>OY969431.1:0-2375573 GCA_963699305.1 uncultured Chloroflexia bacterium | reverse complement strand
GGTGATGGCATGGTTGCCGCGTGTCGCGATGGCGCTCTTGATGTTTTGTCTGATGCGAAATGCTTGAACGGCGACCAGCCTGGAAAATTGCTGCAATCGCTCCGGGGTTGTTGCGGGGGAACGCATGAATGCATACAGTCCAAATATCCACGCCATCAAACGCAGCGCGATCTCTTGACCATTCATCCAGTTGGGTCCGCAGTTGGGTGGGTTGTTGCAAGCCCAATCCTGCACCAGGTTCCAGAAAGCCTGCGGATATTTTTCATTCCGAGTGGCAGCATACGCTCTCGCAAGGGAATACACAGAGGAAAACCGGCTGGTTTCCCATACAAATTTGATCTCGCACCCACCCTCCTCAGGAATCCGGGACCAATGTTTTTCCTTATCCAAATGCACGCCTGTAAAAGGATCGAACGACCAATCGGGTGGAAAACCCATTTTGTATGTCGTATGTGAAAAAAATTTGAAATTTCCTTTTAGGTTTTCGTCAGCTTCGTTGACAGCCTGTTGTGCATCCCAGGCCAGTTTTTTTGGGATATCCGGGATGCCGTGAAAGAAAAATCGTGGAGCATTCTCTTCCCGCCACGTTCGAAATTTCTGCGGGTCAGTGGGTACATCCGGTTTATATAATTCATTCCAGGTGAAATCGTCCCATGCTCGGACAGGCAATTGCATTTGGATCAGCCCAATCCTCATTCGAAGGGCATAACCCAAACGGTACAACGTCCAGCGCAAACCCATCTGCCTGGTCAATGAAACGAAAGACCGGAAATCAGGCGCCATGTTTCCCTACCGCTGCAATGATGGAAAGGATCACCCAGCATACCGGCATACCGATGATGATAAGTGCCGAAGACGCAATCCACGGGCGGGTCCAGCCATACGCCAGCACACACCCGGCAAGCGTCAGAACCATGTATAAGAGTGTGACGTCCGCGTGTTTCCATCCGTTGATCACAAGCCGCTGGTACAAGTGGGATCGGTGCGCTGAAAAAATCTTTTCATGTTTTGCTGCACGGATGATGAATGTAACCAGCGTATCAAGGATGAAAGCCCACAGTATGGTTGTGCCCATCAGAAGTTGATTCTTTTCCTGACTGATGGAGAACAATGGTAGGACGGCAAAGGCATAGCCCAGGAACGTGCTGGCGACATCCCCCATGAAAATGCGCGCTGGTGACCAATTATGTCCTAGGAAACCGAGGCTGCTGGATGCCATCCCGAGCGCAATCCAGTATGCCATGATATTCGTAACACCCCCCATTGAGGATGAAAGAATCATCCAGCCCAAACCGCCAACGAGCGCTACACCTCCGGCAATGCCATCGATGCCATCCATGAAGTTGTAGGCGTTGATCAACCCGATGATCCAGATGAACGTCATGGGGATGCCCACCCAACCCCAGTTTAGTGTGCCTATCAATGGTACTGTGACCGTTCGAAAATATCCTAATGTGAGGATCGTCACTGCGGCGACAATGCTTTGTATGAGAAACCGCCACCGGTGTGAGATGGAGCGTTGGTCGTCCTGCCAACCCAGCCAGGCCACGACCATGCCCATGCTAATGAACACCAGGCATTCCCGCCATCGCTGCGTAATGGCACCGGCAACTAGTGCTGTAGCCAGAGTGGACACGACGATAACAAGACCGCCACCGCGCGGGTGGGAATGGAATGGGAACTGCGGTCATTGGGGATGTCCAGCACCCTGCGTCGCTCCAACCAGCGTCGGATAAGGAAAACGGTGCCATACGCCAGGCTAGCCACAAGGATGAAAACCACCACCGGGAACCAAACGTAAACCGTGATTGGCTCGTTCATGTACCTTTGCCTTTTGAGCAAGTTGTCATCAGTAAATTCATTGTTTCTTCCAATTTATCGCGCCGGTTTAGGTGCTTCATTGCATATTTTCGTGCCGCTGCTCCCATCCGCGTCAATCGTGCAGGATTTTTGCTCAAAGCAAACACGGTATTTGCCAAGCCCTTATCGTCTGCTGGCTTTACAAACACCCCTCCTCCCGAAGTCTCAACCACTTCGCGTATCACGCCGTCGATCACCAAGATGGTCGCCTTTCCAGCCGCCATGCTGTCGAACACTTTATTCGGATACGTTGTCCGGAACATGGGAATATCCTTCAGGATCGCGAGACTAACATCCGCCGCAGCCAGCACTTCCGGCATTTTCTTTTTTGGGCGTGTCCCGGCGAAAAGAACGTTTTTCAATCCCCTTCGTTCCGCCTCCGCTTGCAAACGCGGGCGCTCCTTTCCATCCCCTATAAACACAAACACGATTTCCGTGTTTGCCTTCAACCGGTCAGCAGCGCGGAGGACCGTGTAAATATCGTTCGCTTCCCCCAAAGCGCCGGCATACAGAACAATGAATTTTTTATCCATCCCCAATTGTTTACGAATGCGCTTGCCATCCACAGCAGGGGTAAACATATCCAAGTCAGCACCGTATGGGATGCAGGTGATCTTTTTAAGCGGTACGCCTTTTTGCTGCAAATAATCTGTGTAGGCTGGCGAATTCACCAGGATGCCATCGGCATGCCGATAAAGAAAGCGCTCCAGCGTGCGGGCAAGCCCTATGATGAAACGGTTCTTGATCACACCCATGCCGATCGCAAATTCCGGCCAGAGGTCGGCGTACTTCCAGCAGGAAAGGTTTATGACGACACCATGCCACATACCATGCCGAGAATGCCTGGAAAATAGGCGGTGTGGTTCCCATGACCAGGTCCACATCCTGTACTCGCATGGAAACCCGGATGGAGCGAAACATGAAACTCAGATAGGATTGAACTCGTGCTGCATAATTGCGGTGCAGACCGGAAGTGATGTGCGTCCGCATAACACGCACACCATCCAATTTTTGTTCGGTGAAGAGCTCGCCTTGAGCCACCGTTCGCTGTCCGGTCTGATAATTCACGTCACTTGCAACAATGACCAGTTCATGTCCCTGTTGCTTGAGGAACTGCGCCAACTCAAAGTGACGGGTATGACCCGGCTCATCGGGAGAGACAAACACTTGGTTGATCAATAATATTCGCATGAATGAAATCGCAGGTGTGACGTGTCTGTATCATTATATTATGATTACAGCGATGGTTTGTTCTCCAAGTTTTATGCTATGCTAATAACTAACCTAGGAGGAGCCGGACAATGTCCGTCCGAATATTAAATTGCGCATCCATGTCCCCCTGGTTCCCCCGCTGGCACATCGGGGGAGTGTGCCTTCTCGTGGATACCGACCAAGGACCTGTTCTTGTGGATACCGGTTTGGGATTGCATGACCATCTGGCACCCTCCAGGCTGGTGAAATTCTTTATCGCTGACTTTGGGATTCATAATGCCCCAGAAGAGACTGCCATGCGGCGAGTCAGCAGCCTGGGTATACGACCTGAGAGCATTAAGCATATCGTGCTGACCCACATGCATTTTGATCATGCCGGTGGATTGCCGGATTTTCCGTGGGCATCCATCCACGCCCACCGGGCTGCGGTGGATACCTTGAGCAACTCCCATAATTTTTTTGAAGTCGGAGCATACGACCGAAAAGACTTTGCTCATTCCCCGCATTGGGTCTTATATGATCTTCCTACTGAAAAATGGTTTGATTTCGATGCCATCCGGCTCCCATTTTCCCCCAGTATGTTCCTGATCCCTCTCTTCGGGCATACCCGCGGGCATTGCGGGGTTGCCATCCAGGATGGCAGTCGCTGGCATTTCCACTGTGCGGATGCCATTCCGACGAGTGTGGATTTTAAAATTACTCCCATGTGGCTGAATCACTTGGTTCTTGGTGCTCATGTTGAAAGGCTGCGTGACTTTGCACAATCGCACCCCGAAGTAACTATGACTGCTGGACATATGTGGCTTTCGGATCTTTAAATAGTAGATTTATTTGAACAACAAATTTCCAATTTCCGTGGGGTGATTTATGAAAGCAGAATCGAAATTGTCAAACTATTATGTTCAACATCAAGAAAAATTCCTGAAACAGCTCAATCCTTTATTCAAATCCTGCGAGAAATTACTTCCGGATTTCATTCCTGTAGAAAAAGTCGAAGGAATATTGGAAAACACTCGCCGGAAATTCCAGGGCCTGCTTCAAGAATTACCGGAAATTGGTGGTGATGAAAACCTTTTTATCTTTGCGTATGCAGCCAGCGCTGCAGCATTGGGATTGATCGAAATTCTTGAACAAAATAACATGTCTGTGGATGATATAGGGAGATTGCTTTACGACATTTACGGAAATGTCTATCGGTTCTTACCCGGAATTATTCGCTGGTGGCTGAGAAAGGTGGAATTCTCAAAACAACATATCAATAATATTAGAGCATACGCCGAGAAAACTCAAAAAAGGGAGTATCCCGAAAACTGGGTGTTCCAATTTATAGAAGGAGATCACACACATTTCGATTTTGGTTGCGATTATTCCGAATGTGCAGTGCTTAAATTGGTGAAACGTAAGGGATTGGAAAAGTACATGCCTTATATTTGTGTAGGAGATTTTGCTGTTTCGGATGCCATCAAGACAGGTTTGTTTCGAACCTCAACATTATTCTTTGGTGGCACTTGTTGTGATTTTCGATATAAGGAGAATTACAAAGCTCTTAGCGGTTTACCGATCAATAAATTACCAGAATTCCAAAATCGTGTACAGTGATTGCTTTGATTAAATCGATCAGCGTGGAGGTTTAAAAAAGACAGCGATCCTATCCCGACCCGTTTTCATTAAAAGTCTCAATATCTCCCCCCAACCCAGCCTGCCGCGCGCCTGCCCCATACGGATTGCCAGTGCAATGTCGTTATGTGAAGCTTTTGCCAGTGATTTTCCTTCCTTTTTAACCAAGGTCAAAGCACCCGGTTTGCAGGTGGCAACGCAAAGCCCACAGCCAATGCACCTGTCCAGGTTCAAGCTTGTCTTGGCTTCCTGCATTTCCAGCGCATCCATCTGGCAGCGATTGACGCACACACCGCATCCGGTGCATTTTTCAACATCCAAATGGGCATGGAAATTACTGGCAACCTGCTCGGCTGGTTTTGGGAATCGTTTGATACCTCTCAGCACTCCACAGCAGCATCCGCAGCACATGCAGATGTTCCCGGGATTTTCGATATTCCCCGGTTGCAGCACCAGGCCGGATTTCTCTGCATTTATCAACAGCTTCTGGACTTCTGTTCTGCTGACGCTTTTTCCGCGTCCTGATTGAATGAAATAAAGCGCCGCGTTATCAAAAACCAGGCAGGTACCTTCCGGTTTTCCGCAATCCTGTCCGAGCACGCGTTGTTCCTGCCGGCAAATGCAATTGGCAACCGCGTACTGTTGATGCGAATCGATGATGGCTTGCACGTTGTCATATGGCATGACGTTCGTTTGATAAGGGATGCTTTGATGCACTGGAATGGTGCGCAACTGTGGGGCTTTTCCCCAATTGCCGGCATCGCTGAAAGCCGGCAGGTATTCCTCGAAAGCTTCGACGATTTCCTTATCCAGTCTATCCACCTGCTCTTCCCAAAAACCGATCACGAACTGTTGAGCCATATAGTGCTGGGTCCCCTTTTGGGAAAAATGGGAGATTAATCGTTTATCTGAAAGGCTCCCAAGCACCCGTTGCGTTTCTTTCAAAGGAAGTCTTGCCCTCCGGGCAATCACCTTGGCATTCTCCGGCAGCAGCAGGAGCAAACTGGCAACCTCTGCTTCTTCGGGGGTGAACAGGTGGCGTAAAATGCGCAATTCTACACCCGAATCTGTCCGCGGAAATCCTCCCGGAAGTGAATCCAGGTGGTTGGCAAGCGTTTGGTAACAATTGGGGGTGGGCTTTTTCATCCCGTAAATCTATCCTACCATATCCCGGGAATGAGTGCCTTGATCGAATCGGGGAAATGTTCAAACATTTTATGGTACCACGCGTGGTTTGCTTTGGCGCGCGGAGCCAGGTTGGCAAACGTCCAAACCGCAAATGCAAACCCTGGCAGCGACCAGGTGGCTATCGCCCAGCCAAACCACTCGATGATTTCACCAAAATAATTGGGGCTGGAGATCCAGCGGAACAGCCCTCCCTGTGGAATCTTGTAATCCGTTTCTCCGGGTTTCCGCAGCTGTCTCAACGTCTTATCCGCCAGGCGGTTGATGATGAAACCGGATATGAAAATTGTTGCACCGATGATGAAACGAATATCCCAAAGCCATCGGACGGAATAGCCGCCCGAAAACGAAAACAGGAAGCGGGCATTTGTGTATGCATTGAAGGTGTTGAAAACAAATCCCATTAACATGATCACCACCGGCATTTTCTTTCTTCCGCTCGAGATGGTTAAAGGGTATATGAACGCACGGTGTAAATAATGTGCTTCCCACATCAACAGGAAAATGATCGTTGTGATATTTTTTGGTGCATCCCCCAGGAAAAACAAAGCTCCGAATAATAACGCCGATGGTGCTTCCATCAGGATCCAGCCGAGGTTATTATTGATGAGCAGCCCCCAGCCTTTCCGGGCGTGCCTGCCGTAGGGAGCTGTCACAAAGAAAAGCGCCATGAACACAATCATGGCAAGGACAAAATCGATCAGGATCAAAATGGTGTAAATGAAATGCTCGGTTATTTGCACGATTTCCTACCGTCCATTCTTTTTTTGATTCAGATAACCATGTTCATCGAACCAGTGGATTGTATCGGCAATCGTTTGGTCGAAGGGTCTTGGATTGTAGCCGAGCTTTTTTGCAGCCTTGGCATGGCTGATTTGCCGATTGCTGTGCAGGGCACGCAGCATCACCCGCGTATACAAAGGCTCTGAATTGCTGAATTTTGACGTGGCTGCCATGACCGGTGCAAATGCATACGCCAGCCACAGTGGAACGGTTAAGGGTGATGGTTTCTTCCCTGTCACACCAGTGATCGTCTCTGCCATGCTGCGTAAGGATTGCCAGTGCCCGGAGAGCAGGTAGCTTTCGCCTGAAGCACCGTGTTGCGCTGCCTGGATTGCCCCCTCGGCAACATCACGCGCATCCACCCAATCAAATCCACCGGTGACCATGGCGGGGATGGTTCCCTTTGCCATGCGGATGATGGCCTGTCCAAGGAAGGAAGGTTTGAAATCATTGGGTCCGATAATGGCTGTCGGACGGACAATGATTGCATCAAGACCTTTGTTGACACCTGTATGGATCACTTTTTCAGCTTCCGCTTTGGAACGATCGTACGGCGGAAAGTGCACTGCATCTGCCAATGGACGGGTTTCATCCACTGGGATTCCTAGTGGTTCCTGGTCCAGCGCATGGATCGAGCTGAAATACACCAGCCGCTTGACTCCGCACTTTATGCAGGCATCCACAACATTGCGTGTCCCCTGAACATTGATCTGCTCGACGTGCTTCCACGATGTCATATCGAGGGTGATGAGACCGGCTAAATGATAAACAACATCTGCGCCCTTGAATGCTTTTTCCAATGAACCCGGATCATTGATGTCCGCCTTGATCCATTCCACAGGCAAACCATCTAAGCCCCTGCGGTCATGGTGGATCACTGCGCGCATTGGCAGATTGTACTGTACTAAAGCCCGTACCAGATTGCTCCCCACCAGTCCCGATGCCCCAGTTACGATGTTCATAAGAGATACAACCCCACCCATTTCATATAGTTGTCCATCCGGACACGATTCAAAACAGTTGACCAGTCACGATGATAGCATAAATCAATAAAAAATAAGCACCTCCTTGAAATCAAACGGAGGTGCTTGATGTGTTGCGTATCTTTTCAATGGTTGTTATTTTTGTAATTCTTCGGTTTTTTCCTTTTTGATCCATTTCATTCCAAAAATCACGCGCACGACGTTCCAGCGGCGGATGCCATATTCATAGATCAGCATGATGGAAGCGAAGGCTGATATCATGACAATCGCGATCTTGACGAAGATGGGCAGCGGAAGCTGCACGACAAAGAAATCGATGCAAACGATCACTGTCTGGTGCAGGATGTAGAAAGGCAGTACCGCTTCAGTGGCATACTTCAAGAATGGGTTGGTGAAATTCAGATACCTGGTAGCAAAGCCCAGGAAGGTGAGAATCCACATCCAGGCGCATAAATCCTCCGCTTCACCGGTCAGGAAAAATAAAACCCATGTGCCTAAAGCCAGCACCAGGGAGATCCAGCGAAGCCGCATAATGCTGATTTGGAGTTTTTGGCTGAAGGTGAAGAGAAATCCTCCCAGTAAGAAGATTGCATAATACCCGAGACCCCAGTTGATGGCATCTCCCAATAATTCCCGTACAGGACCAGTCAAATAAGCGAGGGGGATCATCAACAGTACAAATACGTAGATCAATCCTGGAAAGCTTACAAAATTCATCACCTTTTCAACAATGGGGGTCACGACACGGCTCTTGAGCAGCAAAAAGAGCGGCAGTAATGCAACGAGCAGAATAAAGAGGAAGAACAGGTACCAGGTATGGTTGCCTACAAAGGCAAAGTTACCGCCAAACCCATAAAGTCCTTCATAATAATGCGGAAAAAATTGGAAAAGGGTGCCGGTGAATTGCTTGTGGCTGAAACGCTCAATGTAGATCTGCAAATAGCCGCCAACAAAATCAGCAAAGATCAGTGGAACGATCAAGCGCAGGACTTTATCTTTGAGGAATTTTCCTGCGGTTCGGATGGAGCCGTCCCGCATGGAAAGCGCTGCCGCCGCCCCGGACACCACAAAAATGATCGGCATGATCCAGGTATCCATGAAATTTGTAATGCTCTGAGCTGCCTGGGAAGCGATGGCATTTTTGATGTGCCAATCGGAAGCATTGAACGCCCTCAAGCTGTGAAAAGCAAAAATCAAGAGGATCGCAATCACGCGGATCCAATCCAAATCATATCGACGTGCAACTGTCTTTGTATCCATTTTTTATCTCCTTGTTTGTTTGATCGTTTTCAAAATGATTTCAAGCGGGGTGCCCTTTTCGATAAAGGCTTTTACTCCGCAACGACGGGCACGCAGTCTTTCTTCTGTGCCACTATGAACGCTCAATGCAATTACGATGCAATCCGGCCAGCGGATTGTTATTTCCCTTGCAGCCAGGTAGCCATCCATCACCGGCATTTCCAGGTCCATGAGGACGATATCCGGTTGGAGCAGCCCGCTCTTTTCCACCGCTTCCCAACCGTCGCTGGCTTCACCGATGATCTCCAACCCTCCGCTTAATTTCAGCAACAGGCTTAAATCCTGCCGCACCTGCGGCTTATCATCTACGATCAATATGCGCAGGAGCGGGGATTTGGATTGGGTGTGCAGATTGTGCTTCATTTCAGCAGCTCGTTTCGAAATCCTTTATCTACTTTTGATAAAGGTAGATTTCGCCAAAATGCGGTTCGCCTTCGAGCAGGCGGGTGGATTCTTCGGCGTAATCGTTGGGGACGACAACGACGTATCCGCTCGGATCGTCATAAACGAAGGCGGGCATGCCGGCTTTTTCAAGCTGGTCGCATGCAACGATTGCCATGGTCAGCAATATGCTGCTGAAGACGATCATTTTGCTGCTGTTGTTTAAGTAAGGTGTCATCATTTTTTTCTCCTGTAATTTCCAATTTCGTTTTTCATTCGTGACCCCATGATACGGAAAACCGATCCTTCGCACATCGAGCCGGTGGATGATTCTTCATGCTTCGATAGGTGGATTGTTTTGATTAGGCTTTGGGATGAGAACATCTACATCGGAAGATGTAGATGAAAAAAGCCACCTCGGGGGTGGCTGACAACGGAAAAGAATCTACCCTTTATGTGGACGGAGCTGGGTGATCATCGTGCGGATTTCTGACAGGGCAACTTCAGTCAAATGCTGGAGATCTTCCAATTGCCTGGATAATTTTTTCGGATTTTTCTGTAACATCATCTGAGCCGCGCGCGTGCTCAGCGTAATACTGAACAGCGTTTGTGATACCGAGTCGTGCAGCTCGCGCGCCAATCGATTGCGTTCTTCCAGAGTGGCTAATTCTTCCACTTGTTCCGAATAGGCTTTCAATTTTTGGTTGGTTTCCTGGAGCTGCTTTAACATGATTTCTCGTTCTGCTTTTGCCCGGTTGGCATCCCGATTGGCAATGAAATAAGCCATGACCGTTAATGCGCCTGCCATGTTGAGGAAAGATTTGGCGATCCCTTCCAGAAAACCCGTGGTGACCACCAGGGAACTGCAGGTAATGAACAGGATCGCTCCTGCCCAATACCAGAACGCTCGCCCCTGGAAAAGCAATCCAATCTGGTAGCTGACCATGATAAAAAGTACGTTGGCAAAATCCTCCTCGGGAGCCAGTAATTCCAGCCCAATGACGATGCCCACCTGGGTCAGCACGCACACATGATGCAGCCATCGTTTCTTTCCGGGAAACCAGATCATCCACGACATCAATAATGCAAATGCAATTTCAAAACCAAGGAACCATCGTAAACGTTCCGGGTCATCGATCCAGGCAAACGTCCGGGTGATGGCAGCCAGGAAAAATGCATAGACGGCAATAACACTCCATATATTGGGTTCCGATCGATGCGCTTTTACTGGCATGGCGTTCGTATTTTTCAACTATTTACCTTTGCTCAACCCGTTTTTAATGGCGAAGATCGCCAGTTGGGTACGGTCCTGCAGATTCAATTTACCCAGATATATTGCTGACGTGGGTCTTCACCGTTTTCTCGCTGATGACCAGTTTTTTTGCGATCGCCTGGTTGCTGGAGCCATCGGCAATCAACCGGATCACATCCAGCTCACGGTCGGTCAACCCGGAGTTCCTTTCTGTCGCAGGTTTATCCTTGTGAGTCACCTGGTCCATCAGCTTGCGGGTGATGCTGGGGTGCAGCCGGTTTTCACCGCGGTGTACTGCCCGGATGGCTTCCACCAGTTCATCGGGAGATACATCTTTGAGTAAATAGCTGGATGCACCTGCCTGGATGGCCGGGAAAACCTTGTCATCCTCGGTGAAGCTGGTCAGCGCGATGATTTTCGTCGCTGTGCCTAATGCTTTTATCTGCTGTGTGGCGGTGATGCCATCCATCACCGGCATCACGAGGTCCATCAAGACAACGCCCGGTTTCAGTTTTGCGGTCAGTTCGATGGCTTCCATGCCATCACCGGCTTCTCCGCAGACCTCCATATCATCCTGCAGCTCCAGGAAGCTGCGTAATCCCTGGCGCACGACCCGGTGGTCATCCACGATGAGGACCCTGATCTTTTCTTTTTTAGCCATTTCCGCTCCCTCGTTTTCGCCTTCGTTTTTCCACTCGCACGATGGTCCCTTTGTTGGGGCTGCTGCGAATGTCAAATTTCCAGCCAATCCCCTCCGCCCGCTCCCGCATGCTCGCTAAACCAACACCCGAACCGTTTGCTGGATGATCTGGATCAAAGCCCTGCCCCTGATCCTCAATATCCATCCAGTAGGGTTCATCCATGTGGAGCCGGATGGTTGCCTGCTTCGAATGGGAGTGCTTGATAATATTATTGAGGGCTTCCTGCGCGATCCGAAACAGGCTCTGTTCTTCGTTCGTCTTCAGAACTTTATCGCCGGATACTTCCATTGAAACTTTTATGACGTCTGTAATTAACTGCTGATCAATATGATCCTTTAATTGAGCCGCCAGGCTTTTCCTTTGATTTTTCATGGGGGTCAATTGCGAAATCAATTGATGCATTTCTTTCTGTGCATTATGTGCAAGCAGATTTAGTCTGTCCAATTGGACACTTACCTGTGACGGATCCTGCTTGAGCAGCAGCCGCGCGGATTGTGTGGTCAAGGTCATGCTGAAGATGGTTTGTGTCACCGAATCATGCAGTTCGCGCGCAAGGCGATTTCGCTCGTGTGCCACGGAGAATTGTTCCAGTTCCCTGGCATAGACTTGCAATTGGTCATTTGCGCTATGCAGTTCATCCATCAAATGTTCATTCCGTGCCCGAGCCTCCGTTGTCCGTCTTGCCAGATATACGTATGAACTGAGAAGTACATTCGCAGCCAAATACACAAATGCGAGGGGTAAAATTTGATCCCATCCATAGACCCTTGTAAGGCTGAGCGCCGTCAATGGTGTGAAAAGGGCGATGATGAAAACTCCCAATCCGGGTTTGATCGCCTGCATGATTTGCATCCCCAATATGGCAAATAAAACGCAGAAAAAATCTGGCTCCGTATGGATATACGTCACAACAAAAATCAAAACCGATTGGATAAACAGGTAGAAGTAGATGAAGGGATGCCAGTTGGGTGTGATGAATATTTCTGCAACATACAGTCCCAGCCAGATTAACAAGATGACCAACACCTGTATCAAGTCAACAGATTCGTAATAGATAATGGACCGTAGGACACAGCCGAGGTATAAGAACCCCGCTGAAAGGAAATACACCCACCGATACGGCTCTTTAATAAATCGTTTCATTTTATTGAATAATATTATATAGAAATTCCGTCAAATGACACATAAAAATCAACCCGTTGTTTGGGTCCGACGGGTTGATTTGTTGACTCAGCGATGGTGACAGCAATTGCCATAACCGTGCGGCAATATTCCAAAAGCTTGTTTTAAACTTTTTTGGATTCAATTGGTTTATGCGGATCTTCTTTTCCCCGGATTGCGGAAACCAGTGTCCCCAGGATGGCAATTACGGTCGCTGCCAATAAGGCGGTGCTGATGCCTTCAAATACTCCCGCATCACCTTTTGCGTGAACGACACTGGTAAAGATGGCACCCGCCATGCCAATTCCAAGCACCATACCCACGTTGCGGGCAGTTGCCAGGATTCCGGAAGCAATCCCCTGTCGTTCGCGTGGGGCGCTGCCGAGCAGCGCACTGGTATTTGGTGAGATGAAAATGCCGGTGCCCAATCCGGTGATTGCCAGGCTGCCCAGGATTTGAAGGTTCCCGGAGGTGCTATTCAGGCGGGATAGCACAAGCAGACCGATCGCGATGATCGCCATCCCCAGCGTGGAAAGGGACCGTGAGCCGATCTTATCGGAAAGCAAACCACTCAATGGAGCTGTGATTGCCATGATGATAGGCTGCGCGGTGAGCAGCAACCCCGCTTGGGCGGTATTCAAGCCACGCCCCTGGATAAGATAGAAAGGCAATAAAAAAATCACGCTGTAAAGACAAATGTAGTTGAACACTGCACTCATGGTGCTGATATTGAATAATCGGCTTTTGAACAACGTCAGATCCAGCATGGGGCTTGCAATCCGATTCTCATGCCATATGAAAGTGCCGATCAATATCAATGCCCCGATGACTGCACCCACCACAGCGGGAGACCCCCACCCCCACTCCGAACCTTTGTTCAATCCCAGCAGGAAGGCAGATAAACCCCCGGCAAACAACACAGCACCCAGGATATCGAATTTCTCACCGGCAAGGATTTCTGTTCGATCCTGCTTAATGAATTTGATGGCAATAAGCGTGGCAAAAATTCCGACCGGCACATTGATATAGAAAACCGATCGCCATCCCAGGCTGTGGGTCAGCCATCCGCCGAGTGCCGGACCGATGGACAAGCCAAGATAGGTCATGGTGGCTTGCAACCCCAATACCTGACCCCGTTGATGGGGTGGGAAATTCTTGGTCAGGATTGCAGGTCCATTGGCAAGCAGCATGGCACCGCCGATGGCCTGTACAGCACGAGCCAGAACCAAAACCAGCACGGAGGGAGCCAGACCGCACAGTGCTGAACTGATGACAAATACGATGAAGCCGATGATATAAACACGTTTATTGCCTTGGATATCTCCCAATCGACCGAAGAACAGGAGTAAACTGCTGACCGCCAACAGGTAAATTACGACCACCCATTGCACAGTGGCAACATTACTTGTAAAAAAAGATCGCAACTCGGGCAATATGGTGTTCACCACGCTGCTGTCGAGTGCGGACATAAAGGTTCCTAAACCGATGGAAGCGAACACCCACCACTTGGATTTGTCGGAATTTGGCATGATCTCCTTGGAAGACACCTTCGGTTTACTCATCTGCGGCAAGCAAATGGCTTTTGCCATTATCCTCAATCAGGTTCTGCTGAACCGAAGCCAGCCGGCGGTATAAGCCTTTTTGTTTCATTAACTCAACATGTGTGCCGGATTCGATAATGCGCTTTCCTTCGAGTACCACGATTTTATCGGAATTGCGGATGGTGGATAACCGATGGGCGATGATGATGGTTGTGCGCCCAACCATCAATCGTTCAAGCGCTTGCTGGATTAGCAATTCAGTTTCGGTATCCACTGCGGAAGTTGCTTCATCTAATATGAGGATGGGAGTATCCTTTAATACCGCTCTCGCGATGGAGAGCCGTTGTTTCTGTCCTCCGGATAACTTCACGCCGCGCTCTCCAATAAAGGTATCGTACCCATCCGTTAACCGTTCGATGAATTCGTCTGCATTGGCAGCGCGCGCGGCTGCAATCACATCCTTTTCTTTGGCGTTTGGCTTGCCAAACAGGATGTTATCGCGCACCGTGCCATGGAACAGAAAAACATCCTGCAGCACGATGCTGACTTGCTTCCTGAGGCTTTCCAGTTGGATGTCACGGATATCGCGTCCATCGAGCTGGATGGACCCGGAAGTTACATCGTAGAAACGCGGCAGCAGGCTGACCATGGTGGACTTGCCTACCCCGGTGGGTCCCACAAGTGCCACCTTGCTGTGTGCGGGAATTTCCAGGTTAATCTCTTCCAGTACGGTCTCACCTTTTGCATAATGAAAAATGACGTCCTTGTATTGAATATGTCCCAGTGCCCTACCCTTGATCTTGAATGCCCCCGAGAGATGGTGTGGCTCCGGTTCAACGTCAAGCAGTTCGGAAACACGGTCCGCTCCGGCAAGCGAGTTTTGAACAGCTTCCCAGGCGCTGCTTAGGTTGCGCACCGGTTGGTAAAACAGGTCGAGATACAGGAAGAACGCCACCAGGTCTGCCACCGGGAGTACTCCCTGGAATGCCAGCTTGCCGCCAAAAAAGATCACCACCAGCACACCCAGCGATGATGTAAATTCAACAAAGGGTTGGAAGGTCGCCATCAGGCGCAGAGCGCTCAACAAAGACGTGCGGTAGTGATCGATCCCACGTCCCACCCGTTCAAGCGCTTCCTCCTCGCGTGTGAAAGCCTTGATCTCACGTATCCCGGAAATGCTGTCGTTGAGGATGGCGTTCAGCTCACCGAGTTCCTTTTGCCGGTTGACAAATGCCGGGCGGACGCGCTTGGCATACATCTGCAGCGAAAGGATCACCAGCGGGATGGGAACCATGGAAATCAGGGTCAGTTTCCAGTTCAGGAAAAACAGCACCAGGCTCACTCCGATGAATGTGAGGATGTTCACCACAACGTCCGGGATGGCGTGCGCAATCAGCTGCTCGAAGAGATCGGTATCATTCACAACCCGTGACATCATCTGACCGGTCTGCTTGTCCTCATAAAACCGTAGGCTCAAGCGTTGGAGATGGTCAAACACATGCTTGCGTAAATCCGCCACAACACCCCAGCCGGCAATGTGCGCCATGTAGGAACGCAGAAACTGGAGTCCAGCCCGAACGACATACACACCCAGCGCAATCAGCGCCAGGTTGCCGATGTAGTTCATTGTGTCCGGGGAAAGGGTGGTGCCGCTTACCGAGCTGATCAGCAGCTTGATCAACCATGGGATGACCAGTTGCACTCCCACCAGAGAAAGCATGCTGAGGATGGCAAGGCCGAGCGACAGAGAATACTTGCGGGCAAATTGAAAAACAAATGTAAGCGTTTTCATATTTTATGTCACAATGGTGTCAGGCAGATTATACACCCCGCTATAATTATTCCTGGGTGTCCGCCAGCTTTATATTGCGTGACATTCATTACTTCGTAACATCAAACAAATACTGTATTTCCAGCGTTATTAATGGTGAAAGGAGTATGAGATCGCACCCAGCGGTAGAACGCCAATGACATCATCGCAAAAAGCAACCCCCGTTCATGGCACTACTCTGGATGAACTCCATGAGCAATTTGGAGCATCCCTCCAGCGCTTTGCCTTGCATCTGACGGGCGATTACGACCAGGCGCAGGATCTTGTCCAGGAAACGTTGATTCGGGTTTTCACGAACAGGGATTTGGTGTCTTTCTTGAATGTTTACCAGCAGCAGGCATGGATGTATCGCACATTGAAAAATAAATTCCTGGATGACAAAAGAAAAGACCAACGCGAATCACGGTCCATGGCACACTTGATCTCCAACTACCTCCGGGATGAACAGCCGACGGTAAACAGCAATTTCCATGACTTGCTCGACCAGCTGCCGGAAAAGGACAGGGAATTGCTTCATC
Source organism: uncultured Chloroflexia bacterium (assembly GCA_963699305.1). GTDB lineage: Bacteria > Chloroflexota > Anaerolineae > Anaerolineales > Anaerolineaceae > JBGQAS01. The sequence continues at coordinate 2,359,249 of OY969431.1, read as the reverse complement.
AGCATTTCATTCTTGGAATGAAGGGTGAGGAAATTGCCAAGGAATTGGGCATACCGGCTGCCACGGTCCGTTCACGGATTTTTCTCGCGATCAAAAGACTCCGCAAACTACAGGAAGGAGAAATGGTGAGGTAAAAATGGAAAAAGAAAAAAAGATCAGAACAGAATTTGTCAACGTGGGGATTTTGGATATCCGTCGTCCTCCCAAGGATGATCTGGGTACAATCGAGTTGGTCAACGTGAGCCATATCCTCTATTCGAAAGAAACCGGAGGATTGATCAACGACAGCCGCAAACTGGAGGTCGTTAATGTCGGCGGATTTATAGAAGCCTCCCAGGAAGCTACCATCCTGATGAGCCACACCTCCATCGACAATGATTATTTCAAGCATCAAAAACAGGCGCTTGAACTGATCATTTTCGGCCTGACAACCATTGGTCCGGATGTGACCGAGGAATCACTCCAAAAGGGTATCAAGCAGATCAGTGTCGTTGAAGGTCCCTTGCTTTGTCCGCAACGGCTTGCGGAAACAGTTCAATCGAAGATCAAGCTGCAGGAGGGAACGGTCATTTATTACGATGCCACCAACCTGGTCGCTACCACAAAGCGCCTCGTATTGGATGAGGAATATCTGGCGTCGATGGTGGAAGGCTCGGTCGTGGTTGCCGCAGGCTCCCTGCGATTGCCGGAAGTTCTCCCCAATGGACTGATGAGTAAAAAGATCCGCCGCCTGTATGCATTGGATGGCATCTTGTGCCATGAGGAAAACGTTGCCGAACTGCGCAAGCTCATGAAAGATCAAGTCAAGGAAATTCGCACCATCCCTGCAGGATTTCAGCTCATTGAAGAAGCCATCACTATCACCAACTACACCTTGGAGAACATGAAATCCAGCAAGCTCTACTGCCGGGAATGGGTGAACATAGAAGCCAGCGTGGACCCCAAATTATTAAAACAAAAACTTGAAAAACTGATCTCCAACGAGCAGATCATATGTCCCTTGGCACTCAAAAATATCATCACCGAGAAAACCGACTGGACAAAATCCGATATCATTTTCTACGAAGGCGAACTCTGGCTCATCGATGGCGACCGCACCCTGCAGCAAAACACACTGGCTGTTGCCAAGGGTAAAGCAACATTGGTTGTATTGGGTCAGTTGACCATCGCCAGCGATGTGGATGTGTCCTCGTTCAACAAAACCGTGGACAGGATCCATAATCTTGGCAACCTGCGCTGCATGCCCGAGCATATGCAAATGGTGAACGCTAAACTTGGGATGAATGAAGGGAATATCGAGGATACCAGCGAAAAGCACAGGCACGAGAAAGCACATACTGATGATGATGTGATATCTCACGAATACGTCAACGTGCCATACGTTGCACTGTAATATGTAGCATCTTTCATCAGGCTTCCGGAAAAACCTCCGGAAGCCTTTTTTTATCACCAATTCTGGTGCATCCCGTTTGGTAAACCAGTTGACCACCCCTCCCTTCGGATTTATACTGAAATTTAGGAGAAAAACCGTGACCACAAAAGAGGAAATTGTAACCAACTGGCTTCCCCGTTACACCGGCAGATCATTGGAAGAATTTGGAGAGTATATTTTGCTGGTGAATTTTAGCAATTACCTGCATACGTTTGCTGAATGGAACAAGGTTGAACTCTGCGGATTGGACAAACCCATGCCCAGCGCCACAGCGGGTGGGATCAGTATCATCAATTTTGGCATGGGGAGCGCTAACGCCGCCACCGTCATGGATCTACTGAGCGCAATCCATCCCAAGGCAGTCCTCTTTTTGGGAAAATGCGGCGGGATCAAGAAGATCAACCAGCTCGGTGATCTCATCCTGCCCATCGCTGCCATCCGCGGTGAAGGCACCTCCAATGATTACTTCCCGCCGGAAGTTCCGGCATTACCGGCATTCAACCTTCAAAAAGCCATTTCCACTACCATCCGCAACCACGACCGCGATTACTGGACCGGTACCGTGTATTCCACCAACCGCCGTGTGTGGGAACAGGATGAAAAATTCAAGGAATATTTACGCTCCATCCGTTGCATGGCAGTGGATATGGAGACTGCCACCATCTTCACGGTTGGATTCTATAACCAGATCCCCTCCGGCGCTCTGCTGCTGGTCTCCGACCAACCCATGACACCCGAGGGTATCAAGACGGAAGCCAGTGATAAAAAAGTTACCACGAGATTTGCAGAGATGCATTTGAAGATCGGCATTGATTCGCTGAATGAGATCATCAACAATGGATTGACTGTCAAGCATCTAAAATTCTGATCATTAAAAAGACATCAATGGATTCTGGAAGTCAACCGGTTGTGTTGGATACCCCATCCTTTTGTATCACCTGGAATTGGGAATATGATGCCGGTTTTATCCGCCTGTTGGAACAAGCTGCCATTGAAGCAAATTCCTCTTTATTCCAGGTGATTCCCCAAAACCTCGCACAGCAATCCCAAATGCTTTTCAACAGAGAAGTAAAACTCAACGGGTTCCTGGACCGCGCTTCCGATTCCGATGCAGCTTTCAACACCCTGTCCTCGTGGGCATGCCAGAATGTGCCGGTCTATTTTAACCGCCCCCTTGCAGCCACCCGTGCCAGTGATAAAGCAGAAATGCATTTTGCCTTGATCAATGCCGGTCTGCAGACTCCATATACGATTGTTATCCCTACTTTCGAGAAGCAGCCTGATCTGCCCCCGTTGGACCTCGCTCCATTGGGTGGTCAATTCGCCATCAAACCCGCACATGGAGGTGGCAGCGAGGGGGTTATTATGGAAGCCCGCGAACTGAACCACATCCAGGATGCCCGCCGGCAATTTCCAAAGGATTCCTACCTCCTGCAAGCCACCATCCATCCGGTATTTCTCGAAAGCCAACCCGCATGGTTCCGAGTCGTGTTCTGTTGTGGATTGGTTTTTCCTTGTTGGTGGCATCCAACATCGCATATCTATACAGTTGTCAGTGCAGATCAAATTAATCGTTTTCATCTTGCAGAATTGGAAGAAATCACCCGCACTATCGCCACCCATATTGCCCTGGATCTTTTTTCCACTGAAATCGCCTTAACGAAAGATGGTCGGTTTGTAGTGGTTGACTATATCAATGACCCCATCGACTTGCGGCTCCAATCCGAAGCTGGTGATGGCGTGCCTGATACGATTGTTCAGGCAATTGCCAATCGCTTGATCCAGCAATCTTTTTCGTGCTCCAGTCCGTAGGATTAATACGGATGAGGCTGTGTGCTATACTTTTAAGTACGGTGAACACTTATTTATAATAGGAGGACCATATGAAAGGCAACGATAAGATAATTGCAAAAATCAACGACCTGCTTTCAGATGAATTGACTGCCATCAGCCAATACATGGTGCATGCTGGAATGGACGACAATTGGGGCTACAAGGAATTGCACGATTCGGTGGAAAAACGAGCCATCGACGAAATGAAACATGCCGAGATGCTCATCGACCGCATCCTGTTCCTGGAAGGCACCCCCGTGGTCAGTACGCTAAAAAAGATATCCATCGGCGCGGAGGTTGAAAAACAACTACACAATGATCATCAGGCGGAGGATGGTGCGATTAAGTCCTACAACGATGGCATCAAGCTTGCCGGTGAACTGGCGGATAACGGCACGCGCGCCTTGTTCGAAACCATCTTAAAGGATGAGGAACGCCACATTGACTGGCTGGAAGCCCAGGTGGATGAGATCAGTCAGATGGGTCTGCCGAATTATCTGGTCGAACAACTAGGGTAATCATTTACTCATAGAATCAGCCCTGATTATCCGGGGCTGATTTTTTATCCGAACATCTGGTTGTAATCTTCGATCGCTGCCTGGATGATCTCCATGGCATCCGGCGCGCCGTATACTTTCTCAATAAAGGTCTTATTTTCTTCGCCTGGAATAAGTTTGTAAGTGCTGAAGTAATGGCGCAGGCGTTCCACCAGCACAGGTGGCAGGTCGGTGATGTCGTTGGCGTTTGCCCAAAAGGGGTCGTTCGCCAGGATGGCAATGATCTTGTCATCGGCTGCGTTGTGGTCGATCATGCGCAGCCCGCCGATCACCCGCGCATCCAGTACAATTTCGGACTTTGTGATGGGGCGCTCGCTGATAACGCAAATATCCAACGGGTCGCCATCGCCCACCTTGGTGGTCTCGCAGTGGCTTCCCACACGTTCTCCGCAATATGTACGCGGCACAAAGCCGTACAACGTTGGCGGCTGGGATGAGCTGCGCTGCGGTCTATCCACCTGCAGATAGCCAGTCACCTTGTCCACTTCGTATTTGACCAGGTCGAAGGCTGTGATCTCTATGTAAGCATGCACGATTTGCGGGGGTTTTGGTCCCACATCCACCCCGTGCCACGGATGGGGTCGCCATCGGAAAAATGGCTGCGGAAATGTCATGAAGTTCCTCCCAAAACGTTTAATAAAATTATATAGGAAAATAGGGATTACTGCTCAGTCTTTTATAGCATACCGGCAAATGATAGCGCCTGCCATGGTCAACCCCGCCGCAATAAAGATGGACGGGTTGAATGGAATCCCAAGTTTAATGGAAGATATCAGCGTAGAAAGGATGGGGATGAAATAGCTGAAAGAGACGACCAGTACCATCCTGCCCTTGCGCATGGCAGCATCCCAAAATATATACGCCAGGATGGTCGGGAATATCACCATGTAGCCCAGTTCCAAAGCAGCCCCGGATGTAATGACTGTTTGTTCAGGGATGAATAGTCGCAGCCCCAGCATGACCAAGCCGCTGGCAAGCAGGAATACTGGTACAGCCCCCGAAGCTTGTTCCCCAGCCCATTTCCGGCTGAAATTGGAATACAAACCCCATGTGACTGCCGCCATGAACGCCAGCCCATAGACAAGGATTGTCCTGCCGGAAGTAAATATTTCCGATAGTTGAAGATCCTCCCCTTGAGTTAATGCCATCCACATTCCAGCCAGCGCCAGGGCAAATCCCAACCAGAGGAACCAGCGCGCCGTTCTTTTTAATATCCAGATGGAAAAAACCAGGCTGAGGACTGTCCATAGATAGTTCAACACCACTACAACCAGTACCTGGGTGTGGGTTTGCGCCAGGCCGGTCCCTACCTGCAGGCTGATGGTGTTTACCATGAAAAGCAAACCACACCCGATAATATATTTCGGCGAAGCTTTTAATGATGTCCAGCGAGCGCTGCGAAACAAAAACAACGATCAAGGATAACAGTCCACCCAGTAGAAAAGTCAGCATGCCGGACGTGAACACGCCCAGTTTTTCCGCCAGGCTGCGTGCAAAGGCTACATTGGTGCTCCAAAGTAAAATGGCTAGAAATCCGTATACCGTGTTCTTCTTCATGGATTTCGTTTATTATATCGGAGGGATAGATAATAGGGTGTTGGGTGACGGCATTTGATCGTCACTGGATTTGCTAAAAATTGTTCCATTTGCGCGCCTTCGTGAGTGGGGGGGTTAAGATTATGCACCCAACTTGGATAGTCTTTGACACGCTTATCCTGCGTACAATAAACAATGTCCCTTCTTTAAGGAGGTTGCCATGTACATCATCCGGCATATTCTTGCCATTAAGGGAAACGATATTTGGTCCATCTCCCCCGATGAAACGGTCCTGGAAGCGTTAAAACGAATGGCGCATAAGAATGTTGGCGTATTATTGGTGATGACCCAAGAAACACTGAAAGGGATTATTTCGGAGAGAGATTATGCACGCAAGGTGATTCTGAAAAACCGCGCTTCGAAAGACACGCTTGTAAAAGAGATCATGACCTCTTCTGTCATCACCATCCACCCTGACCAGACCGTGGAAGAAGCCATGGAACTGATGACCGTTCACCACATCCGTCACTTGCCTGTCGTTGAAAACAACACCGTTCTGGGGGTGATTTCGATGGGTGACGTAGTCCAATTCATCATAAAAAAACAACGGGAAACGATCAAGTTCTACGAGGAAATGGATTCCGATCGTTGAAAGGTATTAATTTTATGCAACGGCGACTTTGTTCTTGCCAGCTGCCTTGGCTTCATACAGTGCCTTATCCGCACTATCCATCAATTGTTGAAGGTCCTTGATCTTACCTTTAAGTATAGATACGCCAAAACTGGCTGTGAATTTCACCAGTGAATTTCCATATATCACTTCGAGTTTTTCCGTTTCGCTGCGCAGCCGTTCAGCGGTCAGTATCGCAGCCTCGATATCCGTCTCAGGCAGTAGGACTGCATATTCATCGCCTCCGAGCCTTCCGAGAATATCAATTTTTCGCAGGTTACTTTTGCACAATTGTCCAAATTCGTATAACACCCGATCCCCTGCTCCGTGTCCAAAAGTGTCATTCATTAGTTTGAAATTATCCAAGTCGATCATGATAAACGAGCAGCGCTTTCGATAACGTGCAATGCGATCAATTTCAAGCTGTGCCAACTGCATGAACTGCCTGCGGTTGGAAAGCCCGGTCAGGGAATCGGTTGTAGCCAATTCTTGCATATAGGAATACATCCTAGCATTCTCGATGGCAAACGTTGCCTGGGTCGCGATGATCTCCAATAGTTTTATTTGATCCGGGGTAAATGCATTGGGACTATAGCTCTGCATCGAGATTACACCCACAACTCTTTCCCGGGCAATTAATGGCACGCCAACATATGCCCTGATAGGTCTATCAGTGGCCAACATGATAAATTCGGCTGGAGGAGAATTTTGCGGATCCAGCAGATCAGGGATGGAAATCGTTTTCCGAGTTTTGATTACATATCCGGTTACGCCACCTTTTTCCCGAAGATCCCTTTGCACACCCTTGCGATATTGACCCACATCATAGTAAAGAGGGATATCAATTGTTTCGGTTGCTTCATTGTAGAATGCAATATAGAAGACATCGATGGGAAGGGCTTGTTGACATTGCTCTAAAAGGGTCAGCAGTAATTGATCCATATTCAACCCTTCGGTGATCTTGACCCCAATCCGGTTCACTACCGATAATTGTTCAGCTCGTTTGTTTATTTCATCAAACAATCGTGCATTTTCAATCGCCACTGCCACTTGGCCTGCAAAAAATTTTAATCGATCTGCGTCCCTTTGTTGGAACAATCCTTTCATGGCACTATCAAGATTCAGAAAACCTATCACCCTGTCTTTGATCATGATGGGAACACTGAGATACGAACGGATCCATTTGACCTCACTTACTTTCACCCAACGCGGATCAACGAGCGTGTCGGCAATGATGACCGGTTCATGTGTACGGATCATCTCCTCCCAATGTGGAACTTTGCTCAGTGGGAAAGAAATACTCCTGATATAGCTCTCAAGACCTCTTTCGACGTACCCTTTGTAATGTGGAAACCGTACAACACCATCATCATCAATCAATGCGATACTGGATGCATCATGCGGAACGACCTTTTGCGCATATGTAAGTATCCGATCAAATATTTCATCGATTCTCAGGGTACTGGTGACAGCTGCTATGGAATCCCGGATGGCATTCGCCAGTGTACGCTCTTCATCTTTGATCTGCTCCACCAGTTTCAATTTACTGACATCATTGAGGACAATCAGGTGACCAATCGGTTTTCCGTTCCTGTTTTCAAAAGGAGTGGTTTTTACTTCCAGACAAGCTCCCGGGAACTCTTGCTGCGTATTTCATTCGTTACCACCCGTTTTAAGTCACCCAGAGAGAGTTTCCCATCCCATTTCTTATTAATGAGTTTTACCGAGGATCCAATGGCAAATGCCTTATTGATTCCCAGCATCCTTGCACCCGCTGGATTTATGTCAACGATCCTATCCGCCGGGTCAAGCACCAAGACGCCTTCACCCATGTTTTCGAAAACAAGGTCGCGCACAACGGGCACCAGGTCCAATAATTGAAACCGGAATATATTCCATGCGAACAACAATTCACTCAGGATGAATGTCAATGGAGTAAGGTCAATCCCAAGCTTTCCCCCGCCAGTAAAGGCAAAACTGATATTTCCGATCCAGGGAAAAATACCTGCCAGGATGAGCAGGAGCGATTGTTTGCGGTAAATTGCCGGAAAACGAAAGATCGCCAAAACGAATGCTATCGTGCCTGCAATTAATAAAGGATACGAATAGATCACCACCAGCCACCAGAATGGTCCATGCTCGTAAACAACAAATGGCACACCATTGCTGACGTTAATAAAAATGTTGACCCAAAACATGTGATGCAGGTCATTCGTAAGTGCCATGATGGTGCAAAAAAGCGGTACGATAAAAAAGAGTGGAATGTGCCAGCTTTTAAGCCATTGATTCTGGTTAGTATATTCCACAGAAAAGAGGAACCATAAAACCGGGATGGTTGTAACACCGAAATATTCGAATTTGGCTATCGATGAGATGAGAGGGACGTGAAAAGTTAGAATTTCAATCGCATACAGAAAAGCCCAATATCCTACAGCAAAGCAAAGTAGGGAAAAAATGAAAACGCCTTGAATGCTCCGGCGTTTGAATGCGTAAAATGCCAGCCCCCAACCCAGGACTCCTGAAAAAATGAGTAATAGAACGAGCGGCCAATGGGTTGTTGCCATAATCTGTCTATCATTGTATACCAAAAATAACGGGGGTAGGTGACAATAATAATCACATATATGGTGCGTGACACAGTCTTGCGATGCTTATGTCTATTGTAAGAAGTCTTGTAGGTTCATTTGAACCATTGTTTGTCCCCTTCGTTTCATCCATTTAACCTTACTTTTCCAAACCTGGATGATATTTTACAAATATTTTACAAAATTCTGTTTCTTCTATTATCCCAGTATGTGATAATTGGATGAGATAAAGGAGAAAAAATGAACAAATTCGGAAAAATCTTGGGTATCGTAATGATGTCCTTTGCCGGCTTATTGCTGCTGGTAAGTCTGTTGGTGATCACGGTAAGTGCCATACGGACAGGGAACATACCAAATCCGGGCAGGATCAACCTTGTCCGCGGCATCGGACCTGTTGGGTTATTGATCGGTATCTTTACTTTTTTCAACAGCCTTCTGCTTGCTGGGATTGGCATGATCACGTTTTTAATTGCCAAATGGAACGAACCGAAACCTCTCCCGCCCGATCTTCCTTTGTCCCCTCGTAAAAAATAATAAAACAGCCGCCTGACACGGCGGCTGTTTTATTGTCCGTCTGAACCTTCCCATGTATAATCCAATATCCCGATGTAACAGGAAACAAGAATGCCTCAGAATCAAATCATTACCATCAAACCTTGCCCACGCTGCGGAAGCCCAAAAGCTGAACAGGTAAAATTTACCTGGTGGGGCGGTGTGCTCGGCGCAACCATGCTCAGCCAGGTGAAATGCGCCAAATGCGGTCTGGAATTCAATGGCAAAACCGGTGAGTACAATCGAAAGGCAATCCTTATGTATTCCCTGGTCGTTTTTGGGATTGTCCTGGTCACAATTCTGCTGCAGCTTATCATAAATCGCTAAAGCTTTACTGTTGTATCTGGGGGAATGACAATCGGAAAACGCCAGCGTGGATCCTTTAAGATATTCAGTGGTACTTGGAACGCTTCCCTCAATAACGCAGGTTTCATAATGGCACTGGCGCTGCCAAACGCTCGTACCTTTCCGTCCAACAGCAGCAAAATGTGATCTGCAAAACGGCTGACCAGGTTCAGATCATGCAGGACAGCAATGACAGTCAAGCGTTCCTGCTTTGCCAGTCTGCGCACTTGGTCCAACAATGAAATTTGGTGGTGCAAATCCAGGTGTGTGGTAGGTTCGTCTAACAGCAGCAAGGGTGCTTTTTGCGTCAATGCTCTGGCAAGCAGCAGGCTCTGCTGCTCCCCGCCGGAAAGCTCCCCTATCCTCCGGTCGCGCAAATTCCAGGTATCTGTCTTTTCCATCGCACTCTTTGCAATGTCTTCATCCCCTGCGGATATCTGCCCGAGCCAATTCAGATACGGCGTTCGCCCCATTAACACCATTTCCCATCCGGTAAAAGCCGGGGGCAAACCGCGCGCCTGAGGCACGACTGCCATGCTGCGGGCTCGTTCGGATGGTGAAAATCCTTTCATGTTCTTTGTGTTCAACAATATTTCACCGTTGGTGATGGGTACTGCACCGCTGAGAGCCCGGATCAGTGTCGTCTTCCCGGCGCCGTTGGGTCCAATCACGCCCAATACCTGCCCGGTTTCCAAGGTTACGTCAACCTCATTGAGGGCAATCCGCTTTCCATAGTGAACGGTTAATTTCCGGATTTGAAGCATGTGCACCTCTTACCAATTGTTCTGCTGTTTTGCCCGGTGCAGCACCCAGAAAAAGAATGGTGCACCCACCAGGGCGGTGATGATGCCCACCGGCAATTCCTGGGGAGCCATGACCACCCGTGCCAAAACATCCGAAGCCAGCAATAAGGTGGCTCCGGCAATCATGGAGACTGGCAGCAATTGTCGGTAATCACCACCCCATATTAGGCGGATGACATGCGGCACAATAAGACCGACAAACCCAATGATCCCTGCCACCGCAATGGCTGCAGAAGTCGCCAGAGATGTTGCCAGGATGATGATCACGCGGGTTCGCTCCACCCGCAGTCCCATTTGCTTCGCCTGCTCATCGCCAAACTGCAGAACATTTAATGCATGTCCCATGGTGAGCAGCGTTGCCAACCCAACGGCGATGTAGGGCAGCGCTGTTAAAATGGGCTGCCAGCCGCTGAATGATGAACCGCCCATCAACCATACCAACGCCCGGCGTAAATCGCCGGAGGCGTTGACCATCAGGAATGAAGCCACCGCATTGGTGAAAGCACTGGCAGCCACACCTGCGAGGATCAGGTTGGTGGTTGGCAGCGTTTTGCCAACGCGTGCCAGGGCATACACCACCAATACGGTTATCAGAGCACCAAGGAAGGCAGCCAGGGGGATTGCGAGCAAGCCCAGGGTGGTATAAGGAAATTTCAGTGTCATGGCAATCACCGCTCCCAACCCTGCCCCGGAAGCCACACCGATCAAGTATGGGTCTGCCAATGGGTTGCGGAACAGCCCTTGATACGATGCACCGCTGCCAGCCAGGGCAGCACCCACCAGCGCCAGCAATACTGTCCTTGGAATTCGTAAACTGAAAATGATGATGGAGGTCGAAAGATCATCCCCGCTTGCCGGGATCCCTTTGATCGCCGCCAGGATAACCCGGAATATTTCCTTAAAGGTTAACGGGATGCTCCCGACAGCAATACTGACCAGGATAATCGCCAGCAGCAGCAAGCTGTTGATCAGGTAGGGATTTCGCAGGATCTTCTTCATGAAATCCTTCAATTTGACTTTATTTTGTAAAAATTTCGGGATGGATCATACCTGCCAGCTGTTCCAATCCATCCACCAGGCGCGGACCCGGGCGGCTGACCAGGTTGTCGTCGAACGGATAGGCTGCCTGGCTTTTGACAGCGGATAGGGAATTCCAACCAGTACGTTGTGCTACTGACTCCAAGGTGGTGCCATATGCTGCGTCACCCAGCAGGATAATCGCCGGGTCCTGGACCAGTAAATATTCCAGGTTGATCTGTGCATAATCGCTGGTGAGCGACTCCCCGATGGATGTACCTCCAGCCATGGAAATGAGCTTGGTCAGGAAGGTACCCGGACCTGGAGTCCAGGGCTTGGATGGGTCGGTGGCATCTAGTTCGTAGTAAACCAGTGGTTTTGTTTCAACGGATGCGAGGGCATCTGTGATGGCTTGTACCCGGTCGCGCAGTGAATCGACCAGGGTATTCGCTTCAGTACTCCTGCCAGCCAATGTCGCCACTGTATTAATGTTCGTAAGCACGCCTTCCATATCCACTGGGTTCGCCAGGTAGAAAACGGTAATCCCCAGGTTCTCGATTGCCTTTACTTGTTCGGGAGTATTGATCTCTGCCGCCAGGACCAGATCCGGTTTCAACTGGGTGATGGCTTCCAGGTTGTAGTTCCCAAAATTACTTCCCACACTGGGAAGATCCTTGACTCCAACCGGATAATCGGAAAAATCATCCCGCCCAACGACCTGTGAACCCGCACCGATGGCAAACAGGATTTCAGTATTGGAAGGAGCCAGCGACACGATGCGTTGTGCAGGTGCATCTAAAACGACAAACCGGTCTAGCCCATCGATGAGCGATATTTCAGGCGTTTGTTCCGTAGAAAGAGAAGAAACAGGCTGGCAGGAAGCCAGCAGCAATCCAAGTAATAAAAAAATGGAAAGAAAAATGTGTTTTTTCATATCTACTCCGATGTTAAATAAAATTCCCTGTCTCAGGTGACAGGGAGGTAACGCATGACATTCCGGTTACACCACCTCCTTGCCGCGAGGCTTGTGGCAATTCCTATTTGGGCGGGCGACCTGGCTTTGAATAACGATCATTCAATACAGTTGCGGGTCAGCGCCGGACTTGCACCGGCTTCGCCTTTGATCCTTCCCATCCGGGGGTGAAGGAACCCAGTAGGCACTATTCAATTAAGATGATTGTATCCAGTTGGTTGATTCCCGTCAAGCAAAATCCCCTCCCGGAACATTGGGAGGGGATTGGTTTTCTTAAATATTATCTGCGTGCTTTCTGACCACCGCTTTGCCCCGTACGAGACTTGGGCGATGACCCTATGTTGCTGCTTCGACTGCCTGCTCTGGTGGGAGCCTTGGCAGTTTTTGCCGTTGCTGAAGATTTGCCGATATTCGCCAGCAACGGTCTGGCTTTGGCTAGCAGTGCCTGCGCCACCATCTGGGCAGACATGGCGCGGGAAGGTGTCTCACCCAGCGGGCTGCCTGCGATCAGGGCATTTACGATGGATGAGAGCGGATCCCCTCCGGCCTGTTGGGATTGCATGTATGCCATCCCGCCGCGCAGAAGATCATCGGCTCCAAAACCCTGGCTCTGGCTGGCAGCCGGGACGCTACCGGTAGTCCCACCGGAACCTCCCAACAAACCACCCAGCAAATTTTCCAACCCACCAGCTCCCGAAAAAGCATCCGCTTGTGGTTGGTTGCCGGCGCCCAGCAGGCTTTGGATCAACGGCATAATATTATTGGCGTTGATCGTTTTTTGACCCTGCAATTGACCGGCAGCTGTTTGGAGTGCCTTGGCATACAACTGCGATGAGCCGCTGCTCGCTTGCTGCTGAAGCAGCTGGCTTGCATAAGAGAGTTGTTGTGCTGGCGCAGCTGATTTTTTTTGGCCTATCGCCTGGGTGATCAGGTTAAATACCTGGGCCATGTTATCGCCGTGATCGCTGTTGTAAGTATCCGCCTGGTTCAGCCGTGCCTTGTTCTGACCCAGCACAGAACTGGCAGCCTGGAACAAGGATAATAGATCAACGGATTGTCCTGCCATGGTTATTTTTTATCCTTTAATGATTCAGGAAGTTCTGGAATTTCCAAGACGAGACCATTATAAATATTGTGGTAATCCGGTCCGATGACGGACTTGTTGAACTCGTAAATGAGTCTCCAGTAAGGTTCCGTGGTGTGACCATAATACCGCAACGACAGGTGGGTCAAAGTTTCATCATCAACAATTGTGTGTTTGGCGATGACTTTGGGCGCGGCGGTCTGGAACATGGATTGGGGGGGAACTTGCTGCCCTGATGATTTCCCCGCTTCGGAAGCTTTTTTCACTGCAGCTTGTTGCTCCAGACGTTTCTTCATTTGCTCTTTCATGTAATCTTGTTTGAATTTAGGATCGGTCATTTTTTCCTCCAATTGTCTTTCAAGTTACATTAATTATAGGGCAATTTGACTGTATATACATTAGAAAAATAAAAGAATTTTCAGAAACGTGCATGGGTTGGATTGTGCGATAATAGATGGAAACCGATGACTATTCTGGAGGGTTAGGATGCTTTTTGCAGAAGAATTGGCGTTGCTGGCTGTTGATCCGGAAAACGGCAAACGGTTGGGTAACCGCTCTGCACTCCAGTGCGGAATGACAGGCGGGTTATTGCTCGACTTGGCTTTAAGTGGCAATATCGGCAAGGACATGAAAAACCGCGTGATTCTTAGGGATACCCATCCTGCTGGTCACATCTTTTTGGATAAGACCCTTGAACGAATTATCAAAGCGGGTAAACCGCGCTCCATGATGCACTGGGTCATCAACCTTACGGTATTTAAGAGTAATGTCGTCGACAACCTCATCGTCGAAGGGATGGTCCGCCAGGGTATCTTGAAAAAAGAAACCCGCCCTTTCCTTGGCATCTTTCGTAAAACGGTCTGCTTGCCGGAAAAACCGGAACAAAGAGCCCGGTTGATCACAAGGTTAATACAAGTCATTAAACTCCCTCCAAAGCAGGACTTGCATGTCACCTATCTTCTAGGGTTAGTGGCACGTTCCGAATTGGCGTCCTATCTGTTTACACAGGATGAAGCCAAAAAAGCAGCTGCCAACACCAAAGCCATTTTTTCTTCCATTATTGAGCAGCGCGAGACAGATCCTCTGTCTGCGTTCTATTGGTCGGTGCTGGAAACCATCACTGCTTCTCAGCAGCCATATTCCGCGGGCTGACATGCATGGGATGAATCCGGGGTCAACAAATACCGACGGACTCCGTGATAAAATGTCCCATCAACGTATCGAGGTGTATTATGTCTGAACCCATTTTGACCGCCATCGCGTGGCCATATGCCAATGCTGAGATCCACGTTGGCAACCTGACCGGTTCCCATCTTCCCGGGGACATTTTTGCTCGTTACAACCGGCTATGCGGAAGGCAGGTCTTGATGGTTTCCGGATCTGATTCGCACGGTACGCCCATCACGGTTCGCGCGGATGCCGAAAAGAAATCACCGCTGGAAATTTACCGGCGCTTCCATGAAGGATTCATTGACCTGTTTCAGCAGTTGGGCATCTCCTACGACCTCTTTACCAGCACCCACACACAAAACCATACCAGGGTTTCACAAGCCATGTTCAAAGCCCTTGTGAAAAACGAATTGATCTACAAGGATCGCCATCTGCAGTGGTATTCCCCCACCGTGAAAAAATTTTTACCCGACCGTTACGTGGAAGGCACCTGCTACATCTGTGGCTACACCAATGCCCGCAGCGACCAGTGCGATAAATGCGGAAACCTGCTCGATCCCACGCAGCTCAAGGAACCGCGCAGCAAGATCGATGGTTCCACTCCGGAACTGCGCGAAACGGAACATTATTTCCTGGACCTGGGCGAACTGCAGGGGAAAATCGAATCCTTTTTACATGAGCGCGAATCCTACTGGCGTCCGAATGTGCTGCGCCAATCCCTGAGCCAGATGCTTGCAGAAAAATTGCACGGTCGTCCCATCACCCGCGACCTCGATTGGGGCATTCCCGTTCCCATGGAAGGCTGGGACGGTAAATGTCTGTATGTCTGGTTCGAGGCTGTCATCGGTTATCTTTCCGCCACCATCGAGTGGAGCCAACTCACCCATCAACCGGAGGCATGGCGTACCTTCTGGCAGGACCCTGCCTCCCACACGGTGTATTTCATCGGCAAGGATAACATCCCCTTCCATGCCATCATCTGGCCGGGTGAACTGATCGGTGCCAACATCGAATTCGATGTACAGATGGGGCATTCCATAAAAGCCCCTTTGGTGCTGCCATATGATGTTCCCGCCAATGAGTTTATGAACCTGGAAGGTCAAAAAATCAGCGGGAGCCGCAACTGGGCTGTCTGGTGCCGTGATTTTCTTGAACGGTACGACCCCGATGCGCTGCGCTACTACCTTACCGTCAACATGCCCGAAGCCAAGGACACCGATTGGGATTGGGAAGACTTTCTCCATAAAAATAACGACGAGCTCGTGGCGACCTGGGGTAACCTGGCAAACCGCGTCCTGGCGTTTACGTATAAAAACTGGGAAGGTAAAGTGCCGGATCCCGGCAAGCTCACTCCCATGGACGAGGAACTGCTGGTAAAGATGGAAAAGGGGATTGAAACCGTCGGAAAGGAATACCAGGCAGTACATCTGCGGGCAGCCCTTTCGGAAGCCATGACGCTGGCTGCTGAGGTGAATAAGTATCTTGATACAACAGCACCCTGGATCACAATTAAAACCGATCGGCAAGCCGCCGGGCGCGCTTGCTATGTAGCACTGCGAGCGATCGACTCGTTGAAGATCATGCTTTCCCCCGTATTGCCCTTCAGCAGTGAAAAATTGCATCGCTTCCTGGGATACACTCAGCCCTTGTTCGGGAAGCAGAGTACGGATCTCGTTAAGGATGAACTGGGTGAGCATCGTATCCTGCAGTACGATGCCTCCACCGCCACCGGTAAGTGGGTAGTCAGTTCACTTAAATCCGGTACTGCCCTGGTGCAGCCCGAGCCATTATTTAAGAAGTTGGATATTTCGATCGTTGAGCTTGAACGTTCAAAGCTGGGTCACTAATGAAAAAAGCGCCGGATTTTCCGGCGCTTACTTTTTCGATTATGCCAATACTTCTGCAAAATCATCCATTACACCAACGGCACATCCCACCAGCCCCGCCCCCGTGTGTGCACCCAGTACCGGCGCAATTTGGGTTGCTTCCTCCCAGAAAATGTGGAACTTCTCTGCAAGGGATTCCTTCAGGAACTGCACACCTTCGAGGTTGTTGGAATGCAGCGGTTGCACACGCAACTTGGTGCCCTGGGAATAAAGCTTGCTGATTTTCTCCACGATCTTGAGGATGGATTTCTTTAATGTCGTATCCTGTCCAACGGTAACATACATCCCCTTGTCTTTGTCCACCGCGATGATCGGTTTGATGTTGAGGATGGTTGCCAGCAAGCCCTTCAAATGGCTGATCCTGCCACCGTGGATGAGATATTTTAATGTAGGCAGGGTGAAAATGCCCTCGCTGTGCAGGTTGATCTTTGCAAGCAGATCTTTGATCTGCGGCACTTTCCAACCTTTTTTCAATGCTTTGGCAGCCGCTTGCACCTGCCATCCCATGGGTGAAGAAAGGGTTTTGGTATCCAAGATGGTCACCTTGGCTTCCGGGACCATTTCAGCCCCCAACCGCGCCGCATTGATCGTACCGCTCAGACCCGAGGATATGTGAATGGAAAGGATTTCAGGATCGGTTTTTGCCATTTCGCGATACATATCCGCGAACTCGCCCGCCGAAGGCTGCGAAGTGACCGGAAAACTCTCCGTTTTGGAAAGCATTTCATAAAACTCCTGTGCAGATATATCCACTCCACTTCGGTAGGTTTTGCCATCTAACGTGATGCGCAGTGGAATTTTCTTCAGGTTCAATTCCGACAATTGCTCATCGGTAAGGTCCATCCCATGATCGGTCAATATTTGCATTCTTTGCTCCTCATATTTGGATTAAATGCGATGGGCTTCTTCTGGTTTTCAACCAAAGCACGGCTATAGCGAAATCAAATCCATTTCAAATATAACAAAAGAAGTCAAAATAACTATGTGCCTTGAGACACATTTTGAAATCATGTTGATCGGAGTTGAATAATGGTGGATTTAATGAATAAACGATAACCAACCCGGTAGGGAATCAACCAATTGCCCCATCAGTTCCTGTGT
Source organism: uncultured Chloroflexia bacterium (assembly GCA_963699305.1). Taxonomy (GTDB): domain Bacteria; phylum Chloroflexota; class Anaerolineae; order Anaerolineales; family Anaerolineaceae; genus JBGQAS01. The sequence goes on along the minus strand of OY969431.1, from coordinate 2,341,705 downwards.
GCGTTGTTCAAACAAGGCGTAATTTCCATACGTGTCGCTGCCATCTTTTCCCACCACATCGCTAACCGCTCTCAAGATCAAGCACGGTAAATGATTGCGGTACGCCACCCAGGCAATGGCTCCCGATTCCCAATCAGCAGCCGCTGCATCATATTGTTTCGATAAAAAGGGTATATCCATAGGATCGATGTCGCGATCCGCGCTTACCAGGGTGTCGCGTTTTACGGGGATGGGGTAGGGATCATTCCAAAAGGAAAGGTCCAGGTCTACCGAGTAATTTCGGATAGCCTCGGCTGCATCCGTCATTTTCTCGGAGATATCGTACACAATGGTTTTCTCAACCAGGAGGACATCGCCTGCTTTGGCTTTTCCCGCGAAACCACCGCAGGTCCCGAGGTTGATGAGCAGATTAGGATGAAATTGATCGATCACATATTGAGCAGATGCCGCTGCAGATATCTTTCCCCACCCCCCCTGAAAAAAGTTGACATGGAAATTGTTCAATGAAGTTTCAAAACGCTCTCCAAAAGGGGTTGGCGTGTAACCAGCCTTTGTGAATAGCTTCTTCACCGACCGCCATTCAGCATCGGCAGAAATGAGAACAACAACCGTACCGGTATGTTGAGAATCCATTTCGATTTGAAGGTTAATGATTTTCTTTTGGTAAATTGCCGCTGAGGTAATCCATTAACAACTGTAATGCTGCATCGGCACTGGAGGTCTTATTCTCCACCCGGTCGCCCTTCCACAGGAATTTCCATGCCCAATCACCTTCCGCGGCGCTCATGCCTATGTAAACCAGTCCAACCGGTTTATTCGGCATCCCGCCGCCTGGTCCGGCAATACCCGTCACAGACATGCCGATGATCTTTTCTACCGGGAAGGATCCCGCCAGTGCGTTTCGCGCCCCGCACGCCATCTCCAGCGCAATTTCCCGGCTGACTGCACCATATTGCATCAGCGCGTCATGGCTGACACCCAGGATCTTTTCTTTTGCTTCATATGCGTACGCAGTAATGCTGCCAAGATAGTAATCCGATGACCCGGGAATATTGGTGATGCGGTTGCCAATCATCCCGCCGGTGCAGGATTCCGCCAATACCAGTCGCAACCCCTTTTCGCGTAATAATTTTCCCACCCGAACTTCCATTAATTCATTCAATTCCGACTCCAAAAAATGGTGTTTCTTCATTATACCTTTTTCATCGTTGTGAATTTATCCATTGGTGTATCAGGGAGAGCACGTTTTTCTGGATGGCGTCGTCATATTCACGCACGTTATCCACCGGAGACAGGATGAATCCCATATTCGGTGCAAGAATTTCCATCGCCCGTTGGACTTCCCGGAATACTTCTTCAGATGTCCCACGTTCCACGGTGAGGTGCCCGTTCACCCCGCCCCACAGGCACATTTTTCCTTTTGTTTTCTCAGCCAATGCTGGTAGTTGATAGGTTTGGGGATCGACGCCGATCAGCACATCCACTCCGGCTTCAATGATCATATCGATCAACGGCATCGCATTGGATGTGATCAGGTAGCCGAATTTTGCACCGGCGGCATGCGCCAGTTTCAAATCGCTTGCCAGGATGGGTTGTATAAACTGCTTCCACGTTTTGGGTGTCCAAAAATCGCAGTTTTCGTACCAGGCGCGTTTTACATACAGATCAACTCCCGCATCGAGGATCACCCGCATGCGCGCCTGGTTCCATTCTGAAATGAGACCCAACAGGTCAGCCAGGAATTGTGGTTGGTCATGCGCCATGAACACCATGTTTTCCAGCCCACACAGCCAGCCGATCAAATCTGCACCAACCCCCCACCCTCCGGAAATGAGCAGTCCATTCTTTTCAGCAAATTGCCGGTAGGAAACGCTTTGCTGATGAAATTCCGCAATTTCCTGCCCAGTTGGCGGTACCAGTAAAAAACGTAAAGCTGCCAGGTCCTCCGGCTTTGTCACCAGGAATTTTTGCGAGCGTGGGATAATGTAATCGTCGAGAAACGGCACGTGGTTTCCCCATCGCCAGTCATCCGTCTGCCGGACCTCAGCTCTCAGGATACCAGCAGGTGTATGATATTCCTTGACCATCAGCAACGGATTTTCACAGTTGGTCTTCTCCACCCATGATTTTATTTGAACGCTGGGGTGATAACTGACTGGCAATCCATGCAAATTGTAGTGATCATTCACCACAACCGGGGGGCGCGGGGGCAACTCCACCACCACATCCACTCCCATCTCCAACTGTCTCTGGTAGAATTCCAATTCATCATGGCATGCATTTTTCAGTCCTTTGAACATCATAAATGAGCATGGAGTATGGTCGACAGGTTTGCAATTAAGTGCTGCCAGCATGCGCTGGCACGAGGTCATTTGTGTAGTCATACCGTTAATTATCCCAGACCTTATGGTTTTTGAAAAATAAAATCCGTTCCATTGAGTGCGGTAAATGGATTACTTTGAATACACACCCCACGCCAACGTATTGGTGCGATTAATGGTTTTTTCCGTCAGATAAGCCTGATAATCCGTCTTTCCCTGCAGGTAATATCCAAAGAAAGTTGCTGCAAGGTGCTTCATCTGCAAAACAGGCTCATCGTCGTATATCATCATATGCCCCTGATTAATAAAAGAGATCATCATTTTTTGCTTTGAGCCCAGTTGCTCAAATATTGGCACAGCTTCCAGCGCATAGTAATTAATATCGTCCTCCGCAGCGCTGACAACCAAAGCTGGCACCTTTATGGAAGCCAGTCCGCGTGGTCCAAATAACCAGGCACCTTCCGGTGCCATCGGCATCACTGCCTTGATGCTCGTGTCGGTTATCGATTGCCACAGACTATCCATCGAAGCAGTCATGGCTGTGCCCGCGTTTGCTTCAAACGCATCCCACCCCCCATCCATGTTGCAGATATAATCCACCCACCAATCTTCCGGTTTCGGGTTCATTGTTGCAGCATTTGCACACTGTGTCTGATAGAACTCGGGATCAATTCTCGCCCCGCCCATGGTGAGAGCCGTGATACTGTCGAATGAATAACCCATCGATCCCGCATTGTCGGTGTCGATCATTCCTTCCAATCCCGCCAGCGGTGATGTGCTGATCTGGTTCAAAATAAACAGCACATCACGCGGGTAATCCAGCAACCATTGTCCCCAATGATCTGTGGAATCCTGCCCATTGATTCCGATGTAAATAAATCCATGCGATGCCAAATGCGCACCAAAAATTCCTCCAACTTTAGCAGAAGAAAGGATTAAAGGATATGGTGCTCCGCTGTCATCAGGTTTTGCATTGCTGGGGGATTTTCCTTCATCAACAAAGGCAGGGTACCAGATGGTAATTCCAACTAGGCGATTTTGGCGGCTTGAGTCTGCAAAAATGTATTGCTCATCCGTTTTCATTAAGTTAAGCTGACCATATTGATACGGTCCTTGCTCTGATAGTGGAAAAGGATCTTTGGGTTGACAGGACGTCAATAGAAAAATAACCAGAAAACACAATCGGATAAGGTTTTCCCAATACTTATTTTCCATGACATCCCTCCAACCATCGCCATAATTCTATTTTCTACTTATCTTGTCCACAAATATGATACAGTATCCTTGATAAAAATCAATCATTAAACCGCTCGCCCCTTTTTCAAGGGGCGAGTAAACGTTTAGCTCTTCTTGGCTGCCGGTTTGGCTGCAGCCGGCTGTCCCAACGGATAAGCACCAAAGAAGAAGAATGCCAGGATCATGGTGACCGCCACAATCGGTCCGATGGCAATGACGCCATATTTCCAGGTGAGCAGCAGCGCCAGTACGGATCCCGCCAGCGAACCGACGAACTGGTTGATCACACCCTGCACGGCAAAGAACATGCCGGCGCGGTTTTTGCCGGTCTTTTCAGCATCCACTGCGGCAATATGGGCGGGGAAGGCATACGGGATGGTGAAGAACGCGCCGATGGAAAAGCTGCCGATGTCGCTGGCGATGATTCCCACCACCAGCGGCGGAATGGGTAGGTTGAACATGTCCAAGCCAGCGGGAACAGCAACATGGCAACCGCAAATACCAGCAGCGCCAGCCCGGAAGGCCGCCTTGGCACCCCATTTTTGCGGTGATCAGGTTGAATAGGATCAGCATGATCGGGCACCGGGGCAAATGCCGCTGCGTTCATTAACCCAAGCTGGGTTTCGGAGATCCCCATCATGTCCAGCCGCCATGAAGGCCATCCCGCCCAGGAAGAACTGCAGCCCGAAGAAGAAGGTCGCCACGGAAGACATGTAGATCAGGAAAGTCTTGTTGGTAGGGTCTGCTTCAAGCTCTCCCAAAGCGATACTTGCTTTTCCACTTTCTGACCTGCAGACCCATCGGTCGGAGCTTCCTTGATGACCAGCAGCGGTCCGATGAAGGTCAGAAAGCTCGGGCAGCAGCATAAGCGCCGCGCCGCGCACGCCAAATTTGGCGAAAAGCAGGGGCGCCACCACGAAGACCAACACATAGCTGCCGGTGTTGAAGACTGTCTGCCAGCTTGCCACACGCACGCGTGAGTTCTCATCCGGCACGATCTCCGAAAGCGCCGCCAGGTAAGGCACGGTGAGGAGGGTGTGGAAGAAGAAATAGAGCGTGCTGACCACTGCCACGTAGACCGCATTGCCCCAATGACCGTCCGCCCCCAGGTTGCCGTTCCCGTGATCGGTGGGAACCACAGCAGGACGAAACAAATGATTGCCGGGATCAACCCAAGCACCATCAGGGGGCGCCGGCGCCCCCATTTGCTCTTCAGGTTGTCCGTCCAGCTGGCGATGGGGATATCCACCACGCCATCCAGGATGCGCGCCACCAGCATGCCGGCAGCATACGCCAGCGGCGGGTGCAAACACCAGCGCGCCCGCTTCGATTTTCGCCTGTGCCGGGCGGTAGTAGTACAGCAGGTAGGTCAATACCAGCTGGTACATGAAACCCGGACCAAATCCCCCGATGGCATAAAACGGTTCCTGCCATTTCTTGATCGTTTTCATACCTCTCTCCTTTTCAATTTTTTACTGGATCTTTAAAATAATTGGAGACCATTTCAACGATGGACGTGTCCATCGCCACTCCCGGCTGAGTCTTACCCATGGCGTTGATGACAAATTTCAACCGCTCGCATTCACCGATGATCGCCTGGGGATTGAGTGTACGCGGCATGCTCCCCGCCAAACGCTCAAAATTTTTATGGTAAATCTTTTCCAGGATTTCCAAGGGCAAATGGATGCCCCGGTAAGGTTCCGCAAATTTCCCGAACAGGAATCCTGAATCGACATCCGGTTGAAATTCACCAGCCCCCTCCAGAAAATGCCTTACCACTTCCACCCTCACATGGCTTTCCAGTTTCTCGATGCCTTCTTCCGGTGTGGAAAGCAAGGCTTTTGCACCGATATCCGTTCCATATAAGATGCGATCCTGGTACTTGATGAAAAAATCGCGTGTCTTTTCGGGATGGAGTGTAAAGTTGTGATACATCTCGATGCCCGGGGTAAGGTCTACGCACATCCCTGGGAATTGATCGAGGTAACCTCCCAACCGCTCCAACTGCGCAGAGAGGAAAAAGAAATGCGCAAACACAACCTTGAGCTTGGGGTGTCGTTTGAGAACCTGGATCACTTCGGAATACTGTTTTTCATTGTTGATGAATGTTCCATCGCCGTAGAACCAACCCTGTTCTTTAGCCCATTGCGGCGCCCGTTCCGCATCCCAGAATTCTTCGGGGTCGTTTACATGGAAAATGAGCGGTGTACCGCTCTCTTCCAGTTTTTGCCAGTATGGCTCATAGACCGGGCTATCGAATGCGGGGATGGGGAGGGTTTTGCGCATGTCAGGTTTGCCCTCGATCATTTTGATGCCATCGCATCCCAGCATCAGCAGCGTGTCCACATACGCTGCAAACAGTGCGCCGCATGTGTCGGGTGCCATGAAAAGCGGTGAGATATCCATTCCGCCGAATACAGTGATTTTTTCAGGTGCATGGGCCTTCAAATGTAAAGCGTCGGGAACCAGGCTCAGACGGGTGCGATGCGGAGTGCAGACTACGTTGAAACGTGCGATGGAGTTGGCTTCCATCACCTCCATCAATCCCTGTCTGAACCCGGGATGTCCGTAATGGACATGACAGTCGAGGATGGGTGTGGTGAGCAATGATCCTGCCATTTCCCGCTCCAAAAGGTCGGATTTTTTATTGAAATTCTAGAAAGAGTATAGCAATAACCATTGTTGTAGGCAAGCGATACGACCTGTTAATTCTTTATGAATCAAGTACAATAATAAGAAGGGAAATTTTATGAAAATGAAAGACGTTTTTAAGCCCAGATCCAACAAATTCACACTGCTCCTCATCGAACAAGCCCGCCTTACGGAAAAAGGGTTGGATTTGCTGACAGTGTACATGCAGAAACGCAACTCCAAAATCGCCAAGCAGATCTCCCAAACTGAGAAGGAAGAAGACGAAGTGCGCCGCATCCTCATCGAAGAGCTCATGAAATCCTTCGTCACCCCCATCGACCGGGAGGATATCTTCACCCTGTCGCGTGAAATTGACGATATCCTGGATTATGCCAATACCACCGTGGATGAGATGGAGATCCTGGATGTGAAACCCACATCCCATATGCAGCGCATGGCAAAAATGCTCCATGATGCCTCCGTGGAACTGCGCATGGCGGTCGAGCGGCTGCAGGATAAGCATCATTCCGTCGCCAGCGATCACACCCAGCGTGCCAAGGCATTGGAGAACCGCGTGGAAGGGGTGTACCGCGAAGCCCTTGGCAAGCTGTTCAAGGAGACCAAAAGCGTCAAGGCGGTCGTGAATATGCTCAAGGTGCGGGAGATCTACCGCCACCTCAGTAATGCTTCCGACCGCGAGGATGGCGCTGCCAATGTCATCTCCGACATCCTCATGAAATCAGGCTAACCCTCGTTTCATTCCATCCATGTCAACCATTTATATTCTCTTTGGATTGGCTGCTGTGTTCAGCTTTTTCAATGGTTTCCATGATTCCAGTAACATAGTGGCAACCATCATTTCCTCGCGCGCCATGAATGCCCGGCTGGCGTTGCTCCTGACCGCGCTGGCAGAATTGGCTGGCGCCATTGGTTTCGGTCTCACCGGTGCAGCAGTTGCCCGCACCATCGGCAAGGAAATTTTCCCCACGGCGTCCATTCGCGTGGAAGCGCTGATTGCCGGTTTGGCAGCCGCCATCCTGTGGAGCATCATCACGTGGTTGCTCGGCATCCCCAGCAGTTCATCCCACACTCTCATTGGCGGGTTGGTCGGTGCGGTGGTTGCCGAATCAGGTTTTGGTGTGTTGGGTATCGCTGCCATGCTCAAGGTTCTGTTGGCATTGTTCCTTTCCCCTTTTATCGGTTTCCTGGTGGGGTATCTTTTCACCCGGCTGATCTTCCTGCTGGCGCGCAATGCCAGCATGCGCATCAACGTTTTTTTCAAACGCGCTCAAATCATCACCGGGTTCGGGTTGGCATTCAGCCATGGCGCCAACGATCCACAAAAAACCATGGGCGTTATGGTGTTGGGTCTGCTCGCGGGTGGTTTCCTCCAGCAGTTCCAACTGCCGCTGTACATCATCCTCATCGCCGCCGGTGCAGCTTCGCTGGGTACCGCCATCGGGGGTTGGAGCTTGATCAAAACCATCGGTGCGCGTTTTTACAAGATCCGCCCCGTGCATGGTTTTGCCTCACAGGTATCTTCAGCAGCGGTGATCCTTACCGCCGCGCTCATCGGCGGTCCGGTGAGCACCACCCAGGTCATCAGCTCGGCTGTGCTCGGAGCAGGTTCTGCTCAACGGGTCAACATGGTGCGCTGGGGTGTTGCCGGTCAGATGCTCATTGCCTGGCTGCTGACCATCCCGGTGACTGCACTCTTGGCAGCCTGTTTTTATTGGCTTATCCGCTGATCCATCATTAAAATTTTATAATTTTCCATTCATCCATGCCATATTCATTTTGTGTTATGATAATTTGCCTGGAAGGATAGAATGCCTGAACAAAAGAAACAAGGGAAAAGCAATCCCTCCGCAAGTAAACCGTCTGTTTCATCCAAATCAAAAAAAGAGACCTCCGAGACACCCCCAAAACTCGGTTCCCTTTGGTCTTATCTCACGCGTTTCGGTTTGAGCGATACCGCCATGCGCGTTGGCACCGGTGTCATCCTAACGGTGTTGGTGGTGGTGGTGATTTGGGTGATGAGCAATTATTATTTGCGCGGGGAAAAAATCAATTTCGCCCAGCCAACGTTTTCAGCTCCCGTCATTCCCACCGATTCACCGTTCTTCTCTCCACCAGTATATGATGGTGCAAACATCAAGGATGGCATCAGCCGCCTTGCCATGCTGCACACCATTCAGCCAAACCGTCCTCGTTTTGATGTCATACAATACATCGTCCAGGCAGGCGATACGGTTTTTGGCATTGCTGAAAAATATGGGCTTAATCCCTCGACGATTTTATGGGGTAACGCAATTCTTTTTGACAATCCCCATTACTTATCCCCGGGTCAATCTCTCAATATCTTGCCTGTCGACGGCGTTTACTACCAATGGAACGTTGGAGATGGGTTGAATGGGGTTGCTCATAATCTACAGGTAACACCCGAGGATATCATCAACTTTCCAGGCAATCATTTGGTTGCAGAAAATATTGGTGATTATGCTCATCCAAACATCGCTGATAGTACCTGGTTGATTATCCCGGGGGGTCATCGCGATTTCATCACCTGGACTGGTGTTCGTGTCACCCGGTCTGACCCGGCAGTTGCCACCAAGTATGGTCCAGGTTTTTGTGGTACGGTCGTGGATGGGGCGGTCGGCACGGGCAATTTCATCTGGCCCACAGTCCAGCATTACATCTCGGGTTATGTCTTCTCACCGGAGACCAATCATTATGGCATCGATATCGGTGGAGTCGTCGGGCAACCTTTGTATGCATCCGACAATGGCGTCATTGTGTATGCCGGCTGGAACGATCACGGTTACGGTAACATGGTCATTATTGATCATGGTGGTTGGCAGACTCTTTACGCCCACCTCGATACGGTGAATGTTGCCTGCGGTGCCAGCGTCTTCCAGGGCGATGTCATCGGCTGGATGGGTCTGACGGGAAAGACCTCGGGTCCTCACCTGCACTTCGAAATGATGAGCGATACATACGGGCGCGTCGATCCTTCCCAGTTCCTTCCCCCGCCCTAAACCTAATTGATTTGTCATTGCGAGACCTTCGTTTTTGCCGAATTATGGCACCCGCGAAGCGGTTTTTGCTTAGTGTCGTGAAGGTCGTGGCAATCTCCACCTTGAAATACTTGCCATTCTGAGTTCCATTGTTAGGGACGATTGCGAAGCATACCCTTAGGGTATCGCGTAGCACCCCCTTGGGGGAGAATCTCTCTTATCCACTATATTGATTAGTGTCATGTTTCTTTCTTGAGTAAATTCGGCAGTTCTTTTTAGTATTTATTTTCGAAAATTGTTCAATATGCATGAAGACTCCGGGCATTCTTATTGTTCCTGTGTGCAGGCTTTTCCTGCGTTGTATAATCAAATCACAGTTCACTGGAGGAAAATTCCATGTCCCCCATATCCGATCTCCGTCCTTCTCCCATCGTGGGTTCCTGGTACACCAAGGATCCCGTCAAATTAAGTCAGCAGATGGATGATTACCTTGCCAATGCCAGGCTGCCCAGGCTGAACGGTGAGGTTGTTGCCGTCATTGCACCGCATGCCGGGCACATTTATTCCGGTGCCACCGCCGGGTATGCGTTCCGTGCTGTCCAGGGGAAATCCTACGAATTGATTGCAGTGCTTTCCCCGTTTCATAATTTCCATTTCGCCCCGCTTTTGACCACCGCTCACAAGGCGTACAGCACACCCCTGGGTAACATTGAGGTGGATCAACAGGCGATTACCCAGTTGAATTCATTATTGGAGAAATCCAGTTTATCCATCACACCCATTGCCTGTGATGGCGAGCATTCACTTGAGATCGAACTGCCTTTCCTGCAGCGTGCCATTAAGAAGAGTTTCAAGCTGCTGCCGCTGATGGTACGTTCACAGGACAAGGGCCATGTCAAAGCCATCGGTCTTGCACTGGCGGAAGTGCTGAAAGGACATTCTGCATTATTGGTTGCCAGCAGCGATCTCTCCCATTTTTATCCTGTCAGCCAGGCGGAGACATTGGATGCCGAAGTGTTGAAACAGATCGAAGCCTTCTCCCCCGAGGGATTGTTTACAGCGGATAAAGAGGGCACCGGATTTGCATGCGGTCTGCCCGCCATCGCTGCCGTGCTTTGGGCCGCCAAAGCGCTCGGCGCAGATCATGTCCAGGTGCTCCATCATTCCACATCCGCCGACCAGACCGGTGACACCGCTTCTGTGGTTGGTTACGGTGCTGCCGTGGTCCTGAAAACATCCTGATCCGGTTCATCCATGTTTGAATTCGTCCAGGTCAGCGTCAATGTCCCCACCATCAGCGGAGTGTTCGATTACCATATCCCGGCAGAGTTAAAAGGCTCTCTCCATCCGGGCAGCCTGGTGGTCGTACCGTTTGGCACCCAGACCGTCCAGGGTGTCGTGATCAAGACTCTGGATGAGACGGATGTTCCCGAAACAAAAGCAGTCAAGGCTCTGCTTGATCCGCAGCCCGTCTTGCTTCCGCAACAAGTAGAGTTGGCTTTCTGGCTTTCCGAAAACATGCTTTCTCCCCTTTCCGCGTGCATCGACTTAATGCTGCCGCCGGGTTTGAGCCAGCAGGCGGACACGCTGTATACGCTCAACCCTCATCCCCCTGCTACCTTCAATGCACCTTCTTCATTGCAAAACCGCATTTTGGACCTGCTGGTGAAACGTGGTCCCCTGCGCGGCAGGCAGTTCGAGGCATCTTTTCCACGTTTGCCCTGGAAGTTCTCTGCCCAGGCATTGATCAAACAAGGTGCATTGATCAGCCAGCCGGTGCTTCCTCCCCCAAGCGTTCACCCCAAATTCATCAGAACCGCTCAGCTTGCTTCTCCTCTGGAACCTGCCCTGTTGAAAGTGGCGGAGATCAGCAAAACCGCCGCCACCCTCGCCCGTCGGACTGCGGTATTGAATTACCTGAAAACCGAAGCACTGCCTGTCCACGTGGATTGGGTGTATGCCGCCAGCGGTGCCGACCTGCAGGACCTGAAGCTCCTTGCAGAGGAGCAGCTCATCATCCTCGGTGAGACCGAAGTGTGGCGTGACCCGTTGGCAAAGATGGATTGGGCACCCGTCGACCCACCCATCCTAACCACGGATCAGCAGGAAGCATTGAAAAAAGTGCTGGTGGGACTTGGCAAAGCATCCCGGGATAATATCCCGGTACCCTGTTTATTGCATGGCGTCACCGGTTCCGGCAAGACGGAGATCTATCTGCAGGCCGTCGCAGAAGCGCTCAGGCTTGGCAAACAGGCGATCATCCTGGTGCCTGAAATTTCACTCACCCCCCAGACTGTCCGCCGCTTTGCATCCCGTTTCCCGGGGCAGATCGGCTTGATCCATTCTAAACTCTCTCCTGGTGAACGTTACGATACCTGGCGGCGCATCCGGGCAGGCTTGTTGCCGGTGGTGATCGGGCCGCGTTCGGCGCTCTTTGCACCGCTTTCCAATCTCGGGCTGATCGTGGTGGATGAGTGTCACGACGATTCCTACACGCAGGATGACCTCCCGCCCTTTTACAGCGCTGTGGAAACCGCACTGGCATACGCCCGCTTGCAAAAAGCGGTCATCCTGCTCGGTTCTGCCACCCCTTCAGTGACCATGCTCTACCGCGCTGAGCGGGAGGGCTGGGAACGCCTTGAGTTGCCGGTGCGCATCCTCGCCCATCGCCAGGTCGTGGAGCACCAGTTGCAGGAACTGCATCTGCAACCTGCACACCTTACGTTCCAAAAGGATGCCGCTTCCCTCCCGTTGCCATCCGTCCAAATTGTGGATATGCGCGAGGAATTGAAAGCCGGCAACCGCTCAGTATTCAGCCGCACGCTTCAGCAGGCGCTTACTCGAACGTTGGAAGCCCATCAGCAAGCCATCCTTTTCCTCAACCGACGCGGTTCTTCCACGTATGTCTTTTGCCGTACCTGTGGCTTCAGCCTGCGCTGCCCGCGCTGTGACCTTCCCTTGACCTGGCATGCCGGTCAAAACAGCCTGATTTGTCACACCTGTGGATATCGCAGAAATTTACCTCCAAAATGTCCCAACTGCGGCAGCGATCAGATCAAGCAATACGGCATGGGTACCGAGAGCGTGGAAAAGCTTGTCAAGGAACTTTTCCCCTCCGCCAATGTCCTGCGCTGGGATGCCGAGACCACCCGGGAAAAAGGGACGTATGAGATCATCCTCTCGCATTTCATCAACCACCGTGCGGATATACTCGTCGGCACCCAGATGCTTGCCAAGGGTCTGGATTTGCCACTCGTCACCCTGGTGGGCGCTGTGCTGGCAGACAGCGGGTTGAATCTGCCGGATTTCCGGGCATCAGAGCGCACATTTCAATTGCTCACCCAGGTTGCCGGACGTGCCGGTCGCAGCCCTCTGGGCGGAGTTGCCATCCTGCAGACGTTCCAACCGGAGCATTACGCCATCCAATCCGCCGCGCACCATGATTCCGCCGGTTTTTATCACCATGAATTGGATTTACGTCGTGCGATGGGTTATCCACCCTTCAGCCGTCTCGTACGTGTGGAAGTGCGGGATGCCAGCCCGGAAATCGCCGAACAAAGAGCAAACCGGGCTGCTCAGCAAATTCAGACGTGGATACAAGAAGGTAATTTCGTATCTACTGAATTGATTGGACCTGTTCCATGCTTTTATGCCAAACAAAATGGTTTGTACCGCTGGCAGATCATCCTGCGCGGACCGGATCCGGTCCAGGTATTAAGAGGGAAAAACCGTGGCGAGTTCCGTGTGACGGTCGATCCTGCTGACCTGTTATAAAAAACCCGGAGGAATTCCTCCGGGTCGTTGATCTCTTTTTTTTCGTTTGTTACATGCCAAGTAAATAATGCGGGTTGACAAAACCGCCGTCTTCGCGGATCTCAAAATGCAGGTGGGGGCCGGTGGAATTGCCGGTGTTGCCGGAGTAACCGATCACCTGTCCCTGGTTGACGATCTGACCGCAGCTGACCGCGGTTGAATTTAAGTGGGCATATACGGTATGGAAGGTGTGATACGTGGTGTCGTGCTCAATGATCACCACAATGCCGTACCCGCCGCTTTTTTGCCCGGCATACACCACAACGCCGGAATCCGAAGCCCAAACCGAATCGCCTTCATTGGAACCGATATCGATACCCCGATGACCGTCCCAATAATCATTGCCGGAAATGAATCCGGATACGGTCGGCCAGATGAACAATCCCGTACCCCAGTACATGCCGGGAGTGATCGTGCATTGGTCGCTGATGCTGCTTGCACCGGATTTTGCCTTGAACGGGATGGGGATGACCCATTCCTTGAATTCGTCCTTGCCTCCCTTGATCATGATGTATTGCCCGGGGACGATGACGGGGTTGGTCAGGTCGAGATTGTTGCCCGGCCAAAGGAGGATCGCTTCTGGATCCACTTTGTACTTGCCGGCGACCGCTTCCAGCGTGTCGCCTTCCTTCCATTGGTAGTACACGCCATCGACGGGCGGGATGTTGAGGTTCAAACCCACCGAGATCATTTGCGGATCTCCCTGCAGGGTTTTCATGTTCGCCCAGAGCACCGATTCCGGTTTCAATTTGTTTTCAACGGCAATCCCAAAAATCGAATCGCCTGGCTGGACTGTGTAATTGGTGGCGTATTCTTTCGGCCGTTCCGGGATGGTGGTCTTTGGATTTGCAAGCCGTGAGAGCTGCAAGGATTGTTTTGTGGAAGTGTAATCTGGTAAAGCTTGGACACTGGTTGTGGGCGCTGCTTCGGTGGCAACGGGTTTTTTTGCCGGGATGACATTGAAGAATTGCAAGGTCAGGAAAGCCAGGATGAGTACCATAACGCCAGCCGCGCCCCATAAAATACGCGGTAACCATGTTTTTGAAATCTCTGCTGTCTTTTCCGCGCTTTCCTCGTGCGGGGGATCTACCTTTGCAGGTGCGGCGGAAGGTTTGTTGATGACCGTGTTTTCTTTTACCAATAATGTGCCGGCTTTTTTCTCCGGCATCTCCGATTGCTTGCCCTTTTTCTTGAACTCCGGGTCATGCATCGAAGAAGAGACTTTTAAACTCACATTTCCTCCGTGAGCGACTCCAGGAATTCCTGATTGTTTTTGGTCTTCGAAAGCCGTGTGAGGATGGCTTCTGTGGCGACCGCTGAATCCATCCCGGCACCCTGTGGGGGCGGGCTGATCATCTGGATGTACATGCGCCGCATCAGCCAGACACGCTGCAGGATATCCGGACCCAGCAGTAATTCCTCGCGCCGGGTGGAGGATCGTTCGATATCGATGGCAGGGAAGATGCGCCGTTCCTGCAGTCGGCGGGAAAGGTGCAGTTCCATGTTGCCGGTGCCTTTGAACTCCTCGTAGACCACGTCGTCCAGCCGGGAACCGGTATCCACCAGGGCGGTGGCGATGATGGTAAGTGATCCGCCCTCTTCGATATTGCGGGCGGCGCCAAAAAAGCGCTTGGGCGGGTAAAGGGCGCTCGGGTCCATACCGCCGGAGAGCGTGCGCCCGGAGGGGTTGACCACCAGGTTGTACGCTCGAGCCAGGCGGGTGAGCGAATCCATCAGGATGACCACATCCCGGCCGATTTCGACCAGGCGTTTGGCGCGTTCCAGCGCGATTTCCGCAGTGCGCACGTGGGATGTGACCGGTTCATCGAATGTGGAAGCCACCACCTCTGCATCCACGGAGCGATCCATGTCGGTGACCTCTTCCGGACGCTCGCCGATCAAGGCGATGATCAGGTGAACTTCAGGGTTCTTTGTGGAAATGGAATTTGCGATCTGCTTCAGGATGGTTGTCTTGCCGGCTTTCGGGGGAGAAACGATCATGCCGCGCTGTCCGCGCCCGATGGGTGCGATCAGGTTGATCAGGCGCGATGATAACACGTGCGGGTCTGTTTCCAGGTCGAATCGTTTTTCCGGGAAGATTGGCGTCAGGCTTTCGAACACCGGGCGGTTACGTGCCGATTCGGGATCGATGCCGTTCACATTTTCGACCTTCAGCAGTCCGTAATGGCGTTCCGATTCCCGCGGGGGACGAACAACGCCCAGCACCATATCGCCGTTGCGCAGGTCGTATCGGCGGAGCTGTGCCTGGGATACATACACGTCATCCGGACCCAGCTGGTAGTTGGTGCGCAGGAATCCGATGCCTTCCTGCATGATCTCGAGGACTCCCCCGCGTAGTTCAACGCCTTCCTTTTCGGCCTCCTTTTGCGCGATCTTGATGATCAGTGCTTCTTTCTTAAGGCGCATGGCATCCGGGACGTTATAGTCTGCTGCCACTTTGCGTAAGGCTGCCAGGGGTTGGTTTTCAAGTTCTTGTATATTCATGCGTTTAATATCCGTCGATAAGGAATTTGTTTGCATAGGTTCATGCCACCCTCATCTGCATTGCAGATGAACGTGCTCTACGTAATTGCATTAAAAATGGATGGGATTATTCAAATCGTACTGTGCTGTATTCTTGAAGCTAACGATCTATGGATTACTCCTGCAAGTAGTTCGTATTATAGCATATTTGTCAAGGATGAAAACCTGCGCTGGATTTAAGACAATGCTATTGCAATCGCACTCTTAATGCCGCCCAATCATCATCCACACTGAAGATTGCCACCGCCACCAAGCCGATGGAGCGCGCATAAGCTGCAATGCTGTCCCGGTTGATATCCGTTTTTATCTTCGAGGTGCCTTTGAGATACGTGACCCAAAAAATGGTTTTCGCAGTAAGGTTTGATTTCATCTGGGTCAAATATTTCTCAAGCTCCAACCTGTTTGCAGCAAATAATTGGATCACATCAACGGTCTGGCTTGGCTCTTTCACGATCACAGCACCTTCCGGAAGGTTGCCAATTTTCTCTTCATATCCCATCGGAGCGTTGATGAACAACACCCTGTGACTGGGTTTGATGAGTAGTTTCTGAGTTATGGTTTTATCGGACAAGATTTTTTAAGCAAATTCGAGGAAAATAGGTGCGTTGTACTACCCCAAATATTCCTTCAGGAACCTGCTGCGTGTCGGATGTCTTAATTTGCGCAGTGCCTTGGCTTCAATTTGGCGGATGCGCTCACGGGTCACATTAAAGTATCGGCTTACTTCTTCAAGCGTATGGTCTTTGCCATCGATCAGTCCAAAGCGCAGTTCCAGCACCTGGCGTTCGCGCTCGGAAAGGGCAGCCAGGGCGGATTGCACCTGTTCTCGCAGCATTTCACGTGCCGCCGCGTCCATCGGTTCGAGAGCATCGATGTCTTCAATGAAGTCTCCCAATTGGCTGGATTCTTCGTCTCCCACCGGACGCTCGAGTGATACTGGCTCATCGGCGGATTGCAAAATGCGTTGTGTTTTTGCGCTCGCCCAGTTCCAGCGGCGCAGCAATTCATCTTCCAGCGGTACTTTGTCAGCCCTGGCTTTGTAGATCGCCTGCACATCCTCGTCGGGCAGGATGCCGGATTCCAGCGCCAGCTCTTCCAGGTTGGGTTCGCGACCCAGTTGCTGGACCAGGTTGCGCTGTACGCGCATCAAGCGTGTGATGGCTTCAAATAGATGCACCGGTATGCGGATGGTGCGCGCCTGTTCTGCAATGTAGCGGCTGATGGATTGACGGATCCACCAGGTGGCATACGTGCTGAACTTGTAACCTCGGGTGGTGTCGAACTTGTTCACCGCCCGTAACAAGCCCAAATTGCCTTCCTGGATCAGGTCAAGGAAGGAAATCCCGCGTCCCAGATAGCGTTTAGCAATGCTTACCACCAGGCGCAGGTTGGCACGGATGAGGGTTTGGTTGGCTTCCTCCGAGCGGTGCCGGGCGGCTTCCACTTCGGATTTCAACTCGGATTTATTGGGGAGTTCATCTTTAAAGAAGGTGCTCGCTGGCAGCTTGTCTTTTTTCTTGAGAAAATCCAATAATGCTTCGGAGGTGCCTTCAGGCTGCAAATACATCATCAGGAACATCTGGAAGGCGTACCGGACGACCTCGTCCCAAGCGGGATCCTTACCCCAGCGACCGTTATCGAAATACGTCCGGATGTAGGAAGGGATGTCTGCCTGCCACTGCGATCGCAGCATTTGCGCTTCGCTGAAGACCAGGCTTAGATCGGGCAGCCCGTTATGCCCCAGCTTCTTCACCGTTTCCATCGTGGCTTTCCACGAGGTTATCATTTCACGTCCCATTGCCAGGTACAGGAGCTGGAAGCGTTCCTTCTCACTGTGTGATTTCGGCAGGTGGGCGATCAGCTTATCGATCTCACGTTCGCCTTCGATGCGTGCGGAAAGGCGGAATTCGCTATCCGCATCCAGCAGGCGGATCTGACCGATCTCCTTCAGGTACAAGCGTACGGGATCTTCGGACAGCTCTACCGCAATGGTTGGGTCTTCAAGAATCTCGAGCGGATCTTCGGCTGCCAGCTCCGCCCATTCTTCGCTCGCCTGGTCGAGAGCCGGTTCATCCGGCTCTTCCTTGGTGAGCAGTTCTTCTTCCAACCCCGAAGCATCCACTGCCTTGGGCGGCTTGCTGCCGCGTGATTCCGGCAGCAATGAAGAAGTGATCACGTCTGCCAGGATCTTTTTTTCAGGCGGTAGTTCCTTCTCCACTGAAGTGACAGCTTTCGACTTCGCAACTGTTGTCTTTTTGGCAACGGTTGCTACGGTTTTGGACCCCTTGTTGATTTTTTTTGCGGCGGGGAGAGTGGTTTTGCCTTTATTCGGAGCGGGCATGGGATTAACTATACCATAAGAAAAAAGTCAATCCGTGGACACGGGTTTCGCAAGCGCCTGGTCCAGCCGGGAGCGTGCCTGGGTGTACTGCAGGATGATGTTCTGGTACACGTTCAGGCTTTCACCGCCCTGCTGCTGCGCTTCTTCCTGCAGGTAGCGCACCTGGCTGATGGCGAGATCGATGCGCAGTTTCCTCAGGCGCATCACGGTACGGACAAGCTCCTCGAATATCTTGTCCTCGCTCTGGCGGGGCTTTTCCTGGGCGGTTGTCATCTCTTCAAATTCATCCCGCAATTCGGCAGGGACTTTTTCCTGCAAGTGATCCATGGGGTCCATCTGTTCCTGCTCCAATGATTGCAGCAGCACGTTAGCCAATCCCTGGTGATCCGCGTGTTCGAAATCGTCGCTCGAAAATCGTGCCAGGGAAACTGCCTGTAACGTACGGTTAAGTTTATAAATGGTCTGCGGTTGACGGAGCAGGTTCTGCAGAATATGCCGTTCTATTTGAAATCCCAGGTGCTCCGGTGAAGAAAGCGCAACAGGTCCCTTGGCGGCGGTTTGCTCCTGCGGTTTTCGCTGCGCAGGGCGTCTCCGCGTTGGCACCGATCGCGGCGAACCGATAAGCGTTCGTTCATCCACTTTGAGCAACCTTGCCAGTTGCTGGCGATAGGCATCCCGCTCCACCGGATCGGGCACATCTTCAATAAGCGGTTGCACCTGGGCTGCCACTTCGCGTTTTTCCTTGGCATCCTCCAGGTTGTGGCTGGCAGCCAGTGTTTCCATCACATGCACGACGATGGGTTTAGCAGCCTTGACGACACGGTCCCATTCCTGCGGATCCGCCAGGACCACATCGTCGGGGTCCTGGCCGGGCGGGAGGGTGGTGACGCGCACGTCCGCCTGCAAACGGGCTTCATGGCGCAGTAAGCCGCGCGCATCGAAGACAAGTTCGTCAGCGTGATCCATGGCTTCTCGCGCCAGTTCCAGCCCGCGCAGGGTGGCTTTCTCACCTGCCGCGTCCGCATCCAACGCCAGGACGATGCGTCGGGTGAAGCGTTTGAGCAGTCGCAGCTGGTCCTCGGTGAGCGCAGTACCCATCGGTGAAACGGCGTTGGTAAAGCCGCATTGGTGCAGCGCGATCACATCCAGGTAGCCTTCGACGATCACAGCCTGTTCCTGGGCACGGATGGCTTTGCGCGCCGCATCCAAGCCATACAACAAGCGACCTTTATCAAAAAGCACCGTCTGGGGAGAATTGAGGAACTTGGGGATGTCGTTGGGGTCCATGATGCGCGCCCCAAAACCGCACATCTTGCCCATCACGTCCCGGATGGGGAACATGATGCGGTTGCGGAATTTATCCCGGAATCCGCCGCCGTCTCGCTCGGTGATCAATCCCACCTGCAGTAGTTCATCGTTGGTGTAGCCCTTGCTGGAAAATACTGCATACCGGCTTCCCAGGCATCGGGGGCAAAGCCCAGCCCAAACCCTTCGATTGTGGGAGGTTTCAATCCGCGTTTTTGCAAGATATTCGAATGCGGTTTTGCCTGCCGGATTGGTTGTGAATTGTGAGCGGTAATAAATGACCGCATCTTCCAACAAGGTGCGCAGCCGGGTGTGTTCTTCCTCCTGCGCCTGGCGTTCCGGCGTGACCGGTTCGAGTTTGACCCCGGCTTTTTCCGCCAGGAAGCGCAATGCTGCCGGAAAATCCCAGCCCTCTTTTTTCATCACGTACTTGAAAATGTCGCCGCCTTCGTTGCATTGACCGAAACAGCGCCAGGTGCCGGAATCGGGGAATACAGCAAAAGCGGGTGTGCGGTTGTTGGGATGGAATGGGCAAAAGCCGGAATAGTTCTTGCCGGTCTTGCGCAGTTTCACCGACTGCGAGACAAGCTCTACAATATCGATGCGGGATTTGATCTCATCTACAACGGACATAGGTAGGTAGATTGTATAACAGAATGAGGATATTAGCGGTAATTCTCTTCAATCAATATAGCAGATGCCGCGAAAAAACAATATAATTTATTGGCAATAAACAATATTTTCTTCACGGCAGGTGAGTCATGCCAAAACCGGCAAAAGGATTGTTCAAATACTTCGGATGTGTATCCATCCTCGCCTTCATCGAAGGCTGCATCGCACTTTTGATAGTGCTGGTCGCAATCGTTTTATCGCTCTTCATTCCCAAAACCGGAGAGGTCACCGGGATCGTCTATAACATCAAAAGTAACCTGTGGTCGCTCGTCATCGGCGGGCTGGTGATGGGGGTGTTGGGAATCGGCAGCGCGTTCCTGCTGGCATGGGCGCGCAAGGAACGCTAACGATCAAGGCAGGGAATAAAAAATGGCAGAGAACAACCTTTGTCATTTTTTATTCAGTTTATGGAACGGATGGCTGCCAATTATTAACCCGATAGAGCAGGTAACCTTGCAGCGGCAATTCGGTGCCCAGCGGGATAAGTTGAAGGGAATCGTCGCTGCACATATAACCGACTTTATTGAAATACGTTGTATCGATCACGGGGATGATATCCGGATTTTCCACCTGTGGGATGGACTGTCCGTTGACCTTCATGCCAATAACGGTGATCGGGTTCTCCGTGATATCCATCGTCATCAGCATCAGGTCGGGGTAATCGGGATCCGCTTTTAATCCGGAGAATGTCCCTTTGAGGGTGCCGCTTGAATAATCCAGTTCCATCACGATCTCTGCATTGCTTCCTTCAGGGTCATTGGAGACAAAGGTCATGAAGTTGTCCGGATCCAGGAACAAGGAAACGTTTCCCTCTGCATCAAATTGGTAATGGAAGGCGGGGTCGATCTTGGTGAAGATGACATCGGATCCCTTGTTTTCGACTGCATTCATCCATGTTATATAGGAATCCGGGTCCACACGCCACGTGCCCAACAAGCAGGAGATGCGGGACGATTCCGATGTGGTTCGGGAGGTGTTGTTCAGGAAAGGTGCGTCGTTCCCCGGGGGGTAACGCAGAAATTCAAGCTTGGTATTGTCCTCAGTGGAAAGCTCCAGCTTAGTCACATAAAATTTTCCATAGCTTTGCGTCGCCGGAATGCTTCCGTTGGCGCCCATCTCCGGATAATTTAACGTAATGCGGTTCCCAACGATGACGTAATTGCCCGTGTGGGAAGGCACACCGTTCGGCACCAGCCATGTCACCGCAATTTGCTCGTAGGTTTCCTCAACTGTCATGGGTGTGGGTTGTTCGGGAGTGATATCCGCAAAAGTAAACACACCTCGGTCATATAACTGGATAAACCCAAAGGATGTCTTTCCATTCATGCCGGGGTCCTGATATTCCCGGTAATAGTTCGCCTCAACGTACCTCGGGATGAGCCCTGGAAATACGATCTGGCAGCTTGCCATAACCAGGCTCAGGAGAGCCAGCATCGAAAGCATGATGACAACAGAACGCGTGTATTTGCCGTTCATTTCTCTCCTCCTTTTTGATCGGATCAATAAACCATTATCCCCCAATTGTCAGTATAGTACGCGTTGAGTATCAAAACAAGAGGATATCGACAGGTTCCGTATTATAAAGCGTTGTATTTTTCACAATAAGCCAGATTTTTCAAGGAAGTTTCATCCTCTTTCTTTTGGACATCCAGAATAACGTTAATCGCGGTACTTTCATCTTTAATGCCGATGATGAATTGTCGGGCTTTATTGACCAGTTGGGGCAAGGCGGAGTACGTCTCCTGGAACGAGGATGCGTTTACGTCAAACGAGCCATTGGGCAAAGTCTTCAATTTCCACTGGTTGTTCGCGCACATTTCATTCAAACCAGCAATAAGGCTCTCCACCATCGCTTTTCCGCCTTCCGATATCGCCACTCCGAGGAATTCGGCAAGAAACCGCTGGTGATACCTTGCTAGGAAGTTCTTCATTTCCGATCTTTCCCGCTCAAGCGTACCGGTCTTCTGCAGCAAGGAGCGGACCATGTCCTTTTCGTAATCGGTCAATAAACCATCCAATGCGGTATACGGCATGTAAAGACGAACGAGTAGGATGACACCGTCAAACTCCCCCAGCGACCCGGTGACACGTATGCCGGATATCCCAATCGGTATGGATTGCCCACCGATAGTCGCCTGGAACTGGCTCTCCATCATCGCATCCTGGCGCTTAAGAGTTTCCAGGAGATTGTTCGTTTCCGCAGTTGTTATTCCGAGTACCTCTGCCAGCGGTTGACCCTTAATGAATTCCCGCTGATATGAAACCTGGTAATTCTTACTGACATCGACCACGGTGTTATCCCGAATTGTGGAAACCAGGATATGAGTGTTCGGCAGCGGGGTCTCGGTGCGGACGACCTCCTGAAAGAAGCCCGTAAGGCGCTGCAATTTCCGGAACTCAAGCAACCCGACGATGCACATTACATAACTGAGTGTATAGGGGACATCAATGCCGAGGGTGCTCAAAAGGTTAACCTGTTCTTCGGGATAATACATGTTTATGGAATTGGCGAAGGAAAACACCAGATCAACGGCCGAGAACATGACAAACCCCATGAGAAGCCAGGTCCATGCCTGCCCGGATTTGCCCTGCTCGTAAGTAAAAAATAAATTAAACACAACGATCAACAGGATAATATCGAGGAATGGGTAAGTGACATTCAATACGCTCTCGATGAAGGTTGAGGGATCGAAGCTCTGCACGCCGGGGACAATGATGAATACGATGGTCAATGCAAGGATGCTCAACGAAACCAAAGCAATCAGCCAACGACGCGCGGTTGAGACTACCCGAGGTAATGAGCTTCTTCTTTTCCACAAGGCAAAATACATGGGAAGATAACCCAAAACCCACATCAAGTCGGCTATGGATGGATACGGCACTTCATTCAGCGTTAAAGCTGCAACAGCCCAATAGATCTCAGCGATCGTCCAAAGGGACCAGCCGATTGCAAGTCCCAACCAAAGCGCACGATTTTTATCCTCACGTGGAATTTTCCACCAAAGCAAAATCGCCAGAACGGTTGTGGCAGCCGCTAACGGTGCAACGGGCAGGCTGTTCAGGCTGTTTATGAACTTGAATCCGCCCACTTGTAGCAAATTCAAAAGAATATAAAAAACGATTAGAACAAAGGTAATGATGGCTGGTGCATTAATAGAAATACGTCGCTTCGGATTTCCCATGGTGAGTCTCCCTCCAGGCAATGATCTATAAAAATTATATTCATATCCATTTTTCCCGCAAATGGGATTGAATCTTTTTCAGCGCGATCAAACGTACGCGTTCCGATGATCGTGCACAATGGTCTGGCTCAGCAAATGATTTGGATGTACCTTAATTTCTATTCATCCAGTAAAGTAGATCAATAAAATTTTAGCAAAACTCGGATTGAAGGAAATCAATCCGAGTTTTTTCATTGCATTTGAATGCGAAACTCAATGGATCGCTACATCAAACGTATTGAAACCGCATTTCTTGCACTTGCTCTTTTCGGCGCATTCGCGGCAGATGATCGTGCCGCACTGCCGACATTTGTATGCCGAGCGCAGCAATAACTCACCGAACTGGTCTCCAAACATGATCCCACCCACCTTGCGTTCAAAGTTCAATTCCTTACCACAGATGGAGCAGGTCGTTGCGGGGTCGGCATCTTTCACTGCCAGCTTCCAGCCTAAATCGCGGATGGCTCGCTCTGCGTCACTGCGCGCCCATCCATTGGGATCTTTCCGTCCCACCTGCAGCGCGTCCCAAACAGTATGGCGGTCCTTTGGCTTGGAGCATTGTATTCCAATCTCTCCCAGCGCGATATAAACCCGCATGCGAATGTTCTCGTCTTCATGCTGACGATATTTCAAAATATGAGGCAAGGTTTCTGGACGCTGATATCTTCCAAGAGCGACAATCGCATCCATCAGCACAGAGATTTCGCCACCTTCCACTGCTGCCTGGATGCGGGAAAACGCGGCTTCCGCTCTTAATTTACCAAGAGCCTGCATGGCATTTCCGTGCAAATTGTTGTTGTCTGCATCCAGGCAAGCCAAGAGTGCGGTCACCGCGGGTTTATCACCAATTCCGGATAGAGTCTGAATGATTTCCTTACGATACTCCAAATTCCCATCCGACATCTGCTCAGCCAGGACTTCGGAAATGCCGGGACCTTTCAAATCAGCCAAAATCCTTAATACCTTTTTCCGGGTGTCATCGTCGGATTCTTTCAGTAATCCCAATAACGGTTGGATGGCTTTCTCACTTTTGCTGTATCCCAATACACCCATTGCATCCTCCACGAACTTCCGGTTCGATAGAGCTTGGAGTGCCAATTCCTCCACGGATTCATGCAGTGGACTTCCGGGTGCCACCTTACTTGGAAATCGAAAACAATCATTGACAATGGCTTCCATGATATAACCTTGCCATTTGGCATTGTCAGGGGTATTGTAGGCGCTAACTAATTCAGCTAGTTTTCCCGCCCTGTTCCAATCGTCAACCATGTTAGTGGTTAATTCGATCGGTGGTTGTCTGATTGCTTCCTGAACAGGTTGTATATTTTCTGTTGGTTTTTCTTTTTTCTTAAAAATGTTGAACATGGCAAAGCTCCTTTCTTTTCTCCGATTTTTTAGGTGATTAGGAACAGGGATTCGTCTGCCGCCCCGGAAACAAAGCCGTTCTTATCGCGTTTCCCTTTTTTCAGTCCATCCAGAATATCCTTGAATTCTTTCTTATCCTTGTTGCGGATACCGATATCACCCAGGGCGATCATCACGCTGCGTCGGACATAGTCATTTTCATGCCCGCAATATTTCAACAGCGGCTTGACCGCTTTGACATTTTCCATATATCCGAGCGCATTGATGATAATGCGCAGCATGGAAATTTCCTTTTCATCCAGCATTTTCAGCAACCGCGGGAAGGCTTCCTCGGATTTTAGATATCCCAGGGAAATCAACGCTTGTTTCTTGAGATCGACATTTTCAGAATCCATAAAAGGAAGGACTGCCGGGGTTGCGCTAGTATCTCCGATCAAACCCAGAGCTTTGATGATTTCTGCCTGAATTTCAGGTGTCGGTTCTTTTACAAGGTTGATCAATTCCGGAACCGCCAGTGGGTCTCGTATCTCACCCAACGCGTTTACCGCCTGTTTCCGTAATTCCAGATCCGGATCGGCAAGTAATTTCACCAATGGCTGAACAGCCTTTGGATTCTTCAGATTGCCCAGCCATTCCAATATTAATTTCCGGTTTTTTGGATTCGGTTCTTTCAGCAGCTCGATCAAAGAGTCTATGGCAATTTCGCTTTTGATCTGCTGAAGGACCTGCAAGGCTTCTTCACGAATACTGCCATTCGTCCACTTGATGCACCCCAGCATGGCTTTGGTGAGTCGTGCATGGTATTCAGCGCCCGGCTGCACCCGGGGATCACGGATGGACAGATCCCGAATGCCAGGAACAATCCGAACAAGCTGCTCCTGCCCAGGAAATTCAGCTGCCTCGATCAAACCAATCATATCCCCTCTTTGGATCAATGTTCCAACCTCTTCGTACGTTAATTGCCCTGCCATCTTTATTCCTCCATGTGAATGGGTAGTCCTTCAATTATTGATATAGTACGATTGTCCGTCAAATGTTTTCAGAGAATAAAATATTTTCTCAGAATAATTCTGGGAAGTAGTGAATTAAAAACAATTATTCTCTGGCCAGCATATCCCGGCTGGCAATAACATCCACGCCGATGCCCAGCGCATCCGCCAGCACCACCTGCCCCATTTTCACGGGCGCGGTCAAGTGGATTGTTTTTATCTGCGCAAGCAGTTCCTTGATGCGCGGCTTGGGGAAGGGTGTCGCAGTGTAAACGGGTATCAGGGGGTGCAGCGAACCCTCCACGCGCACCGTCGTGGCTACCATGCGACGTGGGTCGTTGATCTCAGCGGTCACATAATCAGCACCGCGTTTGCAGCCTCCCCCTTCGACCTTCAGGACGGTGCTGCCCTCGCGCGTGACATCCAACGTGCATCCTTTGGGGCATGTGATGCAGATGACTTTTACGTGTTCAGGCATATCAACCTCATTTTTGTCATTGCGAGACCGGTTTGACTTCGTTGCTTGAAGTCAGGGCGTGGCAATCTTCACACAATTGTCGTGATAAAAGTCTCATTTTCTAATTACTGCAACTGTCAGTGCAGCAGCATTCTTTACATCTGAGTATGCTTTTTGTGCCAGCACAAACGTGACCATTTCACCGGGTCGGACGTAGCGCTCCAGCTTGCGTGCCACTAGGTTATTCTCGTTGCGAACTTCCACCCACGCCGGATCCTCGATGGGTGTTTTTACACGCAACTGCAGCCGGATATCCCTCGCTGCCAGGCTTTCCTTGTCCAACTGGTGCGGGACGATGTACCGTACATTTTCCCCGGCAATTAATGGAATATGGCGTTTTTCCTTGGCCTTGATGGCGATCGCAAACTCTGCAGCAGACTTGCCGGAGGAGAAACCCGCTTCCGTTACCCAATCCACCAGGTCGTATACATGCACCACGTTACCAGCAGCAAAAATGCCCGGCACATTGGTCTCAAAATGGTCATCCACAAACGGGCCTGCGGTGAGCGGATCGATGCGTACACCGGCTTTTTTGGATAGCTCGTTTTCCGGGATCAATCCCACGGAAAGCAGCAGGGTATCGCAGGGGATGATCTCCTCGGTGCCCTTGACGGGGTTCCATTTTTCATCCACCTGGACGGACTCGATGGCTTCCACCCGGTCCTTGCCGATGATGCGGTTGACGGTGTGCTGCAGCTGAAGTTTGACATCGTAATCCAGCAGGCACTGTACATAGTTGCGCATCAGCCCGGTGAGGAATGGCATCACTTCCAGGACACGCTCAACTTTGGCACCTTCAAATGTCAGACGGCGCGCCATGATCATGCCAATATCGCCGGAGCCCAGGATGACAAATCGTTTGCCCGGCATGTACCCTTCCACGTTCACCCAGCGCTGGGCGGTTCCAGCGGTGTATACCCCCGCCGGACGTGTCCCGGGCAGGCGCACCTGGGCGCGCGTGCGTTCACGGCAGCCCATCGCCAGAACAATAGCTCGCGCCTGGATATCCGATACGCCGGAATTCCTGCCCGCAGCGATGATGCGCCGCTGGGGGGAAATATCCAGCACCATCGTATCCAGCATCACTTCCACGTTGAGTGAGAGGGCATCGTTGATGAACCGCTGAGCATACGACGGACCGGGAAGATCCTGTTTGAAAATTTCAACTCCAAAACCGTTGTGGATGCACTGCAGCAAGATGCCACCCAGCTCCACATCGCGCTCGATGATGAGCACATCCTCGGCGCCATTCTTCTTGGCGGCAATCGCAGCAGCCAGCCCGCCGGGTCCCGAGCCGATCACCACCACATCGTAAACGGATTTCTTCGGCATGTTATCCCCCCTCCTGTATCTTGGTGATACCGGTCAGGAAGCGGGAATTTCCGCCTTTTTTGGTTACTTCCAGGGGCGATACCCCCAGTTCGCGGGAAAGGATATCCACCACGCGCGGCATATCGAATCCTCCCAGGCAGCGGCCCGGTCCCCAGCCAGGTGCGGCGCTTGATGGCATCGTAGGTGGTTGCCGGGATGGGAGCATGAATCTCCGCCAGGATCTCACCCTCGGTAACATTTTCACAGCGGCAGATGATGCGCCCAAAGCGGGGATCCTTTTTGATCAACAGCAGTTGTTCTTCCAGGGTCAGTTCCCGGAAGTGCGGTCGTGCCGGTCGGATGGGACACCAGCCACGCTTTTCCTTGAATTTTTCCCCGGCATCCCGCATCAGCTCGACGACGCGTTGGGCTATGGCAGGGGCGGCGGTAAGACCCGGGGATTCAATTCCGCCCAGGTTGACCAAACCCTGCACTTCTTTTGGAATTTCAATGATGAAATCACTCACATAGTTCACACCGGGAGTTTCGCAAGGGGCGTTTCCCCAGGCGCGCAACCCGGCGAACAAAGCAATGGCAGCGCGCAGGTTCAAGCCCGGGATGAGCTTCATGGCACCCTGGGTGAGTTCATCCAGACCCGGACGGGAGATGGAACGATCCTCTTTATCTTCTATCACCTGCGCATTGGGACCCACGATGGTGTTGCCGTGCAAGGTTGCAGTGACCAGGATGCCCTTCCCTTTTTCGGTGGGTACCGGGAAAAGCACGTTGTTGATGGTGATCTCCGCCCGGTCCAGGATCAAATATTCACCGCGACGCGCCTTGATGACAAATTCAGGTCGAACACCCGCGCGGTGCATTACTTCATCGGCGTTGATACCAGCCGCGTTCACCACCCAGCGGCATGTGAAATCACCGCGGTTCGTCTTCACGCCGGTGACTTTTTTGCCAGTCATGATGAAATTTTCGAAAGTCGTTTCAAGCAGGACCTTCGCCCCGTTCTGGATGGCATTTTCCGCAGCCGCCACGGTCACCTGGAAAGGATCGCAGATCCCACCGGTGGGAGCCCAGAGCGCTCCGCTGGTTTTCGGATTGATGTTTGGCTCCCGGTGGCGCATTTCGTCCGCCGAGATGATATGCATGCCTGGAACACCGTTCTTTTGCCCTTGTTCCAGCAGCGTTTCCAGCATGGGCAGTTCTTCGTCACCGATGGCGACCACGTAATCACCGCTCCGGTTAAAGCCAAAGCCGAGTTCACCGGAGAGTGCATCCCACATCGGGTTGGCAGCCACGTTCATCTTCGCTTTGAGTGTCCCGGGGATGGGGTCATACCCGGCATGCACGATGGCGGAGTTTGCCGAACTGGCACCCATCCCAATATCGGCTTCCTTTTCAATCATCAGAATATCCAGTTGGTACCGCGAGAGCCAGCGGGCAACCATGCTCCCCACCACCCCGCCACCAACGACAATCACATCGTAATCGGTCTTCATGCATTCACCTGTGTGGAATTAATGGATAGATTATAGTGTACTCCCCA
Organism: uncultured Chloroflexia bacterium; assembly: GCA_963699305.1. Classification (GTDB taxonomy): domain Bacteria; phylum Chloroflexota; class Anaerolineae; order Anaerolineales; family Anaerolineaceae; genus JBGQAS01. Next base: position 2,312,864 of record OY969431.1, on the reverse strand, counting down.
GGGAATGAACAATGGCAACCCTCACCTAAACCGGGTGATGAATATTTGAAAATTGCAAAACAAGTCTCATGGGATGAGACTTGTTTTATGTTCATACAATCTAACCAGGAATATTTTTTCAAACGGTTCATCCCAAGATGGGGGGCACGCGCGCATGCAGCCCATGCAGCTTTGCAACCAGAAGATACCTTGCTGCCGTCATTTTATTGCCGGGGACCAGCGAGATCGGCACCACCTGTGAAAGTTTCGCCTGAAGACGGGTATTATTCATCAGGTCGTTATGCTCGTTGATCGTATAGATCTTTTGGCGGCGGTAGCGATTCCGTAGATGCTGGGAAACTTCCTTGACTGCACAAGGACCAACAATAAGGATGTCATCATGCAAATTATCAAAGTCGGATTCAAGAAATCCGCTGCCGACCACAATGGACCAGCCACCCTTGCCATGATGATCGTTGGTGAACATCTCGAGGATGGCTTCAGTATTACCCCGGCAACCTTCCACGCAGGCGCGTGTCCGCCCGATAACCCATTGCACGTCCGGGTGAAAGCGTCCGAGCAGGGTATTCGGATATTTTTTGGTAAAGGTTGAGAGAGGAACGCCCTTGATCTGGATGTTGTTAATATCAGATTCACCCAGGTTCCATTTGGCACACAGGCGTAAATGTTCTACTTCGTTCAATGTATATCCCAGCACGCGTGCACCGACCACATCCACCGCCAGCGTATCCTGCCCTCCAATGAGGATGTTGAGCCGTGCCACCTGTTCCCCCAAGAACGCTTCGATCGGGACATGCCCGTGATAAACGGCATCTATACCTTCGATGATGCAGAAGTCCGGCTTGGTCAATGCATACAGCGCCGCCAGGCGCATGTGCAGCGTCTCGTGGTTGTGCTGCTGCATGCGGTCTCCGGCGATCGGGAATGCCTGCTGATTCTTGACGCCGAGGGTGAGCGTAGCCATGGAATGGGTCTTCAGCTTGGGGAGATCAAAATAGAAACCGCCTTCGCGGTTGATGACATTTCGCCATAGGCGGCGTGAAACTCGTGTTTTCGTCCCGTCTCTTAATGCAACTTCCACCGTGGGACCTTCGTCCAGATAGATCATCTCCACGTTGTGTTTCTTACAGAGATCCTCATATCCGCAAATTTTGAATACCAGCCGGGTGAAGTTGCCCCCGGTGCTGCCTTCCATGAGCGCCAGTCGCTTATATCCCAGGTTTTTCAAGTACACGATCAACCCTTCGATCATGGCAGGGTCTGTGTAGGATTTTGCGGTGAAATGTATCCCGTTTGGCTTCAGGAATATTTTTGTTTTGATGTCCGGAATAAGGGTCTTTAGCCCTCCATATGGATGAAAAATATCCTCAAACGATTCCTGTAATCCAAGTCGGGTATCGGTAATGGTCACAACCGTCATGTCATCCTCCATGCGATGGAATATCCATATTGTATATGAGAACACATATCAACGCCCTTTCACGAATTTGACTACCGCATCGGGAACACTGCGATGACGTGATTGTACATCCCGTCGTTAATATTTTCCGAAAGGTGTAATTTTTCATTATTGGATTGTGCCTACCTTGACAGGAATGCGTCACTTGCGTTCAGGCAGTACCACCTGTAAATTGATCTTCAGGGTGTATGCGGGGGAAGGGATCAGCCGCGGTGGCATGCTGATCAGGACGTCCGTGCCCTCGCGCTTCCACAACAATCTACCCTTGTATCCGAGCATTTCAACCGTCCCGTTGCTGGGAATATACAGGTCCTTGATCAGGACATCCTTCCGGGTGGGGATATCCAGCAGGAAGACGAACATCCACTGACCTTTGCGGGTAAATCGCACCGGTATCCCGGACGCTGTGGTGGATTCTGCTTTGTAGCAGGGTTCTGTGCCAATGATGGCATCGCTGTTCACCTTCATCCAGGCACCCAATCCTTCCAGCCGCTCCTTTTGCGCTTCCGGGATGCTCCCATCCGCTTTGGGTCCGACATTGAGCAGCAAGTTGCCGTTCTTGCTGACGATATCCACGAACGACCGCACCAGGTCATTGACCGAAAGGAAATGTTCCTCCGTCTCGTTCTGGTTGTATCCAAAGGAATAGCCCAAGCCGCGCGTGGCTTCCCATTTGGTTTCCGAAATTGTGAAAAATGAAGCATACTCGGGAGTTTTAAAATCAAAATGGCTAAACGCTGGGGGAGCGCCACCCACATTGCCTTTTTTAACGAGGCATTGATCATTTGCTCGACAATCCAGTTGAGGACCGTGTACTTAAGACTTCCCTTTTCTCCTAGGTCCACCTGTGAGAACCTATCATTGACGACCCCTTCGGGAAAGGTGTTGTAATAATCGGCGAAGAGTTGCAGTAAATTCGCTTTGGCGGGATAAGCAATATCGTTCCATAGGATAACGGGGGCATACCGTTCGATCAGTTCACGCCAATGGTTGTTCACATAATCGGCATATTCCTGGCTGTACGGCACGATGCGGATCATGTCCATGAAGCTTAAAATGGGACCATCCACAAAAGTCCAGTCCAAGCCTCCGGAGTAATACAAACCCATTTTCATGCCTTCGTCATACACCGCCGTGGTCAATTCCCCAACCAGGTCGCGCTTGGATTGATAATCCTTTCGGTGTGGGTTTAGGTACTTGCTTGGCCAGAGCAGGAACCCATCATGATGCTTGGTATCCATGACCACATATTGCGCACCGGTGGAGGCAAATAACTTTGCCCATTTCACCGGGTCCCAATGTTGACTTGATTTCTTGAATTGCTCGGTAAATCTTTCATAAGAGTAACCCTTGCCGTAGGTTTTTTCATGATGCTGTTGCGTGGGGCTGCCGGGAATGTTCATGGAATTCCAGTACCACTCGGCGTATGGGTTGTTGGTGAACCAGCCTTTCCACCCGCCTTCCTGGATTAGCTTGGTCATCTCACCGCTGGGTGGCGCCCAGGCAGGCACGGAAAACGGCCCCCAATGGATGAAAATACCAAGTTTGGCATCCTTGTACCACTGTGGCACCGGGTGTGTTGCGATTGATTTTTTTGTCGGTTGATAAAGTGTCATGGGATCACCTACTCATAATTTTTTCTGGTTTACTCAAAACGAAAATACCAAGGTTAAATCTGTTTTCATGTTTTTCTCTGCGAAGCCAAATCATCCCGGCGAATGGTTATTCGCAGAGCATCCTCGATGGGTTCTTCCGAAACCAGGATGATGTAACCTCCGCCGCCTGCACCGGATACCTTCCAGCCCAGCGTGGATCGTTGATAGACTCCGATTAATTTAATCATCGCTTCCGTCAGCATATTGGGGAACATTTCCACTTGTGCTTCAAACCCCGCCCGGAAGCTCTTCCCGAAGGCAACCCGGTCATGGCCTAAAATGGCGTCCCAACAGGCATCCGCCGCATGCGCTAAATGCCGGGCGCCTTTCAATGTGATATTGGTTCCGGAGAGCACCTTGAAATTGTTCGTACGCGGTCCAAGCGGGATCAGGTAAAGTGATTCCTCGATGAACCGCAGGATATTTTCGTCCTGCACGGAATCGATCTGGTCCGGCCAGTATCTCCCACGGTAATGGGATTTGTTCAATCCCGGGTATACAATGCCAATGGTGTCCTGGGAGCCGGAGACTTCATCCGTCCCGGAGGATTATCATACGCAAAAAGGATCCTGGCGATCTTTTCGGTATCGCCAGCTGGAAGCTGGTTTCCCCACAACTCGATTGCTTTTTTACGAGTACTGGTCGCCATGCCGCTGCGCTCGTTGAATGGATGCGTCGGTTCAAGTGAAATGGTGATGACTGGACCGGGGCAAAGCTTGGAAACATAAGGTTGATCCAGCCAGCCACCGGCAACATCGATGCGGTATGGCATGCGCGTTACCTGGCGCAGATCGGTCGATGAGCGTGCCTGCAAACCTTTGTATGGCGTACGTCTCAATACTATATATTTAATTCCCAATTCAGCGCACAACGCCCGTTTTTCAGGGATATCGCCGTCTTCGTTTACGATGAGGAAATTTGGATGTATCTTTCTGATCTCATGCTTGAAATCCATCACGCCTGAACCGGAGGAAATGAACGCTTCCTTGACGCATGCAAGGGATTTCACCATGTAAAGGCGTTCGTTTTCATTATTGAAGGGTAACCTTCCTTTTAGTCCAAACACCGTCTTATCGGAACCCAATGCCACAACCAAGTCGCCATACGATGCAGCCTCCTGGAAAAACGCCACATGTCCGGAGTGAAGCAGATCGTAACAGCCGCTGACAAATACTTTTTTAGCCATGCGATTCAATCGATATGGAAGACTTCATCCATCGTTGCCCACCATTCGTCTTCCTTGCGTGTCGGGAGCGGTTCCTGCATGGGGTCGGTGAGCTTCCACCATTCCTGTGTTTTGGGATCGGCTGCCATCTTTCGCATATCCGCCTGAAAATCGCTGCCGGTATATTCAAAATAGCTGAACAGGTACCCATCCTTGAGATAGATGCTGTAGTTGCGGATGTTGCACGCGTGGATCGTTGCCAGGACTTCCGGCCAGACCTCCGCATGGATGCGTTTGTATTCTTCCAGGGCTTCCGGTTTGACCTTGATCACATTCCCGTGTCGTTCCATAGGATTCACCTAGTTTAGGATATTGGATAATTTTACAGTGAAATCACCAAACCCATTTGGTACAATTCAACAGGAGCAATCATGCAGGTAAATTTTTATGCCACCTTTCGCACGCGCGCCGGGATGAAAACACTGGAGCTCGATATCCCCGCTGGTACCACCATGCGCCAGGCTGTGGATGCCATATTCATAAAGATCCCCGGGTTGAAAAATGATTGGCTGGACGCGGATGGTGAAATTCAAAATTATGTGTACGGCTTTGTGAACGGCACCGATGTCGCCACCATGCCGGATGGATGGCAAACCTCGTTGAAACCGGGGGATGTGTTGGATTTCCTGCCGCCGGTGGCGGGGGGATAATTCATTGCCGATAACAAATCCCGCTGCGATATCGCAGCGGGATGATTTTACTTTTCGGTGATTTCCACGGAAGTTAATTTCACTCCCGGATACTCCGGTCGCTGTGGATCGCGTGACGGGATGCTCATTAGCACATCCATGCCATCGATGACCTGCCCAAAAACGCTGTGCTTGTTATCCAGCCATGGTGTGGGCACATGTGTGATGAAAAACTGTGATCCATTGGTGGCTGGACCCGCATTCGCCATGGACAGCACACCCGGTTTATCGTGGCGGAGGGTTGGGTGGAATTCATCGGCAAATTCATACCCCGGACCACCGCTGCCGGTGCCGGTGGGGTCGCCACCCTGTGCCATAAAATCATTGATCACACGGTGGAAGATGGTGCCATCGTAATAGCCCTGTTTTGCCAGGAATACAAAATTATTGACCGTATTGGGCACCTTATCTGCATGCAGTTGGACGACAATATCGCCCTTGTCGGTCTTCAATGTCGCTGTGTAACTCTTCTTGGGATCGATCGCCATCGCCGGCGGTGTTGACCATTGTTTTGCCATTCGGTTTATCCTCTCGGTTGAATTTGAATTATTGTACCCGGAAACGCTGCGCTGCGAGGGGAATATCCTTTCAGGTATAATCATCGAAATGGCATCCCCCGAACCGCAAGGCTCCATCCAAATAACCAATCGCCAAATTGCGCGCGCCGCCGGCACGGTCATGATCGCATTCATTATCGGCAACCTGATCGGGCTGGTGCGCGGTATCGTCATATTACGCACATTTGGCACCAGCGCCCAACTGGATTCCTTCTATGCCGCCAACCGGGTGACCGAAATGCTTTATTTATTAATGGCGGGTGGTGCACTCGGATCTGCTTTCATACCTACATTTACAGGCTTCCTCACCCGCAAGGATGGTAAAGGCGCCTGGCGTTTGGCTTCCGGTGTGATTAACCTACTTATAATCGCGCTCATGATTATCTGCGTCATCGCATTCATCTTTGCACCGCAGATTGTCCAGCACGGTTTGTATGTCCTCGACCCCATCGCCAGCACCGGTCAATTGGAACTTACCACCACCCTGCTGCGCATCATGCTGCCATCCATTATCATCTTTGGACTCAGCGGCCTGGTGATGGGTATGCTTAACAGCCACCAGGTTTTTGCCATCCCAGCCCTGGCTCCCTCCATGTACTCCATCGGCATGATCCTGGGTGTAATGATCTTCCCTGCTGAATGGGGTATTTTAAGGTTGGCGTGGGGCGCACTTCTCGGCAGCGGACTGCACCTGCTGGTGCAGATTCCTTCTTTGATTAAGTTAAAATTTCAATATCTCCCTATTTTGGGATGGAAAATCCCCGAGGTACGACAGGTGTTCCGTCTGTTCCTCCCTCGTATTTTTGGCGTGGCAGTTGTGCAGCTGAACTTTTTCGTCAATACCATTATAGCCATTAGCCTGCCCACCGGCAGCATTTCCTCGATAACCACGGCATTTACCTTGATGCTCATGCCGCAAATGGCCATTGCCCAATCCATTGCCATTGCGTCCCTGCCATCGTTTTCTGCGCAGGTGGAGCTGGGTAAATTGGACGAAATGCGCTCCTCCCTCGCTGCCACCCTCCGCGGAGTGCTGCTGCTATCCATCCCTGCTTCGTTGGGATTGATCCTTTTAAGAACTCCTCTCATCCGACTGCTGTATGAAGATGGGATAGTCTTCACCAGTCTTTCCACGGATATGGTGTCTTGGGCGTTGCTTTGGTACGCTGCCGGTTTGGTGGGGCACTCCGTGGTGGAGATCATCAGTCGGGCATTCTACGCCCTGCACGATACTAAAACACCTGTCTTTGTGGGTGCTGCAGCCATGGCACTCAACCTGGGTTTCAGTTTTCTCTTTGCCTGGGGTTTCCAACAAGTGGGTTGGATGCCGCACGGCGGACTGGCGTTGGCGAACGCCCTTGCCACGGCTTTGGAAATGGTGGTATTGCTGATCATCATGCGGCGCAGGCTGCACGGAATTGAAGGCCGAACGCTTTGGGGTATCCTTGGGCGCTGCATGCTGGCTGCTGGCGTGATGGCTGGAGTGCTGTGGGGATGGATGAAAGTGATGACCGGTCGTTCGAATCTCTGGATGACCCTCGGTGGGCTGCTCATCGGGGTTGTCGCATATGGATCGATGGTAGTCCTGCTGCGTGTACCGGAAGTCATCCATGTGCTCCGTTCAGGGTTGGCATTCCTGCGTCGTAAATTCATCCATAAACCCTGACCATGATCCGTAAAGCCACTCCACAAGATCGATCGGTTGCTACATCCCTCATTTATTCCACAATGAACGAGTTTGGTGATGCCGCGCTTGGGCTGGGTGAAAAGCGCTTGGCATTAAAAGCTATTGATCATTTCTTCGGCCTGCCGCGCAATCGTTTCAGTTTTGACACCGCATGGGTCGTGACGGGTAACGGCGCAATCACTGGCATCCTGGTGGCATTCCCAGGTCGGGAATATGCCCGGCGTACCGCAGTAATAGGGTACCAGCTCTGGCGTGCGTATGGTTTTGTCAAAGGTATTCAATTAATATTTCGCTCTTTTCAAATGGCAAACGATAAAGAAACGGAAAAGGACGAGTTCTACATTTCCCATATCGCTGTCGCACCGGGATCCCGGCGTAAAGGGTTCGGTCGCGAGCTGTTAAAATGGGCAGATCAGCTTGCCCGTGAAAATCAATTCACGAAATGTTCATTACTGGTTGAAATTGGAAACGCACCCGCAAAAACCCTGTATGAAACCAGCGGATTTTCGGTGGTCCAGACCGTTCATACACCGCAATTCCAGGCACGCTTTCACACATTGGGTTATCACCGCATGGTGAAACACCTCTAAAAGGAGCAACATATGAGCAAAGGCATTGGGCAGGAATTCATGCATAAAACACGCTACGAGGAAATGGGAAAATCGCTACAGCAGCAGGGACTTCCCCAATCTCCGCTGGAACTTGCTTGTCCGGAGGGTGCGGTACTTATTCAGCTGCCCTCCCCTGCGGATGTGAAAATACCCGCTCTTGATCTGCGTGTTGCTATCGAACGCCGGAAAACCCTTCGACAGTACCAGGAAAAACCACTCACGTTGGATGAGCTTTCCTTCCTACTGTGGACCACCCAGGGGATCAGGGAAATCATCAGCCGACCTGTCACCATGCGCAATGTGCCATCCGCAGGTGCACGACATGCTTTCGAAACCTACATTTTGGTTAACCGCGTGGAGACTCTCACACCGGGGGTGTATCGTTACATTGCCACCAGGCATGCGTTGTTGTCCGTGAAGCTCGCTGTAACTATCATGTCAGAGATCATGCATGCTTGTCTGGACCAGGCTCAAATTGAAGGAAGCGCGGTCACCTTTATTTGGGATGCCGTGGTGGAGCGCATGTTCTGGCGCTATAACGAACGCGGGTATCGCTATCTGCACCTGGATGCCGGTATCGTTGGCCAGAATCTGGCACTGGCTGCTGAAGCAATTGATTGTGGTGTGTGCGCTATCGGGGCATTCAACGATGACCTGCTGAATAAAGCCATCGGTTTGGATGGTGAAACACAGTTCGCCATTTACGCCACCACCGTAGGGAAACGGTAATCACTTTCATTGACAACATTTACGCTGGTACGCCACGGTCAAACTGATTGGAACCTTGAACAACGTCTTCAGGGACATTTATCCAATCCCCTCAATGCCGTAGGGATTGCCCAGGCACATGCTGTGGCTGAAAAGCTGGCATCCTTCAGTTTTGATGCAATGTATTGCAGCGACCTGCCGCGCGCCCGGCAGACCGGGGAAATCATTGCAGCAAGACTCGGTCTTCCCCTGCAGCTGGACAAACGCCTGCGGGAGATCAGTCATGGGCGTTGGGAAGGGCACACCATTTTGGAAGCTGCCGACCTTTTCCCCGAGGATGTGGTGTTATGGGAGAAAGAACTGGAAGAGTCATGTCTCCCCGGAGCTGAATCGGTTGCGGAAGTCGGTAAACGGTTGAAGGAAGCAGCTGATGACTTTGCTCGGCGACATCCACGCGGTAAAGTGCTCATCGTCTCGCACGGGTTTGCCATTGGTACCCTCATTTGCCTGGTGAACGGATACCGCCTGGCTCAGGCGTACGACCATACCCCCGATAATACTGAAATTGTGACACTTGAATGGAGTTGAACGTACAAATCTCCTTGAAATTAAGTAATTTTAATATATAATTGTATCCATACAACTATACACTCAAGGAGACCCTTTATGTTCAAGAAATTCACTATCGCAACTTTACTGCTGGTCCTGTTCCTGGCAGCTTGCCAGCCAGCCACCACACCGGTCGTCGAAACACTGGCTCCGGTTGAACCCACCAATACTCCCATTCCTCCCACTCCCACAACACCCGCCATTCCGCAGCTGATCCTGGCGACCACCACCAGTACACAGGATTCCGGTCTGCTGGATGTGTTGATCCCGCTGTTTGAAGAAAAAACCGGATTCGTCGTCCAGGTTGTCGCCGTCGGTACTGGCGCTGCTCTCAAGATGGGTGAAGAAGGCAACGCAGATGTCCTTCTCGTTCACGCTCCATCTTCCGAAAAAACCTACATGGAAAACGGGTTTGGGTCGGAACGTTACCTTGTCATGCATAACGACTACATCATTGTTGGTCCGGTAGCTGATCCGGCAGGCGTTAAAACTGCCACTTCTGCCGTGGAAGGCCTGACCAAAATTGCTGCCGCTCAGTCACTTTTTGAATCGCGTGGCGATGATTCGGGTACCAACAAAGCCGAATTGGCTCTTTGGAAGAAAGCAAGCATCACCCCGGAAGGCGCCTGGTACGAGGAAACTGGTCAAGGCATGGGACAAACATTGACCATCGCTTCCGAAAAGGGTGCCTACACCCTCACCGACCGCGCGACGTACCTTGCCAACAAGGATTCCTACACGCTTGAAATCGTCTACGAGGGCGATAATGTACTCCTGAATGTATACCACGTCATTGTGGTCAATCCTGAGAAATGGCCAAAGATCAACCTGGATGGGGCAAAGGCATTTGCAGCGTTCATGATTGATCCTGAAACACAGGCGGTCATCGCCCAATTTGGAGTGGAAAAATTCGGTCAACCATTGTTCACCCCCGACGCCGACAAGACCGATGCAGACCTCGGTTTATAGAAAATTTAGGCTTCGCTTCATTTCTCCATCCGCACGTTGCAAGATTCGGCAACGTGCGGATTATAATGACATAGAGAAATCCTTTCATGCCCTTCGATATCTTTTCTGCCATCGATCCTGAAGTCTGGGAGATCACCCTTCTCTCTCTGCGCGTTTCCTTGCTCGCCACAGGTATCAGCCTTTTTATTGGCATCCCGCTGGGAACTCTGTTGGCATTACGGCGGTTCCGCGGGCGGGGGTTTGTTCTCAGCCTGGTAAATACGGGGATGGCACTTCCTCCAGTGGTTGTCGGGCTGGTTGTCTCCATCCTGCTCTGGCGCTCCGGACCTTTGGGGGATCTGCGGCTCATTTATACTCCGACCGCCATCATCATCGCTCAGACCATCATTGCGTTCCCTGTAGTGGCGGGATTGACATCCGCCGCCTTGCAGCAGCTCAATCCACGGTTGAATTTGCAGTTGCTGGGATTGGGCGCTTCCCGCTGGCAAATGATCACGACCCTCTGGAAGGAAGCCCGCCTGCCTTTATTGGCAGCCTTGATGGCGGGATTCGGCAGCGTCATCTCCGAAGTAGGCGCATCCATGATGGTGGGTGGCAATATCCGGCATCAGACACGCGTGCTCACCACCGCAATCGTCCTTGAAACAAGCAAAGGTGAATTTGCAAACGCGCTTGCACTGGGTGTTCTGCTGCTCCTGATGGCATTTGCTGTAAATCTTGCCTTGACCCTCATCCAACAACGAGGGACACGCAAATGACAAGCCTGATTGAAATAAAAAAACTGAAGATCCAACGTGAGGATAATTTCACGCTCGATGTCCCGAGCTTGAGCATCACCCAAGGCGAAATCATTGCTTTTATCGGTCCGAATGGTGCCGGGAAAAGTACACTGATGATGGCAATCGCATCCTTGTTGAAACTAACATCTGGTACGATTCGTTTTCAAGGTAAATCCCTGGCATCCATGGATCTAAACGAATATCGTCGGCGCATTGGGCTGGTATTCCAGGATCCCTTGCTGCTGAACAACTCGGTTTTCGAGAATATTGCTACGGGATTGCATTTTCGTCATATCCCACGCGCAGAAGTCATCGAAAGGGTGAATGGGTGGCTGGAGAGGTTGCACATCCGGCATTTGGCAAAGCGTAATTCCCGAAAGTTATCAGGTGGCGAAGCTCACCGCACCAGCCTGGCGCGTGCCTTCGTTCTCGAACCCGAACTGATGCTCCTCGATGAGCCGTTCGGCGCGCTGGATGCTCCAACTAGAGCTATCTTGTTGGAAGATTTACATTCCCTGTTGCGCTCGACCGGAACGACCACCATTTTTGTCACCCATGAACTGGATGAAGCCCTGCTACTTGCGGACCGTGTCGCCGTGTTCATCAATGGTAAATTGCGCCAGATAGGAACCCCCCAGGATGTGTTTTCCGCTCCGGTGGATGCAGACGTGGCTGCCTTTGTGGGTGTTGAAACGATTGTCCCCGGTGTCGTAACCAAAACCAATGAAGGGTTGGTGACCATCAAATCCAATGGTTTTCTGCTCGAAGCCGTAGGTCAATCGACGATCGGGCGTGAAGTCTATCTCTGCTTGCGCCCGGAAGATGTTACCCTTTGGAATAGTGATGAACCGCTGAAAGGCAGTGCCCGCAACCGCCTGTCCGGGACGATTGAACGCATGGTACCTCAGGGGGTGTTAATGCGCGTTGTCCTGGATTGCGGATTTCCACTGGTCAGTCTTATCACACGCGCATCAGCGGAAAACATGCAGTTGAAAACAGGCAAGACAGTGCAGGCTTCATTCAAAGCCACTGCGGTCCACATCATTCTGCGATAGTAAATTAAGCAGCATCTGAATTTTCCTTGATCAAATGGTCAAGGTCATCATCGAATTTCTACAAGTACGGAATACTCCTTGAGAGAGCAATATCATTTAGGGGAGAATTTTATATTCGGGATAAGCGGTACATCTTGAATCGATCCAAAAGCTAGCTCTTGTAACAGTCAATTCTCTGCCATATTTATTAATTACCACCGGATAAGTGTAAAAAAAGACCCGGATCGTTAAGTCAGCGGATCTTTTGAACTAGTTTTCGAAATATAACCGGGGGCTTGTGGCAATAAATTTAAATTACTGGAGCATTGTTCCTTTTGGGTTTGCATACTTCTCTGTGTCATGTTTGCGCTCGCAAATTGCAAGGTTCAAAAAACAAAAACTTGGAATGGAAAACAATCTATTATAGATCCTATGCAGCCATAGAACACTGGACGGTTTCCAAACAGTAAGAAATGAAATAATTGGGTACGTAGGAAAAATTCCGAATTTCTTTCGAATAATGAATTTCTTCTTGATGATGTTCAAAAATTCACCGATAGGTCGATCCCCGGGATGTCTTTCAATAGAGGAAGTCCGCAGTAGTTTTCCGCGGATCAGAAACGACAATCGCGATGCAAAATGAGATAAATTTGGACTCGCAAAGATAAATATTCCACCCGGTTTTATTATTCGGGCAATTTCAGTGAATGATTCTTCTTGATCTGCGAATTGCATGTGTTCCAAAACGTCTGTACATAAAACCACATCAAAAGAAGCATCCTCATATGTAGTCTTTCGTAGATCGCCGCGGATTACATAAGTAGATTCATAGTTAAGGTCAAGCCCCTTGATGTCATAACCACGATTGGAAAACTCTTTTACGACAACGCCTTCGCCGCTACCCAAATCGATCATCCTCTTCTTAGGTGAAAATCCACTAAGAATTTTTCGGATCAATTCTAATTTTGCAAGATAGACTGGCAGGTAAGGCCAATTAGGATTCAGGTGAATATGATAATCACCCTTCAAGGCATATTCACCTGTTTTTACAACTCTCAAGTACACCTCTATGGACAGGTCGGATTCACGATCCGCGGTATCAGTAGTTGAATATTATATTCTTGAAAGGTTAAAAAGGGAATATATTCACAGGTTAAATATCGCCCTGCATTAAGCGTCCACAAGTCATTTTCTCTCCCAAAAGAATATCGCTGTTGCTTGGGTCGTCCATATTGATAATCCGCTACGATTAGGTCAAATTTGTGGTCATTCAGATCCTGGTAAAACTGCGAAAGATATTTTTCATTTCCCGATATTGCCATTTCATTGAGTGTCAGGATTTCGTATTCCGGTATTACTGGAACATCCTGGATGTTCCCAAATGTCAATAAATGTCGTTGTGTAATGAAAAGAATTCTTCCTCCCTGATCAGATACTTCACTGGTTATTGCATTTATTATTTTCAATACGTTTCGCCCACCTTCTTCATCAAGCGGGAGAGGTACTACGGATCCAAGCAATAAGGTAATGGGGACAACTGCGGCAAGAAGGACGGAAGGCCAGAAAAAAGGTTTACCTGTATGTGCTTCGGATGTGATATCCAGCGAATGATGACATATAAATACAGCGGAGATCGCGAGAATCACCATATAGGCGTCCATGTTATGGAGATCTCCTCCACCGCCCACCTTCACACTGACCACTAATCCGCCGATAAATAAAATTGAAAGGATTGCCAGAATCCCAAAAAACTTAATGGTTTTACATGCTTGAAAATTAGGTTTCGATTGGAAAGAATAAAAATGAATACGGGTAATGATATTAACAATATTCCTGGGAGTACCCCAAGGGCATAGGATGGATTGGGAAATAGCCGATACCAAAGTAAATCTGAAAAGAAGCTGGAACCAAATGAACTGAGGTTCTTTCCATTCCCAGACCACAGAACATACATTGCTTGCGACAGGAATGCAATCAACGTACCGGCAGCCACCCATAGGAATGGTTTAATCAAATACCTCAGACTGATTTTTCCTTTTGCTGAGGGTTCCTCAATAAAGTAGATGCTTGCCGCTATCATTGCGGGAACTGGATACCAGTTTAACCGGCTGATACCTGCCCAAAAAGATGCCAGTGAGACAAATAGAAATGATTTCCACGGCCTCTTCCCGGAGTACCCCGCCAAAACCAGGATTACACAAATCAGCAAGTTGTAATATACAGCACCTTGGAAAAGGAAAACAAAGAACCATAATCCGATCAAAATTCGGTATGCAAGAGGTTTTTTATGTAATCGTGCGCACCAGAAAATAATGCGGATAAACCTGCCATCCCCAACCAAAGGATCACCTGCCATAATCGATGAATCCATATCGGCAGCTTGCTAAAAAGAAATGGGAGTGATTGAAGCAGATATCTGGATGGATGCCAGATCGATAGTGGAAGCCTTAGCCCATATATTTTTTCAGAAAAGACCAATGACCCGTAATAATATCGGCTGGCTTCCGACCATCCAAGTGAAAGTGGATAGCTGGTCACCTGAGGGATTTTTGCAGCCACGATGAAAACTACCCCAAAAATCAATAGGCTGGCCAAATAGCTGCTTGCAAACCCACAATTAAATATTGTTTTGATCCCGATCGCAACCAACACGTTTGAAATCCAAAGGATGGAGAGTGAGACAAACAAGGCTTCAAAACCCTTGCCGATCATCCAATAACGAGTCACCATGAAGGCGGCAATAATCCCAGCTGCAAACAAACCTCCAGCAATCCGCAGGGCAATCGACCGTATCAGTGGAAATTCGAATTTTTCCAGGAGAGGAGCATTAAAGATTGCCAGAATGCATACTGTTAACCATCCCAATAAACTGATCAGTTCTAGCAATACAAGTGGGAACCAATCCGATATCCAAAAGCTTACGATAAGCTCACTGATGTGTGAGAATGTCTGATACAACGCTATTGCTGAAAAAATAATCCCAATAACACTTATGGCAACCCAAAAGGATTTGTTACCGCGTTGTTTCACTCTTTAACCTCGGTTTTTTTCATCGCCGCAAGTGCCCCCGGAAGGAAAATTGCACCAGGCAGACTGGCGATCATATACACCACTCGCATCAGCAGTGCCAGGAGTATGCTGGCTGCAATGCTGAGCCCGGCGATACGAGTAAATAAAAAGGTAAGGGATAATTCCTGTACACCGTACCCATTAATAGATATCGGTAACAGTGTGATGAAATAGGATATGCTCCACAATCCAGCAATCAATGTGAATGGAATTCGTTCTCCCATCCCCGCGAGGAAGATCCATGCGGTCAGGAAGGTGCATACCATATGCCCCAGTGTGCAGCTCAGAGCTAGCAGCAGTGCCCAGGGTTTCTTCAACCACACTGCCAGTGCTTTTAAGGTACGTTTAACAAATTCACGCAAGCGCACCCATAGCGCTCCTATTGAAATTGCCTGGGTTACCCCCGCCGATGCCCAGCGAATGAATGGCACCAGCCCAAAAGGAAGCGCCAGGACCATGCCCGCCACACCAACCAAGCGATCCGCCACCAAAGAAGCCAAGCTGACAGCCCGGTCGAAACCCATCTGCATCACACCCGCCAGCCGGACCACATCCCCGCCGATCGTTGTTGGCAGGAAATTAGACGCAAATAACCCTGTAAAGGTGAGCGAAAGAGTATTGCGGAAGGGGATCTTGACACCCCCGCTGTGCAGTAAAATGTGCCAGCGCAAGACGATGAAAATGCGGGAAACCAGGATGATCCCTGCGCAAAGGATGAACCGCCATACTTCCACCTGTTTGGCTGCTTCAACGATCTCCGACCAACCCTGAGTGTACAGCAGGTATCCCAACAACCCGATAGCCAGCACGCTGCCGACAATACGCAAGATAATTTTGCTGTTTTTCGATAACCAATTCTTCATAGAATCAATTGAACATTATACCATCCGGAAAAATCGATCTCGCGGGATGGTTAAAAATGAAAATCCGAAGCCTTGCGGCTTCGGATCTTTTGAACTGTTTTACCAGTTGCGGCGGCGCTGATCGCCACCAGAACCACGACGGTTGTTGTTGAAGCGGTTTCCACCACCTCCAGCACCACTTTCACCGCGCGGTCGGGCTTCACTTACGTTCAAAGTTCGACCCTTGAAATCTTTGCCAGCAACGCCGGCAATGGCTGCTTTGGCTTCGTCGGCATTGCCCATCTCAACGAAGGCAAACCCACGAGACCGACCGGTGAATTGATCCTTGATGATATTAACCGAGGTCACCTGCCCAAAAGCTGCAAACAGCTGCTTCAAATCTTCTTCAGCAGCATCGAACGACAAATTTCCAACATAGATATTCATTTTTCCTCTTTCAAGATTTTTGTGAGTTGCTTGGAGAACCCCCTCTGAAATAATCGCTTTTGGGCACGAATACCGAAGGCAGGACACCGAGAACAACTCTGAGATGGATGCATTATACCTTCTTTTTGTCAATAAGCTGCATTAACTTTTTATTAAAATCAAAGCGCCGCGTTCTCCTCACGCGGCGCTGAGTTTTCGCAGTGCATGTGCTATTTTGGCAGGATCTTGTACATCCCGGTTCCGCAGACCGTGCATTTACCCTTCAACGCTTTGCGCCCATTCTTCATGGTGACCGGTTCAACATCCTTCATTTCGCGCTTTGTCTTGCATTTTAAACAATAGGCTGTTTCAGCCATTCGACCCTCCTTCAAAATATGAAAATATACTACTCCATTATTATCACACTTTTTTGAAAAAAGACAACATACTGGAACCCATCATTTCATGTATACTTTTGTAAATGGATCATTCTGTTTATAAGTATAAAAAGGATTTCACTCCTCAAGGATGTGAAACAATGGCAATTCCTTTTGAGAGTCGCGCTGATGTGCATGCCCAGTTGCTTCTTTTTGGCACACTTCACGAATTAAACCTCTGCCATCGGCAATTCGATTTTTTACTTCAACACGAATGGAGATGTCTTCACTACTCTTACTTTGACAAAACTCAAGAAGAAATAAATCATTGGGTGAAATCGAAGGAAAATAATGCAAATGAAAAATCCTATTAGTAATTACAAAGGCAAGGATATCGATGTCATCTTCCATGTCATGCGCTGCACTCACGTCTCCTCATGTGTGGATAACCTGCACGCTGTCTTTGATACCAGCCGCCGACCGTGGATCATCCCCGACAACGCAATGGCAGATAAGGTAGCGGATGTCTGCCTGCTGTGCCCGACCGGCGCACTGCATTTCAAACGCAAGGATGGCGGATACGAAGAGAAAATCCCCGCCACCAATACTGTCATTGTGGGTAAACACGGCCCGTTGTATTTCAACGGTAATATCAGCCTGGAAACACCCACTGGTGAAGTCCTGTTACAGGATACCCGCATGGCGTTGTGCCGCTGCGGATTAAGCAAGAACATGCCTATTTGCGACGAATCGCACGAAAAATTGGATTTCCGTGATGGCGCAATCCATTACCACACGCATCCCTACAATCCGCCACTTTCTTCAGGTGTCTTGCATGTGATCTTTCAACCTCTCGGTACGTACATCCTCAAAGGTCCTTTCACCCTGCTGTCCACGGAAGGTAGTGTACTCTTTGCTGGAGAGCGTGGCGCTCTATGTTCTTGTGGTAAAACCAAGGACCAGCCCTGGTGCGATGGAAACCACCTGAAAAAGGACGCATCCAACGGAAAGTAGTCCGAATTTCCCCCATAATGACCGAAAAAACAAGCGCCTGATCGAGCGGCGCTTGTTCATTAACACTTAATTTCTAGTCAAAGTGGCGTTTAAGGCCAAATTTCTTGGGCAGTGAAATCCACCCAGAACAGGTCCAAGGTATTTGGAACGCGTGAAAGGATCCCTTCCCCGATGGTTTTGGGCGGGTCGCTCAGTTTGCTCCACCAAGCCCTATCGGACGCATAACCGAATTGGTAACCGACCGCTGCTGGATAAAAATACTGTCCCCAGACTGCGAATTCGGTCATCATCTTATCGAATGAGCGAAATCCCTGGCTGTCATCTACAAATACGAGTCCGGTTCGATAAGTGGGTGGCATTTGGGAAGTCAGCCAGTGTTTGAGGAACACCAAGTAGCTGGCATCGTATGTTTGGACTTGCTCCACCCAGGCTTGCGCCTCAGCATCCGTGACGGGTTTGCCGTTGCGATAGGATTTGTTCAAGTACCATTCATCGTCAACCCCAAAACCAATCACACTTGAGTGATCGCCGTACTGCTTAAATACGATATCGATCAGCATGGACATATCGCAACCAGAGGATTCCACCTGGAGCCAGACCTTGATACCGGCAGCATCAAAGGCTGCAAAATCCGGCTCAAATTTATCGACATCGTCGAAACGGACTCCCGGGTAAGTCCCGCCATCCGGGTTGGGGAAGTGCGCCCAACATCCCGGACCTTTCATGCCATCAATTTCCACAACGACTGCGATCATAGCCCCAGTCGAACCGGGGAACCGAGAAGCCATGGAATCGATCGAAGCTACCCACCAATCTGGGGAAGGCCATGGGCTGATGCCATAATCAGACGCTCTCAAACCTGCGCGCATTCCTGCCGGGATCGGCGGTGGAGTTGGAGTTGGTCCGGGCGTGGGTGGCGGCGTGGGTTTACCGGCACTCACCAGTGAAGTGCTCCCGAATGCCAACAGAATCACAAAAATGAATGCAAAAACGATGCGGAAAAGTTTTTTTGTCATTTCAATAACCTCCTCAAGAACTCTCTGTTACCAAAAAAAACACCGAATGAGCTGTGATACTCTGCGTATTTTTTCTGCCAATCACCTCCTTATAGGAAGCTCTCTGCAGATCGCCTGTGAAATAGATTATTCTCGATGTTTATCTGTTTGATGGAGGTTCAGTAAGGTGGTTGTATTGTTGGTGCGTAGTGAGGGACAGACAAATTTGAATTGCAGTGTCATTGGACCTAGCAGAGCGACCCAACTTTTTTTATGCGCACAATCTCGTTAATACAATTGATGTACTTACCTTCTTTCTTGCCCACCCAAAATTACAATCAGTACAATTCCCTTCAGCTTAAGTTGTATGTTTCCGAATCTTGTTTTCGTTTGTTGGAATTGAGCGTTTTCCTGTATCTCCGGAGAAAGGTTTTCGGCGGTATACGCTTTACATTTGTAATCCCGTGTTTTAAGCATTATTGAATGATTTTCATGTAAGCGCTTACATAGGACTATAGCAAAATTCAAACGGCTTGTCAATAGGGTGTTCACTTTCTCCTAACTGTGTGGAAAAAAAGAGATACACTTTAACCTGGAAATAATTTATGCGATTGTGGAGTTTCCATCCTTCCTACCTTGACGTCAAAGGCTTGGTAGCGCTTTGGCGTGAAGCACTGTTGGCACGCAAGGTGCTTCAAGGACAAACCCGAGGGTACCGCAACCATCCCCAACTGATCCGTTTCAAGGCGCAAGAAAAACCTATCAATTCCATTGAGTGTTACCTTTGGGCTGTGGTTGATGAATCTTTACAGCGGGGTTATCACTTTGATGCAAGTAAACTGGGTGAGAGATCACATTGTGATCCCATACCTGTCACCGATGGTCAGCTGGAATATGAGCTCACTCATCTTCGAAGCAAGCTGAAACGTAGGGATCCAGACCAATTTGCGAAAATCAATTCTATAATAACTCCTAAGGCACATCCCATTTTCACGATAGTTCCCGGGAATATTGAACCTTGGGAAAGGGTTGCAAAGCATCTTCAGGGGGCATCGTAAAGTTTTCCAATAGTACAATATAAAATGCTCGTACAAGGAGCTCCTATGGCAGTCGATTGGAATGCAGTTCAGAAAGCAATTTCCCCCATCAAGAATTTTGAGGATATTTACACACGTTTGAAGGAATCCTTCGGGTATGCGTTTGTGCGTGAGACATTCAATTTTACGATGCCGCAGCTTGTCCACTTTACTCAGTTAAGTCTGGGAGGTGACCCCCAGGGTCGTTACAAAGACGCTACCCTGCAACTGTTCAGGATATACAAGGAATTGCAGCAGGCAGGCGTGCAGAATGTGCTTGACCTTTTGGCACAAACCGAAACCCGTCAGCGGTTGGAGAATTTTTGCGGGAAGAACGGGTTTAGCGCTTTGGATATCGTCTCCGCCCTAAAGTTCCTTATCTACTGGTTCGTTCCGGGAAAGAAATATATGAGTGGATTGGTAAGGAACGCTCCGGAAATCACAAATGCTCTTAAAGTTCTGGCTGTTCTGGGGTTTCGCACCAATCTCGACCTTCTTCAGCAGGGTATCGATCCTGTCAGCCGCAGGGTTTTGGCAGCCGCCAGCGGTCTTTCCGAGGGCATCATCGAAGAAATGGTGAACCGCGCTGATTTCTCCCGCATGCCCTGGGCGAGCAAGGCGACAATTTCAAATATCATCGGTGCTGGGTACCCAAACCTGGAGCAGTTGGCGAATGCCAACCCGGAAAAGCTGATTGAAGATTATTATCGCTTCGGCAAATCGATCAGCAAAAACCTGAAACTAGGAAATGAGATCGAAAACAGCCATCGCATCGCTAAAATTATTCCGGTCATCCTGCGAAAACGATAGCGTCTTGAGCGGCTCTGCAGATACCATATTTAACGATTGGTCATCTTCTTAAATTCTTCGGGGTATCGATCCCCTTGCACGGTGATCTTGGAAATGGCACTCTTTATCTCCCGCAGATCATTGGGCTTGAGTTCTACAGCCAGTGCGCCGATATTCTCATCAAGGCGTTCGATTTTCCGGCTGCCCGGGATGGGAACGATCCATGGCTTCTGAGCGTGCAGCCAGGCGAGCGCGATCTGCGCCGGTGTCGCTCCCTTTTGTTCCCCGATCCTGGCGAGCAGATCGATGACCACCCGGTTTGCTTTCCGCGCTTCCGGGGAATAACGAGGGCTGCGGCTACGGATATCAGATGCGTCGAAGGTTGTGTGTTCATCAATCTTCCCCGTGAGATAGCCCCTACCCAGTGGGCTGAATGGTACAAAACCGATCCCAAGCTCCTCGCATAAAGGCAACACTTCCTCCTCAGGGGCTCTCCACCATAGCGAGTATTCGCTCTGAATTGCGGTGAGGGGCTGGACTGCATGGGCGCGCCGTATGGTTTCCACCCCGGCTTCCGAAAGCCCGAAGTGTTTAACCTTGCCTTCCTTTATCAGTTCCTTAATGGCTCCTGCCACATCCTCGATGGGCACATTCGGGTCGACGCGGTGCTGATAGAACAAATCGATAGCATCGACCTTGAGACGCTTGAGTGAAGCTTCGGCAACCCGCTTGATCTGCTCCGGTCGGCTATCCAGTCCAATCGCAGGACTCGGCCCTTTGGCGGGATCATGGTTGAACCCGAACTTGGTGGCGATCACCACTTTTCCGCGGAAAGGAGAAAGCGCTTCACCCAGGAGTTCCTCGTTGGTGAATGGACCATAGACTTCAGCAGTATCGAAGAAAGTGATGCCGCGGTCGACCGCGGCGTGGAGAAAAGTGATCATCTCCTGCCTGTCTTAACCGGGTAGTCGCCATAACTCATTCGCATGCAACCCAGCCCGAGAGCTGAGACTTCCAAATTGTTTTTTCCAAGTGTGCGCTTTTGCATTTTTTCCTCCTGGTTTTCGATTAATCGGATGGTCATCTGAAAATTGACCTTCAGTAAAACTCTATTGCTCTTTTCCCTTATGCCTTTCCCTGGATGATTTCCTGTTCTCTTTTCAAAACCGCGTTTTCATATACGTCAATTTTATGATCCAGCAAATCCAGTGTTTTTTGCATTTCCTCCATCCGCGTCGCAAGCTGCTCCCGCTGCTCTTTCAGGATTTCTTTTCTCGCTTCAATCGTTCGGTCACCCTGCTGAACCAGGCCGACATACTCGATCAGCACTTCGATCGGAAGCCCCGCACTTCTCATACACTTGATGAATTCAACCCGTTTTATATCTTTTTCGCAGTATTCTCGGATACCGCTTTTGTTCCTGGCAACGGGTTGGATGAGTCCAATGCGTTCATAGTAACGCAGTGTATCCGGCGAAATTCCATAGCGTTCACTTACTTCCGCGATCTTCATAGCCTCACCTCTGGGTATAGTGTAACACCTGGAGTTGGCTCCAAGTCAAGGGTTTCGTTATGAGGGGGATGACCAAATAATGGTGATTTTTACTTTCAGATCACCTTTTTCTCTGTGCGCCACGCAGCATCCCTTTCCGTCATTGCGAACCCCTTAGTCGTAGCCACAAGGGGTGATGCAATCGCATCATCCAAGTTATTCTCAGCCGTAAGTCGGCGAATATTTACGATTTTCTTTATCGTCTTCTTCTCAGATGGATCGTGCACCCATTCGTTCTTGTGCCACGTGCGTCATCCATCGAGTTCGATACCGGAATATCCCCCGGCAGGACTGGGGAAAACCATTCCTCGGGATTGCAAAGCCTTCAGCATTAAACCGTATATTTTAGTAGAGGTCCTTGTCGTACTAAAAAAAAGGATCACAAAGGAATAAATGAACGTAAAAATTTTCGGAACCAAGGTGTTTAAAGGTCGCAACCTGGCTTTCGTTATCATGCTCGCAATGCTGCTGGTTGCCTGTTCGTCATCAACCCCCGCATCACAGCCCCACGTGGTGATTTCTCAACTTTCCTCTCAATTGCCGGCGGATGGCCATCCACCGGTCATTCTACGGTCGGAAGAACGTGAGGAGATCATCGACGGATTTATGTTCATCTATCAGGATATTTTTTTCACAGATCCGGAAGGAGATGCCTTTGCGGTCACCTACCACCAAATCTCTTCCTCGTTAACCTACCCGATCAAATTCACGGATGATCCCATCGAAGCTTCTGCGGAGGAACAATTGGACGAAGCATTGTTCACCGTCACTGGCAGATGCTGGCAGAAATTGGAACTGGTGTTTGTGAGCCAAATCCTTGATCGGGCTGGCAATGTGAGCGAACCTGTGACGTTCAGGATGTCCTGCACAACTCCCCCTGCCGTGGATACCAGGACGCTCCTGGTCAATGGACTCAGCATGGCGATCCCCATTGCCCTGCTCCTGGTATTGGGCTTCGTACTCCTTTTCCGCAAGAATCCTTCAGAAAAGATTCCTGCGCTTCGGTCAATGCTTTTGTTTTTCTGCCTAGTTTTGCTTTTCAGGTTTATCCAGTTGATCCTGCATGAGGGCGGGCACGCGTTATATCTGGTTGTACGTCACGTACCCTTTACGTTGTATGTCCATCCCTTTAATATTGCCGGGTACAACCGCCCGATCATTGATTCCACTGTCTGGAAGGATATTTTAGGCTCCGCGGTCGCCCTCCCCCTTTCCATGCTGATCTCCCTGCCGTTTTGGAAGCGCCGCTCGCTTGCCGTTCTCCCGCTGGTCATGTTGCTCCCTTATGTTGCCATCAATGACGGCGTCAATATCATGGGATTTGGAGGTGACTTTTGGAACCTGGTCCACACCAACAACTTGTCCCCGATCCCGTTTTTTGTGGTGGGAGCATTGATCATCGTCTTTGGTATCGTCTCCCTGTTTTCCCTTCTCCCGCTCATCGGCTTGGATCCAAAGGATAAAAAGACCCTCTTCATTCTTCCTGCCGCCTTCTTCCTGTGGAGTGCTCTCTCTTTCGTGGTTGCTATCCTCTTTGTGCCGGGTTCCCCGATCGATCGTGAGTACTTCCTCGGGCAGGAGATCCTGGCCGGAGCCAACACCTTCCTCTTTGGAGCATTCCTCGGCTTGGTCCTTACCGTGTTATACATGACACTCTATCGAAAGATCCAACCCAGGTTGCCCGCCTGGCTCCGCACGGAAAAGGTCGAGCTCACCTGGAAGGATTTGCGCATCCCCGGCTTGCTGGCTGCCATTAGCACGATCATCGGCCTGATTGTCATCATCTGATAATTTATGGCGTAGGGCGACCATCTCTGGTCGCCTTATAATTCCACTCTTCGCACAAACGCGTCGAGCTACACACACTGCTTGTGTCATTCTGATGCCTCCTTCTGTCTGGTTTTAATTGGCACCCCGCGACAGAGAAGCGCTTTTTGCTGCTCGGAGCAAGGGGGGTTAATTCTTTTCATTCGCGAAGCGTGCCCTTGGGGCATCGCGAAGCACCCCCTAGGGGGGTCGTGAAGCAATATCATCATCGAAGATACTCACGTGCGCAAGGCTGCGATAAATTGCGTTTTTTTATTCTCAGGATGTTCTTATGAGAAATGCATGGGCGGATGCCGGAAAATTGTCAGGAGTCTGATACCGCCTTACGCTACCATGTAATATATAATGAAAAACATCATCAATCCTCCAAGGAGAAAAACATGTCGCAAGCCGAGCCAACATTACCCTCAAATGAAGAAAAACCAGCACAGTCGGACCAGGTTTTGCGTTTTGATGGTCTCTACCGGTCGAAGCACACCGATTACAGCTACTACCTGCGTTTCTATGCGGATGGAGCAGTTGTAGCCATTTCCTCTTCGGATGAGCCTTTCCAGGTTGTCAAATTGGTCAACAAGTCCTTTTACGGCAGTTCTAAAGGGTGCTATACAAAGGATGCCGCTAAATTGGATTTTACAGCGACCAGTCAAAGCGGAACGGTGGATTATTCCGGGACAATTCAGGGAGAGGAATTGCAATTAAATTCATTCAGCCATATTAACAATGCCCGTGGTTCCAAGACGTTTCATTTCGTGGAAATTCCCGGTCTGCAATCGGATGAACCCGGCGATGTGACGACATTTTATGTCTAACCTAAAGGTTGGTTTAATCGTGATGATTCATATCTTGTGAAGTTTGTGGGCGACCATCCTTGGTCGCTTTTCTTTTTCCATTCCCTCCCTTGGTGTGTCGCATAGCATCCCCTATAGCGAGGGACGGCGTGTGTTACCGATCGCATAACATCTCCTTGGGTTATCACGGAGCTCCCCCTTCGAGGGAGAATCACTCTTCACTTACCCCTCTCCTGAATTTCAGGAGAGGGGGCAGGGGTGAGGTTTCTGCCTTATAATTTAACCAACACATCTATTCGGAGAAACCATGTCCTCACCCCGAACCGTCCGCGCCCCGCGCGGCAGCAAGCTCACCTGCAAATCCTGGCTCACGGAAGCTCCCTTCCGCATGATCCAGAACAACCTCGATCCCGAGGTGGCGGAGCGCCCCCAGGACCTGGTGGTGTATGGCGGGCGCGGTCAGGCAGCCCGCTCGTGGGAAGCCTTCGATGCAATTCTGGATTCCCTAAAGAACCTTAACGATGATGAAACGTTGCTGGTGCAGTCCGGCAAACCGGTGGTGGTGTTCAAGACCCACCCCGATGCGCCTCGCGTCCTTATCGCCAATTCCAACCTCGTCCCCCACTGGGCAACCCAGGAGCATTTCGATAAGCTTGCCGCCCAGGGGTTGATCATGTACGGTCAAATGACCGCCGGCTCGTGGATCTACATCGGCACCCAGGGCATCCTGCAGGGCACCTACGAGACCCTCGGCGCACTGGCGAAAAAGAAGGGCTGGAAATCGCTCAAGGGCAGGTTCGTCCTTACCGCCGGACTGGGCGGCATGGGTGGTGCGCAGCCGCTCGCCATCACCATGAACGAGGGTGTCGGGTTGGTGGTGGAAGTTGACCCCGCCCGCGCCAAACGCCGCAAGGAGATAGGCTACGTGGATGAGGTGGTGGATACACTGGAAGAAGCCATGACCCTCGTCGAGGATTGCAAATCCAAGGGCATCCCCCGCTCCATCGGGCTCATCGCCAACGCCGCCGATATCTACCCGGAGCTGGTCCTGCGCGGCGTCATCCCCGATGTGGTCACCGACCAGACCCCCGCCCATGATGTATCCATGTACGTCCCCAGCGGGCTTTCCGTAACCGCCGCCGGGGAGCTGCGCAAGTCCGATCCTGCAGGATACGAAAAACGTTCACTGGATTCCATGGCAACCCATGTGCGCGCCATGCTCGAAATGCAAAAACGCGGCGCCGAGGTTTTCGATTACGGTAACAACCTGCGCCAGCGTGCCTACGACCATGGTGTGCCGGATGCGTTTGAATTTCCCGGCTTCGTCCCTGCCTATATCCGCCCACTGTTCTGCGAAGGCAAGGGTCCCTTCCGCTGGGTGGCGCTTTCCGGCGACCCTGAGGATATCTACCGCACCGATGAAGCCGTTTCCGCACTCTTCCCTGAGGACGATCACCTGCAGCGCTGGCTCAAGCTGGCGCGCGAGAAAGTCCCCTTCCAAGGATTGCCCAGCCGTATCTGTTGGTTGGGTTACGGTGAACGCGCCAAGGCAGGATTGAAATTTAACGAGATGGTTGCCGCAGGCATCCTTAAAGCACCCATTGTCATCGGGCGCGACCACCTGGACGCAGGTTCGGTGGCATCCCCCAACCGCGAGACCGAGAGCATGCGCGATGGCACCGACGCCGTCTCCGATTGGCCCATCCTCAACGCCCTCATCAACGCTGTCAACGGTGCCACGTGGGTCTCCTTCCATCACGGCGGCGGTGTGGGCATCGGGTTCAGTCAGCATGCCGGCATGGTCATCGTGGCGGATGGCACGCCCGAGGCCGCCCGTCGGTTGGAGCGCGTCCTCACCGTGGATCCCGGGATGGGCATCGTGCGCCATGCTGACGCCGGCTATCCCGAAGCCATTGCAGCCGCCAAAAAGGGCGGCGTGAAGATGCCCATGCTCAATGAGAGTTGAACGCGTGACACTCAAAAAGGTCATCTGGTTTTTTATTTTCATCGGGCTGGGTCTTGGATTGGGGTTGATCTATGGCTGGTCGATCAGCCCTGCCAGCGCCCAGGGTGCAGGGTTGCCCAGCCTGCGCGAGGATTTCAAAGCCGATTACGCCGTCATGACTGCCGAGATCTTCCAGCACGACCATAACGCTCTGCTTGCTATTTCCCGCCTGAATCGGTTGGGGGCATCATCGGCATTGCAGGCGCTGGAGGATTCACTCATGGCGGCGCAACAATATGGGTTCTCCTTAAGTGATTTACAGCTCATGGCTCAAATGTACCAGTCCCTGCAAAGTTCACCCGGCAGTTCACCGGGAGGTTTGCCATGAGACGTTTTCCGTGGTACCTGGTGGTCGGTCTGGTGGTGGGAATCATCTCGGGCATCGTTATTTCCCTTGTCATAGCCCCGGTACACTACATCGATACCGCGCCTTCTTCATTAAATACCGCTGCAAAGGATGATTACCGCAGTTTGATCGCGCTGGCGTATTTGGCTGATGGCGATCTGGGGCGTGCCACCTCCCGCCTGGGGTTGTTGCGCGACCAGAACGTGATCGAAGCGCTGGCAGCCCAATCGCAGAAGGTGTACTCCCTGGGTGGCGCCAGCGATGAAGCCCAGGGTCTCTCACTCCTGGCGGTATCACTGTACCAGTTGGCTTCCGGTACGTTGGTTCCCACGGTTGCCCCGACCATCAACCCGCTTGTCACCCCCGCCGCACCGACCCTCACCCCCCTGGCGACTTTCACACCGCGCCCGGCTGCCACGTTCACCCCCACGACAGGTGCACCGTATGTTGTGCTCGACCGCAAACAAGTTTGCGATCCCGTGCTCATTCCAGGTTTATTGGAAGTCGTTGTCATCGACTCGGCAGGCAACCCCAAGCCCGGAGTCACGCTCACCGTCACCTGGCAGGGTGGACAGGATCATTTCGTCACCGGTTTGTTCCCCGAGCGCAGCCTCGGGTATGCAGATTTTCAGATGAATACGGAT
This sequence comes from uncultured Chloroflexia bacterium, assembly GCA_963699305.1. Lineage (GTDB taxonomy): Bacteria > Chloroflexota > Anaerolineae > Anaerolineales > Anaerolineaceae > JBGQAS01. The sequence continues at coordinate 2,285,133 of OY969431.1, read as the reverse complement.
GTGATCTACACCCTTCAAGCGGGTGAGGATGGCGAGCAAACCAGCAATCTGCAGGCACCGCAATGCACCCACACCGATGGTTCACCCTTTTGGGGTGGCTGGCAGATCACCTATAAACAACCTTGAAACATCACAAAGGAGCAGCAGATGAAATGGGATTTCAATCTTACCAAAAGCCATCACGCCGAAGTAGGACACAACATGTTTTCCGGCGCTATCGATCTTACCGTGGATGGAAAAATCGAGCATAAAAGCATTCTTCCCAAAGGTGAGCCACTCAACATCAGCTTTACGGTCGAAGGAAAACCATGCAAAATGGAAGTACGCTTTGAAAAAATTTCCTACGGCGGTAAGGCTACCATGGAATCCTGGGTATATAACTTATTTGTCGATAATGTCAAAATCAGCGCTTCGCGCTGAGAAATATTCGAAACGCGACCTTTAGTTTCAACGCTTTTGACGCGCAAATATGCGTGGAAACCAAAAAGGAGTTTGGTTGGAATAGCTCAGCCATTCTTCCTTAAACTCTACGGAGAGTACGTCCTCTTCACGACGGGCACGTATGAATAGAAAGATGAATCCCAGGAACAACAGCAGCGTTGCCCAGGTCTTGAAAAGCAGCAGGGTTCCTAACGTTGCCACCTGGAGGCTCAGATACATTGGGTGGCGTACGATGCTGAAAGGTGCTGCAGTCACCAATTCAGGGTCAATCGTGAGTTGCGCACCAAGGCTGCTGCTGCCCGCAAACATCCTGCCCAGCGTAATGTGCCCCCACTGGTAGCCCGCCAACCCAATGAGCAGGATGATGGCACCAAAAATATCCATGCTCCAACGAACAGTGATAGACAGTGTCAGATGGAACGGTATCCATAGCAAATAAATGGCACCCCCAAAGATGATTGACGCGATGATATAAAACCAGGAGCTTTGCATCACCGGGGGAGGTTTGCCGCTCACCCGCCCGCGGACACGGTGCAGTACGCGCAGCAGGCGACCCACCGCAAACATCATCGATCCCACGGCGATCAGCCCGCAGGCATACTGAATTACCTTCTCGATCGAATCGAGTGACATTATCTTCCTCCCAAGTGAACGTTAATTGACAATTTTCCGCTTGCTGACGGGAGCTGAAATGAACCTCCCCAGACTTTTCAATGGGTTCATCCAGCGGATGCGTGCACCATTTTTTGTATTTTTGAGCACCTGGTCCGCGATCCATGGAGTGACGGTCTCCACCGTATCTCCCAGGATATTGAGAATGAAACGGGTTCGTTCCAGTTCACTGGTCCGACCATCAAATTCGCCGGTGGTCAGGTTGGTCACCACCATGCCGGGCAGAATGGAACCCATGATGACCGGTGAGCCTTTCAATTCACCGTTGATGCTATCATCGAAATATCGTAACGCTGCCTTCGATGTCCCATATAGCGCCACCCCCTTCACCCTCATCCCACTATCAGACCCTAGTCCTTCCAGGGTGTAGATAGCCCCATGTTTTTGCTTGAGCATGCCTTGCGCCGCGACGATCGCACCCTGGATGGTTCCGATCACGTTGGTGCCGATCACCTGCTGAACCTCTCCAGGCGACAATTTCCAAAAGTCCTTCGTTTCAGTGGTCACACCGGCATTATTGATCCAGATATCCACCATCTTAAATTGTTTGACAGCGAAATCCCACAATCTTTGCAATTGCTGGGTATCCTGCACATCGCATGGAATGCCAACGATCCTTTCCTTCCCATGTTTCTGGGAGAGCGATTGCATGGCAAGATCCACAGCTTTCTTCGTACGTCCACATATGACCACGTTGCACCCTCTGCTTAAAAAAGAATCCGCCAATCCAAAGCCGATACCCCTCGTGCTGCCAGTTATTACGATATTTTTCATTTTTATTATCCTCGTTTGGTATTCGTCGACCTAGGCGAATCGATTCATATTATTGAAAGGTCTGTGGTTTTCAAGGGTTGTCCCACCACGTAAGCACATCAACTGCGGATTTTGTAATCCACGGACTTGGCTGACCTTGCTTATCAACCGTGATAGCCATTCTGCCTTCCTTGCTGTTCTCGTTGAGCCAAAAGCCTTTCCCCCGGCGCAAGGAACGGAGCAATTCAATTGCTGGCTCCATGCGAGCATCTCTGATATTCAGCTTCATGAGAATGGCGAGCATTTCCAGGATATCGGTATTAGCCATGTGGGGAAACCCTAATTTGAGCCAATCATCATTCGCAATCATGGATGGATCGTGACTGCGCTTGAAAAGTTGATGCAAAAGTAAATAATCAATAGCACAATCAATCGTCTGCTGCACGGATGCATTCCGTAAATTAGTCGGTATCTCAGCCAGGGCACGCAAAGTCTTGACCACCCCAATCATGCAGGTATGTTTACCCCAGCAATGCTCGCTTTGATACGGAAATCCCTTGTGTGCTTTGCAATCCCCATCATCAAACCGTTGGTAGGTGGTGATCCACTCGATACCTTTTTGCAAGCGAAGATCATCCCAGTAGCCAAACTTTAATAGGCACCAAACCATGTTTCCAGTCAAACACGGAATGATACAATCCGTCTCACCACCTGTCTCAGCAGTGCCATGGAAAGCAAATCCGCCGCTCTTTCGATGCTGCGACCAGGTAAATACAAATTCGCATGTTTTTTTAATGCGTGGATCTTGAGGATTTGCCCCAAGTTCAGCCAACAGGATCAGGCTCCAAATGGTGCCTTTGTACTTTGAATTGACGTAGAAATTTTCCGGCTCGTTCCAAAAACCGCCCGGTTTTTGTTTTACAAGAATTCGTTCATTGAAATTTTGATCTTTCAATAAATCTCCTAAGGCTGACCATCCCAACCGGCCAGGCGTGCCGCCAGCCACCAGAATGCCTGTCCCTTGATCCGGCAATTGAAACCCCAAGTGTGTGCACAGCCTTCGTCAAAACGGGGTAATCCCCGGCACTGGTCTGGATGCGCCTTGCACCAATTGACGCACCACGGGCAGGAATCATCGGTATTTGCATAATGGTTGCCGTCCGGATCATACGATTCGATGTCGGCAAAATCGTAGAGAATGCCGCCATGCTCCCCCACCCTGGCGCGTACCATGTCATTATTCTGCTGGAGAGTCTCACTGCCACCATCGGTGTGACCGGTCATGTACACAAATCTCACATCCGGGTATTCCTCTTGAAGCTGGGTCATCATGTCCAAATATTGCTGCACCGGATTGCCCTCCTCCGATTGCTGCCCACACCACGACCACATGAAAACATTGACATCTTCATTCTCATTTAATGATGCGCGGGCACGGCGCAGGAAATCGTCCGGTTCCCATACCCAATCTCCATCGTCAGCTACTCGCAATGAGGTGGGATCGGTCTGATCCGGAACAGCCTGCCATTCGGTAGTGAACCCAAACAAGGAAGCATCCACCTGGTTACGTAAAAATTCAGCGCCTGTGATCAATTGACTGCCATGCGAAGTATGACCATAGAAAAATACCACGTTCTCCCGGGCTTTTTCCAACCATTCGGCAGGGATTTTGTTAATGTCAGCGGTGGTGTGGTCAATAATGATGCTTTCCGCTTTATTAGGGAGGGAGATGCCGTCATGATTAGCTGTGCTTACTACCTGATCTTCCATTTCCTCCGTAACGCTGTCTCCATTTTGCTCAACCGTGTTTGGATTTATCAAGGAACAACCTGATACGAAAATAGACAACAGTAACATCATTAAAATAGATAATGTAAAATTTATTTTATTCATAACCACCTCTTGCATCATTATCGCATAAAAAGAGACGCATGATTCAATGCGTCTCTTTGTCTTGCTTTAAAAACATCCGGGGTTATTTATCATCCACTTTGGATGTCAGCACCGCCCGAACCACCACATGCCAGCGATACGCGGCTTTTTCTTCATCATAACTCTTGCAAGTGACGAGCGTCAACGTGGATTGATCTGAATGCGAGAGGTACGATTGATCATCGTATGGCAGTAATGCCACATAACGGACACTGTATATATACTGCGTTCCATATGCATGGACAATGATTTGGTCGCCCCAAATGAGCTGACCGATATTCATAAATGGGCCTGGTTTGCCGTTTGGCATGTAGGCATGACCTGTGAGAACGCTATTCCCAAGCCATGTCGGGTACGCTGTACCCTCCAACCAGCCTACTTTATTCCATAACCAGGTCAGGTCCCAGCCAGTGCTGGATGTTGGCACCCCTACGATAACCTCTTCCAATTTCAGAGATGGAATATCCAATTCTAAATTGCCTGGAGTGTAATAATTAGCGCTGGGGATGGGTCCGATAAATGTGAAGCGACCAGGGGCAAACCCTGTTTTTAATTGAGTTGCCAGGAAAATAGGCAATGATGCAGTCGCGCCGTAATCATTCACCACCGAACCACCCGGGTCATACCAGCGTTCTGAGGAAAGGGTATTATAAGGTGATAAAGGTCCTGGAACTGGACCGGGCAAACTCGTCCATTCCACATTGGCGGTATTTACAATTTGTCCAATTACAGGAAAGCTCAGAACCCGAGCTTGGATCTCGATAACGCCTGTCGCAGCAAGCGGGAATGTATTCCAAACAACATCCACATCGCCCGTACCAGCATTTCCCATACAAGACGTTGGAGCAACCGAGCTCAAACCACAATTTACAGATAAAAGCAGTAGGTCAGCAGGCAATGTATCATGAACCAGAGTGTCGAAAGCAGGTGTCAGACTTGCGCCAGTATGATTGATCGTGAGTGTGTATGTAATAACACTGCCAATATTGACAAAATTCTGATCGACCGTTTTTAAAATACTGAGCCTTGGCTCAACAACTGTCAATGTGGGTGAAGGGTCATCCGGTGTTAAAGGTCCGGAAGAGGATGTAAATTCAACCGAGTTCGTTAAAAGTGTACCATTGAGGTTGGCGCTGTTATCCAGAACCACTGCCTCATAAGTGATGGTGAGCCTCTGATCTTCGGAAGTATTGGATATTGATCCAAAATTAAATACTACCTGCCGACCCCAGTTTTCCGGAGTTGGATCTCCCGACGGGATTGCATCCACGGAGGGGTGAGTACAAATTTGGTTGAAATCATTTCCGTATTCTGAGGTAATCAACCCTCCGCTGGCTATGCCAGTGCATCGTACAAAAGCCAGGCCTAAGCCCATGTTATCCGTCACGATAACATTATTGAAGACTCCCACTGGAATGTACACCTGAATTTCAAATGTGAGAATCTCCCCGATGGCGACATTGGGGTTGATCGTGAACCCATGATTTGTCGCTATCAATGACTTCAATAGATTAGAGGGATCTCCGGTGTTTACCAGCTTGTTAACTGTCCGTTGAGATGTGTTTGAATCTATCACCGCGCCACCATAGTTTGCATGAGCGATGGCATGGTTGGTGATGGAGCTAGATTGCAAGTCAGCGAGTGTAATCGTATGTGTCGCTGTACAGGTCATGCTCTCACCAACATCAAATATCAAGTCTAAATTACCGACTGAATTAACGTCAGGGCAATTCTCATCGGTTGTTTTATCATCTGCAACCGTGATCGGTCCAGTTAGGCTCACATTGCCACTGTTTGAAACAAGGAACGTGTAATGGACAACCTCGCCAACAAATGAATATGTAAATCCCGGGATCTCATTAACATTCTTAATAGGCTTAGCGCCGGAATCTGACTGATCGGGATCGTGTGCGAATCCGTGTCCGGTGCGCTCTCTGTCGAGTCCGCCGCCACCGTGTTGTCCAGATCCCCATCCCCACCACCATTCGTGTTCAGTTCCGCCTGCGTCACTGTGTGGCTGCAGGTATAGGTCCAGGTCTCGGTCGTCTGCAGTTTGCTGTCTGAATTGGTATCTCCACTTTGATAGGTCGGTACAACCGAGCAATTGAGATCCGTCACCGTGATCCCGCTCAGGGTCATGTTGCCAATGTTGTGAACGCTGAAGACATACGGCACCACCTGCCCCGCATTCGAGATCGAGGTCGTCGTCGAACTCTTCGCTACATGGATCGCCGGATTCTGCGAGATCGGAATATTCTTTGTATCGGTGTCCGGGGCAGATTCCACCGAGTCGGCTGTCACTATATTGGATAGGTCCCCATCTGCATCGATCTCCGCCTGCGTCACTGTGTGGCTGCAGGTGTAGATCCAGGTCTCGGTCGTCTGCAGTTTGCTGTCTGTTTCGTGTCTCCACTCTGATACGCCGGCGCTGCACCAGCAATTGCGATCCGTCACCGTGATCCCGCTCAGGGTCATGTTGCCAATGTTGTGAACGCTGAAGACATACGGCACCACCTGCCCCGCGGCATTGATATTCACCGTCGTCGAACTCTTCACTACGTGGATCGCCGGGTTCTGCGAGATCGGTATCGCATGTACATCTGTGTCCGGTCCGCTCTCCGTTGAGTCCGCCGTCACCGTATTGGATAGATTCCCATCTGCATCGATCTCCGCCTGCGTCACTGTGTACGAACAGGTGTAGACCCACGTCTCGGTCGTTTGCAGTTTGCTGTCTGTGTTCCTGTCACCGGAACCATACACCGGCGCTGCATCACACTTCGGGTCCGTCACCGTGATCCCGCTCAGGGTCATGTTGCCAATGTTGTGAACGCTGAAGACATACGGCACCACCTGCCCCGCATTCGAGACCGAGGTCGTCGTTGAACTCTTCGCTACATGGATCGCCGGGTTCTGCGAGATCGGATATTCGCATGTACTCTGTGTCCGGGCCGCTCTCCGTCGAGTCCGCCGTCACCGTATTGGATAGGTTCCCATCTGCATCGATCTCAGCCTGCGTCACTGTGTGGCTGCAGGTATAGGTCCAGGTCTCGGTCGTCTGCAGTTTGCTGTCTGAATTGGTATCTCCACTTTGATAGGTCGGTACAACCGAGCAATTGAGATCCGTCACCGTGATCCCGCTCAGGGTCATGTTGCCAATGTTGTGAACGCTGAAGACATACGGCACCACCTGCCCCGCATTCGAGACCGAGGTCGTCGTCGAACTCTTCGCTACATGGATCGCCGGGTTCTGCGAGATCGGAATATTCTTTGTATCGGTGTCCGGGGCAGATTCCACCGAGTCGGCTGTCACTATATTGGATAGGTCCCCATCTGCATCGATCTCAGCCTGCGTCACTGTGTGGTTGCAGGTGTAGACCCACGTCTCCGTGACCTCCAACTGGCTGTTGGTGTTCGTGTCCCCACTCCCATACACCGGCGCTGCATCACATTTCGGGTCCGTCACCGTGATCCCGCTCAGGGTCATGTTGCCAATGTTGTGAACGCTGAAGACATACGGCACCACCTGCCCCGCATTCGAGACCGAGGTCGTCGTTGAACTCTTCGCTACATGGATCGCCGGGTTCTGCGAGATCGGAATATTCTTTGTATCGGTGTCCGGGCCAGATTCCACCGAGTCGGCTGTCACTGTATTGGATAGGTCCCCATCTGCATCGATCTCAGCCTGCGTCACTGTGTGGCTGCAGGTGTAGACCCACGTCTCCGTGACCTCCAACTGGCTGTTGGTGTTCGTGTCCCCACTCCCATACACCGGCGCTGCATCACATTTCGGGTCCGTCACCGTGATCCCGCTCAGGGTCATGTTGCCAATGTTGTGAACGCTGAAGACATACGGCACCACCTGCCCCGCATTCGAGACCGAGGTCGTCGTCGAACTCTTCGCTACATGGATCGCCGGATTCTGCGAGATCGGAATATTCTTTGTATCGGTGTCCGGGGCAGATTCCACCGAGTCGGCTGTCACTATATTGGATAGGTCCCCATCTGCATCGATCTCAGCCTGCGTCACTGTGTGGCTGCAGGTATAGGTCCAGGTCTCGGTCGTCTGCAGTTTGCTGTCTGAATTGGTATCTCCACTTTGATAGGTCGGTACAACCGAGCAATTGAGATCCGTCACTGTGATCCCGCTCAGGGTCATGTTGCCAATGTTGTGAACGCTGAAGACATACGGCACCACCTGCCCCGCATTCGAGACCGAGGTCGTCGTCGAACTCTTCGCTACATGGATCGCCGGGGCTGGACTAGTCGGTATCGCATGTAAATCTGTGTCCGGTCCGCTCTCCGTTGAGTCCGCCGTCACCGTATTGGATAGATTCCCATCTGCATCGATCTCCGCCTGCGTCACTGTGTGGCTGCAGCTGTAGACCCACGTCTCCGTGACCTCCAACTGGCTGTTGGTGTTCGTGTCCCCACTCCCATACACCGGCGCTGCATCACATTTCGGGTCCGTCACCGTGATCCCGCTCAGGGTCATGTTGCCAATGTTGTGAACGCTGAAGACATACGGCACCACCTGCCCCGCGGCATTGATATTCACCGTCGTCGAACTCTTCGCTACGTGGATCGCCGGATTCTGCGAGATCGGTATCGCATGTACATCTGTGTCCGGTCCGCTCTCCGTTGAGTCCGCCGTCACCGTATTGGATAGATTCCCATCTGCATCGATCTCCGCCTGCGTCACTGTGTGGCTGCAGGTATAGAGTCCAGGTCTCGGTCGTCTGCAGTTTGCTGTCTGATTTGGTATCCCCACTTTGATACGCCGGCGCAACTCGACAATTGGGATCCGTCACCGTGATCCCGCTCAGGGTCATGTTGCCAATGTTGTGAACGCTGAAGACATACGGCACCACCTGCCCCGCATTCGAGACCGAGGTCGTCGTTGAACTCTTCGCTACATGGATCGCCGGGTTCTGCGAGATCGGAATATTCTTTGTATCGGTGTCCGGGGCAGATTCCACCGAGTCGGCTGTCACTATATTGGATAGGTCCCCATCTGCATCGATCTCCGCCTGCGTCACTGTGTGGTTGCAGGTGTAGACCCACGTCTCCGTGACCTCCAACTGGCTGTTGGTGTTCGTGTCCCCACTCCCATACACCGGCGCTGCATCACATTTCGGGTCCGTCACCGTGATCCCGCTCAGGGTCATGTTGCCAATGTTGTGAACGCTGAAGACATACGGCACCACCTGCCCCGCATTCGAGACCGAGGTCGTCGTTGAACTCTTCGCTACATGGATCGCCGGATTCTGCGAGATCGGAATATTCTTTGTATCGGTGTCCGGGGCAGATTCCACCGAGTCGGCTGTCACTATATTGGATAGGTCCCCATCTGCATCGATCTCCGCCTGCGTCACTGTGTGGCTGCAGGTGTAGACCCACGTCTCCGTGTCCTCCAACTGGCTGTTGTGTTCGTGTCACCCACCCCATACACCGGCGCTGCATCACATTTCGGGTCCGTCACCGTGATCCCGCTCAGGGTCATGTTGCCAATGTTGTGAACGCTGAAGACATACGGCACCACCTGCCCCGCATTCGAGACCGAGGTCGTCGTTGAACTCTTCGCTACATGGATCGCCGGATTCTGCGAGATCGGTATCGCATGTACATCTGTGTCCGGTCCGCTCTCCGTTGAGTCCGCCGTCACCGTATTGGATAGATTCCCATCTGCATCGATCTCCGCCTGCGTCACTGTGTACGAACAGGTGTAGACCCACGTCTCGGTCGTTTGCAGTTTGCTGTCTGTGTTCCCGTCACCGGAACCATACACCGGCGCTGCATCACACTTCGGGTCCGTCACCGTGATCCCGCTCAGGGTCATGTTGCCAATGTTGTGAACGCTGAAGACATACGGCACCACCTGCCCCGCATTCGAGACCGAGGTCGTCGTTGAACTCTTCGCTACATGGATCGCCGGATTCTGCGAGATCGGAATATTCTTTGTATCGGTGTCCGGGGCAGATTCCACCGAGTCGGCTGTCACTATATTGGATAGGTCCCCATCTGCATCGATCTCCGCCTGCGTCACTGTGTGGCTGCAGGTGTAGATCCACGTCTCGGTCGTCTGCAGTTTGCTGTCTGAATTGGTATCTCCACTTTGATAGGTCGGTACAACCGAGCAATTGAGATCCGTCACTGTGATCCCGCTCAGGGTCATGTTGCCAATGTTGTGAACGCTGAAAACATACGGCACCACCTGCCCCGCATTCGAGACCGAGGTCGTCGTTGAACTCTTCGCTACATTCAGCGATGGAATTCCAGATATAACTACTTGTTCCAAAGTACAACCGCTGGTGGAAGGGTTATTATTCGAATCTCCGCTATAACTGGCTGTCCAGTTCCATGTACCCAAGGCATCACTCACATAACCACTTGATGTGGCGTACGGTGCAACAGCATCAGTATCGATATAGACCGCTGCTCCTGAACAGGTTGGATCGGACGGAGCATACAACCGGAAGGTTACACTCCCCGTTGGGCTGTATCCACCAGCCAAGGTTGCAGTGTCGTTCAAGGTTACACCAATAACCCCACCCGCACTTGGCGTAGTGCTGATAGTCGGACTCGCCTTATTAACAATTGAAGTCTCACCCGCATCGTTGCAGGCTGTAGAAACCGGGTTATTGTTCGCATCTCCTGAATAGTAAGCACGCCATCGATAATCTCCGGTACCTGTCGTCAAATAATTTGCAGATGTATAATCCCCCGCTCCGTTAACAACTCCTCCGGTTACTGAAATAGGTATACTGCATGTAGGATCTGAAGGAGCAAAGACCTCAAAAGAGATTGTTCCACTTAATATTCCGAGTCCACCACTGAGATGTGCAACATCATTAATGTTTGTCCCAATTGTCACAGGAGTGGCAGCGGTGGTGGTCAAGACAGGTGTGCCCTTCATTGTATTGGTATAGGTACAGGTCACTGTCTCACCTGCATCAATATCGATCGTGGCTGTGCGGGTAACCAGATCCACTGTCGTTCCACTATCCGGATCAACGCACACCAGATTAGTGAAGAGCCAGCCCACTGGCATCGCAACTTCTGTTAGTGTGTACGAGCCCAAAGCAAGGTTGGAGAATGTCCGCGTGTTCGGGAGTGTTGGATCCGCATCATCGTCCAGATTAAACCCGCCACCAAAGTCATATCCAGAAGGACCAGAACCGGAATAGCTAAAATCCTGAGCATCGTTCGGTATCGAATCTTCAATGATAATAATCGTCCCCAGTTTTGTATCCGTAAAAGTGCAAGTCACCGTCTCACCCGCATCCAGCTCGATACTGGCAGCAGACTCCGTATCACCAATGGAACTAACACACGTGGAATTGGTAAGCGTCCACCCTGTTGGAACCGTTTCACTTACCGAATAAGCCCCAGGCGCCAAACTTTGACTGTTCGGTGCAGCAGCATCTGTTAGACTGAAATCAGCATACGCCCCTCCAACCGCATCAAAGTTAAAGCTTTGCGTATCGCCGGTGGGCACGGTCACCTTGTCCACCACAATCGTCCCATTCTTCGTGTTGGTATAAGTGCAGGTGATTGTTTCCCCCGCATCCACATCGATGGTAGCGGTGCGTGTACCAAGATTAATGGATGATCCACTATCAGGATCCACACATACCAGGTTGGTCAGGTTCCAATTAGCGGGTAACGCACCTTCAGATAGCGTGTATGTGCCGACAGCAAGGTCTGCGAAAGTCCGCGTGTTCGGGAGTGTCGGATCTGCATCATCGTCCAGGCTGAATCCACCTCCAAAGTTATATCCGGAAGGGCCTGTGCCTGTATATGAAAAGTCTTGTGCATCATTGGGAATAGAATCTTCAATGATGACAATACTGCCGGATTTCGAGTTCGTATAGGTACACGTGATACTTTCACCCGGGTCAATATCGATGGTGGCTGTTCTGGTTCCTAGATTGACACTGGAACCTCCATCGGGATCAGTACACACAAGGCTTGATAATGTCCAGCCTGAAGGGAGCGCTCCTTCTGAAAGTGAATAGGAACCTGGAACCAGTTTGGTAAACGTGCGGGAATTGGGAAGGGTGCCATCCGCATCGTCGTCCAGGCTAAATCCACCGCCGAAGTTGTATCCGGCAGGTCCAGAACCCGAGTATGTGAAGTTCTGCGCATCGTTGGGAACGGCATCTTTTACAATGGTCAGGCTGGTCGTTGCATAATATGCATTATCGGAATCCGTCGGGGTTTCGTTGCTATCGACAGTGGCTGTATTTTCACGCATTCCGGCAGCAGCTAGAACGGAACTGTAAACGCAATATGCAATATGGCCATTGTCCAGCAGGTCGGCTTGAGGCAAAGTGAAAGCGTAGATCGAACCGCTTGGGTCCGTATCCGGGAATGCCACACCGTTCTCGTCCCGCCAGGTACAGTTAGCGATATTGACTGTATTATCGGTGGCTGTCACATTTGTAAGATTGCCCTCACCTGTATTCTCCACAATGAATCGGTAGTGTACCGGGTCATTCACATCCGCTAAAAGCAGATTCGACCACGGACCACTTGCTGTTGGCCCCACTTGCTTAATGAAATTCAAAGAGTAAGAAGGAGCTCTCACCAGAATGGAAGCAGTAGCGGTATTGCCCGTCCCACCATTGGTGGAATAGACCGTCACCGAGTTATTTTTCAGACCTGCGGTATCGCCCGTCACTGTGACCGTCATCGTGCAGGAGGCACCAGCTAAAAGAGTCCCACCGCTCAGGCTGATCGTCTGGGGAGACGTTGTAGTGAGTGTTGATCCAGTCCCACACACGTTCGACTGACTGGTGTTCCCCACCGTCAATCCTGCAGGCAGTGTATCCGTAAAATTGATACCGTTTAATGTGGTGGCGGTTGGATTCGTTATGTTGAATCGCAAGCTGGTTGAAGCGCTTGTCAGGATGCTGGTAGCACCGAATGACTTGGCAATGACCGGGGGATCCGGCCGAGGGCAGCCAGTGATGATGACGTTATCGATGCTTAAAGGAGAATTTTGAGGATTGTTCTTTGCCCCTGCTGCGCTTATGAAGAAACGGGTTCGCGTAACACCAGTTGTGGGTGCTGTATATGCCAACGAGTACCAATTTCCTTTGTTGGGTGGTTGGGTCGCCTGGCCATTTGTCCAAGTTGGTCCACTTGTAGAGTCAGCATCCGAATACACATACATGTAATTATTCCCCGGAGCTGCCCAATCTCCCCCGGTCATATAATATTGGAAGTTCAACTGCACTCCCCCGTAATTGGACGTGTCAAGATCGATCATGTAATATGTTGCTGGATTCGGAGGAGTGGGTGGGGTTGCATTGCCATTGACCTGCCAGTATGTACCTGTGTACGAACCCAGCGGATTGCCAAAAGTGCCATCCCAATTGAACGTTCCGGTACCAACCGGTACACCGGTGATGGTGGCAAAGCTTACATCGGACACATGGGTGGATATCAGGTTCGTGGCAAAATTAAATTGCGCAATGATCGTACTCGGTGAACAGGTGGAAGGTGGTAATGGCGAGCTTGAAACCACCAACGTATCGGTTGCAAAGCTGTTCGTGTCACACGATCCCACGAAAAGATGTTCGGATGTGTTTAAATAATTTCCTACAGTGGATGAGGTCACAGTGACAGAGATCGTGCAGGAAGCTCCCGCCAGTGAACCGTTGCTCAAGCTGATCAACCGTGTTCCGGCAGTTGCTGTTACCGACCCTCCGCAGTTGTTCACAAGGCCATTTGGGTTGGCGATCGTTACATTCGAAGGAAGGGTATCGGTGAAATTTAAATTACTCAACGCAGCTGTGCCCGGATTGCGTATGGTGAAGGTCAGGGTAGAAGTATTACCCGGTGCGGTCGGCACAATGGATTTGGGTGAGAACGATTTTTCGATGGTAGCATCCACTATGCTAGCGAAGCGCGTTTGAAAAGCGAAGTCGGCGTTGTAATGGTAGCTGCTGCCAGAAAAATCATAGATCAGGTTGGAGAGATCTTTAGTGGTTCCCGCACCCCCGATTATGGTCACATCATATTCCACAGTGACATTGCCACCATACTTGCCTACACCGGTGCAGGAGCGGTAGTTAAGCGAAGTAGGATCATTTACCCAACTGCAGCCATCCGCATAGACCTTGCTAGCCCACCAAGGGTCGGTCGCTGGAGTTGGCTTGGCTGAGTAGGTGGTCGCCACGCCATTCACTTTAAAGATGGTGTTAGGAAAGTTTATGTAATTCTCGATCTGCTCGTAGCCATTGGTTGCGGTGAAGCCAAAGAGCTTGATCTTATATGTATTTCCCACCATCAGGCTCATGGTGCCGCCTGCTGGAATGGTTTGCCAACTCGAACCATTCCAAAGGTCAACCTGGGTTGTGGAGTTGCGGCTTTGGGAAATCAAATGTTCCACATAGAGTTCGCGGGGACGCGGGGTGCTGACTTCAGCGAATTCATTGGAAACTGCTGAAATGTAATACCTGGCTGTGTGGTCATATGCGGATGAATTGCGGGTGACTTCCACTTCATAATAAAAATCATGGCATGCTCCAGGAGCTAGGGTAGTCACCGCATTTGCACCAGTATAGTCAGAAAGTGAACCTGGGCGGAGGTTGATGTAGGTATCCGTAGTTTCCCAATGGAAGGCGGAACGTACGTTATTGGCAGTCGTAGTTGAGCTGTCATTACACACCCGCACGCCAACCGGGAACATATTGGGACCAACAAATACATTGTTTGAGTCCAACCCAACCACATTCCATGTAATAGGAGTAATGGTCAACTGTTCAGCCGCCCCGACTGTGGATAGCGGCGGGAAGAGTCCTATCAACAGTGCAATCGCGGCTATCAATGAAAGAGATATTCGTCTTGCTTTAGGGAGCATTCCATGAAATTGAAGTGACTTCAGATCAATCAACCATGTTAATGGCGGCGTGTGTGGTCGACTCTGCATGCTCTCTCCTCAGAAACCAATAATTAAATATACAAACAAAGCCAGAACCGGACGGTTTTCCAGCCTGTGATATTATATAGGCAATAATTCAAAAGTGCAATAACAAAGGATTGCAGGATTATTTCATTAAAACAGGCAGCTCAAAACCGCCCGTTTAATATTATTCTTTCTCTTCCTTTTCACGCAGGTGAGGGAATAAGATCACTTCACGGATGGAACGCTGTCCCGTGATTAACATCGCAAGGCGGTCTACGCCCATGCCAAAACCTCCATTGGGAGGCATGCCATAGGACATTGCCTGAAGGTAATCATCATCCATGGGGTGGCGGTCCACGTCATCGTCAGCAAATGCCCGACCCATCTCGCTGAATCGTTTTTCCTGTTCCAATGGATCATTAAGTTCGGTGAAAGCATTGCACAATTCCATCCCACCTATGTATCCTTCAAAACGTTCCACAGTACTCGGATCGCCGGGCTTGTTCTTCGCCAGTGGAGAGATATCGCGTGGGTAATCAAAGACGAAAGTTGGCTGAACAAAGGAAGGCTCCAGATAATCCCCCAGAATGCCTTCAATTAACTTCCCGCGCGGTGATCCAAGTTTGAACTTCAAGCCCTGTTTTGACATGGCCTTTTCCAATCCTGGAGCATCGGGGTGTTCATTGATATCGATGCCGGTTTTTTCGATGATCCCCTGACGCAGTTCAACACGTTTCCAGGGTGGATTCAGATCAATCTCCACTCCCTCGAAAGTGATGATGCGTTTACCCAGCACCTGGTCGGCAACATAGGCAATCATTTCCTCGGTTTGCGCCATGATCTGCAGATAATCAGCGTATGCCTGGTAATACTCCAATTGGGTGAATTCAGGATTATGCTTAAATGAAACGCCCTCATTGCGGAAATCGCGACCAATTTCGTAGACACGGTCCAAACCACCCACTAGCAGGCGTTTTAGATACAGTTCGAACGATATACGCAGGTAAAGATCCTGATGCAATTGGTTGTGATGCGTGATAAAAGGTTTTGCAGCAGCGCCACCGTACAGAGGTTGAAGGATGGGTGTTTCCACTTCCAGGAAACCGCGCGCATCCAGGAACCGGCGCAGCGCTGAAACAACCGCCGCGCGTGTTTTGAATGTATGTCGGACTTCGGTATTGACTGCCAGATCGGCATACCGCTGGCGGAAGCGGGTTTCGGGGTCATTCAAGGTGGCATGCCTGACCACCTCGCCATCCACCACCTCATCCTTGGCAGCAGGCAGTGGAGTGATCCCCTTGGCAAGCATTGAGTAATCTGAAACTTGAACGGTAATTTCACCTGAGCGGGTGCGCATCATGGTGCCGGTTGCCTGGACGAAATCACCCAGGTCGAATTTCTCTTCGAAAAGTTTCATCTTCTCTTCGCCCAATTCGTTTATGCGTAGGAATAATTGCAGGCGACCTGTGCCATCCTCGATGTGGGCAAAGGTCAGTTTGCCCATCGGACGCATGGCGCGCAACCTGCCCGCTACATGCACCTCTACGTTCTTACCATCCTTTTCAGCAGACTCAAACTCTTTAATCGGCAGCCTGGGTTGTGTGGGTAACATGAGCACGGGTGGGGTACGGTTCCAACCCGGCAGCACGAAGCTGTTCGGCTTTATGTAAACGGATCTTTTCAAGCTCAGAGTGTTCCATAAGACTTTTCCTTAAAAAAATTTCCCGAAGGGCAATGACATTATAACAAGTAAAAGGATAAAAAAACTCGCCAAGGTTTCACTTGGCGAGAAAATGATCTTGTGTTTTATTTCAGCTTCATAATCTGCACGATAAATTTTCCTGCAGGAGCATCCACTTCCACACGCTCCCCCGCTTTGTGCCCAAGTATCGCCTTACCCAATGGGGATTCGTTGGAGATCAATCCCTTGGCGGGATTGGCTTCCGCAGCTCCCACGATGGTGTATTCCTCGGGTTTGCTGCCTTCCTCTTTCACGGAGACGGTCGAACCCACTTGGATTATTTCCGCTTTAGGCTTTTCCTCGATAATCCGCGCCGAAGCCAGGATCACTTCCAGCTCCTTAATGCGCCCTTCTACAAAAGCCTGTTCGTTTTTAGCAGCTTCGTATTCGGCATTTTCGATCAATTCTCCGCCTTCCATGGCTTCACGCAGGCGGTTGGCGATCTCTTCACGCTTTTGAGTGCGCAGGAACTCCAACTCATCCTGCAGCTTTTGAAAGCCTTCGCGGGTCAGGAATGTTGGTGGCATAGCTTTTCTTCTCCTAAAAACTCTTCTGTTACCCTCTCACTGCGGTATTCCCGTAGTAACTCGGAAATAAAAACCACTCCAAGCGGGGCGGTTTATTAAAATATGCGCCTTGAGGGCGTTGCAGGTTGCGATTATATTATCACATTTTTAGACCAAAGGCAAGCTGTGGTCACCTATTCTCTTGACTGTTTTTTGTATTTCAATAGAATGATAAAGAGGAGAAAATTAATGCCACCACGTAAAACTAAATCGACCCCAATGGAATCCAACCCCGTCACACCCCCTTCCACATCTGCACCGATAGTTGAGCCAAAACCCGTTGAACCGTCCGTTCAAGCTGAACTAACCCCCGAAGCTGCCACACAGGCAGAGGGGAGGTTTATTGCACCGGCTGCTGAAATACCACCCATTCCTCCGACACAGGCAGTTGCGCCTACTAATCCTATTCCCATCAAACCCGGCGAGGAATGGATGCATGACCCCAATTTGAATGCTGGAATGCCCCCTGTCGAAGCGAAATCCATAACCCTCATGCGGACCCAGACATACCAAATGCCAGGTACGTGCCCGGTGTGTAATGGAACTCGATTGGGTGGGACCGGAAAGATTCACACAAGCAGTTCTTACCGCTCCGGAAATTACCAGTATTCCATCGCGTTGGATTTCCCTTTGTGCCAGAAATGTACCGAAACCCAAGCATTTTTTACAAAACTGAATAACCGCGCAAGCCTGTATGCACTGCCCATAGGCATCCTGGCACTCGTTATCATCTTCATTCTGGGGATAAATTCAGGTACAAGTGAAGCGGGCGGATACATTTGCGGGGGATTAATTGGCGGTGCCATCGCCTGGGGGATCGGACTTGCCATCATTAATCCCATCCTCAGCCGTAATCTACCTGCCCCGCTCAAGGAGCGCAACAAACGTATTGCAGGAGCTGCAAGCATCACAAACTTCAGCCCGACCCATGTTACCTTCAAGTTCAATAATGCTGCTTATGGAGATGCTTTCCATTTACTCAATACGCTGGGTATGCAAGGGCTGCTGGATCAATTAACAAAATTATTGCCAAAAAAATAGGGGTTTTCTTAACAACAGACCCTCCCGCTCGGGAGGGTCTGTTGTTGACTCGAGTTAACTCATCAGACTGTATACGTTGCACCTTCGCGTAATGCCTTGTAATTGGAGGGCAGTAATTTGTGGTGTCGCTCCGGTAAATGCTCCTTAAGCGCTTTCTCGATTGATTCTAATGAAAGCACCGGCAAATTTGCCAGTAACCCACCCAGCATGACCATGTTGGTCATGCGTTTGTCACCGATCTTTTCAGCAATGTCATTTCCCGGTACTTCTACAACCTTGATATCTGTACGGGTCACCTTCCGCGTGACAATGGATTTGTTGATCACCAACACACCACCGGGTTTGACGACAGATTCGTACTTTTCCACCGAAGGCTGATTGAGAGCAATCACTGCCTGTGGAGCGCGCACGATGGGAGAACCAATTTCCTCATCGGCGATGATGACGGTGCAGTTGGCTGTGCCGCCTCGCATCTCAGGACCATACGAGGGAATCCAGGTGACTTCCTTTCCCTGATCAAGCCCGGCATACGCCAGAAGTTGACCAGCAAAAAGCACACCCTGTCCGCCAAAACCTGCAATGATGATCTCTGTTTGCATGTTTCTCCTCCCTATATCTTCAATTCAGCAATGGTCGGGTGCACTTTGAAATCGTTTATCGGGTAATAGGGCACCATCTTTTCAGCCAGCCAGAGCTGGGCCTGCGCCGGGGTCATGCCCCAGTTGGTCGGGCAGGTGGAAAGCAGTTCTACCATCGAAAATCCAAGCCCACGCGCTTGGGTTTCAAATGCCAATCGGATGGCTTTTTTCGCCATGCGGATGTTCTTGGGGTCGTGGAGCGCACGGCGGGCAATGAAAGACGCACCATCCAGTGTGCAAAGCAGTTCGGCTGCCCGGATTGGATAACCCATCGTTTCCACGTCGCGTCCGTTAGGTGATGTGGTCGTCTTCTGACCTGGCAATGTAGTGGGAGCCATCTGGCCACTGGTCATGCCATAGTTGGTGTTGTTGATAAAGATCACCGTGATATTCTCACCACGAGCTGCAGCGTGGACAATTTCACCCATCCCGATGGATGCCATATCTCCATCTCCCTGATAAGTGAAAACATTGCGATCCGGTAGCACACGCTTGACGCCGGTTGCCATAGCTGGGGCGCGACCATGCGGTGCCTGCACCCAATCAAAATCATAATAATTGTAGGCAAACACCGAACAACCCACAGATGCCACACCAATGGTCTTTTCCTTCAAATGCATCTCGTCGATGACTTCTGCCACAAGGCGATGTGCGATTCCATGCGTGCAGCCTGGGCAGTAATGCGTCACAACATCATTCAGCGCATTAGGGCGCTGGTACACAACCTCATACTTCGCTTCTGTAGTAACCATGCGTCTCTCCTATTTCGGCATCCGAGCCAGCCATCGATCACGCGGGTGACCCTCTGTTGTAAGCGGTCCTTTAACCATACGGTGGATCTCAGCAAGGATCTCTTCCGGCATTGGCATCATGCCACCCAGGCGACCGTAAAACTCAATAGGAACCTGCCCTCGGGTGACCAGCATTACATCATTGAGCATCTGACCGGCATTCATTTCAGTTACCAGGATGCCGTTAACCTTTTTACTTAATTCCACTAATATTTTTTCAGGGAAAGGGTTTAGAGAGATCGGACGTAGCAAACCAACCTTGATACCTTCCGCGCGTGCTGTGCGCACTGCGCTGAAGGCGATGCGACCGGCAGATCCAAAACCCATCACAAGGAACTGTGCATCATCGGTGAAATATTCTTTAAAGCGCACTTCATTGGCAACAACTTCCTGCCAACGTCGTAGCATCCGAAAATTCGCTACTTCCTCCTCCGGTGGGTTGAGATAAATGGAACTCAGGAATCGGCGTTCCCGCCCCTTGGCTCCGGTAGTAGCCCAATCTGCGCGCTCTTTGTGTAAAGGCTGCATGGCTGGCATTTCAGCCGGCTCCATCATTTGACCGATGCTTCCATCTGAAAGAACGATGGCGATCGAGCGGTATTTTTCCGCAAGGTCAAACGCCAGAACGGTCAGGTCAACAGATTCTTGTACGCTGGATGGTGCCAGAACGATCGGGTAATAATCGCCATGCCCACCGCGGTGTACCATCTGGTCATAATCCGCCTGTGCGGGGGCGATGTTGCCAAGTCCCGGTCCGCCGCGCATCACGTCCACCAGGACGATGGGCACTTCGGTTCCCGCAATATAAGACAAACCCTCCATCATCAGGCTTGTGCCCGGGCTGGAGGAAGAGGTCATCACGCGTGTTCCGGTGCAAGCCGCACCGTATACCATGTTGATTGCACCCAGTTCGCTTTCCGCCTGGACAAAAGCACGCCCTAATTCCGGCATGCGCCTGGACATGTATTCCAACAATTCCGTTTGGGGGGTGATGGGATATCCAAAATACGCCTGACAACCGGCGCGAATGGCTGCTTCGGCAGTTGCTTCATTTCCTTTCCAGAGTTCTCGTGCCATACATCCTCCAGCTTTGGAGCAGCCTTGCAGTGGTTCACGGTAAACCGTGATGGCAGCTTCCGGGCAAACCATGGCGCAAATCGCGCAGCCGGTGCAGCCTTCGCTTATGAAGTGAGCCGGATGGTATCCTTTGGGTGTCAGTGATCCATCGCAAGGCCGATCACTTTTTGGGGACAGGCACCCACGCAAACTTCGCAGCCCTTGCAGTGCAATTCATCCACTTCGATCGTCCCCTTACGGGCATTCGTTCCTCCTGTTTGAGCCAATAACTCGGATATTTTCTGTCATATTTCTCGAAGAACAGCCTGATTATGCCTAAGTTCCGTATTTTTGAATAGTGTCAACCATCATGCCACCCATAATCAATATTCACAGTTCAGCAAGCATGATAATATACAATTTTCGCATCTATTTAATAATTTTATGAATATTCCTCTAAAACGATATTTACGTGCTTTTCAAGGCGGATATCAGCTTACCTAGAATACATTGACGGTAAAATCACCTCCGGAGTTCATCGGAGGTGGTGGAAATTTCCCTGATATTGCAGGTATCCTCTATTTAAATGTCTGATCCAATTTTTCCTTGATGGATTGCATGAGCGATTCCTTCCAACTGCTCAACCATTGAGAAACCTGGTTGGAAATGGCGGTTTTTGCATCATCCCAAAGGTTCTCTCGCACCTGTTTTCACGCTATCCTGAACTCCCGCAATCTGGTCCTCGGCACCTGCCTTCATTTGTACCAGCGCATCGCTGGATTGTGCCACGATTAGCAAAGGACGTTCACTTACTTGGACCAATGTGTTACCTTCCGGTGCAACAGCCAATCCAAAACCAGTCGATGCAGAGAACTCCACGCTGTCCGCCGGATACGCCACCGCAGTATTTCCAGTCAACGCATGCACCGTCGCCACCTGAGAGGCTTCACCACCGCTGATTCGCCACAGGACAATGATGGAGCGGCCATCTTTTTCAAAGCGATACTCCACCAACTCGGCTTGCATTTCCGGTTCGGTTATCTGCCCCTCTGCCCTGGCTCCACGCAGCATGGCAGACAAGTTGGAATAGGTGAGCTGACCAAAAGGTCCCAAAGCCCAACTGGATCTATTGGGTTCATCCATAAATGTGTACCAAAAAACTTTTTCGATGTAAGGTTCCGATAACAAAGGTACGAGAGTGCGTGCAAGCAAATCGGATTCCACAATTGCGGTCTCACTGCCCCGCATTTCTGCCAGTCGCTGGATTTCGTCGGCGTGGTATCCCACCCCTGTGATCCAGATAGGCTTGCTGCCAAACTGATTGGTGAATGCACGCACACTGCGAAGTTCTTCCAAAAGATTGGCGTTCCGGGTTGTACCAAGTAAACAAGCTCCGCTGAGTACATCGTAACCATTCCCGCGCGGAATGCTCTGTTCAGGCCAGGTAGCACCGCGGAAAATTTCCACACCCAAAGCATCAAAATAATTCCACGCGCCTGCCACCTGAAGTTGCCCGAGGAAGCTGAATGGATTGTTCGTGCAATCCGTGCTGCTCATTTCGAGCCCACCAAGGATTACGGTGTCGCCACTGTCCTTCGCTTTGATGATTTCATATGCCGATTGCAATAATTTCTCAAAGAGCACAGGATCAGGATTGGCAATCGCACCTTCAATTGTCGGGTAAAGCAAGCTTCCATAAAAGGCCGACATGTTTGCATCTCTTCCTATCTGCCAGTAATCAATCCGGTCACCATAACGATCGACCACTGACTGGATATAAGTGCTCCAAGCCTGCAGGAGTGAATCGCTGTTGACGGGTGACCCGGGGTATACGTGCGGTAGGAATACCGGACCTCCACCCAATACTGCCAGCACAGTTAAATTTTTGATTGGAAGCTTCGGAAAGAAGTGCATCAAAGTCGTATGCAAAGTCAGATGTTCCAAAAGTCCATTGGAAAGAATCAGGAGTTTGCTGGACTAGGTTCCAGGGTATTTCTTCCTGGATCCACCCAACTCCCGATGATTGGAGATTATCAAGTGATGTCGATAGACCACCCGCACCTACCCGCAAATGGGTGGAAATTCCCATACCGAAATCATCCTTACTGGCAATTGGTGCAGCTTTCACGACCGCACAAAGACCGCCACCAACCCGGCTGCCAGCAAGAAAACTGTAAATAAAAATCGCCTCATATCAACCCTCTTTCCTTAATAGAAAGGGTGCAAGTAAAGTGCCAATATTCGATGGTTTGTCGAACCTTAAAGTTTTGTAAGACTCCTTGACATAAGTAAAAATTGCTCTATAATATTGTCTAGTGGTATGACAAGCATACAAGTGAAATGATGACACAAAACATTCTTCCGAGAAAATCATTATCCGACATCCTCACTGGAAAGGTAGCGAAAGCAATCCTGGACGGTGTTTTTCCACCAGGCACTTCGCTTCCTTCCGAGCGAGAACTCTGTGAACAATATGGCGTCTCACGCTCAACCTTGCGCGAGGCTCTCAAGGCTCTTGAAGACAGCGAATTGATCCAAAGTCGTCAGGGCGTCGGCTGGTTCATCAACGAGCTCAATGCCTCCAATCTTGCCAATGCGCGCGAACTGGCTGCTGATGAAGTAAAGTCAACCATACCCCAGTCTCCAGTTACATCCACGTCTGCATCCAGCGGACCCCGCCGGTTACCGGTTTCCCCCGAGAAACCCTTGGTGGTTCCCAACTTGCAGACCGACCGATTAGGTACATTCAGCTTGATCTCGTGGTGGGAACGCGAAAAAGTGGAAAAAGCAAGCGTCATGGTGGTCGGTGCAGGTGCTCGGCAATGAAGTTGTGAAGAACCTGGCGTTGATGGGAGTGGGAAATATTTTCATCGTCGATTTTGATACGATCGAGATGGCCAATCTCTCCCGTTCGGTGTTGTTCCGTGAATCGGATACCGGGCGCCGTAAAGCAGAAGTGGCGGCAGCACGGGCGATCGAATTGAATCCCCAGGTGCATGTGCAGTATCTGCATGCCGACGTAACCACCCAATTGGGGCTTGGTCTCATCCGTCGCATGGATGTGATCATCGGTTGCCTGGATAACCGCGAAGCCAGGCTTGCCATCAACCGCTTTGCCTATTGGACCAACAAGCCCTGGGTGGATGGTGCTATACAGGAATTCCTTGGATTGGTGCGCGTATTCATTCCGGGGGAAGGCGCCTGTTTTGAATGCACACTCACCGAACAGGCACGCCGTGATCTTTCCATCCGGTATTCTTGTCCGCTTCTGGCGCGCGAGAACGTACTGCTCGGTAAAGTACCCACCACCCCTACCATCGCTTCAATTATTGGTGCCATGCAAGCGCAGGAAGCACTTAAGATCATTCACGATCTCCCGGTCCAGGCTGGAAAGGTAACCCACGTGAACGGAATGACCAACGAGGTGCACACCAGCGCTTACCTGCCGCGTGAAGATTGCGAGAGTCACTGGGTGTATGGTGAGATAACCGAATTGCCTGCCAGCACCGAAACCACCACTCTTGGAGATATGTTGCGCATCGCACGCTCCGACTTGGGAGCCGACGCAATCCTGGAATTAGATCAGGAACTGATCCTCGACCTCACCTGTTCCACCTGCAAGACTACAGAAAATATTATGAAGCCAATTTCTGAGGTGGGATTTAAGGCCGCTCATTGTCCCACCTGTGGCAATATGCGGGAAGTAAACATGACCCATGCCATTACAGGTGATGAAAATTATCTGCATCATACTTTGGCAAGCGTTGGCGTCCCTGCTCTGCATATTTTACGAGCATACAATGCCGATGGGTACCATTTTTATGAGCTGACAGGCGACCTGGCTCAAGCATTGCATTTCAACCATTTCCGCAAAGAAAAAGTCACGAGAACCGACAGCAAGCGTCCCATTACTCTGGGTGCGGAAATTGATCTTTCGGATGAACCTGTTACAAAGAAACAGACCCGCATATCGCTTTCCGAAGAAGAAGAGTAAATGCCAACAGTTGCAGTTCCAAGCCGTAGACAAAACGCCACTACACGTAACCCGGTCCACAAGTTGCCTGTGTTCTTATTGTGCCTGGCGGAGATCATCCTTGCTGCCTGTGGAACAGCTTTGCTCCTCCTTTTGGTAGCAGGAATAAACCAGGTTGTTTCCGAATATTTACTCGAACTAGCGGCTGCAGCTTCCATCGGAATTGTCACAGGTTTGTACTCCCGTTCCCTTTTTTCGCGTTCAATCCTTTTTATGCGCTTTATGGTGATGTTGCTTGCTGCATTATTGGGATTGATCGCTTTTCACTTAGTTTCGCGTTTTGTTTATGGGATCTCAAATTTGTCATTGATCATCCCCGAATGGCTGATATTAGTTCAAGCATTCGTGGCTGCCATCTTGGGTGGGATGGCGTTAGTGGCATGGAAAAAGGAACGATTAACCCAGCTGAGACGGACTGCCAGTCAACGTAAAAGCCGGCGAGAACAAAACAAGCGCAGGCGTCTATCGGCTCGCCGAAAAGCGGAAGCGCTCCGGCGTAAACGCACTGCAGCAAGGACACATCACGTCAAACGAACCTCAAGCCAGGCAAGTACTACTCAGGCAAGGTCACGTACAACAAGGCGGTCAAAAACAGAAGTCTCGTCCACACCAACATCCTTAAAAATTGGCGGTTCTCGTGGCCGTAAAAAAGTGACATTGCCAGGCCGCATGGTTGAGCATCGTTGTCCATACTGTCTTGAACCGGTCG
The DNA here is from genome assembly GCA_963699305.1 of uncultured Chloroflexia bacterium. Taxonomy (GTDB): domain Bacteria; phylum Chloroflexota; class Anaerolineae; order Anaerolineales; family Anaerolineaceae; genus JBGQAS01. Next base: position 2,259,848 of record OY969431.1, on the reverse strand, counting down.
CACAAAATGATGCGCGCGGCGTCAAAATTTGCTCGGTATGCGGCGCCTGGCACCATCAGGACTGTTGGGATATTACAGGTCATTGCCAGGTGCCACATCGAGGCAATGGCGCATAATTCATGATTCTCTGGAGGAGTTGATGTCCGATTTATCCATCACAATCGTATTACCGAACGGCGGAGCCCGCAAAGCGGACATCCCGGATGATATTGCTGTCAGGGATATCATCACCGAACTGACTGCGTTACTGAAACTCCCAAGTGTGGGACCTGATGGAAGACCGATGGGTTACCGACTGGATAGCAAAGCGTTGGGACGTGAACTTTGGGAAAATGAAACTCTGGCAGATGCCAAGGTACCCAAAGAGGATCGTTTGATATTGACCGCTGATATCACAGCTGGCTCAGCATCACCCGCTTCAACGCAGAATCCACGCACCCGGCGTTTACGCTCGGATTTCCAATTGATTCAGGAACTTGCTGCACGCAGTAGCATGATCAAAATAGATGCAATGCCCTTGCGTCCTGGACTCCCCCCTGAGCGTTATATCGTTACCTTTCTTTGCAAAGGTATTGTCGGAGTCAGCCATCGCGGTGAGCCCATTTTTGGAGAAAAACACCAAGTGGAGATCTACCTGCACAACCAGTATCCGCAACGCTGGCCTGGGATGAAATGGTTAACTCCCATTTGGCATCCCAATATCAACCATCTGAACGGAAGCGTCTGCATTGATGCTGCTTGGTGGGCAGCCAGCCGCTCGCTGGATAGGCTGGTCATTATGCTGGGAGAAATGGTGCAATACAAAAATTATCATGATGATCCCACAAAACCGCCGTTTCCCTGGGACATGGATGCGGCTCGCTGGTGCCGCGAGTTCCGTAAAAAGCATCCCAACTACTTCCCGGTGGATACCCGTGAGTTAACGCGTCCCGAACGGGTTAAGTTGAAGAGCGCACCAAAACCAACGGAGCGTTCATCTGCTCCGACGAAGGCGAAGCCCGCTTTAAAATCGGGATTCGCATCAAGTAGTTCACAAATGGAGGTTTGAAATGACTGATAAAAGTGTAACCCTAGTTCTTCCTTCCGGCGGAAGCCGTGTGGCAGAAGTGCCGGAAGACGTTCCGGTAAAGGAGTTGTTGCCCGAACTGACAACCTCACTTTCGTTGCCAACAACGGGACCCGATGGCAGACCCATCTCGTACCGCATCGATAGCAAAGCGCTCGGGCGCGAGCTGCAGGAAGATGAGACGCTGGCTGCCGCTGGTGTGCCTGTCGATGACCACTTAATGATCACCGCAGACATCACCGCAGGTTAATAATAAGCAGCTTTGATCCGGTTCATGTCAGCCATCCGCGTCCGCCTTGGTGCTCGCATCAAACCAGTTGCGCCGTATTCGCGCATCCCTTATAGCAAGTCGCTCCGTTGGCGACCACTTGGGGAACGTAAAAACCGCGCACCAGCAGCAGTGGATGTCTTCATGACTCAAAGAGCCTATGAAGATGTCTGTATGCAAGCTGTCAGTGATCTGAGAAACGAGGTGGGCGGATGGCTGGTGGGAAAACACCGCCAGGATAAAATCAGCGGGCGCAGATTTGTGGTCATTGAAACAGTGTTGCCAGCGGAAAATACCCGTTTTGGAAGTGCTTTTCTTACTTTCACACAGGCGAGCATGATTGCACTGAACTCTACGTTGGAAAGGCACTTTCCTGAAAAAATCCTGGTAGGGTGGTTTCACACACACCCCCGTATGGGTGTCTTCTTTTCGGAGTGGGATCGCTGGTTGCATATGAATTTCTTCCCCGAACCCTGGCATGTAGGTCTGGTTATCGAACCCATCACTCAGACCGGAGGTTTTTTTATTCAGAAACGCAACGGCAATTTGGATGTTCGCTCGTATTATGGCTTCTACGAGCTGACAAACCTGACCAACGAGAGTGTTGTGCGCTGGCAAAACCTCATACCGGAAGCCAACCAGTTGTATGCGCAAGGAGGTAGCAAATGACAAGTCGATGGATGCGGTTATATTATTTTGCGATTTTCGGTGCCATTGGTGGACTGTTCGCTTGGCAATTTAGCGACTTGATCGGGTTATCGTTTACAAAAAGCCTGATCTTAAGCGAGATTGTAGCCGGGGCGTTGATCGGCGTGTGCATCGGTCTGGTGCTCGGCATCGCCGAAGGTGCACTGACACGGAATGTCATCCAGGCGTTGCGCACCGGTTTGTTCGGTGCCGTGTTGGGGGCTGCCGGTGGTGCCATAGGGTTACCTCTCGCAGAAATTCTTTTTCAAACATCGGGTGCCCAAGTTTGGAGTCGGGCGCTCGGTTGGGGATTGTTTGGTGTATTTACTGGTCTGGCAGTGGGAGTGAAGAGCGGATTCCAGGCTTGGAAAAGCATGGTTGGTGGGCTCATCGGCGGGATCATGGGTGGAAGCCTATTGGAAATATCAATGCGTATTTTTTCAAATGCGACTTTTGGCAAAGCTTTTGGTTTGATCCTGCTGGGAGCGTGTGTGGGAATCTTTATTGCCTTTATGGCTTATGCACTCTCCCGAGTTTGGCTGGAAGTTAGATCCGGTTCCCTGCGCGGGACGGATTTCATCCTGGACAAATTCATCAAAAAGGGTATCGCCTCCCCCATCATCGGCAGTTCTCCCCTGAAATCCGATATTGTACTGCCGGATAAAAATATTGCACCACAGCATGCCATGCTGGAAGGAGAAGGCGATCATTTCTTGCTCAAGGATATGAGCATGGTGGGAACATTTGTCAACAGCAAAAAGATCGAACAGGTACGCTTACGTAACCGCGACATCATCCAGCTCGGAAAAACCGAATTGGTTTATCATGAAAAGAGGTGAACGATGAAACGCATAATACCCATCTTAATACTAGTGCTGACCATGCTGGCGATGCCGTTACACCCGGTTCGGGCGCAGGATGCGAGCAGCCCTACGATAACCATCACCCAAATTGATACTTCGAATTTTCCTCTGGTGACAGTTTACATTTCAGTAACCGATGCAGCAGGCAGGCCGATGTCAATCGATCCTTCGCAGCTTCGTTTGTACGAAAATGGTACTGCGGTCACATCGGAGAATATCCGTGGAAAAGGTGCGGTTGAAGCGTTGACAACCTTGTTGGTGATGGATACTTCCGGGAGCATGGCGTTCGACGGCAAACTGGAAGGTGCTCAGAAAGCAGCAATTCAATTTGTAGATCGCATGCGCGAAAATGATCAAACCGGTCTCCTTGCTTTTAATATCAAATCAGAATTAGTTGCACCCATATCCAATGACACGGATACCCTTCGGCAAGCAATTAATGGGCTGGCACCGAGTGAAAACACGGCCATGTATGATGCAATAATGGAAGCGGAGGACATTCTGGATACGTATTCGGGACGCAAAGCGATTATTGCCCTAACGGATGGGTTGGATAATCGCAGCAAGCATGCTCTTGAGGATGTGATCGAAAATATTACCTCGGGAGGCCTATCCATTTCTATTATAGGACTGGGAAACCCAGGCATAGGTCCGGATGATGTGTCTGCGCTGGATCAACCTGCGTTGGAGGAACTGGCAAGCCGCGCTGGTGGAGTTTACAGTTACGCAGAAGATTCCTCTGCACTGCAGCAGCTATATACATCCCTTCAGCTTAGCTTACAAAGTGAATATGCCATCACATATACTTCCTCAGTCCCGCTGAGGGATGGGGTCACTCGGTCACTCACTGTTTCTCTGGCATCGGGTAGTCCCAGCCAACCCCTGGCAGCCTCCACATACAATCCCGGTGGATTGATCCCAGAAGTTGGTCAAGCAGCACCCTGGTCGCTTTTTGGAATAATCTTGGGATGCCTGATACTTTTATTATTCATCCCAGCCATCGTTCAACTATTCACCCATAAGACTCCCGGCAAAAAGAAAAATTCGAGGATCAAGCTTCTGGATTAACAAAAAAAGGCAACGGATTTCTCCGTTGCCTTTTTTCATTCGTGCCTGGCCATTTTTGATTCTTCACGATCGTTCAGGAATTGCTCCAAATTCTTCCTCCGTCGGCGTAGAATCGCGCTATTCGCAGCCCCAATGATTCCCATCATCAAGCCTGCAACTGAACATGCGTAAGCGAGGAAATTGAGAAAGAAGGTGGAATGCAAGTATTTCATGATAATCATCACGGGAATGATAAAACCCATCAATACCAGGAAAAAACCGATCAAAATGGTTAAATTTGGATGAGCCTTTTTCATATTTTCCTTATTTTACTCCCTCTTTCGAAACGGTGAAGGGCACACCGTTTAAAGAGAGGGCCCCACCAAAGACCACTGTTCACGTTCCAGGATGCCCAGGCCTGGAGTGAACAACTGACTTGTGCAGGAATCACGGTTTTTGCGAACCGGAAGGATTTTTGGAGGAGAACGGAAGATTTTTTCCGATTCGAATCTCGGACTCCCTGCATTCTTCTTTTTTAATGAGCCACATGATTCAAAAGAGGAGCGAGTATAGGATAACAAACCATATCATTTTTTCCATGCACCCCTAAAATGGTTTAATATCCGTACACTGGGGGGTCTTCTCATCCTCCTTGAAGATTACCTGCCCCCTCCTGCAGTAGTATGGTGTGAAAATTCTTTACCTTCCGGGGTATTAAAGGAATTCCTGCATAAAACACTCTTTTGAATGGGGAAAAAACGCTCTTAGGATGCCATACATCCCAGCCGAAATACACTATACTGATGACATTAATCAAGAAAACGATCCATCTCCTATGATAAGATTATCACAGCAACGGCAAGTAGAAATAGAAAACGGGTTGGGAATGAAATTTACAATTACCGTACAAAAATTCCTATTCCTTGCGTGCACTTTTTTCATCTCTATTCTTGCTGCTTGCCATCCCACGACCACACCTTCTCCAGGAAAAGTAAAACCGACATCTTCGCCCGTCCCAACGGCAATCTCAACCCAGACGATCAAGTACTTGGAAGAGGAAGAGCCCGCCATCATCCTTGATCCTTCGAATGCATATGTAGGGATGATCCGGTTTGAGCATTTATCGATCGAGGAAGGACTTTCAGAGTCCGTTGTAAATTGCATGTTGCAAGATAGCCAGGGTTTCCTGTGGTTTGGAACGGAGGATGGTCTCAACCGGTATGATGGGTACACATTCTTATCTTTCAAACCCAATGCCGATAATCCAAATAGTATCAGTGATAGATGGATCACCGCCCTTCAAACCAGTGAAGATGGATCCATTTGGATAGGCACGCGCCAAGGAGGCTTGAACCTATACGACCCCCGCACGGAAAAATTCATTCATTTCACCCATGATCCTGGGGACCCTGATAGCCTGTCAAACAACTCCATCAATGCCGTGCTCGTGGATTCAGCCGGAGCCGTGTGGGTTGGGACTGACAATGGATTGGATAAACTCGACCCAATTTCCAAGGATATCGTCCATTACGTGCATGCTGCAGATAACCCAATTGGACTCAGCAACAACCATATCACCGCACTTCTGGAGGATCACCGCGGCAACATTTGGATTGGCACTGCGGAAGATGGATTGAACCGGTTCGTTCCGTCGACCGGGGTGTTTTTTCAATATCGCCATCAATTTACAGAAGCGAACAGTCTCACTGGCAATGAAATCACCGCTCTGCAGGAAGACACCATTGGTTTCCTCTGGGTTGGTACACGGACAGGTTTAACCAGGTTTGATCCTGAGAACAACCGTTTTATTCGCTACTATCACATAGAAGGAATTCCAAACAGTTTACTCGACGATACGATTAACTCTCTACGCATCGATTCAAGTGGCGATGTGTGGATTGGAACAATGGCTGGATTGGATCGCTACAAGAACTTTACCAATAAATTCACTCACTATCGTCATGATCCAGGCACCCAGGATAGCCTGAGCAATGACATGGTTATCTCAATTTATGAGGATGCCGGAAGAGTCTTGTGGATAGGCACATATGGCGGGGGGTTGAATAAATATAACCGATGGAAGGATCAGTTCTCCTATTATCGCTATGACCCCGATAATCCAAGCAGCTTGAGCAATAACATCATATATCCCATTTTAGTTGATGCCAATGACACGGTTTGGATTGGAACGTACGGTGGAGGTCTGAATCAATTCGACCGTAAATCGCGTACTTTTATTCAATATACCAATGATTTGGAAAATGCAGAGAGTATTGCCAGTAATTATATCTATGCGCTCGCTCAAAGTTCGGATGGTTTGCTGTGGATAGGCACATCTGCTGGACTGGATTGTTTCAATCCTGTGGCTGGTATTTTTGAGCATTATAAACATAGTGATGATAACCTTCAGACAATCTCTGCAGGAAGAGTAAATACCATCCTTCTTGATCATTATGGTGTCCTGTGGGTCGGTACAGATTCAGGGCTGGATCGATTAAATCGATCCACAGGAATTTTCAGTCACTTCCTGCACGAATCTGGCGGTCCAAATGACAACACTGTCACCACATTATTGGAAGATTCCAACGGTTTGCTTTGGATTGGAACTTTCAATAACGGCTTGTATACCTACGACCGCTCTCTTAACCAATTTAGGAACTTGTTGAATGATCCTCGGAATATCTACAGCCTAAGTAACAATTCGATATCAGTGATCGTACAGGATCATACAAGTACTATCTGGGTCGGCACCGCTGGTGGCGGATTGAACAAATATCATCCAGATACCGGATTTTTCAGCTCCTTTCAAGAAAAGGATGGTTTACCCAATAACGTTGTTCGTGGCATTCTCGAGGATGACAAGGGAAATTTATGGGTAAGCACAAATTTTGGTCTTTCTCGTTTTGACCCCACCATGAGGAAATTCAAGAACTTTACCGCCAGCGATGGTTTGCAAAGCAATGAGTTCAGTCCAAATTCTTTCGCAGAGAATAATGAAGGTGAATTTTATTTTGGCGGGATCAATGGATTGACCGTATTTTACCCGGACAGGGTCAGGGATAGTTCCTATCTGCCTCCTGTTGTTTTGACTTCTCTAACCCAGGATGGGAACTCCGTTGACCCGGGGATTAGACCGGATTTCATCACCGATGTGAGACTTGCATGGCCAAACAACTCGATCGAATTTGAATTTGCATCCTTGGGATACGCGGAAACTAAAAAGAATCAGTATGCCTATATGCTGGAAAATTTCGATAAGACCTGGTATTTGAATGGGACAAAACGCGATGGAAGGTACACCAACCTGCCGGGGGGCACTTATACCTTGCGGTTGATCGCTTCCAACCAGGATGGTGTATGGAACGAAGTGGGTAAATCCATTAACATCACCGTCGTTCCTCCATTTTGGTCCACCTGGCTTTTCCGCGGTGTGGTGGCTGTGTTGTTTTTAGGTGCCGTGTATGTAGGATATCGCATCCGTGTCAGGAATATTCAAGCCCGGACCGTTGAATTGGAAAAACAGATCCATGTCCGCACCCGTCAAATCCAACAACGCAACCAGGAAATGGAAGCACTGTACAAGGCTGATGAAAAAATGTACCGCTACCTTAACATTCATCAAGCGATGCAGGCATTGGTAGACGTGGCTGTGGATATCTTAAAAGCGGATAAAAGTTGCGTCTTTGGATGGGAAGAGGATAAAGAAAGATGGGTTATCAAGGTGAGCCGCGGGATGCGGCCTCAAACTATTCGGGCAATGATATTCCGGAGAACGGAAGGCGTTATCGGACTAGTAGGCAGCAAAGGGAAGACAGTGGTCGTCAATCATTCCAAGAATGACCCTAACCTGAAAAATGAACGACGTGAAATCGTTGATGCTGTCCATCAAGAAAATATCCGGTCTTTTGCACTTCTCCCAATCCGCATAGGCAATCAGATCTATGGCATATTCAATCTTTGTTTTACCCGATCCAATGCTTTCAACCCGGAAATGGTACGTCTGTTTTCAGCTCTCTCTCAACGAGCATCCTTATCCATTGAAAATGCCCTGTTGTTCGAACAGACCAAGGAGTTGGCGATCCTGGAAGAACGCACCCGCCTTGCACACGATCTGCATGATAGCGCCAAACAAAAAGCTTTTGCAGCCCTGGCGCAATTGGGCACTGCCGGAGGGATTGTTAAGAAAAATCCGACAGCAGCCAAGGAACATTTGGAGGAAGCTGAAAACCTGGTATCGGAAGTCATCCAGGAATTGACCTTCCTGATCCAGGAAATGTACCCAATGGCGTTGAAGGAAAAGGGTCTGCTGGTGGCATTGAGGGAATATATTTTCGAATGGGAAAATCGGAACAATATTTCCGTTGAGCTGCAAACTGAAAATATTAAGAAACTTCCACTTAATTTTGAACAGGCCTTTTATCGCATCACCCAGGAAGCGTTGGCAAACATTGCCCGCCACAGCCGTGCTACCCAGGTGAAAATCAATCTTGTTTATAGCATTCGTAATGCGCAGCTGAGGATAAAAGATAACGGCAAAGGGTTTGACCCTGCCAAACATCCCATGGGGATCGGATTGCGCTCCATGCAGGAGCGCGCGTCTAGCATTGAAGGTCATATGATCATTGAAGGCAACCCGGGGAGCGGTACCTGTTTAACCGTATTACTCCCTCTCCGTTCTGAAGATTAATGTGGTTTAATAAATAAAGGAGTTTGCAATGGCAGAACCAATTTCCATCCTGATCGTTGATGACCACGAGGTTGTGCGAAAGGGCGTGCGCGCCTACCTGGATACCCTTTCGGAGTTTAAGGTGGTCGGTGAAGCTATTTCGGGTGAAGAGGCCATAAAACTGGTAAGCGAATTCATCCCTGACGTTGTTTTAATGGATTTGATTATGCCGGGCATGGATGGTGTAGAAACAACCCGTCATATCAAGACCATCAGCCCACGAACTCAAGTGGTTGTGCTCACCTCGTATCACGAAGATGCGCATATTTTTCCAGCACTTAAAGCTGGCGCAATCTCCTATATTTTGAAGGATATGCGGATGGATAAACTCGTTGAAGCACTCCATCGTGCTGCACTCGGTGAAGTGACACTCCATCCACGGGTCGCTGCACGTGTACTTCAGAACATGCGCGACGGCAACATGGATGAGCCAAATCTATTTACCGATCTCACTGAACGTGAGCTGGAAGTTTTACGCTTAATCGCCAATGGGATGACCAATAGCCAGATAGCCGAAAAGTTGGTCATCAGCGAGAATACAGTCAAAGGTCATGTCAGTAACATCCTCAGCAAGCTGCACCTGGCAGACAGGACACAGGTGGCGGTATATGCCTGGCAATCCGGTATTGTCCGACGCGATCCTGGAACTGAAAACTAATACTGCTAATTTTTAAAGATCTTTAAATGTTCTTTGATTTGATCTTGTGCCCTCTGAGTGATAGAGGGCATTTGCTTTTTTATCCCCTCGTCTAGTTTCATTGGGTGAGAAAATGAAATATGAGGGTGCACTTGCAGTCTATCTGGAGAAAGCATTTGCAGAATCACCTGGGTGAACTCAGCGAGCTTTTGTTTCCGGGTGGGCTGTCGGCGCAATCGTGTAATCGGACTGTTTACAAAACGAGACAGCAACACGTTGCTGATAGTGGCAATTACCAGAGCGGTTTCCGGTACCTTTCGCAGCATAACCTCAATACTTTGCGACCAATCGGGGATCGTTTCAGACGCTCCAGACATGGTTTCCGGGTCCGGCTCAACCTCGCCATGTGCGAACAATAGGATTGCACCTGCATTGCGAAGATGCTGAATGGCAGTTCTTAATGCAGCCATACCGCCGATGGCTTTGAAATTAACATAGATCACATGTTTTTGAATGCCGCTCAGCGCATGCAGGAACGGAATATCGGAAACCAACGCTGCGATGTCCTTGCGTGGGATCTGAGAAACCAGCGCAAGAGAATCCAACCCGCCGGGATGGTTGGAAACGATCAAAACCGGACCTTTGGTGGGAATATTTTCCTGCCCTCTTGAATCGACCTGCATGGCGAATTTTGGCAGCGCATTCCTTGCGCCTATCATTGGTCCAAGTTCTATTACATCATTTTCAAATTGAGCAGCAATTCGGGCAAAACGCTGGGTGGGCAATCGAAAAAGAAACCCGAAAATCCGGTTCATCAGACCGTTCCGTTTACACCCCAGTGCAATGAAAATCTCCTCCGTGATCCGTTTTGACAGACCACTTACCTGGTGCTCAAATCTTTTATCAAAAGATGCCATCAGAAATTAATTATTTTCCTAGTACTTTCTTTTGTGCCTCTTTGACTGCAGCGACAAACTCTTGCGCTCGAAGCGTAATCTCCTCAAATTTTCCTTCCTTGGCAAGTATGGGTGGACATAATTCACTCCCCGCGCCCACACCAAACGCGCCTACAGCAAACCATTCACCTACATTTGTGGCAGATACCCCGCCTGTTGGCATGATAGGTATGTTGGGGAATGGACCTTTGATGGCTTTTACATACCCTGGTCCTACAAGCGATCCGGGGAAAATCTTTACCACATCCGAACCCATTTTGAATGCCTGGTAGATCTCCGTTGCGGTCATGGCACCAATCATCACCGCCAAACCCGAGGAAACCATGGCTTTGGCAAGTTCAGGTGTGCAAATGGGACTGACAATAAATTTTGCGCCAGCTCCATGCGCCTCTGTCACCTGTTCTGGTTCCGTCAGTGTACCCATCCCCAAAATGATTGTTGAACCGTATTTCTTATCAAGTTGCCGTGTGACTTCTGCTGCGTTGGGAGTGGAATAGGTGATCTCAACAGCTTGCACCCCACCCGCAATCAGCGCACCTACCATCTGCAAGGTCAGTTCCGAGGAAGGTCCGCGCAGTACAGCCACCAGGCCGATTTCTTTTTAACTTCGCAAGGGTTTCCTGTTTTGTCATCGCTCTCTCCTTGTTGATATACCTTTATTCAATAAATTGTATCTTATCTGGAACATGCGTTGTTAACGAAAAACGTCATTCGCACCTTTCAACATCGTATCTTGTCTTTACAACCTGTATTTGCTAGAATGGTTTTATCAATGGAGGGTAGTATGAATAAGCTATTTACTTTCATCGCTGCTTTCATTGTTATTTTAGTCATTTCAGCGTGCACACCAAGCATTCCGCGTATCGATAGAGGGGACATTCTCACCCGATCTGATTTATGCATACCGAGTCTGGTCACCGCACCCTTTAACCTCTCACCAAGTAATGGCATCCTCGCCAATGCAGAACATGTAGGTTTTTCCTGGGAGTTTGATCCGAGACCCGGTTGTGGTGCGGATGGATTCATGCTGCACTTCTCTGAAACTCCACGCGGAACATACATAGCAAGCTGGTGGCTTCCAGCAGAGGTTACAGGTGTCACCATTGATCCATCATTCATGGAAAACTGTTCCAAATACTATTGGGATGTCACCGCTGTCAACAGTACCGGGGTGGCAAATTGGTCTGAACCTGCATTGATTTGGACGGATTTTTATGGTAGCTGCGGTGGATGGGATTATTGCGAAACACCAGGCTCTCTTGAATTTAACTACACGAACTTCTGGCCATACTCCGGGCAGGAAATCTGGACAACAAATCCATCCCTGTTATGGGATTTGATTGATCCCGATGGCGCACATTGTGCTGTTGATAATTTTCATTGGGAAGTTTCCACAACCCCCACATTTGAAACCACCGCTGCATCAGGGGACACTATCGAGCGTTCTTATGTCCCCCCATCAGGCAGTCATTATTTGGAAGATTGTTCATTCTATTTTTGGCGTGTTACCGCTCAATCGGGGTATAACACCCAGGTTTCCAACACCCAGTGGTTTACTACTGATCTAAATGCCTTGATCAGTACGGATCCCTTACGAATATGCGGGCATTTACATACCATGTGTTCTCCAACATTCTTACCGGAGATGGTATCTTTAGTATCACCTAACGAAGGTGAAACGGTTCACCGGCTCAACCCTCAGTTTGTTTGGACCTATGATTATTCATGTCGTCCGACCACGTTCACTCTCAAAGTTTCTGAATCCCCCTCGCTGGATTCCCCCGTACTCAACATCCGTGATCATTGGGGTTCCATGTGGACAGAATATTCAACTGATTCTGAATTCTTGGAGGACTGTAAAACGTACTACTGGCAGGTGACCGCTGCTTCCGACCTGGCTGTCCTTCCCGGCGATCCTCCCTACGCAGAAGTTCTTTCTCCCATTGGCATGTTTCATACGGATGTTAATGGCACATGTCCTGTGCCTGGTGGCAGCACAAAGACATCCCTAAGAGACCTCTGGGTTGGTTGCATCACCCTTAAGACCCAGTTTGCCTTCCTCGATTTCGACCAGGCTATTTCTGGAAATTACGAAGTCCACATAAAAAACGAAACCTGGCCATGCTACTCAGAAAGCAATAATCCCAACCGTCTCGTCTGCTCCGGTCCCGGAGTGGAGGGCGGAATCTTCGCCAACTTGGAATTGTGGGGCAGGGACGTCAACCAGACGATCCTCACTCAACAGGTCACCACACCCAATTGCCGGGAGGAGATCAAGCCCACCGCCTGCCCAACACCCGCGAAATCATGTCCTGCGAATTGTTCCTTTAACACCGACACTTGTCGATGTGAAACCAAAGGTGTTGCGTGCCCGTAAATGGTTAGGAAATCAAAAAAGCTCTCTCAGAATTGAGAGGGCTTTTTTTTATTGATTATTGAGACTTTCCAACTTCTTTCAATGTATCTTCAAGGCGGTTTAATACTGCATCGATTTGTTCCATGGTGATAATCAGCGGTGGTTCGATACGTACGGTCTGTGCGCTGATTAGCGTCCCTGCCACCAGCACTCCGCGTTTGAATAAACCCGCTGCCACCTTGTACCCAATTTCAGGTGATTGGAAATGCATGCCGATAAGTAATCCTTTTCCGGTGATTTCCTTGAAGATGGGCAAATGCCTGGCAGCCAATGTTTGGAGCTTCGGTATCAGGTAATTCCCCTTTTCAGCTGCAGCTTCCCATAACTTATCCCTCAAAGTTACCTGGATGGCTGCAATGGCTGCCGCACACGCCAGCGCGCCGCCGCCGGTGGTGGTCGTATGGATAAACGGATTTGGATGCATCATGCACTGCCAGATCTCCTCCGTGGAGCAAAATGCGGACTACCGGCATGACCCCACCGCCCAGCGATTTTGCTAGCGCCATGATATCGGGAGCGACGTTCCAATGATCGACACCCCACAGTTTACCGGTGCGCCCCATGCCGGTTTGCACTTCATCTGCGATGAGCAACGTCCCATATTGGCGGGTCAACTCACGCATCCTTGGCCAAAAATCATCCGGTGGGACAATCGCACCCGCTTCGCCCTGGATTGGTTCCAGCAGCACTCCGGCAATACCGACCCCAATCTTTTTACAGGTATCGAGCTGATGTTCCAATGCGTCTGCATCACCGAACGGTACATGATAAACCGGCCCCCCGTACAGTACACCCACCGGCTCGCGATAATCCGCCTTGCCGATCATGCTCAACGATCCCATCGTCTTGCCATGAAAAGCTTTCAATGCAACGATAAAACCCGGTTTATGGGTATACATTTTTGCCAGTTTGATCCAACCTTCCACCGCTTCCGTTCCGCTGGCAGCAAAGAAGCTGTACTTGATATCCCCGGGTGTGATCAGCGCCAATAATTCCGCCAGCACACCGCGTAACGGATCGATCAATTCCTGGCTAGGCATGGGAGAATGCAGCAGCTGGGCCCGTACATTATCGACCACCTCAGGATGCCCCCACCCAAGGTCCATCATTCCGTAGCCACCCAGGCAATCAATATATTCCCTGCCAAGGATATCCTGGAATACCGCTCCCGATCCGATCCACTCGACTGCCGCCCAATCACCGGCTTCCGTTACCGACTTGCGATACTCAAGCCAGCCCTTATTGAAATATTCTGTAAAATTCGTTGTTGCTTCTTCAATGATAGCCTTGCCTTCCCGTTCTGAAAGCTTTGGTTTATGGATGATATCCACGTAATGCTGTGCGACTTTTAATGCTTCATCCAATGACTTTTTCACAGTATCCTCCAATGTCCAGCGAGAAAGTCCAGCAAAAAATTTATTATGCCCAATCGGCAACTTCGTTGTACCAGCGCTTTGTCGTTCCTACCTTTGCACGTGCTTTCCATTTTCCGCTTTTAGGTGAATCTTCAAGTAATTTAAGTAGTGCATTTATCTTGGTCTCGATGACGCGGTGATGTTCATCCGTCAATGCTTTTACATGATGCTGAGAATTCTTGACCTTTTCAAGGTTTGTTGTGGCAGTGTGATAAAAACCCCAGTCATCCGACATGATCTTGTTCACGTATTTAACATTGATCGTGTCGGTATCCTGATCACCTAGCGGTGCTGCCAGGAAAAGGAGCATGGTATCTTTAAGATCTTTATCATTGATTTCGACGATCTGCAACTTTTGCAGCAGCAGATCCGTCAGCGAAACGCAATACGGGTGGATCTCCAACCGGTTTTTATATTCGATGGGATGGTTATAGTTAAGCTTGTCAAAAAACACATCGATCATGGGGATGCGTTCGCCGAAAAAGATCATGCGCGTCCCACCGCTGATCATGGCTGCGCGTTTTTCCAGCTCATACCCCATCGATTCAAAAAATGGCACCAGCCTGCCGCGGTGTTTTCCGTAAGACGCGTAATCAATATCCGTAAAAACCCGCTCACCCAGCCGTTCCATGCTGCGATACAGTTCGATATATTTTGGAAAATAAAAATGGAGTGCGATCGGACCCATTACACGCAAGATCATCCCCTGTTGTTGGGCAGTCACTGTAAGTTGGCGAGCCTCTTCCAGGTATGCCTCCGGTTTGGGGTACTCATCCATCGGGATGTCTTTGGGTAAACGAAACTGTCGTGGTTGCGTCATAAGAGCCTCTTATCCGGAAGTAAAGACGTAATCTTTTACTTTTCCTTTTTCAAGCACGATCATCACACCCTTTAGGATGCCTTCGGAATACTCACTTCCAGGATTGAAAATGGTTGTTTTTCGGATTTTTTGCACGCCGCGGGATTCATGGATGTGCCCGTGCAATCCCAGGAGGGGTTGATATTTCTCAATCATTTTCGTCACGGCATGGCTGCCTACATGGATCTTGCGATCGGCTGCCTGCACCAGGTCCTTGGTAAGTTCCGGTGCAAGATCAAGCGCAAATCCATAGGGAGGAGCATGAAAATTGAATATGGCTGTGCTTTTTTCCTTCACAGTGCTCACCAATTCCTCCAGCATGGGTTCCAGTTCCTCATCCGGTTTTTCGCGTGGTGTATTCCAGGGAGTGGGGTTCGTCCATGCAAAGGTGATCATTTCATGTTCACCCAGCATCACGTTTTTATTGTTGCAATTGACGATGGCTTGCGAATCTTCAATGATCTTGTCCACCTCAAAATGATCGTCATTACCGGGAGCCATATATACTTTATAGGGGGTATTAACCAACCTTTCGTCTGCCAGCGCCACCCATTCTTTGAGACGGCTGACCATCAATTCTTTAAACAGGGTGTCCACCTTTTTGGGATTTTCTTTAAATTCCTTGAACTCTGCGGGGGTTTGATGAACCCAGTAGTATCCCATCAATTCGATCGTCTTTTTCAGTTTCTCCAATTCCTCTTTATCAGGGACTTCGGTATATTGTCCCATCAGGGTGGTGTGCCAGCCGCCCCCGGCTTTCTCCACAATGGGAATGAGCAGTTTTCCGGTCAGGTCGCCCAGCAGGATGCCCACATCGACGTCATAAATCTTCAATGCATTCAGGTATTTTCGAAAGCAAGTGTTCGACCCGTGGATATCGGTCACGAAGAATATTTTGATCTGATTGCCCATCAGGGTCTCCTTAGATTTGTTAATTAATTGGGATGAAGCAGGGACGAAGGTAAATCGCTTCGTCCCTGCTGTTCTGGAAAACTAATCCGGAGGTAGTTCTCCGTATGTCATGCTGACATCGATGTTGTCTTTTTTGTTCCGCGATTTCCAGAAGAAATACCACGCCACTCCCAACCCCCAAATCACAGCGTAGAATACAACCGTCCAAATCGTATAGGATTCAAATCCCGGCATAAAGACATAAAAGACGAACAAGATCGCCAGGTAAATCAGGTTAATGATGCCTGCAATGGTGATGACAGGCACTCCCAACACCTTCCAGGTTTTATAAGGGGAAGAGTTCCAGATGTGCGCCACTTTCTTGACATAGGGGAACAATACAGCAGCGATGGCGGTCACACCAAAAACGGAGACTACTTCCAGGGCTGTGATGGAAAGTCCGGACATCGGGTTGCCCCACAATGCATAGATGCCAATGCCAATTTCGCCCAGGATAAAACACAGGATATGGTTCTTCACCGGAGTGGCATACTTGTAGTTAATATCGGTGAACCACTTGGGACCCATGCGGTCCATACCCCATGCAAACAGGATGCGGGGAAACGCCATGTAAGAGAGCGCCACGTACCATATATTGAACAGGATGAAAGATCCAGCCATCAATATCAATACAATCGGGGTTTTGGTAAGCATGGCAGCCAGACCTACAAAATGCGTGGACCATGGGACTGTATATCCTGCCAATCCGTTGTAGTCCACCCAGGCTGTGGCAGACAGGAACTGGAATCCGACCACCTTATAGAGCACCGCTGCCAGCCATATCATGAAGGCAGCCGGTACCAGGATGGCAAACACATTTCCCAGGATGATGGATTTATCCGGCCGCTTGACCTCCCCAGCGATAAAAGTGATGCAGTACGAATAGGCGAACAACCATGATCCAGCCACCATCACACCAAACGTATCCAGCCAGTTCCAGGTCACTGGCAGAGCCGTGCCTGCCTCTGCCATGGCTGCCTTCGCCTCGATTAGAAAAGTATCATAGTTCAATGAACCGTATTGTGCCGCCGTACTGTTCCAACCCTCGATAAATCCTGCGTGCGATGTCATGCTCAAAACAACCAGGATGACGATGCCACCGATGGTTGCCACAGCCATGACGATTTTTTGCGCCCGGGCAAATACTTTCATTCCAAACACCAGGAAAAGCAATGCAATAACATTCACCAGTGTTGAAATGAGGAACACCGCAATGGGTTGGGTGCAAAATTCCGCAGCAGCTGGCATGTTAAGGAACTGGAACAGCATCACCAATCCGGGATCCACCGTCCAGGGTGCCAGCACAAAGATCCACATGATCCACACGAACGCATTCCCAAACGATTCAGCAATGCCAATGATGGGACCGATGATGCGCGAGTTGTAAATATACTCACCACCGGAGCGTGGCATGGAGCCACCCAGGATACCCCACACCAGGGCAAAACCCAGGCAGCACATGACGGCGGATAATATGGTAGCGATGATCAAGTTCCCTCCGGTGTAGACTGAAAGCCCCATGCTAATCATCACCCACATGGATACTGTCAAACCCTGATTCATGAAACCGACACCGAAAGCATCAATCAATGAAAGCCCCCTCACAAGACCGCTTGCCTTGCGTGCAAACACCATCTGGTCAGGCATGTTTTCCTCCTCCTATCCATTTTTGAATGCAACTCAATCTTTTCAGATCCATCACATCAAAAGCTGTGGATGATGGTGGTATTTTTAAACTGCTACCCTCCCTTCTTCTGTGTTCCCAAAGAATCAAACAGATTTACTGATAATGAAAAATCGCCAAATATCGATAAACATTGCTCTTTAATAAAAATATTATATAAATTTTTACATAAAAAGCAATAAAATCGACCATTGACTTTTAAACCTGAAAAACCAATTCCTTCACTTTCCAAGCGCCCAAGTTTCCCAGCGTGGATCTGCTCCGGCGTATAGTTTCCCATCTTCACCCAACAGTACGGCGCCCACGCTGCCAAAATCAAAATTCCATTTGGTATCCGCGATCGTTTTGTAACCGAGTGCCTGAAGCCCGGCAGTCACCTGCTGATAGATATCTTGTTCAAGACGGATGGTGCCCGGGTTGGCTTCGTGAGGAGCGAAGGAAGAAGGTGCGGTAATTGAATAGAAGCGCGGCGCGCTGACGGCTTCCTGAATATCCATTCCGAAAACTGCCATGTTCAGGAACACCTGGATGAGTGCCTGGGGCTGCATGTCACCCCCCGGTGTACTGTATGCCATGAAAAATTTCCCGTGTTTAAAAACGATCACAGCGTGGGGAGTTATGCGTGGGCGTTTGCCCGGTTGCAATGCATCGACATCCTCAGGATCCAAACGGAACTGGTTCATGCGGTTGCCCAGGTTCATCCCAGTACCAGGGACCATGGGGGTCCAGGGAAAATCGCTGGGTGTCATGACCACCGCATTTCCCCAACGATCCACGACCGCCAACTGAGTGGTATCCTGCCCGATTGTCAAGTTCATGCGATTTTCAGCTTTTACAACCAGGAGCGATCGGTGTTGTCCGATGGGTAAAGACCCGGTTTGTGTGATTGACAGTACCCCGGCGGGTGGAAGTGCACCGAAGGAATTATCCGTCATCATTGAACGGCGCTCGGCGGCGTACCCCTTGCTAAGTAAAACCTCCCACGGGACATCGATAAATGCAGGGTCGCCTACATAAGCATCTCTGTCAGCCTGGGCGAGCTCAATAGCTTGCACCACTGTGTGAATGTACTGTGTAGAATTATGCCCCATTGATTTCAGATCAATGCCTTCCAAAATTTGTAGCGCCAATGGGCTCACCACCCCCTGTGTCCAACCCTGGTTCGTGTAAAATGTGTATTCCCCATACGATCCGCTGATGGGTTCTTCCCATCCGCCGGTATACTCTGCCAAGTCGTGACTCGTGATCAGACCCTTTTTCTTCACTTCGAATGCCACAATCTCATCGGCAATAGCACCTTTGTAAAATAGATCACGCACTGCTTGCAATCCATCATCCCGCGTTCCGCCTGCCTGGATGGCTCTCTGCTCCGCATCCACCATTTGCTGAAAGGTACTAGCCAGGTCAGGGAAACGCAAGCGGTCGTGTAGAACTAGCGGTCTCCACCATTTATTTTGGAACCATACTTTTGCATTGTATGGAAACATGACCGCGTACCCGGCGCGCATGAAGATATTGAAGTCGCCCATATCCATCAACAGCGGCCGGGTAGCAGGAAAACCTTCCTGTGCAATCTTGATTGCAGGAGCAGCCACATCCGCGAATGAGAACGTCCCATATTCACGAAGCAATGCAATCATCACATCCGGTGAAGCTGGTACGAGTTGAGACCACATGTTGATGGATGGCATTGTTTTCCATCCTTTGGCGGTGAACTTATCCAGCGTCGCTGCTTGCGGAGCGGTACCTGTACCAATATAAGAACGTACATCACCGGTGGAAGCATCGTAGATCATCGTTGGGACAACACACGGAAAACTGGAATGTATACCGTTGGTCACATTGAGTACAAGCAGCCCAGCCACTGCGGCATCGTAGGCATTGCCGCCTTTGTTTAGCATTTCCATGGCAGCTTCGCTTGCCCAGGGAGTCCCAGCAACCACGGCATAAGAATCAGCCTTGAGTATTGTTTTTTCCACGCTGCTTTTATCCTCGTAAACCATCAAGTCACGAGGGCCTTTGGGAAGCGATGCAACCACGACCGCCAATACTACGACCAGAGCAAGAAGAACTATCCCGGTCCATTTAATACCACGCAGGAACTTTTTCATTGCTTTCTCTCCCTTCCACCGATGTTCACTTTTCATATTTTAGTATAATGTTTCGGATTGGAGTATCAACGATGAATTCTCGCGATCGAGTAATGACAGCCCTTAACCACCAGGAACCCGACATGGTTCCCATCGATATGGGTTCAACAGAGAATACAACCATCTGCCGCATCGCCTACATACATCTTCGTGAATACCTGAAGCTGGCTGCTGACCCATCCCCCTATGTCATCAGCCGCATGATGGATTCGGTTTTTCCGATGGAGGATGTGTTGCAGCGCTACCAAGTGGATATCCGTCCAGCGAGACCGTCATCCACGTTTGTTGGAAATACGCGCGAGTTGGAAGATGGCACCTTTTATGATGATTTCAATATTCGCTGGCGTAAAGCTGCCTATTATTACGATATGATCGAGCATCCCCTTTCAAAGAGCACCATCGACGATTTACCTGAGGCGGTCTTCCCTGACCCTTATGCTCCAGGAAGGACTGCCGGAGTAAAAGAATTCGCGAAACATCTTTTTGAGGACACGGAATTTGCGATTTCCTTTGGACATATTGCCATGGGACCGTTTGAAATGTCCGGCAACTTGCGTGGTTACGATAACTTCCTGATGGACCTTGCCGGTGATCCAAAATATGCCGAAGCATTGTTGGACAAAAATTTGGAAAACGCCATCGGTTTTTGGGATGTTCACCTGAGCGAGATTGGTGAATATGTGCAGGTGGTGTGCCAGGGGGATGACCTTGGAATGCAGCTTTCACCCTGGATCTCTCCAAAAATGTACCGCCAGTACATCAAACCAAGGCATAAGAAACTTTTCGATTTTATTCGCTCGAAAACGAAAGCCAAGATTTTCCTGCACTCGTGCGGTTCCGTGTATGATCTCATCCCCGATCTGATTGAAGCAGGCGTGGAAATACTCAGTCCTGTCCAGGTGAGTGCAGCGAAAATGGATCTTCCCCGGCTGAAGAAGGATTTCGGTAAGGATATTTGCTTTTGGGGTGGGGGGGTGGATACCCAGCAGGTATTGCCGAATGCCACGTTGCAAGATTTAAAGGATCATGTCAGCCGTACATTTGACATCATGGCTCCCGGCGGTGGTTGGGTGTTCGTGCCCGTGCACAATATTCAATCCGATATTGCACCCGAACGGATCGAAGCAATGTATCAAACTGCCCTTCAGAAACGGAAATACACTGCATAAAGTTAGTACTGGTTAAGGCGCTTCTGGATCGCATCGCATGATGATTTTGACATTCTGTTGGTCAAACATCAGAGGACATTGGTTAAAGATCTCCCATAACTTCTCGGCATAACAGCCAGGCATCCCTCCGCCAAAATAAAAATAGTCCGCGGGGTTGGATTGTAGAAATTCATCGAACGGTGTATCACATTCTTCCTCGTAGACGATCTGCCTTCCAGTGTAGGCATTAATCCATCCCCCTCCATCCGAAGGGATCCTCTCTGCGCCAAATTTTAATGATCCCGCCCAAAAGACATCCCCTTGCTGGGTGTTCGTTTTGATCCAATCCATGGCAGCCAAATCGGCTTCACTGAACAGGTTTGTTTTTGGGGTAAGCAATCCCAATTGGAAATAAATCCCGCAAAATGAAACAATAACCAATGTTAATATCCCAGCCCAGGCGGGCACACCGTTGCAGATCCATTCCAGGAAAAATCCGCTGATGATCGACAAGGGGATCGTGGAAAGGATGACCAGGTTGGTGATGTTGGATACCGCTATTCCGAGTATCCAGATCTGAGCCGCATACATTAGGAACTCTGCTGCAATCCAACCCAGGGCAAGGAATACCCACTTGCGGCGGGTGACCAATCCAACGATGATCCCTCCCAAGCTGGTTGCAACAAGGAATATTCCCCCGGGTTTGATGACCAATTGGAACAGGAAATCCAAATCGTCCTTCTTCAGGAAGGCTTCATTTTGTGCCACAACGGATCCCAATTCGCCCGAGAGGACCATGGCTACCAGGCGGTACACCAGGAAAATAAAAGGGATCGCCAGCAAGCTTAAATAGAACCATACGTCCTGCTTCCGCTGGCGGAATTTGATCAAAGACACCAGGATCAAAATACCCGCCATGCCGAGCCACATCAGAAATGCGCCATAATGTGCCACGGCAATACCGGTGGATATTACGACCGGTAAAATCCAGGGTATTTTTCGCCGCACGAGCAGCATCGAAAGAGTGATGGTCAGCAACACCATGCCAAGGAAAAGCGGAAAACGGCTCCAATTAAGCAGGTAGGTGGGGAATGGGAATACCAGCAAATACAGCAACACCGCAGATGCAGCCAGCCACAGTTTGCCGAAACATTTTTTTACCAACTCGTACAGCGCAAGCCCTGAAATGGCACTCAGCAGGATCCCGGTCATTTCGGTTGTGGATGGCTGTGAATTTCCAAGGACCAAGTTGATCCAATCCACAACTGCGTGGAATCCCTGCGGGTAATTCAGGTCCCATGGTAAAAAGCGGGCGATGCTGAAATCGTTGATCATTTTCTGATGAGTCAATCCATCGATCCAAATGGGCGTTTGCACACCGCGCAGCAGCATAAGTCGCTGGATGAGGATGAGCAGGAAACAAACTAGTACAATTATTTCATCCGGAGAGATCTTCAATGTAAAGAACGGTTTCTTGATTGTTTTTCGATTAAGAAAATAACATGCAACTGCAGCAATCACCAACAAACCGAGAATAGCAACCAATAGTAAGATGTTGAATTTAATTTTGAATACGCTCGTCAGGTACAGTACAACCCCCGGGAAAACCAGGCCGCAACCAAGCGCATAAACCAGCCATTCCAACACAGTACTGGTAAATCGGTAGCCGGTTATGGTTAACAATGCAGTACCCAATAAGACCAATGCAAAACAAATGAGAAGAATAAAAACAAGAGAAAGCAGGGATCCGGGCAGATTCTGGACGAAATTATCCAAGTTGATGGATGAGTATGGGATAAGGGAAAGATCATAGGGATACACGCGCCCATTGACTGCCATGGTATTTTCAGAAAAGACGTCCAACAAGCTGGAATAAATTTTGAGCGAATCATCCTGCGAGTCAGTGACCAGGATGGCACCAAAGGTTGTCCCTGCAGAATCCGGGATGGGTTTGAACGAGAATTGCAGCCAGCCGGTGTATCCCGGTGAAACGGGAATGGCACCGACAGCGACATTTACCGCATCCAGAATATTCTTTCGTAAGTAAAGTCTGACAGTGGCATGGCTGGCGGCATCCGGGGACATGCTGAAGAAGAATCCAATGCTCTTAAGATTGCGTTGGTCGGTGGAAAAGGATTGTACGAAAATGGTGTCACGGTTGAAAGTATGCCCAAACCCGGTAGTAGGCTGGGAATTATGAATATCTCCCTGAGAAGACAAGGAGATCGTCCAGGCACCCCACAGGATAATCAATAGGATAAATATGATCCGCTCAATTTTCATTTTCCTCACCTCATGCCAATCTTATCCATAAAAGGATTGTACAACAAACCGAAATTTGATTTTTTTTAATTCCTTATTGGCACATCCTTTGATTTCGGTTAAGATTGAGCGGAATTTCCATGACACACTTCCTTGCGATTCTGAGACGCATCGCACTTTTGCTCCTGCCAGTCTTTTATGCGCTAGCTGCAGGAGCCTTGTTGATCCTAGCTGCCGGAGCCAACCCTTTCACCACATATTGGAACCTGTTCAACGCCGGTTTTTCCTGTAACCCCGGTGCTGGTCGCTGCGCATTGGTAACCGCGCTCACCTTTGCCACTCCACTCATCCTCGCCGGACTTTCCGCTGCTGTTTCGCTGCGAGCGGGATTTTTCTCGCTTGGACAAGCGGGGCAGATGATGGTGGGAGCCGCAGCCGCCACCTGGATAGGCAGCCGGATTCTCCTTCCCGCGGGTATTCATCCCGCGGTTGCAATATTGGCAGCCATGATTTTCGGTGCGCTCTGGGCACTGATCCCCGCCCTTCTTAAAGAATTCGTTGGTGTCAACGAAATCATCTCCACCTTTCTTCTCAATCCTCTTGCTGGTCTTGTGATTGGATTATTTCCATTAGGCAGGCTGAGTGACACCACGCTTCTCTTGCCGATCATTCCAAGCACAAAATTTACGGCGGGTTTTTTTATTGCCCTGGCTGCAGCGCTGCTTGTCTTTGTATATTTATGGCGCACCACACGCGGTCTGGAGATCCGTGCCACAGCCCAGGCGCCGCGTTTTGCCCGGTACGGTGGTATCCGACCGCACTTGCCCCTCCTGCGTGCTGTGTTGCTCAGCGGTGCCCTGGCGGGATTGGCGGGTGCTTTGGAAGTGCTGGGTGTCCAATATCATTTTGTAACCACCTTCACGGCATTCACCGATTTCGATGGATTAATCGTGGCATTCGTTAGTCACCTGCACCCGTTGGGTGTCGTCTTTTTCGGTCTCTTGTTGGGAGGATTGCGCAGCGGTGCCATCACGGGATTACAGATCGGTTCACACATCCCGCGCGAATTGGGTGGCGCCATCATCGCGTTCATTCTGCTCTTTGTTGCCACCAACCGTTTTTCCCACCCATTGGCAGGAATATTTCCCCGTAAATCCCCAATGCGAAAAAAACATCTACCTTCCCGAATAAAAGAAAAAACCGGTTGAATCGACAACCGGTTTGCTTTAAATAGACTTATTTCTTCTTATCTTCCTGAGCAATCTTCCACATGGCCTGGATGGCAACCTTGATTGCATCCTTTTCTCCGCGGCGAAAGTCGGCTTCACCGGACTCCGGTTTGGTGACTCCCGCGGCTCCGTCGGAGACAAAGATGGCACCTGTCCTCCAATTCCGAACCTGCCCGATGATAAACAGGGTGTCGCTTTCCATTTCCACAAATACCAGCCCGATATCCTTCATATTCACCCGGGCTGCGGGATCATGGGGGGCATAAAAGGCATCCCCGGCTGCTCCAACACCCACCGTTGTGGGGATCTTTAATTCTTCCCCGGCTTCAACCAATGCCCGCAGCACCTTGAACGTGGGGACGGCGGGATAAGATAATGGCAAATAGGCATTGGCAGTACCGCCAAGGCGCACCGTTCCGCTGGCAACAATGACATCACCGGGAATCTGACCTTTCTGGAAAACACCGCAGGAACCGACACGAATGAAGGTGTCTGCACCCATATGTGCCAGCTCTTCCACCCCAATGGCAACTGCAGGACCGCCCATCCCGGTGCCACAAGCGGTCATGTGGATGCCTTTGTACTCACCTGAATATACGGTATATCCTCGACTCTCTGTCACAAGGTGATGCGAATCAAAATGCTCAGCGATTTTCAAAGCTCTTTTTTGATCACCTGGGCAGAAAACATACCGTGCAATTTCCTTTGCGTCACATTTTATGTGCCATTCCATTCATTCACCTCCGCGTGGGTAATCCACCAAATTATAGTGTAATCCTGGGGATTTTTTCCATGCTGCGTGTATAATGATTTTGCCCGACTCACCCTTCTATTATCATTCCAAGGAGACATCTCAATGAGTATTGTCGTTTTTGGAAGCATCAACATGGACCTGACCACCTACGTGCCCCGCTTGCCGCAGCCGGGAGAAACGCTGCGCGGCAGCTCGTATATCACGGTTCCTGGTGGCAAGGGTGATAACCAGGCAGTGGCAGCCGCCCGGCTGGGTGCACAGGTGAAATTCATCGGACGGGTTGGAAATGATGGATTCGGGCGTGAGGTATTAAAGATTGTTTCTTCCGAAAATGTGGACACCAACCTGGTTCAGGTGGATCCTTTACAAGGAACAGGACTGGCAGTCATCAGTGTAGATGAAAATGCCGAAAATTCCATCATCATCGTTTCGGGTGCCAATCTGACCCTGAATCAAAGTGATATCGCCAATGCCAGCCTGGCGTTGCAATCCGCCCAGGTACTCCTGGTGCAATTAGAAATCAATATGGATGCCACCCTGCAGGTGGTGCAAATCGCCCACGATCTGGGTGTAACGGTGGTGTTCGATCCTGCACCGGCACAGATCCTTCCCGCGGAAACATATCCACGCCTGGATGTAATCACTCCCAACGAAATTGAGACTGAGGTACTGCTCGGTTTTCGTCCCAAAGATAAAACCAGCGCCTTGCAAGCCGCGGATGAATTAAATCCGGCGCGGGGTTGGAACTGCTGTTATAAAAATGGGTGCGCAGGGAGTGTATTGTTAAGAATTCCAAGGAATCCGGTTTTATCCCACCATTCAAGGTGAATTCCATAGACTCGGTTGCTGCGGGGGATGCATTCAATGGGGGACTGGCAGTGGCGCTTTCGGAGGGTAAACCCTTACCGGAAGCAGTGCGTTGGGGGGCGGCGGCTGGTGCGCTTGCCACAACGCGCAAAGGCGCCATGCCTTCCATGCCGCACCGGGAAGAACTCCTGAAGCTGTTGGAGGACCAATAATGACAGCCACGTTGATCACGTGTGATACGCTTGTGCAGCTCGATTCCGCCGATCACATCTTCAGTCCCGGTTACATGGTGGTGGAGGATGATCGCATCGTGGAATTGAATGGGGTTAAAAAGCTCTCCCCAAAACGCAAGTTCGATAAGATCGTTGATTTAAAATCCCGCCTGGTCATGCCTGGGTTGATCAACGCGCACACGCATACACCCATGTCCCTATTCCGCGGTCACGTGGAAGGGCACACCTTGTTCACGTTGGAAGGTTGGTACAACACCATCCGCGTACTGGAACTGGACATGGATCCTGATATGCTCCCTCCTGCCGTGGCGGTTTCTTGTGCTGAAATGATCCGCACGGGAACAACTTGCTTTGCCGACCAGTACTTCTGGATGGATCGAGTTTTCCCGGAAGTCCGCCAAAGTGGTTTACGGGCAGTGCTGGCATACGGAATTGTGGAACTAGGCAAAGAAGAAGCCCGTCAAAGGGAAATTACTGCGGCATCATCCTTCATTAAAAAGTTGCAGGGTGATCCATTGTTGACTCCCTGGCTGGGTCCGCATGCCTTTTTTGTAGATAACAGCGAAATCGCCATGCAGATCGAATTGTCACTGGCAGAAAAATTCCACGTGGGTTTCCACACCCACTTTGGCACCGGGGATGAAGAGGAGCGCTACTGCCAGGGAAAATACGGGCACAGCGCCATCACGCAGCTGGAAAAAATGGGTTTTCTCAAATTCCCCATCCTGGCAGCCCACAGCATCACTCTATCCCCCGCTGACTTTCCAACTCTTACAGGAAAACCATTCACAGTGGTGTTTGCTCCCTCTTCTGGTATGCGTAATGCTGCAGGAATAGCTCCTTTGGTCGAATTGAGATCAGCAGGGGTCAACGTGGCATTGGGCACCGATAACGTTACCAATAATAACAGTTACGACATGTTCAAGGAAATGTCACTGACTGGCAAGGTGCTGGCTCTCCTTAAACGGGATGCCGCAGCTATACCCACGCGTTACATATTGGAAATGGCAACCATGAACGGGGCACGCGCCTTGAGAATGGAAAAGGAAATTGGCTCGCTGGAAATCGGTAAAAAAGCTGACCTTATCGCACTAGATCTTGATGAGATCGGCTGGTCACCCCATCACGGGCAGGATGTTTACACCGCCTTGGTGTATTCTGTCACCGGGCAGCATGTGACCGATACGATGGTGAACGGGCGATGGTTGTATCGCAAGAATAAATGGCTCACCGTGGATCATGATAAGGCGCGTACCGGCCTGGAAACGCAGCACGACCGCCTGATGAAGAAAGTCAAGAAATGAGGGAACATGCAAAAGATCATCATTGATACCGACCCCGGCGTTGATGACGCCCACGCCATCCTTCTCGCCCTGGCATATCCGGATGTTAAGGTCGAAGCCCTTACCACCGTGAACGGCAATGTCGGGCTGGAGCACACCACTGCAAACGCCTTGAAGATATTGGACGCCGCGGGCAAGAATGTGCCGGTTTATGCCGGGTGTGCAGCACCTCTCATTAACGTTCCCTTTCATGCTTCATTCGTGCATGGTAAAGATGGATTGGGTGACTGCTACCTAGCATCTTCCAAACGTACGGTTGAAAAGGAGCATGCCTCCAACGCCCTTGTCAGGTTGGCAAATGAGCATCCGGGCGAGATCATCCTGATTGCTATTGGACCACTCACTAACCTGGCGGTAGCGCTTCGCCTGGATCCCACACTTCCCGCCAAGGTTAAAAAACTGGTCGTCATGGGTGGCGCACACTACAGCCGCGGGAACACCGCCAATGTGACCGCTGAGTTTAATTTCTTCACCGATCCCGAAGCAGCCCACATGGTCCTATCCGCGTGGCCGATGACCACCATCCTCACCTGGGAAACCACCCTCGCACATTTACTGACCAGTGAAGATCTGAAACGCATCTTCAATTTGAAGACCACTAAGTCCAAATTCTTCGAAGATACCAGTCATCCCGTTCGAACGTATATCCAAAATGTGCTTCATCAGGAAGTGCTGTTTGCACCGGATGGACTGGCGATGGCAGTTGCCATTGAACCACATATCGTTAAGTCGGCTGAAACTCGGCATGTTTCGATTGAATTGACCGGCACCCATACGCGCGGACAGATGTGCGTGGATTGGATGGGTACAAGGAAAAATCCCGCCAATGCAGAAATCATCATGGAAATCGATCAACCGCGTTTTGTGGATTTGTTTGTCAATGGATTGAAATAAACATGCCAATCCCAAACAGTAAATTGCTGAAAACCGCGGTTTCCTACAAGGAACCCATGCTGGTCTTTTTGCAGGACCTGATCCGCATCCCATCGGTGAACGGTCGCCACCCGGAAAAAGGGGTTGCGGAACGAATCCTGAAAGAAGCCAGGCGATTGGGTTTTTCGTGCCGGATGGAGGCAAAGGATTTTTCGCGTCCAAATGCACTGGTTACTTTAGGGGAAGGAAAAGCCGGATTCGCGCTCATCGGACATATGGATACGGTGGCAGAAGGCACGCTGGAACGATGGAGCCATCCGCCTTTTGCGGGAGAAATTCAAGACGATAATCTGTTCGGGCGGG
The DNA here is from genome assembly GCA_963699305.1 of uncultured Chloroflexia bacterium. Lineage (GTDB taxonomy): Bacteria > Chloroflexota > Anaerolineae > Anaerolineales > Anaerolineaceae > JBGQAS01. Next base: position 2,231,111 of record OY969431.1, on the reverse strand, counting down.
GGGCAGCAGATAATAAAGCCGGGATTGCCTGTGGATTGTATGCAATGGTGCTGTTGCGTGAGTTGCATCTGCTTGACCCTGTCCACGAAACGGTCATCCTCGCCGGTGTCGCCGACGAAGAATCCGGTGCCTGCAGCACCCTGGGAGTGCGACACCTTTTAAACGCAGGGGTTTTACCTGTTCAAGGTGCAATTTATACGTATGCCAGCGATATTGTTTGCATCGGTCACCGGGGGTTATTGCGTTTGGAGTTAAAGGCGCAAGGACAATCGGTGCATGCCGGTTTATTGGAATGGCACCAGCACAAGACCGGCGTCAACGCTGTCACTGGGCTGGCGGATTTTCTATTGCGGCTTGAAAAATTGAATATCCATACACCTTCACAACCCGGGTTTGAAAAACTCGGTTGCACCATCACTCCAGGTACAAGATTTACCGGAGGGAGTTATGAAAGCATCGTGCCGGATAAAGCTGTCGCGATAATCGACATCCGGCTGATGCCCGGGCAGGACCCGCTTTTCTTGTTGGCAGAGATCGATTCATTGATCAACGAGGTTACCCAGGCTCGACCCGGTTTAAAGATAACGTATCATGTGAAGGTGAATATCCCGGGAGCTAGTATTCCTTCCGACCATTCGCTCGTAGTTACGGCTCAAGATTATACGGAACAACTCACCGGAAAGCGCTGGCAGGCTGAAGGTGCCGGTCCGGCGAACGAAGGATATATGCTCATCGGGTCTGGCATCCCAACATTGTGTGGATTTGGTCCCAACGGCGGCAACCCGCACGCGCCGGACGAATGGATATCCATCCGCAGTTTGCCGATAACCGCTGCCATGTTTGCGGGTATCATTCATGATTATTTAAAACGAATACAAAAAGGAGATTGATATGTCCCATACAGCTCGCGATCCCTGGGTGGATGTAAAGACATTTCATGGTTTACAAGCAGACCTGGTCATTTCCGCGTTACAGAAAGAAATCCGCCGCGGAAATACGGAAAATGCTTGTCTGTTGGCGTACGAGATGGTCCTTACCAGCCCTGCCCTGGAGGATTACCTATGGCACCGGTTGAAAGTCATTTCCGTGGAAGACATCGGCTTTGGCGAACCAATGGCACCGGTGCTCATCCAGAGTCTTTTTAACATGGTTCGTGTGTGCGACAGGGCTGTGGGTGAGCGGAAGCTGTATGCAATCCATGCCACACGTTATTTGTGCTTGTGTAAAAAAGACCGCTCAAGCGATGAAATGATCAACTGGATCAGCCATTCCTCGGAGCTGGGAAAGACCGCTCCGGTGATCCCCGAATATGCGTTGGATATGCACACCGCGGAAGGCAAGAAATTGGGACGCGGGCGTCGCCATTTCTTTGAGGTGGGTTCCAAGGTGGAACCCGAGCTTCCCGATCGGGACACGACATATTTAAAGCGCATCATGAAGATGCTCGATAGCGGTGAACTGAAGGATTAAGACAAATCTCCGGGCTGGAACTCCAGCCCGGTCAACTAACTTAATCCTTTCTACACCGTCTGTTGACGAAAAGGTTTTTCGGTTAAATTTGGTAATGTCATCACCTGCCATCAACCCTTTTTGACGCAAGGGACGTCAATTACATACATCAGCGGTATTTCTGGGCAAGAATGAATACTTTACAAAAGAAATATATAGGTTGAAATGACTGTGCGATTTCTGTATACTGATGGAAAACTAAATCAAGGCACACGCGTGAAAACCAACCATCTGCTCGAACTATCCCCCTCCGAATTACAAAAAATAGTGTTGCATAACCCGCTCATCCTGATCCCTGTCGGCACCGTTGAGTGGCATGCAGACCATTTACCGCTGGGGGTCGATAGTCTCCTCAGTGCAGCAATTTGTGATGCTATAGCCAAACCGACGGGAGTGTGTGTTGCACCGCTGCTTTCGTGTGGAATATGCAGGGACCTCCAGGCAGAACGTGGTTATTTTGGTACCGTGGATACGGTGCGGGAGCAAACACTGGCTGGGTTGATTACGGATTTACTGCAAGGGTATGCAAAAATGGGTTTTACAAAGGCAGCCATCGTCAGCGGTCATTTCGAAACCGAACATTTCTCTGCCATCTCCGAAGGGATAAAAAACGCCAAATCCATACAAGGTATTTTCCTTACTGCATTCGATTTTTGCAAGGAGAAAGTACAGGAATTGGAAGATGTAACCCTCACCTGGCCATTCGCCGGAGACCACGCTGCAGAGTGGGAAACATCGCTTATGTTGTATGCTTATCCCAAACTCGTTCAAATGAAGAAAGCCCCTGAAACCATTGATTTGGATATGCCTGGATTACCGGATTACATCCGGCGCAGGTACCCCCGCCGAGCCAATCATGCATATGGGAGAAAGATTTATCATGCCGTCATCCAAAGTGGTATCGAAGTGATTACAAAAATGTCGCAAAGATCATGAGCTGTTTGACATCGGATGTAAAAAACGCATATAATTGAATCAATTATCGGATGGAAAATATATTGATATTTCTCAGACAGTGTGCACGAGGGACTACCTTGACACTGTTTGCGTTTTAATATGAAGCTACCGAGAAACTATCGAGGAGGTGCTCAGCAAATTATTCTTTAATATCGATTTTCCAACTGTATGAAAATTTTTTTGGAGGAGTACTTAAAATGAAAAAGAGTTTGACAATTGTCGTCGCCATCATCATTGTTCTATCAATGGTGTTGGTTGGCTGTGCGCCGAAAGCAACCACGACCGAAGCACCCAAATACACCTGCGCGTTGATCACCCCCAACCCCTTGGGCGACCGCTCGTTCATTGATGCTTCAGCCCGCGGTATCGAGCGCGCGAACGCCGAACTGCCGGTAAAATGCGACATCATTGAAACCAATGGTGTTTCCGAACACGAAGCCGCCCTGCGCGGTGCCATTGCCCAAGGATATGATCTCGTCCTCGGTTTGGCTATGGATGCCACCTTGTTCACTGGTCTTGCAACCGAGTTCCCGGATCAGAAATTCGCATCCCCTTCGGAAATCTTCCTTGAAACATTGCCTACCAACATGATCGCCTATCAAATCGACGTGCATGAATCCAGCTTCCTCGTGGGTGTTATTGTCGGCAGCCTCACCCGCACCAAGACTGTGGGTGCCGTGGTCGGTGGTGATGCACCTGGTTTAAACCAGTTCTATTATGGTTACAAGCAGGGTGTCCTGGAAGTCTGCCCGGACTGCAAAGTGCTCGTAAGCTACCTCGGCTTCGACTTCTCCAACCCGACCCTCGGTTTGGAAACCGCCCTCGGTCTGTATGACCAGGGTGCTGATATCATCTACCAGGTCGCCGGTCGCTCCGGTGAAGGTGTTTTGGAAGCTGCAGCCCAACGCGATTTGTTCGCCATCGGTGTTGACTCCAACCAGGACGATATTCAGCCTGGTCACGTGATCGTATCTTCACTGAAGAAAACCGATATGACCACCTTTGAACCCATCAAGCTGGTAACCGAAGGTACGTTCGTCGGCGGGTTCCAGAAACGTGGTCTAAAGGAAGGGTTTGCCGGTTTATCTTGGGATGATGGTTCAACCACATTCGAAACCGAAGGTCCTGCTGACCTCACTGCCAAGCTCCCGGAAGTCAAGGCATTGGTTGAGACGTATCGAACCAAGATCCTGGATGGCACGTTAAAAGTTTGCGACGCATTCGTCCCTGAAACTCCTGAATGCGTGGCAGTAATCGCTGCTCCATAATTTATTAACAAATAGAAACATCAATGACCCCGGAGTGCAACACTCCGGGGTCAGCATGGAGGTTGCTTTCATGGTGCCAGTGCTTGAAATGAAAGGTATTTCCAGATATTTTTCCTCCACCGATGTGCTCGCCAATGACAAGGTCGATTTTTCGGTCGAAAAAGGCGAAGTACATGCCCTGGTCGGAGAAAACGGAGCCGGGAAGACCACTCTGATGAATATTCTGTATGGTCTGATCAAACCGGATTCCGGTGAAATTTTTATTGAAGGTACAAAAATCCGTGTTGGTCATCCGAATGATGCCATTAAGAACGGCATCGGCATGGTGCATCAGCACTTTGAACTGATCCCCTCTTTTACAGTCGCCCAGAATGTCATGCTGGGAATAGAACCGAATACGGCTGGCTTTCTCAAGACAAAACAAGAAAATGAAGCAGTCAGCCAATTGGCAAAGAAATTTGGCTTGCATGTTGATCCCGCAACCCGGATCCGTGATTTACCGGTTGGGATGCAGCAGCGAGTTGAGATCCTTAAAAGTTCTTCAACGCCAGGCTAAGATCCTGATCCTGGATGAACCCACAGCCGTTTTAACACCCCAGGAAGTAAATGAATTAATTAACGTCGTCCATGGTTTGACAAAAATGGGGTTCACGGTGATCTTCATTACCCACAAGTTAATTGAAGTATTACACGTTGCTGACCGCGTGAGCGTCATGCGCAACGGACGGATGGTCGGCACCAAGCGTATCAAGGATACCGACATCCCTGACCTAGCCCGCATGATGGTCGGTCGAGAAGTCCTTTTGCAGGTAAATAAGAAACCGGCAAAAATCGGTGAACCGGTGTTCGAAGCTCAAGACATCAGTGTTGCCGATGTTAACGGACTTGCTGCCATTTCACATGTATCTTTTAAATTACATTCAGGAGAAATCCTCGGTATTGCGGGTGTGAGTGGCAACGGTCAAACCGAGTTGGTGGAAGTTGTCTCCGGCATGAAAGCACTGGACGGTGGAAAAATCTTCTTTAAAAACAAGGAGATCTCCCACACAACGGTTCGTCAACGCAGAGACCTTGGCATGGCTCATATTCCGGAGGATCGAATGAAGGTTGGTTTGAATTTGCAGACCACCCTGGATGAAAATCTCATCGTGTCCCGCTACAACCAATCGGAATACAGTCGGATGGGATTTCTCATCACAAAGACCATCCGCAATTTCGCTAGTTCGGTGATCAAAGCTTTTTCCATCATGGCTGCCAAACCGGGTGAAGGAATTTCCATGCTTTCCGGCGGCAATCTTCAGAAAATCGTGGTGGGACGTGAACTTGCAGGTTCACCGATGATGATCATTGCCAACCAACCCACGCGCGGGCTGGACGTAGGCAGTATCGAATTTGTGCACAAAACGCTGGTGGAAGCACGCGACAAAGGGTGCGGGATCCTCCTTGTTTCGGTTGAATTGGATGAGATCATGTCACTTGCCGATCGGATCCTCGTCTTCTATCGTGGCAAGATCCAGGGAGAGTTGGACGCTAAAAAAGTCTCCACCGAAGAAGAAGTTGGCATTCTCATGGCTGGCGGTAGCATGGATGACCTGAAAAAAGCCAAAGCCGATCCACGGAAGAAAGGATAGCATATGACCCAACAACGCATACGCCAAATCCTTAATGCCATCCTGGTCCCTATGCTGGCCGTTCTTTCAGGATTAATTCTGATGGGGATTCTCATTCTCATCACCGGGAAACCCCTCTTTGAATCCTACAGGGTTCTGTTCACCGCCGCCTTTGGCTGCAAGAACGCTCAATCCAGTTGTCAATTGTTCACAACTTTTGAACGCGCAACTCCGATCATCCTGACCGGTCTTTCCGCTGTCGTAGCCTTCCGCTCTGGGATGTTCAGCATCGGGCAGGAAGGCCAATACTTGATGGGTTCTGTGGTTGCAGCGTATTTGGGTTATGCCATTCATCTGCCTGCAATCCTGCACCCCATCGTCATCATCCTGGCTGCTATGCTGGCAGGCGCCTTGTACGGGTGGATCCCGGGCATTCTAAAAGTTAAGCTGGGGGTCAACGAACTCCTGGCAACCATCATGTTGAATGCCATTGCTGCTGTGTTTGTTGAATTCATGGTGCAATTCCCCATGCGCGCCGACCGCAGCACGACCGCCCATTCGCCATTGATTGATCAAACAGCTGTCCTGCCGGCTTTCTTCCAGGGTTCGAAATGGGGGATTGGTTTCATCATCGCCATTGCCGCTGTCGTCATCATACTGGTTTATTTATGGCGTACCAAAGCCGGTTACGAACAGCGCATGGCGGGACAATCCCGAAAATTTGCCCTCTTTGGTGGCATCCCCAGCGACAATGCTGCCATCCGTGCCATGATCATCTCAGGCGCTTTGGCAGGTCTGGCGGGTGCCGTGGAAGTGCTGGGTGTTCACCGTCGCATCATGTCCGGTTTCTCGACCGGGCTTGGTTTTGATGGGTTAACGACCGCCATCCTTGGACAAACTCATCCGATCGGCGTTGTCATCGTTGCGTTCCTGTTTGCAGGTCTCAAATTGGGAGCGCAGTTGGGTTTGCAAACCCAGGTCAAGATCCCACGCGAACTGGGTGGCACCATCATCGGTTTCATCATCCTTTTCGTTGCAGCCCGTAAATTCTACGAAAATAATATCGAAGCCATTCGCAAGTTCTTTGCCAAACGCAAGGAAAACAAGGCGAAAGGAGAAAGCAGCTAATGCAAGGCTTCTTCAGCGTTTTTACTGTCGAATTATTGAACAGCGGTATCCGCCTTGCCACCCCTATCCTGCTGGCGGCTTTAGGTGGCGCCATTTGTAACAAGGCCGGGATCCTGAACCTGGCATTGGAATCCAAGATGCTGCTTGGTGCATTCATCGGTATCCTAGCGGCGTATTTATTCCACAATACATATCTGGGAGTCCTCGTTGCCATCCTCTCCGGCGGTTTGCTTGGATTACTCTTTGCTTTCCTCTATCACAAATACGAAGTCGACCTGGTTATCCTGGCAATTGCGTTCAACCTGATCATCCTCGAGCTCACGGTATTTGTGATGCGCATCCTGTTTGGCAATGTTGGTTCCTGGTCCGATCCTTCCATCCAGCGTCTTCCCGATTATCAGATCCCGCTTATCAAGGACATACCCGTCCTGGGGAAAGTCTTGAGCGGATACAACCTCATCGTGTACGCTTCCTGGATCCTCGTCGTGGTCATCTATGTGGTGATGTACAAAACAAAATTTGGCAGGCATATCCGCGCCGTTGGGGAAAACAAGGAAGCCGCTGAAACGGTAGGCATCAATGCCCGCTTGATCCAGACCCTCGCATTGACGTTATCAGGGATGCTGGCTGCCATGGGCGGTGCTTTCCTTTCGATCGGTCATCTCAAGTTATTCACCCGCAATATGAGCAACGGTCGCGGTTGGACAGCTATTGCTGCAGCGCTGTTTGGCATGAACCACCCGGTAGGAACCGCTTTTGCCAGCCTGTTCTTTGGTTTTGCGGAAGCCTTTTCGGTGCGCATCCAAAATGTCACTGACCTTCCTCCGAACCTGGTGGAAATGATCCCGAATTTTGCCACATTGTTTGTGTTAATCGTCATTGCACTGCGCGTCAAGGTCTGGGAAAGCGTTGCACGCGGCCGCTTCCGAGCGAAATTGCATGCGGAAAAACAAGTAATCGATGCTGAAGGGAAGCATTAACAGCAATTATTTACGAACAACTTCCTTGAATCGCACGTGAATTTCAGGGGTGCAGGTGACGTGCACCCCTGATTTATTCCAAGGGTGAAAATGGGAAAACCATTCATTTATGTGGATACCGATGTTGGGCTGGGAACTCTGGGAGCAGAGATCGATGATGCAGCTGCGCTCATCATGCTTTTGACCAGCAAAGAATTGCGCCTGGCAGGTGCCGGAAGTGTGTATGGTAATGTGCCTTGCCCGGATGCCATGATCAATCTCAGTCGCCTATGTTCTTTCTGCAAGAGGGATGACGTACCTTTGGGACGCGGTGCGAACTTGCCCCTGCTGGAAGGACCAGATTGGTTCGCAGAATGGCAGGCAAATTACAAACCCACGCTGCCATTTCCAGTACCGGAAAGTCTTCCCACCTCCGCACAATTAATGATCGACTTGGTCAAGGCTCATCCTGGTGAAATCACGCTGCTGTCCATTGGTCCAATGACCAATTTGGCATTGGCTGCCCGCCTGCAACCGGATTTTGTGCCCTTGGTGAAGGAAGTGGTGGTGATGGGAGGTTCTTATGAAAGCGATTCAGATCTACCTGAGTTCAATATCCGCAGCGACCCCGAAGCCGCCCATATCGTATTCACGGCAGGTTGGAAAACAACACTGCTTGGACTCAACATCACCCGCCGGATGGTGTTCACTCGGAAGGAATTTGCTGATTTAAATGGAACCCATCCAGCTACCCGGTTGCTCAAAGATATGGCACCAGTCTGGATCGACCGGATGGAGGAAATGGGCTGGGAAAATGGCGGTTGCGCATTGCATGATGCTGTGGCATTGGCATTTATCCTGGATAATTCACTTTTCAAAAACAAAGATGTTGATGTCTGCGTGGAATTGCGGGATAAAATCTCTCGCGGGGTCACGCGCTTTTCCGATGCAGAAGCTGGGCTTCACGCCGCTTCCGTGGTTTTGGATGTCGATGTTCAACGCTGTCACGACCTAATCTGGTCGTATATACAAAATTGTGAGGAATGAACATGGATCACTTGGATGTCTTTTGTTATGGTGAACTGGGCGTCGATAACATCATCCTGGCAGATCAACTGCCAACACCCGAAATTGCAGTTTTTCCCAGGGCTGAAAGTTACCACATCGGTGGCGCTGCTGCCAATACCGGTGTCTGGCTGGCGAACATGGGGATTCCGGTGGGTTTGGCTGGTAATTTCATCGGTCAGGACCAGTACGGGGAATGGTTGTGGGGTTGGCTGAAAAAGCATGCACAACTTGATCTCAGCCTTGTCGAACGGCGTTTGGATATCCCCACCCCGTACACGCGCGCCATCGTCACCCCGGATGGTGAACGTTCGTTTCTGATATTTTATTATCCGCAAACACCAAAACTGCCTTTTGCACCTTTCATGCTGAAAGGAGCGCACTATGTGGCCTTGGATTTATATGGCGGCCCGGAACGCATGAACGCTGCCCGGGATACCATCGAGGCGGGCGCGCTGACAACCATCGGGGATGTCATTTGGGCGGACCATGCAGTGTTGCCGTTCACCAGCATCGCCACCAATTCTGCCAGTTATATCCGCAATGTGTTCCCTGGTGTTGATGTGCAGCAACATGCAAGGAAATTGCAATCCGTCAGTAAAGGAATCGTTGTCACAACCGATGGCGGCAAGGATGTATTTGTCCTGGACAAAACAGGAACTGGATTTACCGTAACCCCTCCCAAAGTGACTGCAGTGGACGCCACCGGTGCAGGCGATGCCTTTCGCTCCGGGCTGCTGTATGGGTTTGTCAAGGGGTTGGATCTCCCCCGCAGTGTCTGTCTGGGAGTGGCAGCTGGCGCGTTGAAAGTCGGATTTATCGGCGCTGCAACCACCCTGCCAACATTAAGTGAAATCGAAAAGCTGGCATCGACTATTTCGGTAAAACCTGCCCAATAAGGTTTCACTTGTTATAATTAGGACTGTTATAGTCTTATTATTGGGATTCCTAAAAATAAATCGAAATGGTTGCTGTCCAACGATCACTTTCCACGCATTCCTCATCCACAAGCACATTGGGATTGGTCAACCATGTCCTCCCACAGAGCTTTGTGGATGGACCCGGAAACCGGGTGGTGGTTTTTCTGCAGGGGTGCAATTTTCACTGTCTTTACTGTCATAATCCTTTCACCATTAATCGCTGCAATTCTTGCGGGGCGTGTGTTCCGCTTTGCCCAAGTGGTGCCCTGACAATGCAAAGAGGTTTTGTGAGTTGGGATAAAGCCGTATGCACCGGTTGCGATACCTGTATTAAAGGTTGTCCACGCTTTAGTTCACCCAAAGTCAAGCAGGTAACGCCGGATGAACTATGGCATGAGATTCGATCATCGACCAGTTTTGTGTCCGGGATAAGCGTTTCGGGTGGCGAGCCTTCCTTGCAGATGGATTTCCTGGTTGATTTTTTTAAGATCATCAAATCGAATAGTTCATTGACCACGCTGATCGAAACGAACGGTTTTGCTGGACCGGAAAAATATGACGATTTACTCCAGATGTTGGATATGGCGCTGGTGGATTTGAAGATCATGGATGCCGATAAGCACAAGCAGTTAACCGGATTTGAAGTATTCCCCGTGCTGGAAACAATCACGTTTATGCATTCAAAGGGCAAACTGCAAGGTATAAACCAAGTAGTGGTGCCTGGCTTCCACACGGAAAAGGAAATTATCGAAGCAGCACATTTCCTCAAAAAATTGGATCCTGCCATACCATTCCAGCTGCTGCGCTTCCGCCCGCATGGCACCGTCGGAGCCGCCCTTGGTTGGGAATCTCCCGCGGATGAGACAATGGACCATTTCGTTTCCCTGGCGCAAGAACAGGGCTTGCTGCATGTTTCACATTCTCTTTGATAAAGGATGATGTATGAAAACCAAAAAAGCCCTTCCCAGTACTTTCCTGCCATTTGAAAACCTTACCGAGGGATTGACACCCGAAAAATTGCCCGAATTTAAGAGAGCAATCCAGGAAATCCTGCACTCGCATGAGCTGATTTACGAACAAAAGCGGGATTCACTGGCAGGAATCGCCATGGACTCTTTAGCATATCCTTCAATCTCTTCCGAAGCACGATCCATGATCGAGGAAGGCGTCATTTGTCTATTGAACGAGGGTGCGGCTCCCTATCATCCCCGGTACGTGGCACCGCGATATGACAGGCTTTTGAAAAATGGATCTGCTTTTTTGGAATTGAAACCTGCTGTTGACCTGTATGATGCCACGGCAAGTTTGATCACTGCATACAAATATGTCCCTTGTGAAGGTTTACCTGTTTTTATTGGGCGTATCGATGAGTTGCTCGAACCCTACGTTGATACAGTCAACCCACAGGAAGCCCGCAAGATCTTCCGCTCGTTCTGGCTGCTGGTGGACCGTTTGAACCCAAGCGCGTTTGTTCACGCAAATATCGGTCCACAAAAAACGCACATCGGTGAAATGCTGCTGGATATCGAACGCGAACTAAAAACCATCACCAACTTGTCGTTGCGGTATGATCCACAGGTTACTCCTCACGATTTTGCTATCAGGGCTATTGGGAACGCCCTGGAACTCACGAAACCCTATTTCCTCAACCATCTCCGGATGGTCCGGGATTGGGGGGAGGATTATGCGATCGCTTCCTGTTACAATGCCATGCGCCTGGGAGGTGGTATCTTCACCCTGGTGCGCGTCAATCTTAAAGAAATGGTAAAGCTTGCCGAACCCTCCATTGATGACTTGCTGACACGCGTCATCCCAATGGTGGCTGAGAAGCAGATAGAAATAATCCAGACCCGCATCCGAACCATTATCGAAGATGTAGGCTGGTTTGAGCAAAACTATTGGATTGACGAAGGATTGTTGGAAAAGGACAAATTTACTGCCTACGCTGCCGTGTATGGATTAGCAGAGGGTGTGAACGAGATGATGATCCGCCTGGGTCGTCCGCAGGCGCGCTACGGGCATGATGACCAAGCCAACCGGTTGGCGGCAGATATGGTTGCAGCCATGCACCATGCTTTGAAGGGATTCTCTGTACCGTATTGCGAAGGCTGGGATGACACCGCATGTTTCCACGCCCAGGTGGGCATCAGCACGGATGTGGATGTTACTCCAGGGGTGCGCATCCCCTCCGGTGAGGAACCCGAATTATACGAACATCTTCGTACCGAGGGCAACGCACAATCCCATATTGAGGGTGGAACGAGCACCATCCTGGAATTTGATCAGACTGCCGCCAATAACCCGGAAGCAGTGTTGGATATCATTAATGGTGCTTTCAAGGAGGGTGTGCGAAACCTTTCCATCGGTAGCGCCAACTCGGAATTCGTTCGCGTAACCGGTTACCTCATCCGCCGCTCTGACCTGGAAGCCGCCAGGAAACATAAAGCACTTCGCCATCCGTCTTCCATCAGAGGCGCTGAATTCATGCAGACCAAGCCCAACCACCTCCACCGGGTGACGCGAAAAGTGTAAAGCGAAGTTAATCTCCCCGCTCAGTTGCGATGCAAAAGCTCTTTTTCGAGACGATCCATTTCCTGTATCATTTCCAAAACGGAACGCTTGGTATCCGCATCGACGCTGGGCTGAAATTGGATGTATTTCACCAGGTCGCGCGCCTGTCGTAGAATATCCTTAACCCTTGCAACATACCCCAGGTCCAGGAATATTCCCTGGGATATAATAGGTTCCTGGCGTGCCTTTTCCATGAACTGGCGCGCCTTGCTGATGCGTTCTTCGGTTGTGATGAGTTTTGTCATTACTTTTTTCAAGGTTACTATAGCATGAAATGGATCACTTCATTTCTAATCTTGTCCTTGGAATTGTTGATTTATAAAAATATGATTATGATTAAACAGTGAAAGACTGCATCTTTTCTTCAAGTTAGTTGTTTAACCATTAACGAACGGAGGTGAACCATTATGGCTTTTTCAGATGAAATCATCCAGGAAGCGTGGAAGAAATCCGGGGGAAGTTGCGAATGTAAACGTTATGAGCATAACCATGAGAATTATCGCTGCGCAGCCCCACTTATATTCGCAAATCGTGGAAAAGGTGACCTTCAAGGTGCCTGGGAAACGCAAATGATCGATAAGAATAGCGGCGAGTCAGCTGAAAATTGCGAAATACTATGTTGGTATTGCCATAAATTGATGCACTAATCCTGACGATCAAATTGTACGCGTTGATTCAAGAGAAATCTTATTTGATCCAGTTATTCAGCTTATCTAAATAAAGACCCGAAATCTGATTGATTTCGGGTTTTCGTGACTATTTATTGTATTCCGGGTTTTTGCTTGTGTACACCGCAATCCGGTTACCGGTTGGATCTTTGAAAATTCCAAACCACCCCACCCCGGCGATTTCCATTTTCGGTGTGACCAGGGTACCGCCTAATTCAACTGCCCGCTTAAGATCAGCATCGATGTCGGGACTATCCACATAGATTATTACATCCCCAGGTTTAATGTCATCGCCCAGCGGACTGAATCCACCACCGGGACCTACGGCGGGTTCCCACAATGTGTAATTCATGGATTCCTCACGGGTGATCTTCCAGCCAAACAAATCCTGGTAGAACTGACCGGTTTTTGCCATGTTGGCAGCAGGGATTTCAATATGTACAATATTTCGCTTTGACATGGAACAATCCTTCTTTACTTAGGATTCATCAGTACAAGCATTGTATATCAATCCTGTGATAAATTATCCGTGAGCTTAACGGGAAAACCGCAGATTGGATTCACAAGAATGATCAGGTCGATGCTAGTGAGCAATTACAATCTTCTTTTAATGGATGCGTTCTCGGATCTGATGCGCCATTTCGCGCGAGCGTGTTTCAGCAATACCGGTAAATTCTTCGATCTTAAATAATTGCGTGATTTCATCCGGAGTCACCCAACGTGAAACCTGTTCTGCCTCCTTTACCAAATCGAACAGTGGATTAGTCCGTCCTTCTTGAATCGCCTGCCAGGCAGCCATGCTGAGCACCCTCAGTTCTTCGTGGATTACCTGGCGATCTGCCCCCTTTTTTACCGCGGCCATCAGCACACGTTCGATTGCAGCGAACGGTCCAAACGTATGCATATTGCGCTGTATATTTGTCTTGTTAATACGCAACCCATTGATGATCTTTGTCAGCGTCATCAGTATTTCATCCACTGCAAGAAAGGTTTCGGGGAAAAGTGTACGGCGGTTGGCACTGTCATCAAGCGTTCGTTCGAGTAGAGAATGGGCATAATTATTCCATGCGGTCAATGGCGCAACTGACACAGCACGAGCCAGTGAATCGATCTTCTCGGCTTCAATTGGATTACGCTTGAATGGCATCGCCGATGAGCCTACCTGCCCTTCGGAAAAAGGTTCTCCCACCTCACCGATCACCTCGGATTGCAACAAGCGCAGGTCGAAGGCAAATTTATATGCGCTCCCAGCAAGCCCAGCCAATGCACTGAGCACGATGTAATCTTGCTTTCGAGTACTTGTCTGTGTCGCCACCTCAAAAAACGGCAATTCCAAAGCCCGGCTCATCAGAGTCTCAAAACGGTGTTGTTCTTCAAGCCCACCGAAAAGCATTGTATAAGAAGCAGCGTTACCAACAGCACCTTTGAAACCTTTGCCCTTCAGTTCACTGCGGATGATTGAAAGGGATTCATAATCTAGCAGCAAATCCTGGGCAAAATTCGCCAGTCGGTAGCCCAGCGTTGTAGGCTCTGCTGGTTGCAGGTGTGTAAACGCCATCACTACCACACCAGCATAGGTTTCAATTCTTTTTGCAAGCACACTCAACAAACCTTTGAGTTTTTTAAGATTTAAATCCAATGCTTGCCTCATCTGAAGCACTTCTGCGTTGTCTTTGATATCCATTGAAGTGGCACCTAAATGAATAATCCCCCCGCCCTGTGGGCATTGAGAAGCAAAGACGTTGATCTCAGCCATTAGATCATGCTGAATCTTCTCTTCAACCTCGAAGGTTTTTATTAAATCCACTTCAGCCACATGAACTTTCAGGTCAGCGACCTGTTGACGGGTCACCAAATTCCATTTGGTTTGCTTTTCAGCCATGGCAACCCACAATGTACGCCACAGAAGACGCTTTTGTTCCTCACTCCAGATCGAGCGCATCTCTGAAGAGCCATAGCGCCAGCTAAACGGGCTTTGATAACTTTTAATATCAATCATTCTCAATCCTTGCGTATTATCGCTGTTCGTTCCGAGCCGACAGAGATGGTCTTAACCGGCACGCCTATTTTCGATTCAATGAACTCAACATAGGTCTGGGCGGCTTTGGGCAGGTCTGTCCACGAGCGGCACTCGCACAGATTTCCTTGCCAACCGGGTAGGTTTTGTAAAACGGGAGTGCACTGCTTAAGCCGGTGCGCATCTCCGGAGAAATCCAGTGTTTCAAACGTATTGCCATCACATTGATACGCCACACAAACAGGAATTTCGGGCAACCCGGTTAAAATATCCAACTTAGTCAGGAAAAGCTCGCTAAAGCAATTGACCTCGCAAGCATACTTCAGCAATACCAAATCCAGCCAACCCACCCTTCTCGGTCGCCCGGTGGTTGTGCCATATTCATCCCAAGGATTGGCTCCCGATCCACGCAAGAAGGTTGCCTGCTCATTATCCAATTCAGTCGGGAACGGCCCCGCTCCTACCCGTGTTTGAAAGGCTTTGGTTACGCCGATTACGTTGCGTACCGGTTGTACACCCAACCCCAGCCCATTGAAAACACCGGTGGATGTCGTGCATGAACTGGTCACAAAAGGATATGTCCCCTGTTCCACATCTAGCAAAGTCCCCTGAGCACCTTCGGCGAGAACCGTTTTTCCCTCTTTCAGCGCAGCATGCACAAACGGACCTATGCGGCGGATATAGCAGCGAATCTGGTCGGTGCATATCAGGTAATCCTTGACCAACTTCTTCACGTCCATTCCAGGTTGTTTGTACCAGTCTTGTAAGAGCTTGTTAATCTCATTGAAATGTTCGTTTACTCGTATGGCAAATGCATCAGCATCCAAAATTTCCCCGACGCGCAACCCGCGCCGAGCGGCTTTATCCACGTAAGCTGGACCAATCCCGCGTCCGGTTGTGCCTATTTGTGCTTTTCCAAGAGAAGATTCCTGAGCACAATCAAGCAGGCGATGAGCCGGCGTTATCAATTGCGCGGCGTCGGATATCCACAATCGCTCGGGGTTTATTGCCACACAAGCCTCCCGCAGCATGCGGATTTCGTCGACCAGTGTTTGTGGATTGATCACCATACCACTGCCCATTACACCAATGATTTTAGGATGAATAATTCCCGATGGAACGAGATGCAATTTATAGATCTTTTTACCTACAGTAACAGTATGCCCAGCATTATCCCCACCGTTAAACGCGCCACCAGGTGCGCTCTTTCTGAAAGCAGATCGACCGCCTTGCCCTTGCCTTCATCTCCCCATTGTGCACCAATTACAATGTCCAGGGGCAAGAGTTACTCCTTACTCTTCTTAAGATCAATCGATGCGATATAGGGTAGATTACGGCCTTTTTCGTCGTAATCCAATCCGTAACCCACTACAAAATAATCGGGAATGCTAAAACCAAGGTAATCGATCTGGATGTCTACCTTGTGCCTTTCTGGTTTATCCAGCAAGGTACAGACCTTAAGACTGTGCGGCTCACGATCAAGCAGAAGTTTTTGTACAGTGCGAATGGTGTAACCGGAATCAACAATATCATCTATTAGGATGACATCCCAACCGCGGATGTTGGTTTTGTGGTCTGAGTCGATACGCACAAAACCGCTTGACTCAGATTTATTGTAGGAAGAAACCAGCATAAAATCCATGGTGATTGGTCGCTGGATATGACGCATCAGGTCTGTGAGAAAGACCACGCTACCGCGCAATAAACCCAATAGCAGTAATTTCTCTGAGTTATGATAATCCGCGGTGATTGTTTCGCCGAGAACCTTGACTCGCTTTTCGATTTCCTCTTGTGGGATGATGACCCGATCGATAAAATCATAAGGGAAATAACGCTGAACTTCCATTGACACCCTCCCTATTGAAAAAACCATAAATTCTGTTTTTAAATGGTGCAAATCCAAGTTTTATTGTACTTTAATTTTTCTATTGTGATTGGAGAGTTTCCTTATTGAAATACTGATCAACCCTTGAAGATTACCTGGGTGATCATTATTTTGCGAGGTGATAAGAAAATTTAAATTTCCCGTTTACGATTTCGCTGACTTCGCATTTTTTGGCTGCATTAAAGAGCAGGATCTGTTCCCTCTGGGTCAGACCGGCACCCAGTTCAACTTCCACGTTAAATTCAGTTAACACATCATCCTTGTTGATGGTTTCACGGTGGACGCGCACATTAATTTTTTCTACCACTATTTGTTTATGCTCTGCGACCGCAGAGATGGTAAGGACAATTCAACTGCCCAGCGAGGCGGAAACCAGATCCACCGGGCAAAGATATCCACGGCTGGGATCGTCCCTTCTGCCTATTTGGATGGTATGACCACCGATCACGACATCGGCTGATCCATGGTTGAATTGGACAACAACATCACTCATTTGATTCTATGCTCGCAGCACGTTGACCCAATCTGAAGGTGTCACACCCGGGGTTTCGATGTTATTGTTTGCATAAAAATCAACAAGCAGCGCATCCAGGCTGGAGAGTTCTGCGCCTTCCAATGCAGTTTCCAGGGAGGTAATGGCATCCCGGGGGTAACAGAAAAAATCACCTGCAAGAGATACCTGATAGACTCTATTATCTTTTAGTTCATATGCTGCTTTGAGCAATCCCCCGGGTGCTTTATACGCCCGGTGGATGAAATTAACACCGGTGGCAATTTTAACATTTCCCTTATTCTTCTCGCTGCGTTTCATGAACAACCAGTCTTCACTCAAATACTGGGGTTTGATTTTTTCCATCATTGCATAGACTTCCTGCGGTAGCTCTGAAGGTTCCAATTTCCCGAGCACGCGCTCGAAATTGCGGATTAATGGTGCAACCATGCCATCCCAATCCGGCAGCAAGCCAATCTCGCGCTTGATGGTGGTCAGGTTTTCGGTCATACTTTTGAAGATCTTATCCCGGTATTTCTCATCCGGTACACGCAGGACATGCGTCATGGTTTCATAGTCAAAATCAGCGATCAGGTTGCCGACCAGGATAATATAATCACCGATCTCCGCCGCCCCTGTACCGGCGATCTTCCTGCCTGCTGCCGTTACTACGTCGTTGACAGGGCGGTACTGCGCAGGGATCCCCAACTCTCTGTAGGTTTCTGCCACAGGTTCCAGCATGCGCTGGTAAAAATCTGTTTTGCTGCCCCTGGCGAGCGCGTTATCCTTGTGCATCACGATCTGATAAAAGATTTGGTTGCCATCCAGAAAAACCGCTCCACCACCAACCTCACGCCGAAAAACCGGGATGTGATGCTCTCTGCAATATTCCAGATCGACATCCTGCTCCAGGTTCTGGTGATACCCAATGCACACATAGGGTGTGCTGGGAGCAAGGATATTGATGCCCTCGATATTCACCCTTGGCTGGGCATGATAGATGAGCTGCGATTCAAGCCAATCGACGTGTCTAAGGTGAAACAGTTTCATGCATGCTCCTGTGGTTCGATGGATTTCTTTTTTGTAGGATGTAATCCCGTATTATCCAAAACAACAACGTGCAACGATTTAGCTAATTCCACTGGAAACCGCGACCATTTTACTTGTTGTATTTTTTCCGCTCGTCTGCAATGAAGGTAGCAAAATCAGCCAAATTTGCCTTCAAGAGTGTGTTCAGTTCTTTCAGATCGGATGCTTCAATTCTTGCCAACCAGCCGGCTTTATAGGGATCGCTGTTCACCAGGCTGCAATCCCATTCCAATTCGGAATTGGCTTCCAGGATTTTTCCACTCACCGGGGATTTGACCCTGCCCACCCACTTGCCGGATTCCATGGACATGAAAGCTTCATCCTTGGCGATGATGCGGTCTTTGCGAGGTGCCTCAACGAACAGGATGTTTCCCGCAACATCCTGTCCCAACTGTGACAATCCGATGGTCACAACATTACCCTCTGCCTTTGCCCAAACATGCTCCCGGGTGTAATACAGATCGTCTGGAAATTCGTATTTATCGATAGTTGTCATGGCTGCTTTCCTCCTCTGCTCTCCTGCTTTTTCAAATCGGATTACTCTAATTCTATACGAAACTTTCCAGGAAATGTTGGACCTGATCGAAGCAAAAAACAGGACCTTCCATACAGATGTACACTCCCCCCATGTTGCAGCGACCGCATTTGCCAATTCCGCATTTCATCTTGGCTTCCAGCGTGACCCAATTTTGGGAAGGTTTGAATCCTAATTTCTCCAGCGATTGCATGGCAAATTTGATCATGATCGGTGGACCGCAGGTTATGGTCACCGTATTGTCCGGTGATGGTTTTATTTTTTCAAGAAGCGTGGTGATCAGCCCTTCGGAATGCGCCCAACCCTCCGGTGCCTTATCCACGGTCAAGTGCATCTCCACATTGGGCTGAGCTTTCCAGGCATCATATTCATCGGTGAACACCAGCAAATCGGGACTCCTGGCTGCCCACAAGATGGTGACTTTTCCATAGTCATTGCGGTTATCAAAAATAGTTTGGATGATCGGGCGCAAGGGAGCCCCGCCAATCCCACCACCCAAGATGAGGATATTCTTCCCTCTAAATTGCTGCATCGGAAAGCCTTTGCCAAGGGGTCCGCGTACACCGATTTGATCCCCTTCATCCAGGCGGAATAATGCGTCTGTGACGGTGCCGAGGTGATTGACTGCGAATTCAAAGGTGTCACCCCGATCAGAACTGGATGCCAACCCAAAAGGAGCCTCACCTACACCGAAAACAGAGACCTCGGCAAACTGACCCGGAGCATAATTAAATTCTTTTCGTACATCGGGATCATCCAACTTAACCTGGAACAGCTTGATGTTCGTTGCCAGGTCTTTTATGGCAGTGATGGTTGCCAGGTTGGGATTGGTTAAAATGTTTTTTGGTTCAGACATGAGCGCTTTCCTTTTCAGTCATCTGTTCAACCTTGGAAATCACTTCCAGAATATCGATATGCGCCGGACATGCATCGATGCAGCGACCGCATCCCACACACCCCATCGGTCCAAAATCATCCGGGTAATAGACAAACTTGCAATAAAACCGGTTGCGAAGCCGCTTTTCCTGTGTATCGCGCGGGTTGTGACCACCTGCTGCGCGGCGGTAGGTGAGAGCGGTGCACGTATCCCAGGCACGCAGCCGTTTGAATTCCTTCGAACCGGGCATGAACACCGTCATTTCATCGCGGACATCAAAACACCGGCAGGTTGGACAAACAAATGAACATACCCGGCAGCTGATGCAGGAATCGCTTAATTCCTTCCAAAATGTTTCATTGAAAAGAGTATTCCATTCGTTGGTCTTATGCAACGTTGGCAGGTATTCTTTTAATTGGGGTTTCGGTAAGGTCACGTCCTTATTTTCAGCTTGAAGGCTGTCAGCAATTCTCCTGCCTTTTTCAGTCAGAATTTGCACAGCATACTCATCTTCGACTTTGGTTAAGAGGATATCCAAACCATCCGAGCTGTCGGGAGCACCGCCAACCACCGTGCAAAAACAAGAATCCCACATCTCCGGACATGCGATCCCGATCATGGTGAGCGCTTTGCGGTGTCGGTCAAATTGCGGATCCACGGGAGCCTTATCCACATACAACGCATCCAATACCTTAAAAGCGCGTGCATCACAAGGGCGCACACCGAACAAAATGATTTCCTCCGGTGCAGGTGGTTCTTTCAATTGCGTTTTTGCACCCTGGTCGATTAACAGGATGGTTTCCGTCATCGGCAGCAGCCAGGTCTTTGGCGACATGTCAGTACGCTCGAAATTCCATGCGATCTGAACGCTGTTTTCAACCTTGCGGTAAACGTACTTTCCTTCGGTTTCAACAGGTGCCACCAAAGTGACTTTTTTTGAAATAATTTCAAGCCAATCCTGCAATTTCTTTTGGGTGATTACGTTCATGGGAATTTTTTCTTGTTCGCTTTTTTTTGTCATGGTGAGCGCCCTATGTTTTCAACCGTTCGTCTGGATTAAAACAAACCAAGGGAGGCATCTTCTCCGGATTGTCGCCGGTTCGGTAGCCAAACATGTCGAAGATCTCCTTGGCAACCTTGCGGTTTAGTTTATGGAGCGGGATTGCCATCGGGCAGGCAGCATCGCATGCATCACATCCCACACAGCGTCCCGCCAAGTGATAGGCGCGCATCACGTGGAAGAACATTTTCTCAGGGATCTCCATGGCGATGGATGACCAGTGCGGATCCACCTGTTCCGATACGCATTCAAAACAGTAGCAGGATGGGCATGCCTGCCGGCAGGCGTAACAGCGGATGCAGCGGTCAAATTCGTTTGTCCAAAATTCCAGGCGCTGTTCCGCAGACCAGTTTTCCATTTCAACAATGTCTGCAAAAACATCCATCTCTTTCGGAATCTCCACCAGCTGCTCCGCATCGATCAATACATCGTAAAGCACCGGGATGCGTTCCTGGCAGGTTTTGCATGTCATCCGAATTTCACTATTGATTTCGCTTCCGGCGCAGGTAATGCCAATGATCTTGAGGTTTTCCCGTTTTAATTGCTGCTCATTGATCAGCAAATGTATCGCTCGTGCATCACATGGCCTGACGACAACAGCTGTCCTGGGGACAGGTTGATCTTTGCCTGTGGGGAGCTTACGATTGTGAAGATAAGTCACAAGGTTCAAATTGCAATCCGGACCCCAGATGAGCTTATCAACATCTTCCTTTTTTTCAATGAAGACAGGTCGTGCCCTGCCCCGCGAATCCCGTTCATACCCAATCACGCAGGTGACATCTCCTTCGGCAAGATATTTTCTGGCTGCTGTGCGGATCTGGTTATCCATGGACGTCATGATGCGACCTCCTGCAGTTTTTCGCTCAACTTATCCTTGTTGCCATTCATCGCCATCGGTCCCAGAGTACGGACCTGATCGGTAAACGCAGTCACAACTTCTGCAAACCTTTTCCCTTCGGATGCTGAGACCCAATCCACGATCAACCTGCCTGTTTCCACACCGGTGAATTCGAGCAACCGGTGCATGATGGCATAACGGCGCTGCGCCACATAATTGCCCTGTTTGTAATGGCAATCACCCGGGTGACAGCCCAGCACCATCACACCATCGGCACCATCCTGAAACGCTTTCAGCACGAACAGCGGATCGACCCTGCCTGAGCAGGGTACTCGGATGATGCGGACATTTTGCGGGTACTGCATGCGGCTGGTGCCTGCCAGGTCGGCTCCAGCATAACTGCACCAATTGCACAAAAAACTGACAATTTTCGGTTCAAATGAATTACTCATGCGTATTCCTTGGGTTGCTTTTTCGCGTCGGATTCCTATGAAGGCATGGAAAATTGAAGCAGGGTTTCCATTTGCGTGATCAGCTGGGCATCATCGAAACCGCGCAGTGAAATCGCTTTTCCTCTGCACCCTGCAACGCACAAGCCACACCCTTTGCACAGAGCTTCATTTACTTTGGCGATCATCTTGCCGCGGTTTAGTTCCAGGCTCATAGCACTGTACGGACACACCTCAACACACAAGCCACACCCGACGCAATGCATCTCCCGCACCTCAGCCACGGTTGGAATCACTTCCACATAGGGTTGGTTTAGCAACCCCATGGCTTGGGAAGCGGCCGCACTGGCATGAGCCACCGTATCGGGAATATCGCGGGGGGATTGGCAGGTTCCAGCAAGGAAGATACCATCCGTGTTGCTGTCAACAGGTCGGAGTTTCGGATGTGCTTCCAGAAAAAATCCGTTAGCATCGCGTGAAATATGCAAAATATGCGCCAGTTCTTCAGCACCTTTGGATGGTACAGCACCGGTCGCCAACACAACCATGTCCACGGGGATATTCATCGGGTGTCCCAGGTCGGTATCCTCGGCGCGTATCGCCAGACGATCGCCATCGGGAAGCACCTGCGCCCCCCTGCCGCGCACAAAGACAACGCCTTCGTGCTGCACGCGCTCGTAGAATTCTTCATACCCTTTTCCAGCAGAGCGAATATCCATATAGAATTCAAAGACTTCCGCTTTGGTCTTTTCCCGGATCAAATGAGCCAGTTTTAATGAATACATGCAGCAGATGCGGGAACAATAAGGATGGTAGTGTTCGTCCCGGCTGCCTACGCAGTGCAGGATGGCAACCCGTTTGGGGATTTTTCCGTTGCGCATCACGATATTACCCTCGGTGGGTCCCGACGCATTCGATAATCGTTCCACTTCGATTCCTGTATATACTTCGGGATACGTTCCATACCCATATTCAATCATCGGGGCAGGATTCCAAGCATCAAACCCGGTGGCAACGATCACGGCACCCACACTGACCTTTTCGATCTTGTCCACGTCGTCGTGATGGATGGCGCCCACCGTGCAAACCTTGTCGCATTTCAAGCATTTCACGCAGCGTTTGTCGTCGATCACGAACGCACTCGGCACTGCCTGGGCGAATGGGCGATAAATGGCTTTTCGCTTCGTAAGGTTGGCGTCGAATTCGCTGGGAATCTTCTTCACCGGGCAGGCTTGTTCGCAGTTGCCGCATGCCGTGCAGGCATTCAGATCCACATACCGGGCTTTCCGGCGTACGGTGACCTCGAAATTCCCGATAAACCCTTCCACTTTTTCAACTTCGCTGTAGCTCATCAACGTGATATTCGGGTGGGCACCCACATCCACCATTTTCGGTGTGAGGATGCACGCGGAACAATCCAGGGTTGGGAATGTCTTATCCAATTGCGCCATGTGACCGCCGATGGATGGTTCACGTTCCACCAGGTAAACCGGGATTCCAGCGCGGGCAAGATCCAATGAAGCCTGGATGCCGGCAATTCCGCCGCCAACTACCATGGCTGCTTTTTTAACCGGAACACGCTGTGGGAACAAGGGATCATGCAATGCGACCCGTTCAATGGCCGCTGCAACCAGGTCGATCGCTTTTTGGGTGGTCAGTTCACCGGCAGGATGTGTCCAGGATACATGCTCACGCAGGTTGGCTACTTCCAGCAGGTACGGGTTGAGCCCGGCGCGTGCCATCAGTTCCCGCCAGGTGCGTTCATGCATGCGCGGTGAACATGCCGAAACCACTACCCGGTTCAGGTTGTTCGCCTTGATATCCTCTTCGATGCTCAACTGACCTGGTCCGGAGCACGTATATTTGTTGTAGCGTGTGACGACGACATTTTTCATGTGGCTGACTGCTTCCACAACCGCCGGTACATCCACTGTTCCGGCGATATTGGAGCCGCACATGCACACATAAACTCCGATGCGTGGTTTATCCGGATTCATTCCACATACCTCTCACATCACCATGATGCTTTATCGTAGTAATCAATCTATTTCGCTGCATTTTCGACAGACTCCAGGACGATCTGGGAAAAGTCCATGGCGCGTACACGGATATTATTTTTACGCGCTCCGTTGGAAATGGTCCGCATGCATTGCTGACAGGCGGAAACCACATATTCCGCTCCGGTTGCAACAGCTTGTTCCAGGCGGATTTTTGAAGCCTGGTTGACGGCGTCTGGAGAAAAAGCTTCCACGTTCCCGCCACCACCGCAGCACAGCGAGTTTTGGCGGTTATTTGCCATTTCCTTCAGGGTGATTCCGGGGATCTTCCCCATAACAAATCTTGGTTCTTCGAAAACCCCATTGCGCTTTCCGAGGTCACAGGGATCGTGATACGTGATGGTCCGTTCAACGGGTCCCAGGTTGATCTTTCCCTGTTCCACCAACCTGGCAAGGAATTCGGTGGCGTGCAGCACTTCCAGATCCTTTGGAAAATTGGAGAGAATTTCGGGATAAATGTGCTTCCAGGTGTGGAAGCAAGATGCACAGGTGGAGACCAGCGTTTTTGCTCCTGTGGCAAGTACGCGTTCGAGGTTGTGAACCGCCAGATCATGAACAGTATCGCTCATTCCAGCTGTAAACAAGGGGAATCCACAGCACCATTCCTCGCCACCCATGAGGGTAAAATCAACCCCGGTACGACCGAGGATCTGCACCATCGACTGGGGAATCTTGTATGCCATGGGATAGAAGGATGAAACGCAACCGACAAACCAAAGCACTTCCGCCTTGCGTTTCATTTCACCCAGGTTTTGCGGTAAATTGGAACTCCAGATCAAGCGTGTGTCATTGTTGTCACCCATCATGTTGTGTGATTGGATGATCATGTCCTTCAAGCGACTCAAGGCTGGCGGGGTTTCCTGCAGACCATCACGGATGACCCACTCCCGGACCAGGCGCATGTTCTCTGAAACCTGTATACCTCGCGGGCAGCGTACCGTGCAGGAGTTGCAAGCAGTGCACAGCCACATAGTGCTCGATTTCTTGATTTCCTCTTTCATGCCAAGGGAAGCCAGCCGCCAGATCTTTCGCGGGGAAGTGTCCATAGCAAAATATGTAGGGCATGAAGAACTGCACGTCCCGCACTGCAGACAGGTGCCCATCTTTGCAGCATCGAATCCTTTTCCTTCCGCCAGAGCGAGGTCTATCAAACTGTCGTTGATGACAGTAGTTGGATTTTCGGTCATGAATCCTCCATACGCTGTTGAGCGACCGGATTACAGGCTTATTTGTTATCGACTCTTTTTAAATAAAGTGCGTGAGTTCCGAATTTTGAGAAGCTTTAATGAGAGAAGCAACTCCCACAACATCTTCCACTTCGTCGATCATGTCCTCACGTTTGATCTCTAGAACATCCATGGAGGTCTTGCAGGCCAGGAAATGCACACCGAGATCAATTGCGGTTTGTCGTAGTTCAGGCAGCAAGGCTACCTTTTTATTCTTCATCATGATATTGAATAGGATGGGACCAAGCCCCAAAAAGTTGAATTTGGATGTAGCGAGATGATTCAATCCACCGCGGTTCATCAACCCGATCATCTTGCCCAGGAAGCCCGTTCCAGTGAAATTTCCTTTTTGAATGGCTTTATATCCCCAAAATGTGAAGAAGATGGTGGTGTCCCAGCCGGCAGCGGCGGCGCCGATGGCGATGGTGAAAACGGCGAAAATCTTATCGAACTCACCACTGAAGCAAACGATGGTTGCAGTCTTTTTTTCTGCCATTTCAGGCTCCTTTTTTAACAAAAAAATTGAAATAGTCACCGGCTTTTTCTTCACCGAGGAACGCATTTCCGGTCTGTTCGCACCAGGCAGGGATGTCAGCGTGAGCACCTTCATCGTCTGCGTGGATCTCCAGGATCTGCCCGGGTGTCATGATGCGCATGTTTTTTGCCAGATGCGCAATGGGGATGGGGCACATTTGTCCGATCGAATCTTGAATGACGTCTGCTTTTTTATCCATTTGATTTTTCTCTCCTTTGTAGTTTTACAACCAGGGAACAAAATCATGCTTTTCAACCAGTTCAACAAAACCGTCGTAGCTGATGACCTTGATTCCCTCAATGACTTTTTTCACGCCGCGGGCTTCGATATCCGCATCCAAGACGTACAGTGGATGATCTTTCAATATGGTCTTGACTTTCGCTGAGTCCCTGGCACCTTCCATCACTGCATATGCACCATCTTCGTAGAAAAGAATGGGTTCGCCTGCAGGGGCAAAGCGTAACAGCGAGTCCAATGAATTGGATGTAAGCTGGGAGTTGTTGATGGCGTATAACATGGGGATTCTCCTTCTCAAAATGGCAGGACTTTTTGATATTCTTTCAAAATACTGACGATCTGCTCGCTGTTCGCCATTTCGACATCCATGACCAGGTCATCCTTGGATAATCCGCGTTCTGCCAGCGATTCATCGTGCACCACAAAACGGTTCACATTGAATTCCTTCAGCATGGGAAATCCATCTCCCAATGGTTTCATATCCAATTTTTCAGGGTGCTGGTCTTTGACCATGGCGTACACGCCATCATCCACCAGGACCACACAAATTTCCATTTCAAATACACCGATGCCCATCATGGTGCGGTATGCTTCTGCGGTGTAAATGCTCCCATATGGGGCTTTCCGTAGCAAAATGGCAACTTTGTTCATGGCTCAATCTCCAAAAGCGACAAACCGGTCTGCGGCACGCAGGTATTCCGCCAGGGAACCCAAACCCGATTGGCGTACATGATCCACCTTTAGGTCGGGCTTCATACCGCGGAATTTGCAGCACGCCGTGCAGGCGACGATATCGATGCCGGATGCGCCCAACTCATCCAACCGCTGGCTGATGTTCCGCTCCCCGGGAGGACTGATGAATTTATTGATGTTGTTCACACCATCCGTGTAAAGAAAAATGCCGACAATTTGATGTCCCCTTGCAAGTGCGGCCTTGATGAAATGATATGCAGTATCCACTGCTTCGTGCTGGTAAGGTCCTTCCAAAATCATCACACCGATCTTCATTTATCCTCCATGAAAGAATAAATTCAAAAAATCATCCGTCGATTACAGTTTTTAGGATTCGAATTAGGTTGGATGCGTATTTACCTGTAATGCTGATAATGTGGATTTTCATCATTGGCAATTATTTCAAGGACTGTGCAATCTCAACACTATTCGCTAATTGAGATGCCATGATGGATCGCATGATATCCAGAACTTCAATGATGCGTGATTCTGCAAGTTCATAGTAGATCGCAGATCCATCGCGTTGTGTCTTAACCAGGTTTTTATCCCTCAGTACAGCCAAGTGGCGGGAGATGGTGGATTGCGGAAGCTGCATGGCTTCTACAAGCTCGTTGACACATAAGGGTTTTTCTTTCAGTCGGTAGAGGATGAGAATGCGAGTGGGATCTGCCAAAGCCTGGCAAATATTCTTATGGAGCATATCAATTTCGATTTCAAGTTTTGTAAAATCCATGATTCTATCCTTCAATCCCTATATTCATATATCCGTTTATCCGAATATAGTGATGATTATACGGAATTGAAGCGAAAAAAGCAAGCAGGATTTTCGACATGTTTTTCGTGTGATTGAGAGGCTTCCTGAACAATTTAAAATGATCATTTGGAGAGTCGTAAACCAAGCAATCCAGATCATCAACCGCAAGGTTAATTCTCGAAACAAGTATTGGGGATTATTTAAATGCTATTGGGTACTTTCAAACTCTACGAAGCAGATATCGTCCTTTAGTGTAAAAAATAGCCGAACACCAGAGCTCTTTTCATATCTCAAAAACCCGGATTATAATTTTCCCTACCAATCAATGTTGACGTAATAAGAGAGAGGAATGATTTCAGAACCCGTCAGCATCATTATCAACGCGTTCGCACGTGACTTGAAGCAAATTCTTGGCGTAAAGCTGTATGCTGCATATGTCTTTGGTGCAGCGGCATTTCCAGACACAATCCCTGCACACGATATCGATTTCCATGTGATCCTGAAATCCAAACTTACGAGTGACGAACGATATCAGTTGGAAGAGCTTCATAAGTTTCTCGCCAAAAAGTTCCCTCCTCTCGGTGGCGAGATGGATGGTTACTACATCCTGCTCGAGGATGCCCTACATAAAGAACCGCCCAGAAGCCAGATGTGGAAATGCGCAACCGATGATTCCTGGGCACTGCATTGCGAACACATCCGAGCCGGGCGTCACATTATCCTTCATGGACCAGATCCCAGGAAGATATATCCCAAACCTACTTGGTCGATGCTTGAAGTCGCACTACGTGGCGAGTTCGATTATGTCGAGAAACACCTGCGGGAATATCCGGATTACTGCATCCTTAATCTATGTCGTTTGATCTACAGCTTTGAAACCAAAGATGTCGTCGTTTCAAAAGCGCAAGCCGCGGAGTGGGCTTACCGAGCTTTGCCGAAATGGAAGCGACACGTTGAACTGGCAATGAAATCGTACAACAACCAGGCAACACCGGAGGACAATCAGTTCTTGCTGACCGAGGTCGGATTGCTTCTCAAGTTCGCGCGCAAGCGCATCAAACTTGCATAACCGTGAGTTGCCAATAATCACAACCTCGAGGTAATACTCAATGATTTTCCATCACGAAAATCAACCTCGAACCCATTGAATGGATAATCTAATTATTAATACGAATCCCCAAAAACCTTTGGCTACCTTGCATTTTCTCATGTATTAAACGCCAAATAAACAAATCCAATGTATTGAAGGTTGCTTTTATAAAACGTATAATGAGATTGTTGTGACTGATGGGTGACAATACTTACGTGTAAATATCCTGTCGCTTGGTCGCATCATTGTGGGGATATAAAATGCATTCCAATTCTCTATTGGAGGTGCATTGTGGTCAGTCCTTGAAACAAACAATGAAACCGTTAGGTGCCATTACTTGGAACGTCACCCGAAGGATCTTTTCTATACACAGCAACTGATGGTGAAGAATTTTTTGACAGCCGGATGAAATTAATATATCAAGTTCGATAAACCTACTGGATTTTTCTAGAGGAGAATCGATATGAAAACTGTAAAATTATACTTAATCAAAGGGTTCACCATTGCGTTGATTTTTGCCTTGACTGCCTGCATGAACGCAGCACTACCCAACACAGATGGATCAGAATCACCAGAAACTGGCGCCTTCGAGCCCACCTCCCATCCTTCTGGCGCAACCTTTTATGTAAGACCGGATGGTGGCTCTATTGAGCAGTGCACCGGCATTGAAGACGCACCTTACCCAGGCTCGGGGTCAAACCAGCCCTGCGC
Organism: uncultured Chloroflexia bacterium; assembly: GCA_963699305.1. Taxonomy (GTDB): domain Bacteria; phylum Chloroflexota; class Anaerolineae; order Anaerolineales; family Anaerolineaceae; genus JBGQAS01. Next base: position 2,201,874 of record OY969431.1, on the reverse strand, counting down.
ATGGAGTCATCCTTTCCAGGCTTTGCCACCAGCCGGAACACCCCGCATTGTGGGTGGGGATACCCTCATCATTGGTACCGGTTCATACATGATGGGCTACGGTGCACCGGGAGCCGAGAACTGCGAATATGAAGGCTCCTATGAATGTAAAATGTCGCCCATTCCTTCCGGTCCGGATGCATCCCATCCCACGCGCATCCTTGGGGAGGGGTGGGACAACGGTTGTACTGCCTCACCTGAATTATGGGGGTCAGGTCGTCCGTTCATGGTGGTCAACATGACCGATTCCAGCAACGTTGAGATCGCCTGCCTGGAGATCACCGACCATTCCAGCTGCATTGAGGATCACCTTTTTACCATCGGGGGATCAAAATACACCTGCCAACGGGATACACCGCCTTATGGCGACTGGGCAGCGGTTGGGCTGTATGCTGAGGATTCTGAAAATGTACTGATGCAGGATCTCAATATTCATGGCCTGGCAAACACTGGCATCCTGGCAGGCCGCCTCACCGACTGGACTTTGGAGAATGTTCAACTCGTAGGGAACGGCCTGGCGGGCTGGAACGGTGATTTGGTCGGAGATGGATCCGATTCGGAAAATCACGGCACGCTGATCTTCCTCAACTGGCTGGTGGAATGGAACGGCTGCGGTGAAACTTATCCCGATCTGGAGCATGTCGGCTGCTGGGGTCAGGAGGCAGGCGGATACGGCGATGGAGCAGGTTTTGGCGGCACCACCGGCGGGCACTACATTATTGAGAATTCCGCCTTCCTGCACAACACTTCCGACGGGCTGGACATGCTGTACGTCCGCCTGCCGGATGCAACCGTTGAGATCCGTCGCACCATTTCCGCAGAAAACGATGGAAACCAGATCAAGGTCACTGGAAATGTCAGCATCGAGAACAGCATCATCGTGAGCAACTGCGGATACTTTCACGGCATGAAATTCTGGAACAATGACGACGACTGCCGCGCGGGTGGGGATTCGCTGGTCCTCATGCTGAACCCTGGTGGGCAGGCCAGCGTTGTCAACTCCACAATCACTGGAATAGGGAACTGCCTGCTCACCGTCGGGTGCGCTCTCGATAAAACCTGCAAGGGAAATGAGACGGTGTTCATGCGCAACATCCTCTTCCAGGGACAAAAAGTCTTCTGGTCACCAGATGAGGATACCTGTTTTGCGTGGTACGACAACGAATCAGATCCGCCAATGCCAAGGGATCCCTTCGATGTGAGTTATTCCCTCATCACAGGGGTACGCTTTGGCAATGTGGAGCCATGTCCCGGCGAGCACAATCTGTGTGATGTGAACTCGGGTTTGGTAAACGCATCAATCGACGCATTCGATGCCCATCTTCAGGCTAACAGCCTGGCAATCAATGCCGGCACGGCTGACGGAGCGCCTTCCGATGACTTTGACAGCAATCTGCGTGACGCTCACCCTGACATCGGGGCGTATGAAAAATAATTAAGAATGTCAATAACTTCATTTGACTACGTTTCTGGTTATGCCTTGACAAGCAGCCAACTGAGCAAACAGTTTTTAGCGATTCAGAAAAAGTTAAGAATTTTAGAATCAGAATTCAAAATTTGATTCTGGGATATGGAGGAGAGATGAAAGGGAAAAATTTCATTTTCTTGGCAATTGTCATCGTTATCGTGCTGTTAATGCTAGGCTGCGAGTCTGAGGTTGATGCACCTTCTACTTCGGTAGGGACATCCAAGTCTGAATATAAAGGGGAATTCGAGATTCAGTCCCAGCTTGCTCAAACAGCTAGCAGTGGAGCATTGAGCTACACCTTGAAAGCAATTATCCCCTTCAAGATTGCTTGGTCAGCTGAAAATAAAAGATGGAAAATCACTGGATCGGATCAGAAAGCACAGGGGGTCGTTACTCTCACAGGTGGTGCCATCGATTGTACGGGAAATTTAACTGGGGATGTAGAAATCGTTGGCTACCTATATCCTGAAAAACTTAAACCGTGTCTATTCAAAATTTCCATTTTTCAAAATTGGAGCGACGCTACCTTAACCTGTACTGCTTCATTCCCCTTCGCCTACACCCAGGAAATACCCAATGGCAGTGTAGCATTTTCACTCAGCGATGATCTGAATTATCAGGCAACTTCAGGGAATCACTCTAAACAAGTTACTTACAATAATGACATTTTGACGGGTTCACTTCAAATGAAAATGAATAGCTTTACTGGCAGTGTAATCGATGGCTGCGGGATAACATATTAAATTTATCTTAACTATTTGTAAATTATCTCTTTCACAATTAGCAATTATCTCGGTGTTATTTAAATGACGCAATCTTTCTACGACTCCCCCGGAAGCTCACGAAATGCATGCGGAGAATGTCCTGTCACTTTGTGAAAAACCCGGCTGAAATAGGCCTGATCTTTAAATCCCACCTGTCGGGAAATATTTCCAATGTATTCTGTTGAATTCAAGAGCAATGACTTGGCTTGAAGAATGCGGTAACGGTTGAGGTAATCCCAGGGGGTCAATCCCAATTCCCGGCTGAAGACGCGACTTAGGTAATCTTCGCTATCACCCACGGCATCTGCAATCTCCCAGCGCGAGAGGAAACGGGAATAATTCTCATGCAGGTAGGCAACTGCCCGTTTCACCGCTCACATGTTGATGGAGATGGCACGCATGAGCATTGAAGATGGCTTGGTGATGCAATTGCATCCTGGTGCGTTTCGCAACCATAACGAGATTATTATCAATCGTTTTGGGTCGGATAAAGGTGCTGACATCCCAATCCAGACTGAATATACACGTAATTTGCATGAGTTGCTGAATAAATATGGCAATGATGCGCGCCTTACCCTCATCGTGTTCACATTTGACGAGGCATCATATTCGCGCGAACTAGCTCCATTGGCAGGGCATTATCCCGCGTTGAAATTAGGACCTTCCTGGCGGTTTTACGATAGTATCAATGGAATGCAGCGATTTTTCGATCAGGTAATGGAAACAGAGGAGCTGTACAATACTGTTGGTTTCAATGACGACACACGCGCCTTTTGCTCCATCCCAGCCCGGCATGATGTCTGGCATCGATCCTCAGCTAATTGGGTAGCTGGTCTCGTTGTCCATAACATCGTGGAGACGAACAATGCTGAAGCGATGATGACCGATCTTGCCACCGATCTTGCCAAACGCGCTTATCACCTCTGAGCAATCTCTCAATAGGGTTGGAGTATATGATTTTTAGATCAAGATTAATTTTCTAAATAGCAAATTTCGTTTATAACAGGACCCACAAACAATCATTGACTGATTACAATTTAACGATCAATTCATAAGTCCGATTGGTTTGCATCATTTTAACTACTGGTTGCACAAGACGCGTCTACATCTGAATAATTCTGGAGAGCATTAAATGAACAGCTCAATTGCTGTCTTTTAAATTGTACGCCAGGGAAACAAACTAATCGTTATTGAACAGAGTCAATTCTAACGAAACCAAACCTGGGTACAAAACAGGATGAACAGCACCCAGACTACAGAAAATATCAGTACGACCAACATTCCAGCCCGAATTGCATACCAAGTGAATCGCCGGGCTTCAGATTCTGTCATCTGCTCGCCTTTAGCGCTCTGGCGTGTTGCAGGTTCCCCGTGGTGGGTGGTCTTATCATGCCAGCGCATGCCATCCACATTCATGTTGCAAATGACCCTGCCGTCATCGTCGTCGAATTTTTTAGGTTGCGGATTCATTGACCAATTACTTTCTTTAATTGTATAGATGGCAAACGACAGTATGCCCCGGTTCCACTTCCGTGGCATGTGGGACAGTCTTTGTACAGAGCTCCCAGCATTTCCTGCAGCGTGTGTGAAACTTACAACCATTCGGGGGATTGGCGGGAGAAGGAATGCTACCTTCGAGGATGATCCGGTTGATTTTGGCCGAGGGGTCTGGTACGGGGGCGGCACTGAGGAGCGCTTGCGTGTATGGGTGCAAGGGGTTTCTGAAAATCGCCGACTTGCTGCCGTATTCCACGATGTTCCCCAGGTACATGACTCCTACATCATCGGAGATATGCTCCACCACCGAGAGATCGTGCGAGATGAAAAGGTAAGTAAGCATGAATTTCTTCTGCAAATCCTTGAGCAGGTTGATGATCTGAGCCTGGATCGAAACATCCAAAGCAGACAACGGCTCATCGCATACGATAAAGGACGGATTGAGAGCCAGTGCCCTGGCAATGCAGATGCGCTGGCGCTGGCCACCTGAAAATTCGTGCGGATAGCGGTCCTTATGATATGGCTGCAATCCGCAGGCTCTCATGACATTGTCGAGGTGGTCCTCGTATTCGTCATCCGGCACGATCTGGTGTTCCTTGACCGCCTCGCCGATGATCTCACTGACCGGCAGCCGGGGAGAAAGGCTTGAATAGGGATCCTGAAAAATGATCTGCATTTTTGGTCGGATCGCGCGCATTTCTTTGCGTGAAATCGCGTAGATATCAGACCCGAAGAAATAGACTTTGCCGCTGGTTTTTTCATTCAGGCGCAGGATTGTTTTGCCTACGGTGGTCTTTCCACAACCGGATTCTCCAACAAGCCCCATCGTTTTACCGCGCTTGATCGTAAAGCTGATGCCATCGACCGCTTTGACATGCCCGACTACGCGCTGCATCAATCCCGCCTTGATGGGAAAATACTGCTTGAGGTCAATCACTTCAAGCACGTTATCGGTTAAGGATGGGTTCATTTGGTGATTTTTTTCTTCCATGCTTTACCCTCTGCCCGGGTGACCATGTCATGGTAACAGGTCACCATATGTGTTTTGGTAACATACACTTCCCTGGGGTACACGCCATCACATGCTGCCAGGCGCCGTTCACAGCGATCCCTGAAATAACAGTAGTCGGGCATGTTGATAGGGTTTGGTACACTTCCGGGGATGCTGTAAAGGCGATCCACAGAGTGGTTGATGACTGGTTTGGACGCCATCAATCCCACAGTGTAGGGGTGCAAGGGGTTGTGGAACACCTCTAGAGCTGTACCTTTTTCCACGATCCGACCTGCGTACATGACGACGACAAAATCTGCCATCTCCGCAATGACACCCAGGTCGTGCGTGATGAGCATGATGCTCGAATTGATTTTGTCTTGAGATTTCGAAGCAGGTCAAGGATTTGTGCCTGGATGGTCACGTCGAGCGCAGTTGTCGGTTCGTCGGCGATGATGAGTTTGGGGTTGCAGGCAAGCGCCATGGCGATCATGATGCGCTGACGCATGCCGCCCGAAAGCTCGTGCGGATACATTTTATAGACGCCGGTGTTGTTGGCAATACCCACCAGGTCGATCATCTTGAGTGAGACGTCCTTCACCTGCTCATCAGTCATCCCTGGATTATGAAGCTTGACCACTTCATCGATCTGTTCTCCCGAACGAAATACCGGGTTGAGGCTCGTCATCGGCTCCTGGAAGATCATCGAAATCTTGCTGCCGCGGATTGTCTCCATCACTTCCACGGGGGTCTTGGCAATGTCATAGACCTTTTCACCCGAGTCAAACCGGATGGCACCTTCAACGATCTGCCCTTGCGGGCGCTGCACAAGCTGCATGAGTGACAAGGCAGTGACGGACTTGCCACAGCCGGACTCGCCCACCACGCCGACTGTTTTTCCTTTCGGCATATCAAAGGATACACCGTTCACCGCTTTGACCGTTCCGATGTCCGTGAAGAAATATGTATGCAGGTTGTCAAACTCCACAACATTGGCAGGGTCCCGCATCGAAGTCAGATACTCACCTTCAGGAACATTCTTCCGATTGCGCTGTCGCTCGATCGCTCCGGTGATCCGGCGGTTCTCCCGCGAAATCTTTGCCGATTCGCGCGCGGAGATATGATCACTGCCATTGGACCTGGTCCTGGCTTTCATTCCTGTCAAAGGGGGATTTCAGTTTTTCAGCCATCAGGTTTCACCTACCTTTTCATCTTCGGGTCGTATGCATCCCGCAAGCCCGTCGCCAACAAAGTTGAAGCCGAGTACGGTCAGAAGGATCAACATACCTGCGGGGATCCACATGAACCAGTAGATTGGTCATTACAAAAGCATCCGACGCCACATTGATGATGCTTCCCCAAGAAGCCAGCGGATATTTGACTCCAAGCCCTAGGAAGCCCAGCGTCGCTTCCGTGATGATGATCCCACCGAGCCCCGCGGTTGCCTGCACGATCAATAACGGCATGACGTTAGGGACCAGATGCTTGAAGATCCTGCGACTTGTGCGGATCCCGGTCGCCTCCGTGGCAACCATAAAGTCCTGTTCGCGCAGGGAGAGGATTTGGCCGCGGACGATGCGTGCAATGCCCGTCCAGCCAAGCATACCCAGGACCGCCATTAAGAGGAAGATCCTCGCCATTGGGTCAACTTCCAGGGTGTCCATGACTGAACCGAATATCAGCACCATCGGATAAAACGGAATGCTGTTGAATAAATCAACAAAGCGCATCAGGGATGTGTCCACCCAACCGCCAAAGTACCCGGAGATGCCACCGATAATGATGCCGATGAAAACTTCGATAAAAATGACCACGAATCCAACCATAAGGGAAACCCGCCCACCGTACATGAGCCGCGTCATGACATCCATACCGTTGTTATCGAGCCCGAGAGGGTGCTCAGCAGAGGGAGCCTCAAACATACGGATCAGTTCGGTGGGTGTTTCCTTCTTAATATTGTAAGTGGTGTTGACACGGACTATGGTGTAGTTTACCGATTCGCCGTTGCTGTCCGTGTAGGAAAAATTTGAATTTAGGGTATTGATTGCCTGGCGGACTGCTGATTTAAAACCGACAGAGAGGAACAACGACTGGTCGAGAGGATTGACGATAATATTCGATACTTCGGCATATTCTGCACCAGCGCTGTTGAAGATCGTGGATTGACCTTCTCCGTATTTGACGGTGAACGCTTCATCGCCCAAAGAAAATGCACTTTTGTTCTGCACAAGTGCGATGCTGCTGGCAAGCTTAAAGGAATAAGAAGCAACGGCCAGGGAATTTATTTCATTGTATGCATCGTAAACGTTCAGCATGGCAAGTGCCACATCGTGTTCGGTGGAAACCTGGATCGCCTTATTTTTCCTGGTAATCCGTAGGAAACGCCATCCAAGTCAAAGGAGTCAAGATTCCCCGCCACAGCGGATTGATATGCTGTGATGAGGGAGGCAGGCACAGTCTGACCGACAAGAGGTCTAAAAATCCCGACCATCACTTCAGCAACCGGGTCTAGCTGCAGGATCCGGTATACATCCTTTCCCTCGTTGACAATAGTAATATGTGTCAGCCCCATTAACAAAGGTTTCATTGTTTTTTCCGAGTGCCAGCAAGAACTGCGCGCGCTCCGCGCTGCCGAAATTTTCCCCTTCCGCAACCGTATACCGCAATTCCTGGTTATATGTCGCTCCAGCATACTCCTTGGACATGCTGCTCACACCCTTGAAAACCTGTGTTTGTTGGTAGGGAGAAAGCAACGGTCCAAGAAAGGAAAATATGAACATGAACAGGAGGATGCCAAAACCGATGACAGCCAGGCTGTTTCGTATGAAACGCTTGAAAACGAGCATGCCAGGGGAAAGTACCTTGACGCGCCTTGCATCATCGAGGTGCATTTCCTCGGAGTTCCTGCTGTCGCGGGCAGCTTTTTCTTCCTTGTTGTTTAATGGTTTTTCAATATCAGGCATGGGTATCCACCTAGTTTGCTCTTACGCGCGGGTCCACCACAGCGTACATGATGTCTGCAATGATGAGACTGACCTGGGTAAGAACGATGAGAAATGTTGTGTAGAACATGGCAAAAGGTATATCGCCACGGACGATGGCTTGATAGGAGATGTAGCCAATACCCGGTATCTGGAAGAGCGTTTCAGTGATCAGCGCGCCGCCAAACATGACGGGCAATAGATAACTCATGTAAGAGACCAGCGGAATAAGGGTGTTCCGGAACGCGTGCTTATTGATGACAACCTTTTCAGAAAGCCCTTTGGCACGCGCAGTGCGGATGTAGTCCGAATTCAGGACCTCAAGCATATTTGTTCGCGTATAACGCATGAGCCCGCCGACCGAAAGCATCATGAGAGTGACAATCGGCAGGACCATGTGATAGCCAATATCCATGACCTGTTGAAACGGGGTCATGGAGTTAAAAAATCTGCCGGTCAACCCATACAGATCAAACCAACCGAGTTTGATGGAAAAAACATACTTTAATATGGTCGCGAGAAAAAAAGTCGGCAGCGAAATTCCCATTAAAGCAAATATCGTAATGGCGTAATCCGTCTTGCTGTATTGTTTTCTGGCCGCCAGAATCCCCAATGGAATTGCGATAAAAAATTCAACGAAAAATGTAATGATATTAATGATCACGGAATACCAGATGACCTGGTTGAATTTTTCAGTAACCGGGATGCCGTAATGCCAGGATTCACCGAAATCGCCCTTCAGGGCATTTCCGAGCCACCCGAAAAAGCCGGGAATAATTCCAACATTGAGTTTGTATACGAGATTGAGCTGGTCCAGCCACTCCTGGTAAGTTTTGTTGCTCAAGGGGCTGCTGGCTCTTTGCCTTGCAATCGTTTCTACGTAGGAGGTTGGCAGGCTGCGGATGACCGTATAGATCACCATCGCTCCGAAGAACGTGATGAATAAACCGAGGAAGAGTCTCCTTAATATAAAATTACGCATGTCGATTCCTCATTCCACTCAATCGGATGTTGTGCTAATAAAACTAATTCTATTATCTAATGTGTGAGCCCACCCCAAGGCGGGCTCAAATTTACTAGGAAAATCCTCGTTCAGGCAATCATCGATCAGTTCATCTCGACCAATTCGATGTCGTTCAGCCAACCCCAGAAGGTTGTGATGTCCGGGGTGAGGGTACCGATGTTGATACGCTCCGTGCTGAAGATGATGCAGTTCTGTCGCTGATAGTTCGGGACCTCTACAGCCCAGTCAATGATGATGTCGAGAGCTTGTTTGTATATAGCCTTGCGGTAGTTTTGATCATCACTCTGGCGGGCATCAATAATGAGCTGATCCAATGCAGCATCGCGGACGTGGTAATGGTTCGAATCTGAACCGCCTTCGCCGACAATGCTGGAACTATGATATATCTGGTACATGTCGGGGTCGATCGTAGCAACCCAGGCAGCAGTCCAGAGTTCCTGCGTACCGGCATCCAGGGCATCCCAAAGGATATTCGATGTCTGCAGGGTCGTTGATCTTGAGTTCCATGCCAATTTTAGCCAGTGAAGCCTGTGCGGCAGTCAAGATGGCGAACGCTGGATGATCACCAATTCCGTCACCAGGAACAATGACTTCGTAGGCTAGCTTGGCACCTTCAGGCGCTGCTGTTAGTTTGCCATCCTTCACGGAGTAGCCTGCTGCTTCGAAGAAGCGAAGTGCAGCTTGTTCAGCAGCGGCGTATTTTTGTTCCGGTGTCATGTCAGCCGTGTAGATAGGATTGCCATCGATATCGGTTGAGAAGGCGATCTTGTAATCCTCATCGGTTGGCTGGGGTGCTGCCCAGGAAGTGTTGGAGATCGGGTAGTTGATGACGGAAGCGGCTTCACCGTAGTAGCTATCAATGGCTACGGGGCGGTAAACAGCTAAAAGTGTAGCCAAAGCCCTACGCAGGTTCTTGGATGCATCTGAGCCTGCAACACCACCAACATTGACGGTATCGGCATTGATACCCATATAGCCATAACCGAGGTTGTCTACTTTGCTCGTGGTGATCGTTTCACCCGTAATTTCGACCGTTGGAGTTATAGGACGCAACTTCTTCGAACCTTGCACGGGAACCATTCATCTCGCCCTGCATCCGCAGTACCTGTCTGGACTGCGGAGGCAACTTCAGACTCAAGTGTTTCCTTGAACTGAATTTCGTGTGATCTTCGGGCAACCTCTGTAAAAGTCTGTATTCGCCTCGAAGTAGACGACCCTGTTGTCGTACCTGACGAACTTGTAGGCGACCGGCGCCCATCGGGATGGCGGTCAAGCTCTTCCTGCTTGGACAGGTCGCCAAAGTCAAACCCGAACTTGTTATTGGCATAATCATACTTTGCGACATCGCCATAATAATGCAGGGGTGTGACCTGGATGCCAAGGATGGAGTACACTGCGGGGGCGGAATAGCCATTCGTGGTGACTTCCACGGTGTAATCGTCAACCTTCACGATACCTGAGATGTTCGGGACACCCTTGCCACCCATGCTTGCGTCTTGAGGACCCCAAAAACCGATGAAGTCAGAATTCACATTACCAAGCACATCGGTTCCATTCGCGGACTCTACGGAAGCATATTCAACCGGATCGCCTCCGTATGCAGCGTAGGTCTCGTTATAATAGTCTTCAACCGTGGGGAAGACGGTGGTCAGATCCCAGGTTTTCCCAGAAGGTGCAGTCAAGACACCTGTTGCTTCGTCCACCGAACCATAACCCCACAACGCCATACCCAAAGCAATTTTCAGGCCTTCGTTTGCTGAAATGTCAGCAGGTTCCTTGAACAGGGTATCTTTGCCATATGCCTCAAGATAATTGGCCATGACAAAGTCAACAATTCCCTGAACGTCAGCGAGCCATTCCGTCTTTGAGCCGGATCCAGAAATCAGTCTGCTGTTCTTCTGTCCAGGTGTCGGTAGCTGCCCAAACATGATCAGCGCCGGCGGCGTAGATTGCTTCAGCCATTTCAGCATACTTGTCGTACACATCGCTTGTGGTCTGTGTCTGATAGTCATTCAATCCAACGATATCGTAGGACGAAAGAGTCGTTGAACCGACATAGGACGGATCAAGGAAGGTATAGTAGGTGAAGATGATGTCATCGGCGGTGACAGGCTCTCCATCTGAGAATTTCATACCGACGCGCAACTTGGCGGTATATTTGGTGGTATCCGTCGCTGCATCATACTCCATCTTGATGTCTGCAGGACCCTTGTAGAGATAGTCCGTGCCATTATAGCGGACGGTTTCACCTTCAATTGCGTTGTAAATGATTCCTCCGACCCGGTCGGTGGTCAGTATTGTGACCTGGGTCATTGCGACAACGTTATTATCCATATCGGTGTCAGCAAAGAACGGACTGAATTTCTGTGAGAATTGCTGGTACGCAACAACGAGCGGGGTATCGATCGTTGGAGCGGTGGGCAAATTCTCGCCAAAGGGTTGGGCCGCGACTTCAGTTGCCGCAGATCCCTCGGTGACTACCGGTGCTACAGTGGGAGCAGCGGTCGGTGTAGCGCAGGCGTTTAAAACAAACGCTACAGCCATCAGTACTGAGACTAATGTAAACAGTTTCTTGGTCATTCGTTTTCCTCTCCTGGAATTTTGATTACGGGATATATACCCACCCGCTGACATAGGATATTTCTTAAAATAACCTTTCACAACCTACCCAGGTAGGGATTTATTCCCAATCTCCAGTATGGTTAGCCAAAATTACGAGAGAATGGATTATTCGATATGTTTTTTAATACGGGGTGAACCAAAATCCAGGAAGGAATCGACCTGTTATTGCTCAGTACAAGGTTGAATGTGAATTTGTTTCTGCATGGTGATAATGAAATAAACCGCAGCAGCAGCTAATACTTCAATTACAAGATACACGGTTTCCAACATACTTTGGATTCCGGCAGATAAAAATAATAGGAACGCGAGTTCACCGAGCACTCCCATTCCGAGGATGACGATGAGAATAATGCTTGAAATCTTCAAGCGGTTGAACGAGAGCTCCACCTCATCCCGGCGATATGTGCGTTTCTCTTTTGGCAGGCGAAAAATACCCGTGGCCATATACAACAACGGGAAGAAGGCCAGAACATACGGTAAGGAAACATAAAAATGATACATGCCAGGATTCGCTACAAATCCACCGCCGACATGCAAAACCACGATCACTGCAAGCAGTAGAAAGCAGTTCCTTCTGAAACGGACGATGCCCTTCTCGTCGAGCATTATCTCGAAATATTTTCCACGGTAAACAACAATCTCTTTTTCGTTGCCTTTTTCATCTTTTGTGATAACAGTTTTATAGTTGTCCGTATAGCGTCTCATCGACATTCAATTCCTTCCAGTTCATTCTCATAGCGGTATTTGCACTTAATCTTTTTGACCCGCTGATTTAATTATAGTGTGCATCGGCTTTCACAATCTTTGAAAAGAGGTGGGATTGTTAATTGGTCTCCCCAGATTAGTAAACCACCAGGGTCTTCGCGCAGCATATCAACCCGCAAGGGACTCACGTAGGTGAGCGAACCCTGAACCAACAAATTAAAATAAAATATGATCCACCAGGGGCTCGAACCCTGAACCCATTGTTTAAGAGTGACGATTACCTTTGTCTATAGTATCTATCAAACCATATTCTGTCCACCTTGTATTGAATTTCGGTATAAATTTATTAGTTTTGTATACTATGTCTACCTTGTAGTACCACAGTTGCACCAGGTTGCACCAAGAATAGGCAAGGCGTCTTTTCAGTTTTCTTCAAGGTTATGCGCCAGAAGAAAGCCGTTGCGGGATAAAAAAATCAGGTAAGATTTAATATATAGCTTGATGGTTTGACTTAGATAAATTTTGAAATGACCTGAAAAGATTACGTGGGAAATTCGAATACCTGTCCTTCGCAGAAAGAATGAAATGTCGATAAAAGCTGTCTGTTCAATAATTGCCACACTCGAAATACACTCTCATTAGAGATTTGATATGAACAAAACAACCCGCCCTGAGATCACCTTCATCCCTATGTCTACTGATGCGAAAAAGATCGAATTCTTTGGCACCTTGATGCCCTCCCTCATGCTTTTAGCAGCCTCGCCTTTAAGATTCCTGAAAGCTTCCTTTGCTGTTTGGGTGACGCCCAAAGCAGAAATTGATGCATTCATCATGGAAAATACGGACGATTGGAGCCGACAAGATGATGTGCTGCTCTTTGTTCACAAATGGAATTCGCTTACCTTCGATCCTATTACTTTTGCCAACGCACGGACTTTTCTCGCTCAATTGTCGCGCTTGCTAAAGCGATCCGGTTATCTTGCAAAATCCCTATCTCCCCTCTCTCCCGATCTAAATCTTCCCAAGTTCGCACTACGAGCAGGGTTGGGAAATCTTAGCCCCTATGGATTGCTGGTCCATCCCGAGTTTGGACCTCGTGTGATTCTGAGTGGAATGAAAACCGACTATCCCTTAGCGCCTAAACCTCGTTTGAGCTCCACGGGGTGTGATGATTGCCTTGCTTGTGTAATAAAATGCCCTCAAAAACCGAATAAAAATGGAATTATCAATTTGAGCGAGTGCCAATCTTGCGCTCAATGCCTTGTTGTCTGCCCTGTGGGGAAAAAACCAAATCGGAACAAATAATTATTTGTTTCTAGTTCGAGAAATGAAACGAATTTTTAAATTATCGATTTAACACAGCCATAATGGAAATGCGAATCACAAAAGATTCCTTTTCAATAAAATCTTAATCCATCGGAAATGTTTAGTTAGAAGAAATTCTGCTCAAAGGGAGGATTTCCTTATGGTTGTGTTGTTAGGATGAACCATCTTTCCTCACTACGATCCATGAGGTAGAACCATGAACCTCAACTTTTGACTTCGCATTCTGAGATCGGAATATTTCAGCAATTTTCTGAGGAGGAGAAAAGTGACTGCGCATCAGCATTAGCTTTTCAGCTAAAGCAATGAACTTGACCCCTAAAGCGTGAATATCAGGCTCTTCAATGATAAGCAATCCGCCAAGTTTAAGAATTCGCCAAAGTTCTTCAGAAGTTTTCAGCTGATCAGCCACATGATGAAAAGCATCCACCAAGATAATACGGTCAAAGGAATTATTTTGAAAAGGCAAGTTCTCAGTAAAAGATAGAACCGGTTGTAGCCCAGCTTTTTTTTGCGCTTCCCGCAGCATTCCGATGGATTCGTCAGCTACTACAATTTGTGCTACTTTACTGCGCAGGTATTGTGAAACCCGGCCTGTGCCCCCACCAGCATCCAGAACATTTTCTTTTCCCGTAAAATTCGCTAAAGAAATTATTTTTTCAGGTGTTCTGGATGGAATGAAATGTTCGTAGAGAGGAGCTAGAATGCTAAAATGATCAAAATTAATTCTCACTGGCAGAACCCCATAAATCAATATCTAGTGAAGCATCTCAGTGTGGTCTACAAGTTTTCCATCCATATACGCCTGGGCCGCTTCTTCTATATCACGGATCTCGGTCACCACAGGTTTGATGTTCATTAACCGCATGCTGTCATAGGCACCCCTCCCCATTCCTCCGCAAATCAATACTTCGCAGTCCGAAATGGACCCTGCCATTTGAGCATGCTTATCATGGGAAGCCGAATCTAAACCGTGCTGTTCATTGTGGTGCTCTTCGGGACCTATGGCTGAGAACTGGTTATGACCCAATTTGTCACGCTTCTCCCTATTGACTATCTTCCCCTCTTCGATTGTCAGCACCATGTAATAAGGTGCCCGACCAAAATGTAAGCTAATGGTTTTCCCATCATCGGTGATCACAGCTATTTTCATCTTTGGCTCCTAATGAAGATTTTCGAAACGATCTTTTACAAAGCAAAATCATTCTAAGGTAGAATTTGCCTCGTGAGATACATGAAATGTATAAAAAAAGATTCTCTGGATCCATTATAAACCTGCGTTCTCCTGAAAGGATGAAACGCCTGCAAGTTCAACGTGTTATCCGCCTGTGCCTGGAGGATGTTTCTATCCAAAGCATGCTTGATGTCGGGACTGGCAGCGGTTTATTCGCTGAAGCATTCTCGGAGCATGGCATTGAAGTCTCGGGAGTTGATGCCAACATGAAAATGCTAATCACTGCACGGAACTTTGTGCCCAAAGGTGAATTTCGCGGGGGCACAGCTGAACTGCTTCCTTACCCTGATCACTCCTTCGACCTCATTTTCCTTGGTCTAGTCCTGCATGAAACAGATGATCCCTTAAAAGCATTGAAAGAAGCCCTGCGAGTGAGCCGAAAAAGGGTGTGCATCCTGGAATGGAACTATAAAAATCAGTTGTTCGGACCTCCCCTCGCTCATCGCTTGAAATCCGAACTTTTGGAAGAAATGTTTCATTCAGCAGGTTTCAGGAATTGGCAAACAACGGAATTTTCCGCTACGATCCTTTATCGATTGAAAGTATTGCCGAAGCAGCCATAATTTATAAAAGTGGAAATTTGGCGAAAATATTTGTATTAGCTATAACCAAACAGGGATGAGGAACATGGCTCATCCCTGTTTTTAATTGAGTACGATCCGAACCTAATCAGTAGCTGAGACTATCCTATATAACTGTTATTGCCAGATTATTTCCCAGCTCGAATTTTTGGCCCACTCAGGGGAGCTCCAAAGAGAGGGGCGAAGACGCAGAAATCGAAAATTCCAGCGACAAACGGCACAAGACCGACAATTGCCACAATAATGCCACCCACACCATGGATCACCAACAGTCCTAAAGCGATCAGGACCACACCTGCGATGATGCGGACGATCCGACCCGAGGTCGAAGCCATAAATTTTACGAAGGGATTCATTTTATTTCTCCTATTGAACTAGATTTTATTCTTTATCCAGTATAGAAGAAATGAGCCACCTTGTCTGTGACAAAGTCACATAACGGAACGGTTTTCCAACGCTTTCCTATCCAATAATTGGATCGACCCCCGGTTCACGATGATCGTTCCCCCCGCAGAAAAATCTTCCAGGAGGCGGCTGATGACTTCCCGAGAACTCCCGAGTTCGGCAGCTATCTCCTGATGGGTAACATGGATCACATCGGAACCCAGATCATGTTCGATCAGGAAAGAAGCCAGACGGGCATCCATGCGTCGGAAGGCTACTTCCTCCACAATGGCCATCACCGAAGATAGCCGTTCGGAAAGTAGATCAAAAACGAATTCCCGCCAAAGATCATAGCGCCTGACCCACTCCCGGAAAGTGTCCGCGGGGATCATCACGGCTTCGGCTTCCCGTTCAACGGTCGCAACGGCTGGAAAATTCTTTTGGCTCAGGATGGAATTGGCCGTCAGGATGCACGATTCCCCATTCCCAAAACGATAGAGGGTGATCTCGCGTCCATTTTCGCCGATCTTGTAAACCCGCACGGTTCCTGAGATCAAAAGGGCGATGGAATCGACCCGATCCCCCTCAATAAAAACATCACGCCCCACAGGGATTCGGGCGTAGAAGGCTTTTTGTTGGAATTCTCGTAAGAGCTCTGGACCAGCACGATTAAGGATAGGCAAGACGTGGGCAAGGTTTTCAAACTGTTGTGGACTGATCATCGGGTTTGTCGCCACCTATTCTCTTTCTCTCATTATATCCATAGTGAATCCTTATGGTGATGATGATGTGCTCTTACTTTCGAAGAAGAAGGAAAGATTGAACAATTCTTTGTACATCCGCCTAATGAATTGATTACGCAACCTTTTTTTTGTAAAATGCATCACAGATCCTTTTCAGGATGTTGGTTAGCCAGCTAACCCAATCCCATTTCCAGATACGCTCTCCCAAATTCAGACTCTTCGCTAATTTCCATGACCAGAGCCGATATCAATCGCAGACAGGATTGTTCGTTGGGGAACATCCTCACCAAACGAGTCCTCCGTTTGATCTCCTGGCTGAGCCTCTCCAGGCTGTTCGTGGTGCGGATACGACGCTAATGGTCCAGCGGGAAAGAGAAAACCGTGAAGCCTTCCGGATGAAGCCTCTTACTGGGCCACCCATAATGGAGCTGAACTGGATCTGCTCCTGGTTAAGGACGGCCGGCGCATCGGCGTGGATTGCAAGCGCGTCGACCAGCCGCGTCTGACCCCGTCGATACATACCGCCATCAAAGACCTGAAGCTCGACCGCCTGCTTGTCATCTATCCTAGCCTTCATGCTTATCCGATGGCAGAAAAGATCCAAGCGCTACCTTTTTCTGAAATTGGCAAGCCAGGGGCAGAGAAACTCTTCGCCATCTGATCCCAGCTAGGTTTTCACTTTCTTCTGTCTGGATTGCCTTCTCCCCAAAAGATGCGAGGACTCAAAAAATCCGTCTTTTCAAGCGGATTTTTTGAGTCCCCCCAAGCGGATTCTTTATTTAGGTATAATCCAAAGTCGAGAGGGTGCGACCTTTATTTCAAGGTTTTTTGGTTTTTTGAATCCCTGATCGAAGGACATTAAAACTTATCGCTTCTTCAGATAAGTCATTGCTGCCGAAAGCACTTCCTTTACCATGCGGTCTCGCATGCCGGAATCGACCAGTTTACCGCTATGGAACAGGATATGTGGCATATTCACCATTCCCAGAACGGTTCCAGCAGCCAGGAACGGGTCGCGCTTCTCGAATAAGCCACGTTCCATTCCCAATTTCACCAGCGCTGCCAAGCGCCCAACGGTTGCCTGCAAGCACTGGCGGTTTTCCTCCAGGCTCTCGAACCCAACCTCCGGCATGACCCATGCCAGGCGGTACAGGTTGGGATTCTCGCGGGCAAAGTCAATGTAAAGCTCCAGCAGCTCCTGTACCACCCGGGAGATCTCTTCGGTTTTGGCATGCTGTTCGATCCTGTCCTCTCGGGTGCGTATTTTGGACATCTCACGTTCCCGTAAAGCAGCCCGGATCGCCGCCTGGTTCTTGAAGTACGTGAACAGGGACATATGAGCCATGTCCATTCGTTCTGCAATGGCGCGGCTGGTGAGCGCTTCCGGACCGGAGGCCTGCAAAATGGCGTAAGCAGTGTCGAGAATCTGTTCACGCATCCCTTGAATTTCCGTGTCAGTTTTTTTGGGTCGCGGCATAAGTCTCTTCTTCCTGTGGAGTGGGTATCCTGCATCACAAGAATATGAATAAGCTTCCTCTTGACTTAATTATTATACCTGTATAATTTATACAATGTATATTTTACAAAGAGGACCGACTATATATGAATAATCCTTTGAAATGGACCTTGATTGTTCTAGCAAGCATTGGACTGCTGGTGGTTGTGTTCATCTGGATCTATGCTACGCTGCGGGCGAAGCGGTTGGAGGAAAAGTACGCCCAGTTCCGGACGGTTCAGCAGGCCGCGCATGATGCGATCGATGCGCAATTTCATCAGAAGGATGTGGTTGTGAACGGCCTGAAATGGCATTATGTGGATGAAGGCAACCCGGACGGAACGGTGATCCTGTTCCTGCATGGCCTGCCCGAAGGCTGGTATTCGTGGCGTTATGTCCTGCCGCTGGTGGATCAGAACTATCGCCTGATCGCCATCGACATGAAAGGTTATGGGCGCTCGGATCGGACGGATACGGATTACAACTGGCACACAGTGGCATCCCAGACCCTTGACCTGATGACCAGACTCGGGATCGACAAGTTCTACATGGTCTCGCACGACTGGGGTTCGATCATCGGCAGTGTGCTGGTGAGCGACCACCCCGAACGCATCCTGGGATATATGCGTATGGAAGCGGACCTGATCCAGAGGAAAAACACCGGCATGATCTCCGCTTATCTCCAAAAACCGCAATGGCTGCTCTTCCAATCCAAGTTCATCGGCTCCTATATGATGGGAGATCCCGGCTGGTTCATTGACATGGTTTATACCAAAAGAATGGTAACTCCATTCAACCAGCAGGATCGGGATTATCTGGTGTACGAATTCTCCCGCCCGGGTGTAAGTGATGTGGTTCCCGACTTACTTTCTGCAAAAGAACTGGGACCTGGATACTGCCATCGGTAAAATCTGTAAGAACGACTTCCCCTTCCCAGTGCTTCAACTCCAGGCCGACAGCGACCCGGCCCAGCCAAAATCGATATTTGCCGATGTTGCTACGCAATGCCCCAATGTTCAGATCCAATGGGTCACGAATGCCAGCCACTTCGATAATTTCGATCAACCGCAGCAGGTGGCAGAAGCCATCAACCGCTTTGTCCACACGTCGAGACACTAAATAGATACTGATAAGGAGACCTAATCATGAACAGTAAGAAAATCTATCTTGATTACGATCCAAAGTACCAGGGTATCGTGAAAACAGCGGCATACCTGTGGTTTGTCTGCTTCGCCAGTCTTCTATTGGAGGTAATACTCGTCGTCACCAATCTAAAACTTTATCACTATGCCAGCGTGGGAGATTGGAACAATTTCTTGCAAATGCTAAGCGTGAACGCGACCCAATTCAGCATAACCCAGGCGAATCTTCTTGTCTTGCGAACGATATACATCATTACCATCCCTGGTTACCTGGTGGCGGTGTGGAAGATCAAGAAGAGCGCTTCTCTTTCCCTTTTAGGGTTTACGCTGGTCAGCCTGCCTGTTATTTTGGGTGTACACCTGTTCCAACTGGCATTGGTGCCACTGGCGCATGAGTATGTCAATGCCATTGCCGTTTCGGGTGTGGCGGAAGCAGTAAAATCGTCTTACCTGGTTAGTGCCAGTTTACTTTACACGATGACAACTATTGGAGATTCCTTTGTCGTCATGGTGCTTATGAATGGAGCCCTTATTTCCTGGGCCATCATCGCATTTCAAAAACCACATCCAAAATATTTTGGTTGGTGGATCATTATTTTGGTTCTTCTTCCCTTTGGCCAATTATTCGGCATGCCCCTTCTCGGGTTGGCCAATGGCATCCTGACCGGCCTTTTCTTTGTTGCAATGGGACTATTTATGCTTCGCTTTGCGCCCCTGCCAAAGGATGGAATCCGATGAAAATATTCTTTAACAAGGAGATTTAACAATGAAAAACATTCTTGAGATTCTGCTTCCTGCCCGGGCTGATAACCGCTTGCGCGGCTCAAAGTGGCCACTGTACATCTTCATCCTGGTTGCCGCCATTGGCATGGTGCGGAGCTGCATCCACATCTTTTCTCCGGATGGCGGAGCCGGCAGTATTGCCGGGATGAATCTGGTCGTGACCGGCGCGAACGAGGTCATTTTTGCCTTTGCGCTATGGGGCGCCGAGCAGCTTATCTATGCCTCGCTGCAGTGGATCGTCATCCTGCGCTACCGCTCGCTGATCCCCCTCATGTGGCTGATCCAGTTCTTGGAAACGCTCGGGCGCATCCTGGTCGGGCGCCTCAAGCCGGTCACCTTTGCGCATACCCCGCCGGGGGTGTACCAAAATTATATCTACTTGGGGCTGGCCGTGCTGATGCTGGCACTGGTATTGTGGAGCGGCCGGAAAGCTGAAAAATAAAAGAGCTGCCATGAACTTTCTAAGACAGCACTGGTTCGACCTGGGTATTGCCCTGGCTGCAGTGGTTGGCGGATATGCGCTGATCGCCCATCTGACCGGCATTGCCCTGCTGATCTGGATCAACCTGATCACCCCCATTGAGTTCGACCCGGATCTGATCCGAACGGATGTCGAAAAAATCAACCCATTGGACAAGATATATGCACCATTGATGCACCATAGTTAACCTTTTTTGTCAACAGAATGCGATTTAACCCCCATATATGGAGTGTGGCGGTCAATCGACCGCCACAGCTAGGTGATCCACCGGGGGCTCGAACCCCGAACCAACTGATTAAGAGTCAGCTGCTCTACCATTGAGCTAGTGGACCATTTAAGCGCCACAATTATACCAAAAGATTTTATCGATAGCGGATTGTCACGGGAACACAGCCCCCTGCGCTGCTCCGTGGTTGGTTTTTTCGTCATACGCGTCATCCAATCGCTGGAGAACAGCCACTGCTTCTCGCGCCCTCTCTTCCGCAGTCGCGCAGGTTGAGCGTTTGATGGCTGTCAAAATGGAGTCGTAATTCTGCAGGAAATTATTTACATGTACCGTCTCATGCGCAGCCAGTAAATTCACATACTGTGTCCATTCATCGATCAGTTCCTGTGAGGCATCCCACGGAGGTGACCAGCGCGGGAAGGTGACATACACATCCCATTCCATCGCTGCCAGCTTCAACTGGCACTGATCCCCGCCATAACCAGGCCAGCTCCAATTTACATACCAGCCTGTGTAGGCATCGTATCCTCCGGGACCGGATACATTCAGCGATTGTCGTAATTCTTCAGCGGTTGACCCATAGACAGTGTAATAATCCATGCGGGCGCTCGGGATGACAGCAGTGATGGGGTCTTTATTGCCAATGCCAAAAAAATTTAGGAACTCCCGGTCGGCGTCCGAACATGAGGCAAGCAGCAATTGCAAAAGCAACGCGACCAGCGCGCAGGTAACTTTTTTCATCTGAAATCATTTTACCGTATTGGGATCCACTACGTATTTCCACCAGTTGGCAGAAATGCCGCTCACCTGTCCGGTCTGATGCGGAAAGTGGCTCATCCACCACAAATGGTGTCGACGGATATCACCTTCCCCCCACTCGCGGCAATCCACCATGCGCGGCTCACCATCCAACCTCGGAAAAGCGTTCCAGGTATCGCACCGGCTTGGCACTTGGCGATGACTTCCCCATTCGTAGGCATGTAAACTATTGGGTGCGTAATGGACCGTTCCCATTTCGGCTTCACCCGGGTGGGTCATATCGATGCGCGTGAAACGTTCCCAAAGGTTCAGATTGCCAAACCTGCGCCGGTATGCGTACTTGATACAATCCTCCGCCCGGTGCCCCATCGCTTCCAACATTTCCCCCACTCCCCGCTCATAGTTAAAGCCCATCACGATCACACGCCGTTGAATTTCGTTAGCAACCTGAAGGGGAGGTGCGTTGCAAAAGAAGCTATCTGCGCCCAGCATGGTGGATTCATAAAATCCCGAAAAAGGTGGTGCAAACAACCAAACTTCATCATAAGTGTTATTGCGAACATCTTCAATGATCCGCTGTTCCTTGATGATGTGGAAATAATCCACTTCATCTGGTTTATGAAAGCCACCCAACTGTCGATAGCAATCGATGTAGGATTCCGGGGAGTATGTAAACCCATCGTTTTTGCGTGGCAGTTCATCGACTTCCCGTTGGTCAACAATCTCAAAGTTTGCGTATCCAAAACTTACTTCACGCAAATCCTCGATAAGTCCTTGCGCCAGCTTCATGGGATCCTGAAATCCCAGCACTTCGATCAGGTGTGCATTTCCTTCCGAAGGCACCCTGGGATTAAAGACCACCATCAGTACTTTCCTGTGGACCGAAGCAGGTACCTGCCCCAGCGGCTCATTGTCCTGCGGTGTGACCGGGATCCATCCAGGGGGAGGGGTGGTAACCACGGGTTCGGGTGAGAGTGGCGCCACCTCCACCGGTGTTTGAACAGCAGGAGCTTGAGACTGAGAGTTTTCCGGTTGTTCAGGTGGTTGGAAAGGTGTTGCAACAGCAGGTGATTGAAGCCTCTTCAACCAGCTTAAAACCATTTTAATGAATTGTTGTATGGTATTCATACCATCCTTACTATAGCAAATTTCATGCCAGAATACATAAAATATTCATCAATTATGCGTATTATTTCCTGAAAATGCATCATCATCCTTATCAATCCACTTGTCAAAACCTATTCAGCCTTTCATTTGGGGAATGTGTGCGATAATTATTATGTTATGGGGAAATATCCATGAAACTGCGTACGACCACCCTATTCATTATAGGGATAACCTTTATGGGGTTGGTGTTTGTCTTGTTAAGCAGCATGAATGCCATCCTCCCTCCCTTTTTTCAACGGCAAGAACAGGCTTCCGCCATTGCCAATGTCCAACGTGGACGTGCCGCCCTGGAAAACGAATACATCATTCTCGAATTAGCAGCGCACCAATTAGCTTCCTCTCAAGCTGTTGTAAATTATCAGATTACAAAAGATCCATCGGAGCTGAATACCCTGCTTGCAGCGAATATCATGCAGGATCTCACAGTTAATTTCGTTGGAGTGCTGGATTCGCAAAACAAGGTGATGGCAAGCGTGAGTTTACCTTCTACTTACCCGGAAATTACCGTAACCCAGAAGGACGTTTCCAATATCCGAGCCACCTATCTCACTATACTTGCCGACAGGGAATTGAGTAAGGAACCCAACAGCTTACTCAATCTGGAATCTGGTGGAGCGCTTTTCACGATTTATCCCTTATCTCCTATTTCTGAAAGCTCCAGCACTCAAACACTGATCATCGGAAGGATCATCGACGGGAAACTGCAAACGCAAATTTCCAGCCTGGTGCTTTTCCCGGTGACTTTCATTCCCCTTACCATTGAGCAAACTGCTAATCAGTATGCCTCAATAACACAAGACCTCACGATCAATTCAACTCCGGTCACGCAGATCATTTCAGAAACTGAGATGGGTGGGTATGCACTGCTGCGTGATCCGCTGGGAAAACCCATTTTCCTTTTTGAGGTGCTGCAATCTCGAACTACCTTTGAGAGCAGCCAACTGATCATTAACTACATGATCATCGCTGTTGTCAGTTCTGCAGCCATCTTTTCATTAATGACCTATGCCTTCATCATCTTTTTTATCCTTGGCAGATTGACCAAACTGAGCCGGGAAGTAACGAGCATCGGTGCAAGCGGGGAATTGAACCAGAGGGTTACTGTCGGTCGTCGTGATGAAATTTCCCTGCTCGGTTTAAATATCAATGAAATGCTTGCCCGTTTGGAAACCGCTCAAACTCAGTTGGAGACCAGCCTCGCCCAGGTGAGAGATGGGCGTAAACGGCTGGAAGACCTCTCCCGCCGGTTGGTCAATGTTCAGGAGGAGGAACGGCGGTCGATCGCACTCGAACTACACGATGAAATTGGACAGACACTCACCGGATTGAAATTCCTACTTGAACACAGTGCAACGTCTGGGGAAGAGAAACTAAAAAAACAGGTTGAAAAGGCGCAAGTGCTGACCAATGACTTGATCAAGCGCGTCCGCGAGTTATCCTTGCAGCTTCGCCCATCCATGCTGGATGACTTGGGTCTATTGCCCGCCCTGGAATGGCTGCTGGGGCAGTTTACTTCTCAAAGTCGTATGCATATTGAATTTAATCATCAGGGGTTGGAGGATCAACGGTTGCAGCCTATGATCGAGATCGCTGCCTACCGCATCATTCAGGAAGGACTCACCAACATCGCCCGGCATTCAGGCGTCAAGAAGGCCACGCTCAATTTATCCTTACTTAAGGATCGCCTTCTTATCGAGATCATCGACCTGGGAAAAGGGTTCGACTTGGAAAAAGCTCTCAGCAGCGGAGCAACAAGCGGCATTTCCGGGATGCGTGAACGTGTTACCATGCTTGGTGGTGAAATGGAACTGAAATCCAAGCGAAAGCAGGGCACACTGTTGCAAGTAGAGTTGCCAGTGAAAGGACATCTTGAAAGGAGAAAACATGAGCGTAACCATCTTGCTGGCGGATGATCACATTATCGTTCGGCAAGGTTTACGCGCCCTGTTGGAAGCACAAACGGGTTTCAGTGTAATTGGTGAAGCCAAGGATGGAATTGAAGCCATCCATTTGATCGAACGGACCAGACCCGATGTCACCGTTCTGGATATCATGATGCCGGGGTTGAATGGTTTGGAAGTGGCACGCCAGATGCATAAACTTACCCGTATCGTGATGCTCTCCATGTATGACAATGAAGCCTATCTCATCCAAGCACTTAAGAATGGTGCATTTGGATTTGTCCTGAAAGATGCCACTTCGTTGGAATTGGTGGATGCGATCCGGCACGCGAATCGTTCCGAATATTATTTATGCAAACCTTTTTCCAACAAATCTTTATCCAGTTACATTAAAAGGGTAAGGAACCGGAAAAAGACCCGTTGTTTGGACTGACCGATCGAGAACGCCAGGTGCTTCAATTGGTCGTGGAGGGAAATAACACGCACGCCATCGCACTAAAACTATCCATCAGCCCACGCACGGTGGAAATCCACCGTCAGCATATCATGCAAAAATTGGAAATCCATTCACAATCGGAACTGGTCAAATTCGCAGTGAAACGCGGCATGATCGAATTATGAGATATGGGTGACTATTGAAATTATGTAGAAATACGGATACTAGCACCCTTAAAGAAGGTTATACTTTGCATTGGTGTAAACATTTGTATATGTTTCACCCAAAATGCTCATGGATTGTAGAGGTCGTGATTGTCACCGATTAAAGACTGATCTTAAATGTTCGCAGGAGAGGTGCCCAGGGTCTGCTTGAATTTGCCCTGGTGCTGCCGATCTTTTTACTGCTGGTATTTGGGATCATCGAAGCTGCCCGCCTTATCATGACCTACAGTTCTGTCTACTCCGCCAGCCGAGAAGCTGCCCGCTATGGTGCAACTGTCGGTTTGGTTGGGGGCGTACCCCGATTCAAGGATTGTGCAGGTATTAAAGCCGCTGCAGTTCAAAATGGCTTTCTGGCAGGCATCACCGCATCTGATGTCGCAATCCGCTATGACCATGGCCCCGATGACGAACGCACCTGGAGTTCTCTGCCTGCCTGCCCTGCGGATGCCGCCCTTGGGGACCGCATCCTGGTCAGGATCATTGTCCAATACGAACCCATTCTTCCGCTGGTCAACTTTCCACCACTTTTCGTTTCCGCGCGCGAAGGTCGAACCATCATTAAGGACGTCGAAGTGCTGGGCACTCCCCCGCCTTCCCCCA
The DNA here is from genome assembly GCA_963699305.1 of uncultured Chloroflexia bacterium. Taxonomy (GTDB): domain Bacteria; phylum Chloroflexota; class Anaerolineae; order Anaerolineales; family Anaerolineaceae; genus JBGQAS01. The sequence continues at coordinate 2,176,304 of OY969431.1, read as the reverse complement.
CACCAAAACCCACCAAGACATCTACCGCCACAATCACCGAGACTCCGACGAATACAGCGACTAAAACCGCCACCATCACTCTTACACCATCACCCACCGTCACGAACACCGTAACGTTGACACCAACCATGACGCGCACACTAACCCTTACTCCGACGGTTACATTAACGAAGACCGTCACGTTAACCCCAACGGATACTGGAGTCCCAACAGAAACTCTCACTCCAACGATAACAACGACCATCACCGAAACCCCCACCATCACGGAGACACCCACCGAAACGAATACGCGCACCCCGCGACCGACACGCACTATCACTTTGACCCCAACCATCACAGAAACTCCGACGATTACAGAAACGCCAACGATATCATTAACCCCCACGATCACATTCACGCGGACAATCACACTCACTCGCACCATAACCGAAACACCAACTGAAACACCCACCGTTACATTGACGCCGACCAAGACGCTGACGCCCACAAAGACGGAAACTTTAACTCCGACGATTACCAAAACGATTACCTTGACACCGACGGTAACTCTGACACCAACGCGCACCATCACGCTCACACCGACAATCACCAAGACGCCGACGATCACATCGACGTTCACCCCCACCATCACCTCCACACCGGTGTGCGCCAAGTTCACGACCTCGGGTTATACCAAGAGTGGAACTGATTATTACTTCTTCATCACCAATGCTGAAAACCAGGGAGCCAATATCACTAAAGTTTCCATTGCCTGGGGCTCGGATAACCTTAGGTATGTCTTCTTTGGACCTAGTAAACTGACGGCTTATTTGCTCTTGGATGTGAATCTGGATGATACCAATTCACCATTGGTTGCGACCATGTTTGAACCGGAAGCCAATCTCAACCTGCCCGCCAACTCAACCAAGAGATTCCTACTCGAGTTCACGGGTGCCTTGCATCGCGACCACACCGTGATCGTCTGGTTCGATAACAACTGCTTTGTGAATACGGGTACTCACTAGTAGTGGAAGGAATGAAAGACATGAGAAGAAATCGATCGCTCATGCGCCGAAAAATGCTCTCCGGTCAAAGCCTGATAGAGTTTGCTGCTGGTATCATCGTCCTGTTGATCATTCTGGCAGGTATTGTCGATGTCGGTAGGGCAGTATTCACGTATATTACGATGCGGGATGGAGCCCAGGAAGGCGCTTCGTTTGGCTCGGTGTACCCAACTTATTGCAACCAGATCGCTGAGCGCGCCCGCAACAACCTGATGGACCCCGAATCCTATACCATCACCGTACACATTGACGGAACCCTATGCTCCGTTGCCACGCCTGCCCAGGCATGCCTGGGGCATGTGGTATCGGTAACCGTAAGTCAGCCCAATTTCAGCATGGCAATGCCGCTGATTGGGACTATTATTGGCACCCAGACGATCTCACTCAGCGCCACTTCATCAGATACCATCATCCGGACGCCCTGTAAGTAATCAGGAGGGATATTATGAAAGAACGTTTTATTAAAACCATTCGTGGTCAGATTGTCGTTTTACTGGCGGTAGTGTTGATTGCCTTGCTTGGATTCACCGCGCTGGCGATCGATGGCGCAGTGATCTTCTCCGATCGCCGTAATGAACAAAATGCAGCCGATGCAGCGGCTCTCGCCGGCGCAGGTATGGCGGGACAGGACATGGAAAACCTGAGTGTGATGTACGAAAACTTTTCCTGTTCCAGTGCAAGTGTTCTCCACGCCATGGCAGTTGGAGAAAGCATTGCCATCAGCCGGGCTGCTACCAACAACTTCACCATTGATGGCGATATTGCCGATAAAAATGGTGTTCAAATCACCTGTCATGTTGTGGATATTGGGCCATACATTGACAATTACATCGATGTATCGGTAATGATTACCGCTCCAACTAACACTTCATTTGCACAATTATTTTATTCAGGCGAAGTGAAGAATACCGTGATTTCCACCGCGCGGGTTCATCCACGCACCAATCTCGGCTTCGGCTATGCGGTGGCATCCATGGGAACCAATTGCACTACCGGTGGAATTTATGGAAACGGCGACGTGATCGTTAAATCCGATCATGCAGGGGTTTTCTCGAATTCCTGTTTTGAATTCACCAACGGAAAAACGCATGTCTTTGTAAATGATCCAGGTGGGTCTGGCTGCCGGTATTACTCGGGGACCATTGATCCCAACTGGTGTGATGTACCTCTCATTAAATCTCCTGTTCAGTTAACACCTTATAAAATCGATGAACCTGCCTGCAGTAGCCTGCCCAGCTATGCTGCAGTCGACGGAAGTGGTATCTACACTATCAATCCTGGCAATTACCCATATATCACCATGAAGGGAAATGGGAAATTGACCATGAACCCGGGTTTGTATTGTTTCACTGGAAATGTCTCTCTGGGCGCCAACACAACCGTTACAGGTACCGATATAACCATGTATTTTAAAAACAATGCCGGTTTTTCCACAGGCGCTTCCAGCAACGTTTTATTGCAGGCACCCACATCGGAAATGCCTCCCGCCATCCGCGGCCTGCTCATGTATGGTGCACCCGGCAATACTGGTACATTTGAATTGTATGGTGGAACGACAAGCAACTACCGGGGAACAATATATTTTCCGGATGGTACGATCGACGCCCACGGTGGAGGAGGAGCTAACGCTATTGAATCTCAATTGGTCGGCAAAATGGTTATCCTTGAAGGCACGTCAGATCTCTTGATCGATTTTTCGGGAGCGTTGAACTTCCAAATCCCTGCCACGGTGGATTTGCAAAAATAGGAATTTACTTCACCAAAGAGCTGGCGCTTGCCAGCTCTTTTTTATTAGGATATCTGTTCTATTTTTTCGTAGTTTGTGCTACAATCAATCCATGACTGATTTATTTGAGCATGCCATGCAACAGCGCATGGAAACCGAAGCTCCGCTGGCTGCCCGCCTGAGGCCGCATACCTTTGATGAGTTTGTCGGGCAGCAGCATATTATCGGGGAAGGAAAATTGCTGCGCAGAGCAATTCAGACCGACCGTCTATTTTCCTCCATCATTTTCACAGGACCTCCCGGAACTGGCAAAACAACACTCGCCAAACTTATTGCACATCATACCGAAGCGGAATTTGTCAGTATCTCCGCCGTCCTGGCTGGCGTGGCCGATCTGCGCTTGATCATCACTAAAGCCCAGGAGCGACGCAAAATGTATAAACGTCGCACCATTCTCTTCATCGATGAAGTCCACCGCTGGAACAAGGCCCAGCAGGATGCACTCCTACCACATGTAGAATCCGGTATGATCACCCTCATCGGTGCCACGACCGAAAACCCATACTTCGATGTCATCCCGGCGCTGGTTTCGCGATCACGAATTTTCCAACTGCAGCCGCTCAATGAAGCAGAACTGAATATCATCTTTGATCATGCAATCAAGGATGAGACATACGGGTATGGCAAACGTTCGGTGCATTTTACCGAAGATGCACGCCAGCACCTTGTACATTTATCCAATGGTGATGCCCGCAACTTGTTGAATGCCATCGAACTGGCGGTCGAAAGCACTCCTCCTAGTCCATTGGGGAATATGGAGATCAGCCTGGAGATCGCCCAGGAATCCATCCAAAAACGTGCCCTGATGTATGATCGCAACGGAGATGCTCATTACGATACCATTTCCGCTTTCATTAAATCGGTGCGAGGTTCCAATCCGGATGCTGCCTTGTACTGGTTGGCAAAAATGATCGCTGCGGGTGAAGATCCCCGTTTCATCCTGCGCCGCCTGATCGTCCTGGCCAGTGAAGATATCGGCTTGGCGGATCCTCATGGGATCCAGGTGGCTGCGGCTGCTGCCACAAATTTCGAGTACATCGGTTTGCCGGAAGGCATGTACCCGATCATAGAAGCAACCCTGTACCTTGCCACTGCTCCAAAATCCAATTCGGCCGGCGCGTATTTCAAAGCCGCCAAGCTGATCGAAGAACAGGGATTGGGTGCAGTCCCTACCCATTTGATGGATGACAGCCGCGATGGTAAAGGTTTTGGGCACGGGAAAGGTTATCAATATCCCCACAGCTTCCCGGAACATTTCACAGCGCAGCAATATATGCCGGTTGGTTTCGAAAAAAGTCAATTCTTTGAGCCATCCGACCAGGGATATGAGAAGCAAATTTCAGAACGTGTAAAACAGTGGCGCGATCAATTCCAAAAAGCTCTCGCTGCTAGAGACACCAAGCAATCCTGACTCCCAGTATGCACATCATCCGGGGAAGTATGGTAAACCGCGTGAGGTTTGTCCCCGCGTGAGTGATTTTCACCACTACAAAGGATCTCTCCGACTGACTATCCTATGTTCAATGCCTACGACGGAATTAAAAGCAATTCCCATATTCAAGGATCTTGACGATTCGCACTTACAGCTCCTAAGCCCCATCATCAGCAAGCAGTCGTATGGCGCTGACACTATGATCTTTGAATTAGGTGAACCAGCTGATTTTCTATACATCTTAAATCAGGCGAAGTCCTGGTTGAATACAAACCTTTTGATGGCCCGCGGATCGTTATCGCTCGCATTAAACCCGGGGGTGTTTTTGGCTGGTCAGCTGCACTTGGTCATACTGCTTATACTTCCGGTGCTCATACGGTTGTTGCCAGCTCTGTTTACCGGTTGGATGGCAGCAAACTGCAGCAGTTGTGTGCCTTAAATCCTGAGACCGGCGTGATTATATTGACTAAACTAAGCAGCGTTATTTCCAACCGGCTCAACAACACACAGCAAATAATCCTTAGTCATTTCAACCATCAATTCGATCACCGAAATAGTGGTATAGTAAAAACATCATGATGCAGCCAGACCCCGGATTTTCCAAGGAAGAACAATTGAAAGGTTTGATCGAACAGCTCAATGCGTATATTGAGAACTATCACGGTGGTTCTGTTGAGCTGGTTTCTTTTGATGATAAGGTGGTCAAAGTCCGACTGGGTGGAGCCTGCCTGGGGTGTCCGCTTTCGCCAGTTACCCTGAAAGGGTGGGTGGAAGGAACCATCCGCCAATTCTTCCCCGAAATTGAACGGGTAGATGAGGCTGATTAATTTCTTATAAACAAACTCCCCGGTAAAAATATCGGGGAGTTTGTTCTTTTTTATTCCAGGAACACCTCGACGTGTTCACAATCCTCATCGTCACAGATATCGGCAACCATGCCTGTTTGACCGGTATTGATCATTTCCATCAACACGTCCGAATTCAAACCCTCTACTTCAGGAGCAAAGCGCGCTCCATTTTAATTCCTGCAGTAACCACACCCACCGGAAGTCGCACGTTCACTCGCTCCTTGCCAGTGTTCGTATCGGTGACATGAATATTCACCCAACGCGGTGTTTTCATTCCAGAAGATTCAGTCACCACTTTCCGTATATCCGCTTTCATTCCCTTAACGGATTCTTTAATCTTCTTTGTTTCTGCTTTGATTTCTTCTTTCACTGCCGCATTCTCACGGTCAGCAGTCTTCAATTCCTCTTTTATTTTTCGGGCGGATTCCTTGATTTCCTCCTTGGAAATCTTCAACGATTCGATCAATTCTGCCCGTGTTTTTTGCGTAGAATCGATTGCTTCCAATAAACGCATCCCTTCAGCAGCGGTGACTTTGCCATCCTGTATGAGGGTGAGTATTTTTAATCGCTCTTCTGTAGTAACCATATGTAATCTTTGACTCTCTCGTTTATTTTACCGCAGTTTATCCCAGTAGAAAACTTCAAAGGTAATAATTTCCTGATGACCTACAACTTTGGACAGAAAAAATATAAATGTTTAGATCTCCTTTACTGTAGTACTTCGAATAAAAAGATCCCACCTTTCAATCACGTAAGTAATTCGCAACTCTGTTGCAACAATACTTGCATTTCTGAAAGCTCCCTTGGTTGGTTACCAAGTACCATTGAACAAGAGAAGGAATAGGTAAAGGAGTTTAGAATGAGAACGAAAATACAAGGAACAGCAAACGGTCAAATCATCGTCGTACTGGCAGCAGTTGTAGTTTTATTACTCGGTTTTGCCGCCCTCGCAGTCGATGGAGCCATGTTATATTCTGACAAGCGTGATGCACAAAATGCAGCCGATGCAGCAGCCCTCGCTGGCGGCGGCATGGCAGCGCTTGCAATGGAAAACACGGGTGTCATGTACGACACTTTTTCATGTGGCAATCCTAAAGTTGTGGCAGCCATGAACGCAGCAATCAGCAATTCTATCACCCGGGCCGCCGATAACAGCTATACCATTGATGGTGACATCTCCGATGATAATGGCGTCCAGATCACTTGTGGTATCCAGGATCTCGGACCATACATGGAAAAATATATCGATGTGAAAGTAAAGATCACAGAATCAACGGACACATCATTTGCGCATCTCTTTTATTCAGGGTCCACTGCAAAGACCGTGGATTCCATCGTACGCATCCATCCCCGCACCAACCTTGGTTATGGATATGCGGTTGCCTCCATGGGTAACGATTGCATAAGCGGTGGAGTTCATGGAAATGGCAACACCACCATTCACTCCGATCACGGCGGTGTCTTCTCCAACTCGTGCTTCACGTTCACCAACGGTGGCACGCATGTTTTTGTTGATGATCCGGGTGGTTCAGGTTGCCGTTATGTTACCGGTACTGTCAATCCCGCCTGGTGCGATGTACCCATTCTGCAATCGCCTATTCGCCTGACACCCTACACCGTACCCGCCCCTAAGTGCAACGATCTGCCCTATAATGGTGCGTTTACCGGTCATGGTACGTTCACTCTCGATCCCGGTCGATATACAACCATCTCAGTCAACGGCGGTTCAACAATTCATTTGAATCCAGGTCTGTACTGCATTTCGGGAGGCATTGATATTGGTGCCAACGAAACAATAACTGGAACCGGTGTCACATTCTATTTCACCAATGGCGCAGGGTATACATCCGGTGCCACATCCAACGTCAACCTTTCCGCTCCAACGGCAGATGATCCCTATGCCATTCGCGGCATGCTCATGTATGCAGAAGAAGGCAACACCGGCACATTCACCCTCTACGGTGGTGCGGTCAGCAACTACCAGGGCACCATCTATATCCCCGATGGACATATCGATGCCCATGGCGGCGGTGGAGCCAATGCCTTCAACTCCCAGTTCATCGCCAAAAGGGTATCGCTTGAAGGTTCATCAGATATCAATATCGACTTCAACGGCGCATTAAATTATCAGATCCCCGCATTAGTGGATCAGCTTAAGTAACTCCCCTCATTCCTCTCTGAAAAAACTGGCATCTCCTGCCAGTTTTTTCGTTAATCAACTTGATGCCATTACCAATTACTGCTTCCTGCATGATCCACTAATAAATGGATTTGTCTGCTGGATCGCATTACGCCTTTTAATACCAATCCTAATTCCATCCCCTGCTCCTCCACCCATTTGCCCAGCGTTTCCTCACTGACACCCAACGGCTGGAAAATATTACTGGCTGCCCGGATGAGCAGTTCCACGTAGCGGGCATGGTCCAGCTCGCGCGGGTCGGGGCGGGTGGGCAGGTTCCATGCATGCACGTTGCGGTGGCCGCGCAGCAGCAAAAAACGCACGCGCTGCCCGGGCCTCACCGGCTTGCCAATGGCTTCCAGCTGCTCCGCCGCCCGCGCCGCCGGCGAGGGATCCTTGTACGCTGCCAGCTCGCGGCTCAATTTTTGTGCCACCAACAACCGGTCGAGTGCCACCTTGCCAGACTTGAGCTGCCTCACCCGCTGGCGCAGCAGCGCCATTGCCTGCGGCACCTGCGCCTGCAGCTCGCTGGCTTCCTTCGCCTTCCCCAGCAGGCTCAGTATCTCCATCTGTACATCGCCGATGAACTCAGGGGTATCCCGGCGGCGCACGTCCACGCCGCGCACCTTTAACGAGCCATCCTGGTACATTCCAAAGTAGCGGTTGGGCACCGGCACGCGCGCATCCACCCGCGAGGGCAGGAACGCCACCCAGCGAAACACGCCATCCAGCCCCACCGGCAGGTGGGTGCGGCTGGCGATCTCCTCCAGAAGGGCGGTGAAATCCTCCGGCTGGCGGCATCCTTGCTTGCGCACCCACAGCCCGTCCACGTACATGTGCAGCACCTCAAAACCCATATCCTCGGAAGCTTCCTTGGCGCACATCAGCGCCTCCCTGCCCCAGGTGGTCACCGCCTCGTGTGATTCGATCCTGCCGAATCGGGCATTCTTGTACCCGAGGTAGCCAAAGCAGGTCACCAGCAGCCACTTATAGGATTGCGAGCGTGCCTTATCCCGCGTGCGCCGCGGATCCCACACCGGCAAGCTGTTGGCGCGCTGCTTGAGGGCAATGCGCTTTTCCAGCAGCGGCGCCAGCGTCTGTGGCACCAGCCCGGGCGGATATTCCGAAACGCCCAGCTCGGTGGGTGCCGGCACCTCCGGCGAAATATTGCACTTGACCATGATGCTGGGGTACATGGACACGAAATCGACCATGCCCACATCGGCGTGCATCCCGACAATGGGCTGGTAGATCAACCCGCCTTGGTCGCGCTGCAGCAGGTCCAGCGCTGTCTTGGGTTTTTCCACCTGCTGCTTGTGCCACGGCACCAGGATGCCATTCTCCAGGGCAGTCAGCGTTTCCATGGAGGAGATCCCGGTACCGGGTGAAACGCGTGCCGCCACCTGCAGCGGCAGGGCGGTCACCCGCGCCGATTCCAGCGTCCCTTCCATGCCGTAATCGCCCCACAGCATGGAATTGCGCTGGTCAAGGTGGATGCGCCCGAACAGATGCAATTGCTGACCTTTGAAAATGATCTGCCCGTAGGAGAAATACGTGTGCGCCTTCTTGATGGTCAGCGTCCGGTTGGGCTCGCGGTTGAGCGGCAGCGGCAGCCTGTTCTGTTCGGAAAGCTCCACCAGGCGCGGCAGCAGCCATGTATCGCCCCAAAAAGTCATCAGCAGATCGGGGTCGTGCTTTTCCAGCAGAGCACGCAGGTTGATGAGCATCGGCCGTGGCGGGTCAAGTTGCAGGGTGTATTCGCTGTTCTCATAGCGCACCTTCATCTTTTGCGGCAGAGCATGTGCCGGGTCGCAGTCCGGCTCCAGGTACATCACTCGCAGCGGCGCCGGCTCGGGGTCCAGGTCCCAGCGCGAGTCCAGCGCCTTCAGGCTGCGCAGGGTGCCATCGTCCTCCGCCACCACCCGGCATTGCGCCATGGGAAATGTGCCGCTCACCGCCGAGTAGCGCAGCGAAAGCTGCACATCAGCATCGTAATAGGTCAGGTCTGGGAACGCCTGCGATACCGCGCGGAACAGCCGGGGCTGTTCGGCAGTTTGCTGCACCTCCACCGCCAGCACGGTTACCAATTCCTGCTGGAACAGGTCGCGCCGCTGCTCGCGCCGCAGCGTGCACTTTACCGGCTGGTCTTCCAGCCACTTCCACAGCGCGCGCAGGCGTCTGGCTTCGCCGGCCGCGTAAAACGTCACCGGGAAGGGCTGGTGAAGGCGGTGGCGCCTGCCATCCGTACCCGCCAGCCACACCACCAGGCCATCGTGCACATCGTCGTACAGGTCCAACAGCCAGCCGTAGGTTTCAAGCATGCTCGCGTACCAGTTCCATGCGCTCGATGGCGCTGCGCAGGCGGATGACTTCCTTGTGCTCCTCCAGCAGCATCGCCAGCAGCATGGTCTCCATGGGCAACGCATTGGCAGCGTACGCTGCGGCCGCCACATGGTTGCGCGCTGCGGCAAACAATTCATCCAGCGCCATCTGGTCCGATCGTCGCAGCGCCCTGCGGAACTGCGAAAAGTTCTGCTGTTCCATTAAAAATGCCTGGGTTACTGAAGGTAATGTGCGTCCCATACTTGCCTCGCTTTCTATACCATTAAGATTTGTGAATTTCCCTTTCAACTGCCAGAAAACGGATCAGGCAGCGCTGCAGGCTGTGCGTCAATTCCTTAACATCGGGATTGCCATTGAGCAGCATCTCCGGGTCGGCCTTTTCCATGGCGCGGACTTCGCGGATGGTCTTTTCGTCCTCTGATTCCTGAAGCACCAGCACGCCGTCTGCAGAAACACCTTGCGACCGAAATAACAACTGCTGCAATCACCTGACATAGTCATAGGTGCTCCAACAACATCTCGGGCACCATTGTTTCGACCTCTATTGCTATTATTACTCATCATTCTCTTTCATTAAACAGCTCATATACTGCTATATTTGTCAACTTAGAAACACGTCATTTTTACCTTGTCCACTATCATCTGAAAGCGCCCTGAGCGCACCTCGCTCATCAGGATCGAGCTCAGATCCTCGTCGGCTTCCTGTTCCACGATCACGTCGTTTTCGTCTTCCATTTATATCCATTATAGAAATTATGTTCTATATTTATTATTAATATGCCACAAAACAGCGCAAAATACAACCTGTCAAAATTGACATGTTTTTTCGCATAGATTAATTTATGACCTCATGCCCCATATCATTCTGAGATCTGGGTGCATTTCCCAGGCGAAAAATCTCTCTTAATCGTATACCAAGAGGAGAGATTCTTCGTCGCATCTTACGTTCTTCAGAATGACAATTAATCCCTCTTGAAAACCCATTCAATATTTGTATACTGAAATTGCGAGGGAAGCATGAGCAAGTCCTGCAAGGTCATTCTGATCGTCCTGGGAGCGTTAGTCATCGCATGCCTGGTATTCACCCTCATCAGTTCCCTGATCGTCCCCAAGCAGTATCGCGCCTCCACCTACGGTATTATCGATAAATCAACATCGGTGTTGGTACTTGAGGATCATTCAGTTTTTTATATCCTCGATGTCACCATGGATGGAGGAACGAAGAAGATCTGGAATGAAATCGCAACGTTTGAAGGACACAAGATCATCACGCTATCTCCGGGCACCCACGCGGTTTCCGTCCACTATTCGGATCATTCCGATCTTTCGGATTTGGGTTTCATGGAATGGTATGTGAGTTCCATTTTATCCAAGGAATTCACGGTGGAAAAAGGTCGGGCGGTCATCCTCTCGCTCGAGGGCGGCAGTTCCTCTGGGATGATGTATGATTCGCCGGATTTGGTAAAGAAATAATATTATTAGTTTTGTGTGCTTTTTGAATCCGATTTCTTTTTCGAATAATGTTTTTTCATCCCCTTCAGTTATAATTCCCCATCATGGATTTCACCCTCCACACCACCTTCCCCGAAGATCTGCAAACCGAATGGAACGACCTGCTCGCCGAGTCCATCACGCATGTGCCCTTCCTGCGCCACGAATACCAGTCCACCTGGTGGCAGCACCTCGGTGGCGGTGAATGGAAAGATGCCGCGCCGGTCATCATATCCGCTCGCGAGCATGGCAAGCTGATCGGCATCGCCCCACTTTTTCGTGCCCATCACAAGGGACGCGATACCCTCCTGCTCATCGGCTCCATCGAGATTTCCGATTACCTTGACCTCATCGTCTGCCCTGCTGACCTTGAACCGTTCACCCGGGGACTGCTTTCTTTTCTCTCCACCAACAAGGAAATTCATTGGGATGCGCTCGACCTGTACAACATCCTCGATACATCCCCCAGCCTGCCTGCCCTGGAAAAAGCTGCCGGTTCACTGGAATTGAAATTTGCGCTCGAAAAACTCCATCACTGCCCCTACATTCCTCTGCCCGGCGATTTTGAAACCTATCTTGCCGGCATCGATAAAAAGCAGCGCCACGAGATCCGCCGTAAAATGCGCCGCATGCAGGATTCAGGTGTGCCATTCCGCTGGTACTTTACCGAAGACCCCGCCAACATCAAATCGGATGCCCAGGCTTTCCTCGACCTCATGGCAAAGGACGAAGATAAAGCCAAGTTTCTCACCCCCGCCATGTGCGGCATGATGCAGGACGCCATCCGCTGCGCCTTCGAGAACGGCTGCCTCAAGCTGGCATTCCTGGAGATCAACGGGCAGAAATCAGCCGCCTACCTCAACTTCGATTACCTCGACCGGGTGTGGGTCTATAATTCCGGCCTCGACTGGTCCTTCAACGAATATTCCCCCGGTTGGGTGCTGCTTGGATATTTACTTCAATGGGCAAATGAAAATCGCCGCACGGAGTTCGACTTCATGCGCGGCAATGAGGATTACAAGTATCGTTTTGGCGCCATCGACCGTTTCGTCATGCGTGCTACGATCACAAAGTAGATTTCCCTTCTCCGACATTAGGCAGGGATGGGGTCACTGCATTCCACTCCATCCCTGGATGACCCGCGCGTAGATCTTGACCATTTTTCCCAGTATCTTTACGGAAATGTGTTCGTTCACGTCCATGCACGCTTTTCAATCCGTCTGAATCGATACGGTAGGGTGCAAAGCGGTAGATGTTGCTGCAAATGGGCACATAGTAGCGCGCGTCGGTTGCCCCGATCACCAGGAATGGTGCGATGGGAATATTGCCATACCCTTGCCGGACTGCATTTTTCAAAATGCCATAGGCAGGATGGTCATGGGATGAAATGGGTGACGCTTCGGATAGTAATTCCTTATCACATTCCACAACTACACGCTCATCCGCAATGGTCCGCTCGATATACTCGATGACCTCTCCACTGGTGTTTCCTGGCAGCAGCCGGACATTGATTGCCGCTTCCACCCGTGATGGCAGCACGTTCGGTCGGATGCCCCCCTGGATCATTGTGGATGCGATCGTGGTCCGTATGGCGGCATTCGTCATTCCACCCTTTTCCAGGATTCTCCGGACAAGCCCACCAAAAAGCCAGCGATTGGCAAACACCAGCCGGTAAATCCAGGGCAGCGCTTTCCCGATATTCCTGAACAGTTCCGTGATAATACCCATGCGCGCCGGCATGGGATGATCCTCAAGCCGGGTAATTGCTTTTGCCAGGATGGATATGGCGGTTTGCCTTCCAGGCATGGCTGAATGTCCCCCAGCCGAGTCCACGCGCAGCTTGATTACCATGTATCCTTTTTCCGCTGTATCGATCAATCCTAGAGATCCTTTGATCCCAAGGAAGACATTTTCAACCACCGCGCCCCCTTCATCCAATACGACCTCGATGGTGATGTTCTTTTTCCTGAACCACTCCACGATCCGGGCAGCGCCATTCCTCCCCAGGCATTCCTCGTCGCAGCCAAATGCGAAATAAATGGTCCGTTCAGGTGTGTATCCCTGCTTCAGCAGAAGCTCCGCCGCAGCCAGCATGGTGATCACAGGTCCCTTATCGTCTAACGTGCCGCGTCCCCACACCTGCCCCCCTACAATGTCACCGTGGAACGGGTTATGCTTCCAGCTTTTCAGGCTTTGAGGGTCTGCAGGCACGACATCCACGTGCCCCATGAGCACAATGGGTTTCAAGTCTTGTTGTTTACCCTGCCAACGGTACACCCGTGAGGGGTAAAGCTCACGGATGAGCTCGCACTTTTTGTTCACTAAAGGAAAGGTTTTTTCGAGGTAGGTATACAACTGGTCAAATGGTTTAAAGTCCATTTTCTTTTTATCCGTGTCTGCCAGTGTGGCAAATTTCAGCGCTCCGGACAATGCCCTGGCAATCCAGCCATCATCGACATCAATGAATTTCGCTGCTTCGGTCTCTTCATTTTTCACCTGGAATAAAGCAGTGCGGATTAAGACAATGAGCAATCCAGAAATGACAATCCCTAGTGCAATAAATAGTGCAATCATATGCCTTCCATCCCAATGAAATTAAGGTTGCGCGTTTGAATAAATCTTCTCAAATTCTGCTTCATACAGCTTGGCGATTTCCGGGTTATAGATGATTAATACGCTCTCGTCGTTGCGCTCATCTGCGCTGCGTGTGAAATTGAATGACCCCAGGATCACGATGTTGTTATCGATGATGATCACCTTGTCGTGCAAGGCTGCTGGTGCACCATCCAGGTGAAAATCAAGCCCTGCTTGGCGCATCCGGTCGTACTCGGTGCCTATGTTGTTGTACACCTGTTCCTCGTCCATCACCCCCCGTATGGTAACTCCCCGACCGGAAAGCCCAACCAGTGTTTCTGCCAGTGAGTCCAACGTGAATGAATACGCCAGCATATCCACGCCTTGGATTGAATCCGAAAGCAGTTCAACGATCCGGTCAGCGACATGGTCTTCCGGTGCAAATAGGACTTCGACTCGATGCCCTTCAATGGAAAGATTATTGTTCTGCTTTCCCCACGGACTGTCCTGCCCGAAACGATGGTTTGTGAACATCTCCTCGAACTCAGTGGTATAAACACCCGCGATCCCGGTTGCATCCACGCGTAGGAAATTGTTCAAATCCTCACAAACGCTTGTGCTGGTCAGGTTCATCGATCCCGTCCATACCACGGTGGAATCGATGATCACAAATTTGTCATGCATCAATCCATCGTTACCATCCCCAGCGATGGGTATACCGGCAGCAACCAGATCCTCTACCACGGAGGAATCCATGTTTTGGGATTCCATCACCAATTCCACGCTCACTCCACGTTGTGCCGCGTCGATCAATGCGTTGCCAATTTCCGTTAAGCTCAAGCTGTAAATTGCCACGCGAATGGATTCCCTGGCGTCGGCAATATCCTGCCGCAATACCTTAATAACGGGATGGTTGGCAGTGTTGCATCCACTTCCGATGTAATCCGTGAAAAATAATTCGGTCGCTGGATGTGGAGGGTTGCTAGTGGAAGGTGATGAATTGTTGTTGGTTTGATTATGTGTCAGTTGCGAAAGTGCCTTGCAACTAACCCAGCCTGCTCCAAAGATTACTGCAGCAGTGATCAAGACAATCTGCCAGAGTTTCGATTTTTTATGCATCGACTATTGAGTCTATTAAGTTCGAGGGTCAGGCAGGTGAAATTATAGCATGCGGGTATAAAAATCCCACAATTTTGGGGACTTAGGGTTCATGTTAGTGACTTTTCCATCCAGATCATTTCGAGTGTATCGAATAGTCTTAATATCTCACCTTTCTTCTTATAACCAAGTTTCTCATAAAAAGGTACCGCGGAAAGTCGTGAGAGTGTCCCTATGCATTTCATCCCTTTTTCGTTTGCTTTTCTTTCGACGGTATCCACCAGCAGTTTGCCGATCCCCTTTCTCTGGTAGGAGTCCTTTATCGCCAGGTGGCTGAAACGGCAATCGCATGGCTCATTTTGACTATATTTGATGACACCTGCAATCTCCTTGGTTTCATCATCCACCGCAATGAGGTGTTGGGCGATGGGCTCGTAATCGTCCTTTTCTGTTCCGCGCGGCAGCCCAAGCGGTTCCCGCAGCACCTGGTAACGCAGGGTGTAATATGCCTTGAATTCCTCCCGTGTTGTGGGAGGTCTAACAACGATCATGCAATGATTGTAGTACATTTTCCTGCAGGCTGTATACACCTTTCGACATTGACAATCCTTTGGTTAATATTATAATTATAGAACATTATTTCTATGTCGCGATTATTGTTATTACCCAATGATTTAACCTTCATGCTGCTCGATTCCGACAGACCTCCTGAGGAATTGGCAACTGCCATCAACGCTGGCTTATGGCTTCCACCTGCATCCTATCTCGATTGGCTGCGTACCCAGGGCATAACGGGTGCCCGCATCCGTTTGTGCGCCAGCTGCCACGGAAGCCTGGTCATCGTCACTCCCGACCGCCCGCTGGAAAAACACCCACCCACCAGGGTACCTACTTCATTCGGGTTGACCAGCCGCCAGCGCCAGGTTTTACACGGCTTGATGGAAGGCTTCACCACCAAGGAAATCGCCTCCCGCCTGGGCATTCAACCGCGTACGGTTTACATGCATATCGCCCAGTTGAAGATCCGGTTCAATGCCACCACCCGCGCCGAATCCGTCACCCGTGCCACCAACATGGGTCTGGTACGCTCCAGGCGTCGCACCGCATTCTCGCGTTAAATATTTCGTTTCTTCCAGGTTTGATACAGGCTTAACGCCCCCCGCTGCCATCCGACTCAAATTCCTTTACGATCTCAAATCCGTTTTCAGCTGCAATGTGAAGAAGTTCTTCTCTTTGAAATAAATGCACATAGCGAAGCCCTGTTTCCTCGTCCTGCCCCGGTAGTGAATAGCGCCAATCCAGCAAGGTGTCGCCAGGGTCAATCTCTGTTTCAGCGACTCCAATGCTTTCCCAGGGTTGTATGCGCGCCATCAACTTGGGGCTCTTATTAAATTGCCATTCGGAATGGATAAAGACCCCATCATTTTTCAATATGCGATAAATCTGCCGTAGAATGCGTCCACGCAGCATGCTGCCCGGGATGTGATGCATCACAGCAAACGCCAGCACACCATCCAAACTTCCCGATCTTAACGTTTCATCCCACCTCGGATCCGCCAGATCGGCTTGTCGAAACTCAATGTGCATATTTGTATTGGATTCAATCGTCTTCATCTTCAGTCGTGCTTCTTCCAGCATCGGTTCACTGAAATCCAAGCCCGAATACGACCCACCGGTTGTCCGTTTTGACCATTCCAGCGCAAGCTGTCCGTTCCCGCAGCCGATGTCCAGCCAATCCCCTATACAAGGCAATCCTTCCAACACCTGCCTTACCCCGGGTTGGATCCGTTGTCAGCGTTGCAGCAAATGCCTTTCCAAATGTTTGGTAGAATTGCTGGTTGAGATTGACGAGTTTCTGCGCCACGTTGCTCTGCATGAACCTATTATACGTTCACTCATACGTGCCCTGTATGTACCCATGACCAAGGATGTGCAAGCCTGGATACGCAAACAACAGCATACACCCGAGATGCTGCAGGTTGCCCGTTTGGTCCTTGATGAGATTAACCACGGTCGTAACGTCTTTACTGCGGTCCGTCATCACCCTCTCAGCCGTGGTGGATATATCCCCAAGCATGCCCTCATCGAAGCCTATCACCAGATGGTGGCTGCCGGCGAATTAACCCCCAACCTGGAATTACTTTCCAGTCTGCGCATGAAACCAGTCCGCACGCTCTCCGGTGTCACCACCGTGACGGTACTCACCAAACCGTATGAGTGCCCCGGTCATTGCATCTTTTGTCCCACCGAACTGCAGATGCCCAAAAGTTATCTCGCAGATGAACCTGGCGCATCCCGGGCGGTTCAGAACGAGTTTGACCCCTATAGGCAGGTCAAATCCCGCCTTGAATCCTACCTTGCTGTCGGGCACCCCATCGACAAAATCGAATTGCTCATCCTTGGTGGTACCTGGAGCGTGTATCCCAAGGAATATAAAGAGGATTTCATCAAGCGTTGTCTCGATGCTTTAAATGATCACGATTCCGCCACCCTCGCGGAAGCACAAACCCTGAACGAGACCGCCCTCAGTCGTAATGTCGGGTTGGTGATAGAGACCCGTCCCGAATATATCACCCCATCAGAATTGCAACATCTACGCCGGATGGGTGTCACCAAGGTGCAGCTTGGAGCACAAAGTCTGGATGATGACATTCTCCTCCGCAACCAGCGCGGTCACACCGCTACCGATACACTGCGTTCCACTGCACTCTTCCGCGCTGCCGGGTTCAAGATCGTGCTACATTGGATGCCCAATTTGCTTGGCGCGACGCTCGCATCCGACCATGATGATTTTATGCATTTGTGGAACGATGGTTATTGTCCCGATGAACTCAAGATCTATCCGACACAGCTTTTAGAAACGGCGGAACTCTATACGAATTGGAAAAATGGCGAGTACCATCCGTACTCCACCTCTGAATTGGTCAACTTGCTCGCTGATCTAAAACCTGCCATTCCCCCTTATTGCCTGGTTAACCGGGTCATCCGCGATATCCCTTCCACGCATATCATCGCTGGCAACAAGCGCACAAGCCTGCGGCAGGATATCCTGGCAGAAATTTCCCGCCGCGGCCAAACTTGCGGTTGTATCCGTTGCCATGAAGTGAAAAACCTCAGCGTGTCGGTGGATCATCTCGTTCTGGAAGACTTTCGTTATCCAGCATCCTATGCCCAGGAGCACTTCCTCACCCATCGAACGCAAAGCAACCGCATCGCCTCATATTTACGGCTTTCCCTCCCGGAAGCACGCCACGCTCTCGGTGCATCAAGTGGTTTTCCAGACCTGCAGGATGCTGCCATTATTCGCGAGGTGCATGTCTATGGTCAGGCATTGCCGGTGGGTGGCGAGAAATCCGGTGCTGCCCAGCACATTGGCCTGGGCACCCAGTTGATCGCCAAAGCTGAGGAGATTTCCCGCCAGGCGGGTTTTGAGCGCTTGGCAGTCATCTCCGCTATTGGAACGCGTTTATACTATGAAAGCCGTGGTTTTTCGCGCGGCGATCTTTATCATGTCAAATCACTTAACTCAAAGGAATACCATGGAAACAATTGAATGCATCATGACCCGCCGCTCCATCCGCAAATTCACGTCCCAACCCGTCAGCGATGAGCAGGTAAAAACGCTCCTGCATGCCGGTATGTACGCCCCATCCGCCAAGAATGGTCAGCCTTGGCATTTCATCGTTAGCCGCGATCACACCATCCTCGACCGCATCCCCGAATTTCATCCCAACGCTGGTATGGTCACACAGGCATCGCTTGCCATCATCGTATGTGGCGATGTGACCGTGGCAGCCCGACCCGAAGGTTGGATGGTGGATTGCGCTGCTGCAACTCAGAATATCGTGCTCGCCGCTCACGCACTTGGACTTGGCACTGTCTGGGTGGGACTTTTCCCAGTGAAAGAGCGTGTCGACGGCATTCGCAAGCTATTTGCTTTACCGGGGAATATTCAGCCTTTATCGCTAATTCCAATCGGTTATCCGGATGAGAATCCACCGACTCCAGATCGTCTTATGCCGGAGCGCATCCATCACGATACATGGTAAACAAAAACACTCCCTTTTAGGAGTGTTTTTATAAATATTCCTTCAACTGCCTGGCTCGACGCGGGTGTCGTAATCGACGCAGCGCTTTGCTTTCGATCTGGCGGATGCGCTCGCGTGTCAGCCCGAATTTCTGCCCTACTTCCTCCAGAGTATAGTTATGTCCGTCATCCAACCCAAACCGCAGCCGGAGGATCCGTGCTTCCCGCGAGGGTAGAGATTCGAGCACTTCTTCGATCTTATCGCGCAGTAATTTTGTATAGGTCACCTGGCTGGGAGAAGGTGTTACCTGGTCTTCCACAAACATGCCCAATTCCGAATCTTCCTCATCGTCGTTGATAGGACTTTCTAATGAGAGTGGCAGCCAGGAAACCCTCAACATCCAGTCCACCTTATTGGCGGGGACTTCCAGTTCATTCGCCAGTTCTTCCACGGAAGGAACGCGTCCCAATTTTTGTTCCATCTCGTGCGTGATCTTGTATAGGTTGCGGATGCGGTCCACCATATGCACCGGTACCCGGATCGTCCTGCCCTGGTCGGCAATGGCACGCGTGATCGTTTGCCGTATCCACCAGGTTGCATACGTCGAAAACCGGAATCCGCGCTGGTATTCGTATTTTTCCACTGCTTTCATCAAACCCAGGTTTCCCTCCTGGATCAGATCCAGGAACGGCACCCCTCTGCCCATGTAACGCTTGGCGATGCTGACCACCAGGCGTGTATTTGCTTTGATAAGGTGATGCCGTGCTTCCGCGCCCCCTTCCATTAATGTACCCAGCTCCTTCTTGCGTTTTTCTGAATTGGATCCATTTTTACCATCCAATTCCTTTTTCGCCGCCTTGCCCACCTCGATACGTCTTGCCAGGTCGACTTCCTCCGCCATCGTCAATAAAGCCACCCGCGACATTTCTTTCAGATACAAGCTGATCGTATCATCGCTGGAAACAGATTCCAGGTTTGAAGTGGGATCGAGGTCTGTTGCAGGAGTTGCTGTATCATCCTCAAATGCAGTCTCACTCTCGGCATCCAGTACATCCACCCCCCGCCGTCGAAGTGCCACCAGGATAGCTTCCAAGTGCTCGACATCCGTCCCGGCTTCGGGGTACACTTCCACCAAGTCTTCCGAAGTCAGGTAGCCTTGAATATCTGCCTTTTCCAGCAGCATATTGATGATCTCGATATTGTGTTTACGGCGTGTGACGGATGCCAAATGCGCTCCGATCTCTCATCTTCTCCCGCCCTTTGGACGGGTTTCCTTGTTACGTTCTAATTGACAAAGACCTGGCTCTGATGCGCACAGGTCTTTACGTTTAAATTTTCACCACATTCGATGCACAACCCCTTGCAATCCTCTCTGCAAAGAGATTTGATCGGCACCTCCAACACCAGGTATTCACGGACGATGGGGGAAAAATCAATGTTTCCATCTTCCGCAATAACCATCGAATCTTCAACGGTCGGATGGGAACGGAAGGAATACAATTCCTGGAATGCGGTGTGCAGAGCTTGATCGTAGTGTTCCATGCAACGTACACACTCTGCAGGCACCAACCCGGTAAATTCGCCTTCGATTAAAATCCCTTGTGGCGTTCTATTCAAGCGCAAAACCCCGGTAAGTTGTTTAAGATTGAAATCGGGAGATAGAATGATGTCCGCAAAATCAAAGTGGATGTCGCGGCTGGTACCAACGGGTTGGTTTAAAAGAAAACCAACGTTGATGCGCAGTGGGTGGCGTGGGTTGGTCACAGTTTGAAAAAGTTAATAAGATATAATCGAACAAGTGTATTATAGCACGCAGACTTCCAATAGTCAATTTATTTATATAATTATCATAAATATTAATATATATGCAAATCCTTTTATTGGCATCCACAAACCCTGGAAAAATCTCCGAGCTTCAACCACTTTTGCTGGATATCGCCATTAAATTGGTAACCCCGGAAGATATCTCTATTTCAATTGATGTGGAAGAAAACGCGGACACGTATGCTGAAAATGCCACCTTGAAGGCAAAGGCATATTGCGTTGCAGGCGGTCTGCCTACACTCGCTGATGACACAGGATTGGAAGTGGGAGCCCTTGATGGACTACCCGGTTTGCATTCTGCCCGCTTTACCGGTTCACATTCCGCCACCGATGTGGAAAGGCGTAGTTTGTTGCTCAGCCATCTGCAGTCTCATCCACGCCCATGGTTGGCTCGCTTTGTTTGTTCCGTTGCCGTTGCTTTCCCGGATGGTCGACTTTTGCTCGGCGCAGGCGAATGTCCCGGTGAGGTCATCCCCGACGAACGCGGCACGAACGGCTTTGGTTACGATCCCATCTTCCTGGTTCATGCTGCAGGAAAAACGATGGCAGAATTGACCCTGGCAGAAAAGAACCTGTTGAGTCACCGGGCGTTGGCAGTGAAATCTGTATTGCCGGCCTTGAAAAACGCTCTTTCGGTGGCCTCCCAGTGAACGATAACGTCCCCCAAACCACTTCCCCGCGCTTTATACGCGTACTGCGCACATATGCCGATCGGTTGGGAGCTTTTCATCCCAACGCACGCTTATATTTACTGTCTGCTGTATTGACCGGCGCTTCACTGGGTGTATTCAGGCTCTTGTTTAACTTCTTCGTCCTCAGCAAACAATACGATGCAACCATTCTCGGGTCGCTTGTTACGACAAGCAGTCTGACTGCCCTCATCGCCGCCTTGCCTATGGGTTTCATTGCCGACCGGCTCGGCAGAAAACGCTCACTGGTAATTGGTGGCTTGGTGGTCAGTGCTTCCGTATTGTTCATGGCGCTATTCCCTGCCATTCCGCTTCTTTTTGCCCTAAATGTTACATTGGGTATTGGTCAAAGCCTTTCCGGTGTGACCATGGGTCCGTTTTTGATGGAAAACAGCAACGACAAAGAACGGGTATACCTATTCAGTTTCAGTTCCGGTCTTCAGACCGCTTCAGCATTTGTCGGCAACTGGATTGGCGGCTACCTCCCCACGTGGTCGGGACAATGGATGCATCTCTCCGCCACCAGCACGCAATCCTATGGTTTATCCATCATTATCATCGCCACAGCCGCCACCTTGGGAATCGTTCCTCTGTTCTTTCTTGGCAAGCCACGTACGTCATTGCAACAGAGAACCCGCTACAATCCCCTGATGGTTTTCCGAAAACAACCTGCCCTAATCGGGAAATTGATCCTTCCCATGTTGATTACCTCGATTGGTGCTGGATTGATCATGCCTTTTATGAATGTCTACTTCCGTCAGGTGTATCACCAATCCGATCCGGTAATTGGAGCCATGTTCGCTTGGGGTTCGCTTGCCATGGGAATTGGTCTGCTCATCGCTCCTGCACTTGCGGATAAATACGGGAAGATCAAGGTGGTGGTCATCACTCAAGCGCTTTCCGTTCCATTCCTGATCATGCTGGGTTTCTCGCCGGTCTTTTTCATTTCTGCAGCAGCCTACTATACTCGCTTGGCATTGATGAACATGAGCAGTCCCGTATACCAGACATTTGTCATGGAACATGTCGAGCCAAATTCGCGCGCCACCGTCGCCAGCCTGGTGAGCATGGCAAACAGCTTCGGCTGGGCGTTCAGTCCCACCATCAGTGGGTGGCTTCAGGATAATTACGGTTTCAAACCCGCCTTTCTTGGGACAATCCTTTTGTATTGTATATCAATATTTTTTTACTGGCGCTTTTTCTGGCACAAACCGCAGAAACCAATCCCAATCCATCCAGCATAATGATGCAACCTATTCCAACCTTTTACATCTAATTCGAGATATCTAACTCAAGGAGACGATTAATGGAATTTACCATTGAACTGTCCGGTAAAGCTAAAGTGGATGCGCATTTCGGTCAATTTACTGTTAAAACGGATCAACCCCTGCCTTCCGGCGATGATTCCGCACCTTCGCCCTTTCTTGTATTCTTATCCTCCATTGGTACCTGCGCTGGCATCTATGTACTGGGATTTCTACAGCAGCGGAATCTCCCTGCAGAAGGGGTGCGTATCATCCAGCGTGTTGACCGCAATCCCTCAACTGGCATGGTAGAAACCATTGATCTGGAAATTCAGGTTCCACCAGACTTCCCTCCCCAATATTACGATGCAGTTGTTCGTTCAGCGGAATTATGCTTGGTAAAGAAACATCTTGAACACCCCCCCAGGATCAATGTGTTTACTAAGGTTGTGTAATACGAGTAATTATTTTTGATTTTGCAGTGAACGGATGAATTGAGGGGAGTTTAATCCCCGCTCCAACAGGAATGTAATGATATAGCTCAACAATTCCTCCAGCTCTTTGCCGGTGCTTGGACTCATTTGGGCTTTCAATGCCTCTCGAAAGGTGCTCCGTTGAAAGTGGCGCATGAACCGTAACGCATCCATGGAAACGGGGCGCACGGATTGCGCCTGTCCGTGACAATTTGGACACAACACTCCACCCTGCTCGGCTGAGAAATATTGATCTTGCGGCTTGATTTCATTCCCGCAATGCACGCACGTGATCAATTGTGGTTTGTAACCCAGGTGATCCAATAGATGGACTTCATAATATCGGATTGTGATGATCCGGTCATCCTGCTTTTCCAACCGGTCCAACGTTTCAGTCAGTAAACGGTATAGATTCCGGTTTTCCTGCCCCTCCACCGAAAATTTTTCTGCGAGTTCGACCGCATAAGCTGCATACCCCATGCAGACCAGGTCTTCTTTCAGCTTTGGATAAGAGTTGCTGCATTCTGCCTGTGTGATGATCCAGAAATCGCGTCCTGCCGCCATCATCAATTCTGTTTTTGAAAAAGGCTCCAAATGACCGGCTTTGCGTGAAGTCAATTTCCGTACTCCCTTGGCAATCGCGCGCAACTTCCCTTTTTCGCGTGTATATAATGTGAGTATTCGATCCGCTTCCCCCCAATCGGTATGCTTTAATACCACCGCTTCTGTTCGAAGCGTCCGTTCATGATTTGGCATTCTTTAATATATCGGGTGTAAAAGCACCGGGTAGTAACTCCCGCAGAGTGGATTCCTGGGTGATGACACCTTTGTTATTCACCATGATCACAAGCAGGTCAAGCCCAAATTCAGCCATCACTTGTCTGCATGCTCCACAAGGAAATCCCCCGTTTTCAGTTGCCACAACGATGGCATCAAATTTCCGTTCACCTGCTGTGACACCGCTGAATATTGCTGTTCGCTCCGCACAAATCCCCGAGGGGTAAGCGGCGCTTTCAACATTTACGCCTGTATAGATTTTGCCAGATTTTGCGATCAGTGCTGCCCCTACATTGTATTTGGAATACGGCGCATACGCGTTGGCTCTGATTTTTACTGCCAAATTGGTGAGTTTCTTTTTACTTGCAGGTTTCAATGTCATGATTTATCCCTTGTTTCCTTTTTCTTCTTCTTTCACTTTCCGCAATATTTTTGCAGGGACTCCGACAACGAGCGTGTCATCGGGTACGTCTTTGTTCACCACCGCACCCGCCCCTGTGCGTGCTCGTTTGCCAAGTTTTACTGGTGCCACCAGCATGGTATCGCTGCCAATGAATACGTCATCACCAATTTCAGTTATGTGCTTGTTTTTGCCATCGAAATTGCATGTGATCGTCCCCGCACCGATGTTTACATTTTTACCAATTTTCGCATTTCCAATGTATGAAAAATGCCCCATCTTGGTACCTTCTCCAAGGTAGGATTCTTTCACCTCTCCGAAATTTCCCATGTGAACATACTTTGCCAGGTGCGCACCTTTGCGCAAATGGCAAAATGGACCCATATCCACGTTGTCTTCCAGATCAGCTTTTTCCAGCACGGAGCTGAGTACTTTGCATTCATTTCCAATCTTCGTATCAACAATGATGGAGTCCGGACCAAGGATGCAATTCTGGCCAATGACTGTCTTACCACGTAAATATGTATTGGGGTAAATGATTGTGTCCTGACCAATCTGGACATCCGCATCGATATATGTTCGTTCTGGATCGATAAAGGTCACGCCTTCCATCATCCAATTCTGGTTTATTCGTTTTCGCATAATGGATTCTGCTTCCGCTAGATGGATGCGGTTATTGATCCCGATGGCTTCACTGGTATCATCCAGGAGCAGGGTTTCAACATGCAACCCTTTACTGGTTGCCATCCCAACAAGATCTGTCAAATAATATTCGCCTTTAGGTGAAATTGGGATTTTATGAAGAGCCTCCCACAGCCATTCTGACTGGATGCAATACGCTCCAACATTCAACTCGGTGATGCGTTTTTGTTCGGCGGTAGCCTGAGCCTCTTCGACAATTTCCTTTACCGATCCATCCGAGTTACGCACAATCCTGCCAAATCCGTGGGAATCCTCCAGCTTCATGGTTAACATGGAGATCGGTCCTTCGTTAAGCTGTTGCGCAGCGATCATCTTTTTTAGTGTAGCGCTGGTCAGCAAAGGCATATCTCCATAGATCACAACGACCAGGTCGGTTCTTCCTATCAGACCTTTTTCTGCACATTGAACAGCATGGGCGGTCCCAAGCTGTTTTTCCTGGATAGCGAAGTTCGCTTTACTTTTGACGGCTTCCCGAACGCTTTCAGCCCCATGCCCGATGATAATGACCGGCAATTGCGTTCCAATCCCTGTTACAGCCTCAATTGAATAATCGATCAATGGCTTGCCAGCAAGGTGATGTAGAACCTTTGGAGTCTTTGATTTCATCCGTGTGCTTTGCCCTGCCGCCAGGATGACAGCTGTTGCTTCCATTTTTTCTCCAGTCATTCTATGTGAGAACAAAACAGGCTTTTCGCGATCCTGCTACCGCGTAAAGCCCGTTTTGTTTGATGATTCAATGGTTATTTTAAGATCCCACAAGCAGGAATCACTTTCCAAAGCTGGGGCACTCGGATTCGAACCAAGATCCACAGATTCAAAGTCTGGTGTGCTGCCATTGCACTATGCCCCAATATCAAGCCGCGCCTGACGTGGGATGGATTTTAACACAATCCATAATGAATTACCAGTTTCAAGTGTCATTTCTTACTGGGCTCCCCGTCTTTGTCAACAAGCCCTTTCTTGAGTGCATCTTCGTACGTGATACCCTCCAGATTGGTAGGGGCACCTTCCTGTGATTCACTTGCTTCATCCCAGAATAATTCGGCTTCCTCTTTTTTCACCGATTTGGAGGTCTTCTGGATCATTTCGTTGAATTCAAAATCCTGCACCCGATCACCTGCTTTTTCCGCCTTTTGTGGAGAGGGTTTGGATGTCGCAGAGAAAGACGCCGTGATTCCCGTTTTTCCGCTGAGAATCTTGATCAGTTCACGCTGGGTGTCCATCACAGTATCCATCGACTTCAACAATTGTGAATGACCACTTTCCGGACGGAGAATAGTGATGAGTGCATTATCGTTTACAGTGAGGACAATCAGGTTGAATGCCGGGCTGATGTATGCATGAATCCCATCACCGATAGGTGGGTTGAATTGGTGCAAAACCCTGGCGTCTGCAACCAGCGAGGAAAGGATTGAAGGGATCCATTTTGTCTCAAAATTCTTTTCCGGATAATCGCCACATTTGATTATCACATTTCCCTGATCGTCGAACAGGCAAACCGCTTGTGCGTTCACGTTCCCGCGCATTTCCTCCAGCATGGTGTTAAGTTGGCTGGAATTGGCACCTTCCTTTTTCGCAGTTGAATCCGTGAAGGAGCTTGAGTCATCCATGCCGAGGCACTTTTTCGCGGCAGATAGAAAATCAGCTATCTCCATTGGTTTTTTCAAAAAATAATCGACTTTTACGTCTTTGCTTTCCTGGGTAATTTGCGCTTCTGAAACGCCAGTTATCAGAATGACTTTTATTTGCGGGTTTTTCTTACGTAGAACTTTGATCAAGTCCGTGCCGCTCACTCCGGGTAACCGTAGATCGGTCACTAACAGATCAATGGGTTTCTTCCCGGCTTCAACCTGACCTTCTTCTGCGGAAGGTACAACAGCAATATCGAAGGTATGGTCCAGAGTCGCCAGGGTTGCTTTCAACAATCTTCCCAATTCAACAGCATCGTCAACGATCAATATTCTTTTTTGAGCCATGTGTATATTATATAGATTAATTGGTCAGGGGGATACTGAGAAAAATGCTATTCGCAACCTTTCAATTCTGAAAGTCTGCAATTCTTTTACTACTTTAGTATATACTTTAAGCCTATGAATTCTCATTATTATTTTAGTCTTCGATATGTGCTAAGGAGTCGGCAGATGAATAAAATACAGGTTGCTTTGAGCGTTCTTCTAATCTCGTTGTTCATTCTTTCCGCTTGTGCTGGAAGTCCGGCGTCAACCCCGACCCCTGTTATTTTGAATGGGAATACCCCTGTTCCGGTGGTCAGTTCAACCACTTTGCGGGTTGCCCTTCTTGAAGATATTTCTTCAGCAAATGTATGGTTACTTTTTGATGAAGCTGGAGCTTCCTATTGGAATCACGCTGTGGAAGGTGGTTTTTGGCCGACCCTGTTTGGTCTTTCCGAGCAGCGTTTCGATCTGATCCCGTATGCGGCAAGCGACATTCCCGGTGGATTCTCGCAAGAAAATGGGTTTTATACGAACACAATATCAATAAAAGAAAATCTTAACTGGAGTAATGGTTTCCCGGTGACGTCTGCTGATGTTGTGTTTACCATAAATACCGTCCTGAAATTAAAACTGGGGTTAAATTGGAAAAATTATTATGATCCTGCTTTTCTTGACCATGCGGAATCCATCGATCCCGTCACCGTAAAATTTTATTTTTCCAGATTGCCGGGTCTTGCCAAATGGCAATATGGTCTGCTGCAGGGTTATTTTGTAAACAAGGCCTTTTGGGAGCCAAAGGTCAGACCGCTGCTCGAGTCGCTTGGAGATGGTTCAGATGAGTCACTTCGTCTCGCTGCCATACAAGAATTGGAAACTCTGGATGCTTCCGGGGAACCTCTTTTCGGAGCTTATGTATTGAATCAGCGGCAGGTTGGTTCATCCATAAGCTATCGTCCCAATAACTTCTACTCTTTCGATGATGTTGTTATGCAGGAATATTCTTCGGGAGCTTACCGGGAATTTCGCACCGAAGATGGTTATGAATGGTCAGCGTACGGCGACAATACCGGTGAATTATTGCTGGAAACTTCATTGGGTTCACAATTCACATCAATCGATTTCACGATTTACGATTACGACCAGGCTTACCTTGCCATGCGGAATTCCGATATTGACACGATCGTCAATCCGTACGGAATGACAGCAGGAACTGCAAGTCAGCTTGGAGCGGATTCCAGGATCACGCTTGTATCAAATCCTCAAAACGGCATGACAGTTCTTGCCTTCAATGAAAACCGAAGCTATTTTTCAGGTGACCCGGGGTGGAATATCCGTAAAGCGGTGGCTTGCCTTCTGGACCTGAAAACACTCTCGGAAACATTATTGCAAAATCAGGTGATACAATCTCAAACCCTGGTCCCGGCAGCAAATGCTTTCTGGTCGAATCCAACTGTCAATATTTACTGCAAAGATCAGGATGAAAACACGCGTTTCTTAAAAGCAGCGGAATTCATTTCCAGCCGTGGTTATTCCTGGTCTACTCAGTTTCCTCTTTTCAATCCAAACGCACAAACCGGTCTTCAAATAACCAATGGCATCGGTCTGACGAATCCGGATGGCACAGCTTTCCCTGCAATTACACTTCTTGCGCTTGCAGGTGACAAGGATCCTCTCAGAGCTGCGACCGCTGAATACATCGTTCAGGAGATGAAGAAACTTGGATTCCAGGTGACTGTCCAATATTTGGATTTCAATGAACTCATCTCCCGGGTGTATGTAACCCGCGATTATGATATGGCGTTGATTGGCTGGGGTTTTACGATCTTCCCCGAATATCTTTGCTCTTTGTTTGACAATGGATTACCCACGAATCCTTTTGGATATCAGAGTGTGGTCCTTGCTGCTCGCTGCGATACGTTTTCCGCTGAGACCGATCTCACAAATGCCCAATCCCTTGTATATGATATTCAAAACCTGCTTGCAACTGATATTCCAGTGATTACGCTGTATTCATCGATTGTGTTTGATTCCTTCCTGAATCAAACATTACCGTACACAGCGTCATTGGATGGGATCAGTTATCTCTATAATCCACATCCAATCGCGCAAGCCCTGACGTATCGGTAGCATCCCAACCTGGTATAAAAAAACAACTCCTCTTTTTGAACTGCACCCAATAAAGTAGATAAAAAAAGAAAGACCCCCAAGAAGTTAACTGGACAGACATCGGAGTTGAAAAGGTGTCTGTCTTGTTTTTAATTGTATCCTTTCATAATCATAGAAAGCCACATATTCGTCAATGATCTATTTCACCTCCTCAAAAGACGGATTCCTGATAAAGCTCAAAGCTTCTTGCTTCAAATGGCCGAAGAAGTTTTCCATGACAGCATTATCCCAACAGTTGCCGCGCCTGGACATGGAAGGGGTTATGTTATATTCTCGAAGGAGAACAAAATATGACTGGGAAGTATATTGAAACCCTTGGTCGCTATGGAGGAGCAGTCCATGAGTGACCATTTCTTTTTGCATGGCCAGTTTCATCGTTTTCATCACCAGCTCAAGAGAGTTTTGTCTGGAAAGGGAATGAGCCACGATAAAACCATCATGTAGATCTTTGATCATCGAGAGGAATGCCCAACCTTGTTGGGTGGGAACGAAGGTGACATCCGTGACCCACTTCTGGTTCGGTTGAGGCGATTAGGATAGCAGTGATAATTTTGCAAATCTGATTTCTTGGTCAAAAACCTGCGTTTTCTGGCAATCGAATGGATCCCCATCTGGTTCATCAGCCTTAGAACCGCTTCGATCAACTTTTTCCGCGAATCTTCCTCCCTTGGGCGGGTGGAGCGATGGATCCAGGCATAATAGGCTGCTCGCGAAATCTGAAGAAGAACACACATCTCACTTACTTGGAATTCTTCTTGATAATGGCAGATCGTCCGATATCGCGCTTCGCGAGCATAATTTCTCGCAATTCGGACTGAAGTTTTTTTAGCAGTTTGTTCTCCATCTCCAATCGGGCAATATAAGCCTTCTCATCTTTTACTTTTCTCGGCCGTCCAATGGGTTTCTTGAATGCCTGCATCCCTTCTTTCCGGTATTGACGGACCCATATCTCGATCCGGGCTTCTCTGCGTATCCCCAGTTGCTCGGCAATTTGAGCATATGTCAACCCCTCTTCTAGAAATAACTTGTCCGCCTCTTCCTTGACTGTTATCGCATAATGCTTCGAACCCTTTTTCCCAGACATATGAAAAGCACCTCCTGCTTCTATTTTCTCACAGGGGGTGCTTTCTTTTCGTGTCTTGTTTTAGGGGTTCAATTCATTTCGAGGAGTTGTTTTTTTTTATTTATTGCGTTTCTTGCGTTGAAAACTGACATAAAGGGCTGCACCGACTATTCCGAGAATTAAGCCAGTTGTCGAAGCTGCGTAAGAAATGAAATTTAGCGCAAAGGTTGACTTCAAGATTTGCATCACTTCCAATAATGGGATGACAAACCCGAGTAACACCAGTCCAAAACCAATGCCGATGATTAAGAAAGGACGGCTTCTCATTTCTTCTTCTTAAACAACCAGCATGCCACCTGATGGTCCGGTTGAACCTCGAACTCTGGCGGTTCTTCCACATCGCAGATGCCCTTCATGAATTTCGGGCAGCGGGGATGGAATCGGCAACCACTCGGCGGATGGATGAGGTTGGGTGGTTCACCCGGAGGAACATCCTTGAATGTTTTAGCATTTTTGGCATCAGGATCGGAAGTTGCTGCCAGCAATGCCAGTGTATAGGGGTGGCTTGGACTGTACAACAGATCATGTACCATGGCTTTTTCAACCAGCTTTCCTGCGTACATGACAAATATCCGGCGAGAGAAATACCGTACTGTCGAAAGGTCATGCGTGATATAGATGACCGCCATTTTATGTTTTTCCTGCAAACCGCGCAGAAGTTTGAGAATTTCGACGCGCACCGAGGCATCCAGCATTGACACCGGTTCATCGGCGACGATCAATCCGGGTTCCAGCATCATAGCACGTGCTATAACGATGCGTTGTTGCTGCCCGCCGCTGAGCATATGGGGGAATTTTGGCAGGAAATCTTCATGAGGCATCATCTTGACTTCCGCCATGACTTTTTGAATCTGTTTTTCTTGAGCATCGTGGTCACTGAAGTTGTTAATGACCATTGGCTCATGGAGTATTTTATCCACAGTCATGAATGGAGCCATCGCACCGTATGGGTCTTGCTGAATGTACCCAACTTGAGACCGGTACCAGCGCATATCTTTGGGTCTGAATTTGCTGATATCCTTGTTCTTAAATACGACATGTCCCTTTGTCGGTCGATATAATCCGAGAATGGTTTTCATCAGGCTAGATTTTCCACAGCCGCTTTCACCTACTACTGCAATCGCTTCACCATCGTGCAGGTCAAAGGACACACCATCTACTGCGTGAACGTATCCTGCATGTCCAAAACCCAAGCGCCGAAGCTCGAACCACACTCGCAAGTCCTGGATGGAAAGGAGGACATCTTCTTGTGTCTGTTGTGCTACAGTTACTTCTTTCATCGATGGTTTGCCGGATTTTGCGTTTGTTTTCACATTTGCCATGTAGATTCTCCTGAGTCTAGGCATGAAGCCAGCATTTTACAAGATGTCCGTTCTTTCGGATAACGGGTGGTTCATCGCCGCAAGGTTTGAACTTAAATGGGCATCTTGCCGCAAAACGACATCCGGTTGGCGGATTCACCAGGCTTGGGGGTTGGCCAATGATGAATTCGGGCTCTTTTTCGCCACGCAACCGCGGGACACTCGCCATCAATTTCTGTGAATACGGATGAAGCGGCTTCTTGAAGAAATCATCCGCGTCATTCATTTCGACGATTTGTCCGGCATACATGACAGCAACTTTGTCTGCCAATTCGCTTGAAGTTGAAATATCATGCGTGATCAAAATAAAACTGGTTTCCAATTCGTGTTTGATCCGTTTTAATACGTTGAAAATATTAGCCTGCGTCAGTACATCCAAAGCAGACGTTGGTTCATCCAGGATGATCAAGTCCGGTGATGTAACCAGTGACATGGCGATGGCAGCACGTTGACGCATGCCTCCGCTTAATTCAAAGGCATACCGTTGCAAAAAGTCTTCCGGAACACCCACATGCTGGAACATTTTCCTTGCCTGTACCATCGCTTCTTCTTTTTTCGCCCCGGAGTGCACAAGCAACGGTTCGATGACCTGGTCCCCGACCTTTAATACAGGATTGAGAGAGTTCATGGCCGCCTGAGGAACAAGCGACATTTCAATCCAGCGCACGTTTTTGCGAAACTCTTCTTCGCTGTATTCCATAACGTCAACGCCATTTAAAACGACCTTGCCGGAATACTTTTCAACATTGCGGGGCAGCAGCCGTAGGATCGCTTTAGCGAGCGAAGTTTTCCCACAGCCCGATTCACCTAAAACCACCACTGCCTGGTTGTATCCAAGGTCAAAATTGACACCATCGACAGCCCGGACAGTACCTTTCGCGGTTTTAAAATGAAGTACAAGGTCTTCGATGCTGATAACGTTTTCTTTTGACATCATCATTATTGCGTCCTTAATCGAGGATTGAATACACGGTCAAGCGCAAATCCTAACATTGAAAACGCCAAACCAGTGAACAGCAAGAGGAAGGAAGGCTCCAAAACCCAGTAATACCACCCCTGGAACATGGCACCATTGGCACGAGCATCATCGATGATCTTGCCCCACGTGGGAAGGATTGGATCACCCAAACCGAGCACTGCCAACGATGCTTCCAAAAACACGTAGGATGGAATGAGAACTATAAATTGGGGGATGAGCATGGGAATGATGCGTGGGATCAAGTACGAAAAAATGATGCGACTATTACTTGCGCCATATGCTTTTGCGGCTTCGATGTAAGGTGATTCTTTTGTCTGCAGGAAAACTGCCCGGAATGTTTTTACCGTGGCGCCAAAAATACTCAACACAATAACTGTCCCAAGGATCACCCAAAGACTTCTGGAATAGAACGTACCCACCATGATTAAGATCGGCAGGAAGGGAAGCACCATGTTGACTTCGGTGATGCGCTGGATTAGCGTGTCAACCCAGCCGCCAAACCATGCACCTGTTGCAGCAATGATCATCGAAGCTAGTGTTGTACCAACGGCAGCCAGCAAACCGAATGCTAAAGCAATGGGTGTGCCCCACAGCAAGGCGACGATTAGATCGCGGCGTAAGTGATCCGTACCAGCGATACCGGAAACTTGACCATAAGCGATAAATTCCAAATTCACATCGGAATTCTTCTCAAAGGTCAATGCTTCCACTTTAATGGTGTATGTGCCTTTTAGGGGTGTTGGAGTTTCAATAGCGGGATCTGCAAACAAACCCACTTGCGGAAGGGCACCTTTTAACTTAATGGGCAATTTGTCATCTTGCGAAATTCGATAGCTACCCCGTTGTGTAATCCCCAGGTTTTTGAGTCGGATTTCTCGTCCATCCGGTGTAACCCACACGACTGATATAAATGGCGCTTTATCCATATATGTGCTGGTGAAGTATAAGACGAGATCGGATGGGAAAGAATCAAATGTAAATTCAACCGGCAGTTCAAATTTAATTGTTGATGTACCATCGCTGTTCAACTCGACAATTTTGTACTCTGGATTCACAAGTGTATCTACATCGATCGTTGAAGCCAATTTCTTCGTTCGAAAGAAGTTGATCCAGCTCGGCATGGCGTATTTTGGATTCCGATACCATTGTTCCTCGCCACCTCTCCACAAATTAATGGCTTCATTATACGGAAACCTGATCATGGTGAAAACTGAGATGCCGATGAGGATTAATACCATTAACAGACCAGCAACTGCAGAGGGGTATTTAAATAATTCCTTAAAACCGCGACTAATGGCTTTCATGTTTTACTCTCCCCACCCCCGATTTTGACCCTCGGATCCACCAGTGCATACACAAATTCAAGGACGAATACGGTGATGGCCAGGAGGTATGAAAATACAACCACTTCGGCAACAATGACAGGCGTGTCAAAAAGTCCTACTGCCTGGTATAGCGCTCGTCCTAACCCCGGCCATGAGAATATGGTTTCCAGGATGGGTGCACCCAGCCAGGAACCGATCACCAACAGGGCAAAACTGGTGATGATCGTCGGAAGTGTCGGTCGCAGGATATAGCGTCTTTCGATATCGCGCGAAGTCAAACCTTTAGCTTTTGCCATATCCACGTAATCCTCGCTGGAGTAGATCAGGAAGAAAGTCCTCCAGGAAAATACGTTCAGGAAAATGTTGCTGATGGTTAGTGCCAGGACTGGTAATGCCATATGTTTCAATAAACTGAGGAAATATAAGATCGGAGATGCAGGTGGTGGTGCATCCACCATTCCGCCAAAAGGCAGAATTCGTAAAACAGATGCAAAAATCAGGATTAGAAAAATTCCATAAAACCATCCAGGAGCAGAGGAAAGCGGGGTTAATCCGACAAGGATTTTATCAAAAAAGCTTCCATATTGCCTTGATAGGATAAGTGCAAAGAAAAGCGCCATGAAAAACAAAATAATGTCGGCTGCTGAAAATAATACCAGCGTTGGTGGGAGGCGTTCGAGGATGATCAAACGGACCGAGTTGGATCCGGTATTGCTTGTCATTTGGAGCGCGCGTCCCAAATTTAATGTAAGCCCATTGATCAGATAATCAAAACTTCGCTCAATGAATGGTCGGTTCATGCCAAAACGCTCTTCGGTGAGCCGGATCTCTTCCTCAATGCGCGCTTGCTTGATCACTGGATCAATATTGCGCATGGAAGGCATGTTGGCGATGCGAATAATGACATCTTCACGGATTTGAGCCCGTCGGATTTGATCGACATAACCGCCCATATTGGCAATGAGGATCGTTAAATAAACACCGATCACCACGGTAACGACCATGGTGATCAAACGAACAGCCGTGTAACGGGCAACGCGTGAAAACGTGCTTGCCCCTTTCCTGGCTTTGTTCGGTTTTTCAGAAACCATCTCGGATGGTAGGGAAGGATTTGCTTCAGACATGGGTTCCACTCTCTTTCTATTAAAGGCTACCCGATAGGGGTGGGGAACCCACCTCTATCGGGTAAAACAGCCAGTTAGGTTATGGAGCTGTGGTGACGAATTCGACAGATGCAAAGGTCGGGATTGCTACAACGTTCGAAGCAATGGCAACTGTCAGTTTGTTGGAGCCTGCAGCGAGCAGTGTGGTCTGTGCGGAGGTGAGGGTTACAGTATATTGACCATCTGCGACAAATTCTGCGGCGCCGTCGAGGGCGATATTGCCGTTGGCGTCTTTGACGATGTAAGTCACACTGCCGAGTTCATCCGCAGGATATGCGGCGCTTTCGAAGGTGACCAGTACGTCAAATGTCGCTTCTTCACCGATCTTGACAGAGGCGGGGCCTTCTACGGTGGCTTCAGCGATCTTTGCCTTGCCGAATCCTGCCCACTTGTCAGAGGCATCCGGGAAGTCGGCGAATTTCTTGAGCACGATCGTGCCTTCCACGGGGAAGACCTGGTCCACATAGAACGGACCCGTGCCAACCCAGAGGTGACCCTTGGCAGCGTACCAGTCAGAAAGTGCCTGGTAGCCAGCAACTGCCTGTTCGGGGGTAACGTAGGTGCCGAGAGTGGCGGCATACGGAATGTAGCTTTCGGCTAATGCCTGATCCAGGTATTTCTTCTGGATTTCCAGGCTTGGGCCGGAAATGAAGCTGGTCCATTCCACACTAAGAGCACCGGCTTTATCGGTACCGAAGGCGAGTTCGCCGTTTTCTTCAGCCAGGATGGCGGGTACCATACCGTACCAGGGAGCCGTGCCATAGCCGTAAGGAGCAAGGTTGGAAGGATACCAGGTGGTGATGCTCAGTTCGGCATCCAGGGCATACAGATCATCGTAGGTCTCGATCACGAGCGGATCGGTGCTGACGATCTTGACACCCTTGAAGTGGGACAGGAAGACTTCCAAAGAAGCACCCTGTGCTTCATCATAGATCTTGCTTTCGGGTTTACCGGCTTCGAATGCCTGGATCATGTACATGACGAAATCTGCAACGCTTACGTTGCTGCCGTCATGCCATTTGGTTTCCCACAAAGTAGATGGGTATGTAACAGTGGATTTTGCGTTGGCGGTAGTGCCTTCGGGGAATTTCTCACCGACGGTGATGAATTTGCCAGCGGCTGAGTCCCAGTCTGCCCATGCATCGGCAGGAACCTGGATTTCAGGTACGAAGGAAAGGTCGATCCAATCCAATGACTTGCGGATGGGTAAGCCTTCCTTGGCAACGACAGATGCGCTTTCGATCCGTTCCGGCAGAGTTAAACCGGTGTAAGGATCATACATCACGCCGTAGTCCATGGTTGCCTTTTGGGGCATGCCATCATCAACCCAGTTGGAACCGTTCAATGGGTTCCAGGGTTGCACGAGGATACCGGATTGGGCAATCTTGACTGTTCCGCCTTCGGTGTCACCGACGCGTAACGTGGAAGCCCACAGGGTTCCGGGGGCAATACCGGCTGCAAGTCAGAAGCAACTTGGATGTCAGCTGGTAGATGGTTCGAAGGCGATGTTATCGTTGATCATCAAACCTTGCCATGATTCAGTCATCGAGAATTCAATGCCTGGGCGAACAAAGCGTCGCGTTCGGCCATGTCTTTGAAATCATTGGTCTGAAGTTTGGTCAGGATTACATCGTATTCCGCAGAGGGCTTGTATTCATTGAACAACGGGATACCCTGGATGCGGCCGGTGTTGTACTGTGCGAACATGTTGCCTTCATCGCGGGAGATGGCGGTGGAGATCCAGCCTGCGGTGTAATAGGTCCATGTGCAGGGATAAGGATCGCCTTGCCAGATCGGTCCAGCTTCCTTGATCGGACTTTATACTGGCGGTCAACGGTGAAGCCCAAAGTTTCGAGTTGGGTGGCGAAGTAATCGCCAACTTCTTTACGCTTGTCTTCCGGGCGGATGAGAGCAATAACGACAACCGGTTTTCCACCGAACTGCCATTTGCCGTCAGCACCCTTGCTGGCACCCATGGCAACCATCTCGGCATCGATGACTTCCGTCGCCTTCGCCAGGTTATAGCCGTACTTGGCGATCATCTTGCCAACGATTGCG
This sequence comes from uncultured Chloroflexia bacterium, assembly GCA_963699305.1. Classification (GTDB taxonomy): domain Bacteria; phylum Chloroflexota; class Anaerolineae; order Anaerolineales; family Anaerolineaceae; genus JBGQAS01. The sequence goes on along the minus strand of OY969431.1, from coordinate 2,139,243 downwards.
GCATAGCGGGCGTAATCCGGGAAAGCAGTGGTCAACAATGTGTAGCGGGCGATTGCAAGACCGGCGAAGATTTCATTTACGATGAATTCGCGGTCGACAGCCCAGTTCAAGCTTCGCGGATTTTTGATTAGTGAAGGGGTTGAGGATGGTGGTGTCTGTGCACAATACGGTGTTGAACATCAATTGGTTAAAGCCACCAACAGTCGTAACATATTGAGCGTTGGGGTCGGCTTTAACATTGGCGAACACCGTGGGCATCGTCACCGGTCACCGGGTACATATCAATGGCGCCAGCTTGGATCTGTGCAACTGCTGGCTCCATGTCTGCGATAGCGGTGAAGACGATTTCATCCACCCAAGGACCCTTGCGTACAGGTACTTCGGTGGGAGCTTCAGTAGCTACTGTCGTTTCAACTACTGCAGGGGTTTCGGTTTTGGTGCCACATGCCGTCAGGATCAAACCGACGACCATGATGACACTAACCAAAGCAAAAAACTTTTTCATTTCGTTCTCCTCCATTAGGATTTTTGATATTGCTTTACTTCGGATTACCGTTTAGTTCTTTCGGAAAAACCACCTCCTTTTGATGTACAGATATTAAGAATTTCCATAACTCATATGGATTTGGGCTTTTGAACTATAGCATATTGTAAAGTGCTAGTCAAGTTATTTAGTATTTATTTAAAGTTCGCTTTTCTCTCCATACCTTTATTGCGTTATGCAGCCGCTTCCAAAATCGAATTCTTCCACGTTCCACATTTCGCTGCGCGTGCTGACATCCATCTCCATTCCGCAAAAATCAGGGCGCGATGCAGCAATCTTTACAAAATAGAAAAGGGGAATGCTGGGGAGGTCTTCAGCAAGGATGCGCATCACCCGCTGTTGCGATTGGATATAAAGTGATTCATCCAGTCCAGCCTGTTGTGCAGCAACGCATGCAGCATCCAATTCAAGGTTGACATACCCCATTGAATTCGGTCCCCCATGGGTGGTTCCCAACCAGGAATTATTTGCATTGGGGATTTCATTGCTCATGTAAAGAAAACAGGGAGGTTCTCTGCCGGCTGCCCAGGCAAATTCAGCAAGGTCAAATCTCCTGCCGAACAATAATCCGTCAGGAGCTGCTTCATACAGCACATCCCGGGTGGTGGCAGTAATATTTACCTGGATTCCGCAATCCGCCAAAGAGGTCGCCATCTTTTTGGCATATTCCTGGCGGATGGTTGCTTCGGTGGCCGCGTAATTCACAATCAGGACGGTACCATCCGGTACACCGTTCACACCGAGGGCACTGCGTGGAGTCTCCGGATTATTGTCCGAGTCTTTCCATCCTGCTTCATCTAATAACTGGATTCCCTTTGCCATATCGTAAGGGTAACTTGGCAGGTCCATGGTAGTGAGCGGATGGTCAGGTGCTAGGTAACTGTTTGGTACAGCGGAGAGACTGTTAAACAACGCTTTTGTCGCGTCGGCACGATTCATACAATAGGCAAATGCCTGACGCACACGTTTATCGCCAAATAAATTCGGGCGATCGCCGGCACTTGGGTTATATCCATCATCATAACTGGCAGGTGTAATACCAAAATCGAGATGATCCCAGTCGGGTCCCAGTCCCACATATGCAGTGATTTTTCCATCCAATACGGCTTGCCTGACAGGTTGATAGAGCTCATCCCAGTATGCCGTCTGATCTACTACATCACATTCCCCGGCAAGGATGGTTGATAGGTTGTTATTAGCAGCTACCCCGATGAACCGGTATACAAGCACATCAAATTTTGGTAAATTCTCCCCTGAACGGAAATAATTGGGGTTCTTTACCAGGCGTATATGATCTCCGGGTGTCCATTCATCGATGACATAAGGCCCCCAACCCAACGGCTTCGCGTTAGTCTCAGGAGCAGTTTGTAATTCCGCCGCGCTTTTTCCTGTCAGGGCATGTTCTGGTAAAGGGATCCAGAAATAGTCCTCAAGGTAGCGCGTGATCAACCCAGGTCTGCTGATCCATTGTACGGTCCGTTCATCCAACACCTGGTATGCTTCTGTCTGATAGATCAATTTCTTCACTACCGGTGTTGCCGGGTCAGCGGAAATATTAAAAGAATACACAGAATCATTTGCCTTTAAGGGTTCACCATCTGACCACATGATTCCAGGTTTAAGGACATAATTCGCCACGATCCGGTCCATCGTGAGTGTCGACGTCCCATCCCAGGTGGTAGCGCACGATCCATTGGTGCAGCCGCTGGGGAATACTTTTACACCTTTTTCGAGTTTAACGGGATCGCCGTTCACATCCACTACAATATCCCCCCCGGACACCGGGATTGGTTGCAAAACAGCATCGCCATTGCTGAATGTCGGTACTTTTTCCAATATCACAGGCACTGGCTGATAATGTCGAATATCAATTGGGCCATCGTAGATGGCTTCCAGTACGCTCCACATGCTGCGACTGCTGCTCTTGTATATATATAGCGAAGTAGGTTCCATCCCCAGACAGATGGTTAATACACTCGGAGCTGGCATTGTAGCGGTGGCAGTTTCTACAGGAACATTGGTCTCACCCACTGGTGTGGCAGTGATGGAAGCGCCATTGCACGCCACCATCGATGTAATGATAATTCCAACAACAATTACAGATAAGCGTCTTCTCATACCATCTCCATGAATGTTTTTAGCCAGATAAAAATCAAATCAACCTGCATCACCCATTCGTAACCGGACGTAGGATTCATATCGGCTTCTGGTTATCTCACCTTTATTTACCGCGTTCAATATGGCACACCCCGGTTCGTGTTGGTGCGTACAATCATTGAATTGGCAATCCGCCACCCGATGGCGCATTTCTGGAAAATATCCATCCAATTCCTCCGGCTGCGTATCCCAAAGGGATACTGTCCGCAGTCCGGGCAGGTCTGCAACAAATCCTCCATCACGCAGTGGAAACATTTCCCGTACATTCGTCGTATGTTTCCCTTTTGAGGTTATAGACTTTAAACTCCCAATTTTTAAACCAAGCCCGGGTTGGATTATGTTCAACAAACTGGATTTACCGGCTCCGGAAGGACCTGCCAACGCTGATATTTTTCCCTCAAGTATTTTGTGGATTTCTTCTATCCCAGTTCCATTCACCACGGAAGTGTAAACAACCTGGTATCCGAGCGGCGGGTATCCACCGAAAATTTCCTTCGCTTTTGGAATGGATAAAAGATCTGTCTTATTGGCTACAATGACGGCTGGCAACTTTTCTTTTTCAGCAACCACCAGGAAACGATCCAACATTCGTAAATGTGGATCAGGCTGTGCACAGGCAAACACCAGGATCACCTGGTCAGGATTTGCTAAAAGGATTTGCCGATACTCCCCCCTGGGCGTTGGATCCTTACGAACCAATGCGCTGTGCCGAGGCTGGATTTCTTCAATAACTCCGCTTCCTTCTGGAAGGATCGTAATAACAACACGATCCCCAACAGCGATAAAATCACCTTGCTCATTGACCCGCTTCAACCTACCGCGGATGCCGCATGTTACAACAGCCTGTTCAGTCTGCACGGTATAAAAACCCGATTGCAGCCTGACCACCCATCCTGAAATGGTACCGTTGCTCATCCTGCCGCTAATATTCCGGTGTGGCAGTGGGGGTGGGAGTCCGTGTTACGTAGTAGCTGGATTCCCATCGGTATAACGAGAGAGTGTACCCGTAATATGCTTCCAACACCCGTCGGAAAACCGGTGCCGCTTTTTCAGAGCCTTCCCCACCAAATTCCAGGAAAACCGCCATGGCAATGTCTGACTTCTCAATCGTGCCTCTATCGGTGAAACCTACAAACCATGCGTGGGAAGTATCTGTGGAATTTGTTGCAGTACCCGTCTTTCCGAATAGAGGAATGTTTATCCCCAGGAAGCGTTGGTACGCCGTTCCTCGTGTATTGCGGATGACTTCCTTCATGGCATTTTTAATGATTTCGAGATTTGCCGCACTTACCGGGAGAATGCCGCGGATTTCCGGTTCGAAGCTGAAACTGATCTCGTCTGAAGAAGACATGATCTTTTCGATGATCTGTGGTCGCCATAACGTTCCACCGTTCCCGATAGCAGCGACGTAATCCACTACTTGTAATGGTGTCACCAATAGTGCACCTTGCCCAAAACCCTGTTGGGCGGCTGCGCCATCGTCCTCGGGCGTGGTCACCTGCCCGGTATCCTCCGCTACCTGTTCAATTCCGGTTGCAGACCCTAACCCGAACCCATAAGCAATATTTGCCAGGTAATTGGCACCCTTTTCTCTGAAAAGGGTCAAACCGATATGGTTGAAATAAGGGTTGCACGAACGCATGAGACCTTCCGGCAGCGTAAGCAATCCGCTCGCATCAACTCCCTTTGCTTTTGTCCAGTCTTCGAGGGTCACACCGGGGATTTCTGTAAATTCATATCCGCATAAATAGGTTGATTCAGCGGTAAACAATCCACTTTCCAATGCAGCAGCCATCGTGATTATTTTAAATACTGAACCAGGTGGGTATGAACTCTGGGCTGCCCGGTTGAGTATTCGTTGTTCTCCGTCATTCAGCATATCGCCGAGAACAGCATTGTTGCGGTTGTTGGGATCAAAATAATTTGGGTCGATGCTTGGCGAAGAAACCATGGCCAATATTCTTCCGGTATTGCGTTCCATAACCACAATGGCGCCCGTGAAACCCAGGATCGCTTTTTGCGCTGCCAGTTGCAGATCTTTATCCAGGGTGGTGTAGATATCCTGTTGCGCGACCGGGTCAGCCTGGGTAATGCGGGAAATGATTTTTCCATCAGGTGCCACCACGTACAGCGAAGCTGTGGGTTTTCCCGCCAGGAATCGTTCTCCCCATTTTTCCAAACCCGCCATGCCCACTTTTTCGTCGCCGGCATACCCCTGGCGTTTAAACGCATCCACCTGTTCTTCCGGGATGCTCAATAGGTATCCGATCACCTGAGGCGCAATTCCATTGTTATCGTAGAATCGTCCCGTGTAATCGCTCATCACCAGTCCGTTGAATCCCGACAAGGTGTCATACACATCGTTGATTTGGTCGGCGGTTGTCTCACCGATTGCCACATACCAATCCGCGGAAGCTTCTGCAATCATTCCGCGCACCGTTACTTGTTCCAAACCGGTGAGTTTTGCCAGGTAGTAGATCACGTCGCCTTCCTGGTCGGGATTGATCTGCCCAGGGATAACAGCCAGGGCGACTGCATTTGTGTTGGTCGCAATCAACTTGCCGTATCGGTCGTAGATGTTGCCGCGCGGGGGAAATTTCACATCCAAGCTGAGAGTGTTGCCGCCCTTCAGCTCCGGAAGAATCAACCCGGATTCCCATGCCACTTTCCATGACCCGTTTTCAAGGTTTAATATTGTCTGCATATCCCGGCTGAGATCACCGAACAGGCTGGTGTGGAAAACAACCCGGTACGCAATCTGTGCAGATGCAGGATTTGTGAGCGATGAAAGGATGGAAAATTCCAAGGATTGCAGAGTCAAACTATACGCTGTATCTGCATAAATTTTTGAAAACCCCTCAGAAGTATATGCGTCTTTACTGACGCCGTTGATCAAGTCGTACAAGGTAGTGTAATCGCTATTCTGCCATGCCGTTAGGTAGCTGGTCATCGCGCTAATGGCGTCCGGTGCTTGCGTTATGTTCACATCCGGAGGCGGAAGTGTCCCCCCAGGAGGGGTTACCACCAATCGAGTTGCAGTCAGTGTACCTGAGCTGGTACAAGCAGAAAATATTAATACACAAAGAAGTAAATATTTTAATTGTTTCATGGCAGGTATATCGGTACCTCGGTTTTATCCAATGTCCTCTCCATCTAATATGCGATGGCTCACGGGACAATCATAACCCAAATTTCTTTGGCACGTTGCCGGTAAATCAAGAACAGGTTGAATATCGCATTTTGCCAATGTGCGTACCAAATGACAAAGGGGGAGCCCCATGACGTTTGCGAAACATCCCTGAAAGTTGACCACGGGATGAAATCCTTTATGTTGAACTGCATAAGCCCCGGCTTTATCCATTGGATCACCGGATTGTATATATTCCCGGGTTTCCTCATCACTATAATGCCGCATCTGTACCCTACTGCAGCAGATATCCTGTAGGATTTTTTCATCGTACAAGGTTCTGACAATCAATCCGGATATGACGAGGTGCTCTTTGCCACGTAATTGTTGTAAATACTCAAAGGCATTTTTCTGTGTCTCCGGTTTGCCCAGTATTGCCCCATCATCAACAACCGCAGTGTCGGCTGCAATGATGATCCCGGTCGTATTAATCAATCGGACTGCTTTGGCTTTTTCATTTCCTAACCGCAGTACGTACTTTTCCGGACCTTCGTCGGGGAGAATCGTCTCATCGACATCCGCAGGTTGCACGGTATAGGGCAAACCTGTCCAGGATAGCAGTTCTTTTCTGCGGGGTGATTGTGATGCAAGGATGATCATTTTGGATTATTCTAACATACCATTTTTTTTCATTTCACGGGCAGTTGGAAAGGGGTTGTGTGTTGTATAATGAAATTGCGTAAGGATGTTTTGATTACTAAATGCTTTATCCTAAGGATGAGCATTTTTTATTCAGGTATCTTGCAAATCGATTCGTTCCATTAAAGAACATGAAAGGTTTGGGTCGCGTGAGCGCAAATAATATCATCGTGCTGATCATCATCGTGTGTGCCGCAGTCGCATTGACCGTTATCTTAATAATATCCAACCGATCGATGCATCAGAAAACCAGCCAAAAACCGACCCGTCAAGAGTTCAAAGACCCGGTCACCCAACCAATTCGGATTTCTGTTGAGAAATCCATGGCCAATCCCTTAACCTCTGCTACCTCCATCTCAAATCCAGATCCTTCCTTCGCGTATGCCCGTTTGATTCGGCTGAGCGAGGATAAAATGATCACACAACCCAGTGCTTTTATCATATTAAAAAATCCGGACTCTACGATTGGTAGCGACGAAAAGAAATCCACCATTTGCCTGGTCGATCCTTCCATTTCCCCGGTTCATGCTCACTTTAGATTGTCACAAGAAGGTGGTGTGATATTGTCTGATGAAGGTTCAAAATGCGGCACCTGGGTTAATTTCGCCCCTCTTTCACGACAGGGGATCCACCTCGAGGACCGTGATATTGTCCATATCGGTAAACTAGTATTCCGATTTGAATTATTGAAGGGATAAATTTATCCCTTCAATAATTGAAGTAGGGTGGTCTTTAAAAGGTTTTTTCTTGTCGAGAATCAAATTTGGAATAGCGAGAAGTATAAGATCAGAACAACTAAAATCACTTGCTGCACTCCTTCTAATTATGTTTACATATTGGCGGTTACTTATGCGTTGCTCAAGAAATTTATTATTGTATTACTTATCCCTTCTGGGTTAAGCAACCATCCATACGGGTGCATCCACTCCTTCACTTCCATTAGCTCTCCGTGTGCTGCCAAATCTTTCAATCCAGTTAGTACGGATTTTTCCCGCTCATTTTCGAAGGACTCGCCACCACATAGCATTAATAAGGGGCATTTGATTTTTCGATAGTAATCCTCGAAGCGACATTGAAAATAGTGCTCCATGTAGTTTTGCAATGCTTGTTTGCCAAAACTCTTTCGATATTTTCCAGTACTCGCTTCGAAAGCACCATATCTTTCCATTGCATCAAAATACTCATTCCACCCAATATTTTTCTCAAACACTTTTCTTCGGGCATCCATAAATGCATCAACGGAAGGAAATAACGTTTCCTGGACAGTCTGCACATTTTCAAGTTCTTGTCCAACGTGTTCTTTATAATCTTCCTCCGTGCCTTCCCAAACGCTATAAGGACCAAATTCGCTGATCGGTGCACCTTCACAAACCAATGAAATCACTTTTTCGGGATAGGTTGCTGCCAGGTAAAGCCCTACTTCTGCACCAAGAGAACTGCCAACGATATGGGTCCGTTTAATTCCAATTTGATCCATAACTCCGACAACGTCGCTTGCCATTTGATCAATTTGATAGCCGGATTCTGGTTTATCAGATTTACCATGTCCTCGTAAATCAACCAGGATCAAGTGATATCGATCAAGAAATAATGGGATACTACGCTGCCACATCATCAGGTTCGCACCGCTGAAATGGAGAAAGATTATTGCTTCACCTTCTTGTACATATTCTCGAACTTGAAGTGTGATGCCATTCACATTAACCCGCTTCTCCTGCATTTTTTTCCTTTTTGAAAATTTTTGAAAGCTAACTTGTTTCTTTTCCCGCTCTGAGCAAAATATTTTGACCGCGCTTTACCACCGGCATGTCGATCATTTTCCCGTCCACCGCAAAAGCACCTTTACCTGCTGCCTGATTTTCATGGAATGCTTTTACGATTTGTTGAGCCTGCTCTATTTCCAGCTTGGTTGGTGTAAACGCATTCTGAACGATCTCCACCTGGTTGGGATGTATCACTTGCTTACCGGAAAAACCCATCTCCATCCCCTGCCTTGCTTCCTTCTCCAGCCAGGTATTATCCCGAAAATCAGTGAAGACCATATCGAGTGCCTCGATTCCCGCAGCGGCGGCATGCAGGACAACCTCACTCCTTGCATGAAAGATCTCCCACGCTTCGCGTGTTCTGACAGCATTCAGTTCAACCGCCAGGTCTTCGCCTCCAAATATGATTGCTTTCAACCGTTGAACGGAATTGCAGATTTCACCCAAATTTATAATGGCTTTGGCACTTTCAGCAATCGCGATCAGGATGATCCTTCCTTTTTCCCATCCTTGTTTCATTTCGTATCTTCTGATTTTCCTATCTAGTTTCAATAATTGATTTGCTGATTCTACTTTTGGCAAAACAATTCCATCCGGATGCGCCTTTAGCATGGCGTGAAGATCCACCTCCATCAAACCAGAACGCTGCGGATTCACCCGCACCAGCTTTTCGGAGTTTCCAAATTCCATTGTTTGTAAAGCAGCACAGATGGATTCTCGCGCAGCGTGTTTCTGGTTTATCGCAACCCCATCCTCCAGATCAAGGCAGATACAATCTGCACCCAACTTGGAAGCCTTTTGGATCTTATGTGGGTCATCACCCGGAACATACAACAATCCGCGGCGCCTGCGCTCAATGGATTGATCCATATTTCACCTCAGCAATGAATTTCCGGCGTATCTGGAACGCTATTTTTGATTGTATCGTAAATTGGATCGCACTTCGAAAACTTACTTTTTGAGAGCTTTTTTCTTCTGCTGCTTCTCTTTATACATATTATCATCGGCGGTTTTAAGCAACCGCGTTAATGAAGCACCTTGTTCTCCAGTTGCCATCCCAAAAGAAATGCTCAATACAGGTTCGGCTTTACCCTTCTTGGAAACCGCTGCCCGCAGCCGTTCAAGCGCTAATTCCGCAGCTGTCTTGTTGGTTTCCGGCAGTATAATGACAAATTCATCGCCACCGGTGCGCGCCACGACGTCGCCACCCCGGAACACCGATTCAAAGATCCTTGCTGCAGATCGGATAAGTTTATCGCCCACCACATGCCCATAACGGTCGTTCACCGATTTGAGGTAGTCGATGTCACCGACGATCAAGCTGATTGGGTAGCGGCGGCTGCGCTGCAACCTGCGGATTTCCTCCTCAAAGTACGTTCTGTTATATACTCCGGTCAGTGCATCATGGTTCCCAAGATAACGCAGGGTTTCTTCCATATGTTTACGCTCAGTGATTTCATATAAGACACCATGCCAGGATGTGTTCCCGTCGCTTCGGGTCAGTACTGCCTCATCATGAACCCAAATGACCCGTCCGTCTTTTGTGATCATGCGGTAATCCATGGAAAATGGTTCCCCGGTTTTATTTGTTCGTTCATTTTCCTGGGAGACTTTTTCTTTATCCTCCGGGTAGATGATATTCAGCCAGAGATCTGGTTTTTCCTTCCATTCATCTGCCGTATAACCAGTAATGTTCACGATTTGCGGGCTCATAAAGATCGATGAAGAATAGTGGTCAACTGCATCGATATATGTCACCGCAGTAATCTGTTCCACCAACTGCCGGTACCGCTCTTCGGATCGCTGTAATTGCTCCGTCCGTTCCGCCACTGCTTTTTCCAACGTGTGCATGTAGAGTACATTTCGGCGGTATTGGCGGAAAATCAATACATAGATCACCAGCAGCATACTTGTAAAAGTCGCTGCCCATCTCACATTTTGGTTATATTCATTCGTGAGATTAAAAAAGTCAAGCACTTCACTTTCAGGTGTAGACAATCCAATTGTCCAGCTGTCATCCAGTACGCGCACAGAGGTCCAGGCTGCATATTCTTTACCGATGCTTGGCAGCCAGATATACCACCCCACCCCCTCGTCGCTTTTCATGACTCCATTTACAATATCTTCATAGTGAGATGCGCCATTTTGTTTTTGTAACTCAAAAATCTGTTGGATTGTCTTCCCAACATATTCAGCGGGAAAATCCGAACTATTATTAAAAACTACGTATTTGGAATTGTAGATCGAGGCATTCCCAGTAGATAAAAGCTTGATGGGATCAATGTATAAACTAAACACTTCCTGCTCAACCTGGTCCAATGGAGCATTACCCACCAGGTGTCGTTCTTCGATCCATTTTTGTGTGATCGTTGCGGCTTCCCGGACGATCTGTAATTCCATATTCGTCCAGGATCGAAAGACCGCTTCTTTTCGATTATCGTTATAGATGAATATAAAAATCCATAGCATTGCTATGGAAATGGCAAATACGATTCCTGAAACTGCGAGCAACCATAAATCCCGGCCTTGTTTGGTCATCTATCCCACTGATTCGTTATTGATATTATACAATACCGTTTTTCCCCATTCTTGTGGATACGTAGTTTTTCTTATTTCCGCACCTTGAGTACCCATATGTGCTACTTCAATCCAAGCTTTTTCATCCGAAGCTCTTCTATTTGCTCCAGTTCAGTCCGATTGGTAAGCAATTTCTTCAATGCTGAAGTGACATCATCAATACCTTTAGTGTCACCTCGGAAAATGGATTCATCCAACCAGACAGCCTCCCATTCGCAAGCTTTTTCTGCTTCCGGAAACCGCAGTTTTTCAAACTGGAACCTCTCGGGGAATGCACTGGGTACCGGCAGCCTGGAAAGCCACGGCTGGAAAAGGTCATAATGGTGCATGGGAGGATAGCCAGTTTCTACCGGAATGCCTTCCTTTTCGAGGGCATGGCACACGGCCTGGTGTTCAGCTCCAAACACATGCGGGTCAATGGCAAAAATGAACCGATAAAAAGAGCGCACCGTTTGTCGGATGTCCCGCCTTAGCAGACGTACACCGGGGAGATCACTCAGGCATTCTTCCATATAATAAACAGTTTCTTCCCGTTGCTTGACTTGCTCGGGGAACCGCTGCAAACCGACGATACCCAAAGCCGCCTGGATTTCAGGCAGTCGGTAATTGACTCCCATGGAATAGTTGCTTTCCTCGCGGTCCTTCGGTCTGCCGCAATCGATGATACTGGCAGCTTTTTCGGCCATTTGTGGGTTTCGGCAAAGCAGCACTCCTCCTTCTCCCGTCGTAAGGATCTTGGAGGACTGCAAACTGAAAGATCCAAAATCACCTATCGTTCCAGCGCCCATCCCGCGCCATTTAGCGCCATGCGCATGGGCACAATCTTCAACCACGATCAAATCATGCCTGGATGCGATATCCATAATGGCATCCATATCCGTCATCTGGGCCCCCAAATGGACGACGATAATGGCGCGCGTTTTGGAAGTGACACTCCTTTCAACCTGTGCTGGATCGATGCAGTATGTACCTGGGTCGATATCGACGATTACCGGGATGGCTCCGGCAGCCATTGGTGCAGCTGCAGTCGCCTGGAAGGTATAGGCTGGAACAATGACTTCATCCTCCCATCCGATACCGGCAGCACGAAGGGCTACTTCCATGGTCACTGTCCCATTGATCATTGGGACTGGGTATCCACCACCTTGCATTTCGCAGAATTGTTTTGCAAATTGCGCTGTTTTGGGACCCGGGTAGGGAAATCCACCCCATTGACCGGAGCGGATCACTTCGGTTACCGCATCGATTTCACGTTGGTCCATCACCGGCCATTGCGGATATGGTTCTGTTCGGATTGGTTCCCCTCCCAACGCGGCTAATTGTGACATCGGATTCTCCTTATGGTTACGCTGGTTAAAAATGGTTAGGTTGTTGTTCGAAAATGTACGGTCGAAAAAATCAACTAGATTTTTCGTTTAGATTATTCTTGCCCATGCCTTTCAGCAACTGTTGGGTGGAGGTGATCAACGCTTTCCGGGTCTTGAGTGGATCTTCTCCGCTGACCTTTAAACCTAATAGAACACCTCCCACCACCGGAGGTACTGTCAGGCGAATAAATTTTGCCTTCTTCGCTTCCCTTAAGACTGTTTCTTTGAATGGCTCGATGAACACTGCTCCCGCATTAAACATGCTTCCGATGAGGACTATCTCGAATTCTCGGGAGAGAAATTTGAGTTGGCGTGAAATAGCAAGGGTGGAATCGCCCAGTTCATGCGCCACCCAGGCAATTGCCTTCCGAGCCACTTCGTCACCCTCCTCAGCCACCTTGACCACCAGCGGCGCGGTATCTGCCCAATACGCATATTTTCCAAGCGCCAGACCTTCGAGCAGATCATCCAGTGTTCTTGCACCAGTCAATTGCATGAACGCTTCGCTCAACCGGGTCGCCGGACCGCGCTGGCTCCATTGATACGAGATCATTTGGATGGCGCGCATGACCACCGTCCCGGCACCTCCGTATTCCCCGAACATCATTCCACAACCGGTCATGTGAGCCAACTTGCCTTCCTCATCAAGCCCATGCACGTTGTCACCGGTGCCCGCATCCACACCCACACCCCAGCCATGCTGTGCCCCAGCCAATAGACCCACAACGGCATCGTTCACCGCTTCAACAGGGGCATGTATTCCAAGGGTGGCAATTGCATCCAGGGTTGGCTGCCGTTCGGATGGCCAATCGTACCCGGCAATGCCAAAACCTCCTCCGGAAATTCCATCCGGTGAAACGCCTGCCTGCTCGCAAGCTAGTTTTGTGGCTTCCTGCATCGCAGCCACCAGCCCAGCATAACCAACAGATTCGTGGTTGCCGGGACCGGTTTCTCCAAAACCCAATGCATTCCCATTTTCATCGGAGATCAGCGCATGAGTTTTCGAGCCGCCTACATCAATTCCCAGATAGTATTTCGTCATGCCTTGGCACCTTTAAAGTGAAAAGGGAAACAACATGCTTGTTCCGTCATTTCAATTGAATAATTCATACCCGGGGCATTACTTTTTGGACTTCGCGATAACCAATTAATTGAATGCCCAATTTTTTTATCCACGCTTTCATTTCATTATTGAGGAAAGTCTGCATATCACCCACGCGGCATTTCCAATCCGGGCAGATGGTACGCAGCTCTTCTGTTTCAACTGCGGGATGGATATACAACCGGCTTAACCCTGCCGGCAACTTCTCAAGTACTTTCTTGTATGCTCCTAGTCGATCCGTAGGTTTATCAAGGTCCACCCAAAACATTCCGTCATGCAAGGGGATATCCATGCTTTCAAGTTGTTCGGTGAAAGCGGTAGCTGCTTTGGCGGATTCCACATCTGCACCCATTGCTTGCCAACCGGCTTCATCGAGCCGCAACGCAAGTGGGGGTAAACCTTTGGCTATCCCCGCTTGAGCGTAAGATAGCAAAAGTTTAGGATGAAGCACGGTGCCCATGTGCGTATCAATATGGGTAGCTTTTATACCAGCTTTCAATGCCCTGTCGATCTGCATTTCCATTTCGATCCTGCCGGAGTCCGGGTCGATATGCTCCTGAGCTGCGGATGTTTTTCGGTAGAAAAAACCTTCCTCATCCATCATGCCGGTGGATGGATCACGTGTGGAAACGGGTCCCCACCGGTAGGCATCCCATTCGCTCGTTAGAGTGATGTGAACCCCCATATCGTATTCAGGATGCTCACGGCACATCCTTGCTGCTGCAGGATACCATCCACAAGGCACCATGACAGCCCCTGATGTGACCAAGCCAAATGCGCTCAGCTCCTGGAATGCCGGCAGCGTGGATTGGCACATTCCTACGTCATCCGCATGGATGATCAATACTTTGTCTGTATCTTGAAATCCCATTTTCTTCAAAACCGGATTTGGTCGCATGGTTATCTCCTCAATGGTTGTGTGGTTTTGTTGCAGTTCTTCCTAAAACTGCGGCAGGTATTTCTGGTTGGTTTTCAGTAGATCGTCCATCACAATTTTAACCCTGTCCGCTTTTGGTCCGAGCGGATGGACCAATAACGCTTCATACAAAGCTTTCCGGTCACCATGCACCGCTGCTTCAACAGTCAGGATTTCGTACGCTTTGACGTGCGCAAGCAATCCAAAACGATCCAGAGGCAGCGGGTTGGCTGCCATCGGATGCACACCTTTTTTATCCACCTTGCAAGGCATTTCCAGCACCCAGTCTGGATCCCATCCGGTCACCATCCCCCCCTGCCGGACATTGCAAACATGCATCTCACCCAGGTTATTGAAGTGAGCATTGAGCAACTGCGTGGCAACGGTCGAATAATAAGCTCCGCCGCGTTTCATCAGGTCAGCAGGTGGCTCTTTCAGGTTCGGATCGGAATATTCCCGAAGGAGGTCTTTTTCAATTTCAATCACTTCCTCTCCCCGGGAGGGAGGCCATTTTTCCTGCTTCGCCAGCATCTTATCAGTGTAGTAGTAGTATCGTAAATAATAATTCGGCATCATCCCAAGCGCTTCCACGGTGTCTGGATCGAATTCCGGATCGTCTTCCTTGCGTAGATGCTCCACGAAAGACCGCATGATCGCCGGCCACAGATCCTCTCCGTCCACGGAAAATCCATAATGCCATGAGAGGTGATTCAAACCGAGTGTCCTCAACTCGGCGCGCTCAGGCTCCACATCACTCCCCATGATTTCCTTTATTCCACCCAGGATCTCCATCTTGGTCGTTATGGGCACGTTACAGACTCCGACTGCTGGGACTTCCGGCGCGTGTCGGAATAACGCCTCTGTAACCAGCCCGGATGGGTTGGTGAAGTTTACCAAAAGGGCACCCGGTTTTGCCAATGTTTTCATATCCTTGGCGATACTAAGGATGACAGGGATGGTGCGCAGCGCTTTTGCCATCCCGCCCACACCCGTGGTTTCCTGGCCGATCAATCCATGCCGCAATCCCAGGTATTCATCCTGCACACGTGCTGGCATCTGTCCCACGCGCAATTGCGTAGTTACGTACGATGCATCTTTGATAGATGCTTTTTGATCGGTGGATAAAATGACCTTAAACGGCGATCCTTTTTCCTCCACCATCCGTTTGGCAAAACCTCCCACGATCTCCAGTCGCTTTGGGTCCACATCCATTAGCCACAATTCATCCAGCGGAAAGGAAGCGTGACGTTCGATGAATCCATTCACCAATTCAGGTGTGTAGGTGGAACCACCCCCAAATGTTGCAACTTTTAACATGACTCTTCCCTCGATTCTAAAAATTCCTCATTCATCAATTCAATTTTCGATGACCACATTCACTGCCTTTCCAGTTTTGGCTGAGCGGTAGGCTGCATCCACAACTTTCATGTTTACATACCCTTCCATCCCACCAGGTTTTGGTGTAATGTGCTTTCTAATGGCATTAATGAATGCTTCCATCTGGCGGTTATACATCTCCTGGGGTGCTTGCGACACGCGTGGATGGGAAAAACCCGGGTTTACTTCATCCACCTGCATGGTCTTCTTGTTGGGCAATTCCAACCGGGTGGGATAGATCGATCCAAATCCCTTCGTACCATACAGTTGCGTGGCTGCCTCCGGGAAATCCACGTGGGGTTGCCACCAGCCGGATTCGATATAGGAAATTGCTCCGTTATCCCAATTGACAAGGATCACTCCTGTATCATCCACGTCGCCTTTAATGTAAAATCTACCCACCCTAGCATATACACTGACAGGCAATGGATCATTCATTAAATAGCGCACCGTATCCACCGCGTGGACGCCCATATCCGCCATGGCGCCTCCCCCTGCCAATTTCTTCTGGATAAACCATCCTGCAGGACCCCAGTTGGCATGCACCCCGTATCCCTTGGTGCGGATGATCCTTCCCAACTTCCCGTCATCCGCTTGTTTCTTTAACCAATTCACTTCATTATCAAACCTCCAACAATGGGCAACCATTAATGGTTTCTTTGCTTTCTCGCTTGCATCTTTCATTTTTCGTGCTTCGCCGGCGTTCATCGCCATCGGTTTTTCCACCATTGCAGCCACGCCTGCTTTTAAGGCAGTGATGGTTTGAGCAGCATGCAACGCATTGGGACTTGCAATGACAATCCCGTCAATTTTTTGCGTTTTGACCAGCTCCTCCACAGTGCTGTAGATATGGGGAATCCCATGCTCCGTGGCAAATTCCTTCGTCCTTTTGGGAGTATGACCTACCACAGCGATCAATTCTGCATCCGGAATATTTTTGATCGCGGCTGCGTGCACAATGGCTATATAACCGGTTCCACAAATCGCCAATCGGATTGTCATTAAGTTACTCCATCATTCATGCAAATTCCTAAGCTTACGAAATGTCCTGCCGATCACATCCCACACGACATCCGGCTGGTCGCTTGCTCCATCCCACGGTTCGCATCCCCGGTATCCCCAGGCAGCCAGATTGGTGGCGCCTTCTTTTGCGGCGGTCTCCAGCGCTATGGCTATTTCCTGTTCCCTGCCTTTGGGGATCTTGAAAGCCTGTGCCCAAATGTGGGATTGTATGTCTTGCCCTTTACAGGTTTTCACCACCTTGCGGGTCATTTCGGTTACAAATTCGACGACTTTACGGTTGTATTCCATCCAGTAGGGATCTGTCCCAAACACCTTCAACCCCGTAAAGGTGATCACCTGATTCCACGGTAGACTCTCGTTTGTTTCTTCCGTTGCAGGCAGGAGGCACACTGCGTTGGTTACACCTTTTGAGCTGGCGTATGCGGTCATGTCGCGTAGGAATTTTAAAAGGGTTTTTTGACGGAATACTTTTACTTCAGGGGTTATTTTTTCCGGCATTTCCGAGCCATATTCGTCTTTAAAAAGTTGCCGGCATCGTGGGCAGCGACACCCCCAGGTGTCGTCGGGTGCCATACGGATCTCGTCCCAACCCGGTATGTAAAGATGCGGTTCATCCCAAAAGATCATCGTAGCCCCGGAAGAAATGACCTCATCCAGCCACAATCGCATTGTCCAAAGTGTTTCCGGGGCGCTTGGGCAGGCCGCTGGAACACGTTTCCCGTTGTTCAGCACCTGGCAGGCATCCGGGTAATGTGCCACAAAAGTGCTGAAGGTCTCTCCCCCGAAAAGTTTCATTAATCCCCAGGGATCAGCCCAGCAACCCAATCCCGCGTCGCGGGTCATCTTGAACAAGCGTCCCATTGCTTTTTGTGAATAGACAAGATCATTTTCGCTATAACAGTGGACGACATACGTGCAGCCATGCGCCACGATGTCTTCCAGGTCACGTTTAAAATGCTCCGGGTAACGGTTACCGGAATACGAAATACCGGTTTCCATTGCAGTCCCGGATCTGTTTATTTTTTCTTCCATAATTGTTTCAACCCCGCTGTTGCTGCCTGAAAGGCTTTTTGGTCAGCCCCCTTTGCCAATTCGCCCGGATAGCGGTACGCATACGGCGCTGTATCCACCTCGTACCCGCCTTCACCCTGCGCCTTGGAAGTGGGCAAGTATCCAATGCATCCATCCGTTATGCTTGCAAAGAGTGTCACTGGGGCAGGCGACTTTCCTTTGATTTCCATCCCAATTTCGGTAAAAGCTTCGCTTCCATAGGTCACAAAAGCCAGCGAACCAATCCGGATGGCGTTCACTCTCAGCCGCGTACCCCAAAAACCTTTGTTGGCTTCGATGCGTGGTTTCCATGGATAACGGATTTTCAATAACAGGTCCGTAAAAAGCCACATCCATTTAGGCATGCCTGCCAGGGAGAGCAACTTGCGCCGGTAGGAATGGGGAGGTCTGGGAGTCACGGCACGCGCCGTGAAAGGAATCCAGACTTCCTGTCGCACAATTTCCATGGGCAGCAGGGATAAGTTTTTTTGTTTCCCCTGGACAGCCTTTATCACTGCTTCCGCCACCGAGTGCCCCTGTTTTTCAACCAACCGCAGGCAGTCCTTCTTTCCCCAGCCCATGCGTGGATTCATATCACCGGTGGCGCCCTGCAGAAACAATGCCTTTCCATCCAGGTCGGATTCCACCTTATCGCGCATTGCACCTATCCAATCCGCGGAAACGAGCAGGTTATCAGGTCCCAAGACGGTTCCATGACAGGCATAATTCACCATCGTTGCCAGTCGATTCCCGGAAGTACTGGTGACGCTGATGATATTTACCGAATGGTCAACCGGTCCATTGGGGTCTTCACCAATGATGATGCGGCCATCTTTCCACTCCCTGCGGTTGATGGCAATGAACGCTTCTGTTTCGCAGTGTGTCAAAGTCACGGGTTCCATATGCTGGCATGCTTCCTGGATTGCTTTGCAGATCTGCCGGATGAGGAACCGGATGAACCTTCTTTCCCTCACCCCATAATGCTCATCGGCATAGACAATTGGTCCTGAATGGGTGTGGGAGCAACAGATGATGGGCAGGATGGGATGTACGATCTGTCGGATCTTATCCACGATAAATTCATTGATGCAAAGCAGGTCACAAGCAACGATCGCCAGTTGTTTTTTACCATCCTCAAGCGCCAGGGCGGTTGCAGTCAGATCGTCATGGATTCCAACATTGCCCTTGGGACGGTCTCCGTATCCGATCAGGTAAATTCCTTTGGGAGGAGTGATGATAGTTCGGGCTACTCCAGCCCTCAATTCGGTTTTAGCCATTCTTTTTCTCCGGAACATGCATAATCGCGCGGGTTTCTTCCGGTGTCTCACCCAATTTATATCCCCGGAAAAGCAGGTATCCCACCAGTACGAACACCGTCATGACCAGGAATGCAGCTCGCACACCCCCGGGATCGGCTTTGGTGTATCCAAACCAATCCAACAGCAGCGGTAGAACGAGGATACCCGCCGAGGAACCCAATCCGACTCCCAGGCTGAATGTTCCGTAGTAATTGGCTTCCCGCCGCCTTCCGGTTAGCATTTCATCGTAATCCACAACGTTGCCCATCATCGCATAGATGATGATTAGGTACCCGCCAAGGAAAATCCCCGCCAACGCAAGCATGATGATGGCATGGATTTCTACAGGGATGCCGGGTATCAAACCTACAAAATAGAATAGTCCCAGGGAGATCATGAATCCGATCATGGAGATCTGAAGCAGTTTGCGTTGCGGTAGTTTCTTGTTCCATAACATCCACAACGGTCCGGTCACCGCCATGACAATGATGATGATCCCCAGATAAATGCCTACATCACTCTCAGTGCCGCCAACGATCAATGTAACAAAATACGGCAGGTCTGCCTGGATCATCGCATACGTGATGTGCACGAGCAGGGTGGAAAAGAACACGAATTGGAACTGCTTGTTTTTCAGGGTTGCTTTCAACCCTTCCATCACACTCATCTGCTCCCCAACCGGCTTCTTGGTTTCTTTCAATCCAAACAGTGTGCCCCAAATGGTGACCAAGCCCACCACGCCAATGACAACTCCCATGTATACCGGTCCAATGGTACCGAAAAGCGGAGCAGCCACCAGCGAGCCGATGAGTACCCCTATGATGCCAAATACATTCTTCCAATAACTCAGCCCCACCCGCGCTTTGGCATCCGGTGCCATCTCCGGCATGGATGCATCATAAGGGATACCGATCAAACTGTACGAGGTTGCATAAGCAAGGTTAATGATGACGAAGTACAGCAAGATTATAGGGATGCCCGCATTTTGCGGTGGAGTCCAGATCAATACTGCCAGGATGGCAGTTATGGGTGCAAAGATAAATAGGAAAGGTTTCCTTCTGCCCCACTTTGAACGCAAGTTATCGCTGAAATGACCGATGAATGGGTCGATCACTGCATCCCATACACCGATGAGGAATCCTACGATCCCCAGCACGGCTGCTGGTAGATATTGGGTTCTCCCGGAGTCCGGTGGGGGAGCATAAAAATACAGCATCCATGTGCTGATAGTAATTGCCAATATGTTCAGCCCTGCGGATGCCAGGCTGTAAACCGAGATCCTCCAAAAAGGCAGGTTACTTGATCTTTTTTCAGAAGTTGTCATGGCTCTCCTTCATGGAACGTGCCGGCCTATGGATGGAAGGTACCATTCAAATAATACATGAAAGTAGGAACAATCCATTCCCATACTATAGCAAATTATCAGAATTTAATCAGCCTTCGGCTCGAACCGGTGAGTGGTTCAGGAGAGACTACCCTTTGATGCCGGAAACGACAACTCCCTGGATAAAATAACGTTGAGCTATAAAGAACAAGATCACCACCGGCACCAGGGTCATCACCGAAGCTGCCATCAGGAGTGCATCATTGTTCCGATAAATTGCATTGAACATCTGCAAACCCAACGAAATGGTCCAGTTCTTTTCACTTTGCAGGTAGATCAACGGTCCGAAGAAATCATTCCAGGCATACAGTATTGAAAAAATCGTAACTGTGATGATGACAGGTTTCGCCTGTGGAATGATGATGTGCCAGAGGATTTGCCAGGGTCCTGCTCCATCAATACGCGCTGCATCATCGAGCTCCAGAGGCAAACTCATGAAGAATTGACGGAACAGGAATATATCCCAGGCATTTGCAAAGAAAGCCGGTACGATCAGTGGCAGGAGTGTATCGTACCAACCGATTGTTTTGAAAATGATAAACGTGGGTATCAGGGTCACTTGCGCAGGCAGCATGATCGTCGCCAGGACAATCAGGAAGATCCAATTCAACCCCTTGGCTCTAAACCGGGAAAAACCATAAGCAACCATGATGCAGGAAACGACTGTTCCCAACGTGCCGAAAAATACTACAACCAGAGTGTTCAACAGGTACCGCCCAAACGGGAACCTTGGTTAAGGCGTTCGACATAATTCTGCCAGTGTGGCGAAACCTCCATTACCCTTTCCCCGTCGTTGACGTTTAACTCGTATTTCTGGGCAGGATTGGCTGGGTCAACAAACGTACCGACGGGACCCTTTTTACTCACAAGAGCCAATTTCATCATCGCTCCATTGACCGGCATTTCATATACAAAGACACTCTTACCATCGATGGTTACTTTTTCAGCTCTTTTCGGCAGCCATTCCGGGGGCATTTTGTTCCCTTGTTCGGGTGATTTCAGAGACGAGAGCACCATCCAAACCAGGGGCATCATGACCAGGATGGCACCAATGGTTAGCGCGATGAGCGAAATAATCCTTACAATAATATCTCTGCGTTTTAATGATGTAAACATGCTTATCTCCTGATCTCACCTTCGTAGTAGACCCATAGGGATGAACTCCTGAACACCAAAAGCGTAATGAGCAGGACGATTATGAAAAGAACCCAAGCCAATGAAGAAGCGTAACCCATTTCCATGTATCGGAAAGCGTTGTTATAAAGGTACAGGTTGTAAAAAAGCGTTGCGTCAGCCGGACCGCCGCGTGTTAGAACGTAAACTCCGGTAAAAAATTGAAATGTCCCGATGATGCCGATCACCAGGTTGAAGAAGATAACCGGGGTCATCAACGGTAGTGTGATATGGATTAATTTCTTGAGGGAATTGGCCCCGTCTATTTCGGCAGCTTCGTAGAGCGTAGTAGGGATGCCCTGTAAACCGGCCAGATAAATGATCATACCTCCGCCCACCCCCCACAGGCTCATGATGATCAATGCCGGGAGAGCCCATTGCTGGCTGGACAACCAGCCCGGTCCTTTTATGCTCGATCAGACTTAAGAACCAATTCATAATGCCAAAGGATGGATTGAAAATGATCCCCCACAAGATGGCACCTGCAACAGCAGGTGTAACGGAAGGCAGGTAGTATAAGGTGCGCCAAACTGCCAAACCCGGAACTTTCAAGTTTAATAAGAATGCCACCATGAACCCAAAGAACAACGTCAGGGGCACTGCGATGATAGCATAGGTGACCGTCACTCCGAGGGAATGCCAGAACTTTGGGTCCTGAGTGAACAGTTTTATGTAATTTTCCAACCCGGTGAAAGTCGGCCAGCTGATACTGCTCCCCAGGCTGTAATCTGTGAATGACAAATAGAGAGAAACGATCATGGGTCCCAACGTAAAAATGATGAACCCGATGATCCAGGGGCTGATGAAGAAATATGCCCAACGTGCTTCTTTACGTGCCAGGCTTCCCAGGGTTGGTGTTTTCATAATCGTTTCCTGTCATAAAGTGTGCGTGCCGGGGATCGACCTTTCGGTCAATCCCCGGTATTGCCAGCAATCATGAATCGACTTAATGTGTTGCCCAATATTCGTCGAGATAACCTTGAATTTCTGCCTGCGCCGCATCCAACAGTGCAGGTACATCAGCATCCTTGCTTTCCAGGATCGATTGCTCGACTACGGTGAAAGCGTCCACAACCTGGTTGAATGCAGGGGTCCATCCTTCATGGTTGATGGGGAAATCGGCATATGCCATGGCATCGATGATTACCTGGAAGTCAACATTCGGGTACAAGGCTTGTTTTTCCTCGAGCCATGATGCAGCCAGAGATTTTCGCGAAGGGATGCAGCCATAGCTGGGTGCCAGCCGCGTCATTTGCTCAGGCGCGATCAACCACTTTGCCACTTCCCATGCCTCTTTGGGGTGCTTGGAACTCTTGGTGATGGTGAAAATGTCGAAATCTGCCTGGGCATTGATCAAACCGTTCATGGAAGGGATTGCGGCAATATCCCAGTTGAATGTTTCGTTCCATGTCGGGTAGGCATATTCGATCCAGCTCTGGATTTCCCAGTTGGCAACGATTCCCGGTGACATGGGATCATCCGCAAATAAAGCCCCAACCTGTTCGCCATTTGGGCGCACATAATATTTCCATACCGTGTCATACTCAAATTGGTAAGCATCTTCCACAGGCTTTGTGGTCAGTTCTGCAGTTTTGAAATCGGTTGAAATTCCTTTCAGGTTCCCACCAAATTTCATGATGATATCGCTGGAGCCAAACCAATCCCAGCCATCCCAGCCAAACTGAACAATGGCAGCAGGATCAAAATCAGGGGATGTGGCATCGTTACCGTTTGCATCCAGGGTTAGCAACTGTGCTTTTTCAATCAGAGCGTCATATGTCCAATTGGGGTCGCCAAATTCATGCGGTGGATACTCCACACCCGCTGCATCGTACATATCCACATTGTAGAACAAAGCGGAAGGATAAATGCCGATTGGCAGACCAAAGAAAGATTCACCCTCGACAGGTGCCGCGTTGAAATCGCTCATATCATAGTTGTCATCCTTCACCATCTGGCTGATATCCAGCCATTCATCCTGGAAATTCGCCACACCTTCGATGCCAATGGGCATGACAAGGTCCGGCGCCTGTCCGCTGGCGAGCATGGTGGAAAACTTGGTGCGTGCTTCAGCATTCAGGGTCGTCAGGAATTCGATCTGGATATCCGAATGACTGGCATTGAACTCATCTTGCAGGGTTTTATGCAGCGCAACCTGCTCGGGGGCATCACCGGTCCCGATACCCACAAAAATCTGGATATTGACCACTTCCGATTTCTTGGTCCCGCAACCCGCTAATACCAGGCTCAGGATGATGATGGTTGAAACCAAAACAAACAATTTCTTGCTTCTCATTTTCATACCTCCATGAATTTTGTCTTCACAAACCAAAGTGTCATTCCTCTCCCGTTACGACCTCCTTTCCCGTTTTAACACCCGCAGGAATGTCTGATAACCAGTTCAGTAGGCAACAATGTCAATGCTTCAGCTGTGCCAGTTCGGATCAGTTGCAATAGCTTTCTGGCAGCCACCCTTCCCACCTCTTCCGTCGGTGCCCTGACGGTCGTGAGAGGAGGGACCATGTAACGCGCCAGCGTTAAATCATCAAAACCAACAACCTTGATTTGCTCCGGTATGCGCACGCCATTCTGCGTAAGTGCCAGCTGTGCCCCAATGGCAGCCTCATCGCTTCCCCCAAAGACGGCATCGATTCTCACACCCTGTTCCAGCCACTGCTTGACGGCTTCCGCCCCCGCCTCTTCGAGGAATTCCCCGTTTGCAATCATTTCCTTTTCAATCGTGAGTCCATGTTTTTCCAACGAACGTCGAAAACCGAGTTCTCGCCAGGAGGAATCTTCATTTCCATCCGGGCCACGGAGCAACCCGATGTGTTTGCATCCATGCACCTCAATCAGGTGATCGATCAATTTTTCGGTACCATTGCGATTTTCGACGGTCACACAGGGTATCCCCAAATCCTTTGGGGAGCTTTGATACAACAGCACCAGCGGAAATCCGGATTGGTGCATCTTTAGAAGAGGAGGGGTCAGGTTGCCGGTAAAAACTAACAAACCGTCTGTGTTGTGTTTCCCCAACGGCACATGATTATCGATGGAAGGATTATCAACGAGTTGGGTTGTCACAAGCAGGTCGTAATGCTCTTCTGCTAAAACAGCTTCCACTCCGGCAAGCATCAGCGAGAAAAAATCCCCCGCCAGGCTGGGCAGGATTAATCCGATGGCTTTTGTCCTGCGTCGCGCCAGGTTTCGGGCAGCGGTTTGAGGAATGTAGCCCAATTTTTCCACCGCCTTCCGCACCTTGCTGGCTGTGACTTCCGAAACGGGGACCTCTGCGCTGAGCACCCGGCTTACCGTTGCTGTGGAAACGCCTGCGCTCAACGCGACATCAGAGATGGTGGCAGGCATTTTCCGTTTGCTGGTCTTTGTTTGTGACATCATTGTTTCTAGGGAATGTAAGCGCTTACATAGATATATAGCAAATATGAACGCACTTGTCAATAGTTATTGCAATTCTTTTAACATAAAAACGCAGGCGCTTGCCTGCGTTTTCTTTTTCCATCCAGATGGGGAATTACACAACCAAAGGTAGAAATGAGATTTGCTGTTGGATGAGATTAATAATATCCTTGATCCCCGAAGATGCCAGGACGGTCCCCAGGACCACCACAAGGATACCAACCACGACGGCGATGCCAATGGTTATCAACACCGCGATGATCCAGACACCCAGCGCTTTATTGAAATCCACTTTGTATAGCAACAGGATCAATCCAAGTTGCACAGCAATAGTCGCCAGGAATAGCACTGCGTTCAGGGCAAAACCATCCAGGAATAGCTTCAAGATGAGCTGTAGAATGAATGCAGCCACAATGCTGATACCGAAAACTCCAAAAGCTTTCCAGTAATTGCGCCCTTCGACTTTTTTGATTGCTGCGCTGATGATGTATGGAAGCGGTCCAAACAGGAACAGATATAACAGGAAACCACCGCAAACCATTGCTATAAGTCCAGCGCCTAAACTCAATATACTTTCCATATAACCTCCTTATCAAGTGATATTTTTTTTAACACATATAACACAAAAAGATGCTTGTCTATATTAAACCACGAATATCGTCAATGGAACAAATACATTTGGAAGCAGATCGCGCAATCCCGGTATCAGCTGGATGATCTCAGAAAGTCCAACTCCGGTGATTGCAAGAGCACCCAGCACCAACAGCACACGGATGAGCCACACGAGGATCAATGCGACCAGCCATACCAGGGTCGCTTTGCCAAACGTGGAGCTGTATAAACCCATGATAATGAGGATCTCGACGAGTGAACCTGCAATGAATGCGACAATGAGCCCGACAACCGGGATCCATCCCAGCAGCAGTGAAATGATCAACCCGGTGATGGCAGTGATGATCCCGACTCCAAACGCCCGCCAATAATTGCGCCTTTCCACCTTAACAATGGCAGCTCCAATGATATAAGGAAGGGGCGCCAGCAGGAACATCCAGATCAGCACGCCCGGGCAGATGATCACCAGCCCGATGCTTGCGATGAAACTAAGTATTGATTCCATGGTTTCTCCAAACAAACAAAGGTGGATGCCGATTGGTATCCACCTGATGGGTTGAATTTTGGATTAAAAATAACCGGACAATAAATTGTTCAGATCCAAGTTCCGTAAAGCCGGCAGCACTCCAACGACGGAAAGGATGAAGAAGATCAGGAACACGGCAACTCCGATCAATATACCGAACACCAGCGCCAGCAGCCATATCAATGCGCCCTTGCCAAAGCTGACGCCGTATAAACCTGCTGCAATAAGCATGGTCACGAGGGTTGAGGCAATCCATCCCAGCGTTACTCCCAACCAAGCCTTGCTCAAAAACGATGTTAAGAACAAGGGAAGGTTGTTTAGATCAGTCAGTGATAATTTTGCCGCACCACCTAGTAAACCAGAAAGCAGAAGGTTGATCAGGAAGGAAATCACCATCCCCGCCAGACCACCCAGGATGGCAGTGCCGAATGCTTTCCAGTATCCGCGCTTCTCGATTTTTAGTATCGCTGCAGCAATGATATACGGCAGGGGAGCCAGCAGGAAAATGCTGACTAATAAAAAGACACACGATATCAAAATCGCAATGAGTCCAAAACTCGCAAGGTTCATATTCTTCTCCTCGATTACACAGAAATGATGTGAATAGAATATCATAACTGAACCGTTATTGCAATTCACAAAATCCTCACGTGTGCTTCTTCCGGGATAACAACCGTTATAATATTTCTGTACACCATGAAGCACCAACGATTCCCCCTGGTCGGAATGATCATTATTTTTCTCCTTGCGGGCTGCGCACCTGCCCCTGTTTCCACGCCACCTGCCCCCTCTCCAATTTTCACTCCCACCCATGCACCAACCCCAACGATCACCATAACACCAAATGCGTTTTCAGTTGATTCCGTCTACACCCAAACCCAGCAACAGCGATTGGCGGAAATTGCTTTATCTTTCATCGCGGGGACTGAATCACAAGCCATTTCCGTTGCGAGAGCATTGGGTTACCTCCCCAATGAAGGGCATCCTGCAAGCATGTGCGGTCCTCTCGCGGTTGCCATCCTGCAGGATGCCGGGTTGTTGGATCCTGCCATCGATCGTCACATGTTCTGGAAGCTGAATCCGCGCCCGGATGAGGATCTGCCACTGCTGGAAGAGACATTCCCCAAGGAGCGCTATGATTGGTACTCCTTCCGGGAACCGCTCGATCAGTTTGATTTCCGAGCTTTTCCTCTGCAACCTGGAGATTTTGTGTATCTTTATGCCGGTCACGGCGGATCGTTTGAGCATGTGCTCACGGTCACTCGCGTGGATGGAGCAGGACGTGCCTATGCGGTCACCAACCTTAATACTCCGCAAGGTTACCTCATCCAGGAGCTGCTCCTGTATGACCCCACCCAGCCGGGTATCGGTGTCTTCTACGACTGGACCAATCATGACAACTGGCAGATCGGTCTGACTGGATTTGGTGGGTTTGATGTGTGGCGGAGCAAGCTCCCCATTTCTGATCCAACTGCTGCTGAACAGCAACTGGCAGATTCTCTGGAGAAAGTTTTCACTGCTGCGGGCGGAAATTGGACCATGCTGTTCCAGAAAATAGATGGTGAAATATATTACGAACGGCTGGGTGCCCAGCTTATCCAACCCGCCAGCGCTTTCTCAATTCCCATTTCCATGATGTACCTTGATGCGTTGGAGAAGAACGGCGTGTGGGGGCTTTACGACTATATCGATTCTCATTCCCTCGGGAATTTGTCCATTGAGGATACGCTGTTTTCAATGCTGACGACGTTCGATACAAATGCCACCAATGCGATTATTGAGTGGACAACTGCACATGTGAATTACGTGACCCTTCTGGAATCCTGGGGGATCACAAACACCACCCTCAGTCCACGCCAGACCACTGCCGAGGATATGAGTCGAATGGTCGCGGCGCTTTATCAAGGGACGATGGTTTCCCCTGTAGCGAGGCAGATCATCATCGATATTTTGCATGAGCCTTCCCCGAATAAAAATACCCGCTTGGGTGTTTTAGGCGGTCCTTCAGGTGATGAAGCAGTGGTTTACAATCAACCGGGCGCCATCCATAATGGACCTTTGGTCGCTGGTGAAGTTGCCATTTTGGAGGTTGAAGGGGAAGCTTACGTGATCGCCCTTTTTGCCCAATCCCGCGTCGATGGTGATACCACCTCCAGTAAAATGGAAGCAGCGTATCCTCAGGTCTCTGAAATTATCTGGGGCTTTTTACAATCAAATCCATAATCCGAAAAGCGATCAATTCATTTCAATCAATAATGGAGCAACCGTGAAACATACCGCACATTGTTACGAACCCATCGCGTCCAAGTATGCCTCCACCGTGGATACCAAACCTCACAACGCCTTGTACGAACGACCAGCGATGATTTCTCTTTTTCCACCGCTCAAGGGACTGCATGTGTTGGATGCGGGTTGCGGTTCGGGTGGATATGCAGAGTATTTGGTGGATAATGGAGCACACGTAACAGCGCTGGACTTCAACACCGAGTTCGTGGCGCTCACACAAAAACGATTGGGAAACCGCGCCAATGTCTTCCAGGCAGATCTCACGGAACCGTTGACCTTTGCCAACGATTCTTCATTCGACCTGATCATCGCCCCGATGGTACTGCATTACATCCGTGATTGGTCACCGGTGCTCGCAGAATTCAATCGAGTTCTAAAGGGAAACGGTTTGCTGATCTTCTCCACCCACCACCCGTTCATGGACTGGCAGCTTTTCAAAACGGAAGATTACTTTGCCACAGATTTAATCGAAGACGAATGGTCGATCGGTAAAGTGTGCTATTTCCGCCGACCTCTCACAGCCATTTGCGATTCCATTCGGTCAGCCGGGTTTTTGATCGAAACCATCCTGGAGCCCCGCCCGGTAGAAGCATTCCGTACTGCCGACCCCGAAAACTATGAGAAATTAATGAAGAATCCTTGGTTCATCATTTTTCGAGCCAAAAAAGCATCTTCTTAGAAATTAGTCTGGCAGTTGGTTTTTATAGTTCTCCCCTGAATGGCGGAGAGCGATATTCCCCAGTTGATGGATGCGGCTGGGAAATTTTGATTGTAGACTGATTTATGAGTTGAATATTGTTTCGTAACTCGATATTCCAAGTGGCTAAGACGCGATTGGAATATCAGATTGCATTTGGAGGTAAAAGTTGAAAAAGATTTCCTTCCTGTTCGTTTTAATGACGGTAATGTTTACATTGGTCGCAGGCTGTGCACCAGGAACGGTCATACAAATCACTACGCTTGAGCCAAACACACAATCCAGTACACCCGCTCCTGCTGGTCAAGTTAACGAACCCGGCGGCAGCATCCAGCTCTCTGCACCCGGTCCAAACCCGCTGATCAACACAGTTGATGCAAATGGTCGTGTCGCTGGCATCCTACTCGGATTTGTTCATGGCATCATTTCCCCGGTGACCTTGGTAATTTCGTTCTTTAACAAGGCTGTGCAGATTTACGAAGTGCACAACAACGGAAGCCTGTACAACCTTGGCTTCGTGTTGGGAGTCGCACTTGTTTTTGCCATTCTGGGTGCGATCCTCGGTTCAAGACGTCGATAATCGTACCGTGAATGAAATTAGGTTGGTAGTCTTTTTGATGGCTTTGAATTTGGTCAAATTGGAGGTGCCTTGTGAATAGTCCATATTTTATTATCATCGTTGTTCTTGTTTTTAATCTTCTTGGGTGCGATATTAGGTTTGGTGTTTGCCCGCCGCAGACGTTCGAAGCGGCTCCAGGATAAATTTGGTACTGAGTATGACCACACGGTAGAGGCAATGGGTTCCAAGAAGAAAGGTCAAAAAGAGTTGGATGAACGACAGAAACATGTGAAGACACTAAATATTCGTCCACTTTCGGTCAGCGAGAGTGAGCGTTATCGCGCCGATTGGACCGCGGTACAAGCCAGGTTTGTCGACGAACCGGGACAGGCGATCGAAAGTGCTGACCGCTTAATCATGGAAGTCATGCAGTTACGCGGCTATCCGGTGTCCGATTTTGAGCAACGCGTGTCCGATGTCTCCGTTCAGTATCCAAAATTGGTGAACAATTATCGTGCTGCTAGAGCAATTGCAGTAAAAAATGAACAGCATGAGGCAGATACGGAGGAATTAAGACAGGCAACCATCCTTTATCGGTCACTGTTCAAAGAACTACTCGTAACCGAGGAAGCGGTTGGGAAGAAGAAAAATAAATAACGGTTCTGCAGTACGTCATTTTCCACCCTGAAAATGAGTATCTAAAGCATCCGGCAGCCTTGTGGCTGCCGGAGTTCCTTGCTTACTTGCTTTTCTTGAGGTCGGAGGAGAGTCTTGCATATTCCTTCTAGTCGATCTCACCCTTGGCATAGCAATTATTTACAACAATCGCGGCACGATCACTTACGAACGGCTGGTGGCAGGCGAGATCGCCATTTTCGTGCTTAAGGGGGAGGCCTACCTGATCTCTATTTTCGCCCAGCCCTGCTTTGAGAGCGACACCACTTACGAAAAGATGGAAGAGGCTTTCCCAAAGATCGCCCAGAGCTTCTGGGATTTCATCCTTGGAAATTCATGATTTTTGATTAACGATTGATTGCTCTAGAATAACAAAAATCTTTCATCACTCTCCTTATGACCAAGGAGAAGGGAGAGGGGTTTATGCTTGTAATGCGTACCATTTTGATATACATTATGCATAACCGAGGAGGTGAGACCATGCGATATTCTCTGTTGATTATCTTGCTCTCAGCGCTAATGCTGACCGCTTGTTTATCCGTAAAAGCTGATGTGGCAAACCTGCCATCAGCAAAAACCACGCAAGCCCTGGTGGAAGAATACATCAAAGCCTCAACAGCCAAAGATCTGGATTCCTTGCTGTCGCTTTACGCAGACGACGCGACAATGACGGATTATGGCGATCAATATGGGCCCATCAATAAGTCCCAAATTGAAATCGATGGCATGATGGCAAGTGGGATCCAAAAGGTCTCCTATCAATCCTACCTGGTCACACCCGATGGGCGATATGCGGTGATCAACCAGCTTTACTCCTTGAAATCTTCTTCGACTGGTAAATGGGTCACTGTGCCATATGTGGAAATCCTGGAATTTCTGGATGGGAAGATCATCCGAGATTCGCTTTACGCCAATACATATCCCCTGCGTCATTAAAAAAACCTCCGGCAGCCAGTTGGTTGCCGGAGTTCCTTGCCTACTTGCCTTTCTTGAGGTCGGAGGAGAGTCTTGCATATTCCTTCTGGTCGATCTCGCCTTTGGCATAACGCTCACTGACGATATCGATCGCGGATTTTCCATCAGATAAACCAAGTCTGCTCTTACGGTTGAGTTGGATTACCTTGATGAACATCCAGATATATCCTGCCAAGAACGCCAGCCCAATGAGCCAGCCCAGGACCATTGCGATGATACCAAACATACCAAAACCTCCGAACTTTCCATAACCACCATACATCATAATAACCTTCCTTTCTTATTCTCAATTTGAATCTTACTCATATTAGATAAGAATTTGATTGGAAAGTTGTAATGAAATTGTAAAGTAATGATGAGAGGTCGCTAATCAAAATCGAAGCGGAAATCGCTGAACTGGAAATAATTCTAGGTACTACCAGAGCCCCAGCACCAAATGATATTTCACTTCTTTGGCGTATTCCATATACCCTGGTAATTCCTTTTTCAATGTATTGTCTTCCAACCTCGTTCGGATGAGCGTGAGGAGTACGACGATTCCCTGCGGGATCAATCCCCACAAAGAGCCAAGGAGGAGCGGGGTAAAGATGGTGTACAAGATCAAACCCAGGTAGCCTGGATGTCGGATGAGCTTGTAAGGACCTTCCTTGCAAACCTGTTGATTGCGATCTTTTTGAATGCGCACTGCGGAAGAAAAAAAATTATTAGCGCGCTTCGCCCACAAAAAAATTGCATGCCCAGTAAAGTACCCCAGTAAACATAATCCGTACACCCACCAGCTGAACTTTGGTGACCAACCAAATCGACCGGCATCCAATCCGCTTAGGATTAACATGCCCATCTGAAGCAATCCGGAGAAGACAACATACAATTTATCCCACGACTTCCATCCCTTACCGGGTGCCAATCGTTCGTTGATGACCTCCGGCTGGTTGCGCAAGACCACTAGTTCCACCACCAAGACAACCATGGCTAGTCCGGTGATTAACCATGCCTGCCAGTAATTCCAACGCCCGGCTGCCAGCAATAGCATTGCCAGCAAGCCAAGCGGGGTGGCTATAAATCCCTGCAAAATAATTTGTATCCTGGATCTTTTGGTTAACTTGGATTTTTCCATATCCTCCCATCCCTTTCTTGCCTGCTATGGTTAATTCTTGGCATACCAATTTCTCACTGACGGTCGATAAAAAAGAGCATGGATTTCCACGTGCTGCCGATCCTTGCCGGCTGGAAATATTCCATACTCATTTTTTTAAATTTATTCGATTGTAGGTCGAAAAATAACTTTGTCAATATACCTGTTTTTCGTGTGATTTTATTTCATTCGCCCGGTCTTGAGCCCTATCACCCAATCTGGTCGATTGTTCTTGCGTGCCTGGTCAGCAGCTTTTTGATGATCATAGCGAACAGCGATCAAATCCACATTCCAATTTCCATCTTGGTATTCCAAAATGGCATATCGTGCGTGTGGTGAACCCGTTTCAATAATGTGATACTCCGGAATTTCATCATCATATGCTTGAAGTCCCACGCTGCCCGGGTTGACAATTAATTGACCTGGCAATTTCACCACCCTTGGGATGTGCGTGTGACCGCACAGGATGATGGACGGACTGATCTTTCCAATTCGTCCACGGATTTCTTTTGGTGTTGCCAACATTGCTCTGCCGTGATCCACGGTTTCCAATAGATAAATCGTATCGCATGAAGGTGCGCCGTGACAAAGCAGAAATTTCTCTTGAAATTCCATGCTGGCTGGTAAAGCTCCCAGCCAATCCAGCTCTATGTTACTTAACTGCGTAAATGCGTATGCGTCCGAAAGGCCATGCTCCGCTGAGTTTTGCATGACCAGTTGCCGGTCATGATTGCCCTTGATTTGGATCCAATCCTGTTTCATCAGGGTTTGGATGGTTTCCTTTGGCCAAAGCGGACCAGACACAAGGTCGCCAAGGTTGATGACACAATCGACCTGGCGTGAATTGATATCATCAACGACGCTCTCAAGGGCAACGATATTCCCATGAATATCTGAAACAACTGCGATTTTCTTCACTCTCGTTAACCCTTAAGAAATGATGATGCCTTTTCTTCCACCCGATGATTATATAAATAAATACTGTGAGTGCGAAGGGGCTCGAACACTTAACCAAAGGGTTAATAAACCAATAGTTGCACAACGCACCAGCATATTTGGATCAATTACATTTTTTCAGACGAATAACTCACTAGACCTGGTGGTCTACAGACTGGAGCGTGTCCAAATGACCGGCTGTGCGGTGACACCTTCGGCGTAAGGCCACGTGGTCAGAGTATCGCCCTCGCAGGTGTAAAGTGTGGGGTGTGCTACACCGACCGTTGATTCCTCCAGCCCGAAGGGGGTGGTGGTGGTGCCCAAGGATGCACCATTGACCATGATCTCCACGATAACCGAAATCGAAGTTGTGTCACTCAGACCGGTCAGCTGGGTACCGTCCGCGGTATACCGTCCGCTGGAAGAGCCGTCGAAGGTGACGATCACTTCAGCACCCTCTACAAAGTCTCCGCCAGTCTGATTTAGGATGAGATTCTTGTACCCGCTGGCGCCGGTGCCGTCGGTTTGGAAATTCATGTTCATCGTTCCGGAGGCGATTTTAACCACCGCTCCGGTATTTCCGCTTGCGGACAGCACCGATTGCATATAGGTGACCACACTTTCGTTCGTCGCCTGCCAGTTGCCTATCAGGCATCTGTCGCACGGCGCTTCGGTGACCAAGGTGGTGGTAACGGTTTCTGCGCGCTCGCTTCCGGGCGTGGTGGTTATGGCGTAGAGAACGTAATGCAATGGATCACACCCGCCAATGATCTCCTTGAGGGGTGCCCAGTCACCCGGTTTTCCGTCGATGTATCGCCATCCAGAGAATCCTCCCCCTCCAAATGCATACGTGATCTCTATATTAAGAGTGAACTCTTTTTCGCCTGCAAAAATCACCCAATAGCGGGCGACAACAAAAGGCTGCTGGCTGGTAAAAACCCTGCTGACGGCGGTCTCGAAAAACAAGAACTGCTCGGTATAACTGGTCGGGAGAGTTATCGTAGTACCGTCAGTATCCACCAGGGTATTATCCACAACAGTACGCACAAACTCATCGAAATAAACATCAATCCCGGGAACCTCTGCCAGCGCAGCGACCTGCGCTTCGCGACCAGGTGTGGTAGGCATCATATCTATCATGACCATCACTCCGGCTGGACCGATGGCGGTGCCCATGTATTGGAAAAAGGCAAAATTCTCATGCGCCATTTCAGTCAATGGAACGTGAGTTGATAAAACTGCGAAGTTGGCCTTGTAGCGGTGTTCGTAATTTACATCCGGGTAAACCAGGTTGCTGAAATATTCGGCTGTACCTTCCGCCCACCAATTCGAGCTTGCAAATCCCGGCCCAAGGAGTTGATCGTGAAAATTCCGGACCTGGAAACAGTGGAATATCTCATGAGCTAGTTTTTGTTGGAACTCGGGGATTGTCAAGGTAGTCAACGCGGAAGAAAATATGATAATGGGGCAGGCCTCTTCTGTCTCTGGCCTAAAGGTCTCGAAATACGACCAGACCAGAGTGTCCGGATTTCCTGGTTGCTCCTGGTTGGAAAAAACAAAATAGATCGGCTTGACGAAGTCATAATTTTGGTATTCGGTGATCGAGGCATTGATTGCTAACAATGCAGCAGCAAGATAGTCACCCCGGCTTGTATCCCCACGCCAGTCTACGGGGTAGAACACCTTGTACGTATCAGGACCTACGCTCCCGTTCGTTATAAAGAAACATGGGAATACCGGCGTGCGCGAATCAGGGAAACCGCTTTCCCATAGAGTATTGCACATATCTTCATCCCGATCTACCGGGGCAGCCTGCTTGAGACCGCGACCGGGAGAGGCTTGCTCTTCTGGGGTCGAATACCGGTCGAGTGCTTCCTGGCTGGGGACAAGTATGTTGATCAAACGGGTGATCTCATCTTTGGCAGCCTGGTCGGTCCCGGTTTGCAGGTAATTCCCCGCCACTTGGAGCACACCGGTACCTTCGGCATCCAGGATACCCTGTCCCAGGTCAACTTCGCTGACCCGGATCTCGCCAGAGAACAGCTTGAGCATCGTCACCAAGCCCTCTTCCAGGGTCCACTCACCGGAGTCGATCTTTTCCTGCAAGAGATCTTCATACCCAGTATGCAGTGGTTCAGGGATTGCTGTCGGGGTGACACCGCTGGGTACTGGTTTCACGTTTCCGGGCATGGCGCAGCTTGTCAGGAATACAATCAACATTAATGTACTGATCAAAGAACTTGTTTTTATCACGGTCATCTCCATCCAATCCGGTCAAATCATGCTAATGACAAATCTGTATATACAGAAAAGAATTCCACCCATTTGTAAGTGCTTCCGGATATTTGTTATTGTTTATATATATTACCTTATTTATCATATTTTGTTTGATTTATATATATTCCTCTAATAATTTCTTCGAATACTCTATTTTTCGCAGGAGATTTGTAATCAAAAAGTCCTCCTGATAGGAGGACTTGTGTGAGCGCGAAGGGGCTCGAACCCTTAACCAATGGCTTAAAAGGCCACTGCTCTACCATTGAGCTACGCGCCCATAGCGAAGCCGATTTTTAACACCCCTGTCATTTTCCGTCAATCAAATGTCTTTTGGATTTCATCAGCAAAAAGAAAATGGCAATGAACCATCCTAACCCTGCCAAACCCACGCCAATAAATACATCCATCGGAAGGTATTCAAATCTCACTGCGTTGGTGCCCGAAGGTATCTCGACGCCGCGCAATAATCCCAATGGCTCCTGCATTTCTACTGGCAAACCATTCACGGTTACTTTCCACCCGGGGTAGGTGATCTCCGAAAGCACCAGCAATCCTGGGCCTTGCGCTTGGAGCTTGATCGAATTGGGTGCCTGGGATATCTCGGGGGTGGAAAGTATTTGTTCACCCAACGGTGCATCCGTTGGTTGTACCCATGCACGCGGCAGCCATGACTGGTTTTCATACACACTCGTTCCACCGATCGTTTTTACCAATGCCAGGTCGGGACCCTGCATATCGAAGGCGCTCAGAATAAAGCGTACATTCAGGATTCCCAGCAGATGCGCATCCGGTTGATATTGAGCGTTATCCGTATCCGGTTTGCTGTTGGGAAAATCGGGCATGGTGACCGTGTAACGGCTCACTGGAATGCCGGTGGCTTGCTCCATGAAGTTCACATAGTGCATCAATTGCAGCGGGTTGACGCCATCCGCGAGCTGGATGCCCACAGTGGCGGCTGTCTGCTGAGGCAGGCTGTATGATGGAGAATACGAGCGGAAATTACCCGGTTGGGATGCAATGAAATTCGCTATTTCAGCGCCTTCTGCCAATACTTCGCCCGGGCTGTGAAATTTCAACGATAGCAGATCCACCCCAAAAACATCCACGAGAATCAATGCAACCAACAGTGCTGCCTGTACCCGGGGTAAGCGGATAAGTTTATCTACTGCAAATATCACCACCAGGTTCACAATCACCAAGAGGGGAACCCAAACGAACATGAAATTCAATCCGCCGATGCCAAGCGACAATAAGCTGATCAGGGATGCAAAACCGATCCACAGCAGGCGGGTACCTTTGCTGATTTTTTCTGGAGCAAACAGGAATTGCTCGATGCCCATCGCAGCAAGAATGGATGTGCTCAGACAGGCGAGGAAATAAAAGCGGGTGGGTACGCGTAATAGGTTAAGAAAAGGCAAACGATAGATCAAAGGGATAAGGGGAAGGTTATCGCCGAAGGAAACGAACAGGCAGATGCCACCAACCACAAACCAGAACCAGGTGAGAGCAGGTTTGTTTCGTGAAAAAAGCAACACGATCACAAAAAATAGTGTGATAATGCCGGGATACAGCACCATTTCATGCATGGCGTTGAAATTGGGGATGAACAGGTTGAGAATATTAAGCAACGGTAGTGAGTATGTCATGCTATCAGCGGTGGTCATCAATACGCGGGAACTGAGTCGCGTGAACGTGAGTAATGGCAACCAGACCGGTGCAGAGATGAGCAACGCAAGCAAACCTTGAGTCACTCCCCAACCTAGTCGTTTGGCAAGGTTGAGGATTTTTCGTTTCAGCGTTTCACCAACTGCTGTTTTCAATTCTTTGGCGATGGCATATGCCACCCAGATGAGAAAGGCAAATGGTGTCCAGGTTACGTTGATCAAGATGATCAATCCCAGCACGATGCCGGGGAATGCCATCCGTCGTAAGGAATGACGGGAGCGGATGAACTCTGTTTCTGCCAGCAGTAGCCAGGGAGTCCAGCATACCGCCATCACCAGGCTGACGTGTCCTGCCCCATAATGCGCCCACAGCTTGGGCATCAGTTCGAAGAGCAACCCGCCCGCCAACGCCGGAAGGTCATGCAACCCTTCCCGCTTTAGGAATAAGGTCATACCCACACCGGCGAGGATGAGGTGGAAAATGACCAGCAGGTTGAAGGTGATTGGAGAGGGAAGCAGGTTCACAAACCACATCGGCAGGTACCACAATCCAGCCTGTGAATCCGCGCTGAAGGGGTACCCGCTCAGGATGGCATCCGTCCAAAGCGGGAATGTATGGTATTGGAACACAGATTGGTGGACATATAATGCGTTCGGATAAAACGTGATGGAAAGATCGGAGAATGTGGATTCCTTGGGGTAAATAAAATTGTTAATGAAAGGCGCCAGCACGATAAGCGGGATAAGGAAGAGCATCCAACGCAGGGAAGTCTTCTTCATTTACTTGTCCCGCTCGCCAGGATTTCCACGTCACCGGAGGAGAAAATCATCGGAAGTGCTTCCAGGTATGCAGGTTCCCCCAAGGCATGTTCTCGAGGACCCCAAAAAATGTAGGCAATGTGATTCTCTGCGAGATACTCTTCAGCTTTTGCAGCATCCCAATTGCCACTGTAGAAACCAATGATTTCCTGTTCCTTTTCGGTGGCAAATGTTGTCTCAAAAGGATGCCCGTAGATCACCCGCCTGCCAGTGTGCGCCGGGATGAACATGCCGATATCGGGCGAGGCCAGGATGATAGCTTCCACATCCGTATGAGTGCTTATCCATGCCATTGCATTTTCCTCTGCCTTTAGTATCACTATCCTGGGATTGTGCTGCGCCACTGCATTGAACCCCAATAATATGACCACGAGCAGGGTGGGCAGCATGCAGGCATACATTAGCATGGTAGCCAATCGTTTTATCCTCTCGCGTTTCAAATGCTCGATGCCAATCATTGCCAATATCGCCACCGGTATGCCAAGACCGATTAAAAAGCGTCGTTGCAGGCTGAAAGGCAGGTAGGTCAGGATGAACCCCAGCAGCATCCAAATCACCAGCAACCGCGAGGCAGGGGTGATCTTTTCCATCAGACTGACAACCAATCCACCGATTGCTAGCAACAAGCCAGGCAAAAATGCAATCAATAAATCAATGACTGCCGGTGCCGGGGTCATGTTTTGAGCATTCCACGCCCCCAGGACGGGGTCAACGTTGACAACAAATAGTTGATAGATCAGCACCGGCGCGGCGCCGATCCCAAAAAGAAATGCGTTGCTCACCTCGAAGGTGCGTTCGTTGATCCATTCCCACACCTTGCAGCACCCAATGATGAGCGTTGTAACCACAATAGAAAACGGTGAGAGGTTCGCCAGCAGGAATCCCACCGGGAGAAACCAGATGGACCAATTCTTTGCTGGTTGCAGCAGCGTTTTCCGCAGGGTGAGCAAAATAAGCCCCAGGGACAACGGGAAGTGAGGATTTGCATATGCCGCCAGGAATGTGTACGCTTCCGGCGTAATGAGATCCGGGGTAAGCCGTTGGAATATGATACCCAGCCAGCCCATGCCTGTGAACAATGCGGCCAGTACGAATGACCTCCAAGCTATTTGGTCATCCGCAGGGAACAGGCTTCTACAAAATCGATGCAACTCAATCAGTAAATACAGGCTGCATAGCACGCGTGTGATATGAAAGGCGATGATCATCGGTATTCCCAGCAACCCGGCAAACTTTCCCAGCAGGATGTAAAACAGGAATATGTATGCGCCGGAACTCGGTTCTGCGGTGTAGGGCAGGGTGAACTTCCAATCCCCACGCGCGCCTTCCACCATTTTTGCCAAATAGGAATTGCCATCAATGGGGTTGTAGAGAAATCCATTGAATGTATATCCTTCGCCTGCTAACTTAGGGGCGATCATTGTTGGGATGCCGATGACCAGCAGGAAGAGTACAATGAACAATACAAATCGGGTTTCGATTTTCTTCACAGATACAAGTTTACAGCCATTCAAGCTCTCAGGCAAATTGACCTTATTTTCTCGGTGGTATTTGGATTTAACAATATTAGAATTTATGTTCTATTATTTGAATATTTCTTGACCCGCTCTCCCCAGCATGCTATATTTAGGTTGAATTTTTGTCCCGGTTCGTACCGATTTGCCATACAGTGTGTTCTAGCTTTTGGAGGATATCCCATTTCATGCCCATCATCACATTAACCACAGATTTCGGATTGCGTGATGGTTTTGTCGGCACGCTCAAAGGTGTCATCCTTGGAATCTCCCCCCTTGTACAGATCGTGGATATTTCCCACGCTATCACCCCGCAAAATATTTTAGAAGGCGCGGTACGCTTTATTACGCGCTTTTCCTTTTTTCCCCGCTGGCACCATTCACGTGGCAATTGTGGACCCCGGTGTGGGCACCCATCGCCGCCCCATTGTTGCCCGGCTCGGTGAACAGTTCTTTGTCGGTCCGGATAACGGTTTATTCACACTGATTTTAGAGTTTACCGAACAGAATCAATTACCGTCAAAATTCATTCACCTGACCAACCCCGACTATTGGTTGCCAGATGTCAGTCGCACCTTCCACGGTAGAGATATCTTTGCACCGGTGGCAGCGCACCTGACGAACGGCGTAGCTTTGGAAAAAATGGGCAGTCCGATAACAGACCCCGTGCGTATCACTTTACCCAAACCAGAACGAACAGACCGAGGCTGGATCGCACACATCATAGCAGTGGATGTTTTTGGCAACCTATCCACCGATCTCCCCGCTGACGAAGTAACTGACCGCAATGGCACTACTTTTTCATTATCCGGTCATTCCGTTCGCGGTTTGGTGGATTCCTATGCACACAAACAGCCCGGCGATCTTGTTGCTCTCATTAACAGTGAAAAGGTTCTAGAACTGGCAATCGTCAATGGAAGCGCTGCGCAAACACTGGGTGCCAAAGTCGGTGACCCGGTAAAAGTAGGCATCAAAAAATGAGCAAGGCATTACCGCTCGTGATTAATAATCTTTCGTTCCGCTACCGCAGCCGGACAGAGCCTGCCATCCAGGATATCAACTTGAAAATTCATCCCGCTCAGGTAGTGCTCATCGCGGGAGCAAGTGGATGCGGAAAAACCACTCTAGCGCGCTGCATCAATGGATTA
This sequence comes from uncultured Chloroflexia bacterium, assembly GCA_963699305.1. Lineage (GTDB taxonomy): Bacteria > Chloroflexota > Anaerolineae > Anaerolineales > Anaerolineaceae > JBGQAS01. The sequence continues at coordinate 2,098,446 of OY969431.1, read as the reverse complement.
ATCCCACGCTCATATAAGGGTGAACTCAACGGAAATATTTCCATCAACGGAAAAAACATCTCCAACCTATCTCTCGCTCAAATTTCTCAAATGGTCGGCACTGTGCTGCAGGACCCTGAACGTCAGATTTTAGGCACCAAGGTGTTGAACGAAATAGCATTTGGTTTGGAAAATTTACGCAAACCCCGCACGGAAATCATTCGCACTGCCGATGAAGTCCTGGCACGCTTGAAGATCCCGCACCTACGTAACCGTGAGACATTCAATCTTTCCGGAGGTGAAAAACAGAAGGTGGCGCTCGCAGGAGTCCTGGCAATGAAACCCTCGCTGTTACTTTTAGATGAACCTCTGGCAAGCCTGGACCCCGCCAGTGCATTGGAAGCGCTGCACATGATCCGTTTACTGGCGGATGAAGGCATGACAGTACTGATGGTTGAACATCGCGTAGAGGATGTGCTAAAGATCAAACCCGAGCGGGTGCTCTTCATGATGAATGGGCGCATTTGCTATGATGGTGATGCCGCCGGTTTGCACAAATCAGTAGATTATCATGAAGTGAAGTTACCCGCCCCCATGATCATTCGTCTCGCAGCCAAGGACCCTTGCCCACCGGAGATTATTCCGCTCAAACAATACATTAAAGAACAAACCAGGTCCCTCGTTGAGTTCCGTAATGTGGCATTCGGATATGAATCGGAAACAGAGATTCTGCATGGCATCAATCTCAAAATCAATCGTGGCGATGTCATCGCCGTCCTCGGACCCAATGGAGCAGGCAAAACGACGCTGGTCAAGCATGCCATCGGTTTACTTAAACCCAAAACCGGTCACGTTTATGTTGATGGCAAGGACTCAAAGGAAATGACCGTTGCCCAGATCGCCAGTCAGCTGGGGTATGTTTTCCAATCCCCCAGCCACATGCTGTTTGCACCCAGTGTCGAAGAAGAGCTTGAATTTGGCCCTAGAAATATCAATCATAAACCAGAGGAAATTAGAAAGGAGGTCAGCGAAGCAATTAAGATCGTTCATTTGCACGGGCTTGAGAAATACCCCCCACTTGCGCTTTCATTTGGTCAACAGAAACGGGTCAGTATCGCTGCTATTCTCGCAATGCGTTCACGCATCATGGTCATGGACGAACCAACTGCCGGTCAGGATTATAAAAACTACCTCGATTTCATGGATTCGATCCTGCAATTGCCCAATTTTGAATCCATCCTCTTTATTACGCATGACGTGGATTTGGCAGTTATTTACGCGAATCGTGTCCTGCTGGTAAACGATGGTCGGATTGTTGCGGACGGAAAACCCAGGGACGTACTAAAGGATTTCGAGCTACTCACCAAGAACCGGCTTGTTCCTACCTCGCTTCTAAAAACCAACCTTGAATATCTTCCACGCACGAAGCGTTTTCTGCGCGCAGAAATATTGGCGCATGTGGCTTTCCAAGCCAAAAAATCAGCAAGTCGGGCTACATAAGCCCAAAAAAATTTTTTAGGAGGAAGAGATGAAAAAGTGGTTGTCAGTAATTCTAACGTTGGTCGCAGTCCTTGCCTTCTTCTTTGGCATCTGGCTGATCGGCCGAATGATCAACCCAAGCCTTAACCTTGACGAGACCGCTCTGCTCAGGTTCGTCTTTGTTGGGATTGGCTTGTTGATCGTTTTTCTTGTCTACCTGCTTACCCGTCAGAACAAGATGTGGGAAGTTGGCACTCGCCAGGTGGTCTACATGGCCATCGGTGCAGCGTTGTATGCTGTGCTCTCCTACTTGTTCAATGGAACCGTGTTCGTGGTGCCTTCGGTCAGCCAGGTTGCACTTCGACCAGCTATCGCCATTCCCATGTTCTTCGGATATGCGTTTGGTCCGGTAGTCGGCTTCTTTACCGGTGCAGTTGGCAATATGTTTGGTGATGCACTGACCGGTTTTGGTCTTTCTCCTCAGTGGAGCATCGGCAATGGCTTGGTTGGTTTTATTGCCGGTATGGCATGGCTTTTCAAGGATAAGAAGCAGGGGTTGAATTGGGTGCTCATCATCAGCGCTGTGCTCACCGTTGCCATTACCGTTTTCTATTTCCTGAACAGGGGCACTGCCAACACCATGTTTTACGATGTTGCCAACAATATTTTCGGCGATGCACCGATTTCATTGGTGGCTGGAATTTCCATCGCCATCGGCTTCGTGCTTGTGCTGCTGGTGCGTTTCATCTTTGGTAAGAATATCGATGTGGCTGCGGCAGTAACCTGGTCCATGCTGGGCAACCTGCTCGGGATCGGGTTTGCAGCCCTCTCGGATATTTGGATCAACAAATATCCCCCAGCGGTTGCCTTCGTGGGCGAATTCCTGCCCTCGGCAGGTCCAAACCTGATCTTTGCCGCCATCCTGGTTCCTATCCTGGTGGCTGCCTACTACGCTGTCCAAAAACAAACAGGTCGCTGATCAATCTTGTTGGCAGGGTGGCCAAGAAATTCCACCCTGCCATCTTTCAAGAGATAGGACTACAAGGATCATATGCTTGTAACATGGCGATATAAACAACGAAAATCACTCATCCAGAGCTTTGACCCACGGGCGTATTTGATTTTCTTCCTTTGTTTCATGGCATCCACTCTTTTCTTTTGGGATCTGCGCTTTCTGATGGTTTTTGGCGCAATCGCCTTGATCTTTGTCCTCACTTCGGGTTTAACCTGGAAAGAAAGCAAGCGCGCTTGGCTGTTCATCATTGGTTTCCTGGTCTTTTTCTCGGTGCTCATCTTTCTCACCGGGCGCGGCAGTTCCGAGTTTTACACCACCGAGCACATCTTCGCCAAATGGGAAGCCCACTTCAAAATCCTCGGTTGGCGTCCCGCCCTGACGATCACCGCTGAAAAAACCGTTTATGCCATCAGCACCTTTGTCCGAGTTTTCAGCATCGCCAGCATGACCATACTCATCCCATATTCTCTCAACCCTACACTGTACGGGGTGGCATTCAGAGGTTTGGGTTTGCCCGACAAGATTGCTTACGGGATGGATCTTACAATGCGCTTTATTCCAACCTTTGCCCGTGATTTTACCCTGACCATGGATGCTCAAAAAGCACGCGGGTACGAAATTGAAAAACTCAAAGGTGGGTTGCTCGCCCAGGTGCGCAAGCTGGCGCCTCTCATGGTCCCTGTCACCATCCGCGCCATTGCCGGCAGCGAGGATATCATCGACGCGATGGACCTGCGTGCATTCGGCATTGGTCCGCGAACATGGCTGGATGAGTTGCATTACACCCGCAGGGACCGCGTCCTTATCGGCTGCGGCCTTGGAATTTTGATACTTTCCATATCTGTCATGTTGCTCGGTTATGGTCAATTTTGGATTCCACAATTTCTAATCGACCTTGCCCACTAAACTGTTTCACATGAAACATTTCGTAAATTTCCCGGTATTTCACCGGGTATTTTTTTCTCCGATTGTTTCACGTGAAACATTTTTCCGATATCCATCTTTCCTGCATGATAGAATAGGTTATCTCGTTTTGTAAAAGGATGGTCTTATGGTCATGGTGACGTTTATTATCTCGGTGGTGGTTGCCCTGCTGCTGCCCATCGTGCTGGCGGTACTGGCAGTGCGTAAATGGCATTTGAGCTGGATCGTGGTAATTGCGGGTGCCCTCGCCTTTTCTCTCTCACAGATTCCTCACTTGCTTTTGCTAAATGGCTTTCAAACATTGTTAAGCAACCAGTTGCTTTCGATCACCACGAAAGCGTGGTTTCCACTCGTCTCCGCCATCGTTGTTGGTTTATTGGCGGGGTTGTGTGAACAGTTCGCGAACTGGCTGGCGTTCAAGTGGGCAAAGGATAAAGCGGATTCCTGGGAAGGTGCGCTCACATTAGGATTGGGTCACGGTGGGATGGAGGCTATTTTGCTGGTTGGTCTATCCATGCTGCCCACATTGATCTACATGCTGACCGTACAAGCAAAAGGGATTGACTCTCTGGGTCTGGCGGCTGCGGACGCTGAAGCTCTCAAAGCACAAGTGGCATCATTCTGGGCTACTCCCTGGCATCTCCCGTTGGCGATCGGCGTTGAGCGCATTTTGGCTTTGGTGATGCAAGTTGTCATGGCGGTCATGGTTTGGGTTTCCATCCGCAAAAAAGCCTGGTACTGGCTGGTTGCGGCCATCGCCTTCCATACCCTCATCGATGCTGTTGCGGTGCTCATCAACCAATATGTTTTGGATGTGTGGACGGCTGAAGCGATCATTTTCATTCTGGCAGCCATCAGCGTGGCCATCCTGTATTGGATCAAAACGAAGGTGGTTCCAGGTCTTCCACCCGCACCGGTGGTTATCGAGAAACCGCAGGAACCGCTGGAAGGGAAGCTGGTTGACCCCGCCAAAAAAACCACCGCTCCAAAAAAGACCACCGGAAAGAAGTAGTAGATTCAGTTTTCAACCCGGTTTGATGACACGGATTAATGGATAAAAAAACCGCCTGGTGCCAGGCGGTTTTCATTTTCGTTTAACCGAGGTGCATCGGCATGATGACATGGGTGTAGGAATCGTCTCCGACGGGCTTGATCAACGCCGGTGTATTGTTGGCGTTGGTATCCAGCGAGATGGACTCCTTGCGGATGGCTTCCAGCACTTCACGCAGGAAACGCACATTGAACGCGATTGCCAATCCTTCACCTTCGGTGTTGGCATCCATGTTAATGTCACTCTTGCCGGTCTCTTCCGACACCGAGGAGATCTGAACGGATCCAGGACCCTTTTCGCCGGGACGGATATCCAGCCGCACTACGTTGTTGCTCTCGCGGGCAATGATCTCCGCCTGCTTGCAGGACTTGAGCAGTTCTTCCTTGCCAACGATGGTGTGATTTTTGAAGGAGTGGGGGATGATGGCGTTGAAATCGGGGAAGTTGCCTTCGATAAGCTGTGATACGAGTTCGGCGTTCTTGAGGTGGAATATTACCTGTCCGTGTCCTCCCGGCATAACCATGGTGACGGTTTCCTCGCCCTCTTCGATGATCTTTCCCAGTTCACCCAGTGCGCGTGCCGGGATGATGGCGGTGATGGGTTTTGGGGATGGCGAGGTCAGGGCGGCTTTCTTGACCGAGATGCGAAAACCATCCGTGGCCGCCATGGTGACCTCGGATTCGATCACACTCAGCAACACCCCTTGCAAAACCGGTCGGGCTTCATCGGTGGAAGCAGCGAATGCCACCTGGTTGATCATTTCCTTGAAATCTGCCACATTCAGAGGGATGCCCTCGGCAAGGTCAGGCACCGGGATGGGAGGAAATTCCTGGGCGTCTATCCCTTTGATATCGGTATGCGAACGTTCCTTCACTTCCACCTTGAGGGTCTGGGTGCGCGTGTCCAGGGTGAGCACGATCATCTCCTGCGGCAGGGTCCCAACCAGGTCGGCAACGGTGCGCGCCGGCACCGTGATGGAGCCTTCTTCGATGATATTGCCCGGGATCCAGCAGGTAATGCCAAGCTCCAGGTTGGTGGCGGAAAGACGTAAACGTCCTTCGTCGGTTGCCACCAGCACATTTGCCAGTACGGGCAGTGTACTGCGCGGAGAAACAGCGCGCGAGGCAATACCCAATCCGCGCGCCAGGTCTTGTTGTTTTACCTCTACTTTCATTCCAGCCACCTCGTTTCCAAAGGGAATAAGAAAAGTATACAACAGGTGAAATAAAAAGAGAAGTCAAATCCATGATTCAATTATTTGCTACAATATCCTCATGGCAAAGACGACCGATTGTTTCACTTTAACATTCTATCCGCTCACCCCGGATCGTTGGACGGATTTTGAATTGCTCTTTGGAAAGAACGGTGCCTGCGCCGGCTGTTGGTGCATGTTCTGGCGCTTGTCACGCAAGGATTGGAACCGGTCTCAATATGAACCCAATCGGCTGGCAATGAAGGCGATTGTGGAATCGGGTGAAATCCCCGGGATCATCGCTTATCGGGATCAAACTCCAGTGGGTTGGGTCTCAATTGCTCCGCGGGAAAAATTTTTCTCTCTGCAGCGCTCGGATGTGCTTGCACCTGTTGACGACAAAGCTGTATGGTCGATCGTTTGCTTTTTCATCCCGCGCAAGATGCGTAAACAGGGGAACATGCTGCCTCTTATCCAGGCAGCACTGGATTATGCGCGGAGCCAGGGAGCACGTATCGTGGAAGCGTATCCGTTCGATAGCGACAAGCCGCTGTCAACATTAAGTGCCTATATGGGGGTCAGATCGGTGCTCGAAAAAGCAGGATTCAAGGAAATCCTCCGACGCTCCCCGGGTCATCCCATTATGCGGCGTGTATTGAAATAATCCATTCTTTAAGAAAGAAAAAATTGCATATTACCCTCTTGACAAATTTATACATACGTGCTATTATGTATGTATATTAATAGAGAATTGACAATGAGAAGAACAAAGGAAGAAGCCGCAATCACCCGTGAAAACCTGCTGGCAGCCGCCCTGGCGGTTTTCAGCCGCAGCGGTTATTCCACAGCTACCCTTGATGATGTTGCAAAGGAAGCAGGTGTCACGCGTGGTGCCATTTACTGGCACTTCCACTCCAAAGCTGAGCTGTATGCGGCATTACTGGAAAAGTACTCAGCGCGCGGCGCGCAAATCGTCCAACAGGCTGCTGCTGAAGGCGGTTCGTTGATCGAGATCCTGCGTCGGGTTTTCTTTAACCTCCTCAGCGCCATCGAAATAGACAAAGATTTGCGAGCGATCATGGAGATCAACTTATTCAAGACCGAGCAAACCGCTGAATTGGAAACCAACCGCCAGCGCCAATTGGTTGAGAGCAGGGCGCTGCTGAACAGCATCGCCGCTGCCATGCAGCAGGGCATCGATTCCGGCGACCTGCGCAGCGATATCGGCGCCATCGAAATGGCGCGTGCATTCCTGTCGTTCCAGAATGGCATCGTGTACAGCTGGCTGTGGGACCGCAGTGCTTTTTCATTGAGCTCAAGCGCTAATGCTTTGATGGAAATCTTCCTGGGCGGGATCGTTCGAAAATAGATATTTTTTTTAACTCTTATACATACTTTTTGGTATGTATATGGAAATCTTACGAAAGGAGAAATGAAAATGAAAAAGAACCTTTTCCAAACCGTGGTGTTGTTCGTTGCGCTCGCCATCGCAGGATTATGTCTAGTGGTGCTGCCCATCCTTTTTTCGGATGGCGCCGTCAAGCAGGTCCTGCCGATCGTTGGTGCATCCCTGTTTACGTCCGCATTGACCTTCTTCTTGGTTGATATGACCCGCACGGGTCGCTGAAAACAACTGAATCGAGAATTGCAAACAACAACGCTTGCGTCAAAAAGAGGTGCTTCAACATGTTGCAGGCATCTCTTTTCTTTTGAAATTTATTTAAATATTCTTGGAAATCGTTGAGCGGAAATTCCACCACTTGTTGATGAAGAAATTCCACAACATGACAACGGTAGAAGCGATCACCTTGGCAGGTAAATACCCCTGCTGCGGGATGGCAAAGAGTGTTCCCATTGGTTTTTCCAGTGCCAGCAGGGTCAGGCTGTTGAGCACCAGCCCGATCACGGCGATGATCATGAACGTGACGAACTGAGTCAGCATTTTTCCATGGCGGCGGTCACGAAAGGTCCATAAATAGTTCCAGGTGAAGTTGTTCACCATGGCCGTGCTGAAGGATATGATATTGGCGGGTAACGTCGGGAAATGCGCCCATTCCTTGAGTGCCGTCAATATGCCAAAATCAACCACAGCACCGGTCATGCCAACCGCAATGAACTTGAGGAAGCGTATCCAGCCTGCACCTTTTCTATTGGTTTCCATTCTCTTAATTATCGCTCAACAACGTTTTTTTACCTGCCGTTTTGAGTCCATTGCATTTCACCGGTATATCTAGGAAAAAAATACACCTCATTCGAGGTGTTATGGTCAATTGTTTGACAAAAGCGATCAATAATTGACCATGTTATAATCTTTGGTGCCGAAGGTGGGAATTGAACCCACATTCCCGAAGGGAACACGATTTTGAGTCGTGCGCGTCTGCCAATTCCGCCACTCCGGCTCGTGCGAAGCAGAGTATATCTAAAATCTCAATGAAGGGTCAAGGTATCTAAATTCATGCGTCTTGGAATCATCGGCCTACCCCAATCCGGAAAAACCACCCTGTTCAATGCGCTCACCCGCGGCACGCCAGCCCACCGGCATCACCGCGGGCAAGATCGAAGTGCACACCGCCGTGGTGGATGTGCCCGACCCGCGCGTGGACAGGCTCTCCGCCATGTTCAAGCCCAAAAAGACCATCTACGCCAAGGTGACCTATGCCGATATCGCCGGGCTGGATGGCAGCGCCGGTAAAACCGGCATCTCCGGCACGCTGCTCAACCAGCTCACCCAGATGGATGGCTTCATCCACGTGGTGCGCTGTTTTGAGGATGAGAACGTGCCGCACATCCATGAGACCATCGACCCGCGTCCGCGATCTTGCAGCCATGGACAGCGAGTTCATGCTCAACGACCTGATCGCCGTGGAGCGCAAGCTGGAACGCCTGGCGGAAGAAAGCAAAAAGGGCGGCGGGCGCGATAAAGCCATCATCGAGCGCGAAATGGCGCTTTTTGAGCGATTCCAGAAGCACCTGTCTGCGGAGAACCCCGCTGCGCGATATCGAGATCACCAGCGAAGATGAAAAGATGCTGTCCGGGTTTTGGCTTCCTCAGCCGCAAACCGGTGCTGGTGGTGCTCAACCTGTCCGAGGGGCAGGCTGCGCCGGAACTCACCTACACCCACAAACACAGCACAGCTGGTGGCGCTGCAGGGCAAGCTGGAGATGGATATCGCCCAGCTGCCCGCCGAGGAAGCCCAGATGTTCCTGGAGGAATACGGCATCGACGAACCCAGCCTGAACCGCATGATCCGCCTGTCCTATGACCTGCTGGGGCTGCAGTCCTTCTTCACCGTCGGTGCAGGACGAGTGCCGCGCCTGGACCGTGCGCCGCGGTGCCACCGCCCCCGAAGCCGCCGGCGAGATCCACACCGATCTGCAGAAAGGCTTTATCCGCGCCGAGGTGGTGGCCTACGACGACCTGATGACCCTGGGCGGCATGACCGAGGCCAAAGCCAAAGGCAAGCTGCGCCTGGAAGGCAAGGAATACATCGTCCAGGATGGGGATATCCTGAATATTCGGTTTAATGTGTAAAAACAGCAAGCCTCTAATCAATCTGTTCCTGTTACAAATAACTTTATTACGTCATTGCGAATAAGGGGTGTTTTTCCCTCGTGAAGCAATCGCATCATCAAAGTGAAGAATATCTGGTCCAACTATTTTCCAAGCAATAATATTGTGGAAAATTGTTCGTTTGTTATTCCAAGAATTCTCAAAACATGTGAGACATGATCCGTTTTCTTCTTGGGACCATTTGCTGAATAATCCCTAAAAATGTAAACCAATTCATATTGGAAAAGCTTTCTTTTATAAGTGGAATTACGTATTCGATTTTTCTGCTTTTATATGTACGATAGGAACGTGGGCAATAGTGTCAATTTTTTCGACTGCATTTGAAATAAATACAACGAATACTATTTCATATAAAGGGAGCGGTTATGAAAAAAGGAATCTTCATCGGGTTGGGTGTCTTCCTGGCACTTGGGATCCTGGCGGGTACCGCCTACGCTTTCGCGGAAGATGGTGTCATCCACGCCTGCATAAAGAATGACGGGCTGGTGCGCATCATCAAGAATGATTCTCAATGTAAATCACAGGAAACCCCCATTGAATGGAATATCATGGGGACACGGGGTGAAAAGGGTGATCCGGGTCCCCAGGGTGAACCGGGACCACAGGGTTCACAGGGTGATATCGGTCCGGCTGGCTCCCAGGGTCTTCAAGGTCCCGCAGGACCGCAAGGCGAGCAAGGCCCCATCGGTTTGCCCGGCATCCAGGGACCGGCAGGTCCAACGGGTGAGCAGGGGCTTCCCGGCATTCAGGGTCCCGCAGGTCCGCAGGGCGAGCAGGGGCTTGCCGGCAACCTGGCTTTGGCTGGAAAGTCTTGCCCCACGGGTGAATATGTCAACGGCTTTGACAGCAAAGGCGATCTCGTATGTGCCGTGTTGCCCAGTGGAACAACAGGCGGCGGTGATACTGAACAGCCTACCACGTGCCAGGTGGATTCGTACGAACTGAATAACCAGGCCAATACTGCATGCACAGCCGTGTATTTGGGATCCATTGTCACCGAGGGTTACTTTCAAAAAGCAGCTAATATCTATCCTTCCACGGACGCGGATTGGTATTATTTCAGCACCAGCAATAGCTACTTCACCCTCAGCTTGGTGGGAAGTCTGCAAGGCTCGCAATCCAGCAAACTGGATGTGAAACTGTATTCTGGGAGCTGTAGCAACCTTACAGAAGTTCAATCCACGGATTGCGACTACAACGACAAAGGCGTATGCATTGGCACCAATGGGTTCGAGTTGAAAGGGATGACCGGCACCTATTATGTAAAGGTATCCAATAAACCATCCAGTTCAACCTACTGCGACCTGTATATGCTGCAGATTCAGAGCACATCGAGAATTTTCAATCCTTGATGCAATAACATACAGCTCCCTTAATTCCTAAACAATCAACCGCAGGATTTCTCCTGCGGTTGTCTTTTATTTATTTCGCTTGTTTCAATTTGTTTTCCAGGTCCGGAAGATCCACCCTGGCAGTCATATCCAATGTCAGCGGTGTGACCGCCACTTTATGCTGGATGAACAAAGTCTGGATATCGGTATCGGGTGAATCATCGCCCGGTTTGACGTCATAGCGTGAACCGATCACCCCCGATTGGCTTTCGCTCCCAGCTTGCTCGATAACCGGGATGAAATAACGCCGATGCGAAAGGCGGGTGAGCTTCCATTCTGTTTGGGGTGTGGCGGATTGCGGAACATCGATCTTTACCAGGTCCACCTCGGGTGGGAACTTTTTTTCCAATAGTTTACAGGCAACCATTTGGGTAAAATAACCTGCGGTCGAAAAATCGATGGTGCGGGAATAGCTGAGATACTCAGCATCCACGTTGGCGAGCTGCAGCGACACAGCAATGGATGGGATCCCGAATGCCGCACCCTCCATGGCTGCCCCAACCGTTCCGGAGATGGTGATATCCGTGCCGGGATTCTCGCCATAATTGATGCCCGAAACAATAAGGTCCGGTCTCACATCCATGATCTGCAGTACGCCAAAATCCACCGCCAGTGCTGGAGTACCACCCACTGCGTATACTTCCCAGTGCTCCTCGCCGATCTGCAGCGTACGTTTTTCGATGCGTCCATCCGCGGAAGGCGGCATACTCCGCCCAGCTCCCGAGGATTGCTCGCGCGGTGCAGCCACAGTAACATACCCAATCTCAGACAGGGCGCGTGCCGCTGCCCATAAACCGGGTGATTCGATGCCGTCATCGTTAGTCAATAATATTTGATATTTTCTGTCGTTCATAAGGAGAGTATTGTACCGTGAAAATGGTTTCTGCTGAATTAATCCCTCTGCACCCGGATGGCAGCCTCTCCTTCCACCGGACACTTGTTCTCACAAATCCCGCAACCGATGCACAGCTCGGTGCTGACCACCGGGCGCGGTACCTTGCCAGCTTCGTCGCTCTCACCCACGCTATGCTTTCCCTGTCCTCCACCCTCGCCCGCGCCGGCAAAGTGGATGGCTTTTTTGGGCAGCGGGCACATCTCCTCGCATACCACGCAGTTCTGGTTCAGCCCCCACGCCAGGCAGCGCACCTTATCGATGGATGCCTTGCCCATCACCTGCACTTGTTTCTCTTCCAGGGGTAGGTTGGGGATGGCTTCCACAGGGCACACTTGCCCGCAAAAGTTGCAGCCATAATCACAGAAACCAATGCGCGGCACCAGCACCGGTGTCCAGAGATCATCCCAACCTGCTTCGAAGCGCGCCGGTTGCAAGGCGCTGGTCGGGCAGATGCGCATACAGGCACCGCAACGGATGCAGCGGCTGAGCAACGTGTCATTGATTACTCCGGGTGGTCGCAGCAGTGTATCCGGATGAGTAATGATTTTGGGGGTGATTAGCGATGCAGCACCCAATGCCGCCCCTGCGCCCATCCCGATCAGAACCGACCGCCTGCCCGGATCGTAGCTGTTCCATGCTGCAGGTTTGAAGATCAGCTGAAACGCGATGGCTTTGCTGGGGCAGGCTTTATAACAGTCCATACACAGGGTGCATTCTGCAGGGTCGCTGGCATACCCTTTCGTTTTATCGATGGTCGCGGTCGGGCACACCCGCGCGCATGCGTTGCAGTTCGTGCAGGAGGGCAACACCTGGCGTTTGACCATCCCAATCTTGGCAAGCAATCCCAGCATCCCACCCAGCGGACACAGGTAGCGGCACCAAAACCGCTCCGCAAGCAGGTTGAGCGCCAGGATGACCAGGAAAAACCCAAACAGAACTAGTGCACCCCTGCCAAACGCCTGGTTATATGGAAGGATGGCGGGGCGGATTGCGGAATCAAACGCTACAACACCGTTTTGTAAAGCACTGATGCGATACAAACCGGTCTCGGCAGCGGTCACCACCCGTTCGAGTGCCGGCCAAACAGCGGTGGTGAACGTGCGGTAAAAGATGGTGATGGGATCCAGGATAAGTAGTGAAAGGTTGCCGAAAATGGCAGCGATCAGTATGACGAACAAAAGGATGGTTTTCACTGCCCGCCAACCTTCAGCGAACTTTATTTTTCGCTTGACCCATTTTTTTATGGAGAATAGATCGATGAGCGAACCCAGCGGGCAGAGCCAACCGCACCAAGCGCGCCCGAATACCAGTGCCAATCCGAGCAGGATCAGGCCGGTCAGCGATATCAGCAACATCTTTCGGCTGGCGATCCAGTTTGCCAGCATGGTTAACGGGCTCAGCCGTATCACCAGGTTGGCAGTTTGTGGCTGCCACCCATCCCGCTGCGTACCGATGAAGAACGCCAGGAACAGGAAAAAGAACACCACCTGAACAATGATCCGCAGGGTGCGCCATGCGCGCCCGGGGTTGGATTTTTGTGCAGCGTTTGCCATCTACACCTCTGCGATCGACAAATTGCTAATGTCGCTGCGTCCCAGGCCGCGGGCGTTTCCCACCCGCACATAGTCAAGATCATCTGGTTGCATTTTGAACAGAGTGGATGCAAATGCATCCGCTGCCACCACATCGGCGGAAGCGATAACGGTATCCAGCTTTTGCACCGCCTTCATGTCCCCGCCCTGCGGACCGCCGTAGTTGAGAATGCGAACGGCATCCACCACCACCAGCGTGGAGCGTATCCGGAAATTCAGGTCGGTCAGCGCGTTGCCAAAATCGGCGTGCAGCTTTGGGCGGTCCTGCACCACACCCATCAGGTTTTTCATGGAGAGCGTCAAGCCCGCCATGCCGTGATCTTTTGCAATCGGCACATTGATCAACACATCCGCATTGAGGATTTCTTCGTAGATCTTGGCGGATTTCAGAAAAACAGCGCCGGGTAGATCCACTTGCTGCAAGGAAAAACTGGCAGGGACCACCATCTCGCCGCCAGCTGCTTCCACTTCCTGCTGTATACCGCTTTTACGATAGGCCTCCGCAGCAGTACCATCAAAAGGCGAATCCATCACCTTCACTGAGCCTGCCCCCGCTTCAAAAGCCATCTTGACCAGCGCGCCTACCACCCAGGGATTGGTAGTGGCGGCATATTCATAGGAGCGGTATGAAACACAAATATTGGGCTTGATGACCACGCTAGCACCATTGGGTACAAAGCGGGACATTCCCCCCAGTGCTGCTACAGCACGCCGCGCCAGGTCTTCCGGTTCGCCACCCCGGGCAACTGCCAGGTCGGGGGCAAGCGCTGTGTTTTGCGTGGGATTAACGGGGCTTTCCGCCGGTGCTTCCGTGGAAGAAGGTCCTGGTGTGTTGGTAATTGCCCCGAAGGGTGTATTTGTCGATGCAGACGGGGAAGTTTGCGAAGTTTTAGGAGTGCAAGCCTGCAGAACACCTGCCGCACCTGCAACCCCAACCAGCCCCAAGAATTTTCGTCGCGAGACTTTTTTCACTCATTCCTCCTGCAGATGCAATAATGGACGGTAAATGACCCGGTATGCCGGTCGATAAGCGGCTTCATATTCCTCGGAATGGTGCTGCGCGGGATAATTGAGATATTGCATTTTTTCGAAAAAGTGAGCCAAATCCCGCTGGTTGAAATGCAATGTACCAAGGTTGGTAAGGTCTACAGCAACGCGAAGAAAATGAGCCAATCTCGACCATGAGCCGCGGTACTCCCGGGCAGTCTGTATAAAGGCTTCCAATAATTTTTCAGGGTTGTTGCCTTTGGCAACCAACGGGCGCAAATGCACCCGCACGATGTCGCCCTCCGGTGAAAGTGGGTCGATGATCGGGTCATTGGGACCCTCTCCCATCTCCTTCAGCTCGCGCTCCATCCAGGAGCGCACGCCGGCTTCATCCTGCACGGCATGCTCGCTGCCCATGGCGGCCTGGTGCAGCAGCTTGTAGACATCCTTGATTCGCCAGAGCGGGTAGCGATTCTGATGGTCCAACAGGATTGACGATATTTCAATCGGATGGTTTTCTTTCAATTTGGGCATGATTCGATATATTATCACCATACGTTATAATACGATAGTTTCTATCTTATTTCATCAGACGATATTTGACAACACAAATTATTGGGAAAAAACTCAAAAGGAGAAATAGGAATGACTAAATCGATGGATGATCTGAAAGCTGCATTCGCGGGTGAATCACAAGCCAACCGTAAATACACCGCATTCGCCAAAAAAGCTGACGACGAAGGCTACAAGCAGGTGGCAAAGCTGTTCCGTGCTGCCGCCCATGCCGAGACGGTTCACGCCATCAAGCATTTCCGCACGATGGGCGAGATCAAGTCCACTGCCGAAAATCTGCAGGCTGCCATCGCCGGGGAGCATTACGAAGTGGTGACCATGTACCCGGATTTCATAAAGGATGCTGAAGCGGAAGGCGATAAACCCGCACTGCATACATTCTCCCAGGCTTGGGAAGTGGAAAAAGGACACGAGCAGTATTACAAGGAAGCTGCTGCCTCGTTGGGCAAGGAGACCGAGGAGTACGATTACTACGTCTGTCCGGTGTGCGGTTTTACCCACGCCCGCAACGCCCCGGATAAGTGTCCGGTGTGCAGCACCCCCGGGGAGCGCTTTGAACGCATCAGCTAAATCCTAAGGTGTGAAAGGCTGTACCGAAGCATTCTTGTCATGTTGAGCGAAGCTTGCAGAAAGCTCAAGCAAGTGAAACGTCTCTCTTATACAACAAGGAGAGACGCTTCGCTCCTCTCAGAGTGACGATCGATTTCGATATAGCCTTTTTAACTTAACCAGTATCAATGCCAAGGCTCAAAGAATTTTATGGTCGTGGTCACCACATCCCACGCTTTGTTGGCGTACAGGATGCCCTCGGGGAAAAGAGTCGGCTCGTAAGGCTGGACCAGGATGGAGTAGATCAAACCATTCACAGAGATGTGCGCCTGCCGTGAGACCCAGGCACCGTTGGTATCCAGGTATGCCACAGCCGGGTATCCGCTGATGATCATATCGGTGATGGATTCAGCCGGGATGAATTGCAGACGATGCTCGATGGTCTGAAAAGGCGTCACATCGGGTTCAAACCCACCCATAGATACGCTGATGGCTTCACGGATGTCGCCCCCAAACGCCTCCACGTTGGTGAGGACCGGACCACCCAGGAACCGCTCGCCATATTGTGGGTCGTAAACAAAATCCACCGGGTAAAGGAAGCAATATCCTTCGGCTTCGTTGATATAGGGTTTTCCATATGAGGTTTCCGCAGGGCAAACGTCCTGAGGTCGAACAACCGTCATTGGTGTTAGGGGAAGAAAAAGGTCAACGAATTGAGGATTGTATCCCAGCCGCGGAGAAGTTCGGGATCCAAATCGGTCACCAGCCCGGTTTCAGGGAACATCATCAGCACGTATTTGGCGTTATTTGCAATGATGAATGCACCCTGCCCGGAAAGCATTCCGGGAATGCCATTCACGATGACCGCCGGCTGACCGGCAATCGTGGTGCGCAACTGCGGCAGGTGCATTTCAGGAACGAACAGCGACTGCCATTTTTCCATGTATGCTGCAGCATCCCCAACATCCGCGATCCCGTTGAATTCGAGGATAATCAGCGGGGCAATACTATCCATGGATTTGGGCGGGGGTGGCAGGACAGGACCCGTGAAATTGACCACAGCCTCTGGACGCTGTGTATCTGAGCCGAGTGTATAGTCGGAGGGATACAACAGGCAGTATCCCGCATTTCGATTGATATATACCGTTGTTCCCTCACTTGCAGGTGGACAAACTGACGCCGGATCAACCGGAGGACCCGGTTCAGGGGTGAGGGTGGGATTGCTGACAATGTTTGCAAGATTGCAGGAACATAAAATGTACATCATCAGGATCAATAAAAAACGGATTATCTTTTTCATTGCGCCCTCCACAAGAAGGATGTGAATAGTATAACAAATGGTAAGAATAAAAAAGCAGCCAGGTTTTTAACCTGGCTGCAGTGCGCTTGAATAATTCTAGAACAATGTAATGTTACGGCTGTCGATCTTGTTCAATGTTTTACACTTGGGACATTTCACCACAGTATCATTCTGATAGCGAACGCCATCACGCCATTTGAACCCGCATGATCCACATTCCACATCCACGACAAAGTTGTCCGCCATCCCATTTTTGGCAAATTTCGCTCCAAATATGCTTGCTGAAAATGGATTGTGGTTGCCATTCGTTTTGGCAGCGCTGAGATTCAATTGCCAGGGCAGCAACTTTTCCAAATATAGACCTTCCTTATCTATACCCCAGTTGCCTTCGGGCGTTTCCACCTTTATATAATACTTTGCTTCGGTTACTTTCTTGGTGACCAGGAACTGCCTGGCGGACTCCGCATCCGTCCCCCGGTAGATTTCATATGTCCCTCCGGGATTAGTGGTCTTGGTGATGAATTGCGGTGCAGCGGGTGCTTTTGGCGCTGGTGCAGGTATCGATACTGGTTTCTGGACGATTGGCGGAGGTGCGGGTTTTGGCGTTTCCTTTCGGGTTGCCATCCCCACCAATTCAGCAGCGGTCATGGCGGTCATCCCCGCGCCAATGGCGGCAGCTTGGACAGGCGGCAGGGGAGGAGGAGCGGTTTTGGTCCCCTGGACTGCAGTTGTTCCTGCCGGGGTAGGTTGGGGGATCAACGGTTCCATAACAGGGACGGGCGGAACCTCGGTGGATTTTAGGGTCAGGTTCAGCACTTCGACAATTTCCTTGGCACTCATCTCCGCCACCTTCACGGGTGGCAGACTTGCAGTTGCCCTGCCGGCTGCGTAATCGAAATCGAGCACCAATCCGCAGGGGGGCGCAGTGTAATCGGGGTCAGCGGAAGCTGTGGTTGCCACCTTCTTGAGCGCCGCCGGAGAATCAATCGTTACAATGGAAAGCGGTTCCGGTTGGAAATACTTGGCTCTCCCGGTTAGGAATGCCTGGGCGCTGGCTGGGCTGGAGAAAATCATCACATGTGCGCCGCTGCCGCCGGGCGGGACACCCTGCAGTGGGCGCTCGCCGTAACACACCATCCAGCATAGGCTTTTTTTGGCAGATTTTTGTTTTAATTCCGAAATCAATTCTTCTATGTTCATTTCAATTTCTCTCCATCCACAACCATTTTTTCGGATCGGGCTATTTGATCACCTGGCGCAGCCATGCCGTCACTTCATAGTCATCCGGGTTACCTCCGGACATGCTGTCATTGTATACACCGATTGTGAACCAGTGTTCATCGGGACAGTCATCCGGAGAAGCACCGTAAAAAACCTGGCTCCTTACAACTCTGCCGGTGAGCGTGCTGATCAAGGTCACTGTCCAGGAACTTTGGTAGCGGGTGATGCTGTAACCCCCTTCGTAAGCGCAGCTATCGAGGGTGGACATATCGGAGGAAAACTTGATCACATACAGGAATTCTGCGGGGGTGTAGGCAGTTAGATCGGATGGTAGGCTGACCTCACCATAGGAGCAATTGAGTGCTTTACCGGGGATGATGTCTTTGCCAATCCCTACTGCAGGCGATGATGCCGGTATACCCGCGCAGGCTTCATCCTTGGCAGTTTCGATGATCTGCATACCCTGTTCACCGCTGTCGTACGCCAAGCCGTTCAGGGCGTCCGTATATCCCTGTTCCGCCAGGTCCTGAACGCTGGTATCCGTGCTGATCTGTTTTGCCAGGTCAAACTGATCCATGGCAGCATAAAAATCCTTCAAACGGACAAGGTCATTTCCCCATGACGATGTGCGTAAGGGCAATCCCCATCGGAGCAGCGTTGCCTTCCGTCGTTTGTGGGTATTTTTCCTGTAATAATTCAAATGTTTCAATGGCTTCCTGGAACTTCCCGGTGTCTCTCAAATACCCTGCCCACGATGAATACGCTTTAACGATCTGTGTCTTGGCAGTTGCAGCGGAAGGTGATGACGGATAGGAATTAATGATCTCCTGGTACTTTTCGATGGATGTTGAATACTGGTGAGTGATGCTCAACTCCCCAGCCCATTCGAGGAGCGTGGCAGCTTCTGCATCCGGCACCTGTGCGGCAACCGTGGAGTTCGGATACTCCTTCTGTAATTTACCGAAGGTATCCAGGGCTTGCTGGTATTTATCCTGCTCCTTAAGCTGGTTCCCCCAGGCAAAATAGGAGCTGGCGATCTTTTCCTTCACTCCGGCGGAAGGTGGGTTATTCGGATATTGGCTCAAATAATCTTTGTAAGCGTCTATCACAACCGCATAATTGCCTTGTGATTCAGCTTCTTCCGCAGCCAACAGCGATGAACATTCTTCGAATCTTTTGCTCAGCCAGGCTGATCTTGGGGCTGAAAGTCAGTTCAAAGACACTGCTCATTTTTTTGAACAGCGGCTGTGCAGCAGTACAGTCGCTGGCGTTGTACGCTTCCATTGCCTGAACAAAATTCGCGCTGCCCAGTAATGAATAAACGATAAATCCTCCAAAAATAAGTATCAGCGCGGCAATTCCAATTGCCAGAGGGATGACCTGGAGCTTGACGTTTGCTTTACCGGATTGCTTGAGAGTCTTTTGGGTGATGTTCCATCCATCGAACACCATCCAACCCAACCAGAGCAGGAACAGGATGATCCACAAGGCAGGTTGGGCATGGGCTTTAGATGCAAATGCGGTGACGACCAATCCAATGGTGACCGCCAAATGGATGGCAAAGCGCACCCAATGTTTGGTGAACGCATAACCCAGTCCCAATCCGCTTAAGTTCAATAACGCCACCTCCAGTGGATTGCGGAGTCGTGCCGCCGGGATCACCACCGGTTCCGGTTCGGGTATGAGTGGCATCAATTTTTTACCGTCCGGTTTTTTCTGACCGCGCCCTGTGGCAATTTTGGGTGATTTCTTAGTCTCAGGTATGAGCGGGGCAAGTGTTCCGGGTTGATATGATTCGTTCATGATTCTGATCCTTTTGCCTTATCGGTAAGTGTTTATTTCATAGTTGCTGTAGCGAACGGTCAGGGTGTCTCCGGATCGTTCAAGCCCCATTCCTACTCCTACCACGTGCCTGGTAAATCCAGAAATGGTTATGCTGGCGACTTTTTCGCCATTAATAAAAAAGGTGTAAGTGGATCCCCGCGCTACAATCCCGAGCTTGTTCATGGTATTGGAGTGGATTGCAGTGCTACCTCTCCAATCAACGAGCGTCGACCAATCTCTTTGCAGCGAATAAACCGAAAAAGTCCCCTCTGTATCATCAATGAGGAAGTAGACGGTTTTCGAATAATCCGGATTGTTGAAGATCAATCCCATATCACCCTGAGCAGAACCGGGAACACGCTCTACATCAATAAAGGCTTCAAAATTTGGTATGGGCGATATCTGTGGTGATTGCTGCCATACACATCCATCCAGGGCGTCAATTGTCCACACCAGGGAATTGAACTCCATGGTTCGGATCTCGGTACCACAATCGCCCGAATCCTCTGCTGGGTCAAGCTCCCAGCCGAACTTGTTGGATGAGAAATCATCCAGGTAATGTACATCCCACGGTTTTTGAGTTGCTGTGGCGGTCGGTGTCACCGTGGGGGTCAGGGTGGGAGTGTTCATGAAAGATAATGGCTTGATCTTTCCACTCTTCATCCCCAGGAACACACCGCGCAGGATGAAGAATACGATCAGGAGTGCTGCCACCGAGCTGATGCCAATCGCGATTGCTTTGGATCGGCGGTTCCATTCAAATTTCACTTTCCTCTTATCTGACAGGGGTGGTATTGAACTGATTTGAATACGGTTCGTTAATTCATCAGTGGAAATATCTTTCACTTGTGCAGGGGTGAGAACCTGGCTGGATCTCCCGGAGGGATATTGAAAATCGACCACCACGCCACAGGGCGGAGCGGCATAGCGTGCATCCTTGGCGGTACCGACCGAAAGCTCCTTCAGCGTTCCTGCTGAATCCAGGGCGAGTATGGAAAGCGTCTCGCTGCCGTAGAACTTCTTCCTGCCCTTGATAAAATCGTGTGCTTTGACCGCGGAGGTGAACACCAGCAGGTGCGGTCCGCTCCCTCCCGGAGGTATGCCCTGCAGAGGGCGCTCTTCAAAACAAATCAGCCAGCAAAATGGTTTTTCGAGTTTTTGCTGGCGTAGTGCTGCGATACGATCTTCTATTGCCATGTCAAATTCCTAATGAAGAAAACCTGGATTTAGTGCAGGGCTAATTGTAGCGTATGAATTGCATGTTCACAAATAAAACAATTGCACTTTAATAGCAATCACTTGAAAATTTTTTTATAACAGAACAATGGTTGTATCGCAGAGCCGGTACTCTGGCAATTTATTGTCAGGTGATTAATGGTTGGTTGGGAAAACTAGACAAGAAAATATCCGGTATATTCGCCGGTCAGACGGTAACCCAGTTTTTGCGCTAGTTTGCAGGATTCCGGGTTGGCGGCATCCCAATGCGCGATCCAGCCGCGCTGCAGGCAATCCAGCACCAGGCGCGCCGCCAGCGCCGTGGCAATCCCGCGCTGACGGTGACGGTCCTCCACGTAGATGCTCACCTCGATGCCCTTGCTGCATGCCTGGGCGGAATAGGCGCCCGCCACCACCCGGTCGCGGATAAACAGGCAATATCCCAGCCCGCGCTCGTAGAAATCTATGGCTGATTTAAATCCCGGGATATCGAATAGATATACTTTTTCGTCAATGAACTTCTGTGCCATCGCAGCATCGATGCGTTGGAGTTCCCCGGCAAACCGGGGGCGCTCAAGGATGCTTTCCAGGTGCGGTTTGGAAAGGTGATCCCCCGAAAAGCTGAATCGTTGGTTTTGGATCAGGTTCCTGCCAAAAATCGACTTTGCCAGGTCAATCCATGCGGGAGGGGAGGGCATCAGGAATGTGTACGGCGGCATTTCCTCCATTAACTGCTTGGCAGCCGCGCTGCTTGCATCCCCGACATAATACCAAAAGGGACCCTGCTCCAGGCGGAAAGCTGTTGGGTTTTCCGCATCATCCACCATCACCCTGCCAGCAGTGCCTTCCAGGTAGCAATCATAGGAAAGGTCTACACGGGGATTTTTAGCAAAAGCGCGTGAAATTAATTTAAGGTTGTTTTTGCTTGATTCAAGAATAACTGTCATTTATTATCTACTATAAAAATAGAAAAAAGTAATAATCATAAAAAATAAGGTTGATAATACTAATGTATAAAAAGGAAAGTAGGTAAATTTGACAAGTCCTTTAGTTTTTTCTGGTGAATAATGTCTTATCAATGAGATTTTTTTGTTAATTCGTCTCAAAAAGTCATCTCCATAGAATTTTTTTATATTTCCAAAAAACTGTTTAATAGTCGATTGTTCTCCAGTCCATTCAGGAAAAATTATAAGGCTCAAAAGTGCTAACAAGAATAAATAACCACTAAAAACGAAAATTAGAAAAGTTATTCCTGACATATTACTATTACGAAAAATATAATACAACATGGTTTGGGCAAACAGTCCCAAGAGCACGATTACCCAATTAATCGAAATTTGGCTAATGAAATAGGATTTGATTCTATTTGGATTCTTATCCAGTATCGATTCTATGTAATATTTATTTGCCGAAGCAAGGGAGACTAAAATGATTACCATAAACAAATGTAGGAGAAAACCAAACCATGCAGCATTTCTTAAATCATAACCAAAAAACGTTGCAATTATTTCAACTGTATTTAGCCCATGCAACGTGCTTGGTCCCGATACATACCAATTCTGAAAAAGAATTATTGTGCCATAACGCGTGAATAATAAAAATATGGTCGCCAATAAGGTAAGAAACCATTCAGCCCTTGAGGCAATTATGGCAAATAAGAAAAACAAGATATCTACTGTATATAATACATTAATGGTCGTATCTTTTGGAAAAAAACCTCCACTCGGAGGGAACGGACTTTGGTTGACTTGCCAGAAAAAAATCATGGGTGGAATGGAACCGAATAATATTATCAACGGGGTTAGATCTTTCCAATCCGTTGGATTGAGATGGATTGCTAAAGATTCGAGAAAGACCGGGGAGAAAGCGTGTTTCCATTTTCTTCGTTGAAAAAACTGTGTCATCTTGCCAAATATATTACGGAACCAGTAATAAACTGCAAGGAGTAGACCAGCTTTTGTAATCATGGTTTGTAAGAAAACCAACCCATAAAGAAGTAAGGTGGTTATATTCCTGTATCGATCTTGACTATTATCGTTAGTCTTCGTAATCCGTTTTTGAATTTGGCTGTTCATTCCCTTGATAACAACTTGGCAAAGGATAAATATTAATGGTAACAAAGTCCATTGCAAATTTTGGATATCTGCATATGATGCACAGAGTTGGACCGATGTGAGGAGAAAAGAGGTTGTGAGTAAATCGACAGAAAAATTAATATTTGCCAATTTCAGCAATGCTTCCTTTTCCACGTTGTCACTTTTTTGTCGATTTTTCTCTGTGATTTGATAGAAGAAAGGTATCAAAAGCGCAAAATTTGCGAAATAAACCAGGTAACTGACTCCAGGCAATCCCATGATGGAACGGAGCATCGAAAAAACCTTCGGATAGAAGTACCATTCGTTCAGAAATAATCCAACTTCATCAAGCAAGGACAGAATCAGGAGCGTAATTGAAACAGATGTAACTACTTTACCCACCCAGGTGGGGATTTTTAATTCAAGAATTTTTCGTAGGACTTTTTCCCTGAGAAATAATGCAATAAAACCCGCATAACAGATGGTAAAGATCAGGTAAGGAAGAAATTTGGGATCTAATATTTTTTCCATGAATCCCCTCCAAGAGCCGGATAGGTAGATTTTATATGTGATTCAATTTTCTTGTCCACTCCGATACCCATTGATATTTTTTATCAAGGAAGTCTCTACAGTCTCTGCTCTCCCCTGCCTTCGGTGGTAAAATCCCAATGCAATCAATTGATGGAGGTACGAAAAATGGCTGAAAAACAAACCGGAACCTTTGCAGTGAAAAAAGGTCTGGCTCAAATGTTGAAGGGTGGGGTGATCATGGATGTGGTCACACCCGAACATGCCAAAATCGCTGAGGAAGCCGGTGCCTGTGCCGTGATGGCGCTCGAACGTGTGCCAGCGGATATCCGCGCCACCGGCGGCGTGGCACGCATGAGCGATCCCGGCTTGATCCAGAAGATCATGGATGCCGTCACCATCCCGGTGATGGCAAAATGCCGCATCGGTCATTTTGTCGAGGCTCAGATCCTGGAAGCCATCGGCGTGGATTACATCGACGAATCCGAAGTGCTCACCCCGGCGGATGAAGAGCATCATATCAACAAGCACGGATTCAAGGTCCCCTTCGTGTGCGGTTGCCGCAACCTGGGCGAGGCGCTGCGGCGCCTCGGCGAAGGCGCGGCCATGATCCGCACCAAGGGTGAAGCCGGCACAGGAGACGTGGTGGAAGCAGTTCGTCATGCCCGCACGGTGCTCGGAGAGATCCGTACGCTGCAGAACTTGCCCGAAGAGGAAGTGATGGCGTTCGCCAAGTCCATCGGCGCGCCGTATGAGTTGTGCATGGAAACGCGCAAGCTTGGGCGCTTGCCTGTGGTCAATTTTGCCGCCGGCGGCATTGCCACCCCCGCCGATGCCGCGCTGATGATGCAACTCGGTGTGGATGGTGTGTTCGTCGGTTCAGGTATCTTTAAATCCGGCAGCCCTGCCAAGCGCGCGGCAGCCATCGTCAAAGCCACCACCCATTACACAGATGCCAAGATCCTGGCGCAAGTGAGCAAAAACCTGGGCGAGCCCATGGTGGGTCGCTCGGTGGAAAAAATGCCTGACGAGGAAAAGATCGCCGGACGAGGTTGGTAATCGTTGCATGTCATTCTGAGTGACCAAGGGAGCGAAGAACCTCTCTTCAGTCAGTATCATAAACTTTAACAATAATATCCATTTGCAAACCATGAAAATCGGCGTTCTCGCACTTCAAGGCGATTTCATTGAACACCAGCACATGCTGGAAAACCTCGGCTGCGAGGTTGTGCAGGTGCGCCTGCCCGAACAGCTGGCTGGACTGCAGGGATTGATCATCCCCGGAGGTGAATCCACCACCATCGGTAAACTGGCAACTGCCTACAAACTCATGGCGCCCCTGTGCACCTTTGGGAAAAAGCATGCCCTGTGGGGGACCTGCGCTGGTGCCATTTTCATCTCCAACGATACCCAGCGTGACCAGCCTTTGCTCAAATTGATGGATATCAAGGTTGAACGCAACGCCTTTGGTCGCCAGGTGGATAGCTTTGAAATGGATTTGAATGTTCCGGCACTCAAGCAGGTCTCGAAAGAGAATCTTCCATTCCATGCCGTCTTCATCCGTGCCCCGTTGATCGCCTCGGTGGGGAAAAAGTCGAGATTCTTTCCTCGCTCCCCAACGGCAAAACCGTCGCTGCCCGGCAGGGAAAACTGCTGGCAACTTCGTTTCATCCTGAATTGACCGGTGATGACCGCTTTCACCGTTATTTCCTGGAGCTTGCAACATAATCACCCGACCGTTCGAATGGTTTGATATTTTCAACTTGCTGCACTTTCGCAGCCAGTTTCTGAGTTTGGATTCATGTGCTCTGCTCACCCGCGGCAAC
This sequence comes from uncultured Chloroflexia bacterium, assembly GCA_963699305.1. GTDB lineage: Bacteria > Chloroflexota > Anaerolineae > Anaerolineales > Anaerolineaceae > JBGQAS01. The sequence continues at coordinate 2,073,259 of OY969431.1, read as the reverse complement.
CCGTTTGGCATGGGAGCATTGTTTTCCATGTTGCGTCCTGCCCGAGGATCATACACCTGCATCGGGAGTGAGGGCAGCAATGCCTCCATCGTCATCGGTCAGGTGGCATGGGAGGGGGATAGTCCTTCTGCCAATCTCTCATTTTTTGCCCCCTATGATTTACTAGATTCAGCTGCCGCAGCTGCAGTTTTGGACGAACTGGTTTGCAAAGCCGGTGACAACGGCGCTTTTCACGTGCTGGCAGAATTGGATGAGACCCATCCATTTTTCGAAGTGCTGCGTAAAGCCGGTTTTGGTGCATATGCCTGGCAGCGCATCTGGAAAATCGACGCCCCCCATTTGGTGGAAAAACCCACCCAAAGCGAATGGCGCACCGCCGCCGGTGATGATGATATCGCCATCCGTGCCCTGTTCCAATCGCAAGTCCCGCCCGTCATCCAGGGGATCGAACATTCCATGCCGCAGCATTCACCTGCCTGGGTGCTGCGCCGCGAAGGCGAACTGGCTGGCTATGCCGAAGGTGTTTATGGTGCCCGCGGTATTTGCATCTATTCCGTTTTTCGTCCCGACCTGGAAAATATGACCCACACGCTGTGCGACCTGCTCGGACAGATCACCGCAATGGGTCGCCCAGTGTACATGGTGGTGCGGTTGTACCAGGCACACATCGAGAGGAATTTGCGTGAACTCGGCGCAAGCGAATCACCGCTGATGGCAGTGCTGGTCAAGCACCTGGCACTTTCACTTCGCGAAGAAGTGACCGTCAAGCAGCGCGCAAAGGTGCACAACCGCCAGGCGGAGCCGACGGTTGGCATGACGCAGAATATTTCCCGGGAAGAACCGAAAACTTAAGGAGTTTGGACTGGTAGTGGAGGTAATTCCACTGCAGTCGGATAAGCCACCCGTCTGAAGGCGAGCGTCCAGGCGGACATGGTATATGTAAGGATGAAACTGGAAAAAATCCAGTTCACCAGCCCCGCCAATACAGCGATGATGATGCCTGTGATTGACGCGCCGCCGGTATTGATTCCGCCAAAAACTTCCGCGATGGTCGTTCCAGATTGCACACCGCCATTGAGCAGGCTCGGGACGACATTGGCAGCAAACGTCATTCCCACCATGATGAGCTGAAATAGCAGGAACATGCCAAAGGATTTCCGGAAGGTCTGCCAGGCTTTCTTGATCCCGGTGAAGACGTGGGTATTGTCATGTGCGATCGAGACTGTAATGAGCCTGAAGAAAATCGAAATAAAGAACCACAAAGGCAGGATCACGCATATCGCGCTGCAGCACAGCGTCAGGACCATTAACACAATGGCGTCTTCATTGGAATTGGCGAGAACTGGGATCAAAATCAAAGCAATGGCAAAATAGGCGACAAGCATCAGGATGTAAACGAGCACTGAAAATAGGACCAGTTTTCCGAACGGCTTCCACCCCTGCTTGAGGATGGTTTCAAATCGCATATCCGTGGATCCTTCATCTGCCATGCGCGTCCCGCAAATGATGCAGGATTGGGCAAAAATGGATGCAAGCCAGCTTAAAAGAAAAACACTCAGGATGACCCCCACCGTGATCAACAAGGTCAAAGGGATCTGGTTCTGATCCAATGACCGCATCCAACGGAACATCGGGGTGTACATGAAATCGGGAGGAAGACGGAATGTCTCCCCGGTGATTGAGAGCAGGGAGCGATTTGCCATGATAAACCACAGCCAAAAAGCGCTCATGGCCGCCCCCAACACTCCACCAATGGCACCCACCACCCATAGTACCTTGTGTTTCCAGATGATCTGGAATGGTTTGCTGATCACTTCACCGATATTCATCTTTCCTCCCAGTGGATTTCCTTTCTTCATATTACCCAATATCGGGTAAATGCGCAACGCATATGGTGAGCTTAATTTTCTTTTGTCCCTGTGCTCCCCGGACTAACTGCATGGAATGATTTTCTCACCGGAATGGTGTAAAATTCCAATAGAGTATGACACAAATTCGAATAACCGATGACCTGCACGCCCTGTTGGGTGTGCTTCCCCCTGAGTTGGCCGAGGCGGTCACGAAGGCCAATAACAGCGACAATCTGCTGGAAATCATTCTCGACCTTGGGCGTATCCCCATGGCCCGTTTTATCGACACGGAAGTGCCCCTGAGCGAGAAGGAAGTGGATCGCAAACAGATCGACTACGTGGTATCGCGCATTGGCGAGGTGGATGCCGATAACCGCGCCGGTCTGGAACGCACGCTCCACCGTATTTCCGCCATGCGCAACCGTCGCGGGCATATCGTTGGGCTTACCTGCCGCGTTGGTCGCGCCGTGTACGGCACCATCGATATCATGCAGGACCTGGTGGAATCCGGCAAGAGCATCCTGCTGCTGGGCAAGCCCGGCATCGGTAAGACCACCATGCTGCGTGAAGCTGCCCGAATCCTCGCTGAGAAAAAACGCGTCGTCATTGTGGATACCTCCAATGAGATCGGTGGTGACGGCGATGTACCGCACCCGGCAGTTGGAAAAGCCCGCCGCATGCAGGTTCGCACGCCCACCCAGCAGCACGAAGTGATGATCGAAGCGGTGGAGAACCACAATCCCGAAGTGATCGTCATCGATGAGATCGGGCGCGAGCTGGAAGCTGCCGCTGCCCGCACCATCGCCGAGCGCGGTGTTCAGTTGGTGGCAACCGCCCACGGGCGCACCCTGGAGAACCTGCTGCTTAACCCCACCCTTTCCGACCTGATCGGCGGGATCGAATCCGTCACGCTTTCCGATGAGGAAGCCCGCCGCCGTGGGACGCAGAAGACCGTCCTCGAACGCCGCGCCCCGCCAACCTTCGATATTCTGATCGAGATCCAGGACCGCAACCGGCTTGCCGTGTACAACGATGTGGCAGATGCCGTCGACCAGCTTGTGCGAGGCATACCCCTCAGCCCCGAGATCCGCTACCGCGATGCCAACGGGGAGATCCACAGTGAAAAACCCGTTCCATCCCCAAAACAAAAAACCGTCGTCAAGGGCACGCGGCGTGTGTTCACCAACGGTGAAGGGATGGGATTTGATTACACCGAGCACGATGCCAGCCCGGAAAGCCAGCCTTTCCCGGAACATACCCGCATGGCACGCGCCAGTCTGAAACAGGTAAAGATCTACCCGTATGGCGTGGCGAAGAACCGCTTGCTGCAGGCAGCCAAGCACCTGGCAGTCCCCGCCACCATGGTCAAGGATCCCGCGGATGCGGATGTGCTGATGACCCTGCGCACGTATTACCGGGACCGCCAGCAGGCAATCTTGGACGCCGAAGCGCGCGGCACACCCGTTTACGTGTTGCGCTCCAACACCATCACCCAAATGGAGCATTCGCTGGCGGAGATCTTCAACCTCGGGCATGAAGTTGCCAGCGATCTGAATTTCCAGGATATTGCCCAGCAGACCCAGGCAGCCATTGTAGCTGTCCAGAACGGTCAGCGCTGGGTGGACTTGCCCCCGGCAAATCCCGCCATCCGGCGGCTGCAGCACGACCTGGCGCGCGAGGCGGAATTGGTTTCCCACTCGTACGGCAAGGAACCCAATCGCCGGGTGCGGATATTTAAGGATTAAATTGAATACGTCATTTTGAGTCCTCAGTTTATGAGAGCGTGGCAATCTACTCGCTTTTCATGCAAATAACGTAAAATAATTACTTAGCAATCATGTTCATCACTCTTGAAGGACCCGATGGCAGCGGCAAGACCAGCCAGGTGCAACCCCTGGTGGAATTCTTGCATGGAAAAGGGTATCCCATTTTTGCAACCCGTGAACCCGGCGGTACATCCATCGGGGAACAAGTGCGGCACATCCTGATGAACCTGGAAAACACCAGCATGAACCAAAGAACCGAAACGCTGTTGTTTTGCGCCGCGCGTGCCCAACTGGTGGAAGAGGTCATCAAACCCCGCCTGGCAGCTGGCGACATTGTCCTGTTGGACCGTTATGCCGACTCCACCATGGCATACCAGGGATATGGTCACCGCAACAACCTGGAACAGATCCGGCAGTTGCTGGATTTTGCCACTTCCGGTTTGAAACCCGATCTGATCGTCCTGATGGATGTGGATTCCGAAACCGGGCTGCGCCGCAGGCAGCAGGGCGGGGGTGAATGGAACCGCATGGATGCTTACGAGCTGGAACTCCACCAGCGCGTGCGTGAGGGATACCTTAAGATGGCACATGCCGATCCGGCTCGTTGGGTGGTGGTGGATGCCAGCCAGAAGCCCGAAGTGGTACAATCGAATCTTAGAAAAGTGGTACTTGAACGGTTGGAAAAGAAACCGTAAAAATCTCATCGAAAGGCAGGAAACCATGCGAAAACTTTGGTTGAGTTCCTTATTATTGGTAGTGCTTGTATTGACTGCCTGCAAGGGGAACACGACAGCAACCCCAACCGCCACCCCCACGGTGGCACCCACCGAAATCACGGGTGCCAAACCGGGAGAGTGCCAGGTGGCGACTTCCCTGTTCCCAGCACCCCGCCCGGCGTCCGCCGCCGTCTATGCCCCCATCACCGCCAGCGATTACAGCAGGGGTCCGGCAAATGCCACCATGACGATCATCGAATATTCGGATTATCAATGACCGTACTGCCAACAATATGCTTCCGGGTTGAAGCAGCTAACCGATACATATCCGAACGATGTCCGTTTTGTCTACCGCAATTTTCCGCTAACCTCCATCCACGATAAAGCCTCCCTGTCCGCCCAGGCCGCTGAAGCATCCAACCTGCAGGGTAAATACTGGGAGATGCACGAAGCCCTGTTTGATGGTGAAAAATGGAATGCGTGGGCTTCCATGTCCGTGGATGATTTTAAAGCCTGGCTCATCCAGGAAGCCACCACGGAAGGGCTGGATGTGACGAAGTTCACCACCGACCTGACCAGCGACCTCGTTGTGAATAAAGTTAAAGCCGACGAAGCCGCTGCCCAGACTGCCGGGTTGGGTGGCACGCCAGCGTTCTTTATCCTGTTGGGTGACCAGCTGATCTTTACCCCTGAAGATCAGCTCTACCATGATTTTGAAACCCATAAAGCCATCCTTACATTATGGAAGTTTGAAAAACAGAAATATACGGAATGTCCTCCGATCGGCATCGACACCAACAAGCAGTACACCGCTACCATCAAAACCAGCAAAGGAGACGTGGTGGTTGAGCTTAATGCAAAGGCAGCTCCGCTGACGGTCAATTCATTTGTATTTCTGGCTCGAAATGGATGGTTTAATAACATCCCCTGGCACCGTGTGATCGATGGTTTTGTTGCCCAATCGGGTGATCCCTCCGGAACCGGTATGGGTGGACCCGGTTACGAATTCGGTGATGAAATTTCGGCTGATCTGAATTTCGATACCGAAGGTGTGGTTGGCATGGCGAACTCCGGTTCGGGCACGAATGGCAGCCAGTTCTTCATCACCCTCGCGTCTGCTTCTGAACTCAATGGACGCTACACCATTTTCGGCAAAGTACTGAGCGGCATGGACGTTCTGAAAAACCTGACCAAGGTGGATCCCACCCAGGCCAATCAGCCGACACCAGATACGATCATCTCGCTAACCATTACCGAACAGTAATGCAGCAGCAATCCGGCCGCGACTGCTCAACCGTTGCCCAACTGATTCTTTCCATCGTGGGCATGCTGGTGTACGGGGCAGCCGCGGTTCTCTTTATTACGGCAGGGTTTTCCGGGGAGGGCGCAACGCCCTCCCTTACCGATTCCGTCCCCAGCCTAGCGCTGGGGTGTGTGGCAATCGCCTGCCTGATCCTGCTGATCCCTTCCTTCGTGCTTTCCATCCATCGGTTGCAAGGCAAGTACCATCCCCCGGTCTTATCCAATAATCGACGATTATTTTTCCTGGCTTCCCTGGGATTGGTTCTCTGGGCTGGGATCCTGTTGATCGGCGAAACACTCATCCAGACCCCTGCCTTGCATATCCTATTACCCATCCTCGCTGTACTGGGAGCGGGATTGCCCATCTGGTGGATCGTTGAACTGGGAAGGTCTCGACTTTCCGCGGGCAGTTCACAAAGAGGTTGGGGGCTTTTTGGTTTCAGTCTGACCGTCACCCCACCCCTCATCCTGATCGTCGAATCCATCATCCTGATAGTTGCCTTCCTTTTTCTTCTTGTTGCCTTGAGTGGCACACCGCAATTTAAGAGTCTGATCGAGGATTTTATTAACAGCGCTGCTTCCGGTGCCATACCCGACCTGCATGCCTATGATTCATTTTTCACCGATCTTATCCAAAAACCTTACGTGCTGCTCGGTTTGCTCGCTGTCACTTCGTTGATCATCCCGTTTCTGGAGGAACTTCTCAAACCGCTTGCATTGCTGGTCGTCGCCAACCGCAACCCCACTCCCAGCCAGGGTTTCGTAGGCGGTCTGATCTGTGGTGCGGCATTCGCCTTCCTGGAAACTTCCGGGACTCTCGCCAGCGGTATTGATTCCGGCTGGGTGGTGCTGGTGCTCATGCGCCTGGGTACCGGGCTGCTGCACATCACCGCCAGCGGCTTGGTTGGTCTGGGATTGGCGCGCGCATGGCAGGCGAAAAAATCCCGCTATTTTTTCCGCTATTACCTGCTGGCAGTCCTCATGCATGGAGTGTGGAATGCCTTCGGTGTGATGCTGGGTTACCTGCCTATCATCGGTCCAAGTTTTGAAATGAACCTGCCATTGGCCAGCTGGATGGCGCGTGTGGCACCTTACATGCTCATCCTGTTCAGTGCCGGTTTACTCGTCTTGCTGATCAGCCTTAACCATCGTTTGCAGCGAGAAACGGTGCCGCCCATACTCCCTCCCACCCCTGAACCTCCGCTGCCAACCATCCCTTGAATCAATGACCCCCACCAAGACCTCCTCCTTCGGCGTCAGTAAGCGCGAAGCACACGATGCCTCCCCGTTTTACTCCCGGCGGATGGTGCAGCCTGCCGTAAAAACGAAAATTGGTGCCAGGAAATCGAAGCAGTCATCCAAAGCCGATTGGATCGATAGTTGTTTCTGCGCGTCTTCTGAAAACATGCCAATCCCCAAGGATAGCGTGGCTCTGGCGTTCACCTCTCCACCCTACAATGTTGGCAAGGATTACGATGCCGACCTGAACCTTGCTGAATACCTCGACCTCATCCAGCGTGTTGGAAGGGAAGTCTACCGCACCCTGTTGCCTGGCGGACGCTACGTGATCAACGTTGCCAACCTGGGTCGCAAACCCTACATCCCAATGCATGCCCACTTTTACCGTCTGCATGAGTCGATTGGTTTCCTGCCCATGGGAGAGATCATCTGGCAAAAGGGTAAGGGTGCCAGCAGCAGTTGTGCCTGGGGCAGCTGGCGCTCTGCACACAGTCCCCGCTTGCGCGATATCCATGAATATCTGCTGGTGTTTGCCAAGGGCGGCTATTCCCGTGCCGATAAGGGTGTTTCCGATATTGGGGATGCGGAATTCCTCCAGTCCACCCTTTCCATCTGGCAGATCAAACCCGAATCTGCAAAAAAGATCGGTCACCCGGCACCCTTCCCCCTGGAACTCGCCAGGCGTGTCATCCGCTTGTACTCCTATGTGGGAGATGTGGTCCTCGATCCCTTCATGGGTTCCGGAACAACTTGCGTCGCAGCCAAAGAGTTGGGCAGGCATTATGTCGGTTTCGATATCAAATCCGATTATTTCAAGTTGGCGGAAAAACGGTTGCGGGCAGGTGGGTAGCTCTCTCTTCTGTTAGGTCATAAAGGAATCCGATTCACCCAAGTAGTGTTATATTTAAAAATATCGAGCCTGTTGATAAGATAAGGAACTCTCGGAATGAAACGTGCCACACTGCAGAAAATCCTGACCGTCGCTTTAAAGGTCCTCACCCGCACACAGTATGAGGGTTTAGAGAACATCCCCGCGGAGGGTCAGGTGATCATCGCAACCAACCATCTGAGCCGCATGGATATTCCCGTGCTGTTCTGCAACCCGGTGCGCAAGGATCTCATTGCATTGGTGACAACCAAGTACCTTGCCCATCCCATCCTCAAATGGATCATCAACACAGCTGAAGGCATTTGGATCGACCGCGACATTGCCGATTTCAGCGCCATCCATGTTGCCAGCCAGGCACTGGATAAGGGCATTGCTTTGGGCATTTCCCCTGAAGGTACGCGCTCCAAAGTGGGCGGATTACTGCCCGGCAAACCCGGTGTGGTCATGCTGGCGCTAAAATCCGGAGCACCCATCGTGCCGGTGGGTCTGCAGGGCACCCGTGGGGCATTCAAAAAAGCATTCACCTTCCAGCGCCCGCGCATCATCGCCCACTTTGGCAAGGCATTCCACATCCCGGAATTACACGCCGGGCACCGCAGCGAGGAATTGAAGCAGTGGACGGATGAAGTGATGTGCCGCATCGCTGCCCTGCTCCCGGAGGAATTGCGCGGCCTCTATGCTAATTACGCCCGCCTCAAGGAACTGCTGGCTGTAGGATAAAAGATTATTACAATAAGAATGTAGGGGTAACATGGAACAATTTCTTTTACTTTTAATTTCATCTACTTTTGGTGCAGCTACCGTAAAATTTTTTGATTATTGATATGAAAGAATAATAAAAAACAAAAATAATAAAGAAGAAAAGAAGAATAAATTAATTAGACATGTTAATGATTTTGGAGAAATTTCATCACTTTACGGATTTTTTGCAAGAATATCAACGCGTATTGAAGAAAACAATAAAGGAGAATTGCTGAAAGGATTTTTCAGATAAAATTACATTCCTCAGAAATTAGAGATATATCTCTAGAATTAGACGATACTGGAGAAATAGATAGAAATTTTGCAAACCTTTATATTAAAACAATATATAGATTTTAATTTCTTGCTAGAGAATAAGGAATCTTTTGAAATTCCTGTTTTAGCTAATATGGTTCAAGATTATTTCAAAGAGGCGGATAAAGCGAGAATTAAAATTGAGAAATTGGATTTCAAAATTAACTTGATTATCATTTCCATTTTTATTTTATTTTTTTTTCATATCCTAGAAACACTGTTATATCACCTAGAAACTTCTCTAGCTCATTGTAATCTTCATTGATTTTTGTCAGATTATAAACACTAGTTAGCTTACCATTATTTATCCAATTTTGAGCTTCAATAGCTACTCTAGCCACAAGAATTGTTGCAAGAAAAGAAAGCTTAGGTTTATTACGACGTATTTTTTCCGCTGCAACAATCACTCTATTAAATGCTTGAGTCGCGGGGATTTGGATTAACTACCCGTGGCAAATTCCTTCACCCAGGAACGGCTGATTTCATGTTCATCAAATCCGATCGAATGGTACACCTGGTGGACTTTGGGTTCCTCTGAGCTGACAAAAGCAAGGGAACAGCCAAGCCGTTTTAACCTGTGTAATCCTTCCGTCAGACAGGCACGCGCCAGGCCCATGCGAAGGTATTCCGGTTGGGTGGCAACCGGCTCATAGTACGCTGTGCGGGTGAAATCGTCGTACCAGATGGTCGTGAATGAAGCAATATCCCCGCTGGGTGCCGCTGCAACCAGGTCCAGGTCCCGCCGGTAGAGCGGGCAGCGCTGGATATTCAAATACCATTCCCAGCCTTCGTATTTCTCAGCCGGATCATTGGGATGAAAGCCGCGCCAAGATGCCCAGCTGCGTGCCGGCAATTCCTTCTCGTCACCCAGTGAACGTATAGTGAATCCCTCAGGGATGGGTGCCGCTGGAACATCGCGTTCCAGGTAGCGGAAATGCTGCGTTTCCACATCTTCCGTTGGTGAATATCCATGCTGTTCGAGCAATTTTTCCCGCAAGACGTCATTTTCATGCGCGTGCATGCGCAGTTGGATCTTGCAGTCGTCTTTTGGGAATACCAAGTGTGTTTCTGCAGCAACAAGCATCTCTTCTTCAAGATCGGCTGAGCGGTACTCCGGATGCACCTGGAAAAAGAAATTGTGCCTGTCTTCCGGGTTCACCACTGCGGCAAGCTTCCCCCCGGATGTCTCCCATATCAACACAGTGTCCATCATCGGATCACAACCGCAGTTTTCGATCCCATGCCAGCGCCAGTAATCCCACCGCGAGATGTGCCAGCTCCGCTGGCGCAGGTGATTGAGTATTGTCACCTCGCGTAAAAACGTGCGGATCTTCCAAAAATCATCCTCGGTTTTGATCATTCGCATTTTAATTTTCATCATCCCTCCCAATAACCAATTCAAATTCAGCTTTTCTTCTGTTCTTCCCAAGCTTTTCTATCGTGTGGATCGTCTGCCTCCAACAGGCTTGGGTGTATCTCCGGATGAAGGTGATGCCCATAGGCTCGCCAAAACTCTTCTGCCAGCACCCGGGGTTGCAAGGAAAGCCCCTGGTCGTTGAAATACTCACACAGGCGGGTCATATCCCGCTGGAAGATGGCGAAAGCATTCCGGTTTCCATTCACCGGTATCACCTGCGGAAAATCGATCAGCGCAAAATCACCCTGCCAGTACAGGATATTATACGCAGAGAGATCGCCATGCACCCACCCGGTTGTCAAAAGAAGGTTGATTGTATGAAGCACCCGTGGAAAGAGCTCGGCTGCCTCATCCAGCCCAAGGGTCACTTCGCTGAGGAGCGGCGCAGCAAAATTTTCATCACCGATATAACCCATCAGGATGGCTTTTTCGGTCATCTCATAGGGGCGCGGCACATCACCGCCGGCATCGAAGAGTTCCTCCAATGCCGTAAATTCATGAGCTATCCAGTCCTGAAGGCGGATAGATTCACCGTACATCGTTCGGTTGTGCTGCGCCTTGAGCATGCCCAAATCGCGAATCTCATTGCTGTCATCATCCAGCACCGCTCGACCCTCGCGGTACATAAAATCCTTGCGCAGGCTGCGCAGCATACGCGGGCGGTATACCTTGGCTGCCACCAGTGGCGCATCGATATGCGCTCCAGACCGGCAGAGATACACCGAGGCTTCCTTGCCGACCTTGATCTTGCGCAGGACATCCGAGATCCACTGCTGTTCGTAAAGCTGCCCCAACGACTCGAGCAGCCAGCCCTCCTCGAAACGGGCTGCCTGGTAGGTAAAATTGAAACTGGCACGGCTGTCGCTTTCCGTGGAAATGAAATTTTGGATGCGTGCAGATGTCGCCCTTGAAACAAACCTGCCGCGATGTTTAACCGAGTAGCCGCGATATTGCACACCAGTTTCATCCAATTCTTCATATAGCTTCGTAATATCGGTTGCTTTCATTATTACCTTTTCGTGTTTTCATTCTGGGCGGGAAGTATTCCCGCGAACCAATGCGACCCCCTGCAGAATAAAAAAACCGCAGGGTATGCGTACCTGCGGAGTCGATGGAGAAATCCAGAAAATTACCTTGAAACGGTTAAGATCCTAATCCAACCTCCGGGAGGCGCGCAAAACGATGTTGACTGTTAATTGATTTATAACCATGATGTTGAGCCTCCTTTCCCAGAGTAAGATAGTTGAAGTTTAGTATGAATATTGATGAATGTCAAGATTCGCCGGTGGGGTATTCTAATCGTTCCCCAGTTGCTTTTTCAATTCATCCCGCACCACCTGCGGATTGGCTTTGCCGCCGGCTTCTTTCATCACTTGACCGAAAAACCAATTTTCCAATGAAGTTTTTCCCGCCTTGTACGCGGCAACTTCCGATAGATTTTTTTCGAGCACGGTTTTCACTAAACCGGCAATTAACCCGCCATCCGAAACTTGCTGCAATCCTTTAGCTGCGATGATTGCATCCGCTGCATGTCCTGTCTTCAGCATTTCCGCCAGTACCGTTTTGCCTGTGGCCTGGTTGATCTCCCCACTGTGCACATGGATCAACAAATGAGCTAATTCCAGCGGTTTCACCAGGATGTGTTCGATGGATTCGCCACTTTGCTTCATCCAGGCGAACAACTCGCCCAGGATCCAGTTGGCGACAGACTTAGCTGGAACTCCGGTAGCCAATTTCACCGTTTGTTCAAAGTATTCTGCGATGGCGCTTTCTTCCACGAGCACGGAAGCATCCTCGTGATTGATTCCATATTCCTTTTCCAATCGCAGGATGCGTGGACGGGGCAGCTCGGGTAATGTTTCACAAAGTTCCTCGACCCATTTCTGTTCCACAACAAGAGGAGGAAGATCAGGTTCGGGGAAGTAGCGATAATCGTGTGCTTCCTCCTTGCTGCGTTGGGTGAACGTCACCCCTGCCAGGTCCTCCCAACCGACCGTTTCCTGCAGCACCAGTTCCCCGCCTTCCAACCTGGCGATCTGGCGTTTGATCTCAAAATCGATGGCTTTTTCCATTGCTTTGAAGCTGTTGAGGTTCTTGATCTCCACCTTGGTGCCAAGATCGGGGCTGCCTTCCGGGCGCACCGAAATATTGGCTTCAAAACGAATGACGCCTTTTTCCATATCGCCGGTGTTCACCCCCAGTGTACGCACGATCGCTCGCAATTGGCGTACATACGCGCTGGCTTCCTCGGCGGAATGCATATCCGGTTCGGTGACGATCTCAAGGAGTGCAATGCCGGCGCGGTTTAGATCGACCAGCGAATAGGATTTCTTGCCCTTGGTGACGTGTGTCAGCTTGCCGGTATCCTCTTCCAGGTGTACGCGGCGGATGCGGATGGTCTTTTCACCCGCGGTGGTATCCACCACCAGTCTGCCATTAATTGCCAGGGGCTGCTCATATTGTGAGATCTGGTATCCCTTGGGCAGGTCGGGATAGAAGTAATTTTTCCTGGCAAAAATGCTGACAGGTTGAATTTCACAGTCGAGCGCCAATGCCACCTTCAGCGCATATTCCACCGCCCGCTGGTTGACGACCGGCAGTGTTCCCGGCAGCCCTTCACAGATCGGGCAGACCGCTGTATTGGGTTCCACCAATGTGGTATCCACCACGGCGCAACCACAGAACATCTTGCTGCGGGTGAGCATTTCAGCATGTACTTCCAACCCGATATCGGCGATGTAGTTCATCAATTTTGATTTAATTTTCCAGCAAATATGCCAGCACCCACTGGGTGGTTGCCGTCAGCGCGCTCAGGTGAGTACGTTCGTAATGGTGCGAGGAATCCACACCCGGACCGATGAGCGCTACTGCCACATCTGCCCCGGCGGTCCAGAATGCCTCACCATCCGAACCGTAATGGGGGTAGATATCCACCTTGTACGGGATCTGGTTTTCTTCCGCCAGCTTGCGCAGGCGCTGGCTCATCCCGTGATGATACGGTCCACCGGAATCCTTTACGCACAGTGTCGTGTGATATTCGTTGGAAGTCTGCCCTTCACCCACTGCAGCCATATCCACTGCCAGCAGTTCTACAGCATCCGCAGGGATGCCTGCAGCCGCGCCATGCCCGACTTCCTCGTAATTGCTGATCAGGAAATAAGTGGTTTGCGCTGGTTTCTTGCCAGCTTGGTGCAGCGCCTGGATGGCTCCGGCAAGGCATGCGACCCCGGCTTTATCGTCGAGGTGGCGCGAGCGCACAAATTCATTGACGATCTCCACGCGTGGATCGATGGCTACAAAATCACCCACACGTATGCCAAGCGTCCTCACTTCGTCGGCGGTTGCCACCATTTCATCCAGCCGGACCTCCATCACATCGTCTTCGCGCTTGAGCTCGAGCTGTTTACCATGCACATGGATGGACGCTTTGTCGATCAGCACCGAACCGCGGATGCGCTTTCCTCCGCCGGTAAACACGGTGCAGCCTTCGGCTTCGATGGAGTTCCAGGCAAAACCGCCGATCTGGGTCAATTTTAACCTGCCGCTGGATTTAATTTCCTTGACCATTGCACCCAGCGTATCCACGTGGGCGGTCAACGCGCGGGGAGCATCCTTTTTATCGCCGGGGAATGTGACCAGTAACGCTCCTTTGCGGGTGCGGTGAAGTTTTAGTTCCTTTATAGCTTGGAACGCCTTTTCACAATATGCAATGGCTTCTTCTGTAAAACCGGTGGGCGATGGTGAGTTGAGCAACCCTTTCAGGAAATCCAACATATAAGCGGAATCAATTACAGGCAGATCCATTAGAACTCCTTCCCCTCATAGTCTGAAATACTTTTCCGCCACTCCTTCGGTACTTGCATGCTCTGGTGCAATGTGTAATCGTATGCCACCATGACCGTTTCAGCTTTTGCAAAAATTACATCCGTGCCTTCCTCCCTTATCTCGTACTCAAAAATCATGCTCTTGGTGCCGATGCGGCTGATGCGCACCCCGATGGTCACCTTTTGCTGCATATCGATGGGTGCTAGGTACGCCACATGCACATCGGCAACGATCAGCCCAAGGTCGAAAAACGATTTACCGTCGAACAATCCCGTTTCCACCAGGTAGGCAAAACGGGATTGTTCCAGGAACACAAGGAAGTGGGCATTATTGACATGCCACTGCGGGTCCAGGTCACCGTACCGTACCTGGATGGGGTATTGGAATTTATATTCGCTCATACCTCCGATTATACATGCACCTCCGAAGGCTTACGTGACAATGGTTAATGTTGACTGTTACGATAAAAAGTATAAGGAATGGATGACCTCTTGCACTTGCTCATTTATCAAGCCTGTTATAGAATGCTTGGATAACGGATAATTTTTACCAAAAGAGGCAGATTTTATGGAAATAACGCGTCAGGCGGATTATGCTCTCAGGGCAATGCTCTTCCTCTCCCGCCAGGGGCAGGACCAACGTTCTGCCACAAGTGAAATTGCCAAAAAGCAACGAATCCCGCCCTCCTTTCTCGCCAAGATCATCTCGCAGCTTTCCATTGCGGGTCTGATCCATACGTCGCGTGGTGCCAGGGGTGGCGTATCCATTGCCCGCGCACCCGAGGAAATTACCATGCTGCAGGTGGTGGAAGCCATCGATGGTCCGGTGACGCTGAATGAGTGCACCACCAATCCCAGCATTTGCGAATTTGGGGATGACTGCCCCCTGCACGAGGTTTGGTGTGAAACCCAGGTGGAACTTGTCGGAAAACTTAAAAAGACCACATTCAGCCATATTGCTCGCAAGAAGTAATTTGGAATATACTTCAAACGGAGAGTCATCATGCCAAGAGGCGTCTCGGTAAAACGGGAATGGGTTGTAGTTACACACGATGGGGGGTATGTTGTCGATTGGGGAGATGGCATTTTTCAGGATATCCGCTCCGGTGAATTCGTGGAAGTGAAAGAGAAGGAGATCAGCCATCATCCCACCGACCAGGAACTGGACTGGCTCATCCACATCAACCGCGTCCAGAAGTATGATTCGCAAACGGTGTATTTCTACAACC
This sequence comes from uncultured Chloroflexia bacterium, assembly GCA_963699305.1. Lineage (GTDB taxonomy): Bacteria > Chloroflexota > Anaerolineae > Anaerolineales > Anaerolineaceae > JBGQAS01. The sequence continues at coordinate 2,057,971 of OY969431.1, read as the reverse complement.
TGCCAGAGAGACCGCAGGAGACCATTCCTTAACAGTATTGTATAATCGCAAATCCCCTCTCTTCACCGAAAGGATGGGAGGGGTATTTTTTTGAATATGAGCTCATCCAAACCTGCTTCACCTGCCAAGTTTGTTACACTCATCACCATCGTGCGCCTTGTGCTGCACACTGGTCAGAGGATGATCTACCCCTTCCTTCCGGTGTTCAGTCGCGGGTTGAACATCACCCTTGAGGAAATTTCCATTGCCCTGGCGTTGGCAACATTCATCAGCGTTGCCAGCCCGTTCCTGGCACCCATAGCAGATCGGTATGGACGCCGGACGGGAATCCTGTTGGGAATCGTCATTTTCACCCTTGGACTGGGGATCGTGGTGCTGGCTCCCGGAACGATCAGCTTTACGGTATCGTTGCTGCTCACCACCATGGGTATCAACCTTGCCATCCCCTCGATGCACTCCTTTCTGAGTGATATCACTGCCTACTCCAGGCGGGGGCTGGTCTTGGCAATCACCGAGGTCGCCTGGGCACTCAGCTTTGTGATCTTTGTTCCTTTGGTGGGCATCCTGATTGATCAGGCAGGCTGGCAGGCGCCGTTCCTGGCGTTAACCTGTCTGGGGATCATTTCATTCCTGATCGTTCTTTGGCTGGTGCCGGGGGATCGTCCTGAACAAAGTGAAACCACACCCCGCGGGTTCAATCTCAAACTGGTCTTTTCATCGCCCATGGCATGGTATGCATTAGGCCTGGGGTTGATGATGGTGACCGCCAACCAGGTGGTTAACGTGGTTTTTGGCGCATGGTTGGAGGAATCTTACAACCTGCAGACCATCGCCTTGGGTGTGGCTTCCATGATCATCGGTATTTCCGAATTGGCGGGGGAAGGTTTTACGGCACTCATCGTCGACCGGTTGGGGAAGGAAAAATCAATTTTTCTGGGTTTTATTGCCAATACCGTTGTATCCCTGGCCTTGCCTCTGGTCAACAAGTCGTTGAGCGGGGCATTGATCTGGCTGTTCTTTTTCTTTTTGACTTTTGAATTCACCATCGTATGCACGTTGCCGCTCATGACTGAAGTCCTGCCAAAGGCTCGCGCCACGTTGCTGGCGGTATTCATTTCCGCCTGTTCCCTGGGGCGCGGGGTGGGTGCCCTGGTTGCGCCGTTCCTCTACAAGCATGGAATGTTCGTGGTGGGTATCGGTGCAGCAGTTTTCAACCTGCTTGCCATCCTGGCTCTCTCACAAATAAAGATCAAACAACCCGACAAGAATATCTCCTCACATCCCTGAGAAAAAACAATATGAAAAAATCAGAGATCGGCATCTTCACAACCATCCGCATCGTCATCAATGCCGGGGTGAGATTGGTCTATCCTTTTCTGCCTGCCATCAGCCGCGGGATGCAGGTGGATGTGGCGACTATTGCCTTTGCCATTTCTTTTTCGATGGCAGCCAGCGCCCTGGGACCGTTCATCGCCCCCATCGCCGACCGGTACAGCCGCCGAACCGGTTTGTTGGTGGGGTTGGGGTTGTTCTCAACCGGCGCGGCGCTTGTGGCCATCTTCCCCGGGTATTGGACTTTTTTGGTTGCACTGCTGCTCATCAACCTGGGCGATAATGTCATCCTGCCTTCGGTTCAGGCGTATATCAGCGATCGAGTCCCTTACTCCAAACGTGGCGCTGTGATCGGTATTACCGAATTGGCCTGGGCATTAAGTTATATCATCGCCATCCCCCTCTTTGGTATTTTAATTCAATACTCACATTGGTTCATCCCCTTTGGAGTTCTGGCAGGGTTGGGTTTGCTCTCCATACTCGTTGTGCTTTGGCGAATACCGCTCGACCATCCGCTTATTGATAAGAGCAGCAAGTTTTATGCAGGCATAAAAAAGTTGTTCTCTGTCCGCAATGCCTTGTTAATCCTGGCAGCAGGCATGCTCATGGTTGCCGCGAACGGGACCATCACGGTGGTCTTTGGAGTGTGGATGGAGGATTCCTTCAATCTCCAAATCGCAGCGCTGGGTCTGGCGTCCATGGTGATTGGGTTTTCAGAGTTGGGAGGGGAAACGCTGACCGCCACACTCTCGGACCGGATTGGAAAGGAACGCTCGGTCATGCTCGGTCTGGTGACTAATTGCATCGTGATCACCAGCCTGCCCTTCCTGCGCACCTCCATCATCGGAGCGCTTATCTGGTTATCGCTGTTTTACCTGACCTTCGAATTCGGGATCGGTTCCAGTTGGATGGTGGTCTCAGAGGTTGTGCCAAATGCCCGAGCTAGCATGATCGCCATGTACATCGCGGCTCTCTCCCTGGCGTTTGGGATTGGTAATTTCCTGGCTCCTTTCTTATATCGATCCGGAATGCTGGCGAACGGCATCGCTGCAGTGGTTTTCAACCTGTTGGCAATCCTTGCCCTGAGTCGTATCAAGCTGTTCCAATAATCCAGTTTTATATCTCTGATCTTAAAAGACCGGAGGTTGAAGTACAATATCACCTAATTCGGTACGTGGTATAAAAGATCACATTTCAAAAAGAACGAGGAGAAAGAAATGAAAGCATTGGTTGTTTTTGATTCCTTTTTCGGCAACACTGAAAAAATCGCTGCTTCCATCACAAAAGCATTTGCCGCCAAGGGTGAAGGAAAAATGGTGCGTGCTTCAGAGTTGAAAGGCGATGAATGGAAGGGAGTGGATGTGCTGGTGGTCGGTTCCCCGACCCGTGCATTCAGTGCCTCCCCGGCAACGAAAGCGTTTCTCAATGGGCTTTCCGCCAAAGGATTGCAGGGCAAAAAAGTTGCAGCCTTTGATACGCGCATGCAGGTGGAAAAAGCTCCCGGGATCTTGAAATTCTTTGCAGGGATTTTCGGTTTCGCTGCCCCACGAATTGAAAAAACCCTGGTTAAAAAGGTGGCACCCTGGCAGCATCCGCGGAAGGTTTCATTGTGGATGACTCGGAAGGTCCGTTAAAAGATGGCGAACTGGAACGTGCGGCGACCTGGGCAACCAAGATCCTTACCAAATAAATTTTTATTCTACGAGAGCTTAATATAGAAATCCGCTCGACATTATCGAGCGGATTTCTTTTCCTGAGGAGATTTTGTTATCAGGGTTTTATCCCCTCTTCCGCCCGGGACTCGTAAAAAGAGAACATCTGCTGGGCCGCATCCGCCTACTACCCTATGTCCGACTTTGGGACGTACGCCCAATATTTGCCCTTCTGACACTGATAGAATAGATCCGTTAATCTCAAAATCAAGCCTGCCCCTTAAAACAAAATAATATTCTTCTCTTACAGTGTGATAATGTAGAAGCTCATTTTTCCATTCGGAAAAAGGATCGCATCCCCAAACACAAGTGAAATCCAGAAACGGTGAATAGTTTGGATGGTTTACTGGTAAGCAAGCACCGATTGGATACTCCTTAAAATCTTGATGGAGATCCAATGTGATTATATGGTTGCATAAATCTAAATTGTCTGCTTGTTGATTTGGGTTTAGATCGCGAAAAATAACTTTGTCCGCTCCTCCACCCGGAACCCTTATTAAAAAATTCTCAATTGGCGGCTTGACATTGATTACCTGGTGGGACAACCCGGCACGAATACCTAATAAATGTCCAGCCTCAACAGACACGATTCTTTTGTGAATAAGAAGATTAATGCTTCCTCTTAGCACAATAAAGAATTCATCACTTTGAGAATGAAAATGAGGATTCTCATCTCGCCAGCCAACACTCTGTCGGTTGAATCCTATATCCAAATACTTTGAATATGCGGCTGCTGATTCTAACAAACGAGCGCCGAGAATATAACCATGCTGCTCATGATCCCCAAGTGTAATCATACAAGATGGATCCATATCTCTCCTAGTACTGTATACGAATAGATCCCAAATTTAACATTCAACAATAGAGGATGGTTCGATAATAACCGACTTTGATGATTTTTTCATCTGGTTACTTGTTTTCCTGGATAAGATTTGGAAAAGTATTACTTATCTCTTTTATAATCCTTGGTCTGAGGTCGGCCTTTTTGCAAATTAAAGCCCTGGCTCTCCCAATTGGTATAAATCCCATTATTACATTTGACCTGTATAATGGGATTTGGAAAAACATCCATGCTCATCCACAACGCCTCACAACTGATCACCCTTACTCCCCAGTCGCAGCGTGGCAGGGATCTCGGCACGTTGAACATCATTGAAAATGGCGCGGTGTTGATCCGTGAAGCATTGATCGAAGCGGTCGGCACCAGCCAGGAGCTATTGATCAAGTATGCGGACGAACCCCGCCTGGATGTGCAAGGGAAGGTTGTCCTTCCCGGTTTCGTCGATCCGCATACCCATCTCGTCTGGGCGGGTGACCGTGCCACTGAATTCGAGATGCGTCTCCAGGGCAAGACCTATATGGAAATCATGGCAGCTGGTGGTGGGATCAACTCCACCGTGCAATCCACGCGGCAGGCGAAAAAACCCGACTTGCTAGCCCAGACCCGCGCCCGAGCCCTGGAGATGTTCCGCCACGGCACAACCACCGCAGAAGCCAAAAGCGGGTATGGATTGCAGCTTTCCAGCGAGTTGGAACAACTGGAAGTGTTGCTGTCGCTGGATGACGCAGGTCCGCTGGAGATCGCGCCCACCTTCCTCGGTGCCCACGCGGTGCCCCCGGAATTTAAAGACAATCCGGATGGTTACACCCAACTGGTTACCGGGCAGATGCTGCCCTCTCTGAAGGATTGGTGGAAAATTCATGGCGGGAAACGACCGCTGCCATTCGTGGATGTGTTCTGCGAAACCGGCGCCTTCAACCTGGCTCAGACCCACCAGATCTTGGAAAGCGCTAAAAAACTGGGATTCCCCCTCAAAATTCACGCTGATGAATTTGATAACCTCGGTGGCACCCAATTGGCAATCGAAATGGGCGCAGTTTCCGCTGACCACCTGGTGAAGACCTCTCCCGATGACATCCTCGCTTTTTCAGATTCTGCAACTGTCGCAGTAGCCCTGCCTTGCACGCCCTTTGGTCTGGCGGACCCGCGCCACACCCCCGCCAAAGCTATCGTGGATTCCGGTGGATTGCTGGCGATCGCCTCCGACCTCAACCCCGGCACGGCTTGGTGCGGAAACATGCAGTTTGTAATGGCGCTTGCCTGCCGTTATCTCAAGCTCACCCCGGCACAGGCACTTGCAGCCGCCACCATCAATGCTGCAACCGCCATCCAACGCCAGGATATTATTGGTTCCATTCACCCCGGCAAGCAGGCGGATCTGCTCATCCTTTCCGTGCCCGATTATCGTCATCTTGCGTATCGTTTCGGGGTTAATCTGGTGGAAAAGGTCATCAAGCGCGGCAAAATGTCTACTGCCGATCCATCGTGATCTGCCAGTAAACCTGCACTAACCATTTTTTAGAAATATTCGCATCAGTGCGGATAAAAAAACAATAGGGAGAAGGAAAAATTTTTACATGAAAACCATCATCATCTACACCTCCACGCACCACGGCAACACAGAAAAGGTCGCCAAAGCCATTGGCGAAGTTCTCAATGCCGACCTGCACAGCCTGGAGAAGGAAAAGGCGTCTTCTATCAGCCTGGAAGGATATGACTTGATCGGGTTGGGGACGGGTGTCAAAGGGCAGAAACCTTATGCCAAAATGATGCAGGCTGTCGATACTCTTCCCATAAAGGATCGAAAAGTATTCCTGTTCTCCACCAGCGCCGGGAATGACCTGGCAGAAATCCTTACACTCAAAGAAAAAGTCCTTCGAAAAAGCGCTCACCTGGCAGGCGAATTCATGACCGCAGGTTTCTTCGACTGGGCGTTCATGAAATGGTTCGGCGGTTACAACAAGGGTCGTCCCAGTGCTGAAGACCTGGAAAATGCGCGTAAATTTGCCAAATCTCTGGTGAAATAATGAAAACCCTCATTTGTTATGTGTCTACCCATCATGGCAACACCTTAAGAGTTGCTAGCGCAATCAACGATATTCTAAAAGGTGACCTAGTCGATTTGGAAAAAGTGGATGCTTCAACTATTAAGTTCGAAAGATACGACTTGATCGGATTAGGTTCTGGAGTATATCGTTTCAACCTGAGCGAAAAATTGTTTGAGCTAGTTGAAAAAACAAACCTAAAGAACAGGAAGGTGTTCTTGTTCGCCACCAGCGCATCCGGACGCGACCTGTGGTTTGGTAAACTGAAGGCGAAACTAATGGAAAAGCAGGCCTTCACGGCTGGTGAATTCATGTGCCCCGGGTTCATCGATTGGGCATTCTTTAAATGGTTCGGTGGTGGTTTGCGAAAAGGTCAACCCAATGCTCAGGATCTGGATGATGCCCGAAAGTTCGCCCAAGTTCTTCTGACAAAATAGGTTTTATGCCAACCATCGAAGTAGCCAGGAAACTCTATCCCCCAACCGACGGTGTGCATGGTTTTGACCATGTGGAACGGGTGTATCACATGGCGCTCAAGATAGGTAAAGCTGAGGGCGCCGACCTGGAGATCATCAAGGCGGCTGCCCTGCTACACGATGTGGAAGGCAGCGCTCCCGGCAAAAAAGAACGCGCCAACCACCACGAATATTCCGCCGGGTTTGCCGCTGCCCTGCTGCGCAAGGAAGGCTGGGAGGAGCCGCGCATCGCCGCCGTTCTGCACTGCATCCGCGCCCATCGCTACCGCGGCGGTGAGGAAGCGCCGGTATCGCTTGAAGCAAAATGCCTGTTTGATGCCGACAAGCTGGATGTTCTGGGCGCCATCGGGGTGGCGCGCACCATCGCTTATGCGGTCATGGCAGGCACCCCGCATTACGAGGAACCCTCCGAGCAGTTTATCCAAACAGGCAGGGAAGTTCCGGGTGAACTGCACAGCGCTTATCACGAATATTTGTTTAAATTAATTAAAAGTAAAAGACCGGCTGTTCACCAAAACGGCTAAAAAGATCGCAGACCAACGCCATCATTTTATGGTGCAATATTTTGAACAATTGAAAGCGGAGATGGAAGGCAAACGGTAGTTGGATTAGAAATAAGATTTTAGCATTCTTTCAAATCAACGGGTATTGTATAATTTCCAACCATGCTTCGCAAATCAAAAATATTCATTGAAATTGATTTTTCTTTGCACTCTTGTGAGAAACAGCAGTTCAGCCCAATCATCAAGGAGAATTTATGACACTGCCCCGCCTTAACTTTCTTCGATTCTTATTGCTAGGTCTTATAATGTTCCTGCTATACGCCTGTTCACCAACAACGATAAGTGTCACTCCTCTCGTATCAATCCCTTCAAAGATTCAGACAGCTTTACCCGAACCCACTGCATTGACCATCCCAACTCGACAACCTACTCGCGCATCAATCTACATAATCGACGTACCTGTTAATTACCTTACATACAAACAGACAGTACTTAAGGATAGCCAGGAATCCATCCAACAATGGCAGCGCATCGAAGCCTGGTTATCCTATTGGATAAAATGCGATAACCGGCCACTCGATCCGGCTGCGGAAATGCACTGGGAACTCCTCTATGACAATCCGAATGACCCAACCGAGAGTTTTATGGTGATCAGCACGAATGGAGCGTACTACTCAACTCCGGTTCTGAATGGGAAATGGCTGGATCCTCCCAGTAACATCTGCCTGGTCGAACCTGATCCATTATTTACACCATTGCTTTTAGCTACCGGGGAGGACCGTCAATGGTTAAGAGTTGAGAGCGGAATACCTGTGCAGTATGATGCGCAGGGAAATCGTGTTGCTGAAATTGATCTACGGGGTGGTCAAAAACCAGATATAAATGCCACACAAGAACTCGCTGAAATTGTCATTGAAAAGCTAAATCACTTTCCTGAAAGCTACCAATATTTAACTGCTCATCCCGATGAATTTCAGAACGCGCCTGATCCTTTGACAGATATCATTATTTTTAATAGTTGGTGGAATGATCGCCTGGTACCTGTTTTAGGGGAATTGGAAAACAGGGCGGTAAATTACACGACGGTAACCTACGAGACACGTGCGGATTGGGATCACTTGGACTTTAATACTGGTTATGGAGCTGCCAACCCCATCGTCGGGTCTAAGTTTTTCTTCTTTAGTCACAATGGAATTATCTACCCGGTACCGGTTTTTTCGGTGGGATATCCGGGAGAACAAACGCCTTTCATCACAACCGCGGTTATTTTATTTAATGGCTTTGGCGCACCAGAGGGAACCGGTGTGATTGAGTCCATTGCACAAGGAGCTTTAATCCGACATGTAAGTATTTATCGCGATCAGAATACGCCCAGTGAAAGTATTGTTCAGATGCTTCTAACCATTGGCATTAATGGAGCTTTCAGGGATGACAACCAAGTTGTAATAGGAGTTGGACGCATGTTGACATCTGGGAACCAATAAAGAGCTCGATTTTAAGTTCTTGTTTTATCTTTTTACCTGGCTTACCTATCAGTGATTCAATCCAGAATCAAATGCAGGTTTTTAAGATTATTAATGTGATTTCCAAAAATATATACCAGAAAATGAACTACCTACAAGCGTGCGCCCATCGAGAGAGAAGGTCAGCCCTATCCATCCATTCCCGATTTGAAACGTCTGTAATATCGAACGTTTGGCAAGGTCCCAAATGTTGATCGTGCCAGGGAATGAACCGCTTGCGAGTAACTTCCCATCAGGTGAGAGTGCAATTTTCCGAATATCGGGTGAATTTCCATCCAGTGTATATAATTTATCTCCGCTGGCAACATCCCATAAAATGACAATTCCATCCCTCGCACCGCTTGCCAGGGTCGCACCATCCGGCAAGAATGCAACACTGAAGACTGAATTAGTGTGATCTTTTAGTGTGCGGATCGGTTGCCAGGTTGCCGTGTCCCATAGAACGATGGTTTTATCTGTCGACCCGCTTGCCAGTATTGACCCATCCGGTGAAAAAGCGAGACTGTTCACATCAGCAGAATGTGTATCATATAGTGTGCGCAATCTATTTCCGCTGATTACATCCCACAGGATAATATTGCCAGCAACTTGTCCGCTTGCCAAGATGCGCCCATCCGGTGAAAATGCAATACCTCTTACCATTTGTGAGTGAGCTTCAAGAGTTCTAAGCAAGGAAAAGTTATCTGCATCATATATCACGATTGTACTATCCCCAGTACCACTTGCAATAAGCGTGCTATCTGGTGAGTAAGTTACAAGATCATAGGTGTTATGATGATCTTGTTTAGCAACCAATTTGATACCGCTTGAAGCATCCCAAATCACCAATCGGTTCCCTGCAGTAGCAAAAGTACGCCCATCCGGTGAAAAAGCAATGGAGGATATGCGATCGTTGTATCCTAAAGAATCGGGATCATTGTCAAAAAAATGATCAGCAATGAAATGAGAATCGTAGAACACAGGAGGCCAACGGGGAGTAGCGGTAGGCGCTGGAGTGGATGTGGGGTGTGGGGTCGAAGTAGAAACATACATCGTAGCGGTAGAGGATGAGATTTTTGTCACCCCCTGTTGAATGCGTTCCACTGACGCACAAGCTGTCAATAACTCTGCCAAAATTGTTAAGGATAAGCTGAGCCTTAATCCAATTTTCATGACTATTCCTTTTTGCTTTTAATGTTTGTTGAAATTCTACCATTAGAAATAAAAAGAGAGCGCTTTCATTTTTATGCGCTCTCTTTCTTAATCTTGCAATTCTACCCCTTAGCTGCTTCTGCTTTGGGTTCTGAAGGTTTTCGATATTTCTTGATGCTGGCTGTGTAAATCGCGCTTAGCACAAAGATGCCTGCTGCAATGGCCAGCGTGAGTTTTGCACCCAGCTTCCCATACAGGATACCTCCCACGATGGGTCCGATGATGCGCCCGATGGAGGTGTACAGGTTGTATGCCGATTGGCTGAGCCCTTGTTCTGTTACGGGCGCGTATTTGGTGACCAATGTGATATTTGCCGGGCGAATCTGCGCTGTGGAAAGAGAGAGGATCAAGTTAATGATCAACAGCGGCCAGAATCCGGTCATAAAGGGGAGGACGACGTAGAAGATCACCGCAGCGACCATCCCGAAGATGATGTTGACCAGCTCGCCAAATTTTTTCACCAACGGTTCAACGATCAATACCATGGCAATCATGATGGCAAACGTACCTGCGGAGAAGATGATCCCGGACTGGCTGGTGGTGAGTCCGACATCCTTGATATGCAGCGGCAGGGTTGTTTCAAAGAAACCGGTGGGCAGTGCGATGGCAAAAGCAATCACCAGGGCGGGTCCGACCATCATTTTCAGGTACCCGAACTGGCGAGCCCATGAAGATCCCACCACACCGAGCACGGTCTTTCCATCGGCATTGGTCTTGTCGCGCATTTCCTTGCTCAAGGATTCCTTCACAAAGAAGAAGCACAGCACGAGCGCCAGCAGGGCAATTCCCGCCATGATGAAAAATGGCAGGCTGATGTTGCCTTTGGCAAGGAATCCACCCACCAGGGGAGGCAGGAATGCCCCGAACATTTGGGCGGCCTGCAGACGGGTAATGTATCCTGCGCGCTCTTTTTCGGTGGTCACATCTGCCACGTAGGCCGTCGCGGCTGCCATAGCTCCCGCGGAAAAGATGCCACCGATCAATGCACCAATGTATAAAAAGGTCATGGAGGTTGCCAGCGCAAACAGCCCAAACCACACCGCCATTCCTGCCATTCCGAGCAGGATCACCGGTCGCCGGCCCCAACGGTCGGTAAGCGCACCCATGATCGGGGAAAACAGCACTGTGGTTAGCGGCGCCAGCGCAATGACCAGCCCGAATTGGGATGGATCACCCCCCAGTTTGTCGATCAAAAATGGCAGCAGCGGGGAGAACAGGGTGTATCCTGCCACGACTGTGAATGCAACCAAGTACAGGAACCAGATGCTCTTTTTATTGCCCATTTCTTTCTCCTATGGATTGAACAAAATTCCTCTCCAACGTTAGGGGAAGAGTTTCTGCATCTTCATGGCGATTTTGGTATCGCCTTTGACGACCAAACGCTTGGTCAAAAAGGCTTTCATGCCGTCCAGTTCGCCTTTACCCATCAGAATATAATCTGCCGCTGTGGAAGTGAAGGCGAGGTTGGGGTTTTCAAACGTGCCTTCCTTGACGGTGCATTTTTTGTCCTTAATCACCACATACAGCTCGCAGGCATCGTCACCGGTAAAGTGATACTGGATGACCACATCCATGCCTTCGGCTTCTGCCGGGACAAAGGTTTTTTCCATGCCGAAGATCAGTTCACGAATCGTTTTTTCAGCCATAGTTCCTCCGTAAAGGGTCAAACCACATCTGCAAATTGGCTGAGCAATTTCACCGCGCCCTCGGGCAGCAGGTTGGGTTCCAGCCCGGTGCTTTTAATCGTGAAAAAGATTTTGAGTACATGCTCAACCATCACGGTCTTTTCTGCGGCCACCTGCAGATCCTTGCCGAGCGTTACCAACCCATGGTTGCAAAGGAATCCGCCGGAAACCTTGGTATTGCCGATCAGATCAAAAATGGCTTTTGCCAGGTCCTTGGATCCAGCCATGAAAAATGGCACGCGGGGATAACCCATGACCATCACTGCATCCAGGTCGAAGGCCGGGATTTTCAAATCCAGGGCACCAAAAGCAGTGGCCAACGGGGCATGCGTGTGCACCACGGAATTCACATCCTTGCGCAGCCGCATCAGCCCGGCGTGATAGACGGATTCCACCGAAGGGCGCGCTTCGCCTTCCAGTTTTTTTCCGTCAAAATCAACCAGTACCATCTGGTCGCCGGTCAGCGTGCTTTTATTGATCTGGCTGGGGGTGATCCAAACCGCGTTCTCACGCTCCACGCTGCGCACACTGAGATTGCCCCCTTTGGGTGTAACCACACCCGCCCGGTAAAGCTCCAGCGTCATTTGTGCTAGTTGTTCCTTTAATTCCTTATCATTCATACAGACTCCTTTGAAGGATCGGGGTGCGCCAAATTGCTGCTGCGCACCCCATCCTGGGTGCGTTGGGCGTTTATTTTGAGAGTAACCAAAGACGCATCATGTCTTCCTGGAGCGCTTGCAGCCCCATGGCTGCGCTCATGTCCCCGGAGAAGGATAGTTCTCCCGACATGGCTGCCGAAGCACCGTCCACTTCGCCGGTCATCATGCCATCGAAGGTCTCGCTGCTCATCTCCAAGTCGACCATCGCCTTGGGTTCCGCCTTGCCGACTCCACCGCTCACTTTTCCATCGAAGAAATTGGTGAAGAATGTGAATTCGAAATCGGTCATGATGAACTGCATGGAACAATTGATGCCCTTGCATTTCTCTGAGATTGGCGTGTCCTTGACCATCAAGTCCAGCCATTTTTGAACGACGGGTTTCATTTCATCGGGTGTTGCAAAGCCTGCCATAGGAATACCTCCAAAATTGTGAATTTTTTGATCTGGAAAATACAACAACATAAAGGGATAACTGTGGTTGGTTATCCTCCTTTCTCTGCAATCTGAAATTCAGAAATATTTAATTCGATAAGTTTGGTTTTGGTTGGGATGGCGTTTTGATCCCAGCCCAGCAAGGAATAATACAAAGCCTTGGCTTCCATGAATTCTTCCTGTTTCACAACCCTGCCCACTTTGGGTCCCGATTTGACCGGAACGAACATGCGGCCGGGCAGGGTATCTTTGGCGCTGGTGATGCCATGCTTGATGTTGAACAAGCGCGCCAAGGTAATGCCCCGTTCGGATACTTTCATCAATTCCCATGAGCTCGTTTCCCAGCCAGTGACCGCGCTGACCACCTCCGCCAGTTTGGGCAGTGTGACCGGTGTGGTGGGGATGCCGACGAAATTACACAACAGCAGGCAGTTGGTGATGCCGCGTTCCAATGCCAGGTAGGTATACAATCGTACTTTATCGGCGCTGAAGCTGGTTTCCGGCACCGGTTCCAGGATCCCCAGCGGAGCTGCCGAACTCAGGAACTGACCCTTCTTGGAATACATGTCATCCATCGGTGCGGTGTTGTGGTCGGCTCCGGCGGGGTTGACCGCGTATGCCAGCGCCAGCCCGGGCTTGACTCGGGCATCATGCATGGGCAGTTCCTGCCCCTTCACCTGCATGGCGAACTGATCCGCACCCTTGCCTATTTTTCCCGCTGCGCGTTTACTGCCTTCAGCCAACCAATCTCCGAAACCCTGCCGCACGGCAATATCATGGATAAGCTGCAGCATGGCTTCCGAATTGCCAAAGTTCAGTTCCAAACCGTTGGTCTGTTCCCTGGTGAGCAGACCTTTTTCAAAACACTCCATGGCAAATGCGATCGTGCTGCCAAGCGAGATGCTGTCCATGCCCAGGTCAGCGGATAATGCGTTGGCTTTAACGACGGTTGCCAGGTCGGAGATACCGCACAGAGATCCGAGGGCAGCCATTGTTTCATATTCCGGTCCGCCAAGTTCCGGGTCCGCCACGGGATCATCGGCGATGAATGCCACAGGTTTGCAGCGCAGGACACAACCAAAGCATGTTCCATGTTTCTTGATATATTTTTGTTCCAGAACTGTCGACGACAATTTGGCGACATGCTCGAACGTGTCGTCGTTGAAGTTGCGGGTGGGCAGCGACCCCATCACGTTCTGGTAATCGAACCCTGAAGGGGTTCCATGCTCGCGGAAATATTTGCCGTAAAAAGATTCCAGCAGCGATTTATCGTGCCAGTTTTTCCATGCCTTAAATTTCTCGGGGTCGGCGATCTGTGGTTTGCCAGTTCCCAGTACGGCAATGGCTTTCAGTTTTTTGGAGCCCATTACCGCGCCCAACCCGCTGCGACCGTTCACGTGACGCATTTCGTTGACGATGCTGGCAAAGCGTACCAGGTTTTCCCCGGCAGGACCGATCTGCACGGTACGCACGCTGCCATGCTGACCGCGCAGCCAATGGTAGGTTTCACGGTTGCCCTTGCCCCAAATGGGTTGGGCATCCTTCAATTCTGCCTTGCCGTCTTCGATCCAAAGATAGACTGGTGTTTCGGATTTGCCTTCGATGATGATGATATTGAAACCAGCCGAAACCAGGGCTGGACCCCACCAACCGCCCGCCTCCGCTTCGCCAAAACCTCCGGTCAGTGGAGATTTCGCCAGGACGCTGTAACGGTTGGCGCCGGAGAGCCTGGTATACGTCAGCACCCCGGTCGCGAAGATCAATTTATTTTCCTCACCTAGCGGGTCGGCACCGGCGGGAATTTCCTTGAGCAGGAAATATGCTCCTGCTGCCCGCCCGCCGAGATACTTGCGGATGAATATCGCATCCAGTTCTTCGATCTTCACCGACCGGTCGCTGAGGTTGACGCGCAGGACCTTCCATTTGATAGGAATGACAGCCATTGGTCACACTACTTTCTGATCTTGAACGTTTCCAGCACCTGTGGGTTAACGATGATCTCTGGTTTTTCTCCGTTGAATAATTTTTCCAGCTCGGGGACTAGGATCTCCGTCTGATGCTCCTCGACCTCAAGAGTATTCCCGCCGATATGGGGCAGCAGGATGACGTTATCGAGGGTCAGGAAGGGATGGTCGATGGAGAGCGGTTCTTTATCGAACACATCAAACGCTCCTCCGGCAATCTTGTGATCGCGCAACGCCTCGAACAGGGCGTTTTCATCGGTCACCCACGACCTGCCAGTGTTGATGAAATATGCTGTCGGTTTCATCAGCGCTACCTGAGCCGCACCGATCATGCCCTTGTTTTCCGGCGCGGGCATCACGTGCATGCTGACAAAATCGCTCTCCTTGAGCAAAGTTTCCAACTCCACTTTTTTCGCTCCCGCTTTTTCCATCACCCCGGCTACCACGAAGGGGTCGCATGCCAGGATGGTGCATCCGAAGGGCGTTAGCAGTTCGGTCACTTTACGCCCGATCGAGCCAAATCCCACCAGCCCGACTTTTTTGTGCCAGATCTCCCTGCCTTTCAGATCGAAATAGACCTTTGCCATCATGGTCATGTCCTGCGAGGTATCCTTGCGGCGCAGCAGCTTTTCCGCCTCCGGGATATGCCTGCCGAGCATGAGCATCAGCGTCACTGCCAGTTCGGCAACCCCCTGTGCGTTGCGACCCGGCACGCGCAGCACGGGGATGCCGTGCTCGGTGGCGCAATTGATATCGATGTTGACCGGGTTGCCGCGGCAGGAGCAAATGACCTGCAGGGTGGTCAATTTATCGATCTGCGGTTTCTTCAAATTGTCGGCTTCCGTGATGAACACATCCACTCCGTTCAACGCTTCCACCAGTCCGCTGCCACCCAGGAGCTGCTTGGTCTCCGCCATGGGGGCGTATTTTACCTCGCCGAATTTTTCCAGCGCTTTCACGCCTTCCTTGGAAAGAGATGCAGTGATAAATATTTTCATCGATCTTCTCCTTATTTACTGAATGTAACTCAAAAAGGATTTCAACCAGCGCCGGTAATAGTTCTTATATTTGTTCGCTGTCTGAGCATCCGGTTCATACACACGGTCGATGCGCACCATCGCCTGTACGCCATCGGCAAAATCCTTGAACTGACCGGTACCTATCCCGGCGCAGATGGCACAACCCACCCCAGTACCCTCCCGGCAGACCGGTACTCTCACCGGCAGTGCCAGCACATCCGCCATGATCTGGTTGTACAGGTCGGACTTCGAGAGTCCGCCGCATACGCCGATCGTGGTTGGTTGCCTTCCCAGCACTTCCACCACCTGGTCGAAGTTGGCTTTGGCACCGTATACGAAATTTTCCAGCATGGCGCGGATGATCAACCCTTTTCCGGAAGCTGCGTCCCCGGTGAGCGGGCTTAATCCCAGCAGGAAAACGTTCACCGGCATGCCGATCTTTTTGGCGTTGAAAATATTCACCCCGGAATGGATCAACACCCCATTCGAACCCGCTGGCGCTTTCCCGGCGATCTTCACCATTTCTGCATACGCCTGTTCCGGGCTGGTGCGCATGACTTCGCTTTCGCCTATTGTGTCGCGCAGCCATTGGAATACGCTTCCGGAGCCACCGCTGTTGCTTTCCAGCACGTACTTGCCCGGTATCACATAAGGGTCCGCCCAGGTGCGGATCTGCGGGTCCAGGATTACGGTATCGGTGATGGTCTGGACGGGAGTGGTGGTGCCTGAAATGATGCCCGTTTCATCAGCATTCATCAAGCCACATCCCAGCAGCCCGCATTGGGTATCCGCCGCGCCGGTGACCACCGGGGTGCCTTCTTTCAATCCGGTCTGCTCAGCGACCTGCCTGGTCACTGCACCGATTACAACCCCGGCATTTTTTACAGGAGGCAGCAGGTCCGGAAACTCCAATTTGTTGGTGATGTCTTTCATCCATTCATGCTTCTGGATGTCGTACATCGCTGTTTCGCTGGCGTTGGTCGGTTCGGATACCCGCTCGCCCGATACACGGAACAGCACCCAGTCGTTCATCGAAAGTACGGTGGCGAACCGGGCAAATAGCTCCGGTTTGTTTTTCTTGAACCACAACAGGCGGGCAATGCCGAACAACCCGTTGGGATAATGACCCGACCGGCGGTAGATTTCATCGCCATAATTATTCGTTACGTAAATCCCCTCCATGGCTGCGCGGAAATCGCGGTTGGGACCCGCATACAATTCCTTCCCTTCCTTATCCAGGGCAACCAGACCCTCGCGTTGGCTGGTGGAACTCACTGCCAGCACATCCTTGCCATGGATGCCTGCTTTTGCCATCGTTTCGCGGATGCAATCCACAAAGACCTGCCAGAATTCATCCGGGTGAAATTCATTTGCCGAGGAAGCCAATCCCGGTGGGGTGAAGTAGAACCAGTCTTTCTTGGTGGCGAAAAATTTCTTGCCATCCAGGCTGACCACCAGGCAGCGCCCCGACCCGCTGCCAGCATCCAGCGCCATCACATATTTATCTGCCATCTCTGCCAGTCTCCTCTGCGTGGGATACCAACCATTGTGCTGTGGCTTGATCGGTGATCAGAACATCCACCCATTTTCCGGTCAATGCCGCCAATATGCTTGCATGTTTTTCTTTCCCTCCCGCTACCAACACTCTCAAGGGAATGCGGGAAAGGTCTTCGATGTTCAACCCGATTAAGCGGTCGCTCAGCGAGGAGCGTACTTCGACGCCATTTTTATCAAATAGATGGGTGAGCACGTCGCCCAGGGCACCTTTCGCGACCAGCGCGGTCATCTCGCTGCGGCTGACGATGCCGTGTTGGATAAGCATGCTGTCGGTATCGACAACCCCAACGCTAAAGATCGCCATGTCGCATTGGTGAGCCATATCCATGTTCTGTTTGATGAGCGGGTTGCGGAGGAGGATCTCGCGCGCCTCGGCATTTTCAACAAAGAACGGCGCTTTCAGGTGGACCGCACTGCCACCCGCTTTCTCCGCCATTGCGTAGATCACATCCGCCTGGGAATTGGTCATAAAAAATGCGGTGGGACCACCGGAGAGTTCAATGAACGTGCAATCCACTTCCTTGTTGGGCTGGAAGAATTGCGGGATGAGCGCCACCGTCCTGCCCACGCCGACACCGATGACCATTCCGGGTTTCAGCTGGGTAGCCAGATAATTGGCAGCTCCATTGGCAAGCACGGGCATCAAATTCTCCCTATCATCGGAAGGCACGGTGATGACGGCGTCCTTGAGAAGGAACTTCCGGATAAGCTGGTCCTGAAGCTCAAAATACATTTTGGTAGGGCTGTTAATAGAGATGCTTACCAAGCCGCTGGAGCGAGCCTGCTGGATGAGCCGCGTCACTTTTACCCGCGAAATCCCCAACCGGGTGGCAATCTCCTGCTGGGTGAGGTCCTTGATGTAATACAGCCAGGCTGCCTGCAATTGCATTTGCAAAAAGCGATCCGGTTCGTGGTAATCCAATGCGTTTTTTCCAGTCATGGCATCCATCCCCTTTGAACAATTGTGCACTTATTATACGAATGTTCAATATGAAATACAAGCGGGAAATTACATGGAAATCATTAATGCAGATATGCTGTACAATCAATGGGTTCATCGCCAAGATATTCAAGGATAAACCACATGCAGCCAACCCTCAATCAAATAAAAACCTGGGCCCTCGAAGCAGGCAAGATTCTTAGAGATGGATTCGGGCACGAGCATAAGATCGGGCATAAAGGCGCTATTGACCTGGTGACGGAAATGGACCAGCGTTCCGAAGATTACCTGCTCGGTGAGATCCGCAAATTATTTCCAAGCCACACCCTTATAAGTGAAGAGTCTGGAAAGCATAGTGGCGATATAGACAATTGTTGGTATGTGGATCCGTTGGATGGTACGATTAATTACGCCCATGGCGTCCCGATCTTTACCGTATCCATCGGGTACAGCCATGCAGGGATCCTGCAGTTTGGTGTTGTATATGACCCCATGCAAAACGAACTTTTTTCCGCCGAACGCGGCAAGGGAGCATTCCGTAACGACCAGCTCATCTACGTTTCACACCATACGGAACTGATCGACAGCCTGCTGGTGACCGGTTTCCCCTACGATATTCACACCAACGAGAACAACAATCTCGATCATTTCGGCTACTTTGCTCGCCGCTCGCAGGGTGTGCGCCGCCTTGGATCCGCTGCGCTGGATATGTGCTATGTGGCAGCCGGTCGCTTTGACGGCTACTGGGAGTTAGGTATCAAACCCTGGGATATCGCTGCCGGCATCCTCATGGTGCAGGAAGCTGGAGGGGTGGTCACCGACCTCGATGGTGGTTCAGACTACTTTAAACCGCCGTATGCCATCCTCACCGCCACCCCGGGGTTGCATGGAAAATTGCTGGACCATCTACTCTCGTCTCGCAAAGCAAAAAAGTAGGTCGACACGACTCTACATGTTCCCATCTAGGGGAGGATACTTACCCGGCAGATATCATCCATTTGAAGGATGTCAGCAAATTGCTGAAGAATTACAATGCAACTATCGGAGGGTTCCATGACATTAGAATATGCAGTTGAAGCCAAGGGATTGGATAAGAAATACAAGGATATCCACGCCGTCAAGGGGATTAATTTCACCATTCGCAAAGGTGAGATTTTTAGTTTGCTGGGACCTAACGGAGCCGGCAAGACAACCACCATTTCCATGCTCTCCACACTGCTGGCACCCACCAAGGGTGACGCGCTGGTGATGGGACATTCGGTTGTGAAGGAGCCGATGGCGGTGAAAAAAGCATTGGGGGTGGTCCCGCAGGAAGTGGCATTGTATGAAGACCTGACCGCCCGCGAGAATCTCGCTTTTTGGGGCAAGATGTACGGGTTGCGCGGGGCAGCATTGAAAAAACGCATCTCCGAAGTGCTTAAGATCATCAGTCTTGAGGAGCGCCAGAAGGGAATGGTGGGCAAGTTTTCGGGAGGGATGAAGCGCCGGGTTAACATCGGTGTAGCGCTGCTGCACCAACCGGAACTGATCATCATGGACGAACCCACGGTGGGTATCGATCCGCAATCGCGGCGCAACATCCTGGATTCGGTCAAGGAACTCAACCGGCGTGGCTGCACCGTGCTCTATACCACGCATTACATGGAGGAAGCCCAGGAGCTTTCCGATCATATTGCCATCATGGATCATGGCGAGATCATCGCCAGCGGTACACACGCCGAATTGGTCAAGATCGTTGGCGAACTCGACCGCATCGATCTGACCCTCAATGCTCCCGTGGATGGTACAGTAAAGGATGTTGAAAAAGTAAAAGGTGTAAAGAAAGTCACCAGCGAAGACGGTAAATTATCCCTGCTGGCAGACGACAGCGATACGGTACTGCCGCGCTTGTTTGAATTGACCTCCAGGCTGGGGCTGCGCATCCTCACCGTCGAAATAAAAGAACCCAACCTGGAAACGGTATTCCTGCAGCTTACCGGCAGGGCATTGCGGGATAACGTATGAAAGCTTTCGATATCGCCTTCAAGGATTTATTGCGCTCCACGCGCAGCGCGTTCACTCTGGTGATGATGTTCGTAGCTCCGCTGCTCATTACCGGGTTGATCTACCTTGCATTTGGTGGCGCGGGAAGCTCCGAATCCAGCATCAATCTGATCAAACTGGGCATTGTTAACCAAGATATCGCCGTCAGTGATGTTCCAGTCGTTTTAGGGGATGAGCTTGTAAACGTACTCACCGAACCCACCTTTAAGGATCTACTGGCGGTCTCGGATTTTACGGATGAATCCAGCGCCCGCCAGGCAATTTTGGATAAACAGATCAATGCAGCGCTCATCATCCCGGAAGATTTCACCTCATCTGCCATGCAGTCCGATGCGCATACTGCACTTGCCATCATCCATGACCCGGCTTCGTCCCTCGCGCCGGCCATCGTTCAATCCATCATCGGACAGTACGTCAATGACTTCAATGGCAGCAAGATTGCGGTGCAGGTGGTTTCCGAACAGCTTACCGCAAATGGATTGAAGGTCGATGGGATGCTTTCAGGGCAGGTGGCGCAATCGTATGTCAACTGGTCGGTGGCCAATGTGCCCGGTTCAAACGGAGCTTTGCCGATTGTGGACCTGCGGACGCCTGTCGCATCCGCATCAGGAAAATCCACCATGCAAGCCATCGCCGGCGTGATCATGGCTGGCATGATCATTTATTTTGTTTTTTACACGGGAGCGCTCAACGCCCAGTCCATCATCCGCGAGCAGGATGACCAGACCCTGGCGCGCCTTGCGGTAACGCCAACCTCGCCTGCCACGATATTGATTGGAAAAGTGATCGGGTCGATGATCATGATCTCAGTTCAAATTGTGGTGTTGATGCTGCTTTCAACGCTTTTCTTCAGGATCAATTGGGGTGACCCTGTCAAAATCAGCATCGTTTGCCTGGTGCTCGTGTTCCTCGCGTCCGGCTTTGGCATCTTCCTGATGTCGTTCATCAAGAATGAACGCCAGACCGGTATCATGCTGGGTGGGGTGCTCACAGTGCTTGGCATGCTGGGAGGTTTGTTTACCGGGGGGTTCCAGAGTCTTCCAAAAGCTTTTGAAATTGCCAACCTGCTTACTCCCCACGGATGGGCAATGCGCGCCTTTAAGATTGCTGTCGGCGAAACCTCCGGGAATTTTGTCATCCCGGTGCTGGTGATGCTGGCAATCGGTGCAGTCTCGATGCTCATTGGCATCCTGCTGTTCCGCCGCAGGTTCAACTAGGAGACTGCCGTGAATATCCTGACAATCGCATTTAAAGATCTGAAACAAATTTCCAGAGACCGCATGTCGGCGCTGTTCCTGGTGATCATGCCGCTTGCTTTTACGTTCCTGATGGGAATTTTATTCGGAGGAAACGCCCAAACCGATACGCGCTTGATTGTGGGTTTGATCAATAACGACCCGCAGGGTGCTCTCACCCAAATCCTGGTCGGTACTCTTGAAAAATCCGGGACTATTAAATTAAAGGAGTTGACCTCCGCGGATGAAGCCGGGATCAGCAACCTGATCAATACCGGTAAACTGGCAGGTGCGATGATCATCCCTGCTGGATACAGCAATGATTTGATCAACGAAAAAGATGTGCAGTTAACCATCGTTGCCAACCCGGCTGGCACCGGAGGGCAAACGGTCATGGCGGAGCTACAGCGTAATATTTCGCAATGGATGGGTGCGCTGGAGACCGCTCGTTTATCCGGGCAGGCAGCTTCCACTCAACAGCAAATTCCTGATCCGCAAGCCTATAAGATCGAAGCTGTCACTGCCGCCATGCAAGCCTGGCAAGATCCCTCGGTCAGTGTCACCACCAAACCCGTTTCCGCGGCCGCCAATAAAACGGGGTTCAGCGGTTACGTGCAAACCTCGCCGGGCATGCTGCTACAGTTTGCCATTGGCGGGTTGATCGGCGCTGCGGCGATCATGGTTATGGAACGCAAGAACCGCACCGTCACGCGCCTGCTCACCGCGCCGGTCACCAAGACCGAGATCATCCTGGGGCACCTGCTGGGCAACACCATCACCGTGTTCCTGCAGGAGACCATCCTGGTGCTTGCCGGTCAGTTCATTTTCAAAGTAGATTATCTGCGCGTCCCGGCAGCCACCCTGCTGATGATGCTGGCAGTGGCGCTGTTTTGTGGCAGCCTGGGATTGTTCTTTGGCGCCATTTCCAAAAGCTCGGAACATGCCATCATGGGACCGCTGATCGCCATGTTCTTGCTCACAGCACTGGGGGGCGCCTGGTTCCCGCTGGAAGGTACCAGCCCGGCATTTTACGCCATCGGTCATGCCACGCCGGGAGCCTGGGTGATGGATGGCTTTCAGAATATCATCCTGCGCGGCCTGGGGTTTCAGTCGGTGCTGCTGCCATGTGCGATATTGTTTGGGTATGCGTTGTTATTTTTTATCCTGGCCGTGTGGCGCTATAAATTCGAATAAGATAATTCAAGAATTAAAGAGGGAAGCGCTGGAAAATCAAGATGCATTTTCCAGCGCACTTAAATCCCTCGGGTATAATCACAGAGTTGTTCAAAACCAACCGCATTAAAAGGATTTGCCATGACCAATACCAATTACAAACCTTCCCGCTGGAGTCTCGACGACCTGTATCCGGGGCTGCAGAGCAAAGAACTGGAAACTGCATTTAAAACCGTCGAAAAACAGGTCTCAGACATCGAAAAGGTACGTCCGCGTTTGCATGAGGATATTTCCGGACCGGAATTCATCAAGATCATCAAGCAGATGGAAGAGGCGGAAAAGATCGGCGCACGCATTTTCTGCTTTGCCCAGCTTGCCTTCAATGCTGATACTCAGGATCAGCCCGCCCAGGCGCTGACCGCCCGCGTCGACCAGTTTGTTGCGGAAATGTCCAACCGCATCCTGTTCTTCTCGTTGTGGTGGAAGGATGTTCCCGATGAACAGGCAAATGAGCTGATGAAAGATTCCGGCGATTACCGTTATTGGTTGGAATCGATCCGTCACTTCAAACCCTTTACACTGAGCGAACCGGAAGAGAAGATCCTCAACCTCAAGAATGTCACCGGGTTCAATGCCCTCAACACGTTGTATTCCTCGATCACCAACCGCTACGTGTTCAAGGTTGAAATCGATGGCAAAATGCAGGAACTCACCCGCGGTCAGTTGATGATGCACGTGCGCGGTGAAGATCCCGACCTGCGCGAACGTTGCTACAAGGAAATGTACCGGGTGTACGGCACCGATGGTCCGATTCTCGGGCAGATGTACCAGACCATCGCCCGCGACTGGCGCAACGAGAATGTGGGTCTGCGCAGATATTCCACCCCCATTTCCACCCGCAACCTAGCCAACGATATCCCCGATGCGGTGGTGGATACGCTCCTGGAAACCGCCAAAAAGAACACCGCCGTGTTCCAGCGCTACTTCCAACTAAAGGCAAAATGGCTGAAAATGGATCGCTTGCGCCGCTATGATATTTACGCCCCCATTGCCAAATCCGACAAGACGTACACGTACGATCAAGCCACCAACATGGTGCTGGGTTCGTTCAATGAATTCGATCCCAAATTTGCGTCCATGGCGGAACGGGTTTTCAAGGATAAACACCTCGATTCCGAAGTGCGCAAGGGAAAGCGCGATGGCGCCTTCTGCCAGACCGTGACCCCGGAGCTGACCCCCTGGGTGCTGCTCAATTTCCAGGGTAAAGTGGATGATGTCTCCACCATGGCGCATGAGCTGGGGCATGCCATTCACTCCATGTCCGCCGAGCACCACAGTATGTATACGCAGCATGCCTGCCTGCCGCTGGCGGAGACTGCCTCCACGTTTGCCGAGATGCTGCTGGTGGACAAGCTGCTCAAAGAGGAAAGCGACGAAGCCGTCCGGCGCGATGTGCTCTTCCGCCAGGTGGACGATGCCTACGCCACCATCCAGCGCCAGGTTTTCTTTGCATTGTTCGAAAAAGAAGCCCACGACATGATCAACAACAATGCCCAGGTGGACGAGCTGAATGAAGCATATACCAGGAACCTCAAGCTGCAGTTTGGCGATGCGGTGGATGTGTCGGATGAATTTAAATGGGAATGGGTGTGCATCCCTCACATCTACAACGTGCCATTCTATGTGTATGCTTATGCATTCGGACAGCTCCTGGTGCTTTCCCTCTACAAGCAGTTCAGGCAGGAAGGCGAATCCTTCAAGCCGCGTTACACCAAGATCCTTTCCACCGGAGGTTCACAGGCACCTGTCGAACTGCTTAAAGATGCCGGGATCGACGTTTACAAGGAATCCTTCTGGCAGGGCGGCTTCAATGTCCTGGAAGACCTGGTCAAGCAGCTGGAAATCATCCCGGTGAAGTAGGATTCGATCTCAGAAAAACCGTAAAAAAAGGTAATTTTTCGAGAAATAATTAAAACGGCAGATTTGGAATCTGCCGTTTTTCAATCTCATTTTCGGGCTTTGTCTGACAACCGCTTAAAAATCGTTCATTTTTTCTTGAAAAAAATATCCTCGGGAACCCGTTATTCCTCAGCCTGTTCTTCGGCTGCAATAACGTCCTCTTCGGCATCCACGATCTTCTTTTCCAGCATCTGCAAAGTGCTGGCGATCACCTTGGTAAAGTAGCGGGTTTCGCCGGAATGTTCATATTTATCCGTCTTCAGCCTGCCTTCGATATATACCAGGCGGCCTTTTTTCAGGAATTTGTCGCAGATATCCCCAAGCTTTCCCCAGGCTTCCACGTTGAACCAGTCGGTGGTGTGCTTGGCTTCGCCACCGGATTTCCAATGCCGGTCCACTGCCACCGTGAACGAGCTGACATTGTTTTTCCTGGGAGTGATACGTTTTTTGGGATCGGCTCCCAAGCGCCCGATCAGTTCTACACGGTTGAGAGTTGGCATTCTTTCCTCCTGTCCTTACTACTTATGGTATAACTTAAGTGTAGACCCGGATGGGCAGGTGTCAAGTGAAAACAGGTCGTGCGGTCGTCTTTTTTAACAAGCAGATCGCCTTTCCATTGCTCTGAGAAATCCCCTGCTTTCAACTTCGGGTCATCCGTACCAACCACATCTACAGGAGTTTCCATGTATTTTGCCATCGAAGGTGTCATCGGGGTTGGAAAGACCACCCTTGCCCGCCTGCTGCAAAACGCCTTCAGCGCCGACCTCCAATTGGAGGTCTTTGAAGAGAACCCATTCCTCAGTAATTTTTATTCCGACCGGGCGCGCTATGCCTTCCAGACCCAGATCTTCTTTCTGCTCAGCCGTTACCACCAGCAGCGCCGCAATCTGCCGTCGCTGCTCGCAGAAGGCAAATCCGTGATATCGGACTATACCTTCGATAAGGATGCCCTGTTCGCACGCATTAACCTGAAGGGTGATGAACTGGTTGTGTACAACCAGGTGCATGAAGCCCTGGCGGAAAAAGTCCCCACACCCGACCTGATCGTTTACTTGCGCGCTGAACCTCCCGTGCTCATGCAGCGGATCGCTTCTCGCGACCGCACCTATGAACGCCAGATGGAGCAGGCATACATCGAAGAGCTCCACAACGCTTACGATGAATATTTCCAAAAACACATCCAGACCATGCCGGTTCTCACCGTGGATACCAACAGCCTGGATTACGTGCGCAATCCCGAGGACCTGAAGTGTGTGGAAAACAAGATCCGCGAAGCGTTGGCGCAGCCCCCTCAGCAGCCATTGCTGCCGCTGGCGGAAAAACCGGTTTCGTAGGAAAATTATTTATTCATCTTCCATCAGAGGGAAATTAAATGAGGATCACCAGGGACGCTTTGCTCACTATCGCTGCCACCGCCGCCAGGGAACGGGCGGAAAAGAATGTCACGCTCCAATGCATTTTCCTGTGCGGTTCGCTGATGCAGGAGGAATCCCTCCTGTTCGGCACCACCGATATCGACCTGGTGTTCGTCCACAGCAATCAACCCATCGAACCGCGCGAGATGGTGCGTGTCAGCGACGAGATCCACATCGACATTCACCATTTGCCTGAATCGTTGTTCCGCCAGCCGCGCACCCTGCGGAAGGATATCTGGATCGGTTCCACCCTTTGGTCGGGACCCAAGCTGCTGTACGACGTGGGGCACTGGTTCGAGTTCATGCTGGCGGGTGCCACCGCCCAGTTCATGTCCCCCGAAAATATCTTGGCACGCTGCTCCATGCTCACCAGCGAAGCCCGCAATACCTGGTCCACCCTTTCCACGGAACCGCCTGCCAAATTTGCAGATTTCATGTCCACCTACCTAGATACCATCGAAAAATGCGGCAACGCCATTGCCTGCTGCGGATCCATTCCTCTGCCTGTGCGCCGCTTCTGGACCGGGCTTCCAGTCATTGCCACCATCAACGGTGTACCCGAGCTGGCTGGCAAACTGCAATCGTTGTTGATGCCGGAACCCATCGATGACGACATCTGGCAGACCTGGTACAAGGATTGGGAGGGGGTGCTGCTCTCGTTTGGTCAGGAATCCAAATATCCTGCGCTGCTTGCTCCCTGCCGCCGTAAATATTACACCTCCGTGGCAGCAGGATTTTTTACCGAGTCGCCCGCGGAATCCATCTGGATCCTCCTGCGCACCTGGGTCATTGCCGCACAGAATTCCCGGGAGACCAGTTCCATTCAAAAATCCATGCGCTCAGTATGCGCCATGCTTGGATTTTCGCCGGAGCGGATTCCTGCAAAATTGGAAGCGCTCGACGGCATCCTTGACCAATTGGACGACTATTTGGAGTCATATGCCGGTCAAAATGGGTTGTGACCAAAAGTCATCCAAAAGGTAAAAATCTGTGGATAACTGGGTAAAAACTGTGGATAACCGGGTAAATATGTGGACAAGTGTTCAATTTATCCCCACCTTAAATACTGAATTACAATGAAAAAGGTAAGGTTGACCCTAAATTACCGCAACTCCTGGGGAACCATGAATTTATCCAATAATTATCCACATGTGTGGAGAAAGTTGGTGATGCGATCACCGGCATATCTGGCGGAAAATTTATCTGGTGGCTACAGGGCTGGGGGATTGTTGAGCACCCAACGACTTTTCCACTTATCCACAAGCCCTACTGCTACAACTATTAACCATTAAACAACTGGGGATGGATGGCTTGTAAATATGCTGAATTTATGTACAATTTAAATACAGTTTAGAGGATTTGCCGATTTTTTGTTTATGACCATCAATGTTTCAACATCAGGAGAAGGAGAAGATCATGGACATCATCAAGGTAAAGGCGAATTCTCGCACGGCAGCCGTGGCAGGAGCCATTGCGGGGGTTATGCGTGAGCACAAACACGCCGAAGTTCAGGCGATCGGTGCTGGTGCAGTAAACCAGGCAGTGAAGGCACTCGTGCTTGCCAAGGGGTACCTTGCGGAAGATGGTATGACGGTGCTGTTCACCGCCGAATTCGTCGATGTGGAAATTGAGGATAAAATTCGCACTGCGATCAAGCTCACCGTTGACCCGGTGGGGGTTGCGCCGAACATAGCTCCCCACGTGAACATGCCGCCCGTCGAACCGCCGCCGGTGGAACCCACACCCGTGTAGGATAAACCAATTAAAAACAACCGTGGGAGCACGGGGGCTTGCCACGGTTATTTTAATTTAACCAGCGGGGATTAAAAGACCACTTCGTCCTTGCCGGTCAGTTTTTCCTGTACCTTGCTGATCACCAGGCTGAGATGTTCCGCGTTGGCAACGTAATCCAGGTCATCCGCCGGGACGGTGAGCACCGGGCACAGCACGAAGCTCTTGATCCATTCCTCATACAGCGTGTTGAGGTTCTCCAGGTAGATGGGTGATATTTTCCGTTCGTAATCGCGGTTGCGTTTGTTGATGCGCTTGACCAGGGTGGGCACCGAGGCGCGCAGGTAGATCATCAGGTTGGGTGCGGGCAGGAACTCGGTCAGCGTTTCATACATGGTGCGGTAGGTTTCATAATCGCGCGGGGAAAAGTAGCCCTGGGTGAACAGGCTGCGGGCAAAGATCTCGGCGTCCTCGTAGATGCTGCGGTCCTGCACCACCGAGCCCGGGTAATGGATGAGGTCCTTTTGGATCTGCAGGCGGTGACCGAGGAAGAATATTTGCGAGTGGAACGACCAGGCGGACATATCCCGGTAAAAATCCGAAAGGTACGGGTTTGCGGTGACCGGCTCGTAAAAAGGCTCCCATTTCATGTCCTTGCACAACAGATCCACCAGCGTGGATTTTCCGACCCCGATGTTTCCCGCCACTGCAATATATTTTTTCATCTCATCCTCTCCATCAACTCGTCCTCTCCGACATGTCATCCTGAACGAAACCCGCCTTTGGTGCGGGTGAGTGAAGGATCTCTCTTCTTGACTTTGTCATTGGGAGCATCTTTTGCGACCGCCCTGAGTGTATTTTACGTGAGGGTCTGAGAAACGCTTCTGGTGACGAAGAATCCCTCTTTACTCCGTTTCAGCCCTCGGCGTGGATGCTTCGCGCTCGTAATGACAAAATCAGCTCAAAAAAAATTATAACCCTGCATTTTGGAACTTACCCCACGCCATCCTTAATAAAACGCAACAAGCAGCCATATGGCTGCTTGTCTTTTGTTTACGCTATGGTAATGAGGATTCAGAATTAAGTCCGGACAAAGCCATCTAGGAAGTCAATAATTTCTGTTCCTTCTTGATGGGCGCACCCACCGGGCAGACCTCCACACACTTGGCGTGGTCCTTGCATTTTGTTTCATCGATGACGAACACACCGCCCTTTTCGGAAATGGCCTGTTCGGGGCATTCCGGTTCGCATGCGCCGCAGGCGATGCACACATCGGGTTGGATCTGGTAGGTCATGGTTTCCTCCTGGTAGTGATAAAAAAGATTATAACGTTAAAGAGACAGAGGCAGCGTTTGAGCTGCCTCTGTGAAGGTGCAGGGGATTAAGCTACCTTCGCGATTGCTTCAACGGGGCACACCTCAACGCACTTGGCGTCGTCGGTGCACTTGGATTCGTCGATCACATAGCTGCCGCCCTGTTCCGTGATGGCGGAGGTGGGGCATTCCGGTTCGCATGCGCCGCAGGCGATGCATACATCGGGATTGATTCTGTGAGCCATTTTTAAAAGTCCTTTCTGATGTCTGGATGTGGTCACCCAGCAAGTCAGGGCATAGGATAGCACAAATTTGCGCGATTTGTCAATCAATTGAAGGGGTGGATTGTCATATTAATCACCTTCAATTGTCTTAATTGGAGTGAAAATATCCGAATATCGCCATCCCGCCCGTGCAAGGAGTGCCCTCCTTGACAATTGACTTCAACCCCCCTATAATTCCCATCGCCTTCCTCGATAGCTCAATTCGGCAGAGCGGGCGGCTGTTAACCGCTAGGTTCCAGGTTCGAGTCCTGGTCGAGGAGCTTTTGACCCCTCAGGTACCTGTACTGGTGAGGGGTTTTTATTACTAAAATGCTAGATTCAACGATTGAATTCATAATCAGTAATTTTTGAAAAAAATAAACAGAGATTATTAGGAAATGTGCATCCAGGAATGGATGCTAGAATACTAACATGAAAAATATTTTGAAAATCTCTATATCCTTGGTGATTGTATTCATAGCAGGATGCCAGGCATCTGTAAACTCCCAGCTTTCTGCCGCAACCGGGATGGTTCCTATGGTTGTTTCGAACAACAACATCACCTTGAAGGAAGGATTTACTTTAAGTGTTAGAACATGCCCGTTTTTTGAATGTGAAGAAGTTGCCCAGATTAATTCAGTGGATACGGTTGTGGTGACTGGGTATGACGGCAGGTCGCAAGATATCAACAGTATGAAAGTCTGGCTCTTTGTTAAGTACAATCAAAGCGGGTCAGGCTGGTTGTTTGTAAATCCAGACAGGATGTCCATTCCAGAGAACTTGACTTCAAGTCTGCCTGTTGCTGAATGGACTGCTCCCACGCCTGTCCCAATTGAACCTACCGCCACACTGGATCCTAATTGGGTTACTAAAATGCTTTGCCAGGAAAATGTGTACTCAAATCCTAATCCCAATAAATCGATCTTTAATCCTCGTGAAGGATATACATTACGATGGCGGACACCCATAAAAATCTTTCCAAATGGAAATAATGCAGCTATCACTGTGGCGAAAAATATCGAAAAATGGTCCAATGGTTTGATCACCTTTGAAATTGTCAATGAAAAACCTACAGTTGGAATAATTGTCAATACTGGAGACACTTGTAATCCGGATAAAAACCAAATCCCGACCGGTAGCGCAAGTGCAAATCAGGATGATTGTAAGTTTTATGATTCGTTGTTTCATGTTGGAGCAGATGGATATATTGATTCTTTACTTTATATCCACCTAGGTACCAAAGAAGCTGGTTATTTCAACACACCTGGTCTCCTTAATCCTTACGCGATTGTAGAACATGAGTTTGGACATGCTCTCGGTCTTGGTGATCACTTTATAGGTTTTACGGGTTATGAAGGTCTTCCCCAGGAACCAAGGGAGGTACTAATTGCCTTGTATAGCATGCCATCCGGGATTGATATGAGAGGGGAATGCGCAGAATACATTACCAAATAAGAAAATATCTATTCCCCTAGGAATTGAACTTGTAACCACTAGGTTCCAGGTTCGAGTCCTGGTCGAGGAGCTTTTGAAGAAAAAAATGCTTTTAGCTCAAATGCTTTAGGCATTTTTTATTTCTGATGTATGATAAATACTTATGAAACAGGAAAAGATTATATGAATTGAAGCGATATATGGCACTAAAATGTCTTGTTATGCGGATTATTTGCAATATATTCGCTAGTTGGGTGGCTGGAGTAGTTAGAAAAATATCATTTGAGTAAATATCATGGATGCACCTTCTTTCCTTCTTCCTCGCCCATGTTTTGATAAAACGCATGAAATGGTGGCGGCTTTTGACAATCTGTTTCAGTCAACTCCCATCGGGGCATTTATTGACTATGCTCTCCCATTTCCAAAATGGCAATTCCTTTCGTACCTTTGCGAAACCAAGAACCTTGTACTTCACGGTTCACAAAACTTGGAAATAGGACAGGTTGAACCAAGACGGGCAAACGATAAAAAAGCATTTAGCAATCAGGTTGCCATTTATGCAACCACCGACGGTATCTTTGTTTTATATTTTGCTATTCTAAACCGCAGAAAACATCCAGAAATGACGCTATTCAATTCATGTTTTCAAGCCCGAATCTCCCTCGACCAATTTAGTGAACCGTTATATTTCTTTTCGATTACCCAATCCGTGTTAATTCAAAAACCCTGGTGCACAGGAGCTATCTACATTTTGCCACGGCAATCTTTTATACAAGAATCAACCCAGCAAGCACAAGGAACTGAAATCATTTTTCCACACTGGATTAGTTCCCAATCAACGCAACCAATTGCAAAATTACTTGTAGAACCAGATGACTTTCCTTTTCTCGACCAAATTCACGGACATAATGATGAAAAACTGACCCAGTTAGCATCGGAAAATCCAAATGGCTTTCCATGGTTGGATGCGTTAGAATCATAAATAGGCATATCATGCAAACGCCTCCCAGCAGAGCGTGCACTGGACGCTGGTGATTCTGCGCATTTTCAAGCATTTTTTTAGCTTCGAGTTTTTTCTGCTCCCAAACAGAGTC
The DNA here is from genome assembly GCA_963699305.1 of uncultured Chloroflexia bacterium. GTDB lineage: Bacteria > Chloroflexota > Anaerolineae > Anaerolineales > Anaerolineaceae > JBGQAS01. The sequence goes on along the minus strand of OY969431.1, from coordinate 2,026,431 downwards.
CACGCCCACACCAGCGCCAGTAACGCAAACTGTTGGGCAGAATGCCGGAAGAGATGAATCGATGGACAAGACTCTGGTCTTTGCAATAAGTCCTCGTTACCCCACGTTTGATTGGATAAAATACACGCAGGTCTTGAACCTTTCTTCGCTAGGTTCCAGATTCGAGTCCTGGTCGAGGAGCTTTTGAAGAATTAAAATGCCTTTAGCTCTAATGTAAAAGGCATTTTTTTTATAATAAAATTAGGAATATCAAGTTATTTCTAATTAGGGAGGATGAGGATATGCAATATTGGTGGGTTAACCACAATCAAACCTATAAACAAGAAATTGAAGGTGGTTATATTTGGTCTCCAAGAACTAATCGGAATGGTAGTTATAACCACTCTTATAGTAAGATTGTTTTTTGAATCTACACAATTAACCAAATTGACAGGTTATACGGAATTTTTGCAGTATATCCACTAGTTAGGCAGTAGATCGTTCTTTATTGTAACTTCCGAAAAAAGGATGTTGTCAAGATGAAAACGGACAATGCAAGGATACTCGTAATAGGAGCTGGGGTGAACGGTTCAGCAATCGCCACGTGTTTATTCAATGCTGGACTTGACGTCAGAGTTCTCACTCGTGGAAAACGTTATGAAGAAATACAAGATGAGGGGATTATTATCGAAAATCCGTTCAACCATAAGAGAAGCATTGCCAAGGTACCGGTTATCAACTTTCTCAACCCAGAAGACCTATATGACTTTGTGCTCGTTGTCATTCGCAAAAACCAAATAACAAATCTTTTGCCAGTCTTGGCCCAAAACAAATCTCCGAATATTGTTTTCATGGGCAACAACCTTTCCGGTCCAACTGAATTCGCTGAGATCATAGACAAAAAACGGATCATGCTGGGAACTGTAGTTGCAGGTGGAAAGCGGGATGGGAACATCATTCGCGCCATTGTATTAACATCACTCGCCTCCATCCCGTTTGGCGAAGTTGACGGGACAATTACTCCAAGGCTTGAGCGACTCATCAAGACTCTACGCGGCGCGGGGATTAAAGCAAAAACGTCAACGGAAATGACTGATCACCAAATGACCCATGCTGCTGGAGTAGCTCTCATTGGAAAGCTGACCATGAAATACAACTGCGATTTGCACGCCCTGGCTCAATCGAAGGAAGACTTGAAACTTTTCGTTGATGCCCGGCGCGAGGCACATCAAGTTCTGCGCGCTTTGGGGCATAAGATTGTTCCATCGTCGGAGGATTCTATCAGGTTCATACCGAGTTTCCTGCAAGTCGCGAGCATGCGAATGCTGCTGAATTCGAGATTAGGTGAAGTAGGATTAGCCTATCACGTTTCCCAAGCGCCTGACGAAGTGCAACAACTTGCCAATGAACTCAGAGCGTTGGTGGATCAAGCTGGTCTTCCTGCTCCTGCAATCATGCAAATACTCGGAGTAGACGATAGAGAAATGACTGCCTCATAACAGACGAAAATACACTGCCTAACACCGGTTCCAGTAGGACAGCGACTCTCTCGTTCCGCTGGCGTGATTTACCAGAAATGGCGCATTATTGAAAAAGAGTCTCTCTGTCCTTCCGCTGCAGCTGAGCCTTTCCGTTGTTGATTAAGCAACCATAAATAATGTATTTATAGAGAACTTGAACCTTTCTCCGCTAAGTTTCAGGCAACGAAAACCACTGTGACATTCAAGTCCTGCGAACTTTGTGCCCCGGGCGCTTGCTCCAAACCGGATCGCCGCGCAGCTTTATGTTTATTATCCAGATTCCCCCTCGAATTCACATGTAAAAACCCTTGACTTGGAGTCGGCTCCAGGTGTTACACTTTCCTTTGAAGTGACGGTGCCAAGTATAAAATACAGCGGCACGGCATGAACATGAGGTGAGAATGATGCAAAATCAAAAATCGGAACAAGAAGTGATCGATCTCTCCAAGCAGAAATGGCGCTGGATGTCGGAGCGTAAAGTAGATTCCCTGGAAGTGCTCTTCCATGAAAAGGCTGTCTTCGTCCATATGGGCGGATCCTGGGGAAAAGAAAAGGAACTTGACATTATCAAGAGTGGTGTAATTCATTACAAACAAGCGGACATCCATGAGGTGTCGGTGAATATCATCGGCGCAACCGTCATCCTTTTAAACAGGATTACGCTGCTGGCCGTTGTTGGCGGCAACGAGGTCACCAATCCCTTCATGGTTACAGAAGTGTATGTGCAGCAGGAGGGTAACTGGAAGTTGGTGTCGCTCTCGTTCACCCGGTTGCTTACCCCGGAACAACACCATTAACCGCAGAAACATGAGGAGAAGATCATGCAGACCGTAAAATTGAACAATGGCGTGGAAATCCCCATTCTTGGTTTCGGTGTTTTTCAGATCACTGATCCTGCCGAATGTGAAAGAAGCGTGGTTGACGCCATTCAAACGGGCTATAGCCATATCGACACCGCTGCCTCCTACCAGAACGAAGAGGCGGTAGGTGGGGGTATAAAACAATCCGGCGTTGCAAGAGAAAAATTGTTTATCACCACAAAACTTTGGATCCAAAGCAATGGCTACGAAGGCACGCTAAAAGCATTTGAAAATTCCCTGAAAAGATTGCAATGTGATTACATAGACCTGTATCTGATCCATCAACCTTGTGGCGATGTGTACGGTGAATGGCGTGCGATGGAAGAACTGTACCAACAAGGCAAAGCCAGGGCAATCGGGGTTTCAAACTTTCAGCCCGACCGGATCATGGACTTGATGATCCATAATAAAATAGAGCCTGCGGTAAATCAGATTGAAGTGAATCCTTTCCAACAGCAGATTGACACGCAAATGTTTTTACAGGACAACAGTGTTCAGGTTGAAGCATGGGCTCCATTTGCAGAGGGAAGGAATAATGTTTTTCAAACTGAATTGTTGCTTTCAATCGCCGCGAAACACAAAAAAAGCGTTGCCCAGGTAATTCTCCGCTGGCTTGTACAAAGAGGCATTGTCGCCCTCGCAAAATCAACCCGCAAAGAGAGAATGTTGGAAAATATCAGTGTTTTTGATTTTGAATTAAGCACGGATGACATGGCGGCTATTACAACGTTGGACACAAAAACAAGCAGTTTCTTTGACCATCGTAACCCGGAAATGGTGAAATGGCTTGGAAACAGGAAACTGGATGTTTAATTAATACACTCCACAGAGGAAGACGTCACTTTCAAGAAAAAATTGGGCTTAAAAGTTAGAGTCTCGTGAGCTTTACGCCCCCCAGCGCGTGCTGCGAGTGGGGTCGCTGCGAACCGCACACGTAGGAGTGTCGAGCAGCGTTCCCTTTGGGTATCGCGTAGCGTACCCGGAGGGGTGTCGAGGAGCCTTTGACCCCTTAACTACTTGCGCTGCAAAGGGTTTCTCATTTTCAAAAGATCCAACACGTTTTTTTATTTCCTCATCCGTGATATTTGAATATAACTGATCAATAATCTGAATGCTTGACTGCATCACATTCATGATTGCTATATTGAATTTCCATTTCATAAGCAATATATAATTATTCAACTGGTTTTATTAGGAGGCAATATGAGTGGAGTAAAAGATAAAGCCAAGAAAGAGAAACATGCAGAAAACTCAGAGAGGTCGCGAACATCACACTGGTTGTTCTCGAGGAGAGGACCTGGATTTCTTGCATCGATCTTTAGCTCTTTTGACAACTTCGATCAGCGTATTACACCTTACATTAAGAAAGGGCAGGTGGTCGCTGACCTTGGTTGTGGTTGGGGTTCCTATTCGTTCAAATTGGCTGACCTCGTTGGTCGTGAAGGAAAGGTTTACGCAGTTGATCTGGCTAACAAATGTATTCAAAAGATTCACAATATGGCTGAAGAAAGAGGTTATCACAACATCAAAGCTTTCGTTTCGTCTGCGTCTAACCTAAGTTTCATAAAAGCTAAATCGGTTGATTTTGTATTTGCCAACGGATTATTATGTTCCATGGCGATTAATCGGCAATCAGCTGTGGCTGAAATAAAGCGTATCCTCAAACCAAGGGGGAAGGCATACCTGAGTCTGGGCATGCCTCCTCCTTTTGGTTATGTGAACGAAGCAGAGTGGAAGAAGATTCTTTCAGGGTTCAAAGTTGATGCAGGCGGTAGTTTCAATGAACTGTGGGTTCTGGTGTCCTCAAAACAAAGAGCAGCATAGATTATTAAATTATAGATGCCGCGCTGCGTACCCGAAGGGGTGTCGCGAAGCACACTCGTAGGAGTGCCGCGCAGCGTACCCTTGGGGTATAGATGAACTTAGTTAGTAATATACAAAACAAGGTTCCATGATCCACTCTGAAGACAAATGAATTGATTCAAATAATATTCCGTTGGTTTTACGGAGGATTAGCAGTATATTAAATTATTGAGCGGCTTATGATTAGGAGTTACTTTCAGCATGAAAATAGAAATAGGCAATACAAAACCCGATAATTTCATCGATCGATGGCCCGGTGAGTTCCGGATATTTTCACACTTTGAAATGGCTTTGGGCATCCCGCACTCTCTTTTTCTCATCACTACTCTAAAGGAGAATGGTAAACCAAATGCCTGTTTTCAATCATGGAGCTCATTTTCAGGAGATAGTGGTGGTTATTTCGCAATAACACCGATCCTGCAAACAAACCACACCTATCAAAACATCCTGCGTACAAAAGAATTTTGCATTAATTTCATCAATGCCCGGTATTTTGATGCGTGTTATAAGACGATTACCAATAATTCGGATGATGCGGATGAGATTGCCGCAGGTGGTTTTACAGCAGAACAGGCAAGGTGTATCGGCGTTCCTCGCATCCAGGAAGCTTTTCTATCGCTGGAATGCACTCTCCATTCAAACATCGACCTTTCAGGAAAAGGGATTACGTCGTTGATCATCGGGAAAGTGTTATCGGCTGCTATGGATGAAGACTATCTCAATGGCTCTGAAAAGAAATATGGAAAAGATGGTTTCATGTATTATCTATATGACCTTCAAGACTTCACTTCTGGCGATCAAGGTGAGAGAAAAGTAGCATCTTTGAATATTTTACGGAAAGCGTAAGAATGACCCTGGAGGGATAGTTGATTAACATGGAAGAATTAGAATAAAAAAAGGTTAATGCCACGAAGTGTTTTCGATGGAATATGCTGCGGGGGGAATTATGTATAATGGACCAAGTCCTGCACTACCGGCCAGACCACTAAAGCGCCACCTGTTAACCAGCCTGAATAGGCTGAAGGAGAACGTCATGAACAAACCATTCCTGCGCATCCTGATCAGCGCCATCCTTTTTTCGCTCGGTTCCGGGATCGTTATCACGATCATCGGCTTAATCCTGGGGTGGAAAACTTCCACCCAATTCAGTAATGGCTTTTTCTGGGCCGGCGCTATCATGATCTCAATCGGACTTCTTTCCGTCCTGGGAGCGAAAAATCAGCCGGTTCTTTATTTACCACCTACCAAATTGGAAAGCTCAAATCGCTTCAAGCTCTGGACAGCCGATAATACACGCGGTTATAACATCGTGGCCTTCCTGGGGATTGCCGGCGTGCTGCTTTTCGGCCAGTCCGCCCTGGCACTCCTGATCGGGAAACTGCTCTAACCCGCAACAGGATTTGATGTTGTATCTAAATATGAATTGAAACTCAAAACATGATGTGTCATGAAAAGCACATTGAGTAATAGCACGATACCCTTGCCGGCTGCATTCACGTTCGTACCGATGACTGAGGAAAACGCATGCGCGGCTGCGAGCTGGTGCTATGAACCACCGTATGATTTCTACAACCACGAATCATCTACATTGGACGAAGTTATTTACAACAGTTTCTTAAATCCAGCATATCATTATTACGCAGTGCTGGATAAGCAAGGTACATTAATTGCCTATCGATGTTTTGGAAAAGATGCCCAGGTTTCGGGTGGCGATTATCGTGCAGACGCACTCGATATGGGTGGGGGTTTACGACCCGATCTCACTGGACAGGGTTTGGGACCTCACATCATGCGCGCGGCGATGGACTTCGCTCGACCCCTTTTTGCTCCACATGCTTTTCGTGTCACGGTCGCTGAATTTAACTTGCGAGCACGCCGAGCATGTGAGAAGATCGGCTATGTCTCGGTTCAGAAGTTCATTGCTCCCCACAATGGGATGCCTTTCGTGATTCTTATGCAGAATGCCTAGGATCAAGTCAACCATCGATTACCTCCTGCGTACTGGTTTGGAGCGTTGGTCGATTTTTTCTTTGGTATTTTGTCAAACTTTTCAGCAGTCCTCACTTAGAGAGATCGTATTACAAAGTCCATAAACATCACAAAAAAAACGTGCCTGTCAGCCTGAGGAGATGCCAACAGGCACGTTGCGAAGAGGGTGATGCGCGTATTTGAATTGTGATCAGAAGCGGACGGTCATCTGGACTTTAATTTTCAATTCTTCTTCCGTGACCTGGACTTCCTGGAAAAGTAGATCTGCGTCATGGGAAATCGATCCATGTCTGAAACCCACCCTCATCTCATGATTGATTTCGATCACGCGCGGATCGTCCAGGGTAATGCCCGGGATGTCCAAGGCGATGATCCTTGCAACGAGTATGCCGCCCTCGGCACCGAAATATAGGTCAACACTGCCAGGTACAACGTTGCCATCGTGCAGGTTGCGGGTGCCGAAGAAGCGCAGGTAGCCATCGTGCAGTTCCATGCGGGAGACATGATCCAGCAAAGGCTCCCAAAAGTTCCGGTTGTTGACTTTGAAGGTGGGGGATGAATGATCGAGCATTTCTTCGGGGATGCTGATATCCACGACCTGGGTGACCTTTTCAGGCAGGAAGCCATTGATATCGACACAGGCGGAGGCAAAGAGAGACAAAAGAATTGCCGCCAGCAGGATGAATGAAAAATGAAACTTGCGATTTTGGATATACATAATACAATTTCCTTTCTTGATTGTTATTGAGAGAATGCATTTCTCATGACAATCAATCTACGCTAACAATACACAGAAGGTCGCTGATACCTATCCTACCGGAGAGGGGTTTTTGCCTCATTCAGCAAGGTGGTTTTTGGAGATTCAAATAACGGATTTATGGCACACCGAATTATCCCTATCCATTCCTCATCCGAAGTATCCTATTTGAAAATTTGGTCTGGAAGCTTTTACTTTTAAAATGGTCGGCTTACAATTAATACAGGCAGCACAGATGTGAAATACGGACATATTGCAGAATGAAGGGAAAATGATAACGATCCGAAATTACCGCGAAGTTGATGCTAAGAGCGTTGGGAAACTCATCGCTGACACGTATGGTGAATTTAACCTTTCTTTCGCCCCTCCCCAGGAAAGAGCTGCGTTTTTGGGTCCTTTTCAATACGCCCGATCACCGGAGAAAACCCACCAGGAAGCGATCGCCAGGGTTATCCGGGCGGAAAGGGTATTTGTGGCTGAAAAGGACGGGGAGATCGTGGGCGTGCTGAGGGGCAGGAAGGAAAAACTTCAAAGCTTGTTTGTTAGGGGGGATCTTCACCGGCAGGGGATCGGACGAAAATTAGTTGAGAAATTAGAACAGTATTGTGCAGGACACGGAGAGAAAGAGGTCAGGTTGATGTCGACCTTGTTTGCAGTACCGTTTTATCAGGCAATGGGATACAAAAAAACCACCGGCGTGAGAAAGATGAAGAGTTTTGATGGAGAAGGGTTCAAGTATCAGCCGATGAAAAAGATTTTATCAGAGAGCTCTTGACCCTCGAATTTTTACTCCCATGCTGTATGGCTTATCAGGGTATACCACCTGGCTAAAAATCCGACTCCTTCTTGTATAATTACCGCATGAAACGCATTGCCCTGTTTTCTTTCTTGCTCATCCTGTTGGCGAGCTGTTCTTCACCAAAATCTACCAAAGCTACATCCGCGCCAACGCTGGGTCCAACCGCCACGATCACCCCAACACCAAAAATATATGCAACGCTGATTTCCTTTAATTATTATCCAGAACTGGCAGCCTATCAAAAAGCGTGCAGCACTCCTGCGGGATGCGCTCAATTGTTGATCAATCAAGGGTGGGAGTACGATGCAGTTAAAGAAACAGAAGCGTACGGTGAAAATGTAATCCCTTCTCCCGTCGTATCATTAAAAAAAATGGTTGGGCAGTGCGCTACCATCGCGTATGCTATCGCTGCAGGTGTTGCGGATGATGGCTATCCTCCCAATTTTCTAGTGGTGGTTGCAAGCGATATCAGCCACGCCATTTACATATATCAGGATGCGGATGGGTTGTGGGGGTATGTTCAAGTCCTCGTCCTTGCGCCAATGTATCGCCCGCATCTGCTGGTTGTCGATAACCAGGACCCCCGCTTTGTATCCATTAATGAGTTATATACATACTACATCGCCGAAGGTATCCATAGCGCTGATTTTTTTGAGTATGTTTTGTTGACAGAAAAAGACCTCCCAAACGATTGGCTGACAACCAGTAAAAGCGTATATCCTGTGACCTATACCCAAACAGGACCGTAATTGTTGCCACACGGGTAAAAATCGTTGTATGGTACATTTGCCGTTGGAAGATGAATGTGCCATTTTTTAAGTCCGGAGCGTGAGGAGTCCGTTGAATAGAAAGGAGATGAAATGGATGCCTTGGAAGCGATACAGAAGCGAAGAAGTATCCGCCGGTACACGGATGATGCCATTCCCAAAGCGGATCTGGAGACCATTGTTGATGCGGCACGTCTGGCAGCAACAGGAAGCAACCAGCAACCGTGGGACTTTATCATCGTGACCGATCGGAGCATGCTCGCTCAGTTCAAGGTGGCAGGCGCATGGATAGTGGATGCAGCGGTGGTCATCGTCGTGGTCATGGATCCTCAATCGCGTTGGTGGGTGGAGGACGGTGCAGCTGCAATCGAGAATATGTTGCTGGCGTGCACAGCAATGGGCTATGGTGCCTGTTGGGTGGAGGGGAATGCATTGCCGCACGATGAGCAGTTTAAAAACATCTTGGGTATCCCTGCCGAAAAGCGTGTGATGGCGTTGATCCCCATCGGCGTGCCCGCTGAAACACCGACGCGGGAAAAGAAGCCGCTCGAGCAGGTGCTTCACTGGGAGAAGTATTAAGCGTTTCAGAATAAACGCCGGAATAACCAGCTTCTGGGTTATCCCGCAGATGCCCGATAATTGATCATCAATGCCGATGATTTTAGGATGTGCAAGTCGGTGAACGAAGCCATTATGGGTGCGTTGAAGGAAGGCGTGGTCCGTTCCACGGGCTTGATGATGCCCTGATGGAGAATAGAAAGTTCATTACGAACATGGAAGATTGGATTTCATGGAAAAAATAATATCCTCACTGGGGCTGATCCTTTTGGGCCTGGCACTGGGATATGCCTTTCAAATCCTGGTTGCTAAAAATGTCATCCGTTTGCCCTTTGAATTGGGAACGCTCCGCAAGCTGCTGCAAAGGATTGCATTTTTAATCTTCGAACCGCTTATCAGTTTGGGTGCCATTTGGTTGCTCGACCTGAAGGATATAAAGATTTTTGCGCTGCCGTTCATCGGCATCTTTGCCCTCACGTTAGGTGGTGCGGTTGCCTATGCCTTCGCCAAAATGCTGAAAATGTCCCGCAAGCAGACGGGTGCCTATATCGTCAGCGGAGGGTTCACCAATGTCGGTACCATTGGCGGGTTGATCTGTTTTACTTTTCTGGGGGAGCCGGGATTTGCGTTGGTCTCCTTTTACCGCTTGTTTGAAATGTTCAGCTACTATACCTTCGGTTTTCCATTGGCTAGATCTTTCAGCGAAGAAGGTGGTACTTCTGTTGGTTTCCTGGAACGTGCCAAAAAGGTCGCCACGGATCCTTTTGTGTTGGTGGCAACGGGAAGTCTGCTGGCGGGTTTACTGCTAAATTTTACCGGTGTGGAGCGCCCGGCTTTTTATGCTCCGCTCAACGCGATCCTTGTTCCAACCATAACCATCTTTTTACTGTCTTCTGTTGGGATGGGAATCCATTTCACACATATTGGAAAGTACCTCAAACAGGGGCTGCTGATCGCATCGATCAAGTTCGCCATCGTGCCAGCCACGGTGACGACCCTTGCCTGGCTGCTCGGGTTTGGCAGGATCGACGGGGGCTTGCCGCTCAAGGTCGTGTTGATCCTGTCCAGCATGCCGGTTGCGTTCACTGCCATGGTCCCGCCCACGCTCTACGACCTGGATGTCGACCTTGCCAATGCGAACTGGTTGGTCACCACCGGGTTATTGGTGCTGGTCGTTCCTGCGCTCCAGCAACTGCTGTCCCTATTCTAGAATATTAATACACGTGCATTTTGTTACAAGGCAATCGGATCTGAAAATAAAAAAAGTCTTGGACTTTTTCCTTGGGCTTGAAAAATCCCAGTTCGAGCGCTAACATATAAAGGAAGGGATCGAATTTCAGCATTCACACTACACTTTTTGCATGTTCAATTGATATCAAGGAGGACACGAATGGCTATCTCACGGATCACAGAAATTAAAGCATCTTCACCAAAAAGCTTTGATGATGCCATCAGGGCAGGGATTGCTCGTGCCAATAAAACCCTGAAACATGTTGCCGGCGCATGGATCAAAAATCAGGAAGTTTTGGTTGACGAGAAGGGACAAATATCCGAGTACCGGGTTGAAATGAAAGTCTCTTTTCTGCTCGAAGAGTAAATTAAATTCCTGATACCTTTCGTTGAACTGATCTATCATTGACCATTCAACACGGATTAGACATTTACCCGTTAAATTGGTGCAGGCAAAATTTTTATAAATAATGCAGGTAATGAATTTTCTTGATGAGTCAACGTTGACTGTCTTGCCATACTAAGGAGAATCATGAGCCGAAAATTAAGGAATATCCCCATTTTGCTGATAAGTATATTTCTGTTTCAATCGTGTGGTAAAAAACAACCGACCCCACCGATTGCAACTCCAATCACATCTTCAGACCGCATCCCGGTGGTGTTGCTGCAGGATGGCGCACCCGATGACATCACCGCCGCCATGTACCTGATGCTCGATACCCAGGTGAACCTTATTGGCATAGTTGTAACTAATGGTGAGACCCGCCCAAGCCGCGCGCTGGCAAAGTGGGAAGATTACATTTACGCATACATGGGTTGGAATAACGTTCAGGTGGTGGCTGGCTGCGATTGTGCCGTGGATCCGCACGCCAATGCCTTTCCAACCGGGTGGCGTGATGGGGCGGATAATTTTTGGGGAATGCCGCTTCCCGAGTACACAGGGCAGTCCAGTACGGTCACCGGTGCCGACTTGGTCATCGACCTTGCTAATCAGTATCCCGGCGAATTGGTGGTGGTGATCACCGGACCCCACACCGACCTGGCGCTGGCGCTGAAAAAAGATCCCCGGCTGACGGAGAAGATCAAGAAGGTGGTCACCATGGGCGGTGCGGTGGATGTGGGTGGCAATATCCAAACCGATGACCCCTCCCAGGCCAACACCACCGCCGAATGGAACATCTGGGTGGACGCGTTATCAGCCGCGGAGGTTTTTTCGAGTGGCATCCCTTTGGATATCATCCCCATGGACCCGGTGCCCGAGGTGGAGTTGGACCGCGCGTTTGCGGAAAATGTCAGAAAAGTAAACCTGCCTGGTGCCAACCTGATGGCATCCCTATGGACTGCTGAGTTCGGTTGGTATAACCAGGAATACATCTGGATCTACGATGTGCTGGCAGCCATTGCCGTGGACCACCCCGAGCACTACACATGGATCAGCGCGCCCATCATTGTTGTCACCACGATTGGTCCCGATCAGGGTCGCACGGTCAAACAGGAAGGCACCAGCGATCATATCCGATATGCGCGCCATGCAGATGAGCAGGGAGTTCTGGATACTCTGTATTACGTCTTTCCACCGCGATGAAAATAACTGAAAAAACCTACTACCCTCCGTTCGTTTCTTTATCTACTTGAGTGTCTATTATGGAAGTATCCCAAGAAGACCTAGAACAACAACTGATGGAGCTTCTCCTAAGAGGTGATCATCCTATTCTTACTGTTTTACGGCAGCAATATGCTGTCGCAAAAATCGTTAGCCGAGAATTTTCCGGAGTTGGCTTCTTTACTAGTTTTAAAGTTCCAGAAGACGCTCCGCCTGTGCACCCATCCAATTTTGCGGCTGGTGGTATGTTGATCAATTTGGAAAACCTTCCCAATGGAGCGGACTGTGTCTTATTTGTACGAAAAGGCAAATTGGACTTCCTTGAATGTTACACATTTTGCGATCCTTGGCCTCACCGTATTGTGATCAAGTCATTGTCCAATATTCGCCCTGCTATACCTGAGTAGTAAAAATAAATTAAATTAAAAAAAAGACCCATAATATATTATTGTTATGGGTCTTTTTTAATCTACCAGAGATAGAAAGCCATGGTCAGGGAGGTGAAGTTAATCCTTTTTGCCTTTTATTTTTCGGTAACAAATACAACCGCCACCATTCCAGCCCCCGTGTGACTGGAAAGACCGGGCGGCATATCGGTGACCAGGATTTCCTTCGGACATGGCAGGGCGGCGCGCAACATCTCTTCGAATTGCCTGGCAAAGTCGGGAGCATTGACATGCATGATCGCCATCCGTTCGATCTTCCGTCCCGCAGCTTTTTCCACGCTCAGATCCACTGCCCGCTTCCAGGCTTTGCGCTGTGTGCGGATGCGTTCCAGTAATTCCAGCTTCCCGTTTTGCAGCGACAGGATGGGTTTAATCGCCAGGACGGATGCAATGCCTGCGGTCAGGTAGCCAACACGTCCGCTCATGGCGATATATTTCAACGTTGCCAGTGCGCCAAAAAGTGAAGAACGGCTGTGCACATCCTCCGCAGCGGCGATCGCTTTTTCCATTGTTCCCCCATGTGCGATCACTTCTGCTGCAGCGAGGACCATGAAACCTTGTCCCATGGCAAGACTGCGGGTATCGACCACCTTGATGTTTTTCCCTGGCAAAAGATCGGCTGCCTGCAGAGCGGATGCGTAGGTGGCGCTCATCTCGCTGCTGATATTGAAGCACAGGATTGAATCTGCTCCTTTTTCGAACGCTGCCTTGAATGCCTCCATGAATTGTCCACAGGAAGGCGCAGCTGTGGTGGGCAATTTATTCTCCTGGTCGATGCGTGTGAAAAGCTTCTGATTGTCTATCTCGTACGCGTCACGGTACGAGTCTTCCCCGAATTGGATGAGGATCGGTACCTCTACGATGTCGTATTTCTTTGCGAGTTCCAGCGGAAGGCTTGAATCTGTGTCTGTAATTATTGCAATCTTGGGCATGTTATGGTCTCCTCAGAATGTATTAACCCTTGACACGTCAGAGGGATATGGTTATTCTCCCTGTACTGACCTTGTGGTCAGTAATTGAAAGGAGTGATCGTGTCGACAAAACCGACGAATCAACCCGCATTACCCGATGTGGCTGAAACCGGATTACTTACATTCTACTGCCACGTCATTGAAAGTCAATCACCTGACCCCATCCTCAACGACGAAAAAGCCGTCGAAATCTCAAAAAAGCTCAATCCGATTCTTGCCAATTCACCCAATCACTGGCTGCGTGACCTCACCACCGGAAAAGTAAAAAAAGAACTGGTGGTACATATCAATTTGCGCGCGAAAAAATATGATGAATATGCTCAATCATTCCTGAAAACCAATCCCAACGGCATCATCGTCAACATCGGGTGCGGCATGGATTCACGCTTTCAGCGCATAGACAACGGCAAACAGATCTTCTTTGATCTCGACCTGCCGGAGATGATGGCGTTTAGGAAGCAGTATTATCAAGCGACCGATCGCTATCATATGATAGCGTCTTCCGTACTCGAATATGCCTGGATGGATCGGGTGGCCAAATTAGGTAAATGCCCTGTTCTCTTCCTCGTGGAAGGTGTTTTCATGTACCTGGATGGCGAAAGGGTCAAAGAGTTAGTGCTGGAACTACAATCCCGATTTCCGGGTTCCGAACTGGTATGCGAAGTGGTTACAGAAGTATTCGCTCGTAAACCGTGGAACCGCTTGGTGGCGATGAAGATGAACAAGCAATTGGGGGTTGGCAAGAGCGCTGCTTACACCTTTGGTTTACACAACAGTCACGAAATGGAAACCTGGCATGCGGGCATCAAATACCTAGATGACTGGTCTTATTTTGATACCCGGCATCCCCGCCTGGGTTGGGTGGGATCGATAGGTAAAATGAAATTCATGCGGTATGTCCAATATACCGTGCATTACTGCCTGAGCTAAGCTGACATTGGAACGACCAGGCAGGTCGAAAATTTCACTCACGCGGACGCAGTGTGATCATTTCAACTGATCGAGAGTACCATGGATAAAGTGAAGGGTAAATTCGAACTCCTCAGACGGGGATTGTATCGGTAATTATTCTTTCGTTTTCTTTTTGCAAGCATATAATAAGGTTGTAATAATTACGTGTCACATCCTCCTTACCTTGAATCCTGAGCGATGAAACGACCCTTGCACATCCCATTCCAAAACCTCACGGCAACAGCTTGGAAACGGCTGGCGCTGGCTGGTGTATTTTTACTGTACCTAATAAATTTTCTGTTCATCACTTTCGAAACTGGCACCCTAAACGGGCTGGGCAACGATTTTCTGGCGTTTTGGAGCGCAGGTAAAGTTGCCGATCAGTACGGGTATGCCGAGATCAATAACCTGGACACACTTGGGGAGGTCGAGTTTCAGCAGCTTGAGCGTTCCGATATACCGCAGGAATCCTTTCAACCCATTGCAGCAGCTTATTTTTCCATTTTTTTGGTGCCGTTTCAATTACTTTCAAAGGTAAATGCCCGGGCGAGTTTTTGGTTCTGGACCATCGTCAATCTTTTTGTCCTGGTTGGGTATGGATTATTTTTCATCCGATGGGTATCGAAAAACCTGGGATTGAATGCTTTACCCAGCATCGTCCTTCTTTCTTTGTTATTATCGTATCCGGTGTACACCAATATCATCTATGGACAATTGAACGTCATTCTGCTTATCTGCAGTGGGGAATTCATTCGTAACGCGTTGGCAAAGAAACCCCTCGCAAGTGGATTATGGCTGGGCGGATTGCTGTTAAAACTCCCGCTATTGCTGCTGATCATTCCTGCGTTATTATTCATGAAAAATTGGAGAGTATTCGCAGGATTTGTGCTATCTGCGGTCGGGCTGGTGCTGGCATCGACTGCTCTTTCGGGGTTTGCGGGGATGCTGTCGATGATCAAGCTCTGGTTTGCGTTTATTCCGGGGTTTATTGCCAACTCCCCCAACGCCATGGCAAACTGGCGCATGCTTGCAGTCAATATAAATAAATGGTCATCTTCATGGGTGGGTTGGATCCCAGCGGGGATCGGGATGTTGGTCACGCTGACAATATGTTTCTTTTTATGCAGAAAACCATTTGTGTTTGGAACTCCTGCATGGGTGGAGAACATGATGGCAATCTTCGCTGTCTCTTGCGCATTTTCCTGGCATTCGCACGCTCATATGGGGATGGTGATGATTCCATTCCTGTTATTTCTTGCTGCCCGGAGATTGCCTCCAGTTAAGATCATTGAGATCGATGCCTGGGCATTCGCCATACCAGCCGCCTTGCTGTTGGGATATGTTTTGTCGATCGTGCTGTTGCTGTCACATGCGCCAGCCATCGAAAACCTCAGCAACTTCCTGACAGGATTGACCGGGCTGGCAGTCTATATGCTTATCGCAATTAAAGGGTTGAAAAGGAAAGACTCAGTCGATCTAAGAGCTTGAGGGTAATAATTTCTCAGATCATTTGAAAAACTATTCGGCGAGTTGTTATGAAATACTTGGAATTTGTCCGTTCCATCATGCAAGAACTGCAAAACCATCCTTCCGGTTTACCCTGGAGGGAGTTGAAATCGCGGCTGAACCTGCCATACTCAATTCCCTGCTAGACCTGGATTACAAAGATGGAACAGGAAAATGGTTTGATGCGGGTCAAGGGTCCGGATCGGGCATTCGTTTGGAAAGCACCCACATACAAGAAATCCGAATAGAATATAAGGGAACGCTCTTCAAGGTTTTTCGTATATTGAATTGGAAAAGGAGTACGAAATGAAAAAAGCAATCGTTATTATCCTGGCATTAATGTTGGTGTTCATCCTCGCTGGTTGTGCGGCAGGTCCAAATCCATCCTTGGATAAGCCCAACGCAGAAGGCAAGGTGGCAAATTTTTGGACAGGGCTTTGGCAAGGCTTCATTTCACCGGTCACATTTTTCATCTCGCTGTTCAATAAAAATGTGAATATTTACGAAGTGAACAATAATGGCGGCTGGTATAATGCCGGATTCCTCATCGGTGCATCCGCCATCCTGGGCGGTGGTGCAGCGGGAGGAGCGCGTGCTCGCCGTAGAAGTTAATGGAATAATGTAAAGTAAAAGCAACCATTTTGGGTTGCTTTTTAATATTCGACAAAAAAAGACCTACCAACGGTAGGTCTCTGGTTACTTTTCCGTCGGGCGATGAAAAATAATTGCTTTTAAAGACCCTTGAAAAGATTGGCGAGCACCAGCAGGATAAAACCAACCATCAGGAACCACCATGCATACGTGGAAACAAAAGCGATGGTAAAGAAATGACCAAGAATTCCCAGCACACCTAAGATGACTGCGATCACGAAAGTGATGACTTTCGGGGGAGTAAGTTTCATTTTTTCTCCTTATTTTTTTTTCAGAAAATACGACGGAACTCAGTTGAATTAATTATAACCACCTTGTCAAGCGATGATTTCAGGGAGGAACTAGAAGAATTCTATCTTTCCTGCAAGTCTGATGAAAAAAGACCTGCTGCTTGAGCAGGTCTTTTTGGTTTGTTCCGTCGAGCGATGAAAAAAATGCTAGAGACCCTTGATGAGCAGACCGAGGACCAACAGAACAAAGCCTGCAACGACGAACCAAAGAGCATAGGTAGAAACAAACGGAATGGCGACGAAGGTGGCGACGACGCCCAATACTGCCAACACGACTGCGACCAAGAAGGTTAGGGTTTTCGGGGGGTAAGTTTCATTTTTTACTCCTTAATAATTTTTATATTTAGAAAATCCGACGGAACTCGGTTACTTAAATAATAACCCTTATATCAAGAGATGGTTTCGATGAATAAATCATGATTTTTACTACCATCCATTGCGTGATGATGTAATAATACTTGCCATTTTGGCAAGTATTTTGCTCCGTTCCGTCGAGCGATGATCAAATGATGCTAGAGACCCTTGATCAGCAAACCGAGGACCAGAAGAACAAAACCAGCCAATAAAAGCCAGAAATAGAAAAGCGATAGGGCAGGAACAAAAAATCCAATTAAACCTAACGCAGCCAAAACAACAGCAATCCAGAATGTTATTTTCTTTGGGGGGGTGAGTCGCATGATTTCCTCCTGATGGAATATAAAATACGACGGAAATCGGTTGTAATTTATTTATAACACCAGATTTTTCCTTCTTCAAGACGGGTAGAGTGATTTAAGCTCAACATCATAAGCAGGCATTAAATCATCCAAACTCCTGATAAAGTGCAATTTGCATTGTTCCCATCAACAAGGTAGAATTGCGCAATTATTTAACAACAAGGAGACCCGATGAAGAATACAAAAGGCAAGTTCACTGGAGTCGGTGGTTTGGAATTGTTTTACCAAGCATGGCTTCCGGAAAGAAAGCCTCGAGCAATCGTTGTCATTGTGCACGGTGTGCTTGAGCACTGCGGCAGGTATATGAACCTGGTGAATACGCTTGTGCCAAAAGGCTTTGGCTTTTTTGGTTTCGATTTACGCGGGCATGGACGCTCGCAGGGTCAGCGAGGGCACATCAATCATTTTTCCGAGTACCGCGAGGATCTACGCACCTTCGTGGAACTGGTGCATAAAAGACAACCCGGTGTGCCTGTTTTTCTATATGGGCATAGCCTGGGTGCTATGATTATTGCTGATTTGATTGAACATTTTCAAGACGGTATTGTTGGAGCAGTCCTCAGCGCAGGATCGTTCAAGTTGACTGGAACAACGAGTCCCTTGCTGGTTCTTATGGCTAAAGTCATGTCACGCTTGCTCCCGATCTTTTCAATGGATCTGCAACTGGATGTCTCGGCACTTTCTCGTGACCCTGTGGACAGGGCAAAACGAGCATCCGATCCTCTGATTAAGAAAATGGTATCCGCGCGTTGGGGGACGGAATATTTGTGCACCATTAATGAAGTTTGGGAAAATGTTGGGAAAATTCAAATCCCTCTATTGATCGTGCATGGTGAAGATGACAAGATCGGCTATGCCGAAGGAGCTCGGGAGTTTTTCAACAAAATTAAGTTCAAGGATAAAACTCTGAAAATTTACCCGGGTGCCTACCACGAAGTCCACAACGATTTTGGATGGCAAACCCTGACAAAGGATTTGGAAACCTGGCTTAAGAACATAGTTAGATTTATTCCCGAAAGATATCCAATGACTGCCCAACATTTGGGCAGTCATTTGCATATATAATCTTCTCATGCGTCCCACGCAAACCCTGCCAAAAGGTTATCGGGAAATTGGCACCATCGACATTCACAACAAGAGCACCTTGTTGTTGATAAGCCTGCTTGGACTTGTCTTGATGTGCTTTTTCAGCGTTTTGTTTACTTTCCTCCTGGACCGTATGCACCCAGAGGTTTTCAATGGCAACCCGATGAACCATCCATTTGGCTTTGAAAATGTTTTTTTACAAACACTTGGTTTGCTTGCCATTCTCATCCTGATGCTGTTGCTGCATGAATGCTTACATGGATTGGCTTTTTGGTTCTTCACGCATGACCGGCCACATTTTGCTTTCAAGGCATTTTATGCATATGCCAGCCTACCCGGTTGGTACCTGCCACGCGGGAAGTACCTTGTATCGGCACTCCTGCCGTTCTCTGGCATCACCTTGCTGGGGTTCTTGTTACTGTGGCTGTTGCCGCCCACCTGGTTCATCCCGCTGCTGCTGGTGATTGTGTCCAACGCTGCCGGTTCGGTGGGCGATCTGGTTGTGGCAGTCTGGCTGCTCACCCGTCATCGCGGGGTGCTGGCTGTGGATATAGGTGATGCGGTAACCTTGTTCGAACCGGAACCAGTAAAGGAAAATGCCAAATGAAATCACCTGACCAAACCGAAACAAAGAAATCCAAATTGGATGTGAACATGCTGGTTAGTGAAATGATTGCATCCGCCTGGAAGAACACACGGCAACGCTGGATGATGGTGGCAGTGGCGGTCCTGGGGCTTGCTGCCATCGGTTGGGCAGCAGCGCGATTTATGCCCGAGCAGATCGACTGGGTGCGAACCTATCGCCCCGCAGCGCGCGAACTGCTTGCTCTCCGTTCACCCTACAATATCAAATCCTTTTTTTATCCTGCCTGGATCCTCATACCCATGCTGCCCATTGCGCTCCTGCCGGATATAGCAGGAAACGGAGTCCTGTTCGCCGTGGAACTGGCAGCCATTTTCTATGTTGCCATCCGCATGAAGGCAAAACCTCTCAGTCTCATTGCACTGCTTGTATCGTTCCCGGTGCTTTTCCTGCTCCTTTTCGGGCAAATGGATTGGATCGTCCTGCTTGGGTTTACTCTGCCCGCTCCATTGGGTCTGATCTTCATTCTCGCCAAACCACAAGTGGCTGTGGGTTATGCGGTGTTCATGCTGGTTGAAAGCTGGCGCGATGGCGGCAGGATCAAGAAAGTGCTGATCAACTTCCTGCCAGCCGTTGCTTTTTACCTGCTCTCGTTTTTGATATGGGGATTATGGTTTCTTGGCGCTGATCCCAACGTGTTGGTGCACAAGTGCAATTTCAGCGCCGGCGCTATTGGGATACCCATTGGATTGGTGCTTACCTATCTCTCGCTGAAGCATAGGAAAATGGAATTCAGCTTGCTGGCGGGAGTATTTTTCTCACCGTATGTGTGTGTTCACTCCTGGACCGTTCCTCTGTTTGCGCTGTTGGGTTTCCCGGTTGAACTGGTTATCGCATCTGTGGGTTCCTGGATCATGTATTATTACGGGATGTTCCTGCGGTAGATCTTATCTGGATCATATCCAAATAACAAAAAAGCCGACTTGAATTAATTGTCGGCTTCATGATTAATCCAAATTTTATTCTTCCACCATGTTTGCCCAGGGATAGATTTCTTTTCCTTTGGCGGCAGCGCGGATCTTGGGGTCATCGGAGTAAAACCCTCTGCGTTGTGCTGGGATAAGCGGTGCGATCGCGCGCATGATGGCGTCGCCGATTTCATCCAATTGCCGGCGTGTATCGCCGCGCAGATCCAGCGTGTAAGGACCAATGGCTTTACCGATGCGCACATCCACGCGGGTGTGCTTTTTTTTATTCAATGGAAACACATCCAGCAACCCATCAAATCCGATCGGAATGATGGGCGCATTGGCTTTGGCTGCCACCAGCGCTGCACCGGGGCGAGGTGGGCGCAAAATGGTGGCCCAATTCCCACCCTCCGGGAAGATGGACAGTATGCCCTTTTGTTCCAGCACGTGCTGTCCTGCTAGCAGCGCACCGCGTGAGGATCCGCCCCTGCGCACCCGCAGCACTCCCCATAGCGTTGGAAATATAGTGGTCCATGCGGGGGCACCGGGATTGCGCAACCCGCCAAAAAATTCCAGCGGTTGGTCGGTGATGCCGATCATCGCCACGGGATCGAGGAAGCTGAAATGATTTGCCACAAGCAGCGCCGGACCCCGCACAGGCAGGTTTTCACGTCCCTCGACATGGAAATCGCTCACCGCGTGGAAGATGGCCCGTATGTTGGTCCGCAGGATCCAGCGGATCAACTGCCGGCGCGGGTAATGGATGAGTTTTTGGGTGGACATGCTCAATCGACTTCTTCTAGGCGGCGCCATTCCTTGACCCGCAGGACAAGCACCAAACCCGCCAACAGGAACAGTATCATTACCGTCACCGCCAGGCGCTGACCGGATTGCTCGGCAGGGAGCGCTTGCAAACCTTTGGCTTCATAAAAATGGGTCAGCCAGAGAACAATCACACCATACAGCGTGGGTCCAATGAAATTGGATATCTGGCTGGCAAGAGAAAATAATCCATAGAACTCGGTGGCTTGCTCTTCGGGCGCCAGGTGACCCACCGTGGTACGACTGGAGACCTGAACCGCGGTGAGGGCAAAACCTGCCATGGCACCGATGACATAAAAAATGGTCAACGATTGGACGACGTACAGCAGGGAGATCGTGACGATCATTGAAAGCAGGGAAATGATCATCGTCGTCCTGCCGCCAATCTTGTCGTACACCTTGCCGAACAGGAAAGCGCCGATGACGGAGGTGATCTGCACGATGATCATAAAGATGATCAATTGCTGTTGGGTGAGCCCGAA
The DNA here is from genome assembly GCA_963699305.1 of uncultured Chloroflexia bacterium. Taxonomy (GTDB): domain Bacteria; phylum Chloroflexota; class Anaerolineae; order Anaerolineales; family Anaerolineaceae; genus JBGQAS01. The sequence continues at coordinate 2,005,034 of OY969431.1, read as the reverse complement.
CAGTACCGCACCGATGATGGCAGCAAAGTCGAGCGCGATCATGATGCCGTTGTTGAAAACCAGGTAGGCGGTTAAAAAGCGCATGAAGCTTTTATATGCGCGCGCATTTTTAAATGTGGTGATCAGTCGCTTAAAGGAAAGGGTCAGGTAAGTCTGCCCTTTAGGAAGAGGGCGCGGTTGCGTCCGTTCCCGCAGGATGATAAACAACGGCAGAGTGGAGAGGGCGTAAAATGCAGCGGTGATCAGGAAAGCGATGCGAATTACAAATGTGCCCTTAACGCCCAGGATCAATCCCAGCACAATGAGCAGGCACACGATCCCACCCGAGGATCCCACCGCCCAGCCTGTCCCGGAAACATGCCCCATCTCATCCGGCGTGGCAATTTCAGGCAGCAGGGCATTATAAAAGACCTGCCCGGAGCGGTAGCCAATTTCTGCCAGGATGAAAAAAAGCATCCCGGTGAAAATATCGCCTTTTTGAACAAAGAATAGCATTGCTGTGAAAACAATCGCCATACCGGTGAAGATCGCCAGCATGCGCTTTTTAGTCGATGAGTAATCAGCCAGTGCACCCAGCACTGGTGAAAGCAATGCCACCACCAGCATGGCAATCCCAATGGAAACACCCCACAGGCGTGAACCTTCGGCTCCGCCGACCACCTGCCCTTTGAAATAAGCAGAATAGACCGCCAATAAAACAACTGCAGCATATGCCGAGTTTCCGAAATCGTACAGATACCAGCTCCAGCGTTCACGACGGGTGGCGCGCATCCGTTTGCGTTGTTCACGTCTTTCGATTCTTGCGGTCTTGTCTAACATAGGAACTCCTGCAAGCAATTATTAATTACAAGGATTATAACCCCCTCAAATGGCGTTGGTTTCAGGGAAGCAACTTGTGAGAGAGGTGTTCTGAAGCGAAATCAGGTGTGGTTTTTATCGATATAATGAAAAGAACCAAAGGATTGATAATAGAGTAATCTCATGCCCAGTTTACGCAATCGATTCATTTATTCCCTGGTGCAGTTTGCCATGCCGGGTGGAAAACGTAACCTTTCCTTCATTGAACGACGTCTCCGGACTGATGCAGCTGCGGAACGGTTCATCCATGCACCGCGCGGCATCACGGTGGAAAAAGTCACCTTCGGCGGGATGCCAGCAGAATGGCATGTTCCCAAATACGAGCCAACGTCGCAGGTTGTGCTTTACCTGCATGGAGGAGGGTACACTTTTTGTTCCCCAGCCACACACCGCGGATTGGCGGGCAGGATCGCGCTGGCTTCACACGCGCGCGTGCTGGTCATCGATTACCGCCTGGCACCCGAACATCCCTTCCCAGCCGCGCTCGAGGACGCTCTGACCGCATGGCATCTATTGCTGAAACAGGGGATCTCGGTTAAGAATCTGGTTCTTGCCGGTGATTCTGCAGGCGGTGGGCTTGCTTTGGCAACGGTGCTCAGCTTGCGCCAAAAGAAGGAAGCATTGCCGGCAGCACTTGCGCTCATCTCACCCTGGGTGGACCTGGCGGCATCCGGTGAGTTTGCCAAGCCCTATGTTGGAAAAGGCGACCCTCTCGATCCATTCATTTCTCCAATTTATGCAGATCTATCGCATTTGCCACCTGTTCTTATCCAGGCGGGCGGGGCTGATTTTCTGCTCGAAGATTCCCGTAAGTTGGAGCGCAAATTGACTCAGGCGGATGTGGAAGTGAACCTGGAGGTCTGGAAGGACAAGGTGCATGTTTTTCAAGCCACAGCGCCATTGGACCCAGCTGCCAGTCGCGCCATCCGACATATCGGTGAATTCCTCCATAAACAGCTCCCATGACCATTAAGGGCGGTGCACAACAAAACACCGCCCTTTTTTTTATTTCACCTCCGCCATTTCAGGAATGGGTTCATGCCGCAACAAGCTTTCCACCACAGGCTGCCAGCCGAACAACTGTGTGAACACGATGGTAAAATCGCCTGATTTTAACGGTAGGATATCCGCAATCACCAGCCGGGTGATCGTCTCAGCAGGCATGGATTGTGACTCCATGAACAGCCGTTGTATCGCCAGGGGATTGTCGTCGCCGGCAATGCGGTTGATGGAGATTTTGCCGCAACCGGTGCATTCGTGGATGAGCATCAGCTCGCCTTGGTTGATGGTGCTGTATTTTTTATTTGTCCGCTTCAGTGTCAAACCGAGCGGTTTCATCCGACAGTGGCATCCTGCCTTGCGGTCGCCCGGGATGTTATCCACATGCCTTGACCACAAGCAATAGGGGCAGTGATTGCGGTTATTGACTCCGCAACTTTCGTGTTCGGTGGAAACGAAATGGTTGCAGTTTGCACAGCGGAAATTCTGATCCTTGAGGATCTGCCGATGTGAAGGTGCGGGTAAAGCATCCATTTCTTTACCCGGCTTATTCTGTTTTGACTTGATCTTTTCAACGAAAGGGACTTCGTCCTCTTCGTTCATCGGATATGTAAAGCGATTTTTAGTACTCATTTTTGCCTCGGAATAAAAAAAGCCAGCCACGGGAAAAATCCCGTGGCTGGCTTCATGGTAAAGTCAGTTAAACGTGAATTGACAATATTAAATCAAAGGGTGGATTTTGAACGATGCGCGCGTGACCAACCCATTGGTCGTTAAATGCAAACCACGGGGCATGAGAGCACCCGTGGTTGAATGATCTTAAATGCCGTTACCCGGCTCTAGACCCTTTCTTGCAGGTGAACCCATGCAGACGATATGTCAACACGTACCGAGGCTTTAAATACCAAAAAAACTCTCCTTATTTATTACCAACGGCGTCAACTTTATCATGATCGAGGTGGAATTGTCAAGAACAAAATCCAGCTTTGTTATAATAGATCATGATCAAAGGGACTCAAAAAAAGCCCGCATCATGGGAGGAGAAAATTCAATGAAAACCAAGCGATACGTTTTTATTCTGGCAAGTGTCCTTTTCCTGACAGGCTGCAATTTCCCGGTCACCTCCACTGCAACATCCGAGCCGATAACGGCATCAACACCCTTGCCCGCGTTGACTCTGGATGCCCTGCAGAATGCAGCATACCTCGCACCATCCTATAACATGAATGTCGCACTTTCCGGTGGAAAATATGAAGAGGGTTCAGGTCTCGATTTCTTCTCCGCTGTCATGCTGCCCGAGGTGGCTTTTGGCGACCTCAATGCTGATGGTTTGGAAGATGCTGCCATCTTATTGGCAGAAAACCAGGGAGGCACCGGGGTTTATGTTTCCTTGATAGCCGTGCTCAACCAGGATGGGCAACCCATGCAGGCCGGATCGGCGTTTGTGGATGACCGCCCCCTTATCAATTCTCTCTCTATTCAAAATGGTGCCATTGTATTGGCAGTCACCATTCATGGACCCAACGACCCCATGGTCAGCCCGACATTCCCGGTGTCGAAAACTTACCACTTGAACGAGGCTGGATTGACCCTCATCCATTTCACCTCAACAGCCGGTGAAGGAGCAGAACGCAGCATTACCATTACGGATCCTGTAGAAGGGACGGAAGTCAGTGGGTTTGTTGTCTTGAAGGGAAATATGCCCATCGCTCCATTCGAAAACAACCTTGTCTATCGCATTTTCGATCAAGCTGGTGAGTTGCTCGGGGTGGGATCCTTCCTGGTCACAGCTGAGGATATGGGTGCGCCCGCCACTTTTGATCAGCCCATCGACCTGTCCGATATTCCTCTGGGGACGATTATCCGGCTTGAACTTGTGGAAAAAAGCCCTGCGAATGGCTCCACTATTGCCTTGGATTCTGTGGAGTTGATGGTTAAAATAAAATCCATCATTCAGATACAGGTGATATCTCTGAAAAAAATCGATACATCACGATATGGTTATAATGGATATACGGAGGCAAAAATGATCCGAACCGTATTTCTTCTGTCTTGTATTGTAGTTCTTCTGGCAGCATGCGCCCCATCTACACCGATTGTCCAGGTGAGTATCAGCCAGGTGCAGACTGAAGCTGTTGCTACGTATCAGGCGAGCATCCAAAACAATACAACAATTGTCCTGCCTACGATCACTTCCACTGTGCAACCTACAAATACCTCGCAACCACCCACTCCAACACAAACTTCAACGCCGTTGAGTCTTCCAACCTCTACAGTAGCAGTCCCACCGTCCCATCAAGGGGAGATCCAATATTACGCCGGTGATCATGCAAAATACTCAAGCCAAATCCCTGCAGATTGGCAGATCCTTAAACAAGGCGAGAAAATCGCCGTCTCATGGACTCTCTTGAATGACGGGTCAACCACCTGGGACTCCGGCTATTCTTTCCGCTGGGTGGATGGAATAAATACCTGGGGGGTTAACAAGGTAAGCCTGATGAGTGTTGTTGAACCCGGGGAAACAGGATCGGCAGCCATTGATGTTTTTGCCCCTGAAACCAAAGGCACGTACATCACCTATTGGGCTTTGTTTAATGCGGATGGTGAACAACTCTATCAAGTATATTTTGCCTATGTGGTCAGGTAAGAATACTCAATTAGGAATTTCGAACACATAATCAAATCGGAATAAATGGTTTGCGTATAGACAGCATGTCATTTTCGGATGGACATCCTGTGGTCTAAATTGGATTTGCGATATTCCCATGCAAGTAAATCGACTGAATAAAAAACGAAAACAAAAAAATCCCCCGAGGAGGTCATCCATGGCGGGTATCATTATTCTTGGCGCGGTGGTTGCGCTGGCAACCGGGATTGCAATCGGTATGCAATCCACCCTCAGCAGCCGCATCGGCAACCTCTTGGGCAATTTCCGCACCGGAATTTTTATGAACTTTATTGGTGGAATCATTGCCGGGATTATCCTGCTCGTTATTACCTTCATACAAGGTAAAGCCTGGTGGCAAATCCCCACACCCGCATTAATCATGCTCATTGCAGCAGGAACTTTAGGGATCGCCATTATTACCGGAGTCTCCTTTTCCTTGCAGCGCACAGGTGTGGCAGCCGGGCTTGCCACCATTATTCTGGGACAGTTGGTTTTATCCATCATTGTGGATACTAAAGGTATCGGGGGGGTGACCCCCATTCCGCTTACCTGGCAGCGTGTGGTGGGATTGGTCGTGGTTGCCGGAGGGGTGTATCTGCTTCTGCCTAGATCATAATTAATTGTTTTTCGTATCTTCATGCCTAGTTGATGACGATGGTCGATTTCCTGCGGATTAATGTCACTTTACGAATAGATTCGACACGGGTAATATATTCAAAATGATGAATATATTATCCAGTAAAACAGATCCTGCAGAAGGTCTCGCCGAACTTTTTCAGATTCTCAGCCAACCTTCCCGGCTCAAAATCATGGAGGCATTGGGCGGCGGTGAAGCCTGCGTTTGTCACCTCGAAGCGCTGCTGGGGGAGCGCCAGGCATACATTTCGCAGCAATTGATGTTCCTAAAAGACGCCGGGTTGGTCGATTGCCGTCGAGAGGGGCGCAATATCTATTACCACCTCACAAACGACGCACTATTGGATGTCATCCATTCTGCGAGTTTGTTTTCAGGGCATCCTCTTATCGACTCTAAACGAGATGATCCTGTTCCCGGGTGCCCTTGTCCGCACTGCAATCCCGGCGTAAAAGATTGCCCACCCGAAGACTGTAACTGATTGGAGCCTGTATGTCTATTGCCATTAAAATCCTCGGACCGTATCCATCCTGCACCAATTGTGATTTGGCTGAAAAAGAGGCGCACAAAGCTGCTAGCCTGTTTCCCGGCAAAGTGGAAGTGCATCACCTCGACATGATGACAGCGGAATTTGGACAGTACAAAGGTATGGTGCCGCCCATTGTCCTGATAAATACCGAATTGGTTTCAACAGGCAAAGTTTTTCCTGCGGATCAATTGATTCCGATCATCAAACGTACCATGGAAAACAGCTAAATTATCATCTCATCAGCGAAAGGTCATGGAATTATGGAAAAACAGAGAAAAGAAGGTTTGGACTTTTTTGAAAAATACCTTATGGTATGGATTGCACTCTGTATGGGTGCGGGTCTGTTGCTCTCCAAATTTGTACCGGGCATTGGTGAAACGATAGATTCATGGCAGATTCGTGGCATCTCAATTCCCATCGGAATTTGTTTGTTCCTGATGATGTACCCTGCATTGCTCAACCTGCAGGTCAGCGAACTGAAGAAAATTCCCCGAAACCCCAAACCGATCCTGCTGACACTTCTCTCCAATTGGATTGTGACACCATTGATCGCTTTGCTGCTTGCCAATATTTTTCTGAAAGGCAATGAGCAGTTAATGGTTGCATTCATCCTGTTGGGAGCCAGTCCATGCACCGCCATGGTGCTGGTATGGGGCAAGTTGGCAAACGGCAACCAGGAGCAGAATGTAGTCAATACCAGCCTAAACACCATCACCATCCTGTTCCTGTATGTGCCAGTGGTGGCATTGCTGACCGGTATCCAGAATATTCCCATCGACCGTTGGCAACTGCTCATCTCCGCGCTTATTTTTATTGGTCTCCCTTTGGTGCTGGGCATCTTCACAAAATGGTTGATCATCAAGACGAAGGGTGAGGAATGGTTCCACAACGTATACCGCCCTTTTGTTGGCAAGATCGCCATCCTGGCACTTCTCATGACACTGGTAGTGTTGTTTTCCTTGAACGGCAGAGTCCTCTTGACCAACTTTGATCTGCTTGGGATTATCACCATCCCGCTGTTGCTTCATTTCATCCTCATAGTAGGATTTAACCTGCTGATCACAAGGATCTTTAAACTGGCGTACCGCGAGGCAATAATCACGGTACTCATCGGTTCCTCCAGTCATTTTGAGATCGCCATTGCTTCCGCAGTCGCCATTTATGGTGTGGGCTCCGTTGCCGCGCTTGGAACAACGATGGGCCTGTTCTGGGAAGTACCCATCATGCTGGGTTTGGTGCAGTTGGGAAAACTTCTGAACCGCCGGCATTATTGGAAACGCGATCCAAAAGGTCTTGAAACAAGCATGTAAAATTTTGTTATGATGTGTCCATTAAAACCTTAATGTAATACCCAAAGGGCTTGAATAATTAATGTTTATCGAACCTCCCATCTTGAATGAAATGGGAGGTTTTTCTTAACCCATCCAAAAAAGGGCATGTTACTTGTCGCTTTATGATAAACTTTTACGGGGCGGGGAGAATTTTTTTGACCTCCCAATTAGTAAACCAAGCGGTTACTCTTTTATTAACGTGAAACATAATCGAGGATATGGCTGTGCGAGCTTCAACCCAAAAACAAAAAAATAAACCCACCGGGATGATGGGTTTCACCATTGTTTGGCTTGGACAGTTGATCTCGGTGCTCGGTTCCAGTATGACTCAATTTTCCCTGACCATTTGGGCGTATAAAACGTATGGCAGCGCGACGGCATTGGGTGTGGTTGCCACGTCATTCATATTGCCGTTCCTGCTACTTATGCCCGTTGCAGGTGTGATGGTGGATCGCTACAACCGGAAATTAATGATGATGATCAGCGACCTGTTCGCCATCAGTGCTACAGCGGCGATTTTTATTTTTTATTCCACGGGCAAATTGCAGCTCTGGCATTTGTTTATGGCTGCTGCGATTAATGGCATTGGTAATACCTTCCAATGGCCGGCATATTCGGCAGCCATCAGTACCATGATCCCGAAAAAACATTACAGTCGTGCCAACGGCATGATGTCGCTGGTGGAATCGCTACCCAATGTATTAGCGCCCATGCTGGCGGGGGTATTGTTGCCTATCATTACCCTTTCAGGCATTCTTATGATCGACATTGTCACCTTTTTCCTTGCCATTGGCGTCCTTCTGCTGGTGCATATTCCGCAACCGGTGAAAACAGAAGAAGTTCAATCAAGCAAAGGAAGTTTTCTCAAGGAAGCTGTGTTTGGTTTCAAGTACATATTTCAAAGAAAAGGATTGCTGGGACTGCTGCTGTTCTTTCTGACGCTTAATTTTCTTGTGGGAATGGCTTTCCCTGTATTTGCACCGTTTATCCTTTCGCGTACCGGAAACAACAGCACATCATTTGGAGCTGTGCAGTCGGCTTCATCACTCGGAGCGGTGGTGGGAGGGCTGTTGGTGAGCCTGTGGGGTGGATTCAAACGTCGCATGAAGAGCATTCTCATCGGCGAGACGCTTACCGGTTTTGGTTTGATTATGTTGGCGCTGGGCCGCAGCCTGCCCTGGTGGATCGTATTCGCTGCCTTCGGTTCCATTTGCTTCCCCTTTGTCAATGGCGCTAGCCAGGCCATCTGGCAATCCAAGGTTGCTCCGGATGTACAGGGCAGGGTGTTCTCTTCGCGACGAATGATTGCCTGGCTGCTCGATCCCGTCACCCCCATTATTGCTGGTGTTCTTGCGGATTATGTCACCGAGCCGTTCATGAAATCCGGAAGTGGATTGGCAATATTTATAGGCAAACTCCTAGGAAATACTCCTGGGTCTGGGATAGCACTGCAATTCCTGCTGGCGGGTATTTTGTACATGACGGTTGTGGGATCTGTTGCCCTCTTTTTCCCGGTGGTGCGCGATCTAGAGGATAATCTGCCCGACCATGATAAGTTGAAAAAGATGGAAGTACCTTCACAGCCATAAATTCGGGCTTTGTCGAGAGGTAAACCTCTTTAGGGTAATACTGCCATAAATACCCTATTTGGGTGATGCTGATATCCCCATTTGAATCTAAGATTGCAGCATAGAAAAACCATAATTGAGGGCGACATGGCAAACAATAGGAAAATTCCGACCAAGAACCTTTCCGGCATGCGCGGATTCATCATCATCTGCGTCGGTCAAATTGTGTCCGTGCTGGCTTCCAGCATGTCGGGATTTGCCTTGACCATCTACATCTTCCAAAAAACCAACAGCGCCACCGCATTGGGGTTAATGTCGGCTTCTTTTGTCACTCCGTTTCTCATCCTTACCCCGGTGGCGGGTGTCCTGGTGGACCGACTGAACCGGCGTTGGATGATGGCGGTGAGCGACATGACCGCCGGGCTGGGCACGATCATTATATTGATCCTGTACGCCAGCGGTGGACTGCAGATCTGGCATTTCTACATCGTTAATATATTGTTCGGTATCGGGAATGCATTTCAATGGCCGGCGTATTCTGCGGCCATCTCTACGATGGTGCCAAAGAAACAGTTGAGCCGGGCGAATGGGTTAATGTCGCTGGTTGACGCAGGGCCGGGGGTTGTGGCGCCCATGCTTGCCGGTGCGCTGCTCCCTGTGATCGGGCTGGTGGGCATCCTGCTTTTTGACGTGGTCACTTTCGTATTTGCCATTGGCGTGCTTTTTATTGTATATATTCCCCAGCCTGAAAAGACACAGGAGGGCGAGGCAAGCCATTCGAATATTTTCAAAGAAGCCAGTTATGGTTTCCAGTATATCTTCAAACGCCCTACCCTTATTGGGCTTCAGATCGTCCTGTTCTTCGGCAACATATTCACGGGGCTTTCCAACACGTTGTTTGCACCGATGGTCCTTTCACGCAGTGGGAACAACAGCTTGATCTTGGGATCATATAACACGGCAGGAGCCATTGCTGCACTCATCGCAGGATTGATCATGACGGCTTGGATTGGGTTCAAGCGCAAGACGCATGGTGTGTTGATCGGGTGGGGATTATATTTCCTGTTTGGTGTGGTATTGATCGGCATCGGCAGAAACCTGTGGGTGTGGGTGCCTGCCATCCTGCTGGCCGCCATTACGTCCAACGCGGGCAACACTTCCAATCAATCCTTCTGGCAGGCAAAGGTGGCGCCGGATATCCAGGGCAGGGTGTTCACTGCAAGGCGCTTGATCGCCTGGTGCCCGGAACCTTTCAGCCCCATCCTTGCTGGCTTGCTGGCAGATAAATACCTGGAACCTGCCATGCGCTCCAACACCGGCATGGCGGATACATTTGGATGGCTGGTGGGCACCGGTCCCGGCGCCGGCATGGGGTTGTTGTTGGTATTTGCCGGGATTGGTGGTTTCCTGGTACTGATGGCTGGATTCCTGGTTCCGGCAGTGCGCAATGGGGATGCCCTGTTGTTGGACCATGACACGGTAGGAAAGGTTAAGGAAAAAGCAGCCAAAGTTTAAAGAAATCCCATCGATGACAGTAGTCGTTGTGAAAAAACATGCGATTTTAAGAAGGTGGAACCGTTAATGGAGTTTTTCCGTATATCAAACAGGTTCCATAGATAAGGAAAACAAGATGGATAACAATACCCCTTCCGTTCCAAAGAATTGGGCAAGTCGTTTTTTCATCATCTGGACCGGGCAGGCGTTCTCGCTTGTCGGAAGTGCATTGGTTCAGTTTGCCCTTGTCTGGTGGCTGACCCGTTCCACAGGTTCCGCCACCATCCTAGCCACTGCCACACTGGTGGCATTGCTGCCGCAGATCTTCCTGGCACCTTTTGCCGGTGCACTTGTGGATCGCCTCAGCCGTCGTTGGGTGATGATCATCGCCGACAGCAGTATTGCACTTTTCACCCTCCTGCTGATGGTATTGTTTGCCAGCGGCAGGATCCAGGTCTGGCATGTGTACGTTGTGCTGTTCATGCGTTCGCTGGGAGGGGCGTTCCACCACCCGGCGATGACGGCCTCAACGTCTTTGATGGTGCCCCAAAAGCATCTCACCCGTGTGGCGGGTCTTAACCAGGCACTGCAGGGTGTGATCAGCATTATTGCCCCGCCTCTTGGTGCAGTGTTGATCGGTCTGCTGGCTACCCAATGGGTGCTTGCCATCGACATAATCACAGCTTTCCTGGCTGTGCTGCCATTATTTTTCATTCCCATCCCGCAGCCTCCCAGGCAGGTTGCCCAGGCGAATGGGACACAGAAAAAGACATCCTATTGGCAGGACCTGCGCGCCGGGTTTTCGTATGTCTGGCACTGGAAGGGTCTGTTAGGGTTGCTGATCATGGCAACCGTGATCAACTTCCTGCTTTCTCCAACCGGGGCACTCATGCCGCTGCTGGTCACCAAGGTATTCAATAAAGGTGCCATCGAATTGGGAGGGATAGAATCGGTTTTGGGGGTGGGCGTTATCGTGGCAGGCCTGATCCTGGGTGCATGGGGTGGCTTCAAGAAAAAGATCGTCACCTCGCTTTCCGGGGTGGTCGGCATCGGTGCAGGAGTGGTTTTGATGGGATTCGCACCAGTGAATGCATTTTTCCTAGTTCTTGTGGCGTCTTTCATCCTGGGTTTCATGCAGGTTTTTGCCAACGGACCGCTGCATGCCATTTTTCAATCTGCCATCGAGCCCGATATGCAGGGGCGCGTTTTCGGGCTGATCAACGCGGCTGCCACTGCCATGTCACCGCTCAGCCTGCTGGTGGCGGGGCCTGTGGCAGACTGGTTGGGAGTGCGTGTGTGGTACAGTATCGGCGGTGCACTTTGCATCTTGATGGGTGGGATATGCTTTTTCATTAAACCTATCATAAATATCGAAAACAACGGACACGGCAGAACACAGGAGCCCGTTAAACCATAGTTCGATTCCTTCTGTTCCATGAGAGGTGGCATTTACAAGCCACCTCTTTTTTATGATGGATAATTCACCCAAATGGGGGATGACTTGATATCCAAAGAGTTCTATATTTATTTTAGAGACGAGAGGAAAACCATGCTGATTGAAAATACAGGAATTGAATTCAAGAAATACAACGAAATGCTTGCAGCAACCACGCGGGTAAATCTAAAGGATCGGGCGTCGATGCGGAAAGTGTTTTCAGATCTGGCAAATGCGATCCCGGCGGAGCTTATAACCGGTCGTGGCTTTTGCTTTTTTCAATTCATCACCAGTTACGATGAAGGCTATGATGTGGAAATCGGTTTCCCGGTGAATAAGGTGTTCGAAAACGAACGGATATCCACCCGAAAAATTCCTCCCATGCAGGTACTCTCTGTGACGCATACCGGTCCATTGGCTGAGTTATCCAAAAGCCACGCGGCAATCCGGGAGTACTTCCATGAACATGGATTGATCTCCGATGAATTCAGGCGGGAGGAGTATTGTGACTGGAAAAATACCGAAAGCGGGATCGAGATTCAGTATGTTCTTCACGATTGGAATGGTCTTTTTGGAGACCACGTTGAGCGGGTGTTGGGCGGGGAAGTCAAAGCGGAGATCATGAAAGGCTCGGAAACGTTGAACATCCAATCCAGCACTGCGGACAGGTTTTGTTGGGCTAAAGGTGCCATGGAAAAGCTGGATGTATCCGCCAATGCGGACGAGAAGTTCGATATCGTGTCAAGCTGCGCGCACGTTTTCCCGAAAACCCAATTGATGAAGCTGCGAAATGTGTTTCAATCAGCCAGGTCAACCAGTGATGATCCGTTGGTTGCCGTGGACGCTGTGCTTGATTTTATGGCAGTCGATAAGGGGTGGAAGGAACGACCCAACCGGGAGGGATCGGTCGTTTTTTCCACCAAGCAGCCCGCTGACCCAATGGCATACGAAAAAGCAACGACCCCTGCGGATAAACGGGCGGCGTATTGCTTTTGCCCGGTGATACGCAATCGGTTGGATCAGGGGATGCCCATCACCTATTGCAATTGCGGAGCGGGTTGGTTCCGGGAGCAGTGGGAAACTGCCACCGGTAAACCGGTCACGGTGGATATTCTCCAATCGGTGCTGAAAGGGGATGACGTCTGCCAGTTTGCAATTCACCTATCGCCGGACATCTAGGTTTTGAATAGACTCAACCTGGATTTATTTCATGGCTGGTAATCGTACTTCCCGTTGTTAAAGTGCATTTGTTGGGTGGTTTCCAGCTTTTCGGTGTCTGGGTTGAACATCCATACGGTGGCGCTGTTGGGGCAGGCCAGGATCACATCGTAGGGCATCACCTGGGTGAAGGATACCCCGTTCAGCGAAGTGGTGTAGGTCTGGTTAATATGGATGTTAAAGACACCCGGTTGCGCGCATTCCACGGTCATGTCGTAGACTGCCTCAGGCATTTCTAGAGGCGAAATATCCGTATATTGCAGACTAAAGGGTTGCCATAGTGTTCTCCCCGGGGTAAGCCGGATGGAAGGGAAAGTGACCATAGCTCCACCGCCTCCACCGAATAGGGGGGCAATGAAGTTCATGTTCTCCACAGATCCTTCGGTTTGATGTACGATAACCTCGAGCGGAAAAACCAACCGTATGGTTTCCTCGGTGGCTTTGGTACGCGAGGTGAATATCAGGTAGAAATTTGTGGGGGTTCCCAATGCTCCAAGGAACCAGCGCAAGTGCTGGCTGTCATCTTGCTTCGCAGTTTGATATTGATTTAGGACCAAATCAAATTGGGTGGCAGGGTCCAGGTCTGCCGGGATGGCGCGTGCGTCGTATATGACTTTCCCTTCCAGCAGCATCGAGCCCATGCCCGATGAGAGAATTACATCTGCAGGTGTGGATTCAACCACAGTTTGAGCTGATGGCATGGGTGTTCCCGGTGGAATCTTTGTTGTTGATTTGATGCCACATCCAACCAGTGTCAATATCAGGATCCCCCTCCATAAAAAACGATACCCTTTTTGCATTAAAACCTCCATGAGATTTTTCGGTAATGGTTGAATTTCGCTTCTTCTAAAAAAAACAAACGATAATTCTAATATGGTGTGTTTGTCAAGTCAAAAGGCTTGTGAGATCCAGAAGCATCTATTCATGTACTTATCGCGTGTTGTACGGTTGAGGATTTTTCCAATTTTTTCTTATTCCATCCATGTATGTAAGTCCTTGAAAGTTTTTCCTATCGATTTTTGATGCCATTCGAAGAAAAAAATCTTATATTCTGATAATAATTCTCTATAGTAATTGGGTAGAGAATATGCTAATATATTAATATTACAAATTCATGAAACGGAGGAAAAATAGATCATGTCCGAAGAAAAAACCTTCAAAGGTCTACGCAGGTTCAATGTCATCATGGGTTTCTTGCATCTCGTGCAAGGAATCCTAATGATTGTGCTTAGCAATAGCACAACCTATCCGATTCTGACTAACTTCCTTAAATTTGACGCTCAAAGTCAAAGACTGGTACCCAATCCCACTCCTTTTTTTGAGTTGCGATTTGGCCCTGCAGTGGCGATATTTCTTCTTATCTCCGCTGTCGCACATTTCTATCTCTCAACCTTCGGCTACAAACGCTATGTCGCCAACCTTCAACAAGGCGTTAATCCAGTGCGTTTTTATGAATATGCGTTGAGCTCATCCCTAATGATCGTGCTTATCGGCATGCTGGTTGGTATCACGGACCTAGGTGCACTGATATTGATGTTCGGCATCAATGCTATGATGAATCTATTCGGTATCATGATGGAATATCACAACCAAGCGCTCAAGAAAACAAACTGGACTTCCTTTGTGTTTGGCAGCATTGCTGGCATCATCCCTTGGATCGTAATTTTCATCTACTTTTATGGTTCGCTCGCATCGAGTGATGCAAAACCCCCGGCATTTGTTTATGTCATTGTGCCAACCTTATTTGTGTTCTTCAACATTTTCGCCATCAATATGATCTTACAGTATAAGAAAGTAGGACCTTGGAAGAATTACCTGTTTGGTGAAAGAGTGTACATCATTCTCAGCCTAGCAGCAAAGACAGCTCTCGCATGGCAGGTGTTTGTGGGAACTTTGCGTCCATAAATTTGATTCAGAATAGAATAAAGCGGCAATATGAAAAAAGATGCCTATTGCCGCTTTATTTGTTCCTTGTGAGGCAAATTATTATGAAAAAACCCGCCATCGACCTGGCTTCAGCCAACAAATATTTTTCTGCGGAATGTTTCAATCGCGCCTGGGAACTGATCGATAAACAAGACCGCTCAGAAGCCGACAACGTGAACATGCTCGCCCTGAGCATGGCTTCCTTTTGGCATTGGACACAACGCTCGGATTGCACCAATGAGAATCTGTCTGTCGGCGTATTGGCAGGTTTCGAGAATATTTTCATTATTGCATCAACCTGGGAATGCCCAATGGTTTGGCGAATTATGTCTATCAGTAAGCAATGACTCCTCCTTGCCCCCGTATTGTCTTGGTTACGCATACGAAGCACTGGCACGCGCTGCCATGCTTGCAGGTGAGCTGGACAAAGCCAATGACAATATGCAAAAAGCCAGGGCGGTTTCTGAGAAGATGAAAGATCCCGAATCAAAAAAAATGTTGTTGGCAGATTTGGAAACGATCAAATAAATTTCCACACAGAAGTTACATGCAGCATACAATTTACCCCCATAGATCCTGGGCGATTTCATCCAAACCAAGCAGATGCATTCGTTCTTTGGTCGGTTTCCCGCTTTCCCAATCCCAACCACGAGCTTCGAAGTACTTTTCCAGCATCCCTGTAAAATCCGGAACAAATCCAGCAGCTCCGCCAGTTTGATAGGGCTGTAGCAATGCTTTCGGCAAACGGTCGCAGGCACGTGTGAGCCCCAGACGGTTGTTAATGGCTCGTTTTAAGTTCCATCCGCGCTCGCCGCAGCGCATCATATCTTCGATACTCCAATCATAGCCACAGGCTGCATTGATTAAGTTTGTTTGCATCTCCGGGGGAACGCTGGCTAACACACACATAACGAGCGCATTATTTACAGTACGCCAGTTCTGGTGGATGGCTACGTTGCGCGCCTTTTCAGCGCCACTGTGCCGCTCCATGAATTCGATCCCGATGGATGGTTCAGCGTGTCCCCAATCGACGAAGAAGTAATCTGATTGGTTATGGCACGCACCGCGTGGCGAGGTGGCGTAGGAGAGTGCCATCCCGGAAGTGCCGCGCGGGTCGTGGCAGGCAACCTCAAGCCCGTTCACCTGGACCGCTTCTTCCTCGGCACCAAAGCGCTGTCCAAATCGGAGTGAGCCTTCTGCCATATGCCTGCCAATGCTTTCCTTGAGAGCGATGCGATGGATTAATTCCTCTACAATGGCTGCATCTCCCCATCGTAACGCCAATCCACCGGTATCCTCGGTGGTGATGATCCCTTTTTCAAACAAGGTGAATGCCAGCCCAATGGTATCGCCGGTACTGATGGTATCCATCCCATACCGGTCGCATAGTTCTCCCAGGCGCACAATTGCTTTTAGATCATCGATGAGCAGGTTAGGACCCAATGTTACGATTGTTTCATACTCCGGTCCCTTGCGCTTGATACCATCGCCCAGGTCGACCACGCGTCCACAGGCGATGACACATCCGTGACACGCGCGCGTGCCTTTCAGGATGGTATCGGTCATGGTTGCTCCGGAGATCTTGTCCACGCTGGGGAACGAGCCTTGTTGGTAGTATCTGGATGGCATGGCGCCGATGTATTCGGAGTAATTAGCCACCCCGGCGGTGCCAACGTCGTGCAGCACATTCGCCTGGTTATCCTCCTTGAGTGCCCGGTTCATCTGGGAACGCAGCTCGGCATATCGCGTAGGGTCAGCAAGGGGTGGTTTGTTGCTTCCGCGCACCGCAATGGCTTTCAGGTTCTTGGAACCCATCACCGTGCCCATTCCGGCACGCCCGGCTGTTCTGCCGTGGTCGCAGAAGATCCCGGCATACAGTACACCATTTTCCGCGGCTGGACCGATCACAGCCACACGGGCAGATGGTTGTTCCAGTTCCTGTTTTACAGCGTTCTGGGTTTCGTAGGTATCTTTCCCCCACAGTTTCGATGCATCGCGGATCTCCAGCCTGCCATTCTGAATCCAAAGATAAACCGGGTGATCCGCTTTTCCCGTGATCCATAAGCCGTCGTAACCGGCGAAACGTAATTCTGGTCCCCAATAGCCACCGCAGTTGGATTCCGCCCATAACCTGGTTGCGGGTCCTTTTCCGCAAACAACAAACCGGCCTACAGCAGGACCGGTGGTGCCTGTCAGCGGACCTGTCAGAAAAAGCAATGGCGCTTCCGCAGATAATGGATCGAGGTTGGGAGTTAACGAGTCATACAGCAGACGTGCAGCCAGTGAAGCGCCACCCAGGAAATCCTTTTCCCATTTTTCGGGGATGCGATAAGACTCTGTCCTACTTGTGGTGAGGTCGATTTTGAGGATGGGCTGCATTGGCTGAGGTAGTACTAAAGGATCTCGTGGGTAATTTCACGTGCACAGCGCACAAAATCCAGCACGGTGGGTACATTGCGCATCATGTATCCCATGTTGCCTTTCACATGCAATCGATTGGTGAGCATGGCTGCCATGGGGTCGAGTTTTCCCAACAGCACCGAGGTCAGAACATCATACGTTGCTCGCAGGGAAAAATGTGGATTCAGCCCTGTCGTATCTCCGTTATACAGTACTTTCCGACATTTTCCATGCCACAGATCCCAATACAAATCGATTCTTTCTTTTAAATTTCCCTGGGGTTCCACAATGATCATCATATCGCCTTCCCAGTTTCTTGCCACCTGTGCGTATTTTTCATCTG
This sequence comes from uncultured Chloroflexia bacterium, assembly GCA_963699305.1. GTDB lineage: Bacteria > Chloroflexota > Anaerolineae > Anaerolineales > Anaerolineaceae > JBGQAS01. Next base: position 1,987,631 of record OY969431.1, on the reverse strand, counting down.
TGTTCAATTTGGTTTCCATTGCTTTCATCCATTCAAGGGAAGGAAAAATGTTTGCCATGGGACATCCTTTTTTCTCAAAATTCATCCAATTGTACTACGCAACTCCTGCTTGATTTCCCATCCAGATGACATACAATAATATGGATATCGCTAAAAGGAGTCATTTCATGCCAAAAGATAAGGATAAGAAGAAAGACAAGAAACATAAGAAGGACGGGAAGGAAGAAAAGAACAAGAAAGAAAAAAAAGAGAAAAAAGCCAAAAAGGATAAAAAAGAAAAGAAAAACAAGAAAGAGAAAAAGTAATTACAGCGTGCCACTCATGCAATTCGAGCAGCCATCATGCGCATGGTTCTTTTAGTATGCTCTTTCGTATCCAATCAATCGACGAAAGAACCTGATATGTATGATATACTCATGACTTCGTTCATCGAAGTGTCATTGCAGAGCCACAATAAACAATTCAGCAGTCGCTGTTATCTCGTACGAATCGTTCGATTCCCCACCCGAAAACCCGCTTGACTTCTGAAGACAAGGATTATGTGATTTTTCAAGAATTTAACCTTGATGCACGCTTGAAAGCGGGCATCACCCGGGCTGGTTTTCAGGAACCTACCCCCATCCAAATTGCTGCCATTCCTGCCGCACTGGCTGGCAAAGATCTGATCGGCACAGCCCAAACCGGGACAGGCAAGACCGCAGCATTCGTTCTGCCCATCCTGAACCGGTTGCTAAAGGGTTCACGCAATCATGTGCGCGCCCTCATCATCACCCCGACTCGGGAATTGGCGGAACAGATCCATGACAATATCCGTCTGCTTGCCACCGGCACTGGTTTACGTTCCGCCACCGTTTACGGCGGTGTTGGTATGACGCAACAAGCCAAGTCGCTGCGCGATGGCGCAGAGATCATTGTTGCCTGCCCTGGGCGCCTGCTTGATTTCATCGGGCAGCGTTTGGCCAAGCTGGAGCAGGTTGAGGTGTTGGTTATCGACGAAGCCGACCGTATGCTGGATATGGGCTTTCTGCCGGATGTGAAAAAGATCCTGCAGCACATTCCCACCAAACGTCAAACGATGCTTTTTTCAGCCACCTTTCCAGGTGAAATAGAACGGCTTGCATCCCAGACGCTGTTTCACCCGCAGCGCATAGCCATAGGTCTGAGCCGACCGGCACAAACGGTCAGCCATGCGTTGTATCCGGTACCGCAGCATCTTAAATCCGCTTTACTGATCGCACTGCTTAAAAAAACCGATACCGCTTCGGTCCTGGTTTTTACCCGTACCAAACACCGCGCCCACAAACTGGCACGCCAGATCGATAATGCCGGGTTCCGGGTTACCAGCCTGCACAGCGACCGCACGCAAGGTCAGCGCCAGGCAGCCCTCAGCGGATTCCGCAGCGGGCATTTCCAGGTGATGGTAGCCACCGACATTGCCGCCCGCGGGTTGGATGTCGATTCCATTTCTCATGTCATCAATTTCGATATGCCCGATACCGCAGATGCCTACATCCATCGTATCGGACGGACAGGCAGAGTGGAACGCGCCGGTGATGCCTTTACGATGATCACCCCCGAAGACCGGGAAATGGTGCGCACGTTGGAAAAAATCGTCGGAAAACCCATCCCTAAAATGCAATTGGAAGGGTTCGATTATTCAGCACCTCCCACCACGCCTACCTCGCCCATCAGACCGCCGGAGCGGTTTAAAGTACATAATAAGCCTGCCGTTCAAACATCCGGGCACCAAAGGGCGCATCAGCGGCTTCATCACGCACATTCCAGCAGGTAATCCCTGCTGGATATTTTATTGAGTTTCCCCGTGGTGTATACTAACCAAAGATTGGGTTTTTTATTTGGGAGGTGACCATGAAGTTACTGAAAAATATCATCAGACGCTGGCTGCCGATCGGGCTCACCATTATTATGCTATCCGGTTTGGCATACCTGCTCGTACAACAGGTCCTGCGGCAGAATGCCAACGATCCGCAGGTACAAATGGCAGAAGATGCTGCTGCGTTGCTCGCCATTGCGAAAAATGAATCACTGCCCATCCCAAATGAAGCGATCGATTATGGTCAGAGCTTGGCGCCATTCCTGATAGTGTTTGATGATTCAGGTAATGTAGTAGGTTCTTCTGGAAAATTGAACGATAATATTGAAATCCCCCCGGCGGGTGTCCTGGATTATGTTCGGGAGCATGGAGAGGATCGTATCACCTGGCAGCCTTCCCCCACAACACGCATCGCCGCGGTGATCGTCCGCGTGGAAGGCGCGCACCCAGGCTTTGTCCTGGCGGGACGCTCCTTCCGCGAGGTGGAGGAACGAGCCAATATGTTGCTGTCATTGGTTTTACTGGGACTGATCGTTATGCTGGCAACCTCGCTTCTTCTGGTAGTGGCACTGGAACTGATTTTTTCCCGCCATAAAGGGAAGATCGTGGAAAAAGTGAAGCACTAGCTGCTGGATAAAAAATCTGAATGGAAAATTGGAGAGGTTGGCAATACATGCCAGCCTTTTTGTTTCCTTACCAATGGCATGCCATACCAGCATAATGAAATATCATCCACAGAATGGCACATTTGGCACTGCACGATTTGGCAGTTCTTTGGTATTCTCAAGTTACCAAGCGAGACATTTCTGGGATGGGAGAGGGAACCAATGCCTGTCAAAACGTATAACCTGTACGAAGTAGCCCAGCAGCAGTTCGACCATGCAGCACAGATCCTGGATCTTGAACCGGCGATGCGGGATTTCCTGCGCATCCCCATGCGAGAATACCAGTTCAGTTTGCCTGTGCGCATGGATAGCGGAGAAAAGCGTGTGTTCCGCGGGTTTCGTGTCCAACATAATGACGCACGCGGCCCAGGCAAGGGCGGCATCCGCTTTCACCCCCTGCAAACCGTTGACACCATGCGTGGACTTGCCATGTATATGACCTGGCGTGCGGCGGTCGTTGACTTGCCGCTTGGCGGAAGCATGGGCGGCATTGTATGCGATCCCCATGACCTCAGCCTGTATGAACAGGAAAAGCTGTGTCGGGGCTGGGTGCGGCGCATCGCCCGCGACCTCGGTGCAGAGTTGGATGTACCTTCCCCCGATTTGATGACGGGTGACCAGCACATGATCTGGATGCTGGATGAATATGAAGCCATTCATGGTGCAAAAAGCCCTGGCTTCATCACTGGCAAACCTGTAGGTCTGGGCGGTTCGCATGGTCGCAAGGAAGCCACTGGGTATGGGGTGATGATTACGGTGCGCGAAGCGCTGAAGCACCTGAACATGAAACCCGAGAACACCCAAGCCAGCATCCAGGGATTTGGCAGCGTGGGACAAAGCGCTTTTCAGTTATATCAAAAAATGGGTGGCAAAGTGATCTGTGTTGCCAGCTGGAACCAGGAGGCTCACACAGCCCATTCGTACCGCAATCTAAAAGGGCTTGACCTGGAAGCATTGCTTGCCATCACCAATTCCTATGGCGAAATCAACAAGGAAAAAGCTCGCGACTTGGGTTGCGAAGTGCTCCCCGGGGATGCCTGGTTGGAACAGGATGCTGATATCCTCGTGCCTGCCGCGCTTGAGAACCAGATTTCACATGAAAATGTGGAAAAAATCTCCAATCGTGTGCGTATCATCGCCGAAGGGGCGCATGGTCCAATGAACCCGGATGCTGAAAAGACCATCAGCGACCGAAAAATTTTCATCATTCCGGATGTCCTGGCAAACGCCGGAGGCGTCATCTGTTCCTATTTTGAGCAGGTTCAAAGCAACATGAACTATTACTGGCGTAAGGATGAAGTTTTCGGCAAGCTGGATTCGCAAATGACCTCGGCATATTACGACGTGAGCAGTTTTGCAGAAAAACAAAATTTCAGCTTACGCGATGCAGCGTATGTCATCGCCGTCGACCGGGTGGCGCGTGCCTGCCAGGACCGTGGCTGGGCATGAAAGAATTTTCCATGGATGGTTTGCCAGCCGTTTTCTCTGACAGAGATTTCCTAAACCCACAGACACCCGTTCGCTGCCTGGGTGGTGGTTCCAGGGGAGGAAAAGCGCAAGGGTTGGTTTCCATCCGCACCGCGCTGCATGACCGTTTCCGTTCGCACGGTAGCGCAAGCATCAAGGTGGATATTCCACCCTTTGTGGTCATCGGCACGGATATCTTTGATGCCTTCATGCGAGGTGGGGATTTATATAAAATAGTGGCAACCAACACTACGGATGAACAGCTGGCACATTCCTTTCAGGAAGCGGACCTGCCATTCGAAGTGCTAGGTGATCTACGTTCCATCATTGAGGATCTCCATCAACCATTGGCAATCCGTTCTTCCAGTTTGCTTGAGGATGCCACCCGCGGACCGTTTGCTGGTATATATGAAACCAAGATGATCCCCAATGGTCAGTTCGATGCGGACATACGCTTTCGACAGCTTATCGAAGCCATCAAGTTGGTGTATGCCTCCACCTTTTTCAGCCGTGCCCGCGACTATCGAAAGCGCATCGGCAAATCCGACACGGATGAAAAGATGGCTGTCATCATCCAGGAAATTGTTGGCAAACCATACCGCCAGCGTTATTACCCGGAGCTTGCGGGGGTGGCGCGTTCCTTCAATTATTACCCCGTCAAGCCTGCGACCCCCGCTGACGGTGTGGTGAACCTGGCATTGGGATTGGGTAAAACCATCGTGGATGGTGGCATTTCCTGGTCTTATTCTCCTGCACACCCGGAAGCGACTCCCCCTTTCCGGTCTGCGGAGGAAACGCTCGAGCTTACCCAAAATTCGTTCTGGGCTGTCAACATGGGCGAACCAGCGGAATACAACCCCATCCGTGAAACGGAATACATGCTGGAAGAGAATATCAGCGAAGCGGATTCGGATGACACATTACGCTACCTGGTTTCTACGTACGATGCAGCTTCTGAGCGGTTGGTGGCAGGAACCGGCACACGTGGGGCACGCGCACTTACTTTTGCCCCCCTGCTTGTCATAAAAGAAAAGCCATTCAACGAAATAGTATTGGAAGTCCTGCATGTCTGTCATGAGGAGCTTCATGCGCCAGTTGAAGTGGAGTTTGCCATGACATTCGACCCGGATTATTTCTACCTGCTCCAGGTGCGCCCGATGGTGGTGCCTGAAGAAGAAATTACGATTGTGGAGAATGAACTATCCGGTGAGAATGTCCTGCTTGCATCGGATAATGTCCTTGGCAATGGCTCCCTGGATTTCATACGGGATATTGTCTTTGTGAAACCCGAGGAATTTGATTTGAAGTTTACTGCGGAGATGGTACCCGAACTTGAAGCAATGAACCACACCTTGCTCAATAACGGCGTGCCTTACCTGCTGATCGTGTTGGGTAGGCTGGGCACAACCGATCCCTGGCTGGGCATCCCTGCCAATTGGGGGCAGATAAGTGGAGCCAGGGCTGTGGTGGAGGTTGCCCGGGAGAACGTCAATGTCGAGTTGAGCCAGGGTTCACACTATTTCCATAACATCATCAACCTGGGTGTGCTCTATTTTTGCATGAAACCCTCCGAGCAGTTTACCGTGGATTGGGACTGGCTCAACCAGCAACCCATCAAAGCAGAAACGCGTTTTCTGCGTCATGTTGAACTGGATGACCCCCTCATCGTGCGCGTGGATGGCAGGAACTGCTTGGGAGTGGTTCGTAAACAAAAGGGATGAAATCACTATGAATGATCCGGCAAAACCAATCGACAGTTTCCTCAACGAGCTAAAGGAGCGGGCAAAGGAGCTCAATTGCCTGTATAAGGTTCAGGAACTGCTCAACCAGCCCAATTTAACACCCGAGGAATTGTGCAAAGGTGTAATTGCCGTCATCCCCGATGGATGGCAATACCCGGAAATATGCAAGGTGGAAATGACCTGCCAGGAGCACACCTTCCACACGGATGGATTCAAGAAGACACCCTGGGAAATGAACTCGAATATCCTGGTTCAAAACGAACGTTTTGGCGCATTGAGCGTGGTATATACCGAGGAAATGCCACCTGAAGATGAAGGACCATTCTTAAAAGAAGAACGGAAGCTCATCGATTCGATTGCCGATCAGGTCAGCATGTACCTGCTGCACCAGCAGCTCAGGCAGGTGTTCCAGAAAGAGAAGAAAAAGAAACAGGAAGGTGCGGATGAGTGGACAGTAATCATCGACCTGCTAAAACGCACCGATCCCACGCTGCTGATACGCATAACCCGCAAGATGATCAATTACCTCGGCTGGCAGGGGATTAAGGAAGGTGATGAATTGCTGGATCGTTTCGCCCCCGCATCTTTCAAGGACGTGGAAGCGGATATGAACCAGCCTTTTCAACAACGCGCTTCGGGCAGCTTGCTTGCCATGTCCAACGAGGTGTTCAAGGTTGCCAGCAAGCATCTTACCCGTGAGGTGATCCTGGACAACATCCAAAAATGGATCAAGGAGGAACGTTCATCTTTTCTCATTGATGCGCTCCTCGACCCTAATTCCTCGCTGGCTGATATGAGTTCCGCACTCGAACGCTACCGTGTTCTGGTGAAACAGGGTATCGAATTATCCGAAGCGCGGGAACAATGGTTCCGGGTTACGCTCATTCGGCGCATTCTCAGCGACCAGATTAATTTCATTAACATCGCCAAGCAGCATATCAGCATCGCTGATTTCAGCAGTTTCATGGAGCGGGTCATTTTCCCTGTCAGCAGTCACGGCAAATTGGGCGGAAAAGGTTCCAGCCTGTTCCTTGCCTCCCAGATTCTAAAGATGTCTGCTGAGAAAGATCAGCTGCTCAAGGATATTAAAACACCCAAGACTTGGTACATCACCTCTGACAGCGTGCTGTACTTTATGAGTTACAACAATATGGAGGATATTGTCGAGCAGAAATACAAGGATATCAGCCAGGTACGGCAGGAATACCCTTATATTGTGCATATGTTCAAAAGCGCTCCCATGCCCCCTGAGATCATCAAGGGGCTCACCATGGCACTCGAGGATTTTGGAGATGTACCGCTCATTGTTCGCAGCTCCAGTCTGCTCGAAGATCAGACCGATGCTGTTTTTGCTGGCAAATATAAGAGCCTTTTCATTGCCAACATTGGAACGAAGGAAGAACGGCTTGCTGCTCTGATCGATGCCATCGCAGAAGTGTTTGCTTCACTTTTCGGACCAGATCCCATTGAATACCGTTTCCAGCATGGATTAATGGATTTCCACGAGGAAATGGGGATCATGATCCAGGAGGTTGTCGGAACAAAGATCGGGCATTACTTCCTGCCTGCCTTCGCTGGTGTGGCGTTCAGCAACAATGAATTCCGCTGGTCAAGCCGCATTAAACGCGAAGATGGACTTGTGCGCCTGGTGCCCGGTCTGGGCACACGTGCCGTTGATCGGATCGGGGATGATTACCCACTGCTCGTAGCACCCGGTCAACCTGGTTTGCGGGTCAACGTCACAAATGACGAGATCATTTATTACGCTCCCAAGAAAGCGGATGTGATCAACCTGGAATCCCGCAAGTTTGAAACTATTGCCATTGCCGATCTATTGAAACATCATGGGCGCGAATATCCCATGGTGAGCCAGCTTATTTCGGTTTTGGAACCGGATTTTGTGCGCCTTCCCAGCACGATAAAATTGGATTTTGAGAAGGGCAATTTCATCGTAACATTTGAAGGGCTTTTTTCCCGGACACCATTTCTCAAACAAGTCCAGCATATCCTGGGGGTTCTCCAAAAAACGTTCAATCGTCCCATCGATATCGAATTTGCACATGACGGTACTAATTTTTATCTTCTGCAATGCCGGTCGCAGAGTTTTTTCACCGATGAAAGTGTTTCAGCGGTCATCCCGCGGGATATTCCCAAGGAGGATGTCCTTTTTTCTGCACACCGCTATATTTCCAATGGTAAAGTGCCGGATATTAAGTATATTGTTTATGTCGACCCGCAAAAATATGCCGAACTCACCAACTACCAAGATATGGTTACCGTTGGAAGGGCTGTCGGCAGGCTTAACCAGATTCTGCCCAAACGCCAATTCATCCTGATGGGTCCCGGCAGGTGGGGAAGCCGCGGGGACATCAAACTGGGTGTGAGCGTGACCTATTCGGACCTCAACAACACTGCCATGCTGGTGGAGATCGCACGGAAAAAGAAGGATTACCTACCTGAGCTCTCATTTGGCACACACTTTTTCCAGGACTTGGTGGAAGCATCCATCCGATATCTCCCGCTGTACCCGGATGAAAAAGCGAATGTGTTCCAGGATGAATTCTTACTGAGTGCTGAGAATATGCTGAAAGGCATGCTTCCCGACTTTGCCGCTTATGCCGATGTCATCCATGTCATTGATGTGCAGGCATCCACCGGCAGCCGGATCCTGCGCGTTTTAATGAATGCTGATACAGAGGAAGCGCTCGCATTTCTGGCTTCACCGGAAACAAAAGCAGAATACGAATCAGAATTAAACCCCACCGATAAAATCTTTCAACCGGAAGCTGATTATCATTGGCGTTGGAGGTTGCAGGCGGTGGAAAACATCGCCGCCCAGCTTGATCCTGCCCGTTTTGGAGTTAGGAATTTTTACATCTTTGGCAGCACTAAAAATGCTACAGCAGGACCCGGCAGTGATATTGATGTTTTGATTCATTTCCAGGGGACGCAGGCGCAGCGTAAAGACCTGCTCAACTGGCTCGAAGGCTGGAGCTTAAGTCTGAGTCAGGCAAATTTCCTGCGTACAGGAGTGCAATCAAAAGGGATGCTGGATGTGCACTTGGTTTCGGACGCGGACATTAAAAATAGCACATCCTGGGCTGCCAAAATTGGGGCAGTAACAGATGCTGCCCGACCGCTCGCCATGGGGATGGCAGTGAAGCATGATAAAACCTGATAGATTAGACCAGTTCGCGTGAAGCAGTGGAAGGGGATTCAGGATCGAAGCGCACCAGTGCAAGCTCCCGCCCATTGTGTGCTGCTGAGTATGACCACGTGCGCCCGATTTTATCCTTCCAGTTTCCTGTCAATTGTTCGGATTCATGCACATGCCCATGCAGGGTGATCAGGGGTTGATGTGTTTTTATAAATTCACGGATGGCGATGCTGCCAACATGCACATCCAACGGTACATGATCAACCAGCTTCCCATCCAGGGCAGCCCGATCCAATTGAGTATCATACGGTGGTGCATGGAAGAGAAGGATGGCATTGGAGACATCCTTTGTCCCCATTAGCGTTTTAATATCTTCCTGGATGGTGGCAAATTGTAGGGAAGAGGTGGATTCCGGGATGGTGCGGATGCCTTCCTCGGGGGATATACAGCCGGGATCCACGAACTGCGAGACATCGTATTTTTCCCAATCCTTGAAGAAAAATGGTGTAGGCGGGACAAAGGAATAACCCATTACCGGATGATTCTCAAAGGAGGTTTCATTCATGTGGACATAGCGCCAGATCCCCTCTGATTCTGCCTGCCGGATTTCATTTTCCAGGCTGCGTGGGTCATCATTGCCAAGGATGATATACACCTTTGGGTATGCATCCGCCATGGCTCTCTTTAATTTCCGAAAAGTATCAATCACGATATCCTGTAAGAAAGATGACCGATAATCTACTTCAATATTGGAGAAGACGGCACCTGCACTTAGGAGATCACCACCGAGAAAGATCCCACCCGGAGATTCACGGAGGATCAACGCTGACAGCATGGAGTAACGCCGCTCCTGTCCGTGTAAATCGGATACAAAAAAACAAACCGCCATGGATTAATTATATACGAGCATATTCTACCTACATTCCGTTTGTAGCTGGATAAATTAGTTGTATGATATATCTATCTCAGAATAGGAGAATACTATGCATTGGGAACAACTGACAGGGGATACATTTCCCGAAGTGGTAAAAGCGGTGCAGCAGGTGTGCTTACTGCCTTTATCCTGCATCGAGCGCCATGCCCACCACCTGCCTTTGGGTACTGACATGTTTATTGCCCGCGAACTGTGCCATCGGGCGGCTGAACTGGAACCTGCCATCATCTATCCCGATTTCATCTACACGCAGATCCTCGAAGCGCGCCATTATCCGGGTTGTATCGGTGTGGAACCCCGCATTTTTATGGAATTGCTCGAAAATGTTTGTCGTGAAGTCGCCCGCAACGGATTAAAGAAAATAATCATTGTGAATGCACACGGCGGGAATGATAGCCTTATCCATTATTTCTCCCAATTACAACTTGCCAGTCGTCGGGATTATGTCGTTTATATCGCTGAACCGCACTATTCGCAAAAAGATGAAGCCGAACTGGCGAAGCAGTGGGAAACCACCGTCGATGGCCATGCGGGAGAGGTCGAAACCAGTGCCATCCTTGCCATTCACCCGGAATTTGTCCGCAAAGATCTGCTTAAACCAGGAGATGAGGGAATGCCCCTTGGACGGCTCAAGGAATTGCGCGAACTTGGTGTGGATATGGGTATCTGGTGGTATGCTGACCACCCGAGTCACTATTGCGGTGATGGGTCAAAAGCCACAGCTGAAAAGGGTGACCGTATGCTGGCTTCGCGAGCACGTGCATTGGCAAAGGTCATCAAGGCCGTAAAAGCAGACAATATCGCTAAAAAACTTCAAGATGAATTTTTCGATCGTGTAGATGGGAATGCATAAAGCTTCCATCTATATACTTTTCATAACAGGGTAAATTCTATATAATAAATCAGACCGGGTTGATGCATTTTTGCAAAGAGGATGCGTGTCTACTGCGATTCTACGATTAGCTCGATTACTGTCTCATCCCAATCCCGAGGTACGTAAACAAACCGTCCAGGAGTTGGGAAAATTCCATACACCAGAAGCGACCGATGCGCTGATTGGTTTTCTCAAGGATGCCGATGATTTTGTGCGACTCGAAGCGGTGAAAATGCTAGGCGAATCCATGGATCAGCGCGCTGCTCAACCTCTGAAAGACCTTTACTTCTGGGCAATGCATCAAGAATCCGAGCGGTCTTTTCCGTTGGGATTCCATGAATTCGTACTGACTGCGTTGAAAAAATTGGGCTGGGAACTGGGTATGGGTGGATTCCAGATCACTCTCAAACACTGACCTTTTCCGATCCTCCAAATCCAAACGATGATTCATGTATATACGGTACAATCCATCCGATGAAACAAAATGATCGGATACTGGCTTCTATTCAAGCGCTTATGGCAGCGGCGTTCTTTGGAATCAGCGCACCACTGGCAAAATTACTCCTTGGGAATATTGATCCTATTTTTCTGGCAGGTCTCCTGTACATTGGTTCAGGATTGGGAACACTCATTTTTCGTTTTTTCCGTCGGATTTTTTCAGCAGGGGTGGAGCAGGAAGCTCGCCTTAGCAGGCAAGACATACCCGGTTTGACAGGTGCGATTGTGTTTGGCGGGGTGGCTGCCCCAATCCTCCTGATGTTCAGCCTGCAAGCAGCTCCTGCTGCAACAGCCTCGCTGCTGTTGAATTTTGAAGGTGTCGCAACTACTTTACTGGCATTTGCTTTGTTTCATGAGGCCATTGGCAGGAAGGTTGGGTTGGCAGTAGTGCTGGTGACCCTCGCTTCCATTCTCCTCTCTTGGCAACCGGGCGGCACCTTGGGTATTACCCTGGGCGCGTTGGGTGTCCTGGGAGCTTGTTTCTTTTGGGGGCTGGACAACAATTTCACGCGCACCATCTCCGCCAAGGATCCTTTACAGATTGTCACCATTAAAGGCTTGACCGCGGGAACTTTTTCCTGTTTGCTATCGATTATTTTGGGAAGACCGTTGCCCATGCTTTCCCAGAGCTTTCTGGCAATGCTATTGGGGAGCATCAGCTATGGACTGAGTATTGTCCTCTTTGTTTATGCCATGCGCGGATTGGGAGCGGCTCGAACCAGCACCTTATTCGGTCTGGCGCCTTTTATTGGAATGCTGCTATCCTTCCTGATGTTCAAGGATAGCCTTACTGTATTATTCTTCATTGCCATGCCGCTGATGATCCTTGGGGCGTGGCTCCTTTTGGGCGAAAACCATGCACATAACCACGTCCATCCGGAACTCCACCATGAACACCGTCACAATCATCAGGATGGGCATCATGATCACAATCATGTAAATATGCAGAGCCCATTGGTAAAAAGCCACTCACATGTTCATTTACACGAGGAACTGGATCATTCCCACGCACACAACCCGGATATGCATCATCGGCATGGACATATATCCAATACTGCCTACCTTAAAAAGCGCTAACCTTTCGTAATGTGATTGTAAGCAGGGGGATTGACATGATACGGGGATTATATTGTATGATGTAAGGATAGTGCTACGTTTTCATTTCTTTTCATTGATGCACGCATATTTCGCTTCGGTAATCCAAGATTATTTTATTGTTTTTAATGAATGGATTCTGGAGATGGCTATATGAAAATTCTTTATCTGGAAGACAATCCCAACGATAGTGAACTGACCCGCCTTGCCTTCACAAGTAAAAAAAAGGATGCCTATACTCTGGATATTGCTGAAAGCTGTAAAGAGGCTTGGAACCGCATTGAGTCTCATCCAATGGAGTATTACGATCTTTTCCTGACCGATTTTAATCTGCCGGATGGTACAGGATTGACATTTTTAACGGAACTCAAGAATCGTGGGTTCCAGCAACCCATTGTACTTGTTTCCGGTCAAGCCGAAGAACAGGAAGTTGTTTCAGCGTTAAGCAGGGGTGCAAGTGCTTACGTCATCAAGAAGCTGGATTATTATAAAAAAGTTCCCGATATCATTGAAGAAGTCATGCGCAAGGTTCCATCTGTCACTTCAACGAAGGTTGACCTTATTCGTGTCTTATTCGCTGAGCCAAATAGCTCCGATGCGGAATTAACAGAAAAACACCTGGAATCTGTCGCACCGTCTATAAAGCTGCAGATCATTAACTCAGCTGAAGATGTTCTGAAAGCTTTCCCGCATGATAAGGTGAACAATGATGTAGATGTGCTCGTGTTGGACTGCAGTCTGCCAAATCATGGGATTTTGGATGTTCTGCGCGAGTTAAAACAAGTGCGTCATATTATCCAACCTGTCGTGCTGGTGGCCAATCAGGCGGATGAAAAGCTGGCTGTTGAAGCCATTAAATTCGGTGCCGAAAATTTCATCATCAAGCAAATCGGGTATTACCAATTCCTGCCTTCCATCATCGAAGCCGCTTACTCACGTGTATTGCTGGCACGCGAACATCATGCCTTGCGTGCCAGCGAGGAACGATTCCGTTTGCTGGCTGAAAACGCCCGCGATGTTGTTTTCCGTTTGCGGTTTTTTCCCGACTTTGGTTTTGATTACATCAGTCCTGCAACGGTTCGTTTTGTCAACCATTCGCCGGATGAATTTTATCAAAACCCCCATTTAATGATCGAGATTATTCATCCCGATGACCTTAAGCTCTTTGAAAAAATGCTTTCCGATCCTGAAAGTTACAACATCCCCATCCGTCTGCGTTGGATCTCCCGGGATGGCACCATCCGCTGGGTGGAAGCAAAAGGCACGTATGTAAGAGATGCAGATGGACGCTTGCTGGCGCTTGAAGGCATTGCCAGGGATATTACAGAACGGGTGCAAGCGGAAGAGGCTCTTAGGGAGCTTACCAACCGTAGATCAGAATTGGAATCGATTGTTAATGAAAGTCCTAATATCGTTGTGCGTTGGCCCTTAAAATTCGATCAACCACCTTTATTCCTCTCGAGTAATATTGAACGGTTTGGTTATTCCGTGGATGATTTCATATCCGGTAACCTGCGCTTTGATCGAGACGTGGTTCACCCTGACGATTTTAAAGAACTCGGGCACAAGGTGGAATCAGCGATTGAAAAGGAGTTTGATCAATTTGACCTTTCCTATCGGATCATCACAAAATCAGGGGAAACCCGTTGGGTTGAAGAACACACTCTGGTTGTCCGCGATAACCAGGGGAAGCCTCTTTATCATCAAGGCATCATCTCCGATGTAACACCGCGACATTTGGCAGAAGTTGCACAACGTAAAAGTGAAGAACGATATCGACTCATCGTGGAAATGGCCAATGAAGGGATTTGGACAACCGATGATCAATACCAGATCACCTTTGTGAATCAGCGGATGATGGATATGCTGGGTTATAACCAGGAAGAATTGCTTGGTAAACCTGGTACTACCTTTATGCCTGAAGACCAGATGCTGGATCATCGCAACAAGATGGAAGCTCGAAAAAGGGGTTTTGGTCAGCACTATGAACGCAGTTTCCGCCGGAAAGACGGAAGCCTCATTTGGACGATTGTATCTGCCCAGCCAATCAAGGACGAGGACGGGAATTTTACCGGCTCGTTTAGCACGTTCACCGATATCACTGACCGCAAGTTGATGGAAGAAAGGATTTTAAAGAGCGAAGCTGATCTGATCGATGCGCAGGCGATTGCCCATCTTGGCAGTTGGGAATATGATGTTGCCTCTGAGAAATCTTCCTGGTCACCAGAAATGTACAGCATTCTCGGCGCGCAACCTGGTCTGGGCGAGCTAAGTTGGCATGAACATAAATTTAAAGAGTTCGTTCTCCCGGATGACTGGGAGAAATTGTTTACAGCTCTTCAAGAAGCGATAACCCAGGGAAAAGACTTCAGCGTTGAATTCCGAGTCATCCATCCCCAGCATGGATTAGTATGGGTGTGGGCAATTGGAAAAACGCATAAGGATTCCAGCGGAAAGGTTTTCCGTCTATCAGGAACCGTGCAGGAGATCACGGAACGAAAAATCACGCGGGAATTAATGGAGCGCGAACGTAATTTATATCTGGCAGGCCCGGTCATTGCTTGTGCGTGGAAAAATGATCCCGAATGGCCGCTGGAATATATCTCGCCCAATGTCACACACTTTGGCTACCAGCCCGAAGACCTGGTGCGTGGTCATCCGCGCTATATCGACATCATTCACCCTGATGATTTTCCTCAAGCCTACGAAGAAGCGGAATTACGAAAAAAAGAGGATCGTTCATTTTTCGAACAGGAGTATCGAATTCTTTCTCCTTCGGGTCAGGTCTTCTGGGTGCATGATTACACCATTGTCAACCGAGACGAGAATGGAAAGGTTACCCGGTTCAATGGCTATCTGACCGATATCACTGACCGCAAACAGACCGAGAATGCACTCCGGGAAAGTGAAAATGCCTACCGAACCCTGGCGCAAAACCTGCCTGGCATGGTCTATCGCGACTATCTGCAGGAAAATAACCGGATTCAGCTTTTTAACGAAATGGCATTGCCAATTACGGGTTATTCCAATGATGAACTCGTAAAAATGGGGCGCTGGATGGCGAAGTTGGTCATTGGGGAAGACAATGATATTTTCATTTCCCAGGTTCGTAAATCCATCGCAGAAAACAAACCGTATTCCGGTGAATATCGCATGCATCGTAAAGATGGCAGCATCCGCTTCCTTTGGGAACGAGGTCGTCCGGTGTATGACGGTAATGGAAAGCCGTTATACCTGGATGGCATGATATTGGATGTTACAGAAAGGCATCGCGTTGAAAGTGCGTTAAAGGAAAGTGAGGCGAGTTTTCGCGCCATTTTCGAACATGCTCCGATTGCAATTTGGGAAGAGGATTGGTCGGAAATTAAAAAGCATATCGATGCATTGAAGAAGAAGGGTGTAAAGGATTTCCGGAGATATTTCTCCGAACACCCTGCACTGGTGAGGAAGCTGATATCCCTGATTAAGGTCCTGCAAGTAAATAAAATGAGTGTCAAATTGCTGGGTGCAACCAGCAAGGATGAAGTCATCCGCAACCTCACTCGTTATTTCACAGAGGCATCCCTGAAGGTATTCTTGGAGGAAATAATTTGCCTGGCAAATGGAATCCTGAGTTTCCAGGGCGTGAGTCCGTCTAAAAACATTAAAGGTGAAGACGTCATTTTTGATCTCAGTTTATCGGTCCCAGTTAGTCATAAGAATAGTTTGTCACGTGTTCTGGTCACTTATGTGGATATCACTGCCAGTTCCAAAGCTCAGGAACTCATTCGTGAAAGCGAAAGCAGATATCGAAGTTTATTCAATCTTGCCAATGATGCCATTCTCATTATGCAGAACGGTATTTTTGTGGATTGCAATCAAAAGACTGAGGAAATTTATGGTTATTCGCGCTCCGATATTATTGGTAAAACACCTGCGCAATTATCTCCCAAATTTCAGCCCAATGGGGAGGAATCTACAACTTCTTCACAGCAAATGATTGAAAAAGCATTGAAAGGACAAAACCATCTTTTCCAATGGCAGCATCAAAAATCAAATGGAACAAAATTCGATGCCGAAGTCAGTCTTTCTCCTATCCGCTTCGGTGATCAGACCCTGGTTCAGGCTTCAGTACGTGATGTTACCGAGCGGAAAATTGCTGAGAACAGATTACGAGAAACAGAAGAGCGCTACCGGGGTTTATTCGAAAACTCTCCCATTTCACTTTGGGAAGAGGATTTCTCAGCTGTTAAACACCTCATCGATGGCTTGAAAAAGAAGGGTATCCGCAATTTCCGGAAATATTTTTCGGACCACCCCGATGTCATTTTTGAATGTGCCAAACAAGTGAAGATCCTGGATGTCAACAATGCAACTGTCCAGCTTTATCATGCAACCAGCAAGGAGGATCTGCTGGAGAATCTTGGTAAACTATTTTGCGAGGAATCAAATACTGGAGTCATCGATGAGATCCTTCATATTGCTGAAGGAAATTATGATTTTGAGGGGGAAACCGTAAATCAGACGCTGGATGGTCAAAAGATCAATATCAACCTTCACTGGACCGTTGCACCGGGATTTGAAGAAACGTTAGCCAGAGTGAATATTTCAATCGTTGACATCACCGAACGAAAAAGAGACGAGGAAGCTATACGCATCAGTGAGGAACGCTACCGCAGCCTGGTGGAAAACCAAACCGCAATCATCTCGCGAATGGATCTTCAAGGCAACCTTACTTTTGTAAATGATGAATTTTGCCGTGTTTTTGGAAAAAAGAGCGAAGAATTTCTTGGAACACAAACGCCACTTATGGTTCATAAGGATGATCAACACTTGGTCGCCGAAACCATCAAAGCAGCGAAGGAACCTCCTTATCATTCGCAAGGAGAAAACCGCAATATCACTACCAAGGGCATTCGTTGGTTCCATTGGGATAATTCTGCTATCCTCGATCCACACGGAAATATTAGTGAAATGCAGAATGTCGGCTGGGATATAACCGATCAACGCCAGGCACAGGAAGCCATTCGGGTCAGTGAGGCGCGCTACCGCAGCTTGGTGGAAACGCAGACCGAGATCATCGAAAGGCACAACCCCGATGGAGTCGTGACCTACGTAAATGAAGCCTACTGTAAAACCGTGGGTCGTTCGAAGGAACAATTAATTGGAAAACCCTTCTTTGACGTTGTGGAACCTAAAGACCTTAATGTTGTGAAGAGGAATTTGGAATTAGTGATGCATCCGCCATATCGCACGTTTGCCGAGAGCCGCGATTTGACTGTTAATGGTGTGCGTTGGTTCAGTTGGGAGAATTCAGCGGTGCTGGATGCCGATGGTAGCGTCATTGAGATCCAGGCGATCGGTCGGGATATCCATGAACAAAAAATCGCCCAGGAAGCTCTCGCGCAAAGTGAAGAACGTTATCGGCTGATAACAGAAAATATGTCCGACACGGTCATCTTGATGAATTTGAATTTCCAATACACATATATCAGCCCATCCGTGACGAAATCGCGCGGGTACTCTCTGGCAGAATTGCAGAAGCTGCCTTTAGAAAAACAACTGTCACCAGCCTCCTATCAAAATGTGATGGAGCAGGTAGCAATACAGATGACCCCTGAACGCCTTGCACAAAAGGACATCAGGGTAGCCTATTTCGGTGAATTGGAACTTGTTCGGAAGGATGGTTCGACTTTCTGGGAGGATGTCACTTTCACCGTGATCCGTGCCAAGGATGGGACTCCGCAGATGATCCTCGGTACCGGGCGCGATATCACGGAACGAAAACTTGCAGAAACAACTCTACTACGGCGGGACGCCATCCTAGGCGCGGTTGGTGAAACTGCCAGCCTGCTGCTCAAAGCCACCGATTGGCGCGAACCAGCCAACGAAGTACTCAGAAAGCTGGGTATGGCAGCGGGTGTTGACCAGGCATATATCTTCCTGTATCCCCAAAAGCGTGGAAAATTCGATATCGAAGAAATACCCGATAACACTTTTATCTGGGTTGCAGAAGGCATCAGAAGCCACATGGAAAACCCTGATGTGTTGGAAATTGCCACGCACAAAGCAACGTTGGACCACTGGAAGAAATCGTTTAAGAAAGGGAAAATGTTGGCGGGAAGAATTTCCGATTTCCCTGTCAAAGAACGGGCTGTCCTTTTGTTGCTCGGCATTGGTGCCATTGCCATCGTTCCCATCATGGTGGATGCCGAACCGATTGGTCTGATTGGCTTTGATGTCGTTTCCAAAGAGCGGACATGGGATGACGCTGAATTGGAAGCTTTCCGTACTCTTGCCGGTACATTCACCTCTGCCATCATCCGTCAGAATGCTTATCATGAACTGGAAGACCGCGAAACACGACTGCGGGCAATTTTTGATGCCTCCAAGGATGCCATCAGCGTTGCACAAAAAGATTTGATAATCTATGGAAACAACGCATTTCGTCGACTATTTGGTTTTTCCAGCAAGGATAAATTAGAGGGATTATCCATCCGGTCTTTGATTGCTCCCGCAGACATGGAATTTTTCGCAAAGTTTTCCCAAACACGCGACGATGGCAAACGTGTAAGTCCCAATTATGAAATCCGGGGACTTCGAAAAAATGGCACCATCTTTGATATGAATGTGAATATATCGATGTACAAGCTGTTTGGAGAGCAGTTTACGCTGGCAATCGCGCGGGACGTGACGGAAGAAAAGCAGCGCTTCCGTGAGATGGAAGCCATCTCCCAGGTAAGCTCTGCCTTGCGCAAATCACAAACCCGCCAGGAAATGTTCCCGATCATCATCGACCAGCTCATGCTGACGATGCATGCACAAGCAGGATCGCTTGCACTTGAAGACCCTTTGACCAAGGAAATGGTGATCGAGTATGCATCGGGTGCTACTCCACTCAAAAAAGGGTATCGGCTTTCACCCGGCAAAGGGATGAGCGGGGAGGTAAAGCGTACTGGAAAACCGTACATATCCGCCAACCCTTCAACAGATCCCGTCATCTTGGGAGTGAAGGCGATGAATGATATAAATTCAGCTGCGTGTTTCCCCATGATTGCCCAAAAACAAGTGATTGGAACCATTTGGCTGGGAAGAAATTTGCTGTTTACATCGTTGGAGCTGAGGGTTTTACGTTCCGTGGTGGATATAGCCGCCAATGCCATTCAGCGCAGCGCCTTGCACGAACAAACACAGCAGCGTCTGGAAAAGCTGATGGCTTTGCGGGATATTGATCTCGCGATCACTTCCACCTTCAATTTACACGAGATACTCAACCTGGTTCTGGATAGTGTTCGTTCGACGCTGAATGTGGATGCAGCCAGTATTCTGCTCTATGATAAAGCAACCGATGAGCTTAAATTTACCGCAGGCAAAGGTTTCAAAACCAAGCTGCTGGATACGTTCTCCCTTAAAGTTGGGGAAGGCTGGGCGGGGAAATCTGCCCAAACTGGGCAGCCGATTTACATCCCGGATATTTCACAAGGGTTCGAGGAATCACCGATCAAACTTCCGGATTTCGATAGAATTGTGTCTTATTATGTCTTTCCGCTTATCGCTAAAAATGAAGTCAAAGGTGTGCTCGAATGCATGACCCGCAAACCTCTGCTGATCGACCAGGACTGGAAGGATTTTGCAAACCTGTTGGCTGGACAGGCAGCCATCGCCATCGATAGCTCGCGCCTGGTTGCGGACCTGCAGACATCTCACATCAAACTTACGCGAGCGTACGATGCCACCATCGAAGGCTGGTCACGCACCATGGATATCCGTGACAAGGAAACGGAGGGTCACACCCAGCGTGTGGTTGAGTTGACCCTTAAGCTCGCCCGCCAGTTGGGTTTGCCGGAAGATTCCATGATCCATCTGCGCCGGGGTGCCTTGCTGCACGATATTGGCAAATTGGTTGTTCCGGATACGATCCTCTTTAACCTTCTTCGCTCACCAATGTGGAATGGCAGATCATGAAACGCCATCCGGTTTATGCATATAATGTGTTGAAGGATATCGAGTATCTTCAGCCTGCCATCACCATCCCCTACCGTCACCATGAGCGCTGGAACGGCTCCGGTTACCCCAGCGGGCTGAAAGGTGAGGAGATACCCTTGGAGGCGCGTATCTTCGCCCTCGTGGATATCTGGGATGCTCTACGTTCGGACCGTCCCTACCGTAAAGCCTGGTCGGAGCAGAAGACGCTTGCGCATATCCGTGAACAATCCGGAAAAGAACTGGACCCGAAGGTGGTGGAAGCGTTCTTTAAGGTTATCCGCAAGCACCATAAATTGATCGATCGGAAAGGAAAATAGCATTGGAACTCCATGAACACTGGTCAGATGATTTTCCGGCTGCAGTCACCGTATGTGATGAGGATGGCGTCATCCTTTATATGAATAAGAAATCTGAGGAGGTCTTCAAGGAGGATGGTGGAAAATCACTCCTTGGTAAAAATGCCCTCGATTGCCATCCCGAGCCCGCACGCAATAAATTTGCACAAATGCTCAAGGACCGTTCCACGAATGTATATACCATCAGTAAAAAGGGCAAAAGGAAGCTCATCTACCAGGCGCCGTGGTACAAAAATGACAAATTCTGTGGTATCGTTGAACTAGCTTTGGAAATACCGCAAGAAATGTCTCATTTTGAACGGGGATAATATAAAGGATAAGTATGTCAAATAATGTTACAACTTCTATCGGTACACGGCGCATTGCCGTGTTGATCGATGGCGATAATGCCCAGCCTTCGCTGATCGATAAAATGCTGGCAGAGATCAGCAAATACGGGCTGGCAACCATCCGCCGCATCTACGGCGACTGGACCACCTCCAACATGGGCGGCTGGAAGGATGCGCTGCAAACGTACGCCATCCAACCCATCCAGCAGTTCCGCTACACCATCGGCAAGAACGCCACCGATAGCGCCATGATCATCGACGCCATGGATATCCTGTACACCGGAGGCGTGGATGGTTTCTGCCTGGTCTCCAGCGACAGCGATTACACACGTCTCGCCACACGCATCCGTGAAAAAGGGTTTTTCGTAATGGGCATCGGCAAGAAGAACACGCCGCGTGCTTTCGTCAACGGCTGCGAGGTGTTCGTCTATACCGAAAACCTGCTGCCTGAAGAGAATATTGCGCGCCGCAGCAGACCGCCCAAGGAAAGAACGAAAACACAGGAGCCCGCCACACCCGACCCGATGCCCGTACTGCACGAAGCCTTCGACCTGGCAGTGCAGGAGGATGGCTGGGCTTTCCTGGGCACGCTGGGACACCACCTGCGCCAGCTCGACCCCGGGTTTGACTCACGCACCTACGGCTATCGCCAGCTCTCCACCCTCATCCGTGCCATGCCCAAGCACTTCGAGGTCAAGGAAGTACGCATGACAGACGACAACGTCTCGTTGTATGTGCGATTCAGGGAAAAATAATCTGTCATGCTGAACTTCGTCCACCCAAGGTGGATGAGTGAAGCATCTCTCTTCAAAATAATCCCACTCTGCATAGAGTGGGATTTGCTTTTAGTATTTTATCCCGTAGCGCTTGAACGCGGCGCTGAAGATGGCTCTCAGCAGGGTTTCGTAGTCCATGCCGGCTTCGCGCGCCTCCAGCGGGAAGTAGGAGGTCATCGAGACTTCCGGCGGGATCAACCCGCACGGAGCGTTGATGTCCAGCACCTGCGGGAACCCTTCGTTGTCCAGGCGCACATCCATGCGGCAGTAATCCTGCATGCCGGTATCGTGCCAGGCGCGCAGGCAGATGCGTTCCAGCCGGCGTTTCAGCTTATCGCCCACGATTGCCGGGCAGATCAAATGACCGGATCGCCTTCCTCCTCCAGGATCCACTTCACTTCCAGTGAATCGATCGGGTAATACTCATCCGGGCAGGGTGCTGTGATCGGCTTCCACGATGGGCAGCACTTTGGGCGGATTGCCCAGCAGCCCGATGGAAAACTCGCGCCCGCTGATAAAAGGCTCCACCAGCGCGCCGGCGGGGAACAGCTCCAGCACCTTTTCCAGCTGCTCGCGCAGGCGGATCTCGCTCCACACCACGCTGTCGTTGGTGATGCCCGCCGAGGAACCCTGCGCCACCGGCTTTACGATGAGCGGGAATTTCAAGCGCCGCTTCACCTTGGCGTCCTTGGCGGTGAAGAGCTGGTAGGGCAGCGTGGGGATGTTGTTGGCAATGAGGATGTCCTTCATGTATGCCTTGTTGAGGATGAGCGCCTCGCCCAGCGGGGTGGCGCCGGTGTAGGGGATCTGCAGCATCTCCAGCATGGCCGGCATGTGGGCGTAGCGATCCAGCCCGTACATGCCCAGAGAATAGTTGAGCGCCAGGTCGATGCGCTCGCGGTTCTTTTTCAGCTTGGCATAGGCGTAATCATCCGCTTCGATGGGGATGACCTCGAACTTGAGGTTCTCCATGTGTTCGATCATGCAGCGGATGGTTTCGGGGTCGTCAAAATCGGTTTCGAGCTGTGTCTTGGGATCGTCCGGATCAGGATACTGATGCCGAATATTGTACAGGAAAGCAATGGTTTTCTTTTTCATCTCGGATTCCCGGTTGTCAAAAACTCTTTCTTATTGTTTAATAACACCAATTGCACTAAAAATGTTGATTTATTAAGGTTGTGTAAGGAACCTGTAAAGGCTGTACAATGCACCAATTCATCTATCATATTACCAAAAAAGACGACTGGAACAAGGCGCGCTACCTCGGCGCATACATGGCGGATAGTCTCGCCAGCCAGGGATTCATCCATTGCTCCACCCAGTTGCAGGTGGTGCGCACGGCAAACGCCTATTACGCCGGTCAGCCGGGGTTGGTGCTGCTCAAGATCGAGGAGGAGCGCGTCAAGGCTGCCATCCGTTACGAGAACCCGGGAGCCGGCAATGCCATGTTCCCGCATATCTATGGACCGTTGAATATCGATGCCGTCCAAAAGTTTGCCGATTTTCCGCCCCAGCCGGATGGCACCTTCAAGTTCCCGGTGGAATTGGAACGGTAAGGCGGGGATATGAGATTGCCAGCTCATCCATTGTCGCCAAACAGACTTTTTAAAAATTCAATATATTTTAGGCCATGAATATAAACTAGTTATTGAAGCTGGATTTGATAAACTAATACCAATAAAATAAAAAGGAGATTTACATGTAAAATGACTTTCTTACCCATCGTTTGATTTGTTACACTTTTCTTTATCAAAGGTATGGTTTTATTCAAGAAGTAAAACAATATAAAATGAGTTCAGATCCATTTGATGATCAAGTTATATACTATCGCACTAAAGAGACACAAATATCTATTAGGCTAGATAGAGGGGACATTTATATTGCATTAGGTCCAAACGATAATAATGAAATGTCATCATTGCCTTTGGAAATAATTGCACGATATTTCTCAAAAAACAAATATGCTCCACATACATCAAAAGATACTATTGAAAAAATGAATAAAGAAAATCGGATAGAGTATTTACTAAAAAAATATAGTGTCTGGTTGAAAAAATATTGTCAGAAATTTCTTAGGGGCAACTTTTCAGTTTGGCCTGAAGTCTGTAAATTTCATTTTAATTGAAATGCAGAAATCATATAAGTCTCGGAACCCCCTCCGTAAAGGCTTCTCCGGGGGCGCCACCCGGTGACGAATATTTTTATATTCGTTTTTTGATTAAATTGGGAACGAATAAAACAAATACCCGAATTGATCACAACATTTGAAACAATTAGGAACAATTCGTCATCCCTGCCCGCCTTTTAGCGGGGGGAATATTGGCGACCATCACATGGTCGCCCTAACACTATGCGGTTGGTAAAGGGCTGAAATTATTATAGAACAAACATTCTATAATTACAAGTCCCAAACTTGGACGTATAATTAATGCCAACAGTCAGCAATAACGGGGAGGGAACCGCTCAACATGCCAGCACCAAAAATCATCCATCAGCTTGTAGCACGCTTCGAGGAGAACCGCGATGCATATCGCTCGGGAAAATATAACGAAGCACAATTGCGGGAAGAATTCCTCAACCCCTTTTTCAAAGCACTGGGCTGGGACATGTACAACGATAAAGGGTATTCCCCCGAATACCGCGAGGTGGTGCACGAGGATTCGATCGATATCGAGGGCGCGGCAAAGGCTCCCGATTACTCCTTCAAGATCGGCAGGGAGCGCAAATTCTTTGTAGAAGCCAAAAAGCCCAAAGTGGACATTGCATACGACATCCACCCCGCCTACCAGTTGCGGCGCTATGCCTGGAACGCCCACCTGCCGTTGAGCATATTGACCGACTTCGAGGAATTTGCGGTGTACGATTGCCGCAACCGACCCAACCCCGCCGATAAAGCCTCCACCGGCAGGACGCTGTTCTTTAACTACACGGATTATGTCGATCAATGGGACGCGATCGCCGGTATCTTCTCACCCGAAGCCATACAAAAAAGCTCCTTTGAAAAGTACGCCATCGAGAACAAGGGCAAGAAAGGCACCACCGAAGTGGACGATGCCTTCCTGGAAGATATCGAGAACTGGCGCAAGCTGCTGGCATTGAACATCGCCTTGCGCAACCCGCACATCGCCGATGAACGGGAACTCAATTTTGCCGTGCAGATCACCATCGACCGCATCATCTTCTTAAGGTATATGCGAGGATCAGAGGGATCGAGCCCGAAGAGCAACTGCTGACCGCCAGCAAAAAAACGGACGTGTATCCGGCATTGATGGACCTGTTCCAGCAGCGCCGACCGAAAATACAACTCCGGCTTGTTCCACTTCAAATCGGAACGTAAAGGTGATGCCGGGGTGGATGCTTTTACACCCACACTTGCCATTGACGACAAGGTGCTCAAAGAGATCATCAAGAGCATCTATTACCCCTGCCCGTACATCTTCAAGGAGATCCCGGTGGAGATACTGGGACAGGTGTACGAGCAGTTCTTAGGCAAGGTCATCCGGCTGACCGCCGGGCGCCAGGCGAAGGTGGAGGAAAAACCGGAAGTGCGCAAAGCCGGGGGGTGTATTACACACCCATCTTATATTGTGGACTACATCGTTCAAAATACGGTGGGCAAGCTGCTGGAAGGCAAGACCCCCGCTACCGCCGCCAGTTTGAAGATCGTCGACCCGGCCTGTGGTTCCGGCTCCTTCCTGCTGGGGGCATTTCAAACCCTGATCGACTGGCACGAGCAATGGTATCTCGCCAACGGCGCGGAGAAATGGGCGAAGGGCAAGAACCCGGCGCTGGTGGCAACCTCCGGCGGCGGGTGGAAGTTGACCACCACCGAAAAGAAAACGATATTACTCAATAATATTCACGGTGTGGATATCGACGCACAGGCGGTGGAAGTGACCAAGCTGAGCCTGCTGCTGAAAGTGCTGGAGGAGGAAACCGGGCAGTTGAGCCTTGGGTTGGAGCGTGCCCTGCCTGATCCTGGGAAAAAATATCCAATGCGGCAATTCGCTGATCGGGGAGGATTATTTTGAAGGCAGACTGGTGGTGGATGAAGAAGAGCGCCAACGAGTGAATCCGTTTGAATGGAAAACAGCCTTCCCGGAGGTATTCAAGCAAGGTGGTTTTGATGCTGTTTTAGGAAATCCCCCCTATGGAGCAACAATAACACAAGTAGAAGGAATTTATTACGGTAGCAAGTTCTTAACATTCAAAGGTACAAAAGATGTATATACCTTATTCATTGAAAAGGGAATCAGTCTACTATGCAATAATGGAAAGATCTCATTAATCATTCCATCATCATGGACTGGTGGTCCACAATATATTGGTCTTCGTGAATTTCTGCTAAAAAGAGAAATCGATCCAACTAGTTCTGTTGCCTTTAAATGTTTTTTCTGATGCTTATGTGGACACATTGATTTTTGTCGTTACAAACCACAATCCAAACAATTCCCATATTGTGAATACATATTCTTATCCTAAAAAAGAGAAATTGCTCAGAATAGAAAAATTGAATTACCACTCAATAAATCAATTTCATTGGATATTTCAAACCGACAAAAAATTCATTTTAAATTCAGACACATTAGTATTACTTCAAAAAATTTCTCAAAACAGCCGATTAATATTTGACGATGTTATAAGAATGAAGAGGGGTGTTTTGTTTGATAAATCTTTATTAGCGGAGCATCAGATAAACAAGAATGCATATAAATACTTTGAAGGCGATGTTTATCGATAATCAGATTAATAAAGTTTTAGACACTTGGGTGGAATTTAACGATGATATGACCGAAAGACCCAAAGAAATCGCTTGGTTTATTTGTGAAAGGATTCTACTCAGAAGACTAGTAAATCGACAGCAAAGACTTATGGCATGCTATACGAAGAATCCTTTTATTACAAACAAGAATCTTTATTCCATACTAACAAAAGATGTTGATATCAAAGCGTTTCTATGTATATTAAATAGTAAATTGATCTCCTATCTTTATGTTCATCAAATAACTCAAGCAGAAAAAGATGATTTTCCTCAAGTAACCATAAAAAATATCCTTTCTCTGCCAATACCTTCATTACAAAATTGATTGAAAGGAAACATCTAATTTTGAGGAGTCTTGCTGAAAAAGCTATCAAAATTGGTTCCGTAGTGTGCCCGTACTCCCCTTGAAAAAGAATCCCTACAGCGTCAAATCGCTGCCACCGACCGCCAGATCGATGCACTGGTATATGAGCTTTACGGCTTGACCGAGGAAGAGATCAAGATTGTGGAGGGATAAATGAAAAAAGTATATTTTTGGATTCTAATAGGAATTTGTGTTATTGGTTTAGGGGTTCTAAGTTATTTCCTATATAAAATAAATAATTCCAAAACTTTTAATTCAATTTGAATATGTGGGTTATAAAGCGAACGCGCAAGCAACTCAAACAGCAATGCAAGAGTCTTTAGATGAATTAAATGATATAAAGGACATCTATTATAACGGTTGGAATGATTCAAAAAATAAGGTAATTGATTTACAGTCTTTGCTTTTTTGTGAAGAAAGATATATGTTTTCTCCAAATTATGCTGGATAATTATGCAGTTTCCAATGCACTCAAAGCTTTTGTCAAAGAATATTCGGGTGAGAAGATCGAGCGATGCGATTTGGTACGAGATCTGGAATAATTCAAGAGCAGCGATGCATTCAGTCATGGTTTATACAGATGAACAAATCTTTGGCTATAGATTTCTGGTTTATTTTGAAGAAAAGGACTTGGGTTTTCCGATGGAGTGTTTTTTATCGACAATGGTTGTTGGTCTAGATAGACCATAATAGTTCGTTGGGTAGGTACTGTTGTTGAGTGTTGCCCGCCTTTTAGGGAGGAAAGATGTGGCGACCAACCATGGTGGCCCTACAGACTTTATTGTAAATATCTAAGCCGGAAATATAGAAAACGAAAATCCTTCAAGAAAAATGTTGGAATTTATCGCCCCAGGGATTTTAAAATTTAAATAGAGAAATAAGTTTTGAATGCGATAAAATAGATACGTGGATATTTATTATGAAGAAAGCAATTAAGCGATTAATGATGACAAATTAATTGAATACCCAATAGCTGATCTTGTTGATGGATGGTTCTTCCGTATTCGAGAAATTTCATATGGAGCTCTTCAAATCGAAGGAGTTGACAGATGGAGGCGTTCAGTTTCTCATCAGGGTACCGAGAATGAACTTGAGGAATTACTAGCAACATGTGCTAAAGAAGCCAAAGAGATAAAAAAAGAAATAATCGATAACAAAAGTTCGTAGGGTGGGCACCCGCGCATTTCGCGCACTGATGTTTAGTGTTGCCCGCCTTTTCTTATGAATGTGGCGACCAACTTTTTTCATTCCTTGTTCCTCATTCCTCTTAATCGTTAGGAACCAAATAATGAAGAAAGATCACATCCCCGATCGGCTTTTCTCAATAACAGTTTGTAGTGGCTACTCTTTTTTCTTCCGGTAAACGATCGCCTTGCTGACCTCGCCCACCACGCTTGGCACCAGCGCCAGCGGCAGCACCCACACCCACTGTTCCAGCGTCATCGGCAGCGTATCGAGGGGGATATTCAAGAACGGCACATACACCGCCAGCAGGATGATCGCAATGGAAGAAGCCGCCGCAATGTTCATCCATTTATTGGAAAACAGCCCGATCTTCAATATCGGGTAGCGCTCCGAGCGGCTGGAAAATGCCCGCAGCACCTGTGCCAGCGAAATGGTCACAAATGCCATCGTCTCGGCGTACTGGTGCTCCGTGTGCGCCAGCCCCACGCCGTATGCCACCAGGGTCACCATGGTGAACGCCAGGGTCTGGATCAGCACGTTCACCCACATGCGCCGGTTGATGATGGGTTCCTTTGGCGGGCGCGGCGGCTGGACCATGGTATCCGGGTCGCCCTTTTCGGTGCCCAGCGCCAGCGCCGGCGCGCCATCCGTCACCAGGTTCATCAGCAATATCTGGATGGCCGCCAAAGGCGCCAGGACCGCCCTGCCGGCGGTGGTTGGGAACAGCCAGCGCCCGAAGGCGATGGGCAGGAAAATGACCAGTATCTCCGCCAGGTTGCAGGAGACCAGGAAATAGACGAACTTGCGGATGTTGCTGTAGATGATGCGCCCCTGCTCCACGGCGGAAACGATGCTGGCGTAGTTGTCGTCCGTGAGCACCATGTCGGCGGTCTCCTTTGCCACGTCCGTGCCGGTGATGCCCATTGCCACGCCGATATCCGAGCGCTTGATGGCGGGGGCGTCGTTCACGCCGTCGCCGGTCATTGCCACGATCTCGCCGTTGGCTTTGCAGCGCATCCACGATGCGCATCTTGTGCTCCGGCGAGACGCGGGCGAACACATCCGTGTGGCGCACTTCTTCCTTCAACTGCGCATCGTCGATGGCGTTCAGTTGCGCCCCGGTCAGCACCTTGTGCCCGGGCTGCAGCAGCCCGATGCTCTCGGCGACCGCCTTTGCGGTGTTGGGGTAATCGCCGGTGATCATGATGGTGCGGATGCCGGCGCCTTTGGCTTTGCCCAGCGCAACTTTCACTTCCTCGCGGGCGGGGTCCATCATGCCCACCAGCCCGCTGAAGATGAAGTCCTTCTCCAGTTCCTCGGGACTCAGTGCCGCCGGGTCCCCGGGGATGACCTTGTATGCCACGCCCAGCACGCGCAGGGCATCCTGCGTGAGGGCATCGTTGGCCTTTAATATCTTTTCGGTACTGCGTTTATCCAGCAGTTGGGGATCAGTTTCCTTTGACACCTGCCAGCGGCTGCACAGCTGCAGCACGATATCCGGCGCGCCCTTGATGGCAACCACGTGCATGCGGGCATGTTCTTCGCAGGTTACCGGCGCAAGCTTCACCCGTCCGGCTGCTCGATGCTGTGCACGGTGACCATGCGCTTGCGTTCGGAATCGAAGGGTATCTCGCGCACGCGCGGGAACGCCTGCATGATATCCTGTGCGGTGGTGCCCGCCTTCACCGCCGCCACGATGAGCGCCGCCTCGGTGGGGTCGCCGGTGATGCGGTAGGTGGGTTCCGCGCCTTCGGTCACTTCCTCCAGCTGCGCATCGTTGTTCAGCGTGCCCACCCACAATGCGGTCTGGATCTCCGGGTGGTCCTCCAGGCGGATGGCTTTGCCGCCCATGCGGAACTCGCCCACCGGGCGGTACCCGCTGCCGGTCACTTCCACAAATTCACCGCCCACCCACAGCCGGGTGACGGTCATGGCATTTTGCGTGAGCGTGCCGGTCTTATCCGAACAGATCACGGTGGCGGAACCGAGCGTTTCCACCGAAGAGAGCCGGCGGATGAGCGCATGGCGCTTGATCATCTCGCGCATGCCCAGCGCCAGGCTGATGGTGACGATGGCAGGCAGGCCTTCCGGCACCGCGGCGATCGCCAGGCTGACGGCGGTCAGGAACATGGTCAGCAGCTTGCCGCCTTCCAGCCAGCCGATGAGGAACACCGCCGTGCAGATGGCCAGCGCGCCCCAGCCCAGCGTCTTGCCGAGCTGATCGAGCCGCTTCTGCAGCGGGGTTTCCTCGTCCTCCACCGCCTGCAGCATGGTGGCGATGAGACCGAGCTGGGTGTACATGCCGGTGCTCACCACCACGCCCTGGCCGCGCCCGTAGGTGACCACCGAGCCCGAGAAGGCGGTGTTGCGCCGGTCGCCCAGCGGGATATCCTTATCCAGCGAAAGCGTGGCGTTCTTCTGCACTGCCATCGATTCGCCCGTCAGTGCCGATTCATCGATCTGCAAATTGACCGCTTCCACCAGGCGCAGGTCGGCAGGGATGTAGTTGCCCGTTTCCAGGAACACGATATCCCCCGGCACCAGCTCGCGCGCCGGGATGGATACGCGGTGCCCGCCGCGCAGCACGATGGCTTCGGGCGCTGCCAGTTTCTTCAATGCCGCCAGCGCCTCCTCGGCGCGGCGCTCCTGCACCACTCCCAGCACCGCGTTGAGAATGACGATGGTCATGATGGCAACCGCATCCACCCATTCTCCCAGGACTGCGGAAACCAGCGCCGCCACGATCAGCATGATCACCACGAAGCTTTTCAATTGGTCCAGCACCATGCTCAGGAAGGACGGGCGCTTGGCTTCGGTGAGCTGGTTAAAGCCGTAGCGCTCCTGGCGTTTTGCCGCTTCAGCGTCGGTCAAGCCGCTGTGCAGCCTGGCGTCCAGTTGCTTAAGCACCTGGTCGATGCTCAGGGCGTGCCAGATGGCGGCAGGTTTATGGGTGGTCTTTGGAGCGATGTATTTTGGTGTCATGGGTGAAAGTCTACCTTTTCAAGGGTTATTTTAATATCACGGCGGGATTTTGTCTCCCGCCGCATTACGTCTTAGAGTATAGCCGAAAAACCATCAAAAACTATCAAGCGCCCAGTAAAAGGACCGCAAGGGTAGCTTTCTATTAATGTTTATATTACGTTAATCCTTTCATATTGCTATTTGCTTTGCAACACCGTACACTTGATGATGAGGAATACGCAATGAATAATCAACCTGAACCAACATACTCGATCCTGGTCGTCGATGACGACGAGGTCATACGTGGGCTGGTTTCGTTTACCCTGCGCTCGAACGGATACGGCGTGGAAACGCAAAGCGACGCTCGTTCGGCGCTGGCTTCTGTGGAAAAAGCCCTGCCGGACCTGATCATTTCGGACATCATGATGCCCGAGATGGATGGGCTGGAGTTTCTGAAAACCCTGCGCAGCCGCGAAGATACCAGGGCGATCCCCGTCATTTTATTGACCGCCATGGATCAGACCGAAGATGTGGTGAAGGGGCTGCACCTGGGCGCGGATGATTACATGGTCAAGCCCTTCAAACCTTCGGAGCTGATCGCCCGCGTGCGCATCAAGCTGGAGCGCCCGCCCGTCCCGGTGGATACACTCACCCACGACCCCAAAACCGGTCTGCTCTCACCCAGGACCTTCCGTCAAGAGGTCGAACGGGAATTGCTCCGCTCGAACCGCAGCGGCAAGGAGATCTGCCTGGTGTACTTTTCCCTCACCGATATGCCCGCCTTGCGCGACCGCATCGGGTCCCGGGTGGAGGATGAAATTGCAAAACAGATCGCTGGCATATTCCATTCCAGGATGCGCCCCCTGGATATGATCGGGCGCTACGGCGGGGATATGTTCGGTTTGCTCCTGCCGGAGACCAGCGAGGATGCGGCTCGCGGCTTGCTGGAAAGGCTTTCGAATCAACTGGCGGAATACACCTACACCGCCGGCGAGGAATGCGTGCACCTGACCCCTGCCATCGGTTACACGGTCATTTCCAAGGAGCTGGGGTTGGATAAAGCCAGCGACCAGGCGTTGACTGCTTTGCAAAAAGCAATCGACCGGCTGGACCTGCAGCCCGTGTTGTATAAACCCTCCTTTGGATCCATCGCCGAAACCACCCGGATCAGCGGGAAGTTAAAAGGACAAACCAGGCTGAAGACTATCTATAAGAAGCTGACCCTGCCGGGACAGATCATCTTTACCTACCTGGTCGGCTGGGTCATCCCGTTCTTCCTGTACGCCTTGCTGGATAGGATCGGGTTCGACATCACGCAGGTTGCGTATATCGTCGTGACCGTGTCGCTGGTGCTCACCGCCTTTTTCATCTGGCTGGAAGGGTTCCTTTCAATAAAGCAGGTGGAGCCTCCTGCGGAGCCCAAAAAACCTTACCCCCGCGCAACTGCGATCATTGCAGCATATCTGCCAAACGAAGCAACCACCATCGTGTCCACCTTAAAATCGTTCTTCTGGCTGGATTATCCTGCCCCGCTGCAGATCATCCTTGCCTACAACACACCCCGTGACCTGCCGGTGGAGAAAACGCTGCAGGAGCTGGCGAAACAGGATAAACGGCTGAAGCTGTTGCGGGTGAAAAACAGCACCAGCAAAGCCCAGAACATCAACGCGGCCATCGCGGAAGTGACGGGCGAATTCGTGGGCATCTTCGATGCCGATCACCAGCCGGATATGGACAGCTTCAAGCGCGCCTGGAAGTGGCTGGCGGAGGGATACGATGTCGTCCAGGGGCGCTGCGTGGTGCGCAACGGGACCACCAGTTCGCAGGCTCGCCTGGTGGCGGTGGAATTTGAAGCCATCTACGGAGTCAGCCACCCCGGACGGATGCGCCTGCACAAATTTGGCATATTTGGCGGTTCGAACGGCTATTGGACGACCGAGCTGCTGCACAAGACCCGGATGCAGGGGTCGATGCTGACGGAAGACATCGATGCTTCCATGCGGGTGAATGAGCTGGGCGCAAAGATCTATGTAGACCCCGGGCTGATCTCCTATGAGCTCGCTCCCACCACGGTGAAATCGTTGTGGAACCAGCGTCTGCGCTGGGCACAGGGGTGGTTCCAGGTTTCCATGAAGCACTTTTGGCAGGGGATACGGTCCAAAAATCTATCCGCCCGGCAGAAGAGCGGCTTCTTCTGGCTGCTCGCCTGGCGGGAGATCTACCCCTGGATCTCGCTCCAGATGTTCCCGATCATCACCTACTGGGTGATCAAGTTCGGCGGCATCCATAAACTGGACTGGCTGATACCCATCTTCGTGATGACGACGCTGTTCACGCTCAGCGTTGGTCCCGGGCAGACGTACTTTGCCGCCCGGCTTGGCGTGCCGGAGATCCGCAAGCACAAGGGCTGGTTCTGGGGTTACCTGTTAGCCTCATCCCTGTATTACACGGAATTCAAGAACATCATTGCCCGCGTGGCGCAGGTAAAGCAGTTGTTCGGTGAGCATAAATGGCGGGTCACTCCCCGTTGAGAACGAGGAAGTCTGCAGGGCGGGCATGTGTTCCCGCCCTGATTATTTCATAGCAATAACTCTTAATCCCCCACCCGGTCCGGTGCGATGACCGTCCCCGGTGGCAGCACGGCATCCTTGGGGATGACCACGATGCCATCCCGCACCACCCAGTTCTCGGCATCCAGGTCGGTGCCGGCCGGGAAGGGCTTAATGACCGTGCCGCGCCCGATGCGGGCGTTCTTATCCACGATCGCCCCTTCGATCTGCGACCCGCTGCCGATGCCGATGGCAACCTTGCCCTCCTCGTTCGTTTCGCAGCACGGGTTCTCGTAGTAATCTGCCCCCATGATGACGCTGTCGCGGATGGTCACGCCCTCATGGATCTGCGCCCGCAGACCGATCACCGAGGTGCGGATGTCGGCGTTCTGGATGCAGCAGCCATCCGCAATGAGCACATGCTCCAGGTGACTGTCCTGCATGGTGGAGCAGGGCAGGAAGCGGGCGTGGGTGTAGATGGGTTTATCGGGGTCGAAAAAGTCGAACTTGGGGTTCGGACCGGTGAGCATCAGGTTGGTCTCGTAGAACGAGCGTATCGTCCCGATATCCGCCCAGTAGCCTTCGAACCCGTAGCCGAACACGGAATGGTGCTGGATGGCGTAGGGGATGACATGTGCGCCGAAATCATCGAAGGGTTTCTCCTCCAGCAGGTGGCAGAGCAGTTCTGTATCGAAGAGGTAGATGCCCATCGAGCACAGGAAGGGACGCTTGGGGTCGCTGCGGCTCACCATTTCGTCCAGTATCTCGGGCTTTTTGGGCTTTTCGGCGAACCTGGTGATCTTCCCGCTTTCATCCTGCTTGAGGATGCCCAGCCTCCAGGTTTCCTCCCTGGCTACCGGCTGGACCGCCACAGTGATACCCGCACCGGTCTTGAAATGGAATTCCGCCATCTTGGAATAGTCCATGCGGTACAGATGGTCGCCTGCCAGGATGAGCACGTGCTTGGCACGCGTCGAGCGGATCTCGAATAGCTGTTTGCGCACGGCGTCCGCCGTGCCCTGGTACCAGTCGCTGGTTGCCACTGTCTGCTGCGAAGCCCAGATCTGCACCCAGCCGGTGTGGAAGGCGTCGAAGTCGTAGGAGCGTGCCACGTGCCGGTGCAGGCTGACCGAGTTGAACTGGGTGAGCACGGCGATGCGGTAGATGCCCGAATTGATGCAGTTGCTGATGGGGATATCGATCAGGCGGTACTTGCCGGCCATGGGGACAGCCGGTTTGGAACGCAGCTTGGTGAGCGGGTATAGGCGCGTCCCGCGCCCTCCGCCCATAATGACCGCCAGGATATCATCACAGCTGGACATGGTACTTTCCTCCCATAAAATGCGTGTGAAGCGACGCGGCAACCTTTATATGAATAGATGTGCCTTGCATTAAGGATATATGACTTGCACGTTGAAGTCAACAGGCAAAAGATATTTGGATTAAGATGTTCATGGGTGATGGAAAAGAAAAACCGCTGCGTGTTTGCAGCGGTTGATGGATGTGTGCACTGGATTACTTCACCAGCCAGAAAAAGACGCCCTTGAGGGCGATGGCATACACCCGGTAGGGCTTGGGTCCCACCATGGGTTCGCCCTTGATGAACACGGTGGGGGTGCCGAACAGACCGGTCTTGTTCAGCTCGTTGACCTGGTTTTGGGTAACGGTGGCGGTGCGCGGGTCGAACAGACAGGCCTTCAGTTTGCCGGGGTCGAAGCCCATCTCAGTGAGCTTGCCCTTCACCCAGATCTCATCCTGCAGGTCGGTGATGGGCGCCGCAAACAGCACCGCATTCAAGTCCCAGAACTTTACCGGGTCCTGCTGGTAAGCGCAATAGGCGATCTGCGACAGGTAGCCGGTTTTATCCTTAGCCGGGTAATGCGCAAAGGTGAAATTGGGCTTGTAGCGCTCCACCAGCTGCATCATCTGCGGGTATGCCTTGCGCGAGTACTCGCACTCGTAGCAGCCGATGAACACCACTGGATCGGTTGCTTCCGGATTGAGGACCATGAAGGTAGAAAGGTCCACCCCCTGGATGGTAAGACCGCTGGTTGGCTGCTCGGTGGGGTTGCAGTTGGCGGGAAGGGTGGAGATGGCGTTGTTCTCGCCTTTGGGGTCGAACACGCAAAAGCCCGAGTTGTTCAGCCCGTTGCATGAGCCGGTGACGTAGAACAGGTACAGCCCGCGCAGACCGAATACCAGGCTAACGATGAGCAGTACAACGAAGATCCACGAAATGACCTCGAAATACTTGTTGATGAACTTTGCCATCGGTTCCGAGCGCGTCAGCAGCCCGCCGACGATGCGGGCTTTCATTCTCTTGTCGAAACCGGTGTTGCAGGGGCGAAAGGTCACCCGGCGCAACACGCAATCCAGCGCTTCCTTTGCCAATTGGCGGTTGGTTGCGCTGAAGATGCCCAGGATGGACAGGACGATAAATGCAGCAATGCAGAACATGGTTAAGGCACCTTTAATACTTTCTCAAGATTTTGGATGAACAATTCCGCTTCTTGCAGCGTATTGTAAAAATACAAGGAAGCCCGCACCGAGCCGGTAATGTGCCGCGACCCAAACCACGCGTGAACACAGTGCTGCCCCGAGCGCAGGGTGATGTTCGCCAAGCGGTCCAGGGTCAGGGCGACCTGGTGGGAGTCTATGCCGTCTATATAAAATGAAACGATCCCGCCGCGCAGCGCAGGGTCGGCGGGTCCGATGATGTGCAGCTTGGGTATTTTCTGCAGGGCGGTGGTGATGAATGCGTTGAGCACGTGCTCCTGCTTCTGGATGGCATCGAAGCCCACTTTTTGCAAATACTGCGACGCCGCGCCCAGCCCGATCAGGCCAGCGTAATCCTGCAAACCGGCTTCGAACTTTTCCGGCGGGGGCAGGAATGTGCAGGAGTCGTAGGTCGAGATCGACACGGTATCGCCACCGGTCATGAAGGGTTCCAGCGCTTCGAGCAGTTTGTATTTGCCATACAGCACACCGGTGCCGGAAGGACCCAGCATCTTGTGCCCCGAAAAAGCCAGGAAGTCCACGCCCAGCGCTTTCACGTCCACCTTGCGGTGGGGAATGGCCTGCGCCGCATCGAGCAGTACCAGCGAACCGTTGGCATGCGCCTTCTTGATGATCTCGGCGGCGGGGTAGGTGACCCCATCCAGGTTGGAGGTGAAACCGAGCGAAACCAATTTGACACGCTTATCGAGCATTTTTTCAAATGCCTGCATGTCAAAGGTGTTGTCGGAATGGGTGGGAACGATGGTTAACACGACCCCCTGCTTTTTCACCAGCTGCTGCCAGGGGATGAGGTTGGAGTTGTGCTCCTTGTCGGAGATGAGCACCACATCGCCTTTTGTAAATTCCAGGGAATGCGCCACCAGGTTGATGCCTTCAGTGGTGTTGCGGGTGAAGACGATCTCTTCTTTTTTGGTGGCGTTGATGAACGTTGCCAGGGTGCTGCGCGCATCGTCGCAGGCACGCGTGACGCGCACTGCCAGCTGGTGCATCGAGCGCCCCGAGCAGGCGGAGGATTCCAGGTAGTATGAGTTGATGGCGTCGATGACGGATTGCGGGCGCAGGGTCTGGCAGGCGTTGTCGAAGTATGCCACCGGCATGCCCTTGATGGTCTGCTTTAGCAGCGGGAAATCGTTACGATACTTGCTGATATCCATAGCGATGCAATTATAAACGTGATTTCGATGCACGTCATTGCATACCTATCCGTCATTGCGAGGAACGGGTTTTGTGACGAAGCAATCTCCACAATGGATGTGTGTGGATAATTGGGGAGAAGATTGCCCCTCCACAGCCAGGAATTGGCTTGGCAGGGCTCGCAATGACAGGAGGATTATTTTCTTTTGATCGATGTTGGTAGAGTGACTGCCACTGCCTGTTTACGTGTGAGCAAAAGAGGACCGAGCTGATCGATCAGCCAGCCGAAGAGGATCTCCATCCACGGGGAAACGCTCAAAATGCCCGGCACATACGCCACCCTGCGCGGATGCCGGATGAGCGACCAGACCGCCTTTGCCACGCGTTCCGCAGGCACTGCGCCGCCTTCACCGGGGGTGCGCCGGCTGCCCGCAGAAATACGCTGTGCAGCATCGTAGAACTCCGTGGTCACCGGGCCGGGGCGCAGGACGCTCACGTGCACGCCGGTACCTTTCAGCTCGCGGAAAACCGAGGTGGTGAAGGCATCCACGAAAGCCTTGCTGCCGGAATACATCGCCACGCCCTGGTTCGGCATCTTTCCAGCGATCGAACCGATATTGATGATGTGCCCAGTATGGCGTTTTTCCATGACCGGCAGAAACGACAATGTAAGCTGAACCAGCGCGGCGATGTTCACTTCCATCATCGCTTCTGCGGTTTGCCAGGGCATCTCGGCGGTGTAGCCGTAATATCCCAGCCCCGCATTGTTGACAAGCACATCCAGCCCGTCAAACTGAGCGACAACCATCTCGTACAAGCGCTTGCGTTCTTCGGGCTGTGTCAGGTCGGCAGCAAAACAAAAAGCCTTGCCGCCCTTGCCCTGGATCTCTTCCTGAATAGCTTCCAGTTTATCCAACCGGCGCGCCACGAGCAGCACGGTCAATCCTTCGGCTGCCAGCTTGCGTGCCGTGGCAGCTCCGATCCCGGCGGAGGCACCCGTGATGAGGGCGATTTTGCCTTTCCATGGATTATTAATGAATTTCATGTACACCTACCAATAATATGCACCTGTAAAAATGGTTACAGTTCCTTGATCAATTTCTTGTTTTCCATAAACCAGCGGATGGTATCCGAGATGGTGATATGGATGGGACGCGGGGTGTAGCCCAGGTCGCGTTTGGCTTTTTCATTGCTGAAATGCGAGTTGCTGACCACCGTTTCAAGGGCATAGCGTGTCAGGCGCGCTTTGGATTTGGTGAGCTTGTAATACAGCGGGGTGAAAATAGTGAAGAACTTGGCCAGGTTGAATGGCAGCTTGAAGGATGGATTGGGGCGGGTGGTGTTATCGAATACCATTTCCATCAGCTGGGTCAAGCGGATGCGTTCGCCGGAGAGGATGTACACTTCGCCGCGCTTGCCGCGTTCGCCTGCCAGCACGTGCCCGCGAGCCACATCGCGCACGTCCACAAAATCGTAGCATCCATCGATGATGATGCTAGGTTTGCGCTTGGTCCATTCCAATATCAATGCGCCCATTTCCGATTTCTTGTAGTCGTAGGGACCTATGACACCGGTGGGGCAGACGATGACTGCGTCCATGCCTTCATGCGCCGCTTCCAGCACTGCCAGGGAAGCCTCGGCTTTGGTGCGGTCGTAATCGCCCATGCGGTTATCGGGATCGAAATCCACTTTTTCATCAATCATTTTCCCGTCGGGGATGCGGCGCAAGGCATGGATCGAGCTGGTGTAAACCATGCGTTTGACGCCCAACTTCTTGCACGCCGCCAGGATATTCTTTGTACCATCCACATTGACGCGGCGCATGAGCTCGAACTGCCCGGGCAGGATCGAGATCATGCCTGCCAGGTGGTACACCAGGTTGACACCCTTCATCGCCTTTTCCAGCGAGGCAGGATCCAATACGTCGCCCTCCACGATCTCCACATCCAGGTCCTTGAGCGGGGAAAGGTCCTCGCCGCGCAGGACAAAGGCGCGCACTTTCTTGCCGCGCACCAACAGCTCGCGTATCACCACATTGCCAATATGACCGGTGGAACCGGTAACCAGGATCATTCAGACCTCCGTTTTAAACCATCCATGATGTATTGCATGCTTTGCACCGCCACGCTGTCCCAATGGGCAGCCTGCGGATCCATTAACCCCTGCAGCAGCAGTCCCACCGCCAGCGCCACGATCATGCGCGCCCCGGCTTCCGCATCCACCTCGCGGATGGAACCTTCCTGCATTCCTTTTCGTAGAAACCCGGCGAACAGTTCCGTGAAGCGCCGATACGGTGCCACGGTGGTTTTCCAAACCTCGGGATCGCGGCAGGATTGCGTCCAAAATTCGAGGAACATTGCCAGTTGACCGTCGGCGGCGGTGAAGATGTCGCGCGTCAGGCTGGTCATTTTCACCAACCCCTGTGGGACATCGCTCGCCCCGGCGATCATACCGGTCATCTGTGTATCAAGCCCGGATAGCCATGTTTCAAGGATTGCCATGAAGGCTGCCTGTTTGGTGGGGAAATGGTGGAAGAACGCCCCTTTGCTCACACCGGCTTCCTGGCAAATGTGCTCGACAGTGGTGCGCTCGTACCCCTGCTGCGAAAACTGTTTGATCGCAGCGGTCAGGAGGGTTTCCCGGGTTTGGATGCTTCTCTGTTGCATAATGATATTTTTGGATCGGTTTGAAAAACCGACCAGTCGGTATGATATTAATGTATGGACGGGATTGTTGGAATGTGCCCCAGGTCATACTTAAAGTTACAGTTTTGTAAGGTGCAGGTAACTAATTTTGAAAAATTTTGAAAAGGTTTTGCTATACTATTTCCAATCTGATCGCGACACGGAGGATGCATACTCATGAAAACACGCTCTCAGCTATTGCTAATGGTAATCGTTGGCATGCTCACCGCTTGTGG
The DNA here is from genome assembly GCA_963699305.1 of uncultured Chloroflexia bacterium. Lineage (GTDB taxonomy): Bacteria > Chloroflexota > Anaerolineae > Anaerolineales > Anaerolineaceae > JBGQAS01. Next base: position 1,947,547 of record OY969431.1, on the reverse strand, counting down.
TGTTACCCCTGCTGAACCAACTGCGACTCCAACCCCGACTCCGGAACCTACCGGGACGCCCACGCAACCTGTCACGGTAACTCCCACCATAATGCCTTCCCAAACTCTCATCTCGCTTGAGGATATCACCGCTCAACAGGTGCAGATGTTCCTTTCCAGCACATGGGTGTACTCGGACGCTTCCGTAAGCAACCTTGAAATTATCCACGGCGTCAACGGGTTGGGAGTGATGCTGTCTCAGGGTCCCGTGAATATTTTCCAGGGGTTGTTGCTGGGCGGAGTGGAGACCCCGGATTCCTTCATTTTGGTTCTTGGAGAACAGGGTCTGGGGGGGAATCGATTTGCTACTGCTGTGCGCATTCTGAAGAGCCTTGTTCTGGATGGCGGTGGTATCCCGGTAGTGGAGATGCGCTCCCGTGGATTTTCGATGGAAGACAAGAAAAACGTGGAGACGCGCCTTTCAGGATATGATGCATTCATGGATTTCCTGGTCAAGCATGGCAGTTATGGCATGGGATTCACGGTGTTTGGCGAACCGCAGCCCTGGATGTTTGGTTCAATGTCGGAGACAGTCCGGGCAGGGCTCGAGGGTTCCCATCTGAATGTGGTCGGCATGGAATTGAGCATGGATTTATATAAGACTTCCACTCCTCAAACTGCCAACCTGATCCTTTCACTGTTGCAACCTCCTTCACCATCGGGGTCTGATTTCATAGGTTTACGATCCATGAGTAAAACGGATGAAGCCGTAATGATTATCACCCGCGAAGATATCCTTAACTTGCCCAATATTTTGGACAAATTGCCTTTGGTGGTCACATTGTGGGTTTACCCGATTGAGTAATTAATAAGTCTCAAGGGTGTTGTGTCCATTAATGGTCTGATATATACTGCTTTAATTTAACGTCCTTTGCACATAGGAAAGAGCGATGAAATCTACTCATATCATACTCATTGTAATCATGCTTGTGATTTCTGCCTGCAGCAATACACCAGCCGGAACTCCCACATCCAATGCCCCCGTTTTCACTTTACCCTCTTTGGGAAACATATAATTCTCGGACGCGTTCTCTTCCGATGACAGCGGCTGAGCACTCGCCTCTCCCAAAGACGTCACGGCGGAATATTGGGCGGGAACATATCACCTGCTCATTCCCGCCGCCTACACGGATGCTTGGGCGACCCCCAAACAATTATCGCTGCCAGTCTCGGTTAGCGTTGCCGTGACCGCCATCAAGCTCGCCGGACCGGGCGTCAGCACCTTTGGTATCCTTTGCGATTATCAGGACGCCGGGAACTTTTATTATCTGTATATCAATGGAGATGGTCACGCCGGTATCGATATCATCCAGGATGGTCTCCGCAGCAACATCGATTCAACCAATGTAATGCCGGCAGTCAACGTCGGTGATGCGAAAAACCAACTCCGCGCAGATTGTGTTTATGATAAAAAAGTCGGTCAAAATATCTTGACCTTATTCGCCAATGGGATTCCCCTTCTTACTAACACCAACAAAGTTTTCAAAGCTGGCATTGTGGGTCTTATGGCAGTTTCACTCGGTGCGGAGGGCATCGACATACGTTTTGATGATTTTCAGGTTTTCGAGATAATTCAGCCTTAATGGAATAATCGATTCCCCCACTGCCGCTCAACAGTGGTATTTTCGTTTGTATTTTCAATAATGCTATACTAATTGGGATGAAGAACAGGATATTCTGGATATTATGTATCGTCGGGGGAATTGCCATTTTCAGTTCCACTATTGCCAAGAACCCAGTCCTGCCCATCCTGGCCCAGCAGATCGGTGCAGATAAAGCCACCATTGGGTTCATCGCGGCCGCGTCCACCATCACTGGCATCCTGGCAAGTTTGCCCGCAGGGCTGCTCAGTGATAGACGCGGGCGAAAACCGGTGCTCATCCTCTCCGGGATCGTTTTTTTCACCGCCCCTTTTTTATACTTGCTGGTCAAAACCCCCATCCACCTGGCACTCGTGCGTGTGTTCCATGGGTTTGCAACGGCGGTATTCGGTCCGGTGGCAATGGCGACCATCGCGGACCTTTCCACCGAGAAACGCGGGGAACGGCTCGGTTACTTTTCTTCGGCGCAACTTGTGGGGCGTTCGGCAGCGCCTGTCCTTGGTGGGCTGCTGCTCACCGTTTCAGTCTGGCAGAATGTGTATGTTGCCTGCGCCATCGCCGGTGGGTTGACCCTGCTTGGCATCCTCATCCTGCCACATCTGCCAAAGGTAAAAGATGAATTACCTCAGCCAACGAAAACAGAAAAAGCTGCAAACAACCTGTTCGATGTCATCCGCCATCGCGGCATCCTGCTTACCAGCATGGCGCGTGCTGCTCAATATTTTACCTTTGGTGCCATTGAAGCCTTCCTGCCGCTGTATGCACTCAGTGTCGGCATCAACCAGGCGGTGGTGGGGGTGATCTTTGGAGTGCAGGTGGGCATGCGGACGTTGACGCGCCCTCTTACAGGAGTCTTCAGCGATCAAAAAGGACGCAAGCTGCCCATTATGCTGGGTTTGGGCATCGTGGCTATCTCAGTGGCGCTATTCACATTGACGAAAACCTGGTGGGTGATGCTGATCATCTCCATATTCTACGGCATCGGTTTTTCATTGGCTTCCGGCTCGACTTCGGCTTTTGTCGCTGACCTTGCGCCGGATGTGTTGCGTGGATCGGCGATGGGATTGATGAGCGCCATCATGGATATCGGTCAGGCGCTCGGTCCCATCCTGCTGGGGTTTCTTTTACTGGTCACATCCTACCAGGTGGGGTTCCTGGTCATCGCCATCCTGGTGGTGCTGGTCATTGGATTATTCTCCATATTGGTCATGGAAGCCCGACCTGCTTCCAAAAAGAACAATGAGGTGAAAATATGAAACTCGGACCGCAAGACCCGCTGGTATGCATCCGCACGGTGGAGATACCGCCACAAAACGAAAAAGCATTTTTCGCATGGATCGAATCCAATCGTGCCCTGCGCCAACGCTATGGCATCCTCATGGAGCGCATCCTCAAACCTAGCGACGGCCAGGGCGAATGGATGATCATCACCATGTGGGAGAGCGAGGAGAAATTTGAACAGTGGCTGGTTGCACCCGAGAAACCCTCCGTGGATTCCTCTGCCGGACACGGGCTGGTGAAATTTGGAAAGATCAAACGGTACGCTACGATATCTGGATACTGAAAAGGAGATTGATTATGAAATGGATTACCCGCGAGCACGTCAAGGTGGACCGAGTCGCATGTCCCTGGTTGATTACGAAATTCATCGATCCCCAGGCAGAGTTCATCTTTGTGCCTGCAGATAAAGTGACCGAAGAAGCCAATCGCTTGGGAGCCACACCGTACGATATCAAGGATGCGGAAATTGGACATCATGGAAAAGAATGCAGCTTCGATGCCCTGATCAAGAAATACCATCTTGTTGAAAATCCCGCCCTGGTGCTGCTGGCAAAGATCGTCAACGGAGCCGATACGGATAATACACTCTGGCATCAACCGGAAGCCGCCGGTTTGAGCGCCATTGCCGAGGGATTCCGTCACATGGGCTACAAGGATGACCTTGCGGTCAATGCTGCTGAATGGCTGGTGTATGATGCGCTGTATGCCTACTGCCAGGAGATGGTCAATCAGGGGAAAGTGGATGGGGCTTTCCGGTGAAACGAATTTTCCGGTATGTTGCGTTTCTTATATCCATAACCTTCCTCGCCGGATGCAACCCAAAGCCTTCAATTCAGCTACCCGCACCCGATCCCAATGCAGCCGAAAAATTGATGGTGGTTGAAACCACCATCGTCAGCGCGGAAGTCGATACCCCCAACCACCTTGAGTTCTTAAGCCGAATTTCTCCCGACGTTCGCGACCGGTATGTGACCTGGAAACAGTATTCACCGGATGCGATGGTGGAAACACCCAACGAACTGCTCGAACCTTTCGGTTACTGCCTGGAACAGAATCCGATCATGTCTTCCTATTCCTTCCGTCTGTTCCGGGATGGGGACATACTTTTGGACGGAATCACCCATTTCTGGTCCGTGACGGTCAGAGTGGATGGGAGTGATTTTGTGCTGCAGGTGGAAGTGAATAACGGGCAGATATTGCTGGTCCGTTCAGGTCAGATACAAGAGTGGCGCGCGGATAAGCATTTCTATATTTCCCCGGTTTTCGTCGGCAATCAATTGGTTACGTTGGAAGAATCCAACGGACAAGTGGTTGTGATGGAAGATGGGGCACGGGTATTTTCCATGCCGGCTATGATTGGCGTGGGAAACCCGGTCAAGGGACTGACCGCCTGGGATGGGCATTGGGTCCTCGAGGTGGATGGAAAGGTTATCGTGGATGGCGCACGATTGAATGAATACCTCGATTACGAGCAGATCTTCAACTGGACTCTCATCGGTGGTCAACCGTTCTACTTCCATGTCGATGCACCAAACGGGGAGGTCCATGTTTCTTACGCAGGTATCGACCTGGTGCAAAATTACCAGGAGGTCATCCATGATGCCTGCTGTGAACCGGCTGCATTCAATCCCCAGTTCAACGAGCACCTCATCACGTTTTACGGTCGGAAGAATGGCACATGGACCTATGTGCAAATGGGTGTATTTGATGAATGATGTCCTGATGTTTGTCACCTTGACCATAAAGCGAATAGGGGTTAATTTAAGGGTGTTGAAAACAAGTACACATTAAGGAGTAAATCTGATGTCTGGTAACACAAATCCGTTTGAGATGGCCCAAACCCAGTTCGATCATGTGGCTGATCTCTTAAACTCGATTCTTCCATTCGCGAAATTTTACGCTGGCCGCTGCGGGAATTCCATTTCCGCATTCCGGTCAAGATGGACGATGGCAGCACCCGTATTTTTGAAGGCTTCCGCGTCCAGCATAACGATTCACGCGGCCCTTCCAAAGGTGGCATCCGCTTTCACCCCGCTGAAACCTTCGATACCGTGCGCGCCCTGGCAACCTGGATGACCTGGAAATGCGCCGTGGCGGATATCCCGCTGGGAGGTGGCAAGGGTGGCGTTATCGTGGACCCTGCCACGCTTTCGGTCAACGAAAAAGAGCGCCTGTGCCGCGGTTGGGTGCAGCAAATGTGGCGTAATATCGGTCCGCGCCAGGATGTTCCCGCCCCGGATGTGGGCACATCCCCCCAGATGATGGGTTGGATGATGGACGAATATTCCAAACTGTCCGGGCAGTACACCCCGGGCGTCATCACCGGTAAACCCCTCGGTGGTGGTGGTTCACTCGGTCGCACGGAAGCCACGGGTTATGGTGTGATCTTTACCGTTCGCGAAGCCATGAAACACCTCGGCATGGATCCCAAAAAATGCACCGCAGCCATCCAGGGCTTCGGCAACGTGGCGCAGTATGCCGCCATCGGTTTCATCGATTTCCTGGGCGGCAAAGTGATCTGCGTTTCATGCTGGGACCGCATGGATAAGACCACCTACACCTTCAGCAAGCCCGAAGGGATCGATCCGAAGTTCCTCATGTCCATCACAGACCAGTACGGTGGCATCGACAAGGATAAAGCCCGCAAGGCAGGATATACCATCGAAGATGGCAGCGTGTGGATCACCAAGGATGTGGATGTGCTCATCCCCGCCGCGATGGAAGGTCAGATCACGGCTGAAACCGTTGGCAAGATCAGCAAGAAGGTGAAACTGGTTGCCGAAGGCGCCAATGGTCCAACCACTCCGGACGCGGATGAAGTGCTGAAGAAAAATAACGTCTTCGTCATTCCCGATTTCCTGTGCAATGCCGGTGGTGTAACGGTTTCGTACTTCGAAAGCGTCCAGAACGACATGAATTATTACTGGCCGAAGGAGGAAGTCCTGGAAAAGCTGGACTCCAAGATGACCATTGCCTTCAAAGCCGTCCTGGATATGAGCCTGCAGGAAAAAGTGTTCACCCGCGATGCCGCCTACATGGTTGCGATCGACAGGGTTGTCACAGCCATGCAGTTGCGCGGCTGGATCTAACCCGGATACCCTCTGATCACGTTCTAGGGCACAGCATGCTGTGCCCTAGTTAATTTTTGTGGCATAATTCACCGGATAACCGCAGGAGAAACCATGAAACGAAGCATATTGATTCTGGCACTTGCATCCATATTCCTGGTCATGATCACGGGGTGTGCTCTCAATAAATCCGATTACATCGAAAAAATTGCACCCAAAATCGATCAATATCACACGTTCGATGAAGGTATTTTGAAGGTGTACCACAATCTGCTTACTTCATACACTGTGCAATACCCCGACCAGACCTATGGAGATTTACTGCTCGGAACGATCGCGCTGATCATGCAGGGCAAGAAAGTCAATCCCAGCCAGGTGTGGAATCCCGCTGATTACCAGATTTTCAAGGGAACCGTTCAAATGATGTACGAACGAGGGTCACCGTTTTGCGGAGGAATTGAAGAGCATCAAACCTCCAGAAGAAATCGAGGAAGCGCACAATTCCCTCTACAATTGCGTGCTGTATGCTGCCAATGTTGGAGCAAATGTACTGATCACCTTAAATGAAGGAACTTTTCAGCAATTGAATTATGCCACCGACCCATGCCTGAAAATCGAATCCACGCTAGAAGCAATCGATGATTACATTCATTCGCAATAAAACAAATGAGGTGGAAAAAATTTCCACCTCATTTGTTTTACCACTTTGCCTGGTGTTCCTCAGCCCATCCAATTAGATCGGTGATGACCACTTTCTTGCCCTCGTCGGTGATCACGGTGCCGTTGTAGCGCCCGAACATTTGATGCACCTCGCTGGCGAGGATCTTGAGGTCGGTCTTTGCCACCCGCTCGACGAACGGCGTGAAGGTAAGGTCAAGCCGTCCATCGGGCGATTTCATCGTCCAGGGTTTCTTGAAATTGAGATTGTTGTAGACGAACTCCACTTCACCAAGCTTGTGGACGCGGCCATCCAGGATGAAGCAATTTTCGGTCGCAGCGCTGGTATCGCCAAATCCGAATCCCAGGTTGAGCCCGATGGTGTGCCTGCCGGGAGGAATCCGCTGGCGCTTGCCCAGACCCAGAAGGATTTGTATTCCCAAACCCCGCGACCCCAGTCGAGATTGCCCAATGCAGTTTTGGAATCCAATGGATTTTTTTGCCCGCGTATTCCACCCAGCCGCTGGCGGGGATGCAGTTGATCTTGCGGTTGAAATAAAACCGCCTGCCTTTGATGGGGATGACGATGTTCATCGACTCATGCCTGGAAGGCAGTTTCATCTCGATTTCGGCGTTCAGCGGTTTCCCGGGGAGGAAATCCTTCCAGCGTGCCGAGACCGTGCGGAGTTTTTTTTTCACGCTGAAGTGCAGATGCACCTTGCCGTTATCGAAGCAGGTTTCACCTTCGTCGCTGTTGCGCGGCAGATGAGCGCCTTTTGCCAAGGGGACGGTCAGGGTTTGTTCGGTGTATTTGCCGGTTTTGAAATCTATCACGTAGGCAAAGATGGAGGCGATGTAGCCCACGTTGCTGACGGTGAACGAAACGAAATGGGTGGGAGTGGTGAAGCCGTAGTAGTCCCACACCTTGATGCGCATCGGCTGCCAGAAAGCAGCGGTCTTTTCAATATGAGTTTCTTCCAGGTTGCAATCCAGCACGGGCTGGCGTGACCAGCCAGTTTGGGCGAGATTCCCTTTCATATCCAGCAGCTTGCCTTTTTTAGTGATCTCTTGTTGAGCAACGATTGACTTTTTCATTTGGGACTCCAAGGATGGGTTTATTTGAATTGTAACCTTCCAAGAACATTTGTGTTATCTCCAACCAGCTCCTGGAATACAAGCGCCAGTTCCGGGTTATCCTGCACGCGCATGTTGGAATCATGCGAGGGATCGTCATCGTTTTGCCATGCCTCGTTCCACCAGGAAAAGCCGATGATGCGCGGCCAGCGACCGGAAAGGATGCTGGTCAGAGCGTCGCGAGCCCATTGCGCCTGGTCCACGTTTGGATTACCGGCCGTGCAAGCAAACTCGGCGATGATGATGGGCTTTTCGGGGGTAAGTGCTGCCAACCGCGGGTAAAATTCATCTACCACGGGAGTAAAGGGATCCCACCACTCATCATCGGGCGTCTGCGCGCCATACACGCTGAGCCCCAGCCAATCGATCCAGTCATCGCCGGGATAGTAATTCTCAAATCGGTTCCATTCCTCCTGCGGCCAGTCGCCGTCGTTCACGTGGAACACCCAGGTGATGTTCAGCGCCCCCTCATCCCGGCAGATCTGGATGATATGGCGGTAGGCGTCCCTGAAGCGTTCCGGTCCATCCGGGAAGGAGGGGTCACCATATCCATCCGTTGTCCCGCCACCGGAGTAAACGCCATTCCAGGGGAACCAGTCACCATTCACTTCAACGCCGAATTCAACCAGCAGTGGAGTGCCAAAATTGTGTGCGGATGAGCACCATGCGTGAAAATCGGCGTCAAAATCACCTTCGATGATCGCCTGGTGCGTGAATAGTGGGTCAGCCTGTCCCTGAACCCATTCACTCCACATCATGATGCGGATGTAAGGTACGCTGCCCTTTTCCCGGATCCAGCTAGCTATTTCCAGTGGAAACTCCCTCCCCTCGAACCAGTTGTTGGAGAAATACACCCATGCGGCGGTCTTCCCTACGGTTTCTTCAAACGAGACCAGGTTTTCCGGAGGGAGAAAACTTTCCTGTCCATTGGTCCCACCAGGAAAAACACCATGATAAAAACTTCCCTGTGGCGGGGGCAGGATGATGCTTGAAGAAGATGAAAGTGCCTCCATCGTTTCCATTGGTGCAGGTGTGCCTTCCACAAAAGCTATCGAATCTTCACGATTCGAACAGGCTCCGTTGACGATCGAAAGTGTAAATAAGATGGCAAGCAGCAAGGATAATTTCTTCATATGCTCTCCCTATAAAGAAAGGGGACATTCATAGAATAGCACAGTTTCATAAAATTCCACCTATCCTGCTGATTAACGTGCCAAACGCCTGGGTGAGGGGGGCACCCAAGCGTTTGACATCGATACTATACCATAAATTACGAAAACTGTATCCCTACAGAATATTAAAGAAATTGCAATATTAATGTCATATTTGTAAACCCCAAATTCCACCAAAATAGCTGCTTGCCTTTTTAGCTTCCATGTAATACAGTAAGAACAATACATCATGGAGGGAAGAATGCAGAAAAAATTTGGCGCGCTGCGCTTCATTGGAACAATTTTCAAAATATTAGGTGTATTGATCGGCATCATTGCCATCCTGGGTGCAATTTTTTTCATCGCGGCATTTTCGATGAGTGGCACCATCCTTAACAGCGTGCTCGGTCAATATGGCTACCAGGCTGAGATCGGTGGTTATGGAGTGGTGGCGGGAGTCATTGCCGGCATCCTTTCGCTCATCGTTGGCGGAGTCTGGTCTCTTTCCACGTATGGACTGGGTGAATTGTGCTTTGTTCTGATCGCCATCGAAGAGAATACCCGCGGCACCCTGGTGCTGATGCAATCCGGTAACAAACCACAACAGGGAATTGGATAAAGGAGCGAACCATGGCACAACAAAAAATATCTATCACATGGGGAAAAGGCGAGCTTCCACTGGCGTTGCCTTCGTCTTGGAAGGTAAGGGGTACGATGAAACCCGCAAGTATCACCGCCAGCAAGGACACCAAGGTGGAGATCCGCAAGAGCCTGGCAAATCCCATCAAAACGAAAACCCTCTCCGAACTTGCCAAAGGGAAAAAGAACGTGGTGGTGGTCATCGATGATATCAGCCGCCCAACCCCGGTCAGGCTCATCATGCCTGCCGTGATGGCGGAATTGAAAAAAGCCCGCATCACTCCCGCACAGGTAACGGTTGTTCCAGCGCTGGGACTGCACCGTTCCATGCCGGTTAAGGAAGTGGAAGCACGCACCGGCATCAAGGGCTTGCGGGTGGTCAATCCCGAATGTGACGCACTGGAAAAGCTGGTGCAGTTGGGCGCGACCAGCTTTGGCTCACCGGTTCTGGTGAATAAAACGGTAGCGAAAGCGGACCTGGTCATTTCCATTGGGCTGCATCGAACCGCACATCATCGCCAGCTTTGGCGGCGGCTACAAGAACCTCTTCCCGGGGGTGGCCGGGCGGGCCACCATCGCCCATAACCATTCCCTCAACTGCGCTCCAATACCTTCAACATGGTCGGGCAGCCCATCGAAAAAAATCCCGATGCGGCTCGACCTGGAAGAAGCCGGCAGAATGCTCAAGCCACCGGTGTTCATTGTTAATGCTGTGCTCAACAGCACATTGGAACTGGTGCGGGTGGTTTGCGGTGACCCGATCGCGGCACACCGCGCGGGAGTAAAAACTAGCACAAGTATCTATGGGGTCAAGATCCCCGGCATGGCGGATGTGGTCATCACCTCCTCGCACCCCATGGACTCCGACTTGCGCCAGGGCGTAAAGGCACTGGCAAATACCATCCGCGCCGTTAAGCGTGGCGGTTTCCTTATCACGCTGGTCAAAGCCGAAGAAGGGGTTGGTGTTTTCGGTTTGGCAAACCGCAAACTGCCGTTGGGCAGGGTGCGCTGCAGTTCCTGGCGCCGGTGCTGCTCAACTGATCCCGAAACTCAAGCTCAAAGGCTTGGGTGAAGAAGACCGCTTTTTCCTGTACTTTGCCATCAAAGCCATGACCCTGTGCACGATGTTAATGTATGCGCCCACCATCCCTGCCACGGTCAAAGCCAACCTGCCCTTTGTCACCTTTGTGGATTCACCGGAAGAAGCGGTTGCCTAGGCAGCCGGAAATACCCCGCTGCAGCGGATGTACTGGTCTTCCCCCATGGCGGCAGCACGTATCCCATTCTGTCGTCGTGACAGTTTTTTGTCATTCTGAACCACGGTTTTCGTGGTGAAGAATCTCTCTTTGAGCGGTCTCTTGACGTAAAACCTCGGTCAGGGTATATTAAGTTTCCTTCATAGGAAATGCCCCTGTAGCGCAATTGGATAGAGCGTTTGCTTGCGGAGCAAAAGGTTGCAGATTCGAATTCTGCCAGGGGCACACTCGAAATAGGCACGTTGATAGTGCCTTTTTGTTTTAATCGGGCAGTTGACTATTGTTTTGATCCTCATCGGGGGAGGAGATGGGTGGCATTCAATTCATGTGGCATGTAAAAAAACCAGGGTCTTGACCTTTCTGGTTAATTGTTATAGAATACTCTATAAGATAGAGTCCTCTATAATTATAAGGAGTGTCCGATGAACGTTTCACCTTCCGAAGCTGAAGAAGCCCTGGTTGCAATCCAAACCATGATGAAGAAAACCCGTCATTCGATCGCCAGCAGCGGCGCATACATTTTCCTGATCGTCACGGGCATCATCTGGCTGGTTGGATTTCTATCCACCCAGTTCCTGACCGGGAAAATCGTCGGATATATCTGGACGGGGGTGAGCGTCCTCGGCACCGCGGTTGCTATTTTTCTGGGCTCGCGGCTTGCCAACCGGATAGGCGATAAAGTCCGCAGTCCGTCGATGAATGCCACGACCAAACGAGCAATCCTTTTCTGGCTTTTTTTGGTCCTCTTTGCCATTGCTGCCATCGCCATTGCCAGGCCGACCGATGGAAAGCAGGTGACTGCTTTCATCATCCTGTTCACCATGCTCGGTCAGTTGGCAATGGGTCTTCTACTTTCCTTTTCGTCCACCTGGTGGGCATTACCGATCACCGCCGTGGCATTGATCGGTTACTTCTTTCTGCCGGATTTCTTTTACGTGTGGATGGCGGTGCTGGGTGGCGGCGGGATGATTGCCCTCGGTGTCTATATTCGCTTAAGGTGGTAAACCATGACTGCACTGAATGAAACCATCCACCAGCCAGTGCGCTTGCGCATCATGGCATCTCTGGTCACTCTGGAGCCAACGGTCGAAGTGGACTTCTCGCACCTGCGCGATCTGCTGCAGGTGACCGATGGCAACCTGGGTGCCCACCTGCGTAAACTGGAAGAAGCCGGCTACATCGCCATAAATAAAACCTTCGTCGAGCGCAAGCCGCGCACCTTCGTCGCTGCCACCACGGAAGGACGCAAGGTTTTCGCAGATCATGTGGCAGCACTGGAAGCGATCTTAAAAAGCAAGTGAGGTTGAGATGAAAACCATTGTACACGTTGAGGGACTGCGTAAGGCCTATGGCAAGACCGTTGCAGTGGAAGATGTTTCGTTCGAGGTTCGCGAAAGTGAGATCTTCGGGATGGTTGGTCCGAACGGGGCAGGCAAGACCACCACAATTGAATGCCTGGAGGGTTTACGCAAACCGGACCGAGGGACGATCCGCGTTATGGGAATGGATCCGCAGCGCGACAGCCATGCCTTGAGGGAACGCACAGGGATGCAGTTGCAGCAATCCAATCTGCCAGACCGGATGAAGGTTTGGGAGGCGCTTGACCTGTACGCTTCGTTCTACCCAAAGTCAGCTAACTGGAAGGAACTGCTCGTACAATTGGGACTGGAGGAAAAGCGCAATGCCTTCTTCTCCAAACTTTCCGGGGGGCAAAAACAGCGCCTGTTCATCGCTCTGGCGCTTCTCCCGGATCCACAATTGATATTCCTTGATGAACTGACCACCGGTCTAGACCCGCAAGCGCGACACGCCATTTGGGATTTGGTGCGTAGCGTGCGTGCCAAGGGAAAAACAGTCCTGCTGACCACCCATTTCATGGAAGAAGCCGAGCGATTGTGTGACCGGGTGGTCATCCTCGACCACGGTCGTATTGTTGCCCTTGACACTCCAGCAGCATTGATCCGCAGCCTGGGAGCAGAGGAACGGGTATTCTTCTGCTTGGATGGAAAATTATCCCCGGCACAAAAAGACGCTTTGTCGAAAACTGGCCGGGTAGAGGTCGATGGGAAGCAAGTGACCATCCATGGCAAAGCTGACCGCAGCACTCCACTGGTGAGTGTCGTGGTAAACCAGCTGACCAAAAAAGGTGTCCAGTTCCATGATCTGCGCACGGAACAGCCGACTTTGGAAGATGTCTTCCTGAACCTGACAGGCACCGAATTGAGAGAGTGAGGTGTGTGATGAAGAGCCTTTTGAAAATGACCTGGATCGAAGCCAAGCTGTTCCTGCGTGAGCCGGCAAGCGCCTTTTTCACATTGGTCTTCCCCTTGATCTACCTGTTTATATATGGCTTGATTTCCGGCAATGAACCCACACCAATGTACGCCGGTCAGCGGACGATTGATACTGCCATACCATCCCTTATTGCTGTGATCATTTGCATGACGGGGCTGATGTCCACCACCATCACCATGGCCACGTACCGGGAGAAAGGCATTCTGCGGCGCCTGCGCACCACGCCGGTCAGCCCGTTGGTTGTCCTGGGTTCGCAGGTCATCGTTATCTTCGTCATGTCCTGCCTGGGCATGCTGTTGCTCGTTGCTGCCGGGATACTGTTCTTCCATGTCCGCTTTGAGGGTAATGCCTTCAGCCTGCTGGGTGGATTTGTCCTGAGCAGCGTTAGCATCTTCGGGATCGGATTCATCCTGTCGAGCGTCATGCCAACGGTGCGCACCGCCTGGGTCGGCGCAATGGTTTTGCTGTACCCGATGCTGCTGCTCTCCGGCGCATTTTTCTCGGTCGAACTGCTGCCCAAAGCCATCCAGATGGTATCCGCTTTCATGCCGCTGACCTATGTGGTCAACCTGCTGCGCGGTCTTTGGATCGGTCAGCCTTGGGGTGATCACCTGTTGGATGTGGGCGTTCTGGTTGGGATGCTTGTGCTGGGAATTATCATTTCTGCAAAGACATTCCGCTGGGAATGATACGTGGAAGTCATACGAGTTGAAAATTTGCATACGGTGGTGGATCGTGTGAATATCCCAACGTATCCCCAGTAAAAATTGACAAATCCCACAAAAACTATCCTAAATGCTATAATTCACCTCATTATCGTTATAATGAGGTGAAATGGATAATTCGATTTGGGTCGCGTTCATCACTGGTTTAACGGCCGGGGGATTAAGCTGCATGGCGGTTCAGGGCGGTCTGGTCACCAGTTCCCTTGCAAACCAGATTGAAAAAGAGATGCAGTCTGTACCTGTCAGGCGGCATGGACATGACCAGCCGAGCAACAAACCCCCTCAATTGGCGCGTCCCATCCTGTTGTTCCTCATCGCCAAGCTGGTCGCCTATACCCTGCTTGGATTGCTGTTGGGCGGTTTGGGTTCGGTTTTCTCGCTTACCCCAATGGTGCGCGGTATGTTACAGATCGCCATCGCCATTTTCATGATTGGAAATGCCCTGCGCATGCTCAACGTGCATCCCATTTTCCGCTTCTTCAGCTTTGAGCCGCCCCGTTTTATCACGCGTTTCATTCGGCGCAAATCCAAGGATCAATCTTCGGTTTTCACCCCGCTGTTCATGGGATTCCTGACCGTGCTCATTCCCTGCGGTGTCACCCAAACCATGATGGCGCTGGCGATCGGGACCGGCAGCCCGCTGACAGGCGCAGTGATCATGTTCGCATTTGTACTGGGTACCAGCCCGGTCTTTTTCATACTCACCTACCTTGCCACACGCCTGGGAGCCCTTGCCGAAAAGTCCTTTGTCAAGGTGGTGGCAGTGGTTCTATTGCTGCTTGCCATTTTCACCTTTGACACGGGATTGAACCTGCTCGGTTCCCCGGTATCGCTCACCAGGCTTGCGCAGAATATTTTTTCCAGGGATTCCATTACCACCGCATCCATCCCTGACCCAACCCCTCAGGCAGGTTTTGATACCGGCGGCTTCACAGGTGGCGTTCTGGTGCCTGTGCCCACTGCCATGCCTTCTGTTGCAGGCGAGATTAACTTAAACGTAACCAACCTCGGGTACGACCCACGCGAGGTATTCGCTCCTGCCAACCAGGAAATCACCCTTAACCTCATCACCAGTCGCACAACATCCTGCTCGCGGGCTTTTGTCATTCCAGAGTACAATTTCTCCGTTGTGCTTCCGGAAACCGGTGTTGAATCGGTGAAGATCCCTGCACAAACTGCAGGTACCCGCCTGGAATTTATGTGCTCCATGGGCATGTATACTGGCGTGATCATTTTTCAGTGAGAGAAGACCGATGATAAAAAAGACTTTTCGCATTACTGACATGCACTGTTCCTCCTGCCCGATGCGCCTTGAAGGCATTGAAGATATGCTCCCGGGTATTCATAACATCCATGCATCGTATCAAAAGCAAAACCTGGAAATGGAATTCGATGAAAAATTGGTTAACGAGCAGCAGATCCTGGACGCGATCAAGAAGCTTGGCTACACGGTTGGGTAACGTTTTCTTTTTGAATCATTTTAAAGATTCTCTCACCGCTTATGCAGTGAAAAATCTCCGGATGGTATAATCTTCATCAGCTTTGCACGTCGTCCTACTCTGGAGATTGCATGTCCAAATCCCTCGATTTTCAATCCATTATCCTTACACTGGATCATTTCTGGGCGGAACATGGCTGCCTGATCTGGCACCCTTATTACCAGCAGGTTGGTGCGGGCACCTACAACCCAGCCACCTTCCTGCGCGTCCTCGGTCCCGAACCCTGGAACGTCGGGTACCTCGAACCGTCCATTCGTCCCGATGACGGACGCTATGGGGATAATCCCAACCGCCTGCAGCAGTTTTACCAGTACCAGGTCATCCTCAAACCCGATCCGGGCAACCCGCAGGAGCTCTACCTGGAATCGCTCAAGGCGCTGGGTATCGACCCGCGCCAGCACGACATCCGCTTTGTGGAGGATAACTGGGAATCACCCGCCCTGGGCGCCTGGGGGTTGGGTTGGGAAGTCTGGCTGGATGGACAGGAGATCACCCAATTTACCTACTTCCAACAGGCGGGCGGATTTGTGCTCAACCCGGTTTCGGTCGAGCTCACCTACGGGTTGGAACGCATTGCCATGGTGGTGCAGAAGGTCCGCAACTTCCGCGATATCCGCTGGAGCGTTGACCGCACCGATGGTGATGTGAACCTGCAGGGCGAACGTGAGCATTCTTCCTATTATTACGACGTGGCAAATGTGGACAGGGTCCACCAGATGTACACTCTCTATGAAGCCGAAGCCAACCTTGCCCTTGAAAAAGGGCTGGTCCTTCCGGCGCACGATTACGTCCTCAAGCTTTCGCACGCCTTCAATATCCTGGATACACGAGGCGCGGTCGGGGTCACCGAGCGCCAGGCGATGTTTGGAAAAATGCGCGATCTGTCTCATCGTGTGGCGGAAGCCTACCTGGCGCAACGTGAAACATTGGGATTTCCCTGGCTTAAGACCCAAACACCTGGCACACCTGCTGGTGAAGGAATTAAGAAGGCAAAACCCTCGACGGCCCACTCAACAACCCAGCAAGACTTCCTCTTCGAGATTGGAACGGAAGAACTACCTGTTTCCGACCTGGATTCCGCGCTTGAGCAATTGAAATCACGCACCCCTAGCCTGTTGGATGACCTGCGTCTTTCACATGGCAACATCAATGTGATAGGCACTCCCCGCCGTTTGGTTGTAATGGTGGAAACGCTGGCAGCAGGGCAGGAAGACCGAGAGGTCGTTGTTAAAGGTCCTCCGGCAAACCGTGCCTTCGATGAAAAGGGAAATCCCACACCGGCAGGAGCTGGGTTTGCCAGGAGCAAAGGGATCGATCCAACAAAGCTTGAAACACGCGACATGGATGGCGGTAAATACGCGGCTGCAGTGGTGAAGGAGCCCGGGCGACCGACATTGGAATTGCTGGGTGAAGCACTTCCCAGCCTCATTGCCGGATTGAAATTCGATAAATCCATGCGCTGGAACGAATCCCAGGTCGCATTTTCCCGCCCCATCCGCTGGCTGCTGGCACTCTTTGGGAAAGAGATCATCCCCTTTGAGTACGCAGGATTAAAGTCTGGTAACACCACGCGCGGCTTGCGGTTCTATGAACCGGAAACATTTGCTGCCGAGGATATCGCAAGTTACGTGAAAGCCTTGAAATCGCACGGGATTATCCTTGACCCTGATGAACGGAAAGCTGTCATTACTTCACAAATGAAAAAGATTGTGGAGAAAGCGGGGGCGGTGGTTGCTTCCGATGAATCCTTGCTGGACGAGAATTCGAACCTGGTGGAAGCCCCAACTGCAGTACTTGGCAATTTTGATCCAGCTTCTCTGAAGCTGCCTTCTGATGTGCTCGTTTCTGTGATGAAGAAGCATCAGCGTTATTTCCCGGTGCAGGGTAAGAACGGTAAATTATTGCCGCATTTTGTGCTTGTGCGCAACGGAGATGGGCAACATGCCGACCTGGTTGCCGATGGCAATGAACAGGTCATTACGGCGCGGTTTGCAGACGCTGAATTTTTCATCCGGGAAGATTTGAAACACAAATTGGAGGATCTCCTGCCCCGCCTGGGAACGCTCACGTTCCAAAAGAAACTTGGCTCCATGTTGGATAAGACTCAGCGCATCGAAAAGCTGGTGGATGCGCTCTTAAAGGACCTGGTACTCCCTAAGGACGAGGAACAGATCACGCGCCGCGCTGCTGCACTCTGCAAAGCAGACCTGGTCAGTAAAATTGTGGTCGAGATGACATCGCTGCAGGGGGTCATGGGCGAATACTATGCCTTACAATCGGCTGAGCTTCCCGCTGTGGCTGGTGCTATCCGGGAGCATTATCTACCACGTTTTGCAGGAGATGCCGTACCTTCCTCGTTACCCGCCTGCCTGATCAGCATTGCTGACCGCTTGGATTCACTCGCCGGGTTGTTCGCTACCGGATTGGCTCCTACAGGCACGAAAGATCCCTTTGCACTGCGGCGAGCCGCGCTGGGTCTGGTGCAGTTGCTCATCGAGAAGGACATGAAATTTGACATTGCCGGCGGTTTGCAGCTGGCGGCTGCCAACCTGCCCATACCTGCCAGTGCAGAGCAGAACCTCGCCTGCGGTGAATTCATCACCGGCAGGTTGCAGAGTTTCCTATTGGAAAAGGGATTCAAGTATGATGTTATCGCCGCGGTCCTGGCGGAACAGAGCAGCAATCCTTCCGGTGCGTATCATGCAGTGCAAGAGTTAACGGAATGGGTGAAAAAACCGGAATGGAAGACCATCCTGCCCGCCTATGCGCGCTGTGTGCGCATCACCCGCGATCAAAAAGAGGTTTTTCCTGTTAAAGAAAACCTTTTGAAAGAAAAAGAAGAGCGGGATCTTTTAAGGATATTCAGATGATGGAAGTATCTTTGGAATTACCGGGTTCAATTGAAAAATTTGTTCAAGCATTTACACCAAATATCCAAGAAGTGAATACTTATTTTGAAAAAGTACTTGTTATGGATGACGATCCTACAATCCGAGCAAACCGTATTGGAACCTTGCAGCGATTAGCGAATTTAGGAAAAGGTACTGCGGATTTTAGTCAGCTTGAGGGATTCTAAAACCAACAAAAACCCGGTGTGAGCCGGGTTTTTGTTTTCCACATTGTTTTCATGTTTCTTTTTTTGTACAATGAAATCAGTCGTTAGTTAAAATGTTAATTGGAATATTTTTAATGGAGGGAAATATGAAAAAGCGATTGGTCTTCATTACAATTGCATTGGTGATTTTATTGGCAGGATGTAATTTCCCCGGACGCCAGCCTACTTCCGAATCAGCCTGTGGTGACCAGGAATTATGTGAAGAAGTCATTATAGGGGAAAAAGTAGGATCATTTACCCTGCGAATTATCCGCACCATGGAGGCAGGGATGACATTTTTTCATTGTGATACTACGATGACGGTATGGTTCAACACAGACCCCCAGAATCCAGCACTGGGATATCTCACTTTCAATGCATCCGGCGAATCAGTTTGTAAAATGCAGTTATTCGCTACCGGTACCGGTGGATCGCATACCACCAATTGCGATACTCCCGTTTCTTACATGGTGGATGGAAATTTGAAACCTTCCAAAGATTGTTTATTGACGATTGAGGTTACTGAGATCATGCAAGTCTCCGAAATGAGCAATTGTGTAAATAGTTTGTTGGGTCCCATGTCGATGGATCCATCCACGTTGCCACCGGATGAAGTAACCGTTTTTCCTTCAATACTAATTAAACATGATGATCCCCTGATAATAAGCATCACCCCTGGAATATCCTATGAGGTCAAGGATATTATTGTGAACAAGGAAATAGGATGTACGTTTGACGCGATTCAGCCTTGATGAAGGAAGCCCACTTGAAATTTCAAGTGGGCTCTTTGGTGCCGAGACCCAGGATCGAACTGGGGACACCACAATTTTCAGTCGTGTGCTCTACCAACTGAGCTATCTCGGCGAGTGGGAAGATTTTATCAGGTTGAACTAAGGCTGTCAAGCAAGCGCACAATTTTTCAGCTCCGGCAGGTTTTTTCTTTCACTCGCGCTGCTTGGCGTATATAATATCTCTCATGGAATTGAAAACCGGGGAAATTTTTAACGAACGGTATAAGATCATCCAAAAGCTCGGCGAAGGCGGCATGGGAGCTGTGTACAAGGCGCACGATGTCACCCTCGATCACGATTTCGCCATCAAGGTCAACCGTTCCCGGGCGACCAGCGCCACCAGCCAGTTCCTTCGCGAGGCACGATTGTTGGCAAAACTTCGCCACCCTAATTTACCGCGTGTGACCGATTACTTTGTGCATGGCGAAGACCAGTACCTGGTCATGGATTTTATCCCCGGCGATGACCTGGATTGTTTGCTCGGAACGCAAGGTGTCCAGCCGCTGCTCAAGGTGCTGGACTGGGCAAAGCAATTGGGATCTGCGCTCAGTTACCTGCACAACCAGACACCCCCCATCGTGCACCGCGATATCAAGCCTGCCAATATCAAGCTCACCCCCTCGGGAGAAGTGATGCTGGTGGATTTTGGCATCGCCAAGGTCGCCGAATCGTCCCAGGTAACTTCCACAGGCGCGTTGGGATACACACCGGGTTTCGCCCCGCCGGAGCAATACGGCGCCGGGCATACCGGTCCGCTTTCCGACCAGTACTCGCTGGCTGCCACGCTGTATGCACTGCTGACCAATCAAAAACCTGTCGATAGCCTGATGCGCTTGATGGGTCAGGCGGACCTTGTACCCATCAACCGGTATAACAAACAGGTGCCCGCACCCATCCAGGCTGCCATCGAAAAAGCCCTCTCGGTTAAGCCCGGGGATCGGTTCGAAAGCATGAATGATTTCATGGCCGACCTGCTAAATCCCACGAACCTTACTGCAGCAGCCGCCAGGGTTGCAAAAGGAAAATACCCAACCAAAGGTAAAAAACGGCTTCCGGTATGGCTGATGGCTATTTTAGTCGGATTGGGCGTGATTACACTTGCGACGCTGGTGATCATGATCCTTACCGGACCCAAGGTTTCCTTCCCTGTCAATGCCACCCTCAATATGGATACATTTAATGCCACGATGAAAGCAGCAGAGGAGACTCAGCCAACTTCAACTTCCACGATCCAACCTACTGAAACAAGTACTCCAGAAGTTACCCAGACAACATCAATGCCCGTCAATTACCTGGCCAACCGGACAAAGCTGGCGTATGTATCCAACAAAGCGGATGGCAAGACGATGCAGGTTTGGTTGATGACCTTGGCGTTCAGCAACACCGGGGAGATCGTGGTTGTCAAAGATGCCCAGCTTACCTTTGACCAATATGATAAGAGTGAGCCGGCATGGTCACCCGATGGAACAAAACTGCTCTACGTCGCCCCCAGTGGAGGTTCAACGCTGGGGTTGGATATCTGGATGATCGATACCATCCATCCGGGTGCGCTGCCGGAGAATATTTCCAAGAACAACGGAGATGATTTCGATCCTGCCTGGTCACCGGATGGCACGCTGATCGCCTTCACCAACAAAGGCTGGAAGAACAACGAGGCGCGCATGCTCTTCCTCCTCGATATGGAGCTCAACAGCCCGCGGCGTCTCGTTTCGGATTTTGAGGAATTCTCTCCAACTTGGTCGCCGGACGGCAAGGAGCTGGCTTTTGTGATCACCGCCGCGGGTCACCAAATTTTATATGTCCGGTCGCAGGTGCGCGATTTCACTTATCCCGAGCAATATGATTCCGACGAAGTGCTGGGTCGATTGGGTAATGTGGCTGATCCCGAGTATTCACCGGATGGTAGATGGATAGCCTACACCCACCTTGACAAGGGATACCAGCGTATTTACATAACTCCGGTGGAGCGGCGCGGAGGATTGACCAATCAATTGACCACCAGTGAGCAGGATTCATATCCTTCCTGGTCACCGGATATGCAGTGGATTGCGTTCACTTCCCAGCGGGACGGCAATTCTGAAATATATATCATGAACCTGAACGGGCAGTTGCAGACCAACCTGACCAAATCGCCGGATTCGGATGATAAAGATGCAGCCTGGCAACCGTACCCTACCCCTTAAAAAACAAAGCCCCGGTTGTCATTGAGACCGGGGTCATTTATCGGTTTTAACGGAGCGGGGTTCCTTGGGGGGTACCTGAACTCTTCCGCTGAGTTTGGGTTTCTTGGGGGCTTTTTTCCCTGCCGATGGGCTGAGCAGCAACGAAAGCTGGTTGAGTGCGTGGTTGTCGTATTCTCTGCGCCCGCACACATCACACACCCACGCCGGAAAATCGGGAACCGTGATGAGCTCACTGCCGATATACGTCATATAGGTAATGTACTTGCGATGCATCTTTCCCGCCTGGCATTCAGGGCAGGGAAAGGTTTCAGTGGTTATGGTTTCACTCATCGGTTAAAACTCTTGGGGAAGATTGTACCAGAAATTGAGTTCAATAGCTATCGATTGGCGGCATTGACGATGTGAGGATCATTGAGGATGCGCGCAACATTGAACGGCCAATAGATGGCAAAGGCTTTTCCAACCAGGTAGCTCTGGGGAACAAATCCCCAGGCATGTGAGTCGGAGGATTGATTACGGTTATCCCCGAGGACGAAAATGGAGTCTTCCGGTACCGTCCATGTGCCACCGTAATCCGGGGACTCTGCCAGGTAGGACTCCGTTAATGGGAAATCATTTACATAGACCGTACCCGATTCCACCCGCACCACATCGCCGGGAAGACCGATCACCCGCTTGATGTAATCTTCAGACGGATTTCCGGGGAAATGAAAAACCACGATATCTCCATAATCCGGTTTACCCAGGCGGTAAGCCAGTTTGCTTACCAGCAGGAATTCATCCGGCACCAGGGTGGGTTTCATGCTGACATTTTCCACCCGCACGCGCGCCACCAGGGCATCGATGGCAAAATACAATGCTGCAGCGAGCAGCAGGGTTTGCAGGATCTCCCAAATGAAGCTGCGGACAGGATGCTTCACGGAAGGCTTGTCCAGATCGGGGTTTGGTGTTTCAGGAAAGCTGTTCATTATGATTGAATCTTCATGATCGAGGAACCGTCATTAATCGTGCCGCGGTTTCAATACCAGCCGGATGGGGGTGCCTGTGTAGGGGTACTCCGCCCGGATTTGATTTTCCAGGAACCGCAGGTAGGAAAAGTGTGCGTTTTTCGGGTTATTCACGTAGATCATGAATGTGGGTGGATCGCTTCGGACTTGTGTCCCGTAATACAGTCGGATGCCTTCGCCGGATTTGTACACCGGGGTGTGCAGGTCCTGAGCATGATGCAGGATGGCGTTCAAACTGCTGGTGGAGATGCGTGCCAGCCGTTCTTCCTGGACGCGCAGTGCAAGCGGAAGCACTTCATCCACGCGCTGTCCGCTTTTGGCGGAAATGAAGAGCATCGGTACATACGGTAAAAAGTTCAGTTGTTTGCGGATGTGGTCTGTGTACCGGTTCATGGTTTCATTGTCTTTTTCGATCGCGTCCCACTTGTTGATGATCACCACCACGCTTTTCCAGGCTTCGATGACGAATCCGGCAATATGAGCATCCTGGGCGCTGATCCCTTCCACCGCATCGATCATCAGCAATGCCACATCTGCGCGATCAATGGCACGAAGCGAACGGATGACGCTGTATTTTTCCACCCCGGGGATGACCTTGCCTCTGCGGCGGATCCCGGCAGTATCGATGAGTGTTAAGGGCATGTCTCCGAACGTGATGAGCGTATCCACCGCATCCCGGGTCGTCCCGGCAATGGGACTGACGATGGCGCGCTCCTCGCCCACCAGGCGGTTCAGCAGGCTGGATTTTCCCACGTTGGGTTTACCGACGATGGCGATCTTTACGGATTCGTCTTCGGTGGGTTCACCTTGGGGTGGAAAAGCAGCCACCAGCGCATCCAGCAGGTCACCCGTGTTGGTGCCGTGGATGGCGGAAATGGGGAATGGATCGCCAATGCCGAGTGCGTAAAAATCAGCCGCTTGGTCACGCAAGGATTGGCTATCGGCTTTGTTCACCACCAGGAAAACCGGTGGAAATAATTTGCCATCCACCTTTTTCTGGTGGCGGCGCAGCATGTTGGCCACTTCTTCATCTGCCGGGGTCACCCCCTGGATGCCATCCACCAGGAACAGGACAGCATCGGCTTCCCGGACTGCCAGTTCCGCCTGGCTGCGGATCTGGTCGATGTATTCCGCGGAGCCAATCGATAGGGGTTCCTTGCCGCCCACGCTAGGGTCTATCCCGCCGGTATCGATGATATCGTACGTGATACCATTCCATTCGCTCTCAGCCATCAGGCGGTCGCGGGTAGTGCCGGGGGTGTCATCCACAATTGCCAGCGGTTCACCCGCCAGGCGGTTGAAAAATGTGCTTTTACCCACGTTGGGACGTCCAACCAGGGCGACGATCGGCTTTGTCATAGCGTCTACTATAACACATAAAAAAATAGCTGCCCCACAGGCAGCATTTGAAGGTCTTGTCCGATACAAAATTACTGGGTTTGTATCAAATGAAACCAAAAAATAAGGAGGAAGTATTCCTCCTCCTTATTTCCTCGATCAAAGGTTTACGGATTCCAGGTTGACACATATCCTGAAATTGTCGTCAGGGGGATGATCTGGCATGTATCAACTTCGATGAGTGCCAACACCGGAATTTCGGGAAGACTCTCATCTTGAACACTGACGATCAACCAGTTCCCGTCGGGACTCCAACGCGGCACTGTAACCACGATGGGTGCTCCATCTACGATTAACTTTCGATTTTGCCCGTCCACATCGGATGCATAGATTCCATAATGATCTCCGGGTAACATAAACTCGTAGGCAACCCGGTCTCCTTCGGGGGATAACGCAATTCCCGAATTGACATAATTGGTATCGAAGAGTTGAGTGACTTGCCCTGTTGAGAGATCGATACGATTTACAGCGGATCCATTCGGTCCTGCGACCGTGTACAACAGGCTTTGTCCATCCGGGAGCCACGCCATTACACTATTTGCGTCGCCATTCTCAACCACTGGGATCTGTTGTGTACCGTCTGGATTTGCAATGATGATGGCGTAAGGTCCCGGTGCGCCGATTAATCCCGATGCAGGTCCACGGGTAAATGCAATCCTTAAACCGTCGGGTGACCAGATGGGTCCGCGGTCATTTTTCCATGTTTCTGTCAGGGGTGTGACAATTCCAGATCCCAGGTCCATCATTTGCAGACCTGTGTCACTGTTGAAAAGGATTTGGCGGCTGTCAGGTGAAAGGGAGGGTGAATCTCCTTGTGCGAGAATTTGAGGATTTGTGCCGGTAAGATCAACAGTCATCACGCGGTAAATATAATCCGGAGCTGAAACATTGGATAACGCCAGCGTGCCACCCAAGCCTTCTGGGAGTACCATAGGATTGTTGAGCGTATTCTGCCAGGATGATTGGGTCAAACATGCGGACTGCATCTCTACCGGCAGGCTGCTTTTTGGTAGCTCAGGTAATTCCACGATCGCACTCCACGGGCCAGGTAAATTAATGGAGACGCTGAGGAGGGTCAGGTTGATCTCACCGGATGGGATTCCATCTTGATAGGTGAAGCCACATGAGTCTGGTCCACCCCCGCCGCCAAGCAAAGGATGCTCCAGGTCCATCACATTCACGTCGGCGACATTTGCAGGCTTGATCACCGTAAAGGAAATACCGTTACCTTTGCCGTTAATTTCAGCGCTTTGTATGACGATTTCGTGGCCTGCGACAACAAAGGTTTGTTTAATGTCCAGTGTCTGGCCTGGCTGGGGATCCGCTCCGAGGTCAACCATAAAGCGGGCATTAAGAGTGAACCGGGTCCATGCTGAATCTACCGTGAGGGTAGCCTGGCCTGCTGAATACGCTCCATCAGTGAGATATGCCCATGGCCTGGATGCCTTGTTGGGAACTTCGTCCTGAGGATCGACCAAGGATGGGTCTTCCACTAACGGGATTTCTTTTCCAGCAGAGTCGATGAGATGAACGGCATTTTCTTCGATATATTCAACCGCGTTGTCCCCTGAGAAAGATTCGAGAATTCCAAAAAGGATGACATTTTCATCAGTCTTTGTATACCGGTTTATCACAAGTCGAAAATCTGAATCATAAGCGCCATCTTCGATTCCATTCTGGGTTGGTGCTGGTAGCGGTGTGGGTAAATCGATGAGAGTATATACCTGTGTATCTTCTGGAGCTGGAATAAAGTTAAGCGTGATTTTCAGATCTTGAAAATCGGGCGATATAACACTTTGCTCCAGGCATGCGAAAACCAGTTTGCTTGTGTTGACATCCTCTGGTAACGCCGGGAAAACCAACCTCCTGCTGTACCCGCTAAACCAGTAATTACCGTCATTTGATTCTCCTTTCAGGATGCTGCCATCCGGCAATTGGAGATCGGGTAGTTGATGACAAATTTCCGAATTCTGTGTATCAGAGGAGGAGGAGGTAATCGGAATGTTTTCGACCTGGTAAATAATGATGGTCTGCTGCAGGTCCACAACTCCCTGGGTGACTGTGATGGTCGTACCTTCCCGCTTGATGTAAGCGGGTTCAGACAGGACGCGTAATGGTATGTCATTTTCAACCAATCCAACATTCGGGATGTATCCGAAAAGACGCTTCATTGCAGTGGCGACGCTTGGTATCGCAAAAAGAATTGCCAGTAGGACCGCCAAAGATAGTATTCCGGTAAGTGCGAACTTCCATTTCATTGTGTTAACCTTATCCTTTTTTACTCTCGCTAGAATACGAGAAGATAGACCAATACCTTTTGGTGCGTACTGTTGTGCAATTTCATCGAAAACTTGGTTAGATGATCTGGGTTTCATTTTTCCTTACCCTCCACACTGATGAATTTACGCAACTGGTGGCGCGCAGAATTCAACAACCATTTGACGGTTCCCGGGGCAATCGAATGCTCCTCCGCCATTTCTTTTTCACTCATATCCAGATAGTAACGTTCGACGATCACCATCCGTTCGCGCGGTTTGAGTTTGGTCAAGGCAGAGGAAATTTCCTGCTTCAGTTGGATATACTCAACCTGGTTTTCGGTTGTTGTCGCTTTGTGTAAAAGTCGTTCGAGTATCACCGGTTCGGTTTCCTCGTTCAGGGTCATGTACCGCGATGCTTTTTCAGCTGCATTCAAGGCGGCATGCGCTATGCTGCGCATTAAATACGGCTCGAAAGGTCGGTCCGCATCGAAATATCGAATGCGCTGGTAGATGCGCAGGAATGTATCGTGTACTACATCTTCTGCTAAAGCATCATCACTTAAAATTAGAACAGCCGTCCGAAACGCTTTTACCTGGTGACGGGCGATTAAAAATTCCAGCCCACCAATATCACCTTTCTTCAGTCTTTGAATGGCTTGTGAATCATCCATGGTTGATTCCATACAATTGAGATCTCATACAATATATACAGCTAGCTAAGAAAAAGGTTGGATGCATATGATAAGCCTTTTGTTTTCTATTTTTATCGGTGATGTTTATTTTCGCAGAAAAAGGCAACCTCAGCTCAACGCTTGGGTGGGCCCTTCAGGTTCCGCTGGAAGCGCGCCAAACGATACATCACCCAAACTGGCGAACGCCGAATGCGAAGTGCCCAATTCGTGTTCTTAAATGAATGGAACGCAGTTATCCCACAAAGGGACGACAATGTATCAGATGATTATTTTATCTACTCCCCGCCGTGTCGCACCCACGCAAGGGTGAGCTTTAACACATTTGACAGCGGCTCAATGCTTAACACTTCTGGCCTATCCCACTTCTGGTGATAGAAGGCAATCAGCTGTTGTGGTACCTTGAACGGAAGCAAAGTAGTAGCCTTGAGACCTGCCCGGTTGAAAGGACCCGCATCGGTTATGACCCCGAGCGAAGCGGACGCCACCTTGTATGGAACCCCGAGCGCGTTTTGCCGCTGCGACAACACCTTTCACCATTTCCACGGAATTCTTCACGGTGCCATTCACATCCGAGGTGAGGATGGCAATTTCCGGATAGACAACGGTCTCGAAATTAAGCAGTCGAACATCCAAACGTTTCAGCTCGTCAAGGTGGCGCTCCACATAACGGCGCGAACCACGCAATCCAGCTTCCTCGCCGCCGAAGGAAACGAACCGGATTTCCGTATCCGCTGGAATGTACGAGGGATTTTTCACCAGGAACCGGCACATTGCCACGGTAAGGGCGCAGGCTGAAAGGTTATCCGCTGCGCCGGGTACGATTCCTCCATTTTTTATTCCCCTATTCAGGAATAGTATATAGATTATGGATGGCACCATAGGAAAAACCAGCAACACCCATCCCAATGTCCCGTAAGTAATTGTGGCAGGGTTGTCTGTGATCACACCGATCAGCTGGATGATGCTCATAACCAGCATGACAATGAATCCGATAAAAAAGGTCGCTGAAAAGAAGAAAAATCCGTAACCAAGAAAGCGAAACCAGGTATTTTCCGGAGCGCTGTCGTGGTGCCCGCTCAAAATTAGAAGGCGCTTCACGTTCTTGGTTCCAGACTTTCGCAGCGTGCCGATCACGTTCAGGGATTGCTTTTTTTTGTAAAAAAGATCTACAAATTCAAAAGCAAAGAAGAACTCGATTAGGAATAGTAACGGCGAGATGATGGAAAACACCAAAGCGGAAATTGAGGTTACCCAGGGTGAGATTCCCGGGATATGCCCCAAGGAAATATTCAGCAGGACAGCAATAAGCGTAAAGAGCGCGCTGATGGGAGGCCCATACAGGGCAGAGCCAGGGGCAAAGGTAAATTCCTCGGTGACAACATTTCCGGCACCCAGGTGCGATTCCAATTCCTTTTTAATCATCGAAGCCCGTTCCCGTTCCTGGGGACTGCCCGGCAAACCGGGACCCACGTTGGTGCAGATTGCTTTAACGATATTAAGGGCATAAGTAGCATCGTTTTTTGTGATTTTCTCTAGCATTGTACGATATTCCAGTTCTTACGATTCAGTTGCTCAATGAAAGAATTTGAACTTTATGGCTTACGAAGAATCCATAGGATCAAGCTAGTTCGCAAGAAAGTCCAGATTATAGCGAAAGCACCACAGATCCGGGCAAGCCAGGAAAAGTCGGGCATGAAGAGCTTTAAAAAACCGCGCAATTTACCCAGCATGGGGATCAACATGGATGCTACCAGCAGATTGGGGAGCATTGGAAGCAGGATGTATTGAAGCCAAATGAGGTCCGGGTTCGGGAGAAGCGTTGGATTCCAATACCATTGCCGCAGCAGTATTAGCGTCGAGACAACCCCCGCGATTTGGAGAACCGGGATGAGCAGCATGGCACGCATCAACCATGGGGCTGCACCTAAACGGAGAGGTGCAGGGGTTTCTCCGGCGAGCCGCACTGCTGCACCCATCCCAACCTCGTCCAGGGTCATCTTCAGCATGGCATGGTTGGCATTAAAAAGCAGGACAATGCCTTTATTTTGTTCCGGTACGAGAGCCATAAAACCGCCAAAGTCAGGTACGATGCCGCTGTGCGATACGATTCGTGATTTTCCCTTCTGCTCGCTTATCCAGCCCATGGCATAATGTCCTAGTAACATACCCATCTCGATGATTTTGGCTGCCCCACGGTGCAATTCCTCGATACCCGTACCCGAAAGGATTTTCGCATTTCGATAATGCCCTCCATTAAGCTGGGCGATGAGGTAGTGCGCCATGTCTTCCACGCTGGAGATGAGCTCACCGGATGGAAGCGAACTGAGCGGGATGTGCAGGTTGGGTGCAGCGATTGGAATGCCGAACCAATAGCGGTGACCCATCGCAAGACCGTCCTTTTCTGCAATACGTTTTGAAGTGTAGCTGTGGCTCATCCCCAAGGGAGTAAATACATGTTTTTGGATGTACGCTGCATAAGATTCGCCACTTGCAGCTTCCACGATCAACCCCAGCACGTTGTAATTCAGATTGCTGTATTCGAACTTCGATCCGACTGCCCGGGTAAGTTTTAGTGTGGACAATCCATGCACCTGCTGCTCCGTTGCGTCCGGACGGTCTGTGGTATCGTCAAGGTTTGCCATCCCAAGCAGCATCGGCAAACCGCTGGTCTGGTTTAACAGGTGGCGCACGGTGATTTGTGAAGATGCCTTAAGGTCTGCGAGGCGGAACCACGGCAGGTAACGACGGACCGGGGCATCCAATTCGATCTTGCCGTACTCGACGAGCTGCATGATCGCCAGGGCGGTAAACGATTTGGTAAGCGAACCGATGAAGAAGGGTGTTTGAGGTGCGGGCGCTTCACCGCCGGGACGGGCTTTACCAAACCCACGCAAGTGTGTGATCGTATCACCCTCCACGATGGCGAGGGCAGCCCCCGGGATGTTCAGGTGCTTCATTTGTGCTTCGACATAAGCATCCATGGCTGCGTAGGATGCTCTTTTCATGGTACGTTTGGGAGATGTCCTCGCGGGGGAAGTTTTGCCTGAAAATGCTTTCGTTACCAGGGTAAGCGCAGCCAATCCAATCATGGAACCCAGGAGGAATTTCTTTTTACGCATCAGTTGCCTTTCTCTTTCCATATCCAGTCACATACTTGCTCAGGAACGCCACAATTTCGGACCTCACTTCCTGCGAATGACCGAAGAACAGGTGACCACCATCCGGCACGGTGTAAAAGCGTGCGCTCGGAATTTTCTCCGCCAGGGCACGGACATTTTCATGGAGCGTAATTAGGTCATCCAGGGCATTTACGACCAAAACCGGCGTCTTGATTTTGTGAAGGGGAAAAGGGTTTTTATCAGAAACAGATTCGAGCAATTCGGAAGCCGTGACATAGGTTTCGAAAATCAGGCCGTCGATGCGCTTGTTTGTGGGGAGATCACCCTCCAGGATCATTTTCACTCGCGATGAGCTTTCAGGCGTAGAAATAAATCCCTTCGGTACCAACATCATCATATTTTGCATGCTTTTCGGAAAGTAGGTAATTAGCACCCAATAAAAAAAGTCGCTGCGAAACAAAATGTCAAAAACAAACCTGGGGGGTAATGCCATTTGGATTTCTCCCGGCGCTTCAGGGCAGAGCAGAACGAGGACAGCGACACGCTCAGAGTAACGCGCAATAAAACGGATTGCCGACGTGGCTCCTGATGATATTGCAAAAACAGCTGCTTGTGGGATATTCAGGGCATCCAACAAAAAAGCATAGGCATCCGCTTGCATATCCAAGTTGGCATTTTCTGGAATTGGCGAACGCAGGTAACCGAAGCGTGAGACAGAAATGATCTCGAAATTTGGTAAATTAAAATTTTGCGCCAGAACCAAGCCCTGGTCAAATCCACCTATGGCGCCATGCACAGACAATAACGGATACCCATGCCCCTTGCGGGCATACTCAATTGGACCACAAGGTGTGTCAATTACCTGGCTGCCCATGACCTCGACGCGCTTCCGGGCTGCACCGATTTCCCTAAAATAGCGAGCCATAACTGCCGCAATACCCACAAGCACAAATACGACGAGGACGATGAAAAATAATATCCAAAATTGAGGAATAAGAACCTCCTCTGGCAAGTATTAACCGTTCCAATGAGCGAAGAGAGACATTTAACTGGTAATCCCTGTGTGTCTACAGCACTCAATTTATGCTAGCAGAGTCAATACCAATCGGACCCAATGACTACTCATTGCTTATTGTTAGTGTTTGCTTTTTTTACCTCAGTTGCGATTTTGGCGGTCCAGGCACTGATGGATTCCCAATCACGAAAGTCGCCGAATGGTTTTTTAACAATGCTTTTTACAGCAAATTTTTCGATGAAGTTTAACTTTTCTGCGTCAATATTTCCGTGAAAAACGGTTATATCACGTGGTCGGATGCGATCGGCAACCGGTTGCAGAGCGGGAGGTAGCCGTTGATCATCTACTAATTCAACCGGATCTCCTTCACCTGAAGGCCCACTTGAAAAAAGCCATAGTGGTCGTTTGGCAAGGGTGTTTTCATTGCTCTGTAAAAACTTTACGGCTTCTTTTTGCCAACTGCCTACATAAAGCGCGCTCCCCAGGATGACCGCTTTGTACGCGTCAAGATCGCGGATATTGTCTACAGGAAGAACATCAGCCTGCAATCCAGCTTTTTGAAGTCCCTCACCGATTTTCTCAGCAATCTCCTTGGTAGCACCATATTTTGAAGCATAAGTAACTAAAATATTTTTTTCCATCTCTTTCTCCTTTTTCTTATTTTAATCAGCCTAACTCTGTCATTCTCGTCGCGCTGGGATCAGCGCGTTTTCAACGCATTGGAGATACGCTTTCGAGGTCAGGGTGGCGCTGCTGATGGTATCCACCTGGAGCGACTGAGCCTTGATGACACGGGCGTAAAGCATTTCATGATCTGTATTGTCAGCTGCCGGGTCAATCGAAGCTGTGAGTTGGATTTCAGTCACTTTACCATTTGTCACCGTGACATCACATTCGTTAACCCGCCACTTGTACATGCCGCCCGCATAGGCTCCATGATATGTGCCATCATTCAGTTTACTGAAATCGACGGCGTTCAGTGGAAGACTTGCCGCCTCACGATGCTCTTTGGATAAGAATAACCAGCCGATCCCTCCGCTCACTGCTATGATGACCAAAAGGATCAACATGGCGATCAAACACCCCTTACCCTTTTTTCTCCCTTTCTTTTTTCCTTTATCTTCACCATTCTCTTGTATAGTCATGGCTTTCTTCTCCTTTTCCAAAGCATCCATATTTATAGTTTCTCTGCCTGTACCAGCGCGTTCTCAACCGCTTTAAGATACGCTTTTGAAGTCAAGGTTGCACTGCTGATGGTATCCACCTGGAGCGACTGAGCCTTGATGACCCTATCGTAAAGCTCCTTATGCTGCATATTTGGGGCAGCTGGATCCTTGGTGGCAGAGAGTTGAATATCGGTCACTTTGCCTTTCGACACGCTGACATCACATTCGTTTACCCTCCATTTGTACATCCCACCTGCGTAAGCCCCATGATATTTGCCTTCCTTCAGCTTGCTGAAATCCACGGTTTTTATTGGCAAATTCTTGGCTTCACGATGCTCTTTCTTCAGTGCCGACCAACCGATCCAACCGGCGGCAGCCAAACCAAGTACAACAATGATTGCGATCACTAAACCTGTCATTTCCCTTTTCTCCTTTTTCGTCTTTCAATTAAGTATCGTAACGTCAATGTCTTTATCCGTTTGAAAGCGTTTTCCCAGCCCTTGTGTCACGTAAACTTGTAGTCCAGCGTCCACGAAGATGGCTTCGGTTTGAGGAAACTTTTTTAGGTTTTCCAATCCCTTTTCCATCCCAGCCACGAATACCATGGTGGATAACGCGTCGGCTGCCAATGATTTCTCGGAAACAATGGAAACACTTATCAACCCGGATTCCGCAGGGTAACCGGTCCTGGGGTCCAGGATATGATGGTGTCTTTTCCCCTGGCTGTCAATAAAGCAGCGTTGATAATCTCCTGATGTCACCACGGTTTGGTCTACGACTGAAACAGACCCAATGATGCTGTTTTCTTGTCGCGGATGCTGAATGCCAACTTGCCACGGGGAGCCATCGGGTTTTGCCCCGAGCGTTACCACGTTGCCGCCGAGATTCGAATAAGCCGAAGTGATATCAAATTTCCTCAAGACCTCTACGATCTTATCCCCGGCAAATCCTTTTCCGATCCCTCCCAGGTCGACCGACTGCCCAATATTCTTTAGACCGGCGGTCATTTCCCATGGATCCAGGAGCAAATCTTGATAATTCACCATCGGAAGAATCTGCTTGATGCTTGATCTATCCGGCTGGATAAATGTTTCGTTGCTAATTTTCCACAGGTTTACTAACGGCTCGATGGTCACATCGAAACATCCCGGAAAGGAACGTGAAAAATCAACTGCTTTGGAGAGCACATCGAATGTATCGAGGTTTATCTTTTCGCTTTTAATTCCTGCGGATTCATTAATCCGACTGATATCGCTATCCGGTAAGAAACGGCTGAGGAGTTCTTCCAGACGCATGACTTCTCTGCATATAGCATCAAGAGCGTCTTCAGAATGCAATCCAAAGGCCTTGTGGGTCATGATCGTGCCCATCGCATGATGCGTCTTTTGAGCAAACCATTTGTTTTCCAGATGCATTCTGACCTTTAACCCTCCGAACATAGTATTGGGGGATTTGAAAATTTTGTCAAGATTTTTTCACTTCCGGCTCCTGAGCGGATGGACCAGCGCAGGTAACTGAGATCAGCGTCAGGTTGAGATCACGAATCCGCTCAAGCAGTCCATGAAGAGCAGCCTGGTCGGGCAACCAGCCGGAAAGCAGGGTTTCATCCTCTACCAGGTACTTCAACTTCAAACCTGTAAACCAATCTGACCAACCGGGATCCAAATGACCCTTGATTTTGATCTCGTAGTATTCTGTCATTGAATCCCCTAAGCGATCATCTTCATGACTATTGCTGCCATTGAGTCACACAGTGAGCCAAATGCTTTTTTAAACATACCCAGGCGGGTAGGATAGAAAAATTCAGATTGGAACCAGCCCTTCTCCACGTAGTACCTATAATCGTGATTCGTGTCATCAAGCATCCGGTTCATGGAAGTTCGGCCAATTCTGAATACCATAAGCTTGAGCAACGATGGCACGGGAAAATCCGATTTCACCAATTTGGTGTAGAACCGCTTGCTTGCTTCTGCAAGAACCCGATCTGCTTTCTGTTGATGTTTCTCCGTCCACGGGTCAAAAGATGTGAGACAAGTACCCTTTACCGTGTTGAAACCCAGAAAACTGCCGATGAAATCGAAGTACTTGACGATCTGGTTACCTTGACTCATGCCCTGGGTGACGATGCTGGTGAAGGTCTTCCCGAATAAGCGTGGTCGGTGAAATAGAAAACTGAATCTGTCGAGGAATACCTTCATGATCCCGGACATCTGGAAGCAGTAATTGGGGCTTGCGAAGACAACTCCATCAGAATGCATGATCTTGTCTATCAGTACATCCCGGTCGTCCTTCAATGGACAGAACTCCTCACCCTTCACGGTGCATAGCTGGCATCCACGACAAACCTCGAGGTTGAAGTCGCTCAGGGTGACGATTTCGTATTCCACATCACCAAGCACCTGCAGGTTGTTCAGGAATTGCAGGGTGGATTTGTATGTATTCCTCTTGCGGGCACTTCCAACGAAAGCAGTGACTTTCTTCATGTGTCGTTTCCTTTCCTGTTACATTTGATTATCGACTCTGGTAATAATTTATCTCGCGGTGAATAATCCCGCATCAGCCAAAAGGGATTTCCAGGGTTTATTTAAAGGATTAGCCCATTTTTTGGAAGATCCAATGGTACGCGGGTTTCTCAAAGTTTTTATCCGGGTTTGTTTATGGAAGTATGTGTTGAATCAATGGATATCCTTTATCGATTATGGAGGATCGACCTAACCGGAAAAGTTCAAACCTTTGAGCCAGGTTCTGATGGATTGCCAATTGCGGTGATCTCCGGACTTGATTCCAGTGACAACCATCAAGACCAACATGATCAACTTTTCCGGCACGTTGAGCTTACGAAGATCAAGGTTGCCTGCAAAGAATCCCAGGCTGGTTGGATGTATCTTTTCAATGATCGACAAGGCTCGTTTCAAATAGATATCCATGGTTGTCATTTTATCCACGGGACTGTTTCTATTCTTTTTAATGGATGTTTTTGAAATTGAAGGATCGATGAAAATTGGATACTTAACAAGGCTACAAAGGGGGGTCTGTTCTACTCGTAAACCTACAACGAATAGAGCAACTTTTTTCTGTTGAAGAACCAGCAGGTTCTTATCTAGAAAACGAATGATGTCAGGATGCCATCCAAAGCGATATAACAGCCCTCCAGCAATAACATAGTCATATGGTTCAATATTTAGGTTTTCAGTCACGGGTCGTATTTCAACGTGGCATTTTTGCGCTACAAATTCATCTCCCATGAACCTGGCAATCTCCCCTGTCGAGCCAGAATGACTAACGTACGTAATTAAAATTCTTTTCATTTTCTTCTCCTCCGGATCAGGATCAACGTTTCACAATTTGATAATTCGATGATCCATTATCTATAGCTTATCGCGCGGTGAAGAATACCGCATCTGCCAAACGGGATATTTGGAGTTTATTTACGGGGTTTACCTGCAGGATTAATTAGGGTTCTAAGGGAGGATACCAAGTTGCCTTGCGCGGGCGACTGCCTCGGTGCGGTTTACAACATCCAGCTTGCGATAGATGCTGGCTGTGTGGGCTTTGACAGTACCCGGGGCTACAATGAGTTTCTGGGCGATCTCCTGGTTGGTTTTGCCCAAGGCAATGATTTGGAGTACTTCCAACTCACGCTGGCTTAATGGTTCGACCAGGTTGGTTGTCGGAGCGGTTTTTTCTTGTGACGTCGCAACCGGATGGAGTTGGGAATTGAAGTTGGAAAGCAGGCGCACGCCATATTCCTTTATAACATCGTCGTTGGCATGAGCTATCCACTGAGTGAGCAGCAGCCGCATTGGTTCGCCTTCATTTACATATATCCGGATATAACCCTCTGGTTCAGCTAGTGCCAGACTTTTCGTCAATACTTCCAAAGCTTGCGTGGGTTTACTTTAATTTCTTCATCGTCATCGCTTTGAGGATCAGGATTTCGATGAGCCTCCCCATCCTGCCACCGGATTGGGCACTTTCCTCAAGACGGGATAATAGTTTTATCGCTTCATCCAGTTTCTTCTGAGCGATGAATACTCGGACAAGCGTAATGAACGGCAGCTCATTTTCGAACCGATATGGATCTCCCGTGCCAAGTCTTTTTTCAAGGGTACGGCTCAAACTGCCAGCTGCTGGGTAATTTCCCTGTACAAGGTGTAGCTTTATCTCAGCCGATATCACTGCGTCACGCGCTTCTGAAAAGACACCGCCGGAGTGGATCACTTGAGACCCGTTTTCTATCGATTTTACCGCGTCAGCCATGTTCTTTTGAGCCAGCTGAATTCGTGAAAGGGTTGTGTACGCCAAGGCGATATCATCTTTTTTATTCCATAATGGGATGACATCCAACCCCTTCTTCACGTGAGTAAGAGCAACCTTCAAGTCGTTCCATTCATTCAGTACATCGGCAATTCCCACATCTACAATGCTCATTACACCCGGCTGCCGACCACCTGCTTCGTGGGCTAAACTCCCTGCTTCCTGGTATAGCTCAAATGATCTATGTAACTGACCCTGGACTGTAAACAACCTTGCCAGAACACAATACGCCGCAACGGTAGTGTTGATAGCACCGGCAGTTTTACCCGAAAATATCGTTTCGTTCAGTACCCGGATCGCATTCGTAAAATCGCCATCCAGGAAGTATGCATATCCAAGCATTACACCAATACCTCCCAGCAGAGCTTGGTTGCTTGCCGGGATCAATTTGTAGGCGGTAAGACCAAGCTCAATTGCTTGGCGAATGTCACCACGCATGGCGGTGATTCGACTTCGAATGTAGGCGATATTTCCAAGCATATCCTGGGTTTCTACTGAAGAAGCCCCTTCCCGAATACGTTTTTCAGCTTCGTTTAGAAACAAATCAGCATCATCTAACTTCCCAAGCCAGGCGCGATTCATGCCTTCATGAATGCATAACCGGGGACGTTTATAGATCATTTCCCTGCTAAGCTCTCCGGTCCAAAAACCTATCGACGCATTATCTCTACGCTGGAACATCTCCATGTAATTCTGTTCTATCAAGCGCTCGACCCATTCATTGTCTGATGTTAAGGAGGCATGATGGATGGCTTCAGATGTCAATCCGTTCTGTTCGTACCATTGAGCGGCACGTGTATGTAAAACCGCAATTTCCTGGAAATTAAGAGTTCGTTGTAAACGAGCACGCAGCAGATCTGCAAACAAGTGGTGATAACGGTACCAGCTCCGTTCATCATCCAAGGGTACAAGAAAAAGATTAGCCTTTTCCAGGTAATCAAGAATGGAAGTCGATGGATGAAGGACAGATGGTTCAGCTTGTGTCGAACGATCATTGTTTCCACCCTGTGATTTTTTGTCGTCTGCGAGGAGGGCATCACACAGGGGAGCAGTCAAGCGCTCCAATATGGACGTGTAAAGAAGAAAGCGCTGCAATTCTGGTGATTGGCTGGCTAAAACTTCTTCCATCAGGTAGTCTAAAATATAGCGGTTCGTGCCAGAGAATTCTTCGATAAACCCGTTTACATCTGCACGTTCGTGCATAGAGAGCGCTGCCATCTGCAGCCCGGCAATCCAACCTTCTGTTCGCTCCTCGAGCACCGCGACCGCTCTTTCATCCAGGTGAAGACCCATCACGTTGTTCAGGAACTGAACTGCTTCTGGTTCAGAAAAGCGAAGATCGGCAGCTCTAAGCTCAACAGCCTGGTTGTGTGCTCGCAAACGGGCTAAGGGAAGCGCGGGGTCTGATCGGGTTGCGATCACCAGATGCAATGTTTTTGGGCAATGCTCAAGCAAAAAAGCCACTTCCTCATGTGCAGCCTGACTGCTAAGAAACTGGTAGTCATCCAGCACAAGGACAATTTCACTGCCTGAAGTATCCAGGTCATTGATCAGGCTGGTCAGGATTGCTTCAGAGGGAGCTGGTTGTGCCCCAGACATTAGTTGTGCAGCTTTATTCCCAATTGTGTTGTCAGCTTCTTGCAGGGTAGCAACCAGATAATTCAGGAAGCGCCTTGCCTCATTGTCATTCTTATCGAGCGATAGCCAGGCGACAGGCAATCCACAACTAGCAACACAAGATGCTACCAGGGTGGTTTTACCAAAACCAGCGGGGGCAGTTATCAACGTTAACAAACTGTGCATCCCGTCCTCGATCCGTTTCTGGAGTTGAGGTCGGAGGACCAGGTTTGAACGAATGAAAGGCATACGCAGTTTGCTATGAATGAACAAGTCATCCGTTTCCATATACTTCATCTTTCTGCCGGAGTAAAAGATAGTAATTCCTGGTTGCAGACCAGCCTGATTCTCGAGATAATTATATATCTCCCTAAATATTAGGAAACAAAGGTCTTATTGTTGTTTGGAGAATGAAAATCGCCAACTTACGCTGGTGATTTTTTAGAGGAGATATTGCATCCGTCTTTCATACAGATAATGGATGTTGAAGTGAAACCGCTTACGGAGTCGGAGTATTTGCGGTAGTGATGGTCACGCTCACCGATTCCGGAACAATTGAAACCACCTGCAGCGCTGTGTTGGTGAGTTGCACCTGGGGCAACTTCTGGAAAGTCCCCAGGAGTATGTCGTGTAGATCAATGACCACCTTGATATCCTGTTGGGTCAGCGCATCAAGCGCAGGCAACGGTCCGGAAAGGATGATGGTTACCTGCGATGGGGAGATGGTAACCTGGTACCCGGTGGGTAAGTTGATATACTCGACTCCAATATTCGGGATGGTCAATGTTCCTTCGATGGGCATGATCCCTACGGATACGTCAACGGAGTTGCCTTCGATGACGGTGATGCCCAATGGGATGTTCAAGTTCAACAGGGAAGTGAATTTTTCATCAGCGCTTGATAAATCAAGGGGCATGGTTTCAATGTACCCCGGCAGATTTTCCACCAGGAGCGGGTCGCTGGAAAATACAATGACCGCCGGCGGATCCACAGAGATGTTGCTGAGCTGATATCCCTTTGCGGGTTGACCGTTCCATATAACTTTTACCGCCACGTTGCGGTAACCACTCAGTGGAGTGACATCCGCGCTGATCAACGTCTGTGAAGGTGAAAGGGAAACTCCATTAACGATTTTTCCATCCGCATCGAACGCGCTGAGGTTTAGTGCTTTGTTAATGTTCTCGCGAACCTGGTTGATATCCAGTGTGGCGGAGATGCGCTTAACTTTTTCAACGTTGGAAGCGGCACCACTGAGGGTGATGGTTGCGGGATCCAGGATGGGTTGAGCTACCTGGAATCCGGTGGCAGGTTGCCCAATGGTCTGCAGTTGTATCGCAAACGAACGGCTGTCAAATAATTCAAGATTCACCGGGATATTGGCAGGGCTGAATGGCAAAACGCGTACCGGTTTTATAGACACCTGGATTTGAACCGGTACGGAATGGCTGCCGGTTTCCAGCGCGGATAAATCGAGCACGGCGTGTACCGGCTGATCCTGGTTTTCCAGTTCGGTCCAGATGGATTGCGGAGCGCTTAATTTCACCGTCACCTCGGTGGGGATGGTGTTGGTGATGACCAGCTTTGGATCTAAACCGATGACTTCCAACATGATTGGGTTGGGGTAATCTCGTGCTACCAGTGGATCACTGGAGGTAACCGCCAGGATCCACACGGCTATTGCCATGGCGAACGCCAGTAATAATGTCGGCAGGGTTTTCAGGAAAAAACGAAATCGCTGCATCTATTTCTCCCTGTCTCCATCCAAGCCCAGCCAATGTCGCAGCTGCGCCAGCCAGCGTGATCGATTGACCACTTCGCCGGAGGGATAAAAAAGCGCCAGCAGGATGTTTTCTAAACGTTCTGCATCCACCCGCCGGATCATATTCCCTTCCTGCACAACGGATACTCCACCGGTTTCTTCCGAGACAACTATGGTGATGGCATCCGAGGATTCTGAAATGCCCAGCGCTGCCCTGTGACGCAAACCCACCTTATGATCGGGATTGCGGTTGAGCACACCACTGGGTGAGAGAGGCATCACGCACGCAGCTGCCACTAATTCGTCTCCGACAATGATGGCTGCTCCATCGTGCAACGGTGTGTTCGGGTAGAACACCTGCAGCAGCAACTCGGGCGTCACGTGTGCCTGCAGCTGAATACCGGTGCGGATGTAATCCTGCAGGCTTTCGCTTCGTTGAAGAATGATCAGGGCGCCGTGTTTGCGTTTGGATAGTCGCATTGCTGCGGTAACCACTGCTTTAAGGGTTGCCACGGAGATGACTGCGTTGTTGGAACGGAGCAACGGGACAGACCGACCACCAGCCCTCCCCAGGCGTTCGAGGGCGCGGCGGATCTCGGGAGCAAAGATGACCGGGATTGCGAGCAGCAATGCCGGCATAGAGTTCCGCGTCAGCCACGAAAATGCAGGCAGGTCCACCACCGTGGTCAACAGGGCTATCAAGATCACCAGGAAAAACACGCCCCGCAGCAGGACGATGGCTTTCGTGTCGCGCATCGCAAGCAGGATGGCGTAAAAAATAATCGTCACCAGCAGGAGATCGATAACACTCAGCCAGTTCAGACGCTGGAAAAGGAACAGGATTTCATTCAGTAAATCGATCATTGATATCGGCTTGGAAAAATAGTACTCCCGCCTCTAATGGATGGACCCGGTTTAGATCGGGCGCAGGATGCGTTCGTGGCGGAGTTGTTTAAAGAACAGGACGCTACCGGAGGGCATCGAATCCTGGGCGGCTTCCTGCCAGGCAAGGATTCCGAGCGTTTGCGGCGTGTGCTGTGCGTACCCCATGCTGCGCCACAACCGGTCGGACATGGCAAGATCGGGCGAGGAAAAGATGAGCGATGCCTCGCACTGTAGATCCTTGGATGCTTGCTCCATTTCGCTGATCAGGACGGGCAGGGCTTTATCCATCGGGATCCCCGGATTGATGGTGATATCGCTTGTGCGTGCCACCAGGTTTTCCACCTGCCAGCCGATCACGCCAACCAGCGTCTCGCCTACATACAGCATCAGGAACGCTTTCTCTCCCAGGGCTGCCATGACATTATCGGCAGTGAACTTGCGCCCATCCGGGTGATATTGCGACATGAGGGAGGCGATTTCCTTGGCATCCCTCGGTCCGCCACGCTTGACGCGGATCTCACCCTGTGGGAGGCTGACCGGCGGGGTGGGGCGGATTTCGGCGTGTGTTTCCTCAATGGAAACAAACTTCTTCCAGGCGTTCACCACCTGGCGCCAAGTATCCTCAAAGGTGGAAATATTCTTGATCACCACCTGGGCATGGTTGATCTTGTCTTCCTGGGGTGGTTGAGAATCAATGCGTTGGCGGGCTTCATCCTGGGTCATGCTGCGGTTGCTGGTGAGCCGTGAAAGCTGCTGCTCCGGGAAGGCATACACCACCCAAATGCTGTCGCAAGATTCACCGAGACCGCTTTCCAGCAGCTTGATGGCTTCGATGACGATCACTTGCTGGGTGGCACGCTCGACAATGCGGTTAATGGCTTGCTCCACCATCGGGTGCACGATCTTCTCCAGGTTGGCGAGCGCGGATGGGTCGTTGAACACAACTTTGCCAAGCTTGTTGCGGTCAATCTCACCCTCGGCATCCAGAACCCACTTGCCAAAATTTTCCACCACCGGTTTGTAACCCGGCGCATCGGAAGAGATGGCACGGTGAGCCAGCGCGTCGGCATCAATGCCATACGCGCCCAGGTGCTCCAGCATCTTGCGGATGACGGATTTACCTGTGGCAATGTTGCCTGTGAGACCGATGATGTATTTACCGCGCCATTTACTCATGAATTGAAA
Source organism: uncultured Chloroflexia bacterium (assembly GCA_963699305.1). Lineage (GTDB taxonomy): Bacteria > Chloroflexota > Anaerolineae > Anaerolineales > Anaerolineaceae > JBGQAS01. The sequence goes on along the minus strand of OY969431.1, from coordinate 1,905,716 downwards.
CCTCAACGATAATACTACCATTTTAGCTACACATGGAAATTATGTCAAAGGAATTTATTTTCCATGGCGCGGAATGGGCGAATTTATTCATCTGCTGAGATAAAGAAAACCGCTAATTACTACGGATTCTGGCAATTAGCGGTTAAAGAAGGCCCCGGCTGAGAATTATCGGTTTATAGTTCCTGCCGTCTGAAAATGAACCATGCCAGCATTAAACAAAAAACGGTTGCTCCAGTGGTAATAGCGAATGCCATCCAATACGGAGTTGTATCACCCATCATGAGCGATGTACCCCAGGCGGTGAGCTGCGCCGGCATATACTTGGATAAACCCGGGATGGCACCGATCAGAGATAGCAGCAGTATGACGCCCACACTGCAGCCGCCAGCCACTATCTGTGATTTTGCCAATGTGCTGAACAGCAGCGTCAGCGCGATATAAAAAAGAATGGAGGTCAGCATCAAACCATTCAAAGCCAGGAAATGCGGGATGGACATGGGTTCAAAAAGATATAACGTGTAGTAGTAAGCAGCCAACCCAGCTACAACAAAGGTTGTGATAAAAGTAAATGCGATTGCGGCAAACTTCGCCAGGATAAACGTGCCGCGCGGCAGGGGTTTTACCAGCATCATTGCGGCGGTGCCTTTTTCCTTTTCGGATGCCACCGCGCCCATCGTCAGTAGCAGCGCCAACAGCGGGCCAAAAAGGTCGAGATTCTTGACATATTGTGTAACGGCATCCGCCACCGTGGGCGGCGGTATGATGGCTGCGATTTGTTCAGCCTCAGGAATGGCTTTAAAAATCTCCGGCATAAATTTTGCCAGGAGCGGTGAGAGCATTCCGAATCCAGCCAATACAACCAGGACAGCCAGGAAGCGGCGTGTGCGGAACTGCTCCACGATCTCTTTACGGATTTCTGCGAGGAAGGTCATTTTGCACCTCCCTTTCCGTTCACCAGTTCCAGGAACACATCCTCAAGCGTTGGTGTAACGATTTCAATCCGACGCAACATCAACCCGGAAACAACTGCCTGTGCCATCAGCACCTGCCTTGCCGCGGTCATATCTTTGACAATAATGCGGGCTCTGGTCCCTTCGGTTGTTGCAGTTTTGTACCATTTATTCCGGCTCAAGCCTTTCAGCCAACTTTTAAGCTGATGTTCGGTACCGGGATCCACCTCCACTTCAAAGGCGGGAACGGAATAACGGCTCATCAGTTCATCCTGGCGCGCCTCCACGATCAGCCTGCCTTTATTGATGATGCCGACCGAGTCGCAGATGCGCTCCACGTCCGCCAGGATATGCGTGGACATGAAAACGGCGCACTGCCCCCTTAAATCAGTGATCATTTCCAATACCTCTTTGCGTCCCGCGGGATCGAGCGCAGAAACCGGCTCATCCAGGAACAATACTTCGGGTTTGTTCACCAGAGCCTGCGCCAGACCAAGGCGTTGCCGCATCCCACGTGAGAATCCGCCGATGCGCCGTTTTTTTACGCTTGACAGGTCAACTTTTTCCAACAATTCCTTGGAGCGTTGGTTGCGTTCGATGGATTTCAAACCAAAGATCCGCCCGATATGATCAAGGTATTCCACCGGCGTCATCCAGTTGTAAAAAGCCGGTTCCTCGGGAAGGTAGCCAATGCGGTTGGCGACTTTGGCGGACTGACGGATGTCCATCCCAGCCACCCACGCTTTTCCCCCGCTCGGATGCGAAAGCCCGGTAAGCATGCGGATGGTGGTGGTTTTACCGGCTCCGTTGGGACCCAGGAACCCAAATACGGTCCCATAATCCACGGTAAGTGTCAATCCATTCAGTGCTTTGACGGAACCAAAACGCTTTTGTAATTTTTCCGTGCGGATGGCAGCGTTCATTCGTCACGCCCAAATAACAGATAGATCACCGGTCCGATCAACTCACCCAGTATCACTACGATCGCCCAAAGCCATTTGGGACCTTTGGTTTTTTCCCGCTTTGCGAGATCGATGAGACAATAGACCATGAGTCCCAGTTGGACGACCACCAAAGGGATGATTAATGGTAAATATTTGGTAATAAAATCGGTACCTTTCATGTGAAACCTCCGCTTTACAAAATTTAACATTGGAATTATACATCGCACATCAATAGAATGAATCATCATTAGTTCTATTGAATAATGGTCCTGACCATATAATTAACCGTAAGGAAACATTACCCATGAAAAATACCTTTGATATCCTTCTACTACTCGCCCGCCCGGCAGCAGGAAAAAGTGAGATTATCCATTATCTCAAGCACACACCTCTGGAAGAAAGAACCCGGCGGTTCCACATCGGTGAAATCGATGAGCTCGATGATTTCCCCATGCTGTGGACGTGGTTCGAAGAAGATGAGATCCTTGAACGCATGGGGAAACCCAGGCTCCATTCGGATGCCAAAGGATATTTCCTTTATCCTTACCTTTGGGATGTTCTAATCGAACGCATCGACAAGGATTATGCAAAAAAAGTGCGCGATGATCCCGGTCATCATCAACAATACACCACCCTGGTCGAATTCTCGCGCGGATTCGAGCACGGCGGATATGCCAGTGCTTTCAAACATCTCAGCTCTGAATTTGCCCGTCATGCCGCCATCTTGTATGTAGACGTGCCTTATGAAGAATCCCTCCGAAAGAATCGTGCGCGTTTTAACCCCGAAAAACCGGATTCCATTCTTCAGCATGCATTAAGCGATGAAAAGATGGAGCGCTTGTATAAGGATGTCGACTGGCAGGAGGTCTGCGCAAATGATCCTCGTTTTGTTGCACTGGGCGGAGAAAAAGTACCTTATGTTGTCTTTGACAATCGCACCGATCTCACGACCCATGCCGGGGAGCCTTTAGGAAAAGCGCTTGAGGAAACCTTGGAGAAACTTTGGCAAAATTCCGTTTATAGGGAATAGACCCATACGTTGGATATATACCTGCGAGCTCGTGTATTCTTTCCCGTTCTATCCTGCTTGTTTTATTACCCTCAATGCATCCAGCGTGACCCATTTACTGGGTCGATTTTGTTTTTCAATCGGCCAGGTGTGCGAGACAGAACCGCATAACCATCGTCCCTGGTCATCCTGTCGTTCAAGTAATAGTCTAAATAAAGGCATGAACCGTGCGTCATGTGCGTAACCATTCAACGAAAGAGCGTTTAGCGCACTGAGTAAATCCCAAACGCGTGGAACGCCAAAAGTGAGCCATCGCCTGTGCTCACCTTTAAAGTCGTACGTGGTGTCCAGCAAGGCATTTGCCATGCGTTCCACCACGCGCCTGGACTGCACCGATTGCAGGCTGGTTGGGAGCACAGCCATGCCATTGAGCGATGCGATGGCACCCCATAAACACTCTCGATGCTGGTAACGTCCGCAATCGAATGCATTATCGGATGACATATCTTCAATGAGAAAGGAGAATGCGGTTTGCACACGCGGGTCGTCTCCCGAACCAAAGTACACCAGAGTGGGAAGATGCTCACCGGTAGTACATGGGAAAATGCCGCTGCGTTGTTTCTTGATCAGAGAAAAACCGCCGCTTTCATACTGGCAGAACCGGAGCAAGGAGTCGCAACCATCCGTGGTGCGTTTGTCGGGGGTGACGCCCAACATGTGCAACAAAGCCAGTACAGTTACGGCCCCTTGTGCGGTATATGGCTTGGTTTCATCGTCACCCCAGTAACCTTCTGGATGCTGAAGGGCGAATAACTCCTCCACGAATGGTTGCTGGTTGATGGCAACACGGGATTGTTGTACTTCAGGATCGTTTGCAGGGAGGTCGAGAATGTCGATGAGTGTCCAGTAACGAACGGATGGGTTTTCAGGTTCAAGCAACCAGGGAAGTGGATCGTGATTCAGATACTTTTGCCAACCTTGCATTGTGAACCTTTCATAATGTAGCGGATTATTATCATGGGAAGTAGACTTCCGAAATACATTAACCATTTTTTATTTTCAACACAGTATATGATTCTTTAGGAGGTTGGTCAATAATGATGAAAACGCAACCTTCGATAGATTATTCATCCTTAGTGAACTTGCTGGAAAAAGTTTTTCATCCAAATTCTTGACAGTTGAGCATGAAGTAACTAAAATCAGACGAGCAGGAAGGAAATCCTGCTGGAGAAAATATGCAGATTGAATCCGCCAACAATACCGACGAAGTGCCTCTATTGCCCGGCAACAGGGGATGGTTTGTTGCGTTTTTTTACAAGACGGGTTCCCTCAAGGAACCCTGCAGAAGGAATCAGCTTGATGGGTGAACCCTCAGGCTGTCTGATCCTCACCGGTTAACCGCTGGATGGTCCTTCTGCACCGCCGGCGGTTTTTGTTTGTTGCTCGTTGGGAAAAACTTTATTTGCAGAGGTGAACGATGCCATACATCAGTGAAGTGTTGGGAAAACTGGTCGTTGATTGCGACGGGAAAAAGGTGGGCAAGATCGATGAGATGATCGCCATCCACAAAGAAAAGATGCCCCATCCGCAGGTGATTGCCATCGAGGTAAAGATTCAGAAAAAGCCTTTTTATATCCCGCTGACCGATGTAGGTGTTTTGGCAACGAACATCATCCCGTTGAACAAAAAATGGGAGGATGTCAAATCGTACAAAGTGCACAAACATGATATTTTCCTAGTGCGGGATGTGCTCGATAAGCAGATCATCGATGTTAATGGCGTGCGCGTGGTGCGCGTGAACGATGTGGAACTGGCACGCGTGAACGGCAACATTTACCTCGCCAATGTGGATATTTCCACAGCCGGCTTGATGCGCCGCCTTGGATTGCCGTATCTCGGAGGTATTTTTAAGAAAAAGAAGAAAAAGCAAACCAGTGTCGAGTTGGGCAGCATCTCCTGGGACGCAGTGGAGCTGCTCGAAAATGATCAATCCATGCGCCTTAAAGTTCCAGGTGAAAAAATGGCAGATTTGCACCCTGCAGATTTGGCGGAATTGCTCAGCGACCTGAGCCGCCAGGAAGGCTCCCGGCTGCTGCAAAAGCTGGATGATGAAACCATGGCGGATACCCTCGAAGAGGTGGAGCCGGAGTTCCAGGCGAGCCTGATCGAAGAATTCCCCAACGAACGCGTCGCGGATGTGCTGGAAGAAATGTCCCCCGATGAGGCAGCAGACTTGCTGGCGGAACTGCCCAAGGAGCGCAGCAAGGAGATCATCAAGTTGATGGAGCCGGACGAAGCTAAGGATGTGCAAAAACTGCTGGCCTATCCCGAAAGTTCCGCTGGTGGCATCATGAATACAGATTTCGTTTCAGTGCCTTCGCACACCACGGCTGCGGAAATTGTCAACCGGTTGCGCCGCATTGTCTCTGAAGTGGAAACGATCTACAACGTGTATGTGACGGATAAAGGCAAGCTCACCGGGGTTGTTACATTGATGGAGTTGGTGCTTGCTCAGCCAAGCGCTCCCGTAAAAAAGTTTATGAACGATAGGGTGGTCGCGGTTTCTCCTAAAACATCCCAGCATGAAGTTGCCCAGGTTATTGCCAAGTACAATCTCCTGGCGGTGCCGGTAGTCGATGATCAGAAAAAAATTCTCGGTATCGTCACAGCAGATGATGCCCTGGATAAAGTGATCCCCACGGCATGGAAGAAGCGTTTGCCAAAGTTCTATCACTAAAATTAGGTCGAGGGTAATCATGTCCACTTTCTGGAAACGCACTAAACCGCTACGTCTGCGCTTGGGCTTGATGCTTGCAGTCATCGGTCCGGGCATCATCACCGCCAACGTGGATAACGACGCCGGTGGAATCACCACCTATTCCGTAGCCGGTGCACATTACGGCTATACCCTGCTGTGGATGCTTCCCTTTGTCGTTATTGCGCTCATCATCGTGCAGGAAATGAGCGCAAGGCTGGGAGTCATCACGGGTAAGGGACTGGCAGACCTGATGCGCGAAAGCCTGGGAGTGCGCATTACCTCCCTCGTTTTGGCTTTGCTGTTATTTGTCAACCTTGCCAATACGGTCAGCGAGTTCGCCGGTGTGGCTGCCAGTATGGAGATATTTGGGATCAGCAAATACATCTCTGTGCCGATAGCTGCAGTGCTTGTATGGTTATTGATCGTCAAGGGGAATTACAAATCCGTTGAGCGGATCTTCCTGGTTGCCAGCGCCATTTACCTGGCATATGTCATTTCAGGATTCCTTGCCAATCCGCCGTGGGGTGAAGTCGGTACTGCCTTCATTTCCCCCAGCTTCCATTTTGATGCCGGGTATGTGACCATCTTTGTCACCATCATCGGGACAACCATTGCCCCCTGGATGCAGTTCTATCAACAGTCCTCCATCGTGGATAAAGGCATCATGAAGGATGAATATAAATATGCCCGTCTCGATGTGATTATCGGTTCGATCTTTGCCGTGTTCGTTGCAGCATTTATCGTGATCGCGTGTGCTGCAACGCTGTTCAAGGAAGGCATCCACATTGTGGATGCAGCCAATGCCGCCATTGCGTTGCGTCCCCTGGCGGGGCGTTTTGCCTCAACGTTGTTCGCGTTGGGATTGCTGAACGCATCCCTGTTTTCCGCTGCCATCCTCCCGCTTTCCACTTCCTACACCGTATGCGAAGCATTCGGTTGGGAATCCAGCGTCAGTCATAAATGGAAGGAAGCTCCGGTGTTTTTCAGCATCTACACCGGCATGATCGTTCTGGGTGCTCTGATCGTTCTCTTGCCCATAAAATCCCTCATTCAGGCCATGATGATCAGTCAGACCTTTAATGGGGTCCTGCTGCCTGTCATCCTGCTGGCGATGCTTAAATTGATCAACGACAAGCGCTTGATGGGCAAATATGTCAACAAGGGATTTTTAAACATCATCACTTGGGTTGTGGTGGTCATTCTGATCCTCCTTGCTTTGATCCTTATCGTTGCAACGTTCTTCCCGCAGGTTTTTACAGCCCTCGGTTGGGCGTAATTTCTGTTTTGTTGACATTCAATCGTGGATAAGGTATCCTTACCATGCGTCCGGGTGGGACCGGCGCGGCGGAGCCCTTCGAACCCCGACAGGTCCGAGAGGAAGCATCGGTAAGGAGGATACTCTGGGCGCCGCCGGCAAACCTGCCCGGCGCATTTTTTATGTACAATAGAGACATGCCGAAATCTTCCCCCCTGTTTGTAACTATGAAGGCTCTGATTATCAGCAATCCTTTTGGGAAAAAGGCGGTCGCGCCTACGAGGATGCTGCTGAGGAGATCGCATTAAAACGATTGCTCCCAAAAACAGGCAGGCTATTGCTGGAATTGGGTGCCGGTGCCGGACGCAACACCCCCCGGTATGCCGGGTATGATCGCGTTGTCCTGCTGGATTATTCCACCACACAGCTTGCCCAGGCACAGGAACGGTTGGGGGATGGAAAACGCTTCCTCTTCGTGGCAGCCGATATCTACCACCTGCCATTTGTGGACGCGCTCTTCGATAGTGCCACCATGATTCGCACACTCCATCATATGGCGGATGCTCCCGCTGCTCTGCAGCAGGTAGCCAATGTGCTGCAAACGAATTCAGCATTTATCCTTGAATTTGCCAACAAGCGAAATTTGAAAGCCGTGGGACGGTTCTTACTTGGAAGGCAGAAATGGAATCCATTTACTCCGGAACCGGTGGAGTTTGAAAAATTAAACTTCGATTTTCATCCCAGGACGATCCGCCATTGGCTAAGGGGAAAAGGTTTTTCCATCCAAAGGTCGCTGACCGTCAGCCACTTCCGCACGGACTGGTTCAAACGTCATATTCCTCTCCGTACGTTGGCCAGGCTGGATGGTGCTTTACAATGGACGGGTTCGTTTTGCCAATATTCTCCCAGCGTATTTACCAAATCCATCTTGATGACCAAAAAGCCGGATGCTCCACCGGAAGCATTCTTCAAATGTCCTAAATGCGGTTCGATGGATCTCAATGAGGGGCAACGGGCAATCCGTTGCCGGCAATGCAAAAGGTCTTATCCAATTTAAGAATGGAATCATTGACTTCCGGATGGAATAACGCCAGAAAGCCCAAGGATGGCGGTGAAATAATGAACGATATTCAAAAAATAAAAAATGAAATCCATCGGTTTGTAAATCATCGTGATGACACTTTTTTACATCCGGGTTCTTTGATGTCTGCGGTGGAAAAATGACCACTTCGATCAAACTCAGCCCATCCTCGTTGACCTTCCTTTACGATGAGTGCAAGCGCTGTTTTTACCTTTCCCTGATGCGCGATTTCAAGCGCCCGACAACCCCCTTTCCAAAAATTTTCTCCAAGATCGACACAGCCATGAAAGATTTTTTCATGGGCAAATCCTGCAAGGAGATCAGTCGTGAACTCCCTGAAGGCAAGATGATCCTCGCTCAACGCTGGGTGGAATCGGCGCCCATGGAATTTCCCAATCACACGTTGCGTCCATTTTTCAGGGGATTATTCGATGCCATCGTCCAATTTGACGGGGGTGGATACGGCTTGATCGATTTCAAGACATCTGAATTTTCCCAAGCACAGCTACCGTTCTACCAGCGGCAATTAAGTGCCTATGTCCATGCGCTGGAGAATCCAGCACCGGAAAAATTGCACCTTTCCCCGATCACCAAAATGGGATTGGTGTATTTCACCCCCGATGAGCTTCTCTCATACGATGACGAACATCTTTCATTAAAAGGCAAGGCGCATTGGAAGGAAATCGAACGCAGCGACGGGGACTTCTGTAATTTCATCGATGAAGTGCTGACCGTCCTTGAGCTTCCTGAGCCACCTGAACCGGATCCGGATTGTGCCTTTTGCAATTATCGTCAGCAAACCCGCCAAACCGACTACTAGGAAAACCACATGTCGCATACTGCCTTTTCCAAAATGACCTCCCACGAACGGGTGGTTGCCGCCATGAAAGGTCAGCCACAGGACCGCGTCCCGGTGTTTTATTGGATTAATCCGCATGCCGCCGGAAAACTCATGTCCACCTTGCAGCCTGCGCGCGATAAAACGGCGCATTTCATGGGAACCAATTTGTGGAAATGGTTTGCTAAAAAGGGGTTTGAAGGCAGCGATCTGCAGCGTGGGCTTCCGATATTATTGGATAGCTATGCCAACAGTGAATATGTGCTGGAACTGGGTGGAGATATTGCATTGCTTTCCGTGAGTGATGACTCTGCGGTGAAGAAGACCTATTTCGAAAAAGGTAAATTAAGAGTGCTCGATGGCTGGGGAAATATTCGCGGCATTGGCGGAATTTATGCCGATGTCACGACACCGGCCATCCAATCCATGGAGGATCTTGAGAAATATCAGTTCCAACCCTTTCATGATGAAAAGGGAATCGCCAAGGTTAAAAAATACCGAGTTGCGCATCCAGACACGTTTATGATGGGTGCAACGTTTGGCGTACAGGATTTGTTCTTCACCCAGCTTTGGACTATGCAGGATGCCATGATGGCACTCGTCGATCATCCCCAGGAAGTCAAGGCATTCCAAAAGCGCATGGCGGAATGGGATATCGACCTGGCTGTTTGCAATCTGCGCGCCGGTGCGGATGGAATTTTGATCTATGAGGACTACGGCTACACCAACCGCACGATGATATCGGTGGAAATGTGGAAGGAATTCGCATTCCCGCATCTCAAACACATCATTGCTGTCATCCATGAAGAAGGTGGGCTGGCGATGCTGCATTCCTGCGGTTTTCAAATGCCATTGCTGCCGTACTACATCGAAGCCGAGTTGGATGCCCTCCAGACGTTTCAACCCAAGGCGGGCAACAATCTTCAGGAAGCCTATTCCACCTATGGTGACAGGCTGACATTCTCCACCGGTATTGACATTCAGTTGGGCGAGCTGATGACGCCCGAAGAATTGCGCAACGATATCACAGCACGCTATCACATCGGAAAGACGAAAAATCGATTCATCCTCGGTACAACACACGAGCTTCAATTTACCATGCCGGATGAAAACATGAAAATGATCTTTAAAACGGTCCAGGAAATTCAACAGGGTAAGTACATGTAAATGTGCAGGTCAAGGAGAGTGAAATGACGAATTGTTTGGATGCGATTTTCGGGAAGAAAAAACCCATTATTGCCATGGCGCATTTCCTGCCGCTGCCGGGTACTCCGTTGTACGATCCAAACCTCGGGGTGAAAGGAATTGTCGACAGCATGCGCGAGGATGTAAAGAAACTGCTCGACAACGGCGTCGACGGCATCCTTTTTTGTAACGAAGGTGATCGACCATATGCCCTGAAAGCGGATTTTGAAGCGGTGGCTGTGATGTCACATGTCATCACCGAGCTGGCACCCAGGGACCACCCGTTCGGCGTGGATTTTCTTTGGGACCCCAAAGCACCCTTGGCAGTAGCGCTCGCCACCGGTGCTTCGTTTGTGCGCGAGGTGTTCACCGGCGTGTATGAGAGTGATATGGGCTTATGGCAGCCGGATGCTGCAGCCATGCTGCGCTACCGCCACAATATCGGTGCAGACCAGGTTAAAGTTTTTTACAACGTCACACCCGAATTCGCTTCTTCGCTCGGCACCCGCTCCATTGCTGAACGCGCCTGGAGCGCGGTGGTCTCTTCGTTGGCGGATGCCATCCTTGTTTCTGGTCCAATGGCTGGCTCGGAACCTAATTTCGACTGGCTAAAGCAAGCCAGCGAAAGCGTCAAAGGAAAAGTTCCGGTGCTCTTGAATACCGGCGCTAAAAAAGAAAATATCGCCCGCTTCCTGGAGATCGCCGATGGTGTTATCGTCGGCTCCAGCCTGAAAGTGGATGGCTATACCTGGAATCCGGTGGACGCATCCCGGGTTAAGGCTTTTGTAGCTGAAGTGGAGAAAGTCCGCCGCGGATGAAAGATTGCCTGCTTGGCATTGATATCGGCACCACTGCCACCAAGATGGTTCTGTTCGGGAGTGACGGGAGCTTGTTGGGGGATGTCTCGCTGCCATGTGAACTCTCCTCTCGCCACGCAGGTTGGTCGGAGGAAGATCCACACCAATGGTGGAACAATGTCTGTGCCGGTATTCCCCAGTTGATCACGTTGTCATCCATCGAACCAGCAGCGATCCGAAGTATCGGGGTAAGCGGCATGGTGCCTGCTTTGGTGCTTCTGGATGAACATAGCAATCTCCTCCGCCCTTCCATGCAGCAGAATGACGCCCGAGCGGTGGAGGAAATCGGGTGGTTGCAGGGCAGGACAGATGCTGAGGATATCCTGCGTCGAACGGGCAGTGCCATCACCCAGCAGAGCATCGGTCCGAAATTAGTATGGTTAAAAAAGCATGAACCTGGATTGTTTACCCGCGTCAGGCATATCATGGGATCGTATGATTACATGGTTTATTGCCTGACCGGCGAGTTTAGCGCAGAGCGCAATTGGGCGCTCGAATCCGGTTTGTACGATCTGCAGAGAGAGGATTGGGACGACGATTTGCTCGACATGTGCGGCATCAACAAGAAGTTGTTGGGAAAGCTGCATTTCCCATCGGAGGTTGTTGGCAAATTAAGTGCCATTTCCGCGCAATCCTGTGGACTTGTTGTAGGGATCCCGGTGGTAGCCGGTTGCGCCGACCACATCGCCTCCGCTTTTTCAGCAGGGCTGAAAAGAGAAGGTGACTTGCTTGTCAAATTGGGCGGTTCGGGGGATATCCTGTATATCCTGGATCGACTCGAAACCGACCCGCGCTTGTATCTCGATTACCACGCCATCCCCGGAAAGTTTGTCCTCAACGGGTGCATGGCCGCCAGCGGCAGCCTGATCCGCTGGTTCCGCGACCAGTTCGCACCTGGCATGTCGTTCGCTGAGTTGGATGCCGAAGCCACCGCAGTACCTCCCGGCTCGGAAGGCCTGGTGGTGCTGCCGTACTTTTTGGGAGAAAAAACCCCGCTCAACGATCCGCTGGCACGCGGCACGGTGGTCGGTCTTAACCTTTTGCACACCCGCGCCCATCTCTATCGCGCCATCCTCGAAGGTATTGCCTTTGGCTTTCGCCATCATCTGCAGGTGCTGAAGGAACACGGTTGCAGCGCATCATCTGCCCGCGTGACCAACGGCGGTGCACATTCGCTGCTCTGGCGGCAGGTCACCGCGGACGTGTTGGGGTTACCGCTCGAGGAAATCGCCGGTCACCCGGGATCGTCTCTGGGGGCGGCATTTATTGCTGGTAAGGGTGTTGGTATTTTTAAGGAGTGGGGGGAGATCGATACATGCATCAAGGTTGCATCGGTCACGGAACCTCGTGCGGAATATTCAGAAATCTATGAACAACACTTTAAGATTTATTTGGATACCTACAGACAATTGAAGGACATCTATCCTCGACTGTCTGCTATTTAGTTAATTTTTGTCTCAGGGAATTACTCTTTTTCAATCACCCAGAAATGTGATAATCCAAATACTTTCAGCGGGGTTTTTTCCAGCCATTGCAGGAAACCGCGTATTATTTTCCCCAATCCTGGCAGCCGCGCAATGATATTATCGTAAGCGCCAAAAATGGTCTTTTTCTCGATCACTTTCAGTGGCAGCCCTTCCAATAGATTGCCAATATCCCGACGGGCATACACCCGCACATGCGGTGCCAGCGTGTTGCGCCAGGGTTGGGGCAGCCAGTTGACCAGGAATTTATTACCGAAATGGTATTTTCCCTTGCGGTAAATGCCGTGTGTTTCAAACGGATAGCCGCGGTTGGGTACGAACAAAATCAGCCTGCCACCTGTCCGCAGTGTGCGGGATAATTCCACGACGCAACCCCGGTCGTCCTGCACGTGCTCGAGCACTTCGTGGCTGAGGATCAGGTCGAACGTTTCATCGGGGAAGGGCAGATGTTCGCCTGCTCCGCCGACTATCCCATCCACTTTCAGGTGAGCTTCGCTGGCGCGCTCCAGGTCGATCTCCAACCCCACCCCATATTTCGCCTGCATTGCCAACCGCTGGATGTAAATGCCCACCCCACAGCCTGCCTCAAGCACCTTCCCATGCAGGCGGCTGCCAGCCGCGCGCTGGATCATGCCCAGGCGGCGTTCCTGACCGGCACGCCAGATGTATGATGGTTCGCCGCGCAGTGCGGCTTTGGAGGAAGGTTGCGGGGACATTTCCGCCCTATCCTACCATAAAAACGAAACGCCGGGGTCGGCGTCAGATAATTGATAAAAAAAGAAATCGCTTGAATGCGGTTATTCCGCCACGTAGGATTGTTTCTTGTGGCTGCGCGGCACCCATGCCAGCACCGTGGTCCCGGCATCGATGTCCGACGTGATGTCCACATCCCCTGCCACGTTGTGGGCGCGTGTCTGCATATTGGAAAGACCGTGCCCGATGGTGGTCTTCATCTTGGCAACCTCGAACCCGCGTCCGTCATCGTGCACTTCCAGCAGAACCCGCTCGCGTGTTGTCCAAACCACGATGCTCACATGCTGGGCGTGCGTGTGCTTGGCAATGTTCCCTAGCGCTTCCTGGCAGATGTGGAAAAGCGCCAGTGCTGAAGCTTCCGGCAATTTTTCCAGCCCTTCGGGAGGAGCCTGCAGGTTCACTTCCAGCAGCGTATTGGCGCGGAATTCATGGATCAACCTCTGGATGCCCGCCATCAGCCCTTCATCATACAATTTGCGCGGGCGCAGATCCAGGATGTATGCCCGGATATCGCGAATGGATTTGTTCAGATCACCGATGGCCTGATCGATGCGCACGGTTGCCTGGTCGGGATCCTCATGCAGCAGCATGCGGGCATGTTCCAGGGTCAGCCCCACGGCATAAATGGATTGTATGATGCCATCGTGCAGGTCCATCCCGATGCGTTCGCGCTCCTCCAGGATCGCCAGCCGTTTGCCCTGCAAACTCAAGCGCATATTGTCGATAGCGGTTCCCACCCAGGAAGAGATGGCGGTGAGGAACTGCACTTCTAGTTCGTCCAGTGGATGCGGCTGGCAGGTTGCCACCACCAACACTCCCAGCGAGCCTTTGCGACCGGTGAGCGGGAAGCATGCCACCTGGTGGAAGCACTTCTCCTCCAGCTCCTTGTTCAGGTCGCGTAAATCCTTGGTTGGCAGCAGCGCAGTGCGCACCTGGTTGGTTTTTGCAACTCCCCCCACCATTCCCTGCCCAACCTGGATGGTATCTTTCAGAAAGATCTTATCCACCAGTTTGCCGTGATGATGTGTGCGCCGCAGGGTGTTGCTGTCTTCCTGGCGCAAATAAATCTCGCCCACCTCAATGTTCAGATATCCCATTACCTGGTTAAGCGCGTTCTCCAAAATCTTGTCAAAATCCATGGTCGAATCGAGCGTGGTAGCCAGCTGGTTCAGCAGCGCGAGGTTTTCGGTGCGCCGTTCCAGTGCTTGTTCATGCTCCTTCAGATCCTTGTACAGCCGGGCATTGCTGATGGCGACCGATGCATAGGCTGCCAGCACCTCGATAATGCGCTGGTCGTCGTCGTTGAATGGCAATCCCCCGGATTTATTGGTCAGATAGATTTGCCCGAGGTTGCGGTTGCCCTTGCGGATGGGGACGCCTAGAAAGGATGTCATTTGAGGGTGATGTTCCGGAAAACCGGATTTGCGCGGATCGAGGGCAATATCCTCCAACCGGATGGTCTGGTTGGCTTTCATGAGCACCCCGATCAAACCTTTACCTTCGGGCGGATGGGGCATCCGGTGGATTTCATCTAGGGTCATGCCCACCGGTATGAAATGCGACAACTTGCCATCGGCATCCAAAACACCGACTGCGGCGTATCGGGCATGCACCTGCTCACAGGCGATGGTGGCAATTTTTTCCAATAGAGTTTCGAGGGAAATTTCTTGCACCAGCTCCAGGCTGGCTTTATGTAAGGCTAGTAGACGATCCTCCAATTGTTCGCGGGACGGCGCTTTGGATTTGGGTGTCTGAGCCATACGTGTAGTAATTTTACAAGAATTGTCCACATTAGTCAAACTGGAAGGTTTTTTTCTATCTCAATGAATGGTTTGAAGGATTTTTTTGTATAATAAGATGCGGAGTTCACTCAATGAATGATGATATGGGTCGGGAACATCAGGAAGAGGTCGCGCGAGAGGATGGAAGGCTGCCACCGGGTCAATCTCTCACGTTGAAATTTCCCATTTTGCACTACGGACCTGTGCCAACGTTCGATCCTGCAACATGGGATTTTAAAGCTTGGGGTGAAATCGAGAAACCGCTCCGTTTGACCTGGGATGAATTTGCACAATTGCCAAAAACACAGATCCAGGTGGATATTCATTGCGTCACCCACTGGAGTAAACTGGATACACTCTGGGAAGGCGTGCACATGCGCACGCTAATCGAAACAGAATTGGTGAAGCTCAAATCAAGCGCAAAGTTTGTCATCCAGCATGCAGAAAACGGATTCACCGCCAATATCCCGCTCGAAGTGGCACTGGCGGAAAATTATCTTCTTGCCACGCATTACAACGGCAATCCGCTGACACCTGACCACGGCGCGCCCCTACGCGGGGTCATCGGTGTAATACCCGGTAAGCCAACATTGAAAACGCTATATTTTTGGAAAGGTGCCAAATGGTTGCGCGGTTTGGAGTTTTCCGCAGACGATAAGCCGGGCTTTTGGGAGCAGGCGGGTTACCATAACGAGGGGGATGTGTGGAAGGAAGAACGAAACCGGCAAAAATGATCCGTATGGTCCGTTATTTCATCGGCAATTCGATCGCGACTTTTAACCCGCGTCCTGGATTGCTCTCCGCCCAAATGCGTCCCTTGTGAGCTTCCACCAGAGACTTGGCAATTGCCAATCCAAGCCCCGAACCGCCGCTATCCCGGTTGCGGGATGAATCAACGCGGTAAAAACGGTTGAAGATATTTTGCAGCTCTTTGTTTGCCACGCCTTTTCCGTTATCTTGGATTGAAATCTGTATGTTATCTTTCTTCGGTTCCACATGAATGCGGACTTTGCCGGACTTTGGCGAATGCCGCAGTGCATTGTCGATCACGTTGCTGATCACCTGGATGATCCGCCCGCCATCCAGCGATATTTTCGGTAATCCACGGGTTGCACCATAATGCAACTGGATGCCTTTTTGTGCAGCTGGGTGTTTGAAAGATTCCACCACTTCGCTGATCAATGCATCCAATGCCACCGGTTGGATGTTCAATACCAGTTCGCCAGCGTCTGCAAGGGAAAGTGTGCGCAGGTCATTGACTAGGCGTTCCAGTCGCAGGGATTCTTCCCGGATGATCTCAAATGTTTTCCTGGAAGGTTGCATCACCCCATCATGAACAGCCTCGGCATGCCCAATGATGAGGGTTAGCGGTGTGCGCAGTTCATGGGCAATGTCAGCCGTCATCTGCCGTCGAAGCTCCAGCGAGTGCGAGAGTTCGGAGCTCATTTTATTGAAAGATGTTGCCAATTTACCCAGTTCATCCTTCGAGCGCACGGGTACCAGCAGGGAAAAATTACCCTCCGAAACGGCTTGCGTTGCGGCGGTGATCTCCCGGATGGGTCGCGTGAGTGTCCGCGAGAGCAGGATACCCAGCAACGTGGCGATCACGATGGTTCCCGCTGCACTGATCACCAGGATTAGGCTGATCCGGTTCAGGAAATTGTTTTCGGGAGAATTTTCGTTGAAAGGCATCCGGTTGAATATCATGTAACCCACTGTTTCCCCGCCAACTTCAATGGGGACATCGTTCATTATTCCTGTGGAAGTAAATATGGTGCCCACCATGGAGCTGTTATCCGAGCGGACCACGATGCCATTGACATCCGTGACGATTAACATGCCACCCTGTCTGAGCTGGTCTTGCGGTGGCTGTGGGATTGGTTGGAACAACTGGGTGGTTTCAATCCCGTTCCAGGAATTGTATTGCAGATAATAATCCTGCAACGCTGTCACCAGATTGGATTGGTTCTTGTCAAATGAAAATTTATTGAATTCCTTTCGCGTGGTATATAACGCCAAAAAGGAAATCAGGATAATCCCTGCCAGGCTGACCACCATAAAAGCAATGATGAGTTTTGATGAGATGGATCGCATATTTCCTACTTCCTGGCAAAGCGGTAGCCAACACCGTAAATGGTTTCGATAAATTTGGGAGTGCGGGGTTCAGATTCGATTTTTGCCCGCAAATTCTTGACATGGGTATCGATCGACCGTTCATAACCTTCATAACGGATTCCCTGGATGATGTCCAAAAGGTCCAACCGGGAAAACACCCTGCCCGGCGATGCGATCAAGGCAGTCAGGATGTCGAATTCAGACGGGGTCAGATCCACGAAACGATCTTTAACCTGCACGGTTCGCATCTGTTTATTCAGGATGATATCTCCGGTGGAGATGATAGTTGGAGTGGGCGCAATATTGCCGGTACGCCGCAGCACCGCCTGTATCCGGGACATTAATTCACGTGGCTTGAAAGGTTTGGTGATGTAATCATCTGCACCCAGGTCTAAACCTTTCACCTTGTCATCATCGGCGATTCGGGCAGTGAGCAGGATGATGGGTGTTTTTCCTTCCTGGCGATGCAGGCGGAGGAATTCGTAACCATCCATATCCGGCATCATGATGTCCAGAAGGATCAGATCCGGTTTTTCCTTGCGTGCCATAAGTAACGCCTGTTCTCCATTGCCAGCAGACAGGACACGGAACCCTTCCTGCATTAAATAACTCCGGATGAGTGCGATCAGCCGTTTTTCGTCATCCACAACCAGGATTGTCTTTGCCATTGCTGCTCCAGCATCATCAGTATACCAATGAAGAAAGGAGGTGCGGGATTGTCTCCCGCACCCAATTATTTAGTCTGTAAATATTCAATCAAGGCATTCAACAGGGCGGATGGGATCATTCCGCTTTGCTGAAACCGATTCCCCCGGCTTGCTTGAGCGGTCGCCAGCTGTTCAGCAGTCATACCCGAGGCCATGCCCTGACCCGGACCTTCACCTCCCATAATCACAAACCCGCCTTGTGGCATATCTCCACCGTTTCCCGGACCTCTTCCGGTGGGGGGCGTGAAATTACCTCTGCTTGCACTTTCACCGCCTGGCATCCCTTCTCCAGAAACGAAGACTTCAGGCACCTGGTTGGGATCGGGCGTTCCGCTAACGGTGCCATTTCCACCCGGGAAAGTCATCAACCCTTTTTCCTGCATCAAGGTTGCCATGTCTTCATTGGTTAAATTCATGGCGGATATGGCTTCTTTCTGTGCCGTGGTCATGGAGGATTGGATCTGTTTCACCAGGGCAGCCAGTTCCTCGCTGGCTGTTGTGTCGCTGGCTCTCAGAGATTGGTATGCCTGCCATAATGTCACCAATTGCGCAGCCTGCTCGGTGGTGACCGCATTATCCGTTCCTTCGAGATTGAAGGTTCCAACGATCAATTCCAATTCCGTTGTAAGTTTATCGTTCTGGAGCGTGGTTTCTTGATCTGTGGCTGTACTGCTCTTCGCAGCACAACCAGCCAGCGCCATTGTAAAGATGAGAATGCTTGAAATGATGATTTTTTTCATTTTTTCCTTTCTTTTTTATTCATAACGTAATGCTTCGATTGGATCGAGTTTGGCAGCCTGGTTGGCGGGATAGAAGCCAAAGAATGCTCCTACCAGTGCTGCGGATCCGAATGCCAGCAACAAGGAGGAAGCCACGATCACCGTGCGCATCCCGCTGACGGCACCAAAGATGATCGCGCCGCCGATCCCTACCAGCATCCCGATCACCCCGCCGACAATACTTAACAAGAGCGCTTCGATCAGGAATTGCAACCGGATGTCATCCGGGCTGGCGCCGATGGACTGTCGGATGCCAATCTCGCGCGTCCGTTCGGTCACGCTGACCAGCATGATGTTCATGATGCCGATGCCACCGACAATGAGTGAAACACCTGCCACCCACGCCAGCAGTGAACGGAATGCCGATGTGGTGGATTCCTGTGTGGTGATGATATCTTCCTGGGTGGTGATGCTGAAGTCAAGCGTGCTCAAGGTAACATTGTGTCGTTTTGCCAGCAGCAACTCAATCTGGGTGATGATGTTGTCCCTGCCAGCATTTGGTTCGATTTCAACATAGATCATGCGGACACTGTCACCCATGATACGGGCGAACATGTTGAACGTGAATTTCTGGAACACGACCGAAATGGGCGTGTACAGCCGCTCGTCGAAATCGGTGCCGCCGATGGTGCCTTTTTCTTCGAATACGCCAATGACGGTAAGTTTGGTGCTTCCCACGGTGATAACTTTACCGACGGGATCCGAAGTTCCAAAGAGCTCCTCTGCCAGACTGGATCCGAGCACAGCAACTTTCAATTTTCGGTCCACTTCCTTCTGATTGAAATATCGCCCCTGGGCGATGGTCATATCCCGCAGCGAGGGGAGATCCACCGTGGATCCCAGGATGGAGATGCTATCCAGGGTTACATCTTCATATTTCACTGTTTCTTCGGATGATTGTTCCACCACAACGGATTTAACTCCCTTGATGTTGTCTGCAATGGCAGCTGCATCATCAAATACCAATCCGCCGCTGGTCCGCATGGAACCAAAAGAGGGACCCGCTCGCGTGAAACTGGATTGGATGAAAAGAAGGTTGGTTCCCAGGCTGGTGATTTGATCCTGGATGGTTGCTTCCGTACCGGCGCTGATGGCCACCATGATGATTACCGCAGCAACACCGATGATGATACCGAGCATGGTCAGGAAGGAGCGTGCTTTATTTTTAAGGATCGCCTCCCACGCAATCCGGATGACTTCTTTGAGTTTCATGAATTTTTTGCTCCTGTTTTGGGATGTTTCCTGCCATTTTTTATATTACTGGCAATGCGCCCGTCGACGAGGTGGACGATCCGCTGTGTATTTTCTGCATTACGCATGTCATGCGTGACCATCAGGATGGTTGCCCCTTTTTCATTCAATGTCTGCAGCAGGTGGATAATTTCCAACCCCGATTGAGTATCCAGGTTGCCGGTCGGTTCATCGGCGATGATAAGCAGAGGATTGTTGATCAATGCCCTGGCGATTGCCACGCGCTGCTGCTGCCCGCCGGATAATTCCTGGGGCTGATGGTTCATGCGATCTGCCAGCCCAACCATCTCGAGAGCTTTACGAGCTTTATCTTCGCATTCCAGGTTTGTCATTGTCCGCTGCCGATCGTACAGCATGGGGGCAATTACATTGCGCAATGCGGTAGTGCGGGGCAGCAGGTTGTAAGCCTGGAATATGAAACCCAATTTCCTGTTTCGCAGGATCGCTAATTCAGTCTTGCTTAAGTGGCTGACATCCGTTCCTTCCAGCAGATATTGACCAGAGGTTGGTTGCAGCAGGCAGCCCACGATGTGCATCAAGGTGCTTTTTCCGGAACCGGACGGTCCCATGATCGATACAAATTCACCGCGATCGATCACAAAGTTCACGGCATCCAGGGCTTTGACGGTCACATCGCCCATCCCGAAGGTCCTGGTCAATTGGATGGTTTCGATGATGCGATTGTTCATTATTAATTTGTCTCCACAATACCGGTGGTTACCACCTCACCGGCTTCCAGACCGGATATTATTTCAACCGTGGTCAAATCACTGATCCCGATTTCAACCGTGCGCAAGGTGGGTTCTCCGTTCTCGACCACGAATACAGCATATTTTCCGGCGGTGATTTCACGCACAGCTTCAAGCGGAACTAGGACTGCATTAGTTGCCCTTCCACCGATCACATCCACGGTTGCAGCCGTTCCGGTGGGCAGATTTGCAGAAACAGACGAGTTAAGTTCCACCACGCAGCTGACCATGTAATTCACAAGGGTGGGGGTCAGTTCAACGACCTTTCCGGTCAATACCTGGTCGGGGAGAATATCGAAAGTGACGTCCGCTTCATAGCTCACTTTGACATTTTCCCAATCCGTTTCGTCAAGGTAAACGGTGAGTTTGTAAGGCTGGCTCAGATCGGCGATGGTGATGGCGGATCCTGTCCCGGCGGTGTCGCCGGCTTGAACGTTTAATACGGTCACGGTGCCATTGAATGGGGCGATCAACTTGCTGCCGTTGAGGTTCTCTTCAGCAGTTGCCAGGGCAACTCTTGCATTGATCAAACTTGCCAGGTTGTTGCCTGTGGCGTCATCGGGAATTTCTCCACCTTTGATTGCAGCGAGATAGATTTGATCCTCATCAACAGTCGCTTTTGCCAGGTCGTATGCAGCTTTGTAACCTGCAAGTTCTGCCTGGGTGGGTTCAATGATATACGGCACCAAATTGCCTTTTGCATCCTCAACATAGATGATTTTCTCAACACCCGAGCGATCTGTCTCTTTTTGGGTGAACTGTTCCGGAACATAGGAGTTGGGATAATAGTCATGCACTGCCCAGGTGAGATTCTTCTGCATGGTGGACAGTTCCTTCTCAGCAACGGTCACAGCGTTGTTGTTGGCTTCGCTGGGGTTTTCCTCAGCAGCTTTTTTTGCTGCAGCCAGCGTTAATTCAGCCGCGGCTAATTTCTCCTGGAACGAGAATACCATTGGGCTTTCATAATATTTCAGAGTGAGTTTTGCACTGTCAAGCGTGGCGGTGTCGGTGGCTAATGTCTGCTCAGCGGTGGCAATGGCTGCCGGGGATGTCTTGTTTGCCAGCGATAATCTCGCCAGCTCATACGACGTTTCTATGCTCGATGCATCCATTTCAGCCAGCACTTGACCGGCTGTGACGGTATCACCGACTTTAACATACACATTGGTGACTTTTCCGGCTGCACTGAAACCAAAACTGGATTCATTCCTCGATATGAGAGTACCCGTGCCAGTAGCATAAATAACCAGGTCTCCGCGTGTGGCGGTTGCGGTCTGCATGCTGGCGGTGGCAGCCGCGGTTGTCTCGGTTTTCGAATTGCCTTTGATAGCCAGGACTACGCTGACTGCGATCATTACGACCAGCAGGATGGGGATGCCCCAGCGGTAAATCTGGGGCAATCTTAAGTACCGTTCTTTCAGCTTGGTCATCAAACCTTTCTCCTTTTCTCATTGAATGGTGAAAGTATATGAGGACCGTGTAAAAGAAATGTGATTAGATTGTGTCGAAAATGTGAAGATAATTAAGTGTAGAGAGCACTGCGAACCTTGGGGGATAAAAAAGCCTTTATCTGTTTGAAAAGGCTTTTTTGGCATTCATGGATTTTGGAGTTATTTCTTCCGCATACGGAAATAGTAGAACCCCATCCCGGCTCCTGCCAGGACCAACAGCCCTCCGAATAGCGCCAGCAGCGGTGAACGGTTGGAACCGCTACCAAAGCCCGGTTTGATGCTTGAACTGGGCTGTGCGCCAAAATCGAGATACGAAATGGCTCCCGCTTTTAGGGTTAATGCGTAATTGAGGTCGGTGGTCGGATTGTATCCATCGGGGATGGCGACGCTCACATTGTAATTTCCTTCGGGTAGGTCGGTAAAACAGATTGGACTTCCGGTTGCATCGGTGGTGCCGGTTTTGGAAGTCTGTCCGGTTGTATCGGAAATGCTCAGTTTCCCATCGGTAATGGAAGTTTCAGTTGTCTCTGCCATCCCATTGCCATTGACATCCAGGAACAGTAAAATGCAAATTTCCCCAAATCCGAAAAACGGAGTGGGCGTGGGACCGGACGGAGTGGGGGTAATGGTCATGGTAGGTTCTATGGTGACGACTGTGATCAGTAATTTCTGACCTTCCTGAAGGAATTGACAGCCATCTCCGGCAAGGCTGTTCTTGGCGATTAGCTCTTCGGTGGTGATCCCGTTCAATATTGCGATCCCTGTGCAATTATCTCCGGCTTTGACGGTATAAATGATGCGTCCGTCGGTACCTGGTGTGGGTGTCTGGTACTGGATTTGCCCTGCCCGCGGTTGCGCGGAAACAGGCAGCGCTCCGAAGACTAATGCAGTCATAAGCACCAGACCGATGGCGAAAATCAAGATCCGTTTCTTGTTCATGGTTTCCCAAAACATTATAACATTTTTGAATATCATGGGCGCTTACGAACAATTGTCCTGTCTACGACAGTATAATTGGATGCATGTTCCTGAATGTGAAGAAAATAGTCCTGATTGTTCCATTCTGTCTGGTCATCTTGTTGAGTGGATGTGATGTATTTTCCCCCATTCCACTCCCTACTGGAACACCCTCCCCAACCGTTACTCCTTCCCCCACCATTATATGGTTCCCGCCGACACCGACTCCAACCATGAATCCCACCATCAACGTACCACCTACTCCGAATTACCACCCCGACCTTGGGCAGGTGATTGTGCAGGACGATTTTACCAACACCACGTACTGGTCCATTGTGGAAAAACCCTACGGTTCCGCGGCATACAGCCTCGGTCGCCTAACCATCGCAATATCCCTGCCAAGGTCGAATGTGTACAGCATCCGAAGCGAACCTGTACTGCAGGATTTTTATCTAGAGATGACCAGCATAACCAGTCTCTGTCGCAATGAAGATAGTTATGGGATCCTTGTGAGGTTCAACTCCGTGAACGATTTCTATCGTTTCCAGGCCAATTGCAATGGGCTTGTCAAGGTTGAACGTGTGCGTAATATGATTATCAATGCAATTCAGGATTGGACTCCCAGCAGCCAGGTCACCGCTGGCACTCCCATTACTTTGCGCTGGGGTATTTGGGTCAAAGGCGATCGCATGCGGCTATTCATTAATGATGTATTCCAATTTGAAATCAAAGACCAGGCATTCTATAGCGGTCAGATTGGTGTATTTGCCCGTTCTGCCGGTGATAATGCGGTCACGGTTAATTTCAGCGACCTGCAGATCCGTTTACTGGATGATGGCAATCCACCCCTCACCCCTAAACCATCGCCCACCGCCCGGACTACGCCCACACCTTGAAAAGGATTTACTTTTTATCGTGTACAATTAATTTGTGTCACGTTCGCTTAAAATGGGATCAAGGAGCAAAATATGTTTCACACAGTCATAATCGTTGGAAATGTTGGCAGGGATCCGGAAATGCGCTATACCCCCTCCGGGCAGGCGGTCACTTCATTTTCAGTCGCCACCAGCCGAACCTATACCAATTCGCAGGGGACAGCCGTTAAGGAAACCGTATGGTTCCGCATTACCACCTGGGGAAAGACTGCTGAAGCCTGCAGCCAGTATTTGCATAAAGGCAATAAGGTTTTCATTGAAGGCCGCCTGCAGCCCGATCAACAAAGCGGGGCTCCCCGGGTATTCCAGCGCAAGGATGGCACCTGGAGTGCATCCTATGAAATATCCGCCAGCACGGTGCGCTTCCTGTCCTCCCGCACCGAAACCACTGCATCCGGTGAAGAAGCTCCGGAAGCCGCGGGTGAGGAAGTGGTTGACGATATTCCCTTTTAATAAAGAAAGCGCATAATATGCCCGAAAAAAATCCTGTTCCTCAGGCACCTCAAATGCCTGTCATGGAAATTCCACCGGAACTTGAGCCGCATTACTCCAACCTGGCGCGCATCAGCCATTCGGTTGCGGAGCTGGTCATTGATTTTGCCCGTTTCCTGCCCGGTAATGAAAAAGTGCGCGTCCAGTCGCGAGTGTTGATGTCTCCCATAGGCGCCAAGCTCTTTTGGAAGGCGCTTGGAGAGAACATCAAGCGTTATGAAGCAATCTATGGAGAGATACGCCTGCCGGGGGAGGACTCGCTTGCCAATGATCTCTTTCACCCTCCGCATCCGCCCGAAACGCATAAACCGGAATAAATATGACTACATTTAATGAATTGGCGGAGAAATCCCATCAAGATTTTGAAATCCGCAACAGCGCCCGCGATAAAGCCCTGACTCAAGCGCGCCAATTGACCCGCCTGGCTGCCACCACCATCCGCTCCATCCACCGCAGTGAAGGTCCGCAAGCTGCTGCTTTGCTAAAGGAAGCGCATGATCTGGTGGGTTCCATTAAACATGACCTGGCATCCTTCCCCGATTTGTACTTTGCTGGGTATACCCAGGACGCCTTTAAAGAATATGCCGAAGCCAGCATCACCTGCGCCATCATCGAAAACCGGCCGCTCCCTTCACCGGAAGAACTTGGATTGCAGATGTCGACGTATCTGAACGGTCTGGCGGAAACGACCGGCGAGCTGCGTCGGCGCTGCCTGGATATTTTACGTAAAGGTTTCAGCCCGGAAGCGGAACGGTTGCTGGCAACAATGGACGAGATCTATTCCCTGCTGGTCACCCTCGATTATCCGGATGCCATTACGGATGGATTACGCCGCCACACCGACCTGGTGCGCGGCATCGTCGAACGCACCCGGGCTGATTTAACCCTCAGTTATCGCGAAGAACGTCTGCAACAGGCATTGCAAAAAACCAGCGATCATCTCGCTGATAAACCCTCCTGACCATGCGGACGATCCGCGCCTCCGAAGTAAATTCATATTTGTACTGTAAACGCTCATGGTGGTATCAAAAACGGGGTGAACCCTCGGAAAATACCGCCGGGCTGGATGCTGGTACCAGCTATCATCATCAGCACGGCAGGCAGGTGGCGCGTGCGACCATCTTAAGAGTCCTGGGTTGGCTTATCCTGATGGCTGCGTTGGTTCTTACCGTTGTCGCTTTGACTCTTCATTTCCTTCCTTAATGCCATGAACCAATGGTTGTTGATCGCTGCGGTTCTGCTCATCCTGGCGCTGGCGTGTTTTCTATTCTCACGCCAGCAGCAGAAATCCTCAGGGTTGCCAGGCTTGCGTGTCGTTTACACCGACACGCGTCTATGGGGCAGGCTGGAACGCCCGTTGTATGATCCGAATATTGGACTTACCGGTAAACCGGATTACATCATCGAGGAAAAAGGCAATCTCATACCCGTGGAGGTCAAGAGCAGTTATGCACCTGAAATTCCACACCGGTCTCATGTCCTCCAACTGGCGGCATATTGTATTCTGATTGAGCGCTCCCACAAAAAACGTCCCCCATACGGTTTGATCCATTATTCCAATCGCTCATTTGCCGTGGATTTCACCCCGCAGCTGGAATCGGATTTCCTCGAACTGGTGGATGAGATACATCACAGTGACCGCTCTTCGAGCCCTGCGCGTTCTCATCAGTCCAAACCGCGTTGTGATAAATGTGGTTACCGCAGCATCTGCGACCAGAAACTCTGACCGGTTAAGCCTTAAATCCAGTCAAGGTATAATTAACCTGTGAAATCTGCCTCTTCCCATCGTCCGCAGCGTATTGCGATTGCCACCCATCCCAAGGTGAACCGCACCGGCATAGAAGCAACAGCGCTTATCCGGGCTTTGCAGAAAGATGGCGCACTGGATATCCAATGCGCATCCATTTATAATGATACCCTCCGTCAAAAAATCCAGCAAAAGCAATTTGATACCGTCATTGCCCTTGGGGGCGACGGGACAATGTTGCGCGTGGCGCGATTATGCGCACCGCTCGATATCCCTGTATTGGGGATCAACCTGGGACACCTTGGATTCTTGATGGCGATCAACCGTCAGGAATGGGATGAACTGATCCCGCGCTTTATGCATGGTGATTATCGCGTGGAAGAACGCATGATGCTCCGGGCGGAGCTGCTGCATGCCAATAAGAACGCCGGCTCCTGGGATGTGGTCAACGACGTTGTCATATGCCGTGGACCGCAGGTGCGTCCCATTCAACTGACTGCTTCGCTGGATGGTTATCCTTTGGCCAGTTATGTGGCGGATGGATTGATCGTGGCAACTCCCACCGGATCGACAGCGTATGCGTTGGCTGCAGGTGGACCTATCCTTCCTCCCAATTTAAGGAATATCCTGGTAGTGCCTATTGCACCACACCGTTCATTGGAAAAAGCCATCATCCTGAATGCAGATCAGAGCGTAACCGTCATCATGGAGGGTGGAGACCGCGGTGTGGTTTCCGTGGACGGGCAGGCTCCTCAATCCATGGAGGATGGTGACCAAGTGGTTGTCTCGGTCAACATACATTCAGCCCGATTCATCCGTTTGCGCGGCGAAGATCAGTACTTTAAAAATTTATCCAGTTTGCTGGTGAAAAATCCTTTGATTGGTGATACCCCATGACCGAAAATCCCACTCCTACTCTCTATTGCGTCAATCATCCTCAGCGTGAAACCATGTTGCGCTGTAACCGCTGCGAACGCCCGATTTGTGGGGAATGTGCCGTGCTTACCCCCACTGGTTATCGCTGCAAGGATTGCGTTCGCGGTCAGCAGAAGCGATTCGATAATGCCCAATCGTCCGATTACATCATCGGTGTGCTTTTTGCCTTGCTGCTTTCGTTCGCAGGGAGTTTCCTCCCTGCCATCCTGGGATTTTTCACCATTTTTGTCGCACCGATCATTGGCATGATCAGTGTCTCCATTGTTCAACGCCTGGTGAAGCATCGCCGCTCTCAGATGCTGTTTCTTGCAACAGCTAGTGCCGCGGCATTCGGCAGCCTGCCGCTCCTGGTGATGACCGGGCTGAATGTGTTTGGAGCTGCGCATTTTGGATTTCTCAGTTATGCCTGGTTAACGTTGCTTTGGCAGGGGCTGTACACTTTTCTGATCACCAGCACGGTTTTTTATCGCATGTCGGGGATTCAACTTTGAAATGATCACCGAACTGCGCATTGAAAATTTTGCCATAATCCCGCAGCTCGAACTGCGCTTCAAGAGCGGCTTGATCGTTTTTACCGGTGAAACGGGTGCCGGCAAATCGATCATCCTGGATGCCATCGAAGCAGTGGTTGGCGGCAAGGCGGATGCAACCAGCATCCGGGCAGGTTCCGACCGCGCCACGGTGGAGGCAACGTTCCGTTTCCCGGAACGGAACAAATTGGCGATCCGTGAGGTGCTTGCCCGCGAGGAGCTGCTTGACGATGAGGATTTTGTCACCCTTACTCGCGAGATCCGCCGTGAAGGGCGCAGCACTAGCCGGGTGAATGGGCACAGCGCCAGTTTGAACTTGATGCGCGAGCTCGGTGCTTTTCTGGTGGATATCCACGGTCAATCGGAACATTTATCCCTATTAAATATCAAGCATCATATCGATTTATTGGATCGCTTCTCTGATGATGAAGCTGAACGATCTGCTTACCTGGTGGTGTATCGCAAATTGCAGGCAGTACGCAAGGATCTCGTTTCGTTGAGACAATCCGAGGATGACGCCCTCCGTAAGACCGAATTGTTCACATTTCAGGCTGGGGAGATCGATGCTGCCCGACTGCACGTGGAAGAAGAAGAGGATCTAAAGCAGGAACGGAGCAGACTTGCCAACGCAGAAAGTTTGGCAAACCTGGCGCAACAAGCCATCAACTTGTTGGATGAATCCAGCCAGGAAGCGCCTTCTGCCTCCGATCAACTGGGGCAGGTTGCACAAGCGCTTACCGCGCTCAGCCGCATTGATGAGAGCCAGCAGGATATTTCCGACCAGGCGCAAACAATTGCAGAAATGGTCAGTGACATCAGCCGGGACCTGCGTTCCTACCTGGATAAAATTGAATTCAACCCCAAGCGCTTGGAACAGGTGGAAGAACGCCTGGAAGTGATTCACAACCTCAAACGCAAATATGGCGGCAGCATTGAATCTGTGCTCGAATATGCCCAGGATGCACGGCATCAACTGGACCTCATCACCCATGCCGGTGAACGGCTTGAAGAATTGGAAAAGCAGGAAGTGGATTTGCTCTCTGAAATAACGCTTGCCGCCACTCAACTTTCAACAAAACGTAAGCAAGCCGCAGAAGTACTGGCTGATGCGGTCGAACGGGAGCTGGCGGATTTAAATATGTCCGGGGCAAGGTTTTCTGTGCAGTTCACCCAGCAGCCGGATGAAAGCGGCATCCCGAATGAAAACGGGGAAAAAGTGAATGCGGATGAATCCGGCATCGACAAGGCGGAATTTCTCATCGCACCGAATCCCGGTGAGGGACTTAAACCCCTCGTTAAAATTGCTTCCGGAGGAGAGACTTCGCGACTGATGCTTGCTCTGAAAAATGTGCTAACCCAGGCGGATAATATTCACACCTTGATTTTCGACGAGATTGACCAGGGCATTGGCGGACGGGTGGGCATGACGGTGGGCGAAAAACTTTGGCGGTTGGGGCGTGCCCACCAGGTATTTGTGGTGACCCACCTTCCACAGCTTGCCGCATTTGGAGATCAGCATTATCGCGTTCGCAAGCAGGTCCATGAAGGGCGCACGGTTACCCTCGTCGATCCACTCACCGATGAGAGCCGCCTTGAAGAGCTGGCTCAAATGCTTGGCAGCCTGAGCGAAGCCAACCGTGTTGCTGCCCAGGAAACGCTCGTACTGGCTCGACAGCGTGCTTCCCAGCTGGTGACCGGAACCGTATCATAAGCACACCGATCGCGTTACACAGGACCGTATAAATTGGCAGTATCCGTATGACGAAAAGTAAACACCTGCATATCCTCATGCTGGGTCCGGCATCCATCGTCTGGGATGAAGAAACCGTCCATCTGCAGCGTAGGGTTTTACGGGCTATGCTTTTCTATCTCGCATATAGCAACCGATTGGTTAGCCGGTCCCATCTCGTTAACCTGTTTTGGCCGGAGGAATCCGAGCAGGATGGACGGCGGCACCTGCGGGAGATTCTTAGTAAATTACGCAAGGAACTTCCAAAATCCGAGCTGCTCATCACGGAACAGGACGGGGTCAGGCTGGATTTTTCCAGGACTTTTGTGGATGTGCTGGAATTTAAAACCGTATTGGAAAAATATAGTTCCATATTCATCGGGCAGGAATATTCCGCCTTACCGAATAGTGTTTACCAGCATCTTTCAGAGGCAATCAAGCTCTGGCGTTCACCCCATTTCATGGCTGGTTTTAAAACCCCGGAAAGCCCCGAGTTTGAACATTGGATGATATCCACCGCCGAGGATCTGGAGAATACCCTCCTGCATGTCATGAGGCTCCTTTCCGATCACTCTTCAATGAATGGTGACATCATTGCCAGCTTATATTGGCTCAAACGTTCCCTGGAATATGACCCAATGGATGCAAATTTGCAGCACCGTTATCTTTTAGCGCTAAAACAATTGGGCAGAATCAGTGAAGCCAATCATTATTACAATAACCTCGTTGATCTTTACCGGCAGGAAGAGCTCGGTGAGTTGCCGAATTCCATCCAGACCTTATACCAACAGATCCAGACAGTAGCCAACCTTCCACCGCGTGTCCGATCATTCACCTGGACTTCCACCCTGGACCTGCGTATTCCATATGTCGGACGTAAATCACTCTTGCAGGATTTGCAAAATGCATATCAGCGCGGAGGGACGGTAATTCTACTCGGTGAAGCTGGTTCTGGAAAAACCCGCATCATGTACGAATTGCTGCGGCGATTGGACCCTTCACCTCGGTTGATCTACGCTCAGGGTCGCTCGCAGGAAAGTCACCTGCCATTCCAACCCCTGCTCGATTCGATCCGGGTTTCGTTTACATCGGTTGAACTGGGAAATTTGGACCCGGTTTGGAAAAAAACACTTTCCAATTTGATCCCGGAGTTATTTTTTGGGGAAAGCTCAGCCACCGCCAGTCTGGATTTGCTTGCAGAAAAGGGCCCCGTCACCATTTATAAGGCGATTCATCAGCTTCTGTTGCAGGCGACCAGGGAACAGAAAGTGATCTTCTTCCTGGATGATGCCCAATGGTGCGATGATTCAACCTTGGGTGCGGTATCGTATCTGTTGCAGCGGGGATTTTTCGACACCTATGGCTTACTAGTCATTGCCAGCCGCGTTGAAGAGGAGAATGAGCATCTACGGGAAATGATTCAGGATATCCCGCGTGGGGTCAGATCGTTTGTGTGCAACCTGCAGCAGTTGGAGATCTCTGATATCCAGGAGATGGCAAATGCCACCTTCGGGTTTATCCCTTCAGATCATCTAGTCCAGCAGTTGGCAATGGATACGGGTGGAAATCCGCTCTTTTTAATTGAAACAATGCATGAATTGTTGGATACTTTCTCGGATAGTCAGAGCATCCAAACTTCCATCATCTTTCCAATCGCCAAAAGCATTAAAACACTTATCAACATTCGTGTCCGTCACCTGGATACCGATTCCAATACAGTGCTGGTTACGGCTGCCATCCTTGGTTCGACCTTTTCACTTTCCTTGTTGGAAAGCGCTTCGCAAGTCAGCAGTGAAAATTTCGTTCGAGCTGTTGAGAATTTGGAGAAAGTCCATCTGATTCGCTCGCACACCAATGGGGAAAATATAACGGTTTACCATTTTATCCATGATAAGTTCCGCGAGGTGCTCCTGCAGGATCTGACTCCGGCCCGCAAACGCTTGCTCCATATGCGTGTTGCCGAGGTTATGGAAACCCGTCTTAAAGGTGTGGATCAGATGGCTTCCGTTATTGCCCAGCATTGCCAGGCTGCGGGCGAATTACAAAAGGCATTTTCGTATTGGATCATCGCGGGCAAGTATGCTGGCAGTCTTTTTTCTACGGATGAAGCAAACCATTGTTTCCTCATTGCTGAGAAACTGATGAATAGCGGGGAATTTAAACCTTCCGTTGACCAGACACGCGATCTGTATATTCTTTGGGCGGAGGCGTTTCTTCAAACTGGCACGGTATCAATATTGGACATCATTTATAAAAAATTGCTTGTTCTTGGTAAAAAGTCGGCTGATCCCATTGCGATTGGAAAGGCGCTTAACGGATTGGCACTAGTTGAATTGTGGAAGGTAAATCCAGAAAAAGCCAACGAATACGTTTCCGAATCCCTTCCGTACTTGGATCAGGCTTCCATGAAACAAGATCATGCTGCTGCATTAAATCACCAGGGACTGGCGCTGATGCTGCTCTCCCGTTTCGATGAAGCTGAAAATGCGTATCAGCACTCGCTTGCCTTGTGCGAGAACGATCCGGATCCCAACACGGTATCACTCAAAGCTGAAACGCTCGCTCGACTGAGCTTGTTTGAAACCTACTTTGCCAATCCCGTGTTGATCATGGAATATGCCCAGGCCAGTATCCATCTGGAAGAAAATCGCGGTCCAACGTATAACCAGGCTTGGGGCTATATTTACTCGAGTGTGGCAAGTTGGCTCACGGACCGGTATGAAGAAGGTTTGAAATTCTCCAGGACAGGACTGGAGATCGCTGAACTTATCCAAAATCCAGCCATGGTGGCGTACACATCCATTCAGGTTGCTACGAGCGCTTTGCTGCTGGGTCGGCTGGATACAACCTGGGAAGCCCTTCAGCGCGGCTTTCAGATCGCCCGACAGAATAATTTCGCAGAAATTCTCTCAGCACTGTATTCCGTCCTTGCCCAGTTCTATTTGAACCTGCGTAATTATCCAGCAGCGTTACAGGCAGCCAAAGATGGCTATGAGTGCCACGTAAATAATTTCCGAATGTATCACAACTTACTGTTATATGGGCTTTCGCAGTTGCTTATTGGGAAATTCACCGAAGGGATGCAGAAGTTCGACGAAGTCATTCGGTACGCCAAAAAGACAGGGATGAATTTTATTCTCTACCCGGGATTGAATTGTCATGCCATGGGCTTAACATTAAGCGGGGATAATAAATCAGCGCAGCCTGAAATGGAAGCAGTTCGTACTTTTTGCAATTCCCGTGGGATGTGGATGCAGCTAGCCTTAACCGATTGGTTGGAAGGCATTCAATTGGTTAATGAACAGCAACCTGCTAATGCTTTGCATATCTTCCAAAAAATTGCGGAAGAGTCGCGCCAACACAGCAATCCGTGGCAGGAAATGAATGCCCTGACCGAGATGGTAAAAGTAAAACAGATTCTTGCCGAACCGGCAGACGCTGAGCACGAACGGATGATCGAGATCCTTGAACTACTGGATCATCACGCCACTAAACGCGAAGTGCGTCCCCTATTTGAAGAATTTGAAAAGCAAATGTTATCGTGATCCGTATGTTGACTGATACGGTGGACAATTGTATGGTTGTCCATTTTTTTGTCCATGTTTCGTCAACGGTTCCGTGTTATAAATAATGCAGTCACTTACCAGGTGGCTCAGGCCTTAGGGGTCCTGAGCTAAAAAGGTCGATAGGATGTGGGGGCACAGACTATCGACCTTTTTTATTTAACCGCTGCTGTGGATGTGTGCCACCGTGACCCCTTCGCCGCCTTCGTTTTCCCCGCCGTTTTCCATGCGCTCTACATGAGGCGATTTTTTGAGGGCTTCCCGCACCACTTGCCTTAGCCTGCCGGTGCCCTTGCCATGGATAATGCGCACGAAAGGCAAACCCGCCAGGTAGGCATTCTCGATATACCGCTCCAATGCATCCAAGGCATCCTCGGCGCGCTGGCCGCGGATATCCAACTCCAAGCCCGGCGAGGGATAGAACGGGGTGGGGGTCTCGCTGCGGCTGTGGGTGAACTTAGTTTTCGAAGGCTCGCCTTTTACCCACTCCGTTGGTGCACCGGAGCTAGCACGCTGGGTTTCCAGGTCTTCGAGTTGGGCGCGCACCCGCAGGTTGCCGATCTGCACCTCTGCCTCGCCCTCGCCCAGTACGGTGACGATGCCTTCCGCTTTGAGCGAACGCACGGTCACGCGGCTGCCGGGACGCAGCGGCTGCAGCTTGCCGATCGGCTTGGTCACAGCTTTGCGTTCGACGGGTGCCTGGCTTTGCTCCTGGAGGTGCTCTACCTTCTGCTGCAAAGGTTTCAGAGCTTCCAGGGGTTGGCGGGCGCGTTCCAGCTGGCGCTTTACGTCTGCCAGTTCCTGCCGGGTGGCTTCCACTTCGGCATCCGCCTGCTCCCGGGCTTTTTCCAAAATCGTCCGGCGCTCGTCCTCGATCTTTTCCAAACGCCGGGTCAGTTCGATGCGCTGCCGTTCCACGTTGCCGACCGTCCCCTCTGCACGGTCGCGTGCCTTGCGGGCGGCGTCGCGCTGGCGGTGGATCTCGTCCAGCAGGTCCTCGGCGCGCAGTTCGTCGGGGTCCACCATTGCCCTCGCCCCATCGATTATCTCCTTGGGCAGCCCGATGCGGCTGGCAATGGCCAGCGCGTTCGAGCGCCCGGGAAGCCCGATGGTCAGGCGGTAGGTGGGCTTGAGCGTTTTCAGGTCAAACTCCAGGCTGGCATTGGTGACACCCGGCTTGGAGTGGGCATAGGCTTTGAGTTCGGGATAATGCGTGGCAACCAGGTTAGTGATGCCGCGCTGCACCAGGTGGTCCAGGATGGCGCGCGCCAAAGCTGAGCCTTCCTGCGGGTCTGTACCGGCTCCCAGTTCATCGAGCAGCACCAGCGAGGTGCGCTCGGCATTTTTCAGGATATGGATGATGTTGGTGATGTGCCCTGAAAAGGTGGAAAGCGATTGCTCGATGGATTGCTCGTCACCGATGTCGGCGAACACCCTGGCAAAGCAGCTCATTTCGGAGCCGGATTGCGCCGGGATGTGCAAGCCGCATTGTGCCATTACCACCAGTAGACCGACGGTTTTCAATGTAACCGTTTTACCGCCGGTATTGGGTCCGGTGATGACCACCGAAAAGGTTTGTTCGTCGAATTCGACGTCGATGGGTACCACGCGCTCGGGATCCAGCAGGGGATGGCGCGCCTGCATCAGTTTAACGGTGCTGCCGGGGTGATGATGCTCATCCGGTTTGCGAAACGACACCAGCAGCGGCTCCACCGCGTGCGTATCGTCAGCGTACCTGGCGCATGCCAGCACCAGGTCGAACTCCGCAAGCGCTTCCAGCATGGAGGTGAGCGCTTCGTGATGTTCACCGATGTGGGAGCTCAGTTCAGCCAGGATGCGGCGCACTTCATCCCGCTCCGCCAGCTGGGCTTCCTGGTAGGCGTTGTTCAATTCCACAACACCGATGGGCTCCACAAAAAGAGTGGCACCCGAGGCGCTCTGGTCGTGTACGATGGATTTCAGCTTACCCTTTGAATCGGCGCGCAGGGGCACAACGTAGCGTCCATTGCGCTGTGTGATGAGAGCTTCCTGCAGCACGGTGGCATTCTTGGGGTCGTTGATCAGGCGCTGCAGCTTGGAGAGCAGCCGTTCATGCGCAACGCGCAGCTCGCGCCGGATGGTGAGCAGCTTTTCACTGGCGCTGTCCAGCACATCCGCCCGGTCGGAAATACGAGCGCGTGATGGCTTCAATGATGCCGGGGGGTGGATTGAACCCTGCCGCGATGAAAGCCAGCCTCGGGAACAGCAACGTGTTCTTTTCGAACATGCGTCCCAGTTCGCGCCCCACCTGCAGGGTGGTCTTGATCGCCAGCAGGTCGGATGGATCCAGCACACCGCCGCGCCTGGCAAGCTCCACCATCGGGCGGATATCGGTGGTGCCGCCCACGCTGACCTCGGCGTTGGTGCTGAGCAGTTTGCGCGCTTCGCTGGTACGTTCTTGCAGCCCCTGCACCATGTCCAGCTTGGTGAGCGGGCGCAGGGCGCGGATCATCTCTGCCGATGCGGAAAAGGAGGCATACCCTGCCAGCCGTTCCAGCACCTTGGGAAATTCAAGTACGTTAAGGGTCTTCTCGTCCATCGAAAAGGATTATAAACGGGAATTATCTTGAATATTGGTGTGGTTACAAATCTAAATGTTCTTTACCGAATTAGTTAGTAGGATTTATCCGTAGCCATTCACTTTTCAGCAGAGAAAACTGCACCTGGTCGTTGTATATGGAATCCCTGCAATAAAACTCACGCAGGATGCCTTCCCTCTGAAATCCAAGTTTTTCCAGCACACGTTGGGAACGCTGATTTTCAGTGTGGGTGGTGGCTTCTACACGGTTTAAATCCATTTTTTCATATCCATACCGGATCAATGCTTGAATGGCTTCGGGCATCAGACCTTGCCCCCAATAATCCGGCCACATGTCATAACCGATCTCAGCGCGGTGGTGCTGTTTATCCCACCGGCAATACCCGCATGTTCCGATCAGATGACCTTCTGACTTGAGTTCAATGCCCCACCATTTGAAATTGGGCATTTTTTCCGGGGTCTGCAACGGGCGCAACATTTCCTCGGCTTGTTCCAGCGATTTAAGGGGTTCCTCATCACGCATGTAGTGGGTAACCACCGGATCTCCCCATTCCTTATAAATGAAATCCACATCCTCCATGAGTAGTGCTCTTAGCACCAGACGGTCGGTATCCAATCTTGGGTAAGCCAGGTTGATCGCTTCTGTGTTCACAATTCCCTCCGTAGGTACAAATTCAGAGCAGTCATTTTTTGAACGGTTTTCTCCCCTGGAATATTGACAATGGGTTAATTATACGGCAAGTGAATCCCCGTTATAATCATCCCAATGTGTCGAACCCTGTGGATTTTCATTCTCTCTGCACTCCTTGTGGGCTGCACAACGACCATTCAACCTGGTGTTGTCAGCACGGAAGCTCCTGCCGGGTTGCTCACACCGTACCTCACCCCAACCCTGCGCGGCACGTCCACCCCGGACCTCTCACTGGCGAACGTGCCATCCGCCACACCGACCCTGCGGGTGCACACTGTAGTTGCCGGTGAGGTGCTTTCCTACATCGCCGGCATGTACGGCGTGACCGTGCCCGCCATCGTGGCAGCGAATCCTGGCTTGAACCAGGATGTACTCTCGGTGGGGCAGAAGATCAACATCCCCGCACCCAAGCCTGGTGGCACAGGCAGCGGCGCGGGCATGCCGACGCCTACACCCGCCCCGGTGGAGGCGGGTACACCCAACTGCCTGCGTGTACTGGATGGCGGTGCCTGGTGCTTCCTGCCCATCCGAAACGGCATGGGCAATCTCATCGAGAACGTCTCGGCGGTCATCACGCTTTCAGGCGGTGGAGGTCAATCCGTTGTGCAGACCGGTTTTGCCATACTGGATGTGATTCCGGCCGGGATCACCCTGCCCATTGCTGTATATATTCCGGCACCCATTCCGGCGCCGTTCACCGCCAGTGCAGTGGTCAGCACGGGACTCATCGTGCCAACCGGGGACTCGCGCTACCTGGTCAACCACATCGAAAGCCTGCTCATCGGCATCCAGCCTGACGGACGCTCGGCGCAGGTCAGCGGTGAAGTGCGCCTTGACGGGGAATCGGTCAGCCCCAGCCACGTTTGGGTGGCGCTGGTGGCGTACAACGAAGCCGGTAAGATTGTGGGAGTGCGGCGCTTGGAGTATACAACCGCGCTGTCGTTCAGCGGCTGGGTTTATTCGCAGGGGGATGCAATTGTCCGGGTGGAAGTGGTGGCAGAGGTCAGGAAGTAATCGAACTCGCCATTGCGAGCCCCGCTAGGGCTCGCAATGACAATCAAAACCTCCTATGTCATTCTGAACGAACGGTTTCGCTGGTGTGTGGCGCCCTGAGGGGTTTAACCGAAGGGGTGTGAAGTGAAGAATCTCTCTAAGTTCTTATAGGGAGAGATACTTCGTCGTCCCTTCGGGACTCCTTAGAATGACAAAAAAGTAATTACTCAAAGTTCCAGATCAGATAGGATTCCGAAATACAGATGGGCTCGGCGGCGGGAACGTTCAGGCACACCAGGTACGGGATGACCGAACCGTTGGGTGTTTCCGGGCGCGGCGGCACGATGACATTGGATGAGCCGTTGCTGAGCGTGGGTGGGATGTGGGCGGTGTATTGCGTGCCATCCGGGTACAGGACCGTCAGCGTGGCTTCCACGTTGGCGAGCGGCTGCTGGGTCTGGGCGTTGTATACGGTCAGCCGGATGGTCTGGGAATCTTCAGCTTTCAGGCGCGGCAGGTCCTCGCTGGCTTGCAGCAGCACCGAATCGGCGGAGAAGGCAAAGTTTGGGGATGCCACCTGCACCGGGGGAGTCCAGGTGAGGTACTGCTGCCCGAGCGGGGCAATGCTCACCATGTTGGAATCACCGGCGTCGTTGCGGTAATCCAGGCAGTAATTTTCAAAACACTGGCGGAAGGTGGTGGCATCCACCTGGAAAGTCTCGGTTACCGGGTTGCCGGAGTTGGTGTAGCCCCCGTGCCGCTCGATGAAATCGCGGAACGAAAAGGGGATGTGGAAACCCAGGTTGCCCTGCGTGGCGTAGAAAATGACCCCGTTGGACTCACTGTACTGCTGCGCGCCGGGCTCCGTGTTGAGCTGCAGCACCAGCGACAGCGGACGCAGGTGCACCAGATCCGGGCGGTCGGGTGGGGAATACAGCACCACGTTCTGGTAGATCTGCTCGAGGAAGCCATCGCCGGCAATGTAGGGTTGGGTGAGCGGTTGACCGAAATCGGGGATGCCGCCGAGGAGCAGGACGGTGTTCAGAAAAGGCTGGGCATACGAGGATGAGATCACGTCCAGCACGGAGTCTTCAGTTGGGGCATACGTGCAGCCGGAACCGCAGGCATAGGAGCCGTACGCCATCAGGTGGACATCGCCGGGGGGATCATCGAAATTCCGATAGAACGCCACGTTCTCAAAATACTGCTCGATGCGCGAGCGGGTAAGGCTGGTGCGCGCCTGGGTGAGCGGGCGTCCGATGTAGTGCGCCCCGTACAGCCGGTCGTACAGCGGGACGAAATCGCTGAAGATCACGTAGCCATCCACGATGCGTTCGGAGGCGGATTGCGCCGAAGTGAGCGTGGAATCACGCACGCCAAGCATGCTGCCGAGCGCATAAAGCTTGTATTGGTCGATGGAGGTGGCGGCAGGGTCGTAGCACATCAACGCCGAAGCGGTGTACTGGCACTGCATGTTCCCGTAAGGAAAGATGGCTGAGATGGCGGGACCCAGCACATCCTGG
Source organism: uncultured Chloroflexia bacterium (assembly GCA_963699305.1). GTDB lineage: Bacteria > Chloroflexota > Anaerolineae > Anaerolineales > Anaerolineaceae > JBGQAS01. Next base: position 1,867,095 of record OY969431.1, on the reverse strand, counting down.
CCGCCGAGCGTGGCGTAGAAATCTCCGAAGAGCTCGTCCACATCCACCGCGCCGGCGGGGAGCGAGCCATTTCCCCCCGAGCCGGTGCAGGCGCTAAGCCAGACCATGCCCAGCAGCAGGGTGATGGCGATCGAAGCGTGAAGACGGCGGTTACGGTTGACCATGAGCAACACTGAACCAAGCGGCGCGCGCGTAGACTCGCACCAATGTAATTATATAGTGAAAGGGAGGTAAGGGATGATAAATGTCAGAAATGACAACCGTGGTTGCCCCAAATTTTTAGCGTGGTAGAATCTCATTACTTGTTATATGCTTGGAGGGAATATGCCTGAAGCCGTGATCATCGATGCTATCCGCACCCCCATCGGAGCGCTGGGCGGAGTGCTTGCTGCCGTCCGACCCGATGACCTGGCCGCGCTGGTGATAAGGACCATTGTCGAGCGCAACCAATTAGACGGTACCCTGGTGGACGAAGTGTACATGGGCTGCGCCAACCAAGCGGGCGAGGATAACCGCAACGTGGCGCGCATGGCGTCGCTGCTGGCAGGTCTGCCGGTCAGCGTGGCGGCGGTGACCTTCAACCGCTTATGCGCCTCTGGATTAGCGGCGGTCAATGCGGCCGCGCGGGCGATCAAGGCAGGCGAGGGTGAGGTGTTCATCGCTGGAGGTGTGGAAAGCATGTCCCGCGCCCCTTATTCATTGCCCAAGGCGGAAACGGGATTTTCTTTCGGAAATTTAACCGCCTGGGATACCGCGCTGGGATGGCGCTACCCGAACCCGAAGATGACGGAAAAATACGGCACCGAATCGATGGGCGAGACTGCCGAGAACATTGCCGCGCAGACTAAAATCACCCGCGCCGAGCAGGATGCGTTTGCCGTGGAAAGCCACAAACGCGCCATTGCTGCCATCGATGGTGGAAAGTTTATTGAAGAAATTATTGCCGTACCGGTCCCGCAGAAAAAGGATGATCCGGTGATAGTGACAACCGATGAACGTCCCCGGCGCGATACCAGCCTGGAATCGCTGGCAAAGCTGAAACCGGCCTTCCGCAAGGATGGCGGCACGGTGACAGCCGGCAACTCCTCGGGGCTTAACGACGGCGCAGCTGCGCTGCTGGTGATGAGTGCAGAGAAAGCCAAGGCGCTGGGACTCAAACCGCTGGCACGCATCGTGGCATCGGCGGCAGCCGGGGTGGAGCCGCGCGTGATGGGGCTCGGTCCGGTTCCGGCGGTGCGCAAGGCACTCGAACGCGCCGGGTTGAAGATCGAAGACATTGCGTTGGCGGAATTGAACGAAGCCTTTGCCGTGCAATCGCTGGCGGTGATGCGTGATCTGGGATTGAGCCATGCGATCACCAACATCAACGGCGGGGCGATCGCCCTGGGGCATCCGCTGGGCTGCTCGGGGGCGCGCATTTTGACCACGCTTATCCATGAAATGAAGCGGCGGGCAGCATCCGCCGAGAAACCGTTCTACGGGCTGGCGACCTTGTGCGTGGGGGTGGGTCAAGGCGAAGCGACCATCGTGGAGTGGCTGGGCTAGCCAACCCATGAACGTCCTCGTAACCGGGTCCACCGGGTTCATTGGGTCTCACCTGTGCTGGGCGCTGCTGGAAAAACGGCACCGCGTGCTGGCGTTCCACCGCGCCGAAAGTGACGTTTCACAGCTCAAGGATCTTGCCGTCGAGCACATCATCGGCGATATCACCCAGCCGGATACGTTGCGCAAAACAATGAAGGGGGTGGACGTGGTCTTCCATGTAGCCGCCCAGCTGCGCACGCCAAAAAAATTCAGGGACTGGATGGCGGTGACCGTCTCCGGGACTGCCAATGTGATGCAGGCGGCGCTGCAGTATAACGTGCGCAGGGTGGTGCACACCAGTTCGGTGGCCGCCCTGGGCGTGCCGGATAGGCCGGGCAGCATGGACCTGATGGACGAGCAGCACACCTGGAACTACCAGGCGCAGCGCTGGCCGTACGCCGGTTCCAAGTACCTGGCGGAGCTGGAAGTGCAGAAGGCGGTGGGGCGCGGCCTGGATGCCGTCATCGTAAACCCGGGCGAGGTGCTCGGGGCGGGCAACCTGAACCGGCTCAATTCCGTCATCATGCAGGTGGCATGCCGCAAGGTCCCGTTCATCGCCCGCGGCGGGCTGAACATCGTCCACATCGAAGACGTGGTGCGGGGTCACCTGGCGGCGCTGGAACGCGGCAGCACCGGCGAGCGCTACATCCTGGGCGGCGAGAACATCACCGTGGCGGAGTATGTGCGCAAGATCGCCACCATCGCCAGGGTGCCGGTTCCAAGCCTGATGCTCCCCAACGGATTAGTGCACATTCTTGGCGCGCTCCTGCACCGCACGAAGCTGCGCTTCCACGGGCTGGATGCGGCGGAACTCTACCTGGCGGGGTATTATTTTTATTACGATACCACCAAAGCCAAAAAACACCTCGGCGTGACTGCCGAACACCCGGCCGCCATCGCCATCCGCGAAGCCTACGATTGGTACATGCAATAATCCCTATATTGTTAAAGGAAGAATGAGTCAGGGATGAGGGAACATTTAGCGATTTGGGGTTATCCCTCCTGCATGTTGATTCCTCAGTAATGGATTACATGCGCTGAGTCACCGGTAATCCTTTTATTCAGAAAAAGATAAAAATATTGGGGGCTACCTTACTTACTTGAATCTGGTGCAGATATTCCATATAATGAAAAAAGGTTTGCACTCTGCCACTTAACACTGCACAACACTGACTGGTTCTCAATATCGCACAATGTAAAGCGTGGAGTAGTAATTTACGATCCATTTGCGGTGGAGGGAATAAAAAATGACAGCCTTGCGATTTCTGTTATGGGTCACCTGCATGATAGGAATTATCATTCTTTTGACCGGATGTGGTACTCCACCATCTACACCCGTGACCATACCCACGCTTCCTCCACCGCCACCTGAAATCCCCAAAACCACCGTCCAGCCCATACTGCCGCCTGAACAACCTGCGTTATTAAGATTCATCCAGACAGTCCAGGTAACACCGGATTCCCAATACCTGACAGGTGCTTTTGTTCGCATCAATTTTATCCCGGCGACCGATCGCTTTGTGGTGACATTTGGAGGGGATCTGGCACAACCGGTAGGGGAATGTACGGGAAAGGCATACAGCTTTAAGATGTATACCATTGACCTGCACGAAACGGGGGAATCAGGAACGTTCTCATGTGATATCTCTGACGCAGGTTCGGTCATGGTGGATAATACCTACTACTTCGCTGCCATGATAACGATTGGAGACCAACATGGCTGGCATATGCTGAAGATCGATGCGGTCAATTGGAAGACTCAGGTCGATAAATTCTTTGCTGTGGATTGGCCTACCGAAGGTGAAGCTGATCCGATGATGGCTTATATCAACGGGAAGATAGATTTAAGCTCTGGATACAATACCTCGGGAAATCCGCATAATCCAGACGACCTGGCTGGAACATATGGCACCCATCACCAGTTCTTTTCCAACGACTTGGAGTACTTGGGCAAGAAAATCCTTACTGATCCAGGACATGTTCATGGTTCCTATATAGTCTTTGTGGATGGTATCAACTTTTTTGTTACAGCGGACTCCTATGATGGCGATGTCATCGTCGCAAAGTACAATGGGAATTGGGAGTATCTGGGTGGAAAAACTCTCATCCATCAAGCTCATTTTTCTACCGGGCTGGTGTACGATGGACAGAGGTTTTACCTCGCCTACACGGACACAAGCCAACGGTTCGGAGTTTCCATCCCCCCTGTTGCCCTGAACATTCGCCTGGCTGTGTTCGACCGTGATTGGAATCTCCTGGAAGATGTGGCTGTCACAGATTTCGTTCCCGAGGATGGCAAGCAACCAGGCAGACCGTGGGTGATTCTGCATGGGAATCGGTTGTACGTTTCCTATGACGTGGACACAGCCAATCATGAAACGCATGAAGAGGATCTCAAGTGGCAATCATACGTAAGTGTTTATGAGCTGACACGCAGTTCTCCATAGAAAAAAGAAAGCAAAGATAACCCGGGGAGCAACTACCGGGTATATCCACTAATAACTGGCACGGTTCATTTGCAAGATATTGAAATTTCACGAAACACTGCAACTGCTCACAAATGTGATCGGTAGATAAGGGGGTGGATAAGGCGTTCTTGACTATAGAACAAATATTCTATATAATGGAACCATGACCGAACTCTACCACTCCACCCTGCGCAACCCGGGCTGGTTCCCGGCGCTGGCGCGCCCGCTGGAGAACCAGGTCCTGCTGGTGGTAGCGCCGCATGCCGCCAACACGCTCATGCTGGAGCTGGCGGCGCGCCTGGCAAACGATGGCCCCCTGCGCGTGCTGGATGGTGGCAACCGCTTCAACGTGTACCCGGTGGCAAAGGCGCTGCGCCGGCTGACCCCCAAGCTGGACGACGCCCTGCGGCGCATCACGCTCTCTCGCGCCTTCACCTGCTTCCAGCTGCAGGCGCTGCTGCAGGAGACACCCACCAACGGCTCCCCGGCCCTGCTGCTCGATTTTTTGGCGACCTTCTACGATGAGAGCGTGAACCTCGCCGAGTGCCGGCGGCTGCTGGCCACCTGCCTGCCGCACCTGCGCCGGCTGGCGCGCACCGCCCCGCTGGTGGTGAGCATCAAGCCCCCGCCGCCCATCGCCGCCGCCCGGCAGGTGCTGCTGGATACCGTGCAGCAGGCCGCCGATCAATGCTGGGTGCTGGAACCGGTGCCCGAGGTGAAGCAGCAGATGGAGTTGTTCTGAAAGACGTATAATATTTAGAAATATTTGCTTGGGTGAAATATTGCGCTTATGCTTACTTAAGCAATTATCGGAGAATTACAGATGCTCATCCAACCCAATAGTACATTGCTCATGATTGGTGACTCCATTACCGATTGCGGACGTGTGAGACCGGTAGGGACAGGCTCGTTTGACGCTCATGGCAATGGATATGTCAGTTTTGTAGATGCGTTGCTGACCGCGCGTTATCCGGAAAAACGCATCCGGGTGATCAATATGGGCGTCTCGGGGGATACAGTCCGAGATTTGAAGGATCGCTGGCAGACGGATGTGCTGGATTTGACGCCGGATTGGCTCTCGGTCATGATCGGGATAAACGATGTGTGGGGTCACTTTGGCGCGGATCTCCGCCCTGAACGGCAGGTATCTTTGGAAGAATATTCGAAAACGTTGGATGAATTGATCAAGATGACCTGTCCATCACTCAAGGGGCTAGTCCTGATGACACCGTATTTAATCGAACCCAACCGGGCGGAACCGATGCGAAAAATGATGGATGAATATGGATCCATCGTTGGAAAATTATCCAAAAAATATCATACCATCCTGGTCGACACCCAGGTCGCGTTCGATGCGGTCTTAAACCAGCTGCACCCGATGGGGCTGGCTTACGACCGGGTACATCCTTTTGGCACCGGACACATGGTTTTGGCGCGTGCTTTTCTCCGGGCAGTCGGATATGAATGGTAGCCGGATGCGATGAGACGAACATGGTACTGATCCCGAAGGGACTATTTCAAGGAGCAGCAATTGGCATTGTCTCTCCTTCCAACCCTGTCATCAAGGAATTGAAAGGACAGTTCACGCAGGGCGTGAAGTTCTTGGAAAAACTGGGGTTCAAGGTAGTTATTGGCAAGCATGTGTTTTCAACAAGCTGGGGGTATGCTGCTTCTCCCCAGGAGAAGGCGGAAGATATCAACCGGATGTTTGACGATGAATCCATCAGTGCGATCATTTGCTCCCAGGGAGGTGCCACAGCAAACGCCTGTTTGCCTTACCTGGACTGGGAAAACATCCGTAAGAATCCCAAGATTTTCCTCGGCATCAGTGATATCACCGTATTGCTGAATGCCATCCATAAGAAAACGGGACTGATCACATTTCACGGAAATGACCTCATATGGGGTTTTGGCAGAGACCCGACCAGGTATGATGAAGGGGAGTTTTTATCGCGTTTGGTCGAAGCAAAAATAGGAGCCATCCCTCCCAATCGTGAGAGGAGGACAGTGCGAAAAGGTGTAGCTGAAGGAAAACTCCTGGGAGGCAACCTTAACTGCCTGTTGAAGCTGGCGGGAACACCATATTTCCCTGATTTTTCCCGGGCGATCCTGTTTGTTGAAGCGATCAATATCACGGCGGAGGAATGTGATCGTCTTTTTCAACAGCTGAAACAGATGGACGTTTTCAAACTGATCCGGGGTGTACTGGTCGGGTACATCGATGGATTGCAAAATTGTGAGAAGGCTTTGATGCAAATGGAAGATGTTTTATTGCGGGTTACAGAGGAATATGACTTTCCCATTTTAAAGATAAATGATTTCGGGCACAATTGTCCCAACACGGTACTACCTGTTGGTGGGGAAGTAAGGATCGATGCGGACAAGTTGACGATTGAGATATTGAAAAATTGCGTTCAATAACTGCTTGTGAATATCAAGCGACAACTTTGAGGAGATATGATGAATTCACTATTTAAAACCAGCCTCTGGCACCAACTCGGTGCCGCCATCGATATGTTCGAGAGCGCTCTCACCGCCTGCCCGGATGGGCTGTGGCATTTCCGCTCCCAACAGGAGGAGTTCTGGTACATCGGGTATCACTGCCTGTTCTGGCTCGATCTCTATCTCACCGGCACGGTGGTGGGGTTCACTCCGCCCGCACCGGGCGACCTGAAGGAGCTGGATCCTGCCGGGTTGCACCCCGACCACCCATTCACGAAGGATGAGCTGCTGACCTACGTCGCTCATTGCCGCGCCAAGTGCCGGGCGATGGTCGATTCTCTGACCGATGAGCAGGCCAATCGCATCTGTAAATTCACGTGGGGCGAGGCAAGTTACCTTGAGCTGCAGCTGGATAGCATACGCCATGTCCAGAGCCACGCTTCGGAGCTGCTCTGGATCCTGGGCGAAAAGACCGGCTCCGCTCCCGGGTGGGTTTCCAGGACAAAATCAGAATTAAGTTAATGAAGTATTGTATTTGGGCTGCATAATCTTTGGAATGCTTCATTCCCTATCAAGGAATTCCCTTTGCCAACCACCCATAAACCCACCCGCACCCTCGCCATCATCGAAAGTGTACTCACCGCGCTGATCTGGTCCTCCTCGTTCGTCATCGTCAAAATGGGGCTGGGCAGCATGGGTCCGCTGACCATCGCCGGGCTGCGCTATTCCCTGGCGGGCTGGTGCTGCTGCCCATCCTGCTGTTCCGCTGGAAGAAATTGCACGCCATCCCCGGCAAAGTGTGGCTCAAGCTGCTGGTCATCGGCATCAGCGCCTATTTCATCGGCAACGGAGCCATGTTCTGGGGGCTGAAGTTCCTGCCCGCCACCACCGTTTCCCTGCTGATGAACTTCCAGCCGCTCATCATCCTGTTCCTCGGGGCGGTTTGGCTGAAGGAAAAGCCGTCCGCCTGGCAGATCGTGGGGGTCGTCCTTTCGCTGGCGGGGAGTGCGTTGTTCTTCCTGCCCATCTGGCAATCCAGCTCCGGTGTGGGCATCATCATCGCCTTGGCAGCGCTGCTCGGATTCACCCTCTTCACCGTGCTGGGCAGGCAGCTTGCACGCGACCAGCTGGTGGATACGCTCACTCTCACCGCCATCCCGCTGCTTCTGGGCGGCATCTTCACCATGGGTACCGCCCTGGTGGTTGAAGGTGTGCCTGTGATGACCTTGTCCTCGTGGGGCATCGCTGCCTGGCTGGCCATCGTCAACACCGCCATCGGCTACATGCTGTATAACAGCTCACTGCAGACCGTTACCGCCATGGAGATGAGCGTGGTGCTCAATCTCTCTCCCCTCGGGACGGCGTTCTTTGCCTGGCTATTGCTCGGTGAAAAGCTGTTTCCCATTCAACTGATTGCCACTCTGGTCGTGATTGCCGGCGTGACCATCGTGCAGATCATGCACAAGAACAGCAAGAAATAAGATTTCAACTTTTCCATTAACTAGATTTCTTCAACTGTTGAGGCATCTTGCTTACCAGGGTCTTCCACCCATACCGGAGCACAATCACCCCCGCCGCAATGGCGGATTCGATAAGCACAACAGTCCAATAAGCGGGTGGCAGGGTGACGTTATCGAAGATACCCGTCAGCAGGATCATGGCGGCGTTCTGCACGAAGTGCATCAGGAATCCCGCCACCAGGATGCTGCGCCCGGTGTTATTGTATGTCCACGTGATGATCACACTACCGAGGGTTACGGATAATATGAAGGCGAAATAGGTCCATGAGAAGATGCCACCCCACTCATGCTGCGACATACCCGGTATCAGGAAAGCCGGCGTGTGCCAGACCGCCCAGATGATCCCGATGATCAGCGCCGAGGGCAGGGCGCTCATGCGGGACTGGAGCTCATCCAGGGCATAACCCCGCCAACCCAATTCCTCCGAGAGCGCCCCAAAGGTCAGTTCGACAAAAAGATACATCAGCAGGCTCTTCCAGTTGGTGAGAAGCTCCGCGGCATACGCCAGGGTGATGGGTGTCCCGCTGATGGCTGATGACACCAGGTAAGAGGTGACAACGATTGCCGGCATGATGACCAGCCCGAGGAGCGCCATCTTCGTATTGCCGCGCGGCCAGCGGAATGCCCGCCGCCAGAAATCCCGGCGACCTTCCGCGTCCTTGGTCAGGTAGGTGAACAGGATGCCCAGCAGCGAAGGGACAAAGGTGAACACTGCCACCAGGGCGGTATTGAGCGTGGACGCCATGCCTTTCCCCGAGAGGATGACCGGCAGGATCAGCAGGGCACTCAGTACATAAACTGAAATGAAGAACAGCCAGACGTTACTTTTATTCGGTTTTTTCATCAGCTTCCTCCCTTGCAACTTCCTCCAGGCAGCAGCCCAGCAGCTTGCATAGATATCGGAACCATTTGTATTTGCACATCGCAGACTCCTTCCAATTCGCATCGTTTTCGGCTATACTAAAATCACAAACGACTATATTATCAATAATGGTATTATAACCAATAATGGAAATAATGTCAAGGAGCACCCATGCCAAGCCAGAAAGCTGATTTGCTGTTGCACCCCATCCGGTTCCAAATCATCACTGCCTTGTCCAGCCGGCACATGACTGCCAGGGAACTGGCAGATGCCATCCCGCATACCCCGCTGACCACCCTATACCGTCACATCAATGCCCTTGTCGAGGGCGGTCTGCTGCAGGTGGTTGGCGAGACGCAGATCCGCGGCACCGTGGAACGCACGTATGCCGTGGCAGCCCTGCCCTCGCTGAAATCGGAGGACCTGCACGGTATGACCAGGCAGGATTACCAGCAGGCGTTCCTCATTTATCTCTCCACCCTGATGAGCGCCGGTCGCAGGTATCTGGATAGCAAAAGCGAAAAGGAAACCTTCGACCCGTTGAAGGATGGCGTGGACCTCAGCCTCGGTACGTTGAACCTGAGCGAGGAAGAGTTCCGGAGCATGAACCAGCGTATCCTGGAGATCCTGATGCCTGCCACCGGTAATCCGCCCGTGCCGGGGCGTAAACCACGCTTCTTCACGTATTTGTTCCTGCCACAGTAAATTCGCGGAATATAGGGAGGGAATACTATGCAACTGGCTGGTCCGCTTTTATTTTCTTCTGGAACCCTCCGGGCTTTCGAATTACAAAAAGAGGATACCCCGGAACTCCAGCGTTTCTTCGAAGCCAACCCGGAATATTTCCTCGCTGTCGAGGGTCGCCCTGCAAAATCCACCGAAGCGGAAGAAGAGTTCCACGATGTGCCCCCTGAGGGTTGGAACTACACAAAATTGTGGTACCTGGGTTTTGTGAATGAGACCAACGCCATGATCGGCATGGCAAGCGTTGTCTCCGATCTCCTGGCAGAAAGAGTCTGGCATATCGGCTTGTTCATGGTCGCCACGCCACGCTTCGGCAGCGGTGATGCCCGTGCATTGTACCAGGCACTGGAAGAGTGGGCGATCGGTAACGGGGCGCAGTGGTTTCGCCTGGGGGTGGTCGAGGGCAATACGCGGGCGGAACGCTTTTGGGAGAAGGTGGGTTTTGTGGAAACCCGCAAACGCCATGGGATCGAAATGGGCAACCTCGTTAACACGGTGCGCTATATGGCAAAACCTCTCGCTGGAGGCACGCTGATCCGAATTCCTATCCCTGGTGGCGCGTGATCGGCTGGATGAATGACCTGCTATTGGTACTTATTCAACCTTCATGGTATTGCACGGAGATTTTCAGTGTAGGTTACTCAATCGAATAGTAATCAAGAACTGACAAAGACCGTCACCTGGGGTCTTGTCCGAAGGTATTTCCATCCTAATAATATGAATGCTTGAATCGTTTGTAGCGTTGGAGGGGATCGAGATATGAAAAACGTGTACCAGTTCCACGTCGGCTATTACGATCATTGCACCCTGAACCATCCATCAACTTCCAGATGAATCGCTGGATCAATTACCTGGGCGAGAGCGCATTGGCGGATATGCAAGCCGTTGCCCCGCGCCTCTTGGACTTCCCCTCGTATCGCCTAGAGTTCCTGGCGCTGGCAGAGAAAGCGCTTGCCGAAAAGCGCAATCGGAATGCTGCTTATTATTTCCGTTCCGCTGAATTCTTCATGCAGCAGAATGATCCGCTCAAGATAACCACGCGTCAAAAATTCCTAAGCTTGATGTGGAAGTCCTATAGGATAAAAGTAAATGACTGCCACGTTGTCCCTTATCAGGACGGAAGGATTAAAGGTTTCTTACCGGCATACTGCTTTACCCACCCAAGACCGAAAGATACCATCGTGATCCATGGTGGATTCGATAGTTATATTGAAGAGTTCATTCCCGTCATCCTGCATCTCCGTGACGCAGGCTACAACGTCATTTGCTTTGAAGGTCCGGGTCAGGGTGGCGCGCTGCAGGATTCCCATTTGTTACTGACGCAAGAATGGCACAAACCGGTAAGCATGATATTGGATTACTTCGGCCTTCAGGATGTCACGCTGTTGGGAATTTCCATGGGTGGCTGCCTGGCGCTGCGCGCCGCTGCATTTGAGCCGCGCGTGCAGCGCGTGATCGCCTACGATGTCTTCTACGATTGGATGGACACAACGATGCAAAAGATGAAACCGATTGCACCGCTGCTGACCATGCTGCTTAACTTTCGGGCGAAAAGTGCGTTTAACAATATCCTGGCAGGCATCATGAAACAAAGCCCCCTGTTCGATTGGGCGATGCACCAGGCCATGCTGGTTTTTGGGGTTTGCACGTCGTACGAAGTGTTTGTACAAAGCAGGAAATTCACAACCCGCGATATCTCCCCCCTGGTCAAGCAGGATGTTCTGCTGATGGCAGGTGCCGAAGACCATATCATTCCGCTGAACCATTTCCATAGGCAGATTGCCGCGTTGCAGAATGTCCGTTCCAAAACCAGTCGCCTTTTTACACGGGAGGAAAATGCTCAGAATCATTGCCAGATCGGCAATCTTGGGCTGGCGGTGAAAACGATTACCGAATGGATCGATCATGCGCGTTGATTCGGCCAAGTTGGTCGAAATTACGAAAGCAAGTTTGAGATGAGGAAGCTTTTCAGGATTATCCGCATCATCTTGGCAACATTTTCCATGTATGCCATCACACACCTGTTCGTCTTTGTGACTCTTCCCATGGCGATTCTTGTTTCTTTTATTGATAAGGATTGTTTGCCATCCATGAAGCGCTGGTTCGTAAAGTTGCTTTTTGCGATTGTGGGAAAGCATCTAACAGTCACGGGATTTGAAAATGTCGTTCCGGACCATGCATACTTGATAATCTCCAATTACCCCAGCTTTTATGCCGGTTTCTCCTTAATCGGTGCATTTCCGCGTGCATCGGTAGTTGCCCAGGCATTTTTGAAGAAGATCCCTTTATTAGGTGCGATCCTAAGCCGGGCGGGGGCAGTTTTTGTGCAGAGCGGTAGGGAAGGGCGTGGAAAAAGCGCCATCGATCTTCATCTCAGCAATCGGGATGAAAACCAGAGCATCATTATCCTGCCGGAGGGTGAAAGAACACCCAACGGTGAAATCCATCGCTTCCGGCGCGGCTTTGTGTACCTCCTGCGTCAGACATCCCTTGACCTTCTTCCTGTGACCTTGAATGGATTGTATCAACTCAAGCCAATGAGAAGGTTCTATGTGGATCCTGACGCCAAACCGGAAATGATCATCCATTTGCCCTTAAGCAATGCCTTGATACAAAGGATGACGGATGATGAACTCTTAAGCAGTGTGCAAGTTATCATAAGCGAGGATTATCAGCCATAAAATGGAAATAAGAACATTCGCTTGATTTCATGCTACTATAATTCTTAGGTCACATTATTCTTTCAGCTGTTTCATATTAAAACGATTGACACTTAATCCCGGAGCAGAGACAATGGAAGTTATTTCATTGATTGATAACAATGCAAATCCCTTTGGAATGGATTTGCATTCAGAACGCGGGCTTTCAGTTTGCATCAAGATAAAAGGGCACCAGATCCTTTTTGATACCGGTGTGACCGGCAGCTTTCTCCTCAATGCCGAAAAATTGGGTGTCAATATTGCCGATACTTCGTTTGCTGTTCTATCGCACCATCATTACGATCACGGTGGTGGTCTGAGAACATTTTTCGAAGCGAATTCCAGGGCGAGATTATACCTGCGCAGCAGCAGCACGGAACGTTTCTACATCCATTTCTTTGGATTGATCCAGCGCCGGATCGGCCTGGATGAAGAACTTTTCCATCAATCACCGCTGAGATTCGAGTATGTCGATCAATTCTCTGAGGTGGCACCGAATGTATTCATCCTCACGAAAATTGACAAGCGACACCCAACTCCAAAGGGCAATCGCCATCTGTTTATCCATGCGGAGCATTCCAAACGGTTGGATGACTTCGAGCACGAATTGATCCTGGTTGTCAGGGAAAAAGAGAATCTGGTGGTGTTTACAGGTTGTTCACATCATGGCATTCTGAACATGCTGGATGCTGTGCTCAGTCAATTCCCGAATCAAAGGATCAAAGCTGTGTTTGGCGGATTCCACCTCATTGATCTGCCATTCAAGAACAGCATGGCAGGCAGTAAAAAAGATGTTGAAGCTCTGGGAAGGGCGATCCTGCAGTATCCTATTGAAAAAGTTTACACGGGTCATTGCACTGGCATGAGGGCTTACCGGGTGTTGAAAGAGACGATGGGAGAAAAGCTGGATTATTTCGCAACAGGCAGTCGGGTGGAGCTTTAGGTACAGCAGAGCATTTCCAAAATGCTCCAATCCTTTTAGCGATTTATTGTTTGGGCGGGGTGATGCTGCGTGTGATCAGTTCAGCAAATGTGATCCCTTCAGTGCGTGCTGTCAGCTTGGGGTAAGCCTCTGGGAAGGAATAGGGCAGCAGTCTCGGCAGGTTCCCCCACAGTGGATCGCGCGGGTATACAACACATTCCAGGATCGGGCGTGGATATCCGCCAAACCCCGACTGGTACCCGGCTTCCTGCAGCATGGCAGCCCAGGTGGATGGCACATCCTCATAAGGCCAGGCGATGGAGTCCACTTTCACTGACAGCCGCTGTTCGATATTGTTTTTCGATTGAACAAGTTCTTCCAATGCGCTGGCATAGGGCATGGACGCCATGTAGCTGTGTGTGACGGAATGGGAACCGTAATCCACCCAGCCGCTGTTCGCCCAGCGCGCGTAATGCGCCCAGCAGGCATTCTCCAGGCACACGATGGAATCATCCATATAATGATCCGTCAGGATGTACGCCAGTGCGTGCAGCCCGTAATCCCGGATGCGCGGCATCATTTCCTCGTCGAACTGGCGCGCGGCATTAGAGCCAATATCAAAGGTGAGGAGGATGGATTTGGCAGGCAGCTGCAGGTCGCTGAACAGGTACCCGTTTAGCTCATCGCGGCTCAGGGCATGGAAATCGTTCTCTGCCAGCCAGCGCAGCTGGTCATCGAACCATTCCGGTCGCATCTGCCCTACACCGGGGAAATCGGAATGCTGCCCGTGATACTCAATGGCGGGTATGCTCTGGGCAACGCCTTGTTCCAACACCGCCTGTTCCAGCGGGGAAAGGGTGGGTTGCGGAGTCGGTGTTTCGGTTGGGGTGGGTTCCGTTGTGGCGGTGGGGGTATAGGTGAATGACGTGAAGGGGGTCGGTTGAGCATCGGGCACGAAGGGTCTTGCGCACGCTTCCAACCCGGCGAGGGTGATCAGGGAGGAGGAAATTTTTAGAAAATCACGGCGGGAAAAAGAGGGAGGGTGTTTTTTGGACATGCGTTGTCTCAATCCATGCAGGGTAATTCGATGAATATACCACATTTAAATTACAGGATTATCGTGCACCAGTTGCAAAGTTCCAAGTGCTCTGATACCATATATTAATCATTCTTGTTTTAAGGAGATCGTATGATCGGTGAATTACCCAAGGACGTGCTGGAAGCCATTCTGGAAACGCTCCCCGTGGAGTGGTCGGTGGTGGATGCCAACGATAATGTGCTTGCGTGGAACCGGCATGAGACCCGCCTGTTCCGCCGCCCAACCGTTGTGGTAGGACGCAACGTGCGCGATTGCCATCCACCCAAAAGCCTGGGAGTGGTGGAACGCATCCTGTCTGAGATGAAAGCCGGCACCCGCGATGTGGCAAAATTCTGGATCGACAAGGATATCCAGGGCGTCAAAGGGACGCAGAAGATCCTCATCCAATACTTTGCGTTGCGTGGCAAGGACGGCAAGTATTTGGGTTGCCTGGAAACCGGCATGAACATTACCGAGCACCGCGCCCTGACCGGTGAAAAGAAACTGATGGATTGATCCCGGAGGGACGCATGCCCGCCAAACCGAAAATGGAAACCGCCGCGTGGCGCAAGTCGCCGCCGGAGCTGGTGGCGAAACTGGATGCGCTGCTGAAGCATGCCCCCGATGCCGAACTGCGGGTTATGTTTGGTTTTCCGTGCGTTTTTCTGCAGGGGAACATGTTCACCGGGTTGCACCAGGAGCAGCTATTCTTTCGCTTGTCGGAAGTGGACAAGGCGAAGTTCCTGGAAATCCCGGGCAGCACACCTTTCGAGCCTGTCAAGGGCAGGGTGATGAGCGAATACGTCACCGTGCCGCAATCGATGTTGGCTGATGAGGTGCAGTTGAAGACATGGCTCGCCCGGTCGCTGGCGTACGCTAGCTCGCTGCCAGTCAAGGTAAAGAAGGTGCGCGGCAAGGCATGAACGACCGTAAACCGCCAACGCTAAAATTTCCCTGCACCTTTCCGCTCAAGATCATCGGTAAGAATGAAGCGGGATTCAAACCCATGGTGCTCAAGATCCTGAAAAAGCACGTACCCGACCTGGATTTGCGGGAAGTGAGCGAGCACAAAAGCAGTGGTGATAAATTTCTATCCGTTTCCGCCATGTTCAAAGCAAAGAGCCGCAAACAGGTGGACGATCTGTATATCGAACTGACCGGGAACAAGAAAATCCTTTGGGTGTTGTGAGTGGAGGGAGATGATTAAAGATACCGCTGGTACTCATTTATATACTCGAATTTACAATGTCGTTCGCCAGGTGCCTGCCGGCAAGGTGGTCGCCTACGGGCAGATCGCCAAGATCGTGAGTGGTTGCTCGGCGCGTGAGGTGGGCTACGCCATGGCGGCACTCAAGAGCAGCCGCGAAATGCTGGATGTGCCCTGGCAGCGCGTCATCAACAGCAAGGGCACCTGCAGCACCTTCGGCGGGGGCATCGGCACATCGATGCAGGAGCAGCTGCTCATGCAGGAGGGCATTAAGTTCGATGAAAAAGGGTGCGTGTTCAACCCGGATCAGTGGTGGGTGGAACGACCGTTTTGAGTCCTAACTTCACGGGATTACATCAAACGGTGGATCTGGAGAAGTTGAAATACAAGATAACGAGCGTTTGCATTCTTAATTTGAGAATTATCTGGAGGAGACAATGAAAAAAGAACTGCGCTGGTATGATCACTTCGCCCTGAACGCCTACTGGCTGGGGCAGAGCTTCGTTTCGGGTGTGCTCACGCCCATCCTGGCGCCCTACCTGGTGCTGCTGTTCGCACCGGAAGCGCAAAAGAACACCTACCTTTCCATCGTGCGCGTCATCGGGCTGGCGGTTGCCATCCTGGTGCAGCCGCTGGCTGGCTACCTGAGCGACCGCAGCACCTCGAAATGGGGTCGCCGCCGCCCGTTCATCGTCATCGGCGCCGCGCTCAATTCGCTGTGCGTCATCCTGATGGTGATCTCGCCCAAGTTCGGCTCGCTGGCGGATAACGCTCCCAAGGTGATCAATGGCGTCTTGTTGGGCTTCATCGTCCTCATCATAGCCACCATCCTGTCGCAGTTCGTTTCCAACATTGCCCACGGCGCCCTGCAGGGGCTCATCCCCGACCTGGTGCCGGAAAAACAGCGCGGTTTTTCTTCAGGCACCAAGGCCGTGTTCGAGCTGCTGCCATCGCTGCTCATCCTGGCGTTCGGCATCGGTTCCCTGGTGGATAAGGGTTACGTGCTGCTGGTGGGCTTCATCATGGCCGCAGTGCTTCTGCTGACCATGCTCGTAACCGTGCTTGCAGCCAAAGAGGAACCTTCCACTGCGAAAATCGAAAGCAAGTTCGGAGAAACCTTCCTGCGCATCCTGGCACTGACGGTGCTCTTTGTCGCCATCACCCAGGTGGCGGTCTGGCTGGTCAAGCAGGGCGGGAACTTCGTTGCCACGCTCAGCCTGTTCCCGCAGATCCTCATTGTTGGTCTGGTGGGTTTGCTGGGCATGGCTGGCGCTATTTTCCTCGGTGTGTATTACGGGGCGCGCATCGGCATCGGCAAGGAAGCCAAGGCGCAATCATCCTTCATCTGGTGGGTGGTCAACCGCCTGCTCTTCCTGGCTGCCATCGGTTCCATCCAGGGCTTTGCCTTCTATTTCCTGCAGGACGTGCTCAAGATCGATAAGGCTGGCTTTATGACCACGCTGCTGATGGGTGTGGTGGCGCTGTTCCTGCTACCCTCGGCGCTCATCGGCGGCAAGCTGGCGGACAAGGTGGGCAAGAAGCGCCTGGTGGTATATGCCGGCATCATCGCCGCGGTGGGAGCCTTCCTATTGGTACTGTCGGGATTCCTCGCCAATACGGGGGTGCTGCACCTTCCGCAAGCCGCCTACGTTGCCATGGTCATGGTGAGCGGCTGCATCATCGGCACCGGTACGGGAACGTTCATGGCTACCAACTGGGCGCTCGGCACCGACCTGGTGCCTCCTGCCGAAGCCGGCAAGTTCTTGGGCATCTCCAACCTGGCGGGAGCCGGGGCGGGTATCGTGGGGCAGGGCATCGGCGGTCCGCTGGCGGACTTCTTCAACGGGCTGCTTCCGGGGCTAGGCTACCTGGTTATCTTCTTCATTTATGCTGTGTTATTCCTGCTCTCAGTGGTCTCGCTGGTAAAAGTAAAAACGCCTTCCGAAAAGGTGGCTTAGATTGTCTGAATCGAAAGGAATAACACTTAAAGGAAGCTACATCTGGTCGGTGGATGAGATCGCCAACGCCGGCATCTGGCATTACCGTTTGCGCCGGCGTTGGATGACCACGCTCCTGGCGGTAGCGCTGCTGCTGGTGGTCGGTTCGCGCATTGCCCTCGCCATCATAGCCCGGGAGAACCTTTCCCTCGAGCTGGGTTTCATGCTGGTGCTGCTTCTCATCCCCTTTTTCTTTTTCCTCATGCCGGTGATATTGCGTCTGATGATCCGGGTAAATTTTTCAAAGCGACCGGAAATGGGCAGGAAAGTAACGTTCACCATTTCTTCAGAAGCGGTTATCATTGATATGGAAGAAAGCATTCCGGTGACGTATCGCTGGGATGCGTTGGAACGGGTGGTGAAGACGCCGCAAGGGTTGTTATGCTACCCCACCACCGCCATGCAGGTCTGGATCCCTTTCAAAGCATTTGCTTCGGAAGCCGAGGTGGAACAATTGATTGGGTTTGCCCGGCATGACCCTGCAAAATACAAAGAGATCCGTTAGTTCGTGAGCACATGATAAAAAAAGTTCATCTCATCTTTAAGACGCACTTGGATATCGGTTTTACCGATATGGCTTCCAGCGTTGTGCAGGGATACTTCCGCCGCCATATCCCTTCAGCCATGCGCCTGGCGGAGGAGATGCGGTTGGCTGGCAGGGACCGCTTCATCTGGACGACCGGTTCCTGGTTGATCTACGAATACCTCGAACAGGCATCCGCCCGCGAACGCAAGGAGATGGAAAAAGCCATCAGCCAGGGTGATATTGCCTGGCACGCTCTGCCCTTTACCACCCATACCGAGCTGATGGACGCCGACCTGTACCGGTTTGGGTTGAGCCTGTCAAAGGAGTTGGACAAGCGCTTTGGTAAAAAGACGATTGCTGCCAAGTTGACGGATGTGCCCGGGCATACCATCGGCATTGTCCCGATATTGGCGAAAGCCGGGGTCAGGCTGCTGCATATCGGCGTCAACCCTGCCAGCGCTGTGCCGGATGTGCCGCCGGTGTTCCGCTGGCGCGCCGCTGACGATAGCGAGATCCTGATGATCTACCAAGGGGTGTACGGCAGCACGCTCAGCCTGCCCGGCTGCGAGGAAGCGCTGGCATTTGCCCACAGCGACGATAACCTGGGTCCCCAGACCCGCGCGGATGTGGATGAGATTTATTCCAACCTGCAGAAGGAATTTCCCGGAGCGCAGGTGATGGCATCCACCCTGGATGCATTCGCCCGGGTCCTCGAACCGTTCAAGGAGAAATTACCCGTCGTCACGCAGGAGATCGGCGACACCTGGATCCATGGCATTGGCTCCGATCCGCTCAAGGTGTCTCAATTCAAAGAGCTGCTTCGTCTGCGCAAGATTTGGCGCGAAGGCGGCAAGATCTACGAAGAGTCCCCGGATATCCGGGCTTTCTATCGCAAGCTCATTGTGATCGCAGAGCATACCTGGGGGATGGATATCAAGACGCACCTAGCGGATGATCAAAACTTGGCGCGCAAGGATTTTGAAAAGGCGCGCGACCTCCCCAATTTTAAATTAGTCGAATCCTCATGGGATGAGAAGCGCCAGATCATCGATTCCGCCATCCGCTCTCTGTGGAATAAGCCGCTGGCAAAGGAAGCCTACGAGCATCTGCTGGCGCTGAAGCCCAGCCCGCCCAACACCGCCGGCTGGAAGCGTGTGGATTACACCAAGCCTGTTTTCGCCAACGAAAATTTCGACGCCGCGTTGGATGCACAGACTGGCGCTATCGTTTCGCTGGAATATTACCTGGAAGGCAAGCAGTGGAAGGTCCCGCAATGCCGCCTGGGGGAGCTGACCTATCACACGTTCGATCAGGCGGATTACGACCGTGTCTGGAAGCAGTACATCCGTTCCTCTCCGCTGGTCGAGATATGGGGAAGGTTGGATTTCACCAAGCCCGGGTTGGAAAACACCGATGCCGAACGCCGTACCTGGCAGCCCGAAATACGGGATTTCTACACCCGCCACAATGCCTGCCTGGCGTTTCTCACCTTTCCGCAAACCGCCCGCAAGGATTACGGCGCGCCGGAACTGATGACTGTGGAGTGGAATTTTAATGAAGAGCGCCCGCAGCTTGAACTGACCGTGCAGTGGTTCAATAAACCCGCCAACCGTTTGCCGGAAGCCATGTGGCTTGCCATGCAGCCGGGATTGGGCAGGGATGCCACCTGCCGCATGGAAAAGCTGGGGCAGTTGGTGGATCCGCTGCAGGTGGTCTCGCGCGGCAACCGCGGGCTGCATGCCATCCAGGATGGTGTGATATACAGCACCAAGGAGCGTACGATCGCCATTCATTCGCTCGATGCACCGCTGATGGCACCCGGCAAACCACCGCTGATGGACTTCCCGGATACGCTGCCTGTCCTTTCAGAAGGACCGCATTTCAATTTGGTCAATAACCTGTGGGGGACGAACTTCCCGATGTGGTTCGAAGACGATATGAAATTCCGCTTCGCAATCGATTTCTCATAATCACGTCTTGTTACAACCTGATTGTCATTGCACGGAACGATGTTTGGGACAATACAATTACCACGACACCAATCTGGCGATGGTACCCGATTCCTGCATTATCCTTTAGGTTGCCAACGAAATATTGGAAGTGAAAAGCTAAAAGATCGAGGTGTTGGAAATCTTAAAATGCAGTCCCGATTAGGCAATTGCCCTTTCCCGTGATATAAAAATGGAAAACGAGGTTGAAGATGAATAAACCCTTTACCATTTACACCATCGGGCACAGCAAACGTCCTTTGGAAACGATCATCGGACTCCTGAAAAAGTATGACATCACTGTCCTGATGGATGTGCGCAGCGTGCCCTTCAGTCGTTTCAGCCCCCAATTCAACCAGAAACGCATCGGTCAGCCCCTGGCGGATGCCGGCATTCGCTATGAATACCTCGGTGATCGGCTCGGTGGACGTCCCAATGACCCTGCCTGCTACAAGGATGGAAAAGTGCCAACTGGTTGGAAGGATTTATTAATTCTGATCGATTACCCCGCAGTCATGCAGAAGGATTTCTTCCTGGATGGTGTCCGGCACCTGCTCGAGGTTGCTCAAAAAGAGAAGGTGGCGCTCATGTGCGCCGAGGAGGATCCCGCCAACTGCCACCGGCACCATTTGGTGGGCAGGTACCTGGGCGGTTGCGGCATTCATGTGTTGCACATCCGCCATGATGGAACCCTCGTCCCCGAAGAGTCCCTCTCCTCTGAGTTGCACGCGAAGCCTTGATTTGGATGTGTTCCCATGCACGCCATCCTGCCTCTTGATTTTTGATTGCAACCAACTGTATAAATAGAGATATGCGCAGGGTGGTGATTCCTTTTATCGTGCTTGTCCTCGTCATCTATGCCGTTCTGGTCACTTCGGATGATTTCAAGGAATTTTATCTGCGGCAGGTTGCCTACAGCATGGGTTACCGCGGGGAACTGATATTTAAAGTGATATCCGATGGGACATACAAATATTCGCTGTATAAGCCCGGATCGGAGATCATTTCGATGGGCTGGCTCTCGCGGGAGGCATTGGCACACGAAATTTCGCACGATATGTTTTACAAACTGGTGTATGAAAACCCCGACCGGGAAGCCAATGAATTATTTGCCCGCTTGAAGCATTGTAAATTGGGCGGGATTTCGGAGTATTCCGATATTTACCCATGTGTTGATCACCAATCCTGTTTGAAAGCATATAATGAAACCCTTGCCATGGTTGCTTATCGCAGCGCGTTGCTGTTCCCGGGTGACATCCCCGAAGAGTGGTTGGATATTTACCACGAAATTCGAGCTTGGTATCTTCGGCAGCAACCGTGAGTCCTTCCACCATCCATCGTTCATCCTGAGTTATTTCCAATTTCGTTTTCACAATCCCCCTTTGGATTTCTATCCGTTGACGCCTGCCAATCACTTGATACAATAGGTGCACGTTAACCCTTATTTTTATTATTCCAAATTTCTTTATAGTTTAAATCCAGGAGAAACAACCATCATGAAGGAAATCCCCGTCAACAACCTGCCTGTCAGCGTCCAGCTCGATGAATCCACCGGCGTTTTCACCCCCTGTCCCGAGGTGCAACAGCGCAGGCTGAGTGACCTGTCAATGATGTTCGCCGATAAGCAGGCGGTGCAGCAGATCATCCAATCCGGCGACCGCCTGGTGTATGAGATCCGCTATTATCCGTTCATCACGAAGAATTCCGACATGGCGCTCGGCACCACGCTCATCCACCCCGGCAGCGTGGGCGGCGAATACCACATGACCAAGGGGCATTTCCATGAGCGCGACGACCAACCCGAGATCTACCACTGCGTGCAGGGTGAGGGTGTGCTGCAGATGATGACCAGGGAAGGTGAGTACGTTGCAGCGCCGTGGAAAGCCGGCACGGTCACCCACATCCCGCCGCCGTACGCTCACCGTGTCGTCAACACGGGGAGGATCCCCCTGGTGTTCGTGGCAAGCTTCCACGTCGCTGCCGGGCATGATTACGGTCCCATCGAGCAGCGCGGATTCAAATACCAAATCATCGAAAAAGACGGCAAGCCGGTCGAAGTGCTTAACTCCAAGTGGGCTGCATGAAGGCATCACCAATGCCATCCTCCAACACCGGGGATTTTGCGCTCGCCGTGGATATCGGCGGCACCAAGGTGGCGCTCACCATCCTCGATTCCTCCGGGAAATGCCTGATGCCGGTGGAGAAATTCCCGGTCCCCTTCGATGCTGACCACCGCGCCATCCCTGAAGCGTTGATCGAACTCTTTGCCTCAGCCATCGATACGGCACGCGCACTGCCCGGAAAATTCCGCGGCTTCGGGGTGAGCTGCTGCGGCAACCTCGAGGAGGATAGCGGCATGGCGGTGCTCATTCCCAATCTGGGCTGGCGCTACGTCCCGTTGGGTGACTTGATCCACAAGCGCTTTGGCGTGGATGTCTTCGCCGCCACCGACGTGCGCATGGCGCTGCTGGCGGAAGTGGTGTGGGGTGCTGCAAAGGGAGTCAAAAATGTCGCCTGGGCAACCGTGGGTACCGGCTACGGCGGCTACCTGTTCCTGGATGGCAGGCTTCACCGCGGCACGCACGGCTTTGCCGGCAACTTCGGGCACATGACCCTCGACGAGGTCAACGGCTATCCCTGCGGCTGCGGTCGCAAGGGCTGTTTCGAAACCTTCGTGGCGGGACCCGCCATCGCCCGCGCCGGGCAACGCGCCGCCGAAAAAGGGGAAAGCCCGTATTTGCAGGTCATATCCAAGGAACGTGCCATCGCCACCGCGGATGTGTTCGATGCCGAAGCCGTCGGCGATACTGCCGCAGCCGCCATCATCGAGCAGGTCATCCGCCTGATCTCCATCAACCTGGGTGGGCTGGTCAACATCCTCGACCTGGACATGATCGTGATAGGCGGGGGGGTGGTGAATGCCTGCCAGGATTTTGTCGATCGCATCAGCCA
Organism: uncultured Chloroflexia bacterium; assembly: GCA_963699305.1. Taxonomy (GTDB): domain Bacteria; phylum Chloroflexota; class Anaerolineae; order Anaerolineales; family Anaerolineaceae; genus JBGQAS01. Next base: position 1,844,106 of record OY969431.1, on the reverse strand, counting down.
GCGCATCCGCAGCCACCTAATGACCGAGGAAGCCATCCGCGACTTAAAAGTTGTGAAGGAATCCTTTGAAAACTCCGCCCTCGTCGGCGCTGCTGTGGATGTCTTCCTGCGCCAGGGGATATTATCGCTCTAACGTTCCGCATGTTATTCTGAGGGGGCGGTTATTGCGACCGAAGAATCTCTCTTATCCTTCTTGTAAGTTTCGTAGGGCGACCATCCCACGTATTATGTGCATTGTTGTTGAGCGTTGGTCGCTATTACCCCTTATCAAAATAAATCGGATTCCCGATCAACGCCGGCAACAGCGGCAGACCGGGCAGGAAGCCGCGCAAAACCTCCACCCGCGCAAAGCCAGGCGCAGCCATGCCGTACTTCCCCTGCCAGCTTCCGGGCGCGGATGCCTTGACCAGCGGTGTGCTGCCCTGCGCCGTCACCACCTGAACCACATCGCCTGTGATAAGCCCGCTGACCGCGATATGCATCTCCTTCACTTTTCCAAATTCCACGCTGTCGCCCAGCATGGCATCCCCCGCCGTCATCTCCAGCGCGGGTCCGTTGGGGGCAAAGGTGATATACGCGTGCCCCTGTCGTAGCGCCAATAAGATATCCGCCGGGCTTGCAGACATGGCAAACACACAGGTCGTCGGTCCGCCCGGGAACAGGAACAGCGAATCGCGGTGGTAGTCGCTCCCGCCGCTGATGGCGATCTTCTTGCCTGCCGCCAGCAGGCTGTGCCACAGCCCCATCGCCTTGAAGTTGGATTCCCGCATCGGTCCGTTCCATACCTCGATGCAGTCGAAGGGCAGCGTGTTCAGGTCCAGCGTGAATGGGCACACCTCCTCGAACGGGTGGTTGATGGTAATGGTCGCGCCGCGGACGCGTGCGGATTGGAAGCGGGCACGGATGCCCTCCAGGTCGTTCGCCGGGTAGGATTCATCGTAGGGTTTGTCGCAGCCGAGGAAGTTGGCGTGTGCCTTGTACAGGGTGTACTCGACACCCGGGATGAGCGTCAGTCCCGGCAGGTGGGGCAGGGCGTCCGCGCTCACCATCTGGTTGTGGTCGGTGATGGCCAGGAAGTCCAGCCCGTGCCGCAGTGCTCGCTGGGCAAGCTCACCGGCGGTCAGCACCCCGTCGGATGCCAGGGTGTGCGTATGCAGGTCGCCTTTGAGCAGGCGCAGACGTTTGGGCGCAAAGGTGATCTCATAGGTAACGTTCACACCCTCCGCCGCCACCTTGTACGCGCCCAGGATGATCTGCCATTCGCCGGGCGTCAGGGTATGCGGGCGGTAGCCGGGTGTGGCATCCGTCTCGCTCAGCGTGAACGTGCGCTTGTCGGAACCGGAAGCTCCCACCTGCGTGCCGTCCGGTGCCATCAGCCCCAGGTCGATGATATTGATTTCCTGCCGTGCCGTGATATTTCCGCTTTCCACCGCCGCGGCGCTTTCGTGATGGCGCTCGTAGGAGTAGGCGAGCGTGATGGATTCGGTATCGGGCGGCATGCTGAAAGGCACGTTCATGTAGCTGCCTTCCTTTGCCTTGTCCACGAAAACGGGGATGATGAGTGAGTTTTTGTTGGGATTGTTCATACTGAAATTATATATGCGAATCGGTGAACACCCGGCGCGCGCTGGTTTTCAACCAGTTTTCAAGGATCATCCCCCAAGTCTTACCATCGTGACTACCCCAAAGCTTTGGGTGCACTCCTTGTTGTTGGAGCGGTGCATGTCCATGCGGACTCGTCCAACGCTCCGGATCCAGCGCCCTGTGACAACCAGGTCCGCATAGGATATCTTGAGGTAATGCGCCAGGCACCAGGTGGCGTTGCTGTCCGCCACGTCGCGGCTTACTTCACCGCTGGTTGCGAGGTGGGTGAGGAACTGCGTCATAAAATCCTCCAGTGTCAAACCCGTTTCCCCCCGGTACTCCTCCGATTGCAACACCCGCCGGTATTCGTTGGGAGAAAGACCGGTCTCCAGTTGTTTTCTGCCCCCCACCACTTTGCCTTGTCCCTGCCCCGGTATCACCGGGGAGCTTTCCACCAGTCCCACCGACCAGCCGGGCATACCACACATGTGCCTGTCGCGGATGACCCCGGATTTTTTCTGCCCGCCATGGCTGACCATGTACTCCGTTGGGAAATATACCAACTCGCCGGTCTCGATCGCCTGTCTCAGGGTGTCCCACACCCACACCTGCTTCTCTTTGTGCACCCGCACCAGGACTTGCGGCTCGGATGCCGAACGCCTGGTTTGGAATATGTTTCCTTCCGCGGCGTGTTTCAAAATCACATCGCGGCAACAGGTCGAATAGGTGCATCAGGGGCATTGCCATGGGCGTCATTGCCAGTTGGTCAAACCCCTGTGCGGTCTTTTTGCGCACCAGCTCTGCATTCCCGGCAAACAGTCCTTGCACCTGTTCCAGGGTAGGAACGGGATATTCCCTCCCATCTGCTCCCATCACGCCGGATTTTTTCGAGCGCGGCAGCAGGGTAAAATGCCTGCGCCATTCAGTGCTTCGATGGTGCAGGCATATTCTTTTTTAATTTCCGTTGCGTTCAACGAACTCCTCGCATCGGTATTTCACCTCGTGCAGGTCAGGAGGTCGGCATGGGTCCCAGCACGGCCGCCAGGAAGCGCCGGATCTGCGCATCCCAAAAGAGCCAGTCATGCTTGCCGTCTTCCTCGTGATACTCCGACTGGATGCCCAGCGCCTGGCACGCCTTGTGGAACCCGATGCTCATCGGGTACAGGTCGTCCTGCCTTCCGCAGGCGATGAACAGCCTGGGCAGGGCGGAGGGGTTTTGCGCGGCGCGCTTCAGCCAGACCGCCGGGTCGTGCTCGCTGCCTGTCACCTTGTCCAGGTCGCCGAAGAGCAGCGCGAATTCCGGCGTGCGCGGGTCATCGGGCTTGGCGCGCATGATCTCCAGGGAAAGCGCCCCCGAAAAGCTGGCTGCCGCGGAGTACAGCTCCGGGTGCAGCAGCGCGGCCTTGAACGCGCCGTACCCGCCCATCGAGATGCCCGCGATGAAGGTGTCCTCGCGTTTGGGTGCCAGGCCGAACACATCCTTCAGGTAGCGCGGCAGTTCCTCGACGAGGTAGGTGAAATAGTTCTGCCCGTTGGGCTGGTCGATGTAGAAGCTGCGGCCCACCGAGGGCATGACCACCACCAGCCCGTAGGCGCCGGCATAGGTCTCGATGGAGGAATAGCGCTGCCAGGCGCTGGCGTCGTCGCTCAGACCGTGCAGCAGGTAGAGCACCTTGCGCTTGCGCACCGGCACGTCGCCCATCTTGCCCGGGTCGGGCAGGATGACGTTCAAGCGGCAGGTTGACCTTGACGGTCTCGGGCACGTGGTCGATGCGGATGAGTGCCATGGTGTTCCTCCTGTCTATTCCGCTGCCGGCGGCTGCCGGCCGTGGCTTTGCCTGTTTTATCGAAATTGATGAAGAACGAGAAGGCAAAACTGATCACCATCAAGACGGGCGGGAACGACCGTCAGCAGGAAGCGGGCGGCGTTGTCCGGCTGCGGCCCGGGATTGTCGCCGCTTTCGAAGCCGATACAGCATCGAAGACCAGGAAGAAGGCGGCGCTGGTGAACAGGCCGTTCAGCCGGTTCATGAAGCCCAGCGCGTTGGAGATGATCCCCTCGCGCCGCACGTTGTGCTTTTGCGGTGTCCTCGTCCATGATCTTGGCGCCGATCAGGTCCATGGTGGTGATCACCCCGGCAAAGCCGAAGCCCACCAGGGCGCTGCAGATGATGGCCGTGACCAGCGAATTGGCAAAGTAGAGCGGGATGAAGGCGACCGCCAGCGTGGCCAGCGCCGCCCGCCAGACCGGCATCAGCGTGAACTTCGCACCAGCCAGGCCCAGACCGCCACGCAGCCGATGGCGATGAGCAGCACCGCGGCGAACAGGAAGGTGGTCTGGCCGTCGGAGATGCCCAGGGTGTACTTGACAAAGAAAGGCATGGAGGCCAGCACCAGCGACATGGCCGCGCTGTAAAAGGCGTTGGCCAAGCCCGGCGATCCAGAATTTGCGGTTGGTGAGCAGGTCCTTGAGGCTGTTCCACAGCTTGCGGTTTTTCCTCATCGGTCTGGACCTTGCTTCCTTGGCAGGTGAAGGTCATGTACAGGATGACCGCGCCGCCCAGGATGCCGTACAGGATGGCGGTCAGGCTGTAGCCGAGCGCCTTGGTCACCATCGGGGTCAGGGCGATGCTGATGATCATGGCCACCAGCTGGAATGCCTGGCGCAGGGCGTTGGTCTTGGCCCGGCTGGCATCGTCGCGGAACAGCTCCGGGAAGAGCGCGCCGTAGTTGGCGTTGATGACCGAATCGAGCGTGCCGGTGAGGATGTAGAACAGCATGGCAGTAGGCGAACAGGGAATTGCCGGCCAGGAAATGCTGGCGGGCTGTAGAAGGCGATGAAGCCCAGCACCAGCAGCGGCGTGCCGATCACCAGCCAGGGCCGCCGGCGCCCCCAGCGGGTGCGCGTGCGGTCGGAGAGGAAGCCGTAGACCGGGTTGTCGATGGCATCGATGAAGGTGTAGATCAGCAGCATGCAGCGCGAACTGCGCGGTGGTCAGCCCCAGCTTGTCCACGTAATAGATGGCGGCGTAGGTCTTGAGCATGTTGATGGGGATGGACGTGCCGAACATGCCGATGGCATAGTTGAATGACTTGCCGCGTTCTGTGGACATGATGATCCTCCTTTGTGGTGTACCGGGTTGTGTTATCTCAAAAAGGAACAGGGAATTTTCTAACCATATTATATACACAAGACGGCGGAACGTCACCAGGAGTACTCGCAGTGGTTTGGACGGAGAGTATTGCGATCGCGGAGCATCCCCATGGGGGAACCCTCAGGCAAAGCCATGAGGGTGAAGCAATCTTATCGTCGACGGTGGAAAAATGTACCACAGAGAAAAATGGATGCAGGGTGGGGTTGTTTACTCCTTCATTTTTTGGTTCTTATATGTTAAGAGGAATGAGGAACAAGGAATGAAAATGACTTGTCGCCATTATCTTTCTAAAAAGCAGGCACGGGTGCCCGCCCTACGAGCTTTATAAAAGTTATAAATTTGGACTTTGTTTTTACAAAATCAATTAATGTCCCCATCCGCTATCCCCGTATATAATGAATACACATCTTCCTGAAGGAGATTTCCCATGTCCGAAGCACAACATCTGGCAAATGCGATTGAAGGTTTTTTGGTCGATCCCAACGGAGCCTGGTACGCCACCTTTCCACAGGCGGTCGCTTGTTTAACCAGCGAGCAGGCCGCCCAGGTCCCCTCGGAAAAGTTCAACAGCGTGTGGGGCGTGGTCAACCACATGGCGTACTGGCAGGAATATTTCCTCATGCTCATGCGTGATGGCAAGGTGGATAAAGCGCAGTTGGGCGATGAGGAAAAGGTCTGGAAGGAGGACGTCCACCCCGGCGACGAGACCGCCTGGCAGAACGCCATCAAGCAGGTCATCGATGTCAACATGCAGCTTGTGGAGTATGTCGAATCCCTGCCCGATGAGCTGCTGGATCAGCCGCTTTCGGAGGGCAAGGTGCGCCGCCACATGCATTTCCATGGGGTGATCGCCCACAACGCCTACCACATCTGCGAGATCATCACCATCCGTCACATGAACGGCTACTGGCTGGAAAAAACGTAAATGGCACGCATCATTGGCGTCGATTTTGGCACGACCAGTTCCGTGGCTTCCGTGGTGCAGGACGGTAAACCTGTCATCATCCCCAGTGCCGAAGGTGAGCGCTTCACGCCCTCCATCATCGGTTATGACTCGGATAAAAAAGAAATATTGGTGGGTGCAGAGGCAAGGAAACGGGCTGAAATTTTCCCCCTGGAAACGATATTTTCCATCAAACGGTTCCTGGGAAAAAAATACAAATCGGCAGAGATACAACAGATCGATAAGACATCTCCCTACAAGATTCAATTCAACCAGTGGGGAGGGATCGTTATCGATTTGGGAGGAAAACTGTATAACCCTCCTCAATTTGCAAGCCTGCTCCTCAGCAAGATCAAGAACGATGCGGAGATATTTTTATCCGAAAAAGTGGACTCTGCCGTCCTTACCGTCCCTGCCTATTTTTCCGATTCACAGAGGCAGGCCGTCAAGGAAGCCGCCACGTTCGCCGGGTTGAATGTCCTTCGGATCATCAACGAACCGACCGCTGCTGCCCTGGCATATCGCTACAGGAAACAGCAAGATCAAATACTGGTCGTATTGCATTTTGGTGGGGGAACGTTTGATATCTCTGTCATCGATGTCGGTGAAGGGGTATTTGAAGTGAAGGCGACGGGCGGGGATACGTCGGTCGGAGGGGATGACATCGATCAGCAGATCATTGAATGGATTTGTAACGAGGTCGAAAAAAGGGACAAGGTCAACCTCCGCTTGGACCGGGGCAGTTTTCAACGCTTAAAATGGGCTGCTGAAAAAGCCAAGCGGGAATTATCGACGCTTCAAAAGACAGAAATTTGTGTCCCGTTTTTGATCTCACGGGATGGGAAATACACCGATTTAAGAATCGATTTGGATCGCAGCACATTGGAGTCTCTCGCAGGCCCCATCGTAAAAAAGATAAAGATTCCTTGTCAACAGGCTTTGAAGGATGCCGGAATCTCGCTCAACGAAGTGTCAAGCCTGTTATTGACCGGTCAGCAAACCCGCATGCCCATGGTTCAGAAAGCTGTGTACGAAATTTTTGGAATGTTGCCGCACAAGGATGTCGATCCCGCAGAAATTGTTGCCATGGGTGCTGCCATACTGGCTTCGCATCTCGAAGGAATCGAAAGAAATATTCTATTGCTGGATGTCAACCCGTTGACACTTTCCGTGGAAACAATGGGTGGTGTGGCTACGCATATTATTGAACGTAATACCACACTTCCAGTAAGGCGCACACAAATTTTTTCAACAACCAATGATGATCAAACCGTGGTGGATGTAAAAGTGTTGCAAGGGGAAAGACCGATGGCATGCGACAACCTTATCCTCGGAATTGTTCGCTTGGATGGAATTCCCCCAGTACCGAAAGGTGTTCCACAAATAGAGGTGGGTTTCGACATCGATTCTGACGGGATGTTAAAGGTAAGCGCGACGGATAAATCAACCGGCAGAACGCGATCGGTAAAAATCATCCCTCCCGATGAAGATCTCATTGCTCCATACACAACCCGAGCACTGGAAATCAAGGACGAAGTCCCCCTTGAAAAAATTCGTGAATTCGAGAACTTGGTTGAGTTGAAAGAAAATAAATGGTCGAAAATCAGGAAAACATTGCCCGCTGAATTGGACCAATTGTTTGCCATAAAAGTCCAGCAGGCAAAAAATGACATAATAAGCAGTTGGACCGAATCTGTTGTGACCAAACACCTGAATGGTTTGGAGAACATTTACCTGTTTGGGAAAAGATTCCTGCAGGAAGGTTTGACGATCGCATTGACCGACTCTTTTATCGATGATGCAGTGAACGGGCAAAATGCACATTCAACCCAATCTTATATTAATGTGATGAAAGCGCTTGACGAAAAAGCTTTTTGCGAAAGGTTGATGGAATTGCTCACCACTGAAAAAAACGGGAAGAAAACAGGGAAAATTCGAAAATTATTGGGCAATTTCTCCGGCGAACAGGTCGCAGAAATGCTTAGACCGCAAACGCTGAAAGAAAAATTACAAGGAAAAAGAAAGTGGGCGGCTTCCAAATATGGCAAAGAATAATCCGATAGATGTCATCCTGAACCATATCGAGTACTTATCGAAAAAGGTCCGCGGGCGCGGCTCGTGCACCTCCGGCGAGCGGCATGCCGCCGTGTACGCCGCGGCGCAGTTGAAACAGGTGGGCGTGAAGCGCGTGGCAATCGAGGAGTTCAGCGGCTCGCCCTCCGCCTACCTGCCGTACACCCTGGCATTTTTCGTTACCATCCTCGGCTCGCTGCTGGTGTGGTTCTTCCCGGATTGGCACGGATTCACCTTCCCGGCTGCCGCCGGGCTGCTGGGCGCGGGGGGCATGCTGCTGCAATCCAACCTGGATACCTCCTGGATGCGGCAGGTGCTTCGGCAGCGCAGGAGCCAGAACGTGGTCGGGGTAGTCCCGCCCAAGGGCAGGGTCAAACAGCGCGTGGTGCTGTGCGCCCACCTGGATACCCACCGCACGCCGGTATTTTATTCTTCCGAAAATTGGTTGAAAGTGTTCAGCCTGCTGCTGGAAGGTGCCTTCATTTCCATGCTGCTCACCCTATGCGCTCGGCATCCTGGGCATCATGAGCGGATGGATGGGATTGCGCTGGGTGCTCCTGGTACCTGCCCTCGTGGAGTTGCTGGCAATGGGGCTCACCATTCAGGCGGAGTTCACCTCCTACACACCCGGTGCCAACGATAATGCCTCCGGTGTTGGGGTGTGCCTGGCGCTGGCTGCCGAGGTGGCACGGAAGCCCCTTGAAAACACCGAGGTCTGGCTGGCGCTCACCGGCTGCGAGGAGACCGCCTGCGACGGGATGAAGACCTTCCTGGTGCTGCATGCTGCCGAGTTGGGGCTGGAGGCTGTCCACGTGGTCATCGATGAAGTCGGGCTGGGCACGGTTACCTGGTTATCCTCGGATGGGCTGATCATCAAGCATCCCACCCATCCGGATGCCGAGGAGTTGATCGGCAGGGTCAAGCGCCAGTTGCGCGGCGTCAAGTTGGGCGAAAAGGCGGGGCAGGCGTTCACCGACGGACTGGTGGCCACCAAGCAGGGCAGGGTGGCGCTCACCCTGGTGGCGCAGCCCGAACCCGATCAGGATCAGACCGCCCACTGGCACCAGATGAGCGATACGCTGGAGCACGTGGACCCGCAAGCGCTCGAGGATACCTGCAAGGTTGTCAGGCAGTTATTGGCGAGCGTGGATAAATAAAAGGAAATTTTATTGCCCGGTCAGTTGGCGCCAGATTGAATCTAGCGCTTCGAGCGCCGAAGAGCGGTGCAGGTCCAACCCCGCATCGGTGAGGTAAATGTCACGGTCGTCGGGGGCGTGCTTGAGCCCGTTGTTTTCCAGTGCGGATGCAGCATGGTAAAAGTTCCATACCGGCAGGTCGAACTGGATGGCTGCTTGGGCGATCTCGCGGTTCAGGCGTTCGTCGCCCTCGCGGTTATCGGCTTTGAACGCCAGCACGGGCAGCACGCCGCGTTCGATGAGCTGCTGCAGCATGCTTTGCAGGTACTCGTAATTCCGCGCGTCCCAGTGCGTGCCGATGTTGACGAGCACGATGGAAGGGTTCCACACGCGCAGTTCACAATCGAGCGCCGTTTCATTTTCGGGGCAGTAGTTGAACAGGGTTCGGTCGATCCAACCGTCCCACAGGAGCGCGCCAAACGTGGTACCCGGCCAGGTGGATGGACCGACACGCCTGAATGAGCCCGGGAAATTGGCAATGGTCTCCTGCAGGCTGGCTGCCAGCTCGGCGACCACATCCGGTTCCTGGTCGTCAGCGCGCCATGAACACGTTCGCCATGCTCTGGCAATCGCCGAACACCGAAAAATGATGCGGGTTGGTACCGAGCGCAAGGCCGCGCTGGTATATGGCTTTGGCGGCATCGGATACGAGCGGCAGGATGGGCCAGTCTTTCCAATCGTCCACGCTGCGCGGGGTGGGTTGGGGCGTGGCAGGCATGAGGGTGGCAGTCGCCGTGGGTGTAATCGTGATGGTCGCGGTCGGCTGAACGGTAGGCACAGCGGTCTGCATCGATGTGCAGGCAGTCAGGAATGCAACAATGAGCAATACCGATAGGAAACGATGGAATTTACCGGGCATAGGAATACGGATCAATACCCGCAGATCTGCAAGCTCCCGCCACGGTTGACGACCTGGTAGATGCGCTTGCTCAGGTCGAAGGTGCGCATCTCGCCATTGTACGAAGCCGAGATGGAACCGCTGCAGTTCACCAGGGTGACGGTCTCGCCCTGCTCGTTGGTTGTTTTGCCTGAAAGCGAGCACTTCAAGTCCTTCAGCTCGGTGGTCACGTTGCCAAACGCGTCATATTCCAGCAGGGATTGATCCTCCCATTCTTTGCAGGAAAGGGTGATGAGCGCATCCTGGTCCTTGCTGGTCAGGGCGCTTAGGTAGGATTCCACTGCCTGCACCGGGGCAACATCCGCCGATTGACAACCTGCAGCCAATAGAATAATGAGAATGGGTAAGAACCCTAATATACATTTTTTCATGAAACAATTTCTCCTGGTAATAGCGGCTGGATTATAGCATGCCCGTATGGATGCGACAATATTCCCGTCCACCTGCCTTTACCCTGCCCCTGCCTTATGATAAAATCACAACGCTCTCATTCTGGAGGGATGGCCGAGCGGTTTAAGGCGCCTGTCTTGAAAACAGGTTTGGTGAAAGCCAACGTGGGTTCGAATCCCTCTCCCTCCGCCATCTTGCTTAACGCAAGGATGGTTGGAAAAGGGAAACGGAACGTTGCAGGGAAGTGCCAACATGGGCACCGCAAGGGTGTGATATTCTAAACCCTTACCATCCGCCTTCCAAACCAAAATGAGCGCAGATCCCGGGGAGGTGCCGGAGTGGCTGAACGGGATCGCCTGCTAAGTGATTGTCGGGGTGAATGCCTCGACCGGGGGTTCGAATCCCCCCCTCCCCGCCTGAGACTGCTTCTATAGAAAGCAGTCTTTTTGTTTATGGTTGGAATCAGGTAGAATAATCAGAGGAAACATGCCTTGATGAAAAATTTCCTTCGTCACGCCAGTTCGTTCATTGCACCCTTTCTCATGTGCTTTATCCTTCCAGGTCTGATCATCCGCCTGGAAAGCGCAGTCCCTTCCTACCCGGTGATTTCTCCATCCATCAATCTGGTAATTGCCGGAGCTGTGCTTATCTGGGTTGGGTTTTATTTTCTGATCAAGACCATCATCGTATTCATTAAGTCCGGCAAGGGGACCATCATGCCCTGGGACCCGACCGAAAAGCTTATTATTGTCGGTCCATATGCGCATGTCCGTAATCCCATGATCCTCAGCCTGATCATCATCCTGTTCGGGGAAGCCGTCCTTTTTGGATCGATTGGAACTACCGCACTGGCGGTGCTGAATGTTGTGGTCAATGCGATTTATTTTAAAGTCTCGGAAGAACCTGGATTGATAAAGCGCTTTGGAGAGGAGTACAAGGAATATAAGTCGAATGTTCCACGCTGGATACCCAGATTGAAACCGTGGAGTCCGGTTCGATAACGCAAAGCCTGTTTGGTCAAATGGATGTAAAAATGCTGTCGCTCACCGAAGTTCAACATTTCCTCGAACGGACGAAACCTGAATTTCGGGATATCGTCCTGGAACTGCGCAACGTCATTGCCGAAGTGGCTCCCGGCGCAACAGAGATCATCCTGTGGCGCGGGTTGACCTATTACGATGAATCGCGCGGCGGACCGGTCAGCGGTGGAATTTGCCAGATCGGCATCCACAAGGACCATGTCCGGCTGGCGTTCATCCACGGGGCATTTATCGCTGATCCTGAAAAGTTGCTCCAGGGAAAAGGGGTGGCAAAGCGGTTTGTCGTTATCCGCGCTTTTGAAGAAGTGCCCTGGGAGGATTTGCGGAACTTGATCGTTGCATCATCACGATTCGACCCCTATTCCCTTAAGCAATAACAAAAACAAGGAAAGCCACTGTTTTCTGACTTTCCTTGTAATTATTTTCAACGATCCTTTTCTATACAGAAGCCTTTAATTCGCTCAGGCAGACCAGTCCATTAGCCAGTGCTCCAAGAAATGCCCCAAATGCGGCTTTATAGAATACAAAGAACCAAAAACGCATCTGGGTGATATGGAGAAGCTCCAATTTACCCACCAGGATCAGGGGCAGGGCGATGGCGAGCAGGATGGTGATGACCAAGTCGTATACCCAGATATGGCGCACCAGCCAGCGCAGCGCCTGGGGCATGGGTTTCTTGCTTTCATAGGGCGGCAATTTTTTCTCATTGAGCAACTTCAAAATACCGGCGGCGACCAGCGGAACGTTGATAAAGGTGATGATGACCACGGTAAAAATGGCGTCCATGCTGATACTGGTATCTCCCAACAGCGGTATGAATGCGTATTTTTTGTAGATCAACCAGGCCACCAGACCGTTGATGATGAAGTTGATACCAGCCGACCAGACCATTTGTGTCAGGATATATTTTTTATGTTCAGGTTTCATGGTGCCTTCCTTTTTGTTGGCAAAGATAATTGATATTATTATAGGAGGAATTCATTTCAGGGTAATATATCACATGCCGTTTAATCCGTTGAGCACATCCAAAATCGCTCGGGCTGTGGGCTGTCATCCCAATACGGTGTTGTTGTATGAAAAATGGGGCTTGATCGCCCGTGTGCCGCGCGCCGTAAATGGTTACCGGTTGTACACGGAAGAGCACCTGGACCAAATGCACCTGGCGAGGACTGCGTTGGATGGTCTGTATCCCGGCAGGATCATCCGGCGGAAGGCATACCGTGTGATTGCGCTAACCGTGTCCGGGGAATTGGAGCAGGCAGCCGAACACGCTGGGTCCTATCTGGATTCGATCACAAAGGAGCAACGAAGAGCCGCCAAAGCATTGCGGGTGATTGATCGTTGGGTAAACGGGATGGCAAGTAAGATAAACCGCAATACGTTGTCCATCGGTGAAACCGCCAACACGCTTGACCTGTCGGTGGATCAATTGCGCAATTGGGAGCGCAATGGATTGATCGCTGTCCCGCGCAACCCGGAAAATCGCTACCGGCGATACTCGCAGCGAGAGATTGACCGGTTGAGGGTGATTGAATTATTGCTGCACAGTGGTTTTGGGATGATGTCGATCCATCGCCTCATGCAGCGCGTGGATAAGGGGGATTTCAGCCAACTGCGCCAGGTGCTGGATACACCCGACCAGCACGAGATTATCTATCCTTCTGACCAATGGATGACAGCGCTTGCGGAACAGGAAAAACGGGCGAAGCGTGTGATCGCCATCCTGGAAGAAATGATCGCCAAACGATAATTTCAAAACGCAGATTTTAAACCCTCCACTTGTACACCAGGGTTATACAATTAAGCTGTGCTTCTCGAGAAGTAAACCCAATATGTGGAGGATTTAATGAAATCAGCGAAGGAACTGGCATGGGGGCATTTGGAACATTTGACAGTCAACATCGGCAAACGCTGGATTGGTATGCCTTCCATCAACACTGCAGGTGAATATGTAGAAAAGATATTTCAGGAATTTGGTTGGAAAACAACCCGCCAGGAATATCCCTGCCCGCAATGGACCTGCAAGGCTGGTGTACTCGAATGCGATGACAACGTTTTGGAAGCTAAGGTTAACACTTTCTCGCCTCCGTGTGATGTGAAAGGAAAGTTGGTGTTCTGCTGCACCGTTGAGGAATTGAAACGAGCGGACATCGCCGGAAAAATTGCCGTCCTCACCGGTGCATTGACCCGCCAGGATTGGACGCCGCGCTACGCCTGTTATATCCAAGGACCCGACCCTGTTGTGCAGATGCTGGAGAAAAAACAGCCTGCAGCGGTGATCATGGTCAGCCCAAAGTTGGATGTCTACCGCCCAATATATGAAGATTGGGAATTCACGATCCCCTCGGTCTCTGTTTCTGCACGGACGGGATTGTACCTGCTTCAGCATGGTGACCAGCCAGTGATGATACAAATTGAGAGCCAGCGGATCCCTTCCAGTACGTTCAGCGTGGTGGCGCGGCGGGAAGGGAAGCGCAAAGAACGCATCTTGATCAGCGCTCATTATGATACCGACCACACCACACCGGGCGCGTTTGATAATGGCAGCGGTACAGCCATCATACTGACATTGGCACAAACACTGCAAAAAACCGATACCGGCATCGAATTGGTTGCATTCAGTGGAGAGGATGGCAGTGCCATCGAGCCGACTGTTTACTTTGAACAAAGCTCCCCCGAGGATGTAGCCAACTTGCTGGCTGTGATCAATATCGACGGCGTGGGCATCAAGCTGGGCAGCAACAGCATCACGCTGATGGCGGGGTCGCAGCAGCTCGAGCAGGGCTTGCGCGCCGTCCAGCAGGAATATCCCGCAGTCAGCTGGGTGGATCCCTGGGTGGAATCCGACCACACCGCTTTTGCCTGGAGGGGCATTCCAAGCATCCCGCTCAGCTCGGCAGGCTGGCCGGGAGTGCATCACACCCCGGATGATACGCTGGAGTGGATGGATATCGATAAGCTAGGTGAAAGCTTGGAATTGACACAGCGAGCAATCGCGTTCCTGCAGGACAAAGAATCTAATTGGTTAAGATCCGAAAACATCGGATAATTCTAAGAGATTTCTAATTTTTTTGGGTATTACCCCCTTGTTGAGTCAGTCTTATAATGTTAGGGTGTGCCAGGCGGGCTGTAGCTCGCCTGGCAGGAGATTTAATTTGGAAAATTTCGGCACGGTTGTGCGGGTTTTTGGTGTGGTTGTCGATGTGGAATTCCGGGAAGGGGATTTGCCCGGAATTCATAACGCATTGGAGATCCAACACGACGAAGGCGTCTTGGTGGTGGAAGTGCAGGAGCACATCAATTCAAACACCGTCCGTGCAATCGCCATGGGCAACACGGAAGGATTGCGCCGCAGGATGCCGGTGTTCGATACCGGCAAGCCGATCCTCGTCCCAGTCGGCAGGCAAACTCTCGGGCGCATGTTCAATGTCCTTGGAAAACCGATCGACGATCTTCCCGCTGTGACGGATGCTGAATTAAAACCCATCCATGCTGCATCTCCATCACTGAGCCAGCAGCGCATCAGCACCAAGCCATTTGAAACCGGCATCAAAGCCATCGACCTTCTCACACCTTACCCACAGGGAGGCAAAATCGGGTTATTTGGCGGCGCGGGAGTGGGCAAGACCATGTTGATGATCGAACTCATGCGCCATACCATCAAGGAACATTCGGGGATCGTCCTTTTCGCTGGTGTTGGTGAGCGCAGCCGTGAGGGTAATGAACTGTGGAAGGAATTGAAAGCCAGCGGTGTATATGAAAATGCGGTGTTGGTTTTTGGACAAATGAAAGAACCACCGGGTGCCCGGCTGCGCGTTCCGTTGACTGCATTAACCATGGCGGAATATTTCCGCGACCTGGAAGGACGTCCGGCATTATTATTCCTGGATAATATTTTCCGTTACATCCAGGCGGGAGCAGAAGTATCCGCCCTGTTGGGCAGGCTTCCTTCCGCGGTGGGTTACCAGCCCACCCTGGAAAGCGAAATGGGCGAACTGCAGGAGCGCATCACCACCACCAGTCAAAGCAGCATAACGTCAATCCAGGCGGTGTATGTGCCTGCCGATGATTTCACCGATCCCGCAGTTGTGGCGACGTTCGGACACCTGGATGCCTTCACGGTGCTTTCCCGCCGCCAGGTGAGCCTGGGATTGTACCCTGCCATTGACCCGTTGGAATCACGCAGCTCGCTGCTCAGCCCGGTGTATATAGGCGAGGAGCATTATGCTATTGCCACGGAAGCCCGCATGATGCTGACGCGATATGAGGAATTGAAGGATGTCATCGCCATCCTCGGCATGGAGGAATTAAGCGACGAGGACCACACCATCGTGATGCGGGCTAGGCGCTTGCAGCGTTTTCTCACCCAACCATTTTTCGTATCCGAGGGTTTCACCAACATGCCGGGCAAGTATGTCAGCCTGGTAGATACCCTGCGGAGCACCAAAGCCATCCTGCACGGTGAGTATGATCACTTGCCTGAGCAGGCGTTTTATATGGTCGGTGTCATCGAAGAAGCAGCACAAAAAGCAGAAACCATGAAGCAAGAGGAGGCCATCCGTGCATCCTAGATTGCTTTTGAAAGTGTCAACCCCCACCAAAATCCTGTTGGAACAAACCGATGTGTCGGCATTTGCCTGCCGCATGAAAGGCAGCGGTGCCCTGGAGATCATGCCGGGGCATTTGCCGTTGATCGGTGCAACCCAGGCGGGGACAGTGGAATATCTGGTGGGCGAGGATGTCCGTGAATTGAAATTGGATGCAGGCATCCTGCATGTGGATGGAAATACCATCAACCTGTTGGTTATGGAAGCAGGTTTTGAATCCTCACCAAAGGGCGAAGTTTTGCATGGTCGCCTGGAAGAGGGATTGCTCAAGCAATTGAAGGCAGCAGCGAAGGAAAGCGAGGCGGCATGCTGAAGCGTAAACCGCCCAAACCCCAGGAAACGCGCGAATTATGCGCGCGATACGCTCAATGCAATGACGGTTGGGTGGAACTTGGCGGTACCGATCTTTGGCGGTGTGTTGCTCGGGTTCGTGCTGGATCGGGTGTTTGGTACCGCTTATATCTTCACGATCGGTCTGTTGGTTTTTGGGATCTTTATCGGGTTCTACAACTTGATGCGGACGATCAAAAAACTCGATGCCGATTCAAGCAAACAACCGGAAATTGAAGAGAAAAAAGAGGAACATAAATGATGCTCCTCTGGCTGTTGGTTGGTATGGTGATAAGTTTTCTTTCATTGGCTTCGCAATGGTGGATGGTTTCCCGGCTTTCGCCTGTGGATGGGAAATGGATGCCCGTACTATTTCCAGTAGCTTTTGTGGTACGGCTGGCGGTATCCGGTTTACTGCTCATCGTTGCATTGCGCCAGGGATTAGCGTATGTGTTGATGGAGTGTGTTGGATTGATTGGCGGGCGTTGGGGATTGCTCATCATCCTGCATAATCGTCGGCAGCCAATTAAGGTCGAGCAGCCATGAATACCATAGGACCGGTAATTCTCTTCACTGTCCTTGGAGTCCCGATTTACGATTCAGTGGTGAGCACGTGGGTGATGATGGCAATCGTCATTTTAGCGGCTTACCTGATCGGAAAACGCCGTCCTGCAATCCTCGAACTGCTCTTTGATTTCTTGAATGATTTAATCTCAGAAGTGATGGGTCGTCCAGCCGGAAAGATCCTTCCCTTTGTAGGCACCCTCGCAATCTTTATCCTGTGTGCCAACCTGATCGGTATGCTGCCAGGGCTTTCAACCCCGACCGGTGATATCAATACGCCCATCGCATTGGCGTTGGTCGTGTTCCTTTCGGTACATATTTTTGGAATTGTGGAGAAAGGGTTTATCGGGTACTTCAAAGAGTTCGCTTCTCCCATCTTTTTATTGCCCATCGAACTGATCAGCCAGTTAACCCGCACCATTTCACTCACGCTGCGCCTTTTTGGGAACATGATGAGCTCCGATTTTCTGGTTGTGGTGATCTTCTCCATTTTGCCATTGGTAGTGCCGCTGCCGCTGATCGGGCTGCATATTTTCGATGGCGTTTTACAGGCTTATATCTTCACGGCTTTATCGACCGTCTACATTGCTGGCGCAGTGCTGGCGAATGAACCGGTGGAAAAAAATAAAAAACAAAGACCTGCGCAGAAGCAGGAAAGAAAGGTGGAAACTGAATGAATACGATCGATTCAAAAACCCTCATTACCATTGTCACCATCATTGCGTCAAGCGCGGGGATTGCTATAGGCGTGATCACCCCAGCCATCATGGAAGGGTTAGCTGTGATGAAAGCCCTTGAAGGCATGGCACGCCAACCGGAAGCCGCGCGCGATTTACGCACCACGCTGCTCATCTCCCTGGCAATCTTGGAATCACTGGCGATCTACGTTCTACTGGTTGTCTTAATCCTGATGTTCGCCAACCCGCTCATCACACGCTTTTTCTCTTAGGCTCCCATGCTTAACATTCATATTCCAACGATCATTTTCCAGATCATCAATTTCTTCATCCTTGCGGCGGCATTATATTTTCTGTTATTTCGTAAGGTGATGCAGAGCGTGCAGAAGCGCGCCAAGGAAAAGGAAGATTTACTGAAAGAGATCGAGAAAAACAAAGTGGAGTCTGAAATAGCACTCAAGGAATACGAGTCAAAACTGAAGCACATCAGCAAGGAAGTTGATGAAATCGTCGCCACTGCCAAACAAGACCTGGAAGAAGAGCGCAAGCTTGCCGTTGCTGACCTGGATGTGGAATCCAACCGAATCCTGGGTGAAGCCCAGGCGGAAGTGGAACACCGCCAGCATCAGGCGATGGAACAATTCTATGAGAAAGTCATTGATCAGGTCATGGCCACCAGCCAGACCGTGATCAGTAAATCCATCCCGCCTGAACTGCATGCCATCATGGTGCAGCAAATGGCGGATGAGATGTGGCGGCTGGGTCGTGAAGATGTGGAGCGGGTTTCTACCATCCGTGTTTCGCTGCGTGAACGCACACCTACCGTTCATGTGGATTCCGCCATGCCGCTGGGAGCAGAGCAGAATGGCTTGCTGGTAAGAACGTTCAGCGCTTTGGCAGACCGCAATATTAAACTGGTGGTGAAGGTGGATGCTGAGCTCGGTGCGGGTGTGCGTGTCCGCATCGGAGATATGGTGGTAGATAATTCCATTGCAGCACAGGTGGCAAAGGTGCGGGATGCTGCAGCGGTTGACCTAAAGAAACGCCTGGAGTTATAGCGTTGTGGTATGCGAAAAGTAGATGAATTAAAAAAACACGCCTTCAAGAAAGGAATCCTACAGGATGCTGCCCGAAGGCAGATTATGCAGTTGTGGGAGCAAAAGAAGGATCTTTCGAGTGCACTGACTCCCGACCTGGAAATAGTGCTGCAGTCTCTTGAAGAACAGACCGGGCTGTTGAAGGTTGCGATGGATTACCAGGATGTAGGCACGGTGCAGCAGGTGGGTAACGGTGTTGCTCGCATTTCGGGGATGCCTCACATCGGCACCAACCAATTGGTGCGCTTCCCTTCCGGTCTGGAAGGGATGGTATTGAACCTGGATCATGATTGGATCGATGTCATCCTGCTGGGCTCCGATGAAGGCATTTTTGGAGGAGATCTCGTTACTACATCCGGAAAAATGCTTCGGGTACCGGTGGGTCCGGATGTGCTGGGACGCGTGTTGAATCCACTGGGTGCGCCATTGGATAACGATCTGCCGGTCGACGCCGCCGACCATTATCTGCTGGAAAGGGATGCACCGGGAATCGTTGAACGTGAAAAGGTGGATACCCCCCTGAAAACAGGCATTAAAACCATCGATGCTCTTATCCCGATAGGACGCGGGCAGCGTGAATTGATCCTGGGCGATCGCAAAACAGGAAAAACCACCCTGGCGGTGGACACCATCATCAATCAGAAATATGGCGATGTGAACTGCATTTATGTTGCCATCGGGCAGAAGAAATCCACAACACTGGAAGTCATTGAAACACTGAAACGGAATGATGCCATGAAGTACACCACGGTGATCATGTCCAGCTCGGATGATCCTCCAGCGCTGCGCTACCTGGCGCCCTTCACAGGATGTGCCATGGCAGAGTATCTGGTGTATGTTCTGGCCAAGGATGTGCTGGTGGTTTATGATGATCTCAGCAAACACGCCAATGCTTACCGTGAACTGAGCTTGCTCCTTCGGCGTCCACCTGGACGGGAAGCTTACCCGGGCGATATTTTCTACCTGCATGCCCGTTTGTTGGAGCGTGCCTGTAAACTAAATGAAACTCGCGGGGGAGGGTCGCTTACGGCATTGCCGATCGTGGAAATCCAACGCGGAAATGTGGCTTCCTACATCCCCACCAATTTGATCTCCATCACGGATGGACAGATCATTCTGGATGGCGAATTGTTTAACCAGGGGTTGCGTCCCTCCATCGATATTGGCCGCTCCGTTTCCCGGGTTGGAGGTGCTGCGCAGACAAAATCCATGCGTCATGTGGCGGGGAGTCTGCGCCTTGAACTATCCCAGTACGCGGAAGTGGCGCAATTCACCCGCTTTGGAACGGAAATGGATGAAGCCACACGCCGACAGATCGAGCGTGGAAAGCGCGTCCAGCAGATCATGATCCAATCTGCTCATGGACCCATTAGCCTGGCGGAAGAAATCCTTTCCTTTTTCACTGTGCTGCATGGATATATGGATGATGTCCCGGTGGAAAAGATCCGGCCGTTGGAATTGGAAATGCGCATGGATTTTCAACGGAACCGACGCGACCTGATGCGCACCATCAACCGGAGTTATGAGATGAAACCGGAAATGGAAGCAGAATTGAAACAAGCCATTGAGATGTACATATCCGAGTGGAAAGAAAGAGAGGCGCCTGCTCATGAAGAAAATGGTAATGGCAGTTATCCCGGAAGTACTGTCTAATATCGTTTTAGAAGGTTTGGCGCGGGCGGGATTTGTTGCCACTTATGTGGAAAGCCGAGGTGGAATGATGCATCAATCAAAGTCCTCACTTTTCATTGTGGTTGAATCCGATGATGTGGACAAGGTGATCAACACCATTCGTGAAAACCTCGATAAGACATTCCATGCCAAAGAGGTGGATAAACAATCCGATGAGCTGACCCTGATCGATCCGGATAAGGGTGGTTCAGCGGTTTTCACCTGGGATGTCGACCGGATTGAAGCTCTTTAATTGCCATGCCTGAAACCCTTGAACGCGCCCAAGCGCGCCTGCAAAACATCACCATCGTTAAACCGCTGCTGGAGGCGTTGAAGACCATTTCACTCGGTTCGTGGCAGGCCTCCCAACGTGCTGTGCGCTTCAGCGAGACCTACCGATCGCGCATCATGGAGATGATCCCCAAAGTGGTTCCACATATTAAGGTGAATACCCACAGCAATGAAGGTATTTCAGCTGGAAAACGGGGGGTTTTGGCTATCGTTGGGAGTGAACGCGGTCTTTGTGGCAACTTCAACCGGTTGTTGGTCAAACACGCAGCCGAACGCATAAAGGATTTGAAAAGTCAATCACAACAGGTTGCGTTACATGTATTCGGCAGCGCAGTATGGCGGGTAATCCACCGCGAATATGGTTCAGGATGGGATTGTTCGCTGCACAACATGCCTTCCGTTCCCACTTCCAGGATGGCGGGTGAATGGAGTTCCACTTGGCTCAATGCTTTCGATCAAGGGGATGTGGATTGGGTGGAGCTTATTTGCAACCAAAATTCAAGTACCGCTGCATACCGGACTATAAACATACGCATCATTCCTTTTCAATTTTCCAACCTTAATGAAAAGGAACAGAGTTGGCCTGACCCTATACTGGATACCGATCCCAATGAATTAACCATGTTGATGATTCGCCAGCTTGCTGCGCTGGATCTTTACCGGATACTGTTAAATTCTTCGATTGCAGAGCATTCAGCGAGATATCGGTTAATGGAAGAAGCTTCGAGCAATGCGGATCAATTGATCGAGGAACTTTCACAGGATGTCCAGGCAGCACGCCGGCAGGCAATAACGCAGGAGATGGAAGAGCTGGCGGTTGGCGCAGGATTGCTCTGACACACCCATATAAGCTGTTGCGAATCATCGCTGGTTTGTTGTACACTATCTGCAGGAGCGGAATATGACGAAGCGGATTGTTTTCGGCATAGGCGACGAATTCCTCAAACGCGAGGGATTGAGCGGGGAAGTGGAAATATGGGAGGACAGCCTGCGCACCCACCCAGAAAAAGGCGAATTCGAGTGGTGGTATTTTGATGCGCATTTCGACGACGGTTCCACCGCGGTGATCGTGTTTTACACCAAGTCCATGCTGAATCCAAAAAGCCCGTTCAAACCGGTTGTGACCATCACCATTACTCGACCAAACGGTGAAAAATTATTCCGCGTGTTCGAAAGCTCCCCCGAACACTTCTCTGCCATGCGTGACCGCTGCGATACGCACATCGGTGGGAATCACATCCATGGCGATCTGCACCATTATCAATTGCATGCCGACATCCCTGCTGAGGGTGTTCTGCCAGGGTTGCAAGCCGACCTGGAATTCATCGGAAAAGTACCCGCGTGGCGTCCAGGAACAGGAAAGAATTATTACGATAAAAATCTCGCAACGTATTTTGCCTGGCTGCCCGCCATTCCTTTTGGAACAGTGAAAGGTACATTGGTCTACGATGGTAAACCGCACAAAGTCAAAGGAGCGGGATATCACGATCATAACTGGGGCAATATCTCCCTGGGCAGCGTGCTTTCGCAATGGTATTGGGGGCGCGCCAGCATTGGTGAGTATGGTCTGATTTTTGTGCAGATGACTGCTTTAAGGAAATACAAGTCTTTAAAGATGCCGGTGTTCCTGCTCACTAAAGGCAGGAAGATCCTGATCGGTGATGGTGTGCCGTTGAAATTGATTACAAAACAATTTATCAAGCACGCAGGTGGAAAGAAATTTCCACGCCAGCTGGATTTCCATTGGGAGGGGGAGGATGGAACGGTTCACATCGCTTTACGGCACCCTGCCATCATCGAAGCCACCAGTCTGCTTGGTATGCTGCCGGCATTCCAAAGACGACTGGCCAGGTTATTCATTAATCCTTATTATTTCCGCTTCCAGGCTGAAATGGAATTATCCATTAATTGGAAGGGAATACAGGCTCACGAAACAGGGCGAGCGCTTTACGAATTGATGATGCTCCGGTGAAACGATAAGTTCACGATTATTGGTTTACCGGTAGCCGTACGATATATTCCGCGGTGAACTGTCCTCCATCCACAGTTTGCGAAGAACCATAGACCCCTATGGTATCCCCGCGCTGCAAGTCGGTAAGGGCAAGGGTCTTACCAGCTATGGTGACATATTTTACCGAATCACCCAGCAGGATCTCTCTCACCCCCGATTGCGTGTTGAGCGTGATGGATGCCGGGTGGATGCGTTGGATGCGTCCGATGATTTCCGGCGGTTGGGCGGGTAAACCGGGGATGGGTTGCCAGACGGGTTGTTGCCCTTGCGGGTCTATCCCTTGTCCCTGGAGCAAGGGCGAATTGATAGCGCCGGGTAATCCCTGTTGCGGATTTTTATTCCCGGTAACGCTCAACCCGGACCCCAGCAATCCGTGCTGACCCACATATACCCCAAAGGCAAACGCTGCTGTAACCAGCATGCCAATGAGGATTACCAAACCGACGATTAATTGCCAGCGATTTCCAGCCATCCTGTCACCTGACCTGTTGAATTTTGAATTTCGATATTTTCCAACGTAATTTGACGCGTGGTTTGATCCTTGGTTCCCGTGGTGCTCAACGTTAGCGCCCAATTGCCTACTTTTACCGTGGAAGGTATAACGAGATAGAAATGATCCATGATGACACTGCCGGGTTGCAAACCGATATCCTGCTGATAACGTTCCAAAAGTCCCAAGCCGATTTGATGGCTCTCCAGCAACCGATCCCCAAGATACGTGGTCACCAGCGTCCTTGGAAGCACACCTACTGTTTCCGGTAACTTCCAATACATCCAAACTTCAATCCTGCCGCCGCTTTCAGCTGCCATGGAAGAAAGCGTTACACCCTTGAGGATGTAGCCGCTCACATCCTGATCGATTTGTATTTGCGGTTGATCGTGTGCAAGTAGATCGGGAGGATCATTGCTGACGCGATAGAGCACCAGCGAGCCACGCTCGCGTATTTCACCTTGCGGGCTTTCACCAAGCAGGATCGGTATGGACCAGGATTGATCGCTGACCAGGTTGCCCGGCAATGCACCGGGTCCGCGCATTGCATTCAACCGCGTGGAGGTGAACAGGTCGTGCCCATTCAACTCCTTCGGTTTAGGGTCGGGAGTGGTCAGCGCAGGGAGAAGAACATCCGGTCGCATGTTGTAAACAAGGCGCCAGTAAAATGCATCATAACCAAAGACACCGCTTTGGGTGAGCAGTGCGCTGTTTTCAGGCAGCACTTCCCAAATATTGGCGTAGAAATCGTTGATGGCGGTGTCCTGCGAGAAATCGTTTTGCACCCAGTTTTGGGTCAAAGGGAATAGGGAGGGTGCCAAAAGGGTGATACAACAAAAAATGCCTGCCAATATTTGGATGATCGGTTTTAGCTGAAATTGCGGGATTCGGTTTGCGAGTTTTCAGAGCCATCCACCGCACCATTGCCATAATCTCTATCAACCCAAAAATGGTAAAGATTGACCATAAAAGATGTGCAGGGATAAAGAACACTTCCAGGTCGAACGCGCTGTATTGGATGAAAAACCAAACGTTTACGAGATACATTCCGACCAGCAGGTAAAAATAGTGCGTCCGCTGGATAAGCAACGAAAATAATCCGATGATGCCTGCCACAAGGGGCAGCCAGCCCAATTCCTGGACCAGCATATACAGATACAGGATCAACCGGTCGGGGAGTTCGGCGAGCGTGAAGGCAAACTTAAATTGCGGGAAGGCACCTAGAGTGTAATTGTAAATTCCCTTAAGATCCATTGGAGCTCTCGCCAGCATCATTTGGTCGTTGAGTGTGCCTGCCTTGAAAGGCAGCCATGCGAACTGCGCGATGCCAAGCAAAAAACCTGCCAATGCTGCCAACCACCATTTCCAATTCTTGATAACTGTCCAATCGGTCAACAAGACGAACGCAGCAAAACCCAATGCGAATCCCAGGTTGGAAATATGTGTCCCGAGAGAGAGCCCGAACAGTAATGCGAACAGGAAGAAATCACGCGCCTGCCGGGTTTTTTCCCAATGCAGCAAGGCAAAAAGAGTAAAAAGGATCATAGCTGAATTTGGCACATATACTTCAGCGATCACCGCTTGAGACCAAAATGTGGCCGAGAAGGCAAACAGCATCACACCCAAGCCGATAATCCCACGTTTGACGATCATCTCAAACAGGGTTGGGGTGGGATCTTGCTCCTTTACCCATCTGGTTCGCAAGGGCAACAGCTGTAATATCAGCAAATACATGCACCCAATGGTCACTGCTCCCATCACTGCTGACATCAGGTTGATTCGATATGCCACATCATTGATGGGCAGAAAATGGAACAGGTATCCAAACCAGGTGTACAGCGGGTATCCTGGCGAGTGCGCCAACCCGAGCACGGCTGGGATCGTGGCGAGTTCGCTGCCATCCGGGCTGAGATAAGAAAGGCTGGGTGTCAGTGTGAACAGGTACACAACCAGGGCGGAAATACCCAAAACGCATGCCACCGCACAGTCGATGGGAAGCAACTGTCGTTCGGATTGGTTTTTCGTGAACGGATTCATTAATGAGAATTATCCTACCATCGCGTAAATTGCAGGCAAGACCCAGGTAAAATAATTGTAAATTTTCATGAATTATCTATTTTTGAAAAAAATCGCAACCTGTTTTGCAATAATGCGTTATATACTATGGTAAATTCTCAAGCGAGGTAAATATGACAACTGAACCTGTACCTGCTCCGGAACAAAAACCGGAAACAACTCCCCATCACAAACGGAACCTTCCCTGGGGTGGATTGATCCTGATCGTGCTGGGTATTGTCTTTCTGCTCCAGCAACTCGGCAGATTAAGTGAGCATTTCAACTGGTGGGCTTTGTTCATCCTGATCCCTGCATTCAGCTCCTTTGCGGCAGCCTGGCAGGCATCCCGCAGCAGTGGGCGCTTTAATGCCGCAGCCCGTTCGGCATTTGGCAGCGGTGTGGTTGTTCTGACAGTCGCCATCCTTTTCCTGTTTGACTTGAATTGGACGGTGTACTGGCCGGTCATGGTCATTGTGGCTGGTTTCTCCATGCTGATTGGCAGCTTTCCGGATAAATCGATGGATAACAAGTTGAACCTTAAGCGATTCATGAGCATGGGGCTTTGGTTTGGTTTGGGTGGCATCTTGATTGGCACAGCCTTCCTGCTTAAGAATCTTGGGATTTACGATATCCGCAATCTCCTCGGCGAGCGCTGGTATGGCTATTTCATCTTCATACCCGGGATCGGTTTCATTGTGAACGCCATCCTGCTCTACATCGCCAACGATAAAAAGCCCAATATGGCTTTCCGCGCCATGCTGGGGATGGGATTGCTCATCATCATCTTCGCCGGGTTGATGGTTGGTGGACTCGCCTGGCCGATGCTTGGACCTGTACTCATCATGGGTGCCGGACTGGCATTCATCATTAGTGCTTTTATCAAGTAAGGGTCTTCTCCCTTGCACCAGCCCGGGATTTTCCCCGGGCTGTTTGTATTTTAAAAAATAATAAGTAGAATAGTATTACTTCCCCATTGGAGCTGATTAATGATAGATCCATTTCTTCCACTCATCGATCTGCACCACCATTTGGATGGCAGCGTTCGTGTGCGCACCATCCTTGACCTGGGCAGGAAATACGACCTTCCCCTCCCAGCGTGGACTTTACGGAGGTTGAAATCCTACGTTCAGGTGACAGATCCCGAGCCGGATATCTTGGCGTTTTTTGAAAAATTCAAATGGCAAACCATCGGGCTTGTCGATACCGACGCCTGCCATAGGGTTGCCTACGAGAATGTGGAGGATGCCAAGCGGGAGGGTTTGGATTACATCGAATTACGCTTCAGCCCGGTTTTCATGGCGGAAGCTCACAATCTTCGCCCTGCTGCAGTGGTCGAGGCGGTGGTGGACGGTGTGCGCGCCGGTGAACGCGATTTTGACATCCGCGCCAATGTGATTGGCATCATCAGTCGTACATTCGGAGCAGCCACCGGGTTGAAGGAATTGGAAGCATTGCTCAGTTATAAAGATCACATTGTCGGGTTGGACCTGGCGGGTGATGAAATCCATTACCCGGGGTCGTTATTCATCGAACATTTCAGGCTTGCCCGGGATGTGGGTTGGCATATCACTGTTCATGCCGGCGAGATGGTCGGTCCCGAAAGCATCTGGCAGGCACTGCATGAATTGGGAGCCGAACGCATAGGGCATGCCGTACATGCCCCGGAAGATCCAACCCTTGTGAAGTATTTGTGGCAGCATCGCATCCCAATCGAATCCAACCTTACCAGCAACGTTCAGACCAGCACGGTCAAGGACTATCAAAGCCATCCATTGCGATTCTTCATGGAGCAGGGCATCCCAGCGACCATTAATACGGATGATCCCGGGGTCAGCAATATCACCTTGCTGTATGAATATGAAATGGCGGAACAAAAAGCGGGATTGACTACTCAAATGATACACACGGCACAGGAGAATGCACTACACGCTGCATTTTTGAGTGAAACAGAGAAAAGTGCATTATTGGAGAAGGCGAAGAACCGGAAAATCGATGACGCCCATAGGGATAAAAAATGAACATACCCATACAAGCCTGGCATCGAAGGTTGGACAATGTACTGGAAAATCCCGGTAAAGCTGGCATGCCGCTTACGTTTTGGCAGATCCTGAAGATGTCCCCGTTGTTGTATCGCTTTATCCGGAATGAGAAAATGTTCAAGGATGCCGGGATTTCTTCGATGAGTGTCATGAATAGGAAGAACCCGGTCGGCGTTTTTGGCGTCCCTCTCGGCGGCATGGGTGGAGGTTCCATCGGGCGCGGCTGGCGCGGGGACTTCCGGCGCTGGACCATCCGCCCGGGCTTTATTCACCATCAATCTGTATGTGCCGACCAGTTTTCGCTTTTCGTCCAGCCGGAAGGTGGAGAACCCTCTGCAACGACACTTTCACCGGTGAAACCGGACGATGGAACACTAAACTCATGGAATTGGGGATTGGATCCGGCGTGTGCGACATATCATGGGTTGTTCCCGCGTGCCTGGACCACCTATGAAAACCCGCTCCCGGGAGTGCGGCTTACGTGCAAGCAGGTCTCACCAGTCATCCCGCACAACTACAAGGAATCCAGTTTTCCCGTTGCGGTGTTCGAATGGACAGTGGAAAACACTAGTAAAAAAGCAGCCACCATCGGTTTGATGTTCACCTGGCAGAACGGGATCGGGGAAAAAAATGATTCGGCGGGAGGGCATCGAAACAAGCCATTCCAGTTGGAGGTTACCTCGCAAAAGAAAGTGACCGGTATTGCATTAAAGCATATCCACCGGCAGAAAAAGGTTCTCCCACTGGGACAAAAAGCAACCGGACCGCTGCCGATCATCGAAGACCCGCTCACTTATGCCATTGCAGCCCAACAAGGTAAGGATGTCAAGGTTACAACCCTTGCCCGCTTCAAGGCGGATGGTAGCGGGAGCGAAATCTGGAATCTATTCGCTCAAACGGGTGGATTGGATAATGGAAAAGATGATACCCCTTCCAGTGCAGGCGAGTCCATCGGTGCAGGTGTGGCAGCCACGGTTCATCTGAAACCCGGGAAAACAGTCACCATCGTCTTCAGCCTGGCCTGGGATATGCCGGTCGTACATTCCGGGCAGGGGACGCCTTATACGCGCCGCTACACAGCGTTTTACGGCAACAAGGGTAATGCGGCTCCGGAGATCGCCCGGGATGCAATTGTCCATTACACCGGGTGGGAACGCCGGATTGATGCCTGGCAACATCCCATTTTGAAAGATGGCAGCTTGCCGGATTGGTATAAATGCGCCTTGTTCAATGAGCTGTATTACGTGGTCGAGGGCGGTGTGTTTTGGGGCTATGCTGCAAGGCAAAAGACGGGTGAAAAGGAGATGGGGCATTATTGGTATTTGGAAGGTCACGAATACCGCATGGTGAACACATATGACGTCCACTTTTATGCATCCATTGCGTTTGCCATGCTTTGGCCTCGCATTGAGCTTTCCATCACGCGGGATTTTGCCAGGGCAACCCTGGAGGAGAACCTGACCCTGTTCCCGATGGCGCATGAAAACAAACCCGTGCCGCGTAAAGTGAGAGGTGCTGTACCGCACGACCTGGGTTGGCCGGAAGAGGATCCATACCGGATGCTTAACGGCTACAACATGCACGACAGCGGAAAATGGAAGGACCTCAACCCCAAGTTCGTTCTGATGGCATATCGCGATTACTTACTCACAGGTGACCGCGCTTTTGTGAAAGAAGTGTTCCCGGCGGTCAAGCATGCGATGCACTACATGCTTCAATACGACCGGGATGGTGATGGATTGATCGAAAATGATAAATTTCCCCCCGACCAGACGTATGATGCATGGTCCGTGGAAGGTCCCAGCGCATACACCGGCGGGCTGTGGCTTGCCAGCCTTTCTGCTGCCTCTGTAATTGCCCGGATTTCCGGAGATAAACCCTTGGCCAAAAAATACCTGGAAATGTTTTCCAGGGGTCAGTCTGCATATGACTCGCTCCTGTGGAACGGTTCCTATTTTAATTACGATGGCAGCCTTAGCCGGCAGCACGACAGCATCATGTCGGACCAATTGGCTGGACAGTGGTTTACCCGCATGTGTGATCTGCCGCGTGTGGCGGATGTGAACAAGACACGTTCTGCTTTGAAGGTGATCTACGATAAGAATGTGATGGGGATCGAAGATGGTTCACTGGGAGCCATGAATGGCGTCCGTCCGGATGGCAGCATTGACCGGACGAGCATCCAATCCCAGGAAGTATGGAGCGGCACCACCTATGCACTGGCTGCCACCATGCTGCAGGAAGGGATGACGGAGGAGGCATTTAAGACGGCCCGCGGTGTTTACGAAACCACCTATGAACGGATGGGATACTGGTATGCCACACCGGAAGCATGGTACAAGGATGGTTCGTACCGTTCCATCACCTACATGCGACCATTGGCGATTTGGGCAATGCAATACTCCTGGGAGCATCGAAAAAAGGTAATGCGCAACAAGTGATAATACGAGGTGTTTGTTTGGCAGGATGTGAAAGGAGATTTGAATGAAAAAGAATAATCTTGGATTGGTCGTGGTTCTGGCAGTTTGGATGGCAGCAAGCCTGGCTTGTAAAATTGGTCCAATCAGCATCGACATACCCGGACAGCAAGATTCCCCAGAGCCCGGTGCGGTGGAAACCACGCAAGCGCCTGATCAGCAACTACCCGGGGAAACACCGGCGCCGGATCAGGGTTTTCTCCCTTCCGGCGTGCTCATATCCACCGGAGACGGAATTGGTATCAGCTTTTTCAATACCGCCGGTCAGATCATCACCGAGCTCCAGACACCCGGCCTGCAGTACGCCGCACGGTCTGCGGTGCACCTGGCAGGGACGGTGTCGGGTCCGATCATGACCCCGCTGGTGTACCATGCCTGGGATCCACAATCGCGCGTGAAGATCAATATCAATGACACCATTACCGTTATGGCGGAGCAACCGGATTTTTATGCACTGGCTGGGGCAGCGGGTCAGTCTGTGATGGCGTATTCAACCGTGACCTATAACGCGGATAATTCCGGCATCACTTCCAACTTGTATTTTGGGACGCTGGAACAGCTCACCGGTGGCGGTGGTCTGGTGTACTCGGAATCAAGCAATCAATCCCTCGCCAATTACCCATTGGCGGTGAATGCCCAGAACAACACGCCGCTGGGCTTTTGGTTCAGCAAGCAAATGTACGGGATTGGAGGCATCATCTTCCCCCCTCAGAAGGGGTTCTATTATTACGATGCATCCAGCAACTCCGTCACCACCTGGTTGGATGACAGCCGCATACCACAGGGATTTTCACCTGATCATGTGTGGATTGCAAGCAATACCTCGAATAACCCGGACCATTCACTCACCATCTATAATTTCAGCAATGGCACCTCGGTCTATCTGCCGATTTTGCCCGAGAGCACTTCCGGGGCAGGCTACGCGGAATTTTCCCCGGATGACCAGTATGTCGCTTGGATGGAAGCCAGCGGCTTCATGATGGGTGATCCTCCCGACTTCCACAGCCGGGTGCGGGTGGCAAGTACCACAGGCAGCGTATTATTAAACCTCACGGATGATGCATTCAATGGAATTGCCGGGTACACGGTCTCCTGGGTGCAGCCGGTGGCGTGGCTGGATAACCAGACGTCTGCTGGTCCAGGTTGGCGGTATTGAATCCGGGCAAAATACCGTGGCAAAAGTCAATGTACCCGATGGAGCGATCTCCCTCTTTACCGGCGGCAGTTTTGTTGGTCTATATTATCCATAATTGGAGAAAAGTCTTGACAAAACAGGTTGGATGGTTGTACTCTACAGGTACGGGAAAAGATGGTCACGATGGAAAGAAGAAGTAATGAAAGGTAATATACCGGCAAGATTCTTATCCATCTCGTCTTGTGGTTTTCGGATTTATATACTACTCTAATGAATAAATGTTGATAAATAAGAGATAATTGGTATGGTTATTTCAATTGCTCGGATTTATAAATTCAATATAATAAAGGAAAATTGGAGGACAAAAAGATGACAAGAACCATCAAGGCAAGTGTAGCCGTGTTGCTGGCAGTTTCGTTTGTGCTGGCGGGCTGCGGTTTCAACATCTCGCTGGGTGCAACGGAAACGCCAACAAGGAAATCCGCGCCACACCCGAGGTGACCACTGCACCAGTAACCACTGAACCGGAAGCACCAACTGGAAATACGGGTTTATCGTCAACGCTGTATAAAAACCCAAACGGTGCATTTCAATTCTATCCGCCTGAAGGCTGGAGCAACACGCATGAAAATGATTTCCAGGTGACCTTCACCTCGCCGGATAATGCCACCTTGATCACGGTGGATTACACCAACACCGGGTACAAGCTGGATGTTCAAAACATGGAATACTACATCAATGGAAATGAAGCCAACCTGTTTTCATTTCAAGATGCCTATTCCGAGATAAGCCGTGATTTGCACCTGGATGAAGGATATGGAACGGTTTATAAGACGTTCAATGCCTCGAATGTTCTGCAGAAAGCTGAAACCATCTATAACCAAACCAATGATGTGGTCTTCACGATCGAACTCTGGACGGACGAAGCCCAGTGGGACGGTTTGGTGGACCTTTTCAACCAGGTCATCGACCAGGTTACCTGGTTCCCCGATCAGGTGGCAGGTGGCTCTCCATACATGCTCTGGGAACAGTTTCGCCGGACTGGATAACGCGTTTTCATATTATTACTATTATCCCTGGTATCCCACTTGGGATTATTCCGGAGAGACAAAAATGGATACCTACACGTCGCCGGATGGATATGCCTTCACCGAGAGCTTGTATTACAATGACCGCAGCACGGAATGGAACAAAGGCAATGCCGGGCAGTGGGCATTGGATAACCTGGAATCGTATTATGCCAAGAACGCATCCGATCTGAAAATCGACAAAGACCAGTTTAATGATAAGGGTTACGAGTACCTGGAATGGCATACCAAGATGGATGAGTGGGTAGGTGTGACCATTTTCTATGCCCAAGGCACGCAAATTGAACTGCTCACCGTTGCGTGGCAGAAGAGCTATGCGGATATCTATGAGAGGCGCATTGCGCGACATCATCGGCACCTTCACCGCTCCCGCAGAGTAAGCAGTAATCGATTGATATAAAGCCTGGTCGAACGACCAGGCTTTTATGTTTCTCTTACCATTATTTGGCTGACAGTACGGTAGAATATGAAAAATATAATTACGTATGGGAGTATGCATGCCAACGAATGACGATATTTTAAATGCACTAAAGACTGTCATGGACCCGGAGCTGGGACGCAACATTGTCGAGCTCAACATGGTGCGCGGGTTGTCGGTCTCAGCCGAAGGCAGGGTGGAATTCACCATGGCACTCACCGTGCCCTCCTGCCCGTTGCGCGATAAGCTCAAGCATGATGCCGAGACCGCTGTAAAGGCTGTTCCCGGTGTGAAGGAAATTGCCATCACCATGGGCGCCATGACGGACGAAGAGCGCAAGGCTGTGTTCGGCAAAGCCCAGCCCAGCCTACCGAAGCTAAACCAATTCAACAAAGTGGACAATGTCATTGCCATCATGTCCGGCAAGGGCGGGGTGGGCAAATCCTCCGTCACCGCCATGCTGGCGGTGGCACTGGCAAAACGCTGCAACAAGGTGGGCGTGCTAGATGCCGATATCACCGGACCCAGCATCCCCAAGCTGTTCGGTCTGCCCTCGGGTGGGCTGCGCAGCGGGCAGCAGGGCATCCTCCCGCCCGTCACCGGGCTGGGCATCAAGGTAATGTCCATCAACCTGATCGTGGAAAACGAAGATACCCCCATCATCTGGCGCGGGCCGATGATCTCGGGTGCAATCACCCAGTTCTGGACGGACGTGCTGTGGGGCAAACTGGATTTCCTGCTGGTGGACCTGCCGCCGGGCACCTCCGATGCAGCGCTTACCGTGATGCAATCGCTGCCCATCAACGGCGTGGTGCTGGTCACCGGACCGCAGCAGCTCTCCGCTATGGTGGTGCGCAAAGCCAGTTCGATGCTTGCCCAAATGAAGATCCCGGTATTGGGTGTGGTGGAGAACATGAGTTATTTCCAGCCGCCGGATGGCAAAACGAAGTACGAGATCTTTGGACCCAGCCATGCGCTGGAAGTGGCGACCGCCACCGGCACGGAAGTGCTGGCGCGCCTGCCGATCGACCCGGCAATTGCCTCGCAGAGCGACAACGGGCAGATCGAGCAGGTTGATGTAGCCTTGCTGGATGGACTGGTCGACCGATTGTTGAAAAAATAAGCGCTCGAATAAACACTTAAGAACGCAGAGGATGAGAGAGAATCCCCAAAGTCTCTGCGTTCTTTATTTTAATGGAATGAAGCGTGGTTTTACAGTGCCAGGAGAAATGCGATAAACGCCACGAATGCCACCGGGATGAGACCGTAATACAGGATCTTGCCCATCACCGCTGATTCGTTGTTGCCCAGCCCGACCGTCGAGCAGCCCACAATGACCTTGGCAGGTGCCATCACGCTTCCCAGCGATCCGCCGGCGGTCTGCGCGCCGAGGATGAGCGGCACGGAAAGCTTTAACAGTTGGGCAGTCTGCATCTGCAACCCGGCGAACAGCACGTTGGAGTTATTGTTGGACCCGGTGATGAATGCGCCCAGTGCACCGAGGAACGGCGCGACTGCCGGATAGACCACCGCACCGAAGCTCTTGCTCAAGCCTTGCGCCAGCATATTGGTCATGCCGGCGTGCGTCATCAGCACCGCCATGCCGACCATGAACAGTATGCCGATGCTGGAGTTGAGCGCTGATTTGCTCACCTTTTTGGCAATGCGTCCGGCAGCACCCGGCTTGAAATATCCAGCTTTCCAATAGATGAACGCCGCGATGAGCGATGCGTACAGCAGGATGGCACCCGGGTGGCTGAAGATTTCCACCTTGCGGCTGTTTTCCGCAGCCGTCAGCCAACCGAAGGAAGTGGATACTTCGGGGAATGGCACTTGGACGACCAGCTTGGAGAGAAAATCGTTCAACGGTTGGATCAGGTTGATGGCAAAGGCAAAGACCACCAATACCGCGTACGCCGATAAGGCGATCACCAGCGAGCGTTTTGGGGTTTCGGAATTTTCAACAGTTTGGGGGTCCCGGTTGCGATACATGGGCAACCGCGTCAACCCGACACCCACGATCAACCCTGCCATCGCACCGCCGGTTGCACCCAAGGTCCATAATCCGTTGACCACCAGCAGGTACTGCACCCCGCCCATCACCACGGTCAGGATGGCCACCGCTGGCAGGCTGCGCAGCAAGCCTTTCCAGCCGCCCGCCACAAACGCCACCAGCGCACCGCAGGCTGCCGCTGCCAAACCAAGCAGCAACGCCGAGTCTGATGCGAGTGTTTGCCCGGGTAGCCCGGTGACCGCCATCAATGTCTGGAAGGATGTGGCGAGCGAGCCAAAATTGACCGCCCAGCCGTGACCCAGGCAGGACATCAGCACCGCTTCCACCGGTCCGAAACCCAGCCCGACCAGCAAGGGTGCTGCCACCGCCACCGGCACGCCGAATCCGCCCATGCCCTGCAGGAAGGAGGCGAACAGCCATCCCAGCAGCAATCCCTGGAACACCCTGTCGGCCGTCAGCCTGGGCAGTGCTTTCCCGATGACCGTCACCGCCCCAGCTTCATCGGCGATATGGTACAGCAGCAGTGCCGTCCAGATAATGTAGAGGACATCGATGGCGAGGAAAAGTGCCTTGCCCTGTGAAACGAGGAAAAGCTTGATATTAGCGCCGAAGAAAATGAACGCCACCAGGATGGAAACAGCCCAGGCAACCGCCCCGGCTTTGCTCCCGCCCCATTTGAATGCCAGCATCAGGACGAGGATGACGATGACGGGTGAGAGTGCTAGGAGCCAGTTGAAGAGAGTTAAGGGACATAATGAGAAGATTATAATCGCTGGCAATAGATGAGCGATAATAATTCCCATATTTATTAGTAAGGGTCATTGGTTGACCTCAAATGCTTGTATAGGAGAATTGGGTCTCCACGAAAATAATTAATAACAAAAACGCCAAAGTCTCTAAAATAATATCTGACCTCAGATTCTTCCGAATTGTTATTTGAAAGTTGTATTGCTACTACTGGGAGAAGAAGAGTGTCTTATTTCCAGGTGGAAAATCATGAAGTAATAACAATTGTTATCAATGCCGTCCTTTTGAGTGATAATCCCCGTTTTCTGAAGGCCTACTTTCTGGTGGAAGAATCAATATATTTTTCAGATGTGTAGACTCCACCGATTAAAGCAATAATAGTGGGAATATTTTTCCTCTCCAGTCATTGAATTGGATTCTCGAATTGTGAAATAGGTGCTACTTTTAGATGACATATCCAAGTCGATCACTTCCCATCGGACAATTCCAGTGCTTGCCTCATTTACATAGCCAGAATTGGAATCATATGCCCATGAAGAACCTAATGTGATTGGCCAATATGGATTAGCACATTGATTGGCTGCAGGTGCGGGAGTCTCTTGAGTGACAGGGGGCAGATAATAGTCTGCAAGTTCGAGATTATGTTCTCCTCCAGCCCAGCCTGCAGGACCAATTCCTAAAGCATAATAGTCCCAATTGTTTTGATCGATATAAGAGATATATGCTGTCTTGGGCAGTTTGAGCAAACCAAGTGAGTTTTCGACAAAGCTTACAGCCATTTGTTGACCATTTTGTTGGAACCATCTGTAATCTTCAGTCAATTCTCTTTCAGTTGGCAGCAAAAGATAATCAGTCACCTGATCGTAAACTCCTTTCTCATTGCAGTAGTAGGATTTATTAGTTATTGAATTATCCAAGCCATCCACAATCTGCATATTGAAATAGATAATGCTTCCAACTTGAGATACAGATGTGATTGTATGTGTGTGGTAATGATCAACTGGATTCGATTCAGCCGAATATTTTTCAACGTAATATTTCCACCACGCGCCCTGTATGATTGGCCAGTAGGGGTTGTTACAGCCTTCAGCGATGGAAACGGATGGCGTTTCAGGGGTGGAAACAGGTGTTGCGGTCACGTTCTCAGTAGGTCTATCATAGTTAATGAGCTCCAGGATATCGCTCTGGCTTGATAAGTTAATAGGTCCGATATTCTTGGTGTAGCTAAATTGGTACATATATCCACCTTCATTTGAGCCAAGATCTGAATAGGATACTCGTGCAATATCCCAAGAACCATACGGAACTGTTTCTGAAGCTGAGGGGATATCAACTGTGTACCAGGTTTGATCAAATGTCCAGTTGGGTCTACCTGAAAGTTCCTCTTCAGGAGGGAGCACAAGCGCACCACTACTCAGATAAATACCCGAGTCATTGCAATAATAATCCCCTGCAGGATATTGGTTGTTGGAAGCCATAACGGAAAATGTTGCATTTCGTAAATTTCCTGAGGTATTGACGATCTCAAAGGTGGTGATTGCTGTTCCCCAAATTTACTTTGATAAGTCCATTTTTCACCATTGATGATTGGCCAGAAGGGATTACCGCAATATTCGGTTACGACTGGTGTCTCGCTCGCAGTTATTGATGTTCTATTATCAATAGTTGGAGAGGACCAGGCCAATCCGGAACCTGATAATTTTGTGACAAGGTGTGGATTCTTTCCGTATATATCCGATATCACCATTCCATCCCCAGATTCATAAGCAATGAAATTCCCGTCTGGTGAAAAGGAGGGGTCCCAACCGTCAGTAATAATTATTGGTGATTGAGAAAAATCATCCGCATCAATTATCGCGAGATTTCCTTTCCCATTATTAATACAATATCCAGCAATATGTTGATTGTCTGGTGACCATAGAACGAAATTAAACTTCTCGCAGTAAGGCGTTGTGAAATGTTGGTTATTCGTGCCATCGACATTTACTATATATAATCCGCCAATGTTAGTAAAAATAAATGCAATTCTTTTACCATCAGGTGACCATTGGGGGGAATCCTTATCAAATGAAGAATCATTGGTAATTTGTACAAGATTACTGCCATCTGGATGAACGAGATAAATATCACCTGGACTTCCCAAATAGCCACCATCGTTTTGAGGTATCCAATAATTTCCTCGAAAGGCAATATTCTGTCCATCTGGTGACCATGAGGGAGATAGTGGATTCAACCCATTACTTAAAGACACCGGAATAATTTCATCAGTAAGAATATTAGCAATATACAACTTGTATAATGGTGGGTTCCTTCCGCTATTCGCCGAAAAAACGATATGACGACTATCCGGAGACCAAGCGCCGATATTAAGGTTTAAATCATATTGTCCATTTGTTAAATTTTTGAAATTGGAACCATCTGATTTCATAATAATTAGATCCTGAACGTTAGGCTCATCCACAGAATGGAGGAAAAATAGATATTGTCCATCAGGCGAAATTGTTGAGGTTTGCAATTGAATTGAAGATGAAGAAAGCTGAACAAGATCTGATCCATCCGGGTTGATTGAGTAGATGTTAACATTACCTGAAGCATAATTTTAAGAAAGTAATTTTCGAATTTTCATTACCCAAATTGTTTGTATCGATCGAATCTGGATTAACCAGGCAATTACCGGGACCTCTCCGGAAACCTTTGCTTGATACACTCCGTTTATGTCGGAAATGAAAACACCTGAATCGGGGGAAGAATAAATGACATAATTGCCACCCGGCGAAAGGGAATAGGAATGGTTTACTTCTCCAATGAAAATGGACGGTTGTGATAACGCATAAGAATCGATTACTTCAAGGATTGCGGGATCATTGCCGCGATTACATCGGACTAAAATATGCTGGTTGTCAGGTAACCATTGCGGTTCAACATAATTTTTCTTACAGGATGATGAATGATATTGAAGAATATTGGAACCATCCGCATTCATAATGAAAAGATCACCAATGGTTCCTGCTGTGTATGCGATCTTTAATCCATCCGGTGACCAGGCAGGATATGAATCCGGAGGTTTTCCATGGGCAAGTTTTTTTGATAACAACCTTAAATTTGATCCATCCGAGTCCATACTATAGATGCCATTTTCAGTAATCATGTTTGCTGCATAGGAAAGAGCAATTTGGCTTGCATCGGGAGACCAAGATGCTTCAATCGCAACTCCCGCATCGCGGATCAGTTGTGTGATTTCACCGGTTTCGATATCCACTATAAATAATCCCCACTTTTCGTTTTCCTGCATGTCTCTTACACTAAATGTAAAAAACCGGCTGTCCGGCGACCAGGAGTTGACCCAAATATAAGGATATTGGCCATTTGTCAGGTTTTTTAACCCCGACCCGTCCGAAGCGATGACATATAAATCTTGAACACTGTTGTAGCTCGGAATGAAAGCGATGAATTTCCCGTCCGGCGAAACCTTTGGGGTTTCGACACCATTTTCTATTGAAGTAAGCTGGTGGCTATTTGAGCCATCAATGTTCATTGCATAAAGTTGTTTACTTTCTACCCCAGCGAAATCTGTATAAATTACTAATCCGGTAGATGATGATAATCCCGGTAAAGCGGAAATATCCACAAGACTTGGACCACCCGATTTAAATATTTCGGCTCTGATTTACATCCTGAACCGATAAGAATTACTATGACGAATAAGATTGTTATTTTGAAATATTGTTGAATTTTCATAACCCTCCACCACCCGATAATTATATAGAAAATCCAAAAATGGAAATTGATTGTTAATGAATGTTAACTAATTTTCGATTTCAATTGTCTAAATGCTTTAGGTGATTTTCCATTGATGGCAAGCCGTTGAATCGCAGTGGCACATTCCTCGGTAGAAAGGATGGATGTATCCACTTCCAGGTCGTAAGTACAATTCTCGTGCGTTGCGATAAACTGCGCCTTCGCCTGCCCAAGCGTACGGTCCTTGCGCGAGCGCTCGCGTTCCTCCAGCACTTCAAGCGGGCAGCGCACACCGATGAGATATGCGTTCAAATCATGGAACAATTCTGCGCACTCCGTTACCCACTTTTTTTCGAGCAGCACATGGTCAGCGATGATGTTCAACCCGGACTTTGCCAGTTCAAGGATGGCATGGTGCATTCCGGAGAAGAGTTGATCGCCCAAAGGACCAGAGTGGATCTCCAGGATGGTCTTCCCATCTTCGGCATATTTGTACCAGTATACCTGCTGCCATAATGGAACATCCAGATAGCGCTTGGGCAGCATCCAGATGAATTTGTCGATGCCCATATCGAGATAAGGTTCTTGAGATACATCCTGGAAGGCGCGCACGATGCTGGTTTTCCCCGAACTGGACGTGCCGTTGACGATGATGATGGTGCCGGGCTTCATAACCCCTCCCTGGTAAACTTACTACTACTTCTGAATGATCTCAAGCTTTGCCAGGCTTGCCAGCAAGCGCTTGAACCCGACCGTATCAAAGAATACATCGATGCGTTCCTCGTTGTCCTGGATGCGCACATCCACCACCAGCCCTTCCCCCCACGATCCGTGCTTGACGCGCATCCCGGCGGTAAAGGTCGGTTCGACCGCCGCTGATCCGGTGGTTGTATCGGCGGATGTTGACCACTTCGGCAGCGACCATTCTGTCTGATTTTCGGATTTGTACCCGTTGCGGTGAACAGAGAGCCGGACGCCCTGGTTTTGCAGCAATTCCCTCGGAATGGATTCCAGGAACTGGGATGGTCTGCTGTATTCATAGCTCCCAAAGGTGGAGCGCCGTTCGGCACGCACCAGGTGGAGATGGTTCTTTGCCCGCGTGATGCCCACATACAGCAACCGGCGTTCTTCCGCCATCTCCTCGGGGTCGTCGCGCGAGCGGGAATGCGGCAGCAGCCCTTCATCCAGCCCGGTGATGAACACGGTGTCAAATTCCAACCCCTTGGCGGCATGCAGGGTGAGCAGGGTGGGCGCGTTCAATTTTTCAGGCAGCGTATCCTGGTCGGAAACCAGCGCCAGGTTTTGCAGGAAATCCACCAGGCCGCGCTCCTGGTATTCATACGCCAGCCGGCGCAACTCCATCACGTTCTCCCAGCGGTACTTTCCCTCGTCGCTGTCATCCTCGGTATACGGCTGGTAGCCTGAGTCGGCGATGATGTGGTCGAATAGTTCGGGCACTTTCCAGGTTTCCTTGCCGTTTTGCCAATCCTGCAGCATGGCACCAAAATCCGCCAGCAGGCTTGCACCGCGGTTCTTGAACTCGGCGAAGAAAACGGATTTCTCCCCCTTAGAGCCCAGGTCCAACAGTACTTCCCCTGCGCTCAGTTTGGCGTGCTGGGCAACCAGTTGCAGCGCCACCAGCGTCTTGTCGCCGATGCCGCGCGGCGGGGTGTTGATCACCCGTCCCAGGCTCAGTTCATCAGCGGGGTTCTGCGCCAGGCGCAGGTAGGCGATGATGTCCTTGACCTCGCGCCGGCCATAAAAACGCTGTGCCCCCACCATGCGGTATGGCAGGGCGGCGCGCATGAAGGCTTCTTCCAGCAGGCGGGACTGGGCGTTGGTGCGGTACATGATGGCAAAATCGCCGCCCTTGGCTTTTTCCCCGTTCATTTTCTGCTGGATGCTGTCTACCACATAAGCGGCTTCAGCGTGATCGTCCACTGCTTCATACAGGATGATCTTTTCGCCCTGCCCGCGTTCGGTGAAGAGCGCTTTGGGAGTGCGGTGGGTGTTCAGGTCGATGACGGCGCGCGCAGCATCCAGAACGGTCTGGGTGGAGCGGTAATTTTGCTCCAGCAGGATGCGCGCCGAGTCCTTGTAATCGCTTTCAAAGCGCAGCACGTTGCGGTAATCCGCGCCGCGCCAGCGGTAAATGGATTGGTCCTCGTCGCCAACGACGAAGATGTTGCCATGTTTGCGGGCGAGCAGCTTCAGCAGCTCGTACTGCGCCAGGTTGGTATCCTGGAATTCATCCACCAGCACATGCTCGAAGCGGCTGGAATAGGCCTCCAGCACATCCGGGTTGTCTGCCAGCAGCTTGACCGCCCACAGCAGCAGGTCGTCGAAATCCACGGCGTTGTTTTCCAGCAGCAGCGCCTGGTAGCGTTGGTACACCCGGCTGATGATCTCGTCGCGGTAGCTCTTGGAGGGGTACTCTTCAGCCAGCAGCAGGTTGTTTTTTGCGGTGGAGATGCTGTTCAGCACCGAGCCGGGCCGGTACATTTTTTCGTCGATATTGAATTCCCGCAGGATGCGCTTGATGAGCGTTTCCTGGTCGCCCTCGTCGAAGATGACAAAGTTGGATTTGAATGGCAGGAACTGCGTTTCACGCCGCAGCAGGCGGGCGCACATGGCGTGAAACGTCCCCAGCCAGATGCCGTCCAGGTTGCCCTCGATCAATTTCAGCACGCGCGATTCCATCTCGCGGGCGGCTTTGTTGGTGAAGGTGACCGCCAGGATATGGTAGGGCGGGATGTGCAGCTCGTTGATCAACCAGGCAATGCGGTGGGTGAGCACGCGCGTCTTGCCGGAGCCGGGTCCGGCCAGCACCAATACGGGACCGCCGGGGGCGGTCACCGCCAGTTTTTGTTGCGGATTGAGATGGGAAAGAAGATCCATGAGAGGATTATTGTACCGTGATATGTTCAGCAGGGAATATTTATTAAGGAAAATGGCGGAGAGGGTGGGATTCGAACCCACGGTGGTCCGTAAGGGCCACAACGGTTTTCGAGACCGCCCCATTCAACCACTCTGGCACCTCTCCAAGCGGCAGGCTGGAATTATAACGCGAATTGTTCGCAGTATTCCAGGTTCAGCTGCCCTCGATTAAATTTCCAATGTATCGTAAAGTGCCGGGTACACCACGTCCGTTATCCCCACCTCGCTCAATTTCCCCTTGAATGCATCGGCTTGGACCTGTTCCCCATGCACGAGGATGACGCGTTTGAGTGAAGGCTGCGTTGCCTGCGCATACTTCAACAGGGTGTCCTGCCCGGCATGCGCGGAAAAGGCATGGATCTCGACCACTTCCGCAGCCAAGTTATATGGCTGACCGTAGATCTTGACCACCGGCTGCTTTTCCACCAGCCGCCTGCCCAGGGTATAGGGGGCGGTCCACCCGACAATGGCGATCGTATTGCGTTTATCCTCGATGTTGTTCTTCAAGTGGTGCAGGATGCGTCCGTTTTCTGCCATGCCCGAAGCAGAGATGATCACCATCGGGTCATGCCGTTCGTTGAGTGCCTTGGATTCTTCCACCGATTTCGTGAAATGAAGCTGGGGGAATGCCAGGGCAGGATGATGCTCTGCCCGTTCAAATTGATTGGTTTCCTCGTCAAAATAATCAGGAAACTGGTTGAAAATCTTGGTGGTCTCCGTGGCAAGGGGACTGTCGATGTAGATCGGAAATGGCGGGATCGTTTTATCGGAAACAAGCTGATTAAAACAAAAGATCAATTCCTGCGTCCTGCCCGACGGCGAAGGCGGGGATGATCAGTTTTCCACCGCGGTTGAAAGTGCGTAACACCACTTCTCTAAGCTTGCTTAACGCTTCATCGGCATTCGGTTTGGGAGAGTCGCCGTACGTGCACTCCATCATCACATAGTCCGCTTCCTTAGGAAAAACAGGATCTTTGATGAGGGGAAGGTTGAAGCGACCGATATCCCCGGAAAACCAGAAACGATAGGTACGCCCGTCCTCCTGGATATCCAGCACGATGGCCGCAGCCCCCAGGATGTGACCTGCGTCTTCCAGGTGTGCCTGCACACCGGGGATGGGTTCAAACAGTTCGCCATACGTTAATGGTTTGAAATGTTCCCCAACCCGGGCGGCATCCTCCAGGGTGTAGATCGGTTCGATGGGAGCTTCGTCACGCAGGTCGCGTTTCTTATTGATGAAGCCGGCATCGTCCTCCTGGATGTGCCCGGAATCCCGCAGCATGATATCGGCCAGCTTGGCGGTGGCGCTGGAGGTGTAGATTGAACCCTCGTACCCTTGCTTGATCAGATTTGGCAGGTTGCCGCTGTGGTCGATGTGCGCGTGCGAAA
This sequence comes from uncultured Chloroflexia bacterium, assembly GCA_963699305.1. Taxonomy (GTDB): domain Bacteria; phylum Chloroflexota; class Anaerolineae; order Anaerolineales; family Anaerolineaceae; genus JBGQAS01. The sequence goes on along the minus strand of OY969431.1, from coordinate 1,801,052 downwards.
GGAGGACGGCATCCAGCGAATCAATGTCAAAGCGGAAGTTCAGGTTCCTTTCGTAGGTATCCTGTCGACGACCCTGGTACATACCGCATTCCATGAGTAACCGCTTTCCATTAACCTCCAGCAGGTACTGTGACCCGGTGACATCCTGCGCAGCGCCATAAAAGTGAATTTTCATGCTGTCTCCTTAAGGGTGATCGCAGACAAGATTGAGCTGCCGTAGCGCTTCCAGCGCCAGGTCTGACCTTCCATGACTGCGCCAAGCTCATGCAGTGAAGCTGGCTGGGTGCGTGCAATCGCTTCCATTGTCTCGCGCGGCAGGATCACATCCGAATCCAGTTGCAGCTCCTCTGCGGTCGTTTTACGCCAGTGTTTTAATTGGTCCAACCGCTGAAGAAACCCTCTATCCGCATGGGCATGCGGTTTATGGCGGGGAGGTTGTGCCTTCATGCCTTTGTTCACTTCCTTGATAAGACTGCTGCCATGCAGCAGTATCAACCTGGATGGTAGACCCGGGATGCCTTTCAAGTCTTCCATTTTCCGGGGAAGGCGGTGCGCCAGGGTGAGCAATACATCATCCCCGAACACTTTAAAGTGTGGGACGTCCCGGCGTTGAGCCTCGTGGTCGCGGAACTCACACAATGCCTGTAGAACTGCGCTTTGGCGGGGAGTGAACTTGCCATTACCATTCAAGTGAGGAAAACCAGCCTTTGAACGATGCACGGGGATCTTCACCGATTCCAAACGGATGAAATCTTCTTTGGCCAGTGTGTACAGTTTATGCTTTTTCAATTCCCGTTCCAGCTGGTTGCGCAGCGTGATCAGGTGATGGGAATCACCGCAGGCATATTGTTTCAATTTTTCGGGCAGCGGTCGCTCTCCCCAATTGGCGCGCTGGTAGCGTTTATCGACATTGATACCGAACCGGTTTTTCAATAAAGCTCCCAGTCCAACTTCGGTAAAGCCAGCATACGCGCTGCCAACATCGTGTCGAATAAATGCACCGGATGAAATCCATAATCACGTTTCAAACAGATCAGGTCGTATTCAGCGGCATGGAAGATCTTTTCCAGGCGCGGGTTTTCGAATATTTCCTTGAGACAAGCAACATTGGTCAGGGTCAGGGTATCCAGCAAGTAATCGGTGCGGGGAGTGGAAATTTGGATCAGGCAGATCTGTTCCTGGTAGGCAAACAGGCTGTTGGATTCCGTATCCACCCCGATACGCCGGTTGCGCAGGATATCCTTCACTGCCTTTTGGAGGAGGATATCGGTGTCTACCCAAACCGGCGCGGATGAAAAAGGCATAGCGCGATTATAGCAGTTATCCACCTCTTGTTTCTTGGAAAAAATGTGCTTTAATATGAGTGAATATGATGATGGGACGGGCGGGCGCTAATGAATGAGATCATCCTGGTCATTGAAGATAATCCATCCATTGTTAAGATTCTGCAACGTGGATTAAGCTATGAAGGCTACCACGTGGAAACAGCTTTGGATGGTGAAGCAGGTTTGGCGCGGGCGGTCGAACTGCATCCCGATCTGATCATCCTGGACCTGATGCTGCCGAAATTGAGCGGGATGGAAGTCTGCCAGCGCATCCGGGCCACCGAGAATACACCCATCCTGATCCTTACCGCCAAAGCAACTCTGCAGGATCGTGTGTTTGGACTGGATGCCGGCGCCGATGATTACCTGACCAAACCCTTTGAACTGGATGAACTGTTGGCGCGGGTTCGCGCCCTGTTACGAAGGACTAAAGCCGATCGCTCTGCGGTGCTTACTTTTGCAGATCTCTCGCTGGATACTTCGCTCCGGCAGGCAACCCGAGGGCAGCGCGTGGTGAACCTGTCTGCCAAGGAATACGAACTGCTGGAACTCCTGATGCGCAACCCAAAACAGGTGCTAACCCGTGAAGTGATCTTTGACCGGGTATGGGGATACGATTTTGGCGGGGAAAGCAACGTGCTGGATGTCTACATTCGCTACTTGCGCGAAAAGCTGGAACAACCGGGGGAGAAGAAATTGATTCACACCATCCGCGGGGTGGGCTACGTCCTGAGGGAAGAATGACAAAAAAGCGGCTCCGACGGAGCCGCTTTCGTATTATTGGAATGCTTACAACTGGATGATCTCTGTATGTGGCATTTCCTGCCGGGGTGCATTCACCACCGATGAAGCCCGGATGGTGGATTGCTGGTAGGATGGTTGCGGTTTGGGCGCAGAAATGGGGGCGCTGTACCCGAGCGTTGCCGTCTGTGGGGCGGGATGGATGTTTCCGTTGGCTGGATTGCGGTGCAGTGAAACGGGCGTCACGCTGTGGTGGCTTTGCCTGCCCAATAGCCGTTCGATGGTGTAGGAAAGCGACCCGATGATCAGGATGCGGATGACCCACACCATGATGGCAACGAAGACAGGTACGATCTTCAACAAGGTGGCGGGGTTAACCACGGCTGCACTGGCAACGTTGTGATTGACAATTGCCATTGCCACACCCCACCAGGTGAGCCCGGCGTTCATGGTGGCTGCGATCATCCATGCGCCGAAGAGGAACCAGGTTTCCTTCGGCTCGGATTTCACCGGGTTGGGGGAAAGCAGGCGGGCGATTCCGGCGAAATCAATGCCGCAAAATGCCAGCGCCAGGATAGTCGCCCAGGGGACGCTCAGGAAATTGAGACCGCCCATCAGGTCACGTAGGGCATATTCGGTGGTGGAGAAGTTGAACAATTCAAAGAACAGTAAAGCCGCAAAGATCATGGCGAGGAACAGGGTTGAAGATGGGATTTTTTCAGCCAGTTGGCGGATGGAAAATGGTTGCCGTTGGGTTTGCTGTGCGTTCATGGGATTTCTCCTTTTTATTAGAACAAATGTACTGTTATTATAGAATACATGTTCTAATTTGTCAATACCCCAATCCATCCCTTCGGTAATCATCCGGAAAATGAAATAATTTGGTTTCAAAACCAGGAATAGTGGTCATTTTACAAAGGTCATTGAATTAGACTGCATTCCGTTCTATACTATTTTGAATCTTCCAAATATCGAAGGGAGGAAATATGGATTGGAAAGAGCGGATTTTATTCCCGATCCTTGGACCAATTCTAAAGGCTGCCCTCTGGCCAATCAGCCGCATGCGTTTACCGCAGGTAAAAGGCACCCTATCCATCAAGGGATTGGAAGCTCCTGTTGAAGTGCTGCGGGATAAGTGGGGAGTGGCTCATATTTATGCCCAAAATGCCAGGGATGTGCTTTTTGCCCAGGGTTTTGTGCATGCCCAGGAACGTCTCTGGCAGATGGATTTCACCCGCAGGGTAGTGTTCGGGCGTCTGGCCGAGGTGCTTGGTGAGGCCGCCTTGCCTGCCGACCGCGCCATGCGCACCTTGAGCTTGTACCTGACCGCTGAAACGGAAGCAGAGCACTTATCCGGTGAATTGTCCACGTATATCCAAGCCTATTGTGCAGGAGTAAATTCCTGGATCGAATTGGCAGCAACCCGGAAAAAATTACCTTTGGAATTCATGCTGCTGGGTTACCAGCCGGAACCCTGGCGAGTGGCGGACTCGCTTGGTTGGGCTAAATTGATGTGCTGGACCCTGGCAGCCAACTGGCAATCCGAATTTTATCGCAGTCAGATCATCCAGCGTTTGGGTGCAACCAAGACCAATGATCTGGAGATCGATATCGATAAAGCCTGGGCGGTCATCCTCGATTTGGGGCAAGCACTGGCGGGCGGCAGGAATCCAGATGCAACCCGCAATGTTACCGGTCCGCATGCAGGTGAGGGCGTCGGGAGCAATAACTGGGTCGTCGATGGCAGCCGCTGTGTCACCGGGAAACCCCTCCTGGCAAACGATATGCACCTGGAAATGACCACGCCGGCAGTCTGGTATGAAAACCACCTGGTCGGGGGTGAGTTCGATGCCACCGGAGTCACCATGCCGGGTGTGCCGATGGTCATCGCGGGTCACAACCGCCATGTGGCCTGGGCATTGACGGATAGCTGCCCGGATGCGCAGGACCTATACGAGGAGCACCTGCGCCGCTCTGGAGGTAATGGTTGGGAGGTTGAATTCAAGGGCGAATGGCTGCCAGCCATTGTACGCAAAGAAAGAATCCTGATCAAAGGTGGAAAGAGTGTGGTTGAGGAAGTCGTGGTCACACGACATGGTCCGGTGATCAACATTCTCTTCAACGATGCATTTCCAGATTCGCCACCGTTGGCATTGCGCTGGACGGCCTTGGAACCCGGGAACGCCTCACAGGCAATTCTGGGTATGAATGTCGCGAAGGATTGCCATACATTCCAGGAAGCATTGCGCAACTTTGATGATCCATCGCAGAATGTGGTCTATGCTGATACACAGGGGAACATTGCCTATACCATGACCGGCAGGATCCCGATCCGGGCGAAGGGAGACGGTACAGTCCCCGCGTTGGGTTGGACGGGAGCGTACGAGTGGACCGGGTATGTTCCATTTGAGTCAATGCCGCACCTGTTCAACCCGCCGCGCGGCTACATTGCCACAGCCAACAACCAGGTCCAGCGTCCCGATTTTCCGTATTTCCTCGGCAAGGATTATCTGATTTCAGAGAGGGCGGGGCGGATCATCGAATTGCTGGAGGGTGTGGAAAAAGTGGATGTACCCTATTTTCAGAAAATGCAGGTCGACCAGGTTTCACTCAGCGCACGCGTTGTTGCCCGTCATTTGGGGACGTTGCAGGTTTCCGATCCAGACATGATGGAGATCGTTCACAGGTTGGCTGCATGGGATGGGAGATTGGAAGCAGACAGTCCATTGGCTTGCGTTTTCGAAGCGACCATCCGGCAGGCCATCCGTCTGCTGCTCGAGCACCAGCTCGGTGAGCTTGGGGTGCGCATCCAGGGTCAGGGACCATTCTGTGGTCAATGGCCGGAACACACCTGGGAGTGGTTCGTCCGTTTGCTGGAAAAATCCGCTTCCCCCTGGTTCGACCTCGGCAACGGGGAACAGCGGGATGATGTTCTGCGAATGGCATTGCGCCAGGCTGTGGATTACTTGAAACAGGAATTGGGTCCGGACATGAAGAAATGGAAATGGGGAAAACTGCATCACCTGACCTTTGGTCATGTGCTTGGAGTGCAGAAACCGCTGGATGTCGTGTTCAACATCGGGCGCTTCCCGATCGGCGGTGATGGCACCACCCTCTGGGCATCCTATACCTGTTGGCATGACCTGAAACCCCGGCCGGTGGTCGGACCGCCCTTCCGTTTCATTGCCGATCTTTCAGATATTGATCACTGTTGGGGCGTGCTTGTCCCCGGGCAATCCGGGCACCTGTCCAGTCCGCATTTCCGGGATGGCGTCAAGCCCTGGTTCGAGGGCAAATACCATCCCATGCTGTTCCGCCGCGACGAAGTGGAAAACAATTTGGAAGCAAAGCTGGTGCTGAAACCTTAAAGTCTGCTTGAGTGCGGGAAGAAATCTTTGGGTGGACCGATCACCATACTCCTGGTATCAAGCGGTAACGCGTCTTTTGAGCATATTCCTTGTACCCAGGCAGTTCGGCTTGCAGTGTCTTATCCTCCAGGTAAGTCCTCAACGTGAATATCACCATGATGATGCCGGAGGGGATCAGCGCCCACCACGACCCCAGCAGCAAAGGGATGGCGGGGAAGAACAGAATATTGGATGCGTACATGGGGTGGCGCACGTAGCGGTATGGTCCGCGCGTTACCACCTGGTGCCCCCGGTCGTCCTGGATGCGCACGTAGCGGGATAGATACGTGTTGGTGATGGTCACCCAGGTCAGCAGGGCAAGCGCCGGGATCATCAACCCCAGCCCAAGCAGGTTGACCCACAGCGGGACGTGCGACCAGTGGAAACGACCGCCATCCAGCGGCGCCAGGATCACCATGGCGACCAGAAAGACCGTATAGATGTTCAACAGGATCGTGTCCCAGCCTTTGACGTTCTTTGCCTTGTGACTGCGCTCCTTGAGCATGTTGGGATCGTACAGCATGCCGTACACGATGAAACCAACCAGCACGCTGCCGAACGCGATCAGGAAAACCCACCCCTGCCAGTATGTGAATGTACCCGCTGGCAGGAATATTAAGAGAGCAAGGACGCCGAGAAACAAAAATAGACGCAGGAGATTCTTGAGCCACATCCCAGCCGTGGGTCTCTCGATATGTTTATTTTCGTCAGCCATAAGCCACCTCCCCAACAAGCATTAAACTTTGAGATTATATGCCGTTTGAAAATGAATTCAAGTAGGAAAAAGGGAAAAAACCCAGCATGTTACAATCATGACAATGCCTGTCTTCTTAGAGTTCGATAAAGTTCACTTTGCCTACCGCGATGCTGCAGGGATTTCCTATCCTGCCATTCGTGACATTTCTCTGACCATCGATACTGGGGAGTTTATCGCCATCGTGGGCGCCAACGGCTCCGGCAAGACCACCCTGGCGCGCCATATCAATGGGCTGCTCCTGCCGGATTCCGGCAGCGTGACGGTTTCCGGTTTGGATACTCGCCAGGCATCTTCATTGAACTAAAATCCGTCAAATGGTGGGCATGGTGTTCCAGTTTCCCGAGGATCAGATTGTCGCCACCACTGTGGAGGACGATATTGCCTTTGGTTTGGAGAACCACGGATTTTCCCCGCGCCAAATTACCAGGCGGGTGAACATGGTTCTTTCAGAATTCGGTCTACAGAAGCAGCGCCAGCGCCCTCCGCACCTGCTCTCCGCCGGGCAAATGCAGCGTGTAGCATTGGCGGGCGTGATGGCAGTCTCACCGAAGTGTCTCATCCTCGATGAACCCACCGCCATGCTGGATCCTCAGGGAAGGCGGGAACTCTTGGAACAACTCAGGAGACTGCACCGCGCAAGCACAACCATCATCCTGATCACGCACAACATGGACGAGGCTGCCCTGGCGGAGCGCATCGTCGTCCTGCATGAAGGCAAAATTGTCCTGGATGGCAGCCCCAGAAACATTTTTACCCCACAAAATCGTCTGGAAAAATATGCCCTGGAGCTGCCTGCGCTCTCTCAAATTAACAATATGTTTGCGGATATATTCCCAACGATTCCGTTAGGAAACCATTCTCCGCGCCAGTTGTATGTACATCTGCCATCCTATATGGGCATCTCACACCAGACCTCATCACGCCAAAAAACACGCACCCGGAAAATCGAAAACCTGGTGGAAGGGCACGGCATCCATCATACCTACATGCCGGGGACTCCCTTTGCACACCCTGCGCTGGTGGATGTTTCCTTTATTGCCGGTGAAGGCCGCGTGCTGGGCTTGCTGGGCGCTACCGGCTCCGGTAAATCCACCCTGCTGCAGCATTTGAACGGTCTGTATAGACCGCAAAAGGGCGCTTTGCGTGTCGGACCCTTTGACCTCGCCAACGAGAAAACGGATATCCGTGCCATCCGCCAATATGTCGGTCTGGCATTCCAGATCCCCGAAAACCAATTCTTCAACCAGTACGTGGGGGATGAGATCGCCTATGCCGCCCGCCAGTTTGGCAAAACAACCAAACTGGCGCAGCAGGTAAAGTCTGTCATGCAGTTGGTGGGCTTGGATTTCGATACTTTCAGGGATCGCCCCCTGTATGCCTTGAGCGGCGGTGAACGGCGCAAGGTTGCCCTGGCATCCATTTTGATCATCGACCCGCACTTGCTGGTGCTGGATGAACCGACCGCCGGCTTGGATCCGCGCGCCCGCCGCGAACTCCTCGGGCGCATGCTCGCATGGAAGCAGCGCGGCAGGACCATCGTCGTTTCATCGCAGAGCATGGAGGATATCCATGTGCTCGCTGATGATTTGTTACTGCTGCAGCATGGCAGGGTCAACGCTCAGGGCTCTTCTGAAGAAATCCTGGGTGATTCCAAGCTCTTGAACCGCTGCGGATTGGAACAGCCGCTTCTGCCGGCTGTGGTACAGCGTCTGCGTGACAAAGGCTGGTCATTACCGCCGAATATCCGCAGTATCCCGCAGCTAAAAAAAGCATTGCAAAAGTTGGTTAAGGCATGAGCAGCGAGTGGGATTACCTCAGCCGTGTGACCATCGGGCAATACCTACCCCTGCCGTATCCCATCCACCGCATGGACGTGCGCTTGCGCATCCTGTTTTTCATCTTCCTGCTGGCGGGTGTGACCTTAGCTCACACCCCGCTGATGCTGGCGGTGATGGTGTCGGTGACAACGTTGGTTTTGCTTGTGAGCCACGTGCCGGTGAAATATGTTCTCAAAGGGTTGCTTCCCCCGCTGCCTTTTATTCTCATCCTGGCGGTGATCCAGGTCGTGTTCAACGCTTCTGCGGATCCTGCGCCAATCCTCTTGCAGATCCATACCTGGCAGCTTTCATTAAATGACCTATTCATCGGTCTGACCCTGGTCATCCGTTTCGGCTGCCTCATCATCCTGCTCAGTCTTTCATCGCTTTGCATCTCCACCAACGATCTGATCAAAGGTCTGGGCGCGTTGCTTAGACCGCTGGCGTTCCTGCGCTTCCCGGTGCGGGATGCGGTGATGGTCATCCAGATCACGCTGCGTTTCATACCCTTCCTGGCGCTCAGCGCTGAACGCATCGCCAAGGCGCAGGCTTCCCGCGGGGCGGTGTGGGGCAGGGGCAGCGGTGGGTTGTTCTCGCGCGCCCGGCAGTTCATCCCCCTGCTGGTGCCGCTGTTCCTCACCAGCCTGCAAAAAGCTGAGTTGACCGCCCTGGCCATGGATGCGCGCGGCTACCGCAGTTCAGGAAAAATACCTTCCATTGAAAAGAAAAAAACACAGCCGCTGGAGATTGCGGCTGTGAGTGCGGCGTTGGGTTTTGCGGTCCTTGCCGTGCTATTCTAGGTTCGATCCTTTGCGTTTGCCCAGCTGGATCCTGCGCCAGGCTGCCACTACCACCAGCGTGATGATGGCGGAGAGCGCAGCTTCCGGTAGCCCATTGACCAGCACGATCATGGGCAGTGCTGCCCACGGAACGTACCCGAGCAAGCCGATCATCCCCAACACCAGGAAGGTGTTGGTCAGGCTGCCGACGATGCCCGCGGTGATGATGGCGGGGATCTGCCAGCGCTTAAGGGCGCGGTATGCCAGCCAGGCGAATAATCCTATAAAGATGCGCGGCAGTACCGCCAGAAACGGGTTTGTGAACCAAACATCCGTTGGTCCGGTTGGCGCAATGGCTGCCTGCAGCATGCTGAACAAACCGAAGATCAGCCCGATGACCATTCCCACCCAGGGTCCTTCCAGCACTGCGCCGATAATGGCGGGCACATGCATGATGGTGAGCGCAGCCCCGCTGAACCACGGGATGAACCCCCAGTGTGTCAGCCCCAATATGCAGGCGATTGCCGCCAAAACCCCTGACACAACAATCTTACGTGTCCGATCGTTTGCCATGATCCCTCCGGAGAATCAATTTGCACCCATTATACCCGTTCGTTTTGGGATGCTATAATGACGGTTGGGTCGGGAAAATGGAGAAATCATGATCATTAAAGTCTGGCTTGAAAATAACATGGACGGGCATTCGCTGCTTTGGGCGCTGGAACTTCCCGGCTGTTTCTCGAATGGCAAAGATGCCGCCGAAGCGCTTGTCAATTTCCCTGCAGCCTTTGTGGAATATCAACGTTGGCTGGCCGCGCACACCGAGGAATCCTGGTGCCGCGACATCACCGATTTTGATGTCCAACTTCAGGAAACCTTCGATTGTTATGTTGTGGATGAAAAATTCGACCTCGCCATGGATGGATACGAGGTGGATGCCTGGTTCCGGCATGATTGGCTGCCTTTGACACGCATGGATACGAAGAGAGCCGCGCAGGTGTTGACTTGGAGCCGAGAGGACTTGCTAAAATTGACCGAAAAACTTCCCGCAGCCACATTGGATAAAACCTATGATCACGAGCGCTGGAGCATCCGCGGAGTGATGGAGCACATTGCCAATGCCGAGTGGTGGTATATGGATCGCCTGGATATGTCAGGCACCGCGCGGAACGAGCTGCCCAAGGATGCGGTTGAACGCCTGTTTGCTGTGCGCCAACGCTTTCTGCATATCCTGCCGGAAACCGAAGGGATGGAAAAGGTGGTCGGCAGGGCGGGAGAGCTCTGGAGCCCGCGCAAGATGCTGCGCCGCGCGGTCTGGCATGAGCTGGACCACATCGACCACATCCGCAAACTGCTGAAGAAATGACAGACTCCCCGGTGAAGGGGAGCCTGTCAGAAAAACAGGGTAAAAGATCCACGATCCTTGCAGGAGGATCTGTTTTTGGAATGTGAATATTAACGTTGGCGGGGCTTGAGCCCGGAGAAACTCATCACACCGAACACCAGCCCAAAGAAAACAACGACCAGGTACACAACAGCGGACATAGTTCACCTCACTCAACCGGTAATAGCGTTATTTGACTGTTTTAACACGCATTGTCCAGACGAGTTACGCTCATTGTAGTGCTGGAATGATGGTTTTGACTTAACATATATGCAAGAATTTATGTTAAGGGCATTGCATTGTTGTAAGAAATTTGAAATATCGTCAGGAGAAGTGCAATTTCTTTAACCTTTAAATTCTTCTCGGTAATCCCCAACCCCCAATTTGCACTGTAGATGGATCATCCGTCCACACCCCGCCGATCTTCGTCTTGCATTTCGGGCAAGTTCCCTCTCCGGTGATGCGGTACTCAAGCACGCTGAATCCCCGGCGCTGCACCAGGCGCTCGGTGCATGTGGGGCAGAAGGTATCCTCCAGCGAACCCACCCTCCCCGGTAAATTGCCCGCATACACATAGCGCAGCCCGGCTTCCTGCCCGATATCGGCGGCGCGTTGTAACAGCGTCGCGGTCGTGGCGGAGGCATCCGTGTGCCGGTAATCGGGGTGAAAGGCGGTGACGTGCCACGGTACATCCGGTGATACCGAACTGATGAAGCGCGCCGCATCCCACAGCTCCTCGTTGCTGTCGTTGAAGCCGGGGATGACCAGCGTGACCACCTCCACCCACATGCCCAGTTGCCTCGCCTTGATGATGCTGTCGAGCACCGGCTGCAGCCTGCCGCCGCACTGCCGGTATTGTGCATCCTGCATGGTTTTCAGGTCCACCTTGAAGCCTTTCACGCACGGCTGCAGGAACTCCAGCACTTCGGGGGTGGCGAATCCGTTGGAGATGTACACGCAGTCGATGGCTTGCTTGACCGCCAGGCGGAAGATCTCCATCGCCCACTCGCTGGTGATCAACGGTTCATTGTAAGATGAGGCGATGATGCTGGCGTGCGAGCGTTTGGCATATTGGATGAGCTGCTCGGCGGAAACCTTCTGGATCGCATCCTGAGAAACCCGCGCTTCCGGGTCGCGCAGCGCCTGGGAGGTGAACCAGTTCTGGCAAAAATCGCATTTCAGGTTGCATCCCAGCATGCCAAAGGTCAGCGCATCGCTGCCGGGCAGGAAATGTGCGAACGGTTTCTTCTCGATGGGATCCACCGCCGCCCCGGCGACGTAACCGTGCGGAACCATCAGCTCGCCCTCCCGGTTGAAGCGCACCTGGCAGATGCCGCGCTTGCCGGGCGCGATCTTGCAGCGGTGCGCGCAGGCGTGGCAGAGGATTTTATGGTCGTCGTCTCTGGTGAATAGCGAACCTTCAAATGCAAGCTTGTCGAGAATATCCGCTGGTTTTTCCATACTGCCTCTATCTTCATTATAGCAAAACACATTTCCCGGCGTTCGCGCTTCAATCTTGCCCGATGGTGGAGGCTGTGCTAAACTGAATGCATGTCCCAGGCACAGGAGATGCTCGAAGAAGCCCAGCAGTCGGTAAAAAGTGGGGATCTTTCCAACGCCCGAAAGCTGCTCACCCAACTCTTGAAACAGGATAGGGAGAATCCACAGTATTGGCTGTGGATGAGCATGGCGGTGGAAACCAAAAAGGAACGCCTGTACTGCTTGAAGGAATTGTACCGGCTGGATCCCCAGTCCCGGGCAGCTCGTTATACCTTGGGGCTTGCCGGTGAAATCCCCCCCGATCCCAGCCTGGCGATCCCGCTGAAACTGCAGATCAATGATTGGGAGAAGCGATTTTTGAAACCGGCAGGTCCAAGACCGAACATCGGCAAATTGGTCGGGCAACTGGCGTTCATTTTTGTGACCATCGTGGTCTTCATCATCGCCGGATACTTTTTGCTCATCAACACGGTCATGCCGCGCCGCAACGCCCCCACGCTTTCCAGTATTATGGGCGCCACTGCCACCGCTTCCGCTACACCTTCTCCGGCTCCCGGCACCTCCGTGGGTCCGGTTGGTCCGCGCGAGCCGCTCTGGACTTACCTGGATGCGACCTATACCCCGACGCCACTTTACGTCAGCACCGCCCATCCGCTTCTGGAAGCTTATTCCGCCGGGTTGCGCGCCTTTGCCCGCGGCGATTGGGCTCTGGTGCTCAACTATATGCAGCAGGTGGTCACCGCCGAAGGTGGGGCACTGGATGCCTATTACCTGATGGGGGAAGCCTACCGTTTTACAGGCGAATACGATAAAGCCATAGGCATGTACAACACCGCGATTGCCAAGAACGCCAATTTTGCTCCCGCCTACCTGGGTCGTGCCCGCACGCGGCTGATGAAAAATGCCAAGGACTACGATACCGCGGAAGTGGATTTTCAAAAAGCCATGCAGCTGGACCCCAACATGGCAGAGACCTACATCGACTACGCCGCCATGTTGATCCGGAATAAAAAGGAAGAAGCCGCGCTGGGATATCTGGACACAGCCGGAAGACTGTTGCCGGATTCACCCCTGGTGAATTATTACCGCGCCGTGGTGTTCATGATCGCCGGGCAGATCGACCTGGCGCTGGATCAGGCGCAGATCGCGAACCAGCGCGATATCACCATGCTGCCGGTGTACCGCCTGATCGGTGAAATACTGCAGTTGAAGGGCAAGTACTTGGAATCGCTGGATCCGTTGGAGACCTACGTGGCATATGACGGGCAGGACACGCAGGCTTGGGCGATGCTCGGTCGTGCCTTCCAAGCGAACGGAGACCTGCAGTCAGCACTGGAATCCTATGCAAAAGCCATTACCGCAGGTGCGGGTGGTTATGAAATTTACATCCAGCGTGGGTACATTTATCTGGACCAGGACAAAGGCGACCTGGCAGCAGCGGATTTTACCAAGGCGCTCCGCACCAACAGCACGTCGTACGATGCAAACCTCGGACTGGGTATTGCCTACGTCAAAACGGAACAGTTTGGAAATGCCTATACCCAGCTCAGCCGGACGGAAGCATACATGACCTCCGGTAAAGACAAGGCCAATATCGTATACTGGCGTGCCCTCTCTTTGGAAGGTCTGGTGTCGGAAAACCAGGTGAAAGTAGGTGCCGCAGTGAAGGAATGGCAGAACTTATTGGCAATGCCTGTCACGGATGTTCCCGCCGAGTGGCGCGAAGCCGCCATCCTGCACATCGAGGTATTGCGCACCTCCACACCGTCCGCCACGCCCAGCCGAACGCCCACTGTTCCCACTGCCACCATCACCCGTACTCCCACCGTGACGCGCACCCCAACGAAAACGCTCACACCGACCCGGACACCCACTCCCACACCAACCACCAATCCCACCAAGCCGTAAGAGCATGCCCATCCCTCCCAACCTGGTTGCCAAGATCATTCGCCGGCGTCGTTCGCGCCGCGAACGGAAAATGCGTCATCCGGTGCGCCGCTTGGGTCAGTTAATGCTGGCGATGGTCGCCGCAGCTTTCCTGGTTGCCATGCTGGTATTGATCGGCTTGGGATTTTCCATTGTTCAGATCACCCGTTCGCTGCCTGCGATCGAGCAGTTGGAAGCGATGCTTGATCCTCAATCGGGGTCGCTCATGCAGCCAACCCGATTTTTTGATCGCACTACCCAGGTGGAAATTGCCCGCCTAGATAATCCCGGGATCCAGCGTTCATACTTGTATCTTGACCCACAAAAGGGCGCAACGATTTCCTCCACGCTCGTGGCTGCCATCGTGGGCATCGAACAGCCGGATTTCTGGTCCAGCCCGGGTTTCAACCTGGCGCGCTTGTACGACCCCACCCCATCCACCATTGCCGAGCAGCTGGCTTCCACGCTGTTGCTCTGGCAGGAGGAAAATTCCGGTCAAAAAGCATTGCGCATGCATCTGCTCGGTGCTCAGTTGGTGGCACGCTATGGTCGTGAGCAGGTGCTTGAGTGGTATGTGAACAGCCTGTACTTCGGTCACCGGGCATTTGGCGCACAGGAAGCGGCATGGTTGTACCTGGGAAAGACCGCCCAAATCCTTAGCCTTTCCGAGGCGGCTCTGCTTGCCGGGACTGCCCGCTCACCCGCACTCAACCCCCTGGACGCCCCAAGCAGCGCCCGGCTCGTTCAGGAGCAGGTGCTGGCGGAATTGTTTATCAAGGGCATCATCACGCGCGAGCAGTTGCTCCAATCGCGCAGTGAAGTGACCTTGTTCAAGGAACAGCCTCCCGTGATACACGGTTTGTATGATGCTCTGGTCAACGTGATCCTATCCCAGCTGGAATCCAGGTTCGCTGAGCATCGCCTGGAACGCGGTGGGTTAAAACTGGTGACCACCGTGGATATCAATTTACAGTTGCAAACCATGTGTTCCCTGCAAACGCAACTATCGCGCCTGGTAATGCAAACCGGCAGTTTCCAGCTGCCTGAAGGAACGTCCTGCGATGCGGCGCGTTATATCACGGCGGTGCCGGCATTGCAGCAGGGATTCCCCTCCAGCCTTTCCGGCAGCGCCGTCATCCTGGATCCACAGACCGGAGAGGTGCTTGCACTCGTCGGCGATAGCTCCCTGGATAAGACTGGGCAGGCGTTATTGAGCCATGCCCCGGGTTCCCTCATGACTCCCTTTTTGGCTGCAGTTGCATTCACCCGCGGTGTATCTCCCGCCAACCTGGTTTGGGATATCCCATCCAGCCTTCCCAACGATCTGACCGGGTTCAGCAACCCGGATGGTCGTTTTCGCGGACCCACGCGACTGCGCACTGCCATTGCCAACGATATCCTCGTTCCCCAGGTGCAGATTTTGGATCAATTCGGAGCGCAGAATATCTGGCAGCTTACCGAACCTTTTGGCGTGGTTAATTTCACTGTATTGGATGCACCTTCAGAACTTCTCTTCGGGGGGGAGAAACTTCCCCCCTGCGCTTGGGGCAGGCATATGCTGTTTTTGCCAACCAGGGCAGCATGCAGGGATGGGACCTGGGTAGTGGAGGTCTTTCGCCGGTGACCGTGTTGAGCGTCACTCAAGCGGACGGTGCAGCGATGTTGGATGAGAACAATCGTCAGGTGCGCTCCATCCTTTCCTCGCAGCTTGCCTACCTGGTCAACGATGTGCTGACCGATACCAGCGCACACACCGAAGATCCGTATCCCATGCTGATCGATAGCCTTAACCGCCCGGCAGGGTTGAAAATTGGTCAGACTGCCGACGGGTTGAATTCCTGGATGGTCGGTTATACACCGCAGCGCGTGATGGTTGCCTGGCTCGGTCTGCCAGCGGGCACCATGGATGTTCACTTGACTACCGGCATGTCGGCTCAATGGTGGCTGGCGGTGATGAAAGTTGCGCACCAGGGTTTACCGGCTCTGGGTTGGAGTCCTCCACCGGGGATCAGTACTGTGAATGTGTGTGATCCTTCCGGGATGCTCCCCACCGAAGATTGCCCAACCGTCGTGCAGGAAGTATTTCTAACCGGGAATGAGCCGTTGAGCACGGATCAGCTCTACCGGGAAGTGCTCATCAACCGGGAAACAGGCCGCCTGGCAACCGTGTATACCTCGCCTGAATTGATCGAGAAGCACGTTTTCCTGGTCATTCCCGAGCAGGCACGCCAGTGGGCGGAGATGGCAAATCTGCCGCTCCCTCCCGAGGAATATGACCTCATCCAGCCGCAACCCGCAAATCCCAATATCGGCTTTTCCTCCCCTGCGGCATATTCGTATGTCAATGGAACGGTTGACTTCCTGGGTACCGCCAGCGGCGAGCAATTTCAGGAAGCCTGGGTGGAGGTGGGTAAGGGGATTGCACCGCAGCGCTGGTTGCGGATCGGTGAAACCCTCACCCAGCCGGTGTTGTATGGTTCGCTTGCGGAATGGAACACCAGTGGCTTGGATGGGCTGTACGCCATCCGGCTCATCGTGCTGCATCCCGATCGAACATATGAGACCGCCGTTCTGCAGGTTACCGTGGATAACTCTCTCCCGGAACTCTCCATCCCATTTCCCCAAACGGGTGATAAGGTAAAACTGCCAGCTAACGGCACGTTAACCCTTCTTGCCACAGCCAGTGATAATTTGGGTTTGAAAAGCGTTGAATGGTGGCTGGATGGCGAAAAGGTCGCTGAACGCACTGTTGCACCGTATGCCTACCCGGTGTCGATGACAGCCGGCAGCCACACGCTGGTGGTCAAAGCCATCGATATCGCCGGCAATGTGGTGGAAAGTGATTCCATTAAATTCCTCATTACGCCCTAGGATTGCCATGTCATGGATTGAAAAGTTAAAAAAACGTGCTGCGATGCTCCAACGCGATACCCTCGCGCTGATGTTTGCATACAAGGATAAGCGCACTCCCTGGTATGCCAGGCTATTTGCTGCGTTGGTGGTGGCGTACGCCTTCAGTCCCATTGACTTGATCCCCGATTTTATCCCGGTGCTGGGTTACCTGGATGACCTCATCCTGGTCCCCGCCGGGATCGTCCTGGCGCTGAAGATGATCCCCCCAGTGGTGATGGTGGATGCAAGACTGCGGGCAGAGCGGCATCTGCGCGATAAAAAACCAACTAACTGGTGGATGGCTGCTCTGATCATCCTGATCTGGATTGCCATCATCACCGTTATAGGTTTGTTTATTTTTAATGAAGTGAAGCATAAGTGAAAGTCGTGGCAATGGGAAATCAAACCCGAAATTGGAATCATAAATTCATTAAATGTTTTTATAATTAGGTCATCTCGAAGTAAAGGAGCATCATGAAATTCCTCATCACAGGCGGGGCGGGTTACATCGGTTCGACGATTGCATCAGCATTGCTGGATGCCGGTCATACACCCGTCATCCTCGATTCGCTCGTCACCGGGCGCATCGAATACACAAAGGATCGCATTTTCTACAAGGGTGATATTGCAGATGCGGCATTGGTCAAAAGGATTTTCGCCGAGCACCCCGATATTCACGCCACAGTGCATTGTGCCGCCTTGATCGTTGTCCCGGCTTCAGTTTCACACCCGTATGAATATTACCGGGAGAACGTGGGGAAATCTCTTGAACTTTTCCAGGCGTTGAATGAGGCAGGTTGCAGGCGCGTGGTGTTCAGTTCCTCAGCAGCCATTTACGATGTGGTCCCCGGTTTCATGGTGACCGAGGAATCGCCGCTTAACCCTAATAACCCGTATGCCCGTACCAAGTACATGATGGAAATGGTGCTACGTGATTTCTGCTCCGCCTATGGCATGCACGGGATCGCCCTGCGTTATTTCAACTTGATTGGTGCCGATCCCAAGATGCGCACCGGGTTGCAGAATGCCCAACCGAGTCACATCCTGGGCAAGCTCGTGCAAGTGGCATTGGGTGAGTTGCCCGCCTTCGAGATCACCGGCACCGATTATCCCACCCGGGATGGCACCGGTATCCGCGATTACATCCATGTGTGGGACCTGGCGCAGGCGCATGTGCAAGGCGGTGACCGAATTTGATGATGCCTTCCTGCGCGCCGGCAACCCATCGGATGGCTACCTGGTCATCAACCTGGGTACCGGCAAAGGTGTGACCGTGCGTGAAATGCTGACCGCTTTCGAGGAAGTCTATGGCAAAAAAGTGTCGAGTAGGGAAGTGGGGCGCCGTCCCGGGGATATTGCCGGCGTGTACGCAAATGCCGATAAAGCCGCCTCCTGCTTGCACTGGAAGACCGAACTATCCATTCAACAGGGCATCGCAGACGCGCTCAAATGGGGTGAAGTCCGCAAGTCCGTGCTCGGATTTTGAACCGTTCAACCATCCGCATCGAGGTTTATTATGGAGATCATTCTTGCTATCGCCGGTTACCTGCTGGGTTCCATCCTACCCGCTGAAGGATTTTTCCGCTGGTTCAAAAAGAAATCACCGCTGGAGATGGGTGAAAAACCGTCCACCAAGGCTGTGTGGAAGCATGTGGGCAAATGGCAGGGAGTCGTATGCCTGATTGTCGACGTCGGCAAAGGATTCCTCGCACCCTTCCTGGCGGTATATGTGATGAAAGTGAACCTGAACTGGCTTCCGCTCATCGCTGTGGCACCCATTGCCGGGCACTCCTGGCCATTCTTGCGCTGGGATAAAGGCGGATGGGGGCTGGCTTCCACGGCTGGTTCGTTGCTGGGGATTGGTGGATGGATCGGATTTGCAGGGTTATTGGGGGTGCCGATGATATTCATCTTCAAGAAAACCCCCGGTCCAGCACTCGCTGCAGTGGCTTTTCCCGCCATCCTGATCCTCCTGGCGGTCACCCACAAACCCTGGCAGGTGCTGGTTTCTGCTGTGGCGGTGATGGTGGTGGTGATGATCCGCCGATTTACTGGCGATTTACCTCGCAGGCAATTGACCAAGCCATGAAATTTTTGCGGATGTCGTTGGATAATTGCGAAAATGCCGAGGGCATGGTGGTGGTGATAGACGTTCTCCGTGCATTTTCAACCGCTGCGTATGCCTTTGGGGCAGGGGTAAAAAGCATCATGTTGGTTCAATCCGTTGAAGAAGCGTTTCAATTAAAAAATCGCTTCCCTTCAGCTCAGACCATGGGTGAAGTTGGAGGATTGAAAATCGCAGGTTTTGATTATGGCAACTCTCCGACGGAATTAGTGGGGCAAGATTTGATCCAACGCGATTTCATACAACGTACCACTGCTGGGACTCAAGGAGTCGTTCGGAGCGTCCGAGCGAATATTATTCTGGCAGGCAGTTTTTGCTGTGCAGCGGCAACAGCAAAATTTATCCAAAAGAGTTCCGAAAAAACGCTGACAATAATCAGTTCGGGAATTACTCCCGATGGACGTGGCGATGAAGATAATGCTTGCGCCGATTATATTGAACGGATTGTGAACGGCGAAAATCCTGATGTCGCATCATATGTTCGGCGGGTGCGGGAATCAAAGAATGCCATTAAGTTTTTGGATGCCGATCAAACCGATTTTCCTTCATCAGACCTGGAATATTGTACCGATGTGGATAGATTCAATTTTGCCATGCTGGTGGAGAGGCTACATGATCTGCTCGTGATGAGACCGGTAGTGTTGTGATCTCTACAAACCTCAAATTGGGATGAACGTGAGTAAAAATCTATTACCGGGGTGGCTTATCCTGAAGAGCCTGGTTGGTTGAGCCAGGTTTTTAGGGATTTCAAAGCGACCTTTGTATGTACCAAGACTGACTGAAATCAACTTTTCCCAAGTTCGGTAATAAATACATCCAGGGCAATTTCCAGTTCCATACCGCCGTTTTTGGCAGTGCAGTCCATCTCCAATAGCTGGTGGTAGATGGTTTCCAGGCGCGCCATCGTAAAGCGCCGGGATTGCAGGATCAGTTTATCCGCCACAAAATCGGGTAACCGGAGTTCATGTGCAATGATGTTCAGGTTGCCATGCTCTTCCAATATCTCGCGCGTCAGGATGAGCAGCCGGAACTGGCGTACGACCATCGGGAAAATGGAAAGGATATCCTGCTGCTCCAGTAGCTGGTGGTAATGTTTCAGTGCTAAGGCAGGTTTGCCTTCACTGATGGCGTCCATCATTTCAAATATATTTCCCAACCCGCCGTATGCGCACAGCTTCTCCACGTCGTTGACGTCAATGGGGCGTTTGCCATCCACGAATGTGAGCAGCTTGCCGATCTCCTGGCCCAGTACCTGGGTCGCATTACCGAACATCAGGCTCAGTTGTGAAGCCGCCGCAGGGGTGATCTTTCCTCCCTGGCGGGTTGTTTCTTCGGCGATCCATTGCGGCATGGCGCGCAGCGTGGGCAGCTTGAAACTGACAGGCGGGGTATTGGCATTCCGCGCCCAATCCTCCAGCCATTTCAATTTCCCAAGTTCCACCCACGGACCGCCTTTTCCGGTCTTGAATTCATCGTCGAGAACGATCACCAGGTGGGTTGTTTGAGGCAGGTTGGAGATCAGGCTCAGGAAGCGTTCATGCTTTTTCTTTTCAGCGTCCTTTGTTTTCCCCGCATCCTTTTCTGCATCCCGTTCTTTTTTCGCGGGTGCCTGGAGGTTTTTCAACACCACCACCCTCTGGCTGCCGAACATTGGCATGGCGCTGGCTGCGGTGGCGATTGCTTCATCTTCAAAACTGCAGCCATCCAGGGATGTTAAATTGAGGTCCATGCTGCCATCTGCAAGCCCGGCTTTTTTGAGCAATTCGCTCAGCGCTTTTTCGATGGCGAGGGTATCGTCACCGTGCAGGATGGTTACCTTGCCGGTGGTCTGCGGATCCGTCATGCATTAACCTTTGGTCTTCACGCGGTGCAGACCGGGTCCGCGGCGCTCGTAAAATGTGATCTCGGTGACCTTCATGGCACTGCCCACCCTGGGTTGGGTGGTGACATTGCGCTGCAGCCAGGGTCCCAGTGGACGGCTGAAGATGAACGCCAGGGTGGAAACGGCGATCACCAGCGGCAGGCGTTCCCAGTTGTCTTCGCGGCTGCTGCCCTGCATCGAAAGCCAGGCAGCGGTGCCAGCCACTACACCCGAAGCCACGTAGTTGGTGCCGCAGTGGGAATGGATGGCGAGCTGGACGTTACCTTGCTGCAGGCGGAGCAACGCATCGTTCGCTGCCTTGAGCAATGTTTCGGTTGGTACCTTTCCCAGCACCCAGAACCCGCCGGGATACGACCAGCCGGAAAGCTTGCCGTATCCCTGCTGGTGCAGGATATTGATGGTGGCATGTTCCAGCGCATGGTTCTTGCGTGTGCGGGAAATGGGTTTCGTCAGGATGGATGATTTTCTTTCAGGCATGGTCACCTTCTTTTCAATAGGACTTGAAATTAAATTATTCTTTCACCGCCAATTGCAGTGCTTCCCGTAAAGATCTAGCTTCTTCTATCTTTATCCCTTCCGGCAGCTTTTCCGTCTTATGGATCCGGCGCGGGATGATGGCGGTTTTGAACCCCAACTTGGATGCTTCGCGCAACCGGGTCTGCATCTGGCTCACCCAGCGCAGTTCGCCCGAAAGCCCGATCTCACCGATTAGCACAACCTCGGCTCGCACGGGGACATCCTTCATTGAGGATGCGATGGCAGCCGCGATCGCTAGGTCGGCGGCAGGTTCGTCGATGCGCAGCCCGCCGATAACATTCACGAACACATCCTGCTCGAAGAGTTTCAATCCCAGCCGGCGGGTGAGCACCGCTGTGACGAGCAGCAGGCGGTTGAAGTCCACCCCGTTGGGGGTGCGGCGCGGGTTGCCCAGGTTGCTGGGACTGGTGAGTCCCTGCACTTCCACCAGGAGCGGGCGCGTGCCTTCCATGGTCACTGCCACTGCACTGCCCGGCGTGTTCACCAGCCGCTCCGCCAGGAATGCCTCGGAGGGATTGGTCACTTCCGTCAACCCGTTCTCACCCATCTCGAACACGCCCACCTCGGCGGTGGCGCCGAAACGGTTCTTCACCGAGCGCAGCAGCCGGTAGGATTGGAACCGGTCACCCTCCAGGTACAGCACCGTATCCACGATGTGCTCAAGCACGCGCGGACCGGCGATTACGCCTTCCTTGGTGACATGCCCGATGACGAATACCGCCATACCGCTCGACTTTGCCAGCTCACGCAAGCGTGAGGAGCACTCGCGCAGTTGCCCCACCGAACCGGCGCTGGAGCGCATTTCAGGCAGGTAGACGGTTTGAATCGAATCGATGATTAACATGTAAGGTTTTTCCCGGCTGACGTGTTCAAATATGACATCCAGGTTGGTCTCGGTCACCAAGAGCAGGTTGGTGGGCAGCGCTTTTTCGTTGCCCTTGCCATCCCGCAGCAGCCGCAAGGCGCGCATTTTGATTTGCCGCTCGGATTCCTCACCGGAAACGTACAGTACCATGCCCCGCTCCGCCAATTCCATTGCCATCTGCAGCATCAGCGTGGATTTGCCGATGCCCGGGTCGCCGCCGACAAGGACGATCGACCCCGGCACCACGCCACCGCCCAGCACGCGAGCGAACTCATCGATGCTCACTTTCAAGCGTTCCTCGGCATCGCCAGTGATCTCGCTCAGGCGCTGCGGTTGCGATTGGCTGGTCAGCCCGCGCACCGCGGATGTAGGCGTGGTAGAGGGTTCCTCCACAACCTCCTCAACGAAGCTGGCATACGAACCGCACTGCGGACAGCGCCCGAAGGCCTTGCTGGCAACCTTGCCGCACTGCTGGCAGATGAATTGGGTGTGAAGTTTGGGCATTGAATTATTATAAGGCAGGAACGGTTTACCTGTTCCCTGTGTTATTCTGATCGCGTAGCATGCCCTTGGGGGGAGAATCTCTCTTCTATTAAACTATCCTTGATTTATAACAAACCGAATTATTGTGTGTCCTATCCTCCCGTCGTTCCACATGGGGATAAATTAGGAAAGAGTTAATATCAGATTATTTGAAAAGTACATATAATAAGATTACTATTCAAACACATGGGGATTTTGGTCATCAACGAATAGACTTCATCGACAACCAGCACATCCGCGCATGAAAGGTGAATCGAATGGAAAATACGGACGAGAAGGGGAAGATATTTACCCCGTTGATGAAAAAGATTAAGCAGCAGGTGCAAATCCAAACGGTCAAGGATTTATTTTCTGGCACCCTCCATATCCATCCTGAGAGCCGCTTGAGCGAAGAATTGAACAAAACGGAAAAATTCCTGTTGGTGACCGATGCAAAACTTCTGGGCTCCAAAAACCAGGTCATGGCGAAATATCCGTTTATTGCCATCCAGATTACGCAGATCATCTGGATTACTCCGTTGGACGAAAACAAGGAGGACTGAGACATGGCTGGTGATCAGGAATCCCGCACCCTCGACCCGGAGGAAATAACAAAGCTGCGCGGGTACTTACTGGAGGAAGTGAAACGTGAATTGAAGGGGAAAACGTTCATGATGGCGGAAAGGAAGCGCATCGTTTCCGCAATGATGGAAAAGACCTTGAGCGCTGCCAGCGTTACTTTGGACCACAAGGCGCGGCAGCAGCTATTGGATGCGGTCCTGGTACGGTTGCAGTCATTTGGAATATTGCAGCCGTTGCTGGATGATCCGGATATCACCGAAGTCATGGTGAATGGCACGCATGCCATATATGTCGAAAGAAAAGGGAAGATTGAAAAAACGGATTTCAATTTTGAACATGACGACCAGGTCCTGGAGGTCATCCAAAATATCATACAGCCCTTGGGGCGCATCGTCGATGCCGATCATCTGACAGTGGATGCCCGTCTTCCGGATGGATCGCGCGTCAATGCCATCGTCCCGCCCGTCGCCATCGATGGACCTTCCATCACCATCCGAAAATTCTCCAAGAACCGGCTTTCCATCCAGGACTTGATCAATTACGGATCCATCACACCCATCATGGCAACCTTCATTGAGGCCTGCGTTGTGACAAAATTAAACATCATCGTTGCAGGTGGGACGGGTTCCGGAAAAACGACCTTGCTGAATGTCCTTTCGAACTTCATTCCGGTGCACGAACGCATTGTGACCATCGAAGACGCTGCCGAAATGCAGCTCCAGCAGGAACATGTCGTGCGTTGTGAATCCAAACCACCCAACGCCGAGGGCAAATGGGGCGTGACCATCCGCGACCTGGTTCGTAATGCCTTGCGCATGCGCCCCGACCGCATCGTGATTGGTGAGGTGCGCGGATCCGAGGCGATGGACATGTTGCAGGCAATGAATACCGGTCACGATGGTTCGTTGACTACGCTGCATGCCAACTCATCCAGGGAAACCATTTCACGTCTGGAAACGATGTGCATGATGGCCGATATGGGGCTGCCGGTGAAATCCGTGCGGGAGCAGATTGCTTCCGCCATCGACCTGATCATTTTTCAGATCGCGTCTCTCGGATGGCGCACGCAAGATCACCGCTGTGACCGAGGTTTCTGGCATGGAAGGCGATATGATCACACTGACGGATATTTTTAAATTCGTCCAAACGGGTGTCGACGCGGATGGGAAAGTGCTGGGGAGATTAAACCGACCGGCATCCGACCGTTGTTTTCCAAGCGTTTGGAAGCCGCCGGGTTCAAGCTGGGTCCCGAAGTGTTTGGCGCGAATGTTGCTGAAATGGTCGCCTCTCACCGCAAGTGAGAAGCGCTATTTTCAGATTTATACAAACCGTTCGAGTATTTCTTTTTCCACCTTTTCAATTTCCCGAAGCAATTCCTGGGCATCCTGCTTCTGTTCGGGGTTGACCCCCGCATTTTGCGGAATAAACTTGATCAGGTCTTTTGCCTGGCGCATCAGATCTTTCACACGCGAAACATACGAATAATCCTGCCAACCTGGGTCCGGGGGAATCGCTAAAGCACGCGGAATTTTAATTAATTCAAGGGCGCGTGCGATTCGTTCAGCCGGTGTGATCAGTTTTGCCATGCAGTTCTCTTTTCTCTTCGTTGTAAGGATTTTCTACATGTTATTAATGATTGTGGCATTTTACTAAGGTGTGTTTGATGGCGTTGTTAATGTACCTCCGTGATAGTGGAGGAAATAAATTTTCTCATGGTTTTCAAATATGTTCTCCGTGCCATGAAAGCTGTCAAGAGTGCCATGCTGCTCGTTTTCATACATCAGGTCGCCCTTTTCGAGTAATGCCGGGCCTCTGAAAGGATAATCAGGTGAGACCAATCGCATGGCTTCCCTGAGAAAAGCATATACCTTCATGGGGTCTGAGCATGTGGGCAGGACTAGCCCATAGTAGTTCATGACCCATAATAAAGAATTATTGGCACTATAAATATGTTCTGTCCCTGCGAATGGATTGAAACCATAGTAACGGTCTACATACCGAAAGCCATCTCCTATCGTTTCAAAACCTTGCGACCCGTCGTCGAAAGTCTTTTCCTGGCTCTCACCGCCGCTGGCATACCCTGAAAGCTTGCATTGAAGTATGAAATCGAGAAGAGTCACGGATTCTGTTTTCTTGGGTTGCATTGTGGTTCCTTTACGCGATCAAGGTATTGAAGAATGGGGTCCAACCGGAATTATTTACTTTTTAGTGACCGTGACATTTCAGCGCTGCTGGCTAATTGGGAAGCCACGATCTCACGCATGGCATCCAGCACCGTAATGATGCGCGGTTCTGCCAGTTCGTAATAGATGGCTGACCCATCCCGTTTCGTCTTGACCAGATTTTTATCTTTCAGCATGCCCAGGTGACGGGAGATGGTCGATTGGGGTAATTGCATGGCTTCCACCAGTTCATTGACACACAGCGGTTTTTCTTTCAATCGGTACAGCAGGAGGATGCGTGTCGGGAGCCGCCAATGCTTGGCAGATTCGGTTATGCATCATGTCGATTTCGATCTCAAGCTTTTTATAATCCATATTTATTTCTTCCAGTCTATTATTTCCAATAGGTATCTTTCCGGTTGAATCGTCGTCTACCTCTTTGTGTCGGGCGGTTCAAGCAGGCGTGCATGGATGGCATTCATGTCCTCCGGACTCAGTCCACCTTTACGGAGATAGGCATCGATGTCGAGCAGGTCCAGCACGGCATGGATGACTTCGCGCGTGGACGTGTGCTCGTGTGCCAATAGCGCTTCCCGTTCGGGGTCCACGCTGAGTTCGTAGTCAGCTACGATTTCATCCGGCGTAACACCGGCCAATGCCAGCAGTAAGATCGTCATGATCCCGGTGCGGTCGACCCCGCGCTTGCAGTGGATCAGGACACCGCCCGGTTGTGCGCGAGCGATCGTCGATATCGCCGCGGCATGGCGCACCGGCCAGCGCATGAGCGCATCCTGGTAATAAAGCGGTGTGCACCACAAGTCGCTCATCGCCCACTTCTGTAAGAACTCGGTATCCGTGATGTCTTCGATTTCAACGCACACGCTCGTGAGGTCAGCTGGGCGCGGCGCGGTATCCGGAATATTCTCCACCTGGCCGTGGGTGCGCAGCGAAATGATCGTGCGGATGCCGTGCGCGGTAAGGGCTGACCAACCCGCTATGGTGAGGTTGGCAGGATGGTCCGAACGCACCACCGCACCTCGGCGAGTCATGCGCCCATCCCGGGTCTTCAGACCGCCGAGATCACGGACATTGACGCAGCCTTCCCAGTGCAGACATCGATTTTCTGTCATTCAGCAATTCCTCGCGGATGCGGGTTATCACGATAAAAGCGCATCAAGTTGATGATGAATTTTCCCCTTTCAATCCCGATGGTCGGATTATCGGAAAGGTATTCAGACTGATTATAAACTTTTTTTGGCTTGTTAAAAGTAAAAGAAGTTGGGATGGCATGATTAATTCAGTAAGGTTTTAATTTTGGATTAGCATAATAAAATATCATGGTATTCACGGGGTTGCAGGAAACACATCAGCAATAAGGGAGATCGCAATACGTGTTGTATCCTTGGTATATTGCAGGCAACTTTCCATGAGGTGGTTTTCCATGAAATTCCGTTGTCCTTCCTCGGTAGCAAGGTCACAACCGATCAATTGGCGGCAAATGACAGAACCATGTTGCTTTTCAAAACGGCTGATCAATTTTTGAGTAAGGGAATAACATAATTCGATTGATTCAGCAGGCGAATTTCTACCAGCTGCGAGGTTGATACCCATAATTGCCCCACTGACCGCACCGCACATACCACCGGTACGCGAAATCCCGCTGCAAAACCCTGTGGCAATTTTGGGAATTAAATCTGAGTGGATACCCAGGCTTTCCGCTATGGTTTGCAGCACACTCTCTGCGCAGTAAAAGCCTGACCGGAACAGTTCCATGCTGCGGGCTTGATATTGTGATTTCATTTTTCCATTCATGTTGTACCGCATAGATTCTCCTCTCAACTCTCGCAAGGGAAAAAGCTGTTCCCAATTGGTAAACCCTCTCCAGATAGTCACACTAGGGCTCATCGTTGGGAAATATTTTGTTTCGTTGCGGTGCACTTGCCAAACTCTGATGGAGTAGTTGCTAATCTCTTTTCATCAGTTTCTCAACTGTGGTACTTAATTATAAGATCATTCAAACCTAGCCATAATGAAATCGGACAAATAATCAGGTGAATCAGGGTTCTCATTCTATTTGGATATCGATTCCATGGTGTTGGTATTGTCCCATTTAGGCTTTACGCGGCGATGAGTAAAACTTTCCGTGGTAATTATTACCTTACCTGCCTTGCAGCCATTGTTGGGCATAATCCACGGACGCGAAATTTCGAATATTGATCCACCCCCTGTTGTATGCAACTGTTTCGAAAAAGGTGTGATCTTCGAACTCCTGGGTAAACACGATCGCGATGGTATCGTTGCGAAGAAATCCCATCTGAGGTAATTGCGATGCAAATTCGTACAAATTAATGCATTCGCCGAAAATAGGTGACTCTCTGGCGTCCACTAGGAATTTTCTACAGTCCATCCTTCTTGAAATTTCAAGCGTTTCATCGATGACTGCTTTAATTTGCTGGATGGTATGGTTTCCCCTTAATGTGACCTCCATCGTATTTTCAAAAACATGGTGTTGAATTGAATATTGCATGAAAAATCATCCTTACTGATACGAATTATTCTCTTGATACGGTTGTATCGCTACTGAGCCCCCAGCGAGTCGTGCAGATCATCCTCTACTCGACGCAGGTGCCGGGAAAAGCAGCTTATCGCCGTTACCACGATGAGCAGAAAACCCATACTGATGAATAACAAGCCGATGCCGCGCCCTTTTCCCACACCAATGATGCGCCCTACGTTTTCGGCCAGCGGTCCATGAACAGCCATCAAAGGTTCGAATAAACGATCGGTCAACGGACCAGCTATAACATATGCAATGAGTGACGTGGCCATCACAGTCGCTCGCCGGATGGCAAACACCCGTCCCTGGACATCCGGAGCTACTTTCTTTTGCCAGATCACCTGGTTGGAGCTGGCAACCACTGGCACCCAAAGGGTGGCCATGAATCCACTGATGGTGATCATCCCTACGGACGCACGGTATCCAATCAACGCTGAAAATAACCCCAAAAATAACAAAGACATGATAATGGCTTTGATCCGTCGTTTGGGTCCCCCCCAGAAGCTCATGATCAGCCCCCCTGCCACGAAACCGCAACCACTCAGGGACATTGCCAGACCCAATTCGGACGTCGAGCCGAAGGATAGGATCAGCGGCGTGAAGAGCACAACGGTCATTTCGGTCGTGAAGTTGGTGATGGCAAACAGCCCCATCAGTACCGCCAGGCCTGGCCGTTTTGTGATATATGTCCAACCATATCTGACTTCCTGCAGCAGCGTGCCTTTACCGGCCAACCCCTCAGCCGTTGACGCCGGTTGGGGAATGCGGACGAAGAGCAGGGTGGAAATGGCGAAGAGAAACGAGGTGAAGTCGATCAGGATGATGCCTGAAAGCCCGATACTTTCCATCAGTCCCCCCGCCAGGATGGGGGCGATGATGAACTGCCCCACCTGCACGATCTCCATCATGCCGCTGGCACGACCGAAATGTTTTGCAGGGATCAACTGGGTCATGGCCGCTGTCATGGATGGCATCCTCAAGCTGCTGAAAGCTCCACTCACAAACACTGCAAGGTAGATGTACCAAATATCCAACCTGCCCATCATATACACCAGGGCGATGGATAGGGTGCTGATACCAGCTCCCAGGTCACTGATAAGCATTGCCCGGCGGCGATCCCATCGATCGACCAGTGCACCCATCAATGGCCCCAATACGATTCCCGGCAATAAATATGACAAAGAAATGAGGGCGTATTGGGTGATGGATCCAGTCTTTTGGAAGACCCAGACCCCTAATGCAAAACTAGTCAGACCCGAGCCCATGAAAGAAATCAACTGCCCAAACAGCATGACCGCAAAGATTCTCTCACCACCGGTAAATGTACGTTTCATTGTAGAGACGAAGCTTGACATAATTCCTCCTGTTTTTATTCAAAAACACTCACGTGGATTCCGTTATCTTTTTGTAATCTCATCCTGATGAACGCTTAGGTTTGCCTCGCAAGGCAAGAGGGAAACACTTGCTGTTTCCCTCTGTCAGCGAAGAACCACGTATTTCTCTATTGCTGCTTCTTGCCTAGCCCTGTTGCATTCCAAAGTGTGATTAATCCCAGCGCGAGGAGCAGGATCGCAAAGACCGGCAGGTCGAAGGTCAGGTGCAGCAACGGGCGTGCCAGTTGCAATGCGCCTAACAGCAGTGCCAGGGCACCAAGGATGATCGTAAACCGGCTCGTGGGCTGCTTTTTCCAGTAACGGGCAAGGTTGAGTCCGATCAGGATGATGCCGATGCCAGCCGCTCCGGTTCCTTCCGGCAGGGTTGGGAACAGTACTGTGATACCCCAGAATAAAAAGAGTGCACCCCATGCAAAAATACTAAGATCGTTGTTTTTCTTATTTGTGTTTTCCATTTTTTCCTCCAAATTAAATTGATTTCAAAAATTCCGTTTTAGGCGTGAGCCTTTGACATACCGCTGCATGCGGCTTCCCTTGCCTGGTGCGCTTTCCAGCCTGGCCACCAGGTTTTGTGCCAATTGTGGATCCCGGCAAAGACCGATTTCGGCTGCTGGATCGCCATTAACCGCATGGGGCAATTTGTGCAAGGATGGATTTTGTCGATTGCTTTTGCGGTCCGTCCGATGCTTCCCAAGTCGGAATTGAACTGTCTTGTGTTTTCCATTTCTAAAATCTCCTTTTTATTTTGATATCAATTCGTTCGCTCAACTTTACTCACCGAGACCAAAACGAGGTTCAGACCGTACAGTTTGTTCAGGATGCCCATGAGGGCAGCCTGGTCTCCGATGCGTCCAAACAGGATCATTTCGCCATTCTCCAATAATGTCACCTCCAGTCCTTCCAACCAGTCCGACCAGCTGTCATCCAGATGACCTTTGATGCGAATCTCGTAGATGCCTCCTTGAGCGCTGGTGGAAAGCACGACCTGCTTCTTATTGCTGCATTCTTCTTTTTTGTTTGTCATGTTTCCTCTTGGTCCTAATGTAGCCTTTTCCCCTTCCTGAGACATCGTCAAAAGGTTGTAGCCGGGGTTGTATTTAATCCGGCTTTACAATAGGGTAGATTCCCAACGCTTTTTCCTGTTAAGTGGAAAAAGAAAAGCCGGCGGTGATCAAAGGTCACTGCCGGCGGACGAAACAGGGTTGTTAACGCACGTCACTCGAAGAGTTTAAGCTCTTTTCCCATGGCGATTGCCTGAGTCCGGCTCTTTAACCCCCAGCTTTGCGTAGATATTGCTGATATGGCGCTTTACGGTGGGGATGGAGATGACAAATTGCTCGGCGATGGCTTGATTGGAACAACCGGATTCGATGAGCTTCAGCACCTCCACCTCACGCGCGGTCAATGGTTCGATCAGGAGCTGCATGGATGGTTGGATCATGTCGGAGGTTTTGTCAATATTGGCTAATACCTGGGCTGCGTAGCCGGCTCCGACCTGGCGCGACTGGACCTGGCAGAGCAATCTCGTCATCGCTTTGCCCTCATCCAGGAACGATCTCACGTAGCCTTCGGGCTGGGCAAGGCTGAGGGCTCTCTCCAGGCTGGTCAGGGCTTGCCCGGTTTCCTTCTTCCCCTGGAATACGAGTGCCCGCAGGATCAAGGTTTGGATGACCAGCCCCATCCGCCCAGCTGATTCGGCTTGCTTCAGCAGGCGTTCGGAAAGCACCAGTGCTGCCTCGAAATCGTTCCGAGCCTGGAGGATCCGCAGCAGGATGACATATTCGGGTTCCCGGATATAGGAAATTTCGTCATGGATCGACAGCGCACTCTCCTGGATGAGTGTCGATGCTTTTTCCGTATTCCCTTGAGCCAGCCAATAGAACGCCAGATCGGACTTCAACTGGACGGAACGCCATGGGGAAAGGGTACGCTCGCTCGCTAAATGCTCCGCGCTCCGGCAGGCTGCCAGGGCTTCCTCCCGGTTACCCCGCGCGTGTTCAAGTCTTGCCAGTATGGCAAAGGCAACGGCAAGTTGGCTGCTCTCCCCCCACTGCCGGCAAAGATCAATGCATTGGTGGATGGCTTGTTCTGCCTCGTTCAATTGGTTGCGTTCATAAGCCAGCCTGCCCAGGCCGGCACACAGTCCCCCGGCTAACGGTGAGCGTTGTCCATCCGGACGGACCGCCATTTGCAGGGCGTCGGAATATGTGTCGGAAGCTTGATGCAGTTGACCCTGTTCCATCAATATTTCTGCCAGGTCGGACTTGGCAATGATAGTCATGTGCAGGTTCCCGGCATCTTGACCGATGCGGAACGCTTCCGTGAACGCGCGTTTGGCTTCCTCCAAATTACCGTTTAACCAGCTGGCATCACCGAGGATTGAAGTTGCCACGCTGCGTACGCTGAGAGAGATTGAGCTGCAATCGGGCAGTAGTTCCAGCGCCCGGCGGGCATATTCCTCCGCGGACCGGGTATCCCCTTGTGAATTTGCACAATGCGCCCGGGCTGCGGCAATGGTGCCCAGCATTGTCCTGACTTCGTCAGTGGGTTCCATCGGAGTCAGCAGTTTCTCGGGAGGTTGCAGCGTTTGCTCGGCGCGCTCCACTTCCCCGGTTATAGCGAGCGCCCAAGCTTTTTGGATCGCCAGCCAGGGACGAGCATCCGATTGGAATTCGATCGCGTTGGTCCAGTTCAGCAGGGTCGTTACTTCGCCGCTCATGAGCAGGAAGCAACCGTTATCCTCGACCAACTGTGCCGCCCGGTCCTGGTCGCCTGCCTCGATCGCATGCTGGACCGATTCAGCAATAAACCCGTTGCGTTCGTACCATTGGGAAGCGCGGCGGTGCAGTTCGGGGAGTAATTTGGGAAACTGGTGATCCAGATGCTTCCTGAGGACGTCTGCAAAGAGATGGTGATAGCGGAACCACAGCCGCTCGTCGTCCAGCGGGATCAAAAATGTATTCATCGCTTCCAGGTCATCCAGCATTGCCTGCCCTTCGCCGTTCACGGCAATGGACTCTCCGACGACGGCTTCACACAGCGGACCGCTTAAGCGCTCCAGGAACGAGGTCTGCAGCAGGAAATGGCTCATGTTCTTGGGCTGCTTTTCGAGCACTTCTTCGACCAGGTAATCCATGACGTAATGATGACTGCCCGTGAACGCTGAAATGAAAGCATGCAGGTCGGTGCAGCCTTGCATGGAAAGCGCCGCCAGTTGCAAGCCGGCGATCCATCCTTCGGTCCGTGTCTCCATGTTGGTGAGATCCTTGGCAGACAGCGTCGATCCCATCGCTTCGTTCAGGAAGGCAGTTACCTCCTCATGCGTGAAACGCAGTTGGTCGATGCGGATATCCAACAGCTGGTTGCGGGCACGCAGGCGGGAAAGCGGCAGGGGCGGATCGGTCCTGGTAAGGATGGCGAGGTGCATCTGGGGTGGCAAATGTTCCACCAGGGTTGCGAACATGTTGAGTTCGGTCTCGGAGTGGATGAGGTGGAAATCGTCCAGCACCAGGACAAACGGATCGGGATAAATTGTCAGTTCGTTGGTCAGCAGGTTCACTGCGGTTTCGAATTGGGAAGGCTGGATCCCCTGAAGCATCCCAAGCAATTCGTCCTTGATGCCGGGCGCAAATGGCACGAGGGCGGCAAACAGGTATTGCAGGAACCGGATCGGGTCATTATCACCGTCATCCAGGGAGAGCCAGGCGTACGGGATCTTCTTTTCTTTCAGCCAGCTGCTGACCAGGGTGGTCTTGCCGTACCCGGCGGGAGCGGAAACCAGGATGAGTGCCCGCTCCAGCCCGCCATCGATTAAGTTGGAAAGTCGTAGGCGGGCAATATGGTTCGGACGGACCGGGGGGAGGTAGAGTTTCGTCCGCAGCAAATGGCTGCTTTGCTCCAACGACAACACCTCGTTTTCCGTTTTCCCCGAGATCACAGTTTTATTGGATTTGGACACGCTTTCTCCCTTTACTTCTTGCAGGCTGTCCTGCACTCAACCCGTCAAGTGATGATGAACCGTGTTTCTCATCATAATCATATCGCATTACAACGCAGTGCAGATCCGCAGCGCAATGTCTACAAGGTTTTCCCGCACGTCAGCTCGATGATGCCATTTTCTGCTGTCCCACTCGACATCGCTGAGGTCGTCTCCGCCATACAATATTTGGCCTAATTTCACGTTCCTGAATTTGGCCACGGCAAAAAATGCCGCAGCTTCCATTTCCACTGCCACGCAGCCTTCCGATTTTCTGAGTTCTATTTTGTTCTCTGTCTCCCGGTAAAACGAATCGGTCGTCCAGGTCTTTCCTTTGATGTAAGCGATATTGTGTTTTTTGAAATCGTCTTCGATCTGTTTAACCACCTCGGGGTTGCATTCAACTTCCCTGGCGGGGGTAAGGTAATGATACGAAACGCCTTCATCCCGGATGGCTGAGGTTGGAATGATGATATGCCCGACGGCAATGTCCTTCCGCAGTACACCTGCACCCCCGCACACGATGAATTTGGTGAACCCAAAGGCAATTAATTCTTCAAGAAAAGCCGCAGACCCCGCCGCGCCCAGGTATCCCAGGGTTAAGTGGACCTTTTTCCCCATGGTCTCCATTTCATAGATTGGTACGTTCATCGTTTCACAATTCATTGAATTGACTTGCCTGATCGATCCTTTCTTTTCCATTGCCTCCAGGACTTCACGAAAAAAGGTGATGACACAAGTTTCGTAACCTTCGGTTTTTTTATGGGAAAAGGATGGCTCGATTTTCGCTGTTTTTGCGTTGTCGAATTCCAATATTGGGTATTTTTCTTTTTTCATTGGAATCCTTATCTGTGGTGTTGCGAGATGACCAGAGTCCTTTTTATTATCGTCGATTTTTTATAATTTGTTCATTCCCCACAACCTGGATATGGTGAATATTTTAGTGATGAATGATTAACCGGAAAAATTTCAGGTCCGCATTATATAAATATACAAGCCATGCCTTTCAGGTCAAAGGCATGGCTTGTATTAATTATTTTATCGTCCTCAAAGGCTGATGGTCTTTATGGTGTGCAAACCTCGCCTGAGTAATCCCATTGTCCCTGGAAAACGTTCAAGTGGAAATAGCCGGAAAGAATAATATGTCCGGTTGCACCTTCCCAGCCATCCGTCCCGCCTTGTACCACGATCAGGACTGCCCCGTTATGCCCGACATTCTCCGAAAAATCGATGGTGGCATATTCCTTGAAGTATAAATTTCCCAGTCTATCGTTCACTGTGGAGGTGCTGCACATAAAATAAATCGGTTCGTTATCGCCGAAGAAGCAGAAACTTTCCGGATCAATCCAATAATCGCCGCTGATCCCGCCGATCATTCTGCCCGGAAGACCCTCGCCGGGCGAATTGAGCAGTTTGCCTGAAACGTGCTCACACCCTTCGGGAAGAGACGAATTGTTGAATCCCAGCACCAGTAATGAAGCTGCAATGACCAATAGAGAAATCCAAAGTCCGCGTTCCTTTAAGAGGAAATGTCTTGTATCCATCACATTGCTCCTTGCTAGATAGTAGCTGAAATTGGATAGGGATTTATGAATTTTTGGTGACCGCCCCATGATCGATGCGGTTGGTTCTTCTTAGCGTTAGTTTGACTTACTCAATGAATGGCGTTGTTTTATTTGAGCAAACAATGGGTTGTCTACAGCGTGGATCGAACGAAGCACTTACGTCAATCATTAAGGTACTGGTGGGTTTATTTGGTAGCCCAGTTGTTTCATCATGGAAATACTATTTTCCAAGTTCCACATCTCGACGATTTTTTCATCTTTGACGGGAAAAAGTCACATTCATTCCATACCGCCGAATGATGAAATTCC
This sequence comes from uncultured Chloroflexia bacterium, assembly GCA_963699305.1. GTDB lineage: Bacteria > Chloroflexota > Anaerolineae > Anaerolineales > Anaerolineaceae > JBGQAS01. The sequence continues at coordinate 1,766,048 of OY969431.1, read as the reverse complement.
AGGTTAGTGCCGCTGTTGATCATGTAGGCAGCTACCAGGTCGCCTTCTTCGATGATCATCTTGATTTCAGATTTTATATCAGGCCAGAATCGGAGTATTCCTTCTTTCCAAATACCGATCTGGATCGATAGCTTCGTGTCAAATCCTTCTATGCGTGTGCGGGTCAAGGGGATTTCCAGAACCTGGCCTGCGCGACTTCACGGTGACGGTTACGGTTGTGCCCGCTGCACCCATGCCCCATGGTCCGCTGGTAAAATCCTTGTACGTCTCCCAGGTATTGTTGGCAATCCTTAACGTGTACCAGTTCATCCTTTACTTCCAATTTTCCTGCAGCAGGGCTGTTGGGTGCAATTTCTGAAATAAAGACCCGATCACCGGATCGGTCATCGCCCGTTACACCGAGACCCACGTACGGTGCATCGTGTATCACGCAGTCCTTACTGCAGTAATCGAAGACGTGGTCGTAGTGTTTGCGGTTTGTTACCTCTTCAATGTAGTCACGTACGATCTGTGTATTTTTCTTGGACATGTTTATCCTCCTTTGATAGAAGTGACGTACGGTGTGATCGCATAGGTAAAAAAATAGCCGTCAGTGGATTACTGGCGGCTTGCTTGTACCTGGTTTGAAATCGTCCGCGCGTGCGTGCAACTTCTACGCGCAATCAGTATACATAATATGAAGTTCGGATTCAAGTACCTGTACTTGTTCCAACATTAGAGATTTTTTCAGTAAGATGGTCAGGATAGTCAACTTTTAAACTTTTTTGATGCGCTCGACCGGACGGATGCCTTCCATGCTTTGAAGGTTCTTACGATATACTTTGCCGCCTGGTCTATGAAAATCCGAACGATTGCATCCGTAATTTGAATAGGCTCTATCATTGGTTCTTGGAAAAGTCCGTAGGGCGCTCATCCTTGAGCGCCTTTTCGATTATCTGTGGGACAAAACGCGGCGCTTTTAACGGTTTTTCCAAAAAGCGACGAAAGTTCGAAAAATAATTTTCCTAATGAAATGTCCAATCCGGGTTTCTATGTTGCTGATGGTCGTGGGTAATTTGAGTGACAGCACTTCCGTCAGCTTCCATTACATAGATTTCATAAAATCCATCCCGTGTGGAAACGAACACGATTTTTGTCCCGTCTGTTGACCAAGCGGGGTCTAGGTCAGCGGATGGATGGTTGGTAAGATTCATCAATCCTGTGCCGTCGGTACTCATTACATAAATTTCGGAATTGCCTTCCTTGTTACTCACAAAAGCGATTTTATTCAAGTCAGGGGACCAAGCTACATCATCCATATCGGAAACAGGATTGGGAATTTCCACTTTTCCAGTACCATCTGCATTCACAATGAAAAGATGCCAATCACCAAAGGTCGTATTATGAGACAGGAAAGCGATCCGGCTGTTCTCTTGGGACCAGTGGGGAAACCGATGAATAAGATATTCATTTTCCTTTTCCGGAATTGTGATCTGAGTATTTCCACTTCCATCTGCATTCATAACAAAGATACTGTAGGTGTAATCCGGGCCTATTTGACCCGTATAGGATGAATAAGTAATCTTTTTTCCATCAGTTGAAAAGTTGGGGTCACGGCTTCGGTCATTGTAAGTTATTTGCCTCATATCGCTTCCGTCCGAGTTGAAAACAAAAATATTGAAATCGGCATGAATAACATCTTCTTGGTAAAGGTAGATTATTCTTTTACCATCCGGAGAGTATTTAGGTGATGTCGTGATTCTTTCTGCAAGTTTTATGGGTTTGCTTCCATCCGCATTTATCGACCAGATTTGATTAGCGTACTCATACACAAAATGGCCTTGAATCGCTGATTGTAATGTTGGCATTGGTGTTGTTGTGGGTGTAAGTGTTGGAAATGGCGTGGGAGATCGATAGAAAGGTGATAGGGTGCAGGAAAGCGAGCAAAGTGTCCAAATGAGTAAAAATACGAAAATAGATTGTCGACGTTTATTTCTTCGCATAAAAAATTTCATATCACCAGCCTCCCGGATTTTATTAAAATAATTATAGCTATGACTGAAAAAATTCTTTAATTGCATCAACCACATTTCTTTCCGAGAAAAAACATGACAGTCCGTAGGGCGCTCATGGATGAGAGCTTTTTCGTTTTTTTTAATGGCTGGAAATTGAATTCTTGCTCGCTATGAACTCCCTCACCGCCTTCAAGACCTCGGCAGGTCGCTCCGCCGCCGAATTATGCCCCGCGTTCTCAATGATCTGCAAACGGGCATTGGGTATCCCTGCTGCGAGCGCCTCCTGGTGTTCCGGCGGGAACTGGAAGTCGTGCTTTCCCGCCAGGACCAGTGTCGGCGTTTTGATCTCGCCCAGGCGCTGCATGACATTCCAGCCCCTCAGCAGCGTGCCGAACCCAAAGTTGAGCGCTTCGGGTCGCATTTTCGACCGCAACTCGGGGGCAAATGTGCATCATTTGCAATGTGCCGGGATGATGGAAGTAGGCTCTGCCGAATTTCATCATGGCGAGCATCATTTCGTGATGGGCTATCTGTCCGTTGAAAAAGCGCCGTGCCAGGTCCACCGTCTTCGGGCTGAAACCGCGTTTTGCAAGTTCTTCCGGGGCGTTCTCCATGGCCCATTTACTCTCACCGCACGTATCCAGCAGCACGAGGTGGGACAGTCGGTTGGGATAGCGCAGCGCGTACTCAAGGGCGACCATCCCGCCAAAGGAATGCCCAAGCACCGCCCACTTTTCAAAGCCCAGCGCCTGGCGCAAGGCATCCGCATCCGCGGTCAGGTTTTCCCATGTCATGGATGAAACCTCTGCCCCCGTGGAACGTCCATTGCAGCGATGGTCATAAAAGACCAGGGTGAACTGGTCCGCGCACGGCCGGAAGGACTCCATCGTGTGATGGTCCGCGCCCGGCCCGCCATGCATCAGCGCCAGCGGATTTCCGTGCCCGGTGACCTTTACGTTAAGCGAGATTCCCCGGATCGACATTTTTGTCATCAGTTAAACTCCTTGGAAGGCAATTTTAGCGGTCAAGCCGCTTGGTGTTTTATGAACTGCGCAATCTCGGTTATAACTTCCTCAACATGCCCGAAGAGCAAATGACCGCCCTCTGGCACCAGGATCAGGCGGGAGTTGGGCAATTTGTTCGCCAGCTCGCGTACATTTTCCGTTATCGTTAACGGGTCGTCCAGCGCATCGATGATCAGCACCGGGGTTTTGACCTCATCCAGCGGGTAAGGGCTGCCTGGGGTGACCGAAGCCGTGAATTCAGGTAATGAGGTGTAGCTTTCGAAGATCATTCCGTCGATCCGCTGGCTGATGGGCATGTCTCCTGCTTGCACCTTTTTGATGAGAGCTTTGTATTCAGGGGTGAGAACATAATCCCTGGGTACCAGGCGCATCCAATTTTGCAGCGTCTTTCCAAAAAAAGTCACCAGTACCCAATACAGTAAATCACTGCGCAGCAACGTATCAAACACAAATCGGGGCGGCATATCGATATAAACTGTCCCCGGGGTATCCGGAGAAAGCAGGATTAATCCCAGACGCGCTCCGCATGGCGGGCAGCGAACCGGATGGCTGCGGTGGCGCCCCCCGAGACGGCAAAGACGGCTGCCCGTGGGATCTTTAGCGCGTCCAGCAGGCATGCAAAAGCGTCCGCCTGCAGGTCAAGGTTGGCTTCCGCCGGCAATGATGAGCGTAAATAACCGAACCGCGAAACGGAAATGACCTGGTGTTTTGTGATGTCGTATCCATTCGCCAGCCACCATCCCTGGTCGAAACCCCCCAACGCACCGTGCACAACCAGCACCGGGTAACCGCTTCCAGCCCGGAGGTACTCAATGGAACCGCAAGGCGTCTCGATCACCTGGCTGCCGAGACTCTTTACCCGCTCTCGGGCAGCGCGCATATCCTTGAAATAGCGAACCAAAATGGCAGCGATGCTCGCAAGCGCAATTCCGATCAGGACGAAAATAAAGACATTCCAGAACTGGGGCATGAAAATCTCCTTAAACTTCACTCCATTATAGGGTAGTTCTAATGGGAGGGGAAACATTTTTTTATTATTTCCGTCTCTAGAATGAATTGTATGCTATGCTTATATGGCATGATATTTAAGTTCATCTTGCTATACTAGAGTTGGGTGGGAGAAGAAAATGAATAAAATAGGTTTGGTAATATTAATTTGCATCTGTATTGCAGGCTGTGAAGCAGCGTGATAAGTCACAAAATAATACCGGCTTATTGACGGATAATCCCGTATCCCTGCTTGTGACAGAGACTGGTACCCCCGATCCAACGAACACGCCGATAAATACCAGTACTCCGACGATGGAACCATCACCAACATCATCCGACCCCTGGTCGGTTCCAGTTTTAAGCCGGACACCTTCTGGACCCATTCATCTTATGAATTGTTCTGATGTGACGATTACAGGTAAGCAATTTGTGGATATTGCAGACGTCGCAATCATTATTGAACAATGTGACAATGTTACGGTCACTGCCAACGATTTTTCCAATGTCGTCGGAGCCATTATATTCTCGACTCCACCAATGTAACCGTCACTTGGAACCGGTATCAGAATGTCGGGGATGGGACATTTGGCTCTGGACATTCAAACTTTGTACAGTTTAACAAATCCTTTGGCGGATACGTTGCCCATAATAAAGGCATCGGCGGCATCACGGAAGATATCATTTCCATTTATCAATCGGGCGGGGCTTCAGAATCCGACCCTTTGATCATTGAATATAACGCTTTTCAAGGCACAGATTGGGTGAGTGATTCTGGATCGGGAGCAATGATGGGGGATGGCTGTGGTGCACATATGATTATTCGTTACAACACGTATCTTTCACCGGGAATGACTGGTATCGGTATCGCATGCGGTACGGATATTCATATAACTGATAACATCGTTTATGGAAAAATGCGTCCGGGTTCCAATGTGGGTATTTCTATTTGGAATCAGTACTCGGGAGAGTGTTCCGGAAATGAGATAGCTCGAAACCAGGTGCGCTGGTTTGGTTACGATGGCACCGAGAATCCATATTGGAATGCAGGGAATTGCGGACCTGTAGCCGGGGAATCGACAAACAACTGGCACGCCAATCTCGATTGGACGCAATTGGAAGTAAAGCCATAAGTAAGTCAGTAGAGCGCTCATCCCGCAACTTGCGCGCAGTGCTTTGAGCTGATGAGCGCTTTTTTGTTGATTTTCGCGAAGTCCGTAGGGCGACCATCCCGCGCATTTTGCGCACTGGGTTTGAGTGCTAGTCGCCTTTTCGTTAATCTATGCGAAAAAACACGGTGCTTTAGCGTATTTTGCTACCCTGTTTTTGAGGGCGGTGCCTCACCGTCCCACCGGTGTCAACGGTTTTTGCTGCACTGATTTTGAGTGTTGGTGCCCTGTATGGGAGAGCGCTTCTTGCGTTAGGGTGTCAATTTTAACAGGGCATTGAATTTCAATTCTTTTCGTGCTATGATGTGCTCACTCTAAATTTAATCGGACCAGTTTTTAGTACATTGTTGGATCTATAACAACCAAGAATTGGTAACACTAAAGCGAAACCTCCATGGAGGACTTCGCTTTTTTTAAATTGGGGAGATCATTGGGTCCACTGCCAGGGATTTTTTTTGCTTATTTAGGGTGGAAGAGTTAACAAAGAACTACATTTGAAAAAATCGTTAATTTACCAGCAGAGAGTTACGAACAAATTACTTTAATCAGGGAGGTTGATGGATAAAGAAGACGTTGCGCAAGGTTTATTCAATAATTCAATTCGGAAGGGAGAGAGGATATGAAAAAGAGGATTTTCATTATTTTGGGTATCATCCTAGTGCTTGGAATGATGGCAGGCACCGCCTATGCTTTCACGGATGGCGGCGTGATCCGTGCCTGTGTTAAGGATGAAGGACAGGTTCGAATTGTAAAAGAGACATCGGATTGCAAACCACAGGAGACCTACATCGAATGGAGCATCGTTGGTCCTAAAGGTGAAAAAGGTGACCAAGGTTCTCAAGGGAGGGAGGGGAGAACGGTATTCAAGGACTTCAAGGTACTAAGGTGAAAAAGGCGATAAGGGCGATACGGGTAACCAAGGGCTCATCGGATTACCTGGTATTCAAGGCCCGGAAGGTCCTCAAGGTATGCAGGGAATCCCGGGAAACTTGGTTCTTGCAGGAAAGAATTGTCCCCCGAACCAATGCATACAGGGTATGACAGCAACGGTGATCCCCTATGCATGCTGGTCAACTTCGCAACAACTGAACCACCTACTGTGACCACGGAACCTCCTACGGCGACCACTGAGCCACCACCGAGTTGTATTCCTAATACATGTAATGTTCCTAATGCTACCGGAGGATGTTGCAGCGGCAGTTGCTGTATCTCATCGTGCAATTCTTCCTTTTACGATGTTGACGGAGTTTACGCAGATGGTTGTGAATGCATAGAAGATGGTGATGATCAAGCTACAATAGGCGACACATTTGTCTCTGCTATTGAAATGGAAAATATTAATACAGCTCACTCTGCTGACTTTAGAACAGCCAACGTCGTTCCAAAAACAGACGAAGATTGGTATAAATTCACTATTTACGAACCCATGAATGAGCTAATCGAAACTGAGGTTAAAATTAGAAAACGCTGGGAACAACTATTATATGGATATTTATGTAAATTCATATCTAAATCCAATCGAACTTCATAGCGTTGACACAACCTATACACCAATAGCTCCTAAATCTCCGCCTTTTTATGCGAATTTCACGCTTTATGTAAAAGTGTATAGGGGGGGAGATTTGAATTTCTGTGATAGTGGATATCGGATCGGTGTTCGTTTAGGTCCACCTGATTTTTAATTAGCTGACAAGAAATAGCGGCAGTGAGGCGCTCAGAGATGAGCGCCTTTTGATTAATTTTAAATCTATGCGAAAAAAGACACCGCTTCGGTGCACTGAGCAGCATGAAATGCTGTGAGAGTGTCTCATTAATACATTCTTGGAAAATAATAATTAATCTATACGAAAGAATATGATAGTTTTGACAGGTTGTATTCTTATTATTTCGTCCTAGTATATAGGTGGTCGTAAACCAACTGCACATTAACAATAGAATACAAAAAAACATATTAAATATTCGTTTTTCGTTCCCAATTTTTTTGCGGAACGGAGTGTAGCACCCCGAGGTAATTTCGAGGGGAGAAAACGAATAATGCAACTGCATCTTAATCATCGGATATTAAATCGCATTCCAGAACTGATTCGTTTCTTATTCGTTTTTTTTGTGAAAACGAATACCCTTCGTCCGTCATTGCGAGCCCCTCAGGCAACGCCGTGAGGGGCGAAGCAATCGCATCGTCGAAGTGGAAAAAGGGATTTACCTTTGATGGGCTGGAATGCTTTGCTCACAATGACAAGCATTCGCCATGCTACAATTATTAACGGAGAACAGTGTTCATGCGCATTCCCGAACTGGATCGCTATATTTCCGTGGATGTGGAAACATCCGGTCCCAACCCCAGCACCTATTCGCTCCTGTCCATCGGCGCCTGCACCCTGGCGGTACCGCGGCAAAACTTTTACGTCGAGCTCAAACCTGCTTCCGCCAACGCTGTCCCCGAAGCGCTCGAGGTCACCGGCTTACGCCTGGAACAGCTTGTGGAGCACGGTATCCCGCCCCGGGATGCCATGCATCAGTTCGCGGATTGGGTCCACCGCGTTTTACCCGCAGGGAAATATCCCATCTTTGTGGGTTTCAACGCCCCCTTCGATTGGATGTTCGTCAACGATTATTTCCAGCGCTACCTGGATGCGAATCCATTCGGGCACAACGCCCTGGATATCCGCGCATATTTCATGGGTCTCACCGGATCGCAGTGGAGCGATGCATCGCTCAAGGATGTCACCCGCCGTTACCTGGAGAACCGTGTCCTCTCCCACCATGCCCTCAAGGATGCCCAGGACCAGGCGGATATTTTTCTCAAGCTGCTCGAGGAGCAGGCAAAACGCATGAACGAAGGAGGACCTGATGACGGCATCCCAAACCCAACATAAACCCGGCGAAGAGCTGGTCCGTATTGTGGAATCTGCCAAACGGCTGGGCGTGGAGTTAAAGAAGCTGAAGCCCTGCAGTGGCTGACTGCCATGGCAGCCCAATCGCAGGATGACATCACCCTGGATAAGGATAGCGGTGTGTTTGGGCATCGCATCACCATGCTCGATTTCAGCCCGCAGGAACTGGCGCATTTCCGGCGCATCGGCGAGGTCGTCGGTTTCCCCGACCAGCCCCCGGTGGTCGAAACGGCGCTGGCCATCTCCGGCTCGGCTGCGCAATCCAAGATCCAGTCCTACCCCGGCGATGCCGATTACTTTGAGCGAGTGAACATCCGCACCGCCACCCGTGAGGAAGCCTGCACCACACTGGCGCGGATCATCCGTGAAAAGGCACTGGCTGCTTTCAAAGGTGAAACGTATCAGCTCATCGAGGTCAAGTTTGGCAACTATCCGCAGGATGTGCTGCGCGGCGACCGCGAATGCAAAGCCGGCTCGCCCATCGCCTGGACCGCTGCGGAAGTGAAAGCCGGCAAACTGGAGGCAGCCCAAAAGGATGGCACCCCTCTGACCATCGCCTGGGACGAAGTGGCATCCGATCCCGGCTGGTGCAAGCTGGATTGGGTGGTGGCGGATGTGGTGCACAAGCAGCTGGCAAATGCCAGCAACATGCTGGATGTCACCTGGGAAGCGCCCGATGGCAGCATCACCGCGCTGGATGGATACCTGGATCCCTATTTCCAGGAAGTGTACCTGGAAGCGGATGCGCTGCCGGTGTTCAGCAAATTGGCAAAGCATGTATCCAGCGATGCGCTCGATCATTATGTGCATCAACTGGAGAAGGAAGTCAAAAAGTACCTGACCAAGGACGTGAATTACGGCAAGGTCGCCAAGCGCATGTACAACATTTTCCGCCTGACAGGGCGTTACGAGGAAGCCGCATTTTTGCGCGAACTGTTTGATGAACCCACCACGGTGCTTTACCAGGTGTGGTCGCTCATCCGCACCGTCGATGACTGTTTCAAGCCCGGTGGCAGCATATCGATCGAAACACTCCTCGGTCAGACCGATGAACTGATCACCACTGTGGTCAAGCTGATGGAAGGGGAACAGGAAGTGGAGATCGTACGGCTGCTGCTGCGCCTGCGGGATATGCTTTCCCGTGAGACGCGCGGCCAAGCGCTCTCGCCCCAGGCGGAATCCGCGCGCGCCGAGGTGATCAATATTGTCAATAATTTCTTCTACGAGAAGTTGACCGGTCTGCCAACCGTCAAGCAATACATGGATGAGATGGCAAAAGCCTAGATCATTAGCGAGTCGTTGTGAAAACGGAATCGTTGGCAACCATTGCTGCAAAAGTATTATCGCTTGACCCGCATCCCGTCCCGCGTTTCCGCTTGCTGCGTGATGTCCTGTTTCTCAAGCCCGATGATCCCGAACTGATCAGCGCCAAATCTGCCGCACTGCAAACCCATTGGGTGAAAGAGTTGGAAAGTGCCCAGGAATCCAACGGCATTTGGGGTCGCTTCCACTCGCAGGATACCAAGGTAAAAAAGACATTCCGCACCAGCGAAGCCGCCATCCAGCGTGCGTTATCCCTCGGTTTGGACAAGGACGATGTGATCCTGAAGCGTGCCGTTGTTTACATTGAAAAATTCCTGCTCGGGCAGGAGCAGTGGTCGGATTGGGCGGAAAAGCACGAAGGCTGGGTGGTGAACACCCGCTTCATCACCGCCGGCATGCTGGCAAAGGTTGACCCGCTGCATCCAATGATGCCCCCATATCACGCCGTATGGGCTGAGATCCTCAAGCGCACCTTCATCTCCGGCACATACAATGCCGCCGCCGAGCGAGCTGCACACCGACAGCTCAACGCCATTTTCACCCCGGGTAAGTACCTGCACCTGGGTATGCTGTATCCGCTGTTGATCCTCTCTTGCGGGTTGCACTCCCTCCCGGCGGAGTTGGAAGACAGCCTGCTGCAATGGCTTTGGTGGCGCGTTGAAGGGATGTACTACGTCACCCCCCACCGCTTGAGCGATTTTCCGGTGATCTCATCGCCCCGCTTTTGCGGCTGGTTGACTGCCCTGGAGGTGTTATCCCGCTTTCCGAGTTGGAATCACGCGGCAGGTGACGCCATCAACTGGATTTGGTCGCAGCGTGGGTCGGATGGCTTGTGGGACATGGGTTCCTCCGCCCGTGCGGATATCAGTTTCCCGCTTTCGGATTCCTGGCGGGACGCAAAGGACAGAAAGATTGATTGTTCCACCCGCATCCTGGCGGTGTTGGCAAAGGTTGGACGATAAAGATTGCCTTATCTGTTGAGGTGTCCAGCTTATTTTTCTGACATCCATGGGAATCCACCCGAATCATCTTGACATTGCCATCCTGCGGTGTTAGAGTAAATCACGGTGAGCTGAAATTCCATTGACCCATTTCACCGTTTATTTTTTTAAATCGGCTTGCCAAAAAGGAGAGTCAGAATGAGCATCATTGAAGTCAACCACCTGACCAAGTACTACGGAAAATCCCGGGGGATCGTGGATGTTTCCTTCAACGTGGAAGAAGGCGAGATCTTCGGTTTCATCGGTCCCAACGGCGCCGGAAAATCCACCACCATCCGGCTGTTCCTCTCCCTGATCTACCCGACCAAGGGCGAGGCGAAGATCTTCGGCAAGGATTGCATCAAGTTCGGTCCTGAGATCCGCCAGGAGATCGGGTACCTGCCTTCCGAGGTCTTTTATTACGAAGGCATGAAAGTGCTCGACCTGCTCAAGTATTCCGCCAGTTTCTACAAAAAAGACTGCACCAAGCGGCTGCATGAACTGTCCGACCTGATGGAACTGGACCTGAAACGAAGGATCGACGATCTCTCCTACGGCAACAAGAAGAAGGTCGGCATCGTGCAGGGTCTCCTGCATCAGCCAAAGCTGATCATGCTGGATGAACCCACCGCCGGGCTCGACCCGCTGATGCAGCACAAGTTCTTCAACCTCATCCGCGAGGAGAACAAGCGCGGCGCGACCGTTTTCTTCTCATCGCATATCCTGGGCGAAGTGCAGAGAATGTGCAACCGGGTGGCGATCATCAAGGAAGGCAGCATCATCAACCTCCAGGACATCAAGACCCTGCAGAAGGATAATTACAAGAAGATCCGCATTACAGCGGATGGCTTGGATGAAAAGCGGTTCAAGATCGACGGCGTCACCGAGTTGGCAAAGGCGAATGGCACGCTCAGCTTCTTCTACAAGGGCGATATCAACGCGATCACGAAATTGATCAGCGGTGGGAAGATCTCCGACCTGACGATCGAAGACCTGACCCTCGAAGAGATCTTCATGCACTATTACGAATAGGTGATCAAGATGAACATCTATCTGCATGAATTGAAAGCTAAACTGGAAATCGGTGCTGATCTGGTCGGCTTCCATCACCGCATTGATGTTCGTATTTATGTCCATTTATTCAGGCTTTGCCGCCGATCAGGCGTTGATCAGTCAAATGATGAGTAAATTTCCCCAAGGAGTTGCTCATCGCCTTTGGCATGATGGACATGGATTGGTCGACCGTCCTGGGGTTCTTCGGGCTCATTTTCCTCTTTTGTCAGATCTGCCTGGCGATCCAGGCAGCCAATTACGGCTTTTCCCTGGTCTCGATCGAGGAAAGCGAGTTGACGGCCGATTTCCTGCTGGCAAAACCGGTCGCACGGACCAAAATTCTCACCGCCAAGTTGCTGGCAGCCATCACCGCCCTGACCATCACGAATCTGGTCGTATGGGGCAGCAGCTTTTCATCGCTCGCCTTGTTGAGCAGCGGGAATGATTATCCGGTGAAACCCCTGGTGATGCTCCTGCTCAGCATCGTGGTTTTCCAGTTGTTCTTCCTGTCCGTCGGGATGGTGATTTCGCTGCTGGTGAAAAGGGTCAGGAATGTCACGCCGTTCTCCATGGCGCTGGTGTTTGGTCTGTACATCCTGAACGCCTTTGGCGGGATGATCGGTGAAAAGAGCCTGGAGATCCTCTCGCCATTTGAGCAGTTCGATCCCAATTACATCGTCAACCATGCTGCCTATGACCCGCTGGCATTGATCAGCGTGGCGATCATCTTGTCTCCGTGGTTGGCAGCTATGTGCTGTACCATGCGCAGGAACATCCCCTCGGCGGTATAAGGAGAAGATGCGATGAATATCTTTTTTCGCGAACTAAAAGCCAATTTGAAATCCCTGCTCATCTGGTGCGGGATCGTCATATTGTTCAATGCTGTGGGTTTCGCCAAATTCTCTGCATTTTACGGAAATCCTGAATTGCTTGCCATTCTGGATGCCATGCCGCCAGCCATGCTCTCAGCGTTCAGCATGAATGCCTTCAACCTGACCACGGTGACCGGGTTTTATGGTGTCATGGTGGCGTTCTATGGTCTCATTCTTTCCATCGCAGCTGTCATGTGGGGTACCGATATCATTTCAAAAGAAGAACGCGATCGGACCGTCGAATTTTCCCTGACCTTGCCGGTCACGCGCGGCAAAGTGGTGACTGCAAAGATTGCCGCGGTGGTGGTCAACTGCATTGTCCTGTTGCTGGTCACCTGGGGAATGACTTTGGTGGGTGCTCAGAAGTACCAACCTGATGCTGAATTCTACAAATTTGTGTCCATCAGCATGCTGGCATTCCTGATCATGCAAATGACCTTTCTAGCGCTGGGCATCTTCCTGGGGTGTGCGATGAAGAAACACAAGAGAGCAAGTTCTGTGGCGGTATCCATCCTGCTGGGAACGTATTTTGCATCCGTCCTTGCCGGGATGAGCAAGGATTTGGAGTTCCTGAAGTACATTTCTCCATTCAAGTATTTCGATCCCATCACCATGCTGCACGAGTCCAGACTTGAGGTTATGTACGTATTGATCTCGCTGGCGATCATTGCCGTGTTAATTTCGGGCGCATATTTTGCCTACACAAAAAGGGACTTATATATATAGTTTCCAGCCAAGTTTATTAATATGAAAAGACACCCCGAAAGGGGTGTCTTTTTGAAAGTTGATTAGATTTTTGCTTCAGCAGTTTCCGGTTCAGGTGAGGTTTTACGTGCCGGCTTCTTCTTTTTCAGTGTGATGTTTTTCTCTTTGTCGACATCCACCCAGATGGTGTCGCCATCCGAGAATTCCTTTGCCAGCACGCGGTCGGAAAGGTTTTCCTCGATCTTCTGCTGGATCACCCGGCGCAGAGGGCGGGCACCCATTTCGGGGTCATAGCCTTCCTTGGCGAGCTGGTCAAGTGCAGCAGGAGAAGCTTCCAGCGTCAGCAGGTGTTCCTTCAGCCGTTCCGCCACTTTCTTGAGTTCCAGCGAAACGATCTGTCGCGTATCATCCTTGCTGAGGGCGTGGAATACGATCACTGAATCGAGCCGGTTAATGAACTCGGGTCGGAATGCCTTCTTAAGTGATTCAAGCAGAGACTTGCGCATTTCCTCGTAGTCCATCATGCCGGTCGTCGCTTCACCGCCGATGGCAAATCCAAGTTTGCCTTGGCGCTTGATCATCTCAGCCCCGATATTGGTGGTCATAATGATGATGGCGTTGCGGAAGTCCACTTTGTGTCCCTTGGCATCGGAAAGGTGGCCTTCTTCCATGATCTGGAGCAGCATGTTGTGGGCTTCAGCATGCGCCTTTTCGATCTCATCGAATACCACGATCGAATACGGCCGTCTGCGGATGGCCTCGGTGAGCTGCCCGGCTTCTTCAAAGCCGATGTAGCCCGGAGGTGCTCCAACAAGACGGCTGACCGTATGACGTTCGGTGAATTCGGACATGTCCAATTGGATGAGCGCGTCCTCGCTGCCGAACAGGAATTTGGCGAGTGTTTTACTGAGTTCAGTCTTGCCCACACCGGTGGGACCGAGGAAAATGAATGAACCGATGGGTCGCCGTGGGTCCTTGAGCCCGGCACGCGCTCGCCGGATGGCTTTGGAGATGGCTGTGATGGCTTCTCCCTGCCCGACAACGGACTTTTTCAATTCCTCTTCCATGCGCAGCAAGCGCTCGGATTCCTCGGTAGCCATTTGCATTACCGGCACGCCGGTCCACATGGAGACCACTTCGGCGATATCGTCGGAATTGACGACCGGGCTGTTGGCACGGTCCCAGGTGGTGCGCATGGTATTGAGCTTTTGCTCCACCCCGGATTCGCTTTCCAGAAGTTGCTGGGCTTCGTCCAGGCGTCCGTTTTCCACAGCTAGCGCATGGGTACGGCGCAGCTCGCGCAGGCGGGTCATCAGGTCCTTGACCTCGCGGGCGGCAGGGCTTTTGTACATGCGCACTCGGGATGAAGCTTCATCGATCAGGTCGATGGCTTTATCCGGCAGGAAGCGGTCATTGACATACCGGGCGGAAAGGCGTGACGCCGATTCCACTGCCTCATCTGAAATGACCAGGCGATGGTGCTCCTCGTAACGCCCGCGGATGCCCTTGAGGATGCGGATGGTTTCCTCCACCGAGGGTTCGTTGACCACGATCGGCTGGAAACGGCGTTCGAGAGCTGCGTCCTTTTCGATGTTCTTGCGGTACTCTTCGAGGGTGGTTGCACCGATGACCTGTAGTTCACCGCGCGATAGTGCGGGCTTGAGGATGTTGGCGGCATCCACGGCGGAACCGGCGGCGCCGGCGCCCACCAGCATATGGACCTCGTCGATGAAGACGATGGATCCGGATGCCTTGAGCTCATCGATGACCCGTTTCAGGCGCTCTTCGAACTGGCCGCGGTACATGGTACCGGCAACGAGCGAACCAACGTCCAATTGCAACACACGTTTATCGAGCAGTGGGGCGGGCACGTCACCTTCGATGATGCGCTGTGCCAGTCCCTCGACGATGGCGGTCTTGCCCACACCGGGTTCACCGATGAGGGCGGGATTGTTCTTGGTGCGGCGTGCCAGGATCTGGATGACACGCTCGATCTCCATCTGGCGCCCGATGACCGGGTCAAGCTTGTTCTGCTCGGCCAGGCTGGTCAGGTCGGTTGCCAGTTGGTCGGTGAGGGGTGTCTTGTCCTTCTTTTTGTCCTCGCCGCGCTGTGGGGTGGATTCCCCGGCCGCGCTGACGGAGGGCTGCAGGCTGGAACCTTCCTCCAGGACACGCCGCGTTTGGCGCCGGATCTGCTCCGCGGAAATACCCAGTTTGCGTAATACTTCGGCGGCTTTATCCTCGGTGGAGCGGATGATGGCGAGCAGGAGGTGTTCGGTGCTGATGTAGTGGTGTTCCAGGCGGCGGGCTTCCTCGATGGCAAATTCCAACACCTGCTGGGTACCGGTGGAAAGGTCGATGCGCACACCGTTGAAATCTCCGTACCCGCCCAGGCGCTCGATCACCTCGCGCACACGCGGGGCATCGGTACCCAGGTCATGCAGGACGCGGCTGGCAACACCGCCTTCTTCCAGAATGAGCCCAAGAAGAAGATGTTCAGTGTAAATATACGGCTGCTTGAACTGCTCCGCCTCCTGATGGGCAAGGCTAAGCACTCGCCGGGCACGCTGGGTAAAACGCTCCATACCAGACAAAGGAAAACCTCCGGGTTTTGTTAAAAGTGTAGTTGGGGGCGGGAACGACGTCGTTTCGATGAATTACCCGTCACCCCGCTCATGGACTATTCTACCAGAGGATAAAAGAATAGCAATGGTTATTTATTAGCAAACCATTAAAAAGAAGACACCGGGTTACGGTGTCTTGGGAATCATACATTTCAAGGTCAATCAAGCTTCTTGCAGAATCGTTCCATCCGTGTAAGGGCTTCCTTGATTTTCTCGTATGCGGTGGCATACGAACAGCGTACGTACCCTTCACCGCCCTTGCCAAACGAGTTTCCCGGGACAGCTGCCACATGCTCTTCGTTCAAAAGACGCATGGAAAAGGTTTCATCGTCCAGCCCGGTGACATCGATCTTGGGGAAAGCGTAAAAGGCACCCTTCGGCTCGAAAGTGGGCAGACCGATGCGATTCAATCCATCCACAATCAAACGGCGGCGGCGGTCGTATTCCTTGCGCATTAATTCCACGTGCTCTTCGCCATTATGCAGCGCTTCCAAAGCGGCATATTGCGACATGGTGGGGGCGGACATGACCATGTACTGGTGGACGCGGATCAGCCCGGCGATCAGGTCAGCGGGACCGCAGGCATAGCCGATGCGCCAGCCGGTCATGGCATAGTCTTTGGAAAAACCGCCCAGCAGGATGGTGCGCTTGTGCATGTTGGGCAGGGTTGGGAAGCAGACGTGGTCTACGCCATAGACCAGCCGGTCGTAGATTTCGTCGGATAACACGATCAAGTCGTTCTCTTCTGCCATCTGAGCCACCTTGAGCAGATGCTCACGGCTGGCAACCGCACCGGTAGGGTTGTTGGGAAAACCAAGGAGGATGGCCTTGGTATTTGGGGTGATGGCTTTTCGGATATCATCCGGTTCAATATCGAAATTGTTTTCAAAATAGCAGGGGACTTCCACATCTTTGCCGCCAGCCATCAGCACGGCTGCTTGGTAGGTGACAAAGCACGGAGTGGGGATGATGACTTCATCGCCGGGGTTGAGCAGGGCAATGGCGGAAAGGTTGAGTGCTTCCGAACCGCCCACCGTGATGACGATCTCCGTTTTGGGGTCGTAGCAAACACCGTACAAGCGCTCCAGGTGAGCCGATAATGCTTTGCGCAGTTCGACGATGCCGGCATTGGATGTGTAATGCGTATCACCGCGCGCCAGGGATTGGATGCCGGCATCCAGGATGGGCTTGGGGGTGGTGAAATCAGGTTCGCCAATGCCCAGCGAAATGACATCCTTCATGGTTGCAGCGATATCGAAGAACTTGCGAATGCCGGAGGGTTTGAGGTTTGCCACACGGTTGGAAAGGTATTGTTTGGTCATGGGTCTCCTGGAGCGAAGAGTGATGCTTCTATTGTGATATAAGGTCTGGTTTACGAACAGTCCAAATCATCATGTTAAACGAGGTGCATTTCCTCCAGAATATCCCAGGCATCGAGCAACTCATCATATGTCAATTTGAAGGAACGATCATCCTCCACCTTCACCCAAAACAGGTGAGTATGCGGAGAATGTGCCTCCGAGATAATTTCTTTAATGGATAGATGTGTCCCTTCCCAGAGAATTGAAGTGGGGCGTTCCGCATAGCGGTAACCGGAATGACACTCGACGGTTAAAGATCCACCCATGAGTTATCCCCCAGGTTGAGTGAGCCAACGGCTCCTTTAATGCTGGAATCCTTGCCGATGTGGGTATGGCGCAATGTGCACCCGGTCAGTTCTGTCCGGTCTTCGATGATGGCATCCGATAAGTTCACGTTATCCAAAACCACCCCCTGACCTAGCGAAACATGAGGACCGATGGTAGATGCGGTCAGATGTGCATCATCCGGTATATATACAGGTGGGATGATCGTGATGTCTTTATGTTTTGTGGAGTCCATAGAATTATCGTGTCCATGGTCAAGCAGGTAGCGGTTGGTTTCCAGCAGACTCTCGAGCGTACCAGCATCCAACCAGGTATTCACTGAACAAACACTGACCTTTGCGCCATGCTCAATCATGACATTGATGGTACCCGTTAAAAAGAATTCGCCTTTCAGGGAGATATTTCGTTGCACCTGTTCTTCGATGGCCGCCATCAATTTTTCACCAGACTGGAAATAATAAAATCCCACCACCGCCCGGTTGTTCTTGATATCCTGAGGTTTTTCCACCAAGCGGGTGACCCAGCCTTTCTTGTCGATTTCAGCAACTCCAAAACGGCGTGGATCGGGTACAGCTTTCACCCAGGCAACACCTTCATGCTGCACATTGGGAAGAAAGGAAAGATCTGTCTCAATGAGCGTATCCGAGAAGGACATAAGCATGGGTCCATGCAAGTATTGGCGTGCGAGGTACAAGGCATCCGACTGACCGCGCATCACTTCCTGGACAATAAAATGTACGGTTTTTGCGGGGTGGTGGAGTTGCATGTGCTCTTTCACCTGGACAAGCTGGTTCGGACCAACAATGAGCACCCATTCAACCTGATCGATGCCCGGAAGCGTATTGAACTGGTCGAGGACATGGTCCAGGACGGTCTTCTCCGCCAGCTGTATGAGCGGTTTGGGTTTGCTCCAGGTATGGGGGCGCATACGAGTGCCAAAGCCCGCCATGGGGATGGCTATCTTGAAGGGTTCTGCCAAGCATTCCTCCCTAAATTTAAGATGACATACGCGCTAATTTTACCTTATCGAAGATGTTTTTTCGATCGACGCAAGGTGTGGAGTCCGAAAATGAAAGACATTATGTCTTCGTATCCGTCATGTAAATTTGGCTTACTCAGCGGCTGTTTTAAGCACTCGCAAAGCACGCAGAGTTACCCATGGATTGGGTTGCCCTCCTCTTCCAGTGTTTACCCAGGTTTTATCATTGTAATGGTATTCCAATGCCCAGCGTCCTTGAGAATCCTGTTTTTCCGATACCAGTTTTAATGCATTTGCGAGACGTGGATCTTTTGCGTATCCCAATCCCACGAAAGCCTCGACAATTTGCAATATATCGGTGATGTAAAAAACAGGGAATCCAAATTTCCACCAATTTCGGCTTGGGTGGTCTGTCCCACCATTGGGATAACCTGCAGTCGAAGGGTCGACACCCAGCAGGAAATTTACACCTGTCTGGATAGCTCGATCAATGAGGGCGGTGTGCTTTTCCTTGGGCAGTTTACTGAATGCCAGCATGACTTTAACGGCCCCCCATGCACACGGCTGCTTATCGTTGACACCGCAGGCAAAGTTTGGACCGCATTTGTATACATAATAACGAGCTTTGTTCGTCTTTTCGCTTTGTGGGGCAACCCCTTCGCCGGTCGCTGTTCTTGCCATCCAATCAAATGCCTTGGTTAAGCGGAGATCCGAGCAGCTCAAATCCAAAAGGGCAGCCAGCATGTTCCCCTGCAAACAGTCGATGCTGTAGGAAGGTACGGCGTTGGTGCTGATTTGGCCCAGATCTGTGAAGGCATGGTCGATGTAATAGGATGCAGCAACTGCAATGCGCTTATCCAATTTCATATTGGCACCCATTTGCGCAAGGGATATGAGTGACCAGACACCACTGTAATACTTGGGTCCGTAACCTCCACCGGGTTTTCCCCACCAACCCTCCGGGTGCATATGATCGAGGATCTCTGTCACGGAGCTTTTTTGGTATATTTCCTTTTGAGAGGTTTGCAATTCAGAATCTGAATCAGGACGGTCTAAGAGATCGCGGTAAACCAAGTAACGTATACAAGGTTCCTGTGATTCCAGTAACCAGGAAATGGGGTCATCATTTAATTGATTTTTCCAATTCATAGGAACTCCCTCCGCTGTAATTGTACATCCGCATGATTAAAAAAGAACCGGGGTATCACGTGATGCCCCGGTAGCCTGGTTATTTCACTTTTTCCAATTCCTCGATCTTTGTTTCCATCAGCGTGACCATGGCACTCAATGTTTCTGCGTCAAATGCCAGGCGGGCGCCGGCAGTTTTGAACAAGTTGGGAAGGGTTGTCGTGCATCCCAACGATAAAGCTCTACGATAATCGACAACCGCTTTTGCTTGGTCTTTGAGGGCGTTTGCCCAAATCTGGACCGCACCCAATTGCGCCAGACCATATTCGATGTAATAAAAGGGCATTCCATGGATGTGAAGCTTACGATGCCATCCGGTCACTTTTTCGTCCTCGAAACCGCTCCAATCCACAACCACCATGAAGCGCTCCCAGAGTTTTCCCCAAGCCTTATCACATTCCGCCGGGTTATCCGCTTTTTCCGGATTTTCATACACCCAATGTTGGAAACCATCGACTACTGCCATATACGGCCAGAAAAGGATGCAGGATTCGAGATGTTCGATGCGGGCACATGCAGCTTCAGCGGCTGTATAAAAACCACCCTTTTCCTTGGTCAGATACGGTGATGCCAATTGCTCCATGCTCATTGAAGCAACCTCAGCAAATTCCATTGGGACATTGAGCTGTTGAAAATAAGGCAGGGCAGCGGATTCAAATACATGCATGGCATGTCCACCCTCATGCAGCATGGTCATGACATCATCATGAACACCGACAGCGTTATGGAAGACAAATGGTCGCCGAATTACATTAAATGGTGTGCAATAAGCTCCGGGGGCTTTGTTCTTGCGGTTGTCCAAGTCGAGCAGATCT
This sequence comes from uncultured Chloroflexia bacterium, assembly GCA_963699305.1. Classification (GTDB taxonomy): domain Bacteria; phylum Chloroflexota; class Anaerolineae; order Anaerolineales; family Anaerolineaceae; genus JBGQAS01. Next base: position 1,745,794 of record OY969431.1, on the reverse strand, counting down.
TCTTTGATCATGGTGTCGAAATGATTGCCAAGGACGGGATCGACAGCATGAAAGATGCGTGAGGTAGCCTGCTTTAGTTCTTCGATATCCTTGAACGGGCGCAGCGGGGCTCGGTTTTGTGGGTCGACATCCAGATCCCAAGGACGGAGTGAGTCCAAAGCCAATGATTTGCGCCGTTTTTCATATATGCGACGGGCTGCCGGGACGACAGCTTTCTCGATGGCTTCACCGAAGTGTTTGGCATCGTCGGGGGTGTAGTCAAAACGCAGCCAGTATTGCCAGCGCCAGGCGCGATAATCTGTTTTTCCGGAATTCTTGGCGATCCTTGTGCGGATGTTCAACAGCTTGCGCCAGTTTTCATTAACGACTTCACGGTCAGCGAGCTGCCGTTTCATCCCCAAGCGCCAGGCTTTCTCTCGTTTCGATCGGTCAACATCTTGGTAGATGGGGCGTATCTGTGAAATGGTCAGTTCCTTGCCTTCCCATTCGATCGCCTGCGCCCCCATGATCTTTTCATAATTTGCATAAGTTTGTTCTTCCTCGGTTAGAAGGGGCAGGTTTTCAGCCCGGAAGAGGTCTGCTTCGGCTCGCATATTGCGCAAAGGGATCTCAAAACCTTTGGGTTCCAATGTACTCGCCAGTAATTTTTCCTTGAGCTTCTGTTCTGCCGCCCTGTATTTTGGATAAATGTCTTCCAGAAAATGATTGTACTGTTTATCAATGAGCTCATCTGCGGTGAAGCGTGTATGCGCAGCGTACAACCGCCAATACAATTCATCGATGTGTTCGGTGAGGCGGGACCAATCCGCCATCCAGGCATCGAGTGTTTGGGCGGTCAACGAACGGGACGCAAGCTCCTGATAAATCGGTTCGAAATTAGACCATTCCCAGGTCAACAATTCCTTTGCAGTTTTTGGATATGCAGGCATAAGCACAACCCTTTCTAATTAAAAATTCACTTGTTTTTGGGACAAGTGAATTTTATCATGCAGAAGGTTTTTTAATTAGAAAAAAGTACTTCGAGGAATGTTCCGAGATCATCCTTGCCTTCAAGCATTTTCAGATTATAGACTTCGGTGAAACCGCAATTGTTACAAGAGACGAAAGCATAACGGTATGCTTGAATCTCCAGGAGACGCGAGATTCCAGTTCCCGACATCGCCAAACGCTCGACATGGGCTCCATGCTGACCGCAGTGGCTGCACGTAAATTTTTGAGCAAGAATTGAATCAATATTTTCCATTTAATTCTCCTTATTCCAAGTTATTAATGTCTGGCAAGAGTTGTTACAGTTGCTGCCTGGTCAAACATCCAAAATGCCAGCGGTAGACCAAAACCCAGAGTGACTAGTGCTAACACCCAGGCAAGAATCAGCCATACCAGGCTGAACCAAAAACCGATCAGGATAAAGTAAAGTGCCCTGATGAGAAATGGTCTTTGAGGAACGTCGCGATACGCAACATGCGTTTGACCTTCGTTGGTCGTTACCACGGTCTGATATTTTTTGGATTTCAAGGTGACAATTTGAGGCAGGCGGTTGATCATCCATAATCCCACCGGCAATCCGACGATAGTGATCATAAACACCCATGCGATTAACGTCCACGGCAGTCCAATGGGCAAACCAATGAAATAAAACCAGATCGCCCGTAGAAGGCATCCCGGACCGGATGGTTTTTTTTCGATGACAGTTGTGTTTTGAGACATGGTAATCCTCCAAGTGATTCCATTAAGGATATACGGAAAAACGCAATTGAGGTTTTACAGGGAAGGTTTTTGGAGGTGGTGTTGAGTAACCTGCTGGTAGGCGTGTGCAGTCTTAAAAAGTGTGGGTTCATCAAAGTGTTTGCCCATCAACTGCATACCTATCGGGAGGTTGGTAGCATCAAAGCCAACCGGAAACGCCAATCCGGGCACTCCGGCAAGGTTTGCAGGCAGGGTGAATACATCCTCAAGGTACATTGCCAATGGATCCTCGGTATGTTCGCCGAGTTTGAATGCTGTTGTTGGTGCAATGGGGGTGGCGATAACATCGACTTCCAGGAAGGCTTTTTCAAAATCCTGCTGGATCAACCTGCGGACCTTCTGCGCCTGGTTGTAGTAGGCATCATAATAGCCAGAGGAGAGCGCGTAGGTGCCCAGCATGATACGGCGTTTGACCTCGGAACCGAAGAATTGACCGCGGGTTTTCATATACATTTCTTGAACGTTTTTTGTCTCGGCGCGTGGACCAAAACGGACGCCGTCGAAACGGGCGAGGTTGGCGCTGGCTTCCGCCGGGGCAATGATGTAATACACCGGGAGAGCGTATTCGGTATGCGGAAGTGAAATCTGTTTGACGATGGCACCGAGTTTTTCCATCTGTTGGACAGCACGTTTGACGGATATCTCCACATCCGGTTGGATTCCCTTGATGAAATATTCGTCCGGTAACCCGATGGTTAACCCATGCAGGTCGGGTTCCGGTTGGAAGCGGATGCTTGGTACAGGCAGGTGGCTGGAAGTGGCGTCCAGCGGATCGTGACCAGCCATGATTTCAAACAGCAGTGCAACATCTTCCGCAGTTCGGGCAAAAGCTCCCACAGAATCCAAAGAGGAGCCGTATGCGATCAGTCCATAGCGGGACGTCCTGCCGTAGGTTGGTTTAATGCCCGTGACTCCGCAAAAACTGGCAGGTTGACGAATGCTGCCTCCCGTATCGGTGCCGGTGGCAGCGGGGATCAATCTGGCAGCCACCGCAGCAGCAGAACCACCCGAGGAACCTCCCGGCACACGTTGCTCATTCCACGGATTATGTGTGACCCCGTATGCCGAATTTTCAGTTGAAGAGCCCATGGCGAATTCGTCGGTGTTGGTCTTGCCTACCACAACGACACCAGCATCGAGTAAACGTTGAACCGTGGTGGCATTGTACGGGGGTATGAAATTCTCCAGGATCTTCGAACCGCTGGTGCAGGGGAAATCTTTCAGACAAAGTAGATCTTTAATGGCGAGCGGGAGTCCCAACAGGACGGGCAGATTAGAAGTATGGGTAGATTTTGTGCGCACATCATCGGCTGATCTGGCTTGAACCAATGCCATTTTCGTTGTTCTTGTGATGAACGCATGCAAACGAGGTTCGAGAGTGTCAATATGGTGAATACAGGCCTGCGTTAGTTCGGTACTGCTGACCTTCTTTTCACAAAGCAAACGCAAGCTTTGAGTGACCGTTAATTCGGTCAGGTCATTCATCCTGCTCTCCGAAAACGGATGGGACTTTGAATTGATTCTCTTCCTGAAGTGCTGTATTTTGAAGGACTTCGTTGGTACTTAATCCTCGTTGGATCTCGTCCGGACGAATCGCAGCAGGCATGATGAGAGATGAATTTACGGTTTCATCCGATATTTTCAATTGTTGTAATTTGTGAAAATAGTCCAAAATATCCGAAAGTTGAAGACGATATCTTTCTTCTTCCTCCGGGGTCAGTTCCAACCGGGCTAACCTGGCAATGTGCCTGACTTCTTTTATTGATAATGGCATATTGGTATTATAACCCTGAGGCAGGAGGTCAAATTAAGCGCCTGATAATTTTCAACGACCAAAATCAAGATACAATTAATTGTCCATGGCTTTACATGATTCCGAATATGATTGAATCTCCTGGAGGAGGAAAAGGATTGTCTTCGACGTCGAAATCTGAAACTCCCACACCGCGGTTGACAACTGCCACACCACTAATTCAAGTGCTCCTGCGTGTATATGGTTACCTTAGTCCGTACTGGAAGCACACGGCTGGAGCTTATGCTTCGTTACTGGGAATCCTGGCTTTAAATGCATTGATCCCACAATTCATCCGCTGGACCATTGATACGGGAATCGACGGAAAACAACCCAATATCCTTGTTTGGGCGGTCTTGGCTTTACTTGCTTTGACAATTTTAAAGGTGTCTTTAATTATTATCAAGGAATATTGAGTGAAACAGCTTCCCAGAATGTTGCATTCGATATCCGCAAAGCGATCCAGAAAAAACTAACCCAACTATCTTTTTCATTCCACGATCAAAGTGAAACAGGCGAGTTGCTTTCACGGGCAGTACAGGATGTGGAGCGAGTACGCTTTTTGACCGGGCGGGCTACAATCCGTTTATTGGATGGAATCTTGATGCTGATCGTCACGATGATCATCATGTTGATCATGGATTATCGATTGGCATTAATGGTGATTATCACAATGCCTTTTCTGGTATATCAGGCGTTGCATTTTGGTTCCAGGTTTCGCCCCCTTTCGCTGTTGGTGCAAAAACAACTGGCTACTTTGACCACTGCGGTTGAACAGAATTTACGCGGAAGTAAAGTGGTAAAAGCTTATGCCCAGGAGAAAGCAGAGATCGAACGATTTGGAAAGGAGAATAATCGGTGGCTCGATTTATCGATTCGCTCCTCTCGTATGGAGTCATTCAATGTGCCATTGCTATTCTTAATTGCCAATATGGGTACGGTCGCCATAATTTTATATGGCGGAATCCAGGTCATCAAAGGAAATATCACCATTGGATTAGTGATTGCATTTATCACCTACCTGGGTCAGTTAATCGAACCTGTTCGCCGGCTGGGTCTTATCATTCCTGCGGTAGCGATTGCAGGGTCATCCGCAGAGCGAATTTTTGATATTCTTGATACGGTTTCGGAAGTTAAAGATGAGTCTGGCGCGAAACCATTGGGGAAAATTCAAGGACACGTGTGTTTTGATAATATATCTTTCAATTATGGGAAGCGCAAAATCTTGCGAGAGATCAACTTTGATATCCAACCCGGTCAAACGGTTGCCTTGCTCGGTTCAACGGGTTCAGGAAAAACATCCATCATCAATCTAATCCCTCGTTTTTACGACCCTTCTTCCGGAAAGATCCTCATCGATGGCATCGATATTCATCGGGTGACATTGCAATCTCTCAGGAATCAGATTGGCATTGTTCTGCAGGAAACGGTCCTATTTGCCACAACGATCCGTGAAAACATTGCATTTGGCAGCAATACAGCATCCGATGAAGAAATCGTCAATGCAGCTAAAACTGCCCAGGCGCATGATTTTATTTTGCAGTTTCCGGATGGATACAATACACCCGTTGGTGAACGCGGTACAACACTTTCAGGAGGTCAAAAGCAACGACTGGCAATAGCGAGAGCAATTCTTCTCGATCCACGCATCCTAATCCTGGATGATGCCACAGCATCGGTGGATACAGAAACAGAGAACCTGATTCAGGAAGCGTTGGCAAAGCTTATTCATGGACGCACTACCTTTGTCATTGCGCATCGGCTTAGCACCGTAAGGAATGCTGATTTCATTCTCGTACTTGAGGCAGGGCGGATTGCTGCACAGGGCACGCATGAGTCACTCTTGAGCACTTCCCACATGTACCGGTCGATCTATAACCAGCAACTTAAAAAGCAGGAGGTGCAGTCATGAGTTTTTCCATCGGACCTGCTACTCCGGGTATGGGACCGCGTTCTGCGCTGGATCATTTTGGGAGTACCAATCAGCAAGGTGGAGAAGTGTATAACCCGAAAGTGGTTGGACGTATGCTGGCTTTCCTGCGACCTCACCGCTGGAAAATGCTCTTTGCTTTGCTGTTGACACTGCTTGAATCGGGGTTTACGTTGCTTTCCCCCTACCTGATAAAAATTGCCATTGATCAGTATATTACCCCCAAGAACTTACAAGGGTTGATTGGAATTGCTTTGCTGATTGCTGGAACGTTCATAGGGTTATTTCTTGTAAGTTCGGGGCAGCAATATTTACTGTCCTGGGTGGGGAAGCGGGTTTTAGCGAAGATGCGCGGTGACCTGTTCAACCATCTTCAGAGGTTGCAATTGGGTTATCATGATCGCCGCTTTGTGGGCGTCACCGTTTCACGCGTGATCAATGATGTGGCTGAAATCAACGAATTGCTATCCCAGGGAGTGATCACACTGTTGGGCGACATGGTGGTTCTGATCGGGATCATTGTCGTCATGTTAACAATGAGCCCGAAGTTGGCGTTATTGACTTTTACCGTTTTACCGTTTATGTTCTTTGCCACCTGGCTGTTCTCCCGCCAGGCAAGGACCGCTTTTCGAGACACCCGATCCAAAGTTGCTGCTGTCGTTGGAGATTTGGCGGAAGATATCAACGGGATGCGCGCCATTCAAGCCTTCACGCAGGAGAAATCGTCGCAGGCACGTTTTGACCATGTAAACAGGGAAAATCGCAATGCTTATATCAAAGCCATGTCTTTATCTTTCGTTTTTTTGCCCGGTATTGAATTTTTAGGTATGGTGGCTACAGTGATCGTGCTTTGGTTTGGCGGGCATTACGTCCTATCCGAGCAGGTCACCCTGGGTGTGATGGTGGCTTTTCTCACCTATGTTTCCCGCTTTTTCCAACCAATCCAGGAACTGAGCCGCATGTACACAACGTTCCAATCTGCCATGGCGGGTGGAGAACAGGTGATAAAACTCCTGGATTCTCCGATCGAAATCGAAGATCGGCTGAATGCCATTGATCTAAAAACAGTAGATGGAAAGATTTCCCTATCGCATGTTTATTTCCGTTACCGTACCGACACACCGATGGTTTTGCACGACATTAACCTGGAAATACCCCCGGGCAAAACGGTCGCACTGGTTGGTCCAACCGGGGCAGGAAAATCCACCATTGCCAGTTTGATTGCACGGTTCTATGATGCCACGGAAGGAATTGTAGCGATTGATGGTATTGATGTTCGAAATGCCACTCAGGAATCATTGAGAAAACAGGTGCGGATAATTTCTCAGGATCCGTTCTTGTTCTCGCGCTCCATCGCGGATAACATCCGCTACGGAGCACCCGAAGCAACAAACGAGCAGGTGGAAGAGGCTGCCCGTATGGCAAATGCTCATGAATTTATCAATAAGATGCCTGACGGGTACAAAACCCGTGTGTTGGAAGGAGGGGCAAATGTATCACAGGGTCAACGCCAGTTGCTCAGTATTGCGCGTGCTTTATTGACTAACCCGCGTGTGCTCATCCTTGATGAGGCAACTGCCAATATTGATACGCTGACAGAGGCTCTTATCCAGGATGCTTTAGCCCGATTGCTGCATGGTCGAACAGCCATCGTCATTGCTCATCGATTAACAACAGTGCGCAATGCGGATTGGGTGTACGTGGTGGATCAAGGTCGGATCGTCGAGCAGGGTACCCATAAAAAATTGCTGGCAGGGAAAGGGTTGTATTCGGACCTTTATGCACGCCAGTTCATGGATTAGAATTTTTTCACGCCGGATTCCAAATTCCATTAAGAATTGACGACCTGCCCGATTTTAAATACCATTCCTTTGACGGCTTACTACCGCTACGTTATACTACAGAGGAGTGAAATCGAACCTTTATGTCTGTGAGAATTCCGTTGAGGTGTCTTTATGACCAAAGTTTGTTCACTTCAGGAAGCGATCCAACAATTTGTGCATGACGGCGATTGTGTATACGCAGCGGGATTTACACACCTGATCCCATTTGCCGCGGGTCATGAGATCATCCGCCAGGGACGAAAAAAGTTGGTTCTGGCTCGCGCGACACCCGATTTAATTTACGATCAAATGGTGGCAGCGGGATGTGCAGATAAAGTCATTTTTTCATACATGGGGAATCCTGGAGTTGGCTCATTAAGGATCGTGCGATCCGCAGCTGAAACTGGTGCAATTACCATCGAGGAATATTCCCATTTTGGCATGATCTCACGCCTTCAAGCAGGGGCTACCGGTATGCCATTTATCCCGATGAATCCAACCGCTGCTACGGATCTTGAGAAAAACAATCCAAATATCCGCCGCGTGATGGATCCTTATCATGGGAAGGAAGTCATTGTTGTGCCAGCTTTAAATCCGGATGTTGCCATTGTACATGTGCAGCGTTGTGATAAAAAAGGGAATTCCCACATTTGGGGGATCATCGGCGAGCAAAAGGAGGCTGCTTTTGCTGCCAAACATGTGATACTGACTGCTGAAGAGATAGTAGATGAGAGCGTTATTCGTTCGGATCCCAATCGAACTCTGATCCCCGAATTTATTGTAGACGCTGTATGTCATGTCCCTTACGCTGCGCATCCCTCATATACACAGGGTTATTACGATCGGGACAATACGTTTTACCTGGATTGGGACAAGATCAGCGAGCACAATGATACAGTCGCTGCTTGGTTACAGGAATGGGTGTACGGGATCAAGGACCGCAACGCGTATTGGAAAAAGCTTGGCGATGAAGTCCATAATCGTCTTAAAGTGAAACCCCGTCTGGCCGCACCCGTTAATTACGGTGAATATTAGAAGAAACGGATGATGATGACAAACAATTACTCTTCTGCCGAATTGATGTGCGTTAACGCAGCAAGGCTGCTGAAGGATGGGGAACGTGTATTCGTTGGGGTTGGATTACCGAACCTGGCATGCAACCTTGCCATGCGCACCCATGCTCCCAATCTCCAAATGATCTACGAAGCAGGAGTGATCGGTGCACGCCCATCACGCTTACCCTTATCCATTGGAGATCCAACTCTGGTGAGCGGTGCTGCAGCCGTTTGCAGCATGTACGATATTTTTGCGTTCTACTTGCAGCGAGGTAATGTCGATGTGGGCTTTTTAGGAGGAGCACAGATCGATAAATTCGGGAACATCAATGCAACCGTCATTGGTGAGTATGCCCATCCTAAAGTCCGTCTGCCTGGCTCGGGGGGCTCTCAGGAAATTGCTGCTTGGGCAAATCGGTGTTACATCATCACCCCACATCAGAAACGACGATTTCCTGAAAAGGTGGATTTTGGAACATCCATGGGTTTTCTCGGAGGTCGCAAGCAGCGTGAGGAGACCAGTGTTCGTGGAAAAGGACCTCTGGCAGTTGTAACCGATCTTGGCATTCTGGAACCGGATGAGAATGGAGAAATGGTCCTATCCTCCCTGCACCCCGGCGTGTCATTTGAACAAATTCTAACAAATACCGGTTGGAATATCAAAAAATGTGCGATAATTAAGGATACAGAAATCCCCACTGAAAATGAATTGCAGATCCTGCGCGATCTGGATCCTCAGGGGATTTATCTAAAAGGTGGATAACTTCAACACAAGATGATGGTCAAAGAAGCATGACAAATGCTCTACTAGGGGAAAATGTATGACTCGAAATACCAAAAGAAATATCAAGCGTAAATTTGACCTTTTGCTATTCGACCTTGGCGCCACATTATTGTATTTTGATAGCGAATTTGTCCGGATCAAACCCATCGCAGATGAGGCATTGTTCCAACAATTGACAAATTTAGGCTACCGGGTGGATAAGGAATCATTGGCAAAAAGGTTATTCGACCTCGAGAACAGCGCATTTGATGAACGTGTGGTCGATCTACATGAACGCACAACGGACTCCATCCTGAGGTCAACATTGGAACAGGTTGGTTTGAATGATATTACGGATGCGCATATAAAAATTGCCATTCACACAATGCTGAATGTATACGAATCGCACTGGCAATTGGGTGATGACACACTGGCAACTCTGAAGGAGTTGGATGCTCAAGGTTATGCCATGTGCATCATATCCAACGCATCCGATTACGACAACGTCGTCCGTTTGATGGAAAAAGGCAGTCTGTATGAATATTTCGATCTAACCCTTGTTTCTGCCAAAGAAGGCTTGCGCAAACCACATCCTGACATGTTCCAAAAAGCGCTTGCGTATTTCAAATTGCCCGTGGAACGTGCGATCATGATCGGTGATACCGTGGATGCGGATATCAAGGGTGCCAAAGAAATCGGAATGAAGAGCATCTGGATCAATCGATGGGCAGACAATTTTCAAAACCGGGCACATCTATCGCATATCACGCCCGATGCCACGATTTCAAGGTTGGCAGAATTGCCTAGTCGATTATCAAATTGGAAATGATAATAAAAACCTGCGATTTTTTCTCGCAGGTTTTTATTATCAATTGATGATCGTGATCACGCCCGTGGAGGGACCAATCAGCAGGTTGATATCTGTCTCACCCAACGTGTTTTGGTAAATGGAACTCTGATTATTCGTCTTGTCGATGGTGGTAAAGAGCAGTGAATCGTCCTGGATGAAAGTGAAGGATGTCACGTTTGAGGAAATCTTTGTTGAAGCGAACGTTGTTAGGGGAGCGACATACAAATCCCCTTGATTTTCATCGTAGTATGCATAGGAAATGAATACCAAATACTTTTGATCGGGGGATATTTCTGTCCGATACAGTTGACCGGTGTTAGCCTGGAGATGATAAGAACCTTCTTTAAAATTTGTCACATACAAATCCATGGAATTTTCCCCATAGAGTTGATAGACAAGATATACACCATTTTCAGAATAGCTCATCTCACTTGATCCCATACCTTTCAACGTATAAATGTTTGAAAAATTATGATTGTACAATTTTACCGTTGTGGAATCTGATGAAGTATCGATCACAACCAGGTAGTTCCCAAATGGATCGTAATTTGCGGATGGCGTCGAACCGGTATATTGATAAATTAGTGTCGAAGCTCCGCCACTGATTGGCGCCTGGAACAGGGTCTTACTGATGTAATCACAGTAAATGACCCATTGCTCATCAGGGGATATGAAGGCAAAGCCAATATTTTCCGTTTCGCTTGGTTGATAAAGCGCTTCCATGCTCCTGTCTGAGATACGCACGCTGACAATCCCTGTGACCTTATTGGTATCATCGAGGGCTAGTGCGTAGATCTTTTCGCTGGTCGAATCAAAATCAATGAAAAAGGTATTTTCAATCGGATCAAGCAATTGCTGCTTTGCCAGGTTGACCAGCTGGATCTTCTGTTTCTTGGTATCCAGATCCTGAATGGTAAAGGCAAAATATTTTCCGTTTCCGGAAAAGCCTTCACGTGAACGCGATATCGATGAACCAAGGGGAGCTGAAATGATCTCAGCGGAGGTATTATTTGCAGTCGGATGAATTTCCATCGAAAATGCACCTTCATCATCCTGCAGATAATATGCGATCCAATTTCCATCACGGGAAACCGGGAGGCTAAAATTATGGAACATCGCAGTTCGGGCGATGGATATCTTGGGAGCATTTTCAACGAGTGGGAGAAATGATTTCGACGAGGAATTCAATTCTGATAAGGTTTGCAGCGGAGATTGCAAGTCCTTCCACGAGCCGGTGATGATGGGGATGGATTTAGATGTGCAAGCGGATAACAGACCTACCGTAATGAGGGTTCCGCAACAGACAACCATGATTCTAAACAACTTTTTAGGAATAAAAGACATTCTCGACTCCTGAAACAAAATTGAACCCACCAATTCTACATCAATTTTATGGCACCGGAGGGATAAAAAACGACATCCCAGTTATCTTGGGATGTCGTCTCGTAAGAATTTGATGAAGTCTATTATTTCTTCTTGGCCGGCTTAGTCGCAGGTTTTGTTTTAACAGCTGGTCTGACAGCTTGTTTTGATGGAGTTTTAACCATCGGTTTAATTTCAGGCTCCATGGATGCGGAATCCATTGCATCCAATAAAGCATCATGCACGGCAAGTTGCAAGGCAATGGCATCCTCCCAGGCGATTGGATCAAGATCCTCAACGAACAAATAGAGCCATTCATCTTTTAGAAGTTTACCGAAAAGCAGCACTCCTAGACTCGCTATCAATAGGATGGTGAAGAGCATTGTCCAGTAGGAAGCAAACACGAAAACGATCCCATATCCCAAGCCACCTTGCAGAGCGGAAAAAATTGGCAGGATGAGGGCAGCGCCGCCGATGATTGCCAGGGTCAACCAGCGTATAGTCCGTTTTACATACATTTCCCAACCCAGCAATAGATCTTTTCCAAAAGGCAGGATGTTGGCAAGCAGGGTCACACCAGAAGGGGAAGTGATGGTGTGAAAGGTGCGCTTTTTACCACCCGCAGTAAAGACGGACTTGCCGATGTTTACCTGCGGGATTTGTTTCGCTTGCATGGATTTAACGAATTCAGAATTTACTTTATCGGATTTATTGGCAGAATCAATCACGATATCGCTGTATTCATCCACTTTGAATCCTAATTTTCCAAATGATTGCGCCAAGGGTCCAGGTGGGGACGGGGGAAGTGGTACAACAGTTGGGGCAGCCGCGGGAACAGGAGGTACTGCAGCAGGCACGGTTTTCATTGGCGGGGGAACAACCGCTGTGGGGATGGGAGGAGGAGGTGTGACTGCACTAGCCTTTGGACCATCCAGTCTGGCACCACATGTCTGGCAAAAAAGATTGCTGATCGGATTGACTGTTTTACAATTCGAACACACTACAGTGGAATCCATACTAAAACTCCTTTCATGGGAAGAAAATCGTTCTTACCTTCATTGTATGAAAAAACAAGGATTGAAGCAAGTTAAGGTTTCATTAACATGTTTATTGAACTCTGCAGAACGAGTTGCTTAGTTCGGTGTTAGATATGTTAGAATATTGTCAATCTAATTTATCCCCATTTAACGTCGATGAGAGAATTGAAACGAAAACTTGATGGTCTGGTGAGATTATCCCGGTTCAAAGAATATTTATTCTTTGTAACCGTTACTACCCTGCTTGGTGCTACAGCTTCATACGGATATTTTGGTTTAAAGCTGCTGGCGGTTTTATTTGCCAATATATGTGCCGTGGCATTTTCTTTCATGATCAATGATGTGGAAGATGCGCCGGATGATGCCCTGAACCCGGAAAAGATAAAACGAAATCCCGTTTCTTCCAATGATCTTTCCCGCCGTACTGCCTGGCGGGCATCATGGCTGGTGGCTGTAGTGGCTGCGTTTCTATACTTGCTGGTTGGTTTGGTGCCGTTCATCATGGGTATGATTTGCCTGTTCCTTGGATTCTTTTATTCGTGGCGCGGCGTGCGTTTTAAAAATTTACCGATCATCGACATGCTTTCTCATTGCATGATGCTTGCAGGTCTGCAGTATCTTGCTGCTTACTTTGCCTTTAACCTGGCATCCTTTGACCGCTGGTTTTTTCCGTTCATGTTCGTCACGTGTGTAAGCCTGTACGGTGAGTTGTTCAACGAAATCCGCGATCTGGATGGAGACTTGAAAGCCGGTCTTCGACATACCGCTGCGCTATTGGGACCCAAACCAACGTACTGGATCATGATCAGTGTGATGGTCTTGGGCATTGCATCTGCGATTTACATGCTTTTCATCGGTAAATTAATTGCCCCTTGGGTATGCTATATGACGATTGGACTGGCAGTTGTGCTCCTTATTATTCCGGTGATTCAATTCAGACGGCATCGCAATGCCATCAAGCTGCAGGAATCATTGCAGAAGCCTTTAGAGATTGCAGCGGCATTATCCTTGCTGGTACAGTTTGTGGCACCTTGGGCACGGGTCATGTTGCGTCTTTGAACAATACCGCCTGAGCGTATGCTTAGGCGGATTTTTTTACCTGGAATTTCACCCGAATCTGAGAAATTAAGATCGCGGCAAGGATCAATGCACATCCCAGCCATTGGATTGGTGTCAGATGTTCATGTAAAAGGATATAGCCAAAAACTGCTGCAAACACTGCTTCCAGGCTCAAAATCAATGATGCATCCGAAGGGGGTGTATTTTTCTGAGCAAGGGCTTGAAGCGTAAATCCCATCGCGATGGAAAAAATTCCTGCATACAAGATGAGTGGCAGAGTTGAAGGAACGTTGACGAATGTTTTCAACTCAAACACCAAGCCGCAGATACAATCCAATACCGCAACGATCAGGAACTGACCAATGGAAAATTCCAAGAAACCCATTTTTTGGACTGACAATCCTACGACAATGACATGCAATGCCCAGAGGATGGCACCCAGGAATTCAAGGATATCTCCGGGATTTATGGTTAATTTCCCGGTGATGCTCAGCAAACCGAGTCCTGCACATGCAAGCAAAGCAGCCAGAACGGAAATAAGGTGCAGTTTTTCGTGCCAAAAAATTGCCATAAATAGCGGGATTATCACCACGTATGTTCCGGTGATGAAACCGGCGTTTCCCGCAGTAGTAGTGCGGATGCCCGCTTGTTGCAAAGCACTACCGGCGAATAACAATAACCCAGCCAATAATACCCAACGGACCTGATCTTTTTTAATGGTGAAACGGAAACCAATGATCGCCAGCAAACACAATGCGCCAACCAAAAACCGGATCCCGTTGAACACGAATACGCCTACTTTGTTGGCGACCAGACGCTGGGCAATGAATCCGCTTCCCCAGACAATTGCAACAAAGAATAGGGTAAGGTCTGCCTTGATGCGGGAGGAAACGCGATTATTCATCGATGTAAAAATCCTTTTTCAAGGCAAAAAACGAATTGATAGAAAATGGTGACTACAATTTTGATGTGCAGTTGGGACAACGGCTTGCTTTAATGGAAATCGTTGTAAAACAAAAAGGACATTCTTTGGTGGTCGGATCTGCAGGTTTTGTGGGTTTCTTTGACAATTTATTGAAACCTTTGATGAGAAGGAACACCGTGAAACCAACAATGATAAAGTTGATGATAGTATTCAGAAAGATGCCATAATTGATGGTGGCAAGCCCTTTGGTTTGCGCATCAGTGAGATTCACAATATGCTGACCGGAAATATTCCAATAGAGATTTGAAAAGTCTACTTTTCCAAGCAGCAATCCAATGGGGGGCATGATGATGTCACTCACCAATGAAGTGATAATTTTGCCGAAGGCTGTACCGATAATGATGCCAATGGCGAGATCGAGGACGTTGCCGCGCATGACAAAATTTTTAAATTCTTTCCACATGTTCATTCCTCCTGATATAAATTTTCAAGCATTTCTTTTAAACCTTCCGGGTAAAGGGGAATTCCGTTAGGTTGCAGGCTGCCCAATTCCAGCCAGGTTGCGTCGAGTTCCAGCCAATCATCTTCATTGACCCGAATATGGTCTTTGGCATACAAGCTGGAATCTACAAATTCAGCATCGTGCATCAGGATGATTTCATGTCCCAGCTGGTTTTCAAAGCTAAAAATATTTTCGAACAAACCGAGATAATGGATGTTCCTGATCTCCGCACCGATTTCCTCCAGGATTTCGCGTGACAGCGCCTCGGCAGCAGTTTCTCCGAACTCGATGCCTCCTCCCAGGGGGCGGAAAAAATCCTCATTTTTTTCGTGGTCATGACCTTTGAAAACAAGGATCCGTCCTTTGTTGTAAAAAACACCTAGCGCAAGGACCCGAATGCGTTTCTTTACGAGTTTGGTCATGTGATTATTCAAGTTTGCGAATTTTTGGTTTGAAAACCCATACAAATCCCATAAATAGGACAAGTATGATTGCGCCGATCAGTATCGTCAATGGCAATCCGGCTCCTGCTGCAACCGCCCCAATGATTAGCGAACCGATGGGCATGCCACCCTGAAAAATCAGGGTATACAATCCCATTACCCGCCCGCGAAATTGATCCGAAGACCGGGTTTGTACCATGGCATTGCTGGTATTGGCGATGAGCATTAATGAGACACCGGCAAAGATCAAAACCAGGTATGAAGCAACTACCATCCACGCATTGGCAACTGGCAGCCAGGGGATGATGGCGAAGAGCAAAATTCCAATGGGGAGCATGATCGAACCGGCTGCCCATAACTTGCCGTGTATTTTTCGACGACCTAATGCTGCAACGACCAATGCGCCAATCAGGGAACCAATACCGCGCATGGTGAGCATCCAGCCATTTGTGCGTTCGTCACCGTGAAGTACACCCTTTGCCCAGGCAGGAGATTGTGCCACAAATCCAAATCCGATCAAACTGACAACGCCCAATGTGATGATCAACCACAGGATTAACGGTTTGGCAAAAACGTAACGTATACCTTCGCCAATATCCCGGAAGATACTTGAGTGTGTTTCCAGTTTTTTGATCGGTGGGATGCGGATCATGAGTAAAGCAATAATGACGGCAACAAAGGAAAAACCATTGATGATGAAACACCAGCCTGGTCCAACCAGGAAATACACCATGCCGGAAACTGCCGGACCAATGACAACCGCCATGTTGAACATGGCGGCATTCATGGCAATGGCGTTGGAGATATCCTTGCGGTCATCCACCAGATCAGTAACAAATGACATCCTCGAAGGCGCTTCAATTGCATTCGCAATCCCAAGTAGAGTCGCCAGAATAATGATATGCCAATATTGGATTAGATTTAAGAACACAAGCCCAGCCAGGATGAATGCCAGCAGCATCATGGCTGCCTGTGTGACGATTATCAAGTTGCGACGGGAAAAGCGATCGGCAATCACACCACCAAGCAATGTGAGCACTAGAGTGGGAACACCAGCCATAAATGTTACAAAACCAAGCAGCACGGTGGAATTGGTGATATCGTAGATTAAGTACTGCTGAGCCGTGGATTGCATCCATGTACCGATCAGTGAGATCAACTGACCAATGAACCATATCCGGTAATTCCGGTGCTGAAGCGCTGAAAACGTTTCCCGGACGCTAATGCGTGGTTTGGTGGATGTTGAGGATTTTGCCAAAATCGGATCTCAAAGGAAAAGTTAATTGGATAATACCATAGAACCTGAAATGACTTGAGGTTGAAACTCCAATAGTTTGCATGACAATGCTACTGAATCAATTTTGTGTTTCATATGAGCGATTCCGCATTTTTAGTAACTGCACTCACCAAATTACAGAATCGTAAGTAAATATGGCTGCTTTGGGCATTGCTTGACGAACTAAAGTGGCTGTGCTAAAGTAAACATCACTTTAATGTTATCGGGTTGGATGAGGAGTAAAGAATTGGCTTCAAACCGAAGAGATAGGATCATTGCAAAGCTCAGGGAACTCCATAAAGCAATCCCGGAGATCCAGGCAACTGCCGTGGTCAGCGTCGATGGGCTTGCCATCGCGTCCATTTTACAGGAAGGCTCCGAGGAAGACCGGGTAGCAGCCATGTCCGCTGCCATGCTTTCATTGGGTGACCGCATTTCGAGCGAATTGGGACGTGGAATTCTCGAACAAGTACATATTAAGGGTGAAAAAGGGTATGTGGTTTTGATGGCGATCGGCGAGGATGCCGTGCTGACAGTCATGGCAGACGAGACTGCCAAACTGGGGCTGATCTTCCTTGAAATGCGCCGCGCTTCTGAAGACCTGAAACTGTTGATCAAAGAAAAATAATCTCATGGAAGTCATTCCGAAGAGTGGTTTGTTTTATCCCAACAGGGTAGCATTGATTGCATTTAAAGCACTGGATGATGTTTTAGGTGCCAACGGAGTCCATGCGCTCTTCAACTATGCCCATCTTTCTCAATATATTGACCATATGCCGGAATCAGACCTGGCAAAGACCATCGACTTTGCCGATATTTCCAGTTTATTTGGTGCGATGGAGGATCTGTATGGGCCGCGTGGAGCGCGCGGTTTAGCATTGCGCACTGGAAGGCAAATGTTCAAGCAGTCACTTTCCATTCCGGAAACCCTATCAGGAATATCTGATCAATCGCTGCAGCTAATTCCCGAAATTGATCGCATCTCATTTGTGCTCAAAGGAATTTGCGAAACCTTTATTAAGATCAGCGACCAACCTATGAGTGTTGCTATAAAAGATGATTCTTTTGAAGTGACCATCCAAAAATGTGGCGTTTGTTGGGGGCGAAAGACTGATCATGCCCAGTGCGCCATGTACACGGGATTCTTTCAACAAGCCCTGACGTGGGCTGCAGGAGGAAAGGAATATCCGGTTGAGGAATTGCACTGCATCGGTAAAGGGGATGGTGAATGCCTGTGGTCAATTGGGAAGAAACCGATGGATATGTAATGACAAATTGGATTGTCATCCCAACGTATAACGAAATAGAGAATTTACCAGCGCTTACGGAAGCACTCTTACAACTGCCAATTCGAGAATTAAAATTACTGATAATTGATGACGCCAGCCCGGACGGAACCGGCAAGTTGGCAGATGAACTTGGAAAGAAAACGCAGGACAGAATTGTCTGCCTGCACCGCCAGGGAAAACTCGGTCTGGGCACAGCGTACATCGCAGGATTTCGTTACGCGTTGGATCATGACGCAATCGTCATTGGTCAAATGGACGCTGATTTTTCGCATCCCATCGACAAGATTCCGGAGATGATCCGTTTGTTGACGGAATGCGATGTTGCCGTGGGGTCCCGGTATATCCCCGGCGGAAAATTGGATGACCGCTGGTCCATTTTTCGAAAAGCACTTTCCACGTTTGGAAATATCTACGCCCGAACGATCCTGGGTTTACCCATCAAGGATGTCACGGGAGGATTCCGCTTTTGGCGGAGAGAAACCCTGGCGGGAATGCCGTTGGAGAGGGTGCGTTCAAACGGGTATGTTTTCCAGGTGGAAATGGCATACCTGGCGCACAAATTGAATTACCGGTTTAAGGAAACCCCCATCTATTTTGCTGATCGACGTATGGGGAAATCCAAGATGACTCTACGCATCCAATTGGAAGCCGCCTTCCGTGTGTGGGGTTTGATTGGACAATATCGGGACATGTAACTTATGCATAACAACCAAGGTGTAAAAAATTAATCCTCCAGTTTCATGGAGGATTTTTTATTGAAAGGCGTGCACAACCTTATTATTGTTAATGCAAATTTAGCGAGAAATACGAATCAACCAACCTATGCCATTCATCCATCCCAAGAGTCTCCGCCCGGCGCATGGGATCGATTGATGCGATAGACAGTAAGTCAAGGGTTTTCTCCGTCCCTAATCGCATTCCGGCTGAAATGGAATTACGCAACGTTTTCCTCTTTTGGCTGAAACCGGCTTTGGCGAGATGGAAGAAAACATCCAGCTGTTCCATTGGGATGACTGGCTCCGGATAAAGATCGACCCGGACGATGGCGGAATCCACATTCGGGGATGGATAAAAAGCTTCAGCAGGAATTTTCCCGGTTATTATGGGCGCGCCGTACACCTGAACGCTCAACGCGAGCAGGCTCATGTCGTTGGGGGTGGCGCAAATACGCAATGCCACTTCAGATTGGATGGTTAGAACCAGCCGGACTGGTTTACAGGAAGTTTCCAAAAGATGCCGGATCAAAGCAGAGGTGATGTAATACGGGATATTGGCTACAACAAGATAACCCGAACCATCCATCAGGTCTGCAGGGTTAAGTTTAAGCATATCCCCGGGAACGATGCGGACATTGGCTTTCCCGGATAAGGTCTCTTGAAGTGGCTTGAGCAAGCGACCATCCAACTCAACGGCGACTACAAATTTTGCTTTTTGTGCGAGTGATTCAGTCAGGTTACCGAGCCCGGCACCAATTTCGAGCACCCGGTCGTTCTGAGTGATATTTGCTGCGACAATGATCTTATGCAAGGCTCCCGAATCCACAAGGAAATTTTGACCAAGGCTTTTCTTGGGATGGATGTTGTACCGTTTCAACAAGGAGGGGATATTCTGCATGGATATGATTAAGGAAGAACAAAGGGTATATTTGCAGGGACAGGGGTCAGGAAATAAATGGTGACATAGGAATCCCAGGGCACATAGTTTTCATCTGAATATGCCACATCGACCCAGTATGTACCCGGCACTCCTCCACCCACATCTGCGATAGTCCCAACACCGTAACCCGGGACATAGATCTGCTGGAGCTTCAATAGCTTGTACCATTTCAATGTGACAGCGACAATTCCTTCTTTAACAGGAAGACCCGCTGAAGTACCTGGATAGCAGCGATCTGCGCCTGAATTGCATGGGGAATACGATGTAACATAAACATTGACTGCCCGCCAATATTCTATCGGTCCAGAAGGAGTTTGCAAGGTATGAATGACCACCTTGGTGCCATAGCCAATTTTCTCATTCACCGGGCGGGAGATCTCCACCGCGGGTTCTTGCGATCGGGCAACTTCCTTCCCATCCTCATATCGCACATGGGTGCGCGAAACACTCAAGCCGTATTGCCCAGGCGACAGCAGGGTGGTGGTGTCCAGTTCGGTATTTGCATCCTGGACGGCATCGGTTCCATAGGGGCTGGCGATCTGGTTCAATAGGATATCATCCCGGACAGCGACTACGCGGATAGTACCATCTTCCGGAAGAGGGTTCGTTTCTGCAGGAACGCTGTAATCCAGGTCTTGCAGCGAAATGCCAGCCTCTGCCAGCGCCAAGCCGACGGTCGCTGCGGTTGAAAAGCCTGTTATTGTCTGTTCCAAATACGTGATGGAAAGGGAACGCGCTGTATCGATGGTCACTGTCAGGGGACCATTTATCGGGCTTGTGGAAGGAATCGAAGGTACATCTGCTGATCGCAATACTACCCCATTTTCCTCCAGAGCATGCGCCAGCGTGAAAGCACTGGATTGAAAATCAATA
Source organism: uncultured Chloroflexia bacterium (assembly GCA_963699305.1). GTDB lineage: Bacteria > Chloroflexota > Anaerolineae > Anaerolineales > Anaerolineaceae > JBGQAS01. Next base: position 1,725,413 of record OY969431.1, on the reverse strand, counting down.
GTATTCAATGAAATCGTCTGAGCAAGTCTAAATTGCAATACATAAACAGCTGCCAGGGGAAGTCGTTCTTCCGAAGTGAGGGCGAGTCCATTGAAATACACTGTATCCGAAGGTTGCAATAGGATGCCGGCTAGTTTGAGCAGTGCGCCTACATTCCGTTCGGAAGAATACAAATGAAGCCAGGTGTTTCCCGGTTGAATGACAATATGCACCGGACGGGCTGAATCAACGTGGATTTCCATTTTCGGCTTCAACATTGTTGAGGGGACAGGTTGAATGGCGTCTTCACGATGATAAGGTATCCCTGCGGTATGCAGAGCATTGCCAACGGTAATTGCACTGGTCGTCACAATAAGTGGTTCGCCATCGAGGATTATTGTCACCTGTTTACGCGATCCTAGCATTACCAATGGGATGGCAATGGTGATGAGAATAACTGGCACCACCCACCAATATTTCTTCAGCATATGGGTTTATTCTATCAAAAAGGAAGCTTTCATGCGGAAAAACATCCTGGAGAACTTATCCCGCATGATAACAAAATCGGCAGTTACTTTACAGATGCAGCGATCGTTTTCCTCATGCGGATTGTGACGCCGATGGCGAGTGCCAACGAAAGAAGGTAGATAGCTCCATACGGCGTCATGAATCCCTTTTGCATGACATATACCAGGATGGTAAAGAGGATACATAGAGCAAATTGGACAATCATCCAAAAGCGCAATGTGGGTAGGTATTTACCATCCGTGTCTTTTTTTCGAGCCATTTGGTGTAATGCAAGAAAGAAAAGGGCAAAGAATAAGAATTCTGTAGACATCATTAATTTGTCAAACCAGAGTGGAGGAGTAATGCCCTGCCAGAAGTTCAACCAAATGGGGAACGGCCAGAAAATGGCTACCCCGTTGAACCAGATCAGCAAATCGAGAAGGATGTGCATTAAAATGCCAATCCCCAAACCAAGCCCAAGAAAACCCCATTTCTCCTTTTTTGTCACCAGTTGAACCAAATAGAAAACCGCGATGACAAGAACAATGGTAAAAAGGCTGTGTGTAAACGTGCGGTGCAATCCCTCGGTGGATTTCTTAAGTACCGTTGCAATTGCCACAGCCAGGTTATCGGCATCCGGTACTAAATTGCCCAAAATGATCCCCAATAGAAGCCACGTTTTAGATGGGGACCATTTTCGGATCGCCACTGCGATGAGTGCGTGGATACCTGCTTGAGCCATATACACCTCCGAATGATCTGCGATCAAATAAATTCAATGTCATTATAGTGTGGTAGAACACAGAATTCAACTTCCTGTTCCAGAAACCCCGGAATTAATTACGGGCGTTGGGGTTATACTTTCTTCCGGATATATATGAGTGAAATTAGATATTCGATTGATGATGAAATCTTTTCGATTTTTCCAGAGTATTGCCGTGGTGTGGTGGTAATTCGGGGTATAAAGAACAGCCCATCCCCTGATGGTTTGAAAAAAAACCTTCGGGAAACCGAGAAATGGTCGCGGGAGAGATTTCAATTGGATACGATTGTTGAAGAACCCAGGCTGTTGGTTTGGCGTGAGGCTTTCCGCAAGGTCGGGATCAAACCCACTGATTACCGACCTTCAGTGGAAGCTCTTGTACGCCGGGTATTGCATGGGCAGGATCTGCCAGCCATCAATGCGCTGGTGGATATTGGGACGCTAATATCACTGCGATACCTGGTGCCGATTGGCGGACATGCCATTGATGTGATCCATCAAGATATTGCCTTGAAAATTGCTTCTGGAGACGAAGAATTTATCCCCTTTGGCACCGATTTGGTTGAGCATCCCAACAAAGGTGAGATAGTTTTTGTGGAAGGAAATACAGTGCTCACACGTCGTTGGATCTGGCGGCAGGCAAACCATACCGTCCTCGAAAATCGCACAACGGCGATTGAATACAATATCGATTATTTTCCCGTGGCAAAATCCGTTCAACCGGATGCCATTGGAAAAGAAATCATAGACCTGGTGTTTGAATTTTGCGGCGGAGAAGCGATGTATCAGGAACTCAACCGGGAACATCCCGCCATTACAATCGAGAGTTCCAGTCTTTAATGGATTGGGATTGTCTCCACCTGGACGTTTTCGTTCCCCACCATTTCGACTAATTGTTTGAGTAATGATTCACTGATACGCGTTGTATCGTTTGGAAATTCCATAAGATAGCGATGTCCGTCCTCAAAAATCAAGAAAGAAAAGCGATCCTTGCCCGGATTGGAACGCAGTAAACCCAGCAGCCGGTTGATCCGCCTGACATCCCGATCTTTTTCACCGGTGCCGCGCAAGATGAGTGTGACCATTTGCAATGCATCGCTGTCAACCTGCCGCGGAGCAAACCGCGCAGCAGGGGCAATCAGGTAGCTTAAAGGGAACGTGGAAAGCGGACCTGGAATACCGGGGGCAGGTTTTTGTGTAGGAATTTCAGGAGCGATTTCCGCGACATAGGTCTCGGACCGAACAGAGAGTTCCTCCCGTACCAACCTTTCATTTACCGTTGTAAACTGCGAAGGACCTGGTTGGAATGGTTCATCTTCCGGTTGTGGTATATCGTCAAGAACTTCGGTCATCTGCAAATCAGATTCAGATTCCTCAATAAAATCCTCTTCCTTGGGAGCGATGACTGGCACAGATGGTGTTTGGATGGGGGTTTCAACTGCTGATTCTGAAGGCATTTCAGGCGGGAGATCGGTCGGCTGTAGTTCACTCAACCGATCAACCAGCAGTTTGGGTTCGTTATTCTTTGCATCGATCCGACCAACCGCTAACAAGACCTTGTCATTTTTTACGAATTTACTGAATTGCGCCCAGGCTCGTGGAAATAATACCAGTTCGATGGAGCCCTGCATGTCTTCAAGAGTTGCAAATCCCATGGCATCGTTGTTCTTTGTGCGGATCACCCGGAACCGGGTCAGCAATCCCCCAACGGTGATTTTTTCCTTTGCCGTTGCTTCACCGAGCTGTGATGATTGGTGGGTGATTTTTTTCTGAAGTACCGGAAGATAAGGCGTGAGTGGGTGGTCTGATACATACAACCCCAGTAACTCACGCTCCCATTCCAACTGTTCTCGTTTATCGACATCGGATGATGGTGGAAGTCGGACTCCTTCGTCGATTCCCAACGAACTGCCAAAGATGCTCATCTGGCCACAATCAACTGCTTTAAAATGCGTTGCGCTCATGGCGATGAACTGGTCGAGTGATTCCAGCATCGCTTTCCGTGATCCGAATGCATCCAGAGCTCCAACCCGGATCAGGCATTCAAGGGTGCGTTTTCCGGCTGAACGAAGATCGATTCGTCGGGCAAAATCATTGAAACTCTGATACTTCCCGTTGCTGCGTTCCGCTGCAATGGCATCCACTGGAGCCAAACCGATATTTTTAATAGCGCCCAATCCAAAGCGGATGGCGGGTTTCCCAACCGTTCGGTCTTCGATGGTGAAATCCCAACCGCTGATGTCCACATCTGGTGGAAGCACATCGATTCCCAAACTGCGGCAATCCGCCACATACTGGGCAACCTTGGCAGTATCGCTTTTAGATGCAGACAACAGAGCGGTCATGTATTCGACGGTGTAGTGACATTTCAGATAAGCAGTCTGGACGGCGATGATACCGTAATCAGCGGCATGACTTTTATTAAAACCGTAACGGGCGAAATTTTCCCAATCTGCAAAAATATCACTTGCCTTTTCTTCCGGTACTCCTTTTTTCTTGGCGCCGGAGATGAATCTCTTGCGGTGTTTCTCTATCCCCTCTGCGTTCTTCTTGGAAATTGCCTTGCGGAAGTCATCGGCTTCGGAAGCCGTGTAACCCGCCAACTCCATCACAGCGAACATGAGTTGTTCCTGATAGATGGGGACACCGTAAGTCTCTTCAAAGATCGGTTTTAGATCAGGATGTTGGTAGGACGCCTGTTCTTCCTTGTGCATGCGCCGGATGTAGGCAGGAATATTTTCCATGGGTCCAGGACGGTATAGCGCGACCATGGCGATAATATTGGAAAGGTCCTTGGGTTTCATCTGGGTAATGTAGCGGGTCATGCCCACGCCTTCCAGTTGAAAGACGCCTGCTGTACGACCGCTGCCGATGAAGTCAAATGTCTCTGGATCGTCCAACGGAATATTATCCAGGGTGAATTTTTTCTGGTGCCGTTTTTCAATCAGCTCACAAGCTTGGGACATGACAGTCAACGTTGCCAACCCCAGGAAATCCACCTTAAGCAAACCCAATCCTTCTACAATGGACATTTCGAATTGGACAATTGTCTTGATGGGATTATCTTCTGAAGCGTTGGTGGGACGGTGGAGCGGTGCATACTCCATGAGTGGTTTATCACTGATGATGACGCCTGCGGCATGCGTTCCTGCGTTGCGAACCACCCCCTCCATCTTTATCGCCGTATCGATCAAATCCTGGAAATAGGATGCTGAATCGTAAACTTCTTTGAATTCCTTCACTTCCGTCAGGACTTCCTTCAAGGTGGTGGTTTTACCTTGCAAGGCAGGGATCATCTTGGTGACACGATCAACCTCCGAGAGCGGAATATCCATGACGCGTCCAACATCTCGTAATGCGGCGCGTGCTCCCAAGGTGCCAAACGTGATGATCTGTGCCACATGGTCATCGCCGTATTTTTGTGCGCAGTATTGAAGAACCTCGGACCGTCGGTCGTCCTGGAAATCCAGGTCGATATCGGGCATGGTAATGCGGGCGGGATTAAGAAAGCGTTCAAAGATCAACCCTTGTTCCATCGGTTCCACAAGCGTGATATCCAACGTATACGCCACCATGGAGCCGGCGGCAGAACCGCGTGCGTTATACCAGATGTTCTTTTCCCGCGCATACCGGCACAAATCCCAAACGATGAGGAAATAGGCAGCGAACCCCATTTCCGTGATGACTTTTAGCTCGTACTCCAGGCGGTCACGCACATGCTTTTGTTGGGCTTGGTTGCCATACCTACGAGTCAACCCCTCTTCACAAAGCGACCGCAAGTAGGATTCTGTGGTAAAACCTTGCGGGACGGTAAAGGCGGGTAAGTGATAGCCTTTTCGAGAAAGATCCACATTGCAGCGTTCGGCGATCAACAATGTATTTTCGAGTGCACCAGGAATTTCACCAAACAATGCAGCCATTTCAGCTGGAGTCCGCAGGTAATACGAGTCGTCGGTCATGCGCATCCGGGATGGATCTGTTAATAGCGACCCAGTTTGGATGGCAAGCAAAATATCCTGCAAGCGGGCATCTTCGGGGTTGATGTAATGCACATCATTGGTGGCGATATATCGCAGGTTGAATTGCTTCCCCAGTTCCAGAAGGGTTTTATTGAGTGCGGGAAGTTCGGGAATTTCGTGATGCTGCAGTTCAATGAAATAATGATCAGGACCGAAAACATCCACATACCATTGCAGTGTCTTTTTTGCGCCAGCAATGCCCTGGTCCTGGATGACACGCGACAATTCTGATGCCATGCACCCGGAGGTGCAGATGATACCCTTCGAGTGCGCTGCTAAGTATTCCCGGTCAATGCGCGGGTTGTAATAAAACCCGTTCAATTGAGCTTCGCTGGCGATCTGCAGCAGATTACGGTAACCCACCTCATTTTCTGCCAGCAACAGCAAGTGGTAAGCCTGTCTGTCGAATCCTGCATCTTTGTTCTGCATGGTGCGTGGCGCAAGGTAAGCTTCCATTCCAATGATTGGCTTGACACCAGCTTCCTTGGCTTGATTGTGGAATTCCACAACGCCATACATCGTACCATGATCGGTGATGGCGACCGCTGGCATTTCCAACTCTTTTACGCGTTCCATCAATCTCTTGATATTGGTGAAACCATCCAACAAAGAGTATTCGGTATGCAAGTGCAGGTGGACAAATGACATCAGTGCTTTTGCCCGTAAATATGGGTAGAAAAAATAAGGATACCGCCAGATATGCGGTTATGAGGGATTGTTTGATTTGATTTTATACCAGGTGGGGTACAGTTTCAAGACTAAAACGCTCCAATTATCCTTAAAGAATTGTGGATAACTTTTAGTGTTAAAGAAAATCGGGTGGATTCAACCACCCGATAAAAAATTATCCTAGTTTATGGCATCCAGTTTGGTCTGGCTTCCCCTGTAAACCCGGTGGAAATGAGGGAGCCGTTGTCATAGATCAAATTTGAGCCAGAACGGTTGCTTATATAAACGATAGCGGTTCCTGTCCGTGACCAGACAGGTTCCACTTCATCAAAGTTTGTGTTCAACGCTGCTTCCTCCACTGGCGATGATCCGTCACTGTTGGCAGTCCAGATATCATATCCATCGCCCAAACCTTCGTCGCGGGTAAAGACAATCGATGTGCCATCCGGTGAATAGTGCGGTGAACGGTTGGTACCGGCTGGACCAAAAATAACCAACTGGGTGATCGCTGTGGAGGAAATGTTGTATGTATAAATCTCATTATCACGTATGAAAAGGATCAGACTATCATCGTTCGACCAGTCAGGATAAGAATCCAAGTTGATATCGCTCGTCAGTTGGGTCAGATTATTACCATCGGGTCGGATCATATACAAGTCTACTTGAGTGGTGTTGTCATTGGTGAATACGACCCAATTTCCATCGTTTGACCAGGACGCCAATGTATTTGTTCCAGCGGGTTGATTCACCAAATCGTGCAGATTGCTGCCATCCGGTTGAATTAATTTCAGGACACCTGCAGATTCGAAAATTAACCAACTTGCGTCGGGGGACCAATCACAAAGCAACATGTCTATTCCATCACCGGGGTTGACGATGGATTGGTTGGTTCCATCCGGATCCATGATCACAATTTCATTGTCAAGATCCACATCCACATTTACAGAAAAAGCAATCCGCTCCGGGTGCGCTGTGCTGGTGACTGTTGGGGTGGGTGTTGGTGTTTCGGTGGGAGTTTCTGTAGGAGTAGCAGTGTCTGTTTCTGTTGGGGTCTGGGTGGCAGTCTCTGTCGCTGTCGGTGTGGCGGTCAGTGTTTCCGTCGATGTTGCAGTCGCAGTATCTGTCGCAGTCCCAGTGGAAGTTGCGGTACCGGTGGAAGTTGCGGTGCCAGTAGCTGTGGCTGTGCTTGTTGATGTGGGTGTGGAAGTTAAAACCGTTGATGTCTTGGTGGGAGTACGTGTGGGTGTTCTGGTGCGTGTTCGGGTGGGTGTCCGGTACACGATGGTGCGAGTTCGAGTAGGGGTCCTTGTGACAGTGCGTGTGGGGGTTTTCGTAATGGTGGGGGTTGAAGAAGTGGTCGGGGTGAGGGTGGATGTGAAGGAAGGCACCATGGTGAAAGTGGCGGATTGCGTATACGTGGGTGGAAAGAGTGGGGGACGTCCCGCCAAAAAAGTCTCGGTGGCATCGGGTGTGTCTGATTGGATTGCGATAGTGGGTGGTAAAGGAGTGGAAAATTTTAAGTGCGGATGCACCTACGATAATAACGACAAGTAAAACGACACACAATAGTCCAATGATAAGCCATTGAACCGATTTCTTGCCAAACAATGGAGTCTTTTCTGGCAGCAGTGCCATATGATGCTTATCCCGTCAATTGATTATAACAAATATCAATATTTCGATGTGATATACTTTTCCCGCTTGAGGGAAAAACAGCATGTCCCTGATCACTGCCACCAACCTCACTAAATCTTTTGGTCCCGATGACATTTTCCGCGGGGTCTCACTTGCCATACCGAGAAAAGCACGGATTGGTCTGGTGGGTGCCAATGGAATTGGTAAAACCACCCTGCTGCGCATCCTGGTTGGATTGGATGAGCCTTCTGCTGGAGATGTGCAACGGGCAAAGGGTCTGCGGATGGGGTATCTTCCCCAGGAAACCAGCTTTACCAAACAACATACCCTATGGGAAGAATGCCTGACTGCATTCCAACATGTATCGGATCTTCAAGCGCAGATGACATCGCTTGAAAAAGAGCTCAACGATACAGCAGAAGGTCAGGCAGCTCTTGCCAGCTACAGCCGCCTGCAATCCGAATACGAACATGCCGGGGGATACACATTCGAGACGCGTATCCGCCAGACGTTGAGTGGGTTGGGATTTACGCGTAGTGAAGAAAACCGATCATTGAAACAGCTTTCCGGCGGGCAGCGCACGCGCGCATTGCTTGCCCGGCTGCTGCTCGAAAATCCAGATATCCTGATGATGGATGAACCCACCAATCATCTTGATATCTCGGCGGTGGAGTGGTTGGAAGATTACATCAAGGAATGGTCAGGTGCCGTATTGATTGTTTCTCACGATCGTTATTTCCTGGACCAGGTTGTGGCTTCCATTTTTGAGATGACACCTGCCCTGGAGACATACCGCGGGAATTACACGGCATACGCCATGCAGCGTGAGCAGCGCCATATCCGTCAGATGGAGGAATTCCAGAAGCAGCAGGAATTTATCGAGAAGCAGGAAGATTACATCCGGCGCAATATTGCCGGTCAGAATACACGCCAGGCAAAGGGACGTTTGAAACGTCTGGAAAGGATGCTTGGCGAAACCACGTTGCTCCCACCGGATCAGCAGCGTGCCATGCGATTGAAATTAAAACCAGCAGGTCGGTCGGGCGACCTGGTACTGCGGTCGTATGGTGTGGGTGTGGGTTACAAGGATGATGGCAAGGTGCTGTTCAACGTGCCCGACCTGACCCTTACGCGGGGTGAATGCGCAGCCATCATTGGACCAAATGGGGCTGGTAAGACAACTTTTCTCAAGACAATCCTGGGACAGATTCCACCGTTGATGGGTGAAACGCAATTGGGTGCCAGTTTGCAGATTGGATATTTTGCCCAGGCGCACGAAGGTTTGCACGATGATTGGAGCCTGATGCAGGAAATTGAAGCATTGGCACCGAAGAAGCTTCCTGCTGAAATACGGAATTATCTTGCAACCTTTCTGTTCACAGGGGATGATGTATTTCGCTCTGTATCCAGCCTTTCCGGAGGAGAGCGCGGCAGACTGGCTCTGGCTTGCCTGGCATTGCAAGGCGCAAATTTGTTGCTTCTGGATGAACCTACCAATCACCTGGATTTGCCTTCTCAGGATATATTGCAGTCAATTTTGAGCGAGTTTATTGGAACCATACTACTGGTTTCCCATGACCGTTATCTGATCGACGCCCTGGCGACCCAGATCTGGGAAGTGTTTCCGGATTCTCGCGAGTTGAAGGTGTTCAAGGGAAGTTACACGGAGTATCGCTTATCCAAACAGCGGGAGCTTGAAGATGTAAACCCCGTTTCGATCAAGGATGTAAAACCTGCAAAACCAAAAGCGAAGGGATTAAGTAAGGAAGAGAGACGCAAGCGTCAGGAAAAGATCACAGGGTTGGAAGAAGAAATTGCTCAGACGGAACGCGATCTGGAATTGATCAGCAAACAATTGGAATCCATGCCCAAGGACTCGCGCAGGATCTTCAGCCTGAGCAAGGAATATGAAAGCTTGCAGCGCTTGCTGGAAAACCGCATCTCGGAGTGGGAAATAATATCCAAACAGATGGAAGCGTGCGAGTAAATTGTTGATCGCCCGCAGTGTTGATCAATAAAAATTAATCCAGCCAGGCTTCATCATTGACAAAATCGTAATTGCCATCCAAATACGCGATGGGCGATACCATGCGTTTAAAGCGATTGCGTTTAATGATGGAAACAACTTTTTTCACAAATGCTTCATCAAATCCTTCATTTATACATTCCTGGATGGATTTTCCCTGTGTGACAAGGGAGAAAAGTAGTTTATCCACTTCTTCATAGGTGAAACCGAGTTCTTTTTCATCCGTCTGACCTTTCCATAAGTCAGCGGTAGGAGGTTTGGAGATGATAACTTCCGGAATGCCGATGGCGCGGGAAAGCTGGCGCACCTGTGTCTTATATAAATCGCCGAGTGGATTCAAGGCACATGCCGAATCACCGAACAGGGTGGTATATCCCAACAGCTCCTCTGTTTTGTTCCCAGTCCCCACCACGAGTCCCTTGAAATCCGCTGAACGGTCATATAGTACGATCATGCGGCAGCGCGCCATGATATTCCCCTTGCGCAGAGCGGTGATGTCGGGGAATCGGTTTATCAACGGTTCGGCGATTTCGGTTATAGGGATGGTTTCACTTCGAACACCGGTTGCCTCGATGATCATTTGGGCGTGATCGAGCGATTCCTGTGAGGAAGTTTTGTATGGCATGCGTACACCTAGCACGTTGTCAGGTCCCAATGCACTGGTAGCCAGGAAACAGGCAAGCGCAGAATCGATACCCCCCGATACACCCACGACTGCATGAGAAAAACCCGCCCTGGCAATTTCCGTTTAATAAATGATTCCAAGTGCTTTTGGATTTTACCGGTATCAATAATCAAGCTGGGCATGGGGACCTCCTGTCAGGTTTTCCAAGTATTCGGGTTATACCTGATATTCTATCCTGATATCCATCGGATTGGTTTTGACAAATCAACATCTGCAAATTAAAATAGGTGTATTGATTTTTTTGAAATTGGTGGCAAGGTGTCCATCCATTTACAATTCGTAAATTTCACACCTCGGCTGACACTCCGCCGGGGTGGTTTTTTGAAGAAAGAAAAAGAGGTTCAACATGAGTAAGTATCCATTAAAGGTTATTCCGTTGGGGGGATTGGGAGAAGTCGGCCGCAATATGATGGTGGTCGAATACGATAACGAGATCCTTGTGATTGATGCCGGGTTGATGTTCCCGGAAAATGATATGCTCGGTATCGATTACATCATCCCCGACATGACCTATCTGATGCAGCGAAAAGCATTGATCAAAGGCATTGTCATCACGCACGGTCATGAGGATCATACAGGTGCCATTCATCATCTGGTGGACCAGGTGAAAGCCCCCATTTATGGCACCCCGTTGACCCGGGGTTTGGTGGAAGTCAAATTGGCCCGTAACGGGTTGGCGTCCAAAGCCACCATGCATACCGTGAAAGCCGGTGAAACAACAGAAATTGGTCCGTTCAAGGTGGAATATTTCCACGTTTGCCATTCCATCCCGGATGGCGTGGGTCTGGGTATCCATACCCCGGCGGGTCTGCTGGTCCATTCCGGGGATTATAAATTTGACCATACCCCGGTGGATAACTGGCCAAGCGATTACGCAAAATTGGCTGAATTTTCCGAAAAAGGTGTGTTGGCGCTTTTTGCTGATTCCACCAATGCCGAGCGCAAGGGCTGGACCCCCTCCGAGCGGGTTGTCGATGCAGCGCTTGACGAGGTATTCCGTGAAGCGCAGGGACGCATCATCATCGCCAGTTTTGCGTCACTCATCTCACGTATTCAACAGGTGGCAAATGCTGCTGAACGACACAAACGCAAAATGGCATTTGCTGGACCAAGCATGATGGATAATATGAAGATTTCCCGAAAACTTGGTTACCTTGAGATACCGGATGACTTGATCGTTACTGCGGATGCTTCGCAAGGGATGAAAGATGGCAAGGTGGTGGTCATGTGTACAGGGTCGCAAGGGGAACCAACTTCCATTTTAGGAAGATTATCCACAGGCACATCTTCCATCCTGGAGATCAGACCCGGGGATACGGTGGTGCTTTCTTCCCACCCCATTCCGGGCAATGAAGAGAACGTTTACCGTACGGTCAATCGTTTGCTGGAGCGCGGTGCAAATGTTATATATGAAGCCATAGCCCCCGTCCACGTGTCCGGGCACGCCAGCCAGGAAGAAATGAAATTGCTGCTGCACCTGACCCGACCAAAATATTTTATTCCCATTCATGGCGAGATCCGGCAATTAAAGCAACATGCTCATTTGGCAGCTCAGATCGGGGTACCTGTAGATAATATTTCGGTCATCGAAAACGGGCAGACATTGATCTTTGAAGATGGAAAAATGAAACTTGGAGACAAGGTACCTTCCACGTATATCTTTGTGGATGGTTCGGGGGTCGGCGATGTCGACCCGCAGGTGATGCGGGAGCGTGAAACATTGGCACAAGATGGTGTGGTGGTCGTTTCCGTCCGGCTCAACCGGGGCAACGGAAGGCTGCAGGAAGAACCACAGATTGTGACCAAGGGATTTATTCCCTCCGGCTCCTTGGATGAATTAGTCAAGGAAGCGCGCCATAAGATCGAAGAGGCCACGCGCATGCCGAATGGTGATGTCAAAAAGAATATCGAAAATACATTGGGTAATTATTTTTATGCGGAAACGCGTCGCAAGCCGATGGTCTTTGTGATGATAAACAAAGGTTGAGTAAATACCGTTGATGGATTAAATAAATACACCTCTCTTTAAAAAGGAGAGGTGTTCTTTACCAACCTTCTTCCTTCCAACCATGTTTGCCCCGCAATGGGACAAATGCAACCGGAAGTACATCGACGGTGGAATAACCCATTTTATCTTTCTGTAGCAACTGCAGCATCTGGCTGCCCCATGCACCCACCGGGATGACCATTTTTCCGCCGTCTGCCAATTGATTCAACAAGGGTTGGGGAGGTTCGGGAGCAGCGGCGGTAATAATAATGCCTTGGTAAGGAGATGCTTCCTGCCAACCCAACGTCCCATCACTGACGTGAACAAAGACGTTCTTGTATCCCAATTCCATCAGCACGATTCGGGCACGTTCCGCCAGGTCGGCATGCCGTTCTATGGAATGCACTTCGCGCGCCAGCGATCCAAGAATTGCTGCTTGGTAACCGGATCCTGTGCCGATTTCCAGCACAATCTCAGAGCCGCTTAGCGCAAGCAGTTGGGTCATTAAAGCGACGATATAAGGTTGAGAAATGGTTTGGCTGTTGCCGATCGGCAGCGGATTATCGTCGTAAGCGTAGTGTGTCATTTCCGGTGGTACGAATTTGTGGCGAGGTACACTGCGCATGGCTTCCAGAACCCGGGGAGAGATGATACCTCGCCTTTCGATCTGGCTGGCAACCATGTTCTCCCGCTCTTGAGCAAATTCGTCGATCATTAATTTTCTTTTATATGGTGATTCAGTGATGCTTTCATGAGTTGTTCGCTGATCATCCGATCCAACTTGCCCATCGGAAAATTCCCCAAATCCTCTGGCTTCGCCCACGTCAATTCTTCATGCTGCAAGGCTCTGAATTTGCCTTCGATTTTTTTACACCAAAAGCAATGCAATGTGACTTTGAAGTGGCTATAGGTATGGTGGAAAGTTCCGATGGATTTTCCCACGGTTATTATCGCGCCCAATTCCTCTTTAATTTCACGCGCCAGGCATTCCTCCAGAGACTCATCGGATTCCACTTTCCCGCCGGGGAATTCCCACATTCCACCTAACAGACCTTTCGAAGGGCGCCGGGCTATCAGGACTTTGGAACGGTTTGTGATTGCAGCAGCGGTAACAGTGATGTGGGGAATAGTTGGTTTGACACCAAGTAAGGGCAGGGACTCTTCGACACCTTTACGATGAGCCTCACACAAGGTAGCAAGTGGACATCGATTGCATAGAGGCTTTTTCGGGGTGCAAAGTGTCGCGCCAACGTCCATCAGCGCCTGGTTGTATTCTCCGGCTTTACCGTGGGGTACATTTTCCTGCGCATACCGCCAGAGATCCTTTCGCCTTCGGGTGAACGAGCAGGTTTTTTCATGAGGAATACTCGTGCGATTACCCGCCGGATGTTTGTATCCAGTGTGGCAACATCGGTGTCGAAGACGAGTGAAGCTATGGCATTGGCAGTATATTTACCGATTCCAGGGAGCGCAAGAAGTCCTTCCACGGATGCTGGGAATTTACCCCCGAGTTCATACTGGATAATTTTTGCGGTTCGCAGGAGGTTGCGCGCACGGTTGTAGTATCCCAACCCTTCCCATTCTGAGAGGACAATTTGTTCGGAGGAGGATGCCAGTTTTTTCAACGTTGGAAATTTCTTCATCCAGCGTGTGTAATACGGGATCACGGTATTGACTTGGGTTTGCTGCAGCATGATCTCGGAGATCCAGATCGCGATACGGGTCATGGATTCCACGCCATGGGAAATCGCGCTGATTATGTGAATACCAGGTAAGCAGGAGTTGGGAAAAACGGGATCGCATTCCAGTTACTCAGAGGATCTCATAAGCAGGGGGTGGAAATTGGAAAATCTAGAATTGGAAGCCGGTTTTCGCTTCGGCAACTTTGAGAGAAAAATCTTGGACAAATACCATCAATTGTTCGTGTAATTTCTTCCATTCATCGGAATCCAGCACTTTTTTTACTTTAGCCATGTCAGGCAAACTGGCACCGATCAGGATTTGGGGCTGTTTGCCATACACGGTTGCCCAAGCGTCACTCAACTCAAACCCCAACCTTTGCAGACCAGGAATGAACTCACGCATCACAAATTCAAAATATTCGCGTTCCTTCTCCGGAAGAATATCCCAGGTCATGATCACTTTGAGCGGCATGGTCAAACCTTATTCGTGGGAATATTCCAGAATGACAACCTTGGTGTCATCTGGAAGTGAACCAGGGCTGGAAACCTTTAAGGATGGAAGGGGGTCTTCCTTGGGCAGTCCCATTTCCTTTAGAAATTTCTGTATCGGGTCGAGTGTAAGTTTGGTGGCTGGCGTGGCATAATGCATTGGGATAACAATATTGGGTTCCAGCAAGCTGACGACTTCCGCAGCCTTGGCAGCGTTCAAACTGCCAGCTCCACCTCCCACCGGTACAAGGGCGATATGGATGGGACCCAACGCTTCCACCTCCGTTTGGGTGGGTACACGGTTCATATCCGCCAAGGTGCAGCACAGTGATGCCGTTGTAATCCAACAGATACAATGTATTGCGTATTTCTGTCTGGGTGGTCTTGGTATGGCCATTGGTCTGGATCCCGGTGACGAACACTCCCCCAATCTCGAATTCACCCGGGCCGGTGATGACATGTGACTTTTCCTTGACTGCGCTCACAAAATTGTGGCTCGGAGAATCGTGGCTGATGGTGACGATATCCCCGCGCAACTTTAATGCTGGGTAGCCTGTGCTTTCAGAATCATAAGGGTCGGTCACCACCGTCGCCAGGCTGCGCTCGGTGAGCCGAAAACAGGAATGTCCATACCAGGTTATTTCCATGAAACCTCCAAGTCAAAACGATTATACAGTGAACTGCCACTCATTATAAGGGAGCAGCTTCCGACTTCAACGAGGACTGCCAGCTTGAGACTGGACTAACAACCTCTCCATCGGCGTGTCCTTCGGGCGGTTCCCGCCCTAGCTTGCGCTTCCTTTTGAATATTGATTGCAGCATTCAAATCACGGTCGTGATGTGCATCACATTCTGGGCAATCCCACTCCCGTACTGACAGCGATAACGCAGTTAGTACATGCCCGCATTTAGAACAGAGGCGGCTGGATGGGAAGAAGCGTCCCACCGAAACCACTTGGGTGCCATACCAATTTCCCTTATATTGAACTTGGCGCCGTAGTTCTCCCCAGCCAGCATCCGAGATTGCCCGTGACAGGTGGCGATTACGCACCATTCCACTCACGTTCAGGTCCTCTATTCCGATCAACCCGTATGTGTCCACCAGCCAGCGGCTGGCCTTGTGCAGGAAGTTCAGGCGCTGGTTGGCGATCCTTTCATGCTGGCGAGCCAGTTGATACCGCACCTTTTCACGCCCATGAGATCCCATTTGACAGCGAGATAACTTCTTTTGCAAACGCGCCAGCTGATCCTGAGCCTTCAGCAAGTACTGTGGAGCCGCGATGGACACTCCGTCGGAGGTGACGAGAAAAGATGTCACCCCCAGGTCGATACCCACCGGCGCAGATGTAATTGGTTGCGGCTCCGGGATATCCATCTCCACCTGTACTGCAACAAGGTAGCGACCGGACTTGGTTCTCGTCACGGTCACATTCTTGATGCTGCCTTCACAAGGGCGGTGGATGACCGCTTTAACCTTCCCGATCTTGGGTAGTTCCACCCATCCTCAGCCCACCCGAACTCCCTGAGGATATCGGGCAGTCTGCTTGCTTTTCTTACTGTGGAAATGGGGGTATCGAGTGTGTTTTGCGAAAAAATTCTGAAAGGCACGATCCAAGTCCATGAGAGATTGCTGTAGTACCTGCGAATGGGCTCCTTTCAGCCATTCATATTCAGGATCATGCTTCAACTCTTTCAAGGCATTGGCATTGTCGTAATAGTTCAGACCTTTTTTGGTTAGTGAGGAGTGATGTTTATCGTAATACCGCATTCTCTCTGCCAGGAAATGGTTGTACACGAAGCGCGCCTGGTCGAAGTTGATCGCCAGTTGCTGCTTCTGAATAGAGTTAGGGTACAATCGATAACGATAGGCTTTTCGGATGAACATCGGTTATTCATAATTATAGTACAAGTGTTCTGTTTGTAAATAGTTACACATTGACTTGAAATGAAAGTTAGTCATCAGATATTTACTTATGAAATTTTTTTTATTTCTTGTAGAGAATTGATTGATATCATTAAAGAAACCATCCGAAAAGGAAATTGATCATCCCATGCCAAATTCTATCATCGATGCAATTTTTTCACGGCGCAGTATCCGGAAATTTACTGATCAGAAGATTGATAAGGCTACCATCACATTATTACTGCAAGCTGGCATGGCGGCACCATCCGCAACCAATGCACAACCATGGGAGTTTATTGTTGTTGACGAAAAAGAAGCGCTTAAAGAGCTAAAAGGCCAACATGCCGCTCGGGAAATTTAATTCTCCGTTGTGCATCATCGTATGTGGAAATCCGGAAATTACGAATCACAAGACTGCTGCTAGGATGTTCTGGGTACAGGATTGTAGCGCCGCCATCGAAAATATGCTCATCGCCGCGGTCGGGTTGGGCTTAGGGAGTGTCTGGTGTGGAGTTCACCCGGTTTTTATACTTGAAAAGCGGATCAAGGGTGTCTTGAATATCCCCAATGGTGTAACGCCGCTGGGTGTCATACAATTTGGGTATCCTGCGGAAACGAAGGAAGCTGGAACGAAATATGAAGCGCGCAGGGTGCACTGGCAGGAATATGCCGCCCGTAAAAAAAGATAATACGATCATTGTTTACTGATTTCACGGTTTCCGGCTTTTTTCTGTTAATTCCTTGACCGTCATCCCAAAGACTGATAAACTTCAATCTTCATGTGCCAATTTAGACTTAAGTCTTGTCCGACTGGATGGGCTTTGGTATAATCAGGCACGCTATTTTGGTACTTTAACATCGCGCCGATGTAGCTCAGATGGTAGAGCAGCCGCCTTGTAAGCGGCGGGTCAAGGGTCCGATTCCCTTCATCGGCTCAGTTGACGGCTGGCAAGTGGGTTGGGTCAATCACCACCCCGCTTGCGAACCGGCAACGGTTCGAAATGGGCAGTTACCCAAGTGGACAAAGGGGTCTGACTGTAAATCAGATGGCGAACGCCTTCGAAGGTTCAAATCCTCCACTGCCCACTGGTCGCAAGACCAAATATAAATGTGAGGCATGCCCTCATAGCTCAGTTGGTAGAGCACGCCCTTGGTAAGGGCGGGGTCATGGGTTCGACTCCCATTGAGGGCTCTACTGCCGAAAAAGATAATTGATAAGGAGAGGTAGTATGGCGAAGCAAAAATTTGATCGTTCAAAGCCGCACTTGAATGTAGGGACGATGGGTCACATTGACCATGGCAAGACGACCCTGACAGCGGCGATCACGAAATACTGTGGATTTTTAGGGAAAGCCACGTTCCGGCCGTATGATTCGATCGACAATGCACCGGAAGAGAAAGCGCGCGGCATCACGATCAACATTGCGCATGTGGAATACGAGACCGAGAAGCGTCACTATGCCCACGTGGACATGCCGGGACACCGCGACTACATCAAGAACATGATCACGGGAGCCGCACAGGTGGATGGTGCCATCCTGGTGGTGGCAGCGCCGGACGGGCCCATGCCGCAGACCAAGGAGCACGTGCTGCTGGCACGGCAGGTGGAAGTACCGAGCATCGTGGTGTTCCTGAACAAGGTCGACATGATGGACGATCCGGAGCTGTTGGAACTGGTGGAGATCGAACTGCGGGAAATGCTGAACGGATATGATTTCCCCGGGGATACCACGCCGATCGTACGCGGCAGTGCGTTGAAGGCACTGGAAAGCACCAGCACCGACCCGAATGCGCCGGAATATGCCTGCATCAAGGAATTGCTGCGGGTGGTGGATGAATACATACCGGAGCCGAAGCGCGACACGGATAAGCCATTCATGATGCCGGTGGAAGACGTGTTCTCGATCAAGGGACGCGGCACAGTGGTGACAGGGCGTATCGACCGCGGCACGATCAAGGTGGGTGAAGCGGTGGAGATCATCGGGTTGAAGGAAAAGAGCACTCCGAGTGTGGTAACGGGAGTCGAGATGTTCCACAAGACCCTGGACAAAGGCATGGCAGGCGACAACGCCGGGCTGCTGTTGCGGGGCATCGAGCGCACGGACGTGGAGCGCGGGCAGGTCATCGCCAAGCCCGGGAGCATCACGCCGCACAAGAAATTCAATGCCGAGGTGGTGGTGCTGAGGAAAGACGAAGGCGGACGGCACAAGCCGTTCTTCACTGGATACCGGCCGCAGTTCTACATTCGGACCATGGATGTGACCGGATCGATCAAACTGCCGGAAGGCGTTGAGATGGTCATGCCGGGCGACAACGTGAACATGGAAGTGGAACTGATCATCCCTGTGGCACTGGAGCAGGGCTCCAAATTCGCTATTCGCGAAGGTGGTCTGACGGTTGGTGCCGGCGTGATCACTAAGATTTTGGACTAGAAGGAGTTGCGGCTCTGAAAATGAGAGCTGCAGGATTTAAATTATGGCATCCAAAAAGAAAGATGTCCGCCCAGTGATTACATTGGCATGCGCGGATTGCAAGGAACGCAATTACACCACCGAGAAAAATCGGCGTAACGACCCTGACCGGTTGGAATTCAAGAAATATTGTCCACGATGCCGCAAGCACACGCTGCATCGGGAAACCAAGTAAGATCGGTTCGCAGGTGATCATCCTGGAACGGCAGGGAAATCCTTCCAGTGTTGACCGATAGTAGGCCAGTAGCTCAATTTGGCAGAGTGCCTGTCTCCAAAACAGGAGGTTGTGGGTTCAATTCCTGCCTGGCCTGCCATAAAGACAACGCCGTCTTTAAAGGGCGGCGTTTTAAACCTGAAAAAGGAGCGAATCGTGGCTGATAAAGTAAAGAGACCCAGCTGCCTTGCTAACTGGTGGCGTGAGACCGTCGGTGAATTGCGCAAAGTTACCTGGCCTACACCACGTGAAGCCTGGCGTTTGACAAGGATTGTCATCTTGGTCATGCTGGCAGTCGGTGTATTTCTTGGTTTATTGGATTACGGATTTTCCAAAATGATCAGCCTGGTTTTAGCCTGATCGTTTTACTGGCAACAAGTAAGGAGCAGGAATGGACTTGCAGAACGATATGAACAATAATGAGCCCGTGCTCTCTGAGAATCCGGAAGAGGAAAATGTGACCTCCGGAGATGTAAACGCGCCTGAAAATGCTGCTCCTTCCCCGGAACCCATCCCTGAAATCCCTCTGATCAAACCGGAACTTTCTCCGGAAGGTATTACGGATGAACGCGCCTGGTATGTCATCCATTGTTATTCGGGGTATGAGAATAAAGTTCGACATAATCTTGAGCAACGTATCGAAACCATGGGGATGAAGGATAAGATCTTTGATGTCGTCATCCCGACCCAGGAAGAGATCGAAGTAAAAGATGGAAAACGCCGAACCGTTGAGCGCCATGTTTTCCCAGGCTATGTGCTGGTGAACATGATCCTTTCTGAAGAATCATGGTATGTTGTGCGCAACACCCCGGGTGTTACCGGTTTTGTTGGGATGGGCAATGTTCCCACACCATTGCGGCCGGATGAAGTATAACAGATCCTGCGCCGCATGGAAGCAGAAGCTCCGCATGTAAAGGTTTCGTTCAAGGTTGGCGAACGTGTCCGCATTGTGGATGGACCGTTCAATGATTTCCGTGGTATTGTGGATGAAATTGATATGGAACGCACAAAGGTGCGGGTGATGGTCAATTTCTTTGGACGTGAAACTCCCGTTGAGTTGGACTTTTTGCAGGTGGAAAAAGCGTAATATTGATCTCCGCAAGGATGATCAGCGTGGGAGGGTGCTCCCCATATCACCCGCTATAACCACAAAGGAGAAAAAAAGTGGCAAAGAAAATTAAAGCAATCGTACGTTTACAGATCACAGGCGGAAAAGCCAACCCGGCACCCCCGATCGGTCCCGCCCTGGCAGGTCATGGGATCAACATCATGGCATTCTGCAAAGAATACAACGCCCGCACTCAAAACAGCGCAGGCGATATCATTCCTGCAGAGATCACCGTTTTCACCGATGGTTCATTCACCTTCGTCTTAAAATCACCCCCAGCTTCCGTTCTGTTTAAGAAAAGCTGCCGGAGTGGAAAAAGGTTCCGGGGAACCCAACCGCAAAAAGGTTGGCAAAGTGACCCGCGCCCAGTTGCGCGAAATTGCTGAACTCAAATCGAAAGATATGAACACGCTTGATCTTGAAGAAGTGCCATGCGTCAAATCGAAGGCACTGCCCGCAACATGGGCATTTTGACAGTCGAAGATTAATACTGTGGGAGGGTAATCCGATTGCCCGTCTGCACCACGAGGAGAAAAAATGGCAAAACACGGTAAGAAATACCTGGCCGCTTTGGCCAAAATAAATGTTGGACGAATTTTACGAACCACGTAAAGCGTTTGAACTGGTAAAAGAAACCTCCTATTCCAAAGTTTGATGGCACCGTTGAAGTCCACATGCGCATGGGTCTGGACCCACGGCAGGCTGACCAGCAGGTGCGTGATGTAGTCGTCCTTCCCCATGGTCTGGGAAAGACAGTCCGGGTGCTGGTTTTTGCACAGGGTGAAGGCGTTGCAAAAGCCCAGGAAGGTGGCGCAGATTATATTGCCGATACCGATGAAATGATCAACAAGATCCTAGGCGGTTGGACTGATTTCGATGTCGCCATCGCCACCCCCGATATGATGGGAAAAGTTGGTAAATTGGGTCGTGTTTTGGGTCCACGTGGTCTCATGCCGAACCCCAAAGCCGGCACCGTTGTCCCAGCCGATGATCTGCCTCGCGTATCCAGGAAGCCAAAGCTGGGCGTGTGGAATTCCGCCTGGATAAAACCGCCAATATTCATGTTTCCATCGGCAAAGTTTCTTTCACTGCCGACAAACTTTTCGATAACTTCGCTGCCTTGATGGAAGCATCAAGAAAGCCCGACCGTCAGCGCCAAAGGTATCTACATCAAACGATCTCACGGTGACATCCACCATGGGTCCCGGCATCAAGTTGGATGCCAATGCTGCGCAGATCGATGGCAGAAACCGAGTAATAATGATATAATACGGTCACCTGTCCGAGTAATTTCCGGACTTCACCGCAAGACAGCCGGTGCCTGCATAACAGGCTTAATATTCCTGCCGAGGTGAAGACTTACACAAGGAATTTTTATGTAAAACTATCAGTCTTTGCCTGGCATCATCAGGCAAGACTGTTTTTTATCTTTGAAGGAAGGAGGTGAACTCCATTGGCATTTACGAAAAAGGAAAAAGGTCACGATTCAGGAACAGTTACAATGAAATGGTTGAAAGAAAGCCAGGCAGTTTTCGTGGTCAACTATTAACGGCATGACTATGAAGGATGTCGATACACTGCGTGCCAAAGCTCGGGAAACGTGGAGCAATTTGCATGTTGTAAAGAATACGTTACTTTGCTCGTGTCTTTGAATGAGCCCAGATATCCTCGATGCCAAATACTTTGAAGGCACTTCCACTGGTTGGTTTTGCATCCAATGATGCCCCGGCTTTGGCCAAGATCCTGACCGATGCCACCAAAGGATCGGAGATTTTCAAAGTCAAAGGCGGATACCTCGGAAGGCAAAATGATCGAAGCATCCAAGGTGAAAGCCTTGGCTGATCTGCCGCCACTGCCTGTCATGCGCGCCAAGTTGTTGGGATTGTTCAATACTCCCGCTACTCAACTTGTCCGCACTCTGGCAGAACCTGCGCGCCGTTTGGCGTCTGTCGTCAAAGCTCATTCCGAAAAGGCTGCCCCGCAGGCTGCCTAAGGAGCTTATTGATCGGGCATTGGAAATTTTCGATCCGGTGCTCGATGAATATATAAAGTTGTAAGGAGATTTGAAATGGCTGATTTAGAAAAACTTGTTGAGGAATTGAGCAAGCTTTCCGTTTTGGAAGCCGCTGAACTGGTGAAAGCCCTTGAAGAAAAATGGGGCGTTTCCGCTGCCGCAGCTGTAGCTGTCGCCGCTGACCCGCCGCGGGTGGCGCTGCTGCCGCTGAACCTGTGGAAGAGAAGACCGAATTCGATGTCATCCTCAAGGACGCCGGCCCCAAGAAGATCGAAGTCATCAAGGTCATCCGCCAGCTCACCAACCTCGGTCTCGTGGAAGCCAAGAAAATGGCCGAAACCGCCGGATCCAAGGTTCTCACCGCAGTCAGCAAAGACGCTGCAGCCGATGGCAAGAGCAAACTCGAAGCCGCCGGTGGCGTTGTTGAGATGGCCTAAACAACAAGTCAAAAGCAACAAAAAAAATCAGGGTTATCCCTGATTTTTTTTGTTAATAAGAGTACTTTAGGCGGCAACCGATTTCACCTGCCGGATGACCAGCACCACTTTACCCATGATTCGTAAATGGCGTGAGGGGTCGATGTAAATGGGTTCCATGGTCGGGTTGGCGGGCTGCAGGCGGATGTGATCCGATTCCTTGTAATAATACTTGAGTGTGGTCTCATTGCTGTCGTCCATCCAGACTGCGACCATCTCACCATTGAGGGCTTCGTGAGCCGGTTTCATGATGACGATATCGCCATCGTTCACCATGGCGTCGATCATCGAATCTCCCTGGACTTCCAGGGCGAATAACTCGCTGACCTTTTCCTTGGGAGAAAGCATGCCACGCGCAATCTCGATGCTGGATTCGGGATCAAAGTACGCTACATCGGATTCCGGTACCGGGACGGGTGCGCTGGCAACGATGCGTCCTGCTAGTGGAATGCGCAGCACTTCGTTTACAGCAGTCGAAGCATCCTGCATGGTCTTGCGGATCTTGCTCGTGATGGTCTGGGCGTTGTACACCGGTTTCATCACCCGGATACTGCGGGAGATATGTTTTTCACGGACGATATCACCGCGCTCCGTTAATTTATCGAGGTAAAAATCGACCAGGGAGGTTGAATTAACCCCGATGCGATCACCTATTTCCCTGATGGAAGGTGAGTAACCGGATTTATCCTGGAATTCTGTTAGAAATTCCATGATTTTTTTCAAACGGATGTCCATCTCTTTATCGCGGGTCATCATATGACCTCCTTGTCGTCCTTTAATCGAATATATTTTCTATTATCTTACACGAAATTATGTTCGATGTCAATAGGGCGGAACATACCCGGCAAACATGGATTGCGCAACGATATATAATACGTGTTGTGAGGTGATATAATGGCAAATGTGAAAGTGAAATGGATCGGGGGAAAATCGTTCGTGGGGATCGACTCGAGCAATCATTCAGTGGTGCTTTCAACGAAGGAAGACGGGGTCGGTGTCAAACCTTCTGAAATGCTGCTGGTGGCGCTGGCGGCTTGCAGCTCGGTGGACGTGGTGGAGATATTACAGAAGAAACGTCTGACAATGACCGGTCTCGAAGTGAGTGTACAAGGTGAACAGGAACCCGACCCGCCCTGGACATATCGCCAGATCCACCTGCATTACAAGATTACTGGAAAGGACATCACCCCGCAAGACGCCGAACAAGCCATTCACCTTTCCGTGGAAAAGTACTGTTCCGTTGCAGCTACCGTGAAGGGAAAAGCAACCATCACCACCGATTTCGAGATCATCAACGGATAATTTTCAAGGATTGTTCGAAAAAGATTTACAACTTTTTGTACAGTGGCGAAATCCAATCGCCGTTGCTTCGTTTCTCTAAAAAAGAAAAACCTTTTTCCCTGGCAACCTTATCCACTTTTTCAAACTGCTCATCCAAAATTCCAGCCAGGGTCAATGTGCCGTTGGTGGCAACGAGGTCTGACAATCCGCCTTCGAACAAGGAAATGATCACTGGGGCAAGGATGTTCACGACTACGACGGGAGCATGCGAAATGGTGAATTGCCCTTTTCGAATGTCCTCAACAGAACCCAAACCCACTTCGATCTTTCTCTCCACGTTGTTTAAACGGGCATTTTCCTTTGTGTTCTTGATCGCCGGAGATTCGATATCGACTCCCAGTGCATGGCTTGCGCCAAGCTTGATTGCTGCAATCGATAATATCCCGGAGCCGCAGCCTACATCGATGACGGGTTGACCCGGCAACGTACAATTTTCAAGGTGCTCCAGGCACATCTGCGTGGAAGGATGCGTGCCGGTGCCGAATGCCATGCTTGGATCGATCTTGATGCTGATCCGGTCTGGGTCAGGTGCTTCGAGCCAGGCCGGGATGATTTGCAATTTTTTACCCACCATAATGGGGTGATAGTTCTTTTTCCAGGCAACCATCCAGTCTTCATCTACTATTGTTTGGTATTGGGCAGGAGGCAAGGGCTGTATTTGACCGAGGTGCCAGAGTGCTTCCTCAAGGAGGGAGCGTTTTTCCTCGACGTGTTCATCCATGAACAGGTAGCCAACCACGCGCACGTTGGATTCCTCCGTGCCCATGTCGCTCGCGTTGAGGTGTTTGACCTTGCTTTCTATCACCACACCATTGGAAACAAAGCGGTCGAGCACTTCCGCCACCGCTTCTGCCAGCTCACCATTGACGGTCAGGGAGACTTCCAACCAGTTGATTTCAGCCACCAAAGACATCCTTCAGGGCGTCGATGAAGCTGCGTTCCTGGGGTTTCACTTCGGTACCAAGCGTTTTGGCAAGCTGTTCGAACAGCTTCTTTTGCTCTGAGGTTAACTTGCTCGGAGTTTCCACGTTAACAATGACCATCTCATCGCCGCGGCCGTTGGCACGCACATGCGGGATGCCCTTGTTCTTGATGGTGAAAACCTTGCCTGGCTGTGTGCCGGAAGGAATGTGAAGCTTGGCATTGCCATCCACGGTGGGGACTTCCACTTCTGCCCCCAACACCGCCTGAGCGATATTGATATTGAGATTCAGCAACACATCATCTTCGCGGCGTTTGAAAAATTTATGGGGTTTTACTTTTATTTCCAGATACAAATTACCTTGCGGTCCGCCGTTCGTGCCGGGCTGACCTTCACCGGCAAGGCGTATCTGTGTGCCGTTATCCACTCCAGCCGGGATGTGCACCATCTTGCGCACGGTTTTCCGTTCCAATCCCGTGCCGCGGCATGTTCGGCATGGGTTGGCAATGACCTCGCCGGCTCCGTTGCAGTTGGGACAGGTGGTTACCTGCACCATCGAACCCAGGAAGGTCTGGCGTACCTGCCGGACTTCACCCCTGCCGGAACAGGTCTCACAGCGTACCTTTTTGGTGCCTGGTTCGGCGCCGCTTCCCTTGCAGCTGGAACAGGTTTCATCGCGGGTGATCTCGATTTCCTTATCCACACCGCTGACGATGTCTTCAAATGTTAGTTGAACGGCATATGCCAAATCGACTCCGCGGCGGGGTGAATTACGCCGCTGCCGGTTGGCAAAACCGCCAAAACCGAACAACCCTTCCAAAATATCGGAAAAGTCGATCGTGGTCCAATCCGGCACTCCACCCATGCCCTCGAGTCCGGCATGCCCGTATTGGTCATAGCGGGCGCGTTTATCGGGGTCTGAAAGAATGGAATATGCTTCGTTGATCTCTTTAAATTTGGATTCAGCATCCGGTTCCTTGCTGATATCCGGATGATACTTGCGAGCCAGGTTGCGGAAAGCACCCTTCAGTTGGTCGGGGTTTGCGCTGCGGGGGACTCCCAGGATTTCATAATAATCACGCTTGGATGGCATTGTTCTCTCGATGGTTAAGATATTGTGATGGGCGTTTTGGGTCAAACCCAAAACGCCCATGTATTTCTACTGATGGATATAAACCTTAAACGTTCTTAAATTCACCGTCAACCACGTCTTCACCTTCAGGACCTTTGGGAGCCGGTCCGCCGGGTTCACCGCCGGGGGTGGGACCGCCGGGACCTGGCATGGGTCCGGTATCCTGGCCGCCGGCACCGGGTTGCTGGTACATGCTGGCGCCTAATTTCTGCAGGTCCTGGTTCAATTTCTCCGTGGCTGCCTGGATTGCCGGAATATCATCGCCATCCTTGACCTGCTTGATGGCAGCAATGTCTTCTTCGACCTGCTTCTTAATATCGGCAGGGATTTTTTCGGCATTATCCTTGATCAATTTTTCGGAAGAGTAGATGGCATTTTCTGCGACGTTGCGGACTTCGATCGTTTCCTTCTTTTTCTTGTCCTCTGCAGCGTGCAGCTTCGCCTTCCTTGCGCATGCGCTCCACTTCGTCTTTTGACAAACCGGAAGAAGCTGTGATGGTGATGTGCTGGCTGCGTTGGGTGGCTTTATCGGTGGCTTTGACATTCAGGATGCCGTTGGCATCGATGTCGAATGTAACTTCGATCTGGGGGACACCGCGCGGAGCCGGGGGAATTCCATCCAGGATGAACCGGCCGAGGGTCTTGTTGTCGGCTGCCATCGGGCGTTCGCCCTGCAGTACATGGATCTCCACCTGGGTCTGCCTGTCGGAGGCAGTGGAGAATACCTGGATCTTGCAGGTCGGGATGGTGGTATTGCGCTCGATTAATGGCGTGGCAACACCTCCCAGGGTTTCAACGGAAAGGGTCAGCGGAGTCACATCCAGCAGCAGGATATCTTTGACTTCGCCGCCCAGGACGCCTGCCTGGATGGCAGCGCCGATTGCAACGACTTCATCCGGATTGACACCCTTGTGGGGTTCCTTGCCAAATTCCTTCTTGACCGCTTCCTGCACGGCAGGCATGCGGGTCATGCCACCCACCAGGACGACCTCGTTGATTTCAGTGGGTTTCAGGTTGGCATCCGAGAGGGCGCGCCGGACGGGGTCCAGGGTTTTTTGCACCAGGTCACCGGTGAGTTGTTCCAGCTTGGAGCGGGTCAAGGTCAGCACCAGGTGCTTGGGTCCGGTGGCATCGGCAGTAATGTAAGGCAGGTTGATCTCGGTCTGCTGCACGGTGGAAAGTTCGAT
This sequence comes from uncultured Chloroflexia bacterium, assembly GCA_963699305.1. GTDB lineage: Bacteria > Chloroflexota > Anaerolineae > Anaerolineales > Anaerolineaceae > JBGQAS01. The sequence goes on along the minus strand of OY969431.1, from coordinate 1,698,204 downwards.
TTTGGCTTTTTCAGCGGCTTCTCTCAGACGTTGCAGTGCCTGGCGGTCGCTGCGCAGGTCGATGCCGTTGGTCTTCTTGAATTCCTCGATCAGGTAATCCATGATGCGCTGGTCGAAATCATCGCCACCCAGGAAGGTATCACCGCTGGTGGATCGTACCTGGAAGACGCCTTCGCCGACATCCAGGACGGAAATATCGAATGTACCGCCGCCCAGGTCATAAACGGCGATCATTTCATTTTTCTTCTTATCCAGACCATATGCCAGTGAGGAAGCGGTGGGTTCATTGATGATACGCAGCACTTCCAAACCGGCGATCTTGCCGGCATCCTTGGTGGCATTACGCTGGGCATCATTGAAATAAGCCGGCACGGTGATGACTGCCTGTGTGATGGTTTCGCCCAGGTATGCTTCGGCATCGGTTTTGAATTTTGCCAGGATCATGGCGATATTTCCGGGGGTGAATACTCCTTGCCATCCAGGACAACGCGCACATCCCCGTTCGGAGCCTTGGTTACCTTGTAAGGTACCCGGCTGAGTGTGCGCTGCACTTCGGGGTCTTCGAACTTGCGTCCCATGAAGCGTTTGATCGAGAACACCGTATTCTCCGGGTTGACGATGGCCTGGTTGCGGGCAGCGCGTCCGACGATGCGCTCGTGGTTCTTGTTGACCGCCACAACGGAAGGCACCAAGCGTTCGCCTTCCGCGGAGGGGATGACCATCGGTTCACCGCCGCTCATCACGGCCACGACGGAGTTGGTCGTTCCAAGATCGATTCCAATGATTTTTGCCATTTTTATCCTCCTGTTATCGGGCTACCCGGACCATTGCCGGGCGCAAAACCCGGTCGCCAATGGTGTAACCTTGTTGAACTACTTCAATAATTTGACCAGCTTTCATGGTCAGGACTTTCCTCGTGCGAGATTGCTTCATGCCGCAGCGGATTGAATTTCTCATCTTCCGCAGGGATGCGCATGACGCCTTCCGAATCCAGGATGCCTTGCAATTTCCGAACGATCAATTCAATGCCTTCCGCCCAGGAAGCAGCTTCCCCTTCCGTCGGTCTGTTCTTTATCGCACGTTGCAGATCATCCAGGATCACCAGGTATTTTTTGATCACCTGAACGGTTGCGTCCTGTTTTTGATCCTGTGCAGTGCGTTCCACGCGGCTTGCGGTAGTTGGAATAGTCGGCGCGTTCATGCTGCCAGCCATCCATGTACTCTTCCACCTTATCGCGTAAAGTGTCAAGCTCCTCTAGTTGACCTGCATAATCTTTCAACGGGAGCGTCACCATTTTCGTTTCTTCTTCAACAGGTGCTTCCCCCGGAGTCTGGACCTGGGAAGACTCATCGGATGCGGGTTCAGGGGACTCGGGTTTTCAGGGGACGGGTATGTTTTCGTTTCTCCGCTGTCATGTCACCTCTCGCGTTAGGATATTTTTTCTTCATCGATCAATGTTTCCGTCACCATATCGGACAATAATCCGGAAACAAAACGTACGACGGAAATGGATTTACCGTAGGACATGCGCATGGGACCCAGGACGCCGAGCATCCCTGTTGCCAGTCCGGGAGATCCGTACCGCGCCAGGATGATCGAACAATGGCGCAGTTCGTCCAGCGTGCCTTCACCACCGATCAACACCTGCACCCCGCCGATGGCGCCGTTCAGCACAGTCCGGGAAAGCAGGTCCTCCAGCATGGGTCGTTCTTCCAGCACCTGGAGTGCCTTGCGGGCATCTTCAGATCCGGCAAACTCCGGTTCTGCCAGTACGTTGCTGAGACCGTCCAGGAATACTTCTCCGGCGATCAATCGGTTGGCACGCGTCATTTCTTCGACGATCCAACCCGTTACATCCTGCTCGAATCCATTCATTTTGGGTTGCAGAGCACTGATGGCGGAAGGGTCCAACCCCTGCAGCATCCCGGTGAGCGTGTTGGCAGTTGCAGATAACTGCTCCTGGTTCATCGGTTCGCTGAGCAGTTGAATGCGTTGGTGGATCTCACCGCCGTACATCACGATCACCATGAGCATTTGCCTTCCCCGTGTGGCGATCAGTTCGACGTGTTTGAGCCGTGCATGCGCCGGGTGGGGCGAGGTGATCAACGATGCTGCCTTGGATTGCTGCGCCAGTACAGAAGCGCCCAAGCGCATCCATTGATCCACATCGTTGCGCATCTGGTAAAACTGGTGCGTGATGGTGCTGCGCGTCGTTTCCGGCAGGTTGGTATCGTTGATAAGCCGGCTGACGAAGTAGCGGTAGCCTTCTTCGGTGGGGATGCGTCCGGCGGAGGTGTGCGGTTGGCGTAAATACCCCATATCTGTCAGGGCGGTCATTTCGTTGCGCACTGTGGCGGAGCTCATATCCAGCTTGTAGTTTTCCACCAGGTGCTGCGACCCAACCGGACCCGCCGCGCGCACATACTCATGGATGATCAGGGTCAGAAGTATTTTCTGCCGTTCAGATAGGTTTTGCATTTTGTCTTTTTTTTAGCACTCTCGGGTCGAGAGTGCTAAAGTTCTGTGTTTTATGATAACATGTTTGGAAAACACCGTCAAGCAAGGTTGGTCAATTCTGATGAAAAATATATAAACGAGCTTTGGTGTAAAAATCGGAATCTCTTTATTGACCCTATTTGGTAAATTCGTTACAATACCCATATGATGCTGGTTAAAACGCAGGTTTTTTCCGCCCTGATCATGACCCACCCGGTTAACGCTGATATTTCCGTCGGTGTTGCTGTCCAGGTGAGCTTATCTGCTCCCCATTTCGTTACATTGAACCCTTTTTGATTAACCAGGAAAGTGAGGTATTGAATGGTACAACCTTTTCCTTCAAAACGTTCGTCGTTTTACAAGAATATATCCGATGACCAGTGGGGTGACTGGCGCTGGCAGATGAAAAACCGCTTGAACACTGTGGAAGAGTTCGAGCATGTATTGAAGCTGACCGATAGCGAAAAGAAGGCACTCTCATCACCCGGTCTATTCCGCGTGGATGTCACCCCCTACTATGTTTCCCTCATCGATCCGGAGGACCCCAACGATCCCATCCGCAAACAGATCATCCCCACGGCAGGTGAACTGAGCGCGTTCACCGGGCAGATGGAAGATTCGTTGGCGGAAGACGCGCCATTCTCCGGTACCGGGGTTGGTGCATCGTTATCCCGACCGGGTATTGATGCTCGTTACCACCCAATGCGCTTCGTACTGCCGCTATTGCACCCGTGCCCGCATCGTTGGGCGATCCGTCTCAAACGTTCAAAAGGGAAGAGTTTGAAGCGCAGATTGAATACATCAAGCACACACCCCAGATCCGGGACGTGCTGCTTTCGGGCGGAGATCCGCTGGCGCTTGCGCCTGCCATCCTGGAGGAGCTCATTGCCCGCCTGCGCGAAATCCCGCATGTTGAAATCGTCCGCATTGGCTCGCGCATCCCGGTGTTCATGCCCATGCGTGTCACCGCCGAGCTGACCGATATGCTGCAGCGCTTCCATCCCACTGTGGCTCAATATCCATGTCAACCACCCGAATGAGATCACCGCCGAGCTGGCGGAGGCATGCGATAAACTTATCCCGCGCCGGCATTCCGCTTGGCAACCAATCCGTGCTGCTGGCGGGCGTGAACGATTGCGTCCATATCCAGCGCAACCTTGTGCAGAACCTGGTACGCATGCGTGTGCGCCCTTACTATCTGTATCAATGCGACCTGGTGGAAGGGGCCGGGCACTTCCGCACACCGGTGGCCAAAGGGATCGAGATCATCGAAGGGCTGCGTGGGCATACTTCTGGGTTTGCTGTCCCGACTTTTTGTGTGGATGCTCCCGGAGGTGGCGGCAAGATCCCGGTGATGCCCAATTACCATATCAGTTCATCCGACCATAAGATCATACTGCGCAATTTCGAAGGATACATTTCCACCTATGAAGAACCGGTTGATTACAAACCGCATGATCCGAAAACCTGCGCGTACTGCCAGAATAAACGCCTGGAACCGGGTCAACGCGGCATTTCCGGTCTGTTGGATGGAGATGCTATGACCATCAAACCCGAAGGGTTTGATCAGATCCATCGCGGGGTGGAGCCACCCACCGGCTGCGCGAAGGCAAGGATAAATGGAAACCCCTTGGTATTGGAAGTGGAGAGAAGGAAAAGTGATGATGTGCAGCAGGTTTCAACCTGTTGTTTGATGTGGAGGTATCATGCACTACAGACGTTTGGGAAAATCAGGATTGAAAGTCAGTGAAATCTCGTTGGGTTCCTGGGTCACGTTTGGAAACCAGGTGGACCAGAAGCTACGCCATCGATCTGATCCATGCTGCTTACGAGCAGGGGATCAATTTTTTGATAATGCGGATGTGTATGCCGAGGGTAAAGCAGAAATCCTGATGGGCAAACGCCATCAAGGACCTGCCGCGCGAAGCGCTGGTGATCTCCAGTAAAGTGTTCTGGCCGACATTCACCGGGCCAAACGGGCGCGGACTTTCACGCAAGCATATCATGGAATCCGTGAACGCTTCATTGAAGCGGTTGGGGTTGGATTACCTTGACCTGTACTTCTGCCACCGCTTCGATCCAGATACTCCCATCGAGGAAGTGGTGCGCACCATGACCATCCTGATCCAACAGGGCAAGATTTTGTATTGGGGCACCTCGGAGTGGGAAGCCAGCCAGATTGCAACTGCCTATGGGATCGCCCGGCAATATGGTCTTATCCCACCCACTATGGAGCAACCTCAGTACAACATGTTCCATCACAAACGGGTGGAGGAAACCATCATGCCGCTCGTTCCGGAACTTGGATTTGGTATCACCACCTGGAGTCCACTGTATCATGGAGTGCTGACTGGTAAATATAATGAAGGCGTTCCCAAGGGAAGCCGGGCTACTTTGGAAAATTACGGTTGGATCCGCGACCGCATCACACCGGAGCGAATCCAGGAAGTCAAGCAGCTCTTGCCGATTGCGCAGGAGCTTGGGATCACCCCGGCGCAATTGGCGATTGCATGGATCCTGCGACGCAAGGAAGTGAGCACGGTCATTACCGGTGCCACGCGGCTGGAACAGCTGGATGAGAACCTGGGTGCCGCCGAAGCATCCGAAAAGTTGACCAACGAGATACTGGAGAAAATAGAAAAGATCATTGAGAGCGAAGAATAATCCAGGAGGGATCATGTTTGATGCATATCGCGTCAAATCAAATAAGTCGTTTAACCTGAATTCCATTGACCCTGATGATCTGGGTGAATGGAAACGCAGGCAGGATGAAGCCCGCCAAAAACTTGCAGATAATTGTGCTGAATTGGAAAAACTTCAGGAATTACTTTTTGCTGAGAGCAAACATAAAATCCTGGTTGTGCTGCAGGCCATGGATACCGGTGGCAAGGATGGCACCATCCGGTCGGTTTTTGAAGGTGTAAATCCTCAAGGGGTGAAGGTGGTGAGTTTCAAGGTGCCGACGCCTGCCGAGATGGCGCACGATTACCTCTGGCGAGTGCATACCAATGTGCCGGGAAAAGGTGAGTTGGTGATTTTCAACCGCTCGCATTATGAGGATGTACTTGTGGTGCGGGTGCATGAGTGGATCAATAAAAAGGAGTGCGAACTCCGATATAAGCATATTTGCGATTTTGAACGTTTGTTGGCAGAGGAAGGTACAACAATCCTGAAATTCTTCCTGCACATTTCGAAAGAAGAGCAGCGTCAGCGATTGTTGGAACGCATCACCACAACCGGGAAACAATGGAAGTTCAACCCGGGTGACTTGAAGGAACGGGAATTGTGGCAGAAATATATGGATGCGTACGAAGAAACGCTTATCGAGACAAGTACATCCTACGCCCCCTGGTACGTGGTTCCATCCAACCGCAACTGGTATCGCAACCTGGTTGTTTCCAATATCATTCTCGACACGCTCAAAGAATTGAAAATGAATTATCCCCAACCAATTGAAGACCTTGCGCCGTATAAAGCACAACTGGAATCGGAAGGGTGATCACCGATGCCCGTAGAAAAGGAAAAAATCCACCCTGATAATCTGCAAGGCGTTACTGAAACGATGTTGATTTCCTTGTTCTTCCGCGTCGTTGAAAGCCATCGCCCGGATGGCATGATCAAGGATCCTGCTGCAGAAAAGATTTTTGAAAAGCTGGAACATGATTTTTCCCCATACCGGAAATTGCAGGAAGATCAGACCTTTACAGCACTCCGCATTCGCCAGTTTGACAGATTGTCCTCGCGTTTCTAAAGAAACATCCTGCGGGAACGGTGGTAAGCATGGGAAGTGGTCTGGATACACGGTTTGAACGTGTGGATAATGGCAAAGTGCATTGGTTCGACCTCGATCTCCCGGAAGTCATCGAAACTCGAGAACAATTCTTGAAAGAAAGCCCGCGCAATCGGTTTATTGCCAAATCTGTTTTTCAATTTTCATGGATGGATTCCGTCGCGAAATCCAAAGGCCCACACCTTTTCATTTCGGAAGGGGTTTTGGTTTATCTGGATCCTGAAAAAGTGAAATCCCTTGTATTGGAGTTGGCGAATCGATTTAGAAACTCTGAATTGGTGTTCGACTGCATGTCAAAGCTGTCCATGCGAATGCACAATTCAAATAAAATATTGCGAAAAACCCATGCATCTTTGAATTTTTATATGAATGATGGTCGCGAGATGGAAACATGGGGAAATGGTATCCGTCATCTTGAAACATGGTATTACCTGGATGAAATAGAGGAACGCACTCGCAATATCCGTTGGATGCGGTGGATTCCACCATTAAATCGACTATCTTATATCCTCCGCTACCAGCTTGGATAGAAGAACTTGGAGCCGTATGGCTCCAAGTTCTTCTACTCCTCATTCAAATGTTGGACTTTTTCCCGCACTCCTCGCAATGGTGCGATGGCGCAAACCGCGGCAAGTCCTCCTCCCAGAACGATCCCCCCGATCTGCCCGTAGATGATGGGGAGACCCAGGAGAGAAAGAACAATGATTGGACCCAGGAAGAGCCCGAGGGAGATACCAAAATACGCAAAGGAAAGAAGCGCGCTCAGACAGCCAACACCGGAGTTTTGCATCTTTTGTGGTGAATCCCAATTAAACCGTGCACCGGTCACGCCGAAGGTGAGCACAATTCCTATCACCCCCGCCAGGCTGAGAGCTAAGGTAAGCAATCCGTACCATAGGTTGGCTAATTTTGCTGGCTGCAACAAAGCGAGTAAAGTGACGAAAAAACAGCCGATAACCACAGAAGGTATATAAGCCACCAGGAATTTAGCCACAAGCAGTTGTTTGCTGTTTACCGGCGAGGATTTGAGCATCCAGTAATTCTTGCCTTCCTGGGAAAATGCCATACTGGAAAGATTCGAGGCAAGGCTCCAACTGACAAAGGCTGCCAAAGCAACATCCCCCCAGGTAAACATCGCCTGCAGCCCATTCATCAACGCCTCGGGTGCCGTACCCTGACCTTGAGGTACTTTTCCACCGGAACGCAACAGCACAATGGCATAAACAACGCCAAAAATCAATGGTGAAAGTATTTGGGAAAGATGGCGCAAATCACGGCGTAATAAAAGGAAATCCTTGACGATGATGGCACGGATGGGTGAAGAAATCCGTTTTTCAACCCAGTTTGTCTTTTCATCTTGTAATTTTGTTTTGGAAACGATTTTTTTCTTTTTTCGCCAACTGCCTTGAACTCTTGCCCAACCGGTATAGTACAACTTCTCGGCGGTCAATAATGCGACCGTAAAAATTCCAGCGCCAAGGAAAAGTGTCAGCAGCGTAAACCCGATCCCGCTCAACCAGTTCCCCTCGCCAATTCCGACCAAACCCTGACCAGCCCAGGTGATTGGTGACCAGCTCACATTGAAACGGGTCAGTGTATTCAGCACGCCTGCCACCTGATCCGGCTTGATGCTCGAATCCATATGATTGAATAGCTGCCCCGATTGTGAACACACCAGTGTCATGGCTGCCACGATGAATCCGATCACCTCAGCAACCCTGCGGGGAGCAATGACGCGTGAAACTACCATCACCACCAGGCTGGAGAGGCTGGCAGCAGCCAGGGCAAGTATCGCCAGGACAAAGATGGTGAGAATATAAAACCAAATCGAGTATCCATACGAGGAACCCAATCCGAACATAACTGGCAATGCGATCAAGCAGATCAGCCCAAAGTTCGGAAGGATTGCCTGGACCAATTTCGATATGAACACTGCGCGGATGGGCACCGGTGTGCTGAGCAGGAATTCCATATCTCCGGATAGATACAATGCCTGCAGCAGAAGGCTGAAACTGGTCAGGAAGATGAATAAGGTAGCGAAGGTGATCAGCAGATTGGGGATCATCCGGATTATCGGTGTGGCATCCAGACCAAGCTGCGAAAATTGCGGCGATCGTAGGAAATCCAGAAGGGCATGGCTTCCGATGAAAGCCAAGACAAGAAGACCGGTAAAAAATAAAACGAGCACGATCATGCCGATCTTTGCTCTGATCTTGCTGCGCTTGAAACTGCTCCAGGAAATGATCAGCCGGATGCGAAGTAACTTCCAGACTGCTGGCCACAGGCGCTCTTCGATATGCAAGTCCCCCACGCTCATTTGAGCACCTCGGCAATTTCAGCGTATTCTGTCCCTCCGGTCAGGCTGAGGAAGATGTCTTCCAGGCTGCTTTCGCCTTTACCAAGACCGCGCAGTTCCTGCATCGTGCCAACCGCAGCTAGTTTTCCCAGGTTGATGATGCCAATGCGATCACACATATGTTCGGCAATTTCAAGGATGTGCGTGGAAAGGATGATGGCAGCTCCTCGGTCTGCCAATTGGCGCAGAATATCCTTGATCATGCGGGCGGACTTGGGATCCAAACCAACGGTTGGTTCATCCAGCACCAGGACCTTGGGATCATGGATAAGGGCAGCTGCCACCGAGGTTTTCTGTTTCATGCCATGACTGTAGGAATCGATGGTATCGTCGCCTGCCTGGGAAAGGTCGAACATGCGCAGCAGCTCCTCAATGCGGGTGTTGATCTGTTTTTTTTCCAACCCGTACAGGTCGCCAACAAATCGCATCAACTCACGGGCGGTCAACTTGGCATACAGGTTCGGCTCATCCGGCACAAATCCACATGAAGCCTTAGCTTGCAAGGATTGGGTTTGTACATCGTACCCCCCAATTTTTACTAATCCACTGGACGGTTGCAATAAACCGACGAGAATTTTGAGCGTAGTGGTCTTGCCGGCGCCGTTAGGACCGAGAAATCCGAAAATTTCTCCCGCGCGCACCTCAAAGGTGATATCGTCGACGGCGGTCTTGGTGCCATATTTTTTTACAAGGTGGTCGATCTGGATCAAAGATAAAGGATCAAGCATAAGAAAACCCTCCCAGGAAATTGTGATAATTATTATAAATCAAGATATTAATTAACTTCCCAATTTTCACGGGAAGTTTTTTGTCAAGCTAACTTCGCAGTTTTGCTCCCAGCACCTGCTCCAACCGTTTGATGATTCTTTGTCGGATCTGGGCAGCTTCCTTGTCATCCATGGTGTGGTCCCATGCCTGGTACGTCAGGTTGTAGGCCAGGCTCTTTTTCCCGTCACCCAATTGTTCGGAGCGGAAAATATCGAATAAGCGCACTGCGGTCAATGCTTTGCCTCCGGTTTGCCGGATGAGGGTTTCCACTTGTTCATTCGTTATATTTTCATCGACCACGATGGCAATATCCTCAATGACAGGGGGGAAGCTGGACACGGGGGCAGACTCGCTGCGGTCCGGGACTAATCCAAGCAGCACCTCAAGGTCCAATTCTGCAGCCATGATTGGGGATGTGCCTAGGTCAAACTTCTCCTTCACCAACGGATGCATCTCGCCAAAAATGCCAATCCGCAATTCGCCGGATTTTACTTCGACGCATTTACCGGGATGGTAGATTGTCCCTTCGAGTGGCAGGTACGCGATCCCTGGCACATGCAGCATATTCAGCATCGATTCAACGATTCCCTTCAGGTCAAAGAAATCCAGATTCTTACTTTCGCTTTTTTCCCAACCGGAAGGCTGCCGTGCACCGCAAAGCAGGATGGCAAGCTTTAAAGGTTCATCGGGCAGGTCGCTGCCTTCGACCGGGTGATATTCGGGCGCAATCTCGAACAGTGCCAGGCGTTCCTGGTTACGTACGTTCCTTTCAGCAATTTCCAACACCGATCCAAGTAAAATACGGCGCATCACCCTGCGTTCCGGAGTGAGTGGATTCTTCAATTCCACATACTTCACGGCTGGAGGCTCCGTTCCGGTAGAGGTCAGGCGCGCTTCACGCGAGGGTTCGGTCATGCGGTAGGTGATGACCTCCTGCAGGCCAAGGTTCACCAGGATATCACGCAAGCGTTCCTCCGATTCCATGCGCGGATTGGGATGAACAGGCGGCATCAACTCCTCCAACCGGTGCGAAGGAATGTTATCGTAACCGAACATGCGAGCAATCTCTTCCATCACATCTGCTTTGCCTTCCACACCGGAATGAATATCGGTGCGGTGGGCAGGGGATTGTATGTGGAACGTATCACCGCTGATTTTCATGTGGAATTCCAAACCGGTAAGGATGGTCTTTATGGTATCGGTGGGGATTTCCACGCCCAGCGCTTTCTTTACATCGTCGAGAGTGAAGGTTATTGTGGGATCTTCAATTGGTTTAGGGTAGGCATCGACCAGTCCAGCGGCGATTTCACCGCCGCTCCAGGCAGCAATGCGATCCAGACCTAGTTTGACGGTGAGTTCAGCCAGGGCGGGATGCAGATCACGGGCAAAACGATAAGATGCTTCGGAGAATAATTTTTGACTGCCGACCGTCCGCCGCACATTTACGAAATTCCATGCTGCACCTTCCAACAAGACAGAGTTGGTTTTCTCCGTCACTTCGGATTCCAGCCCGCCCATCACACCTGCCAGTGAAAGCGCACCGGCGGTATCGCAGACCAGGATGGTGTAATCTTCCAATTCGCGTTCAACACCATCCAGCGTGGTGAGTTTTTCACCTTTTTTCGCAGCGTGGGTAATGATGGTTGGAGTTTTGCCTTTGGCGCGCTTTACCAGCACATCGTAATCGAAAGCGTGCAGCGGTTCACAGGTTTCCAGCATGACATAGTTGGTGGCATCCACGATGCTGTTGATGGGGCGCATCCCTGCAAGGCGCAGGCGCATTTGAATCTTGTACGGGCTGGGTTGCGGTTTTACATCGCGTACTAGTCCAAGCACGAAACGCGGGTTCAGTGAAGAATCAGAAATCTTTATGGATACTTTACCTTCTATGGATTCACCTTTTACCGGGTATTTGAGGGTGGGTTTCTTCAACGGTTTACCCAAGGCGGCAGCCAACTCCCGCGCCACACCCTGGATGCAGGCATCCCGGATCATGTTCGGAAGAATGGTGACGGTGAACACAGCGTCACCCATGTAGTCCATCAAAGGTGTTCCAACTGGGGCATCATCATCCAGCATGAGAATCCCTTCGTGTTCCTCGGAAATTCCAAGTTCCTTTTCGGAGCAAACCATGGAAAACGATTCGACTCCGCGGATGGTGGTGCGTTTGAGAGTGGTCAAGACGTTGCCGGATTGATGACCATCATACAGGCGGGCACCCTCGCGGGCATAGGCTACTTTGATGGATTTCGGCAGGGTCCCTTTGCTCTTGAATTCGAACAAATTAGGCGCGCCGGTGAGGATGGTCATTTCCTGTATCCCGTCATTCAAGCGACATAGTGTCAACCGGTCAGCGTTCGGGTGGGGCATCACTTCCAGGATTTCCGCCACCACGAATTTATCCTTTTCCCAGGGCAATCCGGTGATGTTGAATTCTTTGCATTCATCCGGCATGGGTAGCCCGACGATGGAGACGCCTTCGATCTCCAACCCGACATTGTTTAATGTTCGAGCTATTTCCACAATGGAGATTTCGAGGTTTATATATTCTTTCAGCCAGGAAAGTGGTATTTTCATTAGAACTGCTCCAGGAACCGCATATCATTACCGTAGAAATAGCGTATCTCTTCCACCTTGTTGCGCAGCATGGTGACGCGTTCCACTCCCATGCCGGCAGCAAAGCCGGAATAAATTTCAGGGTCATAGCCGCCGTTTTTTAACACGGTCGGGTGCAGCATGCCGCATCCCATGATCTCCAACCAGCCGGAACCGCGGCATACGTTGCAGCCTTTGCCGTGACAAATGAAACATTCAATCTCCAGGTCGCCGCTGGGCTCCGTGAAGGGGAAGTAGCTGGGGCGGAAGCGTGATCGGACGTTGACGCCATACATACTTTTTGCAAATTCGACCAGTGTCCCTTTCAGGTTGGCGAGGGTGATGTGCCTGCCAACTGCCAGTAATTCCACCTGCAGCATCTGGCTCTCGTGGCGGGCATCCATCTGCTCGTAGCGGTAGCACATGCCCGGCAGGATGACGCGGATGGGTTCCGGTGCAGACTGGCGCATGACATGGATCTGTCCCGGTGAGGTGTGTGTGCGCAGGATGATATTTGGGATGGTGGTATGGAAGGTATCCCACATATCACGTGCCGGGTGATAGGCAGGGATGTTGAGCAGCTCGAAGTTGAACTCATCCGTCTCCACCTCACGCGAGCGGAACACCTGGAAACCCATCTCACCGAAAATATTGATGATCTTCCGCAGTGTTTGGGTGATCGGATGCAATCTGCCAACCAGCGGGGTTCGACCCGGCAGGGTGACATCCAATTTTTCAGTAGATATACTCTTTTCAAGATTTCCCCTTTTGATAGACTCAATCTTTTCATTAAGTGCTTTTTCAAAAGTCATCTTGAGAAGGTTGATTTCTTTGCCGGCTAGAGGTTTTAGATCTGATCCCAGCTTTGGTAAGTTCTTGAATTCAGCCGCAAGTGAAGAACCTGAACCTAGATGGTGTGTTTTCCAAGTGACTGTCCCTTTTTCGTCGGTGACCTTTTCCAAATCGGAAAGTCCATCATTTTTTATCTTTTCATATAGTTTTCGCAAACTTTCAGGATCTACCATTTTTCCTCCAAACCAGCCTTTAAAAACAAATCCCATCCCAAATTAAGGGACGGGGATGAATTCCGCGGTACCACCCAGGTTCGTCATTGATTGACGCTGCTCTGGCCAACCATCCCAACGGACGATTGGCTGTGCTGGTAACGCTACAGAAGCGGCTCAAGCTAAAGGACGTCGTCTTTCACCTGAACGGCTCGGAAGGGAACTTCCATCCGTTTTCTTCGCAAGCAGGTCTCAATCTGTGCCTGCTCTTCCCTGTCGGCTTCCGCGGATGTACTTTCCTTCGTCAAAGCCTGTGAGCCAATTATCCCTCAAAGAAAATAAATGTCAAGGTAAGCCAGGAATTGCGTCATGCAATAAAGGGTTTTCATTCCATGGTTACCAGCGTACCTACTTTGTCTCCCAGAATAGCCCGCTTCATGGCTGCTTCATCCCATAAACTGAGCACCAGGATGGGCAGCTTGTTGTCCATGCACAGCGAAATGGCGGTGGTGTCCATGATCTCCAGCTTTTTATTCAATGTTTCCAGATAGGTGAGGTGGTCAAACTTTTTGGCGTTCTTGTTGGTTTTGGGGTCGCTGTCATAGACGCCATCCACCTTGGTGGCTTTGATCAGGACATCCGCGCCGATCTCCATAGCGCGCAAAGCCGCGGCTGTATCGGTGGAGAAGAAGGGATTCCCAGTGCCACCGCCAAACACCACCACACGGCCTTTTTCCAGGTGGCGGATGGCGCGCCGCCGGATGTACGGTTCGGCGACGGTGCGCATTTCGATGGCGGATTGCACCCGGGTGATGACACCGATGCTTTCGAGCGCATCCATTAAAGCCAGGGCATTCATCACGGTTGCCAACATACCCATGTAATCGGCAGTGGCGCGATCCATTCCCATCTGCAGCCCTTCGCGTCCGCGCCACAGGTTGCCGGCACCAATGACAATGGCTACATCCACGCCCAATTCACGCACCTCACGCACGCGGCGGGCTATATCGAGGGCGCGCTTGGTATCAATGCCTTCACCGGAATCACTGGCAAGTGCTTCACCCCCCAGCTTGATCAAAACCCGATGGAATTTTAGAGTTTCCATTTCATCTCCTTGGTTGATTGCAGAGAGCATTAGTATTGTATAACAACTTGGCTTGTTGTGTTTAACACCTAAAAAAAAGAGCCAACCGGATGGTTGGCTCCTGGAACATTACGATCCCTGGCTGGTTTCACCGAGCGCCCAGCGAACAAAACGGCGCACGACAACATTTTCACCCAGAGCGGCGACTTTTTCATTGATCAACTGTTGGATGGTGACGCTCTCATCTCGGATCCAGGGCTGCATCAATAAAACAGCTTCTTCCTTGTATTTCTTGATGTTGCCTTCCACGATACGGGGCAGGATATTTTCCGGCTTGCCTTCTTCGCGAGCTTTGGCTTCATAAATCCCAGCCTCATGCTTCAAGACTTCTGCCGGGATATCATCTTCCTTGATGTAAATGGGGTTGGAGGCGGCAATTTGCAGCGCCAGTTCGTGAGCCAGTTTGCGGAATTCTTCAGCGCGGGCGACGAAATCGGTTTCGCAGTTCAATTCCACCATCACACCAACGCGACCTTCTCCGTGGGAATACAATTCCAACATGCCTTCCGAGGCTTTGCGGTCGGCGCGCTTGGCTGCCATCGCCAGTCCTTTTTCACGTAAATAATCGATGGCTTTTGCCATATCGCCCTTGGATTCCTCCAATGCCTTGCGGCAATCAAGGATACCGGCACCGGTTGTTTCGCGCAGTTGTTTGATTTGCTCAGTCGTAATCGCCATTACTCACCTGTTTCTTTCTTTACAGTCTTCTTTTCCTTTTTTTCTTTCTTTTCTTCTTTATCTTTTTTCTCGGCTTTTTCAACTTTCTTTTCTTTAGCCGGTTCCTTGACAGGTTCCGGGGTCACTTCCTTCTTCTTGGCTTTCACCGGGACAACCTCGGGTTCAGTGGGTATTTCTTTGGTTTCTGCAGGGACTACTGTTTCTTCAACTTCCGGTTTGGTGCTTGCCAATTTGGCACGGGTCGCCTTGCCGAGCAATTTTTCATCTTCCACGTCTTCTTCCAACCCGGCAGATACTTCAACACCGGCGAGGGCGGCTTCACTTTCAGCCATTGGGACGGGGATCTCTTCCTCTTTGCGCATCGCTTTACCTTCCAGGACGGCATCTGCCATCTTGGAAACCAGCAGCTTGATGGCACGGATGGCGTCGTCATTGGAAGGGATGACAAAATCGATATTAGACGGATCGCAGTTGGTATCCACGAGGGCGATCACCGGGATGTCACGCAAATTGGCTTCATGGACGGCGGTGGCTTCACGGGTGACATCCACAACAAAAGCCAGATCCGGCAGCCGGGTGATTTTGCGTACGCCGGAAAGACGGATGAGCAGGCGGTTGATCTCGCGGGTGATCATCAACCCTTCCTTCTTGGTCAGGCGGTTGATATCGCCAGAGTCGCGCAAGCGTTCCAGCCGTTCGAGCTCCATGATGCGCTGATAGATGGTCGACCAGTTCGTGATCATCCCACCCAGCCAACGTTCGGTAACATAAGGCATACCACAGCGTACAGCTTCTTCCTTTACGGTCTCCTGAGCCTGGCGCTTGGTGCCTACAAAAAGCACGGTGCCGCCATTCATCACGGTTTCACGGATCTTCTCGTACGCGGTATTGATGGCTTTGACGGTTTGCTGCAGGTCAATGATATGGATGCCATTGCGTTCGGTGAAGATATACGGTTTCATTGCCGGATGCCATTTATTAGTACGGTGACCAAAATGGACGCCGGATTCGAGCAATGCCTTCATGGAAATAACAGAATTGGACATGATACTCCTTTGCGTTTTTCTAGCGCTTCCTTCATCCCGGCTCATCACCGCACAATGGCGGCACGGAGAGTCAGTCCGGAAGCGTGAGGTTTAGATTTGCGCTTTTCAGCACAAGGATGGATTTTACCATGAAATCGGGTTGGCTGCATGAAAAATAGATTGCAGGATCATTTGGGTACGATCCGGGGATCATTTTGACCTTTTGCCAAGATCCAAATACCAAAATAACATGGCTTCATGTGCAATAGTGGTGTCTGCTGCATACCCATATCGATGGATCATCCCCAGCTCACACCCCATACTGGCATAGAATCGACAGGCGGGGACATTGATATTTTGTGTTTCGATCTTCATTTGCCGGAAACGTTGCTGTCCAGCCCAATCGACGCAGTGGTTGAAAAGCGCTCTGCCATACCCTTTCCTCTGCCAATCCGGATGGATGCGGATATCCCATAAAACCGCCAGGTCCGGGCGGTTTTCAAGCATGTTCACTGCTGGCGTTTTCGTTGCCACCGCTGCGCCGCCAATAAACTGTTCGCCATCCCCCATTAAAAAAATCCCCCAGTTTTCCAAATTGAACTGCTTGTACCAGGAAAGTGGAGTCTCTTTTTCATCGTAATCCTTGATGTAAGGTGTGGTGAGAGATTTTTCCATCATTATTAATCCACCGAGCCCTTTTTCGATTGTCTCAATTTTGAAAATGGAAGATACCGTGAATTTCATCGGGATGCGGGCATATAAATTCAATTCTTGCGGGTTGATTCTTTGAATTTTCATCAGACTTTCCTCTCCAAGCATGATATCAGGAAAAAATTGTTGTATGATATATTAATCAGGTTTCGAGAGAGGTGACCATGAGTATTTCCAAACGACTTGAAGAGGCGCGCCAGGCTTTTGAGAATCGCAACCTGGCAGCATCCAAAAAAGCGCATGATGCAAAAGCCATCAAGGTGGCTATTGAAAAACACGGCTCGGCAGGCTCGCAATTCATCGGCAATATGGTGTACGGCGGGTTGGATGGCATCATTTCGATTTTTGCCGTGGTGAGTGGAGTGGCTGGAGCGTCACTTTCCTCTGGAGTATTGCTCATCCTGGGGGCTGCCAACCTGTTGGGTGATGGATTTTCAATGGGTGTGGGGGCGTTCCTTTCCATGAAAAGCGAAAAGGAGTATTACGATCGTGAGCGACAGCGCGAACTGTGGGAGGTGGAAAATTATCCCGAAGGGGAAAAGAAGGAATTGGAAGCCATTTATAACAAACAAGGGTACCCTGCTGCTGATGCCAAGAAACTGATTGATATTAAAGCCAAGGATAAAACCCGCTGGGTGGACGCCATGATGATTGAAGAGTTGGGGTTGGTCCGGGACGAACGTAAACCCATGTCAGCGGCATTAATCACCTTTGGTTCATTTTTGGTTTTCGGTTTATTGCCTTTGTTGATCTACGTGATCGACCTGGTGTTCAAAACTGGAATGTCAACTTCAACTCTATTTCTGATCTCCATCATCCTCTCAGCGGTTGCCTTATTTGGTCTTGGGGCTGCTAAATTTTTCATCACACAGCGCAACCCTGTTCGCAGCGGTCTTGAAATGTTGATCGTGGGTGGGTTGGCAGCTGCTGTTGCTTATTTTATCGGCGTGTTGTTGAAACCCCTGGGTGGGTAAAAATTGATTTTGACGAATAATATATGACAAAACGACTTGTAACACCGAAAAAACCGCTCCATATCCTTGTGACAAACGATGATGGCATTAATGCACCCGGCTTGCTGGCGCTCGCACAGGCGATGAGGAATCTGGGGAAAGTGACCGTACTGGCTCCCGATCATAACTGGTCGGCTTCCGGGCATGTTAAAACGATGCACCGGCCGATGCGTGTGAAGGAAACCACGCTGGCGGATGGCAGTCGGGCGTTCACCAGCGATGGCGCACCGTCGGACTGTGTAGCTCTGGCGCTTCTAGGGTTTATCAAAGAAAAGATAGACCTTGTTGTTTCAGGCATCAACCCAAATGCAAACATCGGGCATGACGTGACGTATTCCGGGACGGTGACAGCGGCCATGGAAGCTGCAATTGCTGGATTACCTGCGATTGCGGTTTCTTTGGATAGTCCTGAAAACCATTCGGGCGCTATCGATTTCACCGCTGCTGCCCGGGTTGCCTGCACGCTGGCAAAGCACGTGATAAAAAACGGGATGCCGGAAAACGTGCTGTTGAACCTGAACGTACCATATCTTTCTTTGGATAAAATAAAGGGATTTTCAATAACTCGCCAGGGATTGCGCTTGTACCATGACGAATTGGTGCGGCGCCTAGATCCGCGCGGTAAACCGTATTTCTGGATTGGCGGAGCTGCACCCACCGGAGTACCGGAAAAGGACACGGATTACGGGGCAATGAAAGAAGGCTTCGCCTCCGTGACACCGCTCAAGCTGGATATGACCGCAGAGCAAGTCATTTCTACATTAAAAGGCTGGAAAATCAGCATTGAATCATGAGCATTAGAAAACGATCCATAATTCAAGAAAGATGCCTGAAAAGGTATCTTTTTTCATTATGCTATAATCCCTCTCCAGAGAGGTTCCCACCATGTTCCAAAAGATAAAAAATGCGTTCGACACCGATTCCACTCGGCGCGAACTTCAAAAAATTTCATCCATTATCGACCAGATCAATGCATTTGAAAACGATTTGGAGCAATTGAGTGACGATGCATTAAAGGGCAAGACGCAGGATTTTAGAAACCAACTTGCTGCAGGAAAAACACTGGATGACATCCTGCCGGAAGTATTTGCCACGGTGAGGGAAGCATCCAAGCGCACCATCGGCTTGCGACATTATGATGTGCAGATGATTGGTGGAATGGTGCTGCACCAGGGCAAGATAGCTGAAATGAAAACTGGTGAAGGGAAGACCCTGGTTGCAACGTTGCCGTTGTATTTAAATGCTCTGGCCGGTAATGGGACCCATCTGGTCACAGTAAATGATTATCTTGCCCGGCGTGATGCGCGCTGGATGGCGCCTATATACCATGCACTCGGTTTGTCGGTGGGTGTACTCCAGATGGCTGCGCGCACCGAGAATGGACAAAAGGCGTTCCTGGTGGATTTCTCAATCCAGGCAACCCATGAAGATCAACAACAGCTTCGCATGGTGGAACGCGTGGAAGCGTATCGGGCGGATATCACCTATGGTACGAACAGCGAATTCGGATTTGATTACCTGCGAGATAACCTTGCTCAACGCCTGGCAGACCGTTCACAGCGCGGGCATTTTTATGCCATCGTCGATGAAGTGGATAACATCCTTATCGATGAAGCCCGCACCCCGTTGATCATCTCTGGACCTGCCCAGGATGAAGCGGAATGGTACATCAAAACAGCCCAGGTCGTCCGGCAATTGCATCCCGAAGATTATGAAGTGAGTGAAAAAGACAGGTCGGTTTCGCTTACAGAGATCGGTGAAGCGCATATCGAGGAAATTTTGGGGACTTCCCTACGAGACCCCGACCGCCCCGAAGATATCACTCCCGAACAGGCACGCATGTTGGGTTATCTCGAACAAAGTCTTCGAGCTCAATTCCTTTATCGCCGCAACAAAGATTATCTCGTGCAAGCTGGCAAGGTGATCATTGTTGATGAATTCACCGGCAGGCTCATGCCCGGAAGACGCTGGTCGGAAGGACTGCATCAGGCAGTGGAAGCCAAGGAAGGTGTTAAGGTGGAGCCCGAAAATGTCACCTATGCCACCATCACCCTGCAAAACTACTTCCGCATGTATAAAAAATTGGCAGGTATGACCGGTACTGCCTGGACGGAGAAGGAAGAATTCTTCAAGATCTATAAACTGGATATCGTCCCCATTCCCACCAACCTGGAATATGTTGCATCGCATACCGGTTCTGAATTGGTGGTAATGGATGATCGCGATGAAGAAGGGTACAAGTTCCAGTATTACAGTAAACGTGAGGACCCGGAGCAAAAACCTGCCTTCTGGAAACGCAAGGACTTTCCGGACGTGGTGTATCGCACCGAAGAAGCTAAACTGCGGGCTATTACCCTGGAGATCCTGCGATATCACATAATCGGCAGACCGCAATTGGTTGGCACCACTTCGGTTGAACATTCCGAACGGCTTTCAGATCGGTTGAATGCAGAACCGTTGCGCAGGCTGGTTCAGACGGTGATGATCCGTGAAGCCTGGCTGGCTGCCAATCCCAATGCAGCTTCGGAACGCGATCATGCGGAGTTGAAATTTCTCAACCAACCAATGGATAAATTGAATACAAGTGAAATGCGTAATTTTGCGCGTGGCGTGGGTATTCTTTCCATGAACCCGGACGAAGCGGAAAATGTCAAGCGCCTGCTTTCCATCCTTCGCCTGGGAGAAACAGATACTCCCCGTTTGATTAAAGCAGTGCAGGGTGGCGTGCAGCACCAGGTCTTGAACGCCCGCAAGCACGATGAAGAAGCAGTCATCATTGCACGTGCCGGAGCATTTGGTGCAGTAACCATTGCCACCAACATGGCTGGCCGCGGTGTGGATATCAAACTGGGGGGGCAGCTTCGGGATGATATTTTACAGGATGTCATCCATGTGATCGCAAAAGCGGGTTTTGAGCCGTATGAAAAATCCATCGAAGAATTGCGGAAGATGGTCAATGGCTTGACCGAGGAACAGGTTGGCATTTACGAAGATTCAGTAAAAGCCTTTCATCAGTATCTTGAAGAAATGGAACGCGTGCGGGTGTTGGGCGGTCTGCATGTTGTAGGCTCGGAACGTCATGAAGCGCGTCGCATCGATAACCAACTACGCGGGCGATCCGCCCGCCAGGGCGACCCGGGTTCATCACGGTTCTACCTTTCACTGGAAGATGAGCTGATGCGTTTGTTTGGCGGTGGACGTGCTGAGAGTTTAATGAGTATGTTTAACATTGACCCTTCCATACCGATTGAAAGCGGCATGCTGGGAAGGCTTGTGGAACAAGCGCAGGAGCGGGTTGAGGGTAGCAATTTTGATATCCGCAAGCACCTGCTCGAATACGATGATGTTCTCAACCAACAGCGCAACCGGATCTATGGTGAAAGAGACCGTGTCTTTTCCAAGGATGATCTTCAAGAGGACGTACTGGAGATGCTGCGTACTGAGATCAAACGGCGCGTCCCCGAGGCAATGCAGGATGAAGAAGGTCCATGGAAACTGCTTGCCTACCTGGAAGAGATCCAACCCACCATGTATTTTGAACAGGAAAAAGCGTTGGTTCCTTCGTTCCCACTCACCCAGGTCCTCGTGGAACTAAAAAAAATCACCGGCGAAAAACCGGATTCGAAGAAACTAAAAACCGGTCTCCAGGAAATTGCCCGGCAAGCGCTTCAAACGGAAAGAGATCATTTGATGCGCTCCGCCCGGCAGATGATCGATAAGACGGATGAAGCGTTGGGAAATCAACAGCGCGAGCATCTCGATATTCTGGATACATTTTTTGATGGCCTGGGCGATACAGGCGAAGGTATCGAGCAACGCAAACCACAGGAATTACTTGAGGAACTATCCACGATGGTGCGCATCCCGCTAAGGCTATCGGGCGATCAATTCCGTGACTTTCCAACAGGATCAGCTGAAGCAAAAGAAGCGCTGCGCACACAAATAGAATCCGCATTGATGGGCGTCAGCATAACGCGCATGGTAGGCGCTTTCGAACGGCGACTTGATGAGTCATTGGAACTAAAACCGGCTGAATTGGTAAACCAGGATTGGGCTGTTGTTGCTGACACGCTCATTCAAGCAGTGGAGCAGAAATTTGATCGGCGCATGGAAAGAATTGCCGGCAGCTCCGGGGAGATTGCAGCAAACCTGGATAATCTGCTCAACCGCACACAGGGAAAACTATCGAGTGATGAGGATCTTCTCCTGGCGCTGATGGCAATGGCACATGGCGTACGAACACAGATCGACCAACGTACCCACCAGCGTGGTTGGCGGCGCGTCGTCCTCCTTAATTACTTCTTCCTTGCCGGTCAGGAATTGCAGAACTGGTCTGGTGAAGAAACCATTGAAAAGATCATCCACCATCTTGAAAATGCCCAAAAAGCATTGCATAACGTGTGGGGTAGGATGGAATTCGACCGCCTGGTTCAAATGGGAGCCACGCTTCCAATAATGGATCCTGCTGTACGTGCACATTTCGAGCAGGGTCTAGGAAAAGAAAAGGTCGAAGGATATGCTTTAAAGTCCGTCGCTGAAATTCCAGTGGAAGATGGTGATGCAATTCGGTCCGTATTAGGTTGGAAAGTGCAAAATGAAATTTACCGTACCATCCTGCTCGGTGCCATTTCAGAATTGTGGGTGGATTACCTTACCCGCATTGAAGCAGTGCGTGTATCCATTGGTCTTGAAGCTTATGCACAGCGTGACCCGTTAGTCCAATACAAGGGTAAAGCTTCCGAATTGTTTAAAAATTTATTGACTGATATCCGCATTGCGGTACTCAGCCGGATGTTCCTCCTGCAACCCCGAAGGGTCAATGCTGCTTCTACAACTGTTCAAGCAAATCCAGCTGCAAAACAATCACCTGCGCTAAATCATGAGCAAGGTGAGATGGCTCAATCAAAGAAAAAACGCCGGCATCAACATTAATGCATCGGAAAAACCTATCCTGAAACAATGAATCTCAACAGCCCTTTTTTTCTATTCCTCTTTCTTCCGGTCACGATCATCCTGTATCTGGTTGCAGGCAGTAAGTTAAGGAATGGGATACTGGCGGTGGCGAGTCTTTTCTTTCTCGTCTGGGGGGAACCATTATACTTTCCACTTATTTTGTGCTTGGTTTTGATCGATTTCTGTTTGGCGCTAAATACACAAGCACGCCGAAATAAGGAAAAATCAACTAGAGGAATTCTTCTTGTTTCTGTAATTATTAATATTATTTTCCTGTTGGGATTCAAAATTGTTTCCACGTATCGTACAGAATTGACAAGACTCTTCGAGCAGGTTTTTCAGTATTCCATTCCTCCCGGAATTAATAATTATCTTGCTCGATTTATTTATGTCCCTTTGGGTTTATCGTTTTTAACTTTTCAAGCCATATCATATGCTATCGATGTTGCCAAAGGTACCATCATTGCGGAGAAAAATATCTTGCAGTATTTTGTGTATATGTTAATGTTTCCTCGAATGATCTCCGGCCCCATTGTGCGTTATAGGGAAATTTCATCCCAGATAAAAGAAATACAGCTAACGTTTTCTTCTGCGGCAGATGGAGCCAGGCGTTTCATTCGCGGGATGGCGAAAAAGACACTGATTGCTGACCAATTGGCATTGGTGGATTCTGGTGTATTTGGCAATCCATCCGGTTTGCTTCCGACACCTCTTGCCTGGTTGACCATTCTGTGCTTCACACTGCGCATTTATTATGATTTTTCGGGATACACCGATATGGCATTGGGTTTGGGACAAATCCTTGGATTTCAATTGCCTGAGAACTTCAATTTTCCATATATCGCAAAAAGCTTATCTGAATTTTGGCGGCGCTGGCATATGACGCTTTCCCGTTGGTTCAGAGACTACATTTTCTATCCTTTGGAGCGGAAACGAAAACTGAGAGCTGGGAACTTCCAAGCATGGAACATCCTGGTTGTGTTTCTCTTAACTGGTTTGTGGCACGGAGTGACGATTAATTTCATTGCCTGGGGATTACTCCAGGGAATCACTATCAGTTTGGAATCCAGCGTAGTAGGTGAATGGCTAAAGAAACGTTGGGCACCGATTCAGCATGCATATTTCTTGGTCATGATCATGTTGAGCTGGTTACTATTTGCTTCACCAAGTATGGCATTCACGTTGCAGTTCCTTAAATCCCTGCTCGGATTGCAAGGTATGGTAAACCCGCTTCCGTATGCAGTATTCCCTCCAGTTCAGCCGTTAACATGGATAGCGCTGGTTATGGGGATTCTTTTTGCCACACCACTTTTTGCTAAGATGCGAGAAATTCTCTTTTCGAAACATGAGAAAAGTAAATTCATCCTGCAGATTTGTGGCGATGTTGTGATCAGTGGATTGTTTATTTTTTCAATCATTATACTAACTGGTACATCATTTCAAGCATACATTTATGGAAAATTCTAAGAGATCCACAGGCGCAGTGATCCGAAATATTTGTTTCAGTGTATTATGCTTCTGCATCATCCTGGTGCCGGTATTTACCCGTATGCCTAAACTAACAGATTTTTCACAGCCACCCTCCGCGCTGCTTGCTCAATACCCGGTTTTGGAAAAATATAAAAGCTTTTTACTTTTTCCTACTGCCTACCAGGATTATTTCGATTCCAATTTTTTACTGCACGATGAATTGGTGGCTTCTTATTATGATTTCGATGCCAGGTTGCTGAAGGCTTCGAGCTTCCCGGGAGTGCTTGCCGGGAAGGATGGTTGGCTTTATTTAACCGATGAAGACAATATTTCCGATTATCAATGCGTTCAACCGTTCGCTGAGCAGGAATTAACTTCACTCGTAGAGAATATCGGGAACCTAAGATCACATTATGAATCACAGGGGATTTTGTTCTTTCTCATTATTGCCCCAAATAAGGAAAGCATTTATCCTGAATCTCTTCCGGATACTGTTCATCAAATTGGTAACCGCTGCCGAATGGACCAGGTCATCGAATCACTGCGGTCAGCCGGTGAAGATGTATTAGATTTCCGCGATATTTTGCTTTCCGGAAAAACCCTCACCCAGCTCTACTATAAAACAGACACGCATTGGAACGATACTGGTGCTTTCCTTGCATACCAGGCGATTTTAGGGAAGTTGCAAATAAAGTTTCCTCAAATGCAATCCTGGGAAATATCGGATTTCACACCTGTTACCAAAACATTCAAAGGTGATCTATCCAATTTGATTCCAATGCACCGACCTTTCGAAGAACAAAGTATCTTTCTGAATCCGATTCTTCTTCGTGAAGCAGTGATAAGTGAAGGCGAAGATTGGCGATACGCAATTTCAACGATGCCGAATGCAAATTTACCAAGGGCAGTGGTGTTTCGCGACTCATTTTTTATGGGGCTTCTGCCATATATGGCTGAGCATTTCAGCAGGGCTGTATATATTTGGTCTTTTGATGTAAATGATGAAATAATTAAAAATGAGAAACCAGACATTGTGATATTCGAAATTGCGCAAAGATATCTTGGTTTCTTAACCCGCTAAATTCCCTGCCATTTCCAGGTGTTAATTGACCTGTAGTGTTGTTAAAGTCCCCGCCAGATTTGGGAGGGTTTTAGAGATGATGGGATTTTTATGGGATTTGCTATTTCATGTTTTCGGGAGAAATTATTTTTTTTATCCGGCGTGTCAGTTCTCTTCGCGTCAGCAACACGCGATGTTTGCATGTAGTACATTCCAAGCCGATATCTGCACCCAACCGCACGATTTTCCAGTCATATCCCCCGCACGGATGTGGTTTTCTTAATCGCACGACCATTCCCATCTCAATTTCGGGAAGCATGGGCAGATTATATCCCATGTTATAATTCTTTAAGACTTTTTTCACGGGCGAGGCATGCCTCGCCTTTGCACTATCAGGAAAACCGCACATGTTGGGTCTTGATCCCTCCACACTCATATCCCGATTGATTATTTTGCTCATATCGCTTACGGTCCATGAATTTTTTCATGCCTGGGTGGCGGTATCCTTTGGAGATGAAACGCCACGCATGGATGGGCGCCTGACGCTTAATCCACTCAAACACCTTGACCTGATGGGCAGCTTGCTGCTGGTGTTTGCTGGTTTTGGTTGGGCAAAACCGGTGCGTGTGAATCCTTACGAATTGACCCGCAAGTCACCTTCCGCTTTAATGTGGGTATCCCTGGCAGGCCCTTTTTCCAATTTCCTGTTGGCTGCTTTTGCTGCCATTCCTTTACGGTTTCATTTTGTCCCCTGGGTGATTGGTACAGGCAAATTTTTTCCGTCCGCAGCGGAATTTCTGTTTGATTTTATCTGGGTGAATCTGGCGCTGATGCTGTTCAACCTGTTGCCGCTTGCCCCTCTGGATGGCCAGAAGATCGCTGCGGAAGTCTTACCGCCTTCATGGGCACGAGTCCTGGACAAGATCACCCCATTCAGTCCATACATATTAATTTTCTTGGTTTTTGTCGCCCCTATGCTCGGTTTTGATTTTTGGGGTTTGGTGGTAAATCCGACGTTGTATAAATTATTTAACGTGCTGGTAGGAACCAGCTTATAAAACAAGGGCATGCCATTTTTCTGCTATATCGTTCGATGTGCCGATGGAAGCTATTACACAGGGTGGACGACCGATCCCGAACGACGCGTTGCGCAACACAATAAAGGACAAGGCTCCAAATATACCCGGACGCATCGCCCCGTAACCCTGGTGTATGTGGAAGAGCAAATAAACCGTTCCGATGCCATGCGCAGGGAGTATTGCATTAAGCAGTTTACTCGGGCAAAGAAACATGCGCTGGTCGTTGGCGGGAAGAAGAAACCATGAATTTGATTGAAGCATTACCCAATGCGCAGATTATTTCCATTGCCCCGGGCAGGGTAAATTTACTGGGTGAACACGTGGATTACAACGGAGGTGCAGTCTTACCGGTTGCCATTGATCGGGTGGTACAGGTTGCTGCAATCCCGGAAAAAGATTCCATTGTTAATATTCATGCCATTGATTTGAACGAAAAAGTGGCTTTCAAATTAAATGATCTGGAACGAAAAACGGATGTATCCGGAAAACCACTGCCGGGTTGGGCTTTGTTCCCCGCCGGTGTTGCCTGGTCATTGCGTAAGCAGGGATTGCAGGTGCGGGGTGTTAAAGCTGCGTTTACTTCGAATATCCCCATCGGCGCAGGACTGAGCAGTTCAGCTGCGGTTGAAGTTGCTTTTGCCGCCATGTGGGAAGCTTTTGGTGGGTGGCATTTGGACCGTTTGACCCTGGCACAATACTGCCAGCAGGCAGAGAACCGTTATGTGGGGGTGAACTGCGGATTAATGGATCAATTTGCCAGTGCCAATGGGATTGCAGGTTCAGTTTTATCTCTTGACACGCGGTCGCTAAAGTGGGAAGCCATTTCACTCCCTCAGAATGTGGTGGTGGTAGTAGCGGATTCCTCCGTACGGCGAAGTCTGGCGAGTTCCGCATATAACGAGAGACGGCAATCGTGTCGCAAAGCGGTAGAGATATTCCAGAAAAGCATGCCAAAGATCCAATTTCTGGCAGAAATATCACCCACGGAATTCAATTCGCTTGCGCCTCAATTACCGGATGCAATCCGAAAACACGCCCGTCATGTGGTGGAGGAATGTGCACGTGTTCGGAAAGCGATCAATGCTTTGAAAAAAGAGGATATCGGTGCCTTTGGACAGCTTATGGTGGAAGGTCACAATTCGCTAAGGGACTTGTATGAAGTGAGCACTCCCGAACTGAATGCGCTGGTTGAGGTGGCTCGTTGGTTGCCCGGGTGTTATGGTTCACGCCTTACCGGGGCTGGATTCGGCGGCTGCACAGTCAGCCTGGTGGAAGCAGGAAATGCTGAACGATTTGCTGTCGATTTTAAAACGGGGGTACTGGAATGCCACCAGCCGTATGGCGGAGGTATATATCTGTCGTGCAAGCCCGGGTGTGAGAATTCAAATCGTATAAAAAAATCTCCCGCAATAGGGAGATTAGTATATTTGATAAAACAGGCAGTTATTCTTTAAAAATCGGCAGATTGCCCAGTGAAATAATATCTTTCCATTGCTCGCAATCCCCTTCTGTGAATACGGCAGCAATTGCCACAACTTTCCCTTTTCCTTTTTTTACAATGGCTTTCATGCCGTCCAACGTCGATCCGGTACTGATGACATCGTCTAAGATGATGACTTTTTTCCCTTTCAATAAATTATGATCTTTTTCATCCAGGAATAATTTTTGGGGTTTTCCTGTTGTGATGGAAAGAGTCTCTGCTTCAATGGGCTTACCCATGTAGTTTTTATATGCTTTGCGTAAAATGATGTATGGTTTCTTGGTAACAACCGAAAGGGCATGAGCCAGCGGGATGCTTTTCGATTCCGCTGTGACAAGCACTTCAAACGCGATTCCCTGGATTTTTTTTGCAAGCGCTCTGGCGCAAGCCTGTACCAATTCCGTATCCCCTAGGATATTTAGGATGGCAATGATGATCCCGGGGGCGACTTCGAACTTGCGTAAATCTCTTGTAACCCCTGCAATATCGACACGATAGTATGCATGCTTCACAGACATGGAAAACCTCCATGAGCAAAATCACAAACGGAGATAGTGTATCATAGTTTGTATAGACACGAGTACGGTTTAACTCACGTTGGCAATAATTTCCAATTCAATCCCTATTCACGGAAATGGATTATGGTATAATTTGCCCCCGCGTCATGAACATCTGATGCAAGTTTTTTTCAAGGTGAATAATATGATCGATAAGAAAAAAGCTGTTGAAGCACCCGTCAATCCCAATATTCCCGAACTGTCTGCCGGTGATACTGTCAGCGTGCACGTGAAAATCAAAGAAGGCACTCGTGAACGCATCCAGGAATTTAAAGGAACTGTGCTTTATTCACATCATAACGGCACAAATTCGACATTTACTGTGCGCCGCTTGGCTGCTAACGGAGTAGGTGTGGAACGTTCGTTCCTCTATCGATCACCCCGTATCGATAAAGTGGTCGTGGAACGGCACAACGAAGTCCGCCGATCCCGTTTGTACTTTCTACGGAACCGCGTTGGCAAGAGCGCCCGGCTAAAGCAGAAATTCGACTGATCATTTGGAACGCATTTTCAAGGGTGCAGCCTCACGCCGAGGTTGCACCCTTTCTGCTTTTAAATTCCAATTTTTAAAGGAGAATTTCCACACTTGATGGTTATGACGAATCCGATCATTGGCATTACCACTGGTTATAAAAAATTGGCAGTGCGTGGTTTCCAACACATTATTTCCCGCAAATATACCAAAGCGATCATCGATGCTGGTGGGATCCCGCTGCTCATTCCTTCTAATCTCCCTGCAAATTCTGCAAGCATGATCATTTCCAGTGTCAACGGATTGCTGCTGAGCGGAGGTGGTGATGTCAACCCCACCTTATACGGACAGAAACCCGGAATAAAACTGGACGGTGTATTGGATGAACGTGATACTTTGGAATTTGCACTTTTCAAAGCGTGCATGGAAGGAGAAAAACCCATCCTTGGCATTTGCCGGGGATGCCAGCTTATCAATGTGGCTTTGGGTGGGTCGCTTTACCAGGACATCACTATTGAGTATCCTCAATCCATCGAACATGACCAGCATAAACGCCCGCGTGACACGCTTTATCATACTGTCCGCATTGTCCCAGATTCCAGATTGTCATCAATTGTGAAAGCAAGGGAGATTCAAGTTAATACCCTTCACCATCAGGGCATCAACGTCCCTGCGAAGCATCTATCGGTGGTTGGAAATTGTGTGGAAGATGGATTATGCGAGGCGGTGGAGTTGAATGATCACCCATTCCTGTTGGGAGTCCAGTGGCACCCAGAAGAATTGACAGCGTATCCCCAACATAAGAGTATTTTTACCGAATTTGTGAAAGCTTGTAACATATGAAGACTCCGATCGGAATATTTGATTCCGGTGTTGGTGGGTTATCCGTGTTGCGTGAAATCCGCAAGGAATTGCCGGATAAGGATATTATTTTCCTGGCAGATCAAGCGCATGTACCGTATGGATCGCGTTCCATGGAAGAAGTCTGTCAATTTTCGAAAGCAATCACCCATTTTTTAATCAATGAAGGCTGCACACTGGTTGTGGTGGCATGCAACACAGCTTCAGCCGCCGCCTTGCATCATTTACGCGAAGTATTCCCCGGGATTCCTTTTGTTGGTATGGAACCGGCGGTAAAACCTGCCGCGGAACAGACACATACCGGCGTGGTGGGGGTGCTGGCTACTCCTGCAACATTTCAGGGTGCGTTATATGCTTCGGTTGTGGAACGTTTTGCCAGCGGAGTCACCTTGCTGCAGGATACATGCCCAGGGTTGGTTTGCAGGATTGAAGCCGGTGATCTATCAGGCACCGCCACCCGCTCCATTCTGGTAAAAGCCTTGCGACCGATGCTGAAAAAAAACATTGACACCATCGTTCTCGGATGCACCCATTACCCATTCGTTATACCCTTAATTAAGGAAATTGCCGGGAAGCATGTGCGCGTGATCGATCCAGCACCTGCAGTCGCCCGCCAGACCAAACGCATGCTGACCAGTTCGGGTTATCAGGTCGATCCCGCAAGAAGGGGGAAAGTGATTGCCTTGACAAGTGAAGATTCATCTCACTTGAAACGGTTTCTGAGCGTTACAGGGGGAGAAATTTCGGAAGTGAAGAAAGTGAAATGGAATAATTCTTTGGTTGCATTTGAAACCGATGATCATTAACCCCAAGAACCCGGAGGTTGCCGATTGAAGAGATATACCATTTGCATGGTAGGGTTTGGAAATGTCGGTCAGGCTTTTGTTAATCTCCTAAGCGAAAAATCGCCTTCTCTGACTTCTCAATATGATCTATCCTTCAAGGTTACGGGTATCGCGACTGCTTCTCACGGACGTGCGATTGATCATCAGGGTCTCGATTTGGGAAAAGCCATAGGCCTTTTCCGGGAGGGCAAACCCTTGGATCGCTTGTCCACCACTAAATCTGCAATGGACATCTTTGAATTTATCCGCACCTGTCGGGCGGATATCCTCCTGGAAAACACACCCGTTAACCATCACACGGGGCAACCTGCCATCGACCATTTGCGGTGCGCTTTGGAATCCGGAATGCATGCCATTACTGCCAATAAGGGACCAGTAGTGCATGGGTACGAAGAATTGAGTACATTAGCACAGGAAAAAGGGAAGCGTTTCCTTTTCGAATCTGCCGTAATGGATGGTGCTCCAATATTTTCGTTATTTCGAGCACCACTCCCTGTCATCGGATTAAGAGGGTTTCATGGAATCCTGAATTCATGCACAAATTTTATCCTTGGTTTATTGGAAAATGGCAGGACTCTGGAGGAGGCGATCCTCGAAGGACAAAAAATCGGGATTACTGAAACTGATCCAAGTGCCGATGTGGATGGTTGGGATGCCGCCATCAAAGTTGCCGCCCTGTGTACAGTTTTAATGAACCGACCGCTTAAGCCACAGGAAGTCGACCGGACAGGCATCCGCGGGATCAATCATAAAATGATCGAAGATGCCCGTAAGAACAACGAGCGCTGGAAATTGGTCTGCCGGGCGGGAACAAAAGGCAGCACATTCTTCGCCACTGTAAAACCGGAACAGGTATCAAGTGAATCCGTTCTGTTTGCCATCAATGGCACCAGTTCATACGTGGAGTTTGAAACTGACGTGTTGTCCGGACTTGGTATCGTCGAATCAAATCCCGGTCCCGATACGACAGCTTATGGATTGTTGTCTGATATTGTAAACGCGGTGAAGTAAATTTCCCGGAGGTACATCCATGCAATTTCTATCCATTCTTTTGGCATTGTTCCCGGTTGTTGCCATTTTTCTTTTGCTGGTTTTGAGACGGACCGCTGCAGATGTCGCCGGGTTGATCGGGTGGGGGATAACCCTCTTCATTGCCTGGTTGTATTTCAAAACCCCTTTGGTCATCGCCCTTCAAATCAGCCTGGGAGGATTGGTGGCATCACTTCCAATCGCATTAATGGTTGCCACGTCCATTTTACAGGTTACCATCATGCAGGAAACGGGTGCCATTGCCCGCGTGGTCGAAACAGTAAAACGCATATCCCCTGAAGATCCGGTTGTACAGATCATGATCATCAACATGGGTATCGGAACATTGCTGGCTGCTTTGGGTGCCACTCCCGTTTCCATCCTTCCTCCGATTATGCTGGCATTGGGTTACTCTTCCTTCGCAGCCATTGCGCTCCCTGCCATTGGGTATGACGCATTGTGTACATATGCATTGATGGGGATCCCTGTAGTGGTGTTTTCCAATTTTGTTGGATTGCCTGTAAATGAAGTGGGAGGAACGTTCGCCCGGTTCATGCCAGTGGTGAGCACCTGCATCGCGTTTGGCATGTTGTGGATCGCCGGGGGATGGAAGCTGATCCTTAAAGGTGCTATCCCGACAGCCATCTCCGGGGTGACGATGGGATTGATCGCCATCTTGATGAATCAGTTAGGTCTGGTTACGGTGACGGGGATTGCTGCCGGACTGGGGGTGGTGCTGGTGATGATTACATACCTACTGGTCATGCGCAAGCCGGTATTTGTGAAAATTTCAAAGGAAATATCATCCCTGACCGGAAATATGACCTTATGGGCGGCGGTCTCACCTTGGCTAATATTGACGTTTTTTGCTCTGCTTGTGAATGTCCCGTTCCTGCCATTTTTCAAACTAACGTTTACAACCCTCGCCATGCCGGTCGAGATCATTCCGGGAGCACCTGAAAAAATCCGCCTGCTCTGGCAGGCATATTTCTGGGTACTCATATCCACTCTAGTAGCGCTGCCTTTTCTTAAACCCTCCAAAGGTCAATTAAAGACAGCCATTATTAAATGGTTCAAACGATTTCCCCGCCCGATGTTTGCAGCAGCAATTTTCTTTGCTATTGCATTTCTTTATAACCATTCCGGGAAAGGTCTGGATTGGCAGCTTGCAACTCCCGAATCGAACATGATCAACGTATTGGCGTCAACAGCTGCCAATGGATTTGGACATTTCTATCCGCTCGTATCACCGTTCCTGGGTCTGGTGGGAGGTTTCATCAGTGGTTCGGAAACATCTGCAATTGCAATGTTTACAGGATTGAACTTGTCCATTGCTAAAACCATCAACGCCGCGGGTTTGGTTGTGGCGACAGTAGCAGGCATAGGTGGAGGACTGGCAAGTGTCATTTCCCCAGCTAAATTACAGAACGCCGCCGCTTCCATTGATAAAATCGGCGAAGAGTCTACCGTCCTGCGTACGACTTTTGTGATATCACTCCTTATTACCCTCGTTGCTGCCGGGCTTGCTTTTCTCTGGTCATATTGATTTTACATACCTTGAGTAATCGTCTAAACAAGGTTAAAATTCAGGCATGGCACACACGATATTTCTTTGTCTGGGTACCAACATGGGGGATCGCACTCGACATTTGGAAGATGCCATTGATTCTCTACCCCCCTCTGTCTCAGTTATTCAACGGTCTTCAATCTATGAAACAATACCGATAGGTTACACCGAGCAAAAGGAATTCTTGAACCAGGTGCTCAAAGCAGAGACCGAATTATCACCGTTTGAACTGTTGAATCATATCAAGATCATTGAAACTAAAATGGGCAGGACACCGACGTTCCGGTTCGGTCCGCGCCCCATTGATGTGGATATTTTATTTTATGATGACCTGGTGTTGGATACCCCCAAATTAACTATCCCGCACCCACGGATGCCTGATCGGGCATTTGCATTGGTGCCGATGGTGGAGATTGCGCCGGATTGGATACACCCCGTGTTCCAAAAAACCGTCCATGAAATGCTAGAAGCGATTTCGCAAGAGGGTATCCGTTTATTCGTCAAACCCCAGCAATAGAAACCATGAGCGTTCAGTTTTCTGCATCGGTGTATCGGTCTCAAGGTTGGTTGTGTGTGGAAATTCCATTTGATGTGCAGGAGGTATTCGGAACGTGTTCGCGCATGGCCGTGGAAATGACATTAAAAGAGCATTGCTATCATTCTTCCATTTTTCCAACCGGTGCAGGGAAGCATTTCATGATGATCAATAAGACGATGCAAAGGGAATGTGATATTCACGAAGGAGATGCCATCAAGATTTCTCTTGAAATGGAGTCATCTCCCAGGATCGTGGAAATTCCTTCGGATTTACGGGATGCTTTTCAAAAGGATAACAAGGCCGCGATAGCATTTGAGTCTTTTCCAACCTCGCATCGACGTGAATTTGTTCAATATATAACCGTAGCAAAAAAACCGGAAACTCGTATCCGCCGCATCCAGAAAACACTCGACGACTTGAAGAAAAAAACTAAAACAATCTAAAAGAGAAATAAAAACCATGTATCCTTTACCGTTTGGAACGCGGACATTCATTATGGGAATCATTAACATCACTCCGGATAGTTTTTCCGGGGATGGTCTGCTGACGGAAGGCGAAATCCTTCAGGCTGCCGTCAGGCAGTCAGAGCGATTTGTCAACGCCGGCGCGGACATTCTGGACATCGGTGGGGAAAGCACACGCCCGGGTTCGCTTCCCATCAGTGCCGAGGAGGAGCTGGAACGAGTCCTACCGGTTATCAAGGCATTACGGGCTGCTGACCTGGATACCATCCTTTCAATCGATACATATAAAGCCAAGGTTGCCGATACCGTTTTGAATGCCGGGGCGGATTGGATCAATGATGTATGGGCACTGCGCGGTGATCCTGAATTGGCACATGTGGTGGCGCAACAGGGAGTTCCCATTATCCTGATGCATAACCGCAGCAAACCCAACAGCGTGGAATTGGATGCCCGGCTTGGCGCGCAGTACACCGGGTCGCAATACACAAACCTTCTCGAAGAAGTCATCAAGGAACTGATGGACAGCGTGAAAATTGCCCATAAGGCACGCATAAAAGATGATCGCATAATTTTGGACCCGGGATTGGGCTTTGGAAAATCCGTGGAACAGAACCTGGAATTGATCAATCGTCTCGACAGTATTAAGAAGCTGGGATTCCCGGTTTTGGTGGGTCCATCCCGCAAATCTTTTATTGGACGCACCCTCGATCTTCCCCCCAATCAACGGGTGGAGGGAACGGGTGCCACCGTTGCGGTGGGCATCACGCGCGGTGCTGATATTGTCCGTGTGCATGATGTGGAGGCCATGACTCGCGTCGCCCGCATGACAGATGCCATCGTACGTTAATTTCTGGGTTACCCAAAAAATACCTTTTACTGAAAAATGTGTATAATCTGTCTTCGGCGCCGGGAATGCCCCGGTGTTGAAGATGAAATTGACTGTTGAGGCTTCATAAATGAATGAATTTGATGTTGTCGTGATTGGGTCGGGTCCGGGTGGATATGTTTGTGCCATCCGTTGTGCACAATTGGGTTTAAAGACAGCCATCGTTGAGAAAAAATCGCTCGGAGGCGTATGCCTGAATGTGGGCTGCATTCCGACAAAATCCCTGTTGAAGAATGCCGAACTAGCTCATCTGTTAAAGGATCACGCCAAGGATTTTGGTATTGGTTTTGAAAAACTCACGTTGGATTACTCTGTGGCGGTAAAACGCAGCCGCCAGGTGGCAGACCGGTTATCACGCGGTGTGGGTTTCCTGATGAAAAAGAATAACATCACCGTCTTTATGGGGAATGCCCGTTTGACTGCCAGGGATACGGTGCTGGTCATGAACGGTGCGCCCAAGGCGGAAGAACTAAAAGCAAAGAACATCGTCGTGGCAACCGGGTCGCATGCCAGTGCCATTCCCGGAGTAAACGTAGATGGTCAAAAAATCATTACTTATTTGGAAGCCATCCTGCAGGAGAAATTGCCCGCTTCAGCCATTATCATCGGCGCGGGAGCGCTGGGTTTGGAATTTGCCTCCATTTGGAACGTGTATGGCATTAAGGTCACCGTTATCGAGATGCTGCCGCGGGTTGCACCGACAGAGGATGAAGAAATCAGCAATGAACTTGCAAAATCATTATCGAAACGCGGTATCCAATTACTCACAGGCAGCAAGGTTCTTTCCGTGAAAGCCAATGGTTCCGGGGTGAAAGCGAAGATTTCCACAACGGACGGCGAACAGGAGATCGAAGCTGAGCAAATGCTCGTAGCAGCAGGGTTCAAACCCAATACGGGGGACCTTGGACTCGAAGACCTGGGAGTGAAATTAACGGAACGAAAGTACATCGATGTAAATGAACACATGGCTTCCAATATTCCCGGCATTTGGGCGATTGGTGACGTGACCGGAAAATTGCTGCTGGCGCATGTTGCCACTGCTCAAGCGCTCCTTTGCGCTGAAAGCATCGCCGGCATGGATACCCAACCTCTGGATTACACCATGATACCGCGCGCCATCTACAGCATGCCACAGGTGGCGTCCTTTGGTTACACCGAAGCCCAAGCCAAGGAAAAAGGCTTGTTGGTAAAAATCGGTAAATTTAACTTCCAGGCAAATGGAAAAGCACTCGGACTGGGTGACTATGCCGGATTTGCCAAGTTGATAGTTGGCGAAAAGCAGGGCGAGATCCTTGGAGCACATTTGATCGGACCGGAAGTCTGTGAACTGCTCCCGGAGATCAGTCTTGCCCAGGCAAACGAGTTGACGATCGAAAATATTGCCCGCAATATCCATGCGCACCCCACGTTGAGCGAGGTGATCATGGATGCCGCCCATGCCGCCATGGGACAATCCATTCAGGCGTGATGATCAAATGAAACGAAGAACATTTCTAGCATTATTTGTTATTTTTGGTTTAGTGTTGGCGTTAATCCCCCCTCGTCAACAGGTTATTGCTGCTTCAATTACTGCACAGGATTTAATTAATTTAATAAATGACTGGCGGGTAAACCGTTACGGTTATGCTCCGCTCACGGTAAACTCGATTTTAATGAGCACAGCTCTTTGGACTGCTGAATTCATGGCAGCCAATAACACAGATGGACATATTGGTAATGTAGAAGGTAGAATGATGGCTGCTGGATATGGAGGCGGAAAAGCTATTTGTGCTACGGAAAATTGGGCAAGAAGTTCTGGCGGTTTTTCCATAGCAGAATTAATTCCCTACTGGGAAGATGAGCAACATCAATGGCCTGCATCGAAAGAGCAATATAAGGAAATTGGTGCAGCCGTTGTTCGTGGCCCGGATTATGAATATTATATTGTTCATGCAGGTTGTATCAGGGGTTATAACGCAGTCAATACAACAGATCCCAACATTACACCTGTGTCAACAATAAGCAACATGGTGAGTCCCATCATCACTTCCACACCACTTGCGGATGGGACCATCTATCATGAAGTATTAGCCGGACAAACTCTGTGGGCTATCGCGGTCGCCTATTTTGGTCCACATCCCGATATGACATCATATGAAGAACAGATCATGAAACAGAGTGGCATGACTCTTTCCAATGACATATGGCCGGGGGATAAACTGCTGATCCAACCCTCCCTGACGCCTACAGTTTCACCAACAATAACCTCTTCGCCCATCCCACCTACTCGTACTCCAACGCCACCGTTAGGGATGATGACTGTTGTCCCGACAAGGACCGCAACACCCACCATCACACCAGAACCGGCAGCAGGTATTGCATCCGGTTTGGATCGGCGGACCCTAGGCATCATCATCGTGGTTGTTTGTGCCGTCGGTCTGTCAGTAGTGGTTATGCTCTCCCTCATCCGTCAGAAACCGAAAAAACCACAAGAATAAAAAACCGGCCTAAAAGGTCGGTTAGATGCTGAAATCTTCTCCATGCCAGACGCCGTGATCCGGCGGATGGACCTTGTGCGTTTTATCGTCTCCATTGAGCTTTACTAGGTCAATGGATTGCTTTTTTAATGAAGCTTCCACGGCGTCAAGTCTCTTCAAGACCTGACCAAGTGAGTCGCCCAACGTATCCGGGAGCAAGTCATGATGCAGATCCGGTTTCTCAGCGGATTGTGGCTTGCTGCGCTCCACCACCTGACCCGGCACTCCGACAACCACCGAATTGGGCGGTACCGATTTCACGACCACTGCATTAGCGCCAATCCGGCTGCAGCGTCCGATGGTGATATTGCCCAGGACCTTGGCTCCCGTACCGATCACCACACCGTTTTCAATGGTCGGATGCCGTTTTCCTTTTTCATTGCTCACACCACCGAGGGTCACCTCGTGGTACAGGGTGACGTTACGCCCGATGACAGTTGTTTCGCCGATCACGACTCCCATACCATGATCGATGAAAAAGCCTTCCCCGATGACAGCTCCCGGGTGGATTTCCACACCGGTAAAAAAGCGGTTCACCTGCGAGAACCAGCGTGCAAGGTTTTTCATGTGGTGGGTCCAAAACCAATGGGCAAACCGATATCCCCAGATGGCGTGCAACCCCGCGTAAGAAAATAGGATCTCGAATACGTTGCGTGCTGCAGGATCCCGGTCGAAAACCGCTCGGATGTCGCCGCGCATTCTGGCAAATGGACCTCGCAGATGGGGTTGCGTTTCGCCATCGGCACAGGGTTCGAGGGGTGAAGGGTTATTCAACGAGGTCGGCATATAATGCTGTGCTCAAGTATCTTTCACCGAAGGATGGGATGATCACCACGATCATTTTTCCTTCGTTTTCTTTGCGTTGTGCAATTTGCAAGGCAGCCCACATTGCGGCGCCAGAAGATATCCCTACCAACAATCCTTCTTTAGTAGCCATTGTGCGTGCCGTCTTGAAAGCATCTTCATTTTTGACACGGATGATTTCATCATAGATTTTTACATTGAGGATGGAAGGGATAAACCCTGCGCCGATCCCTTGGATGGGGTGAGGTCCCTTGGCACCCCCGGATAATACCGGAGAAGCGTCCGGCTCGACCGCAATTATTTTAACACCAGGTTTACGATTCTTAAGGACTTCACCAATCCCGGTAATGGTCCCTCCGGTGCCCACACCCACCACGACGAAATCGACTTTTCCATCCGTATCCTTCCATATTTCTTCCGCGGTCGTTTTTCGATGGGTCTCCGGATTGGCGGGATTATCGAATTGCTGGGGCATAAAATAGAGCGGATCGCTTTTGGCTATTTCTTCCGCTTTTTTTATAGCTCCCGGCATGCCTTCCGCACCCGGGGATAGGATCAGCTCGGCACCGTACGCTTTGAGAAGCATGCGGCGTTCCTTGCTCATCGTATCCGGCATCACTAGAACACAGCGATAACCCCGGGCAGCCGCAACAAAAGCCAGCGCAATACCGGTATTTCCACTGGTGGGTTCGATAATGATCGAGTCCTTGGTCAGTTTGCCGGATATTTCAGCCGCGTCGATCATGGCAACGCCAATGCGATCCTTGACGCTGTGAGATGGATTGAAGTATTCCAACTTTGCAACCACTTCGATGTTCAATCCTTTTGTCAGAGAGTTTATACGGACTAGGGGGGTGTTTCCCACCAATTGTGTGACATCATGTGCTATTTTCATGTTCTTCCTGCTTATTAAAACAACATCGACCGGAGATTTCACCTGGCGCATCGCCTGCCTGATTCTGCGGGGTCAGTTATCGCGTCTTATCCGGTCGAGTGAGTTGTATGGGAACGCGATATTATCGGTAACCCCGCCTTTTACAATAACAGATGCAATTTTTTCTCAGCTCAATATTTATGATTAATTTCATATAATTTATATTTTATTCTGCTTGGATAAAATGTCAAGGGGGATATGAAAACATTAATACTTATTATATGTGCGCAACCTTGGGGGGCTTTTTACGTTATATAGAAGTGGAAAAATATTCGGCGGAGGTATTAATATGATCATTAATCGAAAAACAAGTTTATCAGTCGGAATTGTGTTAATTTTAGTAGGATTGGCGTTTGTTGCAACACATTTTTTCAAATTTGACCTGCATCCAAGTTGGCCATTTATCATCATTGGTGCCGGAGCTGTGTTGCTCGTGTTAGGCATCCTGGTTGGAGCACCGGAAATGGCAATCCCCGCATCCATTGTGAGCGGTATCGGAGGTATCCTGTACTATCAAGCCGTATCCGGACGTTGGGAATCCTGGTCATTTCTCTGGACCCTCATCCCTGGTTTTGTCGGTGTTGGCATGTTCCTGGCTTGGCTATTGAGCGGGCTAAAACGCTTTTCGCCACGGGAATTTCTGGATGCCATTATTTCATCGTTGATCATGTTTGCCATTTTCTTTGCCATTTTTGGTTCGATTTTTGGTTATTTCGAAGGTGGAGT
Organism: uncultured Chloroflexia bacterium; assembly: GCA_963699305.1. Taxonomy (GTDB): domain Bacteria; phylum Chloroflexota; class Anaerolineae; order Anaerolineales; family Anaerolineaceae; genus JBGQAS01. The sequence continues at coordinate 1,658,382 of OY969431.1, read as the reverse complement.
TCTGCAAAGTTATTGGCCTCTTGTACTTGTTGCCGCAGGTGTTTTGATCCTTATCCGTGGATTCTTTAACCTGAAGCGAAAGGATTCAAAATGAACAGGCATAGCTTTTTCTGGGGTGCGTTGATCCTTCTCGTCGGTTTGGCTTTTCTAGCGTCAAGTTTGGGCTGGTTCCAGGGTGTTAATATCTGGAATCTTATTTGGCCGTTCATCCTGATCTCGTTGGGTCTGTGGTTCATTTTTTCCACGTTGACGAGCAAGCATCGACCATTGCCAACTAGTACCGGAAAGGTGGAACTGGGCAATGCTACCGATGCCGAGATTATTTTGAAACATGGTGCCGGTAAACTGGAAGTGGGTACGGCGGTTGCTGAGGGAGTTTTGCTGGAAGGTAATTTTACCGGTGAAGTCGAGCAGAGGGATGATCGGGAGGGTAAACATGCTCGCGTGGTGGTACAGGCCAATCCGCGGATGATGGAGAATTTCCCCGGCGTACTCGGCACTATGGGATTTTCCTGGAAACTTGGGTTGACCAAAAAGATACCCTTGACGCTCAAAGTTGAATCCGGGGCTAGTGACACTACTCTGGACCTGAGAGAGTTAAAGGTAACAGACTTGAAGATCGACACCGGTGCAAGCTCCACGCGTGTCATTCTGCCTGCGAAAGCAGGGACTACCAACGTCAAAATATCCGCTGGTGCTGCATCGATCGATGTAACCGTTCCAGACGGTGTTGCTGCGCGCATCAAGCTATCCACAGCGATTTCCGGCAACAAAGTGGATAACAACCGGTTCCCATGGAATGGCAGTGTGTATGAATCCGCTGAATATGAGACAGCCAAGAATAAAGTTGATATAAAAATTGATTCGGGTGTCGGTACGGTGGATATAAAATAATTTTCAAGGAGAAGAAAAAAATGAAACTGAATTGGCGTATTTTAGTAGGTGTGATCATCCTGGTATTTGGCGGCTTGCTGCTTCTGCGGCAATTGGAAGTTCTTCCATTCGATGCTCCCATGTGGCAGTTCATTTTCCCTGCCTTGTTTGCAACAGCCGGCGTGGCTTTTCTGGTTGTGTTGATTTCAAACAAACAAAACTGGTGGGCTGCCATCCCCGGGTTAACACTCGTTGGGTTGGGCGGGCTGATCGGTTTGGATATGATCCCCGGCTTCCCAGGTGATCTGGGCGCTGCCATTTTTCTTGCCTGCATAGGGTTGAGCTTCTGGATCATCTACATTCTCGACAAGACCCATTGGTGGGCAATTATTCCGGGTGGTACGATGGTGTCTGTTGCAGCTCTGGTTGCTTCAGATGCCTTGGTCGGTGGTGAAGGCGGGGTCGGTATCATGTTCCTCGGTTTTGCGCTTACCTTTGCATTGGTTGCATTACTTCCGAATGGCTCGAAGCCGATGAAATGGCCGTGGATTCCAGCGGGAGTTTTGTTTGTAATGGGTGCCGCATTCCTTTCTTCCGTGGAAGGCTGGATGAGCTATATTCTGGCGGGTGGTCTGGTATTGATTGGAGCAGGGTTGATTGTGTTCACCTTGATCCGCAGAAAACCTGCCAAATAATTAGGAGAAAAAATGACCAAACGATTATATAGAAACCACACCGGCGCCATGCTGGGAGGCGTTTGCTCTGGTTTGGGAACGTATTTGAATATCGATCCGGTCTGGGTGCGGCTGTTTTTTGTGCTGCTTGCCGTTACCAGCGGAGTTGGATTGTTGCTCTATCTCATCCTTTGGATTGTTGTCCCACGGGAAGATAAAGTGACCGAAAAAGATGGCGTAACGGTAATCCAACCCAGTGATGTGGGTGATAAAGCTCGTTTGATGGGTGAGGAAATCCGGGAAGCAGCAAATAAGAACAATCCCAATCTGCCGTTGTACATTGGTATTGGGTTGATCGTGGTAGGTGGTTTTGCCATCCTAAATACGCTGCCTTTCGAGTGGATTCACTGGGTAAAAGACATCGTTCTCTGGCCGGCAATTTTGATCCTGGCTGGAGTATTCCTTTTAGTCCGTGGTTTCCGGGGAGAAAAATAATATGGACGAAAAACCTGTAGTTATCACAGAACCCAAATCGGAGGTTCCAACCCGGAGCCATCCGCGTCACTTCCACATATTCTGGCCGCTGCTTCTGATCGCAGTGGGTGTGTTCCTGTTCCTCAATACCACCCACATGATCGCAGGGGACACTATCGATACATTGCTGAAATTATGGCCTTTGTTGCTGGTCATTGGCGGTATTGAAGGTTTCATAAACCGCGGAGGATTTGTCTGGTCAGTATTGCTTTCCGGACTGGGAGTATTGTTCCTGCTCTCTAATTTCAATTACATCCATGTTTCGGTCTGGAACATTGCCTTCCGCTTGTGGCCGGTGTTGATCATCGCGCTCGGTCTCGATCTGCTGATAGGCAGACGCCGCGGGTGGATCTCTTGGGTGGTCGGTATTCTAGTGGGTCTGGCGATGGTTGCTGGCATCTATTGGTTCGCCATGTCGTACGCGGGCGGTTCTCCGCAACGAACAGAAGCCATCACCATGCCTTTGGCTGGTGCAAAAAACGCCTCGGGGAATATTTCGATGGCAGCCGGCACATTGATGATTAGCGGGGGTGCCCAGGATAAAAATATTCTTGAAGGCGATATCGACCTGCGAAAGAATGAAGGGTTCAGCCAGAACAGCTCGGTTACTGCCGATACCGGCACCTTTTCATTACGGGTGCAGGATTCACATTCCTATTACCCGTTCGATACATCAAATTACTCATGGGATATCAAGCTTAATGAGACAGTCCCCATGAAGCTTTCCGTCGAACTGGCGGCTGGGGAAATCGTTGCTGACTTGAGCAAATTGGATCTCACGAACTTTGATATCAAAATTGCTGCAGGTACCATGAAAATCACGTTGCCGAACGACGGTACATATCACGGAGTCATTGAAGGCGCTGCGAGTGCGGTGACCATCTACATCCCGAAAGATGCCAGAATTTGCGTCAATTCATCTTCAGCAGTATCACTCTTGAATGTGCCTGCCGGGTTTGACCGCAAGGAATTTTGTGGGGATTCCGATGCATCGGAAATTGATGTTCAAAATGCTGTTGGAATTGTGGATATAAAATACATTCCCTGAAATAATGTTTCTGAAACAGCAGGCGGATAAATCCGCCTGCTTTGTGATTAATATACTCCACAACCGATTGAGGTAGACAAACGGAAGGGAGCGTTTTCATGGTAACATTTTTGTGTTCTACTGCAATGAATTTAGGGAACTTTTCACAGAATTTTTCGTCTAATTGAAGTGAATATTTGAATTTAAAGGAGTAAAAATGAAAACCAAAATTTCTATAATTACATTAAGCCTTTTGGCTGTCCTTACACTGGCTGCCTGTGGCGGAACAACTGCGGGTGTGAATCCGCCCAATGTCCGCAGTATTAATGTCACCGGGACCGGTGAAGTGTATTTGACACCCGATGTTGCTTATGTCAACGTTGGAGTCCAAAACCAGGGTCCCACCGTGACCGATGTGCTCGATCAGAATACTGCTCAAGCGCAGGGCATACGGGACGCGTTGAATGAATTGGGTGTGGAAGACAAGGATATTCAGACATCCGGTTTCAATGTCTATCCGAACAACACCTACGATACTAACGGTTTGATTACCGGCACGTATTATTCAGCTTCCAACACGGTTTTTGTTACCGTCCGTGATTTGAGTGAGTTGGGTCATATATTGGATGCAGTGGTCCGCAATGGTGCGAACACCATCAACAGCATCAACTTCAGCGTGCTCGATCCTTCACAGGCGCTTACGCAGGCTCGTGAATTAGCTGTGAAAGATGCACAAGCTCAAGCGGATCAATTGGTTACCCTGACGGGTGAAAAGCTTGGCAATGTACAGTACCTTAATATTTATTCCAACAACCCGATCCCCATGTACGAAGGCAAGGGTGGAGGCGGTGGAACATATTATGATATGGCGACCAATGTCCCCGTTTCTTCAGGACAATTGGTGATCAGCGTCTCAGTCAATATCACTTGGGAATTGAAATAAGACAGCAAAGACACCCCGAAAGGGGTGTCTTTATTTAATCGTGATTGTGACACATTTGGGATTTAATAATGGATGGCGCTGATTTTATCGAGTTTGCTTAAACGGTGGGTGGAAATGATATGGCGTACCGTACCGGTCAGCCCGCGCATCACCAGGCTGTCGGTTTCAGCACCATCCGCAAAGTAATCGACACCTCGCAATAAGTCGCCATTGGTGATCCCCGTGGCTGCAAAGAATACATCTTCCGAACTGACCAGGTCATCCATCAAGAGCGTCTTCGAAATATCCATCCCAAGCTTTTTACCTTTTTCCACTTCTTCGGGGGTGCGGGCATGGATCTTTGCCTGGATGGTCCCCCCCATGCAGCGCAAGGCCACAGCTGCAAGCACCCCTTCCGGTGTGCCGCCGATTCCCAATAGTACGTCAATACGTGATTCCGGCCATGCCACCATGATGGCACCAGCCACATCGCCATCCGGGATTAAACGAATTCGTGCACCACAAGAACGCACTTCGGCAATCAACTGTGTGTGACGGGGGCGGTCCAGAATGACCACGGTGAGATCGCGCACATTTTCACCTTTGACTTTGGCGATCTTTTCCAGATTATCTTTTACGGGGGCATTAATATCGATGACTTGCTTTGCAACCGGACCTACTGCGATTTTATCCATGTAAACAAACGGACCAGGATCGAACATCGTGCCACGCGGCGCGAGGGCTACAACAGAAATGGTGTTCCATAATCCATGTGCCACCGGGCGTGTGCCATCGATGGGATCGACTGCAATATCCACCTCGGGAGGTTCACCATTTCCAAGTTTCTCGCCGTTGTACAACATGGGAGCCGCATCTTTTTCGCCTTCACCGATGACAATTTTTCCATCCATTTCGATTGTGTTCAGCACAAGGCGCATGGCATCCACTGCTGCCTTGTCTGCGGAATCTTTATCACCTCTGCCGACAAAACGGCCGGCTGCTAATGCTGCAGCCTCGGTGACGCGGCACAGTTCGAGTGCAAGGTTGCGGGTAGGTTGACGATTAACCATATTCCCTCCCGAAAAGTCTACATGAGAAACCAAAGGATAAGGTAATAACCAAATACAGCCGCAAACAGGAACGAATCCACGCGATCGAGAAATCCGCCGTGACCAGGAATGAGTTGGCTCGAATCCTTCATATTGAATTGTCGTTTAAGCATGCTTTCACCAAAATCTCCCAGCGGTGCCAATATTCCGAGTACTGCACCGATCAAGAGCCCTTTTTGCCAGGAGATGACGTTAACCCAATGATGGAACCACAAGGCCAACAAAGAGGTCAGGATACAAGTGATGATCACCCCCCCAATGTAGCCTTCCCAGGATTTTTTGGGACTGACTTTGTCCATCATGCGGTGTTTTCCAAGCGCTCTGCCGACAAAATACGCGCCCCATCTGCCAAAGCGATGGAGGGGATCACCAGCAACAACCAGAATAGTCCATCCGGTAACATGCGGATTGATAGGATATAACTTGCCAGAAAACCGAGGTACAAGCAACCAGTAAGCGTAATGGCAAAATCGGTTGCTGCTGTTTGCACACCTCGCTGATAGGCGATAGTATGCCAAATCATGCATACAAGTACGAGTATGGCGAGAACTGCGAGGATACCCTCGGTATTCAACAGTTGCCTGGCAATGATGAGACACGTGCTGCCAGCGATCAAAATAATCAAGGATGGGTTGTAATTACCGGATCTGAATAATCGTCCATATTCCCATGCTGCGATTCCGACAAATATCCCAATAAAAGCAGTCAACCACCAACCCCCAAAATAAATTGAAGCGATAAGGAGAGGTACCAGGATCGCGATACTGAGTAAGCGTTTTGCCAGCATTTTATTCCTTTGCGATGAGTTGTTCGGATGTCATGCCAAAGCGACGTTCTCTTTGGTTGAATTCTGCAATAGCTTTGATCAGTTCCTCTTTATTAAAATCCGGCCATAATGTGGGTGTGACATACCACTCGGAATACGCGGATTGCCAAAGTAGGAAGTTGCTGGTACGCAGTTCGCCTGAAGTTCGGATAATTAAGATCCGGATCGGGGATCCCAGCTGTGTAGAGATGACGGTTGATTGCCTCGGCATCAATGGCTTTGAGTGGAATCCCCTCCTTGATGATCCCCTGGACAGCATGGATGATTTCATCTCTCCCACCGTAATTCCATGCAATGTTCAGGATCAGTCGGGAATTATGTTTTGTTTTTTCAATGGCCAGCCTGATTTTCGTTTGCAAGCGTTCGTTTATTTGCTCGAGACGACCTATATGTCGGATCTGAACACCCTCTGCATCCAATTCAGCCAGTTCATTATCGACAACATCTTCCAGAATGCGCTGCAGGCCTTCCACTTCGTCTTTAGGTCGCGCCCAATTCTCGGTGGAAAACGCATAGATCGTCAGAAACTGAACACCCAATTCCGCACATGCCCGGATAATACGCCTAAGGTTCTCTGTTCCCGACCGATGACCAGCAAGTCTTGGCAATCCATGCTGACGTGCCCAACGACCATTCCCATCCATGATAATGGCTATGTGAGTAGGTGTTGTCGTTTTTCGCGGTGAACCGCTCTTTTTGGACATAAGGATAAATCAAACTTCGAGGATGTCCGTTTCCTTGTGCTTCCCAATCGCATCGACATCTTCGATCATTTTATCTGTCAGTTTCTGCAATTCCTCTTCAGCGGTTTTCAAATCATCCTTGGATATCATCTTTTCTGTTTCAAACTCCCGTAAATCCTTGATAATGTCCCTACGGATGTTCCGGATCGCCACCCGGCAATCCTCAAGACGGTTGTGGACCACTTTTACCAATTCCCTGCGTCTTTCCTCGGTAAGTGGAGGAAGATTCAAGCGAATCACTTTGCCATCATTATTGGGCGCCAGGCTGAGATCGGATGCGATGATCGCTTTTTCGATGGATTTCAATGTGGTCGGATCGAATGGACGAATCAGCAATTGGCGCGGCTCGGGAACGCTGATGTTGGAAAGTTGGATCAATGGTGTGGGAGTGTCATAATATTCGACCTGCAATTTTTCCACCAGCGCAGGGCTGGCTCGACCGGTACGAATTCCGGATAGATCCCCTTCAAGCGTCTGAATGGCAGTCTTCATTTTATGCTCGGCTTCCTTGACGGTTTCTTTGATCACACAGACCTCCTTAATGGGCGAAGTCGTAAAACTCAATGGGTTACAGGATACCTTAAAAATACCAAAAGTGGAATAAAAAATATTGAAAAAAGTCTATTGACAATGAAAAGAAATAATCTATAATAGAATAAATGTTCTAATGGAAGAAATGATGAATATCGGAATGCTTTGGTACGATAACGATAGCCAATCAAATCTCATTAAGCGCATCCAGAACGCAGCTGTTTATTATTCCATGAAATATGGAGTAAGACCGGAAGTATGTATTGTCCACCCCAGTATGTTGACTGAAGAAAATGTTGGGATTATGGGAATGGAAGTTCGCAAATATCACTTGATCCGCCCCAACTACTTTTGGTTGGGGATGCGGAAATCATCCTGATTAATTTATTTCCCTTTTTTTGATCTTTGGAAAATCCGTTTGAATTGGATAAGGTAGAATTTTAATTGCTTACCAATCGTGTGTCGGGAAAATGTATTTACGAAATGCATGGCTGCCTTTTCCAGGCTGACATCATTTTTATATTCTTCCATTAAATAATATCGGTGCTCGATGATCCATAAATACAGATCTGCTTCCGTCCTTCCGGGAAATTCCTTTAAGATTTGTTTCCGCCGGATGATTCGGATAAGCGGTATATACACTTCATCGTACCATCCGGCAATGGCATCCTCTTCGTTGATTTCATGCTGTAGTTTCTCACCCATGTACCAGCGATGAACGCGGATATGTTCGCGTAGTTTGGGATACTGATTGGGGGTGGTAAATTCAATTTTTACATCAGGGCGTATGTCGGAAAGCTTGGTTTGTTGTAAAAAATCAGCTTGTTCCTTCTTCAACTCTAAATCGCGCAATACCAGGTCGGGTTTTAATTCCACGGGAGTATCTATTTCAATCACTTGTGCATCGATGAAAACCTGCCCGCGTTCGTGAGCTACCGAAACCCTATGGTTGCCATCTTTAACAAAGTACATTTCTCCCATTTTGTACAACTCAATGGGTGGAAGGTTCACATCTCGCAAATGAGCTTTATCGATATTCTCCCAGCGGTCCCGTGTGTGCGTCTGGCGGGGTAAGAACGCCCGGTCGAAATCGTTGTAGCGGCTGAGACTTCCTACGATGTTGTCGATGGGTACCTGTAATAAACCGATGTAATGCTGGCCGCGGAGGGGTAATTGTCGAAGAACTTCATCAAAAGGGAGCAATTCATTATTATGCTGCCCAAGCCATGAACGCACCGAATGCCAGAATCTCTTGCGATAAGCAATATTAAAATCATCGTGTGCGATTTGTGAATAATTGAGGTCTAGGTCCTCTAATCGTCCAGGCATCAAAATCCTTTTTTAACAACAGTAACTGAAGCGGTGGAAAGCACCGATCTTTCTTTGCGGGGAATCTCGATATTGAATTGACGGAAGCCATATGTATTTACCGCTAGCGTCTTTCGGAACATATAGGAAGCTAGGGCATCCTGACGATAAAGATGGATGTGTCCAAATACATGCAGCAATGGAGAATATGTCTGGATTAGCCAGCGAAACGCCTTGGAACCACGATGGGGGCGATCGTATTTATCCAATATTTTCCAGGCGGGAGCGTGGGTGACGAAGATATCGACTGCACGTCCGAACCGTACTTTGTTGATCAGGAAAATGGGGACGAATTGAAGCACTTTCGTCCACATTTCGAGTTCAGAGTATTGATAAGGACCATAATTGTAGCGTAAGCTCCCCTCAATGCCAGCCATGATCAACCCCGTATGGTCGACAACGCACCGTTCATGTAGACTGGTTCCTTGGGGAACCATAACTTTGTGTTCAGGGTCGGATATGGAATGAGCTTGATGGTTTCCAAAAACATAATATAAAGGGGCGTTGAGTGCATCTGCTAGAAATTCTAGATACTCGGTCCCCAGATCACCGCAGCTGATGATCAGATCCAATTTATGGAATCGTTCGTTGACTGCTGGACTGCACAGATATGGAACCTCGATATCGCTTACCGTGAGGAGTTTCATTCCGGTCTTTTCTTGAGATCTTTCGGTTCACCGATCGCTACAACCTGGGCGACTGCAATTGCGTGGGAATGACTGATGCTTACCGACCAAATATCCAAACCAAGTTCATCGGCAATTCTTTTTGCACGACCGGTTAATATCAAAACGGGCCTGCCCTCCTCATTGCTCAGGACCTCTACTTCCTTCCAGCCCACCGGACCAATTCCGGTTCCCAATGCTTTAACGACTGCTTCCTTTGCAGCGAACCGACCAGCGAGGTATTCCATTGAATTGTCAGCTTCAACCAGTTCCTGCGGAGTATATACGCGCTCGATGAAGCGCATAAAAATAGCAGGTTGAAGCTGCTCAAACCTTTTAATTTCCACCAGATCAATTCCATTCCTGAGGATCATGATTTCTTTTCCGTACCTGCGCTTACGATGACAAGTTTTTCCGGGTATAGGTATTTTTGCGCAGTCTCCAGCACTTGTGTGGATGTCACCGCCTTGACCATTGAAGGATAACGTTGGTAAAAATCGAGTCCAAGCTGAAACCGCTCAAGATTTAGTAAAGCGCTTGCTACTCCGGCATTCGACTCCAATGACAAGGGAAGCCTGCCGATGAAATTTGATTTGCTGTTTTGCAGCTCTTCAGGAGTCACCGGTTCTGAGATAAAACGGTGAAGCTCTTTAATTATCAGATCGATCGTTTTTTGTAGATTTACTGGATTTACACCTGCAGATACTTCCCAGGTTCCCACATCTATCCCAGCATTCAGGCTTGTTGAAGCATGATATGCGAGTCCGGCTTGTTCACGGACCACCCCGCCAATGCGTCCCATCATGCCAAATTGCCCAAGAATGTTATTTCCCAGTGAAGCACTCAGGAAATCATCGCAATTGCGCCTCGGACCGAGTGTGCCCATGACCAAGTCTGTTTGCGTTTTTTCGCGAATGGATATGTGTTTACGAAGGGTCTTTCGTGGGGATCGCGCAACGGGTAATTTGGGAGGTCCTGGTTGCGAGGGGTTCTTCCAATCTCCAAAAACGTGTCCAATTTCATTGATGATCCGATTGGAATCAAGCGCGCCAACCACCACAAGCACCATGTCTTTTGGTCCGTAGTTGTTATGATGGAACTGCTGAATGTCCCTGCGGGATATTATTTTTACCGTTTCGGGAAAACCATCTTCGGGTCTGCCATAGGGGTGCTTGGGAAACATGAGCTGATCGAAAACGATCGAAGCCATCTCCTCGGTATCTTGGGCGCGCAATGAGAGACTGGTAAATAATTGCGCTCGCAATAATTCCAATTGGAGCGAAGGAAAAGTGGGATAACGAATGCAATCTGCCAAAATGGTGAGAAGTAAAGAAATGTCTTCCACCAATGAGCGGCCGCCAAAACTTGTGGTGTGGACGGTTGTGCTGAATCCCAGGCTGGCACCAGCAGACTCCAACCGGTCATACAATTCTTGAAAATTGAATTTCCGGGTTCCACGCATAAGGCCTAGGGAAGTGAAATATGCCAACCCTAATTTTTCATCCGGATCAAAAACACTGCCATTCATCAAATAACCACTGATCACAACGGATGGACTTTCAAAGTTGGAGCGTGAAAGGATGGTGATACCATTTGGAAGGACGGTTCGGGTGATATCTTCCGGACCGGGCAGAGATCTCCAGGAGGAAAGGTGAATTTTGGTCATTTTCCTTCTCCAGCCAGGGAAGGTATGTAACTCCCGATCACCCGCGTCTCGCGTTGACAGTATTTTTGTGCCACATCACGTATATCAGCGGGAGTCACTTTTTCCAACCGATCCACATATTCGACAAACCATTCGTATGAGTCAAACATCTCAGCGAAACCCAACCAGAACGCCTGGTTTGTAATGTTCTCGCTGCCATATGCAAACAGTGCTTTGGCTTGTTTGACTGCTCGCGTGATCTCCTCAGGTTTCACAAGATCGTTTTGAATTCGTTTAACCTCGTTGTCGACAGCTCGTAAAGCGCGTTCGGGTTTACCGTTGGGCGGCAACGTCATGGAGATGATGTAGAGAAATGGATCAATCGTACCTTGTAATCCTCCTCCAACTCCCACAGCCAACCGCTTTTCCACCAATTTTCGATACAGTCGGCAGGTTTTATTGGAAATGCTGCCACCTCCGAACATGTTTAGACTTGTAGGTCCCGTGAGGAGAGAGTCCAAAACAGTAAACGCATGAAAATCCGGATGACTGGCTTCCGGAGCTCGATAAGCGACCTCCATGAATATAGTTTCCCCAGGACCCTTTAGCCCCAATCGTTTTTCAGAAGAGAGCGATTTTTCACGTTTGGCAGGATGTGGGGATGGATTCCCGGGTGGGATTTTCCCGTAAAATTTATTCAATTTTTCTGCGATTTTGGCAGTCTTAAAATCTCCTGCCAAACCAATAATGACGTTGGCAGGGCAATAGTAAGTCTGATAATGGTTGTACAAGTCGTTGCGGGTGATGGCGCGCAAGTCAGCCAATTCTCCGATGGTTTCAATGCGATATGGATGAGTCTCAAATGCCGCCTGCTGAACGGATTTACTCAAACGGTATGCTGGTTCGTTTTCATTTCCCTCAAGTTCCGAAATGATTACCGTACGTTCAGCTTCAACTTCTTTGGGTTTAAAAAGACTATGCCGCATCCGGTCAGCTTCCAAGGTGAAAGCCAATTCGATTTTATCCGCCTGTAACGTTTCAAAAAATGTGGTCCAATCAAGATATGTGAAGGCATTCCAAACACCGCCTTCCCGGGAAATAGTTTTATCCATAACATTTGCCGGGAATCGCTTGGTGCCTTTGAATTGCATATGTTCCACCCAGTGCGAGATGCCAGTCTTGCCGGGTAGTTCATCCCTTGAGCCAACCCTGTACCACACCCAATGACTGATCAATGGTGCGGAATGCATTTCCTTGAGTTTGACGATTAATCCGTTGTCCAATTGGATGGTTGTTGCGTTCACTTTTGATTTCATCATAGTATGAATGGACTATAGCATAACACTCCAAAATTGAAAAATTAGCGTTTTGAATGAATTTTCTATTGAAATGGAAGAAAAAGTGAAAAATGGGACAAAAATGATTGTTTCACAGAGCCCGAAAAAGGTTAATGTGATGCAATTTTATCGAAAAGGTGATGAATATCGTATTGGTTGAGACAAACCATCCCCCTTATAATTCTCATGTGCGATGTTTTTGATTTCATCTTTCAGGATAAACCAAGATGGTTGATAAACGAGTATCGCAGAAGCAAAAGAAGAATCCCGGAGTGAAAGCTCCAACTCTCGGATATTGCCTTATCAAGATAAAGGAACACGAAAATCAGCTATCTGTTTTCAAGGAACTTGCTGGACTCGAATATGTTCTTGAAATAGATGCGATCCGGGGGAAATACGATTTAATCGTTTTGATTTCCGCGTCCGACGAGTTACGATTAATGGAATTCTTTGTCAAGGAATTTCAGGAGAAGCCACAATTTCTTGAATCCATATTCTTGCCCATTTCTGTTACTGAACAAGGGTCGCTTTATGACGACGCTCATACGGATTTTCTTTCCTGCAAGGATGTCTCAGCTTATACACAAATCGAATTTGAGCCTTCGACGGAAAAGGAATTACGAAGCCAATTGCTCACGCTTCCTGGGGTGATTTCCTGCACCGTCTTTAAAAATCAAAAGGGTATGATTATTAAGCTGCAAGCTCCCAGTTTTCACAAAGTAGAGGAGATCGTTGCCAAATCAATCAAATCACTTAATGGCATTATCAGATTGAATCTATTAAAAATCATTGATCTTGCCGTAAACTTCAACTACCCGCGCTTGAACCAAGAAGTATGGAAATTCCAGGGCGAAGCTGGGCAGATCATTCTGCTGCTCCAGTCTGCACAAGAATCTTTCGGGTACATCCCGGAAATCGCCGTGAAATATATCAGCGGAGTGACGGGAAGACCTGAAAGTGAGTTATACGGGATCATCACTTTTTATAAACAATTCCGTCTGCGACCAGTCGGAAAATATCTTGTGCGATTATGCGATGGCACCGCTTGTCATGTGAACAACTCAAAAATGTTGCGAGAAGTGATTGTGGATGAGCTCAAGTTAACGAATGACGATACTACACCTGACGGAATCTTCACACTAGTCCCGGTTGCATGTCTCGGTTGCTGCAGTCTTGCGCCTGCCATGATGGTCAACGATATGACGCATGGCCGTTTGTCACCTCAATCCATCCGTTCAATCCTGAGGAATTATCGGAAAGAAGGATTGGCGCAATCGAAACCTGCGGAGGTGGCGAAATGATCACCGTAACCATTGGTACCGCCACATGCGGAGTTTCTGCAGGAGCTTACAAAGTTAGGGACACTTTTACAAAATTGATACAGGACAGGAATTTGTCTTCTGTCCGTGTAGCCGAAACGGGTTGTATTGGCATGTGCTATCGCGAGGTGCTGGTGGAGATCGCGGATGGCAAGAGCAAATTCCTGTATGGGGATATCACTCCGGAGAAAGCCGAAAAGATTATCACGGAACACATACAGGGAAATAACCCACTCTATGATTGGATGGTCCTGCAGGATTATGAAGAAGGTCCTGAAATGACCTACATGGCTAGGCAGAAGCGCATCGCTCTGCGGAATTGTGGTTTCATCGATCCCATGTCCATCGAAGATTACATGAATAATGGCGGTTACCAGGCTATCAAGCACATCGTCCAGACTCAAACCCCTGATCAGGTCATCGATGCAATCAGTGCATCCGGATTGCGTGGGAGGGGTGGGGGTGGGTTCCCAACTGGCAAAAAATGGGGTTTTGCCCGCCAGCAACCCGGTCGGGAAAAATATGTAATCTGTAACGCTGATGAAGGTGATCCGGGGGCATTTATGGATCGTAGTGTTTTGGAGGGTGATCCGCATTCAGTCCTCGAGGGCATGATGATCGCTGCTTATGCTATCGGCGCCAGCAATGGATATATTTATTGCCGTGCGGAATACCCCATGGCAATAGTCCGCTTGAAGAACGCCATCAAAGATGCTACCGAACGCGGATTGCTGGATCATCCATTGGGAGGAACTGATTTTTCGTTCCATATCAAGATTAAAGAAGGTGCGGGTGCCTTTGTGTGTGGTGAAGAAACAGCATTGATTGCTTCCATTGAAGGTCGCCGCGGTACCCCTAGCATCCGTCCTCCGTATCCGGCAGTCAAAGGGTTGTGGGGGAAGCCGACGGTGATCAACAACGTTGAAACCTTGGCCAATCTTCCCTGGATCATTCAAAACAAACCGGAAAGTTTTTCATCCATTGGAACTGAAAAAAGCAAGGGCACAAAAGTGTTCGCAGTCACTGGAAAAGCCAAGCGAACCGGGTTGGTTGAAGTTCCCATGGGCATCACCATCAATGAGATCATTTACGATATCTGTGACGGTATCAAGGGTGATAAGAAATTTAAAGCTGTCCAGATGGGTGGGCCTTCCGGTGGTTGCATCCCGGCAGAATTGGGAAATACCCAGATCGATTACGACCAGATCACGCAAACAGGTGCCATCATGGGTTCTGGTGGTATGGTGGTGATGGATGAAACCACCTGCATGGTGGAGATGGCGCGGTTCTTCCTTGAATTTACCCAAAATGAATCTTGTGGGAAGTGCACCAGTTGCCGTATTGGCACATTGCGCATGTTGGAAGCGTTGGAACGCATCGTGGAGGGCAAAGGTCATGAAAATGATATTGATCTGCTTCAGGAGTTGGGACAGCAGATTAAAGCAACGGCTCAATGTGGGTTGGGGCAGACTGCTCCCAACCCCGTCCTTACCACGCTGAAATATTTCCGTAACGAGTATGATGCGCACATCATGGATAAAAAATGTCCAGCACATAGCTGCGCATTGCTGGTGAATTACATTATCGACCCTGATAAATGCACCGGTTGTACGTTGTGTGCCCGCAACTGTGCATCATCTGCCATTACGGGCGAAAAGAAAATGGCTCATGTCATCGATCAAACGAAATGCATCAAATGTGGCAAATGCATTACCGTGTGCAATTTTGATGCTGTCTACAAGGATTAAGGACATACTCCATGACAGACCAGACCTTCATAAATATTACGATTGATGGCAAAGCATATTCCGTGCCCGCGGGAAAATCCATTTTGGAAACCTGCCGCACGAATGGATTGCAAATACCAACCCTGTGTTTTGATCCACGGTTGCCGGCATATGGATCTTGCCTGCTGTGTGTGGTCGATGTGGAAACGAATAATGTCAGTAAGCTTGTGCTTTCCTGTACAACAGAGGCGCAAAATGGCATGGTGATTCAAACTTGCAACGATAAAGTCCACAAAGCCCGCAAGAACGCTCTGGATATGCTACTGTCCAACCATTTTGCCGATTGTCGCGGCGCATGCTATGAAAATTGTCCTGCCAATGTGGATGTGCAGGGATACCTGGCGCTCGCCAATGCGGGAAGGTATCTGGAAGCACTTGAATTGGTCCGTCAAACGAATCCCTTGCCACTCGTTTGTGGACGTGTGTGTGTCCGATACTGTGAAGCGAACTGTCGTCGGAATGATATAGATTCCCCGGTGGCAGTGAATTTTGTCAAACGCTACATTGCCGACCTTGAAACGGATCGTCTGCCTGCTCCGGTGCCGGTACCTTCCAACGGTCACAAAGTCGCCATTGTTGGTGGAGGTCCGGCAGGTCTGACGGCTGGATACTATCTGGCGCGCAAAGGATATGCGGTTGAGATTTTTGAATCGCACCCCAAGCTGGGTGGAATGCTGCGATATGGGATTCCTGAATACCGTTTGCCGGGATCTATTTTGGATAAGGAAATCAACAACATCCTTGCCAACGGGATTGTCAGCCACACAGGGAAAAAACTTGGGAAAGACTTCTCGCTTGATGAGCTAAAAAAATCAGGATTCGAAGCAATATTTCTTGCCATGGGTGCATCAAAGGCCAAGAAAATGCGCGTCGATCAAGAAGATGCTATTGGTGTTATCGGTGGGATCGATTTCTTGGAGCAGGTGAAAGGGGAGAGCGCTCCAGAATTATCGGGGCATGTCATCGTGGTTGGCGGTGGCAACACTGCCATTGATGCCGCCAGGACGGCTGTTCGTTGCAGGGCGGAGAAAGTGAGCATATTTTATCGACGTACACGTGAAGAGATGCCGGCGGATAATGTTGAAATCGAAGATGCCATCGAAGAAGGGGTGCTAATTGAATTCCTCGTAGCACCACTGGCAGTGATTGCAGAAAACGATAAGGTCAAAGCCATGCGCTGCCAGCGCATGAAGTTGGGCGAACCGGATGCATCGGGACGCAGGAGCCCGATGCCTGTGGAAGGATCGGAATTCGATATAGAATGCTCGACCATTATCGCCGCCATCGGGCAGGATTGTGATTTGGATTGTCTGGAAGGCAACCAGCTTGGTGTCATCAATGTATCAAAGCACAAGACTATTTCCATCGAAAATGGGACATTTGCAACTAACATCAGCGGTCTGTTTGCAGGAGGCGATATTGCCACAGGTCCCGCAGCCGCAATTGATGCCATTGGTGCTGGCCGCAAGGCAGCAGATGTAATCGATGGTTTTCTACTGGAAGGCATCACACGATCTGCTCCGGTGGAATTCCTCAGCAAACGCACCAACTTTGGCAGACTACCTGCCGAGTTCCTTCAAAACTTACCCAAATTGGAACGCTCTACAATGAAAAAAGAAGATGCGAGATTGCGTGCTTCCAATTTTGAAGAAGTTGACCTGGGAATTGACACTCCGACTGTAACCATGGAGACTCTCCGCTGTCTTACCTGCGGATGTGCTGATGTGTTCACCTGTAAACTGAAGCAGTATGCATCTGAATATGGTGCAGAGCAGAAGCGTTTCTCGGGCAAAGTAAAGAAATACCCGGTGGATGACCGCCACCCATACATCACCCTCGATCCAAATAAGTGTGTTCTGTGTGGATTGTGCGTTCGCACGTGTGATGTCATTCTAGGTGTTGGGGCACTTGGATTCACATATCGCGGCTTTGACATGCTTATTCAACCCACCATGGGCATCCCGCTGCAGAACACCAACTGCATTGCATGTGGGAACTGCATCGACGTATGCCCCACTGGCGCGATTACGTTCAATCTGGGGTTAACCAAGCCAGGTCCTTGGCGCACGGTGGAGTACCCTTCCGTTTGCAGTTATTGTGGAGTTGGTTGCGAGTTGGATTACAACAAGGTGAATGATTCAACCTGGTTTATTACTGCCAAGCATGAATCGATGTATTTGCCCGGCGAATTATGCAAGCGTGGGCGGTTTGGGCATGGCTATATCAATAGTTCGGAAAGAGTAGTCAGCCCGATTTTCCACGAAGGCAAATCACGCAAGACTGCTACAATCGAAAAAGCTGTCGAAGTTTCCATTCAGGGATTGAAAACCATCGCTGATAAATATGGACCCGGTGCGCTGGGATTCCTCGTTTCTCCACGTGCCACAAACGAGGAAATATACCTGGTAAAGGAACTTGCTAAGGAAGGATTTGGGTCCGGTAATGTTGCTGGATTATCATCCTTGATCAGAGATGATCTTCCTTCCCTGGAGTCAACGTTAGGTGCAACCCGATCGACGATACCGATGGAAGATGTCGAAAAAGCAGATGTCATTATCTTGGTTAATTCCGACCCGATGGAAGAAAATCCTGTGTTGGGTTTCCGCATTCGCAGGGCAATCCGTAAAGGAGCTATCCTTGTTTCCATTAGTTCCGCCGAAACGGGATTACAGGATGCAGTATCAGTTTGGCTGAATGCACGCCGAGGCACTTCAACCTTGCTTCTCAGTGCAGTAGCCGGGGAGCTAATTCGCCGGGACTCCATAGACAAGGAATACATCCGAAAGCGAACAGACGGCTTGAAGAAATTGACTGCAGGATTACCAAATTTGGGAAAATCCCTTGAAACGTGCGGTGTGAGTCTCGATGAAGTTGACCGATTGATACAAATATTCGGTGACTGCGCCAGGAATGTTGTGGTCGTATACAACGCTGATTCGGATTCTGATCGATCATCCGGTGATCTTCAGGCTATTTCCAATCTATTGCTCCTTACCGGGAGGATTGAAAAACCCTTCAATGGGTTGCTCCTTACCCGCAACGCATCCAATTCCCAGGGACTCCATGATATTCTGGATAACGGTCAACAACTTGCTGATTTCAAAAGATCTGCGACGGAAGGAAAGATTAGAGGTTGGTTCATCCTGGGTGAAGATCCAAAATCAATTGCAGAAGTCATTCCGTGGTTCAAAAAAGCGGAATTCATTGTTGCAATGGATTTTCTGGAGACACAGACAGTGAAAGAAGCGCATGTTGTCATCCCTGCCACACCCTTGGCAGAATCACAAGGAACGATTACTTCATTGGACAGTAAAGTTCATGCTTTTAAACCGGCTTTTCCACAAAAACCAGGTGCTTCAGGATTTTCTATATTGACTGAGCTCTTTACCAAATGTGCTGGGAAAAAACCTCCGAAATTCGAAAGCAATGTTGATGGAAATGATCAATCCATCTTTGGAGAAAAATTTGCCACCGTTTCAGGGAAAGCAATGTTTTTGGTTCCTTCAGAAGTGAATACACTCTATGTGCCCGTTGAAAAAGTGATGGGAGCGATTGAACGATATTTCTTAAGAACGACAAAGGTATAAATCGACTGATTGTTGGATAAGTAGCACGGATTAATGCCTGGCAAACAATGCAACTGCCAGGCTTTTTTCATCATCCATGAAGATATCGAGGTGATTCGCTTTCTTAAAATCACATACAGCGATCAGGCGAAGGCAGTGAATTATGGCTTCATCAACCGCTGGCAGAAAATCCTTCAAATGGTTGGGTGTGTTGTAGAAGAAATCGCGGTTGAAGATTGCTTCGGAATTATCCAGATTGATGGACAACGGATAAATTTGTGCTTCCATTAGGTCCTGGAAGAAATGTGTCCCCAGAGATGGTTCGGGTGCGACTCCTACATTCTTTCCGGAAAGCTCCACAAGCGCAGCAGAGTGGAAAATATCCGCGTAGGTCACATACACACCCAATTCGGAATTGGTGGTTCCCCATCTGCCCGGACCGACGCAGATGAACTTTTTATCTGTAAGTCTTTTATTCAGTTCCTGGATGGCGCGCGTGAGAGAAACAAAGGCGTTTGGCTTGGTGAGTTTATGATATTCTTCCGGCGGGACGAATAAGACATGCTGGATATCCGGTAAATATCCTTGAGGGACCATGAAGTTGGTGCGGAATGCTATCCTCTCAACGGGCAGGTCTTTGGGTAGACTAGCCGATGTCAGATTGATCATCCGGCTTTGCGGGCGGCATTGCAGCAAGGTAATGTGTACATCGGGTTTCGCTGAATCCATATTGCGCAGTTCAACCGTATATTCCATATCGACCGGAAGCCGGTAACGTTCGTCAAGTAAATGGAGAATGCGAGCCAATAATTCAGCAAACGTTGTCCTGCGCAACAATTCATCGAAAGTTATTGCCATCTTGTGGATATCTGCCACCAACACCCGACTGCGGGGAGTGGAAAAGAATCCATCCTCTTCTTTTTGCACCAGGTAACGGATTTCAGGATATTCCGGCGTAAGCACTTCCTTGATCGGGAGAGTCTTCATCGAGTTGTTTATTAAGTCGATCAAATCGACGAACTGCTGAGAATAATAACGGATGGATTCGGGGGAATCATCGGGCTGCAGTAGTGGGTGGCTGAGGGCAACCAGGTGTGGGTAATCGTTACCGACGCGGTCGACAGCCCTTGTGCCCAATCCCCAGACCAGGCGCGTAAAACCTGCTTCCCGGCGGATCTGTGGTGCCCATCGATATAGGTTTCTGCCAAATGCAACGCCTGAAGCAAATGGCAGGTAATAATCACCGAACGCGGACCCTTCCACCACCTGGATCAGAATTGCCATGCGCTCATCGTAATCCTGCAATCCTTTGCTGCGCCGATAGAGCAGGGCATCCGGTTTCAGGGTACTGGCGTATGTTTTTGCAATCGCATGCACCAGGTTGGTCAGGTTATTTCCTGGTGTATCCTGGTTGGGACAGAAGAAGCTGTCATATTTACCAGCAAAGGAAGTGCCAAAATTATCCTCCAATTGGCTGGAAGATCTGACGATCAATGGCTTGTTACCGATTTTTTCGAGGATCTGCTGCAAGTCGGAAAGGATTTCGGGAGGAAATGTGCCTTTTTCAAATTCCTGCTGGATTTGAGCATATTCATTGCGGATGCTTTCCTCTGGGCTGTATTTCTGGTTGTTCCAGTGCATCAGACCATTCATCGCCATGAAAATGTAGATGAGATCTGAACCCAGGTAAAAAGACTCCGGCGTATGGATGTGTGTGCGAATAGTCTCATCCCCCACATCCTGCAGGATGCGATTAGCAAGGATCAACCCTGCGGATTTTCCACCAATCCTGCCAAGCCCTACCCTGCGCCGGTAGATATTTTCAAGATCGGAAAAAGTCAGCCATTCCTTGGCGAGGTTGATATAGGCAAGCTGGTCGCTGATCAATTTACGGATCAGGGCAACCTTGATCTCCCGCAGTTCGGACTCGCGGTATTCACGCTGGTTTTCCGGCAGTCGTAGTATCTCGGATGCGCGTTCGAACAGGCTGTATTCCGGTGTCAACTCAAGGTCGATGGATTGAAGGATGCGCTGCTGCCATTCGACGTGCTCTCCCATTTCCTCCAGCGAGGGATTCTCAGGGCTTGGTTCCGGTCCTTGTATGGGGATTGAGCGAACGCTGTGCCCGTGGGTTAGCAATCCCAGCCCACGATGAGCGGAGAAGTATTTTTCCTGGATGAATTGGACATCCAGGAAAAAGCAGGGCAATCCAAATCGTTCACAGCCGAGGGCAGAAAACTCTACAATGAGCGCTTTCTCCAAATTCATCAACCAGGTTTGTGTAGCGGTGTGGATTTCATCTGCCACAACGACCAAGTTGATCCCGGCGCTTTGCGGGATTTCATCCTTTTGCAAGGAGAAGGAATTGGCTTTCTTGATAGGTTCCAGCTCATAGCGGTGTATGGCACGGATGGATGGATCGATGGATCGCATTTTCTGTGCGATTTTTTCTGCAAGAAAATCCGAGACCTGCTGACAGTGCAGGCAGGCGCCCAGTTTGAGCTCTTGCTTAAGCAGCGCTTCATCTCCGCCAAAATCCCGGTCGACAAGCTGGCGCAGTGCTTCCTGCACCAACTGCGGAGCCAATTTGCTCAACTCTTCTGTGATCATTTTCTTAGCCATGGTTGCCAGATGTATGGTATATGATACTCTTATTAAAATCAAAAGAGGAACTTGCGTTCCTCTTTTTAGTTCGACAAAATGTTAATTACACAATCCCGTAGGCAACCATGGCATTTGCGACTTTGACGAAGCCGGCGATGTTAGCGCCGGCAAGATAATTACCCGGCATGCCGTATTCGTTAGCTGCATCGAGGGATGCCTTGTGGATGCTCTTCATGATGCCATGCAAGCGCTGGTCCACTTCTTCGCGGTCCCAGCTCAGGCGCAGGGAGTTCTGTGACATTTCCAGACCGGAGGTGGCAACACCACCCGCGTTGGCGGCTTTGGCAGGTCCGTAGAGCACCTTGTGCTCCAGGTAAACTTCCTGGGCTTCGGGTGTGGATGGCATGTTGGCTCCCTCGGAAACGAGGTAGCAGCCGTTCTTTACCAGTGCTGCGGCGGCTTTGCCATCGATTTCGTTTTGCGTGGCAGAGGGGAATGCCAGGTCCACTTTCAAGCCATCCTTGATGACTTCCCAGATGCTCTTACCCGCGAAATACTTGGCATTCTTAAACTGATTCGCATAGTCCGATATGCGGCCGCGTTTGATGTTCTTCAGTTCCATCAAGTATGCCAATTTCTTGGCGTCGATCCCGTCTTCATCGACGATGGTGCCATCGGAATCGGAAGCGGAGATGGGCTTGCTACCGAGCTGGTTCAATTTCTCGATGGTGTATTGCGATACGTTACCTGCACCGCTGACCACAGCCCGAGTACCTTTAAATTCTTTTTTATTGGCTGCCAGCATTTCACCGGCAAAGTATACCGAGCCATAACCAGTCGCTTCAGGGCGGATGAGAGAACCGCCGTACTCACGACCTTTGCCGGTCAAAACACCGGTGTGCTCGTTGACGAGTTTCTTATAGTAACCGTACATGTATCCGATCTCGCGACCACCCACGCCTATATCACCGGCGGGAACGTCACAATCGGGACCGATGTGACGGAAAAGTTCACGCATGAACGCCTGGCAGAAGCGCATGACTTCCATGTCCGATTTACCCTTGGGATCGAAATCACAACCGCCCTTGGCGCCGCCCATGGGGAGGGTGGTGAGGGAGTTTTTGAGGATCTGTTCGAAACCGAGGAACTTAATGATGCCCAGATTTACGGATGGATGGAAACGCAAACCGCCTTTGTAAGGTCCAATGGCGTTGTTGAACTGCACACGGAAGCCGCGGTTTACCTGGATTTCACCTTTGTCATCCACCCACGGTACACGGAACATGATGGTGCGATCCGGTTCCACGATGCGTTCGAAGATCTTGAACTTGACGTATTCGGGGTGTTTCTGTGCTGTGACCTCGATGGACTTGAGGACTTCCTCGACTGCCTGGTGGAATTCCTTCTGACCAGGGTCACGCGCCACGACCTTTGCAAGGACATCACTGCTGATTGACATAAATTTCTCCTCCAATACGGAATGTGTGTTGTGGGACGGATCTACTCTGCAGTGTTATGGAACGATGTTGTTATTAGGTTGCAATTGCTGCAGCGTGAAAATTCCTATCCAGCACCTTTCCTATCGCATAGCATATTATCATCGGCGGTTTGGATTTGTCAATAAAGTACCCAAGAAAAAAATATAATCGTGATTTTAAGCATGGTGAAGGGGTGAAAAAATGCCCTCGATATGACAAATCATCCTCACAATCGGTAAAAACTGCATTGAAACCACCCGTGGCGATCAGCGCATCCAGGATTACGACAACGCCATCGCCTTTTTCATTCTGATTCATGAAGGTAAAATAATTGGGTGTGTTCCTTCACACCAAGTTAAGGAGCAGATGATGAACAATTTTAAGGATCTTGATCTACACGATCTCACAACGAACTCTACCTTGTGGGAGAATGTCAAATCTGATGGAGTGCTGGCTTTACAGCTGGTGAACAACACCGTGAATGATGTCGTCGGCGGAAAGGTGGCGTTGTTAAAAAACCGGTATCACAATTACCGCATGCGCGCGGAATTGCGCTTCGTCCGCCATCACCTTCCCGAGGGCAATGGGGGCTGGTTCGGCTTTGCTTTGAGAGCACAGGATACAAACAATTACGAATTGATCTGGTTCATGCCCAACGCTGAAGGTGAGAATACCGTAGCTTACGTGCCCGTGGCGCATGGCATCGTTCCATGGTGGAGCGAGGCATACAACATCCAGGAGAAGGGCAAGGTGAAGCTGCCAAGGGAGGATTGGTTTCAGGCACAAGTGGATGTAATTGACGATGCCTTTACGGTTACCGTGAACGGTATCAAGGCGTTCACCAAGAAATTTGCGTATTATCTGAAGGATGGTTATCCCGGATTCTACGTGGGAACCTGCACCGATGCGGCTTTTAGAAAGGTCTCATTGGAAGAGTTGGGATGATTCGAACGGTGAAGAAATACCGAGGATAAGAAAACCATCCGCTGGATCGAGGATGGTGGGTTATTTTGTTTCGACGGTGGGGGATGAAGCGTTGACCTTGCCGGGGATGGGGATGAGCAGCAGGAACCCGATGGCGATGATGACCTGCCCCACCAGCACTCCAAAGGATTGCCACCTGCCAAAGAAAGTGACCTCCGGGAGGGGCTGGCTGCCGATGCCTAACACATCCGCCATGCCGGTGAAGAGGGCGATGACATACCCTGTGGAAACCAGACGGCTGCCAAAATCGACAGTGATGGTGCGATCCATCTTTTTCCAGAGCGCCATCAGGGCTATGTGCCCGCCCAGGCAGATGCCACCCAAGCCCAACTCGAATACCATGATTTGCACAAAGCCGATGACCTCGCTGCGGTTCAGACCGAACCACTCGGGGCGAGCGCCCAGGAGGAACAGCAGCATCCCCAGGCCGGTGATGATGAGCCCGTTGCGCACGCGGCGGCTGGAATAGCTGAGTAAGGGGGAAGTTTCCGGTTCCTCGGAAGCCGGGCGAGGGCGGATGATCTTGTTGATCCTGCGTTTGGGTGCGGGTGATTTTCTCATGCGGGAAGCGATTTTTCCAAATGGCGCTGCCAGTTGCCATGGAAAATGGCAGCCACCTGTTCATCATTATACCCTCGTTCTTTTATAAGCCCTTCTAGCTGCTGCAGGTCGGCAATGGTGTCAATCCCTTCGGGGGCGGATTGCAAGCCAAAACCACCGTCGAAATCGGAGCCGAGCCCGGCGTGCAGGGCGTTGCCTGCCAGCTGGCAAATGTGGTCGATGTGGTCGACCAGCTTGCCAAGCGGGACATCGCTGCGCGAGTCGCCATCCTGCCAATCGGCTTTGAGAAAGCGGTTGAACGGGATGACGCCAATCACCGCCTCACGGCCGACCAGCCCGCGGATGGCTTCATCGGTGAGGTGGCGCTGGTAGGAAACGGGACCCGGGAGCACCTTGCAGTTGGCGTGGCTGGCGATGATGCTGCCCTCGTACAGGTCGAGCGCCTGCAGCAGCGGCTCCTCGGACATGTGCGAAATATCCAGGGTGTAGCCCATTTCGCTCATCTCCTTGAGCAGGCGTTTGCCTTCGGCGGTGAGCGGACCGGCTGCACGTGTACCGCCGCAGAAGCGGTTGCCAGCCCACACCGGACCGATCATACGCACACCCAGCTCCCAGAAATGCTCGAGATCTCCCTTGGAGCGGATGCCATCCGCACCTTCCATGAGGATGACGATGCCGACCGGACGGGTGAGAGCCGGAGGCTGCGCGGGGGTCTGCCAGGCTGTGACGATATCCTTGAGCGCTGAAGCATCCTGCACCAGGAGGAAGGCGGAAGGGTTTTCGCCTACCAGGCGGTGATAATAATCCACCTGGCGCAGCGCCAGGGCATTGGCTTCGCGCTCGTTGGAGAAGGACTGGTTATCCCACTCGTAGCGCAGGTACTGGCGCGGGGTGGCAAAGAGCGTGCCGAACACCAACCCGATCTGTCCTTGCTGATACTCCGGCCAGCCGACCAGGCAATCGCCATAGGCTTCGGGGTAGCGGGTGCCGGCCTCACGCTGGCGGGTGACCTTTGCAGATTGCAGATAATTCCGCTGGTTGCCCAGGGCGTTACAGGCAAGGTCTTCGTGAGCGTCGATAATAAATGGCATTGGTTCCTCTAACAAAGGAACGCACCTCGGCGGTGCGCTCCCTTTTGTTCGCAATGAATGTTA
The DNA here is from genome assembly GCA_963699305.1 of uncultured Chloroflexia bacterium. Lineage (GTDB taxonomy): Bacteria > Chloroflexota > Anaerolineae > Anaerolineales > Anaerolineaceae > JBGQAS01. The sequence continues at coordinate 1,632,675 of OY969431.1, read as the reverse complement.
TTCCGGCTTGGCTTCTGCGGAAGGTTCGTCTGGCGTGGGCGATTCCATATTGGGCTCCGCTGCGTCAGGCTTGGCTTCCTCCACCGAGGCGGGGAGTTCGATCACTTTTTCGGCAGGTGCTTCGGCTACTTCCGGTTTGGGTTCTTTTTTATGCTTCTTTTCAGCGACCGGTTCTTCCGCAGGCGCTTCGGCCGGGGTTTCGGCGGGGAGTTCGATGGGTGTTTCAGCAGGAGTCTCTGCAACGGCTTCCGGCTTGGGTTCCTTTTTGTGTTTCTTCTCGGCAACCGGTTTTTCGGCTGCAGGAACTTCAGCTTGCAGCAGTATCGGGGCTTCCGCGGCGGCGGGGGCTCCGCCTCCGACCATGTTCTCGAGCGTCCGCCAATCTTCATCGGCGTAGGCAAGCGATTCCACCTTGCGCACGCTCAAACCGATGCGATGGCTTTCGGGGTCGATCTTGATGACGCGCAAGGTGACGGTATCACCCTCGTGCAGCGCTTCCTTGGGGTGCTCGATGCGCCGCTCGCTGATCTCGCTGATGTGGATGAGACCTTCCACGTCCTCCTCCAGCTTGGCGAAGGCGCCAAACTTGGTGAGACGGGTGATCTTACCTTCCACGAGCTGCCCGATGTGGTACTGGGCAACCTTATCCGCCCAAGGGTCCTTCTCGGTGAGGCGGATGGACAAGCCGATGCGTTTCTTCTCACGGTCGATGTTGATGACCTTGACTTTGACATCCTGACCGACCTTGAGCTTGTCGGCGGGTTTATCGATATGGTCCCAGGAGATCTCGGTGACGTGGACGAGGCCATCGGCACCGCCGATGTTGACGAAGGCGCCAAAATCAGCCAACCCGGTGACACGCCCGGTGCGGACTTCGCCTTCCTTCAGTTCATCCATGACTTTCTGGCGGATCTCATCGCGGGTTTCGGTGGAAGCCATGCGCTCGGAAAGGATGAGGCGCTGGCGCTCGCGGTCGACCTCGATGACGCAAACATCGATCTCTTCACCGATGAACTTTGCCCATTTCTGGTCGGTGGTTTCGCCGCTCATGCCGGCACGCCGGGAGAGCGAAATCTGCGAGGTGGGGATGAAGCCGCGCATGGCGCCGAGGGGCACGATGAGCCCGCCCTTGTTGTAGCCGATGATCTTGCTGTGGAAGGGCGCCTTGGAGGTGATCAGATCCTCCGCCAGCTTCCACTCGGATTCTTCCTTGGCACGCACGAAGGACAGCACAACGTTGCCGTTGTGGTCCTCGGGGTTGATTACGTAGACAGGAATTTCCTGCCCGATCTTGAGTTCGGCAAGCTGTTCCTGCGGGATGAGTTCGAATTCACGCCCGGCAATGACGCCCTCGGACTTGCTCCCCACCGAAACGAGGATCTGCCCGGGGGTGATGCTGGCAATGGTGCCCTTGCGGACTTCGCCTGCCTTGGGGAGGCTGTATTCGCCTTCCTGGGCAAGGAGAGACTCCATGTTTCCCTGGGATTCGTTATGGCTCTCGGGCGGTGTTACGGGCTCGAGGTTGGTGGGGGTTTGTTCCATTTGACTGCGGTCTCCGGTATTTAAGATTAGGTGATTATAAATGAGAACAGGCACTCAGTCAACCAATGCCGGGGGTAGGGGAAAAATTGAACAGAAAACCAATGAAAATTCAGGCTTCTTGAAACGCTTTTACGAGCAGGTCGCTGACTTTTATCTCTTTTGCCCAGTGCTGAAGGTACGTTTTATCCAAGCGCTCTTGCTGAATTTTAATGATCCCGAGCACATCGTTCCATTGGATATCGGAGACTTCTCCACCCAGTCGATACCATTCCAGTTTACTGAGCAGGGTATCTTCCGCGGTTGCCATGGAAATCTTCGTTGGGCGGTCAACGGAAATTTGCTGTTTTTGCGCTCGAGCAAATTGTTCCATTAGGTAGGGACGCATGCCGGGAATAAAAATATCCACTTTAAACATGCTCTCGCGGTGGACGAGGTTGAAACTGGAATGACGAGAAATTGCATCGAGGATCATTTCCTTGTCCAGATAAAATTCCTTGCCGAGAGCATCCATGAAGGGTTGCACATTTTTGGCGCGCATCTGGGCGACTAGGTCGGCATCACGCGTCATCCGCACATTACCGTGAAATGTTGCCGCGAGCGAACCTGTCAGCAGGTAGGAGATTCCCAGATGCTCAAGGATGGACGTGACTTTCGCGGTTACTGCGAATGGGTCAACCGGCATACTGACCATCCCCGTAGACTTTTTGAGCAAGGTTTTCCCCCAACAACAGGTCGGCAAGGCGACGGTGCAGCTCAACCTCGCCTGCGTGAGGCAACCGTGATTTGAGTCCGGCAAGTGCAACGGAACGGGCGAAATCATTGATCTGGATCAACATCTTCATCCTGTCAAAAGGTGTTGCCGTGCGCAGAAGCTCTGCCTGTAAGCTCTCCACTGCTGGAGAAGTATCTGTCAACCGTGTTGCCATTTTTTTAGTATAGCATACACAAAATGGTTTGTGCTTTAAGATACAGCCATGCGTTGCCATTCTTCATATAATTATGTTAAATCAGAGATGATTGCGTTGAATCCTTGCAGGAAAGGCGAGAAACAAGCACATGGAAAATCCGGCGGTACTGTTGAAGGACGTGATGCGGCATTGGGCGAGCGGGGTGGCGGTGGTGACCAGCCGCTGCGGTTCCACCCTTGCGGGGACCACCATCAGCTCGTTCACATCGCTTTCGGTGGAGCCGCCGCTGGTACTGGTGAACCTGGCGGTGGAAAACCCGACCCAGACGATGATCCAGGAATCGGGGGTGTTCGCGATAACGCTGCTGGGGGAGGACCAGGAGGGCATGTCCAACCTGTTCGCAGGGTACAACAAGGAGATCAAGGAACGCTTCAACGGGCTGAAGACATTTGTGCTGGAGAGCGGCGCGCCGATGCTGGAGGGCGGGCTGGCGTACCTGGATTGCAAGGTGTACAGCACGTGCGTGCTACCCAAGTCGGTGGTGATCGTGGGGGAGGTGGTGGCGAGCAAGATTTCAGACAAAAATGAACCTTTAGTTTATTTGAATAGAGGATATGTTCACGTAAAAGCTCAGTAGGGATTCGTTTGCCATATTTTGAAATAGTGGAAGTTCTCTCGCAGCACTATGTGCTGCTCATCCTTACAGGACACAGAAATCGTTAAAACGGGAATTGAATACCTCTCCACTAAAATAGACTATCTTACCCAAAACGCCATCACCCACACATTGAGAACATTTACCATCGAGCAAATTGCAAAAGAGATGACCGGGGGCGACGAGCGAAAAACACGAAAGTTTTTAAATGAAAATGGTGCACAGATTGATGTTAAGTTAAAAAATCCAAGCGAGAAAGTAAATCAGAAGGTATTGACTAGTATTTTGGGACGCAAATTAGCCAAAACACTCATGTCTGATAACCCCATTGGAACGACTCAATGTGTCCTGGAATACGATATAACCAAATGGAATCCATCGGCTTTTGGTTCCGACCCCAAATGGCGAGCATTGTGGGATCTTATTTGGGAAGAAACTAAAGCGGATCCTGGTAGAAGTTAAAGTTTCATCAGCATTGATTTCTTGAATTGATTGTGCTGATCTGGAGTCCATGAAATTCTCATGTATTGGACAATTCGCCCCAAAGAAATCCTTCGAAATTCAGCTGCTTGATAGGAAAAAAGCTATACGATTAACTGTATGAAAGTATTTATTTGATTTGGAGGAAAAATGAGTTTAGATCACCATAAAAAATTCGATCAAGAGGATTCAATAAAGTACAAATTGCTTCTTGATAAAAACATAGAAATATTAAATGAATTGAATGAATTGGGAGTCGACATAAAACCATTTAAGAAAGTTGATGAATTTGAGGACATTACTGATATAAGACATCCAGTAAAAAATGAGACAGAAGTGATTAAGACATTAAGAACCGAATGGTGGGAAAATTTTCAAAAAATAAGAGAAATTTATAAGAAATATGAAAAAGAATCACCTGGATAAACCATAAATAGGCGCATCAGGACCAGCACTTTATCCTGATATTTTCCACTCCTGGAGAAAAAATATGCCAACCAATACGCTTATCCTTCCCAATATGCCCAAAATTGCAGGTCTAAATTTCCGCAACACTGCCGGCATCGACGATCTGGGTGCGCTGCTGGAGGTTCATGCCGGACGCGCCACGCGCGATGGGGTGGACCCTTACTCCTCCGAGGAGGATTACCCGAGCCGCGAGCGGCTGGGTGCGGCGCTGGAGGGGCTGACCCCCGAGCAGCGCGAACGGCGGCTGGTGGCGGAGGTGAACGGCAAGGTGATCGGATACACCACGCTGGGCTGCTGGCAGGAGAGCGATGGTCGCTGGGTGTACCTGGTTACGGGCTGGGTGCTGCCCGAATGGCGCGGCAAGGGGATTGGGACGGCGATGCTGCACTGGGGCGAGGAAAAATCGCGGCAATGGGCTGCAGCGGAGCGCCCGGGGGCTTCGTACGAGTTTGCCGCCAACGCCAGCAGCACCGAGCAGGATACCACGGCGCTGCTGCTGCACGAAGGGTACGCCGCGGGGTACACCGTTTTGGAATTGGGATTGAATGAGTCCGCCCCGGTGGAGGAAGCCCCGCTGTCGGCGGGGGTGGAGCTGCGCCCGGTGTTCAGGATCCATTATCTACCGATCGCCCACTGCATCGCCGAAGCCTACAAGGATGAGTATGCCAACAAGCGCTACCAGGAGATCTTTGACCCGGTGGATTATGCTCAACGGCTGTGCGACTCGAAGCACGACCCGAAGCTGTGGCAGGTGGCGTGGGATGGCGAGACGGTGGCAGGGCAGGTGATTCCGGTGATCGAGAAGGGGCGGGCGGTGATCCAGGAAGTTAGCATCCGCCCGACGTACCGGCGCAAGGGGCTGGCGCGCGCGCTGCTGACGCGGGCGGTGCGCGAGGTGCGCTCGAGGGGGGTGAAGGTGATCCGCATCAACACGGTGGGGGAGTATAAGACGCGGGCGTGCGATTTATACCGCAGTGTGGGGTTTGAGCTGGTGAAGACGTTCCCGCGCTATAGGAAGTCAGCGGGGTAGGAAGAGGAGAGAGATTCTTCCCCCAAGGGGATGCTCCGCGATGCCCCTAGGGCATGCTTCGCGACCCACCTGCGTGGGTGCTACGCGATCACGCCTCTCGGCGTTCAGAATGACAAAGAGGGAGAATCAAAACCGGCGTACCGTAATTGCCTGGATGACTAGCTAGTTAATAACCCTAACAAATATGTATAATGATGGTTAATAATAGAAACAGAAACGATGCTTTTACTTTTCACAAGGAGGAGATGAATGAAAAATGAAGCAGCTTCATCCAAGCTTGTTGTGCTGTTGAATAAGGCAGTGGCAAGGGAACTGCAAGTGACAATTCAATATATGTTTCAGCATGCATTTGGCGCCAGCCAGGGGTTATCCAGCGCTGGCAATGACAAGGCTGCCCGGCAAAATAAGTTCATTGCCAGTCATTCGCTCTATTTTCTCCCGGGTGCAACGCTTAAGAAGATTGCCATCACGGAGATGCGGCATGCCGAAGCCATTTCGGAAAGGATAATTCTTCTTGGCGGTGAAGCTACCACGACACCGGATAAAATCATCATTGATAAAACCGCACAAGCCATGCTGGAAAATGACCTGGAACAGGAACGCGGGGCAATTGAGCTATACAAGCAAATCATCGATGTTGCTGAAAAAGAGCGGGATGATTCAACGATGAGCCTGTTTAACATACATCCTGTCCGATGAGGAAAAACATCATCACGAATTTTCAAAACTGCTGGAGAAAGACTAACCCGAATCTGTGAAAGTCATGGTATGCGTGGAACGTGCATCGCCTACCGGCGTTGTTGAATTTGACCTGACTTTGTTGCGGAAAGCAAAAGTCATATCCTTTTAATAATGTGCAGGTTTTTTTCATTATTGTGTGCAACAAGGCAATCGACCGTTCCAACAGATCAGTTTTGAAAAATTGGAGGGATGATGAGCCCCATCCGAGACCCCGAAAAAACAGAAGTCTGCCATCTCATCCGTGCTGCCCGGTTCCCCGGTAAAATGGTGCTCGAGATCGGCTGCGGAAATGCGGATTTTCTGCGGCAATATGCCGGCAATGCCCGGGCTGTGGTCGGGATCGATCCGTGTTTCCCCGACCTTGAAACAGCGAGGAGCAATCAACCTGCTTCCGGTTCCAACGTATCCATCGCACAGGCCAGGGGAGAAAGACTGCCATTTCCGGCTGGAACGTTCGACATCGCAGTGCTGGCATCCTCGCTGTGATGAATTGAGCATGAGGGCATGGTCCATGCCCTGAGGGAAATCAGACGGGTCCTCGTGCCACGCGGCACCATTATCGACTTGCGCCCCATCTGCGTGGATGTCCCCCTGAGGATATTCACTGCCGCGGGATGGAAATCCGCCGGGATGGTATACCGGGGCGAGGAAAGGGGTCACGATGTCGCGGCAAACCGGGCCATGCGCAGGGTTGTCAACGCTGGGGAATATGCGTTCGTAAAGCTGGAATATTTTGCATACAACTGGTATTGGAATACGCTCAACGAATTAAAATCCGATCTGGACGGCCGCTGGAAGGAAGATCTCTTTCTTTCGAGGGAAAATTGGAAACTTGCCAGGAAAATCTTTAAGAAAGGAAGCGGCGCCAACAGGATCATGATCCCGATCCGCGCGAAACTTGGCGTATACGAGAAGCAATAAATCAAGTCAGCGGGGGGAGAAGAGAGATTCTTCACTCACAATCACCGTTCGTTCAGAATGACAGATTAATAGTTTTGTAAGTTGGCGGGTTAAAGATTTCAGCCGTGGAGTAATGCCCTTCAAATCAGGGTGCTGAAGACGCAAGGTTGCTTTGAAAGTCTTATAGCCGTGGAACTTCACCACTCTTTCAGACTTCCTTGCACCCCCTCCACGACCCTTACAGGGCAGCAAAATGCGCTGATCGTTCCGGGGCACTCGCTTTTCCCTTCGTCGATACTTCATGGTGCTGCGCTATGCTACGCAAACGCTACGTGTGACGTAATATTGGTATCGAAAGCCAGCGGGGTGAACTAGGTACTATCGATAAATCCTTTTCTCTGACATTTTTCTAATCCTCATCCAACTATTTTCGACCTATAATAAAATTGACTAAGAAGGTCTAATATATCGTATAAAGGAGAATATATGGAAAATCTGGCTAAACGCAATTTTTTTATCCTGGTTGGATGTGCGGTCATCCTCCTGCTGGCTTCCTGTGCGCAAGTTAAGAGTGCGGCTGCCGTTTCAACCAGCGCTCCAGTATCTGTGGCTCCAAGCATTACCCCCACAACCGAAATCACGCCAGCGGAACCGCCAACCGCCGAGCTGGAATTTTCCGATGTCAACTCCAAGGAATTCAAGCTGGATAAAAGTGTCCTAGGAGGCGATACCTACAACGAGAACTTCTTTGAGCGCCCATTTACCACGGACATGGTCTACCTTCCCGAAGTGGATATCCTCAAGGCAGCCATCGCGACGGATCCGAATTTCATATATTTCACCATCACGCTCTCCGGAGTGAACACCGTTTCGGGCGATCTTCAAGCCAATTATGGCATCGAAGTGGATGTTGATAAAGATGGCCGAGGGGATTATTCCGTGTGGGTGGCGAAACCTACCAGCACTTCCTGGACGACCACGGGTGTTACGATATTGACCGACAGCAACAACGATGTCGGAGGTACGAACCCAGCCATCGGGGAGACCGGGTGGCAGGGGGATGGGTACGATACGACCATCGCCAACAGCGATCCAGTGAAGGTCTGGGCAAGGATATCACCTGCAGATCCCAAGATGGTACAGTTTGCGGTGTACCGGAAAGTACTCGGGGAACCCACGGAATTCCTGTGGGGCGCCTGGGCGGATAACGGACTAAAAGATCCACGGCAGTTCGATTACGACGATTTCTACACGTTCAAGCAAGCGGGATCCGGTTATGCCGAGAGCTCCTTCTATGCGTTGAAGATCGTCAACAGCAACGATAATACCTGCCGCCAGGCATACGGCTTTACCACCACGGAAAAGATCCCGAATATGTGCCTGTATATTTCTTTGGCGATCCCGGATATCAAGGGTCCCCCGCCGAATTGTCAACAATTTTCTGGAGCCAACTGCCCAGCAGGTTGTACCGTCAACACAGATGGAAAATGTGTTCCGGCACCTTAATCAGTTGAAAAAAACCTTACTTATCAAAAAAAATTTTTCAATACCAACGCCCACCCGAAAGGGTGGGCTGTCTTTTCTAAGGACAACCTAGTTATGAAACGGTTTTCATTCCTTGCTCCCCATTCCTTTTGATATATAGGAACGAAAGAATGAAATATCCATCCTGTGTTATTCTGAGGAGCCCTCCGGGTAATTGATAAAGGGAAAGATTCTCCCCCTAGTGGGTGCTAAGCGATCCCCCAAGACACGGCGACTTGCGCTTGGGGACGGTCTCTTAGGACCGAGGGGATAACGGTCTACCGTGTCCTTTCCTTAATCATACTAGGGGATGCTACGCGTTTACAACTCTCGATGTTCAGAATGACATTATTACTGGGATTCTATGGCGGGGTAGGAAGGGAAAAGAAATAGCCGTGGAGAAATACCCTTCAAATCAGGGTTCTGAAGACGCAAGATTGCTTCGACTTTCATGGCGTTGCTTGAAAGTCTCGCAACCCCATGTAAGGTGCACTCTGGGTCCTTCGCAAAGTACGCTTCGGAAGACGTAATGCTGGTACTGGCAGACGGCGGGAAGAATCAGTACGACCTTAACTTCCTTTTTTCTGACATTACTCTAATTTTTATTTGCCATCATGCGATATACAATGATTTTATACTAAGTAGGTCATAAATATCGTGTATAGGAGATCGTATGAAGCATCACATTAAACGCAATTATTTTCTGATGATTGGAATGATCGCCGTCATATCGTTGGCGGCATGTGCACAAACCACAAATAAAACGAATTCACCTTCGCAAAGCGCATCTGCGACCTTTGATCCAAGCATCATCACCACTACGGAGATCAAGCCTTTGGAACCCCCAAAAGCGGAGCTGGAATTTTCGGATGTCAGTTCGCGGATGTTCTGGCAGGATAAAAGCGTGTTGGGCGGTGATATCTATAATCAAAACTTCTTTGAGAGGCCTTTCACCACTGATATGACCTATCTCCCGGACCTGGATATCCTCAAAGCCGCCATTTCGTCGGATGTCAACTTTATTTACTTTACCATCTCACTTTCCGACGTGAATGCCGTCAGCGGTGACCTGCAAGGCAATTATGGGATCGAAGTGGATTTGGATAAGGATGGCCGCGGGGATTATTCCGTATGGGTTGCAAACCCCGCCAGCGCTGTCTGGACGACCACGGGCGTTACAATATTGAACGACAGCAACAATGATGTCGGAGGAATGGATCCCGCCAATTCGGAAACCGGATGGCAGGGAGATGGGTACGATACGACGATCGCGAACAGCAATCCCATTACGGCCTGGGCGCGCGTATCACCCACCGATTCAAAGGTGGTACAGATCGCCGTGTACCGGAATTTGATCGGTGAACCCATGGAATTCCTGTGGGGAGCCTGGGCGGATAACGGGCTGAAAAATCCTGGGCAGTTCGATTACGACGATTTCTATACGTTCAAGCAAGCAGGATCCGGTTATGCGGAGAGCCCTTACTACTCGCTAAAAACCGTCAACAGCAACGATAATACCTGCCGACAGGCGTATGGTTTTGAACCAAAGGGAAAAATACCGAATTTGTGCCTTTATACCCCCGTGTCGGTTACACCCAGCGGACCACAAGTAAACTGCGCACAATTCCAACCACCTTGTCCCGCAGGATGTGCCGTACCTGTGGGGGGTGATGGTGTATGTGTTCCGGCACCTTAATCTCACTGAATAGAAAAACATCGAGCTAACTGACTGCCCTGTCCGAGTTGAAAAACTTGGACAGGGTTTTTAATAATAACCATAATCAATTACATTTAAATCAAAGACTCACTTTTCCTTTATAATTCCATGCATGCCCATCCTGGACGAACATTCATTGGAATGCTTCAGCCGCAGCCCCGAGCAGACCAAACGCCTGGGCGTGCGGCTGGGATCGCTGCTGCAATGCGGCGACGTGGTGGCATTGAGCGGCGACCTGGGGGCGGGCAAGACCACCCTGGTACAGGGCATGGCGCAGGGTTGGGGTTCGCTGGATTCTGTTTCCAGCCCGACCTTTGTGATTGTCAATTCCTACCGGCGCGCAGACGGAATGACGCTGGCGCACCTTGACGCCTACCGGTTGAACAGCGCCACCGAAGCCGAGGAGCTGGACCTGGACTACCTGCTGGAAAGCGGGGCGCTGGTGGCAGAATGGGCGGAGCGCATTCAGGGGGCGCTGCCCAAGGACGGTTTATGGATTGCCATGCGCTGGGTGGCGGATGAACACCGCAACCTGCTGGTGAGGGCGCGCGGTGAACGCTACGATTCCATGCTGGCGGAATTCCGCCAGATGACCTATGGAGTAACCTGATGCTGCTGGCAATGGATACGAGCACACAGTGGATGAGCCTGGCGCTCTTCGACGGGGCGCAGGTTATCGCCGAGAACACCTGGCGCACGAGCAATCATCATTCGGTGGAGCTCAGCCCGGCGATCATTGAGTTAATGAAACGGGCACAGGTACGCATGGAAGCGCTGACCGGGCTGGCGGTCGCATTGGGACCGGGCTCGTTCACCAGCCTGCGCATCGGGCTAGCGGTGGTAAAAGGCATGGCATTCGCCCTGCGGTTGCCAATTGCCGGCATCCCTTCGCTGGAGGTGCTGGCAGCAGCGATCCCGGTGCAGAATATGCCGCTGGCGGCAATCTTGCAGGCGGGGCGGGACAGGATCGCGGTGGGCTGGTTCGATGCGGTAAAGGGTAAATGGAAAGCACAAGGCGCGGCGCGGGTGACCACTGTACACGCGCTGGAGCAGGAGATCAAGGCACCCACCCTGGTGGCGGGCGAGCTTTCGGCGGATGACCGCCAAACACTCGAACGGCGCTGGAAGAACGTGCACCTAGTGGATCCTGCGCTGAGCTTAAGGCGGGCGGGTTACCTGGCGGAGTTAGGCTGGGAAGCGCTGCAATCCGGCAGACGCGAAGACCCGGTGGAGCTGGCACCCATCTACCTGCACGTGGCAGGAGAGATCCCGGCGTGAACTTCCGGCGCATGAAGCTGGAGGACGTCGTGGAAGTGCATGCGCTGGACGTGGCTTCGTTCAGCCTGCCGTGGCCGGAGCGCTCGTTCCGCTACGAGCTGACTGAAAACCCAGCAAGCCGAATGTGGGTGGCGGAAGACCTGGAGCAGCCAATGGGTGAGCGGATACGCGCCATGCTGGGGTTGTGGATGATCATCGATGAGGCGCACATCGGCACGATCGCGGTGATCGCCGGGGAACGCCGCAAGGGGCTGGGTCAGCGGCTGCTGGCACATGCACTGTTGAAAGCCAGCAACGAAGGGGCGCGCAGCGTTTACCTGGAAGTGCGTGCCGGCAATACAGCAGCGCAGCGCATGTATCACAAGTTTGGGTTTGAGATCACGGCGGTGAGACCGCGGTATTATTCAGACAATTACGAAGATGCGCTGCTGATGAATTGGGAAAGCATCGACCGGGAGAAACTGGAACGGTTTTTTAAGGAAGTAAAAGTTCAGGCAGGAGGATGAGCGTGGAAGCTGCTGAAGTCCTGAAGGAAATTGCAGACCAGGTTTCGGTGTGCCAGGCATGCGGTCTGGCGCCGAACCGCAAACTTTCGGTACCGGGCGAGGGGGCGCCGGACTCCGAGGTGATGTTCATCGGCGAAGGACCGGGCTTTTTTGAAAACGAGCAGGGCAGACCGTTCGTTGGGCAGGCGGGCAAGCTGCTGGATGAGTTGCTGGCAAAGGTAGGCTTGGTGCGGGCGCAGGTGTTCATCACCAATGTGGTAAAATGCCGTCCACCGGGCAACCGGGACCCGCTGCCGGAGGAACTGACAGCATGCAATGATTATCTCGAGCGGCAGATCGCAGTGATCGACCCGCGTGTGATCGTCACGCTGGGGAGGTTACTCGATGGCAAAGTTCCTGCCGAATGTTAAGATCAGCGACGTACACGGGCAATCCTGCTGGATGAAAAGCGGCTGATCGTGCCGATGTACCACCCGGCAGCGGCGCTGCACCAACCCACGCTGAAGCCGGCGTTGTTCAAGGATTTCGACACGTTGCCCGGATATATCGAACAAGCGAATGTAAAGAACGGCACCAAGGAGCCTGGTGCCGGAAGGTTCCTACTGCTCCGCAAGCCCCGACAGCTAAAAAAGACGATACGGCATCGCAACCGAATTTATTCTAAGGCAAAGGTTAACGCATGGAACAGAAACAAAAACTGATCGAAAAATTCCAGGATAAGAGCGCCAGGATTGGCGTATTGGGATTGGGATATGTTGGGATGCCGCTGGCGGTGGTATTTGCCGAAGCAGGATTCAACGTGATGGGCATCGACCCGGTACAGAGCAAGATGGACACCCTGCAACGAAGGCACATGCTACATCATTGACATCCCGACTGAAACGATCGGCAAGCTGGTGAAATCGGGCAAGCTGCATGCTACCACCGACTTCAGCGTGATCAGAGACATGGACGCGGTGAGCATCTGCGTGCCCACCCCGCTGCGCAAAACGGGCGACCCGGACATGAGCTTCATCGTGTCGGCAACGCAGGAACTGGCGAAGTACATTCATCCGGGGATGGTGATCGTGCTGGAATCCACCACCTACCCGGGAACAACGCGCGAACTGGTGCTGCCCATGCTGGAAGCCGGTGGACTGAAGGTGGGCGAGGATTTTTTCCTGGCATTCTCACCCGAACGGGTTGACCCGGGACGCAAAGACTTCACCACGCTCAACACCCCCAAGGTGATGGGCGGCATCACCGATGCATGCAGGGATGTGGCAACAGCCTGGTACAGCGCAGGCGATCCAAAAGGTGGTGCCGGTCTGCAACGCAGAGGTGGCGGAAATGTCCAAGCTGCTGGAAAACACCTTCCGCATGATTAATATCGGGCTGGTGAATGAACTGGCGCTGATTTGCGACCGGCTGGGTTTGGATGTATGGGAAGTAGTCGAAGCCGCCGCCACCAAGCCTTTTGGGTTCATGAAGTTCACGCCGGGACCCGGAGTGGGCGGGCATTGCATCCCAATCGACCCGCTGTATTTGTGCTGGAAATTGAAGGAGCAAAACTTTACGGCGCGTTTCATTGAGCTTGCTTCTGAGATCAACACCAACATGCCGCGCTTCGTGGTGGGCAAGGTGCAGGACGCCTTGAACAACGTAGGCAAGCCGCTGAAGGGCAGCAAAGTGCTGGTGCTGGGTGTGGCGTATAAACCCAACATCGACGATATGCGAGAATCCCCGGCACTGCATGTCATCCAGCCTGCTGGAGCAAAAGGGTGCGGTGGTGAAATACCATGACCCATTTGTCCCGCAGTTTGACCATGATGGCATGGAAGATGACCGGAGAGACCGATCTGATGAGCGCAGTGAAAAATGCGGATGTGGTTGTTGTTGTCACCAACCACTCTGCGTATGATTTCAAGTCCATTTTGAAAGAAGCCAAATTGATCGTGGACGGGCGCAACGCGTTCGGCGCCGAAGGAAAGAAATCCGACAAAGTGGTGAGGCTGTAATGGCAAAGTACCTGGTGACAGGCGCAGCCGGGTTCATTGCACACCGGGTGTGCCAGATGCTGCTGGAAGCGGGACACACGGTGGTGGGTGTGGACAACATGAACGACGGCTACGATGCGCGGTTGAAGAAATGGCACCTGGCGCAGATCGTTCCGTTCAAAAAGTTTACGTTCAACAAGCAGAACATCTGCAACATGGCAGCGCTGCAGGACCTGATGACCGAGCATCAGCATTTCGATGCAGTGATCAACCTGGCGGCACGGGCGGGGGTGCGTTCCTCGACGGTGACACCCGGCGGAATATTTCAATACCAACCTGATGGGCACATTGAACCTGTTGGAGTTGTGCCGCGAGCACGGCATCCCCAAGTTCGTGCTGGCTTCCTCATCCAGCGTGTACGGCAATGATGCACCACTACCCACGCTCGAGGAAGCCGACAGCAATCATGCCATGCAACCTTATGCAGCCAGCAAGAAAAGCGCAGAGGTATTGTGCCACTCGTACCATTACCTGCATGGCATCGATGTCACTGTGTTCCGCTATTTCATCGTGTATGGACCGGGGAACCGTCCCGACCAAGTCCATGTTCCGCTTTACGCAGTGGATCAGTGAAGGCAGGGCATTGCGCCTGCTGGCGATGGCAACCAATCGCGCGGCTTCACCTATTTGGACGACATTGCAGAAGGCACCATCCTGGGGCTCAAGCCACTGGGTTACGAGATCATCAACCTGGGCGGGCATGAACTGATCAAGATCAAGGACATGATCGCCAAGCTGGAAGGCATTATCGGCAAGAAGGCGATCATCAAGCACTTACCTGCCAATAAAGCCGATGTGCTTGCCAATTGGGCGAACGTGGAGAAAGCCAAGCGCCTGCTTGGGTGGGAACCAAAGGTGACGCTGGATGAAGGGTTTCGCCGGGAAGTGGAATGGTACCAGCGGGAACGGAAGTGGACCAGCCAGGTCGATACCGAATGAGCAAATTGAAGCGAATCTGGGAGACATGGAAACAGGACAAGGTCCTGGGAAATGTCATCCGCAATTCGGGCTATTTATTCAGCAGCAATACCATCAGCATGGGGTTAAGCTCGGTGCAGGGCATTCTATCCGCGCTGCTACTGGGACCACTGTACTATGGTTGGCTGGGGATCATCGTCAAATACGCCTCAAGTGTCAACCGTTTGCTCTCATTCCGCATGACCGAGGTGGTGATCAAGAACGCAGGGCAGGAGATCGACCTGGGGCACAAAGACCAGGCAGCAGCGGTCATCAAGCTGGCAGGGATCACGGAAGCAATCACTTCATTGATTGCGTACGGAGTCCTTGCATTACTTGCACCACTTGCAGCAAAGTTCATCATCCGGGACTTGACGGTCATCCCCTGGGTGCGGATCTATGGAGTATCCTTGATCGCCAGCATTATGTTCGAGACTTCGACAGCCATCCTGCAATTAGGCAACCATTACCGCAGCCAGGCGGTGCTCAACCTGGCACAAAGCATCCTCACAGCGGGATGGATCACTGTAGCCTTCATCTTGAAGGGCGGGATTTATTCTGTTCTGATGGGTTACCTGGCAGGAAAACTGCTGCTTGGGTTGGGTACGTTAACCCTGGCATTGCGCTGGATTAAACCGTTATTGGGTGAGGGTTGGTGGAAAGTGCCGTTGAGCTTGATCAAGAACAAGCAGAAGCTGGCGGGATTTGCCATCAGCACCAACCTGAGCGGCACACTCAACACGGTGGTACGGGACAGCGAGGAATTGTGGCTCGGATTGCTCGTCAGCCCTACGGTCGCAGGGTATTATAAATTTGCCCTGGCGATCTTGAACATTATCATTATGCCTATCAGCCCGTTCATCAATACCACTTTCCCGCAGATCAGCAGCTCGGTGGCAAAGCGGGAATGGGAACGGTTGAAAAACCTTCTCAAACGCACTTCATCATTAGCTGCAATCTGGTCAGGAATCTGCCTGGTTGGATTAGTGGCGGCTGGGCCGTGGTTCTTCCAATGGTTCAAGCAGGGCGCATTTGCACCTGCGTTCCCGGTGGTGCTCATCTTATTTCTGGGAGTAACGGTGCCGAATATCCTGTTCTGGAACCGTCCGCTGGTACTTTCATTTGGCGATGCGACATATCCCCTCCTGGTCACCAGCGTCATCGGCGCGCTGAAAACCGGCTTGATGTTCCTACTGGTGCCAACACTGGGGATCCTGGCTCAAGCAGGGCTGCTCAGCGGCTATGGGTTGATCTCAGCTTCCATCATCGCCTGGAACGGCTGGGGAAGGATTAAACGTGCGGAATGTGCAACAGGGAGCACTACAGCACCATGAAAATAGCTGCGATTGCGCCTTCCCAAGTGCCTTCCCGCACCGCAAACAGCATCCAGGTGATGAAAACTTGCAATGCGATGGCAGTCTTGGGACACACGGTGAAACTGTGGGTGCCGGGAAAGGGAAAAGCCCAATGGCAGGAGCTAGCCAGCCAATATGGACTTTCCAATGAATTTGACCTGGAATGGATCAAGTCGCTAAAATTCTTGAAACGATACGATTTTGCATGGAAAGCTTTACAGAATTCGAGCCAATGGGGTGCGGACCTGGTATACACCTGGCTGCCGCAGGTGGGGGTGCTGGCAGTGCAGAAAAGGATTCCCGCCATCCTGGAACTGCACGATCGTCCGACAGGGCGTTTTGGACCGGGGATGGTGAAACGGTTCATCGAATTGCCCGGAAACAAAAGAACGGTGTTGATCACCGCTGCTTTGCAGAAATGCATCGAGATTGAATCCGGATGCACGTTTGGAAAAGGCGAATCGATGGTCGCTCCCAACGGTGTCGAATATGAACGCTTTGCCACCCAACGAAGATCGACCGCAGCCCGGAAAGCATTGGGGATCACAGAGCGTCCAACCGCGGTATTCAGCGGGCATTTGTATGCAGGCAGGGGCAGCGAACTAATGTACAATCTTGCCCGCGAATTACCAGCGGTGCAATTCCTGCTGATAGGTGGACGCGACGAAGACGTGGCTTTCTGGCGGCGAAAAGCTGACCTCGACGTTGTGAAGAACCTGGTGCTGAAAGGATTTGTTCCCAACGAAGAATTACCCAACTACCTGGCAGCCGGGGATGTATTCCTGATGCCATACGAGCAGAGCATTGCTGGATCGAGCGGGGGCAATTCAGCGGATATCTGCAGTCCGATGAAAATGTTTGAATACATGGCTGCCGGTAGAGCCATACTTACCAGCGACCTGCCGGTGATCCATGAAGTGTTGAATACTGGTAATGCGGTATTTGCTCCACCCGAAGACCTGGAAGCCTGGAGGAAGGCATTAACCCGTCTGATGAAAAATCCAGAACAACGGATCAAATTGGCAAAGCAGGCGCAAAAGGACGCACGTCGCTACACCTGGGAGACCCGGGCGCGCAAAATCCTGGCTGACTTTGACAAGGGCAAAGGAAAACCATGAAATTGTTCAAGATCCCAACCATTCGATTTGCTTTGATTGCCCTGACTGCTGCACTGGTGCTGGCGGCACCCATGGTAGCGCTGGGTGCGGGAGAATGGAGTTGGATGGGTTGGCTGGCTGCAAGCCTGTTATTCTTTGTCACCATATTCATTCTGTTGCTGGCATGGCGCTGGGGAGGGGAAGAAAGGGTTGTGCTGGTGATGATGGTCGTTGCATTCCTCGTCAGGCTGGTCGTGGGAATCACCCTATCACTTGGACTGCCAACATGGGGTTATCCCGATAATGTCGAACACCAAGCCGGTTATATTGGCACGGATGCTTACCGTCGGGATACAGACGCTTGGACGCTGGCGACCTCGGGCGGGAATTTGCTTTCCGCATTCACCAACGAATATGCGACCGACCAATATGGCGGAATGCTCTCCATCAGCGCTTTCATTTACCGATTCCTGAGCCCCGATGTGCACCGCCCCTTTTTCATCCTCATCCTAACAGCGTTTGCCTCAGCAGCCGGGATCCCGTTCCTGTGGAGAGCCATCAAGCCGCGTTGGGGCAGACGCACTGCGCTGTGGGCATGCTGGATCCTTGCACTTTACCCCGATGTGATTCTCTCGGGCAGTGCACAAATGCGCGACCCGTTCCTGATCTCACTGATTGCCATTGCTTTTTGGGCGGTATCGACCTGGAAGGACGCGCGGGTGAAAAACAACCTGGTCTTCGCTGCCAGCATCCTGGGTTTACTGGTGTTTTCCTGGCGGACAGCAGTGGCAGCGTGTGGAGCATTCATAATATTCTTCCTGCTCGATGAAATAGTCAGCCGCTGGCAAAGCAGGTGGAGGACAGCGGTGTGGATTGCACTGGGGATTGCAATCCTGGTTGTGGCAGTATTGAGTTTTGCCTGGTTCCGGGAAGCCGCACGGTATGATGTGTATCTCACCGAAGCCAGCTCGGGGAAGATCCAGGCTATCCTGGACAGGTTGGGTGCAGGGTGGAAAATCCCCTTCATCACGACATACGGTCTGGCACAACCTGTGTTACCGGCAGCATTGGTTGCATTTACCAGACCTGTGATGAGCATCATCGGCATTCTCCGGGCTTTGGGATGGTATGCATTAGCTCCTTTGCTCATTTATGCTCTATTCACTGTTTGGAAGATCAAATCCCCTCAAGAAAAACGGCTTTTCATTTGGATCATCGGATTTTGCCTGATATGGGTTGTGGTTTCTTCATTGCGGGCGGGTGGGGATTCCTGGGACAATCCACGGTACAGGGCAGTATTCCTGCCCTGGCTGGCACTGCTGGCTGGATGGGCGGTAAACAGAGCGATCGAGACCCGGGACGTGTGGCTGACGCGTTGGCTGGTGATCGAGGCAATTTTCCTGATCCTATCCATCAATTTTTACTTATTCCGTTATGCGCAAATCGGAGTATTGATCAGTTTTGAAATGACCATGCTGCTGGCTGCAATAGCCGGAGTGGTGGTGTTGGTGGGTGGAGCACTGTGGGACCGGCGAGTTCGCAACAAAAACTAGAAGCGAAAAGTAAGGAACATATATGGTATTTTCAGCGCGTTGAGAATGCGCTGGCGGTACTTGCGGACAGCTTGGTGCTGATCCATCAAGGAAAAACGCAATTCATCCAGGTCATAGCCGGTCAGCTACGGATGCTACTGTGGGATACCACGCGCATCCATAACAAACTGGTCGACGTATCCCTTCTAAAGAGAGTGATGCCTGATTTAAAATTGGGCGTGTTGAATGTACAAGGAGAATTTGATTGCACCGCGGAATCCATGCCCCTTCAAGAATGGCTCAATCAAACTGTCCGATTGAAATGCAAGGAGGTGACCATTCTTCACCTCATCCGACAGGTGAGCGATGAACGCGGGGGAGTACATGCGGATTTTCAAAAAAGCAGGAATGCAGATGAAATATCCGAAGCTGCCTGGATAAAACGGATCGCCGAGCATCTCCTAAGCCGATTAAAATAATCAAGCCCCTGGAAGTTCCAAGGGCTTGTTTTTTTTAATAAGGTCACGATTGCATTTCGCGACGGGTGCGTCGAACGATGAAGATGACAATGACGCACAGTGCTGCGAGGACAGCGAGCAATGGCAAACCGAGCATATCCCCTATCCCTGTTTTTGGCAGCGCGGTTGGGGTAGCCAGCGGTCCTTTTGCCACTTCGGTCAGCATGGCTGCCAGGGTGGCGGTCTTTGCGAGATCGGCAGCGCTAAACTCTGAAGTTGGTGTGGCACTGGGTAAAGCCACCACCGGGGTATTCGTAGCCGGTGGACGGGTGGCGGTCGGGCTGGGGGTTAAACCGAGCTGATACAAATATGCCTGCTGCGTGGCTGCCTGGACGGTGGCGGTATTGGCAGCATAGATGAACGCGGCGGTTTTATCATACGCTGCCCGTTGGGCACCACGGTTGACCGAATATAAACCAACCAAAACCACCAGGGTGAAGACGATCAAGATCACCAGGATGATAATGGCGAAGCGGAAGGGATTGCGCTTCTTTTTCAACGGTGGGGGAGGCAAGGGTTGTTCTTCCAGAATTTCTTTAATGGATTATCACCAGGAAAATTTGACATTTTTCTCTCCTCTTAATGATCCGACATGTTAATCGAGCGGATCCAAATTTGCAACAGGAATCGTGGCTGCATTAGCATTTTCAAACTGCACGTCAGCTGCCAGAGCTTGCACACCATTTTCCAAACGTGTCATGGAAGGATGCAAACGAATAATCGTCCCAATTTTACCGGTAAAGGGGGGCATGGTCACCCGCACTCGTTGATCCGGCGCCAACTCGACTGCGTCCGGAAGGGAATTTCCTTCGGAAGGAAGCGGAATGTAAATCTCCGGCCTTTCCCCGGTATTACGATTCCACGGTGCAGCGGAAATGGAAACTTCACGTTTATCGTTGGTTGCCAAAAGTTTGTATGCTGCTTCATTCATCGGAGCTTGACCAAATCCTTCCGTCAATATGATGGGAAAAGGCATATTGTTCGCAACCGGGATGAGATCCGCGGTCATGCTGGCAAGGATCAGACCGCGCAGAGGTAATTCCGCACAAGCATGCAATGCGTCTGCCTGGGCACAAAAACTGCCCAACCAAATACCGCCACGCATGCTGACATCCAGGCTGGTTCGGGTGAATTCGACCCCGGGGTCCTGTACAGAAGATGCAAGGATACCCATGCCGGATTTCCCATTTCCCCATACACCCTGGATCAATGCTCCGCTGTATTCAATCACAGCCCCTTTTTCAGGAATAACTTCGTGAACAAAACCAGAAAAACCTGCTTTGAGTTCAAATACCTGATTGTCAATCTCCAGTAATACCAAACCATTATTGACGGAAATTAAGTAACCATTCGCAGGTGCGCGTACGATATGGCGCAACATCCCTTTGGTCTGAGCGATGATGTCGCCTTTTTGCAAGGCATCTCCCACCTTTTTTTCGACTAGGGGGGTGATCTTTTCGACTGATTTTATATTTAATGCCTGGCGTAAATCGATCCGCAGGTGCCTGCCTGGAAGTGCACAGGTGGCAATGGTATCTGAAGCCTTTACCTTTTGACTTTCATGAACCATTACACGACCGATAAACGGGAGCAGGCGAGTTCTTCGAACCATCGCCAATGCTGAAATGTGAGTGACAGAATAAATTCCCATACTTTATCTCAATGCCATTGTTGCAATTCTTGTACCAGTATTAAGAGCCAGCTGCAGCCCATTTTTTCAGTAAATCGATGCGCGCGGAAGCATCGCGTGGCAACTGAAGCGGCCTTCCACGCGGCATCGATGATCACTCCGCAGACTCCACCAACCACTTTAAACCCCAACGAATGGATGACCGGGTCGATGATAACTCTTCGCAACGGTTCAAAATGGATATTTGCAGTTTGACCCAAGGCGAGCGGTAATTGGGTGAGGGTACCCTGCTTGATATTAATGCGGGTGTAATTCCCGTCTTCATATTCGAGAATGGTGCGCAATATGGTCACACCGTAATTATCCTCGGAGTAGGGACAGACAACGGTAGCCAGCGTTTGATATGCGCTGGATTCCAGGATCTGTACCGGGATGATGGGATTCAAACCTGCAATGGATCCCAACCCGGCAGTAATGTTGTGCTGATCCAGGATAACAGTGGACACTCCAATAGGCTGCAATCCATCCAGAATTGTCAGGATGGTTTTCCAGGCAGAACCTGCAGCGGTAAGTGATGAACCTGAAACCATGATCGGTTCGAAGGTGATATTTTCGGGTCCCCACTCGTCGAGAAAATTTATCATGCAGCGATGCAAGATCAGCCGTGCGGCCGCCTGTTCAATATCCCAGGAAGCCGTATCGGATGGGATGGATTGTGGGAACAATGATTTTTGATAGAGGTAATCCCGCACCACTTCCCACGAGGGTTGCCCGGGGATCCAGCGCAACAACTCAGCGGGTTTGACATTCTGCAGCAGCTGGACCAGCCCCTGTCCCATGCCTTCGTTGTACACTTTAAGGTTATATCGCTCTCCGTTGGATGCAGCGAAAAAGGTGGAGGATGAACCCAAGTCCACACCCAGCACACCTTTCGAGGGATCGTGGGATTTTCCCAGAAAATGGATGATCCTACCAAAGGCAATACTGGATGGTTGGATGGGTTGCGATGCGATCACACCCAGATCGGACATTCCCGGCCAACCCTTGTTGCGGATTTCTGTGGCACATGCAGCCACGGCGTCGCGAGCGGGTGCTAAATGCTCCACTTGGAGTGAAGGGCGGATGTTGGATACAATTTTCGCTTTCACCAGGTCTGCCAGTTTTTCCTGGAACTTACCTGCAAGCGTTGAATTCCCAGCATAGAGGATCTCCGGAGGGTTTTCAGCGGGCAAAAGCTGAAGTATCAATGATAGCAGATCCACCAAATCGGAAACGGGTTGAGAAGCGCCATCTTCCATTCCCCCGGAGATGAGGATAAGATCGGGTCTAACGCGAATGACCAGGTCGACGACATCCTCGGGTTTGTTGTTATCGGTTAGTGCGATCTCAGCAACCACTTCACTGGGGATCGATGCAGCAACCCTGCGAGCACTTTCCAGTGATACTTCATGCAACAATCCCATGGTGGCGATTTTGATCGCCGGTCCACCGGAGTACGTGATCAACAAACGATCAACACCTGCTCCGTCCGGTTGCGCTGGGAGAATCAAGTGGGATTCTTCATCCAAAAAGACGGCTCCCGTCAGTTCCTGGAGCTTTTGGATGGCTTGAATGATGCCAATGTTCACATTGTTAAAGGGGGCTTCCATGGTCGAGGGAGCGTTCCCCGCGGCAAAAAAGCGATACTGAGCGTCTGCTTCGTTAAATAGTGCAACATGGGTATTGACGGCACCAATGTCCACTGTGAGGATTGAAACGGATTCTAGGAATTCATCTGCCATGATTTATGCTATTGAAGGAACAATGATATGGTAGTCCAAAGGCTTGAAAGTCTTTCGATCAAGGCGGTCAGGGTTGCCAAAATCACTCCGGCGAACAATGCTCCCAGGGTGATGGCGATGAATATCTGCCCAATTTTGCCAAGCACGTTACCCATTCCGGGCTTTCTCGGTTGATCGGGTGATTTCGGTCGTACTCCAAACTGGAAATATGCCAGGGTGCTGATGGTCCCAATTAAAATGAATAGAGCACCGCCAATCTTCACGATCAATTCGGATGGGTTGTTGACGCTGATTTGAAACGCGCTTATGGTCGCACCTGTTTGGGGAAGGAGTGTGCCAAAAATTGATCCACCGATTAATACAGCCGTACCGGCACCAACCAGGTAAGCCATGGGGATATTCCCGAACCTCCCCAATCTCGAAGATAATTTGAACAACAACAGGGTACCCAGTAAAATGGGAACCAGGACGAGCGCTTTTTGCCAGATCGTTCCGGATACCAGGGGAGTGAAAAGCCGGGGGATGAGAACTTTGTGGAAAACCACTACGAGCAGGTAGCCTGCGGAAACACCGATCAGAAGATACATGGCAATGCGGGAAAGAGGATTATCCCCGAAGATGTAAGACAGCACAAACAGAGTAAGAATGAAACCTGCAAAGGTCCAGACGAGATCAACGAATGTCATACGACCACCCCTCTCATCATGAGCCTTTCCTCCTGGAAATGATGGATTGAACGATTCCTCCAATAAGGATGGTCAGGAACGCCCCAATGATGCCGATTTGATAAGAATCCCACAATGTGGTTGATGGCCCCGGTTGACCGAGAAGCCGCTCATACATCATTCCGCCCGCAAGACCACCCAAAACACCCTGCAGCTGTGCTGAACGGTAATACGGGAGCAAAACCGGAGCGGACTGGGCACTGGTGATCAACCACGCCGGCATGCTGCCCAACGAAGGCAGAACCTGCTCAATCCACAACCGACCGTTTTCAGGGCTTTCGGTGATCAACAGGATGGCAGAGAAATCACGAAGGGAGTTGACTGATTGCAGGGGTGTTCCGTTCCAGGGATCGGTATTTTGCCAGGTTTTTTCAAGGGTGTAGCGTGGCTCGAGAGCCAACTGTTGCAACCCGATGGCCCCTCCCGGTAAATAACCGAGGTTGATGATATTGCCGGTGATGGAATAGGTATATACCATCTTGGAAGCTGATTGAACCAATTCATCCACCAGGATGGCTCCAGTGGGGGTGGAAGAGATGAATGCCAGGCGGGCATTTCGGATCATGAGATGCTCGATGACACCCAGGGAACTGGGCTGCAATTCAGCGGAAAAACCGGGTTGGTAATCCAAGATCACCAATACCAGGGATCCTTCCGGCAACGATTTGATTCCATCAAAGAGCGCCACGGTTTCCGGTGAAAAGAGCACTGGTGCAGGGGTCAGACTGCCGGAACTATGGATGATAAAAGGGAAGAACAAGCTGACGAGGATGAACATGGAAGCCATAATGCTGGCGATTTTTTGGATTTTTCTTTTTTCCGGTGTTCGTAATATCGGTTGCCGATCGCCTTCCTTGACCACGGAATCCAGCAACTGCGCATGTAATTTTTGGCGATCATCGATTTTTAATGTGGATGCATAGACTGGGGGTTTCGTTGCAGGAGAGGAGACCTCAGCACCAGGCAACACATCCGAGATCCCTTCAAGAGGTCCGGTGCCTTGCTCGCTTGTTTTTCCAATAAAAGGCAAGTTTTCAGGTACAACGGATTCCACAGGACGGAGCGCTTGAAGCCATCCAGGGAGTTGTGCCGGTGCAAGTTCGCCTTCTCCTGCTTCTCCCGGGGTAATCGCTTCAATCGGAGCAGAGAATGGAGCAGCAGGTTTATCCGTAGACTCTTCTTGATCAAATACGGGTTAACACCCGGGGTTGGTGGAGCCGGGGTGGTCATGTTGGAAAGCCATTGGGGCATTTCGCCATCCGGAGTGGGAATTTGCCCTGAAGAACCCGATTTTGATTCTTCCAGTGGACCGGTTTTTGGTTTGAAAAGCCTCCCGGTGCCTTTTTTCTTTTCGGGTTTACCAGATTCTTTCTTCTTTTCTGGTTCGGGAGGAGGAAAGGATGATTCCAACTCCTGCAACCATTCGGGGATGCGCTCCCCAGGCGCTGAACCAGGTTTTTCGGAAGGTCGAACTGCAGGTGACGCTTCTGAAGGTGCAGCGACAGTAGGTTTTTCGACCGGTTTCGAGGCATCCAGGTTTTTCAAATCGCTCTTTGGGAATGGTTTCACGGTGGGTGAAAGCGGCGGTTTTGGTTCTGCTGCGGATTTTGCTTCCGAATTCTGTTTCCAGTCTTCTAATTTTTTCAACCATTCCGTGGATTCTTCCACTGCACCGGCTCCAACCTGGGTGGATCTCGGTTCATCAGCGGGGATTTCTGGCAAAGGTGCTGCCGGTTGGGAGGTACGTAATTTGCTCAGCCAATCATCCGTGGAGGGGGGTTCGCTCAGAGGTGTAGATTCCCCATTTTTCTGATCTTCCTTGGATGCTTCATGGGGTGCCTTTTCGATGGATTCCTGCTCTGCTTTGCTTCGATCGCGGATGCGCATCAACCAATCCGGTGCGTCGGCTTCAGGTGGTTGGGTGGAAGGCTCTTCAGATGAAGCTGGAGGTTCGGGAGCGATAGCATTGGCTGCTGCCGCGCCAGTCTGGCTCAGCCAATTGCGCAGGTTATCTTCGGCAGGCGGTTGTGATGCAGCCGCTCCTTTTTCAGGGCTGACCAGGCGCGCCTGGCAATTAGCGCAAAATTCAGCGCTTTCCGGGTTGGTTTTTCCACAAAACGGGCAAAGTCGATCAGCCATTGGTTATTCCCTGTAAGGTCGGTCGACGCCGATGAGGATACGCACTCCGGCAGCGATGCCACCCAGTGCCATGCCGAGTAAAATGCCCCGTGCGCCGGCAATGGGCAAAGCCTGGATGGTGGATATGATTGCCCCGATACCGGGGATGGATTGACCGAATGTCAGAAAGCTGCTTCCGATGAACAGGAACAGCAGGGTGCTTATGATGAACAAGATCCCCATGAAGGTTTGCCGTTTTTCGAACAAGCGGATAGATGCAAAGATCAATATAAAGAAGAGGACTGCCAACAGCGAAGCTTCAAGCGGGACCTGTATCTTGGTGACCACTTTTCCAAATGTCGGATTGGAAGGACCAAGAAAAAGCCCGATGATGGCGGTGAGAAGAAAAGCAATGATAAAGATGATGCTGTAATAATTTTTCTTGCGCAACCTGCGCCAATGCGTCCGCAACAGGCTGAGAATTCCAACCACTGCAGCAAATCCACCCAGGATGATTGCCCAATCCAACAGAACGAATCGCAGGTTCTGCAAGATCGGCGTGACAATGAAATATCCTGCAAGGAGGATAACCCCGACGGAGATGGCAATTGCTGTGGCAAGAGGAGATTTCATAGGAATCCAAAGAAAGCAAGGACGGCGCCGATCACCATGGAGCCGATGAAAATCCAACGAAATACATCCTGGACTCGCACACTGGCGTATTGTGAACGGGTCCGTTTGAGATAGGCGGGCAAGGCAAATAATTCCTCACCGATGATCGGCTCATCGGCGCAAACAAATAATATCGACTGAGCGGTGAGTGAGTTGCTCGCACCGAGCGTGGAGGAAAATTCCTGTGAGGATGCTTCCGCCAGCATGGCAATTTCTGGTCCGAAATTACCAATGAATAAATTTGTGGAAACCTGTTCCTTGCGGATGACCTGCAGTGCACCTGCTGCGTAGGAAAGAGGAGTCACACCGCTTAGGGTGCCGGTGGCAGGTTCGGTTTTCCCTTGGGGTTTTTCGAGGTGTGAAACCCCACGCGAGACGCTCTCTGCAAGTATTGCAAAATTGCTTTCACCACTGGTTGTCAGAGGTTTGCGATCCCCCAGCGAGCTGACGGAGATGATTTTTTCCAACGAGGAGAGACCGCTCAACGCAGAACCGTTGGCAGCGGATAAAAGCTCGGCATTCCCGATGGAAATATGGATACGTGTCCCGGCTTCCACGGTCATGCTGATGGATTGCTCGAGATTTTCCACGGCGCGGATTTTGCGCAGCGAGGGTGCCTTTTTATTCCAACGCGGCAGGGAAAAGATCATTGTCAGACCGGCAAATAAAAGCAGGATGCCCAATCCCAACGCTCCCAACAGAGCACTCATTGGACCGGCTCCTCTCTTAAAAGAGCGGCAAACGCATGGCTTTTCACTGGATCTTCAAGCATGCTGGCAAAGGACTGGACGGATTCCTCACGCGATGAGACTAGAGGAGAAATGGTCACCAGGATTTGTGCCAGGAAGATGGAAACAGGACCGGTGTTATCGATGATGGAAGCCATAAAATACGATAGACCCCAACGATTTTAATATATTGACCCAAGTATGCCAATGATTTTGCTCTGAAGGCATGTAATTAGTATAGCACAAAATAGCTATACGACTGACAATCGCGCATGACATACAGCCACAGGTGGCGGTATAATGGCTGATTTTCACCTTTCACCCCCCATATATATGGGAGGCTTCCTTCAGCTCTAGGATCAAAATTTCCAAAGGGTATATCCGTACCCTTTTTTGAAGTAATCCTGGATGGCTGCGCGGATTTCCGTTTCATCTACCCAGAAGAGCACGATCTGTGAGCTCTGGCAGGCAAATCCATCCTGCCAGGCTTTCAGCCCGGCGGGTGTGATATCCATGGAAAACTTTTCTGCGGAGGCAGGAATCCAATCGTTCAGGTCGTAACTCCCCTGGATCATGTATGGATAATCCACATAATGCCACAGGGGGATGCCCAGCCGTTCAGCCGCGCGGCGTGTAATCACGTGATCACGGTGATTGCCTATGGTGAGCGGAACGACCAATTCGCAATTTTCCGGTAAATTCTTGCGCAGAAAATCGGTAACGGATGCGATGAGATGGGATTCCACGGGTTCCAAAGGAGCATTAATGTCCTCTGGGACTT
Organism: uncultured Chloroflexia bacterium; assembly: GCA_963699305.1. Lineage (GTDB taxonomy): Bacteria > Chloroflexota > Anaerolineae > Anaerolineales > Anaerolineaceae > JBGQAS01. The sequence continues at coordinate 1,604,996 of OY969431.1, read as the reverse complement.
TACATACCGGTTCATCGGTGCCGGGGACAAAGCGGTAAATGCAATCGGGTACGGTGTAGCGTCGATAACCTGCGCCCAGGACATTGCAGCAGGCTGCGTCCTCCTTGCTGCGTTTGAGCGGCACATCATCGCCGATGCCCCAGACGTAATGGAGCATTTGTGCGTAATCTGTGAGGGGACGGCCCTCGGGCGGATCACCTGCGCAGATGGTCCATATTTCAACCGGGACACCCTTGTTGGTCTGTTCCCAGACCATGCCCCCTGCAGAAAGGACAACGTCATCAAAGTGAGAGGAGAGATAAATCCATTTTTTCATCGCACGTCCTTGAAACGAAGTGGAACTATTTTCCAATCATTGTATATCAAATTAGCAGCCATGTTACAATCATTGGTGACATACTACTCAGGAGAATCATCATGGGATTGGGAGAACTGTTTTCCGGCGCACCCTGCCCACCTGAAGCCAGGCAGGAAGTGGACAAGATGGTCAACGAGCTGCTGGCTATTGCCCGGGTGGACGATTTTCTATCCGAAAGACCGGGTGGGGTGTTCAATATGCAATGCAAACATGTCAAAGCCCGCGAAATTGGCAAACGGTTGGGTGACTTGGGAGACCTGCCGCTAATGGAATGGGTTTTTGGGAAGATCAAACGCAAGCTCGGGAAGCAAGGCAGGACATTAACCGAACACCTCGGGTATTGTTGGAATGACCTGAATCATTGGCAATATTAAATAGATAAAAAAATGGAGCACCTTAAGTGCTCCATTTTTTTTGGTACAAATTCATGCAAAGCTGGCAGCGATTTTTTCTCCATAAGCCAGCATTTCTTTAACCATTTCCACTGAGCGACCTTCAGCATACACCCTTAGCACGGGCTCGGTACCGGAAGGGCGGATGAGCAGCCATGAATCATCTGCAAGCAGGTATTTGACACCATCAAAGGTGCTGAGGTTGACGATGGATTGTCCACCTATTTTTGCAGGAGCCTCCTGTTCCAATTTTTGACTCATCTTTTCCTTGGCGACCGGGTAGCGCAAGCGCAAATCGGTGCGTTCGTAGAATGCCGGGCCAACATCCTTGAGCAGGTTCTCCACTAATTCATATAGTGTCGTTTTTGCATCAGCGACGATCTCAAGTAAGAGCAACCCCATGATGATGCCATCCCCTTCAGGAATATGCCCTTTGAATGAAATGCCACCGGATTCTTCACCACCGATAAGGACATCTTCTTTAAGCATGTAGTCAGCAATATGATTGAAACCGACCGGAGTTTCGTGGACGGTCAACCCGTAACGTTTTGCCAGCCGGTCGATCATGCGAGTGGTGGAAACCGTGCGCACCACGGAACCCGTCCAGCCTTTTTTCTCGACTAGGTAACGCAGAGATAGTGCCATGATCTTATGAGGATCGACAAAGTTGCCACGCTCATCCATGGCACCTATGCGGTCGGCATCTCCATCGGTGGCAAGTCCAAAGCAACCCATCCCGGCGCCGATGGCTCCAGCCAGGGCACCGAGGTAGCTGGCGATGGGCTCGGGATGGATACCGCCGAATCCGGGATTCAGGTCACCGCGAATTTCGGTCACTTCACAACCCGTACCTTGAAGCAAGCCACGGATCACCCCGCGCCCGGCACCATACATGGAGTCCACGACAATACGTTGCGGGTTTTCAGCAATGGTATCCAAATTGATCAGCTTGCGGACATGATCGTTGTAAGCGGGGACTGGATTAAAACGCTGGATAAGCTTCCGTTCACGCGCCTGGTTGTATTCCATTAAATTGGGACCGCGACCGCGTTCCTCGTTATCGTTCAGGTACACTTCCACCCGGCGGCATTGTTCCGGTGAGGCTGCATTGGCACCTGCGGATTTGAGCTTGATGCCATTGTAGCGGGGGGCATTGTGGGAGGCTGTGATCATGATACCGCCGATGGCATTGAGCTCCCTGACGGCATAGGAAATAATGGGAGTGGCGGCATCCGATTGGCTCAAAAAAACGGTGAACCCATTGGCGGCCAGCACCCGAGCGGCTTCGATGGCATATCGATCGGACAGGAAACGTGTATCGTAACCGATGACCATTTTACGCGGGTCGGGCGGTTGGGCAAGCTTCGTGCCGTTGATCCAGGTATCGGATGTAACGGCATCTGCGATGGCTTGTGAAACCAGGCGGAGGTTGGTGAAAGTAAATGTATCGGAAATGACAGCCCGCCAGCCGTCAGTGCCAAAGTGAATTGTCATCCTTCATCTCCAATAGAATGTTGGCAAAGAGTTCCTATTATAAATGAATAATCAGCGGATGGGAGTAGGAGTCACCAGGAGCGTTTCCAGGATCCAGCCTTCCCGCCCATCGGAAAGGCGGATGTGGATCCAGGTTCTTCCGTCCATAAATACTGGATCCGGAAGTGCCAGGACTGAGACTCCGTTGAATAACGTGGTCAGGTAATCGGCTGTGAGACCGGGCTGGGTGCGCACGATGACTCCGTTGGTTTCAAGAGCATGAATGATGAAGACAGACGGCGTGGGAGTAAGTGTGGGGGTAACCGTGGGGGTGAGCGAGGGTATCACGGTTTTGGTGGGGGTCTTGGTGATAAGTGCCGGCTGCCGGGTGGCAGTGGAAGTTAATGAGGGGATTGGAGAAATTCCATCCCTGGAAGGATATAAGCTGGGAATGCGGGATGCAACGATGACCAAGCCGGTAAAAAGGAGGATGAAAAAGCCGATCAGCAGCAATGAAGCGAGAGGTGATGCGACCAGGGGTTTTGCGGGAGTCAAGCGGGTGGCAACCAGCGTGATAATGCCGATACAAATTGCCAGAGCGAGATGCAACGCGAAGAGAAACAGACCATGCAGCGGAAATTGGAGCGCACCGCTGGTGATGCCAAACCCTGCAGCAGCAAGGGGCAGGAAAAGCCCGTACGCAATGGCTATGCTTGGGATGAGTGGACGCTGGGTATGGTTGTGGGTAAGGAAATACATGGTAAAGAGCATTCCCAACACCAGCACGACCGGATCCATGAGGTTCAATGAAAGATGCGAAACGGCAATCATCGAGCCAGGATGCCGGGAGAGGCTTGAGAGCCAACCGGAAAGCGCACCGAAACCAAAAATGATCAGGCTGCCTACCAGCAACGCACCGATGGAGCGCAGGAACATTTTCCACGAACCGAGGATGGCAGATAGACTGATGCCCAGCACCGGTGACATGAAAGGCGCCACCAGCATGGCAAGCAGCACCAGGGTGAAAGAATCAAAATACAGTGCACCACCCAGGATGATAGCGGAAAGCATGGCAAAAAAGAAAAACTCGAGGGTGGGAGTGACTTTTTTATCCAATTGACCGAAAAGTTCCGACCGTTCATCCGAACTGGCAGGGAAGGTAATGCGGTCCCTGCGCCGGATGCGCGGAGGTGGAAGCTCAAAACCTGAATCCGGAATGGGGGGAATCTCGGGTGTGTCCATATCGATACAATCATTATAATACAAGCAATCCAGCGGGTTCTTAGTGTACAATAATGCCAATGAATCTCCGAAAATCAGCAATTTTTTTGGTTTTAATCATGTTGTGTGCTTCTATAATGGAGGTGGGATGCAACCGCGGCACAGCCTCCATTACACCGACAGTGATGGTTGCAACAACGGAGGTGCCCACACCCACGGCGACGGCATTGCCGGGAAAAGTCATCCTGGTCACCGGGGGTGCAGCGGAAACAGCAATTGTCCAGCAGATACAAGGGATTGTCAGCGAACTTGCAGCGTCTTCCGGTCTGCTCATGGACACGCGATCCGAATTGCATCCCGCTGACGTAACATCCGATGCGCGGGTGGTGGTGCTTGCGAGCGCTCCGTCAAATTTGAACGATCTATTGAGCGCAGGCAGTTTAACGCAGTTCATTGTCATCTCCGGTCAGACGATTGCTCAAGCTACAAATCTGCATGTCATCCAAACCCATCCTGAGTACCGGGCTTTCCTGGCGGGATATATCGCCGAAGCCATTTCTGTAGATTGGCGTGCAGCGGGTTTGCTGCCGGCAGACACGGATGGCAATATCCAGGAACAGGCCTTTTTAAATGGGGGACGATATTATTGCGGGATCTGCCAGGCACAATATCTCCCGTTACCCCAGTTTCCGGTGGCGATCAGTTTTTCGGCAGGCAGCGATATCGCCACCGGGCAAGCGAATGCAACAACATTAATGAACTACCGCATCTACACGCTGTATATTGCTCCCGAGGTATCCTCCCCGGACCTCCTAGGATTCCTCGCCGGGCAAAAGGTGCTGACGGAATTTGGCTCGATGAATCCCATCATCCTTATGGGTGGCGAGGCTGCACCGGAAAATATCCGTTCCATCTGGGCAGCGTCCATTCAATTCGATTATGTCACTCCATTGCGTGCGATGTGGCAATCAGTAATGGATGGGCAGGGTGGGCAGCAGGTTGCCGCCGGAATCCTGCTGACGGATATCAATGAAACTTATCTTGGCGCAGGCAAGCAGCGACTGGTACAGGAAGTCTTGCAAAAACTGCTAGATGGATTGATCGAGCCGTTGAGCATTCCCTAAATGGTCTTGAGTGTCCTCACGATAATCATTATCGATATCTATTTTGGCTACCCGGAAACTTTTAACACGGATATAATTTCATTATCATCTATCGGAGAAAAAATCATGTTTACCATAACAATCGAATATTGCAGGGTCTGACATTATACGGATAAAGCTGTCAGTTTGACAGCAGAGTTGCTGAAAATGTATGAAGAAAAGATTGAATCGCTGAAGCTGATCCCCGCCACCGGTGGAAAATACGAAGTCAGCGTGAATGGAAAGCTGGTGTATTCCAAAATGGTAACCGGGCGTCATGCGAACCCGGGTGAAGTGGAAAAACTGGTTGGAGAGGTTATTCAAGGAAGGTGACAGACATGGCAAAGAAAGGTCGCGTTTTTTCGGGAGCTCGCCCCACGGGCAGACAGCATCTCGGCAATTACATGGGTGCCATCCAGAATTACGTAGCGCTGCAGGAACATTACGACTGTATCTACTGCGTCGTGGATCTGCATGCGTTGACAACCGTCGAAGATACCGAGAATCTGAAGGGAAACACCTTTGAAATGGTGTTGGACTGGCTGGCTGCAGGCATCCGTCCCGAAGAATCCATCGTTTTCATCCAGTCACATGTCCCCCAAGTGACCGAGTTGCAAACCATCCTATCGATGATCACTCCGCTGGGAAAATTAACCGACCAGCCCACGTTCAAGGAAAAAGCGCGTGAACAACCCCACAACATCAATTATGGACTGGTTGGATACCCGGTGCTGATGGCGGCAGATATCCTGCTGTACGGCGCCAATGTTGTCCCGGTGGGACAGGACCAGGTTCCGCATGTAGAGTTCACCCGCGAAACGGTGCGCTCCTTCAACCATCGCTATCAAACGGACGTGCTTATTGAACCCGAAGTGAAGCTCACCCGATTTCCCAAGATCCTCGGCACCGATGGACAACAAAAAATGGGTAAAAGCCTGAACAACCACATCGAACTGGCGTACACACCAGAGGAAACCTTGAAACGAGTGATGACGATGGTCACCGACCCGGCGCGGATACGGCGCAGCGACCCTGGTAATCCGGATGTGTGCAACGTCTATTCCTTCCACAAGATATTCTCACCTCAGGCGGACATCGACATGGTTAATGTCGAGTGCCGGAAAGCGGGCATCGGCTGCGTGGACTGCAAGAAGTTGATGGGAACACATCTAAATGAATACCTGGTGCCCTTCCGCAGCTGCAGGGAAGAACTTGCGAAGGACCCTGCTCATATCTGGGATATCCTTGCAAACGGTGAAAAACGCGCCCGGGTGATTGCGGAAGCGACCATGGAAAAGGTGCGCCAGGCGGTCGGTTTACCTTAATCACCCAAAAGACGCCTGGATGGGCGTCTAATTCATCATTAAATTATGCGTGCCATCATCCAACGAACGACCAAAGCCAGTGTGACCGTGGAAAACCGGAAGGTTGCTTCCATTGGATCGGGTCTGGTTATACTGCTGGGTGTTGGTCCCGCGGACGATGCGCAAAAATGCAAGCAACTGGCTCACAAGATTTCCCACCTGCGTGTCTTCGGAGACGCGGAAGGCAAAATGAACCTCTCCATCCTGGATGTGCATGGTGAAGCGATCGTCGTTTCACAGTTCACGTTGTATGCGGACACCCATAAAGGACATCGACCTTCCTTTGTGGATGCTGCATCTCCGGACATTGCAAGCCCCCTGTGCGATCAATTTGTGGCTGACTTGCGTGCGGAAGGGGTGCCTACCCAAACCGGCGAATTTGGGGCGCACATGCAGGTGGACCTGGTCAACGATGGACCGGTCACCATTCAAATGGAACTCTGAAAATTCAATTCATTCCACGCCACAAAACTGCGTCGAATTTTACAGCACTGGCACCCGCTGTGAGTAATAACTCCCCTTCCGCTTGCGAATAGATACCTCCCGAGGCAATGACCGGGATATCCAATGCCAGCACTTCCTGAACAACCCGCAGTGCCTGCGGCAGGATGGCTGGACCAAATAACCTGCCTTCTACGAGCGACCCATTTTCGCGCATCATCGATCCGCGCGGTGCCGCCAGGCTGATGGCAGCAATTTCCAATTCCTTGAATATTTCCAATTGGTGGATGAATGGATGATCGAGACGGATATCCGCAATGAGCGGTAATTTTCCTAGACACGCATTCAGTATTTCCCGTATTTTTTGCAGCGAACTCGAGGAGGAAATGGAAATCTCAATTGCACCCACTCCATCACATTCCTCCAGGACCTGAACCATTCCGTTCATCTCATCTGGTTCACCTGGCAGGAGATGGACCCAGACCGGCAGAGCAGACCGCTTCCACCAGGAAGCATATTTTCGGACAACCTGTTTGAAACCGGGATTCGGCAAACCAGTATGGAGCAGGAAACCTCCCGGGAATGGGAGCATGGCGCGATTGGTGGCAGACAGGCGGCGATTCCAACTGACCGGGTTGGTGACAAATGCACCCGGGGGGAGTGAAGGGTGAAAATCCGCACCGGGAGCAAAACCCAACGAGCCCGCACAATTCAGCCAGGGAGAGGAGCATGGAAGAGCTCGATACAGGATGGGTTCGCTCATTCTTCCAGATCTTTCAGCAGAAACACAGGACCATCCTTGCAGGAGAGTTTCCAACCCTGTTTTGTTTTCACCGCACACACCCAGCATTCCGATCTGCCATCGCACAATATCGGGGTGTGCACCAGGCATTCAATTGGAGGTTGACCGTGCGAGGCGACCTCACCGGAGAGCAATTCTTTAGTTCTGGCAATATCTTCCAGGTTCAATTCTATTGCCATACGGTCCGCCCAGGGGAGAGCTTTATTGAGCGATTCCAATGGAAAGACCTCCACCAAGGGGGGGAGCGGAGGACCATTTGAATCACGGTAAAACGACACTTCGCAATCCAAGGAAAGCGCCATATCCAGCAAGGGCAGCAGGTGTTCGCCAGAACCGCGAAAGCAAGCCATGGCGATCTTGCTTTGCGACGCAGGCAGGGTGAACCCGTTGCCCAACGGTCCGCGCATGGATAACAACGTCCCGGCTTGCCATGCTGATGGGATGCCGGATACTGTAAGCAGGCTGGATCCCTCATCCTTTTGAATAAACAATGGCAAGGCGGTGATTTCTGAGTGAATGGGGGCATACGCCATAAAAAATTGACCGGGTTTGTAATCCAAATGCTCGGGTTTTTCCAAGCGGGCAGATAAACCCGTTTCCGTCAGTTGAATTTCGGAAATGACAATGTTGAAATCCATGCATCACACCCTTGAAACCCTTGTCTCGCTTGGTTCATACCTATTGTTAATACATTCCAAGTATAATTGCATTGCTCTTATTAGGAGGAACCTATGAATATCGCAAGTCTCGTGCAAGGAATTTCCGTGTTCTTTTGGATCGCCACGGTAGGCATTTTGATCTTCGTGGTCAGCAGTTCGTGGCGTGGCAAACCCATCGCCAAGGGAGTCGTTTATGTGATCTCTGCTTTTCTTATAGCATTGATCTTAACCACGCTCAGCGCCGGGTTGGTTTTCATCAATCCGGAAGAAAGCGGCGGTGGTCATCACTGCGCTTCAATCGGGTGGTATCCGCCCGCAGGCATTAACAGCGGGGATTGCATTTCATCGTGCCGTTCTTTGAAAGCGTGATCCGCTACCCGATCTCCAAGCAAACATACACCATGTCGATTGCAGCCAATGAAGGAGATGTCAAGGGGGATGATTCCATCACCGCCCGCACGGCGGATGGGCAGCAGGTGTATGTGGATGCATCCGTCATCTACCAGATCGATCCTTTCAAAGTAGTTCAGATACATATCCAATGGCAAGACCGCTATTCGGATGACCTGGTGCGACCGTTGGCGCGCGGTATCATCCGGGATATCTTCTCAAAATACAACGTGGAACAGGTTGTGACATCCAGACGAGTGGAGATGATCGGTGAGATCTCCGATCTACTGAAAGCCAAGATGGATGAAAATGGGTTGATCATGATCGATTTCGTCCTGCGCAACATCACCTTCACGGATGAATATGCCGCCTCGGTGGAGCAGAAACAAATCGCCGAGCAACTGGCTCAGCAGGCAGCTTATGTTGTCCAGCAACGGCAACAGGAAGCCGAACAAGCCCGCCAGGTCGCCAAGGGACAGGCAGACGCAGCAGTGATCATCGCCCAGGGTGATGCGGATGCACGCATCATCGAAGCAACGGCGGAAGCCCAGGCGTTGGAAACGATCGCGCTTGCCCTGGCAGGTCACCCGGAACTCCTGACCTACCAGTACATCACCAAGCTGGCACCCGGCATCCAGACCATGCTGCTGCCCAGCAGTTCTCCGTTCATCATCCAGCTCCCGAACGGGGCAGGGATCAATTCCCAGTAAAGCAACTTTCATGATCTTGGGAGAAACCGGTAATCGGTTTCTCCCTTTTTATTTTTTACGTTACAATGGGCAGTATGACTGATCCGAATTCCCCTTCGGGGAAACAGATCCGGCTGACCAGTCTTTCCAACTGCGCGGGTTGAGCCTCCAAGCTGAACGCGGAGACGCTGGCGCAGGTACTGCAGCCGATCAAAAAGCTCTTTAATCCGGTCAACTACCCCAACCTTCTCGTTGGGCTGGATACCCCGGATGACGCCGCCATCTGGCGTTTGGATGGCTGGCGTTCGCTCGTTTTAACCACCGACTTTTTCACACCCGTGGTTGATGACCCATATGATTATGGCGCCATCGCTGCTGCCAATGCTCTTTCGGATGTGTATGCCATGGGAGGAAAACCCGTGCTGGCGCTCAACGTGGCAGCGCTCCCTCCGGACCTGCCGTTGGAAATTTCAACCGAGATCATCCGCGGTGGGGCGGAAAAAGCACTGGAAGCCGGGGTGGTCATTGCCGGCGGGCATACCGTGCAGGATAAGGAACCCAAGTACGGGCTGGTGGTGGTCGGATTTGTCGACTCGCGCAAAATCATCACCAAGCACGGGGCTCAGCCGGGGGATGCGTTGGTGCTCACCAAACCTTTGGGATTTGGTGTGACAACCACAGCCCTGAAACGGCAGGAAGCCGAAGCAGCCGATATCAACGAAGTGGTTGATTGGATGAAGAAGCTCAACCAGCAAGCCAGTGTCCTGGCTGTGGAAGCAAGCGTGCACGGCGGGACTGATATCACCGGCTTCAGTCTGCTGGGACATGCCCACGAACTGGCGGCTGCCAGCCGGGTGGGGTTGACCTTTGAATTTGACCGCATCCCATTTGTATCGTGTGCCAGGAAATACGCAGAACGAGGGACGTTCCCGGGGGGCGCTCACGACAACAAAGCCTATTACGAAAAATTCATCCATTTCTCATCCAACGTGGACGATGCCAGCCGGATGCTCCTGTTTGATCCACAAACCAGTGGCGGGTTGCTGCTGGCAGTACCGGAAGACAAACTGGAAAAGTTCCTGAAGAAAGCCGGGGAATCTGACCAGCCTGCCTGGGTGATCGGCAGGGTCAAACGGACCAAAAGCATCGAAGTGATCTGACCGGTCTTTACCTTGGAAAGAATACCTAAAAAGGCGTGTACGTTTTGTAATTAAACGTTAACCAAAGAGTTTACCCATCCTTGACGCTAAAAAGGCGTTTACGCGCAAATAGGGAGAAAATGTGAGTAAAAAAGAATTGCGAATATGGGAGACTTTGTCCAGAAAAATAATCCTCGAACACAATAAATTTCTAACTGTTGAAAGCCATACGGTAAAACTTCCTGATGGACAAATCATCCCTGATTGGGCATGGGTCATAATTCCTAGTGCAGTTATCGTTCTTGCAGTAACAGAAGATAATAAATTCCTCGTTTTTCGACAAACAAAATATGCAGTAAATGGCACCTCATTGGCTCCTGTTGGTGGAATGATCGAACCCAACGAAACTCCCATCGTAGCAGCAAAACGTGAATTGCTGGAGGAAATGGGCTACGAATCGACCGATTGGGTGGATTTGGGAAGTTATATTTTAGATCCCAATCGTGGCGTAGCAACGATGCACCTGTTTCTCGCTTTGAAAGCAAAAAGAGTAGTAGAACCAAACAGTGATGACCTGGAAGATCAGGAAATATTGATGCTCCGTCGTAATGAGATTGAAATTGCTTTGAAAGCTGGGGAGTTCAAAGTATTAGCATGGTCAGCGGTCGTCGCAATGTCATTGAATCATCTACACGGAAAAAATATCCATGTGGTCTGACCTTACAATTCCATGGCAAGCTTGCATTGAGGAAGCCTGGGAAGCGTTCTGCGTCGGTTCGTTCCCGATTGGCGCCGTAATTGTGGATGCCGATGGGAAAATCCTGGCGTGTGGGCGAAACCATTTACGTGATGCGGATGATCACGGTGATACGATCGTAAAGAACCAATTGGCTCATGCCGAAATCAATGCCCTTTTAAAGATAAGTCAATTTCCAAAATCGATTTTACATAAGGCAGCCCTTTATACCTCCCTCGAGCCTTGTCCCTTGTGCATGGGAGCATTGTATATGTCAGCGGTTCGAAATCTTCATTTTGCTGCATGGGATGTGTATGGCGGCAGTTCCAACCTGTTGGGCAAGACACCATATTTAACCGTAAAACCTATCACAGTTCACCTACCGACGGATGCTTTGCTTGAAAATATAATAGTTGCGATCACCATTGCCCATACCTTGATGGAAAATTGGGAAGGAAGTGAAATACTGTTTGAAACGCAACGGAAAACCTTGCCTGAGGCAGTGGATTACGGGTATTGGTTGCACCACGAAAATTGGCTCCCCCGCATGCGCGAAGAAAAACGTACTGCAAAAGAAATGTATGATAATCTCTTGTTTCAATTTGAAGAATTCGCTAAACAGTAGGTGGAAATGACAACGATCAATAACCAACCATCATTTCAGACAGAACATGCGCCAATTACAGGAAAAGGTGGCATGGCAGCCTCCTCGCAGGTGTATGCTTCACAAGCCGGGGTGGAGATTCTGAAATCGGGCGGGAATGCCGCGGATGCAGCCGTGGCGATGGCAGCCGCGCTCAATGTGACCGAACCTACCTCCACCGGTTTGGGCGGAGATTGTTTCGCTTTGTTTTTTCAGGCGTCCACTCGCAAGGTATTTGCGCTGAACGGTTCCGGACGCGCGCCGGCGGGGTTGACACTGGAGCGATTAAAAAAGAAGGGTACAAAGATTCCCTGCCACCGTTCCATCCCTACACAGTCACCGTCCCCGGGGCGTGCGCCGGATGGTGTGACCTGGTGGAACGGTTCGGCAAATTGCCCCTATCCCAAAACCTCTCACCTGCCATACACCTGGCGGAGGAAGGGTTTGCCGCGGCACCCATCACTGCCTGGTTCTGGCAGCGGGCAGCCGGACGCCAGCTTGCTCAAGCGCTGAACGGACGTGAATTGACCATCGAAGGTCGCGGACCTCAGTCGGGAGAAATATTCCGCAACCCGGGACTGGCAAAGACATTAAGAACAATCGCAGGAGGTGGCAAGAAAGCCTATTACGAAGGCACTATTGCTGAGAGCATCGCCAGCATCGTGCAGGAAGCGGGAGGGTGCATGACAATAGCCGACCTGGCTGCGCACCAATCCACTTGGGAGGAACCCATTTCAACCCTGTATCGCGGGGTGCGGATTTGGGAATGCCCGCCAAACGGTCAGGGGCTGGTGGCTTTGCTGGCACTCAACTTGCTTTCGCAGTTCGATATCAAGGATATGCCGCCGATCTCACCGGAACGCCTGCATGTTTTGATCGAATCCCTGCGCATTGCTTTTGCGGATGGATTACACTATATCGCTGACCCGGCATTCCAGCCTGTGCCATTGGAAGACCTTTTGAGCATACGATACGCAGAAGAAAGGAGGAAACTGATCCAACCGGATAAGGCTGCAGAACGTTTTATGGTCGGTGACCCGCGACCCGGGAAGGACACGGTATATTTTTGCGTTGTCGATGGTGAAGGCAATGCCTGTTCTTTCATTAATAGCAACTACATGGGGTTTGGCACGGGCATTGTGCCGCGCGGCTGGGGATTCAGCCTGCAAAACCGCGGGCATAACTTCAGCCTGGACCCGCAGCAGTCCAACCGGTTGGAACCGGGCAAGCGACCATACCACACCATCATCCCCGGCTTGGCAACCTGGGAAAAGACTGGAGCATTGTATGCTCCCTTCGGAGTGATGGGCGGGTTCATGCAGCCGCAGGGACATGTCCAGGTGATGATGGCGATGCTGGATGACGGGCTGGACCCACAGGCCGCGCTGGAGCGCCCGCGCGTTTGTGTGGATGCGGAGAAATTCCCGCAGCCTGTCGCTTTGGAGGAAGGGATCCCTGGCGCAACGCTTAATGCGCTGAAATTAATGGGTCATCCCGTGTCCATGGTGTATGGGATGGAGCGAGCCATGTTCGGGAGAGGGCAGATCATCCTGCGCGACCCGCAGACTGGGGAATTGACGGGTGGAAGCGACCCGCGGGCGGATGGGTGCGTGATGGGGATTGAATAAACTGGTGATAGAATTTCCTTCGTGAATATGCTGGACGAACACATTAAGGGTATCCTCGATACCCTGCCAATAAAACCCGGATGCTATATTTATAAGAATGCATCCGGTGAAGTTATCTATGTAGGCAAAGCCATATCCCTGCGCAACCGGGTGCGTTCGTATTTCCAGGATAAGGAAAAGCTGGAATTCAAGACGCGCCAGCTCGTGCAGCGCATCGCCGATATTGAATGGATCGTGGTGGGGTCAGAGCTGGAAGCGCTTATCCTTGAAATGAACCTGATCAAAAAGCATCGCCCGATGTACAACGTACGCCTGAAGGACGACAAGCGTTACCCGTACATCAAGGTGCACTGGGCGGACCCGTATCCCAAAGTGACAATCACGCGGCAGATGGTATCGGATGGCTCACGTTATTTCGGTCCCTACACCAGCGTATGGGCGGTACACCAGACCCTGAACGTCATCCGGCGCATCTTCCCGTACCTTTCGTGCGACCGGGTCATCACCGGCAAGGACGAACGCCCCTGCCTGTACTACGACATCAAGCTGTGTAGCGGTCCCTGCATCGGAGTGATCGACCAGCAGGCTTACCGGCAGAGCATCGACGACCTGTGCCAGTTCCTTGAAGGGCACACCGCTCCGATCATTGATCGGTTGCAACAGGAAATGGAAAAAGCATCCGAAGCGATGATGTTCGAGAAAGCTGCCGCAATACGCGATCAAATACAGGCGATCGAGCATGTGGTGGAAAAGCAAAAAGTCATTTCCTCTGACCAGACCGATTCGGATGTCATTGCCATGGCGCGTTCCGACCGCGAAGCCTGCGTTCAGGTGTTCTTCATCCGCAGCGGCAAAATGATCGGCAGGGAATACTTCATCCTAGAAGGCACACAGGATGTTTCCGACAGTGAAGTGGTGGAACAGTTCGTCAAGCAGTTCTACACCGAAGCTGCCAGCGTACCCTCGCAGATGTTGCTCCCCAATGAAATCGAGGAAGCCAAGATCATCCAGCAATGGCTGAGCACCACCCGCGGCGGGCAGAAAGTGGAACTCACCGTGCCGCGTCATGGGACGCAACAGGAGCTGGTGCAGATGGCAACCGAGAACGCAATCGAAACGCTGCGTGCGCTGAAAGCACAATGGGAAGCCGATACCCACAAACAGAGTGAATCCCTGGCGGAAATCCAGGATGCGCTGCAGTTGAAGGAACCGCCCAACCGCATCGAATGCTACGATGTATCCAACACCCAGGGGGTGGCTTCGGTGGGCAGCATGGTGGTGTTCGAGCAGGGAGTCCCCTCGCGCAGGATGTACCGCCATTTCAACATCAAAACCGTGGAAGGTCCCGATGATTTTGCCAGCATGGAGGAAGTGCTGAACCGCCGTTTCAAACGCTGGCAGGCAGCCCAGGAGCAGAAGGAAGTGGGGGCAAAGATCGATGAATCGTTCGCGCGCCTTCCAGACCTGCTCATTGTGGATGGCGGTAAAGGTCAACTGGGGCGGGCGGTCAAGGTGCTGGAAGGGTTTGGTCTGACCGGACAAGTCCCGGTGGTGGGACTGGCGAAGCAGGAAGAGGAACTCTTCATCCCGCACAAGGACCTGCCCCTGTTACTACCAAGGCGGTCGCAGGGATTTTACCTGCTCCAGCGCATCCGTGATGAAGCCCACCGCTTTGCCATCACCGCGCATCGCAAGGCGCGCACGAGGCAGGGACTGGCATCACGGCTGGACAAGATCAAAGGGATCGGACCAGGCAGGCGCAGGGAACTGCTGAAGCGCTTCGGCTCCATCGAACGCATCGTGGCAGCTACAATGGAGGAACTTACCGACGTACCGGGCATCACCGAAGCGATCGCACAGTCACTCAAAGAGCAATTGGAATAAACACAGAGCATCCTTTCGGGTGCTCTGTGTCATTTAGGGCGTTAAATTACCACATGCCGGGGACGCCGACCCCGGCATGTGGTTAAGGAGGAGAAGAAGAGAAGTCGCCCTTTGTCCATACTATACATCAGCTTATAATAGAGTGCTTGACGCATACTATACGCAATCCATACGCTCAACTAACAATAAAGATAAGAATTGGATTAAAAAAGGTTGTTCCATGGCACAGGAATTTGCTGTTGAAACGAAGAAACTGGGGCGGATCTACAAGATTCGTGGCGCGAAAAAAGGCGAATCTAAGAAACTGGTGGCGCTAAACGACATCAACCTTACCGTGCAAGCGGGAGAGCTTTTCGGTCTGTTGGGTCCAAACGGAGCGGGGAAGACCACTCTGATCAAAATCCTCACCACACTGCTGTCGCCCACCTCGGGCATTGCCAGGGTGGCGGGGCATCGATGTGGAAAAACACCCCGAATTGGTGCGTCCGCTGATCAACATGGTTTCGGGCGGTGAGTCCTCGGGCTATGGGTTGCTGACCGTGCGGGAAAACCTGTGGATGTTCTCGCAATTCTACGGCATTCAGAGCAAGGAAGCCAACAAGCGCATCAAAAAGTTGCTCGAGATCGTCGGTTTGAAAGACCGTATGAACACTCGCTCATCGGACCTTTCCACCGGGCTGCGACAGAAGATGAATATCGTGCGCGGTTTCATGACAGACCCGAGTGTACTGTTCCTGGATGAACCCACCCTGGGTTTGGACGTGGAAGCCTCGCGAGATGTGCGAAAATTTGTGCGGGAATGGGTGGATGAAAACCCGGACCGCGCCATCCTGCTGACCACGCATTACATGGTGGAGGCGGATGAACTGTGCGACCGGGTGGCGATCATCAACCACGGCAGGGTGCTGGCGTGTGATACTCCCAGCCAGCTTAAACACGACCTGCAGAAAAATGCCATTTTTGAAATTGATGTGGATAGTCACAATACGCTGGATAAAGGTGTGCTTAAGAAGATCAATGGAGTTCAATCCGTTTCGTCGAAGCAAAAGAGCGGGATCATCCAACTGGAGATCATCCTGAAAGAGGAAGCCGTACTGGCGGAAGTGATCGCATCGCTTACCGGGCAATACGTGCGCATCCAGAGTCTGCAAAAGCGCGTACCCACCCTGGAGGATGTGTTCGTGAAACTGGTCGGCAAACGCATGGAAGAGGAGGAAAATGGCAGCACTTCCTCCCATTAGCCGCAAGGCTACCGGATTGAAATTATTCCTCATGACGGTCATGGGACGCTCGTACCCGCGCATCATCGGTACGCAGCGCGACATCACATGGCTGTTATTTGATGTGCTGCTGCCGATGGGTGGAGTGATCGGGTATGTGCTGGTCTATAAAGCCATCCATGCCCCTGAAGATTACATCGGTTTCGTGGTGATCGGCGGGGCGATGACCGCATTTTGGATGAACGTATTATGGGCAATGTCCAGCCAACTGTACTGGGAGAAGGAGCAGGGCAACCTGGCGCTGTACATCATTTCGCCCGCCAATCTGATGGCGATCCTGATGGGCATGGCAGTGGGTGGGATGATCGCCACCACGATCCGAGCAATCATCGTCATCCTGGTTGGCAGCCTGATGTTCCAGGTGCATTACGTCATTGCCAGCTTTTGGCAATTAATTGCAGTGTTTGTCATTTGCATGGCGGCACTGTATGGATTGGGCATGATGGCATCTTCGATATTCCTGCTGCTCAGCCGGGAGGCCTGGCATCTCGCCAACCTTGCCCAGGAACCAGTCATGCTGGCTTCGGGTTTCTATTTCCCCGTTAAGTATTTTCCTTTCTGGATTTCAGCCATTGCATCATTCATTCCGCTCACACTGGGTTTGGACGCCATGCGTCAACTGGCATTTGCGACGGGTCCCACGCTGGGCTTCCTGAGCGTCGGGCTGGAAATTGGCATCCTCATAGTCCTGGCAGTGGTGTTCATTGGCGGAGCCAAGCTGCTGTTGGGATATATGGAGCGCCTTGCCAAACGCGAGGGACGTTTGACGGAGAGCCGAAGGTAAGATGAAAAAATCCACATTCTGGCGCTCTTTCCGCACTGCTGCCTGGTTGGGCTGGAAGATTGAATCAAACTGGACTGACCCGTTCCTGTTCGCCATTTATTCCATCGTCAAGCCGGTGACAGGTGCTTCGATCATTGTGGTGATGTACAGCATTATTACCAAGGCTGATTTCAGCTCGCCGGTGTTTGCTTACATGTTCATTGGGAATGCTTTTTTCCAATATGTGGCAGCGGTGATGACGGGTGTTTCATGGGCAATCGTGGATGATCGCGAGCATTACAGGACGTTGAAATACATTTACACCGCGCCGATCAATATTCCCGTTTACCTGCTAGGGAGGGGCGTGGCGCGCTTCCTGACCGCCTCCTTTGCTGTCATCATCATCATGGTGTTCGGGGTCTTGTTCTTGAAGATACCTTTTCATATTCAAAACGTGGACTGGCTGCTGTTTATTATCACGCTGCTGTTGGGTGTGCTGATGCTTTCCATGATCGGTTTGCTGTTGGCGGGGATCGCCTTAAACACCGTCCGGCAAAACTTTTTCATCGGCGATGTAGTTGCGGGGGCAATGTTCCTGTTGTGCGCGGTCATTTATCCACTGGATATCCTGCCGCAGGGATTAAGGCAGATCGGGTATGTGTTGCCGGTCACCTACTGGCTGGAACTCATCCGGCGATCATTCATTGGGAACGTAGCAGATGCTTTCCCAACCTTTACCAGCTTGAGCAATGGGCAACTGCTGCTCATCCTGCTTGGGCTGACCATCCTTTTTGGCGTGGCAAGTTACTTCGTGTTCCGCGCGCTCGACCACCGCGCCCGTGAAAAAGGCTACATTGACTGGTCGACGAGCTATTGATGTCATTCCGGGATTGGTTGAAATTCATCGGGTGTGCGCTGATCTGGGGAACCAGCTTCCTGCTCATCCGCATTGGCGTGGCGGACGTGGGTCCGTTCGTGCTGGTTACATTTCGGGTTCTGTTCGCTGTCATCGGAACGGTCATCATGGTGATTGCCGGTCGGGTGCGTATATTGCGAGAACCCAAATATCTTGTCATTTTCCTGTTCCTGGCAGTCACCAACGTTACCTTACCGTTTATCCTGGTCTCCACTGCCGAGCAGTACATCTCCTCCGGGCTGGCGTCGATCATGAACAGCACGGTGCCGCTATTCACGCTGGTGATCGCATCCATTTTCCTCAAGGAAGAACGCGCTTCCCTGCTGCAGAGCATCGGTTTGATGCTTGGATTTGCCGGGGTGGTTGTGCTGATGTCAGATAAGCTTAATGGCGGTTTGAATGCTCCCCTGGCAGGCATCCTGATGATGCTGCTGGCAGCTTTCTGCTACGGCGCGAGCGTGATATTTGCCCGCATTACATTAAAAGGAACGCATCCGGCGTTCCAATCTCTTGGACAAATGAGTTTTGGTCTGATCCTCGTTTCCGTGGCGACCTTTACATTTGAGCCCCATGCCCATTTACCGCTGCATTCCGGAACCTGGGTGATCATGCTCGTTCTGGGGATGGTAAATTCGGCTCTGGCAAATGTTTTGTATTACTCATTATTAAATTCGGTTGGTCCTACGAAGACCGTCCTGGTATCGTATGCGTTCCCTTTGATTGCCGTCATATTGGGCATCTTCATTCTTGACGAGCCTTTTAACTGGAGGATGGTGCTGGGAGGGATCATGATCATTGGGGGAGTCGTTTGGGTGAATTCGGTCCGGAAATTGCACCATGGAACGCAAGGTTGAATCGAATAAACCTACAACAATATTGAAATACAGTTGAAATAATCAACTTAATCCACAAATACAAGTATCCGCTATAATAGTGTTGCAGATTATTAAGAATACACCAGGAACATATGCAAAACGAACGAAAGATTTCATGGGATGTTTTCAAGAAATCGGTGAGTGTGCAGGAAGCCGCACCCGCCAAGCTTTCCATCCCAACCCCTCCACCTGCAACGGATGATGCTTTCTGGTCCATCGATGAATCCCGCGTCTTGAATCCAATCCAGGGGGCATACAATTTTTCATATACCGTATTTTTCACTTCCTACCATCACGTGACCAATGCCAGCGGTCAATATGGTGAAATTCATCCCCACTCATTCCGCCTGGTCATCAAGGTGCACGCAAAGGCCATTTTCCAGGAATCCAAGATCGTCCTTCCTTATGAAAGTATCCGTGAAGCAGTCAGCAAGATCGCACTTGCTTACGAAGGACAAATGCTGAATGATCTTCCTCCATTCAAAGGTTTGCAGCCTACGACCGAGAATCTTTGCGGAGTGATCTGGCAGCAGCTTGAATATTTATCAAAAACCAAACCTTTCAAAGTTTTGGAAATTACCCTCATGGAATCCCCGACCATTGGTGTGACTTTTTCAAAATGAACGGTTTTTCCGGGAATTCAACCCCAGCATCGAAAAAAAATCAAATTGTGTTTTTACTGATCGGCGTGGTGATTATCACCATGGCGGCGATAGTTTTCTATTGGCCAATCCTTTCCTTGAAAGACCCCAATGCCATTCCCTGGGGGTCGGACTCTCTTAACCATATTGCAAAAACGGAATTCCTGAAGGAATCGATCCAACAAGGTTTCCTTAACCCCACAATTTATCCAGATTGGTACATGGGCAGCCAGATCTTCCGATATTATCCATTGCTGCCATACTATGCGCTGCTCATCTTCGGCAGCCTGTTTGGAAATCTTATGCTCTCCAGCTTCCTGTACATTTTTTGTTTCTTGTTGATCGGCGGATTGACCTTTCTACTATTCAAGCGCTGGATCGGCTGGCTGCCAGCAATTTTGGGTGGTATTTTGTATGTCATGATCCCGGACCATATCTTGATTGCATTTTCCGAAGGCAATTTCCCGCGTATCCTTACTTTTGCGTTGGTGCCTTTAATGTTCTTCTTTGTTTTGCGCGCCCTCGAAAATTCCAAGGTAGCCTTGGTAGGGATCGCTGTGCTATTTGGGGTACTTGTCCTTTGCCATCCAATGATGGCTGCCATTTATGCCGTGTTTGTGCTTTTATTGGCTTTGGCCATGTGGTTCGCCAAACAAACCCAGTTCAAAACCGTGCTTTGGGTCGTACTGATGGTCATCCTGGGATTGGGCATCTCGTCCTGGTGGTTGTTACCCAGCCAAAGTGGTGGAATAACCGAATTCAGCGCTGGCGCATTGGCGGAGGCATATCCCGCGATACCGCTGACAACAATTTTCAATCCTTTTTTACGGATATCCAACCCAGAGCAATTCTACGTCAGTTTGGCGATGGCCTTATTTTGTCTTGTTAGTTTGTTCATTAAAAAAATACGAACTCCCTATATGGTGGCTCTAACCGTAGTGGGATTGCTTGGAGTGCTTATCGTGACCCCAGGTTTTAAGCAAGCGTTTGATGCTTTGCCAGGTACAAAACTATTGTTAACCATGCGTTTCCTGGGCACAGCAAGTACCGTGTTATTGATCGCTGCTATGTGGGCACTCGCTCGGTTTGGAAAAAAATTATGGTGGGCGGTCCTGCTGGTGGCGACCTTAATCGGGATCGATTCAGCCATTTCCAGGAGGTTGGTACACGCCAATACTCCACCACCCGACCTGATAACCACCACGCAATCCATGATCAGTACTCCCGGTTGGCGGGAGGCAACTCTCGATCAATCGTTGCTTGGCTCAGTTGGAAGTTACTTCGTAGGTGAAACCAATGCACGGGAACAGGTCTTTGGATGGTCGTTTGGGGCAGCCCGCAACGCGTTCACGGTCGCCAGTCTGAACGATTCGTTGTTATTCCAGGCATATTCGTATTTATCAGACCGGTTGGATCTATACGGTGTGGATGACGTGATTTTACTTAATGCAGTGGTTTCCTTGCCTCAAATCACGACCATCCTGGAGCAGCAAAGTTTTACCCCTGTTTTCCAGGGGAATGTACTTACGTCTTTCCACCGGGATGGCGTGCCAAGGGCTATCGTGGCGGATTGGCAAGGTTTGGCAATTGGTAAAGGCGCCATCAATTATTCCTATTTGTTCCCGCAAGTCATGGTGGGAGATTCCGCTTTTGTGGACGATTACTCACTGACAGATCTGACGAAATATCCGACACTTATATTAAGCGGATTCAAATGGCATGAAAAAGCAAATGCTGAAGCGTTGATCCAGCAGGTGGCATCTCTTGGGATCAATGTTGTCATCGATCTAACGCAAACCCAGCCTGATCCTGTGGCACAGATCCCCAATTTCCTGGGTGTGTGGGGTGAATCGATCATTCTCGATCCTTCTCCTGTGATCGCCGATTGGGATGGCAAACAGGTGATCCTGTCTGCCTTTGGCAAACCGGAGCAGTTATGGTACACACATACCCCTCAGGGGCTGGATGAAAACTTGGTGACCATCGATTACCTGGGCAAGTCAGCCACCGCCATCGGCTCGGTTACGCGGGGCGGAAAGCAGATCTGGTTTGTGGGATTGAATTTGATGTACCATACATTGGGGACGAGCGACCAGACTGCACTTGGCATGCTTGCGGAAATCCTGAAAATCAAGGCAGGGACGCGGAACGCATACCAGACCATCCCGTTGCAGATGTATCAGAGCAATGCCAACGGTTACTCTTTTGGTTATTACCTTGAGTCTGCAGAAAAATTGGTGATTCCAATTACTGTATTCGATGGCACGACGGTCTCCCTGGATAATACCCCAATTGCATTTGGTTCGATGGGGCAGATGGTTCAATTCGATGCTCCTGCAGGAATACACCTGGTTCAAATCGGTTTTCAGGAAACATTCATCTATTTGCTCGGGAAGATCATTTCCATTGTCGCCGGGGTCGTCCTGCTGGGTTTAATCGTCTATTTTGGAATTACGGCACGCCGTAAGAAAGGTGTACGAAAATGAAAAAAATCAACCTACGGAAAATTGCCCTCTACACAGTCAACATCCTCATCATCCTGCTGATGGGATTCATGCTGTTCCGGGCGGCACCCGTTGCCCTGGCAGGAGGATATGTCTCCATGGACGGTGATTTCACTGATTGGTCGGACCAGGTCTGCATGTCTGACCCAACTGCTGACGCTGCTGGACCTGAAACCGATATCACCCAATTCTGCTATGCCACCAATGCCGGCGAATCGAATGCATATTTCATGCTCGAAAGACTGGATGCCGGTTCGGGCGGTAAATCGCTTGAATTGACCATCTATTTTTCAACGAATGGTGGAGCCAGTTACGATTATTCCGCCAACATCAGCTATAAAGCTTTTAATAATAACGCTGATGTCACCGTAAATTGGTCGGGTGGCGGCGATGGCGGCGATTGGGGTCTCGATAGGAGCGAGGGAGCCAACAGGGTGGAATGGTACGTGCCTTTTTCCGCCATGGGCATATCCCCGGGTCAGACGATCGATATGTATGTGGTTTCCTGGCAAGGTAACAGTCTATCCGATTATTCGTACGGGATTCAATGGAGCCCTGCCAACGCGCTGGGTGGATCCTGATCGCCGTCCTGTTGGTGGGCGGATCCATCTGGTTGACGTTCCTCCGTCGTAAAACGGATAAAGTGGTTATCACCAAGGGGAAATGAATTACCTTTACCTGATCCCACTCAGCCTCGTCTGGCTGGGAGCGGTTATCTTTTTTCGAGCTTACCGGATCTGGATCCTGTATTACCTGGTCGGGACGGTCGGATTAGCCTATTTTTTGGTCATGACCATATCAAAGGTGATGCTATTTGAACCCGTTCTGGCTCATTCGGTCGCCATTACCGTTCACGATGCGCTAAATTTCATCCATATTCCAACGGAGATCTTTCAAAATGCCCCCGGAATTCTGCTGGTCCTGGTGGTGACTCAAAAAATTGGCTGGACGGTGCTGCAGATCGGCGTGGAATCTTCAGGACTGCTTGAAATCTGTGTCCTCACCAGCCTGGTGGCGTTTTATCCTTTGTGGAATTGGCGCAAGAAAATTGTCATGGGATTGATCGGTGTAGCGTTCACCTGGCTGGCAAATGTGGCGAGAATGCTGCTGATCGCCCTTTTGCTGCACTTCTTCGGCAAGGATGCCCTGGTAATAGCCCATACGTTCGTGGGTAAAGCGTTCTTTTTCCTGCTTACCATTGTGATTTATTGGTTCCTGGTGACCGCCAACTCTCTGCCGGATATCCGCAGAAAAATCCTTTCCAGACCGGCGGGCGGATGAGAGACTTCATCATTCAATTCACCATTTTTTGGGGGGTATGGATACTGGTACCCGTGCTGGTGGATGGCATTACCACGCTACTCGGATTGATCGGCTACATCTTTTTCCATCTTAAAAACAGGAAAGCTCCACCTCCGCTGCGCTATTTTCCCCATGTATCCATTATCATTCCTGTGAAAAATGGCGAAAAGACCCTGAAAGATTGCCTGGATTCCATTGCCGCGCAGGATTATCCATCCTACCTGGTGGAAATCCTCATCATCGATAACGGCAGTACCGATAAGTCGTTCAGTGTATTCAACGAATGCCAGAAACGACTTGGCACACGCATTGCGTGGCATTCCATTGTCGGCAGGGGAAAATCCTGGGCATTAAATGCCGGGATCCATCTTACCAGCGGGCAATACATCCTGGGTTTGGATTGCGATGTAGTAATGGAGACGGATGCCTTGCGCAGGATCGTCGAGCACCTGGAATCTGATCCATCCATTGGTGCGGTCACGGCAAATTTGATCATCCTACCTCCGCCGGGGGATGCCTCCCGCTTGCGCAAGGTACTGGATGGCTGCGAGTTTTTGGAGTACGTAACCGTGTTTGGAGTTGGGAGAACATCTCAATCGATCATGGGATCCATGTATACGCTCTCCGGAGCCTGCACGGCTTTCCGTCGGGAAGCGCTGCTTTCCACCTTTCTCTATAACAAGTCAACCGTCAGCGAAGATACCGATATGACGTTTCAATTATATGAACGCGCTTCCAAATACAAAGTGTCGATTGTGACGCGGGCAAAGGTTTACCTGCATGCCATCGGTTCACTGGCAGAGTTATATGCACAGCGTGTGCGCTGGCAGCGCGGCCAGTTGGAAGTAAGTGCCATGCATGAAAAATTGATGTCCAAATCCGGTGATCCGGCTGACCGGTTTCTCGCCGGCACGAGCGCTCCTGGTTGACCATACGCTGTCGTTCCCGCGCTTCGTGTGGATGTTTTTCATGCCCATCTTGCTGGTTTTCGGGTACACACCATCCCTCATCATGAGCGCTTACCTGTTAATGTACCTGTTCTATATCGTGATCGAGACTATCTGGTTCATCGCCGCGTCCATCTTTGCGGATAAAGGAACACGGAAGCGCATCCGTAATAGCTGGTACATGATCCCTCTCATGCCGCTGTACCGGTCCGTGATCTTCTTCTTCCGTTTTGCCGGTTTTCTGTATGCTCTCTCCGAACCTGGCACCTGGGGCGTACAGGACCCCACGGAACAGGTCCGCTACGGGATCAAAGACATTCGCGATTGGCTGAAACAAAAACTGCATTTATAAAAACGCAATACAATTAACCTGATATGACAACGGGGTTTCAATCGGGGTTTGTAGCGGTGGTTGGAAGACCCAACGCTGGAAAATCCACACTGATTAACCATTACTTGGAGCAGAAGGTTGCTGCGGTATCACCGCGCCCCAGACCACGCGGCGCAAGCAATTGGGCATCCTCAGCCTGGAGCATGCCCAGGTCGTTTTCGCGGATACACCGGGCATCCACGAGCCGCTCCACAAGTTGGGCGAATTCATGAATGCCATCGCGGAGGATACCATCCGCAACTGCGACGTGGTGCTGTGGCTGCTTTCCGGAGACGAACCACCGACAAAGGAAGATAAACGCATCGCTGCTTTTTAAAGCGTTCTCACCTTTCCCAGCCCGTCATCCTTGCCATTAATAAAATTGATGTGAAAGAACCTTCTGCGGAGCAGCAAAAAGCATTCAGTGATCTATTTCCGGAGGGGGAGGTTGTAGAAATTTCCGCCCTTAAGGGTAAAAATTGCGATAAACTCCTGGACCGCATCATCCAATACCTGCCGACCGGTGAAGCCCTGTATGATACCGGGCAAGTGACCGACCTGTACGAGCGCGATATCGCTGCAGACCTGATCCGCGAGGCGGCGTTAATGGAACTCAGGGAGGAAATCCCGCACGGCATTGCCATCCGGGTGGATGATTTCAAGGAGCGCAGCGATAGCCTGGCGTATGTCAACGCAGTGCTGATCGTCGAAAAGGACAGCCACAAGGGCATTGTCATCGGCAAGCAAGGCTCCATGTTGAAGCGCATTGGTTCGCGGGCGCGGGCTGAAATAGAATCGATGAGTGGGCGTAAAATATACTTGGAGCTGCGTGTGAAGGTGCAAAAGAACTGGCGCAACGACCCGGCTGTTCTGCGCAGCCTTGGATACAGCAAGAACGAGGAGAAGTGAGATGAGCATAATCCGCAACATCCTGTTTTACCTCACCATCGGGGTGGCGGTGGTGGATTGGATCGCTGCCGACCGCCAGTGGAAGGTGGTGCGCTATATCACCAAGCCGCTCACATTGGTCTTGCTCATCCTGTGGTTTACACGGAGCGGACACTGGCAGGGGGTTCTCCTGTGGTTTGGCATCGGGCTGGTGGCATCGCTGGTGGGCGATATCCTGCTGCTCTTTCCAGCGAAACTTTTCCTGGGTGGGCTGATCGCATTCCTGCTGGCTCACACCGCCTACATCATCGGGTTCAACACGTCCGTCCCGCCAATCGGGAGTGAAAGCCTGTTTGTCCTGCTCGGGGTGGCAGTGGTTGGAGCGATCATTCTGCGGGTCATTCTGCGCGGCATGAAAGCCAATCCACAGCATACCCGGATGCGAATTCCGGTGACTGCCTACTGCATCGTGATCAGCCTCATGCTCGTTTCAGCGCTGCTGACCTTTTTCCGTTCCGATTGGAACTTCCCGTCAGCCCTGCTCGTCAGCATTGGTGCCACGTTGTTCTTTATTTCTGATGCGATGATTGCCATCCGCGATTTCGTTCAGCGCTTCACCCATGATGATTACCTGATCATGGCAACTTATCACCTTGGGCAGATACTGCTCACCGCGGGTGTGTTGATGAATTACGTCAAGCAATAATTTTTCAATTGGTGTATGGTGCAGCAACGTTTCAACGAAAAATTCCGCCTGGTGATGGCGCGCATCCTGATCGGGTTGGTTGTGCTGGACAACCTCTCCTGTGCGGTGCTTTTTATGGTGGCTCCGGCGGATTATATGCCCTCATTTGAATTGCAGGGTGCAGCCGGAAAAGCGATGGTGCAGGGCATGGGTCTGCTTTTCGTGATGTGGAATGTGCCGTACGTTTTTGCGTTTGTCAACCCTCGGAAATTTCGCATCTCGCTGCTGGAAGCCATCCTGATGCAAACCATTGGACTTGTTGGGGAATCCATTCTACGGACGATGCTTCCAGCGGGATTATCCATCCTACGCATGGCGGTTATGCGTTTCATTGTGTTCGATGCAGCCGGGTTGGCGCTGTTGTTTCTCGCCGGGTGGCTGACCCGTAATCAATCCCCCGAAAAACTCAGCGCTTGATCAGCGGACGGAAGCCTTCCCCGAGCGCTTCATGCGCCACACCGATCACCATTAATGCCTTCGGATCGATATCCCGCACCAATTCCTTCAATTGATTGACCTCGGAACGCGTGATCACCACGTATAGCACAGGACGGGATTCCCCCGTGTAAGCTCCTGTCCCGGTCAGGATGGTGGTGCCGCGACACAGGCATTTCAATATTTCTTCAGCAACTGCTGTGGGCTGGCTGGTGACGATCATGGCGGTGCGGTAAATGCTGGAACCTTCCGATATCATGGTGGCTGCCTGACCGCAGATGTAAATAACCAGCAGCCCGTACAGCGCTTTCACCCACCCGAAAGCGAAACCGCCTGCCAGCACCACCAACCCATCCGTGATCAGGTACGCTTGCGAAATGGAAACCCCAAAACGCGAGTTCAAGATGCGTCCCAGGATGTCGCTGCCGCCGCTGGTACCCTGTCCGAGGTACACCAGACCCAATCCAAACCCGTACAGCAGACCGCCATACAGGGTAATGAGCACATTATCCAGGGTCACGCCCCCGGTGGGAATGATGAACGCCAGCAGGTCGGTGGCTAGGGAAAAAACGACAATGGCGACAGCTGTGCGGATGGCGAAGCGTACTCCGCCTAGGTAGCGCCAACCGAGCAGGAAGAGCGGCAGGTTGCCCAAAAAAACCATCACGCCAATGGGAAAGATGACAAAGTGGTTAATGATCTGAGCTGCACCACTGATGCCGCCGCTGACCAGTTCGCCGGGGATGAGGAACAACCTCATCGCCAGCGCCTGGACAAACGCTCCCAGAACCACCAGGGTGTAATCCAGCGCTGTGCGCCAGGGCAAACGTTTCCGGATCAGACTTTGCATGCTCATAATGCACCTGCTTATCGAATAATTCTATGGAAATTATATACTGCATCGGAAAGCACGCCGCATCAATCTTTTTCAGCGGGGTTAAGGTAAATAACGATGGATGTGTGCAGTTTGGAGGATCAATGAAAAACGAAATGCTCAAACGGCTGTTAGGGATTGCATTGGTTTTTCTCCTTGCCACCCTGGCTTGTGCAACTCCGCTTGCATCAAAAACCAGGACACCTGCACTAAGTGACCAGACCACCACAACCGCTGATGCATACCTATCCCAATCGACGATTGGCAGCCTGTGGTATCTCACGCGCGGGGGAGCCAAGCTGGACCAGGGGTGGGGGGGGGTGGATGTGGACGAGCAAGGCTAAACGCTGAATGATAATAAATATACTTATCAAACCTTGTCCACAAATTCTGTAAAAACTGACACATTTTTGAACCTATTCAAATCCAGTTGTTCTTATCTGGAAAAAACAATTCCAATGTAGTACAATTGTTCTATGTTGATCCTACGCGCCTTCAAGACCGAGCTGGATCTGAACAATGCCCAGAAAACCGCCTGCATCCGGCATGCGGGAGCAGCACGCTGGGCATACAACTGGGGATTGGTGCGCAAGATAGAAGCCTATCAGGAAGGTAAGCGCGTCCCCACCGCCATTGACCTGCACCGGGAATTGAATGTACTGAAGAAGGGCGAACTGTCCTGGATGTACACGGTCTCCAAGTGTGCCCCACAGGAAGCCCTGCGCAACCTGGACCAGGCTTATACCCACTTCTTCCGTCGGGTGAAGGAGAAGAGAGCGGGTCGCATTGTACAGGCGGGATTCCCCAGGTTCAAGTCGAAGAAGAACGGATCGGGCAGCTTCCGGTTAACCGGAGCCATCCATATCTTCGAGAATGCCATCCAATTACCCCGCCTGGGACGTCTGCGCCTGAAAGAACACGGCTACCTGCCAATAGAGGGTGCTCACATCCTGAGCGCCACGGTGAGTGAACGTGCCGGACGCTGGTTCGTGTCGGTACAGGTTGAGATGTGCCACCCAGAACCACTGGAAACCACCAGACCCGTGGCAGGAGTGGACCTCGGGATACTGGCACTGGCCACCATGAGCGATGGAACACGAATAGAGAACCCACGCGCCCTCACCAAGAGCCTGCACAGGATCCAGCGCTTGCAGCGCATCGTTTCCCGGCGTCAAAGGGGAAGTGCCAACCGGGAGAAAGCAGTGAGGAAGCTCGCACGAGCACACCTGCCGCGTCGCCAATGTCCGCAAGAACACCCTGCATCAGGCCACCAGCCTGCTGGCGAAGACCAAGTCAGCAGTTGTCCTGGAAGACCTGAACGTGAGCGGGATGCTGCGGAACCATCACCTGGCACAGGCAATTGCCGATGTGGGTTTTCACGAATTCAAGCGGCAGATGCAGTACAAAGGGAAGTGGTATGGCTGTACCGTCATCCTGGCTCCCCGCTTCTACCCATCTACGAAACGCTGTTCGAGGTGTGGGCATGTCAAAGCAGAAATGAGCTTGAGCCATCGCGTTTACAATTGTGACGATTGCGGCTTGATGATCGACCGCGACCTGAACGCCGCCATCAATCTGGAGCAATTTGCTACCGGGAGTTCCCCGGGAAGTCACGCCTGTGGAGAGATCGTGAGTCCCGATCCTTGGGCAGTTCTCGCTGATGCAGGAACCGAATATCGATCTGCGTGCGTGTAAATTTCGGAGAACGGAACATCTATTTCGCCACCTACCATCAGGCGGAGAGAGAGCTTTTTACCGACTCGGTCCACATGTGTTCACCACTTGGATATAAACTATAGAAAACACGCTAGGGCGGGCAATACCAGGAAAAGGCATTCGTGATCCAGGTGGAGGGTGCGGATGTGTACGTGGGTGGGATGCAGTATTTCTCAGCGGTGGACCTCCACGCCGGGGACATGGTGGTATTGGCGCTGGATGCACAAAGCGGAAATCTGAAATGGGATTTCACATGGGGGCAGGGATATGGCTACGAAGAAGTGGATGGGCTGGTGGTGGAAGCGGATGGAATTTATATTTCCGGGTGGACGGCAGGCGAACAATCGCTCTGTGAGGTAGGCTTGCTCAAACTGGATAAACAGGGTCTGATGGTCTGGACTTCGGTGTGGGGGACGGAACGTTGGGACGAAGCCGATGGTCAGATGGTGGTGGATGAGAAGTACATTTATATCGCCGGCAGGATCGATGCCGATAACATCGCTTTCGGCGGGGACGCACTGCTGGCGAAATTCAACAAAAGCGACGGGAGCTACGATAAGCATGTCACCTGGGGCGGGGAATAGAACGAAGGGGCACTGGATATTGTCCTGCTGGGGTGGAACATCTTCATTGCCGCCAACACACGGAGCTACGGCGCAGGCGAGGACGAGGCAATATTGATCAAGGCGGATGGGCAGAGGGGAATTTTTCCGGAAGTGGATGCACAGTGCAAATAATGCCACCTTGACCGTGCACGGAGCAGCCGGTAAAATAAGGGACACTTTGCGGGAGTCGCCAAGTGGTAAGGCAGTAGCCTTCCAAGCTACTATTCGCGGGTTCGAATCCCGTCTCCCGCTCTGTTTTTTTTAATTACCAATCTACTATTCGCGGGCACCCAAAGGGTGTGAAATTCGGATCCCGTCTCCCTCTCTTATTTTTGGATAATAACAGAGTTGAAAAGCATGGGGGAAAGTGCTATACAATGATTTTTAAGTAGAAAAATTCCTTTGCTTTTTGAAAATCAATCAGGCGGAAGTAATATGAAACCATCACATAAACTATTCTTTCACCGCATTTGGTGGATGGGAGTTATGTTTGTCATCCTGTTGGATTCATGTAGAGTAATACGTGGGCCGAATGGGAATAGCGTCACAATTGAAACAAAACCTTGCACCACCGAAGCAACACCGGACCCAGCAACCGACGGGATTACCTGGACCCTTCCCGACTGTGCATCGGATGTCCGATTGATTTTTCCCTATGCGATGGAGGAAGTCTTTGAAAATCTGGACACCGGGCTCACCGGTTACGGCGTGCATGCCGGACAGCACATCGAAGGGCTTGACCATGTATGGATCGAGTTGGCATATGGCACACCCATTCGTAGCTGGGCGGATGGCACAGTTGTAAAAGTGGATGTTTCCGGAGACGTTGAGCAAAGCGAAATCCAAGTCACCATTGATTACGGCAATGACTTGTACGGTGTTCACATGGAATTAAAATCATCGCTGCTTAAGGTTGGTGATACAGTCACTGCAGGTCAAACCGTGGGGGTTGGATTTGATTTTATGGATAAAGAAAACGGCAACAAGGCAACCAGCGGGGAGTTCGCACTCATTGATTTCAATAGAAGAGATGGCATATATGATTTTTTTGGCAGCCCGTCGACGGTCTCGCCGTATGATTATTTACAAGAACCGGACAAATCAAATCTAGTCACAGCTTATGAGGAAAAATATCTTGAACCGTACCTGGCAGGAGAAACGGTTGCTTATGCATTTCATCCATACCAGCCATACTTGACAAATCCGCTGATGCTGCATACGGATGATAAAAAAGGCAAACTCAGTGGTGAATGGTACAGCACAACAACCAACCCTACGGGCGATAAGCGGGATTGCCTGACATTCATCGAGGCTGAAAATCCGTACTACAAAGGAAACCTGGTATTCACTCGAAATGATAATTTAAGCAATCCCTATTCTGGAATACAAGGTACGTTTGAAGTCGATTATGAAAAAAACCAGATAATCATTACAGAAAATTATCCATCTGCCAATCAGGGAAACGACTCAAATCCAAAAAAGGTTTACGGTATATTTTTGATTGACGAGAGTGGAAGCAGACCGACATTAAAAATTGAGTTTCAGGAGGAATCGTATCCTGAAAGTTTTGGCTCCAACGCATTGGATTTTATATTAAGAGATAATGGTGCGAAAAAACCCAACGGAGAGTAGCTCCTGGTTCACTGCTCGCAGGTATGAACCCCGTCCCGGTTCCAGTTGAAATTCATCGATTTAAGTGCTATACATTTATTGTTCGAATCAACAATTGAACATCACCATACGGGGGAATTGCTAGGAATCATCGAAGGGTGGAGGAACTCCAGGCACTTACACTTCGCCATCTTAAAGCATTGGATGATTTTGCTATTTACCGAAAGGAGGGTTCTGCGATGAATCCATCTGCGAAAGCGTCCAAACCCCGCTCTTCATGGCGCAAAGTTGGCAGGATCATACTGAGGGTGCTGGTGGGTGCGGTGGGATTTGCTGTGGTGGCGTTTTTTGGCATCGGCGCCATTGCCGCCAACCAGTTAAGCACCCCGGTGCGTGATTTCCGCGAGCCAAACAATCCCGGTTCGATCGGGTTGGAGTACGAGAGCGTGTACTTCCCGGCATCTGATGGGAAAGCCGAGATTGCCGCCTGGTACATCCCATCGGTGGAGAACACCCGCGCGTTGATCCTGGTGCACGGGCGGGATGACAGCCGGACAAAAGCGTTCGCCGGGCAGTTCATTGATTTTGCGGCTGCGCTCAACCACGCAGGCTTTTCCGTGCTGATGATCGATCTACGCGGTCATGGGGTAAGCAGCGATGCACGCTTTAGCTTCGGCAGGTTCGAGCGGTTCGATGTCATCGGGGCAGTGAACTGGCTGAAAACGCGCGGATTTAAACCCGGAAAGATAGGGGTATATGGGTACTCGCTTGGGGCTGGTTCCATCATTGGCGCGGCAGCGGATGACCCGGATATCGGGGCGGTCGCCACCGAGGCAGCCTATGCGGATATTTTTCCGGTCACGGAAAAGAACTGGACAGCAGTCAGCGGTTTGCCCTTACTATTCCTGACCTCCACCCGTTGGATGGGACAGTTGCTGTTCGGTTATGACCTGCTTGGCTCACGACCGGTGGATGAAATAGTCAATATTTCACCCCGACCGATGCTGATGATTCACTGTACAACCGATGAAATGATCCCGTTCTCCAACCTGGGTGAACTTTCAGCGATGTATCCGGAAGCCGAAACGTGGGTTATCGAAGGTTGCCTGCATGGCTATGCCTACAACTTTGACAGCGCCGCCTACGATGAACACATCATCGCTTTCTTCGATAAAAGTATCAAGTAAAACTGGTTTAAATATGGAGAACCATTTTGC
Organism: uncultured Chloroflexia bacterium; assembly: GCA_963699305.1. Lineage (GTDB taxonomy): Bacteria > Chloroflexota > Anaerolineae > Anaerolineales > Anaerolineaceae > JBGQAS01. The sequence continues at coordinate 1,572,346 of OY969431.1, read as the reverse complement.
GTTTGCACGATGCAAACGCAACTAATTCTGCTATTGCTCGATATGGTTTTATTCCTTTGATTGGAGGGGAAAAATGGATAAGAGGTTAGAGTTTGTGATTAAAACTCTTTTTGCACATCCCAACTATTTGTCGCTTGCTTGGCGTGTTGGTTGGAGAAACCTGACAATTGGTCTGGACTACAACTTGATGTCAGGTAAAAGTTTTCCACCTAAAGCTGTCACTTTTAGAATCAGCGGTGCGTGCAATCTTAAATGCAAAATGTGCATTTATCATAATTCTGGATTTTTGGATTCAACTCAGATGCTACCGTTTGATATATTGAAAAAGGTAATTGATGATGTTTATCTCCATCGTCTGCATATTGCGATCACTGGCGGCGAACCTTTATTGCATCCGGAAATCATCAACTGCATCCGATACATTAAGGCTCATGGATTGTGCTGCAGCTTAACCACGAATGGCTGGCTACTCGAACAATATGCTTCCGAAATTTCAAAACAACCCCCGGATATGATTAGCATATCTCTCGATGGACCTCAACAAATTCACGATACAATCCGCGGGCGAGCTGGTAGTTTCCAGAGGGCAATAAACGGAATTATTGCTATAAAGAAGAATAAAAATAGACCTTTGCTCTTTATCAACGCCACCATTCAAAAGGAAAACTACCGTGTGTTGGATCAATTGGTGGATGATGCAATGAGAGCCGGCGTAGATGGCATGAATATGCAAATCCTTTGGTCCCGACCTGCTGAAAGGGCAAGCAGGCACAATCTACATCACCCGCAGTACAAGGTCACTCATGGATGGGCAGATGAATCATTATTCCAAATCGATATGGATGTTCTTGAGGAAGTCATCACCAAAGCCAAAACGAAAAAATTTCTCGTCAATGTTTTTCCATCGTTTTCAAAAAACGATAGATTGTTATGGTATACGCATCCGGAACAATTATTAAGAGGGCATAGTCCTAAATGTGCCTGGATGATGGCGAATGTATTTCACGATGGAACCATGCGGATGTGCGACGATATTGTTGTCGGTGATTTACATGAAAAGGGATTTTGGGACATATGGAATGACAATCAACTACGAGGTTTTCGCCAAACCATAAAGGCTTCCAAATTCTTCATAATCTGCGCTGGGTGTTGCAGCCTTTTTCGCGATAATATTATGTGATATTGATACTTGGAGGGTACTTCATTTCATAAATCGGTATTTAGAATTTTTACTATTGTTTTCAAGTGTTAGTCTTCATTTTTTGGTTCCTAACTATTAAAAGGAATGAGGAACAAGGAGTGAAGCTTGACTCTTTTTTAATGTACAATATTTCCATTGCAACGTCGGATCATCGAGGAGCACACAATGGATGCCAACCAACCCGCCAGCCCGGGCTTTGAAATCACCCCCGAAGATCAACGATACATCGATGGGCTTGTCGAGCAACTATCCAGTCTCGATATTAATACTCGTCAAAAAGGTATTTTCAAGATCATGTACAAGGGGGTGATGGAACGCATGGCGGTCGAACTTGCTCTCCAGCAACTCACCGGCAAAAAGGAGATCCAATACTACAAAGCATTCAGCAAACCGGAGGGCGATCCCAATGCCTGCTATGCCGAGATCATTGCGCTGGCAAAACAGGGAAAACTGCTGGATGATATTGCGCACACGCAGTGGCTGTTCGAAGCGGTGGACCGTGCCATGCAGGGCGGTAACCTGGCAAACGAGCTGTTCCATATTTTGGATGCTAAAACCATGGCATCGTTCCAGATGCTGTCATGCAGGTTCACGTTGGCAAGGAATCATGGAGTGTAGGAAGTAAAGCAGGGATTTTTTTTCATTCTCGCTTCCCTCTTGTCATTGTGAACGGAATCGATTCTTGATGCAGTGAAGAATCTCTCTTTTTGATTGTCAAAACCCAAGAGAGATTCTCCCCACAAAGAGGTGCACCGCGATACCCCGAGGGCATGCTCCGCGATCGGCGACCCTACGGGACTCCTCCCTTACGGGATGCTACGCGACCCTCCAAGGGGGTGCTACGCGATCAGAATGACAATAGTGAGTACATGTGAAAGAAATCCCCTCCATCCAAAAAGGAATTGTGTGGGATACCTATATAATGGGGTTGGATGTATGATTCAAGGAAATATCGGGAGGTAAGATGGATACAGTAACGTGCGTGCACTGTAACGGGAGCGGAAAAGAGGTTGCGATGGTCGACCTGACCACAGGTCAGGCAACCTATCGGGTTTGTGCGGTGTGCGGCGGAACCGGAAAGGTTGCTGCTGAAAAAAGCTATTTCACCCAATACCCGGACAAATCGCTGGAATTTGCCAAACAATTGATGCAGCAGCATGGCAAACCTTCCGAAATTTGCATCGCCGGAAACCACGATATCCAGGTCCTTTTCCCGGATGGGGCAAAATTCACCCTTGGCGGGTTTACGGTGGGCTACCTGGGCACCGGTCCGCGCTACACAAAAACGTTTCTGGATGCGGCGGGCTTCACCATTTCGATGGATGATATCGTGAACATGCGCCCGCCGGTCACGCTCATCGCCGGGCAACCGTATGAGAAGAAGAGCGAACAGTAATCGTTGTCCCTCCAACAACTATACACATTCCGTTGATCCTGTGAAAGGAATGCGCCATGCACATTGATACTTACCTGGTCAAATCGCTTTCCAAGACCGAGTACGAGCAGGTCAAACCGCTCACTTCCCCGGTCAAGATCCAGGCATACCTGGATGAGACGCCCTACAGCCCGGATGATTTCTACCGTTGCCCGCGCCGGGTGGTGCAGGACCGCAAGGCGCATTGCTTCGATGGTGCGTTGTTCGCGGCCGCCATGCTGGCACGCATCGGGTACCCCCCGCTCATCCTGGAGCTGCTGCCCAACGAGCGGGATGACGACCACCTGCTGGCGGTGTACAGGCGCAGTCGGCGCTGGGGGGCGGTGGCAAAATCCAACTTCGTCGGTCTGCGCTACCGCGAACCCATTTACAAATCCATCCGCGAGCTGGTGATGTCCTACTTCGAGCAATACTACAACACCGCCCGCGAGAAAACCCTGCGCGGCTACACCGTGCCGATGAACCTCAAGGGATTCAACAGCCTGGATTGGATGATCAAGGATGAACCGCTTGACCTGATCGCTGACAGACTGGATGAGATGCGCCGCTTCGCCATCCTGTCCAAGCGCATGGAGAAAAACCTGGCATTGATGGACGAACGCTCGTATTCCACAGGGCTGATGGGTTCCAACAAGGCCGGATTGTTCAAACCGGGCGATTGAGTACCGGGAATTGGGCAATTCGGATTAAGGTAAAATCAAGGGCATGAAATGGCTCAAGGGATTTTCAGCCGGGCGGGTGGTGCAATTCAATCCTGCTGGTTGCCCTTTCTGCTGTTTCTTTTTTGATTAGCCGTTACTTCATCAGGAGGAAAATATGAAGTCCACATTGATCAAGGCATCATCCGTCGTACTGGTGTTGGGCATGTTACTGACGGCATGCGTAACGAAGACCATCACTCCCACGCAAGTCCCTGAATCCGAGCAACCGCTGACAAAGATTTCTGGCGAATTCACCTATTCGAATGAATTTGCCGTGGAAACGTATTACGTCGAGCAGGCGGTCGGCTTGCTGGACATGCACGGCTTTGTTAAACGTGACAAGGAATGGAAGCTGCCGATCGAAGGCCAGGTGCTGGGCTACATGAACGTGGATTATGCCAACAACGAGGGCACCTACTTCCTGTACCTGCCAGCCAAACCGGAAGGTACCTTTGACGATGTGGATAACAATGCCACCGCCGATACCGGGGTGCAGATATATTCAGTAGCGTATAACCCCAACCTGACGGGCGGAGCCTTTCTCCGAAGGCGACGACCCCTCTTACGGCTGGCCGGGCTACCTGGCTTCGGTAAAGACCGACAGCGAGAACCAGGATGAGGTCATTGCCGGCAACCTGGTGGTGTGGGCACCGGACGACAAACAGCAGTTCCCCACCGGCTTCGGTGCGGATGGCATGCTATTTACCGCCGATGACCCGGTGGGCGCCATCCCGCAGGCTGGTCGGTGGTTGGCCTGGATACCACGCCATTCCTGATTTTCCGCCAAGCGGATGCATTTTTGGAACTATTCGAGCCGAAGGATATTGCCATGAAGGATTATTCCGCGGATTCGTACACGGAAGCCTTCCAAAAGATGTTCGATTTCCTGAAGGTGGAATATGCCTTCAATGGGATCGAGGGCAAGCAGCCCGATTGGGATGCGATCTACAGCAGTGTATATTCCCAAGATCCAGGCTGCCGAAACTGCCAAGGATGCCACCGCCTATTACCTGGCGCTGCGCGAGTTCTCCTGGGCGTTCAACGACGGGCACGTGGGCGTCAACGGAGGAAATCCGGAAAGCCAGGTCTTTTCGGAAGCCACTGCGGGCGGTTACGGTTTTGCCATCCGCGAAACGGAGAGTGGGAAAGTGATCGTCACCTATCGTGATGCCGGGTGGACCTGCCCAGAAAGCCGGGATCCTGCGTGGGCGCCGAGGTGACTGAATGGAATGGACAGCCCATCCTGGATGCCCTCCGCGCCGTGGAACCGCTGGCTGCGCCTTTCTCCACCGATTTTGCCAGGGATTACCAGCAGGATCGCTACCTGCTGCGCGCCAAGGCAGGCATGGAAGCGAAGGTGAAATTTATCAATGTCAGGCGGACAACCCGTTGAAGCGACCCTCAAAGCGGTTGCCGAGCGTGACAGTTTCAACGTCACCTCCATCTACAAGGGCTTTGATTCCAATGCATTGCCGGTGGAATTCAAGATCATCGCCGATCCCAATGGAAGCATCGGGTATGTCAAGATCAATTCGAACTACGATGACCTCAACCTGATCATCCGCCTGTTCGACCGGGCATTGAAAACCTTCACCGCAAACGAGGTGCTGGGCATCATCATCGACATGCGGCAGAATTCGGGCGGTGCCAACCTGGGCCTGGCGGGTTTCCTGTACGACAAAGAGATCCTGATGGGTCAGCTGGAATACTACAGCACCACCACCGGAAAGTTCGAGCCGGAAGGATTGCGCGAGAAAGTGATGCCCAATGTGGAGCAGTACAGCTTCGACAAAATGGTGCTCATGGTGGGGCAGGCTTGCGCCAGCGCCTGCGAACTGGAAGCCTACGGCTTCAGCCAGGTGCCCGGCATGCAGGTGCTCGGGTTCTACCCCTCCGGCGGCATCGAAGCCGAGGTGGCACGCGGGCAGTTCCTGCTGCCGGAAAATTTCTCAGCGCAGTTCCCCACCGGGCGCTTCACCCTGCCGGATGGCAGCATTTTGCTGGAAGGCAAAGGCGTGCAGCTCACCCTCCCGGTTGCCCGGACGGCTGAAAACCTGCTTTCCATCATGGATGTGGAATTGGATGCAGCCATCAAATACATCGTTTTCCCGGTCGGCGCGGGCGTTACCCCAAGCGGTGCCCCCGAACTGCTGGCAGCGGCAGACGCAGAAGCCAAGCTGCTGGATGGCACCGTGGACCAACTGGAATCCTTTGCCCCACAATCGTATGAAGGCGGCAACCCGGCACCCGGGGAACACTGGGCATACACCATCCCATTCAAGAAGACGAAGGACGTTGCCTGGCTGTATGGCTGGTGCGCGGACAAACAAACCACGCTCGACCAAAACTTCGGGCATATCAAACTGGAGTTCACCCTGGATGGCAGCCTAATACCCGCCGATCAACTGACAGAATTTGCCTATCCCGCCCAGGGGATCATGTGCAAGATCGTTTATGCGGTGCTCACCAAGTGGCCGGCAGGCGAACATCACCTGAGCATCCAGACCACCTTCGATGCGCCCATCAACGATGGTTCAGCCGATTACCCGGCAGGCACGTTCTACTACGATTACACGGTGTACATCGCTGAGTAATGGCTTTTTCATAAAACAACGGAGAGGTGAGAACCTCTCCGTTTTACGTTATTGCGGGATGACCTGCTGTTGTGCCAGGGTTTTGAGCCTGCGCTTTTCCATGGCGCTCAGGATGCGGTAGAACACCAGCGCCAGCAGCACCCCTCCGCTGATCCAATACACGAGCGACATGCCCAACGTCCCGGCATCTGTTCCGGCGGTGATGCCGTGCAGCAGCGCCATCGCATAGGTGGCAAAGCTGACAACATGCAAGGCGCGCCAGGTCCTGGCTCCGATGTGCTTGCGCAGGTAAAAGCTGAGGATGACCAGCCCCCAAAGGTAAAAGGAAAGCTGCCCGAACCCCACCCACAGCGGGCGGTATGCCGGGCTGGCGAACGGGATGAGCAACTGGACCAGCTTGAAATTCATGTAATGGTCGCCGAGCAGCAATAGACCATGGACCCCGCCCACACCCAGACCAAGCAGCGAGACGAACTTGTGCAGCTCGTTGGCAACGGGAGTCCCCGGCCAGGACTGCGCCATACGGGTGGACAGCAGCAGCCCCCACACCATTGAGAGCCACAGCATGGCATAAGCAATGATGGCAGTGGCGCGTGAAAGAAACCAGAATACGGTGGGTGAGCTGCCGGAAACACTGACAGCCAACCCGGGCAACCAGGCTGGAAGTAAAAATGCGGAGATCACCAGACCGATGGCGGAGGCCAGGATGACAGTGACAAGCGGTGACCCCGACTTTTCAGGCGGTTGAATTGAGGGCGGGATGGGAGCAATGCGGGGTTCGATCATGCGGGTAATCCTTGATATTTATTGAAGGTCGGACTATAAAGGCGGTCGCCATTTTCCAGCACCAGGCAGGCTGCATATTGTTGATGCTGCTCAAGCCAATCGACGGATACCGTGCTGCCCTGGATGAAAAGCATCTTGGCGAGCATTTCGGCGCGCATGACTCCGGGCGCAATGACCGTGGCGGTCATTACATCGGTACGGGCGGGGGCACCGCTGCGCGGGTCGATGATGTGGTGCTGCCAGGTGCCACTGGCGAACCACTTGTGGTAATCGCGTCCCGAGGTGGCGACCGAGCGGTCCAACAGGCTGAGGGTCAGCATGTCGCGCTCGGGGTCGAAAGGATCACGGATACCGACTGGCCAGGCTTTACCCTCTGCGCGGGCACCGCTGATGGCAATGTCGCCGCCGGCATCGACCAGCGCCGGACCAAATTTTTTCAGGCGCAGCATCACCTGGCGGGCTGCCCAACCCTTGGCAACACCTCCGAGGTCAAGGCGCATCCCGGCGGGGAGCACGACCGACCGTGTGGACTTGTCCAAACGGATCTCGACCAGGCGGGAGGAGATCGCGCCCGGTGTGAAATCCAATTCAATGGACGAAGCCCACACATTTTCAAAACTGCGGTCGTATCCCAACGCTTCCAGGCTGCCCAATACCTCGGGGGTGATGAGACCTTCGCTTTCCCGGGCAGTCTTCAGGCTGAGCTGAAGCACCTGCCAGAGAATACGGCTGGTCTTAAAAGCATTGCCGTTGGAACGGTTGAGCCGGTTGAGTTCGCTTTCGGGCTGGAAGCGGCTTAAGCTTTCCTCCCAGGCAGCAAACCAGCCCGGCACACGATGGAGCACGCGGGCGGTTGCGGAATCCGCTTCCAACGCGGCCAGCATGTGCGAGCCCATGGCGTGAAATTCAACCTTATAGATCATGGCCGCGATGACCCGGTGCTGGTGATGACGCTGCTCGAATTAACGATGACCGGCTGCACCACAACCGGACCTCCGGCGGCGGAAGCATCCAGCGCCACGCTGCGCAGAGTGGGCTGCACGGAGGCAGAAGCCGCCGAGGCGCTGATGCCGGATTGGGTGGCGACCGGCTGCAGTCCGGTATTGGGCTGCTGGGAGGCTGTTTTGGTCAAATTCTGCACTGCCTGGTTGGAAAAAATACTCCACAGCCAGACCGCAGCCGAGAGTGCGGCAGAAACGATCAGCAGCTTGATGCCGGTAAGGTTTTTCGTGTTGTGCTTGTTTTCCATGGTTGATCCTGATCCCACAATGCTTTAATCGTTGTCATCATCCGATTCCTCGGAGGAGCGGCTGGCGGGTGCGTTGCTGGCAGTCTGCGGCATTTGTACATACACCACCTGGCCGCGCATATCGACGAACACCTGGGCGCTGTTGTTGAACAGCACCGCGTACACCGGCTGGTTCTGGTAGGTGGTAAGCCCGTAGGCGTACATATCGTAATTGTTAAGGTAAGTGGAGGCTGCCAATAGGGCATTATCCGCGGTGACCACCGGGTTTGCGGTGCCGGTGAGGGAGTTGTACAGCAGTGCGCCGGTTTGGGCATCCACATACAGCGTTGAGCCATCGGTGAGCTTCACCTCGTAAGCCATCACGCCGTTAAAATCCACCAGCTCGGGCGGGGATGCCAGCACTGAGTTGGGCAGGGAGGCTGCCAGAGCCACCCGGGCTGCCTGGTCAGCGGTGATGGTGGGGGCGCTGGAAACCGGCTGCAAGTCAGCAGCGGGCTGCGCCGTGGGAGTGAGGATTTGATAGGTAATGGGCGCCACATACGCGGAGTTCGCAGCCGCGGCACGCGCAGCGCCGGCAGCTTTGATCACACCGCCGATGACACCCAGGGTGATTGCGGTCAATACAATTGAAATAAATAGGGTAGAGCGTTTCATGAGCATATCTCCTTGCTTCTTCCTTATTTCACTTTAACCGGCACGGTTAAAAGTAAGGTTGGAAATGGTGAGCTTTTTTCCAAGCAATTTCCAATCTTAAAAGCCTATAGTGTAGATGAGAAAATGCATCACAATGTTTCATATCCACCTGAGCACCCCGCATAAAAAATTACCTTCACCGAATTGGGATACAATACACTCACGTTCTGTTCCCACTTCGAAGAAAGGCACCGTGCGCATTTTATTGGTAGAAGACGATAAACGGCTGGCGGGCTTGATCCAGCGCATGCTGGAAGGCGAACGTTACAGCGTGGACATCCTGTACGACGGCAGCGAAGGCGCTGAACTGGCACTGCCGCGGCATCCACGATATCGCCATCATCGACTGGATGCTGCCCGGCAGGGACGGACCCTCCATCTGCCGCGCCATCCGTACCGCCAAACTGCCCATGGGGATCCTGCTGCTCACGGCACGCAGCCAGGTAGAGGACCGCGTGGCGGGACTGGACAGCGGAGCCGACGATTACCTGACCAAACCGTTTGCAGCCGATGAATTGCTGGCACGCGTTCGCTCCATCAGCCGGCGCTTCCAGCCGGAATCCGCGGATGCCATGGAACTGCGCGTGGGCAGCCTGGTGATGGACCTGCGCATGCATGCCCTGCGCCGCAATGAATCCGCCATCGACCTGACCAAGACCGAATGGGACCTGCTCGAATATTTCATGCGCCACCCCAACCAGATCCTCACCCGCGCCAACATCCTGGATTACGTCTGGTCGTATGAAGGCAAGGTGCGCGAGGACCTGGTGGACGTGTATGTTTCCTACCTGCGCCAAAAATTGAACCTGCCCGGTAAAGCGGACCCCATCCACACGGTGCGCGGCGTAGGCTACCGATTGGACCCCGACCATGCTTAAAAAATTACGCTGGCAGCTGACCGCCCTGTACCTTGGCATTTCCATGATGTTCATCGTGGCGGTGGGCGGGGGGCTTTACGTTCTGCTGCGGTACTACTTCCAGGCGACCACGGATATGGCGCTCAAATACCGCCTCGCCCAGGAATTGACGCTGATCGAAGCACCCATCCCGCCGGAGATCACCAGTTCGGGCAACTTCCTGAAAGGTAATTTCTCCGTATTCCGGCTGTTTGGGCTGCATTTTGGCGATGAAGAATCCGATGACCCCCTGCACGGGTACAGCGAACATGCCTACGAAGGCGAACTGGCTCCCATCTTTGTGCTCGGACTGAGCGATACCGGCACATCGGTGGATAACGGGAACCCGGCTCCGCCGGTGAGCATCGACCCGGAGGCTGCGCAATTCACGGCGGAAGGTGCCATGGACCTGCGCACGATTTTGCTGAGCGACGGTACACCCATCCGGCTGCTCACCTACCGCCTGCCACCCGGCTACATGCTCAGCCTGATCCAACTGGGGCGCCCGACGGGCGACCAGGCGCGCATCCTGCGCGACTATATGACCGGGTTGATCTGCCTGAGCATTTTCAGCCTGTTGATGCTGGGACTTGGATCGTGGTTTCTGGCGGGGGCATCGCTAAAACCCGCCCAGGAGGCGTTCGAGCAGCAGCAGGCGTTTGTGGCGAATGCCAGCCACGAGCTGCGCACACCGCTCACCATCATCCGCGCCAGCGCTGAACTGGCAGGCAGGAGCCGCTCCAGGAGAGAAACGCAGGAGCTGCTGGGGGATGTGATCGCCGATACCGATTACATGAGCAAACTGGTTGAGGACCTGCTGCTCCTTTCCCGGCTGGATAAGAAGCAATTGAAGCTCGAACGCAACCCGGTGAGCATTGCCGAGATGCTGGCGGATATCCAGCGCCAGGCGGAGCGCATCGCCAAACCCAGGGGCATCCGCGTGGAAATGAGCGCTGGGTATGAAAAGGTCACCGGCGACCTGATCCACCTCAAGCAGGTGCTGTGGATACTGGTGGATAATGCATTGCGCCACACCCCGCAGGACGGGGTGGTGAGGTTGAGCGCGGAAGAAGTGGGCAAGCGTGTGCGCATTTACGTGAGTGATAACGGCGCGGGGATCGCCCCCGAGCATATCAAGCACGTGTTCGAGCGCTTTTACAACACGGGTGCCAAAAGCGACAGCCGCAGCACCGGGCTAGGGCTTTCGATTGCCAGGGGGCTGGTGGAAGCGATGGGTGGCAAGATCGCATTGGAGAGCTTGGTGGGTGAGGGGACAGTGGTGACGGTTTGGATGGATAAAGCATAAGGAGAGATGACATGACTGAGGAAAAAACAAGGACCGAGGAATTCCAGGTGAACGGGGACGCCCTGGTGGCGAAGATAAAGGAACTGCTGCACGAGGGCAACATCCGAAGGATGATCATCAAGAACGAGGAAGGGCGCACGATGATCGACATCCCGCTGACGTTCGGGGTGGTGGGGGCGCTTATCGCACCGCAGCTGGCGGCGATCGGGGCGATCGCGGCGCTCATCACGCACGGCACGATCGTGGTGGAGAAGGTGGAAGGGAAAGAGTAAGTTCTTCTCTAATTTACGTCATGATATAATCGAAAAAAGTGGGGCCCGTAGCTCAGTGGTTAGAGCGCGCGGCTCATAACCGCTTGGTCGCAGGTTCGATCCCTGCCGGGCCCACTGAATTAACATATGCGAGTGTAAGCGCAGGTACCCTGTCAGAGTGCCGGGCCCACTAGTAAATTTATGGGTGGAATTATTGGTAATTGGATGGAAGCTAGGATGCTTGCCCTACCAACTAAATGTAACTGTCACGATGGCCTAGTATAGTTCCATGATGAAAATACTATTTAAAAAAAAGTTTCGCAAAGATGTTCCTCGCTTGGGTATACATCTCCACATTCATGATGTTCGCTTTTTTTATCATAATCGCCATAGAGACCCTAGCTAGAGATTACCCCAAGTGGCAATGGTGGATGAGCTCAGCTCCTGTAAATGTATTCTCCGATGCCTTTATGCCGGTTGTTGATTTTGTCCTTTTTTTCTGTTCAATCCCAGTTGGATTCATTGCTCTTCTAATTGTGCTCTCTTATTTGCTTAGATCAGATATTACTCGTCGTGTAGCTGAGATTGTGTGTTACATAATTTCAATAGCTATTCTTTGGTTCGGATTCTGGGCAATAGACTGGCAAGCCGAATGCGTAATGTTGAGCTTGCAATCTGCGGATAGCCCATTTGGGGGAATTTGTGGGTCTTGGGGATTGTATACCAGGCCATCAAGCACCTTTCTCTGGCAAACAGTTATTTGGCTTATTTGTTCAGTTTCACTATTAGGATTTTGGGTAATAATAAAAAGAAAGCTGCTTTTCTCCCAAATGAAAAATGTGACCTAACTGGAATTATGATAATAACCGCTTGGTCGCAGGTACCCGGCGGGGAAATAATTAACTTAGCTGGTTCACTTCTTTATTGTTAGGGCGGAATTATTGGTAGAAGAAGGCGGGCACGGATACGCGCCTTGCAAACTAATCCGTCCGTCCCCAGAATAAGAAAACCCATTTTTAAGTGTCGCAAATGAAAAGTTCGTCGTGAAAAGGGGGAAAACGGGTTATCAGCCCGCTGCAGAAAGGAGTAAAGAAAGAATGGTTAGAACAATAATCGTGATCAAATCCAGGCAGTTCAAGATTATACCGATAATCGAAAAGACTTTCTTCGTATTCTTTTGAGCCAAGCCCACGATCGCCAATACGATCCCTGTGATCAAAGCGATAAGGATTCCACATCCGAAGGTTAATACATTTACCCAAGTGTTTTCAAGATTACTATGCGAAATAAACCAGCTCACGAAGATGAACACGTTCAATATGAAAAACGCTAGGCTGATGCTGGCTGAAACAATCCCTGTCAACGGATGTTTTTTACCGGGTAAGGGTGGGGGGAATGATTCAATTGTCATATGAGCTCCAAGAAGGAAATATTCACCTTTTATTGGGATATTTGTTAATTTTAAATTTAATTTTTAATTAATTAAAATATAATTCTACATTTGTCTCTGTTGGATCAGTTTTGATACCTTTTACATGAAGAGAATTAGAAAAAGTGTGTATTGGTTCGGATAATTTTACAAGTCCGAGAGGTCGGTAACTCAGATCCCAATTAATAATCTTTAAAATGTAGCACGAATGGAATTGCTTAATAACCGATTGGTCGCAGGTACCCTGCGGGTATAAGTATTCGATCCCTGCCAGGCCCACTTTTGTATATTGTTAGGGTGGAATTATTGGTAAAGATGGCAGGCAGGGATGGTAAAAAACACCACCGTGTGCCCGACCTATAAACTGCCCCTCGCGTGTTTACCAAAATCAACCGTATGCCACCAAGTGCAAGATTTGCGATGGACAATCGACAGGTTAAATTCTGTTCTAGTTGGATAAAAAATCCATTGGGGGCAGTGATTGCCTAATCATTAGCAGCTAAAAAACACCTACTTTCAGGTGGTATGAATCCATTCTTTATTATCTTGCGGGTTACCTCGCTTTTTATAAAATGTAATATATGGCACGGATAATTTACCAAAGAAGTGAGTTCATCATCGGGATTTCATATCCATTGAACTACATACCGATCACATTTAGAGCGGCCAGATAGACAAGATTCTATCTTTCATAAAGGAGGAATGCAGTGACAAGCACAAATCATACCCGATACAATTCAAAGCTGGCTAACTATCCAAGACCAGCCATTGCTCTAACAGCTGTAGCGTACCTACTGATAGGTTTCTTGGAAACTTTGCCAGGAACTTTTATCCCACCCTTGCTTTACTTCCTTGCATTGGGTGTCCTGGCCTTGTATCTCATGCCCTACGTCTTGGGGTTGCCTAATGGTCGCAAGTCGCTGCGAGACTACTGTCACGACATCCGTTTGCTGCCTATAACGCCCCTGGGTCGAAATATCTTACTTGGATGTTTGATGGCCGGGCTTACCTTGTCCAGCATTTTCCTGGCATCACTGCTGACAGGGCACTTTGTATTTGACTGGAGCTATGTGCCTGCATTGCGGTGGGTGAAAGGTCTCACACGAGGTATCTGGGAAGAGGTCTTCTTTCGAGGAATCATCTTGGTGTTGTTCATGAGAATATTTTCAAAGGGCAAAGCCTTATTCTTAGCGGCATTCCTTTTTGCCGTGGTACATCTAAACCCTCTGGATCTGAGCCTGCACATGGTTGTGGATGTGATAAGCATTTTCTTTATGGGGTTGATCTTTACCTATCTAGTACTCAAAACAGGTTCGCTCTTGCCGGCTATCATTTTTCACTATATCCACGACATTTTTGTACTGTTGGTGCAAAACACGCCAGGGGCAAAAGAACCACTCGCTTCGGTGCTTTTGTATGCATTTCTTTGGATTGCCCTTGTCATTGGAGCGGTGCTCACTAAGTTCATAGTTGAACGTTGGCCAACAAAGGTGCCCAAGACCTTGGCTGTTCAAGCATAAACTCATAGGAGGCAGTCAAAACCAGTTGGTTGCATGTACGCTGCCAGCAAAGTTATATGTTCACAGGGGATTTTGCCTATTTAGGGGACCAGGCATGGGTCAGGCATATTGCTCGGCGCCAATGCCTGGCTGATCTTTCCGCCATCCTCCAACGCATTGTAGAAATAAACATCCCCGACCATGTCCCAGGTCCAGGTCAACCATCCATCAAAGCCAAATGTACAGGAATCCGCCTGCCAGTTTGCCAAAGCACCGGCTGCAGCAGCCGCTGAGCGGTATATATCTTTATTTGCACCGAACTCACCCATCAGGATGGGCTTTTCCTGCATGCCGTTGATGCCAAAATTCTCGGCGTGCTGCTGCATGTTCAGCCCAAAACCCGGGTAGAGATGCAGGTCGATGAAGTCGGCTTGCGACTCCCAGATGGAAGGCTCGGTGACGATCAGCCGTGGATCACCGGGCCGGGCACTGTTGGGTGCCTGGGGTATGAAGAAGCCCACGGTCACCAGGGCGGTGGGGTCGCGCTGCAGGATGGCGGCGCGTACGGTGTCGATCCAATTCACCAGGTTTTCCTCGATCATGCGCAAATTGTCCGGGACCGAGCTCATATCATAGGATTTGCCATTGGCAGTGGCGATGGTTCCGGAAGTGCGGTTCAATGGCGCTAGATTGGCTTCAAAGAAAAGCTCATTGCGCAGCTCGTAGGCAAAGATGGCATCCATCGGGGCAAACTGGTCCTGCAACGCTTTGATGAGATCCTGCCAGAAACGCCTGGCGACCAGGACGCCCCCGCCCGTCAGGAAGCTCTTGTTGTTACCCTCGAAATCAACGCTCCAGGTGGTGTCCAGCAGGTCGATGTAATACTTGGTGCCCGGTTCTCCGTCGGTGGTCAATAGCAGGTAGATGCCATGAGCTTTCGCTTTGTTCAGGAAATCCACCAGGTTGGCAACATAAGCCTTCGAGATGCCTCCTGCAGCATCTCCGATGCAATCGGATTTGCAGCCGCCGTTGAGGAAAACACGCACAACGTTATACCCAAGGTCACTCATAAGGGCAAGGTTCTCCTCCGCCTGTGATGGATGATAAGAATTCACATTGAAAGTTGAATGATAGATATAGAATGCACCCCCATTGACTCCCTGTTGAGTGCCAAGGCGGATGTAGTTGCTGCCACGCGGGGTGAACTTTTCGCCGCTCAACCGATCGTAGAATTCCCCCACCCCATCCACAACCCGCACACCGATGCGGTGCTCAGGAGGGATTGGGGTGAGTGGCTGCGTTTGGGTGGGTGTCATGGTCGCGCTGGGCGCAGGTGAGGGTGTGGTCATATCCACAGGGGGAATTGTTGCTGTAGCTTGCGGTGCAGTGCAGCTAATGGAGAAAGACATGATCAATAATGATACAGACACAATAAGGAACGTTTGCCGGGTGTGCATGTTTACCTCCCCTGTCTCATGTTAATTATTCAGCCCGATGGAAATCCAAATTAACTATACAAAAAACAACGAAAGAATTCAAGAGATGAATGGTTACGGTATTTTTTAATGCAGTCATTGGTGGGGAATATGACATCATTATCCTTAATAACAGCACACCAAATGTGGGCGGATGCCTGCCAGCGCACCGGCTTGTTGTTTTGTGTTACCTTATCGGTTGACGAGGGTGGGATAATATGAATACAGTCTGCCGTTTGAACGTGGATGCCGGCTTTACAGACATGGGTAGGAGGTTGAATGACCAGTAATGTGAAGGAAGTATTGAAGAAAATGGGGTGTGTGCTCATTGTTTTTGGCGGGATGTTCGGCGCCATTCTTCTTTACCCCATCGCCTATTTGGTGATCAAAACCGGTGAGCTGACCACGATCGCGTGGGTGGTATATGCCGAGATGGCGCTTTTCTCTATAATCGGCGGAATTATCGTGGCGTTCCGTCAACCCGATGCAGCCTACGGAATTGGCACGGGGGTGCTGGTGGCGGCGGGTGTCTTGATATCCGTCTATCTCAGTTACAACCTGCCTGCGCATCAACAATTTGACCTTGGCGGGAATCCTCACTACACCCATCTCATTGGCATTCCGCTTGCACTCGCAAGCTATTCGGTCGGATACCTGGTGACCCATGCCATCCGCAAGCGAAGGCTTGCCCGGCGTGCAGGATAATCCTGGATTTGCGTACATTGTAAAGAAGCTAAATAAGATCTCCGGTTGTAAAAAACTGACCTCCGCAGGTTCCCTGTGGGTCAAGATATTTATTCCCTCATGTATAATACTCTGAACTGATTTCATTGCTCGGGGAGAGATGTATGGCAGACCTCATTAAATTATCATGCCCCTCATGCGGCAGCCGGTTGGACGCGGGGAAAAGGCAAATAATTTCGTGTGTGCCCAATGCGGAAATCGATATTTGTTCAAACAGGATGGAAACAGCATTTCCCTTGTACCGATCCTGGAAAAGATGCAAAAAGGCAGCACGGTTGTATTGGGCGACAGTGCTTCCGTGGTTCACGCTGAGAATGTGTATATGGGCGGGCAGGGAGGTGAAAATAAAAAAGCGAAACCAGGTATTGAAGAAAAGGTCGAATGCCCGATCTGCGGAAAATTCGTCAGCCTTGAGGATACTTTCCGATGTAAAAACTGCAACCGATCGAAGATCTGCCTTTCGCACCAAGACCCGACCTCGTATTTTTGTTCAGATTGCGCCAAGCAATCACAAAGTGAACTGAAGCAGATAAAAAACGCTGCTGCAATCAGAAGCAATGGGATTGCATCTTTAGTTCTGGGAATTATTTCGATTCTCCTGGTGATTTTTAACTGGCTCCCTTTCGCCAGGTATAACAATCCAGCAGGATCTTATGCATTTGTTATTTCAATTGCTGCATTGATCACTGGGATTATCACTGAAACCAGAAGTAAGAATAAAAGTATATTTGGTTGGGTCGGGATCGCTTCGTTTGTAATCAGCTTTTTCTCATTGATATTAGTTAACAATATTTAGCCAGTCTTTTTTAGACTAAGACGGATACTCAAAGGAAATGTGCCGCAGGTCCTTTACGTGAATATCATTAATTATGCTGGGTAAACTTCTTTATTGTTAGAATGGATTTATTGGAAAGAAGATGGCGGGTTGGGATGGTAAAAACCACCACCATGAATCCGCCCTACGGATTGGGAGGTGTACCATTTACATCAAGACAATAGGGATCCACTCGAAACATGAAACCATACGATGAACTAACTCGACTGGGACGCATACGCAGAATGCGGCAACTGGCGTCGACAGCCCTGGCGAAGTATGGGGTGGACGCGGCGCAGGTTGATCTTGTCCGCCAAGCCGGGAATACCCTCTTCCGCGTACGGACTTCCTGTCTGCCAGGTACACAAGCACGTGGCGATTTATTCGAGGAGGGTCAATACCTCCTGCGGGTGCACGAACCCGGTTACCAGGAACCGAAGGCAATTGAGATGGAACTGGCATGGCTGGCTGCCATGCGCCGGGAGGCAGATCTACCCGTGCCGGAACCTATAGCAACCCTGGAGGGACGCTGGCTGCTCTCCATCAGCGAGCCCGGCATACCCGGGGAGCGCAATTGCTCTCTGCTGCGCTGGATCAAAGGGTGTTCCGTGAAAAACCGGTTCCGACCGCATCATTACCGGGCACAGGGGAAACTCATGGCGCGGCTTCATCATTTCTCCACCCAGTGGGTACCTCCGGCGGGTTCCTGCAAACGGCGATTTGACTGGGACGGGTTGTTCCAGAACGATGTGGGCAGCGGCATGACAAACGCTGAGGCATGGACGCTGCTTTCTCCGCTGCACAAGACAGCTTTTTCATTTGTTGCAGAGCGGGTTCGGGGGGTGATGAATGATTTGGGTCAGGGTCTCGATGTGTTCGGTCTGATCCATGGCGACCTGGGCGTGGATGCCAACCTGTTCTTCTGGCACGGCGAACCGCGGGCGATCGACTTTGATGATTCCGGTTTTGGCTATTGGGTGTATGACCTGGCGGTGGCCCTGGATAATTGCCGGGATCTTCCTGACTACCCGCGCTACCGTAACGCCCTGTTAAATGGATATGCCGAATTTCGTCCCCTGCCGGAGAAGCAGGCAGAGCAGGTGGAGCTGTTCCTGGCTGCGCAGCAAGTTTACTGGAACCTGTGGGCTACCGGCGGGACGCATCTCTACCCACGCATGCACCAGGAGTATGATGAACAAATCGCCCGTAAGGCTGAGTTTGTTGTAGGCTTTGCGCGACGAGAAGGTGGTCTTAAATGAGCGCTATCCAACAGGGCTCCAGCGGAACGTAAAGATGGCGGGCACACTCAAATGCAGTGCGCAAAATGCGCGAGGATGGTAAAAACCACCACTATGAATTCACCCTACGGAATTGTGGATTGTAAATACAATTTATGGAACAGTAATAGGTAGAATCTAACGCGAAATATCGGAGGAGATTATGGACGGATATTACGTATTTGAAGAGTCGGATGGATTCCCTCATAATGGCAGTGTGTACAAAGACGTGACATTGATCTATTTTAATCCCAGCAACAACGTTGCGCAGGGTTTGCCGGATAGTTTTACAGAAGAACAGGCTAATGAACTGATTGCCTATTTGGAACGCAAACACTCTGGCTGCAAGGCTAAAAAAGAGGTTGCCGATGGTAAGCTTCAATTATCGGTGAGGATATCCCATCCAAACATAGGCTACTATAAACTATTTAATGAACCGGGTTATAAATTGACCTTCAAGGCTGAAGCGAAATATAGTGTGGACCCCAAAAAGCGAATGTATTAGGACTCCAAAAGTGTTGGTAATGCACTCGGGATTATCTGAGTGCCTCCGATGGTTGTGCCACATACCAAGGTAGTCGCAGGTATTTTGCGGGAATATAATTAACCTTACGAGATTCACTTATTGTTAGGGTGGAAATTTTGGTAGAAGTTGGCAGGCATGGGCGGTAAAAAACACCACTATGTGCCTGCCCTACAAACTTCAAGATGACCTTTAGGAGTAATAAGTGTGGCTACTCTCCATTTGATGGTTGGGCTTCCTTGTTCAGGGAAAACAGCGCTAGCACAAAAGCTTGAACGTGAACTACCAGCGCTTCGATTGACAACGGATGAATGGCACATACACCTCTTTGGTCAAGATGCAGAAGAACCAGAACACGATGCTCGGCATAGTCTACTCGAGGCTATGCTCTGGAATATCGCCAGAAGAGCGCTGGACTTGGGAACGAATGTTATCCTCGATTTCGGTTTTTGGGCGCGAGAAGAACGCGAAGATTATCGGTCGCGTGCGAAGCAACTTGGGGCTGGCAGCGAAGTGCACTTTCTCGATGTGTCTGAGGATGAGTTATTGAGGCGGCTTGAGGAAAGGAATTCTCGACCATCAAAAGGGAGTTTCCTTATTTCCGAGGAAGCAATGAAGCCCTGGATTGCTTTCTTCCAAAAGCCGACACCTGATGAGCTTGAGCGAAGAGAGTAAAGTAAAATGTTCACCGAATTGATTGTTTATTGTGGGGTGGAATTATTGGCAGAAGTTGGCGGGCGCGCCACATTACAGTGCGCAAAAAACGCGAGGATAACCACCTTGCACACTTTCATTTTTTGTTCAAACCAAAGGGTGTAGTATAGTTGAGAACGTACCCAGCCTTGATCTTTAGGAAAATGCATCCATGACCGAAACCACACCCAAACCACCATCCGCTCACCAACAGATCAAGCGTAATTATCGCTGGAACTTTATCGTCAATGCCCTGGATGGAGCCAGCTTCTGGCTCGGGATGAGCTTCATGTCGTCCGCGGTGATTCTACCCTTGTATGTCAGCCACTTTACCAGCAATCCCCTGCTGATCGGCATCATCCCCTTCCTCTCCACGGCGGGCTATTTGCTGCCACAGATATTCACTGCCAATGCGGTGGAGCGCGCACCCCGGAAGAAGTTTTTCCCAGTGACCCTCGGATTTTTCTTCGAGCGTGTTCCCATACTCCTGCTGGCTCCGGCGGCGTATTTCCTTTCAATCCGCCAACCGATGACAGCCCTGACGGTTTTTTTCGTGCTGTACGCATGGCACACCTTTGGAGCCGGTGCGACCATCGTGGGCTGGGAGGATATGATCGCCAAACTCATCCCGGTCAAGCGGCGCGGGCGTTTCTTTGGCATCACCAATTTTATTGGCAACGGCACCGGCATTCTGGGGGCGCTGGCAGTCCCATTTGTGCTTGAAAAATTCACATTCCCGTCGGGATACGTCATTTCCTTTGGGGTGGCAGCCATCCTGGTCTTCCTTTCATGGGTGTTCCTTTCCCTGACCCGCGAACCAGCTGTCCACAGCAGCAAGCCGTCCGTCTCTCAACTGGAGTACCTGCGCTCCCTGCCGGAAGTTCTTAGGAAAGACCGCAATTTCCGCATGTACCTGCTATCGCAGATCATTTTTTCGTTGAGTGGGATGGCGACCGGATTCCTGGTGGTGTATACCGTTAAGACCTGGAACCTGCCGGATGCAAAAGCCAGCGGTTTTACCATTGCCTTGCAGATCGGGCTGACTTTGGCGAACCTGGTCTTTGGTTTTCTTTCCGACCACAAAGGTCATAAATTGAGCCTGGAGATCTGCATGGTGTTAAGCGTCCTCTCAATTGTCATGGCGATATTTGCCCCCAGTCCTTTTTGGTTTTTCCCCATCTTTTTCCTGCGCGGTGCGGTCTATGCTGGAACCTTCATCTCTGGAATATCCATCATCTATGAATTTACCGATGCAGAAAACCGCCCCACCTACATCGGTCTGGCTAACACAATCGCCGGCGTGGCTGGGGGAGCGGCACCTCTCATCGGCGGCTGGCTCGCAGGTGCGGTCAGTTACCAGGTCATGTTCATCCTGTCGGCAGTCATCGGTGCGTTAGGCTTGGTGCTGCTCCGCTTTACGGTGCGCGAACCGCGCAAAACGATTGCCAAACAGTGAGGAGCATGAAGTTTCCAGGATAATGGGTGCGAGTCTGTATGCAGCGAGTTCAAAAAGCTGTATGATGGAATTGCAGAATGCGTTCTTTTCGTGCGGAGGAAGTGTATGGAATCGAAAACAACAGGGCAAAAGTCGGTCAAAACATTAAGCACCCGCGAATGGATCCGTTTAATCGTGATCTACCTTTTCATACCAGTGCTGTTATTTGTCTGCGGATGGGATCTCGGTTGGTGGCAGGCGTGGATTTATTCAATTCTTGTCTTTCTCGCTGGTATTGGAGGGCGCATATGGGCAGAATGGCGCCATCCAGGATTACTGGCGGAGCGAAATCAATTTGCATCAGCTCCGGCTGTGAAGCCTTGGGATAAAGTGCTTGCCCCGCTGATGGCGGTGAGTGTAGGCTTTCCGCTGGTGATCGTGGCGGGGCTGGACCACCGCTTTGGGTGGTCAGCTAGGTTCCCGTTTTGTGTAAACGTTATCGGCATGGTCTTCGTCGGACTTGGATATGCCTTGGCTGTGTGGGCTATGGCGGAGAACCGCTTTTTCTCGGGTGTGGTACGCATCCAGGCGGATCGAGGGCATGTGGTGTGTGACAGTGGGCCTTACCGGATTGTGCGGCATCCTGGCTATGCCGGAAACATCCTGCCGCTGCCCGGTATTGTCATGGCGTTAAGCTCGGTGTGGACGCTCATCCCGGCGGCCATAGCGCTGATCATTGCTGTAGTTCGAACCGCATTGGAAGACCGCACTCTGCAGGAAGAACTGCCGGGGTATCGGGATTATGCACAGCGTGTGCGATATCGATTGTTTCCGGGGATATACTAAGGAATCATACATAAACTGGGAGTATGGAAAAAAATGATCAACCGGATCTGGCATGGCTGGACGACCCAACGGAACGCGGATGCATACGAGAAGTTGTTCAAAGAGGAAATCTTCATCGGCATCCAAAGCCGGCACATCCAGGGTTTCAAAAACATTCAATTACTTCGCCGCGATGCCGGGGAAGAAGTAGAATTTGTTACCATCATGCTGTTTGACTCGCTGGATGCAGTCAGAGAGTTTGCAGGAGAGGATTACGAGGTTGCCGTTGTCCCACCAAAAGCGAGAGAGCTCCTTTCTCACTTCTATGAACGGTCACAGCATTATGACGTCAGAACGATGCGATGAAAAGAAAACCTATCATCCATCGAGAGGCAAGCGTGTGATTTCCCATCCCACCTGCGTGCATGATGCTGATCATCACCCTTAAAAAAAATAGGAAGAAAATCCCCTTCGAAATCTCATTTCAAAAAATACTGATCGCAAAATTTTAATTTACAGAATTCCAGGTTAAGATAGAGTTCCAAAATCCTTTTTCTGTAAGGAGCAAATGAACGTCAATCTCAACAAACCCATCGCCTTTGGCCGCACGGCGGAGATCTATGCCTGGAAGAAAGATCAGATCCTCAAGCTTTTTTATGACTGGTTTAAATTGGAGGATATCGAATACGAGGTGCAGATGGCCAGGGCGGTGCATGCCAGCGGACTGCCCGTCCCAGCTGTGGGCGAGATCATCCGTGTAAATAACCGCAATGGCCTCGTGTACGAGAGAGTAGACGGCAATTCCATGTGGGATAACTTGTCACATCATCCCTGGAAAGTTGTTCAATATGCCCGACGGACAGCAGAACTCCACGCTGAAATGCATGGAAACACCATCCACTCGGATCTCCCTTCTCTGAAGAAAAAGCTGAACAGAAAAATCCATCTTGCGGAAGCCCTTCCGGTAAATCTCCGCTCCAAAGTCCTGGTTGCACTCGAAAATATGCCCGATGGTGATCGTCTCTGCCACGGAGATTTCCACCCTGATAACATATTAATAACCAGGCAGGGTGAAATCATTATTGACTGGATCGATGCTTCTTGTGGAAATCCGCTGGCAGATCTTGCACGCACAACGATCATCCTTGTGGGTGCGGCGGATTGTCAAATCAAAGGTTACCTCGAAAAAATCATCGTACGTGTCTTTCATGCAGTTTATCTTCGTCACTACTTTAAAGTTTTTCCGGATGGGAAAGCTGAATATGAACGATGGTTGCCAATAATTGCTGTAGCTCGTTTGAGTGAGAATATCTCTGAACTGGAAGATTGGCTGATTACAAGAGCAACGAAAGGTATCCAGAACGGATGGAGTTAAAGGTCCAATAAAACCAGTGTATCCAATGTCCTTGGTGATGGAGTCGGCGGTGGAGCATGGATGGCAATCGTTGGTCTCATCAAGAATGCGATAAGCAAGAAGAAATATTCATCCGCTGACGCTCCGGTTACAGTGACTGGATATTGAATTGAAACACCCTTCAGAAATGAAGGGTGTTTTTATCAAGTTAATGAGAAAACGTGTCAGATCTTGTATGGTGAAGATCTTCACCTTGTTGCGCTTGAACGCGTAAAATATGAATGCTCGGTCACACGTGCATCATTTCCTTATCTATATGCGGGCTCAACTGCTAGTAATGAGAGATTGAAATTAATGATAAAGCTGACGTCAAGGAAATATGTTATATATATAGTATCAGTATATAAAATTAAAGAAGATGTGGAGGGAATATGAAAAAAGATCTCAAGGCCATGATGATTCCAACCGCGATCTTTGTTATCGTGGGTTCAGCATTGTCCGGACCTTTGGGCTGACTTAATCGTGAACCTTGTCAATAAAGTGCCGTGGACGGATGTAAATTCTTTTGCCTCAGGATATCGTTACATTCAAACATTGCCTTATTGGTTCGGCTTTATTTATCTTGCCGCTTTCATTTTCTTTATAAGTCTTTGTCGTCAAATGCTTTCAGAAAAGCACAAAGTTTTTGGAGACGCGGCATTAATCACTACTGCAGTATTTGCAGTGCTTATTGGGATTAATTATATTCTTCAGGTAGGGTTTGTTCCAAAAGCAGTTCACAATCCGAGTGAAATATTAGCTGTCTTCACGATGAATAACCCAGACTCGATATGCTGGCTGCTGGAAATGTTCGGTTGGGGGTTCCTTGGTGCATCCACTTGGTTAATTTCCCCGGCTTTTAATGGCAGCAAATTGCAAAAAATTGTAAAAGTATTGTTTATCGTAAATGGTGCAGGAAGTATTTTGGCTGCGCTTCTAACTCCCATTATTCCAACGAGTATGCTTCTTCAGATTCCCGGGCTTGTGGCATATTTCCTTTGGAACGTCATGATCTGGGTTGATATGGTGTTGATCATCATTGATTTTTGCAAATCATGATCATCCATTCAGATTTGCAATAATTTGGAAGGATGATGCTTCTCCCCGCCAGGTTTACAGGGCTTTTAGGATGGTGTTTAATATACGTGGACTTAATGCGTTTGCATAATGAAAATCCTACTGATTTTTGTATAGAAATTCAGCAAGCTCCAGCAATTTTTCCTCCGGCGGACATACTCAAAATTACCGTTTCAACTGCTCCTTTAGTGGGGTGTTAACCCATTATGCGGACGTATGGTAATTTTTACTAAAATCTCTATAATAGTTTGTGATGCTAAACAAATATTCTGGGAAAAACATGTGCGAAGAAGAGTCACACCCATAATTTTACGGGAGGGAAAAATGGTTGATAATACCCCCAATGTCATTTCAACCAGCGGGCTCAGCAAGACTTATAAGACCATCCAGGCACTGAAGCCCCTGAATTTGATCGTAAAGCAGAATTCCATATTTGGGTTCCTGGGACCCAATGGTGCCGGCAAGACCACCACCATCAAGTTGCTGCTGGGGCTCACGCATCCCACATCGGGCAGCGCCAGCATTTTTGGAATGGACAGCGTCTCCCAAAGCGTGGATATCCGCGCCCGGGTGGGTTACCTTCCTCAAGAGCCTCATTATTACGAACACATGACCGCCCGCGAGACACTGCGCTTTACCGCAGGGTTCTTTTTCACCGGTCCCAAAAAAGCAATCGAGGAGCGGGTGGATGAGATGTTACACCTGGTGGATCTGGTGGATAAAGCCGATCGCCCGATCAAGGGTTTTTCGGGTGGCGAAAGGCAGCGCTTGGGGATCGCCCAGGCACAGGTGAATTATCCCGACCTGCTAATCCTGGATGAACCGGCAGCCAGCCTTGATCCGCTCGGGCGGCGGGATGTGCTGGAAGTGATGTCGAAGCTCCGAAAATATACGACCATTTTTTACTCCACCCATATTTTGGATGACGTTCAGAGGGTCAGCGATACCGTTGCCATCTTGAACAAAGGTGAACTCGTAGCGGAGGCACCGATCGAAGAACTGCTGGCAGGTGGCAAGGGTGTCATTTACATTGTCCACATGCGGGGGAACACAGATGCGATGCTGAAGAAGGTCCAAAGCCAGTCATGGGTGGATGGAGTTAAATCGGAAAAGGTGAAGGAAGAAAGCATCTGGCAGGTGAGTGTGACCGACCCCAAGGTGGCAGAAACGCAACTGCTTAAACTTTTGGTCAACGGACCCGTGGTTGTGAATGAATTCCGGCGCAAGCAATACAACCTGGAGGATATATTCATGCAGGTGATTGAGGGAGGTTCAAATGTCAGGAAATGAAGCATTTGAATTTGTGAGCGAACGCGGATGGCGCCGCGGCATGGGCAACATGCTTAAAAATGAATTTGCCCGCTGGTGGAAAACAAACTTGTGGTGGATACAAATGCTGATATGGACGGGCATCATCGGAATCCTTGTAAGCGCTATGCTTTTCGGCGACGAACCCGGAGGGTATGAGACCTCCCTCCTGATCTTCAGCCTTTTTGCCGGAATATTTCCCGCGGTGGCAGTATCCATCATTATGCAGGATGTACTGGTGGGCGAAAAACGAGAAGGCACCGCTGCCTGGGTGCTCTCCAAACCGGTATCCCGCCCAGCTTTCCTTCTTCCTAAAGTGATCGCCAACAGTGTTGGAGTGCTGGCGACCATGGCGGCAGCACCATGCGCAATGGGATTCATTCTATTTTCGATATACCAAGGATCCATGGTTGATCCTTTACGATTCATTATGGCGATGGGTGTTTTCTTCGTAGGCCACTTTTTCTTCTTGACCTTCACCCTGATGCTGAGCACATTTTTCAACAACCGCGGACCGGTGATCGGATTATCCATGACGCTGATATTCATGCAGCAGTATATCGTTGGCAGTGTGCCGGCGCTGGGTTACTTCCTTCCTTGGAACCTGGTCGTCCCGCTGGGTGAGCAACCCAACTGCCTGGTGTATTCCCTGCTGACCGGCACTCCCGTGCAAACAGGTCACCTGATCACCCTGGTCGTGGTGCTGGTGGAAAGCATAGTATTTATCCTGATCGGGTTATGGAGGTTCAATAAAGAAGAGTTTTAGGTATAAACCTTGAATTGGGGCAGTCGCAAGAAATTCACTTTCGAATTTCAGACAATGGTTGCATTACGCCAAAGGCAAAGTCCTTGGATTGAAGAGGAGAATATCGCATAATCATCTTCTTCGATCCATTGGCATTCTGGTGAATTAA
Source organism: uncultured Chloroflexia bacterium (assembly GCA_963699305.1). Taxonomy (GTDB): domain Bacteria; phylum Chloroflexota; class Anaerolineae; order Anaerolineales; family Anaerolineaceae; genus JBGQAS01. Next base: position 1,545,828 of record OY969431.1, on the reverse strand, counting down.
CAAGCTCGAGAATGTATTGTCTTGTATTTTTACTTGCGACGTTTTCGAGAAGATGTTTAAGGCATTATAGTAATCGAACTTATCAATCCATCCAGCTTGGTCAGCGTTGGAGAAAAAGCTTCCGCTGTGGCAGTATTTAGTTTTTCCTCGATCAAAGCTGAGTATTCACGGAATTTCGGTTGGAATTTCAACATGTCTTCAACATTAAAGGGAAATTGAATACCATCAGAGGGTGTAGTGGTGTTCGGGTTGCCATCCGCGGGCAGGAAGCTAACGTTCACAGGCAGCAGTGCTTCAATATAATACTCTCCATCCGAAGATAAACCTTCGAAATAATAAAAAATATCCTCATTGTTATATGGAATGAAACTGTCCATCACCTGGGTTAAATAGCGCTGACCGAAGGTGTTTGCGGCATTAATGTTAAGCAAATTGGTATAGGGGTGGTTGTAAAGATCCTCAGGGTAGGTTTGCCCGGAGTTAAGCGTTTGGAGTGCGCTGATGATGTGCCGGGTCAAGTCGGTGTATGTTGCAAACTCGCTTGCCTTAAATATCAGTATACGCCCGCTTCTTCCAAATGCGGCGTATCCATCCAGGGTGATGACGGTATGTTCGGGCATGTCACCAAAGGATGGGTTTATGTAAGGGTACTCCACATCGATGGATGTCGTGAAGGATGCTCCCGTCGCCAATTCTTCCGGTATGATCAGGCTGATGTTACCAAAGCTCACCGGGATCCCGGATGAGGAAGGTGTGCTCACTTCAGGAGCTGTAGATCCGCAAGCAGAAATGATAAAAACTAATGAAAATAGAGATAAAACAGCAAATAGTTTCATGGAATTACCCTTTAATCTGATTTTGATAGTCTTGAATATTATATGTCAGTATGGCATACCCCAACCGTTTGAGTTATATAAAAAATACGAGATTCAATACATGGAAAATCGCTTAAAATAACGATACTGAGATTTAAATTTCAAATGAGGAATGCTGCATGAACATGGATCCATTGGCAGAAACGAATTACTGGGCAAATCCGGTAGACAAATTAATAGATGAATTGAAAAGTTCATCCAACGGACTCAGCGCCAATTCTGCACAGGATCGGTTGGGTGAATATGGGCGGAATGAACTAAAGAAACATAGAAAGACCGCACCCCTCCTGCTCTTTCTGAGCCAGTTCAAGAGTCCTCTTGTTCTCATCCTGGTTTTTGCAGCTGCCATCTCTGTCATCACGGGGGAAATTATCGATGCCAGTATCATCCTTGCCATTGTCGTTGCCAGTTCAGTGCTTGGCTTCATCCAGGAATATGGTGCGAGCAATGCAATAGAGAAGCTGCGCAGTACGGTGACGCTTAAAGTCAACCTGCTGAGAGATGGCAAACCGTGCAGCATTTTAGCTGAAGAAGTGGTGCCTGGGGATATTGTGCTGCTTTCGGCAGGGAGCATCATCCCAGCCGACGGAGTGGTGATCCAGGCGGATGATTTTTTTGTGAACCAGGCGATCCTGACGGGGGAGACATATCCCGCAGAGAAAAAAGTCGGTGTGGTGGCTGAGAACGCAAGTTTAAGTGATCGTACGAACTGTGTTTTCATGGGGACCAATGTACGCAGCGGAACTGCGCGTGTCCTAGCGGTTGAAACCGGCAAGAGTACAGAGTTTGGAAAAATTGCCGAGAAACTCAACCTGCGTCCTCCGGAAACGGAATTTGAACGCGGTATTCGCAAGTTCGGAAATCTACTGACACAAGTCATGCTGCTTATGATGCTGGTGGTGTTTGCCATCAATGTCATTCTAAAGAAACCCGCGATCGACTCTTTATTGTTTTCAGTCGCTCTGGCAGTGGGTCTTGCCCCGAACTGTTGCCTGCCATCATCAGTATTACGTTATCCAAAGGTGCGCAAAAGATGGCAAAAAAAGGGGTTATCGTGCGCCAGCTTGCAGCAATCGAGAATTTCGGGTCGATGGATGTGTTGTGTACGGATAAAACAGGCACGCTCACGCTGGGATTGGTAAGTCTGGATGGAGCACTTGACCCGGAAGGCAAACCTTCTGAAAAGGTCTTGCTGCATGCATTTCTTAATGCAAAATTCCAGACAGGCCTGTCGAATCCACTTGATGACGCTATTCTTGCGAAATCCCAGCCGGATATTTCGAATTTTCGAAAAACAGAAGAGATCCCTTATGATTTTGCCCGCAAACGTTTGAGCGTTGCAGTCGAGGATTCCACCCGGATCAATGGAACCTATACCCTGATAACAAAGGGTGCTCTCGATAATGTGCTGGAGGCATGCACGACGATTTGGAAGGGAGAGAAATCCATAGACCTGGATAAGAAAATACTGGAGGGGTTAAAGGAGCAGTATGGAAAATGGAGCGAACAAGGTTTCCGCGTCCTTGGAATAGCGACCAAGGAAGTCCAACCTCAACCTGAGTATCTAGTTGGTGAAGAATCCAATATGACTTTCCTTGGGTTCCTTCTGTTTTTTGATCCACCGAAACCGGATGCTCAAAAAGTCATCACGGATCTGGAAAATCATGGCGTCGCGCTAAAAGTCATCACCGGCGATAACCAGCGCGTTGCCCTGCACGTGGCTCAAGCTACGGGGATGAAAGTCACCGGAGTGTTGACCGGTACCGAGCTGAACCAGATGCACGATGAAGCGTTATGGAGACGGGCAGACCAAGTGAACTTATTCGCGGAAGTGGATCCAAATCAAAAGGAGCGCATCATTTCCGCTTTAAGAAAAACAGGACATGTTGTGGGGTACATGGGTGACGGGATCAATGATGCTCCCGCCCTGCATGCGGCGGATGTGGGTATTTCTGTCGAAAATGCAGTAGATGTTGCCAAAGAAGCAGCCGATCTCGTTTTGCTGGAACAGGACTTGGATGTGCTCCGTCAAGGCATCGAACAAGGTCGGGAGACGTTTGCCAACACGTTAAAATATGTGTTTACAACCACCAGCGCTAATTTTGGCAACATGTTCAGCATGGCTGGGTTATCGCTCTTCCTTCCTTACTTGCCACTGCTGCCCAAACAAATCCTGCTTAACAACTTTTTATCCGATTTTCCAGCCATGACAATTGCATCGGATACCGTCGACCCGGAATTAGTCGACAAGCCGCGTCGATGGGATATGAAGTTCATCCGAAATTTCATGATCATCTTTGGCATGATCAGCTCGGTCTTTGATTTCATAACATTTGGCACATTGCTGATCATTCTGCGAGCCAATGAAATGCAGTTCCGCACCGGTTGGTTTGTCGAATCGCTGCTTACTGAATTGTTCATTTTACTTGTTGTAAGGACTCGCAGGACATTATTTAAAAGCAAACCAGGCACTTGGCTATGGATCAGTATCGTTATGGTAGGGATTGTGGCATTCATCATCCCGTATCTGCCAGGGATTGGAGCAGTATTCGGATTTGTGCCGTTGCCGCCATTAATGCTGGGGTTGTTGGCACTTATTACCTGCTTGTACATCGTGGTAAATGAAATTGCAAAGCGCATCTTTTATCGCAAAACGCAATTCTAAGACTCAGCCTGGTGTAAATGAAAAGCAGGCCATGAGACATCATCGCCTGCTTTGACTTCATATTCCAATCAATCTACTGTTAACGTTTTACTCAAGTTGCGCGGGAAATCGGGATCATAACCACGCGCCACCGACATGTGGTAGGAAAGCAGTTGCAAAGGCAACACCGTCAACAGCGAAGTAATCTCAGCAGATGCTTCGGGCACCGTGATCAGGTCACTGGCATTGGCGCGCAAGCTGGCGTGCTCCTGCCCGATGGCAATGGCGCGGCCACCACGACAGGTAACCTCGTTCATGCCACTGACGATGAGTGGTGTATCCTGCGGTCCGACAGCGAAGAGAACAGGGAATCCCTTGGTGATGGCAGAGAGCGGTCCATGCTTGAACTCGGTAGAGAGCATCCCTTCGCAGTGGGCGTAGGTGATCTCTTTGAGTTTTAATGCGCCTTCCAGTGCCATCGGGTAGGTAGAGCCATATCCCAGGCAGTATAGGTCGTTCCATCGATTTACATCCGGGGCAATATCTTGCACCTGCGGAGCAGCCAGGGTGAGAGTTTTTTCCATCAGGTCGGGGATGCGATCCAGTTCCGCGGTATCCTTGCCAGCCAAGCGATATGCCAGGTATAAAAACGTGACCACCTGGTTGGTGAAGGTCTTGGTGGCGGGGACACTGATTTCGTATCCGCAACATAACGGCAGCCAGGCAGATGTGGCTTTGGTGAGCGTGGATCCGATGACATTTGCCAACCCGAAACAGGTCATCCCTTGTTCACGGGCGGAATTGAGTGCATTCAACACATCCTTGGTCTCACCGGATTGGCTGACAAACACGCCAACATCCTCCTTGCCGATGGTGGGCAGGTACTGCGGGATGAATTGAGGTGCCAGCACCGGGATGACCGCTTTTCCTGCGAGTTGGGCAAAGAATACAGATCCGGCCAGGCAGGCGTGATAGCTCGTGCCACAGCCGATGAAATACACATGACGGGCGGATTTTATTTTTGCCAGGATGGTATCCACATCACGGCTGCTCTGCAGCATGTGCAGTACTTCGCGCGCCACCTGGGGCTGTTCGTGGATCTCCTTGAGCATGAAGTGCGGATACCCGCCCTTCTGTACGGCTTCCATGGTTTCAGTGATCTTTTCCGGATCGCGCTCGATCAGGCTGCCATCCTTGACGGAATGCAGCTCCACCTTATCCGCCCACAGGGTGATGATCTCGCCATCCTGTATGCGGATGATAGTGCGAGTGAGTGGCAATATGGAAGGCAAGTCGGAGGAAACACAGGTGAACCCTTCTCCGATACCAACCACCAGCCCTGAACCTTTTTTAATGGCATATAGCTTATCGTCATTGATACGACCAATGACAAATGCATAATCGCCTTGCAGATCTCCGTGCGCCTTGCGGATGGCACTGAGGAAATCCTCACCTTTGTTGATGTAGCGTTCAACCGCATGCACACAGGATTCACCGTCGTTTAGTGAACGGACTGTCAATCCTTCCGCAATAAATTGCTGGCGAAGTTCCACGTTGTTGACAACATTCCCATTATGTGCGCCAACCATGTCACCGTCGGAATCCAGATGAGGTTGGGCGTTCACCTGGGAAGGTTCGCCAAAGGTCGCCCAGCGCAGTTGTGTGATGCCGCGCGAACCAGTCATCTCCATGAAGTTGTATTTAGTGGCTACAACATCCACCTTGCCCACATCTTTGCGTAGGTCGATTTTTGAACCGCTGATGGTTGCAGCTCCCACCGAATCGTACCCGCGATATGTGAGACGACGGGCTGCTTCAATGAGGATGGGACCGAGAGCTTGTTCCCTGGCTGTCACAATTCCGAAAATTCCACACATAAGGCACCTTTTAAGTCCGGATTCTATAAGCAGGTGTCAAGTGTAACATAATGGCAGCAGTCCTAAAGGGAGCATCAATCACCTACCACAGAACCTCATTAAATCCTTCTATTGGGGGATGGAAAGTCCTATCTGAAAAAGCTAAAATAATTATGTATTTCAGAAAGTGCGGTGAAATCATGAAAATAAAATCGTGTATCAAAAATAATGAACAATGGAAGGTTGCACTGGTTGGGATATTGTCGGTTTTTCTCGTTACTGCCTGCGCTCCTGAAAAATCCGCAGAACAAATCCCAAACGGATATATTGAAGAAGAGGTGGAATTCATCTTTGGAGATTTGACACTCTATGGTGTTCTCACCCTGCCGGATAAAGAGGGTCCGTTTCCAGCCATTATATTAGTCTCAGGATCGGGATCTTCCTCCGGTGAACCCAGGGATGGGGTCGATTCCGAGGCGCACATCCTTCATGCACACGAGTTTGTGAAGGAAGGTTTTGCAGTGCTGCGCTACGACCCCCCGGGTATTGGGAAATCATCCGGTGTGTACGAGAATGCTTCACTTGGAAAAAGGGTGGAGGAAGTACATGCTGCGGTTTCCTATTTACTTTCGAGATCGGATATCCAGTCGAAACGCATCGGTTTGTGGGGGGGGAGTCAGGGTTGCTGGGTTATTGCCATGACAGCCGCCAATTATCCGGCGGATATCTCTTTTATCATCTCGGTTTCCGGTGCGGCAGTTTCACCCGCGGATCAGCAATTATACAGTGTGGTGTCCCAAAGCAAGGCATTGGGGATGTCTGAGGAAAATATCACAAAAGCATCCATATTTGCCAGGCTGTTGATCGATATGTCATTTCAAGATACATACTTATATGAAGAAATCAACCAGGTCGATGCGGTTTCTTTGGGGGAAGGTCCCTGGAATACGTTCATGCAGTTGGTATATGACTCGGATAATATGGATCCCATTCAGAAGCTGCAAGAGATCATCGCGGTGCTCGAGTCGGTGCAGGATGAAGGCTGGACGACTTATCTGTACCTGAAGAATATGTACATACCTGCGCTTAAAAGCATTACCCCCGAGCAGTTGGTTGAGCAATCGCAGAGTTCAGCGGAATCCCTGTTGATTGAACCAAAAGAATTTTTAACCAGGGTGAAATGTCCAGTACTGGCGATTTGGGGAGAAAAAGATCCATTGTTGCCTGCCGCGCGATCTGCTGAACTCTTCCATCAATACCTGACCGAAGCCGGAAATAGCCAGGTCGAAATTGTGATTATTCCAAACGCCAACCATTCGATCAACGGGTTAATCACTGCATATTGGGAAACCATATCGGATTGGTTAAATGCTCTTTATTAGGAGAAATTTCCTTAAAAATTATTAATAGTAAAAGAGCTGTAAACAATTTTATATTGGATAACGTTGTAATAGTTGAAAACACTACTGGAGAAGGTATTATTCAATTGAGGAATCACATATAATATTTGTCTGGGAGGTTGTATGAATCGAGAGCAAACCTTTAAATTCCTGAGCATCTTTTTCCTGATCACTGGATGCTTGCTGGCAATGGTCATTATTGCATTGGGAATCATCGCCAATGTGGAGTCTTTATCTTTTGCACCAACCCCACAAGCAGAGAAGCAATTAAGCAGTGTGCGCTGTCCATTGTTGATCTCATCAACAGAATCTGGCGCTGTCCGGGGATTTCTTAAGAACACAACGGAATATACTGTTCGCCCAACCGTTGAATTCTTTACGACGATCGGTCCCGGGTACAACATGAATTATTCATCACAACTACTGATCATCGAACCTGGTGAAAAAGGAAACTTCACCAAGTCAGTAAGCATCGAAGATGCCATTTACGATGGAAAATTAATCATGGCGCGGGTGTTTGTGGCTCATTCGGGTTCCTATATGCTTCCTAACGCCACAGCTGCTTGCGGCACTGTCGTCTTAAATTTGGGAAGCATTTCAGGCAAATTGTTACTGGTCATCATCGCCATATTAAGTTTAAGTGATATGGTCGCGGGATGGTTATTCTGGCAACCTGTGCAATTGACGTACGGAAAACGAAGCGGGGAGGCGGTCAATTCCTTGCGTACGCTATCGATTGTCGTTTTTATCGGTGCTGGTAGTATTCTGCTACTGAACTGGTGGATCCTGGGAGTGATTGCCGCAGCAGTGTCAATCCTGCTGATCGTTATCCTACTTTCGCGGTGGATATTTAGCAGCAACTAATCTACTTCGAAATACAACCATAAACAAGCGGATTCAGCTCCAGAACTGAGTCCGCTTGTTGTATTCTTCCATGGTGTACAATATTATTTATCCAAATTAGAGTAAAGGATTCAGGGATGATGAATAAAAAGCCCATAACACGACTGATAGGAATCGGCAGTGTGACGCTCATTTTACTTGCTGCATGCAATGTGTTTAAATTGTCTGGAAATGATCAAATCCTGGCAAATACCGATGTCCAGGTTGATTCGGGATTGGATCAATCGATTATGCCGATCAGAGGTCTATGGGTTAGTGAAACGGTTGAGAATGAATTACCTGACCAGGTCATCATGATAACGGACTCCAGCTTTTACTGGTTGCAAGCGCAGGAACAAACCGTTCGAGAAGAATTTTCGGATATCGTTTCCCTGGATTTAGTATCCGGGCATATACAAGTACGCATGCTTTGGATCCGTATCAACGGGCAGCAAATGGGCTTCGATTCACCCACCTACAACCTGAGTTTTATTCAAGAAGGGGATACGTTACGCATCACTGATGGCACAGGCACGAGCGGTAGACAGGAAACAATGTATCCGGATCTTCCCGACGAAACCTTTCCATCCTTTCACAGAAAATAATTATTAATAATGGGTTTCCGTTTCGATCCCTGCAATTAAGCGACGGATATTGGCGCGGTGTGACCACCAGAGAATAATACACAAGAGAGTCCCAAATCCCACATGGAGCCAAGAGCGGTAAAAAAACCAAAAAATCAATGGGAAGAGAAGAGCCATCACCAGGTTCACCAGGCTCATCAGCTTGACCAGCTTTACGAACAGGTACCAGATTAACACCCAGATGATAAAGAAAACAGGTCCCAACCAGGCAAGCAGGGTCCCAAAAGTTGCTGCAACACCTTTGCCACCTTTAAATCCCAAAAATACCGGATAAATGGTGCCAATAATTGGCATGATGGATATCAACAAAGCTTGCCACGGCACCTGGATGAACGTACGGGCAAGGAACGCCGGAATAAAGCTTTTCAATAGATCCAGAAAAGCCACGAGCAATCCCCATTTGAACCCCAGGTTGCGGGTGATATTGGTGCCCCCGATATTGCCGCTTCCCAGGGTACGGATATCCACGCCGCGCCCTTTGGCGACGATGTACCCGAACGGGATGGAACCCAATAGATAGGCAATACAAATAGAACCAGCGAATACCAGATTATTGATCATTGTTATCTACTTGGTATAACACCACACCCATAGAAAAGAAATCAACACCGATTCAGGTTAATAAAACCATCCGAAAAACGTACCTGTTTCAGTACAAAAATTGTGGAAAGGAAAATATGCGAAATATGCCGCCTTAATATGATCATTCTTCCTTGTGGCAGGTAATACCGCTGGATGGAAAAATCTCATATTCTCTTAATAATGGGTGACATGAACTATCTTATAATTATGTTTAATTCATTTCCTCGGAGCAACCATGCAACCCTTTCCATATCTTTCTGTGGTAACTTCCGCAGTTTTGGCATTGGGGATCACGCGCCTGCTTTCCGGTATCGGCAGGATGCTCCAAACCCGCGGCAGGCTGCATTTTTATTGGGTGCAGACGGTTTGGATAATCAACGTTTTTTTATACATCGTGCTCAACTGGTGGATCCTTTTCCGCTGGCAGACTCAAACGCAATGGACTTTCTTTTTATTCATGTTCCTATTAATCAGTCCGACGATCAATTTTTTACTTTCCGTGCTGCTGTTTCCAAACCCCATTCGCGAAGATACCGATCTGAAGCAGCATTTTTTTGACAATTCCCGCTGGTTTTTCATCCTGGGCGCTTTGATGCCAGCCATCGATGCGACAGACACCCTTCTTAAAGGTGTTCCTCATTTCCTCGAACAAGGTCCATTTTATATCATCACGATAGTTCTATTAACCACCCTCATGATTATTGCTGCACTGACAAAGAAGCCCTGGTACCACGGATTTTTTGCTGTCTTTTTCCTTGTTTATATCCTCGTTTTTATCAGCATCAATTTACGAATCCTTGTCTAAGAGTGGAGGTGTATTATGTTACCGATCGGCGATGATAATTCACAACGAAAGACATTCCCGTTCATAACCTATGGTTTGATTGCCATAAACGTGGTTGTTTTTCTCATCGAACTGATGAGTGGTGACCAATTCATCATTAATTGGTCATTCATCCCGGCGCGATTTGCCGTCAACCCGGTTGGTGATTTTTTCACCATTTTTTCCGCCATGTTCATGCATGCCGGGTGGATGCACCTGATTGGCAATATGCTATACCTGTTCATCTTTGGTGATAACGTGGAAGACAGGATGGGACATTTTGCATTCGTTATTTTTTACCTGGTGTGTGGAATTGCAGCAACATTCGCCCAATATTTCTTCAGCATGGGATCAAATATTCCAAACCTGGGCGCCTCGGGTGCAATCGCAGGCGTACTGGGTGCATACATCCTACTATTTCCCCAGGAAAAAGTACGTGTGCTGGTTCTCAACCGGATTGTACTCATGCCGGCGTTGATTGTCATAGGTTTTTGGATCGTGCTGCAGTTCCTCAGCGGGGTTGGCTCCATCATGGGAGGCGCGGATTCGGGTGGCGTGGCGTACATGGCTCATATCGGTGGGTTTATTGCCGGGATTATTATCTCGCTTTTCTTTCGGCGAAAAACTGTCGGGCAGCTCCCATATTCAAGGACATAAAAGCAACGAAAACAAATGAGCACCTTCTAAAGTGCTCATTTATTACAAAGTAAATACAAAATTTATTTATTTCTACAGATGCCAGGCATAGTCGATAAGGGTTGCCAATAACATTTGTCGCTGTGCTGGTTGCACTGGTTTTCATCATATTTCTGGCAGTCCTCCGAATGAATTCCACGGTGCAATCGGGAGTTTCGGCATCGAGGCTAATGATGGTCTGATCCAGACCCAGATCCCATAATTTAAGACTTACCTCCTGGTTGGAATTCACCTTGGGACCGTAACATGTGAGCTTCATGACATCTGATTTCGAGTTGATGCAAGGATAAACACTATCGAGAAAACGCAGTTCATAATTGCCCGTCATCGCCTGATCGAAGTGCAGATCCACCATGAAACTCTTTTGATCTTCAGAGCAATAAAAACTCGACTTTTGTACCATCAATTGGGATGCGCATGTGCCGGTAAAATCTGTCAAGAAGGAAGATGTGTCCGAATAAGGGCTCATTGTGTTTCCGGAAACTGATGCAGCCCGCCAATAATACGTTGTGCAATCTTGAAGGGGTTGGAGATACCAATCCATTATAGGTTCGGTTTGAATGATCGCAGTTGTATTCACAAACCCGGAATCGGTGGCGAGATCGATGCGTGCCCCGGGTGGCAGGCAATCCCCCGGGTAATCGATATACAACACGACCTGGTTATCGGTCATGATCGCGCCATCTACCGGTTCAACGAGTTGAGGTGTCTGCAATTGCTGAGCGGAACATATTGGTCCGGTGAAAAAGTGCTTGTTTTGATAGGTGGGTCCGGTGGTTGATCCCGCCTGTGCAGCGACTTTCCATCGATATTCGCTGTGCGGCTCAAGCAGGAAGGGGATTGCCCAAAAAGTGTTATGACTTCCTGTATCCGTACCCAAGTCCGTAGAATATAGAGGACCCTTTTCCAAAGTAACACGGTAGCTATCAGGATCGCAACTTGCATCCGGATATAACCATCCAAGGGTCGGAGTTAATGTATTGACAACTTCCCAGGAGACCGGATGGAGCAGAAAAGGCGCCACCAGGTTGGCTGGGTCGCAGGTTTGCCAGCACGTCCCGTGCACATCCACAGTGAAAGAGTATGTGGGCGAAAAAGGACCTTTTACTCCATTCACCTTGGCTGCCACATTCCAGTAATATGTCGTGCAGTCCTGCAAACCAGTAACGTTATAGTTGGGCGAAGGGCTATTGCCACCTTCAAAGAATACGATGTTTGAAAATAGGGGATCCGACGCCGAATTTAACAAAGTATCCTTGCGGGGAGCAATCTTCTGGATAATCTGTTTTTAACGTGGTGGAAGTTGAGGTAATGGTTGCTTTGTCAGCGGGAGAGAGCAGGAGTGGAGCGATTGCTTCACCTGTGCAGGCAGGACCGCAGCTCATCAACAAAGTGATAGACACGAATGCCAGACCGGTAATGAAAAGTATTTTTCCAGACATGCTCAATCCTCCTGAAATATTGCATCGGATAAGATTTGAGCGCCCTTCTTAGGGCGCTCTTTGAATAAACTTTGAGAAGTCTTCGTAAAGGTCATCTGTTTTTACAGATACTTGGTTGATTGGACCGTGTTGTCCAATAACACACATCTTTATGCAGATCGCATTCATTTTCGTTAAACCTTGAGCAATCCTCTGTAATATTTTCGATGGTGCAATCCGGGGTCTTGGTCTCAATGGTGGCAATGTTTTTCTGCTCTTGAAAATCCCAAAGATTCAACACGACTGGTCTATTTTGCTCGATTCTTGAGCCAAAGCAGTGCAATAATGTTGGATCGTACTGATCGATTGAGCAGGGATACACGACCTCGGCAAAGCGTAGTTCGAATGTATCCATTGGGGGATCGTCGAAGGTAAAATCGGCCATGAACATGGGAGGTTGATCCGCACAGTAAAATCTGAATTTGCTGTAACTTAATGATTTCGTCTCGCTGGGGAAATGGAACCAGGCGAAATCCTGCCCGATGAGGTTTTGACCTTCGGTAAGGAAGAAGTGGCGGTAGGTCCAATCCTCATGCCCACTCATCACCAATGTCCACATGCCTGGCAGGGGGATTGAATCATTATCTTCTGCTTTGATGCATAAACAGTAACCACCGGCCTGCAATCCAGGGAAGAAATACTCACCCTGGTTATCCGTCATGGCGGTACCCAAACCACACGAAGGGCAATAACCTTTGCCAATCATCACTTGCACATCACGAATGCCGTGCTCGCTGGGTTGTTGATAAGCATCTGCCCAGGCTCCTCCACTGCCGTTATCCACGCACCCATCGGGCATTGTTGCTGGCAGTGGTCCAGTCGGACCTATGCTGCATTCATCATTCCATACCGTCCCGGAGACAGCTGCTTCCATGGGAGGTGTTGGACATAACCCGGCGAGATTCGTAAAGACAGTGATGGTATCTGTGTAATCGCTATAAATGGGGCCGTTATTTGCAATGGCGCGGACGTAATAGGTCGAACAGTCTACCAGATCGCCAAAAATCCACACGAGGGCGGGAGTCGTGGATTCATATGTTTCAACATCGGAGAATGTTGGATCCATACTGGCTTGCACCTGGTACCCCCCGGGAAGACACAGGTCTGGTTCCTGCAGCCAAATATGAAAGGGATCCGTGGTAATGATGTCCATATCTTCCGGGGAAAGGATGATGGGCGGATTCAGTGCTGAGGCGTCGCACAGTGGTCCCGTAACAAATCGATGAGGGTATGATGCTGGACCCAAGGTTGTTCCAACGATGGGGAGAACTTTCCAGTAATACACACTATGAGGGAGCAGATCGCTTGCCGGAGCCCAGGCTGTTGATGTACCCCCGGTAGCTCCTCCGGTCATGAATTCATCGTACGCCGGCGCTTGGTATATCTCGATCCGGTAACCTTCAGGCAAACAGGTTGTATCCGGATATTCCCAGGCGAATGTGGGGCTTAACGAATCGACCATCTCCCAAGCTGTCGGGTTGATGGAAACCGGGGCAACCAGAGTTTCCGGTGAACAAACCGGTTTGCATGACACCAAGAGTCCTAAACCAATGAATGCAATAATCATCAAAAGGAATCCATGTTTGGACATAATAACCCTCCATATATACAACTGATACTGACATCATAGCAAACCAAAGCTGTCATTACAATACCCCTTACATTGCCCTTGCATTATCGTATATCAATCGTATACAATTTACTTCTTTCCTAAAATCGACACGACTTGGAACCTGAGAAAAAATCCACAGGACACATAAGAATTCGTTCTCAAGGATAAATGATGGCAAATCACAAGAATCGCCTTCGAATTACAGTACTAGTTTTAACCTTTTGCCTGGCACTAACGATTCTGGCATTTTTATCAAACAACCCCGCTGAAATCCTGGAAGGTGAAATAAAAATACTGACATCCACAGGCATTCTCATCACCGATTTTATTGCCCTGGCAAACTTAGGTGCAGCATTAATCAATGTTGTGCTGGTAACGCTGATCGGGTTGGGGCTTGCGTGGCTGGTACACGCTGATTTCAATGGATATCTTTTAGCTGGTCTGTTTACCCTGGCAGGATTTTCTTTTTTTGGAACAAATCCATTCAACATTACACCGGTTATTGGGGGAGTGTTAATTTTTGCGGGTGTACTTTGCAAGCAGCCGCTGAAGAAAGCCATCACCCCAATGCTTTTTGGCACGACCCTGGCACCTGTTGTCAGTCAATTTGCATTTGGCTTCGATTGGGGGTGGTGGGGTGTCCTTGCCGGGATAGGCTTGGGCATTGTGTGCGGCATTCTGCTTGCAGCGCTTGTAAAACACATTTTCAGCTTTCACCTTGGATACAATTTGTATAATACCGGGACAACCGGCGGTTTCATCGCCACCGGTGTTTATATGATCATGCGTGGGTTCGGTCTGGAGATCCAGCCAAATTTCTTTTGGTCAACAGAACACACACCTTTATTGTCATACCTCATCCTCGGCCTGATCATCCTGATGATCGTTACTGGATTTGCCTGGGGTGGGAATCTACGACAATATAAGAAAATCATCCTGGATGATGGAAAGCTTCCATCGGATTATGTAGAAAAAACGGATCTTGGCACGACCATGGTGAACATGGGAGTGGTTGGTTTGCTCGGTTTGGGATATGTCCACCTGGTAGGGGGTGATGTGAACGGACCAGTCTTGGCAGGGATCCTGACAGTGATTGGCTTTGGAGCCCTGGGCAAGCATCCGCGCAATATTCTCCCAATCATGCTGGGAGTCTATCTGATTTGTTTCCCCAAGATTTGGGGACATACCGACCCGGGACCCTTGCTGGCTGCACTTTTTTGCACCACCCTGGCACCGATAAGTGGACGGTTTGGAGTGCTTGTAGGAATGATTGCGGGAGCATTGCATTTACCCATGGTAATGCATGTGGCTGATCTACATGGCTATATGAATTTGTACAACAATGGATTTGCTGGAGGATTGGCAATGATCCTGATCATCGGCGTGATTAAGGTTTCAAACCCGAACTCCTGGAAGAACAATTACCACGTCTGTTGAGGAAAAAAGTCAGTCAAAAAACCTAATCGGTGTTTGATCAATAACCTGGTATGGGGTTGTAAATCAAAACGAGCTTCCGATGAAATTCGGAAGCTCGTTTTTTACACAACAGGTTCTATTTTTTATTCTTTAGAAAGCTTTCGATCATGCTGGTGAATTCCATCGGGAATATGAACTTGGAAGACGCACCCTGCCCGATGGACTTAAGGGTTTCGAAATATTGCAAGGTCATGGTCTTCTGGTCGATGGTCTTGGCGGCTTTGAAGATCTTTTCCAGTGCCACCGAGAAACCATCCGCTCGCAAGACCTGGGCTTGTTTGGCACCTTCGGCATCCAGGATGGCAGCTTGTTTGCCACCCTCCGCTTTCAGGATGGCCGCCTGCTTTTCGCCTTCTGCGACGTTGATGGCAGCTTCGCGGGTACCCGTGGATTCAGTGACCACCGCACGGCGGATGCGTTCGGCGGACATCTGCTTGTTCATGGCGTCCTGCACATCCTTGGGCGGGATGATCTCGCGGATCTCGACGTTGGTCACCTTGACACCCCAGCGTTCGGTGACCTCATCCAGCTTGACGCGCAAGGTTGTATTGATGTGCTCCCGCTGGGAAAGGACTTCATCCAATGGGATGCCGCCGATGACCGAACGCAGGGTGGTGGTAGCCATGCCTGCTGCTGACAACTCAAAATTACCCACACCAACAACGCTCATGGTGGGATCGACCACCTTGTAATACCACAGGAAGTCGATGGAGATGGGGGCATTATCCTTGGTGATGGACACCTGGTGGGGCACTTCACGCACCTGTTCCCGCAAGTCCACTTGCACAGCGCGGTCAAAGAAGGGGATGAGCATGATGAAGCCGGGACCGCGTAGTCCCAAGGCAGCGCCCGAGGCGGAAAAGCACCAGCCGCTGGTATTCATTGACGATGCGGATGGAATTCGCCAACAGGATGATAAGAACAATGAAAATCACAACAAGCAAGAAAATCAACGAACCGCTGATCATTTTTTTCCTCCTTTTGGAAAAATGAATGATTATGCTTTTTTATCCTCTTCTACAATAACCGTGAAGCCTTCCCTGCGGACTACCTTGACATGCCTGCCTGCAGGAATAACCTTGGTTGAACGTGCACTCCATAGCTCGCCGCCTACCTGCACCGACCCTGAGTCGTGGATGGAGGTTTTGGCAGTACCGACCATGCCGACCACCTTCTCGAGGTTGTGAAGGGGTTCTCTTTGCATTGTCTGCAGCACTTTACGCGCTGTGAACCACAGGAATAGTGAAATGAGGGTTGATGTGATGATCACCAGGAAAGGATTCACTACCGGCAGCCAGCCATTCGAAGGGAACAGGTATGCAGAACCGATAACGATACCCACCAGGCTGATAGCGAGGAATATGCCGCGTTTGGGTTTGCGGATCCCGTAAAAGAACGGCACAATGCTGACGATCAGCAGGATCAATGCCCAGAGCGTGAGACCGATCTGCGAGGTGATATAACCGGCTCCAATCAGGATGAGTACGGCCAGAACCTCAAGCAGACCGGTGCCGGGTGTGATCAGTGCCAGGAAGGCGAACACGATGCCCAGCATCAGGACCAAATATGCAGTGTTAGGATTCAGGAAGAATTCCATTCGTCTCCTTTCCCTAAAAACCAACAAATCTATTATAAGACTTCCGAAAAAATTAAGAGACCAGAGGGATGAAGGGGGAGCATATGTGATGGATAAGCATGCCTTCGTAAACGCGCATGTTACAATGACTTATATGAAGGATTCCCGGTTCTTACCCACAACTCTGGAAGAAGCTTTACAACGCGGCTGGGATCGCCTGGATGTGATCCTCGTCAGCGGCGATTCCTACATCGACAGTCCGTTCATGGGCGTGGCGGTCATTGGGCGCGTGCTCGAGAAGGCAGGGTACCGGGTGGGGATCATTGCACAACCGGATGTGAACTCGCCTGTGGATATCACCCGGCTGGGAGAACCAGGGCTCTTTTGGGGTGTCAGCGGCGGGAGTGTGGATTCAATGGTTGCCAACCACACCTCCAGCAACTACCCGCGCCGCAAGGATGATTACACCCCCGGCGGGGAGAACAACCGCCGTCCCGATCGGGCGTCCATCAACTATACCAATCTCATCCGCCGAAATTTCAAGAACACCAAGCCCATCGTCTTGGGTGGGATAGAAGCGAGTCTCAGGCGCATTGCGCATTACGATTTCTGGTCGGATTCCGTGCGGCGTTCCATCCTTTTCGATGCCAAGGCGGATTTTATCCTGTATGGCATGGCGGAACGCTCCGTGCTCGAATTTGCGGATGCGCTTAAATCCGGGAAATCGACCGCTGGATATTCGCGGGTTGTGTTACATCTCAAAGACTGAACCGACAGTGGAATACCCTGGAACTTCCTTCATATGAGTCCGTTTCATCAGACAAACAGGAATTCATCCGCATGTTCCAGCTCTTTTATAAAAACAATGATCCTCTCACTGCAAAAACGCTGGTGCAGAGGCACGGGGATCGGTTGCTGATCCAGAATCCTCCTGCAGGTTACCCGGATCAGAAAGAATTGGACGCGATCCATGCATTGCCATTCCAACGCGCTCAACATCCTTATTATCAAAAACAGGGACCGGTAAAAGCCCTGGAGACCATCCGCTTTGCCATCAGCACCCACCGCGGGTGTTATGGAGAATGCAACTTTTGTGCGATCGGTGTTCACGAGGGGCGCACGGTGCGCTGGCGCTCCATCGAATCCATCCTCGCTGAAGCCAGGATCATTGCTGCCTTGCCGGATTTCAAAGGGTATATTTTGGATGTGGGCGGACCGACTGCCAATATGTATGGCT
Source organism: uncultured Chloroflexia bacterium (assembly GCA_963699305.1). Lineage (GTDB taxonomy): Bacteria > Chloroflexota > Anaerolineae > Anaerolineales > Anaerolineaceae > JBGQAS01. The sequence continues at coordinate 1,528,044 of OY969431.1, read as the reverse complement.
TTGAATGCACCAAGAAACTGGACGCAGGGGGTTTGTGAAGACAAACGCTGCATATATCCCGAGATCTGCCCGGCGTTGAAGATCAACCACCGCCACCAGGTGGAAATGTTGAAACAGTTGCGCACGCATCCCCGGCGTGAAAAAGGTGTTTGTTTCCTCCGGGATCCGAACTGACCTGGTGCTTGCGGATAAAGCTGCATGGCAGGGAATACTTGAAAGAGATCGTCACCAGCCACGTTTCAGGGCAAATGAAGATCGCACCCGAACATTCGGAATCGCATGTTTTGGCAAGAATGGGGAAACCGGGCAAGGAGTCGCTGCTGCAGTTTAAACAGCAATTTGATGCATTAAGCCGGGAAGCCGGACTGGAACAATTCCTGACGTACTACCTGATCGCCGCTCACCCTGGCTGCACCGAGGGCGATATGCGCAGGCTCAAACAGTTTGCCAGCCAGGAGCTGCACATCTCCCCGGAACAGGTGCAGATCTTTACCCCAACACCCTCCACGTATTCCAGCCTGATGTATTACACGGGAATCGACCCTTTTACCATGACGCCCATGTTCGTGGAACGCGATACCGCGAAAAAGGAACTGCAGAAGAACATCATTTTGGAAAAACCTGCTTCACGGGAAAGGTCAGGAGAACCCCGACGACCCTACCCGCGAGAACGGCGACGATTGTAATTGGTGTGTAGAATTGCGTATTGATTATTGTTGGAAAGAAAGTATCATGTAAATATGAAAAACAGGTCATTCCTGTTCGTTTTGTTTGTTATCGGTTGCCTGTTTTTTGCCTCCTGCTCAACCCCATCGACAGAATCCACGGGAACTGAAGAACAAGCGGATTTTGAGATACTCCCGCCCTGACATCCACCCCGATCGTGGTGGAATCACCCGATGAGGTGCTTTGGATCAAGATCGATTACCCCGAGGATGGCGCGGTGGTGGACTCATCGGATTTGGAAATCCGGGGGAGCGCCAGTACAAGAACGGTCATAACGATCAACGATGATATTTTGTATGTGGAATCCGGAGAAAAATTTTCGGATAATGTCGAATTAAATGAAGGAGCCAATATCATCGAAATTGTCGCCAGTGATGATATTGGAAACGAGGTTCAATTGTTCCTGACGGTCTATTTCGAGCCGTAGGAATGAAAGGAAGAATAATATGAAAAATAAAGCGATTGTAATTTCAACGTTAGTTATATTGATCCTTTTGATGGTGGTGACCACCGCATTCGCCATGCCTGCGACGACAGTCAGCGATAAACCCGCGGAAAAGACGCCAGGTGCAAAAGCTACTGAAAAGGCGATTGAAAAAGCCACCGAGGGCAAAGGCCAGGGAAAGCAAAAGTTCAATTACAAGGGTGTGATCGATGCAGTCTCCGATGGCAGCCTTGCCATAACAACAAAAGACGGTGCATCCGTAACATTCACATTGGATGCAGAGACAAGCATTAAGGTAGCCACACTTGGAAAAGGTGCAACTATTGCAAATTTGCTGGCGGGTATGCAGGTGACGGTACGGGCGCGCAAAGTTGATGACACCACACTGCTGGCGTTATCCATTACTGCCATACCGGGCAAACCTGAGAAAACGCATCACGTAGGCAAAGTGACCGATTACCAGGCGGGAGTGAGCATTACCATCCTGGCGACGGATGGCAATGAATATACCTTTGAGCTGACCGCCGATACCAAGATCCTTCCCGAGGAACGGGCGGAACTGCTTGCTGTGGATATGCGAGTGACCATCATTTCCCCCCGTGACGTTGCTGGTGGGAAGTCCATCGCGGCCGGGATCGTGGTTCACCCGGAAGGCAGCGCCATTGGACAGGAAAAGACACCCGAAGAAGGAACCGATGAAGCGGAGACCCCGGAGCCTTCCGAGTCTCCTGCACCATAAACGGTAAAACGTGAAAAGTGGCTGCAAGGCAGCCACTTTTTTATATCAAGTATCTTTTTTTTGCCTTTCTGCATCTAATAGCTATGTCCAAACAGCGAATTTCCATTCCAAAAATCCCATCGTCCGAGATAACTCCCGAATCCCTGTACCATTCCAGGCGGAAATTCCTCAAGGCTGCCGGAATCGTTTCCGCAGGTGCATTCCTGGCGGCGTGCGGTGTGAAGGTGACGGGTGGGGGAACCGCATTACCATCGGAAACAGCAACACCATTCACCGATACCCAGACACCTCTTGATACGGTTTCCAATTACAACAACTATTATGAATTCAGCACCGATAAATCCAGGGTGGCGGTGGTTGCCAAGGATTTTTCCACTTCTCCCTGGGATGTGGAAGTTGGCGGGATGGTCAGAAAACCCAAGATCTATTCGATCGATGAGATCATGGCAGCGTTTCCAAGCGAGGAACGCGTGTACCGCATGCGCTGCGTGGAAGGCTGGTCGATGGTCATCCCCTGGCTGGGCTTCCCGCTGGCAGACCTTCTCACCGCTGCCGAGCCGACTTCGGACGCCAAATACGTCGCATTTCACCAGCATTCTCGATCCTGAGGAAATGCCCGGGCAGCAGCGGGTACTGGTTACCCATGGCCTTATTCCGAGGGGCTGCGCCTGGATGAAGCCATGCACGATCTGACCATCCTTGCCACCGGTCTATACGGCAAACCGCTTCCTCCACAATGCGGTGCGCCGCTGCGCCTGGTGGTGCCCTGGAAATACGGCTTCAAGAGCGCTAAAGCCATCGTGAAGATCGAGCTGGTGGAGAAACAACCTGACACTTTCTGGAACACTGCTGTCGCCCGAGGAATACGGCTTTTATTCCAACGTCAATCCCGATGTCCCGCATCCGCGCTGGTCGCAGGCCACAGAACGCAGGCTGGGCGAATCCGGTCGCCGGCCAACGCTTCGATTCAATGGCTACGAAGACCAGGTCGGCAGCCTGTACACCGGCATGGACCTGACCATCAACTACTAATGAATGTCACGCGGAAGACCTGGCTAATTATTGCAGCCGATATTGCCGGTTGGATTCCGTTGCTGGTGATTGCTATTTTATATATATCAAACCAATTGTCGGCTGACCCCATCCGGCGTGCGATCCAATTGATGGGTGATACTGCGATCATTTTCCTGATCCTCACCCTGGCATGCACCCCCTTCCATACGATAACCGGGTTTGCTCCTGTGCTCACCTTAAAACGCCCATTGGGTTTGTTCACATTCCTGTATGCTGCGGCGCATTTCGCCCTGTTCACGGGGTTGGACTATGGATTCAAGGTTCCTTATATCCTGGATGCGTTGAGAGGCAACCGATTCATTTGGCTCGGGTTGTCAGCGCTGGTCATCCTTGTTGCTCCTGGCAGTAGCATCATTCACGCATCACTCCGGCACATCGCAGCCGGTTTGGAAATGGCTGAATCGCTCGATCTACCTAGCGGGCATCCTGGCAGTGCTCCATTTTGGCATGGCATTAAAGGGGAATTTGTTCAAACTGCAGGGGGATTTTATACGACCGTTGATCGCGGCAGTGGTCATTGTATTACTGCTGCTATTGCGATTGCCATTTGTGGAATCCTGGCTGATCCGCCTGCGCACAAGAAAAACTTAATTTGGATTGGGTATTATTTTAGGATCAACCCGGTGGTGATCAGCGTGCGGGCTTCAAACAGCAATCCCGGATCGTTCTTGAGCAACGCCAATAATATCTGGCTGAGCGACATTTCTGCAAGAGGCAATGCGGCCGCCCGCACAACAAGCGCATCCAGGCGCGATTGGTCAAGGTTGGCGAGGATGCGGCGGACCTTGTACAATGCGGCGTGCATTTTACCGAAGCGCTTCTGCCAGGCTTTATCATAGGCCTGTAAACGCCTGGCGCTGACATCTCCCTGCTGCACAGCTACAACACCCACCTCCATTGCCATTGCAGCCCCCAGCATACCCAGGCAGATGCCGCCGGCTGTCATGGGGTCCGCCTGGTGGGCGGCATCGCCAACAATCATTAATCCATTGGTGACCATTGACTTGAGCGCTCCGGTGACGGGGATGCCCCCGGCAATGGTGTCGATGCGCCGGGCGTGGGGATAGCGTTTGGCAACGAATCGATCCAGCAAGGCAACCGGTCGCACCTTTTTACATTGGGCAGCGGTGATCACCAACCCGACGTTGGCACGGTCTTCACCTTTTGGAAAAACCCACAGGTAGCCCGAAGGCGCGAGAGTGTGGTCGATGTGGTATTCGCAGATGTGGGGGTCGATCAGTTCCTGCATTCCTGAGAGCAGGTATTCGATGCCGACAAAATAATCCGCAAGCGGGGAAACCGTTTTGACACCCGCCCAGCGCGCCACCTGCGACTCGGTGCCATCGGCGGCAATAACCAAGCGAGCTGGGATGGTCTCGACTTTGCCGGACGATTCGATTTTTACACCGCAAACAGCGCCATCCTGCATTTGCACACCCACGGCGGAAGTGCCCGTACGGACCTCCGCTCCGGCATGTGCTGCCAGTTGAGCCAGTTCGAGGTCAAACAGCTTGCGGTTCACCACCAGCGTCGGTTCGGCGGGAGGCATTAGCACGGACTGACCCAGTGAATTGTGTACCGCAAAATGGGTGATGCTCGCATCGATCCAGCGGGGGTCAGGTTCGATGAACTGCCTGGAAAGATCCGCCCCGATGGCTTCAGCACAGCGCACGGGGACGCCGATCTCGTTGCGCTTCTCGATGAGCAGGGTTTTCAATCCGCCTTCGGCGGCTCTACGCGCTGCTACTGAGCCGGCGGGACCCGCCCCGACGACCACCACATCGTATGCGCTGATCATACGGGCAGCTCTTTTATGGATAAGGCGCCGATAGGACAAATGGATATGCAGCCTTCGCAAAGCGTACACACATCCACCTGGATGCGCAAAATGGCGCAATCGAGCGTCATGGCGTTGACGGGACAAACACCCACACAGGCACCGCACACCAGACATTCATTGTGATCGATGACGATCACGCCGTTGGATCTTCTTCCTGTAGATTCTCCCACCGATTTCCCTCTCATACATTGGACGGTCTGATTATAGTATTGAAATCCGAATATTAGAACATTCTAAGAATTTGTCATTTCTGAATAAATTAACCTTGACGGGAACAGCAAACCACCATATAGTTAAGTGCTCTTAACCAATCAGGAAGGTTAACCATGCAGTCGTCTAAACAATTTACACAAACCATGCGCGAATGGACCGCCTTGTTCATGCACCGCTCATTCCGTGATTTCAAACGTTTCATGGATGAAGTTTCACTCTCTGCGTCGCAAGCCAACACGCTCATGCGACTGTACCACGATTCCAGCTGCAGCGTTTCCGATATCAGCGGGCAGCTGGGTGTGACCAACGCCGCCACCAGCCAGCTGGTGGATCACCTGGTGCAATCGAATTTGGTGACACGCACCGAAGACCCCGCCGACCGGCGCAACAAGCAACTCCAGCTCACCCCTCAGGGTAAAGCGCTGATTGAACGCGGTATTGCCGCCCGCAGCCAGTGGATGGGAGAACTTGCCAGCCAGCTCACCCCGGCACAGCAGAATTTGATCGCTGAAGGATTGGAAGTGCTCATCTCGACGGCGCGTCAATTGGAAAAACCCACAGATTCCTCAAAAAACCCCTAGGAAATAATTAAACCCACACAGGAGATTCTTTAGCATATGCTTCGATTAATTAAAGACTTAAAACCCTATCTCTTCTCCATCCTGCTGGCGATCGCCTTGTTGTTCGTGCAGGCGAATGCCGACCTGGCGCTGCCCGATTATCTGTCGAAGATCGTCAATAACGGCATCCAGCAGGGCGGCGTGGAAAACGCCGTACCGGTTGCCATCCGCCAGAGCGAGATGGACAAGGCTCACCCTGTTCATGAGCGAGACGGATAAGACGCTCGTGCTGGCAGATTACACGCTGGTCGATACGACTTCAGCGGATTACACGAAATATGTTGCAGAATATCCCACGCTGGCAAACGAGCCTGTGTATGTCCTCAATGCTGTGGATGCGGCGGAGTTCGAAAAACTGAACCCGATCATGGCGAAGGCGCAGCTGGTTGTTTCCGGCATTCGAGCAACTGCTGGCCGACCCGACCAAGGCCGCAGCGATGCTGAAAGGTACACCGGATTCGACCTTTCCAAGCTGCCTGCCGGGACGGATCTCTTTGCCTTGCTGAAAATGCCAGCCTGCCATCCTCGGAATGATCAAAGGCAAGATCGATTCCCAATTCGGCTCCCTGGGCGACAAAATGATCAACCAGATGGCGGTGGGTGCGGTCAAGGCCGAGTACGCCGCCCTGGGGATGGATACCGCCAAGCTGCAGACCAACTACATCCTCAACACCGGCATCCTGATGCTGCTGCTGACCCTGCTCTCGGGGGTCTGCACCATCGTCGTCGGGTTATCTGTCGGCCCGCACCGCCGCCGGGCTGGCGCGCGACCTGCGCCGCAATGTCTTCGAGCAGGTGGAGAGTTTCTCCAGCACCGAGTTCGACAAATTCTCCACCGCCTCGCTGATCACCCGCTCCACCAACGACATCACCCAGATCCAGATGGTGGTCATCATGATGATGCGCATGGTCTTCTATGCGCCCATCATCGGCGTCGGCGGCGTCATCCGGGCCATCGGCAAGAGCGCCTACATGTGGTGGATCATCGCCCTGGCGGTGGTCGTGCTGCTCGGCTTGATCCTGACCGTCTTCGCCATCGCCCTGCCCAAGTTCAAGATCATCCAGAGCCTGATCGACCGGCTCAACCTGGTCACCCGCGAGAACCTGTCCGGCATGATGGTCATCCGGGCCTTCAACATGCAGGCGTTCGAGGAGAAGCGCTTCGACAAGGCCAACATGGACCTGACCGAGCACCAGCTGTTCGTCAACCGCGTCATGGTGGTCATGATGCCGGTGATGATGCTGATCATGAACGGTCTGTCGCTGCTGATCATCTGGGTCGGGGCGCACCAGGTGGCGCAAGTCCACCATGCAGGTCGGCGACATGATGGCCTTCATGCAGTATGCCATGCAGATCGTGTTCGCCTTCCTGATGATGTCGATGATGTTCATCATCCTGCCGCGGGCCTCCGTTTCCGGCGACCGCATCGCCGATGTGCTGGAGACCGAACCGGTCATCAAGGACCCGCAGAACCCAAGCACTTCCCCGAGCCGTTCAAGGGCACGCGTCGAGTTCCGCAATGTCGTCTTCCGCTACCCGGGCGCTGAAGAGGATGTGCTGCACGATATCAGCTTTACCGCCCAGCCCGGCCAGACCACCGCCTTCATCGGCACCACCGGCTCGGGCAAATCCACCATCGTCAACCTGATCCCGCGCTTCTACGATGTCACCGATGGCGCGATCCTGGTGGACGGCATCGATATCCGCGAGGTCACCCAGCACGACCTGCGCGACAAGATCGGCTACGTCCCGCAAAAGAGCATCCTGTTCTCGGGCACGATCGAGAGCAACCTGCGCTATGCCGATGAGAATGCCAGCGACGAGGCGCTCGAAGCCGGCAGCCGAGATCGCCCAGGCGACCGAGTTCATCAATGCCAAGCCGGAGGGCATGCAAGCCGAGATCGCCCAGGGCGGCACGAATGTCTCCGGCGGGCAGAAACAGCGCCTGGCCATTGCCCGCGCGCTGGTCAAGAAAGCCGCCGATCTATATCTTTGATGACAGCTTCTCGGCGCTGGATTTCAAGACCGACGCCGCCCTGCGCAAGGCGCTCAAGGAGAAGACCGGCGACAGCACTGTGTTGATCGTCACCCAGCGCATCGCCACCATCAAGAATGCCGAACAGATCATCGTGCTGGATGAAGGCAAGGATGGTCGGCAAGGGCACGCCACCATGAATTGATGAAAGTCTGCGAAGTCTATCGCGAGATTGCCTTGTCGCAGCTGAGCAAGGAGGAATTGGCATGATCGCACAGCATCCAGCACCTCCACCCGCTTCCCGCAGGTCCAGTGGCCGCCACCGAGCGCGCGGCCCGATGGGCGGCGGCCCGATGGCGATGATGAAAGGCGAAAAGCCGCGCGACTTCAAAGGCACGATGAACAAGCTGATCCAATACCTCGGCGGTACAAGGTCTCGATCCTGGTCGTGATGCTTTTCGCCATCGCCTCGACGGTGTTCTCCATCGTCGGCCCAAGATCCTGGGCAAGGCCACCACCAAGCTGTTCGAAGGCGTGATGGCACCAGATCGCCGGCACTGGCGCGGATCGATTTCGCCTATATCGGCAACATCATCCTGTTCACGCTCGGCCTGTACCTGGTCTCGGCCATGCTTCAGCTACATCCAGGGCTGGATCATGTCCAGCGTGTCGATGAACATCACCTACCGCTTCCGCAAGGACATCGCCGAAAAGATCAACCGCATGCCGCTGCAAGTACTTCGACGGCACCAACCACGGCGAGGTGCTCTCGCGCGTCACCAACGATGTGGACACGGTCAGCCAGACCCTCAACCAGAGCCTGACGCAGATCATCACCTCGGTCGTCACCGTGATCGGCGTGCTGGTGATGATGTTCACCATCAGCTGGCAGATGACCCTGGTGGCGCTGGTGATGCTGCCGCTCTCGTTCGGCGTCATCGGCCTGATCATCGGCAAGTCGCAGAAGTACTTCAAGCAGCAGCAGGATTACCTGGGGCACGTCAACGGGCATGTGGAGGAAATGTACGGCGGCCACGTGGTGATGAAAGCCTTCAACGGCGAGGCAAAGAGCGTCGAGCAGTTCGACGAGATCAACAGCACGCTGTACGACTCGGCCTGGAAATCGCAGTTCCTTTCCGGGCTTGATGATCCCGATCATGAACTTCGTCGGCAACCTGGGCTATGTGGCCATCTGCATCCTGGGCGGCTACCTGGCCGTCAAGGAACCGATCACCGTCGGCGACATCCAGGCGTTCATCCAGTACGTGCGCTCGTTCACCCAGCCGATCACCCAGATCGCCAACATCTCCAACGTCCTGCAGCAGACCATGGCAGCCGCCGAGCGCGTCTTCGAATTCCTGGACGAAGCCGAGGAAGATCCCGGATACCGCCACCCCGGTCGAGCGTTGACAAGGTCGAAGGGCGCGTGGACTTCAAGGACGTGCACTTCGGCTACAACCCGGACAAGATCATCATCAACGATTTCTCGCTTCTACGCCGAACCCGGGCAGAAGATCGCCATCGTCGGCCCGACCGGCGCCGGCAAGACCACCATGGTCAAGCTGCTGATGCGCTTCTACGATGTCAACGGCGGCGCCATCCTGGTGGACGGGCACGACATCAAGGAGTTCACGCGCGACGACCTGCGCTGCATGTTCGGCATGGTGCTGCAGGATACCTGGCTGTTCAACGGCACCATCATGGAGAACATCCGCTACGGCCGCTCGGACGCCACCGACGAAGAGGTCATCGCAGCCGCCAAGGCCGCCCACGTGGACCACTTCATCCGCACCCTGCCGGATGGCTACAACATGGTGCTCAACGAGGAGACCACCAACATCTCGCAGGGGCAGATGCAGCTGCTGACCATCGCCCGCGCCATCCTGGCCGACCCGCAGCATGCTGATCCTGGATGAAGCCACCAGCTCGGTGGATACCCACACCGAGGTGCTGATCCAGAAGGCCATGGACTGACCTGATGAAGGGCCGCACCAGCTTCATCATCGCCCACCGCCTGTCCACCATCCGCGACGCCGACTGGATCCTGGTGATGAACGACGGCGACATCGTGGAGCAGGGCAAGCACGAGAAGCTGCTGGCGAAGAAGGGCTTCTACGCCGAGCTGTACAACAGCCAGTTCGAGGGCAAAGAGATATAAGAAGCTGAAAAGAAAATAGACCGAGCGGATGAAAATCCGCTCGGTTCGTTTATGAGGGGGCAATCCCAATCAGGATTGATCGTGTACCTTATTCATAGGCAGTGGTTATGCCTTGCACAACAACTGATTACTCAAGGAACCATTTTTCCTTGATCTCCTCGGGGGTCATCAACATATCCACAACGAAACCGCCATCTTCATAATTTATGATTTCAAGCTCTTTCATTAAATTTTCATTCGTAATAACCAGAAAATCCACTATAAATGCATTTCCAAATTCACCTTTAAGGGCGGATTCATCAATTTTCTCACCGCTTGCCAGGTAAACCGCGGCGAAAACCGCGTCATAAGCAATCCCGGGTGGATTGCTAACCGCGGTGCATTCAAACCCGGGATGCTCAGCAATTCGGTCTTTCCAGATAAAAAAGCCATCTTTGTTGGCTTCACAGTTGAGCATGGGATACTTGGCCGGATCGCTGATGTTTTCCACGATAGCAAAAACTACATTGATGTTTCCTGCATTGGTCCAAATTGCCTGGAGGTTTGGATACTTGGATAAAAGGTCTTGCACGTAATATTTATCTTCTTTTATGTTATACGTTTTTGTATCACTTGTAACAACATTGACCCTGGGATACTCTTTTTCAAGTAATCCCTTGATGAGTTCAGCGTCCATGTGAGTCGGGCTGAAATCGAAGTAAGCAAACTCCCAACTCCCGGCGCTGTCTTTAAACAAGTTGTCCAGTGTCGCCCGCATCATATCGCCGCGATCTGCCATGATCGAATAAACCCCGGGCAGGTCAATTTCAGCATCCAGCACAAAAACAGGAATGCCTTTTTCAACAGCTTCACGGATGGCTGAGGTGGAACCCTTGATCAGTTCAGGGTCTGAATTCAGCACGATCGCATTGACATTATTGGTGAGCAATGCAGGGATCTCTCCATAAAGACATTGGATGCCCAGCTCTTCACAGGCTTTGCCAAAATTATTTTTGCGCTGCCATTGGGAGGGATCATCCCCGGCATACCCAACAACAAGTTGTGCATCCGTGGACTCGGTTTCAGAAACAGCCGATTCTTCAGGGAAAGCTCCCTCAAAACCTGCCAGGCAGTTGGCTGGCCAGTCGGGATTGCGGTCCAAGGCGGGGTTGTTGGTAAGGTTGAGGAATATATCCGGATAAATTTCGCCGACGAGATAGATCTCGTCATTACCAGCATTGATGTCCAGGCTGACACATTCAACCCGGTCTCCATCCAATGTCCGGAAAGGTATAAACCGCTGTAAATCCCCTTTTCCGCCCGCGCCCCTGGCGTTCGAGCCATCGGCACCCATCACACATTGTGTACACACTCCTTCTGGATGGTTCCAATGGGAGAATATTTCCCCATCAATCGTCCACATGACATCGTGCGCTGCATCATTGTGTGTCAGCTGCTGCATATTGCTGCCATCCGCGTTCATGACGAAGATGTTCTGTTTACCTTCATCGCCGGAAAGCCAGGCAATGGTACTGCCATCCGGTGACCAGGTGGGTTGCTCATCCGGTTCCGGACTGTTGGTCAGGTTGAGTGATTGACCTTCACCGTTTGTCTTGATGATGTAGATATCCCCTTTGTTGGAATACGTGATCTGGCTGCCATCATGCGACCAGTCCGGTCCTGCACTTTCATTTTCAAATGTCAACTGACGCACATTGCTTCCATCTGCATCCATGACATGGATATAATTTCCGCCTTCCTGTTCTTTATAGGGACGGTTTGAGACAAAAGCAACCTGGCTGCCATCCGCCGACCAGGCAGGCTCGACATCATATGCCGGATCATTGGTGAGATTGATCGTCTGGCTGCCATCCGGCGCCATGCGATAGATCTCATGATTGCCGTCGCGGTTGGATTCGAAGGCGATGGTGCAGGGCGGGGGTGGCGGAGGTTCGGTTGCGGTGGGGGTGAACTGCGGATCAACCGGGATGACGGAAACTTCCACGGCAGGCTGCGCGCCGGGGGTTGCCGCGCTGCTGCATGCGGTAAGCACCAGCGCCAAGGCGCACGCTGCGGAGAGGATCGAGAGTGGAAATGTGTTTCATGATGCTCCTTTGATGTTTTGGTTTGATTGCGAACGGAACAATTTCAGAGGCGCGGCTGCGCGCACCTGAAATTTACAAGATGATATAGCTATGTGACGGATAGGGTTAAATTGGGCTTTTTCTTATAGTTTGCATGATGTGTTTTCGATGTTGACTTCAATGGTTTCCGATGAAATATCAGTCCCCATTGTACTCAGAAATTTGTATTTTTCGGTGACGAATTAAGGAACTGTTAAGTGGTTGAAAAGAGAGGGGGGGGGATTCCTCTTAGTGTGTTTTTGCTAGAATATAAATGTAAGTTTTGTTTAATAATGGGTGGGTAATATAAACGAGGAGGAATGATGTTGCCAAAAATAAAGTATACAACTCCATTAGGTGTAATATGCTTATTTATTTTACTTGTAGAAATTATCCTTTTATATGCTGTTAAATATACTTTTGGTATGTGCAAATCATTCTTGTGATATTTGTAATAGTATTTCCAATTTTAGTAGCATTTGGCTTTTTTATAGTATTAATAAAAAAACCTTATGTTTTTTATCCGCCTTCCGAATATAGTAACCCTACAAAACCAAGCGAATTCATAAATGCATTACGTGGGGATACACAAGTTCATGAGGAAAAATCTGAAGCAAACCCTTTGGATAAGACATCAAGTGATAAACATTTAATTATTGCTGAAGATGTGAAAAAACCTATAAAAAAAGATGATTGGATTGCAGCTTCTAATGATGGAAATTATAGTGACGCACGAGAAATACTATTACGTTTGTCAAAATCTAAGATTCGAAATGAAAAAATTATATATTCACATCTTGCAGCACATTATTTATCATTGTATGATCAGAAGGCTTCTATAATAGAATTAAACCAATTAATTTCTAAGTATCCAGACGAATTTCTCTTTTATAACACTTTGATAGATATTTTGTTAAGAAAGAGCAATTTGATTTGATTGATAAAAGAATTGAAGAATTTTCAAAACGTGAAAGTATAAAAAATCAAATTCAAATAAAGAAAAATGAAATACTGATACAGTTTAAGAAATACGATATTGCTGAACAGAATCTTGTTGAACCTAGTAAAGAAGAAAATCAACAAAAAGATTTCAAAGCTAGAATATTCCGACTACTCGGAAGAATTTAATGATTAAAAGGAAAATTAACTGAGGCGAAGGATTTATATTTAAGAGCATATAAAGAAGATCCGAAGGGGACTTGAACCTTGATCAAATATGTTCATTTTTATATGAGATAAAAGATTTTAAATATGAATTATTTTTCCGAGAAAAATTAAAAGAGATATCTCCGACAAGCAGAAATTTAACCTTATATGGTAATGCTCTTCTTGCTAATGATTTGAACAATTTGGCAATGAATGCATATGTAGAAGCCAATAAAAACGCTACAGGGAAAGAAGCTTGGATAAAATCGAATATTGGAAATTTATATAACAATGTTGGATTATTTGAATTTGCAGAAACTAATTTCAAAGAATCTCTTGAAATGGAAAAAGAGAACCAATATGCTCATGAAAGATTGGCTCGGGTGTTAAAGAATAAGGAAGATGAAAAAAGAGATTTGAAAAAATTATCGATAATATATCAATATACTAGAAAATTTACGCGGATTTTTCTTCGCAAATTTACATGATTTCAGATTATTAGTACATGAGCCATAATGTTCTGCCTTTTTATCAATATTGCATCATCATCCCAAGAAATTTGAATGTGGTGAAGAACCAGAACACCGCAAGCACCACCCCCGCCGGAATCCCGAATATCGCCAAACCTTTCCCTCTTTAACCCATGGTTATTTTTTAGTATCTTCCTTCTCGCCAGCAGGCCCAGGATGAACGCCAGCACGCCAAGCAAGAGGTAGGAAAAAATGAAGAATATCAATCCGCCGGTTGTGGACCAGAACACCCGGTGGATCCACTGAATTGAGATAAGACTTCCAGGCGTATACAGCGAGCGCAATCAATATGGCGCATACCAGCGCAACTCGCCTCCCATATTGCGGATATGATCGCCAATGTGCTGAACGGCTTTTTAGCCATTTCAATTTACTTTCGGGAAGTATTGGATAGCCTGCTGCCCGGTTTCGGACGGTCATCCAAAAAATCGATGTAGGTTTCGACGATCTTTCTGCCTTTCGTGATCAGGGAGCTTTCCTGTTTATTCTCCAGCTCCTCCTTTTTCAATTCCCGCAGGATCGCTTTTGCATAATCCAGTTTTTGATGGTGCAAATGGTAGGGTGACTGGTATTCCAGGTTGGGTTCTTCAATATAGATTCCGACCAGCTCACCCCGGGCGGTGACCAGGCGCCAATCCTTGTCCTTGGTCACCGGTACGGCGGCGCTGCCCAGGGTTGCCTTCAGCTTTTTGTTCAGTTCACTGAGTGATGACGAGCTGATCTCCAGGTCGTTCCCAAACGATCCCGGAAAGATGGTATATGCATTCGACATGGTTTCTCTTTTCATGCGGACGTGATGAAGGATTTCGATTTTACAGTGTTGTTGGCCGCTTTTTTGTTGTTGGAAAAAGCATGGATGATCGCCATCTTCATTGTAAGGCGCTTCATTTTATTTTCAAGTGTAACATCAAAGGCTGGGTTATTCCTCAAGACCGAAAACCCCCTATAATAAAGCCAGCATGAAAAAACAATCCCCGCGCCACCCGGTTATCGCGTCCCGCTGCGGCAGGTCTTTTTCTATTTCCTGCGCGTGGGTGCTACCGCCTTTGGGCTGACCATCTTGCAGAAGCTGCGCGCCGACCTGATCAAGAAGGGCTGGGCAACAAGCGAGGAGCTGGATGCGGGCATGGCGCTGGTGCAGCTCTACCCGGGTCCGGTCAACTTCGACTTTGTCGCCTACACCGGCTACCTTCTGCATGGCGTTGCCGGGTCGGTGCTCGCCAACCTCGCCTTCCTCGCGCCGCCGTTCCTGATGATGGTGCTGCTCTCGTGGGCGTACTTTTCCATCGGCAACCTGCCGTGGGTCTCCACGCTGTTCCTGGGTCTGAGCGCCATCGTGGTGGGCGTGCTGTGCAATTTCATCCTGGAACTGGCGGAAAATGCGCTCACCTCGCTGCTGACCGTCCTGATCCTGCTGGCGGCGGTGCTGTGCCAGGTGCTGGGCGTCAACCCGGCGTTCATCGTGCTTGGCGGGTTTGCCCTGGGGGCGCTGCTGCTGCGCAAGGGCGCGCCGGTCAGCACCGCCATGTCCGGCGTGCGCCTGCTGCCGGAAAAACATGCCTGGTGGAAGATCGGCGCATTGTGCGTCATCCTGCTGGCGGTGATCCTGCTGAGTGTGTTCATCCCCGGCGAGCTCGGCAAGATGAACCTGCTTTTCCTGAAGACTGGGTCGATCGCTTTCGGCAACGGCGCCACGATTCTGCCCCTGCTGAAGAACGATGTGGTCGATATGCACCACTGGCTGACGCAGCAGCAGTTCATCGATGGCATCGCGCTCGGGCAGGTCACCCCCGGTCCGATCCTGATCACCGCCGCGTTCATCGGGTTCAAGGTCGGCGGTCTGCTGGGTGCGCTTTCGGGCACCGTATCCATTTTCTTCCCGACCTTCATCATGACGCTCATCGCATTACAGCTTTTCACCGTCCTGCAAAAAACACAGTTCCTGCATGCCGGACTCAAGGGTGTGCTGCCCGTGTTCGTCGGTCTGCTGGCAGTGGTCACGTTCCAGATCGCCCAGGTCAGCCTGGTGAGCGTGCCCGCCCTGCTGCTGGCGCTGGCGGCGTTTGCTTTCAACCGCTACCTCAAGCTGGATGTGATCTGGCTGTTCGGCGGGGGGTTGCTGGTGTGGGTTGCGCTCATGCTGCTCGCGATCGTCTGACCTGGTTTCAATATGCTGGTTAACATGCGGGAAAAGGCATTTTTTACGCATGTATGCATAGCATTAACATCGGTCAAAAGTGATTAAAGATCATCAAGAAGGTGCGATAATGATAATTACGTTCAATTTTAGGAGGAGTTTACTATGAGACTGCATGCACCAAAAAACATCACATTCTGGATTTCGTTGATCCTGGTCATCGTGGGGATCATTGCGTTGGTGATACCGCTGGGAATTCTCTCGACCTATTTCTGGTTGTTGATCCTTGCCGGCTATGTCCTGCTGGCGCTGGGTTGCTTCCTCAAAGGTCTATAGTCCAGATAAGAAGATCCGCTCTTGAAACGAGCGGATTTTTTTATGTACATCATTTAGTGAATACAGGGCGGTCATTTCAGGGTATTTATCTTTTTTTAAAAAAATATTTATATATTGACTAATTAATGTGACTATCTATAATGATACTATCCCAACGTTCAGCCCGGCAAAAGGAGTATAAAAAATGAAGGAATTGCGCACGGAGATCGAGATCAAGGCGTCGCCCGAAAAGGTGTGGGAGATCCTCACGGACCTGGCAAAGTATCCCGAATGGAACCCATTCCTTCACCACGCGGTCGGATCGCCGACATTGGGCGGGAAGGTGGACATCACGTTCCTGCAGGGCTCCAAGGACATGACGCTGCACTGCAAGGTCATCAAGGCGCTGCCGAACCGCCTGCTGGCATGGAAGTACCACGTCATCGCCCCATTCTTATGGAGCGGCGTGCACAGCTTCACCATCGACCGGATGGGTGATAAACTGGTCCGCTTTATCGATGTCGAGGTGTTCAGCGGTCTGCTAATCCCCGCGCAAGCCAACAGCATCGAAACCACCTCGCGGCAGGATTTTATGTCAATGGATAAAGCGCTCAAGCAGCGGGCGGAAAAAGCGAAAAAATAGAGGCTCAGGCGACCATCGATGGTCGCCTGTTTTTACTTAAAATGAGCGCGACAGGATGACCAGCAGGCGAACCACCAGGAACATGTACACCGCCCCGGCGGCATTGACGATCATCCCGATGATGGCGAGCCAGAGTCCCCGCGCGTGATTCTTTTTGATCTGGACGAGCGCCATGACCCCGCTGACCAGCCCCACCAGCCCGAGGGGGATCATGGCGATGAAACAGTAATTGAGCAGGAACGTTTCTCCGACCTTGATGTCTGCCACCGCGCGAAATAGAACGGGGGCAAAAAAGACGATCAGCATCAACACCGCCAGTGCCATGCAGATGATCGCCAACGCATTCACTTTTTGATTCGCTTTCGGTTGATTGGTAGCCATGCATCCTCCTTGTATCCAAATATGTGTTCAAGCGATCAGCTTGAATGACCGGACAACAGCCACAATATGACAACGATCATTAATATCATTCCGAGTAAACCGACGACGCTGCCGACGATCGATAATGGCAGCCATAGACCTTTTAATCCAAATCGTTTCATCCTGATTATGGAATAGATGCCGGTGAACAAGGCTGCCGATCCCAGAAAAAGGCAGGATAGATAAGCAGTATTTCTTAATAGGATAAATGCGTGCCCATAACCCAACCGGTGGGCAAACCGGGAAGGTAATAATACCGACACTATTGTTAATGAAGCAAACGCAATGCTGAGGATGGCAAACACATTGACTTTGCGAACTGTACCGGGCTGATTTGGAGTCATTTCCCTTACCATTTTCGGTTGCATCACCTTTTATTGTACAACGTGTGTAAAGGGTCCATTGCGGGAACTGATTTCACCCTGCAAGATCAACCCATGAAACCAATCCCCGTGTTTTTCGTAGAATAAGTATGCGGGAAATCCATCCGTGCAATATTGTATTTAATTTAAATAATCGTCTTCCCTTTATAGATTGGTTTTAACAAAAAATTTGATATCAAGGAGTCCCATCATGCCGAAAAAGCAAATTGCAGGGGGAATGCGTTCCTTCTTCATCATCTGGATCGGGCAACTCGTTTCACTCATCGGCAGCCAGCTGACCGGCTTTGCACTGAGCGTATACGTGTACGATATGACCAAATCGGTCATGTTCCTGGCGCTGGCGCAGATCGCCAACCAGGCGCCTTACGTGCTGCTCTCGCCCATTGCCGGCGTGCTGGCGGACCGGCTCAACCGCCGCACCGCCATGATCATCAGCGATTTCGGTGCCGGGCTTTCGGTCGCCGCCACCGCCATCCTGTATTTCACCGGTGTGCTGCGCCCGTGGATGGTCATCCCCATCAACCTGTTCATGGCGGCCTTCAACTCGCTCATGTGGCCTTCCTACACCGCCGCGGTGACGCTCTTGGTGCCCAAAAAGCAATACGGGCGCGCCAACGGCTTTGTCCAGCTTGGAGAAGCCCTGCCGCAGATCGCCGGACCCGCCCTGGCGGGCATGCTGTACGTGGTGGTCAAGCTGGGCAACATGGCAGCCCTTGACTTTTTCAGCTACCTGTTCGCGGTGGTGCTGATGCTGCTCTTTGTGCGCATCCCCAATCCGCCGCGCACCGAGGATGGGCAAAAAGGCAAGGGCTCTTTCTGGAAGGAGCTCCGTTTTGGCTGGGATTACATCGTTGCGCGCAAGGGGCTGTTGTCGCTGCAGCTGCTTTTCATGACCATGAATTTTCTCTCCGGCATCATGGGACCGCTCATCGTCCCGCTCATCCTGGATACCTGGGATGCCTCCACCCTGGGATATACCACCACCATTATGGGTGTGGGCATGCTGGCAGGTACGCTGGTGATGAGCGCTTGGGGAGGCGGCAAGCGCAAGATCGTCACCCTGTTGAGCGCCGGGGCGCTCAGCGGGGCTTTCATTGCCATTGCCACGCTGCGCCCTTCCATCCCGCTCATCGTTGTGGGAGGGTTTGGCGCCATGTTCTTCAGCCCCATCCTGAACGCCTGCAGCCAGGCCATCTGGCAATCCAAGGTGGCGCCCGATGTGCAGGGGCGGGTGTTCGCCTTTCGGCGCGCCATCTCCTGGTCGGTCATGATCGTCTCGCCGCTGCTGGCGGCTCCCCTGGCGGATAAGGTCTTCAAGCCGGGCATGGCGGAGGGTGGAGCGCTGGCGGGCTGGCTGGGTCCCCTCTTTGGCGTGGGTGCCAGCCGCGGTGTGGCGGTGCTGATCAGCTTGACCGGTGTGCTCACGGTGATCGCCACGCTGGTGGCATTCGCCATCCCGCGCATCCGCCGCGTGGAGCTGGACCTGCCCGATCACGAGCTGGCAGCCGCATCCGAGTAGGAGCACTTAACGCTTGCAGTTCTTTATGTGAGTGAGTTGAAGAAAGGCGACCTGAACAGGTCGTCTTTTCGTCTGAGAGTTACCCTTGAATGATCGCTTGTTCTGAGGTTTTCACCAGGGAATAGTAGATGTTCCGCCCACGTTTTTCCCCCAGGATCAAGTGTGCCTCTTTTAGTATTTTTAAGTGATGGGATGTGGTCGATTGGGCTATGCCCAGGAATTCAACAATCTCATCCACGGTGAAGGCGCCCTTGGAGAGCAGCTTGATGATCTTCACGCGCGTTTCATCGGCCAACCCGTTGAACATGTTGGCGATGATCACCACCTGCTTCTCATCCATCTCGGGAGCGTTAGCAAAACCAGTCAGAGCGTCGCAGCAGATCTGACCGGGGGCGAAGTCGCCAGTATCCGCCCGCACCAAAGCAACCTTCACAGGATGGCATTCCCCGCTTTGCATCACACCTTTGAGCTCGGCGGGCTTGGTGCCAGAATTGAGCAGAATGCGCGTTAGCCCCAGCAGGAATTCCTGCTGACCCGCCGGTGGAAGCTGGGCGAAAAGCTTTTCCACGAAAGCAAGACGATCTTCTGCTTTCATGTTCTCCAGCGCTTTATCGAGAAGCTGGGGAATCAATGTGGCTGAAACATCATCCATAATAAGTCCTCATTCCGATACCCATCGAACAAATACGATGTGTACTGTACATCATCTTAGCAGATGAAGTCATGAGTGTCAATGAACTCATTATACCATCTATAAATTTAGAAAAATGGATGAATATCTCTTGACAAATCGAAAAAAATGGATACAATAAACTGTACCGGAATACAATCTCTCAGCGCTGGGAGCAGATCAAAGGAGAAAAGTTCATGTCAGAATTGAAAAAAGGAACGGATATCCGCTCGGAGGTCCGAAAACATTACGGGAAGGCTGCCAGGGAATACCAACCCAAATCCTCGTGCGGGTGTGGCAATTCCCCCGATATCGATTCGAAGCTGATCCAAAAGATGTACGATGTAGCGGAAGTAAGAGAACTACCTGCAGACGTTACAGGTTTCTCGATGGGCTGCGGTGATCCCATTACGTTAGCGTCTCTTTTACCCGGTCAAACTGTGCTAGACCTGGGAGCGGGCGGTGGGCTGGATTGCTTCCTAGCCGCCAAAAAAGTGGGTGAAAAAGGGCATATCATAGGCGTGGACATGACCGCCGAGATGCTTGAGAAGGCACGCACCAACCAATCGAAGCTGGGCGTGACAAATGTCGATTTCCGGCTGGGCGAAATCGAGCACCTGCCGGTGGCGGATGCTAGTGTGGATGTGATCATTTCCAACTGCGTCGTAAACCTCTCGCCGGATAAGGAGCAGGTGTTCCGCGAGGCTTTTCGCGTGCTGCGACCGGGCGGGAAACTTTCGCTCAGTGACATCGTAACGCAGGGTCCATTGCCGAAGGAAGTACTCGAGAGTATGGATGCCTGGGCGGGATGCCTGGCTGGAGCCATCGACATCAATACCTACAGGGCTACACTCGAAGTTGCCGGATTCACGGACGTGCAGATCACACCGGTGCCGCTTGATGAGGAAACGGCAAATGAACTGGTGAAACAGCTTGCCCCAGAAACGGTGGGCAAGCCAGGCAACCGCATGATCGTCAGCGACGGCGCGGGTGTCAAGGTGATCGAACTTGGTGAGGGAGATGGATCGCCCGGAAAACCTATAAAACAGTTGGCGGTTAGTGCCAAGATCACAGCTAAAAAACCTTGATATAAATGATCTGGAAAAGGCGACCCACAGAGAGCGTGAAACGCTTTCAAACGGGTCGCTTTTTTATTGTTCGTGAAAGGGTGCCTGGATTTTGGCTATGGAGCAATGAACCTCCATGGCATTGCTCGGTCACTTTTATGATATTATCGTGAGTTGTCGGAACGCTGAGAGAAGCATTGACCTTTCGGGAACTTTTTCCCACCTTTTAGCGTATAAAGAATTGCGAAAAAACATCGAAATGCGAACAAAGGAGAATAAAATGTTCACCAAAATGCAATCTAAAAATATTGTTGACCTGAGCGCCGTCCTTATGGCGGGTTTACTCCTGCTCTCGGCGTGTTCCCCTGCTTCCACCGGGAACACATCGACCAACCCCGAGGGTTCCTCGGGACCGATCACCATCACTAGTGGTTCGGTTCAACTTTCCCTGGATGCCAACGGTTTGGCGACCGACTTCCAGGCGGAGACGGTCGCAGCCGTAGCTGACGATGGTAACGCTCCCTACTGGGAAGTTTTGCCCGAATATAACGTGGTAACCCTGCAGGGCTATCCCATCAGCAACCACCTGATGCAGCCGCAGATCTTCATCTATCCCGTGGACGAATTGGGAACAGCCAATGAAGGCGCAGCAGCGATTATCACTTCGCTGCAAACCCTGCTGCAGTCACCGCAGGAGATCAAGAACATGCCCTTCCTGCCGCTGTTCAATGCCGGTCAGATGATGCATGCACAGGTGCAGTACCTGGACTTCGCGAACGGACAGGGTCTGCGCTACCTGACCTGGTTTAGCCAGGGCATCGTGCCTGTCAACAACCACGAGCTGATCTACACCTACCAGGGTCTGACCAGCGACGGGAAATATTATGTGGCTGCGGTGCTGCCGGTCAACCATCCCAGCCTGCCGGTGGATGGAAAAGTCACCGGTAACGAGCCTGCTGAATTCCCCAGCGACTACCCAACCTACCTGGCGAACGTGGTTAAGAACCTTAATCCGCAGGCAGCCGGAACTTTTTCCCCGGATTTAACCCAGTTGGACGCCATGCTGAGCTCCCTGGAGATCAAGTAAAACGAACCGACGGATTGAAGCCGGGTGGATCACGATCCACCCGGTGTTTTGTTTATGGTATCTTATGGGATTTTTTTTACACTTGCCCAATTCTCCAAAAAACTGCATAATCTAGGTATGGCGGAAAAGAAAAAAATCTCAAAAAATAGAAAATTGAACCCTTCCCAGCAGCGCATTCTTCACATCGTCCTCCTTGTTGCGTCCATTCTGATGGCGATCCTCGGGCAGGTGCAGTTGCTCAAGCAGCACCTCATCGCGGGTGGCATCATCTATGTCATGGCGTTGGTGGGATTTTGTTTTGCCACATGGCATAACCCCCCTGCGGAACTGGTCATCGGCGAGCCTGCCAGGCACAAGATCGTGGCACCGCCTGTCCTGCTGCTCACTTCCTTCATGGTTTCCTTCGTGGTATGCGACATGGTGCGTTCCAACGCCCAGTTCCCATCTTCGGTGTACGTTATCCCGCTCGGATGGATGCTCAGCATCTTGCTGTTTGCCATTGGTATCCTGCATGGCTGTGGCTGGCGCTTCCCGCTGTGGCGTAAGATCATCGGATCGGTGAAAACGCATTGGATGGAGATCACCGGCGTGCTGCTGATCCTGCTGCTGGCTTTCGCTGTGCGTTTCATCCTGATCTCAACCCATCCCTATGCCTTTGCAAACGATGAAGGGCTGATTGCCTTGGAAGCCATGCGCCTGCAGACGAACGAATTTGGGAGCATTTTCAACACCGCCTCGGCTGCCATGCCCATGCTCAATTTCCTA
The DNA here is from genome assembly GCA_963699305.1 of uncultured Chloroflexia bacterium. Lineage (GTDB taxonomy): Bacteria > Chloroflexota > Anaerolineae > Anaerolineales > Anaerolineaceae > JBGQAS01. The sequence continues at coordinate 1,505,469 of OY969431.1, read as the reverse complement.
CCCACCCTGATCTCGGTGGATATCTTTGGGCGCAGTTTTGCTGCCGTCAGGCTGGTGAGCGTTTTGGAAGGCGTTCTGACCGTGTTGTTCCTCTACCTGGCGGCAAAGGAAGCCTTCGGCAAACGCGTGGCATTCATTTCGGCTGCCATCCTTACCTTCCTTCCGGTGCACATCCACTTCAGCCGCGCCGGCTTCACTACCATCATATTCGGTTTCTACCCGGTGCTGCTCATATGGCTGGTACTGCGTGCCGTCCGCACCGGCAGGATAAGTTCGTACCTGCTGGCGGGGCTGGCAACCGCCTTTGCTTTCTTCACCCACATGGGGGCGTGGCTTTCGATCGGGTTTGCCGTCGGCATTCTGGCATACTTCTGCGTCTTCCGCAAAGGATACGTGCGCCAGAACTGGGTGCACCTGCTCGTGTTCCTTGGCGGCATGCTGATGGTGGTTGCCCCGCAGGTGGTCTACTTCATCAAGCACCCCGATTCCTTTGCTGCCCGCTACAACGGGGTGGGGGTTTTCCAGAGCGGTTGGCTGGCTGAGCAGGTCGCCCAAACTGGCAAATCGGCTGCGATGCTGCTCGGGGAACAATTTCTCAAATCCATGCTGGCGTTCATTTCCATCAATACTCCTGCTGGTTTTTACAACACACCCCGCCCATACTTCATGCCGCTTGCCGCGGTCTTCATGGTGCTGGGGTTGGGTTACACCATCATGCGCATCCGCAAGCCCGGTTACCTTTTCCTGTTTGCCTGGTTTTGGTCGGTGATCATCCTCGGCGGTATGCTCACCACGGACGCCCCGGCCAGCCATCGCCTGGTGATGGCATTACCAGCGGCAGCCATCTTTGTCGGAATAGGGTTGGATCAGGTGGCAATATCTGCGGCACGTCTCAGGCTCATCCCGCGACGCATTGGCACCCTGCTCATCGGGCTAGTGGTGCTGGTTGCCGCGGTGGATGGGGTGAAATTTTATTTTGACGATTACCGCACACACAACTGGTACGGCGATCATTCCAACGAGGTGGAGTTCGAGTCCATCCGCATCCTGCAGCAATTGGGTCCGGAGTATGAGTTTGTGCTCCTCGGACGCCCTGAAGTGACCATCGAGTTTCCAAATTACGTCTTCTTCCTCAAGGGTTACACTAAAATGGATGTGCCGTATGGGGATATCTTCCCGGTGGCAGCAGCATCCGGCAAAACTTTCTTCGTTGCCATTCCAAGCCGCAAAGCGGAGCTGGAGATAATTGCACAATCACTGCCGGGCGGCACATGGCTGGATCTGCAGCGCCGCTGGGCATCCAACGAACCACTTTTCAGCGGCTATATCGTCCCGGCTGCCAAAGTGACTTTATATACCGCCCATGCCCGTCCGCCGGATAATCCTGCAAACGAATTTACTCCTGCCATATGGATGTGGTGGCTGGGTGTCATCCTGGCATCCGTTGTGCTCGACCTGTACCTGCTGCCGCTCATCTGGCGGCGCGTGGTGAAAAAGGAAAAAGCGCCGCCGCGTGGTCCGTGGATGTGGCTGAAGAAGCTGGGCAGGAAGCTGCATTGGTGGTTGGAGGATTAAAAGTAATTTGATTTTGCCAATTGACTTATAGAAAAAATGTTCTATAATAGATCGTTGGCACATTAATAAGTAGAAAGGATTCGTTTTTGATTCTTTTTTTTACATAAAACGAATCGAAAATCGTCGAGTCACATGCTATTCCGGGGGTTTGAACACCTCCAGGACGGTGAAATCCACCCAGAAGAGTCCGGCCGTGTTGGAGAAGTGTTTGATGAGTGCTTCCCCGATTTCCCTGGCTGGATCGCTAAATGCCCCCCACCACTTTCTATCCGCCGGATAGCCATATTGGAATCCGACCGGGAAGGGGGCAAAGGCTTCCACCCATCCCCGGAAATCCTCCACCATGTGATCCAGCGAGGTGAACTGCTGACCGTCATCAATGAAGAAAAGTCCCTCGCGCAGTGTTGGCGGCATTTTTTCAGGCAGCCAGTGTTTGAGAAACAGACGATAGCCCGGGTTGTAGCTGCGTGCCAATTCCAGCCAGCGGGCGGCGTCCTCGTCGTAGACGCGATGTCCCTCGTCAGGATCGATGGATTTGTACCACTCCACGTCCACTCCCACCCCGATCACACATGGGTGATGGCTGTACTGTTTGAGCACCGCATCGAGTATCGTGAAGACATCCGCGTAACCTGGTTCCACCTGCAGCCACACCTTGACGCCATGATCATCGAACAGCGTGAAGGCAGCTTCATTCAGGTCTTGATCGGTATGCTGGATGAGCGGGTCGCTCGACGTCCCGGGGAAGCTCAAGCGTGTGCCATGCCCCGCCAATTCACCCACGATCCAGACAGTTTCAGCGTGTGAGCCTTTGAACTTGCGGTTCATCTGCTCGCCCACTTTCTGCCAGTATGCGGGTCCCGGGTCGAACGCAGGTCCGTAGGTGGAATGGCGGAATCCTGCTCCCAGAGGGTGCGTCTTTATCTGCTCCTTATCACTTCTTTTGCCCGCGCATGCTGCCAATATCGTCAGCGGTATTACGAAAGGAATCCATTTCACAAGTGATCGTCCCATGATCATCCCTCTCCGAAAAGGTTGTTGGAAAAATTATAGCGTATTGTGATGGGAATGAACTGGAGGATAAAAGATCGGAGTTTCACTTACGTTGCACACGCAGGACAGCGATCTTGGTTGAGTGGTTGAAAGGTGCCGGGTCTGCGGGTGGTTTTCCGAGGATCGTATTGGGAAATCCGGTCACATCCTCCGGTACGGGGATGAGCGATGCGATGCTCACGTAGCCATCTGTGCAAAGCGCTTCCAACGAAGCATAGTACTCCGCACCGCTCAGGAACAGCGCATTGTTGATCGCTACCAGGTACCCGCCATCCTTGATAAGCGGTCGTACTTTGTTAAGAATGCGTTGTGATTGGTTGAGTAAATCCACTTTACCCTTTTCCGTAGCCGAAAAGAAGGGTGGATCGACGATGATGCAATCGAAGAGAGTGCGACCATGCCGCATTCGCCCGACCACCGGAAAGAAATCGCCGATGATATGTTCATGCGCTGAAGAGGAAAAACCGTTAACCTCGTAGGATTCCTCCGCCAATTCAAGGAACTTACGGCTGCGGTCGGTCTGGATGACGTTCGATGCTCCTCCTGCCAATGCAGCAATCCCCAGGCTACCCGTGTAAGCAAACGTGTTGAGTACGTGCCAACCCCGGGCATTTTCGCGCAGCCACTGACGCAGAGTGCGCGTATCGAGATAAAAGGATGCGTCCTGGTTCATGGTCAGGTCGATGGCATACCAGGTGTTGTTTTCCGCGATGCGGTGGTCCGGCTGCCCTCCACCATCGCCCTCACCTTGACGCTGGGCAGCATGTTTGCTTTGCCGCGTCTTGGTGATCATACAGCGGATCCAGGGCAGTCTCTCCCGGTAGAAATGGCGTATAGCAGGCAGCAGCGGTTCAAACGCTCTGGGATCTTCAGCGTAGTTGTATAGCAGCAGCGTGGACGCGAAGACATCCACCAGCAGCTCGGGACAACCTTCGAGGAAACCATTGAATAGGCGCAGTGCTTCGTGGTGCATCGAATCGAAAAAAGATTGACGTTCACTCAAGCAATTTTCCAGAAGTCTCAATAGAGATTCTGTTGAAAGATCTGTCACATTTCCTCCACTATGAGAAATTGTACGCCATAACGTGCTATAAATAATAGGTGGGAGGAAAGAGAAATATGGAAGAAAAGAGTAAGAAGGAAATCAAGAAATTACTGCGGAGATTTGATTTTTTTATTCGGCGCATGCGACCAATTTTGGATATCCACTACGGTAAGGAGCTTTCCAAACGGATTGTGAATGAAGGCCGGGTAGAATTTGGACTGATTATTCCTTCGCTACCGGATGTTGGTTCGAGGGGATTGTTATCATTGTTTTCCAGCGCGACAGGAATGTATCTAGCAATGTATAAAACTGCTGAAAGACATGGTCGTTCTCTAGAGGAAACAGGGAAGGTTATTTACGATTCAGCAGAATACCTGCTGCAGCATATTCCCCGCTTTCTATCACGGATGTTCGCAGGAATGAATTTCAGTACGCGTTATTTAACAGAGCTACAGCGCCAGGCGATCGAATCCCGCACTGGAAAATTTCCGGATGGATATATTTTCGATTATAGTGAAGGAAGCAAACAGACCTTTGATTATGGGATCGATTATTATGAATGCGCCTCGGTGAAGTTTTTAAAGAAACAGGGTGCCTGCGAACTAGCACCTTATCTATGTCCCATCGATATCCTATATAGCGATCTATTCGGCTGGGGTCTGCATCGCACTATGACCCTTGCAGATGGAGATCCCTGCTGCGATTTCCGTTTCAAGCGTGGTGGAACTACCGAAGTAGTCGTAAAGGTAAAATATCCAATACTGTAGAAAATGATTTTGCTATAATCAATAGTTATGGAAAAGAAACTGATCGAAATAAAACGCATCCCAGGATTGTTGAACGCAGATATGATGAAAATCTTCCTGGAATCCAAGGGCATCGATGCCATGGTCGTCCAGGAATCCGCCGGCAAGGCAATGGGTATTTTGCTGGATGGGTTGGGTCATGCCCGCGTCTACGTGCCCGAGGATCAAGTTGTGGAAGCTGAGGAAATCCTCGCAGCACTCGAGCGCGGTGAGTATGACTTCCCCATGGATGAGTCAGGCAAGGACGAAGCCGGAGAAAGTTAGGAGGATGGAAATTATGAAAAAGAAATGGATATTCGCCTTGTTGGCGATCCTATTAACTGGATGTACATTTCCCGCAGGCACAGACGTGGCTTCACCTCAGTGCCCCACCCAACTCCCCGCACCGGAGTGCGTTGTTTCAGAATTCACCCCTTCGCCGGAACCTTCGGCGCCATTGCCAGCGATCCCATATCAAGTGATCAGCACCAAAGTGGCAGCGGGTCCCATTAATTTCCGTAACGGACCGGGGACGATTTTTTCCGTAGCCAATACCTACGCCATTGGTTCTGTATTCCAGGTTTACGCAAAAGATCCCGGTGATGGGTGGATCTTTGTCCGTACTTCAAATGATGCATTTGGATGGGTAGACGTGCGGTTTGTGGAACAAGGATTGGATCTCACCAAAATCCCAGCCATCATTCCGCCTAATGTCTATGTGGTCTCCGGGAGATTGCTGGACCAACATGGATTGCCTGCACAATTTGTCCAGTTTGCGGTGGTACAAGGCTCCGGTGATGATGCCCCACGCACCGATGCGCAAACCAACAAGGATGGCATGTTCTATGCCTACCTGCCTTCCAATGTGGCGGGCACCTGGAGGGTTGCATTCGTGGCATACGGGTGCGGTTTTCCTGCTACAAGTAATTGCGATCGCAGCGGCACGGTAGCGCCGGAATCTCAAAATATCACCTTGCCACAGACGAATCTGCTCCAGTTCACCTGGAATGGAAATTAGAAAGACACGACCGCTGAGAAACAGCGGTCATTTTCAAGTTAGGGGGTGAAGCAAGCTGGCATTCCGGCGCAGCCAAATACGATGCTTTTTATGATCCGGACAATAGCGTGCCACAATGGACCAGAATTGCCTGGAATGGTTGGCTTCCAACATATGCGCCAATTCGTGAACGATCACATAATCCATGATCTCCAGCGGAGGCATGATCAACCGCCAGTTGAAGGAAAGGGTGCCTGAGCTGGAGCAGCTCCCCCATCGAGTCCGCTGGTCACGGATGGTGATGCGACGGGGTGAAACATGCAGCGTGGCTGCCCAGGCATCCACACGTTTTTCGATCACAGGCCGAGCTTGCTGACGCAACCAGACTTCGGCTACCTTAAGCGGTGCAATTTGACTGCGCAATGGAACGCGCACAACGATACTCCGACCTGTAAATTCTGCAACCGCGCGTGAGTGCAACGACGCATCCGGGACAAGTTTTACAGGGGTAGGTTTGCCAAGGTATAAAAGGGCATTTTCTGCAAGCGGCGGCAAGGTGGTTTTTGCTTTGTGTTTATCAATCCGCTTAAGTTGTGCGAGCACCCAATCTGAGTGATGACTTAAGAAGGCAACACCCTGATTAACAGACCCGCCTTTCGGAATGATCAACTCAACGCCGTTGGTCCCAACCATGATGCGATATCGGCGCGCCCTGGTGGAAACCCGAATGGAATATGATATTGCCTGGTTGTCGAGGGTTATGATTTGCTGAAGAGGGTTAGGCATATTGAAAATGGAGTGCAGCATCATTATACTTGCTGCTCTTTACTCCCCAGGAACTGAACTGGTCACAATTTAAAAGTCCATCTATAATCCTTACATATAAAATTATTCCGGAGGATCCGCATGATATTCCTTTATGTCGCTCTTTTTCTTGTCGCTGCTTTCTTAATATATTTCATCATCAGTTCGATTTGGTTTAAACCGATCAGTATTGGGATACTCTATAACAGGTTTTTCCTGGGGTTTCTGACACGATCCCCTGAATTGGTTACTCAGCTAGGGTTCCTGGAAGGGTTGGGGATCAATTTTCACAATTCCAAACTCGCGGATGAATCCGACAAAGCGGTTCAAAAGATTTTCAAGATTTCAAAGAAAAACTTGAAAGTTTTACAAAGTTACAACCGCCAGCATCAATCGCCTTCGCAATTGGTGTCCACCGATATTGCCGGTTGGTTTATTGACGACATTGTACGCTCCGAGCGGTTCAGGCACCACGATTATCCTTTCAACCAAATGTTTGGAGCACAGAATGAGGTCCCTACATTCATGACAACCATGCATCCAATGAACAATCTCACCAACGCGCGCAACTATATCAAGCGTTTGCGTAAATTTGATGTGAAATTCGAGCAAATCCTGGAAGGCGTCAAAATCCGGGAAAGTAAAGGTGTAATCCCTCCAAAATTCGTTGTCAGACATGTGCTCGAAGGAATGCGCAATTTCATCGCTCCAAAACCAACAGGGAATACCCTGTACACGGTATATAAAGGAAAGCTTGGAAAATTAAAGATCAATTCAAAACAAAAAAGCGTCTTACTGGCGAATTGCGAAAAGGCAATCAAGGAAGTGGTATACCCCACATTCAAAAAACTGATTGAATATCATGAACACATTGAGAAAATCGCCACCAGAGATGACGGTGTATGGAAACTGCCAGAGGGGGACAGGTATTATGCCCATTGTCTTCGCTCCAACACGACGACCGACTTGACGCCGGACGAGGTTCACACGCTCGGACTGAAGGAAGTTGCGCGGATCGAAAAAGAGATGAAAGCAATCCTGAAAAAATTGAAATATCCCTCCACCGAAGTGTCCAAAATGATGCTGAAATTTTCCAAAGAAAAACGTTTCCAGTATCCCAACACGGATGCAGGACGAAAACAATGCCTTGCAGATTATCAAACGATCATCAACCGTGTTGACCAGAACCTCGGCGATGTTTTTGATATCCGCCCGAAGGTCGGAGTTAAAAGTGGAGCGTGTGCCGGAGTTCCGTGAAATGACCTGTGCAGCTGCGTATTACAATATCCCTGCGTTGGATGGCAGCCGTCCGGGTGTGTTTTATGCCAATCTGCGGGATATGAAGGAAATTGCCAAATGGGGGATGAAGACGCTGGCATATCATGAAGCCATCCCAGGTCATCATTTCCAGCTTGCGTTGGCACAGGAAGTCAAAGGGCTACCCATGTTCCGCAAGGTGATACCCTTTACCGCGTACGCGGAGGGTTGGGCTTTATATGCTGAAAAACTTGCCCGTGAGTATGGTTTTCTGGATGATCCCTACAGTGAATTGGGATACCTGCAATCCGAGATCTTCCGCGCGGTCCGGCTGGTGGTCGATACAGGTATTCACAACAAGCGCTGGACTCGCGAAAAAGCTATCCAATACATGTCAGATCACACCGGGAGCAATGAAAAAGAGGTCATCAGTGAAATTGAGCGATACATTGTCATGCCTGGTCAGGCTTGTGCCTATAAAGTAGGTGAGCTCAAGATCGTTGCATTGCGTGAAAAAGCCAAGAAAGCCCTGGGCAAGAAATTTGAATATCAAAAAATTCCATAATGTGGTCCTTAAGAACGGGTCAATGCCTTTGGATATCCTGGAAAGGGTCGTGGATGACTATATTCGGTCAGGAGGTTCATAATGATCGCTTTCTTTTATACTGTCTGGCAATTCTTTCGTTCCATCGGACGCGGTTTGAAAGATCCTGAATTTCGAGCCTTGTTTATCCTGGTATTAGTCCTCCTCCTGGTTGGCACTCTCTTTTATATGCGCGTCGAACACTGGACAATAATCGATGCATTGTTTTTCTGCGTCGTCACACTGACGACCATCGGATACGGAGATAAGACCCCCACTACTCCCGGATCCAAATTATTCACCATTTTTTATATCTTCATTGGGATTGGAGTCCTGTTAGCATTTATCGAGAGGGTTGCACGAAATGCGTTAAGCAAACCCGGGCAAGGGAAAAAGGAAGAAAAAAATATCGATGTAGTGAAATCCGCTTGAGTCGAAATCGTAAATGAAGTAGATAATTATCTTTTTTCGGAGGAAATATGGACAAAGAAGACGTCAAAAATAACCCTGAGATTAAACACGAACATAAACATCATGATCACGATTTAGAAATCAATTTACACCGCGATCAACTGGGGACTATATTTTTAGCGTGCATTTTAATTTGGGCGGGATTGGTATTCCTCGCGAATTACCAGGGGTGGTTATCCACCATTCCTTTGGATGTTTCCCCAAAATTCGAGTGGGGTTGGTTTACCCAGACATGGCTGTTCATTTTCCTTGGAGCAGGAGTTTTGTTGCTCGTGGAATTCATTATCCGGTTAACCATCCCATCCTTGCGCAAAAGGAATACCGGAAATTTGTTCCTGGCGATAATCGTGATCGGGATTGGTATTAGTGCAATTTTGGGTGTCATGACATTATGGCCAGTGATCCTCATTGCAATAGGTCTTTCGTTGATCATCCGCAATTTCATTCAGCGTGCTTAATTAATACCGTTCTCGGCTCATAATTTTACAAAAAGACCTCAACTATTTCCTTCTGGTTAGAGGATGATCCAAAATATATAAGATTTCTCGAATAATCAGTGTAAAGGATTATTTGCGAACTGGTTATCCAATTGATCTTCCCACTTGAAAAGGAGCCCTAAACCAATTTTTTATTAATTCGTGTAATAAAACTTCACAAATATTGCAGTTTGCAAAACTTGACATCTTACCGAAGCCAAGTATAAAATATTTAAGCTGGCAGGAGAAAATCACCTTGTTTTTGTTCAATAAGGCAACAAGCTGGCAATTTATCAGAGGAGGAAGGAGTAGCAGTTGTGGCAGAACGTGAAATAGGCACCGTAAAATGGTTCAATGCTGCCAAAGGTTATGGTTTCATCGAGCGGGAAAGTGGCGGTGATATCTTCGTTCACTTTAGCGAAATCACCGCAGAAGGTTACCGGAAATTAATGCAAGGTCAAAAAGTGGAATTTTCGGTTATCGAAACTGAAAAAGGTCAACAAGCCCACGAAGTGACACTTGTAACCGAGTAGTGCTCATGCAGCAAAAACAGCGCTTATAGGCGCTGTTTTCATTTAAATAACCCTTGTCACAGGTTGGTTTCGAGATTATAATTCAACCATTGAATATTGGAATACGAATGACTACTGTCCCAACAGTCAATCCAGACCTGCCCATCCTAGAACAAATCGAACAAGATCCTGATGCGAACCAGGCAACCTTGGCAACAAGGTTGGATGTTGCCGTCGGCACGATCAACTGGCATTTGAAGCGTTTGATCGATAAAGGGTATGTCAAGGTACGCAGGATGGAAAGAAAAAAACTCCGGTACCTGATCACGCCGGATGGCATTGCACTGCGTGCCCGATTAACAATCGACTATATCAATAACCAATTCTCTTTATATCGACTGGTGCGACAACGCATGCAGGAAACCATCCTGCAATTGAAATCGAGTGGAATGAATCGCGTTCGTCTGGTTGGTGATGGGGACGTTGCTGAGGTTTGCCGGTTAAGCTGTGGTGAACATGGCATTACGATAGTTGAAGATGAAGAAGTTCCTTCATTAGTAATTCGAGGATTAAAAATATTCATCGAATGAAAGGATTTCTCGAAATGGATGAAAGAACCATTTTTTGGAAAAACAAAAAGGTCTGTGTCACTGGAGGAACAGGATTTCTGGGCTCATTCATCGTTGATAAGCTGCGCGAAAACGGAGCGAAAGAAATCTTTGTACCGGTTATTGAAAAATACAATCTCGTGAAATTGCAGGATATCCAGCGCATGCTGGATAAAGCAACACCGGATGTGATACTGCATTTAGCTGCCCAGGTGGGGGGAATTGGCGCAAACAGGGAACATCCCGCAGAATTCTTTTACAACAACCTGATGATGGGCGTTCAATTAATCCATGAGGCGTATTTACGAAAAATCGAAAAATTTGTAGCCCTTGGCACGGTTTGCGCATACCCCAAGTTCACACCGGTCCCTTTCAAGGAAGAATCCATTTGGAACGGTTACCCTGAAGAGACCAATGCCCCGTATGGCCTGGCAAAAAAGATGCTTTTAGTCCAGGCGCAGGCTTACCGGCAACAATACGGTTATAATGCCATATTTCTTCTTCCGGTCAATCTGTATGGACCGCGTGATAATTTTGATCCATCCTCTTCTCACGTTATCCCGGCATTGATCAGGAAATGCATCGAAGCCCGTGAAGAACGAAAACCAAAGATCGTGGTGTGGGGGGATGGTACTCCCACACGCGAATTCTTATATGTCGAAGATGCCGCCGATGCAATTTTACTGGCAGCGGAACGATATAACGAAAGCGAGCCGGTGAATTTAGGATCCGGATTCGAAATCAGTATCAAGGACCTTGCTGAACTTATCGTACGCTTGACCGAATACCCCGGAAAAATCGTATGGGATACACACCAACCAAATGGACAACCGAGGCGCTGCCTGGATACGAGCCGGGCAGAAGCTCTCTTTGGATTCAAGGCAAAGATTGGATTTGAAGAAGGTTTACAAAGGACGATAGCTTGGTATGAATCGCATCGAAAGAAGCAATAAACAGCTCAAAGAAAATCGCCGCAAATTGACGAAACCATCGACGACATTGAAACCAACACCAAGAGTCGTGGTTATTCGCCCACCCAAAGGGTGGGTCGCACTCAATTTACGCGATCTTTGGGTTTATCGCGAGCTGGTGTATTTCATGACTTGGCGCAATCTAAAAGTCCGTTATAAACAATCACTATTAGGAGTCCTGTGGGCAATCCTGCGCCCATTATTATCCATGATTGTATTCAGCATCTTTTTCGGCGGGCTGGCCAAGGTCCCCACAGATAACTCGATCCCTTACCCTATTTTTAGTTTTACTGCACTCCTTCCATGGGATCTCTTTTCAAAAGCCCTTACGGACGCCAGCAATTCGCTGGTCCATAACAGCCACATGATCACCAAGGTCTATTTTCCGCGTATCATCCTTCCGCTTTCCTCGGTGTTAAGCGGGTTGGTGGATTTTGCCATTGCCTTCTTAGTCCTAATCGTCATGATGCTGTTCTACCGGGTAACCCCCCAGGTCGAAGCACTTTGGGCAGTCCCACTGTTTTTATTGCTAGCTTTGATCACCGCTTTAGGAGTGGGATTATGGCTCTCAGCGTTGAATGTTTTATACAGGGACATTAATTACCTGGTACCTTTCATCAATCAATTGTGGCTGTTCATCACTCCAATTGCTTATTCATCCACTCTCGTTCCCAGCAAATGGCAAATCATCTATTCCATGAATCCAATGAAAGCCGTTGTGGATGGTTTCCGCTGGGCATTACTGGGAGCAAACGCTCCCGGTCCCAATATGTGGATATCTGTTGGGGTTGCGGTTGTGGTATTGGTAACCGGACTATTTTATTTCCGGCGGATGGAACGCACTTTTGCGGATATGGTGTAAGCATGAGCGATACTGCCATTCGGGTTGAGAATTTAGGCAAGATGTATAAGATTGGCGGTCCTGTTGTTAAATATCGCACTCTAAGGGAAACGATATCCGACAGTGTAAGTTCCACCTTCCGTCATTTGGTGACTGGAACAAAAGCCAAGGAAGAGATTTGGGCATTAAGAGATATCAATTTTGAAGTGAAGCAAGGACAAGTGTTGGGAGTCATCGGTAGAAATGGTGCTGGAAAAAGCACCTTACTAAAACTCCTGGCGCGAGTTACAGAACCAACAGAAGGAATGGCGGAGATCCATGGACGGGTCGGTTCGCTTTTGGAAGTAGGGACTGGTTTTCATCCGGAGCTCTCCGGCAGGGAGAATATCCTTCTTAACGGAGCCATCCTTGGCATGAAACGCACTGAAATCGAGAGTAAATTCGATGAAATTGTTGCTTTTGCGGAAGTTGAAAAATTTATCGATACGCCGGTAAAACGGTACTCCAGCGGTATGTATCTGAGATTGGCATTTGCTGTTGCTGCTCACCTGGAGCCTGAAATCCTTGTTGTAGATGAAGTGCTTGCAGTTGGTGATGCGGAATTTCAGCGTAAATGCCTAGGAAAAATGAGCGATGTAGCCCGGCAAGGGCGGACAGTCCTTTTTGTGAGTCATAACATGTCTGCTGTGCTTCGGTTGACCGAGGAGGCGATGGTTATCGACAAGGGACATTTAATTCTACGGGCACCCACTGCACAGGCGGTCGATCATTACTTATCCAGTGGCTATTCACAGGAAGGTCAGCGAATATGGGAAAGCAAGGAAATTCCAAAAAGCAGCAAACCTTTTTCTCCGATAGGAATGCGTGTGGTCAACATGCAAGGGAGTGTCGTCGATACGGTCCGCTCCACCGAACCATTCATGGTGGAGGTTGAATATACGTTGGAAGCCCCCATCACAGGTTTACGAGTTGGAATTTATTTACAGACCACCCATGGTGAGATGATGTTTACATCCTTTGATACGGATGATCCAATGAAATATGAGAAATATTCAACCCGAAAAGCGGGGCACTATTTCAGCAGATGCACCATCCCTGCCGACACTCTAAATGAAGGGCGTTTTGTGGTGGGAATGAATGCAAGCTCTTTCAAAGTAAAACGATTTTTTCACGATGAACAGGCGCTTATTTTTTCTGTCGATTCAGCCGGGGCGCCTGGTATGCAATGGCCAGAACCAAGGATAGGACCTTACCGGCCGAGACTAGATTGGAAAATCGAGGTTGACTAGCATGACACCTTCAGGAAAAGAGACAGTTAAAAATATTTTAGGTGAAATCCCGTTTGCTGCTGAATTGTATTGGTTCCTCATGCAGCGGAACAAACCGTTGCATACGCGCTTTTCTCTCGGGCTGCTCCACGAGGTTCTCCCTGATTTCATATCCGATGCAGCAAAGCTGCGCAAGAAAACCAAACCCGGTAAAAAGATATTTGTTTTTGCCACGCTGCATTATTGGATCGAACAAGCAGCAATTCTGGGATTGGGATTATCAGCGATGGGACATAAGGTGACTTTGGGTTTCCTGCCATTCGCGGAATGGAAATTACCGATAAATCGTTTTGATCTCCGAAGACAAAATCTATACGCCAAGCGGGTGTTGTCCGTCGTTGATGGATTGATGGATATCATTTCCTTAATGAATATCCGTACAACCTTTACCAGTCTCCCGGAGGAATTGGTGGAAGCTGTGAAGGAAGTAACGATCTACGATGTGCAATACTCATTGCAAGTGGAAGATGTAGATATTGAAAGTGAAATTTACGCGTTGAGATATCATCGCAACGAAAATGCGGCAAAAGCCGCATTAAGTTATCTGCAATCTGCGAAACCAAATGTCGTGATTGTCCCGAATGGTACGATCCAGGAATTCGGTATTATTTACAGAGTCGCTCGCTATCTTGGCATCCGTACAGTGACGTATGAGTTCAGTGAACAGCGGCAGCGCATTTGGCTGGCACAAAACAGTGAAATCATGAAGCAGGATACGGAAGATTTATGGAAAGCTCGCAAGAGCATCAAGCTGACAGAAAGTCAATTGGAAAAGGTGAAATCACTGTTTGCAGCAAGAAAAAATGCAACACTTTGGGAAAATTTCTCCAGACGATGGCAGGGTGCTCCTGCAAAGGGTGGCGAAAAAATCCGAAAAGAACTCGGTCTGGATTCGCGACCGGTGGTGTTATTAGCTACCAATGTCATCGGAGACAGCCTTACGTTGGGACGCCAGGCATTCAGCCACAACATGACAGATTGGCTCAACAGGACAGTTCAATATTTCACCGGCCGTCCCGATGCGCAATTGATCATCCGCGTGCATCCTGGGGAATTAGTAATCAAGGGTACATCACTGATGGAGGTCTTACAAAAAGAGCTTCCCCGGTTACCAGAAAATATCCATTTGATCGGGCCTGGCGACAAGGTTAATACGTACGATCTCATTGGCATTGCGGATCTTGGATTAGTCTATACGACCACGGTAGGGCTTGAAATGGCTATGAGCGGTGTTCCGGTGATCGTCAATGGAAAGACTCATTATCGTGATCGAGGTTTTACCATTGATCCGGACTCCTGGGTGAATTATTTTACAGATCCTCGGATTGATTTTAAATAATCCCCGAAAAACCAGCATGACCAAAACGCAAATAGATAATGCCTGGAAATATGCATATTTATTCTTTTTTGAATTTCCTCTACCGTTTCCATGGCACTTAATGCATCTGAAGGAAGATTTTCAAGCTTCATCCATTGGCCACGTTTTTGGCAGGGAACAATGGAAACACTATGAGTCAACGTTCCGATACCTCTCAGGTGAAACATTGAATTGGAAAAAAGTGAATGGCGGACGAAAAAGCTCTAAAACACCAGGTAAGTGAGTTTTACGATCAAATCGGCTGGCAAAAAGTCCAGGGGGATCTTTATCAGAATGCCACGTATGAAGATCTGCGACCTGTGTCTCAATCGTATATCGAGCGCTGCCATTTGAGAGTAAACCGTCATTTACAACCACAAGGGAAATTTCTGCTAGATGCAGGGTCTGGACCGGTTCAATATCCTGCATACTTGACTTATTCTGCGGGTTATCAATACCGGGTGTGTTTGGATATTTCCATTGTGGCTTTGAAAGAAGCCAGGAAAAGATTAAAAAAACATGGTTTGTATGTAGTAGCCGATGTTTCCCATCTACCTTTCAAGAAAAATTCGTTTGACGGTGTTGTATCATTACATACGCTTCATCACCTGACCACCATTGATCAGGTAGCGTCGTATCTTGATATCCATCGTGTGCTTGCCCCTAATAAACAGGCGGTGGTCGTAAATGGATGGGGCATAACCTCTTTGATGAACAGGACAGTCTGGCTGGTCAAGCTTGCGGAACGATTGAATCGAAAAAAGACAATCATCAAAGCAGAACCGCAAAAAAAGGATATTATTCCCTCCCAACCTCAAAAACGAGGTACGTTTGTCGAAAAAACCAGTGCGGAATGGCTGAAAAAGCAATTGGGAGGAAAAATCCTGTTTGAAATCTTTGTTTGGAGATCGGTCAGCGTTCGGTTTTTACGAGCATTGATCCACCCAGGGTTTTGCGGGAAATATTGGCTGAACCAATTGTATAAACTCGAAGAAAAATTTCCCACCTATTTTGGTGAAAACGGACAATATCCAATGATCGTATTAAGAAAGGGATAATAAATGAACTGGAAAGACAAAGTTGTGCTGGTTACTGGTGGAACAGGGTCGTTTGGTAAGAAATTTATTGCCACGATGCTGAAAGAATATCATCCTTCCAAATTGATTGTTCTAAGCCGCGACGAATTGAAGCAGCATGAAATGCAGGTGGCTGGATATGACCACCCAACTCTGCGTTATTTCATCGGGGATGTCCGGGATTGTGACAGGCTGCGCAGGGCTTTCGATGGTGTCAATATCGTTGTTCACGCAGCTGCACTCAAACAGGTACCGGCATGCGAATACAATCCGATGGAAGCCATCAAAACAAATATCCTGGGCAGCAGCAATGTTGTGGAAGCCGCACTCGATGCTGGGGTTGAAAAGGTGTTAGCTCTAAGCACCGATAAGGCGGTCAATCCGATCAATTTGTACGGTGCAACCAAACTTGCGGCGGAAAAATTACTTATCCAGAGCAACGCGTACGCAGGCGGAAAAAAAACTCGCATCAGCTGTGTCCGATATGGCAACGTTGTTGGCAGCCGGGGAAGCGTTGTACCAGTATTTCTAAAGCAACGCTCAAGCGGGGTGATTACCGTCACCGATGAAAGGATGACGCGCTTTTGGATCTCGCTGGATCAAGGTGTTCGTTTTGTCATTCATTGTATTGAATTAATGCAGGGCGGAGAAGTTTTTGTTCCAAAAATCCCGAGCATGAAAGTCATTGATCTGGCACATGCGATTGCGCCAAAGGCTTCCATCAATGTGATTGGAATCCGTCCAGGTGAAAAACTGCACGAAGTATTAATTTCGGAAGATGAAGCCCGAAATACGGTGGAGCTAAAGGATATGTATATAGTTCAACCAGCAGAGACACTTTGGTTTGGAAAATCCTGGGAAAATGAGAATATTAAACTCCCAGATAATTTCAGATATGCATCCGAATCCAATTCTGAGTGGTTAAGCCTTGATGAGATCAAGAAAATCATCGCTCCAATCGAACAAAACATGGAGCAGGAGCTCAACGTGTGATGCGTTACTTTGTTACGGGGGCGAGTGGATTACTTGGGTTAAACCTTTGTCTGCATCTGGCAAAGGATCATGAAGTTGTCGGTGTCATTCAACGGGATGAACTCCAGGGAGTTCCATACCAAGTGATCGTGGAGGATCTTTTAAATGAAAGTGCACCCAAAAGACTCATCGAGCGGATACAACCGGATGTCGTGATCCACACCGCTGCCATGGCAATTGTAGATGAATGTGAAAAACAACCAGAACGCGCCCTGCTTGTAAATGGAGTTCTTCCAGGAATTATTGCTGCGATATGCAGACAAAAATCCATCCCGTTGGTTCACATATCCACAGATGCTGTTTTTGATGGTGAAAAAGGGGACTATTCAGAAAACGACCAACCGAATCCATTAAGTGTTTACGCGAAAAGCAAATTGGAAGGTGAAAACGCAGTTAAGAACGAAAATCCTGACGCAATCATCGCCCGAGTCAATTTTTTTGGATGGAGTCTGCATGGAAATCGAAGCCTGGCAGAAATATTTTATGCAAATTTGAAAGCTGGTAAAAAGATACAAGGTTTTACTGATGTTCATTTTTGTACTTTGTTTGTGATGAACCTGGTTGAGGTTTTACTCAAGATGATTAGAGAGGAATTACACGGGATTTATCATACTGTGAGCAGTGAGAGTCTCAGCAAGTATGATTTCGGAATAGCGATCGCTCGTAAATTTGGGCTTACTGAAATGTTGGTGGAACCCACCCGGGTTGCAGATAGTGGGTTGGTAGCAAGGCGCTCTCCGAACTTAACCCTAAATGTTGATAAACTTACATCAGCTCTGAAAGAAAAATTACCAGGACAATCTGAATCATTGGAAGGGTTTTGGCAGCAGAAACAGCTCAATTATCCTGAAATACTTCATGGATTTATAAAGAGCTAAGGAGTGGATTATGGAAATAAAGATAGGAAAACACATCATTGGAAATGATCATCCTACCTACTTTATTGCAGATATAGCTGCAAACCACGATGGAAGTCTGGATAGAGCAAAGACCTTAATCCGGTTAGCAAAGGAAGCTGGAGCGGATGCTGCCAAGTTCCAAAATTTCCAGGCATCCAAAATAGTGTCTGATTATGGGTTTCGCACGATGGGTGGGCAACAATCGCATCAATCCAAATGGAAGACATCGGTATTTGAAGTCTACAAGGGTGCATCTGTAGCTTTTGAATGGACACCCATTCTAAAAGAAGAATGCGATAAAGTTGGTATTGATTATTTTTCTGCACCATACGATTTTGAAGCCACCGATATGCTCGATCCCTATGTACCTGCATACAAAATTGGGTCTGGAGAGATTGACTGGTTGGAAACACTCCAATATATTGCAAAAAAAGGAAAGCCTATTCTCCTGGCAACTGGTGCCGCGGATATTGGTGAAGTCCAACGTGCAGTGGAGTCCATCTTGGCGATCAATAAAAACCTTGTACTGATGCAATGCAATACCAATTACACAGCTAGTCTTGAGAATTTTAAATTCATCAATTTGAATGTTCTAAAGACATATGCATTGATATTTCCCAATCTGATTCTTGGTTTGTCGGATCACACTCCGGGACATGCCACCGCTCTAGGTGCTGTTGCGCTGGGTGCACGCGCTATTGAAAAGCATTTTACGGATGATAACAACCGGGAAGGTCCGGATCATGCGTTTGCGATGAATCCGGTTTCTTGGGCAGAGATGGTAAAGGGGGTCCGGCAGTTGGAAAAAGCGTTGGGCTCGTCAAATAAAATTGTTGCCGAGAATGAAAATGAGACGGTTATTATTCAGCGCAGGTGCTTGAGAGCAGCCCGTGATATCAAATCTGGAGAGACCATTACCCGGGAAATGTTGGATGTGCTACGGCCTGCAACACCGGGTGCGATCAAACCAAGCGAAATTCCCTCAGTGATAGGAACAAAAGCAGCAGATAATCTTCCATTTGGAAAAGAAATCCGATGGGTTGACCTGGTAAAGTGAAAATTTTATATTTCACCCTGGATTATTCTGTTCACGACCATCGTTTCTTAACAGCGCTTGCCAAAGGGAAAAATGAGGTCTTTATACTTAGACTTGAACCAAGTTCTTCAATCAAAGGTTTTTTACCAAATCGAGTAAAGGAAATTGCATGGCGTCCGCGCGGGAAAAAGGCAAGGTGGATCGAATATTCATCATACAGCAATGCCCTCCGACAAATCATTGATGAATATCATCCAGACGTTATCCACGCAGGACCGATTCAACGCGTAGCTTACATCGCGGTAAAAACGGGGTTTCATCCTCTCATTAGTATGTCCTGGGGTTCGGATTTATTGAAAGAGGCAGATCGAAACATTTTTTGGAAATCCATTACCAAAACAACTCTGCAACGAAGTGATGTATTAATCACGGATTGCAAAGCGGTCACTGAAAAAGCCAAGCAATTTGGGTTTTCAAAAAAGAGAATTGTTCAATTCCCATGGGGCGTGGATATAAAGCTGTTTTCTCCTGGTTCAGGCAACAAGACGAGAAAAGAATTAGGGTGGGATAATAATTTTATTGTATTTTCCAATCGTTCCTGGGAGCCAATATATGGCGTTGATGATGTCGTTCGGGCTTTTATCCTGGCATTCAAGAAAAATAATCGAATACGGCTGTTACTTGCAGGAACTGGTTCACAAAAAACATTCATTCATAACCTACTCACCGACCAGGGAATTTGCGACCAGGTATATTTTCCGGGCAGGATTGATCAGCGTGAGTTGCCTGATTTATATCGTGCCGCTGATTTGTATGTCAGCGCTTCTCATTCTGATGGAAGCTCTGTTTCGCTTCTTGAAGCAATGGCATGCGGTTGTCCTGTGCTTGTCTCGGATATTCCGGGAAATCGTGAATGGATAAAAACCGGAGAAAATGGTTGGCTTTTTTCGGAAGGCAATATCGATGATTTATCCACGAGAATTTTGAAAATCCAAGCAGATACAAAATCAATAAGGGTCGGTTCTCTGAATCGAGCACTTGTGGAAAAAAAAGCAAATTGGAAAAAGAATTCCCAACTACTCATTGAAATCTTTCGGGATATTGAAAATGGCATTCAGAAAGAGAATCAGGGCGGATTTTCCAAGATCAAACGCAGAAGCGTGAAGAGGTGAAAAAGTTTAGCAGCTTTTTCAAACTAGTGATTCCGATTGTTCTATTAATTTCCATCGGATTATTGACCTATCTACCATTTTCTTCGAGACTAGGTGTTTACCATGATTCATGGAATATCGTTATGGCTAAATACCTCGGTAAAGACCTCAATGAATTATTGTCGGTTGATAGACCAGCGGTAGGCATCAATTTATCGATTCTGTATAAAATCTTTGATCTGAATTTCCGATCATGGTTTTTGTATGAGCTCATCATTCATATCTTCTCTGCTTTACTTTTCTTTATTATATTAAAGTTGATATTTCCAAATAATGTAGTGGAATGTCTGTTAGCTGCGATTCTGTTTCTTACATATCCGGGTTTTCTGCAACAATATGATGCAGTTATATATCAAACTCATTTCTTTACCATGTTGTTATTTTTCCTGTCAATCCTGTCAACCATCGGTGCTTTAAAAACAAAAAAGTGGAAGATAAAAATTCCGCTGATCGCATTTTCTATTGTTCTCCAGTTTGCTTATTTATCATTGTTGGAATATTTCATTGGACTGGAAGTACTTAGAATCCTGGTCATCTATTTTTTTGCACGAAAGCAAGCTTATTCACCAAATAAGTGGAAGCAATTAGTTTTTGCATTAATTCCGTATATTTTTGGTTTATTAATTTTCCTTTTTTGGAGATTGGAGATTTTCAGTCCGCAACGCGTCAGAGTTGATGAGACAGCAATTATCGGATTGTATCTCTCAAATCCAAAAGCCTATATATTAAAGCTTCTTATATCCGTAGGACAAGATTTACTGGACTTATTTCCGGGTGCATATTCAGCTCCATTGTCTTCTCTGGTTAGTCAATCTTCATCGACAGCGGTTATCAGTGCTGTGTTGGTATCCATATCAACAGTTGTGTTATTTATTATCAGCGCCGGAGTGATCGATCAATATAATTCAACGAATTCCAATCAAAAACCAAAACGATCACAATACACCAATAGGAAGAAATTGGTTCTCTTCTCGGTTTCATTACTAACACTCCTTGTCATCATGGTACCGATCAATTTTAACCAAAGGGAAATCTCTTTTGAATACGGGTTTGATCGTTATACAATACCAACGTTCATCGTAGTAGTCGGATTTATCGTTTTCTTTCTCTCCCAGTTGAAAAGCAGGAAATTCCTTTGGTATGGATTATGTTCCAGTTTAATCGTCGTATCGATAATGACACAGGTATTGAACACCAATTATTTTGGTGAGGTGTGGAGTGTTCAGAAGGGTTTTTGGTGGCAGCTCATATGGAGAGCTCCCGGAATAAAAAGGGGGACAGTGCTCATCCCCTCATTACCTAAAAATTATGGATTTTGGTACGACTATGAAATTTTCCCTCTCGCGAACAGAATATATTACCCTGAAGAAAACACGCCACAAATTGTTAGTGTGTTATTGGATTCCCGCTCCGCATACCATATCGCAAATTCAGAAGTTTCGGAAAAAGAGATCAGAACGGTGATTTACACGAGAGATTATGAAAAATCGCTCATCATTTCTCTTCCAAAAACAGGTGGTTGCATCCATGTGTTAGATTCACAACAGCTGGAAGTACCTTTGAGCGTGGACCCATACATTTTCATGGTCGCATCACGTTCGAAGATCGATAATATTGAAGTAGAGGAAAAATCCATCTCCATCCCAACGGAAATTCTTGGTGAAGAACCAGCGCATGATTGGTGTTATTTTTATCAAAAAGCAAGCCTTGCCCGCCAAAGACATGATTGGGATACCATTGTTGAATTAGGCGATCAGGTTATCAGTATGGACCTCCAAGCGAAGGATCCGATTGAATGGGCTCCATTTCTTGAAGGTTACGCCTATAAACTCCAGAATGAGAAGTATTATTATGTGTTATCAAAAGTCAAACAAAATGAGTTCATTCAAAAGAATCTTTGTATAATTTATCATTTCAAATCTTCCGATGAAAATAATGTACAAACTATGTACAATCAGGTGTCAGACGATCTATGCCAGAAATATTATTAGAATCTAATTGTGTAGCCATTATCCAGGCTCGGATGAGTTCCAGTAGACTGCCTGGAAAATCGCTGATGGATATTGCCGGTAGACCTATGTTGGAATGGGTTATTCGACGTGTGAAACGTTCGAGTTTAATTGACCTTGTCATGGTTGCGACAACCACGGATGCTTCTGATGAACCTATCGCAATGCTTTGTAAAAAGCTTGAGATCCCTGTCTACAGGGGAAGTATGAACGATGTGTTGGATAGATACTACCAAGCAGCCAGGCAACTTCAAGCTGATATCGTTGTGCGCATCACATCTGATTGTCCGTTAATTGATCCGGAATTAATAGATAAAACTATCAAAGCTCTTCAAGAAAATGAAACTGATTTTGCATGCAATCGGCTTCCCCCACCTATGAAACGCACATATCCCATTGGATTGGATGTGGAGGTTGTAAAGTTCAATGCCTTGGAACGAGCGTGGAAAGAAGCAACCAAAAAGAATGAGCGCGAACATGTCATGCCATATTTATACGATGAACCGGGAAGGTTTAAGATTGTAAAAATCGATCATGATATTGATTATGGCTCGATGCGTTGGACTGTAGATACAAAAGAAGACCTTGATTTCGTTAGACAAGTCTATTCGTACTTGAAAAAACGGAATGATTTCTCCTGGCTGGATGTTTTGGAGCTTATGAAAAATCAACCAAAGCTTGCGGAAATCAATCGTGGAGTTACACATAAAAGTTACCTGGACGTTGATAATCAAAACCTCAATAAATAAATCGACACTAAATGGAAAAATTATTGACCCTCTTCACCACGCCAAAAGCGTTTACGAACAAACATATTGCTCTCATTCAGCGAAATGCCATTCAAAGTTGGATGAAACTTGGGCATGATATTGAGATAGTGCTCATTGGAGATGATGAAGGAGTACGTGAGGTTGCAAACGATTTTCATCTTATCCATATTCCACAAGTTTCAAGAAATAAAGAAGGTACTCCACTATTAAATTCCATTTTCTCATTGGCTAGAAAAATTAACAACAGCACATTAATGGCTTATGTAAATGCGGATGTCATTGTGCTGCCTGATTTCCTTGAAGTTACCAGGAAGGTTGCCAGCCAATTGTCCAAATTTCTTCTTGTTGGTCAGAGATGGGATATGGAAATCACACAACCTCTTCAATTCTCTGCTGGTTGGGAAAATCGGCTTGTTAAGGAGATTCAGGCACACGGCAGGCTTCATCCTCCTGCAGGAAGTGATTTTTTCATTTTCCCAAGGAAAATTTTTAAAGATATACCAAACTTTGCAATTGGTCGGGCAGGTTGGGACAACTGGATGATATTCAAAGCACGCTGGGAGCACTGGAAAGTAGTGGATTGCACGGGAGCAATAACTGTTGTGCATCAGGATCACGACTACGGCCACCTTCCGGATGGAAAACCACATTATCGAGTACCTGAGACATTTGAAAATATTCGGATAGCGGGTGGCAAAAGGACCATCTATCATCTTGAAGATGCGGATGCAGTATTGGAGGATGGAAAAGTAAAATCCCCTCCGTTGAACTTGAATAAATTGAAACGGGAATTGGAAGTTTTTCCCTTGAATTATTTGCATTCTTTTATGCTAGTAAATATATCTTTTGCAGTTTTTCACCCACTAAAAACGTATTCAGAAATACGATTAAAAAACCAGAAACAAGGAAAAGGAAATCAATCTGTTTGAAAGGTAAGTACCCATGCCTAGATTAGGACAAAATCCCATTAAATCAATACCTGCGGTCAAGCGATCTCAGCGGATTACCGTGGCTGTCTTGAACCATATCCCCATGGAGAGCGGATATTTCGAGGAGATGAGGGAGGTCCTGAACGCGTGCATCAACTCCATACACCTCACCAGTGATATGCCGTTTGATCTACTGGTATTTGATAATGGAAGTTGCAAGGAGATCCAGCAATTCTTATTGGATCTGCAGGATAAAGGCAGCATCCAGTATTTAATTCTCTCTGAAAGGAACCTTGGTAAGGGGGGAGCATGGAATATTATATTTTCCGCCGCCCCAGGT
Source organism: uncultured Chloroflexia bacterium (assembly GCA_963699305.1). Classification (GTDB taxonomy): domain Bacteria; phylum Chloroflexota; class Anaerolineae; order Anaerolineales; family Anaerolineaceae; genus JBGQAS01. The sequence goes on along the minus strand of OY969431.1, from coordinate 1,481,504 downwards.
GAAATCATCGTATTTGCTGATAATGACGTTCTTTTTTACCCTCATTGGCTTTCTCGATCGGTTCAACTCCTTGAAACTTTTCCAAGAGTGGGCATGGTGACTGCCCGTCCATTTCGTACAAAGGAAAATTTTTATTCTGCAACCTTGGATTGGGCTCGTAAGGAACGCACAGTTAAAGTCGAAGAAGGTTCATTAATTCCTTGGGAAACCTACTTTGAGTTCGACAGCAGCATTGGAATTAATGCGGATGAGATCAAACTTCGGTATGAAAATACGCGAGATTTTCGGTTGACATATAAAAAAATATCAGCCTTAACAGGAGCATCTCATTGGCAATTCACCGCATATAAAAAAGTATTGCGGGAATTCCTGCCATTTGAGATGGATAGACCCATGGGGCAGGTCAAGCAATTGGATGAAAGGATGAACAAGGCAGGATATTTACGATTAATGGTGAATGATCCACTGGCAATGAATATGAGTAATAAACTGCCTGTGGAGTTAAGAAACACGTCCCAAAAGATGGTCACAAAACCAAAGGGTCTCTCTCGTAAATTGTTGGATTTTCCTCCAATAAAAAAAATCCTATTATTTCTAAATAACCGCATATTTCATTGGTACTATGATCGATGAGCAGATTTTCCCGAGAGAACAGAGACCAATTTATTAGGAGAAAGTAAGGTAGAAGAAGTGTTTATGAATGTAATGAATCATTTGACAATTGAAAAAACCTCAGAGAATGTGACAGTAAACGTATTCGATACCATCCGTAGGATCTGTCACTCATGATCCATAAAACCGTCTTTATCAGTGCAGATCATGGGTTGGCAATCGTTTATTTCCTACAAAGCGGATTGATTGACCATTTATTGAAAGATGGGGTGAAGGTAGTTCTTCTTACAGACGATCATGTGATTGATTCTCTAAGAATAAATATTCTGCCCTAAATTTATTTTTCGAGAGCCTGCGATTGGAAAAATGTACTGAATATTTCAAGAAAAATTCCTATCGTACTCAGTTTTGGCTTCATTTTCTGCGTTGGGTGGGTGGATCAAAACGGATTAATACCAATGCAATCGATAGCCACCTGAAACAGATGCAATTCGAAGCTTCAACAAATGAAAAAAAATGGTTTTTCCTGATCAAATTCTTTGTGTATATTCTGCGCAGGTCCGCATTAGCGAGAAAACTATTAAATCGACTGCAAAAAAGGTTTACTCCTGATTTTTATGATGATCTTTTTGTAAAATATAAACCTGATCTGGTAATTGCCAGCACACCCGGTTGGAGATTGGATCGATATTTATTGCGGTCTGCAAAAAAGAATCGTGCGCGGACATGTGCGGTCATTGTTGGATGGGATAACCCGAGCAGCTATTGCCTTCCAGGGGCTGATGTAGATTTCATAACATGTTGGTCAGAAATACAAAAGAAAGAATTAATGGACGCTGCTGATTGGAAACCTGAAAAAATCAATATTGGTGGAATTCCTTCATATGATGGGTATTTCAGGAACGAATGGATAATGCCCAAAAACGAATATTTTTCCTTACATAAATTGGATCAACAAAAAAAATTAATTTCCTATGCCTGCAGTTTTGTCACCTTCGCACCCAATTTCCCCAACATCGAAAGCTTATGTAATCTTCTCAATGCGAAGTCATTGGTGGAATCTTGTCAACTATTGATACGTTTGCATCCGAACCATTTCATCAAGGGGTCATTATTTGAACAAGAGGCTAATCAGATAAGGCAATATATCCAAGGCAAATCTGACATTCATTTGGTTGAACCTGTTTCACTAGGGGGAAGTCTGGGGCATTATTCGGGAGAGGATATGGTGGAAAAATCCTCCATGATGAAACATTCCGATGTATTTATCACTGTGTATTCAACCATGCTTGTGGAAACAGCAATTCATGAAAGACCAGTTGTGAGTTTATGCATTGATACAACCGATGGATGGAATACACCGGGCAAGTTTTCATTAAAATTACAAGAGATTGGTGAGTGGCCTACTCACCAGCGGTTTAGAGCGTCCAATGCAGGAATTGTGGCGATGAACAAAGATGAGTTGCGTAAGGCAATCAATTCTTACTTGGTGAACCCTAATTTGCATGCCTCAGAGAGGTGCGATTTTGTCAAACACGAAGTTACATTCACTGATGGAAAAGCAGCCATCAGGACAAAGAATTATTTATTAAGCCTGCTTTGAAATCAATGATCGATAAAGAATGGAAAATGTCAAACGGAGTAAATGATCGAGTCCTGGGAAAACTTCCCCATTTGTTATAATCCAATGGAATATTGAAAAGGAATCAGACTGATATCATGAAATTCTTGATCGCAGGGTATGGCTCAATCGGAAGACGGCATCTACGAAATCTTCAGACTTTGTCCCAAAAGGATATTGTCTTGTATCGTACTCTTCAAAGCACAATCGCAGATGAAGATAAACCCGGTGTAACCGTTGAGACCGACCTCACAACAGCTCTTGAGAGTCACCCTGATGGCGTCATCATTTCCAATCCAACGGCAAAACACCTTGATGTAGCCATTCCCGCTGCAGAGTCCGGATGTAATATATTGATCGAAAAGCCCATTTCCCATTCGTTGGAGAAAATATCGAATTTACGAAACGCGCTAGATAAAGGCAACGCCAAATTGCTGGTAGGTTTTCAATTCCGTTTTCATCCAACTCTTCAAGTAATTGCGCAGCTTTTGAGAGATCATGAAATTGGGAGGATACTTTCGGTTAGAGCTGAGTGGGGTGAATATTTGCCGAGTTGGCATCCCTGGGAAGATTATCGAAAGAGCTATACCTCGCGAAACGAACTCGGAGGCGGGGTCGTGCTAACCCTATCGCACCCAATCGATTATTTGCGATGGCTGATAGGCGACATCGTGAGTGTTGGGGCGATGACAGGCAAACTCTCCGATCTGGAAATTAAAGTCGAAGATACTGCTGAAATTACAATGGAATTCTCAAATGGTGCGATAGGCAGCTTGCATCTCGATTACTACCGCAGACCGGCAGAGCATAAATTGGAGATCATTGGGACTGAAGGAACAATCGAGTGGAAGAATGCAACCGGAGCTGCACGAATATACCGCGCAAAAACGGATGCCTGGGAAAGTCACCTTGTCCCCCAAGGGTTTGACCGCAACGACATGTTTTAATGGAAATGAAGCATTTTATCAATGTAATCGAGGGAAAAGAAGAACCCATCTGTAATTTGGAGGACGGGGCACGGACATTGGAAGTGGCAATGGCAATTCATGAGTCTTCAAAAACAAAGAAAGTCATTCATCTAAGTTAGGATTTAAGGATACAAAATGGCAACAATTGATATTATGAATAAATTTCGACTTGATGGACAAGTAGCTGTAGTGACTGGAGGGTGCGGTTTACTTGGAAAGGAATTTTGCTTCACGCTCGGTCAAGCAGGCGCAAGAGTTGTTATTGCGGATTTGAACGAACACGCTGTTTCGAAGATTCAAGATGAAATGACAGAAGCGAATTTGCAATCCACAGGTATTGTTGTTGATGTCACGAATAAGAGCTCTGTCGAAAAACTGGTAAATTCTACCGTGGACGCGTTTGGCAGGTTGGATATCCTGGTTTGCAGCGCAGCAATCGACCCCAAATTTGATGCATCCCAGGCTGAAAAACACATCAATGCTTTCGAAGATTATCCTGAATCTGCATGGAAACAGGCACTCGATGTTAATTTGACGGGTTTATTTCTTTGCGCACAAGCTGCTGTCAAGCCCATGCTTGAACAAAAACACGGCGTGATTATCAACATTTGTTCCACATATGGGTTGGTGGGACCGGACCAGAGAATCTATGAGAAACCAGGAAAACCAAAAGCATATAAGCCCGTATTTTATTCTGTGACAAAAGCAGGCGTGCTTGGTTTAACCCATTATCTGGCAACATATTACGCAGGGCAAAATATCCGTGCAAATGCACTAACTCCCGGTGGGGTTTACAACAACCATGATGATTTATTTGTAAAGAATTACTCCACCCGTACCGTACTAGGTAGAATGGCAAATAAGGATGAGATGAATGGAGCCTTGTTATTCCTTGCCTCGGACGCTTCTTCGTACATGACGGGAGCGAATTTGGTCGTTGATGGGGGTTGGACAGCATGGTAAAAAAAGCCAAGGTCCTGGTGATTATCCCGGCACGCGGTGGCTCCAAGGGTATTCCGCGAAAAAACATCAAAGACTTTGCAGGATACCCTTTGATTGCTTATAGCATTGCAGCAGGAAAACGAGCAAAATCTGTGGATAGAGTAGTTGTATCGACCGATGACGAAGAGATAGCAGAAGTATCGCGGAAGTGTGGAGCTGAAGTTCCGTTCCTCAGACCTGCTGAATTGGCTCAAGATAATACAACCGATATGCCGGTCATTTCCCATGTTCTGGAACGATTGAAAAAGGATGGGAAATATGAACCCGAAATTGTAGTTCAACTCCGTCCAACCACTCCCATCCGCCCACTTACTTGCGTAGATGATGCGGTTAATATTTTGCTTTCACACCCAACGGCGGATTGTGTCCGCGGAGTTGTACCTTCTGGACAAAATCCTTTTAAAATGTGGAAAATCGAACCCGGGGAAAATAGCCTGACTCCACTATTATCTGTGAAAGGAATTTCAGAACCGTACAATGCGCCAAGACAAATATTACCTCAAACCTATTGGCAGACAGGTCATATCGATGCCATACGAACATCCTGCATCGATGAAAAGAGCTCCTTAACTGGTGACATGATTTTGCCACTGATGATTGATTCCCGATTTACAGTGGATATCGATAATCCCTTTGATTGGCTCAAAGCAGAATGGCTGGTATGGCATGGAGGTTTGGAAATGGTCGATCCAGCTACCCAACGGAGACCGCTACCAAAGAATCCAAAAATGCTGGTTATGGATTTTGATGGTGTCATGACTGATAACCGTGTTTGGGTGGATGAAACCGGTCATGAAAGAGTAGCTGCCAGCCGCGCAGACAGCATGGGACTTTTGATCCTCCGTCAGCAAACGAAAATCGAGGAAATGGTAATTTCCATGGAAACCAACCCGGTTGTTACTGCGAGGTGCAGGAAATTAAATTTACCTGTTCTCCAGGGAATTAATGATAAAGCAACTGCTTTGATGAATGTGATCAAGGAAAAGGGAATTTCTCCAGAGGAAGTAATCTACGTTGGAAATGATGTAAATGATCTACCGTGTTTCCCAATCGTAGGATGTGCTATCACACCAGCAGATGCAGAACCAGCGGTTAAACGCAAAGCTGACATGATTTTGAAAAAAACAGGCGGTCACGGTGCGATCAGGGAATTGTGTGATCTCATCCTTTCACAAAAGCCATGATATTGACGTTTATAATTATCAGATGATTATTTATTACAATGAGGTGCTGAAATGGCAAAAGCGATAAGAATTGGTGAACATTGGGTGGGCAAAGGTCATCCTGTTTACCTAGTAGCAGAAATTGGCATTAATCATAATGGTGATATTGAAAACGCATGCAAAATGATTGAAGCAGCTGCACAAACTGGTGTTAATGCCGTAAAGCTTCAAAAACGAACACCAGAATTATGCGTTCCCCCGGAGCAGCGCTCCCAAATGCGGGAAACTCCCTGGGGTTATATCAGTTATTTGGATTACCGGTACAAGGTGGAATTTGGCAAGAAAGAATATGACGAAATCAACCGGTTTTGCAAAAAAATTGGGATGACCTGGTTTGTGTCGGTATGGGATGAGCCTTCCGTTGATTTCATGGAAGAGTATGAACCTGTTTGCTATAAAATTCCATCAGCCTCTTTAACCGATCACAAATTGTTAAAAAAATTGGTGGACACAAAACGCCCATTAATATTATCGACAGGCATGTCGACGATTGATCAAATTCGCAAAGCAGTAAATTCTCTCGATACTGAAAATCTAATCATCACCCATGCCACCAGTACGTATCCATGTGAACCTGAAGAATTGAACCTGAAAATGATTGACACCTTGCAGAAGGAGTTCCCATGTCCGATTGGCTATTCCGGTCATGAAGTAGGATTGATTCCTTCCGTAGTAGCTGTTGCGCTTGGAGCTTGCTTGGTGGAACGTCATATTACCCTCGATCGAGCCATGTGGGGGAGTGACCAAGCAGCGTCTGTCGAGCCTGGTGGTTTTGAGCGATTGGTCAAATATATTCGAGTAACAGAATCATCCCTTGGGGATGGGATAAAAAAGGTTTATGACAGTGAATTACCTTCTTTGAAAAAATTGCGAAGAGTCAATCCACAAATAGGGGAGTGAAATGATCCATTTCGTTTTCGACTATTTAGCGAAACCTGATCGATATTTAGATCCAGGGTCCGGCAGCTTACTGGTCCAATTAATCATCGCGGCGTTGGGTGGCGGATTATTCTTTTTTGTTAAAAGTCAATGGAATAAATGGTTTAAGAAAAGTAAAGGTTACGAAAAAAACAAAGCGCAACCCCTGAAATCCAGTGTAAAAAAAGTCAAGTTGCCAAAAAAATGTCCAAACTGTGGCAAAGTCATTGATCCTAAAAGCATAAAATGGCTTGATGAAAAAACAGCCGAATGCAACAAATGTGGTGAGACTCTGGAAGGAAAATAATCGTTGAAGATTAATTCATCATTTCGGGATCCCAGCGGATTCATGTATCGAGAAAAGGGAATATTATTCCGCCAGGTTAATAATATTTACAAGAAACATTATGATCATCTTATGGAATCTGGACTATATAACAGTTTAATCCAAACAGAGATGATCGTACCGCATAAAGAAATCCAAACGTCCGTAAAAAAACAAAAACAAGGTTACAAAATAATCCAGCCGGAAGAAGTACCGTTTATCTCGTATCCATATGAGTGGAGTTTTAATGCTTTAAAAGACGCAGCGCTAACTACTCTTCGGATTCAAAAACGCGCATTGGAATATGACATGACGTTGAAAGACGCGAGCGCGTACAATATGCAAATATTCCAGGGGCGAATGCGTTTAATCGATACCCTTTCATTCGAAATTTATACTGAAGGAAAACCGTGGATTGCATATCGTCAATTTTGCCAACATTTTTTAGCTCCGTTATCTCTCATGGCGTTCAAAGATATCCGCCTGAATCAATTATTAAGAATATATATCGATGGAATCCCATTAGATCTTGCGAGTAAATTATTACCAATCAGTGCAAGATTAAAATTTTGGATTACTTAATCACATTTTTCTGCATTCCCGGATCCAGAAAGAGTATTCAGATAAGAAAATCGAATCCACGGTCAAAAATGAAAACTTTACCAAATTTGCTTTATTGGGATTGATCAAATCGCTGGAGAAAACGATCCGGACATTGACCTGGAAATCAAAATCATCTGAATGGGGCGATTATTACAGCATCACAAATTATACAGATAAAGCATTTCAAACTAAAAAGAAAATCATTCTCGCGATGATGAAAAAAATCAATCCCGATAGTGTCTGGGATTTAGGCGCGAACAATGGATTGTTTTCACGATTGGCGAGTGATCAACAAATACATACCGTAGCATTTGATATTGACCCCATTGCTGTAAATCAATGCTACTCGGAAGTGAAGGCAAAGAAGGAAACACATTTGGTGCCGCTTATTTTGGATTTATCCAATCCAAGCTCCAGCATAGGTTGGGCAAATCATGAGCGTATGACTTTGATGGAAAGAGGGCCTGTATCAACCATTTTTGCCCTAGCAATTGTTCACCATCTCGCCATTTCCAATAATGTACCGCTCGAAAGAATTGCAGAATTTTTTTCAGAGCTATGTCAATATTTGATCATCGAATTTATTCCGAAAAGTGATTCTCAGGTTCAAAAACTCCTAACCAATCGAGAAGATATTTTTATTGATTACACACCTGAAGGCTTTGAAAAGTCTTTTGTGCTCTATTTTTCGATGATTGAAAAGGAAAAAGTAACAGATTCCGAGCGAGTCATATACCTTTTCAAGAAAAAGCGAATTGTAAAAATTGGTTAATTATTATTTCAATAACAAAAATACCTGCCGAATATTGGTATTCGATAGATTTCAACTTGGTATTGCTTAATCAATAGTACTTAATATAAGAAAGAAATGTTCAATCCTGCTTGAGATTAGAAATTAAATATAGTAATAATACAAATATAAATTTATGAACCTAATTTTAAAAATAAAGAGAAAAGTAAAACAATTCATTAATACAAACAATGATAAAAAAATCCTTAGGAAATTGGCTTCTATGATTTCTTCGAGGAATAGTCGTCAATTTAACAAAAATGAAACAAAAACCACACTATTCTTTAATGCTTCGACACGCTTGGAAGGCTTAAGCCAAAATGCTGCTTTTTCCATCCTTGCTGCAAATGCTTTGGAGTCTCAGGGTATACCTGTCATCCATTTCGTATGCAACAAGGGGATGAGCCGATGTGTGCTTGGAACGAACAGAGACGATGTTACGCAAACCCCACCATGCCATCAATGCATCAATCAATCAAAAAAGATATTTTCACAAAAACAAATCAAATGGTTTACTTTTCACTTGAACATCCAAATGGAAAAGGAGCTTCGATCTCTGAATCTAATTCAATTGAATGAATATGAATTCCACGGGCTACCGTTGGGTGAGTTAACCCTTCCATCACTACGTTGGACATTAAGAAAGCATCATCTTGTTGATGATCAAATTACGAGAGGTGTTTATAAGGAATTTATCTTATCTGCATGGAATGTTGCAGAAAAATTCTTGAAAATTCTTGAAAACAATCGACCAAAAACGATCGTAGTCTTTAATGGTCAATTTTTCCCGGAAGCGATTGTACGATATTTGGGGCTTCAAAAAGGCATCCGGGTTATTTCGCATGAGGTCGCATTACAGCCATTAACCGCATTTTTCACGGACAGGGAAGCGACTGCTTATCCAATCGAAATTCCTGATGATTATAAATTATCTCATTCACAAAATAACGAATTAAACCATTATCTTCAAGAGCGCTTCCATGGAAAATTCAGCATGGCCGGCATTAAATTCTGGCCTGAAATGAGGGAGTTGGGAAACGAGTTCTGGGAAAAAATTAAGAGGTTTAAGCAAGTTGTCCCGATTTTTACGAACGTGGTTTTTGACACCAGCCAGGGACATGCAAATACATTATTTTCGGACATGTTTGCATGGTTGGATCTAGTGTTGGAGTCCATCAAAAAGTATCCAGATACCTTTTTCATTATCCGAGCTCATCCGGATGAAGGGCGAAAAGGCAAAGAAAGCCGGGAAAGTGTGGCAGATTGGATTCAACGAAAGTATGTTTGTGATCTTCCCAATGTCCTGTTTGTCGGGTCTGATGAATACTTCAGCTCGTATGAAATTATTCAAAAATCAAAATTTGTCATGGTCTATAACTCAACCATCGGACTCGAATCCTCGATAATGGGAATGCCGGTTTTGTGCGCAGGGAAGGCCCGCTATACGCAATACCCAACGGTTTTTTTCCCGAAAAGCCTGAAAGCCTATCAACAGATGTTAAATAAATTTCTGGAAGACAGACGAATCAAAGCGCCAGCAAATTTCAAAGAGAATGCCAAGAAGTTCCTTTATTATCAATTATTTCTGACTTCACTTCCATTTGAACAGTATCTTGCCAACAATCCCGATTGGAAAGGATATGTTCACTTAAAAATTTAATTTGGACGATTTATTACCGGAAAATTCCAAAACCATGCGGGTGATTATTAATGGTATATTGAAAAATGAAGAATTTTTAGTAGAACGATAATTCATACTGGAATCACTAAGGTGTCGCGATGTCACAGAATCATATTTCAATAAGAATTGAAGACGTTCAGAAATTTCTTGCTGAACAATTTAATGTTCACGTTTCAGAGATTCCGTCGGATCTTTCTTTTGGCGATTTGCCTCAGTGGGATTCTTTGGGGCACATGTCATTGATGGCAGCCATTGAAGAAAAATTTGGGGTAGCGATCGACGCGGATGCCATCGCGGAATTAACCAGTGTGAAATTCATATATTCTTTTTTGGATAGAAAAACCAATGGCTGAGAATAATATTCATGTGGAATTAAACCAGGAAGTACCGGAATTTCTATCAAGCGACCTTATCTCAAAATTAGCCTATATTGATGAGCGAATTACCAAAGGTACCCTGAGCGCTGAGCGCGATGTTGTCATCCTGACATTACGCAAAGACGTATCTCCATCGGTGAAGGATAAAATCACTGAAAAGGTTTTACGAGTGGCAACAGCATTCGTAAAAGAAGCTTTTCAGCCGAAAGTCCAGCTTCTTGAAGATCATTTAGATCGAAAGACTTTTCATTCAATCGATCCGACACAAGAGCTGTTAGATCGCAAAGAACTTTTCCAGGAGTCGAAAGGTGTTTATGTTTTGGGACCTTTACTGAGCAGGTTGGTAGCTTTTTTTGAAAAAGAGTTCCTGGAATTGGCGTTCACTTTTCAGGCACAGCCCTATCGATTTCCTACCCTGGTACCTGGCGCACTACTTGAGCGTGTCAACTATTTTCATGCCTTTCCACATTCATTGTCCTTTGCAACGCATTTGCGGGAGGATCTGGATGTAATTCAGGAATTTTCCAAGAACGCGCACTGCCAGGATGATGGGTTGAGCACTTCAATGGAATCCTTTTCCAAGATTCAAAACCTTCTTTCTCCGGCGGTGTGTTACCACTTATATTTTTCCCTGGCTGACAGCCAGTTGACCAAAGATCACATCGCTGCCACGGCAGTAGGAAATTGCTTTCGTTATGAATCCGCCAATCTGAATTCCTTGGAACGTCTGTGGAATTTTACAATGCGAGAAATTATTTTTATTGGTTCGAAGGACTATGTGCTGGAGCAGCGTGAAGCGGGACGGCAAAGGATGTCGGAAAAATTAGAATTGATAGGAATGGCGTATAAAGTTGAAAGTGCCAATGATCCATTCTTTATTGGAGAATATAAACAGGCGGCGTTCCAAAACGCTTTTCATCTGAAATATGAAATCCGTGCTTTGCTTCCTTATAAAAATTCAACTTTGGCAGTCGGATCTTATAATTATCATCAGGATTTCTTTGGTCGGCAGCTCAAAATAACTCAAAAGGATGGTGCTCCCATTCATACAGGCTGCCTTGCATTCGGATTGGAACGAATTACTTTTGCATTCCTTTCACAATTTGGTCTCGATAAAGAGAATTGGCCTTCTTACGTCAAAGAGAGGGTTGAATGAGCGAAGTTGCTTATCGCCTTGCTGGACCGGATGATTTTCCGATCATGCAGGAGTATTATTCCAAATTAAATGAACATTTTTATCATTACGGATACCGTCTACCAAGACCAGAAAGAATTGGTGAAGCCTGGCTTGAGACTTTCCGGAGGACATTAGGAAAATTCAGCATCGCTTATATCGCGGAATTTGAAGGCAAGGTGGTTGGCTTTTTATTGGCTCGCATCAAACGACTTCCACCTTATATGGGGGGGGAACTTGTAGGAGAATTAAGCGATGAATGGATCGAACCCATTGTGCGGCGTTTGGGTGTGGGGACCCACATGTGTCATATGGCACTCGATTGGTTAAAAGGAGCAAAAAGTCCATTCTGTTGAAATACAAGTTCTTATTGGTAATGATGCCAGTTGGGATATGTTAGCTGCAATGGGTTTTAAACAGGAATTTCGCGTTGGCAGATTGATGTGGGATGAATATGTACCGGAAAATCCGAAAGGTGATCTACAAGAAAAATGAAATCGCCCCTGTGCTCTGTGATCGTTCGTGCATACAACGAATCCGGACATATCGGGCGTCTTTTGGATGGCATTAGCAAGCAATCCATTCAAGATAAAGAGATAATTGTGGTCGATTCTGGTTCCACTGATGACACAGTAAAAATTTCAAAATCATCTGGTGCCAAAATTATTGAAATTAATCCTCAAGAATTTTCATTCGGCCGCTCATTGAATAGAGGAATAGCTGCAGCCAAGGGTAAATACATCATAATATGTTCCGCTCACATTTATCCAGTATATCCAGATTGGTTGGAACGCTTATTGGAGCCTTTTCAAGATCCAAAAGTTGCATTGACATACGGAAAACAACGCGGCATTGCAGAAAGCCATTTTTCTGAGAACCAGATTTTCCAGCATTGGTTCCCCGACCATTCAGAGAGTACACAAGCACATCCTTTTTGTAATAATGCCAATGCAGCCATCCGAAGAGGATTATGGCAGAAACATCCTTACAATGAAAATCTTCCAGCTTTGGAAGATTTGGCTTGGGCAAAATGGGTGCATGACCAGGGATACGGTATTGCGTACGTATCCGATGCTGAAATCGTCCATATTCATCATGAAAACTGGAAAAATATAGAAAACCGATATAAAAGGGAAGGGATGGCGTTTAAGCAGATCTATCCACAGGAATCTTTTATAGTGAGAGACCTCATTCGGTTATTTTGTACTAACGCCATAAACGATTTACACACAGCAAAAGCAGAAGGAATTTTGTTTCAACAATTTTGGGGTATTATCCGATTCCGCTGGATGCAATTTCATGGTACGTATCTAGGTTATAAGGAATCCGGGCCGTTAACGTGGAAACTGAAGCAGGCATTTTATTATCCTCGGGGTGTCATGAAAAAGTCCCAATCAAGTAAATCCCGTGATGTGCAACCGATCCAATATGATGGCTAAATGGAGATGATATGAAATTTAAGAAGATTGTAGCCTTAGTGCCCATGCGTCACCATTCACAGAGAGTACCGGGTAAAAATTTTCGCGAATTAGCCGGGAAACCACTGTATTTCCATATTCTCGAGGTGCTGTCGCGCTGTCCGGAGATTTCCACTATTGCAGTCGATACGGATAGCCCTGAGATTATAAAGGGTCTTAACAAGCAATTTCCTGAAATTGTCATCATTGACCGTCCTGAGCATCTTCGAGCAGATATCATTCCAATGAACGAAATCCTTTTACATGATACTAACCAAATAAATGGAGATTTGTTTTTACAAGCACATTCCACGAACCCACTTGTAAAAAGTTCTACGTTCAGTAAAGCGATACAGACATTAGACGATTTGTATCCTGCGTATGACTCCCTCTTTGCGGTAAGTCGGGTATCGGTTCGATTATGGGATCAATTAGCGAGACCCATCAACCATAATCCTGCCATTCTTTTGCAAACCCAGGATCTTCCACCCATATATGAGGAAAACTCATGTTTTTATTTATTCACAAAAGAAAATCTCGAAAGACGTAGAAATCGAATCAGTGAGAGGCCTTTTCTTTTTGAGATTGATCGGTCAGAAGCATGGGACATTGATGAGGAACTCGATTTTCAAATAGTCGATCTGCTCTTGAAAAATAGAAAAACAGAAAAATGAACTAGATAAAAATTATAGGAAGCATTAGTGAAACCTGATCGAAAGCAGAAAAGCATTTGGCAGAAAATTTCACCATGGGCAGCGGTGGTCCTTGCATTGCTGGGTGTTATTTGTTATTTCACACAAGCTGTTTATCTTGCTCATCATGTTTTACCTAATCTGGATGAGGGGACATATTTATATAAAGGCTATCTTTTTGCCACCGGTGCTTATAAACCTTTTCAAGATTTTGGGGTTTGGACTAACAAAATGCCTTTCTCTTTTTAATACCGGGTTGGGCAGAACTTCTTTTAGGTCCCGGCATTCGCACCGGTCGATACTTTGCAATCTTTACTGCTGTCGCTTCACTCATCGGACTGTGGTTATTGGGAAGAAGACTGGCAGGTACTTGGGGCGGCACTGTGTTAGTCTGGTTGATTACTACAAATTCCACTTATATTCGATATTTCAGCATGGGTATTTCCCAGGTTACAGTATTTTTTCTGTTAATTTGGACACTATACTTCATTACTTTTTCAGGAAAGAAAATCATTCCATTCATCCTGGGTGGTTTAGTTGCAGGTATTTTGATAACCACTCGCGAAAATATGGTGCTTTTCATACCAATTGTGATTGGTTATGTTTTCTGGGATAAGGGATGGAAATCAGGTTTGGCGTTTTTAGGGAGTTTCCTATTTGTATTTCTTGGAGTTCATATTCTTTTTTGGCCTAACATATTGCGAATCTGGTCGAGTTGGCTTCCAAAACTAATTACATGGATAGGTGGAAGAAACTCCGGCTTATTCGTTAATTCGGTCGATCTTGGATCTCCATTCTGGGCACCCAAAATGGAGTTGTCCTCCAGATGGCTGTCATTTTGGGTGGGGAATAGAGAAATGATGATCCCATTGATTTTATTGTTGATGGGATTCATTTTTTGGATTCAGAAGTCTAATCGGAAAAATTCCAGGAAATTTCGATTAGCTTTAATGCTCTTCCTATCATTTCATCCTGCTGTGGCTGGGACATGCATGGGCTAGTTTGGCAAATAATTATTGCGTGTATTGTTATTCACCATATTTCAGCTTCTTTTCCGTCCTGGGATTGATAATGGGCGTGATGACGTTAGCTGAATGGACCCATGCGACTACAAAATTTTCTGATTTGTTTCTCATTAGTCTCATCACTCTATTTATAATTGGATGCGTTTTCTTTTCTCTTTCTGGAAATTTATGGTTGCAAATTATGCATACTGAAGTACCTAAAATGAATGGAATTCAAGTTGAAAATTCAAACATACAAATCTGGAAATTAATCTCTGACAAATTCAGCATTGATTATTCGTTATTACTCGAAAAATTCGACCCGATATTTGGAAACATAAAAATAATCGTTGGCTTGGTGATGTGTCTCCTGGCATTTATTAGTACAGGGATTTGGGCGATTGTGCAAAAAAGAAAGATTCAAAAAACAGCTTTTGGCAAGATATTCATCATTTGTATTTTGGTAATCATCACCATTATTAATTCTTTCATCAATTGGAATGAGATCGGAATAAATAACAATGGCTGTGGTGATATTATTGCCGAGATTGAATCTACCGGCAAAGCTTTAAAGCAATTTATAAGATCGGGTGAACTTGTTTATTGGGATGGGGGTACTTTATCTTTACCTCTCATTGATATAAAAGGAATCAGGATTTTCCCATCATTATTGAATGCGGCTTATTCGCATAGGATTGGTGGCGAAGAACAACAACTACACAAGTATGGTTTTTGGAATGATAATCTTGCTGCGCAATGGAAGGAACAGGCTGACGTTCTGCTCACTACCGGGAGACAGTATCAAGGACCTTCAGAGGAGTGGAGCAGCCCACAAGTTGGGGTAACTCCCCCCATGTTTGCCTGTCTTCTAGATTCGAATGTTTTTGTGCTCCGGAATCGATGACTATGACATTAAAAAAGAGCGATTGGATCATCTTATCCATTTTGGCAATAATAGTTCTCTCCTTGCATATTTATGCAGCTTTATCCCCGGCAGAGAGCCTCATTTCTTGGTATACAACAGATGACGCATATTATTATTTCAAGGTTGCTCAAAATGTTGTGGCTGGTCATGGATTTACATTTGATCAGATCAACCTAACAAATGGTTTTCATCCTTTGTGGATGTTTATTTGCATCGCTGTTTTTGGAGTATTCCGACAGGATCTAATTACTCCATTACGTGCATTAATTATCGTGATGGCCATACTGAATATCGGAACCGGAATCGTTCTCTATTATTTGCTCAAAAGGAAACTCAATTCATTTGTGTCCGGACTCGGTGCTTTTTTTTGGGTATTCTTCCCTTATATCCATTTTGTAACCTCAATGCATGGATTGGAATCAGGGATCAACGCGTTTTTTCTTGTCCTTCTTGTTTTTTATGCGGCTAATTATAGGGAAAACTCATTCAAACAAAAACAACCTTGGATTTCAATACTCTTGATAGGTTGTATTGCATCTTTAGCCTTAATGAGCAGGTTAGACAATATATTTACCATTGTAATCGTTGGTCTTTGGGTGCTCTTACGTGGGCTGAAAATCAATCACATCCTGATTGCAGACATTGGATTATCTTTCTTCAGTGTTGCAGCCAGTTTCATCGCTAGATTTGGTTTTTCGATTAATTACCATCCTTTTCTAAATGCTATGTATTTGATGGCAGGATTGTGCATTGTGATCAATCCACTCATCTTATGGCTTTTTGGATTGTATAGAATTGAAAATAGAAAAAGAATTCTTTACATTTTTTGCTAGACTTTTCGCTTCTTTGCTACTCAGTGTATTGATCGTTTCAGCGGGCATGTTAATTTTTTCCTCCCAAAAATTATTTGATACTTTTCCCCGTTCGACGCTAATTTACAATATCGTATTTACTTTCCTTCTACTGGGGGGATTACGATTGCTGATTTGGTCGCGTAAACCTTCTGAGACCCTCGAAAAGGAGACTTTTTCTATTAAGCAATGGTTGCATTCGAGAAGGGTGATAATCCTCCGCGAGGGTTTGATTTTTAGCCTTCCAATTCTTATTTGTCTGATGGGATATTTTGCATGGAATCATTTGATGTTTGGGACGTTCATGCCAATCAGCGGTCAAATTAAGCATTGGTGGGCTACATTACCAAATACGGTGTATTCTCATAATGTGGATCCATTTGTCTTGCTCGGTTTTTCCCGATCCATCAATGTTGGTCCCTGGGGTTTGCTAACAATTCCTGCCAATTATCTGACAAACATCATTCAACGCATCAGCATTTTTGATGGCGAAAAGAGTATGAATATAATTTTCACATTCTTTCTATTCGTAGAGGTGGGTTTGTCATTATTGGTGTATCGTATCAATAAGAAAGTGTTTAATACGGATCGCGTCGGGAATTGGATTATTACCTCTAGTGTTATCCAGCCTCGCTCAAATTTCCTACTATAATGCAACCGGTTATCCCAATGCACGGTTTTGGTATTGGATCAATGAATTGCTATGTACGGTAATTTTCGTATTCATCCTTCTCCATTTCGTAATGGATTGGTTACAGACCAAGAAAATTAAGAAAATTTATATAAATGGAATCATTGGAATAGCAGCAATTGCATTGATCCTTGTAAACGCGGTCGATGTAATTTCACGTTCCTCATACAATATTGCCGCGGACAAAAAGGGTTGGTATCTAAAAGATGCGCAGGGAATGGAAAGCTTTGTCCCTATGGGATCGAAAATTGGCATGACAGGTGGTGGCACGGTAGCGTATTTTACAAAGGATCGTACGATCATCAATTTGGATGGCTTGATGAATTCCGTGGAATATTTCCATTCTTTGAAAGTAGGTACAGCAGATGTGTTTCTTGAAAAAATTGGAATGAAATATATTTTTGCCAATGAATATATGATCACTTCCAGCGATCCATACATGACTCAATTTAAAGAGCAGTTGATGAAAATAGGATTGATCAACGGTGCGGAAAATTTTACCTTGTTCGAATTTAACATGGGTAACTAAGATTTCTCTTTTGCTATAATTAGGAAATTATGATTACCATATCCATAATCATCCCTGTCTATAATGAGCAACAAAATTTACGCATGCTGCATAAAAATATCCATCGTGCTCTCGACCCATTTAAAGATAAATGGGAAATTGTATATGTGAATGATGGAAGCACGGATGAAAGTTTATCAGTTTTGAGTGCGTTAGCTAAAGAAGATAAACTCCATGTGCAGGTAGTTGAGCTGCGTCGGAATTTTGGTCAGACCGCCGCTTTAGCAGCTGGAATTGATTATTCGCGAGGTGGAATAGTAATTCTCATGGATGCGGATATGCAAAACGATCCTGCGGATATTCCCGCAATGTTGAAGAAACTCGATGAAGGTTATGATGTTGTTAGTGGGTGGAGAAAGGATCGCAAAGACCGGTTCATCAATCGAACCTTACCATCCAAAATTGCCAATGGATTAATTTCTTGGGTTACCGGGGTTAAGTTGCATGATTATGGATGCACATTGAAAGCGTATCGCCGCGAAGTTCTCACTGGATTCCGCTTATATGGAGAAATGCACAGATTCATCCCGGTTTACGCACATCGCTTTGGAGCAAAAATCTTCGAAATGCCAGTTCGCCACCATGCCCGAAAATTTGGCAAAACGAAATATGGATTGGAAAGAACCGTGAAAGTAATATTGGATCTTTTCACAGTCAAATATTTGTTGAGTTATGCAAACAAGCCTATCTATTTATTTGGTGGATATGGCTTGTTATTCATTTTGATTTCTGGAATTGCACTTTTCTATCTGTTTATCCGCAAGGTGTTCTTTCAGATTTCTGTCACACAATCACCATTATTTATCCTCAGCGTCATGGTCGGAATGATTGGCGTACAATCCATTTTATTGGGTCTGATTGCCGAACTTCAGGTAAGAACGTATCACGAATCTCAGGGGAAACCAACCTATGTAGTTCGCCAAGTGATTAATGGGGACATCCATAAAGGCGATCGAAAAAAATCGAAATGAAAATATTGGTCCTCATTCATGAATATCCTCCAGTGGGTGGCGGGGGAGGCAAAGTTGCCGAGGATATCTGTACTCATTTGCTAAAAAAAGGTCATTCGATACGTTTGATCACCAGTCAATACGGCAATCTGCCAAAAACCGAAACGAAATCCGGAGTGGAGATAATCCGAGTTTCCTGCGGACGCAAAAATGCTTACAGCGCAACATTTTTCAGCATGTTGTTGTATATCATCTTTGGTTTTTTTAATGCTCTTAAAGAAATCCGCAAAAAACGACCGGATGTCGTTCATGTACATTTTGCTGTACCAACTGGGGTGATTGGTTGGTTGGTAAAGAAAATCACACATATTCCGTATTTGATGACCGTTCATTTAGGTGATGTTCCTGGCGGCGTCCCAGAAAAAACGGACCATTGGTTCCGATGGCTAAGACCGTTCATACCGACCATATGGCATTTGGCGGATAAAGTAATTGCGGTTTCACATTTCACGCGAAATCTATCTTTGAAAAATTACAATGTGCCTATTGAAGTAATTCCCAATGGAGTTGAATTAATCAAGAATGTTAACCTAACACTTCATAGAACCAAACCGGTAGAGATCATATTCGCTGGAAGGTTCGTGGAACAAAAAAATCCTTTGATGGTGATTAAGGTTTTATCCGAAATAACAGATCTCAAATGGCATTGCAGGATGCTTGGCGATGGTCCCTTGAAGAGTGAAATGCAAGAAATGATAGAAAAAATGGGTTTGAAAAAACGCATAACGTTTTCTGGATGGATTTCCCCGGAACACGTGCAAAAATTTCTTGTTCAAAGTGACCTTCTCTTTATGCCTTCACGATCAGAAGGCTTGCCAGTGGTAGGTGTCCAAGCGCTCGCTGCGGGTTTGGCGATTGTGGCTGGAAATTTTGGTGGGTTTACGGACTTGGTCAAGCAAGGGAGAAACGGGTATCTCTTTGATTCGGATGATAAAGACGATATGGTTAAAGTGATAAGGAATTATTGTACAGATAGGGAAAGTTTGCTTAGATGCCGCAAATTAAGTCTTGAGATGGCGAAGAAGTTTGATATCAATATTGTTGTTGATAAATACGAATCACAGCTCCAAAAAATCATTGAAGCATAAAAAATTTTCATCCGCATGTACTCTATTGAAATTGCATTCACCAAGGGAGACAGCGAGGTTTTTATTTTTAGAAAGCTGAAACAATAGCTCCCTTTTCCTTTATGGAAAATACTTTCCAAAAAAAGAATGGGTTATACTTTATCGAAATGAGCGAAAGGTGACCTTTATGCTGACTGTCCTTTTCTCTGCACCATACATGATCCCTTTTGTAAACCGGTTTCAACCGGTTTTTCAACATTATCACATCGAATTGATTGTCCCTGAGGTAAAAGAGCGATTATCTGAAAACGAAATATTAAAATATGCTGGTTCGATTGATGGTGCAATCTGTGGGGATGATCGATACACCAAAGAAGTAATCACAGCGTGTCTGCCACGTTTAAAAGTGATCTCGAAATGGGGTACAGGGATTGATTCGATAGATAAACAAGCCGCCACTGAGTTTGGGGTAAAGATCGGCAATACACCCAATGCATTCACGCAAGCTGTTGCAGATAGTGTGTTTGGATATATATTAGCTTTTTCACGCAGACAACCCTGGATGGATCGGGAGTTAAAAAGTGGAAAATGGGAAAAAATTCCCGGCAAAGCATTGCACGAATGTATTTTGGGGATCATTGGCATGGGGAATATTGGAAAAGCGGTTTCTCAGCGAGCACTTGGTTTTGGCATGAAAGTTCTGGGTAATGATATCAAGGAAATTGATAAAGAATTCCTCACACAATATCGGGTAGATATGGTGAATCTTGATCAATTACTATCGATTGCGGATTTTATTAGTGTAAATGCCGACCTTAATCCGACGAGCCATCATCTGATAAATAAAGAAACAATTGCAAAGATGAAGCCTACCGCAATCCTGATTAATACAGCACGAGGACCGATCATTGACGAAATAGCGCTCACTGAGGCATTGTTGAACAAAAAAATTGCAGGAGTTGGGTTGGATGTTTTTGAAGAGGAACCACTGCCTGCTTCCTCACCTCTCAAAAAGCTGGATAATGTACTTTTGGCTCCGCATAATTCAAATTCCAGTCCTTCTGCCTGGGAGAATGTCCATTGGAACACAATTCGAAATTTAATTGACGGTTTAGGTTTGGATAGCAAAGAGCTGAATAATTTTCGGCAACAATTGTAAATTCATGGGAAGGAAAAGATGGATGATCGAAAACGAGTAATGCTGATCACAGGGGCAGCTGGAGGGATTGGGCGTGCCACTGTGCATGTTTTTTCAGACCACGGATGGGCGATCATCGGAGTGGACCGGAATACCTTTGGTGATGAATTTCCAAAAAATGGCAAGTTTATCCACGCCGATATTTCCAATCCAAAACATCTGGAAATGATCTACGAGCAAGCCAGGGAATTCAGCCAGACATTGGACGCGATCGTTAACAATGCCGGCATACAGATTTCCAAACCTATCCTGGATACTTCTATGGAAGAATGGGATGCTGTGATGGCATCCAACCTGCGGTCTGTATTTATCAGTTCAAAATTGGCCTACCCATTATTAAAGAATG
This sequence comes from uncultured Chloroflexia bacterium, assembly GCA_963699305.1. Classification (GTDB taxonomy): domain Bacteria; phylum Chloroflexota; class Anaerolineae; order Anaerolineales; family Anaerolineaceae; genus JBGQAS01. The sequence continues at coordinate 1,460,401 of OY969431.1, read as the reverse complement.
CCGGCGGCGGCGCTATAGTCAATGTATCTTCAGTTCATGCTGTGGCAACCTCTGTAAACATCGCTGCTTATGCCGCTTCCAAGGGAGGGCTGCTAGCACTCACTCGGGCAATGGCAATTGAGTTTGCTCCGGATAATATCCGGGTAAATGCGATCCTACCGGGGGCAGTAGACACCCCCATGCTTCGAGCGGGGATGCAGCGTGGTCACCTGGATGGTGGAAGCGTGGTCGATCGGCTCGAGAACCTGGCGAAGAAAACGGTAAATGGAAGGGTAGGGAAGCCGGAAGAAATCGCACATTCAATTTACTTTCTTGCAGATAATACACAATCATCATTCATGACAGGGCAGGCAATGATTGTCGATGGCGGTGCAACAGCCCGATTGAGCACCGAATGAATGGAACAAAACGAGTCATCCGAAAAATTTTACCTCCTGCAGTCATCAATATGGCTGGGGCGACATACGATTGGTTTGGGCGATTAAAGGATCTTCCATCCGCCTATTTTCATCCCTGGAGACGGCAATCCATTCGAGGTTTGCAAAATTTCCGGGACATTCACCGTGGTAAAAGATGTTTCATCCTTGGAAATGGACCAAGCCTGGCAAAGACAGATTTATCACATCTGCGCGAAGAATATACGATGGGATTAAATCGGATCTACTTGATGTTTCCTGAATTGGGCTTTAAAACATCCTATTATCTCTCCATCAATGACCTGGTCGTTGAGCAATGTGCCGCGGATATCCAAAAATTGGAGATTCCGCGATTCATCGCCTGGCGGTCGCACCGTTGGATAAAACCAGATCCGAATTTATTTTTTCTGTACACCAGTTACACTGGACCGGGATTCAGCACCAATGCATCCAGACGTCTATGGGAAGGCGCAACGGTCACATTCGTTGCATTACAACTGGCATTCTATCTCGGGTTTCAACAGGTGATCCTTATCGGCGTTGATCATAATTTCACTTCGCAAGGTAAACCGAACACGACTGTTGTTTCACAGGGAGATGATCCAAATCATTTTTCGCCAGCATATTTTGGCAAGGGATTTCGCTGGCAGCTTCCAGATCTTGAAACCTCCGAAAAAGGATACCTTCTTGCGCAGAAAGCATATGAACGTGCGAATCGACAAGTGCTAGATGCGACCATCGGTGGAAAGCTGACCGTTTTTCCAAAAGTCGATTACAACAGGTTATTTGAGTGAAATCCGATCTCCCGTTGGTTTCCATCGTCACACCTTCATTCAACCAGGTTGCTTACCTGGAACAAACCATTCTCTCAGTACTTTCTCAGCAATATGGGAATCTTGAATATGGCATTATCGATGGCAAGTCCACGGATGGTAGTTTGAAAATCATCAAGAAATATTCAGAAAAGCTCTCCTGGTGGGTATCCGAAAAAGATCGAGGACAAGCAGAGGCGATCAACAAAGGTTTTCAACGGGCCCGGGGACAATTTATAGCCTGGTTGAATTCTGATGACCAATTCTTGCCTGGTGCTATTGATGGAGCCATACAATGCTTTACCAAGTATCCCAATGCGGTGATCGTCCATGGAGATGTCGTTGCTGTGGACGCCGAAAACCATATCCTTAATATCATTCGATACAAGGATTGGGGATTGCTTGGTCTGATGAAATTTCAGATTATTGGTCAACCGGCGGTTTTTATTCGAAAAACCGCGCTAGATAAAGCGGGTTTTTTAGACTCTTCCTATAATCTTCTTTTGGATCATCAACTCTGGCTGCGAGTGGGGCAATTGGGGGAGATAATTCATGTGAACGAACCATGGGCGATGGCACGGTTCCACGAACATGCCAAAAACATCGCTCTTGCTGATCAATTTGGGGATGAAGCCAAACGCATCGTAAAATGGATGCCAACTCAACCGGGTTTAAAGGATCTTTTTATAAAGAACAAACGCATTATTTATGCCGGTGCATACCGATTATCTGCTCGATATTTGTTGGATGCCAATCAACCTCGCAAAGCGATCTCTGAATATTGGCAGAGTATTAAACAACACCCCGGCACCGGCTTGAAGGAATGGCATCGCATTCTCTACGCTGCGCTGGCTTTGCTTGGGTTCTCACGATTACGCAAAACCTATCTTGAGTCAAAAGCAAAGCGATTCCAAAGACGTTTCAGGCATTAGGTATTGGATTACAATTCCTTCTTCAGGAGCAGGCATGTCCACACTAGTGACGCAAAAAATGATTCGAGCCATAGAATATCTGGCTCTGCCGAATCAATATCCCAGGCATCATTTACTATTGGAAAGGTTGATCTTCACCAATCGATCCTTGGTGCATGAACTTCCGCGCTTGACTCCGTATCGTAAATGGCTGGATTCCCAAAAAATAAAAACTGTAATAGATGTGGGTGCATATGTCGGCGCATTTGCATTTGCAATGCGAATGATACTCCCGGAAGTTCAGATTTATTGTTTTGATCCTCTCATGGAGAATATTTCATCCATTAATAAAAACCTTGGGAAATGGGGCTGTATCAAAACGTTCCAAACCTCTTTGGGAAATCACAAGGGAGTTGTTCAAATTTAACCTGAACGATTTTCGTGCATCTTCGTCCATATTGGAAATGGATCCGAGACATCGGAAGGCATTTCCTGAAACATCTCATTCAACCAAACTGGAAGTTCCCATTGCACGACTGGATGACTTTTTACCAGAAATGAAGATAAAGCAACCGGTATATTTAAAAGTCGATGTACAAGGATTTGAATTGGATGTTCTAAAAGGAGCTACAAGAACGCTTTCGCTGGTGGATTTTTTACAGATCGAGGTCACATATCAAATGCTTTACAAGAAGCAACCGCTTTTCGAGGACATTTATCATTATTTACATACTCGCGGATTCGAGTTTGCGGGACTTCTTGATTCATTAACTTCCCCGAAAAATGGTGCGATTCTCCAATCGGATGCATTGTTCATCCGAAAGTGGACAGGATAAAAAGATCAGGTGCTTACCTTGGAATCTCAATCATCCATTTTTGGAAATACCAAACTTGCTCGAATAATCATCCTTGTGGTCATTTTCTTGGCAGCAATCGCCATTAGAGCATATGACATCACGGATCTCCCGCTGGATTTTCATCCTACCAGCCAGTTGAATCGCGCAATCCTCGCGAGGGGCAGATATTATCAAGATTTATCGACTGCACCGGAATGGAAAAGAGAGCTTGCTTTTCAAATGTGGAAGGCAGAAGATTTTGAAGTACCCTTTATGGATGGTCTTGCTGTTATCACGTATCGGATAATTGGTGCAGAAGTCATTTGGGTGCCCCGACTTTTTGCATCCGTATTTTGGGTCATCGGTGGTTTGGCTCTCTATTTACTTGCGAAAGAATTAACATCGCACGATGGTGCGGTCATTGGGACGATGGTTTACCTTTTCCTTCCATTTTCTGTCATCGCCAGCAGGACCTTTCAACCCGATCCATTGATATATGCACTTATCCTGTTTTCGTGGTGGTTGATGTACCGATGGATGAAAAAAGCGACATGGGGTCTGGCAATAGGTGCGGGGCTGCTGGGAGGAATGGCCATCCTGGCAAAAGGATTGGTTGTGTTTATTGTTCTAGGGGGTTTCATTGGATTGATCATGTCCATCGGTTTCAAGAATTGCATTCGCAAGTTCCAGTTTTGGGTGATGGGTGTACTCACGGTTCTGCCAACAGCACTTTTCATCATTTATGGCATTGTCATGAAAAGTGGCCTGGGAAAGCAATTGAGTCTGCGGTTTTTTCCGAGCCTTTGGATTGATCCTGCATTCTATATCCGCTGGGCTGGTAAAATCGAGGAAGTTGCCGGTTTGGTCATACTGATGCTTGGTCTTGTTGGAATCTTCCTTTTTAAAGAGTGGAAGAAACGCGCATTGATCATCGGATTTTGGATTGGATATGGATTATTTGCATTCTTGCTTGCATATTATGCATCTACTCATAATTATTACAATTTGGGACTGATCCCTGTTATTGCGCTTTCCATTACCCCCCTGGCAGAGCTGGTAACTAAACGAATCGATGAGATACATCCATCAAAGTTTTGGAAAACAATTTTTTATATCGTTCTAACCTTTGGTTTTCTTATCAACCTATGGGATATCCGGCAGGTTTTTCATAAGGTAAATTACCGGCCGGAAGTCCTGTTTTGGGAGAATATAGGTGATGTGATTGGTCACAATACATCAATCGTAGCGCTGACACAGGATTATGGATATCGATTGGAGATATGGGGTTGGGTGAAGCCTGCTGCGTATTGGCCATACACTGGAGATACTGCAATCCGCATGTTGGCAGGTTATGCACTCCCGGAGTTTCAGGAGCAATTTACAGAGGTGACAGAAGGAAAACAATATTTCCTTGTAACGGATCTATCCGAATTTAACAGGCAACCTGATCTTTCGAATTGGCTTTATGCACATTTTCCGATCTACCGTCAAGGTGCAGGATATATTATTTTCGATCTTGCGAACCCTTCTGGAACAAGTCAATGAACATGCAGGATACAGTACGCGTTTCAATCATCACGCCTTCGTTCAACCAGGCAAATTTTATTGAAAGAACGATTCAATCGGTTTAACCCAGGATTATCCGAATATTGAATATATCATCGTGGATGGTGGGTCGACAGATGGAACCAATCAAATAATCAAGAAATATCAAAAGAAATTAAAGGAATCAATTTCCGAAACGGATCATGGTCAGACGGATGCGATCAACAAGGGGTTTGCACGAGCTTCCGGTCAGATCTTGGCTTGGTTGAATTCCGATGATACGTACGAACCTGGAGCAATCAGCAGGGCGGTGGAATACCTGAACGCTCACCCGAATACCGGCGCGGTATATGCGGATGTCAATTTCATCGATGAACGTGATCGCATTATCGGTAGGTTCCCGGCGGCTCAAACGGATTATCAGAAGCTACGACGTGGGTTTGTACACATACCTCAACAGTCCTGTTTTTTTCGGAAGGAATTATGGAAAAAGGTAGGACCACTCGACCCATCCTTTTACTTCGCAATGGATTACGATTTGTGGGTGAGGATCAGTAAGCTAGCAACTATGGAATATCAACCTGGCGAGATTTGGGCAAATTTTCGTCTGCACCGGGAAACCAAAACCATTACCGCGGATGATCGATGTTGGCCAGAAATGTTGAAAGTCCATTACCGGGATGGAGGAAAATGGTTTGCCCCAATTGTTGGAAAATATTATCTTCGGAAGCTGGCGGCACCCATTCTTCGATTGAAGAGAAATCACCAGATGAAAAGCAGATAATTTATTATATATTTGATAAATCTTCTACAACTATGAATCCTAGCAAAAAGAAAATCGATATTATTGAAGAATTGACCATCCGATTGAAACTAATATGGCGACTGATTAAAGATCGCCGTGTGCCATTTGGACTAAAAATCATCCCATTTGTTGTCGCTTTTTATTTACCAATGCCAGACTTGATTTTCGGACCATTGGATGATCTGCTACTATTGGTTCTTGGATTATTGCTCTTTGTTCAATTATGCCAAGAAAAAATCGTTGACGAACACATGAACGAACTCCGAAATGTCATTCCCGGTGAATGGAACGAGAAGGATACGAGTAAGGACGTTTTGGAAGGAAAGGCTGAAGAAATCCCTCCCGAGAAAATAGAACGCAATAATGAATCAACAAGAAGTCAGGACTCAAACAAGTAAATTGTCAGACAAATAGGTGATATGTGTCACTAACTGGGTTGTCTGACAACTGATATAGTAGGGCTTCTGTAATCTGGCAGCAGTAACAACAGCTTGCTTGTAAAATCTCTCCTCCCTCCTATAAGATTCATCTCCGCCTTTAAGGCGGGATGAATCGTTAATGGGCTGAAATGGTTTCCAAACCATAATACCGGGCTGCGAATGTATTAACCCAATTGGAGGGATCCTGGGATATTTCCAGTATTCCATGCTGACTATCAATCGCCTTAACAACAGGGGACGTCTCACCCGTTGTTTTTAGTTGTTGAATTTCCAGAAACCGATTGTCCCAGGATGAGGAAAAATTGGATGCCTGCTTTAAATCAGACAATAGGATTATGGATCCCCGTATGGGATAAATTGAAATCACGCAAAGAATGAGCAAAGCGATGAATAAAATTGAAAAATTGAATTTATCACGAAATCGAAAACTCAACTTGGTGAGCAAACTTCCAAATATTACACCTAGAACGATAAAGCAAATTACCAATATAAAAATGCCAGACGTCAATGCTCTCGCTTCTGGAAATGCTGTCTGTGCATAAACGGAAGGTGCGCAGATTGCGATTACCAATAGCAATGTCGTGAGGATAATGCCAATACAATAGACCATCATCCGTTTGACATAAATCCAAGTGAACTTTTCAGGAGAATTATTCTTGATCACCGTAAGAACGAAAGCCCACAAAAAGACGACCGCAATTGGTAGTGGTGAGGATAATAATGTGTCACTCACAAAATCCATTCCATATTTGACTGAGAGTTTTATCAGGTCGAAAATTTCGGGCGGAGAAGGGAAAAACACTTGACGCACTCGATTACCCGGGGCAATGATGACGAGAAGCATGCCGAGAATGGAAATTAAAAAACCGAAAAAGAAAACCTTTCGTAATTCCATAAGGCCCTTTTGTGAATTTAATAAGGAGGCTCCAAATCCACAAAATACCTAGAAAACTGACTTGAAAAACCGCATTGGTTTCAGAGAATCCTGAGCCGATCAGCAATAAGATTGCGATGAGGATGAACTTCCATTTTATGGGATTTGAATGGTTTTGGTTTTTCAGACTAAGAATCCAGGCAATTGCTGTGATCAAGATAAGAATGGGAACGGAATAGCTGACAGAACCGTTCATCCAGAAGAGAACCTGGTAACGGTTTGGTGCCAGCCAATAAAGAAAAAAGACTATCCCCAAAGCGAAATTCCAAGATGATAAGCTGGTTACATTCGATCCCTTCAGCCTCATTATTCCAATGTACAACCAGTTCAAGCTGATACAAAAACCTGCGAGGATCAATGCGGGTAAGATAGCAGGGAAATAACGTCCCAAAAAGCTGAAAAATTGCAAGAAAAATATTGCTGAATACCTTCCAGACCACGAGGTATATGTTGTCCAAAAGCCATTGAAAAAACCTAAGCTTGTTGAATTGCTGGAGTAACAATAATCATCTGCCAAATAGCGGGAGTGAGTGCCTACGAGTGTTAGAAATAAGATCCCAACCGAGAAACCGATTATGGAAATAATTAACGCTGCACGGATCATGCGAGCAGCGTTATTAATCATCTTTGAACTTGGTTTTTGCGTCAGCTTACCCATGGAACATTATCGAATGACTCCCAGCTTTTTGCCAACTTTCGCAAAAGTTGCCAGTCCCTCATCCAAATCCTTCTTGGAATGGGAAGCGGAAATCATGACTCGGATCCTGGCTTTGCCTTTTGGTACCGTCGGGAAACCAATCGCCATCGCAAATACACCTTCCTCAAAGAGCTCGCGGCTGAACTGTTGAGCGAGGGGAGCTTCCCCCAACATGATGGAGTGATGGGAGTGGAACTTAGACCAGTATCAAAACCCAATTTACGCATTCCATCTTTGAAATAGTTGCCATTTTCCCACAATCGGTCAACCAGTTCAGTAGAATTTTCGAGGAGGTCGATGGCAGCCAGACAGGCTGCTGCATCGGCTGGTGTGACGGCAGAGGAGAATAGGAAAGGCCGACCACGCTGGCGGAGCCACTCAATGATGACCGATTTTCCTGCTACGACCCCACCAACTACACCAAAGGCTTTGGACATGGTTCCAACTTCCACATCCACTTTTCCGTGTAATCCAAAATGATCGACGATCCCACGTCCACCTTTGCCTAGGACACCTTCTCCGTGAGCATCATCCACCATCAACAGGATGTCATGCTTATTGGCAATTTCGTAAACCTTATCGAGGGGAGCAATATCCCCATCCATACTGAACACCCCATCGGTGATGATCAAACCCCTGCGAAATTTTGATTTATTTTCCTCAATGACGTTATCCAGGTGTTTGGCATCCGCGCGATTAAACGCAGAATGGTTGCTCCTGAAAGACGGCACCCATCGATTATACTGGGATGATTTAATTCATCCGAATAGACGACATCCTCTTTGCCAACCAGGGCAGGGATGGTTGCCAGGTTCGCACAAAATCCTGATTGGAATGTTATGGCAGCTTCCACCCCTTTGAATTCCGCAAGCCTTCTTTCCAATTCCAAATGAAGATCCATGGTTCCGGCGATGGACCGCACCGCTGCTGGTCCAGCTCCGTAACCTTCTAATGCTTGTTCAGCGGCTGCCACCAACCTGGGGTGGTTTGCAAGTCCCAGGTAGTTGTTGGAACAAAAATTGAGCACCTTTTTTCCATCCACGATCAAGCGTGCCCCTTGCGGGCTGCTGATGGTGCGAATGCGGTTGTATAAACCGGCTTCTTTAAGTTGATTAAGTTCCTGTGTAATCCAATCGGTTTTCAATGCCATAGTTTCCCTCGAGATTGATCTTAGTTATTTACAAGAAATATGAGCAATTATACTTGGTTCTGTTTTTCCACTTTTACAAGAATGCCCAAATCCAATAATTCCTCTGAGATTTTATTTTCAGCGCCTGACTTGATGATGATGGAAACAGGATTGAGCCGTTCTCCAAAATATCGTGATGCACGACCTTTTAGTATTTCATCCAATATTTTTTTGTTGGAGAAAGTCAATATGGTTGGATTGTTCAGGCGGGCTTGGCTTCCCACCTTTTCCCAACGTTCCAAGGCAATCATTAAATTCGGTGGCAAGGGCTGAACACTATGCTTTCTTAACAACAGGATCAATTTGCCAGGATTGAGCCCTTGCGATGAAACTTCTGACAGCGACTTATCGGATATTCGGTATATGTAATTTGAACCACTTTCTCCAACCCATTCACAGTACCTGGCGATGAGATACCTAATGGACCGTGGAGCAAGCCTTGGGATAATGATGGTTCCATTTGATTTCACGAATAACGGTTCGTTTTCTTTTTTTGATATCCTTGGAACCTTCGTGGTTAATGATTTGATTCCATAAGAAGGAGAGTCGAAAATAATTCGCTTGCTCACCTTCAGCCACCGAGGCAAGGTCGATCAATCCCAGCCAATGCATGGGGCCAGTTAAATAATAATGGATGAGTCTCCCCTCGACTTTTTCCCAGTTTGAGAATCCACCAAGAAATTCACCTGTCTGTTTTTCTTTTACAAACCACGCGTCATAATCTCCAGCCATGCGCAAGAAATCAGGCTGGTTCTTTTTGGTATATTGAATAAACGAATCGATATCCCACCAAGTATCCTTCGGAATCAAATTAATCAATTGGACAATAGCACTCCGGTTTACGAGGGGATTATTATTCAATAAACCTTCGAATTCCAAATCGGAAACATTTTCAATGTCATTGATCTTCGTACTTGAAAGCCAACTTGAGGCAAAGTTGTAAAGGACTTCTCCTCGTGGACTTTCCAACAATTTCCGTGTAGCTTCTGGAACTGGAAGTCCATTGTCACTGATCACCTTGCAATGCCTTAAATTGGTTTGAATAAAATCCGCATAATCAGGATCTTTCTTCGAAAGAAAATATTCAAATGGTTGTTTTTTTCGCAATGCCGCTAGAAGGGTACAGATATCATCTACGATCAAATCTGTGGTAAAAAATTTTACAGAAATGGATTCCTTTCCGATAGGGCGTCCGGGCAGCAAATTTGATTTCGCGTGTTGAGAGTTCAGCGCAAGATAAATTTCTTCGGGGATGAACGCAAACTCCTGCGGGGATGGCTTTTCATCAAAAAATGATCGTCCTAATAAACCGTAATACCAAAGCCGCTCGGATGCCGATGATGGATTCATATCCGGGCGCTCGCGATCGCGTCGGCCGGCACCCATCTCTCGAATTTCGCCAAATCTTCTTTCAAATGTTAACCAGGGGATTTTCCCATCCGATTGAAGTATGAAATTCAATGCATGTAGCGAATCCTCAGGCAGCAGTTCCAGAACTTCCCTGATTGCAGCAGGATCGCTCATAGCTGAAATCAATGTCTGCAATCGGTCGGGAAGATTCCCCGTAGGGAGTACGACACCCCATTTCTCGGCGACAAGCTGAATGAAGCCTGAGTCCTGGTTCCTTAAAAAATGATATAGATCGGGCATTTTCCCTTTATCGAAAAAATAGATTCCCTTCAAGAAATTATACCTTCATAGAAACTTGGTTGTTACCTGGTGCATTCATGGCTTTATTTGCGAATAAGTTAATTGACGCATCGGTAGCTTCCCTGTATAATAATTTCCACAGTATCTGGGATATGGCACTCAAAGGGAATCTTCGCGATTTTTCACTCACGCAACTGCTAAACCTTGTTAATTTAGCCCGCAAATCCGGGAATTTAATTATCGAAGGTCAAAGCGGTGAATCCAAACTGTTCTTCAAACAGGGTAAATTGGCGTACGCACAGTATGGACGTGAGGACAATACCCTCCCTGCGATCCTGCAACGCAAGAAAACCATCAATGATACCCAGTACAGGATCCTGCTGGAAAAATCCAGCGCGATGACAGACAAGGAACTAGGATTAATGCTTGTGAATGCCGGTTATTTGGACCAGGCAAAGATCATCGAAACCCTCCAACAGTATTTTGTGGAAGTAATCCGCAAGCTATTTACCTGGGCAGAAGGTTTCTTTTTCTTTGATCCTGATCAAATGATGCCGGGGAATTTCATTCCGGTGAAGATCGAGCTTGAAAACTTGATCATTGAGGGCTCCCGCCAATTGAAAGAGATGGAACAATTGCAGGAGGAAATCCCGACCCTGGAAATGTCCTTGAAATTTGCAGATCGTCCCGGTGCAAATATCCGAAAAGTAAACCTGAGTGTGGACGAGTGGAAAGTTGTATCATACGTTAATCCGAAAAATACGATGCGACAAATTTCCCAGGTGACCAAGATGGACGATTTCCAAATCCGCAAAGTGGTTTACAGTCTGCTGCAGGCAGGATTGGTGGAGATCATCCGACCCGGCGGAATACCAATCCTACCCCGAGACAAAATGTTCCCCACGAAAAATCCCGATGAGCAGAAATCCATGCTGAATCGGTTAATCACACGTATCCGAGCAATTTGATAAGGTAGTGGTTTTATGCAAACAGTAAAAATTGTGGTGACAGGTCCATTCAATGCAGGCAAAACGGAATTCATCCGTTCTGTCAGCGAGATCGATGTGGTGGCTACCGAGCGCAAGATCAGTTCAGAGAGCGAGCGCGCGGTCAAAGAGACCACCACCGTCGCAATGGATTTTGGGCGCATCACTGTGGATGATGACCTGGTGCTCTATCTGTTCGGCACACCGGGTCAAAAACGATTTGAGTTCATGTGGGAAATTCTTTCTGAAGGGATGCTCGGTTTCATTGTTCTTGTCGATAGCACCCGACCGGAAACGTTCCGGGAGGCGCGCAGCATACTGGAAACATTCCGCGCATATGCACCTACCCCGTATGTTGTCGCTGCCAACAAACAGGATATGGAAACAGCCTGGGATGTGGAAGATATGCGGCTGGCATTGCGGCTGGATCCGAAAGTAAAGTTCCTGCCTTGCATATCCACCCGCAAAGACGATGTCAAGAAAGTATTGCTGGAATTGTTGTACGGTATTTTAGCGGAAATGGAAGCAAATGATGCATAGCAGCATCAGCACTGCGATCCCCAACTCATCTTTCCATATCATTCTTTCGGGTTTACAGGAAATAATCGGTAAAACCGATCTTCTGGTAATTTTCCGATTGACTTCACTTAATGAAAAGCTGCTAACCCAATCTGGAAATTCACTTACCATTGACGAAACCAGCCAAATGGGATTGGCTTTAAGTCTCAAATATGGTCATAACGGTGGTAATGGAATCGCTTTCCGTGCTGGACGTTCTTCATTTAAATATTTTTTGAAAGAATATTCTTCTGAATTGGGTTTCGATGCATTGGAATACCGACTTCTGCCTCAAAATAAACGCATTATGGAAGGGTTGAAGCGGATTTCAGAAAAGATCAATCTCAATTTGAAAGTACATTTAGAAACCTCTGAAAATTCGGATGCATGGATTTGGAGCCTCAATGAATGCCCGGAATGCATGCACAATGAAAAAAAAGATCCCAGTTGCCAATTCATCACGGGATTTTTACAGGATTATCTGACATGGGCAAGCAGCGGAAAACTTTTTCCGGTCGTAGAAACGGAAAGCACTCCTTTGCGATAAAAATGTGGTCATTTTCAGCATGGGGAAAAAAGCGCTGGAATAATTCAATGGCAAAAATATTGGTAGTTGACGATGATATGGATGTAAGAGAACTCATCAGCATCGCCTTGAAAACAGGCGGGCATGAGGTCATTCCTGCCACCAACGGAGAAGAAGCTGTTGCATTCACAGCAAAGGAAAAACCGGATCTTGTCTTGCTGGATGTGCGTCTACCTTTATTGGGGGGGTTTGATGCCTGCCGGATGATCTGCACAAATCCTGCCACGAAAAATATTCCGGTGGTATTCATGACCGCCAGGGGTCAGATCGATGAAATACGGCAAGGATTGGAGGCCGGAGCGGTCGATTATTATGTGAAACCATTTGCTCTGGATGCATTACTGAAACGGATCAATGATCTACTCGTGATCCATTCCTGAGACCATTCGTTGACATCCATATTTACGCATGTTACAATCCTGCCACTTGCCCCCATTGTCTAGTGGCCCAGGACGTGGCCCTCTCAAGGCCAAAACACGAGTTCGAATCTCGTTGGGGGCACCAAACAAGACCCACCTCGAACCACAATTCATTCAAGTGGATCAATTCCTGAATTTGCTTCGCTTTGAACAAAAGCACAAGCTTTTGGAAATTCCACTGAAATAGGAGAAAGGTTCGAGATGAATGATTTAAAAAGGGGAATTAGGTTATTAGATAGCCCGAAAGAAAATATATTTATTGAAGTCCGAAAAGCTACTCTGAAATTTCAAATACAGCGATCAATATCTTAGAAAACTGTTACGAAATGAAAGGATCCATGGGATAAAGATAGGGCAATTATGGTTAATCGCATGTGATTCTTTGCTTGAATATATCAAAAAAGCGACATTAGCAAATGATTTCAGATTTGGTCCCAGAGTAAAAAAGGTGAAGGAATAACAACTAAAGAAGAATCAACTGCAGCAAATTACCTTAGATGATCGAATTACTGTGTGTAAGGTAAAGCAACTATTTATTAAAATTTCTCATCAGATGCATATTTTCAGAGTTATAAGTTCGAAATCTTTTTATTAAAATCAAGAAGCACATTTTCAGATGGTTGAGTTGCGGGGCTTGGATTCGAACCAAGGACCTTCAGGTTATGAGCAATGCTCCTGAATCCGTGCTATTTGTGCGGCGGGTTCTGCAAATCAGCCAAACCGACGAACGCTGGTTCACACTTGCCCGGCACGCAGTAGTAGTTGATTGATGTGCGTATAGTAGCCTCTTTACGTGGGTTCGTCAAGGTAATTTTTAGTTCATTTTTAAGTTTTCTTTGTTTATACTCTCTGCTCCAATTAGGCGCGATGTATAATTAATTTTGGAATGTCTGAGCCACTTCTCCTCACAAAACTTTATATCCCACCACCTCGGCCTAAGGTTGTCCTCCGCCCGCGCTTGATCGAGCGGTTGAACGAGGGTCTTCTGGCAAGCCGCAAACTGACGCTCATCTCCGCCTCCGCCGGGTTTGGCAAGACCACGCTGGTCAGCGAATGGGTCGCCGGTTGCGGGCAACCGGTCGCCTGGCTGTCACTGGACGAAGGGGATAACGACCCCACGCGTTTTCTGACTTACCTCGTGGCGGCATTGCAGACAATTGCGCCGAAGATCGGAGCGGGCGTGTTAGCTGCCCTCCAATCGCCTCAGCCACCGCCATCCGAAGTCGATCCTGACCACCCTGCTCAACGAAATCACCACTCTCCCAGATCATTTCATCCTCGTTCTGGACGACTACCACGTAATCGATTCCAAACCGGTTGACGAAGACCTCACCTTTCTGCTCGAGCACCTGCCACCGCAGATGCATCTGGCTATCGCCACCCGTGAAGATCCACCAATGCCCCTGGCCCGGCTACGCGCCCGCGGCCAACTAACCGAACTGCGCGCTGCTGACCTGCGTTTCACCCCCGCCGAAGCCGCCGAGTTTCTAAACCGGATGATGGGCTTGAACCTTTCACGCGGAAGACATCGCCGCACTGGAAACCCGCACCGAAGGCTGGATCGCCGGACTGCAATTGGCCGCGATTTCGATGCAGGGACATCAAGACGCCGCAAGCTTTATCCAATCTTTCACCGGCAGCCACCATTTCGTGCTGGACTATCTGGTTGAAGAAGTTCTGCGACAGCAGTCCGAAAGCGTCCAGACCTTCCTGCTGCGCACATCGATCCTTGACCGCATGTGCGGGCCGCTGTGTGATGCTGTTTTGGGTTCTCCTTCTGCTTCCGGGCAGGAAACCCTGGAATATCTCGAACACGCCAACCTGTTCATTGTCCCTCTGGATAACGAGCGGCGCTGGTATCGCTATCACCATCTCTTTGGCTGATTTGCTGCGCCAGCGCCTGGGAAAACCCAAAGAATTCGCCGAATTCCACCTGCGCGCCAGCCAGTGGCATGAAGAGAACGGCGACCTGGGCGCGGCGTTTCACCACGCCATCGCAGCCGGGGATTTTGTCCGGGCGGCGGGGTTGGCTGAAGCGGCCTGGCAGGGGATGAATGAAAGTTTCCAGTCTGCCGCCTGGCTTGGCTGGGTGAAGAAGCTGCCAGACAAGCTGATCCGCACCAGGCCTGTGCTCTGTACCCAGATTGCCCAGGCATTTACGGATACCGGCGAACTGGAGGCCAGCGAGTTGCGCCTGCAGGACGCTGAACGATGCCTGGATGGTTCGGAATTAGCGAACGAAGCGCAGCTTAAGCCCCTGCCAGCGATGATCGCTTTGACCCGCGCCTACAACGCCCAGGTGCAGGGCGATCCCGCCGCAACGGTGAAATACGCCGAACTGGCGCTCCAACTCATCCCCGAAGATGACTTTGACCGGCGCGCCCGGGCCACCACCATATTGGAGGTCATCCACTGGGCCAGCGGCAACCTGGAGTCGGCCATCCGGGGGATTGGTGATTCGATGGAGAGATTGACCCAGATGGGCAATCACGTCATGGTGGTTGCCAGCGCCTTTGCTGTAGCCGACCTGCTGGTGGGTCTGGGGAGCCTGAGCGAGGCCGAGCGGACCTATCAGGATGCCTTACAACTGGCTGCCCAACACGGCCCGGAGGCTGAACACATCACTGCCCACCATCATCTCGGCCTGTCCATGATCTACCGTCAGCGGGGAGATGACACCCTCGCCGCTCATCACTTGAAACGAGCCGCCGAATTGGGTCTGCAAACCACCCTGGTGGATTGGCTGTACCGCTGGCATGTGGCCCAGGCCCAACTGAAAGAGGCCGCAGGCGATCTGGAAACCGCCCTGGCCCTGCTCGACGAGGCCAAACGGGTCTATATCCAAACCCTCGTGCCTGACCTGCGCCCCATTGCGGCCCTGAAAGCACGCATCCATCTCAAACAGGGGCGGCCCGATAAAGCCCGGGCGTGGGCGGCAGAACGCGGGCTTTCGCTGGCAGATGAAGTCAGCTACTTGCATGAGTTCGAGCACCTCACCCTGGCCCGGCTGGAAATCGCCAACCCGCTGGTCAACGCCCTGCTCGCACGCCTGTTGCAAGCCGCCGAAGCGCAAAAGCGCCGGGGCAGCGCGCTCGACATCCTGCTGGTGCAGGCGCTGGCACACGAGGCGCAGGGCAATCACCCCCAGGCTCTCGCCGCGCTGGAACGCGCCCTGGCCCTGGCCGAGCCGGAAGGCTATGTTCGCATATTCGTGGATGAAGGTGAAGCGATGCGATTGTTGATTGAAAAACAATCGCGCAATCGTGACCATCCGCTGAGCGGTTATACGGACAAACTCCTGGCTGCCTTTACACAACCGGTGGCTGCGCCAAAATCAGCCATCATCCATCAAAAATCAGACATGATAGAGCCTTTGAGCGAACGCGAGCTGGAAGTGCTCAAGCTGCTCCGCAGCGAATTAAGCGGCCCGGAAATTGCCGGCCAATTGATCGTCTCGCTCAACACCTTTCGTACCCACACCAAAAACATTTTCAACAAACTGGGGGTCAATAATCGCCGGGCGGCTGTCCGCCGGGCCGAGGAACTCGATTTGTTCTAACTGACCCGAAAACCCCAACTCCGACCCCGACAGGTGTCCTCAAACCATCTGCCGGGGCTTTTTGTTTTTTCACCAACTAATCACAACCTCAATCACATCATGTGGTGATGACGCCTCACCACATCGGGCGGTATCCTTTGGGCAGATAAACAACGAAAGGAAAAACGCGAGGCGCATGATGAGTGACAAACAAACATTCGACGAAAAACATAACCAAAATCAGTGCTACGAAATCCGCCTCAAGGGACACCTGGATGACCGGTGGACAGACTGGTTTGAGGGCCTGACTATCTCGCTGGAAGAGGACGGCGATACGCTTTTAACCGGCCCGGTGGTTGACCAGGCCGCGTTGCATGGTTTGCTCAAAAAAGTGCGTGATTTAGGCATGCCATTGGTCTCAGTTCGTCCTCTCGGACCCGGCCCCTCGAATACTCTCCCCCTTCGGGGACTTCGCGGGACTGGCCAGGCGGATCGGTCAGATGTCAAATAGTAAATGGATAGAGCTACTTGGAAAGGAGGTTTGCCTTTGATAACATTCCCAGCCCATTTCAACCCCCGGTAAACGGGTGGCGACCACAATTTTATTCAAGTCCAAATTAATGAAACCCATCCTTATCGTTCAAGAAAGGAGATAAAAATGAATACGACTAAAGGAAGTCCCCTTGGGATAAACAAAGAAGCCGCAAGAAATCTGCTGGATGTGAGGTTAATCCTTGCAGTGTTATGGGTAGCTGGAATGTTAAGTAGTTTAAATGGGGATACGTACCGCTTAACTGATCCGGTCTAAACTCGTCACCTGCAAATACCGGATCTTTTGTAATGACCCCCGAATTATTGTCAGTAGCGGCATTAATGTTTGTAGGTCCGATTTTTATGAGTGTCTTGACCCTGACATTGAAGTCTACTGTGAGTCGTTGGGCAAACCGCATCATGGGCATATTCTATGCTTTGTGTATTCTTAGCCAATTTGGGTTAGTGCTTTTGTATCGCGATCTCGCTGGTTATGAGATAGTTTGGGCCACAGGCCAACTTGTGTTTGCCTTACTGGTTGTTTGGTACGCTTGGAAATGGACTAACCCTGAAGGTTAGCCCTGATTTATGATGCCGGTCAAAAGAATTAGGAGAAAAACCATGAAAGCGATTGTATACACAAAATATGGACCGCCAGATGTTCTTCGTCTCGAAGAAGTGAAAAAGCCTGCCCTCAATGAAGAACAAGTGCTGGTAAAAGTCCATGCAGCATCCATCAATGCGGGGGACTGGCATATGCTGACTGCTGACCCTTTCCCCTTGCGTCTGATAGGCGTTGGGCTGTTCAAACCAATAAACACAATCCTCGGCGCTGACATTGCTGGGTGCGTGGAAGCGGTTGGCAGAAACGTCAAACAGTTTCAGCCAGGGGATGCGGTGTTTGGAGATATTTTTGGGCTTGGCAGTGGCAGTTTTGCCGAATATGTTTCTGTTCCTGAAAGCGCTCTGGCGCTAAAGCCGTCCAATGTTTCATTTGAGGAAGCTGCGGCTGCACCCGTGGCAGCCGTCACTGCCCTGCAAGGCTTGCGCGATCAGGGGCATATTCAGCCCGGGCAAAAAGTTCTGATCAACGGGGCGTCTGGCGGGGTGGGGACGTGTGCGGTACAGATTGCCAAGGCGTTTGGATCGGAAGTGACTGCCGTGTGCAGCACCCGGAATTTGGAGATAGCGCACTCGATCGGCGCAGACCACGTCATTGACTACACCATAGAGGATTTCACCCAAAATGGACAGCAGTATGATCTCATCCTTGCGGTGAATGGCTATCATCCGCTTTCCGCGTACAAGCGTGCTTTAACTCCCCAGGGCATTTACGTTTTCGTAGGAGGATTACCAAACCAAATATTCCAGTCACTCTTCCTTGGACCTTTAATGTCAAAAAGCAATGGCAGAAAAATGACAAGCAAAATGAAAAAAGCAAATCAAAAAGATTTGCTTTTCATAAGAGATCTTTTGGAAGACGGAAAGATCCGACCAGTTATTGATGAATGCTACCCGTTAAGTAAAACAGCTGAAGCTTTTAGGTATTTTGAAAAAGGACACGCCCGAGGTAAAGTGGTCATCACAATCTCGGAACAGGAGAAATAAAACAATGGATATCAAAATTCTTCTTTCTGCAACCTGGGTGGTTGCCACGCTAATTTATCTTTATGGTGATGTCTTGCGCATCTGCAGCGGAGACTTGGCAAAAAAACCGATGTCCGACATGAATTTAAACCAATTCGTTTGGCTGGGGATCGCGGTTCTGATGTTGACGCCCATCCTGATGGTTTTCCTGACACTGGTAATGCCCCAGTCTGTGAGTCGCTGGGTGAATATTATCGTGGCCGCCTTCTTTTTCCTGTTCAACCTGGTTGGCCTACCCACCTATTTATCATTATGGGACAAATTCCTGATTGCAGTCAGCATGGGATTCAATGTGGTCACTATTCTGTATGCATGGAATTGGAGCTAACATAGTACAAAATTTCGAGGCAATGTGTTCCTGGGAAGCTGGTTGTCGGGAAAGGATTCAATCGATCTGCGATCGCTGCCCTGACTGCGATAACAAAATAACACATTGATTTGAAGCACTTTAGGACTGGCATTCCTGAAATGATGCTGGATTGCCAGCCCTGCAAAATATGAGCAAAAAACTTAATACAACATTGGAGGAACATATGAACACAAATTCACCCCAAAAAAACTGCAAGAATGGCAGCGATTGTGTTTGTACTCATTTTTATTCTGGGGATATCCACTGAACTTTTTATTCGTCCGGGCGTGATTGTGCCGGGAGACACCGCGGCAACTGACCCACATGTGACTGAACAAATTTCCATGGCCATCATCACCCCCGTCATGGCAGGTTTCTTTAGCCAGGTAGCCGGGCTG
This sequence comes from uncultured Chloroflexia bacterium, assembly GCA_963699305.1. GTDB lineage: Bacteria > Chloroflexota > Anaerolineae > Anaerolineales > Anaerolineaceae > JBGQAS01. The sequence continues at coordinate 1,441,154 of OY969431.1, read as the reverse complement.
TTTGTGCTCAACACGCAACTCTTCAGCATAGTTGCATTTGTGATGTTAGCGTTGGACGTGTTTATGATTTACCTGGCATCCCAAGTATTTGATCGTGAATCCATTTTAACTCGTTGGAGGTGAGATTATGAAGAAAAATTCAGTTGCAATTCTTATCGCAATTCTCGTGAGTCTTGTAATAATTTCGGCTGCATCTGCACAGGGAGAAGAATTAACCCTGGGTCTTTCGCGCGATTTTGGATCTGGTGGTTTTAATAGCGATATCCAGGGGACTTTTACGGTAAAAGCCAGCGGACCCGCCAACTTGGAACGGGTGCAGTTCTTCCTGGATGAGGCTTTGTTAGGTGAAGATACTGAGTCTCCTTTTGCGATCCAATTTGTTACCGATAATTACCCGACCGGTGCTCATGTCTTTTCCGCTGTCGGCTTCACCACAGATGGCAAGCGGATCGACTCAAAAACAATTAGTGCAGTATTTATGTCAAAAGAAGAAGGTTCGGCTGTATCACTAAAGACGGTCGTGCCAATCCTGGCGGTGGCATTTGGTGCAATAGCAATTTCTGCAATCACTACGATGGTCAATGTACGTAAGGGGAAAAAGTTGCCGGCAGGCGCCGCGCGTAGTTATTCATTTGGTGGAGGAATTTGCCCCAAATGCAAGCGTCCATTCGGATTCCAACTTTTCGGTATTCATATGCTCGGGAGAAAATTGACGGCCTGCCCACATTGCGGCAAGTGGAGTGTTGTGAAACTGGCAACGATGAGTGAGTTGCATTCTGCAGAACTGGCTGAGTTGGATACTGAAAAGGCGCAAATTCACGATGCCTCCGATGAAGAAAAAATTTGGAAAGAACTGGATGATTCCAAGTATCAGAATCTGTAGTGGTTGCCACGGTAACCAATAAGAAGGGAGTTTTTATAAAAAAAGAAAATATTGAAAAAAATAAGATAGTGCATCCAAATTGAGATAATTCGATTGATGCGATATGACCTTTACCTGTTTTTTCAGTTTTGATATTCTTGTTCGCTAATAAAACGATAACGAAGGAGTAAAAAACAATGAAACTAATCAGAATTCTCTTCATTTTGCTAGTATTTTCAATCACACTGGCTGCATGCGCCTCGGTAAAACTTGCTGACATCTATGATGAAAATATCGTAACCGAGCGTGCAAAAGAGGTTGTTGGGATGATTAACTCACAAGATTACGATAAAGTAAATGCCGAGATAAGAGCTGATCTTCAAGACCAGCTTACTTCGAGCAAATTAAAGGATGTGATAGGAGCAAAACTGGTTGAGGCTGGAGCTTTTATTGAATATCCATCAATAACCACTCTTGGACAAAAAAGTAAAACGTCCGGTGAGGATTATGCAACAGTTGTCCTGGTCGGGAAATATGAGAAAAGCACCCTTGTGTTTACGATCACCATGGATTCCAATCTTGATATCGTCGGCTTTTATGTCAAATAGAATCAGTACATGGACGTGTTGTGAAAAAGGTCATCAGAATTACTATAAAAAATCAACTTGATTGTAGGAAGACTCAATCAGTAGAAATGGGTCGTTTTTCCAGAAACAACACTTCACCAAACACCAAAGTGTCTATCGGAAACCTCTTGGGAAAGTTATATTAGTTTTGGGATCCTTAGAACCAAAAACCGCCGGGCTATCCTTTTATAAGGAGCCTGGCGGTCTAAGATTGGTTAAAGGTAGCGGGGGTGCGATTCGAACGCACGACCTCCGGGTTATGAGCCTGATAATAGAAGGTTTAGAAATGTAGAAGTGTAGAAGAGTAAAAGTGTAGATCCTTTCTACATGTTCAATGAGCGCATAGCCGGTCCAGTCCTAAGGTAAAGAAGAGCAGGGGACTAAACGAGTAAAAAGATTGGACATTTCTCTCACTTTCAGGATTTCTTGAAGTCAATTATCGTTTCCTGAACAACTGATAAAAATTTACAACTGCCTGGTGCATGATACGTTGAAGACGATGTCTTAAACGAAAAGATTCTTCATTCGTTACTTGATGTAAAAGAATGAGCAAAAGGAACTCAAGTATTCTTGCTGTAAGGCTTTAAACTTTTCAATCTATTTCAAATTGTCAAAAGTTCGGTTCGAATCTCGTTTGGGGCACACAGAAATCCGCCAGGGAAGGCGGATTTTGTTGTTCCTCCGATCTGACCGTTGGGTAGATAACGGTATCGAGTTGAGCAGCCTGCCAACCCAAAGAAACACTCTACTGCCAGGGGCGATGGTGGGCTGGCCAAGCCGGCTCTAGCAATTTGTTAGGTTGCCTAAAGATACAAACTACGAAGTGACGGGAGCGCACCTCAAGAGTACCGTCCCGGAAGAGAATGTGTGTGTCTCGACCGGCTTAAGACTGATGCGGTTCTGAATCTGCGAGAACGCTGCCTTGCCGGAGCCCAGGAAGATCGGGACATAGTAGAGGCGGTATTCGTCGATCAGGCCAGCGGATGCCAAGGCTGAGGCGAGGAGGAGACCCCCGACGCCCATGGACCCGCCGCCGGGCTGCGCTTTGAGTCGTGCGACTTCGGCGACCGCATCCCCTCTAATCAGTCGCGAGTTCCATTCGACATTTTCAAGCGTCGACGAGAAGACGACTTTGGGGACTGGCTTCCAGATCTGAGTGTAATCAATTATGTAACCAGGCGCCGAAGGGTCCTGGTCGGCCGTCGGCCAATAGCCAGCCATGATTTCGTACATGCGGCGGCCGTAAAGGAGGGTGTCGATCTCTCGCTCAATGTCATTGAAATGCCTATGGAGTTCCTCATCGGGCACGACCCAGCTGGGATCTCCGGCCGCAGAATCGATATAGCCATCGAGTGAGAGGGACGTCGAATAAACGAGCTTTCGCATTTCGCCTCCTTGGAGAAGTAGGTGCCTAAGGCTGCCTAATCTGCTTATATGCAGATCGAAAAACTGCTCTTGGACGATCTACATAAAATTCAAAACTAGACGTAGTATAGCAGGTCGAGTCAGCTGGTTCAATAGCTACCCTCTCAACTTTGGATTATCCGCATATACAGTATCCCCTTTGGGGCACACGTGATTTTTAAATATATGAATTGTGAAACGCCTTCGATCGGGGAGTTTTTATTGAAGTTCCTTTTACATATGAGCAGCATCATTTGGAAATTTTGACCACCACACCTTCCCTTTGCGAGCGGAAGTAAAACAAAAAAAGTAGGCTGATTAGGCTCACTTTCTTTTGCGCTGACCAATAACAGCAAACAGGATGCTGATGAAATACAGCACGATCAACGGTGCCATCAACAATGCCATGTTGACCGGATCGATGGTGGGTGTAATGACCGCAGCCAGTACAGCAATGACGATAATGGCATAACGCCAATATTTCAAGAGCATCTTTGCTGAAACAACGCCGAAGGTCGACAGGATAAAAATAAAAAGCGGGGTTTCAAAGCTGATACCGATCCAAAACAGCAAATTCGTGACGAAACTAAAGTAACTGGAAAGACGTGGATTGGTTTGCACTCCGAGGAACTGCATTAAGAACGGCAGCGCCGTCGGGAGCATGACAAAATAAGCAAAAACAACTCCGCCGATAAAAAAAATGGTTGCAAACGGGATGGAAAAAGCAACATAGCGTTTTTCTCTGGTCGTTAATCCCGGCAGGATAAAACGCAGCAATTCATACATGATGACGGGGAAGGCAAGGATCAACCCTGAAAGCAGCGCAACCCGCATGAAAACCCCAAGGTTTTCGGTGACTTCAATCGATTGAAGTTTTTCCAATCCACCGACCGGTAAAGTCAGCCATTGGATGACCTTATCGGCGAACACGAAACTGGCAAGTACAGCAACTAATAAAACGATGATCGAGATCAACAAGCGTTGACGTAATTCCTCGATGTGACCGAACAGGGACATGGGCTTAACCGCGTTTGACATTTTTCCTGTTCCCTGATGGTTGGCTTTTGGATTTTTTAGGAGTTTTGCGGATCGTTTTGCCTGCTTTTTTCCTGGCACTGGTTTGTTTTTTCTCCTCGTTCAATGCCTGGCGAACAACACCATCGACCGTTTGTGAGCTTAAATCGCGGATCTGGCTTAGTTCATCCTCCAGTCCCGTTTCTTTCATGATCTTTTTGGGCATTTCGGCGATTTCCTTGGAGGTTCTGAACAATTCCGATTCACGCAGTTTACGGATCCAGGCGGCCAATTTTTTAGCGCTCGAGACCATCTCATTTGGTCCCAGCACGACCAGGATGATAACGAAAATAAAGAGCAATTCTAGGGGACCGATTCCAAGTACTTCCATATGCATGCCAAAATGATTCGATAGGATTATAACCTGTTCGAATTATAAAAAGGATTTGTAGATATTAGATAAAGATTAGATCCAGTGAAGGATACCTGCAAAAACAGCGAGCATCACCACGTTCACTCCTGCCAGGCTGCCGATGAAGATTTTCTGCACCTTTGGCTTCCAGTCGAAACACAGGAACGAGATCACGAAAAATGGAATATAAACCGTGATGAATACCGGGATGGCTCCCCACCATTTGTATACCCAAACGAAGGTAGGGGTTTTGGCGAGTAAAATTTCAATAAGAGAGAACAATGCTGCATTCGCAACCGCGAAAAATATACGGTTTGGGATGCCCAGAATTTTTAGTTTTGGATCAGCAGGTAATAGCTTGCTAAGAACCAAACCAGCTATGGAAAACATGAAACTTAACTCTATTCCAACGCCAACCAATAGCAGGAGGGCTGTACCGGTGGGAACTGTCCACAACGCATTGCCTGAGAAGTGCTGAATCAGGGCATTCACGATCTCAAAAAACCAATGGACCATATACAGCGAAAGACCGGCTGCAATGCCTTTCCAGTTCTTTTTTGAGAATTCATTGGCATACACATAAATGACCAGTGCTAGAAACGTAATTACGTACCATTGGAAATTTTGACCGCTCCTTAAAATAGAGAGGGCGTCTTGCGTTGCTTGTGCGGGATTCATCTTTTTTCTCCTTGAAAAAATTAAATGGGCATTTGATATATGCGATATTTGCGAAGGGGTTTTACTCCCAACTTGTAAAGAGCGTTATTCATGCGGTCGTTGTCTTCCAAGACATAATTGATCTCCAAGCGTACTTCCTTGCTATAAAGTGCGTCATACGTGGCGCGGTATAGCAGAGTATCGATGGCTCGTCCCTGGTATTCCGGGATGACACCCAATGCCCACATACGATACTGTTTGATCTTCGGAAGCCCAAAGAGGAGTTTGAAAATCCCAAATGGCAACAATCTCCCGTTCAATCCTTTGATCAGGGAGTTGACATCGGGCAGCGTCATGGCAAAGCCGATCGGTCTCCCGTTGGCATCTTCAGCGATCAGCAGTGCCTTGGGATCCACGATTTGTTTCATGTCGCGCGCCATCGCCTTGCCTTCCTCGAGGGTAACCGGATAGTAACCCCAGTTATCGGCGATGCTTTCGTTGGATAATTTGAGGATCGTGATAACGTCTTCTTCCAGTTTTTTCATATTAATAGGGCGCACTTTTACCTGATAACGATCGCGGATCTTGTCAGTCAAAGTAAGGATGCGTTCGGGAATGGCATACCCTTCGCGCGCATCGATGTAGTACACGAGCAAATCCTTGACCTTCTCCAGCCCAAAATCCGCCAGATGATGGTTGTACCAGGGTGGATTGTAAGGCGCCATGATGACCGGAGAGGGGGTGAAACCTTCATAGACCAGCCCCCATTCCTGCGATGCAAAACTCCAGGGACCACGCAGGTATTTCATTTTGCGTTGTTTGAGCCATTCCTTTGCGGCAGTCAAAAGAGCTTGAGAGACGGTAACATCATTGACACATTCAAAGGAACCAAACAAACCGATGGGTTGTTTCCAATAATTTACTGCTTCCGTATCGATGAATGCAGCAATGCGACCTAATGCCTTTCTTCCTTCGCATGCAATAAATAGCGCTGTCTCACAATGACTTAACATCGCGTTCCTTTTGGGATCGAATTGAGACCATTGTTCATCCCGCAGCGGAGCCACCCAGACGGGGTCGTTTTTATAAAGCGAGTAGGGTAATTCGATAAATCTTTTCAAATCACTTTTTGATTGAATATGAATAATTTCCATCGGTTGTCTCCCGTGAAGGTTTTTAAAAATCGATCAATATGCTTTTGATGATTTTCTAAGTGTATATCAAAGACCAGGTTTGCACAAAGCGATAAATTCCAAATGTTTTATTTATAGAGAAATGGATAATGTGCAGGTTATTTCACATCGTCGGGACGGATCTCAAGACCTTCTTTTGAGGAGAGTAACGCAGCCAGGGTAAATTGAAGGACGGATTTTCCGGTAGGACCATCCAGTACAGGCGAACCACCTTTTTGTAATACATCAATAAAGTGACGTGTACAATCGATAAAGCTGTGCTCCCATTCCGCACGCTTCACAGGGATGGTTGTGGTTTTGCCATCCTTGAAAAGCATTAATGGAGGCAGATCAACAGTCTTGGCAGTGTACCGGTTAATGAACAGGATACCCTTGTCACCAATAACCTCAATCCTATCGTCGTCGGTGTAATATTTGGAGAAAATCTTCATCTTGGGTGTGTATTCAAAATCCAATTGTCCATACTTCCGGGGTGCCTTAAATTGGAACATGATATTGGCAGGGGCATCGATGGCGACTCCGGGTGCGTACTCGGATTGGTCCAACCAGGCGTAGACCCGTTCCACCTGTCCCATCAAGAAATGGATAAGCGAAAAAAGATGATATCCATGGTCAAATACGAGCGGTCCTCCACCACTCAATTCATTATTAAACCTCCAGAACCAGGAATTAAGCGGTACCTTCCAGCCAGTGCTTTGTGTTCCGGTATTCACATGGGCGCGGATCATCTGCGGTCTGCCAATGGCACCTTCGTCAATTAACTCCTTTGCCTTAACCGCTGGTGGATAAAATACAAAAGTTTCATACACCCTTAGTTGAACATTGTTTCTTTTGGCGGCTGCTATCATCTCGTCTGCTTGAGCAGCGTTGAGCGCCATTGGTTTTTGGACGGAAACGTGCTTTTTCGCTTCACACGCCTGAACAGTCATTTTGCAGTGCAAATGATGCGGGACAAGCAACTCAACCATATCGATTTCCGGGTCATCCAACACGTCTTGATAATCGGTATAAATTCGTGAGACTCCCCAGGCTTTTGCTTTTTCGATCCCATTGGATCGTTTGACATCGCAAACGGCAAGGATCCTGGCGTCCTTGCGACCACGATACCCCAATTCATGTAAATCCGAAATTCTTCCGCATCCTACTATTGCCACATTGATTGGTCTCATTTATTCTCCTTATGCCACGCGAGAGTGAAGGATTTTGGATAGTGCCGCATCCGTGAATGAACCATTTTCCAAGAGTCCCATGAATCCGGGATATGTCAATGAAGGTCTTACAACTTCATCCGGTAGATTGGTAACAATCTCATGAAAAGATTTATGTACGGTTAATGAAATGGCGCTAAGGATGGTCCGGGATTGGTGCTGGGACTCAGCTCGATGCGGCGGGTAACCGCAACCAGGTTTCACGCTGAAGATTTGATCGAAGATCATGCGTAAATTTTCATTTGCCGCCCAACCATAACCCTGGTTCAGCATCAACGAGATGCAATTGCCGCCATTGATCTGGGTGAAAAGCCATCCATCCAACGGGGTGATGATATGCCCGCAAATTACTCCGGGATATTGCATCACCGAATTGAGGAATCCCTGACCAGTGCCGCATCCGCCTACAACAAAATCAACACTTTTCAGATGAAGGAGTAAGGCTGCCATAAAACCCGTATGTATGTAGGTCAATTCGGGAGGTGTGGCGTTTTTGGACATACCAGCGTTGATGACCTCATGCCCGTGCCCTTCCAGCGATTTTAAAATATCCGTATTCCGGTCTGCTGCGCTGGTTTCATTTAGTACGGCGATTTTCATCTCTTTTCTCCTTCAATCAAGCATTTTGTTGCTCGAACAATTTCTTCAATTGAAAGACCTACCGCATCAAGCAGCGATTCTGGATCGCGCCCTGTCGGGGAGAATCTATCCTTGATGCCCAACCGTTTCATTTTTACAGGCAGGTTTTCAACTATGACTTCCGAAACAGCACTTCCTAGCCCTCCAATAATGCTGTGTTCTTCCACGGTCAGGATGGCGTGAGTTTCCGCTGCTGCCTTAACGATTAATTCCGTATCCAGCGGCTTGATGGTGTGCAGCTCAATCACGCGTGGGAAAATGCTTTTGGCGTTCAATATCTCTGCCGCCTGCATGCACCTTCCAGTCATTGTTCCAGTGGTAATGATGGAAATGTCGTTGCCTGAGCAACGGATTATTCCTTTACCAATTTCCAATTTTTCGTTGGGTTGAGAAACGGGCAGGGCGGCTGCCCTGCTGATCCGCAGGTACACTGGTCCATCATATTCCGCAATGATCGGAACCCACGCTGCAGCTTCTGCCGCGTCAGCAGGTACAATCACGGTCATCTCCGGAAGCGCGCGTAAGTTGGCAATGTCCGACATTGAATAGTGCGTCGGACCATCCTTGAAATCGGATAGCCCTGCATAGCTTGCAGCAATTTTTACGTTCGTTCGGGCATAGCATACGCAGGTCCGGATCTGTTCCAGGGCGCGCAAGGCGAGCAGGCAGGCAAAGCCATTGATGAACGGTATCAATCCGCCCAACGCCAACCCGGCTGCGACATCCACCATGCAGGGTTCAGCAATGCCGATGTTATAAAATCGGTCGGAAAACTTTTCAGCAAAATGAGCGGATAATGTCGAACAGGAAGTATCGACATCCAAAGCTACCACCATTGGATTAACGTTTCCATATTCAGCCAGGGCACGACCATAACTCTCACGCATGGATATATCCGGCATCACTTCACCTCCTCGCCAAGCTCTTTCAAGGCTTGATGGAGTTGATCGGTATTCGGGACGTTGCCATGCCAGTAAGATTTCCCCTCCATGAATGAAACGCCTTTGCCTTTGATAGTCCTGGCAAGGATTACTGTGGGGATGCCCTTTGTGTTGTGTGCCTTTTCCAGGGCATTGATGATCGCTTCGACATTATGCCCATCGATTTCAATCACATTCCAGTTGAACGATTTCCATTTTTCTGCAAAAGGTTCCATGGGCATGACCTCATTGACGCATCCATCCAATTGGACATTGTTGCAATCCACGATGGCGGTCATATTATCCAGTTTGAATTTTGCGGCAGTGTTGATTCCTTCCCAAACAATTCCTCCCTGGCATTCACCATCACCGAGAAGTGTATATGTGTGGTAATCCAAACTTTTCTGCCACGCAGCCAATGCCAGACCGCATGCTATGGCAATACCGTGCCCGAGAATACCGGATGTCATATCCACGCCGGGTGTTTTCAGGCGATCGGGGTGCCCTTGGTGTTTGCAAGTAACTTCACCCCACGTGTCGAGCTCTGCATGAGGGAAAAATCCACGCAAACTTAATGCTGCGTACAACAGCGCTGAAGCATGCCCTTTGCTGAGGATAAAACGATCCCTTTTTGGATCTGAAGGAAATTGTGGATCGATTCGGAGTGTGTGGAAATATAACACTGCCAAGATCTCCGCTGATGAAAGAGCTCCTCCAGGGTGACCGGCGCTGCGTTGATGAATCAATTTCAGACTGTCCACTCGCAATTTCCGCGGAATTTCATTCAATCTTGTTAATTCTATTTCTTTGATTGGCATGGATATTTTCCTATAATCCAATCTGATGACGCAATGCTTGCGTTTCTTCTGACCAGACTCCAACATTCCAACGTCCAAATACACCCATTCCGCCCAATGCATCGTCTCCATAATAGACCGGTACATGGATGAATGAGAGACCCGAATGGCGATGGGCTTTTTGAAGTGCAGTCTGTAGTGCTTTCATGGAAGGCCGGCATTCCAGCGCCAACACTCCCGGGATACTGGATGCCAGTGTCAGGTAATCGATGGGTTTGGAATGGCGGGTGGCAAATTCATAACCATACTGTGCTTTCTGCAACCCGGAAATGGCACCCATCCTGTTATTATCAAGCAGCAGGATGCAACCATGCACCCCATACTCCGCACCATCGATCAGGATCTGTGGATTCATCAGGAATGAACCATCCCCGGTGATAGCCAGGGAATAAAATGGTGTTGTCGCTGCAGATGCAAGTAACGCCGAACAGGCAAATCCCATATAACTGGCTCCCGTTTCCGTAAAAGTGAGGCCAAGTTTTTCATCCTCGATAATCTGAAAACCATTTGCCTGGACATCACCTGCATCAAAGAAAGTAACAATCCCATTACAGCGCGCCCAATCAGTTGCAGCTTTGATGGCAGCTGGCTGGGTAAGAACGTTCTTTCTCCAAAAATCATCATGCAGGACCTGATGGTCATACCGCTCTTGTTTGAAGGTCTCCCATTCCTTGCGCTTGATTTCGCAATCTGCCAACCAGACCGATGATTTCCTTGGATTTTTTTTCAACCGTTGTTGGAAGTTTACGTTGAGCTTGGTTAAATGTGGCGGCAGCATCTCCAACCATCGCCAGGGTTTTTCGATAGTGCATCGCAGTATCGAAATCCGTATTGATGTTAATCACATGTTCCACGCGTGGATATCCCGTTCTAGAACAGTCGGATTGACAAACCGCGCGGCTTCCTACAACGATCAGAAGGTCGGCATTTTCCATGGCGTAGTTGCCACACAGAGAACCTTTTGAACCTCCCACACTCATGTTGCGAGGATCACTATACGGTAGTACACCGCTAGCCATCGGTGTCCAGACAGCTACTCCATCAGCAAGCTGAAGGAATTCAGAAATTTGTGCCCCCGCTTTTCGCGCTCCGCCACCAATTTTGACCAACACCCGCTTTGCTGATAGTATCCAATCGACAGCTTTCTCATAATCTGATGTTGCAACGCCCAAGCAGGGCAATTCTCCGCTCGGGATTTCTGCAAGATTAAAACCCGGGATTAGGGTAGGTTGAACATTCATCGGAAGCAATAAAAAGAATGGACCCGGACGATAAGGATGTCCGGTTGTAACCAAGCCACGTTCCAAGGCTGTGGTTATGGCTTTCGGAGTATGCAGGTTGTAGGCTCTTCCCATGATCGAACCGAGCTGTAAAAAGAGCGATTGTTCATGTTTTGGAATCTGTTGCATGTTAAAACCTTCATCCTCGGTGGTTTCGTCGCCAAAGAGGTACCATGTGCCAATCCCATCCGAGGCAGGTACGATCGAAGCAGCAAGTGCTTGCAACGCGCCGGGTCCAATGGAAGTGACCACGGCTGCTTTTTCACCCGTTACCCAACGCAAAGCGGTGGCAGCATGAGACGCTTCTATCTCATTATGCACACCCAATACCTTGATCAATCCTGCTTCATGGTAAATGCGTAAAACTTCCCCGATCTCTGTGGAACCATGTCCCAATACGGTAAAGAAAACTCTTACATCTTGCATTAATAAACCAAGCAGCAAGGCTTCTGAGACTGTCACATCGATATGAATGGGAATGCTGCCTTTCGAAATGGCTGAAGGTAACCCACCCGAAGCCGATATGGTCCGTGCACGCTGCAATCGTTGTTGGTAAATTTCATTCGCTGCGGACATTCTTTTCCTCCCTTTTAAAGCGCATTTTATCGGAAAGTTGTCTTCCGATGTTGATCATTTCATTCGAAAAACCATGCAATTTTTCTGGAGTTAACCTGGTGGCAGGTCCCGAAATTCCAATGGCACCAATCACTTTTTCCCTATAGTCGAAAATCGGAACAGCAATGCAATTCACACCGTAGTTGTACTCTTCGAAATCAAAGGCAAATCCTTGATCGCGAATGCGAGCCAGTTCAATTTGTAATTTCTTCTCATTTGTAATGGTTTTTTTAGTAAATATTTTTTGTGGATCGGGAATATGGATATCTGTGAAAGCAAGCAATACTTTGCCAAGCGCAGTTGCATGAAGCGGTCCGACATGACCGATCTCCGTATTGACCCTCAGCGAGAGGGAGGATTCCACCTGGTCGATATACAAGACCCCATCCTTGCAAGGAATCCCAAGATGGGCACATTCACCGGAAACACGAACACATTCCTGTAAATAGGGTTTGGCGGATTCGCGCAGTGAATTGCTTGCGAGAACCATCCTACTTAGCGCGAGGATAGTGGAACCAAGATGGTAGCGGCGGGTCTCATTATCCTGTTCAGCGAATCCATAAGTGGCAAGTGTTTGGGCTAAGCGGGAAGCTGTACCCTTATCCACTTGTAATGCTGCAGCTAAATCCGTGATGCTGATACCATCCAATGATTGCCCGAGTGAAATAAGGATCTTCAACCCGCGCGCCAGGGATTGGATCTCAGCCAATCTTCTTCTCCATCACCTTTATACTGGCTTGTATCTCCTCGTAGCGTTTTTTGGAAATTGGGTAAAAAGCCAGGCAGATATTCCCGAGGATGAACAGAACCGCTGGAATGAATCCAATTAAAACCCGAATCCCCAACAGCGCTGAAGCTGTCTGAGCAATATTGGGGACATAACCTGAAATTTCCAATCCACTCCCTACCACGAATCCTGCCAGAGCTCCACCGACGGAAATAAAGAATGTCCAGAAACTGTAATAAAAACCCTCGCGGCGGATACCGGTTTTCGAATATCCGTACTCAATGCTGTCCGGAACAATGGATTGTGGCATGACATAATGAGAGGAAAAACCGATGCCAGCCACGATCATGATGCCAAGTGCCCACCATTCTCCTATTAAATGGCCGACAAGCGCAAAAACCACCACAGAGAGTGTTGTAATGCTCATACCAAGGATATACGCCCACCGTTTTCCAAGCCGATTGGAAAGTTTGACCCAAATTGGGATAAAACCCATTGTCACGACCAGGAGGATAAGTAATGCAAGCGTCACTGAGCTTTCGGCGTTGAAAACGTACTTGTAGTAATAAATCAGCATCGTTTCAATGATAGCCACACCGGTGGTATTGGTGATCCATGCTCCAAGGATTAGCAAGAATGGAACATTGCTGAAGACATCCTTCATTGATCTCAAGGGGTTTTCGTTCTTTAAGTTTGCCGGGACAGGCTTTTCTTTAATTGTGAAAAAGGGCATCAGGATGGAAATAACAGCTAGGAAGCCAAAAATGGCTGACATGCCAACAAACCCGGTGTCTTTGTCCTTGAACAGGCTCATCAGGGGCACTGCCGCGCCTGCACCGACCAAGGTGCCAATAACCGCAAAAACCATCTTATAACCAACGATGTTCGTTCGCTCATCGTAATCCTTGGAAATCTCGGGCAGCAGGGCATTGTATGGGATGTTTGTGAAGGAATACACCATGCTAAAAAACATGTACATTAACAGAGCCCACCAGAATTTGCCCGGTTGGCTGGCAATATGAGGATTCTTGAACATGAAGACGAACGCGACACCCACAGGGATTGCAAAATAGAGGAAATACGGACGCCGTCTACCCCAGCGGGTTTTTGTACGGTCTGAGACGTAACCGATGAAAGGGTCGATGACTGAATCCCATATTTTACCGATCAATAATGCCGATCCGGCTAAACCTGCAGCCAACCCTACATTATCCGTGAGGAAATTCATTAACCAGAATGATGTAACGGTGAAGAAAATACTGCTGGCAAACTCACCAGCGCCAAATCCCAACTTTTGTTTCAAGCCAACTTTTTGTGTCATGTTATCCTCCATGAAGTACCGTGAGCGAAAAATATGAACAACTTAATGCAATCAATAATTGCCCACCTTCATAACAAATCGGACCAAAAAAGAATTTCAAAGGATGTCGGAAACGATGGATACCATATTCGATATCTCCAAGAAAGAGCAGGATGCTGCCAATAGCAACCATGATGGATGAAACGATTGAAAATGTGGTGCTAAAAATTGTTGAAATCGCCCGGGTTACCATAAAAGGCATGAACAAACCATAAATCAATATGGGAATTCTAAATTTTCCTAATCCTCGCCAGTAATAAGCCATCAAGAAAATGTAAATACCCAGGAAGACCACGCCCACGACGATATCTTGAGGATGAAAGCCACCAAACTTTGTATATATGAAGGCATATTCCATGTATGCCAGGATAAAAACTGCAATTGCAGCATACAATACCATATCTTTGGTCATGTCAATATTGAAAATATCTGCGAGCAAGCACAACCCCATGCCAACCAGGATCCAGACTGTATAATCCGTGTTGACGTATGGACTAAGGAAGCTCAGGACCGCGATGATTATTGCAACTAGGGTAGCCACAGGCTGGATGATTGCGGTTCTCTTGAGATCATTTTTATTACGCGCGATCATGTAAAGGATTATCAACAGAATGCTTAAGGGCAAGGGGAGTAAATGATAAAACATAAATTCTCCGTGAAATGATATTGCATATTATACAATTCAGTTGCGCAATATACAACAGAGATTCTTGCGATTAAAAAGAAACACATACCATTCCTTGGTATATGTATAAGCCTCTTAAAAACCTACGGTCTTATAGGATTATTCTCAATAACGAAAGCTTATAATAAGAATAGGCAATTTAATGTGAGCTTACATTTATTGAACGATTAATTACCTTTTGTACCCTCGCAATCAATTCGGAAGGGTGGAAAGGTTTTGTTACATAATCATCGGCACCAAGTTCCAAACCGCGAACGATATCAAATTTGTCGGTCTTTGCAGAAACGAAAACGATCGGAGCATCTGTAATCTTCCGTAAGTTCTCAAAGGTTTGCCACCCATCCATGGAGGGCATCATAAGATCCAAGAGGATGACATCTGGTTTAATTTCACTGGCTTTACCCATGGACTCCTCACCGCTCGCAGCACCAACGACATCCAGACCGGCACTCATGAGAACCAATTTCATTAAAGTTGTACTCTCAATTTCGTCATCAATGATCAGCACTCGCTTCCTGGGGCTTTCTTGCATCACATCATCAAGATCAAGACCTTGGCTATTATGTTGATCGTTTGAAATTAATTTGGTTTCCATAACTCCTTCAAGTGGTTAATGATGAATCTAATGATTTCTTACAAGACAAACGCTAAAAATGATATTTACTTTGGTTATTACTTGTCATTCAAATATCACCCACCATTATTGGAAAAATCATAAATTCTTATCCTTGACCATCATAGGAGTTCTGTTATTGATTGTCAAGTAGTATCAGGAAAAATATCCATATTGAAACATAATTGCAACTATTGGGGTAATTCCCTGTCGGAAGCTTGATTATTTCACTTCAGATTTTTCGCTTATCACATTCCCAATTACGACACAATCGTGATGTTTCTTGGCTACCATTAAGGCATCGTCCGCGGATTTTAGCAATTCAGCAGGATTTTTCCCATGGGTCGGAAAAACTGCAATCCCAATCGATACCGTCATGGGAAAATCCTTAAGGAGAATATTGGTATTTGATAATTCTTTCACTTTATTCCGTAATTGATCCGATCTAGAAGTTAATGTCTCCAACGTTGTCTCTGGCATAATAATGAGAAACTCATCCCCGCCATAGCGACATGCAATATCACTTCCCCGGATGGTATGCATTTAATAGGATTCCAAAATCACGCAGAACATCATCGGCTTTTGGATGGCCGTAAACGGTATTCAGCTCCTTGAATCGATCGAAGTCCAACATGATTAGACCGATGTTTTTTCCACTGCGGTGTGCCCGGCTTAGTTCTTTCACCAAGGCTTCCTCCATGTAATATCGGTTGTAAAGACCAGTTAAAGAATCCCTTATGGCTTGTTCGTGAAGCTTCTCCTTTAATTGGACATTCGAAAGTGCGAGACTGATTTGCTCGCTTAGTGTGATGGCAAGTTGATGCTGATCATCCGTCAGCTCAAACATCCCTTCGGCGGTTTCCAGATGCAACATTGCAGATATTTCCTTGTCGATGGCAATTGGAACACAAACCGAACTTCCTGGAAGAACTCGACCCAAATGTGCACATACCGGACCAAGAGAACTCGAGTTGAACGCGTAAAGTTTTTCTCTACGCAATCCCCAACAATCTTCAACTTTTATCTCATTATTTGAATTAGATAACATACCCCACTTCTGAACCAATTTCAACCGTCTATTATCTTTCCTATAATAAAATGCACCATTGGCTTCAGGAAAAACCTGCCGGCAGAATCGTGCTATCACTGAATACGTTTCACTCACGGCGGTGCAATTTTGCAACATATTCATCATGTCTGAAGAAGTGGTGATTTCTTTATTTTTCTTATCGAGTTCCTGAACCTGTTTTGACAGTTGGGCACGAGTCTGTTCGAGAGTCTGTTCGTATTGTCTTCGGATTGTTATATCGTGGATGACCCCAAAGGAACTTGAAAACTTTCCATTTACATCATATTGTGGAGTGGCGGTTATTAACAAGTTTCGCTTTTCGGTATCTGGACGGATGATCACGACTTCATATTGACTTTTTTCGCCACGTCTCCTCCGATCGGTTTGGGAAAGAACTTCATTTACTTGTGGAGAATCCAGAAATTCTCTCAGGTTATGCCCAACCAGTGTTTCGGGATTGACTCCAAACATGCTATCCGCCGCAGGATTTGAAAACAAAATATTTTCCTGGCTGTCGACAATCGTTAGACCTTCACCCATGTTTTGTACCAGGTCACGATATCGTTCCTCGCTGTCCCGGAGTGCTTCTTCCGCTTTGCGGATGTCGGAAATATCCTCCAAGCTGCCTTCATAACACACGATTTTTCCATGACTATCGCGCACAACATGGGCATTATCTCTTACCCACACAGTAGAACCATTATGACAGCGGATCTCGATTTCGGATTGAAGCAAAATATCCTTCTTTTCAAGAACCGAAATTTGCTGACTTCTTTTAACAGGTTGGACAAATAAATCCGAGACATTTAACAATAACAAGGAATCCCGATTTGGATACTTGAGCAATTTCACCAAAGCAGGATTAACATTTATAATTTTTCCATCCGGGGTGGTTTGATACAGACCAAGTGGGAAACCTTCAAAAAGTGTCCGGTAACGACTTTCGCTTTCTGTTAATGCTTCTTCGACTATCTTACGCGCATGAATATCCTTGCTGATACCCAAAAAACCCTTTGGTGTCCCATCATCATTCCGCATCAACGTAAGAGATATTTCCACCCATTGCACAGCACCGTCTTTTTGATGGAATTCCAACTCCACTGTTTTGGCAAAGTGGAAATTTCCATTTTCCAGATTCGTTTTTATAAGATCGTTTTGAATTATTTTATTGATGACATCAAGGGACTGCGGAGTGAGTTGGTGTTCGAGGGACGCTTTTTTCGAATCATCCGATGGATATCCACGGTGTTGGATAGTCACCGGACTTGCATATTGAATATGGAATTCCATATCCGTCATCCATACACCTTCGGTCGCAAATCCGGCAATCCAGTGTTGAAAATTCTGTTTGTTCAATGATGAATTAAATGCATCCATAAGGCTTCTCGTGTGATTCAAACCTTAACGAGAGTAGCGAATGAGAATCCAATTGTCAATAAGGGATGATGCGTAGCATTGAATTGATATGGAATTGCAACTTAACCGCTAAAATATAGATGCGTCAATTATTCCCGAAAAGATTTCTAAATTTCTTTATCTCCCCGCGTTTTTTCTTTGAAAAAATCCTTTTTTCTTTCGATGCCTGGGTCGGCTTGGTGGAAACCCGAACTTTAAAACCTCGTTTTGAGGATTCCACTAAAATCAAAAATCTATCTACCACTTCTTTACGATTTCTTACTTGTGTCCTGTGCTTGCGAGACGTGAGAGTTAACACTCCATTTTTGTCTACCTTGTGTTTTGCAAGGTCAAGCAATCTTTTTTTCCCCGAAACCGATAATGTACGTGAGTTTGGAATGTCAAAGTGCAGCTTGACCGTGGTTGAGACTTTATTCACGTTTTGACCGCCAGGTCCATCCGAGCGAGTGAAGTCAAAATTTATCTCTGAAATAATCATTTTTGTGAAAGAATCATTCATTGCAATTTACCATATTTCCCATGATGCTTGAGATTATAATTCGGTTAAGTAAGGGGGCTCATTCCACTGCAACCACGTTATTTGTTTGAAACAATACTTACTTTTTTGAAAGGTGTGCGAGTCCAATTGTTTGTATGATTAAGTTGGAAGTATAAGAAGAAGTTGAAGTGAAACATGCTTAATAATGATTTGATATTTGTGGTTGAAGACGATCCGATAATCGGCAAGCATCTGCATAGATTGCTGATCAATTTGGGTTATAAGGTAGCTGGTCCAGTAAGTACTGGAGAGGAGGCGGTTGAAAAGATTCCGCAAACCATGCCGGATATTATCCTTATGGATATATCCCTGGCAGGGAAAATGGATGGAATTCAAGCTGCAAATATATTACGTGACAAAGTAGATGTCCCAATAATTTATTTAACCGCCTACGCAGATGAAGGTACTCTTCAACGGGCTAAGGTCACAGACCCCTTCGGGTACTTGTTAAAACCTTTTGATGAACGGGCATTGCAGACGACCATTGAAATGGCATCTCACAAGCACAAACTGGAAGGAAAATTACGCGAAAGTGAAAATCGTTTTCGAACACTGGTCGAACAGCAGGGTGAGGGTGTGGGGATTGTAGATCCAAATGAGATTTTTCTTGTCACAAATCCGGCTGCAGAACAAATATTCGGTGTCAAGCCCGGCACATTAGTTGGCAGGAATATTGGTGATTTTGTCGAAAAGGATACATTCGAAAAGATACGGAAGGAAACTTCGAATCGACAACAAGGGAAGCGGGCTGCCTATGAAATAAACATCCATCGTCCGGATAACGAGATTCGGAATGTGCTCGTTACAGCAACCCCATGGTTTGATATCAACAATGGATTCATTGGATCGTTTGGCGTTTTTCGGGATATGACAGAGGATCGACGGATTCGGACAGCCGAGGAAGAGCAACGCAAATTGGCTGAAGCCTTAATGGATATAACTTCTGCACTCAACAGCACACTTGATCTTGATAAAGTTCTTGACCTGATTCTTGAAAACATTGGTAGAGTGGTACCTCATGATGCAGCCAACATAATGTTGGTTCAGGATGAGATGATAAAAGTTGTAAAATCCAGAGGGTATTCCAAATATGGCGTGAAAAAAGAAGTTGAGACGATGGAGATCCAGGCAAATTCAAAACCTGTCCTAAAGTCCATTCTTGACAATCACCAGCCTACAATTATTTGTGATGTGGAGAATGAACCTTTATGGGCTCATTCGAAATCCAGAGCATTCATAAAATCCTATTTGGGAGTCCCTATCCTGATCAGGGGGAATGTGGTCGGGCTTATTAATGTAGATAGTGAAACGAAGAATTTTTATAATGATGATTATGCCAAACGCCTGGTTGCTTTTGCCAACCAGGCTGCCATCGCCATTGAAAATGCGAGACTCTACCGACAAATGCAGCAGTTGGCAAATACGGATGAATTAACCGGAACGTTTAATCGGCGTGGGATCATCGATCTTGGTAAAAAAGAATTGAATCGCGCATTACGATTCCTTCATCCACTGTCACTTATCTGGATAGATTTCGATCATTACAAAGATATCAACGACACGTATGGTCATGAAATTGGTGACCAAGTACTGAAGAATGCTATTCAACTTTGGAAAGACAATTTGCGCGATATTGATTTGATCGGTAGGATGGGTGGCGATGAATTCGTGATCATATTACCAGAAACGGATGTTGATGGCGGAGTCCTCGTTGCCGAACGGTTAAGAACTCTTGTAAGCAAAACGCCTGTAATAACTACAAAGGGTAGTGTCATCGTTACTGCGAGCTTTGGGGTAACCGGCATTTCGGGAGAAAAGGAAGAATTTTCAAAAACGTTATCCAGGGCGGATAATGCAATGTATGAGGCCAAGCAAAAGGGGCGTGACAAGGTATGCACATTATGAACATCAAATCCATCACAAAATGGATTTTCAAATTTCTTTTTCAATTTGAAGGTTACTCCGATGATGAAATTCTGATTCAAAGGGCGCAATATCTTAGTGTTTTTCTTACGGGAACAATTTTCTTTCTCTTCATCCTTACTGTAATATATTTAGTGAAGCTTTTTAACTCACCTTCCAACGAACCTTTTTTACTTTACATTTTCGTCAATACCATCGATGTAGGGATAATCCTGGGTTTACGATATGCTAATAAAAAAGGGCATGTCAAGTGGGTGGCATATGTATTTTTATTTCTCGTTATCGGCAGCATTACGCTGGGTCTCTTTGTATCTGGTCTAGAATCCATCTATGTTCTATATTTTCTACCAGTAATTGCAGCAAGCTTTGTATTGGTCCCTATTTCATCCATATTTCTTGCTGGGGTAAGTATTGCAAGTTTTTCTATGGTTCAATTCTTATCACCGATCGACCACAGCTTTAATCCGATTTTTTTTGTCACGATCTTGGCTGCGGCTGTGATCACTTTTTTAATCTCACAACGATCAAAAACGGTTTATACCAAGCTGAATGAATTATGGAAACAAAATAGGGCATTGGTGGAGAATGCCCCTGGTGTTATTTACATTATCAATCTTGACCCAAAAACGTCATGGGCGTATATCAGCCCTCAAGTGTCAACATTATTAGGCTATTCTCGAGAGGAATGGGTAAATTCAAAAGCAATTTGGCAGGATAGTATTCATCCAGAAGATCTTCCACAGGTTAAAAGAACAGAAAAACAAGCCAGGAGAAATAAGAAGGCTTTTTCATGTGAATATCGGATAAAGCGAAAAGATGGAGAATATATATGGGTAAAAGACGACTCATATTTCTTAAGGAACTATTCAGGGGTTGATCAGATGTATGGATTGATGACAGACATCACTCCATTAAAAAGAATTCAGGATGCGCTTAAGGAAAGTGAAGATCGAATCCGTACGATTGTAAATGGTGTCCGGGATGCCATCTTTGTTGAAAACATGGATGGAGAGATCCTTGAAGTGAATGATCGGGCATGTGCGTTATATGGGTGGTCCCGCCAGGAATTCATCGGGAAAAAAGTATCTGAAATTGTTCCGGCTGAAAACAAGGTGTTGACCGAAAATGATCTTCAAACAAAAGCTGGATCTGAAAAGCTTGTTGAAACAATCAACCGCAGGAAAAATGGTGAATTGTTTCCGGTGGAACTCTCTGCCCATATTGAAAAGTTGGGAGATCGGGATGTCATGCTGGTTGTTGCCAGGGATATTACTGAGCGAAAAAAAACCGAGGAAAAAATTCAACAATCCTTAAAGGAGAAAAACGTTCTACTGCAAGAACTTCACCATCGCGTCAAAAATAATTTACAGGTGATGTCAAGTTTACTAAGTTTTCAGAGCATGTCGGTGACTGATCCGATTGCCAAAGACTCATTCCGGGTTGCACAATCACGTATCAGGGCAATCGCTTCCATTCATGAAGATCTGTATCGGTCACCGGATGTTTCGCAGATCCATATGCATTCCTATATAAATCAACTTATTAATCACCTTGCGTCTTTGTATGGTCTTCGGGAAGGGATCCACATAGCGTTGGATGTGGACGATATCACTTTGGATTTGGATAATGCGATTTCGTGTGGGCTAATCGTAAATGAGCTGGTTACGAACGCGTTCAAATATGCATTCAATGGGAATGGCAATGGAAAGATCAAGGTCTCCTTAAAACCATCCGTTCATTCATCCTTACAATACAACTTAACGGTTGAAGATAATGGAATTGGTGTTTCGGATGAAAAGCTTTCCGAAACAAATAAGGGGCTAGGAATCCAGCTTGTTAAGACCCTTTCTTCCCAGCTAAATGGGACTGCAACATTTACATCACGAAAGGGTACCAAAGTAAGTGTTGACTTTTTATCGAAGATTACAGAAAGTAAATTAACGGATTCCTAGATCGATTTTTAACTGTTGGATCACTTTTTCGGCTGCGAGGATACCTCGTTTTTCCAATTCTTTGGAATCCCCAAACGACCAGGCAGATAAATCCGAAACATCCGGCTTGATATAACAATCCAACAGCGAACGCGGGGGTAAGGCGGAGCGCGCTTGCATTAAATTAATCACTGCCATAACGATCTCGAAAAGACTCTCCGGATTACAGCATAACTGGATGGGGGTGGAAAGATCTATGGCTATTACATAGTCAGCGCCCATTTCATGCACCAACTCTGCAGGCAAATTATCCACCACACCACCATCCACAAGCAGTCTGCCTTCAATTTTCACGGGTGAAAGAATCCCTGGGAAAGCTGCACTCGCTCGGACAGCAGGAGCAACAGGACCTTTATCGAGCACAACGCGTTTACCGCTTAACAGTTCGCATGCGACCACAGCGAACTTTCTGGGGAGAGTTTCAAACGTAAAGTTCCCGATATTCTTTTAATAAAGGATTCCAATGGTTGTGTATCAAACAAACTTAATTGATCTTTAGAGAGATCTTTACGATATCCGGCCAGCTCGCCTTTCGGAACATTTCACTGATCACGGAAATGGAAACACCGGCTGCATAGGCAGAGCCAATAATTGCTCCTGCGCTTGTTCCTGCAACGATCTCTGGAAAAATCCCTTCCCTTTCCAATACTTTTAATACCCCAATGTGGGCAGCACCATGCAGTGCGCCTCCGCTCAACGCCAGTCCGATTTTTCGAGGTTTACGCTTGAGAAAATCAAAAATCGCCATACATGAATCTCCAATCATTCATTTTTTTCAAAGGAATTTCCGATCCTGCTCAATTCACATAAATTTGGAATTTGATCTCTTTCCGTGTCTTTATACTCTGATTGTATGTCAGGAAAATGAGCCTGCATAGCAAAAAAATATCCAGAAGTCGATCTTCCGGATATTTTCATTTTAAGAGAAAGAATCATTATGGAGTGCAATCCACGGTAAAACTGCCACCCGGTCCAAAACTCTGGTGATTTGGCGAATCGATGTACACCGATGCAGACCCACTGGTATCTGAGCTTACAGACCAGGTTGCGGATGAATTTTTTGAACCTGCTCCAGTAAAGGTCAACGAATCGTTGAAACCCGTGGTACCATCGCTGAGCACCCAGTGCAATTGCACAGTACCTGGAGCATTGACTGCGATACTGGCATTGAAAGTTACGATATGAGCGGTCGTGCAATCCCCTGCCCAGGTCGCATTATCAACCGTAATGGCGACTGAGGTTACAGCGAATGAAACACTCTTAACAACGATCACCGCGGTAATCGGTACCCCTGAATTTCCTGAACCAAACACTGTGCCATCTGAAGCTTTTAACTTCCAACCACTTTTATACGTCCCGTTAGTTGATGGAGCGGTGAGCGTAACCGATACATCCACAAAAGCTCCAGCAGGGGTGGCGGGTATGTTAACAAATATCGGTCCTCCCATCTGGTTGTCGTTGAAGTAAACCAGTTGGAAAGAGGTTGTCCAGGCGCATGATCCATCGTTCCACAAACGCCAGGTTTTTACAAACACCGTACCAGGTGCCATTTCGGTGTTATCAGGGATGGTAACGTCCTTGACCCAGTTCATGTGGTAGCAGGGACCCGAAGTGGGGACAACTGGTCGATACGTAGGAAATGGAGTAAATGTCGGGAAAGGAGTCAGTGAAGCCATCAATGTTGGTGTGGGAAAAGCCTGGTTTTGCGTGGGGGTGGCTTGTGGCTGAATGGCAGCCAGGGTTTGAGCAACGCTTGTTTGCACAAACGCCTGGATATCCGGTGTGGGGGTGACAATCACCGCCGGTCCACAAGAGGTCAATACGAATGCTGTCAATAACGCGAAACCAAGAACAGAATACAATTTTAATTTCATTTTTTCATCCTTCCTTAATATCTGATGCGATGGAATTATACTAGAATCAAATGCACAAATTCATAGACGGAAATTATAGCAAAAAGGTTCCCTGTCAAGAGATTGGGATAGAACATTAGTTTTATATATCCAATATGCTTTTCATGCGATAATATCTATCAGGTCAATTATCAACGCAATCAGCCATTCTTTCACACGAAAAAACGAATTGAGATCAGGAGCATGATGATGGAAAATTTTGAAAAATTGGGTGTGTTTTATCTCGGCAAGGGTTACGATCTCAAGAATAAAAAACTGTTGGAAGAGTTGATATTATACGATTCCAAGGATCTAGTCACCCATGCGGTGTGTGTTGGTATGACCGGCAGTGGTAAGACAGGATTGTGCCTGGCGTTGATTGAGGAAGCCGCTCTGGATGGCATCCCCGCCATTTTGATTGATCCCAAGGGGGACCTGGGCGACCTGTTACTGACTTTTCCGCAATTGCGTCCTGAGGATTTTCAACCCTGGGTAAACTCCGATGATGCTGCTCGAAAAGGGCTTACGGTCCCCGATTATGCGAAGCAACAGGCGGAAATGTGGAAGAAGGGGTTGGGGGATTGGGGTCAGGATGGGGATCGAATCCGTCGATTACGGGAAGCTGCAGAATTCCGTATATTCACTCCCGGGAGTAACGCGGGTTTTCCGATTTCCATATTAAAATCCTTTTCGGTTCCGCCACAGCAGTTGATGGACGATTCCGAACTGCTGCGTGACCGGATCAGCACAACGGTCACCAGCCTCCTTGGATTGGTCGGTGTTGATGCTGACCCCATCCAGAGCCGCGAACACATTCTACTTTCAACCATATTGGATACATTCTGGAAACAAGGCAAGGATTTGGATCTTGCCAGCTTGATCGCAAGTGTACAAAGCCCCCCAGTGCAGAAAATTGGGGTTCTGGATCTTGATACTTTTTATCCAGCCAAGGAACGGTTCAGTCTCGTCATGGCGCTTAATAACCTGCTGGCTTCACCCGGATTTAACAGCTGGTTGGAAGGTGAAGCTTTGGATATCAGTAAAATCTTATATACGGCACTAGGAAAACCACGCATTGCTATTTTCTCCATTGCGCATTTGGGTGACAGCGAAAGGATGTTTTTTACATCATTATTATTGAATCAGATCCTTGGGTGGATGCGGACACAATCCGGAACAAATTCACTGCGCGCAATCTTGTATATGGACGAAATTTTTGGGTACCTTCCTCCCACTGCAAATCCACCTTCCAAGTTACCCATGCTCACCCTGCTTAAACAAGCCCGGGCATTTGGGCTTGGGCTTGTGCTCGCCACTCAAAATCCAGTCGATTTGGACTATAAAGCGCTATCCAATACCGGCACCTGGCTCATCGGCCGATTGCAGACAGAACGCGATAAGATGCGACTATTGGAAGGATTGGAAGGAGCGGCTGCTTCCACAGGCTCCAATTTCAACCGTCAGGAAATGGATAAGATCCTGGCTGGACTTGGCAGCCGTATTTTCCTGATGAACAACACCCATGAAGATCAACCCGTGATCATCCAGAGCCGATGGGCCATGTCTTATCTCCGTGGACCTTTAACCCGGGACCAGATCAAAATTTTGATGGATCCATATAAAACAACTTCAACCACCACGCAAAAAGCATCTGCTCCGCAAGGGGTTTCGAATATCGCTTCATCCAACGTAAGCTCTCAAATACCCGCCATTCCACCGGAGATTGGACAGTATTTTCTCCCCATTAAAATATGCTGCCATGGAGGGTGATATCACTTACGAACCGGGCATCCTAGGCGTTGCGAAGATGAGGTTTATTGATTCCAAACTAAACGTGGATCAGACCATGAACCGGGTTTTCATGACGAAGATCACAGACCAGGCGATCCCGGTGGATTGGGAATTGGCAAACCCGGTAGCGATTAATCCGAATTCATTGCAGAAGATACCTTCTAGAGCTGGAAAATACATGGAAATCCCAGATGCCGCCACGGACAAAAAAAATTATGAAAAATGGTCGCGCGATTTTTCCGTTTGGATTTCCAGTTCACAGGAATTGAAACTAATGCGCAGCGCGGCGGCAGGGATTGTTTCATTTCCCGGGGAGAGCGCAGGAGATTTCCGCGCACGGTTGAGCCAGACACATCGCGAGGGGCGCGATATTGCTGTCGATAAGATGCGCATGAAATATGCACCCAAGATCGCAGTCTTGCAAGAAAAGATCCGCAGTGCGGAGCTTGTTGTAAACCGGGAAAAAAGCCAGGCTGCAAACGCCGGTTTGCAAACTGCCATTTCCATCGGTGCAACGTTGTTGGGCGCTTTCACGGGCAGGAAACTGGCGAGCAGGGAAAACTTAACCCATGTTACCACTGCTGCACGCGGTGTCGGCAGGACCATGGATCAGGGGAGCGATGTCCAGCGGGCACAAAAGAATTTGGAAGCATTGAAGAAGCAATTGGAAGATCTGGATGCCCAATTTGCAGCGGAACAAGCAGCAATGGGGCTTGGCACCAGCCCGTCAGGCGAGATATTCGAAACAGTTATTGTCAAACCAAAGAAAACGGATATTTCGGTCGCATTGGTGACATTGGTGTGGGCACCCTACCTTCAGACCCCAAATGGCATGCAGCCAGGGTACTAATAATTGCGACCCCTCTTTGAAAAAAGAAGGGTCGCTTTTCTTAATTAACGTGCGCACCTGGAGAGGCTCGAACTCTCAACCTCTGGATTCGAAGTCCATCACTCTATCCAATTGAGCTACAGGTGCGGGCAGGGTGATTATAGTCGGTATCAAGATTGATTTTAACATCAAAAAGTATTTTTTAAAAGAGTTTTACCCAAAATTCTCTTAAAAGATAAATAGTCCTCCACTCTATATTTACTTAAAACAAGTGGTTTATATCCCCACCATTTTAACGACAGTACCAGATACAATCACTCCAATCATGTTACCGGAAAATTCAGTGTAATCAATATCAACTCCCACAACAGCATTACCACCCCATTCCCATGCTTTGAATTTTAATTTTTCAAATGCTTCCTTCTTTGCTTTGGCTAGTTTAAATTCAAAAGCAGTTGCATTTTGACCAAGAATATCAGAAATTGAAGCAGACAGTTCACTTAACAATCCAGTTCCAATAACTACTTCAACACTAAGTACACCAAAATAAACATCAATTTTACAATCATCAATAGAATGAGTAGAGGTAACAATAATATCTTTTGTATTTTCTTTCACCATTGTTTTAAAACAGTCAGAACAATATGTTACATTTTTATAATCACCAAATTCTACAGGTTCTGCAAATACACCCCCTTTATGTTTATGACAAACACTACATTCTGTTTTAGCCATTTTCCCCTCCCTGTTTAATACCCCTATTCCTTAACAATAGAAACAATAGTTCCATTTGCAATTACGCCTATCATATTATGGGCAAATTCTGTGTAATCAATGTCAACTCCAACAATGGCATTACCACCCTTTTCCCAAGTTTTAAATTTCAATTTACTAAAACTCTGCTTTTTTGCTTTTGAAAGTTTTTTCTCAAAATCAGTGGCATTTTCATCTGTAAAGTCAGCCCACGCAGCATTCCACTCACTGAAGATTCCTGTTCCTAAAACCACTTCAACACTTTCCACATCAATATACTTTTCGATTTTATAACCATCGAAACCATTAGTAGTTGTTATAAAAAATATCTTTTGTTATTTCGTCTACCTTTTTCTGAAAAACATACACCGCAATGCAAATGGTCTTCATAAGAAATTATTGTTACATAGCTTGAACCATTAATACTGTCACCTTCTAAGGCGTTACAAAATTCACAAGTTCTTTTTGCCATTTGATTTAATCCTGTTTAGTACAACCTCATTTGACCTATGCGAAAGTAAATCAAAATTCCTATAACGATTAAGACTATTAGAAAAAATACAATCCACCCGAGTTTTGTAGAAATGCTTCCTAAAAGTTCGATTTGCTTTTCAGGTTCGGTTAATTTCTTTTCTTCTTTGGCAAATTTGTTTTCAAACCCTTGTTCTTTTTTGGGTTCTTTCGCTCTATTAGGTTCAAGGTAAGGATTCGGGTCTTTTACAGGTTCTTTGGTTTTCTTGTCCATATTACCCTCCTATGGTTATATATTACTACTTTTTATAGGGCGGGGGTTATAACTTTATGATACTCTCCCGCCCAAATACTTGTTATTCCTGTGCGATTCGGATATTCTGCGCCTTGCCTCCATTTTTATGATTCACCAAAAAAACATCTTCCGGTAGAAAATAAGTTGCCGGTAGTTCATTTATATGCCCCCTTACTCTTGGTGCTATATCAATCATCCTAATGGTTAATGGAAATTCTGTTGAATTACCAACCTTTATAATTTCGCCTTTCTTTAATGCCCTGCAATTTTCATAAGGTGGATATAAAACTACATCTCCCTCTTAAACATTTCTTCTGTATTCTTATTTTTCATTATTCTCCATTTCTTGCCGGGGTTATAACTTGCTGTACGTTTTAAACCCCCTAGTTATTTTTTTGTTTGGGGAATTGTTTAAACGATTAATTAAATTTATCTACAATCCCCCATGTTATGCAAAAAATATTGGACTTTATTTATGCCTGTTTTTCACCTCTACAGTTTGAGTTTTTGCCAATACTTTTTGCCCGGCTTGTTATTGTTCTGGTAGTGCTTCTCTTTTTTGTATCTCGTTTTTAACTTCTTCGAGGGTGGGAAGCGCAATTAATTTTCCTATTTTCCATCGGTCAATGATAGTTCCCAAGGGCAATTCCTTCGTCATTTTCATTAACTTAATAAGTAATTCATCAGATAGTCCCGCCTGTCTTAAACTCTTTATTTCTGACTCTTGAAAAAATATCTCGGGTTCTAAGACTTCTCCATCCTTTCCAGTGGTGTGTTCATCTGTTAATTCAATGACAATGGCATTAGGGAGGATGTCAATGACTTTGCCCACTCTTTCAATATCCATGTCCCCATATGGTTTATAAAATACATACTCGTTAATCTCTCATTTTTACTCCTTTTTATTTGTTGTTTTCCATTTGTTATTGCCCCTTTATATGGCTTCTGTGCCATCCTGTGCCTACCCTTTATAAGACTTTTTAAAAATATTTTTTATAAAAGTTTATATTGGTATGGCACAGGTTGGCACACTTACTCTATTAAGAGCCAAAAAGCTCTTTTTGAAGCTCATCTTCAGCAATAAGGTCTGGTTCTTGCCCCCTTATGACTATACCTTCCCATCCTCTTGTTTGTCCCGAGCTTGTCCTTCTTCTCGCATTATTCAACTCAAATTTGGTCATAATAGCGCTAATCCGGGTGGCAATCTGCCTATCTGTATCGGATACATTCACACTATGGTTTTTCAGTGTGTCTATGATAACTGCTGTGGGTGTGAAATACTGCTTATTATTTTTCTCAATAGTAAAATATTGTTCAATATAATACTGCAAGGTATCTTCCACTTCGTATATCTGGTTTATGGTGTTCATCTTTTCAATATCCACACCTTCAAGAGAATTGCTTACGCCATTGTTGCTCATAGCTACTGCCTGCGCCCAAATTTGGTTTATATCCATGTCTTTTGAATAATTCCAGTCTATCCCTTCCAGTGTGCACACCCAAAAACGAGAGTTGCCGGTGGGGTCTGTCAAAAAGCCACCTTCAGGATTCAGTGTTCCAATAAAAGAGCATGTAACTGGTTTCTTTATTTCATGGTGTCCATAGGGCACTCTAACAGTTGCTACAGGATTTGTTATAAAAGCTTTAAGCGCTTCCCTATCTGCCTTGCGGATTGTGCTACCTAACTCTTCCACTTCCCAAAGAAAATTGGATACTGCTGTTATGTGATAATCTTTGTTCTCGGGGAATATAGGAGATATTACTAAAAAGTCTGGGAGCATAGAGCATAACCACCATACAAATCTGGACTTTCCCAATAACTGCCTGCCTGCCAAAACAAGCATAGCATTTCTTGTCTTTGCTGTTCCTGCTGTCAGGAATATTTTATTTACAGCGCCAATAAGCCATTTGGTTAATAAAGTTTGAATACACCATCCTTATCCTTAAAGTAGGTGCATAATTTTTTAATATGGTCTTGACCATCCCACTTCAATTCTGATAAATATTCTTTTATTGGGTGGAATTGGTGTTCATATGCTTCTGCTACCCAAGTATTTTCCGCCATCCCTTTGTTAACATATCCATTATTGCCAAGTTTTGTTAATAAAACTGCTTCCATACCATCGCTCATTAAGTTCTTATTGATATACACCCTGTCGTTCATGGTGTTCATTGTAAAACTGTATCCCATGCTGTGGAGCGCTGATAGATAGTCCTTTGGCTTCGCATGTTTCGGAGCAATTTTACCCAAGTGCCTTTGCTATCTTCTTCTGCTATTTTATTAAATTTCTTAATAGCTTCTTCCCCGCCACTTTTTAAAAGTCTGCCACCATTTGGCGCACATACTTGGCTCATAATTATCCCAAAATTTACTCCAGTTCTCCCATACTCTTCAAGCCATTCACTTCTCCAAGAGAGGCATATACGCCTTCACCAACAGTTATCCAGTCGTCATGGTTACCGGCACGCTCTTTGCTTATGGCGCTCAATGTCTCAATTACCTCTGTATACTTCGAGTCGGTCATCCCCGGCATACCTTGCACTTCTTCGGGTGTATCCTGCTTCGCCCAATATTTTAGACTGGCAAGCGATAATTTCTTTCCCCCGGGGTCTGCATTAAAAGTCTGCCATTTTTTGGTGCACTCACCCATTTTATAGGTGTCTCCTTTTGAGCTCCAAGAGTCCCATAACTCAAGTCCTTTATCACCAAGCTCATACAGGGACATACCTACATTAATCCATCCCTCATAACTGTTCAGGCGTTCTGTAGAGAGACAGTTAAGCATTTAATTACATCCGGTAGTTTATCCTCATTATTTCTGGTATCCACAAATTTTACAGGTGGAGGAGTGTCTTCTCTTGTCAGTCGTTTAATAATTTCTTCTGGTAGGTCTGCTATCGGTATGCTTTCGTCTTCCCATCTATAAGCTTTTAGTGTGCCATCGTCTTTCTTTATTTCAGAGGGTGCTGAGACTACATACCCTGCATCGCATCGTATATCCCATCCTTTAGGTAAATTCCCATTGCTGTTACCTATTTTCATCCCTGCGGGTTTATTAAAATATTTATGAAAACCATCATTTGGTGTTATACAGGTAAGTGTTTTTGGTAGTGGGATAGCATTTACATTGCAGTCTTTTTTATAAGCGTCTATGTCTATTACGCATAAACCGCTTTTACCCGGATAAATAAGCCAGTTGTCTTTCGGATTTTGTAAATGCCATTTCTTAATTTGTTCAAAATTATTACTGGCATTATGAAAACCGCCCTTTACTTTTACAGCCTTGCTGTAGGGTGATATCCAGTATAAATACCATCCTTTCTTTACATACTGCTCTAATTGATTAAGTTTTGTATCCATAGTTTGTTTCTTTTACCCCCTTTTGTTCCCTCTCTTTACTTTCAAAATATTTTTGCTTGCCCACACAATGGAAGCAAACCCAATACTCACTTGGTAATTCCATCCGCTCATTCAAATAAATGCCGAATATATTTCCGCATTCATTGCATTTGAATTTCACGCTTACCGCTGTTATGCTTACCCTATCGTTTTCGGGTAGATTAATAATTATGTCTCTCTTCTCTTTTTTACTTGCTGTGTTTTCCATCTTATATTTCTCCTAATAAAAAGATTATTTGACTTTAGGTTGTTTCCCAAAGTGTTCTGCTAATTGCCTTACTTTTTCCAGATATAAATCCCAATATGGGGCATTCAAAGGTAGTGAGTAATGCGCACACATCATGTAATAAATAATTTCCGGTTGCATCTCAAGTTCTTTTTATGCCCTCGAGTGCTTTTATTTTTATTTGCTCTCTCAGGCCATCAACTACTACTATGTTGACTAATTCATTGTTGTTGTCCATATAATCCTTTCTCTTCGTTTTCCAGATATTCTGCGACACAAGCGAGCATATCCCTCATGTTGTTTGTGGTAATGCAAACAGCAACTATTAATAAAAAGTCTTCTCTTTCCATTACCCTTTCAATGTTGGGAATATCTTGAATGGATTTAACTGCATTCATAATTCCCTCGTTTTTAATCCTGACAAATTCCCTTTGTTGTCTTTGCTTTTGTTCGTTTACAATTCTGTCCCGCTCCTGCCTTTCTGCATCTCCTGCTTTTTGGCGTTGCTTTTGTAATTCCTGCTCAATCTCCTCTTGTGTGTGAAAAAGTTCCTCGAGTTTATTCATGATTCAATCCCTCCTATAAATAAAGCTAACTGGTTTATTAGTTTTTCTAGTATTTCCAGTTTTTCAAATAACCTCTGGAAAATAATTTCTTGCTCTGTCATTTGATACCTCCTATAAAATATTTGTTTTATTTGCTTAGATAATCCGCTATAGCTTCTCTCAAAACAGCGCTTAATGTCATACCTCGTTTTTGAGCTAACTTAACAAGCTCGTTCTTAATATCTTGCATAACCCAAAGATAAACTACGCTACCTTCTCTTCGAAGAGCGTTTTCTTTCTTTTCTCCCAACTCTGCCATATGATAATTACCTCCTTTCTTTTTATATTTATACAAAGCTATAGCGCTATCGTAAAAAAATAATAGCGCTTTAGTCTGATATTCAATTGTGTTTCTTACTGTGCTGATGTATGGGGCAGGAGAGAAATTTACAATAAAGGATTCGCTTCCTGCCCCTGAAATTAACCTAAATATTAGTTTTTATACTGGTGTGATTTCGTGTTCCTCGCATAAAATCGGATAACCACTGGTTAATAAAACCCACTGATAACCCGCTTTTACTTTACTGCCCATTACAAATCCGATATCTCCCCAAAAGGTGCGGACTTCATCACCATATGAAAACCTTGGATACCCTTTCATATCTTGCCTTAATATCTGTAGTAATTCTTGCTGAGTCATAAACTTCTTTTTTTTCTCCATTCTTTTTTCTCTATAATCTTCTTTTGATAACCCCTGATAGCAATCCACCACAGAGGGGATATCTGCGTTTTTCCTTAAGTTTAATAAGGATTAAGACACCTTACCCCCGGGATTAACGGGGTAGGTAGGTCTTTGATATTCGGTTGTTTAGTCTAGGGGGAATTTCTTACTTGGTCTATGAAATTTTGGCATGAGATATAAGTATATTTCATGCTAGGCTCTATTATACCACATTTCGGATATTTTGTCAAGAGGCCAATTTTTATTAATCGCATTCTTTAAGGTTCATCTGTCTTTGAAATAGCTTCTGATTAATGGTTATTGACATTGCATATTAACAAAAGCGTAGTTAAATAGTCAACAATAGTCCACCACATGAATGAATCTTTTATGAGCTGAGAACAGTTAAGGGAATGATAGTACATCTACACCCCATTTCATGTGTGCAATGTTCATAAGGTAATTCTATTACTTCATCTAGTTTGAATTTCTTGCCATTCAATTTATTACACTCCTCACAACAACCGGGTGCATTCAGTATTTCAACCCCAACTGTAACACTTGGGTAAGCTCGGTAACTTGCTAAATTACGCTGATGATAACCAACAAAGGTGAGCATCCTACTAGCAGTTTCACAATCAAAACGAGTGCCAGTCTCAAAATCATTAGGAAGGTATTTTGAAAAACTACTTGTGCCATATAAAAACTTCATTGCACCTGCTATTTGTAGGATTTTTAGCTTTTCATTTGATATACCCTTAAGGATTTTTGGTGCTGAAGAAAACATTGATTTCAATGCAGAAATATCATCTTTGGGGTTGTAATGATTCCAATCTATACCCATCCCTCTAGGAAATACTTGCTGTTTCTCATATTCAATCATAGTTAAACAAGCCGATTTATAATCATGAGATTCAAGAAATTCTATTGTTTTCTTTTCAGCTTCTTCTCTCTCGTAAGTCTTGAACATGAGAAAATCTAAAACTTTTTGATTTCCACTTTCAGATAATATATATATTGTTTGCTTTTGAATGTCTTTGATGAACTTATCATTTTGAAAAACTGATGCTGAGAGTGCCAATTCTCTTTTATTACCTGTTACTTTTTGTCCTTTAGTTTTCAGAAAAGGTTTCAAATCGGTTAGCTTACAAGAGTATTCAATTTTTTGAATTAATCCGCTTCTTGTAACCAGTGCCTAAGATTTTTGAATCTGTTAATAACCTGATTAATATTTTCTTGCAAAACTGGTTTCCAAATATCTTCTCTGATATCTTCCTTTTTCCAACCATTCTTAAACTTTAGAAGAAATTCAAATTCTGCTCTAAATTGTGGATTCCCATTATAGTTTTCAGTAAACATTTTATTAATCCTTTCCCTACCCTTAGGATTATTATACAGCTACTAAAAACATCCATTTGAAATAACGCCACTTAAAAGTTTTGTTTTATGCTCCCACTTGAAATACTGATGGAGCGGGGCAGGAGTTAAATCGCTTTAATAATTGGTATCCTGCCTGCCCCCATACAATCTACTCTATTACTGTTTCACCATCTATTGGCTGTTCTGGTTCTGATTCTGTATTGCCCCATTCCCCTCTATAACCTTTTTTCAGAAGTCTCTCAAGCTCAATACCTTCCTCTAATGTTAAATCCTCGGGGTGAAAATCTTCATTCATCTTTTTAGTTACAGTGGAATTTACTATCAATCCTTCACCATAACCCCTGTCTCTTCCCAATGTGCGCAGGGTGAACTGCACCGCCCAAGGTTCACCATTTTTTACTGCGTTTTGTAGCTGAAAATCCGCTTCATCAAGCTGAAATTCCCTAGATTCTTCCAAAGCAAGTTTTAACTCAGAATTCTTTTTCAACCTGGTATAAATTGCTTGAACACTGCAATTAAGTTTCCTTGCGCTGATGGTTACATTCCCGCCTGTTTCTTCTAAAGGAATCTACAATTTGCTTATCGCTTATTTTGTTATTTATAACTCTTACAATTTCACCATGAAGTATTTGTGAATCTTCCATGTTTTGTCCTTTCTAACCCCGGTAAGGGTCAAATCTTTAAATACTCAAGCCTTTTATTAACTAAGTTTGGAAATTCTTTGAAAATATTCAAACTGTGCTTGCTTTTACCCCCGAATAGTCACGAGCATATTACTTGGAAAAGCTTGCTCATCTCTTTTAATGCTTCATCATGTAATTTTCTAAATTGATTTAGGGTTGCTTTATTTTTATCTTGTACATATTCAATATTTTCATAGGTAGATTTCTTAATATTCTGCAACCTATCATACCTAAGCAGAAGTAATGAATTCAAATAAGTTTCGTCTCTACCACCTTCCCTAAATGTTCTAGAAAGCATTATTCTATTGTCAATCTCATTTATTTCTTTTGCTATAGAGAAAAAAATTGATAGTATATAAACTAAATCAGGATTTAAAACCTCGGTAAGTTCCCCGCTGTTTTCTAAAATTTCCCAATAATCTGTTCGAAGACTAATATAATGGATAAATGTTTTTTTATAGATTGCTACTTTATTCATTTCTAATCTATCATAAATATCAATAATATCTACATATAATTTTGACAGATAGGTTTCAATTCTTTCACATTTATTTATGCCTTGCTCTAAAATATTGGATTTCTTTTCTTCATTGGCTTGTCTTCGTGCTATTACTCTATCAACCAAAATCGCTAATAAAACTCCTGCTACCATAGTCGCCAAAAAATTAGAAAGAAAATCAAGTCCGAAATTCATAATAACCCCTCCTTAAAATTCTTATCACAAGCAGTATATATTTGTTTCAAAAAAAGTCCACTATTCCCCTCTAACTAAGACTAGCTATTCTTCGAAAATAATCTGATTCTGCCTGTTTTTCTGTCAATAATACTTTTTGGTTGTCTACAATCTTATACATCCTCCATATTACATAAATCATGGCAAGATTGCCAATTATGCAACCAATCACAATACCGATTAATACATTAATCATTTACTCCTCCTTCTAGTTTAGAATATATTTCCTTTTAGTTGTTCTTTCGTAAATCAAAATTACCCCCGGTTTTGTCTATTTATTTTTATTATTTGAAATGGGTAGTTAGGTAATCAGCAAGTAATTTCAATAAGAATGGGAAATGCTTGTAATCCCTGCTCTTTTAAGAATTTGGTGATTTTCTTTCCCACAGTATTATTTCTAAAAAGATTAAGTAGTTCACCTCCTTGTAATGTCAGATTTTCAAAAATATAGTAAGTAGTCATATCATCTTTAGATGCAATAGCATCTATATAACCATTTTCCACCAATAATTTTAATATGAAAATTGATTTGAAAAGGAGAATAACCTTTTATTTGAACCTCATTTGAATCAAAGGATTTGTTTTCAGCAGGAATTCTTCCTTCACACCAAAGGAGAATTTTTTTAAACAACTCTGGTTCTTGTTTCATTAGTTCCCTTTCTGTCAGGAGAGTTATTTTCTTACCAATTTACTTTATTATCATTGATTTTATTTGTTCAATGACAATTGGTATTAATACTGGAATTGCTTGCATTCCAATATCTGCTAAAGATTTTTGTACCTTTTTCCAAACAGTATCTTTTCTTATCATATCTAGTAATTGATAACCATTGAGTGAAAGACGAAAAATCAATCTATTATCAGTAGTATGAAAATATCCACCATCCATCAATAAATCAACATGTAAATTTATTTCTTCTTGTGTGTAATGGGGAATAGTAATATCTGTTGCTTCATATAGTTTATTACCATCAGGTAAACTTTTTTCTACCCATATGAGAATTTTTCGCAGTAATTCAGGTTTCATTTTCATATTATTTACTCCTTTTCCCAACCCAAGATTATTATACTTAGGTTAAAAGTTATCCACCGGGGAATATTTGGAGTGTGCTATTTGTAGGTCTTCAGGTAATAACCTGATATACCTTCTTAATAAACTCAAATCCGAGTGTCCCAACAATTTACTTAAGGTGAACAAATCAATGCCATTTCGAAGTGAATTGAGCGCAAAAGCTCTGCGGAACGAGTGAGGGGGAGGGGGTGGATAAATACCTGCCTTCTTACTCCATCTATCAATCAAATCAAGCAAACCACTATAAGTAAGTCTATCTCCCTCATCTGTTTCGAATAAATATTTTTTCTCCCGGGGGCAAATCCTGATGTACGCCATAATTGCTCTTTTTGATTTTCTGCCAATAAATACAATTCGTGATTTCCCGCCTTTTCCCCTTCTCAACAAAAATACTACCAAGCGCGATATTAAGGTTTTCCATTTTTATATCAAGTAGTTCTGCTGCTCGCAGTCCGGTATCAAGTAAGGTTAAGAATATTGCCTTATCCCTTTAATCCTGTTTCCCTATCGGAACAAACATCTACTAATTCAAACACATTCTTAATATCAACTGGTTCTAACACTACATCAGGTATTTTGGGTGCGTGAACTTTCTTGATGGGATTGTTCCAACCCTCCGATTCAACCTCTTCTTCATACCGATCTTAACCATGCTTTAATACTCCTGAAATATGTATGGGTGTCAAGGTTCTTTTCTTCTAATACCAAAAAGAACTGCCTGATAAAAGAGGGTGTGATTTGGTTAAAATCTGTTTGATTAAATTAGCTTCACAATATTTTTGAAAGGGAAGTAATTTTGCTTTATAAAAAATGATTGTCTTGGGGGATAATCTTCTTGCTTTTCTATCTATCAAAAACCCTTCAATCCAACTATCTATGTAATCTAAAAGAATCCTATGCTCTAAAACCTTGGTATCCATCGTTTCTCCTTTGGATACCGACCAAATCTTGGGTCTGGATTCGAAGTCCATCACTCTATCCAATTGAGCTACAGGTGCGGGCAGGGTGATTATAACTTAATATTATTTGAAGTACTTTACCTGCTTTTTTCTTTTCCTGACATCGCCTTAAAAAATACTCTTAGGCTAAAACTTTGACCTGTAAGCAGGTTTTGAGCTCTAAACAACCCCGCAATACCTCTGACGAAAAAAATCACCGTGAGGAACAGCAGCGCTACTGACAACCCGGTTTGCCATACCGGCACCTGCGCGGCAGCCAGGCGGGTCATCATGGCTACCGGGGCAGTGAGCGGGAATAGGCTGAGGACAACCGCCAGGGTCCCGTTCGGATTTTGTGCAAGGGCGCTGATCAACACCAGGGGGATCATTAGCGGGATGATCATCATAATGGTCGCCTGGGATGCTTCTCGCAGACTGGGCACCAATGCGCCAACACCTGCCATCAAGCTTGCGTATAAGGCATACCCGAGAGCAAAGAATATCAATCCCCAAAAAACAATCGAAAGCGGAAGCTGGAATGCCACGGGCAGGTTGAATGTTGCTCCACTGATGTTCAGCAATAAATATCCGCTGAATGTCCACACGAAGGTTTGTAATAATCCCGCAAGACCGAGAGCGATGATCTTTCCCGTCAGCATCTGGGTTGGTGTCACCGACGTCATCAGCATTTCGATCATTCTGTTTGATTTTTCGGTGGTGATATTCCCCAGCATCATGCTTGCCGAACCCATGATGACGAAATAGAACAGCATGGTAATCCCATAGGGGATGAAAAAGGTCAACGCATTGTTTCGATCCCTCTGCGGTTCACTGGAAAGTAAAACTGTTTCAACATTGATCGGGTTCACGAGACGGTAATGTAAATTCAGATCGCCTCCCACCAGGTTCAAACTGACCAGATCTGTAAAAACCGCTGAGCGGGTGGCTCCTGCGATTGGATTGAAATCCGGACGAACATATATTATCTCTCCAGTGGTCATGAATTGCTTTGGGAGAATGTAGAAAGCTGAGATCTCCTTTTCTGCTAGGGCCTTACGGATATCTTCCTCGTTATTGAAAGGCAATAGTTGCGTGCGGATATTTTCAGGGACAATTTTGATCAATCCTGCATCGTCGACGTATCCTTCAATTGACGGTTTGGTGTTCGGAGAAAAAAGGTCCTGCATGGTGAGCGCAGTCTCCTGACCAGCCGGCGAATCCCGAATGATCTTGACGACGAGCGTTACCAGGAAACCAACCACCGGTAACAACACCAATGCGATCAGGAAAGACCGGCGCGTTACAACCGAAATGAATTCATGCTTGAAGACGAGGATTATTTTTTTCATCGTTTATTATTCGACGCAGCCGGCTTGAATAATTCACGGAGTGAGAGACGTTTGCCGTAACGCAGCATGCCCAATCGAAAAGCCCGACCTGCAAGCCAAAGCGCTCCTATGGCACTCAATATCAACAGTGAAAGGGCAATCGCGATCTGCCAAATTGGAATGGTAGAAAACGCAGCCCTTAGCGGCAACGAAATGGGTGCAGTCAAAGGGAAAATACTCAGTGCCACCGACAGGATCCCATTGGGATTGAAGATGATTGCGGTAATGAAAAAGTAGGGGATCACGATTGGCAGTGTGAACACTCCGGCCACCTGTTGTGCCTCACTTGTATCCGTGGCAACGGCACCCACCATTGCCATCAAGGCGCACACCATGATAAAAGCGGGAAGAAACGTGACCAACATCAGCATGGATGAGATGGCATCGAGCCTGAAATTCTGGGCAAACGGCAAATAGCGCTGCATGAAAATGACGGCAAGGTAACCAATACCAAGCCAGACTGCCAACTGTAACAAACCAACTGCCAGGTTACCGATGACTTTGCCAGCCATCAAATCCGATGGACGCATGGACGTGACCACCAATTCCATGGTACGATTTTCTTTTTCCTCCACCATGGCTTGCATCAGGTATCCCCCGGTCATATTGATGGCTATCATAAAGAGTACTCCGGAGATCACCGGCAGGATGAAACCAAGGATGTTATTTTCTTCCGTTTGCCGACTTCCATCCGCCGAGCGGATGATAAGGTTGTCACCATCAATCAACCGATTCCTGATTCCGGTTGGCTGGGTTAAAATGAGGTTATAACGCAAAGTGTCACCAAAATCATCCTTGGCATTTTCACCGGGTTGTGTCAGTGCGATCATTCTTACCTGACCATTGGAAAGATAATCCGGTTCCAAAATAAATAACGCCTGAATGGTTTTCGCTTCCAAAGCTGTCCTTCCCGTATTTTCATCTTTAAACCGTATGATGTTCACAGGTTTCATGAAGCGTTGACCAAAATCTTTTGGAAGTGGTTGCAGGACTTGGAAAATATTGGTTGCATCGACATAACCGATTGGGGTGGGTTTCATTTGGGCAACGACCGAAAGCATTCCCACGCCAACCATCAATCCGATGAATACTGGCATACTGAGAAGCGCGAGGATAAAACGTCGCCTGCGGATGTGGCGCAGAAATTCATAACGGGCGACAAGCCATAGTTTCTTCATTTCATGGTTCCCGCATCGGTTACAACTTTGATAAAAATATCATCCAGGGATGGCAACGCTAATTCAAATTTTTCGATCACTACATCCAGTGTCAATAATTGTTGAAGCACAGTTTGTGGAGTGATACCCTCTTCTAAATGGAGTAAAAATACTCCGTTTACTTTTTTGATTGCTTTAACATCTGTAATGCGAGATGGCAGAATACTGGAAGTCTGTAAATGAATATCGGTGCTTGCATGATCTTTACGAATGGAATCCAATTTACCGTACAGCATGGTTTTTCCAAGGTTCATTAAAAGGATGCGGTCACATAATTCTTCAACCTGGTGCATTTGATGAGTGGACATGATGATCGTGGCACCTCGCTCTTTTTCCTCCACCAGCAGATCCTTCACCATTTGCGTATTGATCGGGTCCAACGCATTAAATGGTTCATCGATGATGATAAGCTTCGGTTGATGGATGAGGGTGGCGATCAGCTGGGCTTTCTGCTGCATGCCTTTGCTCAATTCTTTCAGTTTCTTTTTGCGAACATCCGCCAGTTCAAAGCGATCAAGCAACTTATTCAATCTTTCTTCGGCATCCGTTTTGGAAACTCCCTTGAGCGATGCCAGGTATATCAGACAACGGTCCAGTGCGATATCTTGGTACAAACCGCGTTCTTCGGGAAGATACCCGATCCAATCCTTTTTTTGTTCGTCCATCGGTCCATTGAAAATGGATATCTTTCCGGCATCCGGCTTGAATATATCCAGCATCATCCTGATGGTAGTCGTTTTGCCTGCTCCATTCGGACCCAGTAGACCGAAAATTTCACCGGAGTCAACGTTGAAAGAGACATCATCGACAGCTCGGGTGGAAGCAAAATTTTTACTGATATGTTGGATTTCAATCGTTGACATCATTTACTCCTAGGAATGGGTGAACCACGCGATTATAACAAAAACAGGGCAGCCTTTTCAGCTACCCTGTGATGGTTTTATTTCTACTAGGTATTACAACGACTCTTTTTCGTAAGGGATGCCACCCGCTGCAGGCGGTTGTGAGCGTCCGACGACTCCAGCCAGGGCGATGATGGTTGCCAGATAGGGCGCCATCAGCAAGAAGGAAGACGGGATATTGACATTCAGAATGCTCAATCTATCTTTTAAGGAATCTGCAAACCCAAACAAAAGTCCGGCATTGAATGCACCAGCTGGCATGTAATTTCCGAAGATCATGGCAGCCAAACCAATGAAACCACGTCCCCCGGTCATCACCTGGTCAAATCGTCCAACGGATCCAAGCGTAAAGTAACTACCTGCAAAGCCGGCTACCGCGCCACTCAATATGACAGCTATGTAGCGGGTGCGGATGACTTTGATCCCCAGCGTATCAGCAGCCTTGGGATGCTCACCCACAGAACGGAGCCGAAGTCCTGATTTTGTTTTAAAGAGAACAATCGTCAACACGACTAAGAGGATGTACATCGCGTAAACATACAGATTGTTTTTGAAAAGGATGGGGCCAATGAAGGGTATTTTGGAAAGCAGTGGGATTTCCCAAGTTTGGAACATGATGGGGTTATTGAGGTTTTGATATGGCTGCATGAACTTGGAGTTCATATAGGATGTAAAGCCGGTGGCGAAAATATTGATCACTGTACCGGAGATGATCTGATTTACTTTATATTTGATGGAAAGGATTGCATGGAGCAAAGCAACCAAAGCGCCTGCCATCAATGCAAATAACAAGCCAAGCCAGGCATTTTGGAGAATGCTGCTCATAAAAC
This sequence comes from uncultured Chloroflexia bacterium, assembly GCA_963699305.1. Classification (GTDB taxonomy): domain Bacteria; phylum Chloroflexota; class Anaerolineae; order Anaerolineales; family Anaerolineaceae; genus JBGQAS01. Next base: position 1,399,079 of record OY969431.1, on the reverse strand, counting down.
AGCCTGCTAATGCGCCCATCAACATCATACCTTCGATGGCAATGTTGAAAACACCGGCGCGTTCGCAAATGATGCCGGCGAGCGCGCCCAGTGTAATAGGTACGGATTTGCCTAAAGTAGTGACAAACAACCCAGCCAGGTTTAATGATTTTCCTGCGGCTGCCCATGTGAGAAAACAAAATACAAAGAAACCGACAACAAGCCCCAATGCCAATCCGGTAAACTTTTTAAGTCCCTTGGCAAGCTGAACCCCACCCAAAATGGCGCTGAGGATCGCAAGGGAATACAGTACGATCGATGTAGGCAGGTTAACGGGGGGTATGATTGCAGTCGAACCGCCTGGATTCAATTGAAATTCGGTAACCTGGTCGGGAGAAGAATTGATTGCAAAAAGAAAAATGATACCAAGACCGAATACGATGAACACCACCCCCATGATGATCCTGCGAGCCGGTGATTCAGACGATAAAATGCGATGAAATGAATTCTGCATATGAATAATCCTCGTTAACCCTGTTTCGCAACAACTTCATCAGTTTTCTTGCGTTCTTTAATCCGATAGATGGTACGGACAATTGCAGGGGCTGCAATGAACATCAGGATCAATGCCTGAATAACCGAGACGATGTCGGTTGGTATACGCGCCGCGAGCTGCATGCTGATTGCGCCGCTCCGCAGGGTGCCAAAGAGCAAAGCGGAAAGTACAACTCCAAATGGATGGTTATTCCCCAATAAGGCAAGGGCGATGCTGTCAAATCCATATCCGGAGGAGAATGATTGAAGCATGCTGTGATTGACTCCCAGGACATCATTTGCACCTGCGAGACCGGCGAGTGCGCCTGCCAGTGCCATGGCTATGACAATATTGCGCTGAACATCGATCCCGGCATATTTGGCAGCACGTGGATTCGCTCCGGCGGTACGGAAGTTGAATCCCCAAGTGGTTTTAAACAGTAACCAATAAATGAAAGCTGCAACTGCAAGGGCAACAAAGAAACCCAGGTGAAAACGGATTGGGTCTCCAAAAAAGCGCGGCAGCATTGCAGAGGGTTGAATGGTGGGACTCACTGGATTGGCTGTTCCAGGTCGTTTCATCGGTCCCATCAGAAGGAAATCACACAAACGGAAAGCTATGTAATTCATCATGATGCATGTAATCACTTCATGAGCTCCCGTCTTAGCTTTCAACCATCCGGGGATGAATCCCCAAATTGCGCCACCCAACGCACCTGCCAATAATGCCAACGGGATGTGAATGATCGCTGGTAAACCAGTAATCGAATATCCGACAAACACGGAGAATACAGCTCCAATGAATACTTGCCCTTCCGCGCCTATGTTCAAAACTCCAGCGCGGAAACCCAGCGCAAGCGAGAGCCCACCGAAAATATAAGGTGTGGAACTGACCAGGCTTTCAAAGAATGGTCGAAAGGCGGTCCGAACAGCCGCGGCATCTCCAGAAGCCAGGGAGGTAACAATCCGATACGGATCTCCAAAAGCTCCGGTCAGTAAACCGCCATACGCTTTGCCAACCACGGTCAACGCTTCGAGGATCCCGCTGAAGAAGGATTCTTTGAAACTGATGTAAACACTTTCGGTAGTGAGGATAATGAAAACAGCGCCGAATATCAAACCCGTGACAATTGCGAGCAATGCAATAAGCACAGTCTGGCTGGAATTCTTCTTCTTCCTTTTTTCATTCGGTTTGTTTCCTGATAATTCTTCCATCAGGATCTGGGTTGCATCGGATTTTGGTTGTGGTTTTTTCTCTTTCAAGTTTAACCTCGGCTTTTCCTGGATGTGAATTCTTTCCCAAATATTTGCTGAAATGCCTGATCCTGTGGGATGCCCGCCATCATCAACCCTACATATTCTTTTGTTGAATCTTTTGAAGAGACTGTGGCAACGATACGCCCGCGGTACATGATTGCAATCCGATCGGAAAGCTGCATGATCTCATCCAATTCCGTCGAGACAAGCAATACCCCGATACCCTCATCTCGTTTTTTAATGATCTGGGAATGGATATACTCGATGGAACCTACATCCAAACCACGCGTGGGTTGGGCAGCGATCAACAAATCGATGGGCCGGGATAATTCGCGCGCCACAATCACTTTTTGCTGATTTCCTCCGGATAATGCACTAACCGGGGTTTCTTCATTCGGAGTGCGGATATCAAACTGCTTAATGAGCTTAACCGCATTTTCTTTTACCGTTTTCCATTGAATGGAAATCCATTTGGCATATGGAGGTAGATAATAGGAACATAGAACGAGGTTTTCCTGAACCGGAAAAGGCAGGACCAAACCATCACGCTGCCTGTCTTCGGGAATATGTGCAGTACCCAATTCCGTGATCTTACGGACAATTCCTTTATTGGAATAGAAGATGGTAAATGAAGCTGTACCAAAGAGAAAGATGAAAAATAGCAACCAAGGAATAAATATTAATGCTCCCCACCAGTTTTTCTGAAATCCGGCAATTGCCAAAAAAATAGTAATAAGGAATAATGCTACACCAGCGATGGAACGGATAAACGCTCCTTTATGGCTGACATGAATTTTTTTTCCGAAAGGTTTTCCATTGATTTCAAAATGACCACCGATCAATTGTCGAAGACCGGTGAGACCTTCCACCAACTCTGTTTGGCCATTCCCCTGCACACCGGCAACCCCAAGTATTTCACCCTTATGAACATCAAGACTTACATCTTCCACAGCAATCTGATGCCGTTCGTCTGCGACTTGCAAATTATATGTTTGCAACACGACTTCTTTGGGTTTGGCGGGGGATTTCTCCACTTCGAGCATTACTTCACGACCCACCATCATTGTTGCCAATTTTGCCTGGTTGGCTTCCTTTGGGGTGGTGGTTCCAATGACTTTTCCACGCCGGATGACTGTGATGCGATCAGCACAATCCAAGACTTCGCGCAACTTGTGGGTGATGAAAATGATGGATTTACCCTGTTTGGTCAACGCATGCATGATCTTGAATAGCTCATCCGCTTCCTGCGGTGTTAAGACCGCTGTAGGTTCATCGAGGATGAGGATTTCCGCTTTTCGATAGAGTAATTTAATAATCTCCACTCGTTGCTGGACACCAACCGGTATATCCTTGATATAGCAGGTTGGATCCACAGCCAAGCTGTATTTTGTGGAAATCTCAGTGATTTCTGCTGCTGCTTTTTTACGGTCAAGGAATCCACCCGGGCGGGTGGGTTCTGAACCTAACATGACATTTTCAGTAACTGTGAAAACCGGGATCAACATAAAATGCTGATGAACCATTCCAACCCCTGATGCTATGGCATCGCTAGGGGAATGGATCTTAACTTCCTTGCCTTTTACAAAAATCTGGCCTTCATCCGGTTGGTACAACCCGTATAAAATATTCATGAGGGTTGTTTTCCCTGCACCATTTTCCCCCAATAGGGCATGGATTTCACCCTTCTCCAATGTCAGACTGATATGATCATTTGCCAATACACCCGGAAACCGCTTGGTGATATTTCGTAATTCAAGAACAGGTGTCATGAGTTTTTCCCTTTGGATGGTATTCTAAAAATTTTACCATAAAGGGGTTATTCGGGTAATAAAAAAGCTGGCGCTACAAGCGCCAGCTTTTTTCTATCTTGAACAAGATTTATGGAAGGGTTTGGATGTTGCCTGCAATGATTTCGGCTTTCAGACCTTCAATTTCGGTTTTGAGTTCAGCGGGGATTTTCTTGTCCCAAGCTGAGCCGTAAACCACACCAACGAGGCCATTCTCGAGCGTGCCGAGGTCTCCACCACCGGTGAACGTGCCATCGATGACGGTTTGGATGGTGCGAACCAGCCAGACATCCATTGCCTTGAGGGCGCTTGCCAGGATGAAGTCGGCATATTCCGGATAGAAGACGGACCAGTCATTGTCAACACCAATCATCAAACCTGTGTTGCGTTCCTTGAGGGCAGCTAAAGTACCCTGACCAACAGGTCCAGCAACGGGCATGATGATGTCAGCGCCTTCGTCAAGCATGGCGAGGGTGACGGTCTTGCCGTTATCCGTGTTGCTGAAGTCACCAGTGAAGGAACCGGTCTGTGCAGCTGGATCCCAACCGATCACTGAAACATCGGTACCATGGACTTCATTGTATTTCTGGACACCCAGATAGAAGCCGTCCATGAATGCAGTTACGGGCGGGATCTGGATACCACCATAGGTGCCGACTTTACCAGTCGTGGTTACGCCAGCAGCGAGATAACCGGCAAGGAAGGTAGCTGAGTCAATCTGATAGCTGCTACCGCGAACATTGGGGATCACGGGATCGTAGCCAAAGTCGACGATGGCAAACTTCTGATTGGGGTTGGCTTCCGCAGCAGCTTTGACGGCGTCGCCCAATAGAAAGCCCACACCAACGATGATGTTGCAGTTCTGGGTCAAAAAGGCATTAATGTTGTTCTCATAGTCAGTCTGTTGCTTTGACTCGAGATATACACCTTCAATACCCAGCTGTTTCACGGCATCTTCGATGCCTTTCCATGCAGTGGCGTTGAAGCTTTTGTCATCCACACCACCCATGTCGGTCACTTCGCATGCCTTGAAGCCTTTGCCGGGTTTGGGAGCGCAGGCTCCTAATACCAACGATGCCACAAGTACTATAGCGATTACGAGAGACACTTTCTTGAACATCTGTTTCTCCTCCTGCAGGATTTTGGGATTTGGGGTGTTTTACCAGCTTCCTCGAGGAAACTGGCTGCCCCATTGGTTAAAAGTATAACGCCGAGTCATGCACTTTGCAAGTATTTTTAAGAAAAATAAGCAGATGTAATTAGTGCATTTAATGGAGATTGATATTATGATTAATCCGGTGCAATTATTTGTTTCTATTATTATGCACTTTATCAACTAAATAAAAGGACGGTGGTATGAGTGCAGATTTTGTAGTCCGCCTGATCGGCATGGTTGTTTTTGCCGTCATCGGCACATATTGGGGAGCTCAATTGGGAAATCTGGCAATTACTCCTTCTGCACCGACAACTCTCTCCGTGGAAGAGTATTCCTTCCTGATTGGTTTGGTTGGGGCACTATTTGGCTTGATCCTCACGCCATTTTTTACCAGCCGACCGGTTCGGGCGCTTAAGAAACGATTGACGCACATTTCAGCATCAGCACTCTCTGCGGGATTAATTGGATTAATCGTTGGGTTGATCGTTGCAGCGTTATTGACCTTCCCGTTGTCCCTTCTTCCTTCACCCTTAGGGAAAGTATTGCCTTTTCTTGGAGCTATAGTATTCGGATATCTTGGCGTCTCCGTTTTTATCTATCGGCAAAATGATATTTTTGCCATGTTTTCATCGCTCACTCGTGGTAATCCGACAGGAAAGGATCTGGCAGTTACCGGGGAAGGTGGAAGGGATTTGCTGTTGGACACGAATGTTATCATCGATGGAAGAATTGCCGATATAGGGAAAACAAAATTTCTTCCGGGAACTCTGATTATTCCGAAGTTCGTTTTGAACGAATTGCAATTCATTGCAGATGCATCGGATGGTTTGCGCAGGGCGCGTGGAAGACGGGGTTTGGATGTACTTGCGCAGCTGCAAAAGGATGATTCAATCCGTGTGACGATCAGCGATGTGGATATCCCGGAAACGAAGGACGTGGATGAAAAATTAATCCGTCTTGCCAAAAAAACCGGCTGTCCAATCCTGACAAATGATTACAACCTAAACCGGGTGGCGGAATTGCAGGGTGTTACCGTCCTTAACGTTAATGAGTTGGCTAATGCCGTTAAAACAGTCCTTTTGCCTGGTGAGACGATGGAAGTCCATGTCATCCAGGAAGGAAAGGAAAGCAGCCAGGGAGTTGGATACATGGATGATGGAACCATGATCGTTGTTGAAAATGGAAAGAAATTCATCGATAAGGATATTTCGGTGATTGTTACCAAAATTCTTCAAACCTCTGCGGGTAAAATGGTGTTTGCTCGCGTTGAGGACTCTACCGAATCGAACCGCAAGGAGTAAGGGATGGGCATTAAGATTTTCAATACTCTCTCTCGCAAGAAGGAGGATTTTGTCACACTGCAACCCGGCAAGGTGGCTATGTATGTATGCGGTCCCACCGTGTATAACAAAGCCCATATCGGGCATGCCATGTCGTCGTTGGTATACGATGTTATCCGACGCTACCTCGAGTATCGCGGGTTTGAAGTGACCCACGTGATGAACTATACGGATGTTGATGACAAGATCATCCAACGCGCAAATCAATTGGGAACGGATCCATTGAAATTAGCTGAAATTCATATCAATGAATATAATCGTCACTTGGTGGATTTAAACGTTCTACCAGCAACCGTAAACCCACGGGCTTCGCGGGAAATGGATACGATCATCAATATGATCAAAGGATTGGTGGAAAAGGGATTTGCATATCCTGCTGCTGGAGATGTCTATTTCCGGGTGCAAAAAGACAAATCGTATGGAAAATTAAGCGGTCGCAAAACGGAGGATATGAAAGCAGGTACGCGCATCGAAGTGGGCGAAAAGAAGGAAGATCCGCTTGATTTCGCGCTTTGGAAGGGTGCCAAACCTGGTGAACCTGCATGGGATAGTCCTTGGGGAAAAGGCAGACCGGGTTGGCACATTGAATGCTCAGCCATGAATCTTACCCATTTGGGTACTCAGATCGATATTCATGGTGGAGGAAATGATTTGATATTTCCACATCATGAAAATGAAATTGCCCAAACCGAATGTTTTACGGATAAATCGTTTGCCCGCTATTGGGTGCATAATGGGATGCTTCAATTCAGCGGTGAAAAAATGTCCAAATCCATTGGCAATCTTATCACCATTGAAGAATTTCTTTCGTCCCATACAGGGGAAATGCTGCGGTTTCTTGTGTTAAATTCGGGATATCGAAATCCGTTGACGTACAACGAGGAAATCCTGCAGCAGGCGGAAAGTGGATTGGACCGTTTCCGTTCCGCCTTGCGCCCAGCACTTCCGGGAGCCAAAGGAGCACCCCCGCCAGTTTGAAATTATTGCAAAGCCAAATGGAAATTGCCAAGAAGAATTTCATCGAAGCCATGGATGACGATTTTAATTCCGCTGGCGCAATGGGATTCTTGTTCGAATTTGTCAGGGTTATCAACCAGACGCGAGCGGATGGCGCCACCGACAGCGAACTGGAACCCGGGCAGACACTTCTTCGTGAATTAACCGCGGTACTGGGTTTAAAGTTGGATGCAAACGGAAAGAAAACCGGGGACGCAGACCCATTTATTAAGTTGCTGCTCGATTTGCGCAAGAGTCTGCGCGAACAAAAATTGTGGGCAATATCTGACCAAATTCGGGATGGCTTAAGCGATTTGGGTGTGATCATTGAAGATAGCAAGGAAGGCACAACCTGGCGATGGAAATGAAATGAAAGAATGGATTGTTGGAAGGAACCCGGTTTTTGAAACTCTGCGCGCGCATCGTCGTGAAATCTTCCGGCTATGGATTGCGAGCGGTGTGGAGGAAAGAGGACGGGTTGGTGAGATAATGGATCTTGCAGTGAAAAGACGCGTGCAGCCTGCACGCGTCTTGCGTTCACAGACGGATGGATTGGGGGACAATGCCCAAGGTGTGGCTGTGGAAGTGAGCGGCTACCCATATGTGGACCTGTTGGATATCCTGGATATCGCCCATCAGAAACAGGAACCAATTTTTGCCTTGCTCCTCGACCAGATCCAGAACCCACAAAATTTGGGGACGATCATTCGCACCGCGGAAGCCGTAGGTGTGCACGGAATTGTCATGCCTTCGGCGCGGTCCGTAGGGGTAACTCCGGCAGTGGTTAGCGCTTCTGCAGGAGCAACCGAGCATTTACACATCGCTCAATATAACCTTGCACAAGCGATTTCAGTACTTAAAGAAGCCGGTACGTGGATCATCGGATTGGATGGCGGTCCTGCTGCCCAGCCGGTGGAAAAGGTTCCCCTCAGCGGACCGGTAGCCATAGTGGTCGGCAGTGAAGGCGAGGGGATTCGTTCACTGGTCCGTACGTCCTGTGATTTTCTGCTCCGGTTACCGATGGTGGGAAAAATCGAATCCTTGAATGCTTCGGTCGCCGGTTCGATTGTTTTATACCTGGCTCATTGGGCAAGAACAAAACAAGAGTGAACCGGTGGATTTCCACCGGTTTTTTCATTGAATTGCATTCGATTAACAACTTTAGGTGACCAGACGAAAATTATTTTATTTCAGAAATATTGCCCATCCAAGGTTTTAGAACTTCAGGGATTCGTATCGAGCCATCCTTTTGCTGGTAGCTCTCCAATACTGCAATCAACGTTCTTGGCAAGCCAAGCCCTGAACCATTGAGAGTGTGAACGAAACAAGGTTTCTCCCCCGGACCAGCCTTGGATTTAATATTTGCACGACGGGCTTGAAAATCACCCACATTGGAAATACTGGAAACTTCCAGCCATTCACCACAACCAGGAGCCCAGACTTCCAGGTCATAGGTGAGGGTGGAGGCGAAACTAAGGTCACCTGTGCATTGTTGAACGAGTCGATGGGTTAACCTGAGCTGTTCGCAAGTTTGACGGGCATCCTCAATCATTTTCTCGTGTTCCCTGGCGGAGTCTTCCGGTTTGCAGTAGATATACATTTCCACTTTGTCAAATTGATGTCCGCGTTTGATGCCACGCACATCCCGACCCGCACTCATTTTCTCCCGGCGGAAACAGGGTGTATACGCAGTATACCGCAGCGGAAGTTTTTCCTCATCCAGGATATCCCCCATGTGCAGGCCGGTAAGCGGTACCTCGGCGGTAGGTACCATCCAAAAATCTTCTTCCACATCATGGTATAGATTTCCGGCAAATTTTGGCAATTGACCTGCAGCAAAAAGTGCGTCACTATGCACCATAAAGGGAGTGTATTTTTCTAAATATCCCTGACGAATGTGAAGATCCAACATCCATGCAATCAGAGCGCGTTGCAACCGGGCTCCCGCGCCATTAAGCACATAGAACCTGGAGCCGGTCAATTTAATGCCCTGCTCAAAATCGATGATGCCCAGCTTTACTCCAAGATCCCAGTGTGGAAGGGGTGTGAAATCAAACGAAGGAATTTTGCCAAATGTCTTCACGACGACATTATCTTGTTCGCCGACGCCGACGGGTACAGATGGATCCGGGATGTTGGGGATGGATGCGGTAATCGATTGCAGTTGATCTTCCAGCTTCTGAAGCTGTGCATCCAGCCTGGAAATTTCATCGCCCACGGTACGCATGGATTCGATTTTCTTTTGACGCTCCTGGTTATCCTTGATTTTGGAAATTTCTTTGGAAGCTGTGTTTCGTTCTGCTTTAAGAGATTCCACCTTGGTGAGTAAATTCCGGCGTTCAACATCCAGCCGTAATATCTCATCCACGGGAGCCACATCCATTTGGCGATTTTTCAATGATTCCCGGACACTATCGGGTTGTTCACGGATTAAATTGATATCCAACATGCTTCACCTCTGAGAATAAAAATACCCCCATCGTGCAGGACGAGGGGGCATACTCGTGGTGCCACCTGCTTTTGCCAGTTAGAGGCCTTGTTTGGAAGCTAACGGTTACCGCCGTTCCTCTTTGCCATCAATCACCAGGCTGCGGGGTGGATCCATCTTTTTTTCAACAGGCTTGCACCGACCACCTGCTCGCTGGATGAAAGGAAAAGATTTCTTTCCCCGTAAGAGATTTCAATTTTCATTATACCATTTTGGAAATCAGCCTTTTTTATTGAACATTTCCAAAACAAGTATGGATAATCCACAAAGGATCAACAAAATGGATGCCATTGCCATGGCTTGACCATAGTTCAGTGCGCCAGGCTGGGAAAGGAAACGGTAGATGGCAATGGGGATGGTGGGGAATTCCGGTCGAGAGAGGAATAGGGTGGCACCAAATTCTCCCAGGGAGATGGCGAACGCAAATATTCCGGCTGTTATGATGGAACGAGCCAGGATGGGTAAATCGATTTCTTTAATGATTACGGGATGGTGTAGCACCCAGCGTAGCAGCAGCCAGGTGGAGGGAATCCGGAATAGCTGAGAGAGCTGGCTGCAGAGTCCGGACGACAAAAGGGAAGGCAACAAGGCTATGGACGATGGGGATAATCAATGAATATAGCGGAAGATTCAAACCTGTGCTACTGAGTACGATGATGTATCCCAATCCCAATGTTACCGCTGAAGTGCCCAATGGTAACATGATGATGTGATCCAGCAAACGATTGATCTGATTTTTTATCCTAGACACAAACACCGTGACCACGCCGAGAATTAATGCGATGATCATCGTAGAACTTGCATAGATGAGAGAGTTTGCGATGGCTCGGATGGGTGGAATGTAGAATATCGAATCCCGGCTATTGATAAAAAGCTCTGCATAGTATGTTGCAGTGAAGCGAACGTGAAGTCCTCCCAAAACGCCATTATCCGATTGGATTTGAATAAATGAGCTCAGGATGAGACTGAGGATTGGAAGAATGAAGATCAATACAAGTATCGTCGACATGAAGAAAACAAATAAGCGGGATGACGTGGATTTTGCAGGCTGGGCATCTTCGAGCCTGAAATTGGGTGTCAACGTGATAAGCCACCGGGAAGAAAAACGCAAAATGAAAAGTGTTGTCAGAAGAGTGCTGATCAATTGGATAATCGATAATACAGCGGCAAGCGGGAGATTCAGGAGATGAATTGCCTGGGTATAAATCTCCGTTTCAAGGGTCGAGAATGCAGGTCCTCCCATAAGCAGGATTACACCAAAACTTGTGAAGTCGAATAAAAAAACCAGCAAAAGAGCAGCAACAATAGAAGGTAGAAGAAGTGGAAGCGTTACATACAGGAAAACCTGCTGCGGTGAAGCACCAAGTGATTTTGCGGCTTGTTCGAAACGTGGGTTAAGCCCTGACCAGGCTGTACCTATGATGCGAATGATGATCGTGGTGTTATAAAAGACATGCGCCAATAGGATTGCGCCGAGTGTATTGAGAAAATGTATGGGTGGGTTGGTCAGATGAAGAATATTCATCAAAACAAGATTGAGCCATCCACGCGGTCCCAACATGGCATTGAAAGCTGCTGCTACTACAACTGTTGGCAGGATGAAAGGCACAGTGGTAAGGATGCGCAGGAATGATTTACCCGAAAAAGAATATTTTACAAATAAAAAAGCCACAGGCAGTCCAATTACCAATGTCAATAATGCAGAAAGGATGGCTTGCCCGAATGTAAACAATAACGGTTGGATGATCCGATTCCACTCTGTGGGGATGAGCAGTCTGTTACTGGATAACGCTTTTGTCAGTATCGATAATAAGGGATAGAAAAAGAACACCGCCAGGAATAACAGTGGAATAAGCCATAAAAGCTGGAAAGATGCGGATTTTTTCAATGCAAGATGGAATCCGTCCAGGTTTGAATCCAACGCTCACGGTTATCAGCAATTGTCTGTGGCTCCATAGTTGCAGATTCTGATGGTATTTGAGCGAAATTCACAAACAACTCAGGCAATTGAGCCTTGCGGTTCACAGGATACATAAACATTTGCAACGGAATATCCTGTTGAAAAGATAAGTCGAGCATAAAATCAATGAAACGCTGGGCCATCTTTAGTTCTTTTGCACCCTTTAATATTCCTACATATTCCACTTGCCGGAAACACATCCCTTTTGAAATAAGCGAAGCTGTGGGGGCATCCGTGCGCGGCGGGTCAGCAAATAGAACTTCTACAGCAGGGCTGCTGGCATATGAAACCACCATGGGTTGCTCACCTTGTCCGGCAGAAGCGGAAAAATTTGTGTAATAAGCCGTCTCCCATCCATCGACGATGACCACACCATTGCTCTTTAACCGATTCCAATAATCCAGATATCTCGGATCCCCGAAATTGGCGATGGTTGCCAGAAGGAAAGCGAGCCCGGGAGAGGAGGTGGCAGGATTTTCGACTACCAGCATATCCTTATATTCCGGTTTGGTTAAGTCTTCCAACGTTTTCGGGAGTGTGAGAGCATGGGTTTGAAAGTACGCAATATCGTAGTTTATGCATACATCGCCGTAATCCACCGGTATGACACGGGATTGCGAATCCAGGTCGAAAGCCGGGTCAATATTTACCATATCCGGTGATGGATAGGGGATAAAAATATCTTCCTGAAGCGCTCGTGAGAGAAATGTATTATCGACACCGTACAGCACATCAGCAATTGGATTGTTTTTTGTCAGGATGGCTTGATTGAGAAGCATGCCGGCATCCCCACTTTTAACAAATGTGACCTTGATATTATTAGCTGCCTCAAATTCCTTGATAACCGATTCACTGACTGCGAAGGAATCATGTGTCATCACGGTGAGGGTTCTCGGACCTTTGGTAGTGCAGGCTGAAGCGATGAAACCAAATATCAAGATGATCGCTATAAACCAATTAGTCTTCATATAATCCTCGATTTTTCTTTGCTATTGAAATAATGGATGCACAATAAATTTCCCTTTGCGAAAGTTATCTCACAGGTCGAGCGTTTCATAACATTGCTGATGCCGCGGTGATTTTTCTGGATATAACGTCTCGTTCCTTAGTGGGTATTCCAAGTCTCTGGTAGTGATATCTGTGACTGGTCCGAACAGCGGCACTAAAGAAATCAAATCACCGGATTTGCCTTTGATTTTTTCATTTTGTTTCACCAGGAATATTTCACATGTGTCATCCACCAATCGTACATCGATATGTTGGAGTCCAGGCAAAGTGAGAAGGGATGAATTGACCAATGCATGATCGAAGCGCTTTCCTAATCCTCCCACTATGCGCAAATTGGTAAATTTGCGTGAAACCATTTCCAACAGCGCCAATTCGAGATCGGTTTCATCTTTCTTTTTGGGAAACCTTACGATCTCTATGCTGGCTTTTTGGACGGCAGTAACTTGCTTACCCGTGATGGAATCCAAATCGCCAATTAGTAAATGTGGCATTTTTCCCATTCTTTTTAAATGAGTTAATCCTCCATCCACTGCAACCAAAAATGCAGAAGGATCGATCCTGGAGATGGTTGTGCGGGAATCGGAGTAATCTCCATTGGCAAACAAAATTGCAGATCTCACCTGCATAAAAAAACTCCCTCTACCGGAGAGGGAGTTGATACTTTTTTGTTCCCTCCGCCGGCATTATCCGGATCAGGTTTGGCGGGTCGAGGACAGGGTAGTCCTCCTCTCAGCCTGGTTCTCCAGGCTCCCCGAAGATGCTGTTTATTCAAGTATATGAATAGTCTAATTCAATGTCAAGCGACGATTTCCTCACTTCTCAGAAGGCTCGGTGGATACTTTTGCTTCTCCTCGGCGAACGAAAAGCATGCAAACAAACGCTGCGATGGTAAAGAAGGGACTGACCACCATAATCAGGCTGTAATTGTTGCTGAAGATTTGCACAATGGCACCATACATGGTGGGACCCAGGATGGCTGCCAAAGTAGAAAAAAGATAATACAACCCGGTAAACGTACCGATGTGCTTTTCATCGGTCATATCCACCACCATGGGCAACGAGTTTATGTTGATCAATGCCCATGCGATTCCAGTAAACATCAGGATGATCCCGATCACGGGAACTTTTCCGAGGATTGGGAGGGAGAACAGTAATGTAGCCAGCAATGTGGTGGGCAGGAAGAACATGGAAGCAATCGCCAGGGTCATCATGGTTATCCCAATCATGATTGTTCGTTTGCGACCTAAGGCAGCCCCAATATAACCTGCGGGTAAAGCAAAGATAAGGAATAAGAATGCCATTTGGCTGAGAAGCCTTGCTCCATCGGAAGGGTCCATGAGCAACATGTTATTCGCATACAAGGTGAACAATGCTTCAATCCCATTGTAGGCAACAAACCAGAAAAATATTGCGCCCAGGATAAGCAAGGTATTCTTGTCTTTCTCTTGAAAAATGGCTTTAACGCTTTTTACCAGGGTTGGTCTCTCTTCATCGCTGGATTTAAACACCTTGGGTTCGCGGATGAAAATGAATACCAACACAGCCGCGACAACTACCAGGAATGCACCCAACCAAAAGGGGTATGCATGGTTGGTGGGATCCATGGCGTACAATTTTCCACCCAAGAGCAATGCGATGACAGTTCCAACACCTCCCATGAAATTAATGATTCCATTTGCCTGTGAGCGGAATTTGGAAGGGGTAATATCAGGCATCAGTGCCACAATGGGTGTGCGCCAGATTGCCATACTGAGCAGCAAAACAAGAGCTGCCATGAAAAAGAGAGGCAACGCTTTGGTAAGTGGGAGAAAAATGAAAGCAAGTGCAGCGATCGGTGCACCGATTAAAATGAATGGCAGTCTGCGTCCGATCTTTGTACGCAAACCATCCGACCAGGCACCAACAGCCGGTTGAATAAAGAGGGCAGCGATATTGTCGAGCGTCATAAAAAATCCAATGAACGCCGGAGCCATCGCAAACCGGTCTTGAAGGAAAATCGGGACGAAAGCGTTATAAACACTCCAAATCACGCTAACGCCAAAAAATCCGAAACCGAGCAGGAATGTTTTTCCAAAATTAAATTTTTGCATTGTGCTATTTCCTTTCTGGTGTGGGTGGATTTTATTTCTTTAATTTTGACAATGTTTGATAGTCTTTCTCGGATAAATTTGAATTTTCAAGCATATCAGGGCGTTTCTTCAACGTACGTTTTAATGATTGTTCGCGGCGCCATTTTTCGATTTCTGCATGGTTGCCCGAAAGAAGAATTTCGGGAACCTTCCAACCTCTATAATCTTCGGGGCGGGTGTAATGGGGATATTCCAACAAGCCACTGGCAAACGAATCATCCTGTGCTCCATCCGGGTCACCAAGGGCACCCGGTAGCAGGCGGGTGATGGCATCGATCAGGATCAGCGCGGGAAGCTCTCCTCCTGTAAGGACGTAATCCCCGATGGAGATTTCATCCGTCACGAGGTGTTTGCGAATGCGTTCATCGATGCCTTCATAATGCCCGCATAATAGCCCGATTCGCGGAAGCATACTAAATTCTTGTGCGATGCCTTGATTGAATTGTCTGCCTTGAGGGGTCATGAGGATCAAGGGGCAAGAGGGGGGGATTCCAAGAATGTCTTCGACTGCGAGGAAAACCGGTTCACATTTCATCACCATTCCCCCACCACCGGCATAGGGTGCATCATCTGTTGTGTGATGTTTATCTGTTGCCCATTTGCGAATATCGTGAAGCTGTACGTTGATGAGATTTTTTTGAACGGCTCTTTGAAGGATGCTGCTATCAAGGTAAGGAGAAAAAACTGGTGGGAACAAGGTGAAAACATCAAATTGCATAGGGTCATTCTAGCGGAAAGAAGCAGGTTAGGCAAGTGATTCGAAATGCAACTAATTTATTTGCCTTGAAGGTGGTTTTTAATCATGGTAAGATGACACCATGTATTTAAAAGGCAGCAACTGGAGCATGCTTAAACGTAAAAAACGCTCCAATCCTATCGCGGTTATCCTGCTTATCATTGCGATCATCGGTGTGTTTCTATTCGACCGGTTGGTGCGTCCTTACCTGCCACCTATCCTGATCGGGTATATGACTCCCACTCCAACCCGTCTGCCGGAATCCTATGCAGCGGATGCAGATGCCTTGATGGAGGAAGGAAAGTATAAACAAGCAATCGAATCCTACAGGCAGGCTGTCGCATCTGATCCGCAAAATCCATCCTATTATCTGACCATTGCTAAATTGGAGATCTTTTCCGGATTGTACGAAGATGCGGTTATTGATGCTGCCAATGCGTTACTGCTCAATTCTAATTCTGCACAGGCATTTGCGTTACAAGGATGGGCATATGGATTTCTTGCCAATTACCTCCAGGCAGAGAATGCCTTGAAACAAGCCATTAAACTGGATGCCACAATTCCACAAACCTATGCGTACAAAGCCATGGTGCTGGCCTTTAAAACCGTTGATGGTTTGGGAGAGTTGGGTACAATGCAGGATGCCATTGATGCTTCCAGGACAGCCATTTCCATGGCACCGGATGCGCTGGAAACCCATTGGGCTCGCGGATTTGTACTTTATGTCACCAGTGATTATGACCTAGCTGTAACCGAGTTACTTGCTGCATCCACTCTTAATAGCAATATTGCTGAGATTCATATGGAGCTAGGTTATTGTTACCGAGCGCTGCAGCAATATGTTCAAGCTATTGAGGAATTCAACCGTGCCAACGCATTGAACCCTACGGACCCGTTGCCGGATACTTATATCGCCGCCGTCTATGCCACCAACGGTGAGTATGCAAAAGCCATCCAGTATGCGCAAGCAGCAGTGGATAACGCTCCGGATAGCCCTTATATGTGGGGCAACTTGGGAAGAATGTATTACCGCAACCTGCAGTATGAAGATTCTGTTCTAGCGCTTGGGTTTGCCGTACATGGGGGTACCACCCGGGATGGGATTGTCATCAAAGGCCTTCCACTCGATTACACGGGACGGATTCCCGAGTATTATTACACCTACGGACTTGCCCTTGCCAAGCTTGGCTATTGCAGCGATGCATTGCCGATTTCCCAAGCTCTGCAACAAACGGTGAAGAATGATGAACTTTCTGTAGCGAACGCCCAGGAAATCATCAGCATCTGCCAGGAATTTATCACATCGGGCGCGCCGACCCCCACGCCGCTTACTACTCCAACCAATACTCCTGCCTCCCCTGAGACAATTACGCAGACCCCAACGAAAACCCCATAGTATTAACATGTTGCTCCCGGATAAAAAACCCCTTTTTCTAAAACGCCGGCATCAGGATAACCTGTATCGCATCGTCCTTTGGATCGTATTGCTGTTGGGTTTTATGTTCATTTTGCGCGGCATTTCGCAACACACCATCCAGCCGTTTTTCATGGCAACTCCTACACCAACGCGCTCAGTGAATTCCTATTCACTTGAAGGAGAAACCCAATTCACGGCTGGCAATCTCCAGGCTGCCATCGATGCGTATCTCAAAGCGGTTGAGGTCGATCCGCAGAATCCTTCCCTTTGGTCGGAGCTGGCGCGCATTCAGACTTATTCGACAACCCTTCTAACCACTGACGCTGAAAAATATCAACGCATGCAGGAAGCGATGACATCAATAAATAAAGCCGTGGAATTGGCTCCCGATGACAGCACAGCACATGCCATTAAAGCATTTGTGCTCGATTGGACTGCAAATCCTGCTTATGTGGGTAACGATTGGGAAACATTCATTACAAAAGCAGAGCAGGAAGCGGTGGTGGCGTTGCAAATGGATAATACAAATACGCTGGCGTTGGCATTTTATGCTGAAATCCTGGTCGATGCACAAAATATTCTGCAAGCCCAAAATTATATTGATCAGGCAGTAGAACGGGATCCTGGCTTGATGGACGTCCACAGGATAAGTGCATACGTTCTGGAATCCACAGGAAGCTACACCCAGGCAATTGAAGAATATATGAAAGCGATCGAGATTTCTCCAAACCTTACTTTTTTATACCTTCGTTTGGGTGCGAACTACCGTCAGCTTGCATTTAAAGCCGAGATCACAGCCCAGGCAACAAAATTGTATGAAAGTGCACTTGAATATTTTGCCAAAGCAACCAGCATTAACGAACAGCTTAATATTGAGGATCCCATCCCGTATCTCTCAATAGCGAAAACGTACTCTCAAATGGGCGAATTCTTCTCGGCTGCGCGCAATGTCCGGAAAGCACTCCAATTCAACCCAACCAGCCCCGATATCTATGGTCAATTGGGGATCGTGTATTTCAAATCCCGGAATTACGAAGGTGCCATCCCGGCGTTGGAGTGCGCGATCAAGGGATGCAACGCTACTCAAAGCTGTGAAGTGCGAAGCTGTAATTCCGAGACTGATCCGCAGGTCGTGATCGAAGGTATGCCCCTGACAGCCAATACCGTTGTGTACTACTATACCTATGGCTCTGTATTGGCAGCCATGCACACAAAAACAACCTTGTATTGCGATAGAGCCATGCAGGTGTTAGAAGAAGTTCGTACAGGATTTTCCGGCGATGAGATCATCATGCAGATCGTGGAAGCAGGGGAGGAAATTTGCGCCAGCTATGGCTATACACGTTTGCAACCATGAAATATTAATTCTTTGTAAGAATTAGAAGCTTCCTCTTGACGTAACTTTCAAAGACAGGTATCATTTGCATGCTTTAGCACTCAACAGTACCGAGTGCTAAAGCAATCTTCATGTAATTAAACTTAATTTGTGGAGGATCGTATGGCAATCAATTTCAAACCTTTGGGTGGACGGGTCGTCGTCGAACCCATCGAGCAGGAAGAGATTACTGCCGGTGGTATCGTGCTCCCTGAAACAGCCAAAGAAAAACCCCAAAAAGGCACCGTTCTTTCGGTAGGTCCTGGTGACCGCGATGAAGACGGAAAACGCATCCCGATGGATGTGAGTACGGGTGATACCGTGTTGTTTGCAAAATACAGCGGCACGGAAATCAAGGTGGATAACAAGAAGTTGCTCATCCTGCGTGAGAGCGACCTGTTGGCAATCGTCGAAGAGACGAAAAAGAAATAATTCTAAGGAGTATCTCATATGGCAGCGAAACAACTTGTATTTGCCGAAGAGGCTCGTCGTCGCCTCAAGAACGGTATTGATGTCCTTGCGAATGCCGTAGCCACCACCCTTGGCCCCAAGGGACGCAATGTGGCTTTGGATCGCAAATTCGGTTCTCCCACTGTCACCCACGATGGCGTGACTGTGGCAAAAGAAGTCGAACTTCAGGATCCTTTTGAAAACATGGGAGCCCAATTGCTGAAGGAAGCCGCAACCAAAACCAACGATATCGCAGGTGATGGTACAACCACTTCCACAGTGCTTGCCCATACGATCGTCACTGAAGGGTTAAAAACCCTTTCCGCAGGCGCTAACCCGATGATGCTCAAGCACGGCATCCTTGCCGCCTCCGATCTTGTCGCGAAAGAAATCGAAAAGAAAGCCATTGCCATCAGCACCAAGGAAGAAATTGCTTCCGTTGCAACCATTTCTGCCCAGGATCGCCATGTCGGCGAATTGATCGCAGAAGTCATGGACAAAGTTGGTAAAGATGGTGTTGTCACTGTAGAGGAATCAAAGGGTATCGAAGACGAAACCGAATATGTGGAAGGTATGCAGTTTGATCGCGGTTACATTTCTGCATATTTCATTACCGATACTGAACACATGAAGTCTGTCATCACCGAACCTTATCTCCTGATCTACGATAAGAAAATTTCCGCAGCCCAGGATATCGTTCCGATCCTTGAAAAATTGGTCCAGATTGGCAAGCGCGAATTGGTCATCATCGCCGAAGATATCGATGGCGAAGCACTGGCAACCCTCGTGTTGAACAAGCTACGCGGCATGCTGAACGTGCTGGCAGTCAAAGCTCCCGGTTTTGGTGATCGCCGCAAAGCCATGATGGAAGATATTGCCAAGTTGACCGGTGCCCAGGTTATTTCCGAAGAAACCGGTCGCAAATTGGAAACCGTGGTGATTGCTGACCTTGGTAAGGCTGAAAAAGTGGAATCCGATAAGGACAACACGACCATCGTTGGTGGCAAGGGTGATGCAAAAGAGATCAAAGGTCGCATTGAACAGATCAAAGTCGAAGTTGAGAATACCACCAGCGACTATGACCGCGAAAAACTCCAGGAACGACTTGCCAAGCTTTCCGGTGGGGTTGCCATCATCAAGGTTGGTGCTGCTACCGAAACCGAACTCAAGGAAAAGAAACACCGCGTCGAAGATGCACTTTCAGCAGCCCGCGCTTCCGTTGAAAAAGGCATCGTGCCCGGAGGTGGTGTTGCTTTGATCAATTGCATGGACATACTCAATGACCTCAAAATGGAATATGAAGATGAGCAAATTGGCGTTAACATCGTCCGTAAAGCTCTTGAGGTTCCCATGCGCAAGATTGCAGAGAATGCCGGCAAGGAAGGGTCCGTAATCGTCGAGAAGATCCGCGCCGAACAAAAAGCCAAGAAGAATCCCAACATCGGTTACGATGTGATGAAGGAAGTCTTCGTGGATATGGTCAAGAGCGGTGTGACCGATCCCGCTAAAGTGACCAAGGGTGCGTTGGAAAATGCAGCCTCGATCGCAGCCATGATCCTTACAACCGAAGCATTGATAACCGATGTTCCTGAAAAGGAAAAACCGGCACCCATGCCGCCCCCTGAATACTAAAATCTTTCGAATCGGCTGCGGAATTCCGCAGCCGATTCTTGTATTAAGGATTCGTGTATAATCATTTTCAATGTTACACCGACGACAACTTCCCTTTTTCTTTATTTTCATCATCGCAGGCGCACTAACAGGATGCAATGTTGTGAGTCCTGTGGGTTCTACTCCAACACTCAGCGGACAAACCGCTGTTCCATCGACACCTACTCCCACAGAACAACCACTGGCAGCAAGGGTGAATGGGGAAGGGATCTGGCTTTCGGAATATCAAGCACAGCTTCAACAGTTCCAGGCCGCTGCTGCGGATCTCGGAAAGGAATATTCCGGCGAACAAGCACGCACTCTTGTCCTCGATAATCTCATTTCGGAATTTTTGCTTGCCCAAAGTGCTATCGCAGCAGGGCATCAAGTCAGTGATGCGGATGTTCACTCTCATATCGCAGATTTGGAAGCGCAGGTTGGGGGCGAAAATGCACTGCAAACATGGATGAATGAAAATGGATACGACCAGTCGGGATTCTTCCAAAAGGAGAAACGCTCCATGGCAGCCGTTTGGCAGCGAGATCTAATTGTCGCGTCGGTGCCGGAAGTTGCAGATCAAGTGCATGCACGCCAGATCCTGGTCGTGGATGAAACACTTGCCAACCAGATCATGGGACAAATTCAAGCTGGTGCAAATTTTGATGCGTTGGCTTTTCTATATGATCCTCTCACCGGTGGAGACCTAAGTTGGTTCCCGAAAGGCTACCTGACACAACCTTCCGTGGAGGAAGCTGCCTTTGCCCTGCAACCCGGTGAGAGTAGTTCCTTGATCCATACGGATTTTGGCTATCACATCCTCAAAGTGATCGAACGGGATCCTGCGCACCCACTGGCAGCAGATGCCCGACAAGCACTGCAGCGGTTGGCGTTGTTGAATTGGCTGGAACAACAGAAGGCAAAAAGTACGATAGAAATCTATTTACCCTGACAACAGGATAGGTGAGGGAGGAGCGAGTGAAAAAGAAATTCCAATTGTTGGGGGGAGATGGTTACAAGATTAAACCACTCGATATTTTCACTCTTCTCATTCTCATTTTGATAGTGATCTCTCTTTATATAATTGGCACCATTTTCATTAATCCCAATTCTTCCATGAATCCCTTTCGGGCACCAAGCCTGCCGTCATTCATTGAATTGCCAACGCTAACCCCTACCATGCGCTCGCTGCCTGCCACCTGGACTCCTACATCCTGGGCGGGAAGTATCGCATCGACGCAATCGGCGAATCCACAAAATACCGATGTGGTATCCAATTCACTTCCAACTCCACAGGGAGGTTACTCATATATTTTGGAAGGTCAGCCTGCAGGAGTTGCCGGTTCGTTGTTCCGTAGCGGTAAAGCCTGCGAGTGGATGGGTGTGGGTGGCAGGGTGACCGATATGCAGGGGGCAGCGGTTAAGGGTTTGATCGTTCGCGCGGGTGGAACGGTCAGCGGTGTCAGGCTGGATGAGCGCATCACTGTCACAGGGATAGCGCCGAGTTATGGGATCTCCGGGTATGAATTTACTCTGGGGAATGTTCCGCTTGCTCTCAATAACGCTTTTTGGATAAGGCTCGAGGATGTGACCCAGCAACCGCTTTCAGACACCATCTTCTTCAACACTTATGCAGATTGCAAACGCAACTTGATTTTGATAAATTTCAAGAAGATTCGATAACACAATCCTGAAGACGTGCGATTTACCGGGGAGTGAGAGGGACAAAGTCACTTGTTCTCAGAAGTCCTTCCACTTTTGACCTCTGAAATTTCATGACCTTGCTATTAGCGAAGTAATCGAAAGTAAACTTCGTTGCATCTCCAGCTTTCTTTCCAGGGATGGGCATTAAACGTGCTGTTAGAGGTTTCGTTAACCGCGCGGAAAGTGCAGCAATATCCGTGAGCAGTCTTTCAAGGTCCTCGAGGGGAACATCGCCTGCCAGTGGCACGGTATCCAAACCTGTCCCACACACTGCAGATACCATCAATAAGTCATTGATTGTCAAAGTCCCTTCTGCGGCACGCTTGGCAAGGATAGAATCCTCCAGGACGGGCAGCATCAATCCGTTGAACCCCACTTTTTCCCAGCTGCCGGAGGAAAGGATGCTGGCGATAAACGCTGCCGCAGCCAGGGTTCCTGCCCCAGCCAATTTCGTACCGGAAATGCGTTCCATTGCCAGCCCTGCTGAGCAGTTGTCGGCTGGGAAGGGGGCGGTGGAAAAATCCAGTCCGTGGAATCGTATACCGTGTAGGGATTCAAGCTTTCGTGAGACTTTCTCCAGTCGATGGGCATTTTCTTCCAATGATGTTATGTAACTGTCATGTGCCTGATCGAGAGTTTCCGCATTCTCGAAAGCACTCACCGCCAGATCGGCGCTTTCCAGTGCTAGAGCGAAACCTGGTTCACTTCCCTTGGAATATGCAGAAGGGAAAAATGGACAAAAGGGTTTGACGTTGGCGATGGCAGCAAACCTGCAATTCGCAAATCCATCTGGGGAGATTGTAGAGACTTCTTGGATTATCCTTGCGCATGCTTTCACTGCAAAAATGGATATTTCTTTTTTTGTCCGAAGCAATTTGCCCGAGCAAAATGTGCTTTCGGTCGAATGCAGAATGGGAAAAATGAGCTCGTAGAATTCAGGCAATTTTGGTGAGGCGTGTCCAACGGACAAGTAAGAAAAACCTGACTTCAAGATTCCTTCTTCCAACGATTTGATCATTTCCAGTAATTGATTGGATTTCACTCCATATTTTGGGAAAGGTATGGTCGCCAGGCGCGAAGTCTGAACCTCGATCCCTTTGGAATCGAAAATTTCCTTTGCGGAGACGACTAATTTTTGGAGGTTTTTTAATATCTTCGATGATCCCCTTGCTGTGGGATCAAAAAAACAGGTGATCGACCGAATTTTCATGATGACCTCTGCCGAACAGTTTCATACATTAAAATGCTCGCAGCCATGGATGCGTTGAGCGATTCCATTTTCCCCGGCATGGGAATGGTAACATACCCATCACAGACCTTTGAACCTTCTTTGGAAATTCCCTCTGCTTCACCACCGATTATTATTGCCACCGGATTGCGCATATTGGTTTTCCAGGCGGGTTCACCGCGCTCCGCATCGGATGCGAGGATTTTCACGGAGGGTTTCACCGCTTGATGACATAACTGTTCGATGGCTGTCCAATCCATCATGCGAATGGGTACACGAAAATGGGCACCCATCCCGGCTCGCACCACTTTTGGGGCATACACATCCGTAGTTCCGGGAGTTAAAAAAACTGCCTGTACCCCATTGGATACTGCCGAACGGAGGATGGTTCCGAGGTTTCCAGGGTCACGCAGGTTATCCAGGATCAAAATAAAATCCAACGATTTGGATAATGAGATTTCTTTAAAATTAACGATACCAAGAACACCCTGTGAATGATCTGTAGCGGATAGAGATTGCATGAGCGTTTCCGGGATTTCTTCGCAATCGATCCTTTTTTCCTGCAATTCCCGGATGAGCACTTGCCCTCGCTCGGATAGGTTGGATGAAAAAACCACAAGCTTTGGAAACCACAGGGCTCGGATTGCTTCTTCAAGAAGTCTGACCCCTTCCACGGCAAAAGCTTGTTCGTTTTCCCGTGCGCGTTTTTGTGCCAACAACTCACGAATGTTTTGGATTTTTGGGTTGTGAGGGGAGGTGATCATTTACTCTCTTTTTTGAAAATTGAATTGGCAGCCTTCATGAAAGCATGGAGACTGGTTTCATCGAATAATACAATTCGGATTGTATTCAATGAAGTCGACTGATGCATTTCAAAAAATTTCTTGAATGCATCCAGGATCACCGTTGCTGCTCGTTCCCTGGGAAAACCAAATATTCCGGTGGAAATGGCAGGAAATGAAATGGAGCGCAGGTTTAATTGCTCTGCGAGATCGAGACTGCCTTGAATGGATTCGGTGAGTTTTCGGTCTTCATCTCCTTTACCCCAAACGGGACCAACTGCGTGGATGACAAATCTACATTGCAGCCTGCCGCCAGTGGTGTATGCGGGTTTGGCATTCGAAATGGGACCATGTTCTTTGACCCAGGTATCACTTTCATCTTGAATGATATTTCCACCTACACGGACTATTGCTCCTGCCACTCCACCCCTGTGTGCCAGGTGACTATTGGCAGCATTCACGATGGCATCGACTTTCTCCAAGGTAATATCACCCAACAATATTTCAAGTTGGGAATTATTGGATAACGGGAAACATGGGTTGGATTCAGTCATCATCCACCTGATGTAATTATATAAAAAAAACAGGATAGCAGCATGCTGCTATCCTGTAAAGCGTCATGATAATTAGACTTTGGATTTTTCTACAACGGCTTCAAAAGCTTTGGGATCCCGTACTGCCAAATCGGCAAGCATTTTCCGATTAAGAATGATATTGGCAACTTTCATCCCATGGATCAATTTACTGTAGCTGATCCCGTTGATTCGGGCAGCGGCATTGATGCGCATGATCCATAATTTGCGTAAATCACGTCGACGGACCTTGCGGTCACGTGTCGAATACCAGAGGCTTTTAAGAAGGGCTTCATTGGCACGGCGAATTAATAAATGCCGTGACATGGAAAATCCACGTGCCCTCTTCAATAATTTTTTATGTCTCAGGTGTCCGTGAGGACCACCCTTTACACGAGCCATGCTTTACTCCTTTGCGAACCCATGGGCGCCAGTGAAATTTCACTTGTTGCACGCACCCAACAGCCGCACTAATCATGTTGCGAACGCGGCGTTTATCCCAGGTTGGGATCCAGCCGTTTGACACGCCTGACGATATTTTTACCTTCCACGGGGATCATTTCAGGCAACAATGCCTTGGTCCGTTTGGAAGTCTTGCGGCGCAGATGACCTTTGCCGATCTTGGTCCGCACCAGCGTGCCCGACCCGGTCAGGCGAAACCGTTTGGAGGTTGCTTTATGGGTCTTCAATTTTGTCTTGCCAGTCCTAATCTTTCTTGACACAGTGGTACTCCTTAAAATAATTAGCGAACTGCTTTAAGAGCAGTCGCCAATTATAACAGAAAATATGCAATTGCTAGGAAGCTTAGGCTGCAGGAGCGCTTTCAGCTTTTTCTGCTGTTTTTTCTTCCCCAGGTTTCTCGGCACCGGTTTTTTTCTTGCCAGGTTTATTGGGCGTCAGGAGCAGGCTCATGTTCTTCCCTTCGAGAGCAGGGGGTTGTTCGATGGTCGCCATATCCTCAAGATCCTTGGCAATTTCCCGCAGATCCTCAAGGGCAATCTCCGGGTAATCAATTTCGCGGCCGCGGAAGCGAATGGTGACACGAACTTTATTGCCAGTCTTCAACCACCGCCGGGCATCATCCACTTTAAACCCGCGATGTGCCTCGTTCGTTTTGGGGCGTAAGCGTATTTCCTTGATTTCGATCTTAGTTTGCGCCTTGCGCGCTTCACGCTCTTTCTTGGTGCGTTCGTACAGGAACTTGCCAAAATCCAGGACGCGGCATACCGGTGGAGTGCGGTCTGGTGCAACTTCAACCAGATCGAGCTCCGCCTCGCGGGCTATTTTTAATGCTTGTTCAATTGTTACGACCCCGACATTATCCCCGGTGGGTCCGATCAGATATACTTGCGGCGTCCGGATTCCTTCATTGACTCGAAAATTTTGAGTACTGATAGTCTGCTCCTCCTGAGTGTTTGAGATCATGCATCGTGCATGATGGCTATTGGAAAGATATTACCATATATTTTTATGGTTAGTCAACACAATCCGAAAAGATTTTTCAGACGCAACATCACGTTTTCGATGTTGCGTCTGAAAGGTTTTGTCAAATCCCTGCAGCGATTTCTTTTTTAGCTCGTTCCACGAATTGTGACACATCGATGGGACCAGGGTTTTCTCCATTGCGCAATCGTAAAGCAACCTGGTTGGATTCCTGCTCCTTATCACCAACAACCAGCATGTAAGGAATTTTTTGGTTCTGGGCATCACGGATCTTGGCATTCATGCGTTCGTTGCGCTCATCGATCTCGACACGTAGACCTTCTGCTTGCAAGGAAACCTTTAACGTACTTGCATAATCCAAATGCCTGTCTGCGATGGGAATAATAATGGCTTGAATGGGAGCCAGCCAGACTGGAAAGGCTCCAGCGTACATTTCTATTAGAACCCCCAGGAAGCGCTCGATGGAACCCAGTAAAGCCCGGTGGATCATGTAGGGGCGATGCTCCTTGCCATCTTCTGCAATGTACTCCAGCTTAAATCGTTCGGAGAGATTGAAATCGAATTGGATGGTGCTCAGCTGCCACTCTCTGTCCAGCGCATCGACCATTTTCAGATCGATCTTGGGTCCGTAAAAAGCTGCCCCACCTTCATCAATGTCATATTCAAGACCGGCACGGTCAAGTGAATTCCGTAGTGCTTCAGTGGCGATATCCCATTGTTCCACCACGCCAGCGAACTTTTCAGGATTCCGCGTGGAGAGATACGCATGGAACTTGGTCATGCCAAAATGCGCCAGAATATGCAGACAGAACTTTAACGTCCGGTCGATCTCTTCCGGCATCTGGTCCGGTCGACAAAAGATGTGTGCATCATCCTGGGTGAATCCGCGCACCCGTAATAATCCCTGCAGCACTCCGGATCGTTCGTAGCGGTAGACAGTGCCCCATTCAGCCATGCGAATTGGCAAGTCCCGATAAGAGCGGGTCTTGCTTTTGTATATCTGGATATGGAAGGGGCAGTTCATTGGTTTGGCAAAATACTGTTCTTCATCCAGTTCCATCGGCGGATACATATTTTCTTTGAACCAGGTGAGATGTCCGCTGGTCTGCCAGAGAATGGCACGTCCGATGTGAGGAGAGTAGGCGAAAACATAGCCATTTTTCAAATGCTCATTCTTGCAATATTCCTCTGCAAGATGCCGTACCATGGCTCCATTGGGATGCCACAAGATCAAACCTGGACCGACATCTGAATTGATGCTGAACAAGTCCAAATCCCGCCCTAGCTTTCGATGATCGCGTTTTTTGGCTTCTTCAAGCTTCCACAGATATTTTTCCAATTCTTCCTTGGTTTCCCAAGCCGTACCATAAATACGCTGCAACATGGGGCGTTTTTCATCCCCGCGCCAGTATGCACCGGCAACATGCAGCAATTTGATTGCATCCGGGTTGATCTGGCTGGTATTTTCCACATGGGGACCGCGGCAGAGATCGAAAAATGTGTCACTGGTGTAAATGGAAATTTCCGGTTTTTCTGTCACTGGATTTCCATGTTCGTCCATGCCACCTTTTTCCAGTCCTTCAATCAATTCGATTTTATAATCCTGTCCCTTGAATACGGAAATGGCCTCTTCCGCGCTGATCACTTTGCGGATAAAGGCATGTTTACCGCGGATGATCTCCCGCATCCGTTTTTCGACACCCTCAAGATCTTCCGGGGTCAATGGGCGGGGCAAGTCAAAATCATAGTAAAAACCATCTTCGATTGCTGGACCAATGGCTATTTTGGCGGTAGGATATTTCTCCAAAACTGCCTGTGCCATCACGTGTGCTGTCGAATGGCGGATCCTGTAAAGCGCTGAATCCTCGTAACGTTCCTTTTGCTGTGGCATGTGTGCCTCCTTCCATTTCTGCAGGAATGATTTTTCAACCCTGCAATAAAAAAAATCCCACACCCGATTCCGGGGCGGGATTATTAATCTCGCGGTTCCACCCAGATTTATCCGACTAAGGACATCTCTTTGAACCGATAACGTGGTTAGTCGTTTACCTTACTTGAGTGATCTCTTTCAGGTTCATGCTCGCAGGTGGTTTTTGCTGGATTCGTTTGGGCAGGTTCTCAGCCTATTACCTGCTCTTTCTGGTAATGAATTGCCAGCTATTTGTCCTGGTCTTCGCAAAACAATTATATTACATTTCGATAAGAAGTGGGCGGTATAGGACTCGAACCTACGACCTTTGCGATGTCAACGCAACGCTCTAACCAACTGAGCTAACCGCCCGGAGTTTGGCTATTATACATGCATCCCAGAAAAATGACAATCAAAAATATGCTTTTAGTTACAAGAATTAATTTCTAGGGATAGTGAACCAGAATGCGGAACCTTCTCCTGGCTTGGTGTCAACACCGATCTTTCCGCCATGTGCTTCCACAATGCGTTTACAAATTGCAAGTCCAAGCCCCGTACTTTTTTCACCGCCTGTGGGCTGGGCGGACAATGTCGCAAAATCCTGGAATAAGCGCGTGCGATCTTTCTTCGTAATACCAGGTCCCTGGTCGATCACCTCGAAGCGCCAGTTCGATTTGGTATGTTCAAGGTTTATTATGATGTTACTCTTGGGTGGTGAGAACTTGATCGCATTAGATAATAAGTTTTCCATCACCTGGCGTAATCGGGTGGGATCAGCATATATGTTGCCTGTAACAACTTTCTGAAGAAGGATGTGCGTGCCTTTTGGTTCTGCAATTCTGCGCTGACGGGTGACGACTTTTTCCATAAAATCGAGAGCATCAATATATTCAGGTGATAAATCCAATTTTCCGGATTCAATGGCTGTGACATCGAGAATATCCTCCAGCAGACCAAGCATGTGCTTGGATTGCTGATGGATGTCGTTGATGATATCCTGCGCTTCTTCAACAGACATGGAATTTTCATTGGAAAGCAGCATGTTGGTCATCATTTGGATGTTGGCAATCGGGTTCCGCAAGTCGTGTGCTGCGATGCCCAGGAAGGTATTCTTCAATTCATCCAATTTTCGCAGTTCTTCATTTTGTCGTTGAATCCGGTCTCTTTGTTCAGACAGCTCTGAGACTAAACGACCTTTTTCAACGATCACCGATAATTGAGCTGCGATCCGCTGAAAGGTTTCGACATGGATTTTTTTGTAGGCGTTTTTTTCGATGCTGGAGAAGAACATGAAACCGACCGGTATTGCGTTTACCATCAGCGGACAAGTCAATGAAGACCGCATACCTTCTGCGACCACCAATGCTGTCGATTCGGAATTTGGTTTTGCCTGCAAATACTCTTCGAGGTCGTTGATGATCCTTGGCTGTGCTGTTCTGATGATCTCTGCAAGACTGCTTCCCTCCAGGGGAGCATCATAATCTTTGAGAAGTTTCATCTCGGGTTGATCGGTCTTTGCCCAAGATGCTCGAACAGTCTTGCCGTCGTTTTCGATCAGCGAAAATCCGATGCGGTTATATGGGATGAAATCACGAAAATCCTTATAAACCGCTTCCAGAATGTCATTGAGCATTAATCCGGTGTTGATCCGCAGGGTGATCTGGTTCAGTTTTAGCAACTCACGGTATCGTGTTTCCAGTACATGCGCCAGCCGGATAAGAGAATGACCCAGTCTACCGATTCCGTCAGATGGGATGGTAGGGACTTCGATACTGAAATTTCCCTTCTCCAGTTCCTCGGCGGCATCGATCAGTTTTTGGATGCGGACATCCAAGCTTGGAAATGAATCAGACATGGTAATTGAAAAGTAACCTTCAAGATCGATTTTCACTGATCCTGAAGGTATTTATTAAATCGGACTCCGGTTAATATTTGACCACTCTGGGAAGCTTTTTCGCCTGGGCGATCCACTTGGTAACGAGTTTGGTTCCCGGCAATTGGCGTACCAGTTTCTTCTTTGTGTTCACGTCCGTCATTTTTGCAACTAGGTTTTCAACTTTGCGGTTGGCGAGTTCCACAACGGTGTCCACTCCAGCTTCCTCGAGTAGATCAGAATATTCAGATCCGATGCCTTTGATCCGATAGAGATCGACCAAATTAACCCACTCGAGAATGAGAGCATGCCCGACACCTGATTTTTCTTCCAATTCTTTACGTCCAGCAGGGGTGGCACCTTTTTTCAGCAACGCATCGGTCGAGCGGATGCCCGCCTTCTGAAGTTTGGCTGCGTATTTAGGGCCAATTCCTTCCACATCTACTAGTTTCATTATGACCTCC
This sequence comes from uncultured Chloroflexia bacterium, assembly GCA_963699305.1. Classification (GTDB taxonomy): domain Bacteria; phylum Chloroflexota; class Anaerolineae; order Anaerolineales; family Anaerolineaceae; genus JBGQAS01. The sequence continues at coordinate 1,368,845 of OY969431.1, read as the reverse complement.
ATAATTCCTAATATAAGTGTACATGAAATCGCCTAAGGATACAATCCGATTATTTATCAATGGTATAATTTCACCGCCTAAGCCGGAAAACCGGTCTTGGAGAGGTTGCGTAGTCTGGCCTAACGCGCACGCCTGGAGAGCGTGTTTACCGAAAGGTAACGTGGGTTCGAATCCCACCCTCTCCGCTCTGAAGAATCCCTTGCATCATGCGAGGGATTCTTTCATTCCAATAGAAATATGCTTGCTTCATAGCCTTTTAGTTCCATGAACCCAGGATGGCGGTTTTCATCCTTGTGTTCGTGCGTGGAAAGTAATAATCGCCGTTTCTTTGTTGCCAACTCACGTCCGAGGAAGAATTTCATTTTTCGAGTGCCAAAATTGAGAATCACCAGGATTGTTTCATCCATCGTTTGACGTAAATAAGCCAGGATGAAAATTGGATCGTAAGTTAGGGGAAGATACATACCTTCACTAAGTGCAGGATGTCCTTTTCTTATTTTAATGAGGTCCTTATGGAAATTTAGTATTGAAGACTTATCTTTTTCCAATGCTTTTACATTCCTTTTGATGTGATTCGCATGCACCTTGATCCACGGAATGTGTTTGCTGAATCCTGCAAATGAACTGGCATCCCACTGCATCGGAGATCGACAGCCATCGCGCCCAACTGGGATGAACCAGTACTTCTTTCCAATTTTGTCTTTCATCTCGCTGTAGCGGATGGGTACGTTCCGCATCCCAATTTCATCTCCATAATAAATATATGGTGTACCACGTAACGTTAGCAACAAGGTGGCGATTAATTTTAGTTTCCTGTCATCATCCGCTGCGTGATAGCGAGTTGCAATCCGCCGAGAATCGTGATTGCTGAGTACCAGCGTTGGCCATGACGTTGGATCGAGTGATTGAGACTGCTCATGGATGGCTTTTGCCATGCGTTTCAAGTTCCAGGGACTCTCGAGTAAACCGAAATCAAACGTAGCATGCAGCAGGCCTGGTTTACAATAGGATGCTGCCTTGGACGGTGTGCTCATGAAGGTTTCACCGACTGAATAGCTGCCAGGTTTGGTATCGAGCACCTTGCGAATTTCTTTTAATAGCGGGAACAATTCGGGTTGGTCAAAATCGTACAGGTGTTCCTGGCGTTCAAATTGTCGAACACCTGGTCTATTTACTGGATTATCTCGGAATTTCGAATCCTTGAAATATACATTGAATACATCAAGGCGAAATCCATCCACACCTTTCTTTAACCAAAAGCGAAAAACATCAAGCAACACCTTGCGCACCTTGGGATTACGCCAATTCACATCCGGTTGTTGTTTATAGAACATGTGATAGAAGGATTGTTTCAATTCCGGAATATATTCCCATCCCAAACCACCGAAAACCGATTGCCAGTTATTGGGAACCGTGCCATCCTTCCTGGGTTCCTTCCAAAGATAATAATCATGATATGGATTCGATTTTGATTTTTTTGCTTCAAGGAACCAGGGATGCTGGTTGGATGTATGGTTAAGCACCAGGTCGAGGATGATATGAATATGGCGTTTTTTGGCTTCCTTGATCAATCGTTCAAAATCCCGCATTGTACCAAATTTGGGGTCGACACTGAGATAATCGCTGACATCGTAACCGAAATCCACATCCGGTGAAGGGTTGATGGGTGAAAGCCAGAGTGCATCCACACCAAGTTCAGCAAGGTAGCCTAATCGGTCGGTGATACCATCGAGGTCTCCGATGCCATCATTATTTGAATCCGCAAAGGAGCGGGGATAAATTTGGTAAATGATGCCGTGTTTCCACCATTGATTTGTTGAAGGTTTCATGAATACTCCTGGAGATTGTTGTCTTTTAATTATATACGCAACAGTATCCTCCTTATATATTTGAAATTCATGGAAATATTTTCGTACTCTTGCATCGGATACAATGAAAGGAAAGGAGGATATTGATATGAATTCAAAAAATGAAATTCTTGAGATGAGCAAGGATTTATTTGTAAAGAAAGCGTTTGCCCATTTAGCAACGTTGATGCCGGATGGCAGCCCTCAGGTATCCCCCGTTTGGGTGGATTACGATGGGGAATTTATCGTCATCAATACCGCGCGCGGTAGGCAGAAAGATCGCAATATTCAACGCGATCCACGTGTGGCAATTTCCATCCAAGACCCGGATGATCCATATCGAAAACTGCTCATTCGCGGTAAAGTGGTGGAAGTGACCACCCAGGGGGCTGATAAGCATATCGATAAAATGGCTCAAAAATACAGGGATTTGGAAAAATATCCAAACCGTCGACAAGGAGAAATTCGGGAGATCATTCGAATTAAACCAATGTTCGTCACGAATTAGAATTCGTCCGCTTTCATACACCGTTACATGCTCATAACCTTGTCAAGGGTTTGCCATTTGTGATAAAATAAGGTCTGACATTGAACGTTCACACTGAAAAGTGGGCAAGCCCCACTTTTCTGCATAATATACGAAAATTTTTGGAGAAAGAGCAAGTTATGAAGAACGAATTCGCGCTGGCATTTAATGAAGTGCTGGAAGAAAAAGGATTGCCGAGGGAGATCATCCTTCAGGCATTGGAATCTGCCATGGTCTCTGCCTACCGCAGATCGGTGAATGCTTCCACTGCCCAACATGTTGAAGCCAAGGTGGATCTGGATACCGGCAAAGTGACCATATCCGCTGAAAAGGAAGTAGTGGAAGAAGTCCAGGAAGCCATCACGGAAGTTGCTTTGGAAGATGCCCAAAAAGTGAACCCGGAGGCAAAGCTGGGGGATATGGTCATCGTTGAAAGTACCCCAAAGGATTTTGGCCGTGTGGCTGCACAAACAGCCCGTCAGGTGATTCAGCAGCGCATCCGTGAAGCTGAGCATGCCGTCCAGCTTGGATACTACGAAAAACAGCAAGGTGAAATTGTCAGCGGTATTGTGCAAGCCGTGAATGCCATGGGCTTGACCGTTGGTCTGGAAATGAAAGCAGAAGGGAGCATGCCTCGCAAGGAAATGATCCCTGGCGAACGATTCCGAATCCATGACCGCGTCCGCGCTTTAATCGCCGAGGTTAAGGAATCCCGCGCGGTCCCCAGATCATCCTCTCCCGTACCCATCGGAATTTCTTGCGGCGCTTGTTGGAAAATGAGGTCCCCGAAATTTACCATGGGATTGTCGAGATCCGTTCCATTGCCCGCGAACCGGGGCAACGTGCCAAAGTGGCGGTATCAGCCACCCAGGCCGGCATCGATCCGGTGGGCGCATGCGTGGGCATTAAGGGAACCCGCATCCAGGCGATCGTTCGCGAACTCCACGATGAGAAAATCGACGTCATCGAATGGAACAACGATCCATCCGTATTTATCATGAAAGCCATCAGCCCGGCTCGTGTGAGTGGAGTCTATCTCAACGAGCACAGTGAAGATGGCAAAACTGCGACTGTTATTGTCTCGGAAGATCAGCTTTCTCTCGCCATCGGACGCGATGGACAAAATGCACGCCTGGCGGCCAAGTTGACCAGCTGGCGAATCGATATCAAGAGCCTGCCGGAAGCAGCATCCGATGCACTATCCAAATTGCAGGCAGATGAAACGCTCGCCGAGATAGCCGAAGCTGAAAAAGAAACCATCCCGGTTGTTCAGGACATGTTGGTCCGTAAAAATGAAGGAAAACCGCTCACACCTGAGGAATACGATCAGATGGTGCGGTTTGTTGACCGTGTTGAAAAGCGCACGATTGCTATTAAAGCCCCACCTCCTCCTGCAGTGGAAGATACTCTACTCACCGAGCTAAAACTAGTGATCGATCCTGCCATTTTCCAGCAGAATATTCTTGATTCCGGTTTACCCGAACATGTGGCGTTTATCCTGCAGGAAGGTGGATATGCCACAACAGGTGATTTACTGGTTCAAATGAAACGCAATTCTGACTTGATCCTTGGATTGCAAGGGATTGGTCCTAAAGCGCTTCAGGAAATTGAGAAATTGGTCGAAAGTCGAATACCCATTCCCGCAAAAGCTGAGGAAGAAATTGCTGTTCCCGAAGTTGGAGAAGCAAACCCGGTGGAAGCACCTGAAGTTGAAACCGAAGCACTTGTTGAACCAACACCAGTACCTGAACCGGTGGCTGAAGTCACAGTGGAACCTCCTGTTGCAGAACCCGAATTATCCTTTGATGAACTCTTTAAACTGGACACATTGAAGAAAGCAGAAGCTGAAGTTGAAGATAATGAAGACAGTGAGGATAAGAAGGACAAAAAGAAAAAGAAGACCAAATCCGTGGTCGTGGAATATGACCCCGATCGCGATATCACCATCGCACGCAAGAAACACAAACGTGGTGATGCGGAATGGGAAGAAGAGTCCGTCTAGGAGGCAACGTGTCACGTAAGACTGGACCCAAACCAAAACATACCCCACAAAGAACATGCGTGGGGTGCCGGGAAGTACTTCCAAAAAGGCAACTCATCCGGATTGTTCGGACTGCGGAAGGGGTTCGGGTGGATGCCAGTGGAAAACTATCTGGTAGGGGAGCTTACCTGCATAACCAGCGAACTTGCTGGGAAGACGGTCTCAAAGGCACCCTGGCCCATGCATTAAAAACGGAAATCACGGAGAACGATCGAAAGGTTCTTTTGGAATTTTTAGCCACTTTACCTGAAACGAAAGAATGACTTAATTAGGTATGTGACTGTAACAAAATTGAATAATGTTTGTATGCAGGATAATAAAAACTCTTGCATGCTTTCATCATGGCTCAGGGGAACTGCCAAGGAAAGAGGTTGAATATGGCTGAACAAACAACGAAAACTATTGAGCTGCCTGCGAATATTACCGTACGCGATCTGGCACAGCGGATCAGTGCCAGCCCAATCCAGGTCATCAAAGTTTTGATGGCGAATGGTGTGATCGCCAATATCAACCAGGTGGTAGATTTTGATACTGCCGCAGTGGTTGCTTCCGAGTTGGGCATGGAAGCCAAGCCCGAAACGCTCGAGGAAAAAAAGGAAGTGGAGACTGGCGAAGTGCCATTATGGCGCCGCACGATTGCCGGTGAAGATCCTAAAAACCTGGCATCTCGCCCACCTGTTGTGACCATCTTGGGGCATGTTGACCATGGAAAGACAACCTTGTTGGATGCCATCCGTCACACGGAAGTGGCAGCCGGGGAAGCGGGTGGTATCACACAGCACATTGGTGCGTATCAAATTGAACACAAAACCCGGTTGATCACGTTTTTGGATACTCCCGGTCACGCTGCTTTCACCGCTATGCGCGCACGTGGCGCTCAAGGTGCTGATATCGTCATCCTGGTTGTCGCGGTGGATGATGGCGTACAGCCACAAACCAAGGAAGCCGTAGCACATGCCAAGGCTGCCCGGGTTCCCATCATTGTCGCATTGAATAAAATCGATCGTCCCGACTGCCAATATTGAAATGACAAAAAAGCAATTGGCAGATCTTGGACTTGTTCCGGATGATTGGGAAGGCAACACCATCATGGTGCCAGTTTCAGCAAAGACTCAGGAGCATCTGGACGACTTGTTGGAAGCCATTTTGTTGGTTGCCGATAGCACCCAGATCCTTGCCAACCCCAAAGGAACAGTTGTAGGGACAGTGATTGAAGCTCAGATCGATAAAACCAAGGGTGTGGCTGCCACCTTGCTTGTCCAGAATGGGACGCTATCCGTTGGGGATGTGGTTGTAGCTGGCAAGGCAGTGGGGAAACTGCGGGCCATGTTTGATTATCGTGGGCGCAACATCCACAAAGCTGGGCCGGCGACACCTGTACGTGTGCTTGGATTAAGTGACGTACCGGAAGCTGGAGATATTTTTCACGTTGTCGAAAGTGAAAAAGAGGGTCGCACGGAAGTGGCGGACTTGAAGCAGAAAGATCAACAGGTACAGGCTGCGCAACCCAAAGCTACTTTGGAAGATCTTTTCACCAAGTATCAGGCTGGCGAAGTAAAGGAATTAAACCTTATTGTGCGTGCTGACGTTCAAGGATCCTTGGAACCCATCATCAATTCCCTCAACGACCTCAGCAAGGGCGACATTAAAATCAATGTGCTGCACGCAGAAACTGGTAATATCGCCGATAGCGACGTTTTATTGGCAGCGGCATCCAAGGCGATCATCGTTGGTTTCAATGTTCAGGCAGATCCCGCTGCTAGGAAGCTGGCAGAAGGTGAAGGGATTTCCATCCGGCTTTACGAAATTATTTATCGGCTCATCGAAGACATCGAAAAAGCTTTGAAAGGCATGTTGGAACCGGAATACAAGGAAGTATCATTGGGTGTTGCTGTCGTCCAGGCGGTTTTTCATATTTCCAAACTTGGCAACATTGCAGGCTGTAAGGTTGCCAAGGGTGAAATCCACCGTAATGCAAAAATCCGCATCCTGCGAAATAGTGCCAAGATCCAGGAAGGGGACATTAGTTCCTTAAAGCACGAAAAAGAAGATGTCAAGGAAGTACGCCAGGGATTCGAATGCGGCATCGGAGTCAAAGGTTTTGATGATTTTCAGCAAGGCGATGTATTGGAATGCTTTGTGCTCGAAAAAGTTGGATGATGTCGCAAAAGGAAAATTGAGGTATCAATGCCTTCGGAAGTGAGATTACAACGCATCAGCGATCGGATTCGTCAAGACCTGGCAGAGATGCTGGTGCGCGGTGAAATTCAAGATCCGCGGTTGGTTGGAATTTCCATCACTGATGCCAAGGTTGATCGCGAGTTATATTTCGCAGATATCTATGTATCTGCAATCGAAGGGAAAATCCGCGAGAAAGAGATCATGAAAGGTCTCGAGCGTGCCAGCGGCTTCATTCGCCGAAAACTTTCACAGCAAATTGAGTTACGCAGTTTTCCCAAATTACGTTTTCACTGGGATCCAACGCCTGAAAATGCTGATCACATTGAACAACTACTGGCAAAGATACGTGGGGAGTCCAAAGGAACGGTTAAAAAGAAGTAAGAATGGAAAGTGCGATAATTAAGGAAATCGGTCGCAAGCTGATGTCAGCTTCCAGGGTATTGATTACATCGCACATCCGTCCGGATGGAGATGCATTGGGTTCGGTGCTTGGTTTGGGTCTGGCGCTGGAATCCAAGGGTAAGTCTGTCCAAATGGTTTTAAAGGATGGTGTGGCAGATATTTTAAATATTTGCCCGGACATGAGAAGATCATCCGAAAACCAACAGGGGAGTTTGATTGCGTCGTTGCCCTGGATTGCTCCGATAAAGAGAGGTTGGGGGGTTCTCTGGGCGAACGCAAGGTTGACATTAATATAGACCACCACGTTACCAATCTCAATTTCGCTGAAACGAATATGGTTTTTCCGGATTCAGCTGCAACATCCTCTATTTTGGCTGAATGGCTGCCAAGATGGGGGTTTGTAATCGATAAGCCCATCGCGGAAGTATTGCTGAGTGGAGTTATCAGCGACACGATCGGCTTCCGCACTTCCAATATGACGCCAAACGAACTGCGCATTGCAGCCAATTTGATGGAATGTGGAGCGGATCTTCCCAACCTTTATTCCCAGGCGTTGATGAATCGTTCCTTTGAAAGTGTACGCTATTGGGGTCGGGGTCTGGTAAATTTACAGCGACAAGATAGACTCATCTGGACAGTTCTGACAATGGATGATCGCAAAGATGCCCATTATCCGGGCACGGACGATGCTGACCTTAATAATCTCCTTTCCAATATTGAAGATGTGGATATTTCGGTCTTGTTTATTGAGCAAAAACAGGGCAAAATAAAGGTAAGTTGGCGCGCACATAATGGATTTGATGTTTCCAGTCTTGCGTTGCAATTTGGCGGTGGGGGGCATCCAGCGGCTTCTGGCGTGGAGCTGGCTGGCTCGCTGGAGGAAGTAAAGGAAAAAGTTTTGACAGCAACACAAAAATTATTGGATGCTGGAGTAATATCATCCAAAAAATCCAACCCCGCAGAAGGGAATAAGAAAGAAGAATCTGGGGAGTGAAAATGGAAAATACACAAAGCGATATTAATAATGCAATTTCCGGGGTGATCGTCATCGATAAACCGGTGGGACTTACTTCACACGATGTCGTTCAGATCATCCGTCGTGGATCAAACATCCGGCGTGCAGGACATACGGGTACCCTTGACCCGCGTGCTTCTGGCGTGCTGGTCGTGCTGGTTGGACCTGCGGTTCGTCTCAGTGAATATGTATCCGCATCGGATAAACGCTATCAGGCGATCATCCGTCTTGGTCAGACGACCGATACGTATGATGCCGATGGCGAAGTACTCACTGCCGATAAGGAAATTAATATCACCGAGCAGCAATTTGAAGAGGCATTGAAGACTTTCGTGGGAGAAATTGAACAGGTTCCTCCGCCATATTCCGCCATCAAGGTGCAAGGACGCAAGGCATACGAAATGGCTCGTGAAGGCGAAGAAGTGGAATTGGCACCGCGCAAAATCCAGGTGTACAGCCTGGAACTATTGGAATGGGCTCCCCCTGAAGTTGTCATCGACGTGTATTGTTCCAGTGGAACGTACGTACGCTCACTGGCACACGACCTCGGTGAAAAATTAGGGTGCGGCGCTACACTGGCTGGGTTGCGGCGGACGAAAAGTGGTCGGTTTACTTTGCGTGATGCTGTTCCCCTGCGAAAATTGCGCGATGCATTTGTGGATGGCTCTTGGTATCAATATTTGATCCCAGCAGCCGAGGCTCTTTCCGATTGGACAGCCGTCGAATTAACGAATGAACAGGTGGATGCACTACGTCATGGGCATCGCATTCCGGCGGAAAACACCGGCATCACTCAGGCACGTGGTGTGAGTGAAGCGGGTGAATTGGTCGCACTCCTGGATTTCATTTCGGAAACGAATGAATGGCAGCCTAAAAAGGTATTTTTCTCTTGATGCGTCATCTCAATTCACTGCAGGAAATTCATTTGAAAAATGCCTGGGTCACCATCGGGTCATTCGATGGCGTCCATATCGGGCATCAATTCATTGTTGGCAACCTGGTGAAAGCTGCCCACGCAGCGGGTGCACCTGCTGTTGTGGTGACTTTTTATCCTCATCCCGCGGTAGTTTTGCGCGGGATCCCCAACCCATACTACCTGAGTACTCCTGATGAAAGGGCTCAATTGCTTGAAGAATTGGGTGTTGATGTGGTGGTCACTTTACCTTTCGATAAGGTGATGGCGGAACTTGGTGCGGAAGTCTTTATCAACCTGCTACACGAGAATTTGGACATGAAGGAATTATGGGTGGGCGAGGGATTTGCTCTCGGAAAGAACCGCCAGGGTGATGTTGCACGGTTGATCGAACTTGGTCAACAGTTTAATTATTCGGTCAAATCTTTTGAACCGATAAAAGTTGGAGAAGAGATTATCTCTTCGAGCACGATCCGGAAAGCCTTAGCCACGGGTGATGTGGCGCGTGCTACAGAGCTGCTCGGAAGACCATACCGCATCAGCGGAGAAGTCGTGCATGGTGCTGGTCGCGGGCACAGGCTTGGATTCCCGACAGCGAATTTAAAAATCGATCCCATCAAGCTTCTCCCTGCCAACGGCATTTATGTTACCTGGGCATGGTGGCAGCGCAAGCGATTCCCGGGTGTGACAAATGTTGGAATGCGTCCCACATACGATGATCACTTGACAGTTCCTTCCGTTGAACCCTACGTGATTGAATTCGATCAAGACTTATATGGTGAGAACCTGACGTTGGAGTTTATTCAATACATCCGTCCGGAAGAAAAATTTGATAATGAGGATGCGTTGAAACTGCGCATCCAGGATGACATTCGGATTGCAAATGAGGTGTTTTCCCATGCCCCGAGAACGCCGCGTATACCTGCTTGACCCGCAAAAATTATCTCCTGAAACGATAGCGGTGGCGTTTGCAAAGACATCGCGGTCTCCACAAACGTTCGAAGAAATCGCCAATGAATTAACCGACGAAAAATCTGCCGATTTTCACGAGCGCTGGGTAGTGGGTTATGGGCATGCATCAGTGGCAGAGCATGCTGTACTTCATATTGCTGTTGAAAATATTTCCCGTCTTGCGGTCGAATCGTTGGAATCCAATCGACTGGCTTCCTATACCGAGAAATCCACCCGCTATCAGAAGTGGAGCCAAGAGGATTTTCTGGTTCCTCCCGAGTTGCAGCGCCATCCGCTTCTGCCCAAGTATTTGCAAACAATTCAATTGCTGTTTACCACCTACCAGCGCAGCCTTTTGGCTGTAAGGGATTTGATCGCTCAACGGAACCACAAGCTGCCCAGTGAATCGGATCAGGCATGGGAGACCCGTCTGCGCACCTTATATGTGGATATCTGCCGTTTCCTGTTGCCAGCGTGTTCCCTGGCAAATGTTGGCGTCACCATCAACGCGCGCGCTTTGGAGCATGCTATTTGTAAAATGCTTTCCCATCCATTACGGGAAGTTCAAACTGTTGGTGCGGAAATAAAAAGTACTTCACGAAAAGTAGTTCCTACACTGGTGAAGTATGCCGATAAAATTCCTTATCTTGTTGATTCATGCGCCGATACCATTATTGAAGATGAGAACGCTTTAACAAAACCTGATAGTGAAATCGATTGGTGTAACCTTGTTCGTTATGACAAAGAAGCAGAAAATTTCATCTTGGCAGCTGCCAGCTTCCGTAACGGTCAGCAATCCTTTGCGAAGGCTTTGGAAGCCATAAAGACAGTTTCCATAGATGAAAAACAAAGAATGGCAAAAAAGATTTTAGGTAGCATGGATGAACACGACCAACCCATACGCGAAATGGAATTTGCCAATTTCACATTCGATCTGACGCTTGATCAGGGTGCTTATTACGAGCTCAAGCGCCACCGCATGATGACGCAGTCACCACAACCGTTCACGCCTAGGTTGGGGTATGCAACTCCACGTGCGATGGTGGATGCTGGCATGGAAGACGAGTATCGAAACGCCATGGAGCAGGCTGCTTTCGTTTATGAAGAATTGGAAAAAGTTCTCCCTCATATTGGATCGTATATTCTTCCCAATGGGTATAACCGTCGAGTGCTTGTGGAATTTAATTTGCGCACCGCATTCCATCTATTAAGGCTGCGGACGGAACCGAGTGCGCATTTTTCGATGCGGCGTGTTGCCCAGCGCATGGCGGAGGAAATCCGCAGAGTAACACCCATTCTGGGACCATATTTGAAAGTGAATGGAGATAGAGGATTGGCATGGCATTCAAGAAGTTTTTTTCCACAGTGTTCGCTAAACCGGAATCCAGAACTGGCAATCTGCTTTGGAATGAAAACGAGCATCGCATACGCAGCTTGTTCCGCATCGTGCTCTTTGTGATTGCGCTTCAATTGGCAGCGTTTGGACTGACGATCATCATTGGGTTCATCCTGCGTGCCATCAATTCTGAATGGGTGAACTCACTGGCAACCTCAGAATCCTCGGCTTATATCTTTCAACGGTTTTTGAATGTCATCCTGCCGTTGGGTGCGATTGGCGTTTCTTTCTGGATTGCGGGGCGTTTTTTAGATAAACGAAAATTTAATGATTTCGGATTTCACTTTTCTGCTTTATGGTGGAAGGACTTGGCATTTGGATTAAGTCTGGGTGCTTGTCTTATGACGCTCATTTTCGCTTCGGAACAGATTTTTGGGTTGCTTGAAATTACAGGGACACAAGCAGTAAATGCATCAGGTGTTCCCTTCCTCACAGGCATAATTTATTCCGTAGCGTTTTACATCACCATCGGCATTTTTGAAGAGATGTTGATGCGAGGATATCTGCTGAGAAATTTGGCAGAGGGTTTACATTTTCGTTTCATTCCTGCCAAGTGGGCTTTGCTTATCAGTTTTATCCTCACTTCGAGTATCTTTGGAGCGTTGCATTTCGCCAACCCTGGTTTTTCGTTTCTTTCAATGGATTTCTTGATCGTCGCAGGGATCATGCTTGGTTTGGGTTATGTTCTAACCGGCGACCTTGCCATCTCCATCGGTTTGCATATTACTTGGAATTTTTTTCAGGGTACTGTTTTCGGTTTTCCAGTGAGTGGTGTAGCTCCGGATTTCAGCTTTATTCAAATTCAGCAGGGTGGGACAGCCTGGCTGACGGGGGGGGTGTTTGGTCCTGAAGCGGGTGTGCTGGGACTGGCAGCCATGCTCTTGGGGTGTCTGGCGATTTTCTATTACGTACGCTGGACACGCAAAGCCGCTCTATGGCAGGAGAAGTTAGCAATTTTTGAATCCTTGCCGGAATCTCCAAAGAAAAAAGAAATACGGAATAATAAAAATACAACTGTTTCATAGGGTTGACAGAAAGAGGATTTTGCCTATAATCAAGCAAAATTACACACAGAAATACTACGAAAAGGACGAGTACGTTGGGCAAGGATGGTTCAGCGAGCAGGAAGTGATGAAAACCTGCCCATTCCAACCAACCGAATGGACCTTGGAGTTGCAGGGCAAACGTTCAAACAAGTAGCCCGCGCCGGAGCCGCCACCGTTATCTGGGCAAAGGGTATTGTGATTTTTCACTGTACCCAAAACGAGTGAAGCTGGCTTTTCCCCTGGTGCATCATCAGGGGATTTGTTGTTAACCAGCTTAACCGGGGTGGCACCACGGACAGGCAGCGTTCGTCCCCTTGATGGGATGAGCGCTGTTGTTATTTAATTGCTGATCCCTCCACTCATTTTTTTCTTTTGGAGGTAAACATGGCAACACAAACTCGTTTTGATCTTCCGCAATCTGAAATACCGCAGCGGTGGTACAACATGGCAGCCGATAGTCCTGTCCCTTTGGCTCCCGTGTTGCATCCAAGAACAAGGCAACCGGTGACACCGGATTTCCTTTCCGTACTATTTCCTGAGGATCTCATCATGCAGGAAGTCAGCAGGGATCGTTACATTGAGATTCCCGAGGAGGTGCGTGAAATTTACAAATTATGGCGACCCACGCCTTTGTTGCGTGCACGCAGGCTGGAAAAAGCGCTCGATACACCAGCTCATATTTATTACAAGTACGAGGGTGTTTCGCCTTCCGGAAGCCATAAATCCAACACCGCAGTGGCACAAGCCTTTTACAATAAGAAGGCGGGTGTGCACGCCATGACAACGGAAACGGGAGCCGGGCAGTGGGGCTCAGCACTGGCGATGGCATGCAAGTTCTTTGATATGGAGTTGGAAGTCTACATGGTCAGGGTCAGTTATGACCAGAAACCGTATCGCAGGTACTTGATGGAAACGTATGGTGCGGATGTATTTGCCAGCCCTTCGGTGCGGACCAATGCTGGCAGGTCCGTACTCGAAAAGGACCCTGCCTGCCCGGGTTCATTGGGGATGGCAATTTCGGAAGCAGTGGAAGTTGCTGCATCATCCAACGGGAGCAAGAAATACGGATTGGGTTCTGTCCTGAACCATGTTCTGATCCACCAATCGATCATTGGAGAGGAATCCCTAAAGCAAATGGAACTTGCAGGTGAATATCCTGACGTCGTCATTGGATGTGTTGGCGGTGGCTCGAATTTTGCTGGAATTGCATTTCCTTTCGTCCGGGAGAATATTCTGCATGGAAAAACCACGCGGTGTCTGGCAGTCGAACCAACAGCAGCGCCTTCCTTGACCCGCGGTGAATTTATGTATGATTTTGGTGATTCTTCCGAGCTGACCCCACTTGTAAAAATGTACACCCTTGGACATCAATTTGTCCCGGCTCCCATCCACGCTGGAGGATTGCGGTATCACGGCATGTCACCTTTGGTCAGTGCTCTTTACAATGCCAATTTACTAGAGGCAGTCGCTGTTGAACAAACCGATGTTTTCCGTTCAGCGGTGATGTTTGCCCGGGAAGAGGGTATTCTGCCTGCGCCGGAATCTGCGCATGCCATCAAGTCGGCTATTGATGAAGCATTATTGGCAAAGCGGGATGGAAAGCAGCGAGTGATCCTTTTCAACCTCTCGGGACACGGACATTTTGATCTGGCAGCCTACCAGGCTTACCTCTCGGGAAATTTAGTAGATTCCTCCTCATGCTTTAGCTCAGATTTGGATTCTGTTTCAAACACAGTCAGGCAAGCTGTTGAACCCAGCCTCGAGTAAGATGATGGGTTGAATTAATCACTATTCATCTGCTGCCCGATAACACGGGGACTTTGTTTATTTAATGAATTTCATTATACTGAGAGCAGATGGAAGGCACAGCATACACTCCGGGTTTGGGTGTTCCTTATGTTCTCCCCTTGAGCCGCTTTCTCCCCCCTCTAAAGAAAGGTGTAATTGGAAAGTGGCTCTCGGAGCGCGTGCCTGTGGGATCCTGGTTGGTTGATCCATATGGTGCTAACCCTGCGGTGGCTTATGAAGCTGCCCGGGCGGGCTATCGTGTCCTGGTTGCTTGTAACAATCCAATACTCGAGTTGATTTTGGAGATGATCTCAATATCCACTCCAAAAGAATTATTTAATTCTGTTGTAGCGGACCTGGCAGTAACAAAAAAAGGTGATGAACGGTTGGAAGGATACATTCAAGCCTTATATGATACTCCGTGTCCAAAATGCAGCAAAATGGTACCAGCGACCGCATTCGTCTGGAAAAAAGGTTCGTCACAGCCAACCAGCCGTCGGGTGAATTGTGCCAGTTGCGGAGGGGAGGGAGAATTCGATATCACTTCATTTGACCTGGAGAAATTACAACAAATTGAAAAATCCAATCTCCAGCGAGCTTGGGCGATCAGCCGGTTGGGACCTTTGAATGAAAACCAACACCACATCGTGGATGATGCAATATCGGTTTATGGTCCGAGAGCCTTGTATGTTATTTTCACCCTAATTAACCGGACAGAAACGTTAGGGTTATCTGCGGAAAAGCGAAGATTATTGGATCTCTTATTGATCCAATTATGTGACGAGGGGAACTCATTATGGCAATCGACTGGGGGAATCTCGCGGCCGCGTATCCTTTCAATACCAGGACAATTTATCGAACACAATCTGTGGATGCGACTCGAATCAATGATGTCACAATGGCAGTTTGTTGATTCATCCGTACCTTTGATGCGTTACCCCGCCTTGCCACCGGTGACGGGAGGTATTTGTCTGCATACAGGGCGTTTGAAAAATATCATGCCGCTTGCGGGGGAAATACACCCTGCAGCTGTGGTAACCGTGGTGCCGCGTACGAATCAAGCCTTTTGGACGCTCTCTGGTCTTTGGGCAGGCTGGTTGTGGGGCAAGGAAGCTGTTCAACCCTTGCATTCCGCGTTTGAACGCCAGCGATACGATTGGCATTGGCATGCGCAAGCGCTGAAAAGCACATTGTCTGTCATCCCGTATCTAGGTGAAAACATTCCGATTTTGCTCCTTGCCCCTGAATTAACTCAAAGTTTTTTGATGGCATTGGCAATCGGGTCCCAGGCTGCTGGGTTGAAGATAACTGGGATATCCGCCCGCCTGGAAGAAGCGGATGCTCAAATCCAATGTTCTCCAAGCTTCTCTTTTACTAACTTGATGATAGGTGAAATCAAACCCATCATCCGGTCGGCAATCATCGGTCATTTAAAATCAAAGGGTGAACCGGCTAACTTCTTTGAGCTATTCACAGTTGGATTATTGGCGATTTCCATGAAAGGTCGGATTTTTAAAGACCCGGAGTCAATACCCCTCGATTTACATAATACGATTGAAAACATACTAATTGAGATCCTAGCTGAAGTCTCCAACTTCCAATTATTTGGAAAAGGATCATTTGATAGCCCCCGTATGTGGTGGTTGACTCAGGATGAGCAAACGGATCCACCACAATCGGAAATGGTGGAGGATTTTATCATCCAAATGCTCCAATCCCGAACTGAAATCACGTTCGCAGATTTGGATGGATGTGTATGTAATGAATTTAAAGAACTATTGACGCCATCCTTTCTTTATACTCATTTATGCGCTGGATCGTATTCCGATGAAATGCTTTTTCAGCAGGGGCGTTACATTTTTCGTACGCAGGATGAACCTGGGAAGAGAAAAATCGACTTGCTCAAGGCGCGTGAACGAATTGTCAAAACCGGACAGCGATTGGGTTATGAAGTAATGGAAGGAGAACCGATTACTTGGATTAGTAATGGATCTATCCTATACCGATTTTTCTTTCTCACTTCTGTAAGAATATACCCAATTTTGACCTTGCAGCACCCCAACGACCAGGGGCAAAATGTGATTGTGCTTCCTGGTGGTAGGGCAAATTTAGTGAGCTTTCGGTTAAAACATGATCCACGCTTGCTGCAATTGACGAAGGACTGGCACTTCCTAAAATTCCGCCATTTGAAGGATATATCTGACCAATCAGACCTCTCCAGTAAAGGCTGGGATGATATTCTCGATAACGATCCCCCGCATTGGGAAAATGCCCGGCAGATAGCAATGTTATGAAATCTAGGTGGGTGTTTCCGTAGGAGTTTCTGTAGGAGTCCCGGTAGGTGTCTCTGTTGGAGTGCTTGTCGGTTCAGATGTGGATGTAGGCGTGGGGGTATCTGTGGGAATAAATGTCTGAGTTGGCGTAGTTGTTGGACTTGCCGAAGGGGTTAACGTAATGGTGGAAGTGGGTGTTGGAGTGCGAGTCGGTACCTGGATATTTAAGGTGATAAGTTTTTCTGCATAACCGTCGCCATTGCTTTTCATATACAACCTTAATGTTACCTGCCCTGAAGGCAAAGAAGACACATCCCAGGTCATGATCTTTACCGGTTGAACATATTGGTTACCATTGTCTGGCACCAACGCGATCCATTGAGTGGGATTATTCCCAAGTGCGTATTCAAGTCTAAAACTCTTGAAAGGAATGCCATCACTTGCGACAATATAAATATCCAGGGGATTGTTGGTAATGGTTTGATTGTTGGAAATGCCTATGAAAGCCAGGTTGGCATGAGGATCGCTTGATACGCATTCACGTGAAGGATAAAAGAACCATGGTTGGTGAAAATCCATCGAGCGTGCCCATTTATCACCATCCGAAGTATTTTTGATCCAATCCAATGCAGCTGAATCCGTGATATTAATGGCGAGTAGCTTCTCTACGAATCCCGGGCAGGCTCCGGAAGAGCGTAGTTGTGTCCAGGTGTCAAATTTCACTTCGCGCCAAAAATCAAAATCCTCGGAAAACGGTGGCTGATCCGATGCAAAATATTCCTTTCTAAGTTCAGGACACCATGCTGACGGCCGTGTCCCGGAGGGGGCACAAATAGTGGCTTCGGTTATTCCTTGCGGGATTGTGAAATTGGTGGGATTGTTTCCACTGATTGTCATTTCCGCGTATTGCATGAATTCAGACCAAATAGGTGCAGCACCGGTCAAACCGGTGGAATTGACCATGGGTGTGTAATCCGCATTCCCCACCCATACACCTACCGCCAGGTCCGGGGTGTAACCCAAAGTCCAATTGTCTCGGAAGTCATTGGTCGTCCCGGTTTTTGCTGCCACAACAAAGGGAAGGTTCAATAATGAATTAGCACCGAACATGGGCGTACGAGCTGCATTATCGGATAATATGGATGTGATCAGAAATGCGTGTTCTTTTCGGATGACCTGGGTCCCAGATTCTGGTTTGTACTCATATATTAGATTTCCTTGAAAATCGATGATCTTTAAGATCCCAACTGGTGCCACGCGTTTTCCGTCATTGGCAAATGTGGAATATGCGCCGGTTAATTCCAGCAAAGTGACTTCACCTCCGCCGAGGGTAAGGGAAAGGCCATAATCATTACGTGTGAGGGTAGTGATCCCCATGCGACGTGCAAATGCGAGAAAACCTTCTTCTTGTGAAGTGTCGGGGTCGTCATAAATACCTACAAAGTTCAACGTTTTCACCGCTGGAACATTAAATGAGTTTGCCAGCGCTGTTCGAACGGTTACCGGTCCATGGAAGCGGTGATCATAATTTACAGGTTCATACATTGGATTTGAATCGTTGGGGTCATCGGAAGGTGGAAATTTGCTGGGGATATCCCAAATCAACGTGGCGGGGGTCCATCCTTTTTCGAATGCAGCGGTGTAGGTAATCGGTTTGATCGAAGATCCCGGTTGTCGGGGTTGGATGGACATATTGACCTGACCTGAAATTTCCTCATTATAGAAATCCGCTGAGCCGACCATCGCCAGGATTTCTCCGGTGGATGGTCTGAGAGCAATTAGAGCGCCATCTTTGACGTTTTTTTCCGCCAACGATTGCACTTGCTGGCTGACCATCTGTTGAGCAGCGTCCTGCAGAGATGGGTCCAGGCTTGTATACACTTGGAAACCGCTTCTGTAAATCGTTTCTGCGCCATATTGTTGCTCCAAAAGCGCTTTAATATATGTTACCCAATGGGGATACAACATGTTGAATTGTGTATGGGTAAATTTTGCGTTGGCAATTTCTTGCGCGGCTGTCCGCAATTCGTCCACCGTGATGCATACAGGCTGTACCGTTGATTCGAGCGTAACACAACCATTCTTTTCTTTAAGCAGCTCATACACCAGAGTTAGTACTTTTTCAGATCGATGATAGGTTGCCTCAGGATTGGTGAAGATATCATATACAGCAGGTGCTTGGGGGAGACCTGCAAGAAAAACAGATTGACCCAGGGTGAGTTTGTCTGCTGTTGTATGAAAATATGTTTCCGCGGCGGCTTCAATTCCATACGCCATATTGCCAAAGTTTATTTCATTCAAGTAGAGTTCGAGGATTTGATCCTTTGTATAGTGTTTGGTGATCTCACTTGCCAGGATGATTTCACGCGCTTTACGCTGGTAGGAGATCTGCCCGCGCTCATCCGGTCCCATGAGAAGTGTGCGAGCCAGTTGCTGAGTGATAGTGGATGCTCCCGAAACGATGGTTTGGGCAGTGTAGTTTTGCCACAGTGCACGGAACATGGATGACAGGTCATATCCGGGGTTTTGATAAAAATCCTTATCCTCTGTGGCGAGAGTCGCCAGAATCATATAAGGTGATACTCGATCTATGGATACATAAGAGCGGAGTCCAGCGTTTGGGTCGATAATCTCGTATAGGACTTGTCCTGTCCTGTCGTAAATCCGTGTTGTTTCGAATTGAGAAGCCTTCTGCAGTAGCTCATCAACACTTGGCAATGAAGCGGTGATGTGAAAATATTGATAGACAAGGAAAGATCCAAATCCTATTAGCAGGATCACAACAAGGAACAGCAGTCCAACTAATCCTGTTAATAAACAGCCAAACTTTTTTCGGTTGCTTGATCCTTTCCCGGTGCTCTTCGCTTTAATATGCTTCTTGGTGGTTTGATTGCTGAATGCGGTTGAGGTAACCCGAGTAGCATCCAGGTCATTTGCATCTACCCGTTTTGGAAGATGCTTACCGCCGGTTGGAGGAGGGGGTGGCAGGGAATTGATCTTTGTCCGTCCTTCGAGCGAAGAACTATCTTTGGGATCTTTCTTTCCCTGCGAGGATGACTCGGGTGTATTTGGGTCAAAATCGATGTTATTCATGAAAGAGGTGTATTTTCCTTGATGTTGTAAGACGAGTCTTTGACGAAATAGGTTCCATCCGTGTCATTCTAGCATAAAATGATTGACCTCCCAAACACAACCCTTTAAAATCAATTTATGGATGGTGATCAAATGAATCCAGAAATTTCCTTCAATGTGGTCTTGGCAGCCGATGCTCGTTGTGGTTCAACGGATTATGTAGATGATCAGATCTGGGAGTTGCAGCTAACCGGTGAACCAAAAGCATTTCTGCTGCATACTTCCATGGGATTGCGGGTGGGAGATTTGCGAATATTCCCTGTTTTTCATTATGATGATCAGGAAATTCAGGATCCTTTATTCTTTAAGCACCCACCTCGACCTATAAAAATATTTCCCAATTATATCCATCTTGAGTGTTCTCCTTTCGAGCATTTATCTGTTTCAATCGAGATTTGGGTCCCGGAATCACATGCGATTACCTCAAGGATATTACTAAAAAATAGAGATCGCAAACCGCATCGGGTAGGTGTTGAACTGGCTTCAATGATGGATTCAATGGACAAAGGTCAACCAATGGGTTTGTCAAAAATGGGGATGAATTGGATACTTTCAGGTTCAAGTCGAGGGGTTGTACCTGTCATTTTCATGTTTGGAGGAACCAAACCCGGGACAGGTTATTCGCCGGGATTGCTTACGGAGTTTATGCTGGCTTCAGGCGAAGAAAAGCGGATAACCTGGGCGTTGTCGGGCAGCAGGGATGAGGCGCAGTCGTTGGAGCAGGCGCGTGAAATTTGTAACCAACCCTGGGAATCGAATATCAAGTTGTTGGAAAAAATAAACCTTGATTCGGAATTGGTAATTCGGACAGGGAAACCGGGGTGGGATGCAGCACTGTTTTATTCTATGAACACTGCGAAACGTCTCATTCATCATGGAACGGATCAATTATCGTTTCCAACATGTGTGCTGTCTCGTAACATTGATCAAGGTTATTCCATTCGAGGTAACGGTAGCGATTATGGATATCTTTGGGAAGGTCCCACTGCACTGGATGCGTGGTATTTTGCCCATTTGTTATCGTTCGGTGAGGCAACCTTTTGTAAGGGATTAATTGGTAATTTTCTGGAGTCACAGCAGGAAAATGGCAAGCTCGTATTCCGTGCCAAAACCAATAAAACTCCTCTTTGGCATCATGCGCAACCGTTGTTGGCAAAGATGACTGAAATGGTATATGGTGATGATGCGGATGTGACTGGGCTGCAATCAATATTTCCAGGATTGGTGAAATACTTTTCCTTTTGGTTGTCTCCGATGATGGATAAAGATCAGGATGGTATTCCGGAATGGAGTCATTTTTTACAGACCGGTTTGGAGGATTTGCCAATATTTCATCAGGTGCAGGGATTTAGAGAAGTTAATCCATCAAATTACCTGGAGAGTCCAGCCTTATTAGCCATGTTATTTTCAGAGTGCCAGAGTTTGATCCATCTTGCATGCAAACTTGGAAAAAATGAGATACTTGTGGAATTGGACCAAATTTCTATGAAATTGAAAGGCTTATTGGAAGTCTGTTGGGATGAAAAATTTCATACGTATCGTCATATCGACCACATCAGCCATACCTGGACTTCTGGCGAGCGCTTTTGCGTTTTGAATGGTTCAAAATCCCATTTGATACGCAGGAACAATAAGCCAAATTCCAGATTTGTTGTCGAATATAAAAAGAAGATCAAGCCTGATTTCCGAATAAAAATTGTTGGCAGACTCGGTCAGTCAATCATATCTGAGGAATTGTCTTCTAAGAACTTCGCGATAAATGGACAAAAAAACATTGCCATTACAAGGAATGTTTTTTCGTACGTTGAGCGTATCGTTGTGAAGGGGATAAGCGAAAATGGCACTGTATGGATAAGAAGACCTGATATTTCGCAGCTGGATATTAGTCTGTTGCTACCACTTTGGGCTGGGATGGTGGATCAAGATCGAGCGGATGAAATGGTGAAAAAAGGGCTTGTCCACCGCTTGGGAAGTCAATTCGGCTTAGCCATGGTGATTACTCAAAACCGTAAACAGGTGCATGGACAAATAAATTCAATAAATTTTCCGTGGAATACATTCGTGATCGAAGGTTTGCTGAGGTATGGATATCAGCGGGAAGCAGGGAGGTTATTCGAGCAGCTATTGTGGTGTTGTGAAACAGCATTAGGAAAAGATCATCATTTCTCCCAGTCATATTTTCCTCTCTCCGGTATGGGATTTGGTGTGCAAGATCATTTGCACGGATTAATTTCACCAGGGTTGTTTCTACAAACTATTGGCATCAAGAGAATCGATCCTGACGAAGGTGTTTTGGTCGAAGGTGAATGTCCTTTCCAAACCTCAATTGTTGTAAAATATAAAGGAATTACAGTGGAACGCAATGGTGGAATTACCAATGTTGAGTTTCCAGATGGTAGCAAATCATCAATACAAGGAACAGGACGGATATTGATACCATACTCAGTTCAGGAAAGGAAGGAAACAGCATGAGCAAAAGTAAAAAAGGAATTGCAACCCGCAATTATATGCTCATTGCAGTCATTCAAGCACAAGATGCGGATAACGCCGAGGATTCGCTGTGCGGCGAAGGCTTTTCGGTAACACGTTTACCTTCAGTGGGTGCGTTTTTGGGGAGGAAAAATGTGACCTTGCTAATTGGCTTGGCAAAAGAACAGAGAGAAAAAGCAATCTCAGTTTTGAAAAAAACATGCCGTCAGCGCGTGGAATACATTGCAGTTCCCCTTGAAAGTGCACCCTTGCCGATGCCTACTCCCACCCCCATCACCATTGGAGGTGCCACCGTTTTTGGTGTGGAGATTGATCAATTCGAGGAGGTGTAATTTGAAATTGATCATTGCTACGCTGCATGATACTGTGGAAGAGGAGATTTCTCGACGTTTAACATCACATCATTTCAAAGTCACAGTGATCGCATCCACAAGTGGATGGTTGCGCAAGGGAATGAAAACTCTCTTGATTGGCGCAGATGATGAAAAGGTACAGGATGCTTTGTCAATTATCCGTAAGAATTGTTCAAAACCACCGGATTCCAAAGAACGTTGTGCCACCATCTTCGTTTTGAAAGTGCATGAATTTGTGCATTTCTAATTAAATAAGAATGAGGCTGTCCCATAAATAATCCAACGATGTGAAAAAATGGGCAGTCAGAATGAAAAAAGGAAAGCGACAAAAAGATGGCGGTCAGGCGACCGCCATTTTGACAATATCATGGGCAATACTCAGCAATCCCCATTCCACGTTCACCTTTTCAAGTCCTTTGAGGTAGAACCTTCGGAACCCCCAGTTGTGTTTCAAGCGCCCAAAGACAGGTTCCACATCGGTATATCGTTCGGAACGCAGCTCTTTTCCCAGAGGAGAGGACAATCTTTCCGAAGCCACATGCCGGTAGTGGATGAGCCGGGGATTGACCTTGATCCAGCGGTTCCCGGGAGAACGGGTGCATTCCCCTTTCCAGGGACAGCCTTCACAATCGGAACAGGCATATTGTCGAACCGTGGTCTCAAACCCGTTGTCGGTGCGTATGGATTGGGAACGCTGATAGGTGAATATCTTCTGATTAGGACAGAGGAACTCATCCCGGGAAGGATCATAGGGGAAGTTCTCCACCCGGAACCGCTTCTTGCGCCAGCTGCGCTTCTGTTCCTGGTCAAAGGTGTTGTACTTCAGGTAACCCTCCACGCCCTTCCTTTCGAGATAGGTGTAATTCTCTTCACTGCCATACCCCGCATCCCCGATGACCCGTTTCGGCAGCTTTCCGATCTGTTCCCTGACCTTCTCCAGGTGGGGGATCAGGCAGCTGGTATCTCCAGGACGCTGGTGCAGGCTGTACCCGACCACGAACTGTCCCTCGGTGCCTATTTGGACGTTGTAGCCTGGTTTGAGCTGCCCATTGCGCATGTGGTCTTCCTTCATGCGCATGAAGGTGGCATCCGGATCGGTCTTGGCGTAACTGTTTCTCCCTTGGAAGACCTTCTCCTGCTTTTCATATTTCTCCTTCCGGGGTAGATAGTCCTTCTCCAGGGTCTTCACTGCCCTGGCCAGTTTCCTGTCCTTCGGTTCCTGTTTCAGCTTTTCCTTGAGCTTCTCCACCAGTTGTTTCAACTTCTCCGCATCCTGCCCCTGTCCCTTTTCCCCCAGTTCTTCCAGGTCATCCTCTTCGTATTCCTCATTCTCCGCCTCGTTTTCGGCTTCGATGTCCTTCAACAGCCCGCGGATCTTCTCTTCCAACTTCTCGTGATTCCGTTTCGTGCTCTTGGCCCATACCCACTGGTATTTGTTCGCACTCGACTCGATCTTCGTCCCATCCACAAAATAGTTCTCATATTTCACGTACCCCGCTTCCAGCAAATACTCCAACACCGCCACGAAGACTTCATCGATCGTCCCTTTCAATATCTCTCCCCGGAACCGGTTGATCGTGCGAAAGTCTGGACGATTCCCCCCGCTCAACCACATGAAGTTCACATCTTCTCTCAATGCCTTCGCCAACCTCCGGCTGGTATACACCCGCTGGGTATATCCATACACCAGTACCTTCAGCATCATCTTCGGATGAAAACTGCTCGCTCCTCCCCCCTTATACCTTCGGATCAGGGCCTCCACCCCCATCTCTTCGATCACCTGGCTCAACTTCCTCACCAGATGCCCGGCAGGGATCAGTTCTTCCAGGCTTTGTGGCAGCAAACTCATTGATCCTGTTGATATGGCTTGAATACGACTTGCTGATGTCCTTTTTTCATTCCCCTATTGTATTAAACCTCTTTAAAAATGAAAGAGGCTGCCCCTGCCTTACTTATGGGACAGCCTCGATTCTTATTCGTGGAATTCTTCCACATGATAGATGGATACATCCAGTTTTTTTTGTTTCCACGTATTTGATGAGGCTCCCATTTTCATACATAAATGTCCGAGAAATTCCTCGGAATTGGGTAATTGTTCCCAGACTTGAGGAAGAAAAGTGGCGCGTTGGAAGCCATCTTTTAGAATCACACCATCCACACCTTTTTTAAGCTTCCTGAGCAGATCTCTCGGATCTTTGTATTCCAAAGGCTGGGGCGAAGTAAGCCGGGAAATTTCGATCTGGATCTGTTTGAGTTCTGGAAGCTGAACTTGAGGGAAACGGTAATCCTTGAATGCAGCATCGATGGCATGTTCACGCACATCCGCGATCAAAGGTTGGAATGCTTCCAGTGTTCCGATACAACCGCGCAGTTCTCCTTTAAGCGTCAGTGTGACGAAACTTGCACCTTTCGCTTGCAAGGATTGTGAATATGATGAAAGGATTAATGTTGGGAGGAGTTTCCCGGCCAAGCTTATTTCAATAGAGTGCCTGGCTTCTTGCAAAAGAGTGGTTTTTTCCTGTGTTGTAAGCGGAAGAGTATCCATGCGTTTTTCTCCAAATAGGATAACTTCTTTATACGGTTTCCATCTTGGAATGTCAAGTATGTTATTAAAAAGATTTGGTATAAACCTTGCAATTCTTTAACATATTAAGGTAATATCAAGGGTATTATGGAAAACATTCCACCAACATCGGAACCTATTTCGAATGCTCCTGCCAGCCCAATGGTACGAGAAAAACCGGCCACCATTTTTGGGAGCTTGCAAACTTTCCTGGCAGTTTCCGTTGCTCTTGCCACACTATTTACTATGTGGAACCCGGCGAATTTATTTTCGAATCAGTTACTCAACCAGGCGTTTCAGACATTTACCAATTATTCCACAGCAGCACCTGCTGGTGCAACTTCGGTCGGTCCGACGTATGTTCGCATCGGCATTGTAGCTGGTCATTACAGTGAGGACCCCAATACATACGATCCTGGTGCGGTCTGCCCGGATGGTCTTACTGAAGAGAGTGTCAATTACAATATCGCCTACCTTGTATACCAAAAATTAACCGCCTTGGGTTATCAGGTGGATCTATTGCAGGAATGGGATGACCGTTTGATGGGGTACCAGGCAACCGCCCTGGTTTCCATTCATAACGATTCATGCGAGTATATCAACCAGGATGCGACCGGATTCAAGGTTGCTTCCGCAATTGCCAGCGCCAGCCCTGAAAACGATGCCCGCTTGACAGCCTGCTTGATTGACCGTTATTCAGCCCGAACGGGTATGCAGTTCCATTACAACACCATAACTCCTGATATGGAGATGTATCATAATTTCTACACGATTAATAGTCTCACTCCTGCTGCGATCATTGAAGCCGGTTTCTTGAATCTCGACCGCACCATTCTCACTCAAAATACCGATGTTGTTGCTCAAGGGATAACCGATGGGATAATGTGCTACATTCGCAACGAATCGGTGCAAAGCGCCACACCCACACCATGAACCCACGCGAAAATTATAAAGCTAGGACATATTTGCAGGCAGCCAAGCAGGCGTTCCGCGATGGAAAACGAACGGAAGCCCGAAAACTGGCGTTGCAAGCAGTGGGACTGGATCCAATGCTTGAGGATGCATGGTTGCTTTTAGCAGGATTAGCCAGCCCAAAAGCCAGCTTGGAATTTCTCCAAAAAGCACTTCAAATCAATCCGGATAGCGAGCGGGCACGGAAGGGATTGGAATGGGCGATGGCGCGGTTAAACTCGGGTGAAGATCCCACCCAATCTCACCGCGTAAAAAATGAAAATGAAAAAACGAAACCGGTATCTGTACAGCCAAAGAAACAAGAACCCGCTGTCATAATCGAACCTGTTGATGCATTAAGGCAATCGTTCCGTAATGAAATGATTCAAACATCAAGCCCGATAATTCCTCCTGTCATCCGACCAGAAAGACAAAAACCTATGCCAGCGCATCCCAGGAAGAAAACACAGGGATGGTTGGCCATATCGCTGACTGCGGTGATTCTGGTCTGCTTGAGTGTGGTAGCCTTTTTTACTGTGCCACGTATTGTGGCTTCAGCTAGCAGTTCTTCATCGGCGTTACGTCCCACTAACGCATTGTTCAAACCTTCCTTGACTCCAACTCCAACGCAAACACCGACTCCTACGGTAACACCCACCCCCACACCGACGGCGACACCCACGGAAATTCCAACACCATTACCCAGCAGCACACCCGTACCTCTCCCGACTCAATCGAAGCCATCCTCGTACACATTTCCTGGTTTGCCGGAGGAAGTTGATGGCGACACTCGCTGGATCGATGTGGATTTGAGCGATCAAATGGTTTATGCTTACGAGGGCGATGACGTTGTCAATTCCTTCCTGGTTTCCACCGGCACATCTGCTCATCCAACCGTACGCGGCGAGTATCACATATATGTGAAATACATTTTTGACGACATGTCCGGTCCCGGATATTATTTGCCGGATGTTCCTTACGTCATGTATTTCTATCAAGGGTATAGCTTTCATGGGACGTACTGGCACCACAATTTTGGAACTCCAATGAGCCACGGTTGTATCAATATGTATACACCGGATGCAGAGTGGTTGTTTAATTGGGCCAGCGTAGGCACTCTTGTTAATGTTCATTACTAAAGAAATTTCATTCAAAAACATCGAGAAGAACAATTATTAATAAAACGCATATCCCATTACCCTTGTTTTTTATCCGGGTTTGAATTAGATTAATATAATGACAAGTAAACCAGTTTTTGAAGGTTTAGTGGTTGATGAAGATAATCATCCCGTCAGTGTAGCTTACGTAGGCGGCGAAGCTTGCTACGTGATCGACGATAATGGTTTCCTTCGTCATGTCCCTACGGTCGAAGTCGATCGCCAGGTTCTCGATTTGATGAAATCACAGGTTAAACAAAACGAAGACTTGATCTCAGAGCAAACGTCAAAAATGCTTGGACAGGAAGATCTGTTTACCCACGCGGTTATCCGCAACCAATTGGAACACATCGATTCTCAGATGGAGCAGTTGCTTCAATCCGGTATTCCTGAAAACGGGAGAGCCTATCTTGGAATGTTAGGTTTTAAAGTTGTGATCAATTTACATGGTGAAGTTATCAAAATCGAACAACCTGAAAAAATTGCTGACGATGACGGAAATGAATAGCATATACAACATGAAAATGGAATGCCATGGCGCCAAATAACATCGTGGAAGTAAACGAGATCACATTTGAATCGGAAGTAGTCAATTATTCCAAGAACACCCCGGTGGTTGTGGATTTTTGGGCGGAATGGTGTGCTCCATGCAAATCACTCAGCGCGACTCTTGAGAAAATATTAGTTGAATCAAACGGTGCCTTTCGATTGGCAAAGGTAAATGTGGATGAGAATCCAAACCTTGCCATTCTGTATGGAGTGCGCAGCTTGCCTACTTTAAAAATCTTCACCAACGCACAGGTTATCGCAGAAATGGTCGGTAATCAGCAGGAGGTGAGATTGCGTGAGTTCCTGGCAAAAATCGCCCCCCCAAATCCACTGATCCTGGAGATGGAAAAAGCTCAAAGCCAGCTTCATTCCCAACAGTGGTTCATTGCTGAAAAAAGCTTCCGCAAGATCCTCACTGCGAAACCTGAATCACCGGAAAGCTTGTTGGGTTTGGCGATTTCCCTGTTGGCTCGTGGAGAATCGGAAGAATCTTGGGTGATCTTGAAGAATTTTCCTGCAAGCCGTGAATTTATGCGTGCCCAGTTGTTGTTGCCCTATGCAGAGGCATTGAACTCTTTTCAGGAAGAACAGAAATTGGAAAGAGAAGATAACGAAATCGCCCTGGAGCATTCCTTATCCCTTGCGAAACAGGGTAAATTTGCGCTTGCGTTGGACGGTTTGCTGGACTTGATCCGCGGAAATAAAAAATTACGCGGCGGTAAAGCCCACAAGATAATCCTGGCTCTCTTAGAAATATTGGGTCCTGAAGACCCAATAACCAGGCAATACCGTTCTGAGTTGGGTTCGGTTTTATACTAAGAAAAGCGGTGAGTTCAACTCACCGCTTTTCTTAGTATAATTTTCGATTTAATACAAAATCATTACACCCCAGGTGGTTGGATTGGTGAGATGACGATATGGGTCATTGGATGCCATGGATTCGGTTGAATTTGTGTGGGTGTCGTCATTGTCTGTCACGGAAATGGCGAATCCGATTGCCAACCCTGAGTAAGGCTTGATACCAAAACTGCTCCAAGGGATCTTGAATTCCACCCGGTAGAGTTCATCACCACCTGTGGTACCGATAGTGGGGTCAAAAAACGGACCTTGCAGTTCGCCTGGAAACCAAAGGAAGGATTCTGGATGACTATTCACCGTCGGGTTGCCAGGTGATATGCCAACCTGAAAATCGTCTGTGTTCAGGGAGGCAGTGTACCAATCGCCGTAGAGATTGGAATCTATCAGTAATTCAACACTGTCACCAAGGTAAATATCATAACCGTTATTGTTTTGGATGTATTTTTCGTCATGTACTTTTACGGAAACATACAGATTAGTGGTGTCCCACCCGAGTATATAGGAAGCTTCCAGGTCAGCTTCACCGCTCCAATTTTTTGCCCCGTAAACGATGCTCTTGATCGGATACTGCACGGTTTTGTTCACCCATTCTCCCCAATCACCATCGAGCGTGGGTGGAGTGGATTGCCAGTATGCGTAGGCATACGGTCCTGGGCGACCAGGTAAGGAAGTTGAGGTTACTGTCGGCGGTAACGGTGTCAAGGTGACTGTCGGGGTCACTGTGGAAGGCACCATCGTGACCGTGGCAGTCGCGGCTGGTGCTTGTTGGGTCCCGCCTTGCGGGGTCCAGGTTGCCGGGAATGATACCTGACTGGTAGGCGCAAACAACGCAGTCAGGGTAAGGTCTGGTGTTGGCTGGTTTTGTGCAGTGCCAA
The DNA here is from genome assembly GCA_963699305.1 of uncultured Chloroflexia bacterium. Taxonomy (GTDB): domain Bacteria; phylum Chloroflexota; class Anaerolineae; order Anaerolineales; family Anaerolineaceae; genus JBGQAS01. The sequence continues at coordinate 1,339,538 of OY969431.1, read as the reverse complement.
AACAACCTGCCAAAGGCACTGCAAGTGTGACCAGCAAAATGATGATACCAGGCTTAATTTTCATGGGTTGCTCCTTCATACCACTCCTTGGTTGGAGTAACTGATAGCTTGATTATAGTATCGAATTTCCCAATATAAAAGACGCAAAACGGTCAAGTTGGTTCCCTATTTTTGTATTCTAGTTAATATGCAAATGCTTTCCATGTGATACGTATGTGGGAACAAATCCATCGGTTGCAGAAAGTTCAATTCGTATCCACCCGAAACGAGTCTGCGAAGATCCCTTGCCAAGGTGGCAGGATCGCAGGAAACATATGCAATGCATGTTGGTTTCATTCCCAGAATAGCATTGAGCACTGGTTTTTCCATACCTGCCCGGGGAGGATCCACGATCGTGATGTCCGGCTGGAAAGCCAATCCTGGCAAAATGACTTCGGCTTTTCCCTGGTAAAGCTCCACATTTTCGTTTGTGTCCAGGTTGAATGCGTAATCCTGGCAGGCGCTTGGAGCGAGTTCAACCCCGATGCAGCGATTCACCAGCGGTGCCACGAATTCACTGAACAATCCAACTCCGCAGTATACATCCAAAACATTCATGGTTTTTTTGGCGTGGATATTGTCCAACAGGATCTCAACCATTGTTTTCGTCAAAGGCGGGTTCACTTGAAAAAAAGAGCTTGAGGAAACACGAAAGGTCTTGCCTGAAATTTCATGCGTGGTAAATCCATCCCCGGTGATGACCAGGTTACCAGCAGGCGACTGGTGGACAATTGAGATGGGCAAATCAGTTTCCATCTCAGGTAATTCAGAATTCTCGGATTGGATGGTCATGAGCATTTGCTCATCGGTTCCGACGCGCAACTCAATCCTTTCCATGCCATCGGGACTGTCAAAAATCAGTTTTTTCCACAGAGAATCGAGCATGATGTCCGGCAGGTGGCATTCGTTTATCTCGATCACCTCGTGTGAATTTGCTGCCAGGTATCCAAGCTTTCCATTTAAACTGAGGTGGAACTGCACCGTATTTCGATATCGAGTCTCGAGTGGGGAAGGGATAATCGTTCGGATCGGCAGCTCGGCGAACCCTCCCATGCGTCGCATTTGTTCGCTGAACGTGGATTGCTTGGCTTCAAGCTGCTTTGCGTAAGGTAAATGCTGGTAATGACACCCGCCACATACAGTGAAATGCTTGCAGATAGGCTCAATCCGGTCTGGACTGGCCTTGAGGATTTGGGAGATTACTCCACGGGCATAATTTTGCTTTTCTTCGGTGATATGAACCCGCACCAACTCTCCCGGGATGCCAAACGGTACAAAGATGGCACGCCCATCGTCTGTGTGTCCCAGGATTTCACCGCCATACGCATAGGATTCCAGGGTGATATCAGCGCTTACAGGATTTTCGATTATTTCTCCCTTCATACGTACATCGGACGGGAAAATCCCGTCCGATGTACGTGTACTTCAGGTGTAAATGCAGATCCTTATCAGTTTCCCTTTTCAAAATGCGCTTTAAGGGTATTGGTGATGTAGTTTTCGTATAAGTCGATCATGTCATAACCTGGATAATCATGCGAGCAGAAAGTCTGCAATATCATTTGACCTTCCAGGCAGGAGTACAAGACTCCATGATCCGTTGTATAGTTTGGCGATTCAACACTTGCCAGTTGAATGGCGTTGGAACTGGGGGGCAACTCCATTAGGTCACCGGCATCCCATGACCAGTAAAACAATGGCGCCCACAATCCATCCACTTTGTTTGGGACGTTAAAGATGGGATTCTCGGGGTCGTTCCAAAAGACCACGTACAAGTTCTTATCCGCACCCGGACCACGCTCCCAGTTCCGATAAAAGTCGACACCGCAGCGATCCAGCAGGGGGTGGATGCGACCGTTGAATATCTGGTCCAGGTACCAGATTTCGATAATGACAGCGGATCCGCGATCCACCTGTGAAATGACGGAGTCAAACAATTCTCCTTTAAAGGCGGTGTGCACTTCGGCTGCCACGATGACTAGGTCGAAGGTTGTCGTACCACTTGCCAGTTCCATGAATTTACCAATATCATCGCCGACTTCTGTGACCCGTTTGAGACCCAGTGCTTGTGCCGCTTGGTGGACGTATGGTCCCATGGTTCCGGTGCTCGTAACATCTTCATATAATAGTATCTTTGCATCTTTGATCAGGGAATTCAGATCCTTGGCAACTGGTGCGGTGGTTTCTGTCATGGTGGGCTGTAAAGTCTGGGTCACTGTCGGCTCAAGAGTGTTCGTTGCGGCCTGTGGAATGGTGCCGCCAGTTTGATTGGTATCTCCCAACGCCAAGACAGTCTGCTGTACTGCCAGTGCCATCGCAGTGGCATCCAGCGCATCCGCGGTTGCGTTCAGGTCGGGTGTGACCGTTGCAGGACCCAACCCACAGCTCACCATCAAGGTTGCTATTAAGGTGAACGTCATAATGATCAAGGTGTGTTTTTTCATGGGACTTCCTTTTGAAAGGTTTAAAACATTATAGAGGGAAATTACAAGGAATTCAAATAGTAAACATGACAAAAAGAAACCGGGAGAGACTTCTCCCGGTGTGGTGTTCTATACATCCAAATTGCGGACGCTTTTAGCGTGTGTCTGGATGAACTTGGTTCGTGGCGGTACCGCGTCACCCATCAACATATCGAAGGTGCGGTCGGCTTCCGCGGCATCGTCGATGCTCACCAGCAGCAGCGTGCGATTTTCCGGGTTCATGGTAGTTTCCCAAAGCTGTTCGGGATTCATCTCACCCAAGCCTTTGTAGCGCGAAAGGCTCGCTTTTTCTGCACTCGCACCCATTTCCTTCAAGATGCGATCTTTGTCCGCGTCGGTATAGGCATATTTCACCGAGTTTTTGTGTGCGATCCGGTACAACGGAGGCTGGGCGATGAACATATGCCCTTCATCAATGAGCGGTTGCATGTAGCGGAAGAAGAATGTCAGCAGCAGGGTGCGGATATGGCTGCCGTCAACATCGGCATCACTCATCAGGATCACCCGGTTGTAGCGCAGGTTGGTAACATCGAAGTTGTCCCCAATGCCGGTCCCCAGCGCAGAAATCATCGATTTGATCTCATCGTTACCGAGCATCTTGTCCAGCCGGGCGCGTTCCGTGTTGAGGATCTTGCCTTTCAACGGCAGGATCGCCTGGAAATGGCGGTCGCGCCCTTGCTTGGCGGATCCACCTGCCGATTCACCTTCGACGATATACAGCTCAGTCTTGGAGGAATCGCGTTCTGAACAGTCCGCCAATTTACCGGGCAACGTGAGCGATTCGAGAGCCGATTTACGGATGACCAGGTCGCGCGCCTTGCGGGCGGCGTCGCGTGCCCGTGCCGAGGTAAGGCATTTTTGAACGATGGCTTTGCCTGCCTGGGGATTTTCCTCCAGGAAAGCGCCAAACCCTTCACCCACCACCTGCTGAACGTAGGTCTGCACTTCGGGGTTCATCAGTTTGACCTTGGTTTGGGACTCAAACTGTGGGTCGGGGTGCTTGATGCTCACAATAGCGGTCATCCCCTCGCGCGTATCCTCGCCGGAGAAATTAGGGTCGGCTTCCTTGAGCAGGTTGGTGCGCCTGGCATAATCGTTGATCACCCTGGTCAGCGCGGTGCGTATACCGGTCATGTGCGTGCCGCCATCCACGGTGTTGATGGTGTTGGCGAAGGAGAAAACGGATTCCTGGTAGGAATCGGTGTACTGCACGGCGACTTCGATGCCGATGTTTTCAATTTCTTTTTCAATAAAAAAGACGGAATGCAGGGTGTCCCGGTTGCGGTTGAGATACTTGACAAACGATTGAATTCCGCCCTCAAAGTAGAAGGTCATTTCCTTCTGTGGAGTGCGTTCATCGATAAGCTTCAACAATACTTTCCGGGTGACGAATGCCATCTCGCGGAAGCGTTGGATAAGAGTATCGAATTTGTAATCAAGCTCGCCCTTGAAGATTTCAGTGTCGAACTTGAAGGTAGTCACCGTACCTGTGTGACCGAGGTGCGATTTGCCCACATCCTTGACAGCCCCTTGAGGAATTCCACGCTCGTAGCGCTGGAAATAATCCCGCCCGTCGCGGTGCACGTGCACCTCGCACCAGGAGGAAAGCGCATTCACTGCAGAAACGCCCACGCCATGCAAGCCGCCGGAAACCTTGTAGGACCCTCCACCGAACTTTCCACCGGCATGCAGGATGGTCATGACGACTTCCAGGGCTGATTTCTTCTTGTCGGGATGGATGTCCACCGGGATGCCGCGCCCGTTGTCTTCCACGGTGACACTGGAATCCGGATGGATCGTGACGATGATCCGGTCGCAGACTCCTGCCAACGCTTCATCGATGGAGTTGTCAACGACTTCATATACAAGGTGATGGAGTGCTTTCTGGTCTGTACCGCCCACGTACATGCCGGGGCGCCGCCGTACGGCTTCCAGGCCTTCCAGGACCTGGATATCTTTTGCAGCATAGGAGACACTGCCATTGTTGGCTTCAGTCACGGTTTCCTCCGGAGAATAATGACCTTTCAGGCGACATTCTTTTTTGCCGCAGAAGTTCTTCGCAACAACTCACGCATCCACTTCAGCCCATCCTGATAATATACAAAAGTGGCGGTGATAAGGCTGGTTACGATAAAAGCGTGTCCACCGATCCCAAGCACCAGGAACCAGGAATCACCCGGTGGCAGCAGCCAAAGCATGTTGAGTGCCTGGCTGATCAACAGCGTCAGCAGGATGAACATGCCCGTCCCCGGTAGATAGTAGCGGATCAGGCGGATGCTGAGCAGAATCGATTCAAAAGCGCCGCGGTGTTCCACGAAGATGCCATGCGCAGAAAACACCAGTGGCAGAAGAAGCCAGATAACGAAAATGCCGATGACAAAAAATGCCACCTGCATCACTCCGGGTGAGATGACGGAGATGAACTGTGAGAAGATGGATACCGGGATGAAAAGGATCATGATGACGATCACCAGTGCAAGGGTCAGCAGAAGGCATTGCAATGCCTGCCAGCCGATGAGCCGGAAGGTGGTCTTTTGTTTTTCAGCCCGGGCGATCATGGCAAGGCTGTTGAAGAATGCTGTGCCCAGCAACAGCCCGGTGATGAACAGCGCTAGGTATGCCAGTAAGGCAGATTGCAGCGACGTTACCGGATAAATGATTGAATTGCCATAGGGGTTGGTGTTGAAACCGGTGGTGGCCAACAAGCTTGGTACACCGATGGGTAAGGTGCGCAATCCAGCCAGCAGGTTGATATCGCCAACTGAATCCCAGAAGGATTTGATCAGGGTGGTGAAATCCGCCAGGTTGGGAACTTCCGCGGGGAGTTGGGCAAATGCACCTTCCACGATTCCCTTCGCCAATTCTTTAACGCTCAAATGTGGCCCCAACCACAACAGGAAGTCCAGCAGCAGGGGCAGGATGATAAGCCGGATATTGGCTGCCACCAGGTTGAATCCTTGGGAGAGCGAAGCGATCAACTTTGGGGGGCGGATTGCAGTTTCAGTAGTACTTTCCATACAACCGCTTATTTTACCATACCCGCTTCATAGCACTTGGAATGCCCTCTCGCGGTTACCCGATAAATACCTGGGGTTGTTTCAGGTTACAATACGAAGGATGGAAGAAAAACGGATTCTGCCGCCCCCCGAACGGTTGAGCATCCTTGTCGCTACCATTTTACTGGCGTATGCCATGATTCCCTTTGTCAGCATAGCTCCCGGTGAGCTCAAGTACCAGATCTCTGGCGTGGTGATCGCTTTCCCGGTGAATGTTGCCATGGTTATCTCGTTCCTCGCTGCTGGTCTGGCAGGTGTGGGCGTCGATTGGCTCATCCAGGCGCATCCCCGGTTGGAAAAACGCAACCGTTTGACCCATTATTTCATCCCAGCGCTCACTGCCTGGGTCATTGGCGTACCCCTCAGCCGGTTGGAGGTTGGCACGGGTTGGTGGGTTGTGTTCACCCTTGGCGGAGCGCTCATGGTGCTCGTGTTCATCGCGGAGTACGTATCCGTGGACCTGGAGGACCCGCGCAGCCGTGTGGCTTCGATCGGGCTGACCGCCTTATCCTTCGCACTCTACCTTGTCCTGACGGTGGCATTGCGCGGTGCCGGGTTGCGCTTGTACCTGATCCTTCTTGGCATTGTTCCCACCATTGGTTTGATCGTCCTGCGCACATTGTTCCTGCGTTCCACAGGTACCTGGTCCTGGCCGTGGGCGGTTGCCCTGGCGCTTCTCATCGGGCAGTTGGCGGTGGGATTGCATTATCTCCCCGTCACTCCTTTGCGTTATGGGCTTGCGCTCACCGGTATCGCTTATGCGCTCAGCGCAATGGCAGCCGCGCTACTGGAAAAACGGCAGGGCGTTTCAGTTTGGCTGGAACCTGCCATTATGACCGGGCTGTTCGGGCTGCTGATCGTATTCATCCCCTTATGAATTATGCGTAATTTGACATTCAGCAGAAGCTATTGGCTGACTATGCGGGACGACGCTGAACGCTGCGCTCCCGAAGAAGCCTGTGGCTTGGTGGGAGGGAAAAGGGAACAAACCAATTGTATCTTTCCCATCACCAACGAATTGCATTCCCCTGTGCGCTTCCGCATGCTCCCCGAGGAGCAGCTCAAAGCCATGCTCCAGCTTGAGGACAACGGGTCGGATCTCCTGGCGGTGTACCATTCCCACCCATCAGGACCTGATGAGCCTTCCCCGACCGACCTCAAGGAGTTCTTTTACCCCGGTACGGTGATGATCATCTGGTTCAGGGTGCAGGATGGCTGGGACGCCAAAGGTTTTGAAGTGGTCGCTGATACCATCCTCCCCGTTTCCCTCACTATTCTCGATTAATATTCTGTCAATCTGAGCCCAGAGATAGTCTGGGCGAAGAATCCCTCTTCTCTTTTTCCAACCTGGAGAGATTATTCTTCACAGAATCCGCTTCTCAGGATGACACTCAAAGCCTGTCATCCTGAGCGACTGGTTTGTAGGAGAGAAGGATCTCTCTTTAATTGTGTCCAAATTTCAAAACAATTTGACGATCAAACAATAAAAATCTCTCTCGTTTAGAGAGAGATTTTAATCTTTCCAATCCTTCCCCTAAAAATTCTCCTCCGGTTCCTCCTCCGGCAGCGTGATCCCCTCTTCCTGCGCCACCTGACGGAACAGCGAGCGGATGTTCCGGCGGTGCAGCTCCTCAGCCAGGCCCCCCAGGTACACCCGGCTCTTCCCGCACGATTCGATGCTGATATCATCCAGCGCTTCGTACGGATTACGCCGTTTGACCGCACCCTTCACGAACTTGCGCAGGTTGGTCAGGTAGTTCAGGTCTTCCTTGACCGATTCGTCGATCTCGCCGCGCAGGATGATGTCGCCGTGACCCTGCACGATGTTCTCCAAGCCCATCTTGAGGATCTTCTTCACCGTCGTGCCCAGCTCATCCACGTCACCATCCACGAAATACGGCAGCGGCATGAAGGCATCCCCGGCAAACAACACCCGGTCCTCCTCCACCAATATGGAAATGCCGTCCTTGCTGTGACCTGGGGTGGGGGTGAGGGTCAGGTTTTTCTTACCCACCCGCAGCGACATGTTGCCGTCCTGGAAGGTCAGGTGAGGATACACCAGCTTAATCTGCTTATAGATCGGGTTCTGCTTGCGGGTGGCATCCAGCGCCGGCTGACCCTTTTCCAGCATCAGTTTCTTGCATTCCGCGCTCGAAATGATCGTTGCACCGGGAAAAAGCAGTTGCCCCAGCAGTGGTCGGCGTGATAGTGAGTGTTGACCACGTACCGCACCGGCACGCTGAGCTGCTCTTCGATAAAGGTGCGCATCATGAGTGTTTCATCCGGCATCGCCAGGGTATCGATCACCACCGCCCATTGCGGACCGATGATGGCACCTGCCGTTACCAATGCATATACTTCGGACTGGAACCAGTACACGTTCTCGGAAATACGTTCTCTTTGCATGAATTCCTTCCAAAAGGGTTTTAAATACAAGAAAGAATAGCACATTTGAGGGCAAAAGTCAAAAAATGATAAAAAATGGAGTGGAAAACCACTCCATTAGGTCGTTTTTATAATACCTTACTTAAAAATGCCTTGGTGCGTTCGTGCTTGGGTTTATTGAACAGGATCTCCGGCGGCGCTTCCTCGATGATCTTCCCGCCGTCCATCAGGATGGCACGGTCGGCGGCGGCTTTAGCAAACCCGATCTCGTGCGAGACCACCACCATGGTCATGCCTTCCTTTGCCAGGTTGAGCATCACGTCCAGCACCTCCTGGATCATTTCCGGGTCCAGGGCGCTGGTGGGCTCGTCGAACAGCATGATCTTGGGGTTCATCGCCAGGGCGCGGGCGATCGCCACACGCTGCTGTTGACCGCCCGAAAGCTGGGTGGGGTGCATATCCGCCTTTTCGGGGATGCCCACTTTCTTGAGCAGCTTGGTGGCAATCTCGTGCGCTTCATCGTGGCTGCGTTTACGCACAATGCGTTGTGCCAGGCACAGGTTCTCGACCACGGTGAGGTGCGGGAACAGGTTGAAGGATTGGAATACCATCCCAACCTCGGTGCGCACGGCGTTGATGTTCTTGGCATTATCCAGCGGAATGCCATCCACCACGATCTTGCCGGAATCGAATTCCTCCAGCCGGTTGATGCAGCGCAGCAGCGTGGATTTGCCTGAGCCGGAAGGACCGATCACAAGCACAACTTCACCTTTTGCCACATCCAGGCTTACGCCGTCCAAGGCAACACAGTTCTTGAAGCGCTTGTGGATATTTTCAATATGGATGATGGGTTTTTCAGCCATGGTTATTTCTCCGTCCTGGTGGCTTTTTCAGTGAAGCTCACCAACCGGGCGCTGAGCAGCGTCATCACCAGGTACAGCAGCGCCACCATGCTCCACACCGGGATGGTCTTGAAGTATGTGGCGTTGAATTCTCGGGCGCGGCGGGTAAGGTCTGCCACAGCCACCACGCTCACCAGGGATGAATCCTTGAGTAGCGTGATGAACTCGTTGCCGATTGCAGGCAGGATCACCCGGAAAGCCTGCGGCAGGACGATCTTCCTCATGGCTTGGAATTGGGTCATCCCCAGGCTGCGGGCGGCTTCCATCTGCCCGCGTGGGACGCTTTGAATGCCGGCGCGCACCACTTCACTCATGTAGGCGCCGTAGCACACCACCAGTCCAACGATCGCCATCACGATGGCGTTGGTCTGATAGTTGGCAAGCGTTTCATTACCAATGGCTCTGCCCAGGCTCTGGATGATGGAAGGCATGGCAAAGTACCAGTACAGCAGTTGGACCATCAGTGGGATGCCTCGGATGACTTCGACATATACCGTGGCAATACCGCGCAGGACTATATTTTTGGATATTCTGCCTAGTCCGCCGATCAACCCGACGAAAATTACGAGCACGAATGAGATGATGGTTACATACAACGTAACACCGATGCCATCCTTGACAAAATCGAGCATGTTTCCATACAGTTCTGGGTTGGTTGCAACGAGGATTACGATCAACACAATAACGGAGACTAGCAGGACCCAACCGGATTCCACCTTGCGTGCCTGGGACCAAATATCCTTTGGAGGAACTGTTTCATTATTAGTCATGATTCACCTTTCGAAAAAAAAGCCTGCGAGAGGGAAAATTCTCGCAGGCAACACAAATCCAGACTTACTGCCCAGCAAGCCACTTCTGTTCGAGGGTGGCAACGGTGCCATCATCGATCAAAGCGGTAATGGCGGTGTTGAGCTTTTCCACCAGTTCGGGTTTGGTATTGCAAACGGCGATGGCGTAGGATTCATCGGTGAACACCTGTCCGACGGTCACGAGTTTATCGGGGTTCTTGGCGATGAACTGCAGGGCGGTCATGTAGTCAGCGATGACGGCATCAATCTGACCGTTCTCGAGATCAAGGAAAGCCAGGTCATAGCTATCGTAGGGTTTATATTCGGCATCTGCGATCTTCTTGGCTTCGATCTCGCCGGTTGTGCCCAATTGGGCAGCGATGGTCTTGCCACCCAGGTCATCCTTGCTCAGGATGGTGGTGCTCTTTGATTTGTTTACCGATACGATCTGCCCGGCGTTGACATAGGGGTTTGAGAAGAGCATGGCTGCCTGTCGTTCTGGAGTGACGGAAATAGCGGCGATGGCAACATCGTACTGGCAGGAGCTGACACCAGCGCTCATGGCATCAAAAGATGTGTTCACCCATTCAACCTTAAGTCCAGCTTTGGCAGCAATGGCATTCATGAACTCGATGTCGAACCCGGTCAATTTGCCTGTTTCCGTGTCCACCATTTCAAAAGGCGGGAACAGGGCTTCGGTAGCGACGGTCACCGCGGTGGATTTGGCACCGCAAGCGCTCAGGATCAGACCCATGAGAACCAGGCTGATCACGACGAGAAATGAAAAACGTTTCACTTCTTCCTCCTCTGATTTCTATAAAATTGGATTTTTTCTTGCTCCGCGGCAGAAATCTTTTCTGCCTTTGTAAAGATTATAGCACAAGCCTGGAATTGTCCAACGGTTCGAATATGATAATCAAATCAAGGGATCCACCGTCTGAAATACCTTAAAAAGCGTTGAAAGGTATAATGGCACCCATGCAAGCAACCATCACAGCCGATTTTCATACCCACTCCGTGTATTCACATGATAGTTTGATGACCCCCATGCAGATCGTAAAAGCTGCGTTGCAATGCGGGTTGGGCAAAGTTGCAATAACCGACCACAACAGCATCAGAGGAGGGATGGAAGCCAGTGAAATCGATCCTGACCGGGTCATTGTTGGCGAAGAGATCATGACCTCTAGCGGTGAACTATTGGGACTGTATATGACCGAAGAAATTCCACATCAGCTATCCCCGCAAACCACGATCGAACGTTTACGCAAACAAGGAGCGTTTATCAGCATTTCGCACCCATTTGACAATCGCCGCAGTCTTTGGAAGCCGCAGGAACTGATCGATTTGGTCCCTCACGTGGATGCAGTTGAAATCTTCAATGCTCGCTGCCTGAATAACCGATGCAATGAAGTTGCTGCCCGGTTTGCAACGGAACACGGACTATTTGGGACGGTCGGTTCGGATGCGCATTCGGTGCGTGAATTGGGTGGTGTCCACATGACCCTGCCTGATTTTTCAGATGCAAAGGAATTACGCATCGCTTTGGAGGTTGCTACGGTCAATGGGAGGCTGGCTTCTCCTTTTGTGCATGTAGACAGCCGCTGGGCAGAATTCGTGAAAAAGATACGAAACTAAAACTTTCAAATCCGATATTGACGACCGTGCACCTTAAGATACAATAGGGGTTACGGGACGGTGGCGGAATTGGCAGACGCAGAGGACTTGAAAATCACTCCGAGGGTTCCCTCTTGAGGGTTCAAGTCCCTCCCGTCCCACTTGAGATGCGAGACCAGTAGGTTTCGCATCCACGTTTAACTACTTATATCCTTTTAGACAATTATCACTATAATATTTAAAGGTTTTCGATAGGGTTTTTTCAACGCGTGGTTCGATTGATCTAAAAAGGGTGATGGAAATGAGCACACGGACAAAATCCAATTTTGTAGTTTATTGCAGGGAAAACGGAAAAATTGACCATGTATTGAGCGATGAACTTCTGCTCTTTCCTCCGAAAGTAAAGGACAAGGAATTTTGGTCGATATTTAAAGGTAAGAATCACGACCTTTCCAAGGCATTTTTCGAACAGGTGTGTGCTTCGAACATTGCCCTGGGACATGATATTTCCTTCGAAAAAGGTGGGGAAAAGGTCAATATGTATATGGCGGGTTGCCGTGTACCGACCGGGGTGCTAGTCGCTGGTTCGGAATCCTACAATGAAACCACCATCCGATTATTCGAAGAGATGGTGAAAATGTATGAAGAACAGGTACATTCTCTACGCCAATCGCTGAAAGTTCAAACCCTGCAGGAAGTGGAAAACAGCGATGGCAATGACCACTTTGATTTTGCACGCATGAATACCGAAATCTCCAACCTACAGCGTGAACTCATGAAGAAGAACATGGAGATCGAAAAAATCAAGGAACAGCTGCAGGAACAATCCATACGCGACTCTTTGACCGGATTGTACAACCGTAGGTATCTCAAGGAATTTTTAATGAAAAAATGTAAAACGTGCCAGCCGGCGCGAAAAACCTCTATGCATTGTCTTGTTTGATATCGACAATTTTAAGGATATCAACGATACCTATGGTCATTTCCTCGGTGACACGGTCATCAAAGAGATCAGCCGGACACTGACCAACTGGATCCGCGGCGGGGATATTGCTGTGCGATTTGGCGGTGATGAAATCTTGCTGATTATGGTGGATGCTCCCAAGTCACGCGTGGTGGAACGCATCAACCAGATCCGCGAGCTTGTATCGGAGATGGTGATCAAGATCACCGATCACCAGATCAAAGGGATTACTGTCTCCGCAGGGATCGCCGAATTCCCCACCCATGCCAAGACCGATGAACTCCTATTGAAAGCTGCTGATTTTGCGCTTTACCAGGCCAAAGCCGAGGGGCGCAACCGGGTTATTGCGGCTGATTAACTACCCTTATCCATCCTTGAATTCGATTCCTGGTGCCTGATACAATAAGTTTAACTATTGTTGAAAGGATATTTCCATGTCCCTCAAACGTACTGAATTTAAACCGACCCCAATATGTCTGTTAAAACCCGTCCCTTCGGATACCATGATTGCACAGGCAGCGTTCTTGAAGCGCATCACGCAGATTGCCGATGAATTGGGAATTCTGCCGGAGGAACTCGAACTTTATGGACCTTACAAAGCCAAGGTAAAGCTTGAAATATTAAAACGCCTTGGCAAGCAACCCAATGGAAAATATGTGGATGTGACCGCCATCACACCAACTCCTTTAGGTGAAGGCAAGACCACTACGACGGTAGGACTCAGCCAGGCGTTGGGTGCGCACCTTGGAAAACGAGTTGTAACCTGCCTGCGCCAACCCAGCCAAGGACCTACTTTTGGAATCAAAGGTGGGGCTGCGGGTGGAGGATATAGCCAGGTCATCCCGATGGATGATCTGAACCTGCATCTTACCGGGGATATCCACGCTATCACGGCTGCCAATAATTTGATGGCGGCTGCCATTGATGCACGCATATTCCATGAAGGCGGGACAACTGATGAACAATTATTCAATCGGTTATTTCCACCGGATAAATCAGGGAATCGCACCTTTGCCAAAGGCATGCTGCGACGCAAGACACGACTGGGTATTCAAACCGACGACCCCGATAAAATGACGCTGGATGAACGGAAACGATTTTGCCGGCTGGATATTGATCCTGGACGGATCACCTGGCGGCGTGTGCTGGATACCAATGATCGGTTCTTGCGACAAATCACCATCGGCGAAGGTGAGGAAGAGAAAGGTTTTAATCGCACGACAGGGTTTGACATGACCGTGGCAAGCGAGATCATGGCGATCCTTGCGCTGACCACAAGTCTGGCTGACATGCGTGAACGATTGGGCAAAATTGTCATAGGGGTTGACAAACAGGGTGATGCGGTGACCACCGATGACCTGGGCGTGGCAGGAGCCCTCACTGCACTGATGAAAGATGCCATCAAGCCCAACCTTCTGCAAACGTTGGAGGGGACTCCGGTCTTTGTACATGCTGGTCCGTTTGCCAATATTGCGCATGGCAATAGTTCCATTCTTGCGGATATGATCGGACTCAAGCTGGCGGATTTTGTTGTCACGGAATCTGGTTTTGGATCCGATATGGGGATGGAAAAGTTTTGCAATATCAAATGCCGTTATTCGGGATTGATCCCGGATGTGGTCGTGCTAGTCGCAACTGTGCGTGCATTAAAGATTGCATGGTGGGGGACCCAAAGTGGTAGCGGGAAAGCCGCTGGACCCTGCTTACACTCAAGAAAATCTGGAATTGCTTAAAGCCGGTTTACCCAATTTATTTGCGCACATTCGTATCGCCCACACATTCAGCATCCCTGTCGTAGTTGCCGTGAACACTTTTGCAACCGATTGCCAGGCGGAATTGGATCTTGTTTGCAAGGCAGCAGTGGAGGAAGGCAAGGCGGAGGATGCTGTCATCAGCAACCACTGGGAATTGGGCGGAAAAGGTGCCATTGATCTGGCAAATGCAGTTGTGAAAGTAAGTCAAAATCCACCCCGATTTCATTTCCTCTACCCATTGGATTGGGGCATCAAGAAAAAGATAGAAACGATCGCGCGTGAAATATACGGTGCAGAAGGAGTCGATTATTCACCAGAAGCGGAGGTGCAAATAAAGGAATACACGCGCCTTGGTTTTGATAAACTCCCCATTTGCATGGCAAAGACGCATCTCAGCCTGAGCCATGATGCTGAGCTCAAAGGTGCACCGAAAGGTTTTCGAATACCGGTGCGTGAACTGCGAGCTTCGGTGGGTGCCGGTTTTATATATCCTCTGCTTGGTACGATGAGCACAATGCCTGGGTTACCCACACGCCCAGCATTCTACAATATTGATCTTGACCTTGAAACGGGGCAGTTGGAAGGATTATCGTAAACAGACATGGGAATCTTCTTTTCAAAATTCATCCCAATTTTGATCTACCCGGTGGGATTGACAGCAATTCTACTCATTGTGGGATTGAGCCTGCATAAAAAGCGACGCCTGGCATTTGTTTTCATTCTTTCCGCATTGATTGTCTTGTGGATTGGTGGGAATAAATGGGTGGCGATGAGCCTGGCGCGCTCACTTGAGCATCAGTATTTGCCCTCCACTGAAAGCATTAAGGTAGATGTCATCGTCTTATTGGGTGGGGGTACGGAGCCCGCAGAATATCCACGGCAGGGAGTTGAACTGAATGGAGCCGGGGATCGGGTACTGACTGCATGGAAACTGTACAATTATGGGCTTGCCGATCATTTGCTCTTAAGTGGGGGGGATATCAGTTTTTTGGATGCTTCAGCAGGTTCACCAGCAGGTGATATGCGCGAACTATTGTTGGAATTGGGAGTTCCAGATGACGTCATGTGGTTGGATTCCACCTCGCAGAACACCTATGAAAATGCTGTAAATAGCAAACAAATACTAGCCGAAAATGGGATCAACCGCATCATATTGATCACTTCAGCACTCCACATGCCACGTTCAGTGAAGTTATTTGAAGCGCAAGGACTGGAAGTTATTCCGGCTCCCACGGACTACATCGTGACTAACGCCGGCTGGGATTCGTTATGGCACGGCGATATTCTTTCCTCAATCATTAACATCTTCCCGACGGCGAGTAATCTTTCATTAACCACAAATGTCTTAAAAGAATATATCGGGATGGGCTATTACGCTCTTACGCATTAATTATGTTTTTGGGGGAATGGAACGAAATTAAAGGAAGACTTATAAATTAAGCCATTTACGAGCAACTTCGGGCAATTCAGCAGTTGAACCGGTGCGTTTGGTGCAATCGGGGAGGGATTCGATAAACGCCTTGCCATACTTTTTGGATAATATGCGTCTATCCAGGACCACGACCAGCCCGCGATCGGATTGTGTGCGGATCAAGCGACCAAAACCCTGGCGGAATCGCAAGATGGCTTCCGGGAGGTTGTACTCGGAGAATGGGTCATCGAATGTCTCCGAGCGGGCGGCGACGATGGGATCACTCGGGACATCAAACGGCAGTTTGACGATGACCAGCACGGAAAGCGCTTCCCCTACGATATCGACCCCTTCCCAAAAAGACCGGGTTCCCAACAGGATGGCTCGGTCAGTTGCGCGAAATGTCTCCAACAGGGTTGCAGAAGATGCGCCTTCCCCCTGTTCAAAAACCAGGATATCTTCCTTGTTCAAGATGGGCGTAATCGCTTTTGAAGTACGCTTTAATTGATCGTACGATGTGAAGAGTACCAGCATACGTCCACCTGTGGCTTTACCGAGCCGGGGTAAGAGATGCTCGATGGTTCGCTGAAAATTCACCGTATCATTGGGTTCAGCAATATCGTTGACCAAGTACAACAAGGCGGAATTTTCGTAGTCGAATGGTGAACCGACCACCATTTCCGATGCTTCGTCGGCATTCAACCGGGCACGCAAATAGGAAAACTCGCCACCAGCCGCAAGCGTAGCAGATGTAAGGATCACACTCGTTTTTTCATGCCAGAGATATTGTTCCATGAGTGAGCCTATCTCCAAGGGTGCCACTTGAATGGAAATATTCATATTGACAGGTTTGACCTCAGTCCAGTAGATCTGCCTTGCGTCAGGTTCAGCCACCCAGGCATTTAAATTGGCTTCGACTTCCACAAAACGTCGCAGAAGACTGCCCAGAAAAGTCTGGGAATCCTCAATTTTATCTGTTGCACCCGAAGCAAGATCAGCGATGGATTTTGTAACCTGGTTTGTCCTTGAGATCAGCAAGTTGAGAGATTCCTGGGTGGAAGCCCATTGAATTTCAATATTCTCCCATTCCGACATCGTTCGCGTGGCAGCAATGATGCGTGCCTGTTGACCGTATTTTCCAACCGATTGACCTTCACGGGTGCTCTCTAAAAAATCGGAGATTGCCTGGAAAAAGCGTTTGAAATCCCCTTCCACACGAAAGGCAAGATCGGTGACACGCGACATTTCGGGAAGCAATGCAGCATGATCTGAAGGTCGGACAATGTCCTTCAGAGCAGCCATGAGCGCACCCAAAACACCACTGGTTACACCACCCAATTCCTTGAGCGTGCGGGCAATATCATTTTGCGTCACACTAAATGTGAGTGCATCGGTGGTAGCAGATTCCAGATGATGCGCTTCATCGATAACAAGATAGTTATATTCGGGCAGGATCCGACTGCCGGTGACTACGTCTGTTAGCAGAAGTGCGTGGTTGACCACGATCAAGTGGGCAGATTGTGCGGCCAGCTTTGCACGATAAAATGGGCAAATTCCACCCATTCTCCCCAGGCAAGTTTCGGATTTACAGCCTTCATCCTCAGCAGAAAGTCGAGAGGACCAAATTTCTTTCTCGATGGGTCCGTTCAGGTTAATCTCATTCCGATCCCCTTTACCACCTTCGTACAACCACACGAGGGTCTTTGCTAGAACACGCATTGATTCCGGCGAATCGGGACTGCGCTGGCGCATGGCTTCCACCCGGCGGGGACAGAGATAATTGCTGCGTCCCTTTAACACAACCGCACGTAAATCTGCTTTCAACGCTTTTTGAAGGTCAGGAATGTCTTTCTTTATCAGTTGGTCCTGCAAGTTAATGGTGTTCGTTGAAATAACCACACGATGCTGATTTTTTATCGACCAAAGTGCGGCTGGCACGAGGTAGGCAAGTGATTTACCGGTACCTGTTCCTGCTTCGGTTAAGAGATGCTGCCCTTTTGAAAAGGCTTGTGTTACAGCTTTTAACATATCGACCTGTTGTGGACGATGCTCAAATGCAGGAAAACACTGGTCAAAGATTCCACCATCTTCGAGAATGGCAGCGACTTCTTCAATATCCAGTGGTTGCGGGTTATCGGAAGGCTTAAGCGGTTGTGAAAGGATCTCATTTCCCGCTGCAAGACCTTTAAAGTCGCTCAATTTTAACTGCACATGCGTGATGGGTTCAAGAGCGCGAGCACGCAAAATCTGTGAAAAAATCCAGGCTGGGCTCCAATCCAAGCCTTCGCCATGCCTTACAAATTCCGCCAGTAGTTCAAGAGGGAGATTAAGAGCTTTTTCGTAAAGCTTGAAATACACTGCATGCGTCAGCTTGGCATCATCCAGGGCACGGTGAGAATTGGGAAGCATGATTCCCAATAACTGCCCCAGGGAACCCAAATTGTAACGAGTGGACGTGGGGAGCAGCACCGATGCGAGTTCATACGTATCCACCACTTCGTTGAATTGCAAGACACCGAATTTTCGAAGGAAGGAAAGATCAAAGTCAACGTGATGTCCCAATACAGGATCTTCACCAACGAACTCCACAAATTCCGGAAGCATGGCCTTTGCCGGAGGTTCATTGCGCACCATTTCATTGGTTATGCCAGTTAGTTGTGTAATCTCGGGGGGGATGGGTTTACCCGGGTTGATGAGTTTTTCCCATTTTTCTATCACCCGTTTGCCATCAAATTTTACAGCGCCAATTTCGATGATTGCATCTTTGTTAGCATCCAGACCGGTCGTTTCTATATCGATGGCGACGATGGGGGACATGCTGGTCATTATACCCTAGCGGTTAACCAAACATGGTAAGATTGCGCACGGGAAATCATCCCATGGAGAATTGTGCATGATTGAAATAAAAAATTCCCATATTCGACTGGTTTGTGAACCGGAAATTGGATTATTCCATGCATATGATGAAAAGAATAATCGGGCGTTCTTTTCAAATGCAAGACTTGGGATCATTATTAAACGCAATGGAAAAAGACAGACACTGCTCATGGATTCCTGGAGACCGTACACATTTGATATCCGGGTGCAAAAATCCTCCCCCCACGGTCCTATGAAAATCCTAGAAGTTGTTTGTGGGGGACAACAAGTACAAACCCATTTACATTTAACTTTCGCTTTACCAGAAAGACACCCCTTCTTTTTGTGGAAAATGGAAGTTGGTAATTATGGAAGTTCACCCATAGAACTTGAGCAATTTCAATTATTTTCCATTAATTCCAAGAATAATGGTGAAATGCAATTTGGAAGCAAAGGGAATTCCAAGCGATTGGCCATGTTCTGTAATGGATGGCAAAGTTGGAGCCACACAGCGACATATGGGGCAGGTGATCGAATGAGACAATCACGATTAGGATTGTTTCAGAATCCCCAGAACCAGAACCCAACGACGCCAATACTGCACGGGAAGGGTAATTTTGCATCTGATTTTTTCACAGTTATCGGTGACCGCACTAGCAAACAGGGATACACAATTGGATTTTTATCGCAGAAGCAGCAATTTGGATATATTCTTGCCAAATTAAGAAATCATATAAAAATTGACATGTTGGCAAGCGGAGATAATGTCCAATTGACTCCCAATAAAACGATGGAGACTGATTGGGCAACCATTGTTCCTGTCAGAACAGATGATGATGATCCCCTTGGAGGGTATGTGGAAGCCGTCGCGCGTGAAAATGACGTGAAACTGTCCAAAACAAAACCGACGGGTTGGTGTTCCTGGTATGAGTTCTATTCAAAAATTGATGATGAAAAAATAAAACGAAATATCAAAGCCATCGAGCAGTTGAAGGATGATCTTCCTTTGGAACTTGTACAGATCGATGATGGATTTGAGTCACAGGTCGGTGATTGGTTCGAATTTAAAAAGACATTTCCGGGCGGAGTAAAACCTATTGCAAAAGCCATCCATAAATCCGGGATGAAAGCCGGGTTATGGCTGGCTCCATTCATCATCCATAGACAGTCCAAATTAATGCGAGAGAATCCGAAGTTTATTCTACGCAAGAGAAATGGGCAGTCTGTATTCAGCGGTTTTAATTGGAACTCGTTTACAACAGCGTTGGATCTGACAAAACCTGCTGCGATTAAACATGTTCGCTCGATTATCCAGTCCGCAACGAAAGAATGGGGATTTGATTATTTGAAATTAGATTTCCTTTATGCAGGAGGCTTGGTGGGTGATCATCAGGATCGATCAATGACGCGAGCTCAGATAATGCGTAACGGCATAAATGAATTGAGGAGCGCAGCAGGAGAGCACGTTTTTCTTTTAGGCTGTGGTGCACCGTTAGGCTCCATGATCGGGCTCGTAGATGGTTTGCGAATAGGCGCAGATGTAATGGATAGTTGGACTACGAAGGTGTTTGGTACACATCTCATTGCAGGCTCTGAACCTGACACGCCAGCAGTTGTTAACGCCATTCAAAATACATTGACACGGTCGATGCTGCATAACCGTTGGTGGATCAACGATCCGGATGTCATGCTGCTGCGGGAGAATACGGACCTTACCTTGGAGGAAGTCCGATCATTGGCAACGATGATCTCACTTTCCGGTGGTATGGTGATGCTTTCAGATAACTTGGAAAAACTACCCGCTGAACGGATAAAACTTGCTGCCAAGTTTCTGCCCGCATTGGATCAGCGACCTATCGTGGTCGATTGGTTTGATGCGCACATGCCATCCAAACTCAGGCTTGATTTCAGGGGGGAGGCCGGGGATTGGAAACTCATTTCTATGTCAAATTGGGAAGATCACCCGCAATCGTTACACGTCGATCTAAGGGAGTTTCGGTTGAAGCAAGGGAATTATTGGTTACATTCTTTTTGGGATCATCGTGTCTGGATCACTTCGGACGCCAAGCCCATCGAGATTGAAAATGTTCCACCCCATTCTACAGTAATGCTGGCTATTCGGGAGTGCAAAGCCAAGGAAGCGTGTTATCTAGGGAGTGATCTTCATATTTCCCAGGGAAACGAAGTAGCTGAATGGGCACCGAGGATATCGGGAGTGGACATCAAATTTTCCTTGCCGAGGAAGGCTGAAGGGAAAATCACTATGGTTTTGCCACGAACGCCCAAGCAAGCACTCCTGGATGGCAGAGAAATCATCTGGGAATCGGGTAAGCAACAGATTTTTCGTTTTCCGATAGATTTTAAGAGAAGCGCGAAATTATCCATTGAATATGAAAAATAAAAAAAATCCCCCGGTTCCAAAACTGGGGGATTTTACGCAGGTTATTTTTTACGTGCTGGTTTCACAGGTTCCGGCATGGGCGGAGGGGAGAAGGAATAGCCGGGTCGATAGAATTTCAAGCCTTTGCGAGTCCAACCTTGTTTCTTTTTACCAAGCCACACCAACCAGTAGATGAAGAAGAAAACGATCACAAATGGACCAAGGATGAACGCCAGGTACACTAATATCGTGAAGACGACCTTTGCAACATCCACCAGGGCTTGAGCTGCATTGCGGATGACTTCAAGGGCTTTCCATCCGGATGCGGTGACGGGAGCGACTGGAAGTTTTGGCTGAACAGTCACGTAGATTGCAGAAAGGGCAGCAGATTCACGATAGTATTTGATCTGACCCTGCAGGAGTTCAATCTGCTCCTGGATGTATGTAAGTTGATTCAGGACATCCAATGCATCTTTGGTGGTCTTGGCTTCATCCATGAAATTAAGGAGTTGAGCCTGGGTTGCCTGATAGTTTTTTAGTCGGGATTCCAGGTCGACCACTGTACTGGTGACATCTTCTCCAGAGATATTCTCGCTGGAAATATCCTTTTTGGGATCTTCCACCATGGCTCGAATTTGTGACAACGCGGTATCCAACTGAGCAGCGGGGATACGGATGGTGATGGAACCTTCGTTATATTCCACATCGTTGTAATAGGTTTGATAGATATTTGATGTGACCACGAATCCACCCATACCATTCGCTAATTGAGCGATCGCATTAACAACATTTGTCGGATCGACGACAACGATCGAAATATTGGCGTTTTTAATAACCAATCTCTCCGTTGCAACCGGGGCAGATGCGTAATCTGTTTTTCCAGTGGCACTATTCGCTGCATCCAACATTACAGCAGGAGCTTCAGCGGGGGAAATTTCCATCAATCCACGCCCTGCTAAAGATTCTTCGGAAGCAACTTTAGATGCACAGCCGGAAAACAACAAGGAAACCAACAACACAACAAGAACAGCAATCTTTTTCATCTTCTTCTCTCCTCAATTCTCAGTTACACATCAGACGATGATCTGTATGATTTGGTTCCCGTTTACCAACCGCTGGATAACCTGGCGGCATGCTTGCGGGGTAAACCAGCTTTTAGGATCCTTTTCTGTACGGATTCGACATCATATTCGATCCGCATCGGTTGCCAGGTATTGCGTTCGGTATCCAGAAAGGCATAGGCAGCACGCGGGTCATGATCGCGCGGTTGTCCAACTGAGCCTGGGTTCAAAAAGCATTTTTTATTCAGGCGATAGATCTGCCCAGCTTCGACCATTTCCCAGTCGATCGTCAGACCATCTTTCTGTAATGAAAACGTGATGGGGATATGAGTATGTCCTACCAGGCAGATCTTCTTTTCGATATAGCCGAAGTTCTCCGCTGCAGTATGGACATCCAACATATATTCCCAAATGGGATCACGTGGGCTGCCATGGACAAGAGTGATCTCATCGACTACTTTTTTATCAGACATGGAACGCAGAAATTTTAACGAGTCAGCTTTCAGTTTGGATTTCATCCAACTAATTGAAACACGGGCATCCTGGTTGAATGCCTGGAGGTCAATCTGACCCAGAGCAGCAGAATCATGATTGCCTATCAGGCAGGTTAAATTTGGAATTACCTTGATCTTGTCGATACATTCATTGGGATCGGGTCCGTAGCCTACCAGATCCCCCAAACACCAGGTCTGATCCACACTACCAGCGGATTTTAGAACTGCTTCCAAGGCTGTGAGATTTCCATGTATATCCGAGATGACTAAAATGCGCATGATGAGTTAACCCCCATAGGGATTCATTCTTTTCGTATCCAGGAGATGATCCTGTCCATTATTATTTCAGCAATTTCATTTTTTTTCAATAGCGGAGTGGTTTCTTTAGACCCGTCTTTTGTGATCATTACCACTTGATTTGTCTCCACTTCGAATCCCGCATCGGATTTGGTGATATCGTTGGCGACGATCATGTCCAATTTTTTCTCCGCCAGTTTTTGTTTGGCATTCGAGTTGAGTTCCCTGCTTTCCGCGGCGAATCCAACCACAATTCTTGGAAAACCGGTTTTTTCCTTCTTTTTGGAAATCTCTACTAAAACATCTTTTGTTGGTTCCAATGCAATGCTTGAAAAATCTGACGATTTCTTTATCTTTTCTTTCTCATTTATTATTGGACGAAAATCTGCAATAGCCGCAGACATTACCAGAACATCCGCTGTTGCACATTCCGCAACAACAGAATCAAGCATCTGGTGAGCTGTTTTTACAGCAATAACTTTTGCCCCAACCGGTACAGATAATGCGGTTGGAGCACTCACTAGGATTACTTCAGCACCAGCATCCAGTGCGGCTTGTGCTATTGCATATCCCTGCTTTCCAGATGACCGATTTGTGATGATGCGCACCGGATCGATGGGTTCCTGTGTACCACCTGCAGTTACAACAACTTTTTTACCTTTCAGTGGACCATTCTGAGACATCATCCACCGGATATGTCCAAGGATATCGCCTGGTTCAACAAATCTTCCCAAACCTACCAATCCGGATGCCATTCTGCCTTCCACCGGGCCAATAAACTCCACAGCACGGGATTTGAGAATTTCGATATTTGCCTGGGTTGCAGAATGACCATACATACCCGCATCCATTGCAGGTGCAATAATGATTGGACTTTGAGCTGCCAGGGATGAGATTGTTAGAAGATTATCTGCAATCCCATGCGCTAATTTGGCGATGGTGTTGGCGCTTGCAGGTGCGATTACAACGAGATCAGTACTGCGACCCAAGCCGACATGTAAAATATGCGCTTCTCCACCCCAAAGATCTGCATCTGTGTAGGCTTTACGACCGGTAACAGATGAAAAAGACAAAGGCGTAACAAATTTTTCAGCGGTAGGTGTAAGGATGACATCAACGAGGGCACCCAACTGTGTCAGCTTGGATGCAAGTTCACAAGCTTTGTAAGCCGCGATAGACCCAGTCACACCCAGAACTATATTCTTACCGTTCAATGGATTTTTCATTGCCTATTCTTTTCCCAAATCAAACGAATACCTTCCAATGTCAAAAGAGGAGCGACGATCTGAATGGATTCCGTTTCCCGGGCAATAATTTCGACTGATCCACCTGTTCCAATGACCTTCATCTTGCTGCCCAGTTCCTTTCGGAAGCGTTCCACCATTCCCTCTACAAGGGACACATATCCAAAAAGGAGACCTGATTGCATAGCATGGCTTGTGTTTCTACCGATGATGGATGGAGGTTTCGCTAAATCCACCCGGGAGAGTTTATAAGCTTTCTGATATAGTGCTTCCGCGGCAATCCCAATGTTGGCAGTTATGGCACCACCGAGATATTCTCCGAGTTCAGTTAATGCGTTGAATGTGATGGCAGTTCCAAAATCGATTATGCATGCCGGCCCACCATAAAGATTCATTACAGCCACTGCATCGCAAATTCGATCAGAACCGACAGCCGCGGGATCATCATATAGGATCTTAAGCCCCGTATCGAGCTGATGGTGAATGACAAGAGGTTTTTGGTCGAGATACTCTTCACATGCCTGAGTTATGCGGATGGTAAGGGGAGGTACAACCGAAGAAAGGCAAATTCCATCCAATTTCCGTGGGTCGATTTTCAATTGCTCCAGAAGTCCAACCAATTGCAATCCATACTCATCGGATAATCTCGCCGGGTCTGTTGCAAGATGCCAGTGATGAAATAAATTATTTTCTTTGAAAATCCCAATTTTCAAGCTTGAATTGCCCAAATCAATCGCAAGCAGATTCATGAATTCCCTTTGTCAGCAATAACCAGGATGGTGGTGATTATTTTTGCAAGTCCCTGATGGCTTCCACAATTTCTGCAGCTGCATCATACCGATTAAATGCAGGCATCAGATATACACCTTGAGTCACTGGTTTCATTTCCTCGATTAATTCTATCGCAATTTGAATTCCCGTGCGGGTGCCGTTTTCACCAGCTTGATCCATGCGTTTGCGGATGGTCTCCGGTATTTCCACACCGGGCACCTCATGATGCAGGAAATTGGCATGACGTGCATTCACCAGCGGGAGATTGCCAACAATTAATGGAACTGATAATTGACCATGCTCGTGCTCATAAAACTGAAGAAAATTTTTCGCCACTTTTGGAGAAAACACAGGCTGGGAAAGGATAAAATCCGCACCCGCGCGTAATTTTCTTCGCAAATTCTTTACTTCCTCAGCAGGATTCGTAGGATGTAAATTAAGGGCACATCCAACAAAAAATGATGTTGGTTGCCCGATATCGGTACCAGAATGATCTACACCCACATTGAACCCTTGCTTAATCAGCTTAATCAGACCAGAAGGAACCAGGTCGTAATTATCCATGGCATCCGGATAATCACCGATAGCTGTTGGATCACCCATGATGACAAAGACATTTCTTACACCAATCGCATGTGCTGCGAGGAGGTCCCCTTGAACACGAAGCAAATTGCGTCCCCTGGTTGGGAAATGAAGTACTGTTTCCACTCCAATACGCTTTTGAATCAAGCTGCAAACAGCCCAGGGGCTCATGCGCATGCGAGCCATAGGACTGTCGGCGACATCGATGACATCTACTCCGGATTCTGCCAACAAACTTGCACCTGCCAGCATCTTTTGTGTTGCTAGACCGCGCGGTGGATCCATCTCAACAGCGACAATGAATTTTTTTGCTGTCAGTTTTTGCGCAAATTGGGTGGGTTGTTCGGATGATTGTCTTAGATCTTCTGCATCGACAGTCTGGACATCAAAAGAGTCCATCCTGGATTTTTTCGGTGATTTTTCAAATGTCTTATGGATTGATGTAATATGCGCAGGTGTAGTGCCACAGCAGCCGCCGATCACTTTTGCCCCGGCTTCCCAAAAAGCGATTGCATAATCCCCAAAGTATTCAGGGCTGGCAGGATAGAAAATCCGTCCGCTTACCTGTTCAGGCCAACCAGCATTCGGCATTACAGAGAATTTTCCATTGGGAACGGCATTCTGCATTTGCTTGAGAATCCGCAACATTTGCTCGGGTCCGCCGGAGCAGTTGATCCCGATAAGATCTGCTCCAAAAGTTGCAAGGTCACGAGCTACCTTTACTGGGGGATCACCCAACAAGGTGCGGTCGTCCCTGGTGAATGTCATGGATGCCAAGATAGGCAAATCCGCCTGTACTTCCCTGGCAGCATTGATAGCTTCCCGGATTTCGTAAAGATCCGTCATTGTTTCGATGATCAACAAATCAAGCTTTGCAGATGCCAGGGCGGAGATCTGTTCATGGAATACTTCCCGGGCTTGCTCCGGTTGAACACGTCCAAATGGAGCTATCCTGACCCCCAAAGGTCCTACATCTCCAGCAATAAAAACCTGCTTGAAATGCAGCCAGAACGACCCTGCGCGCCAATTCAACACCGGCGATATTGATTTCGGAAAGTTTGCCTTCAAGGTTGTGTTTGGATAATTTATACCGGTTTGCACCGAATGTGTTGGTTTGGATGATCTGCGCGCCTGCATCAATATATTCACGATGAATCTCTGCGACAAGGCTTGGATTAACCAGATTTAGATTATCGAAACACGTTTCAAATGTGACACCGCGGGCATGCAGCATCGTACCCATTGCTCCGTCGCCAATCAATGGATATCTGTTTGAATTAAGAGTTGATAAGAAATTTTCATCCATATTTCATCCAATTTTTTTCAAAATAGCCTTGTTATTTAAACGACATTGAAATACTTGGCTTGCGGGTGATGAATGATGATCGCAGCGGTCGATTGCTCGGGCACAAGTTGATAGGCTTCAGTCAGATGCATCCCCAGTTCGCTTTCAGCCGGGAGCAGTTGAAAAACCTTGGCATGATCAGCTAATTCAGGAACAGCTGGATATCCCCAGGAGTATCGTTTCCCCTGGTCATCAGCAAGCCCAAGTTCGCTGCGGATAAAGCGATGCAAATATTCAGCCGTAGCTTCTGCCAATTGGACAGCCAAGCCATGTGTAAAATATGCTTCCGTGTAATCGTTATTTGCTTGAAGCTTTTCAACCCGTTCACTGGCTTGCTTGCCAACAGTTACTATCTGAAAAGCAACCAGGTCGAGATTGCCGCTACTTATTGGAAGAAAATAATCTGCCAGGCAGAGTTGATCCTCACCGTTCTGACGAGGGAAAGTGAAACGCATCCATTCCTGAGGGGTACCTGATTGGACAGAACCGGGTTCATAGATTATCAGATCGTTTCTGTCAGATTGAACTGGGAAGTATCCGTATATTCCTTGTGGGAAAAGCCACTTTTCTGATAGAGCATTTTTCCTCATCGTATCCAAACGTTGATCGAAGTCCTTGGATATTTTTTCCCAATCCGTGCCATGTGTATTCTTTGCCCCCCAGGATAATCGATAGAGTTCCTTGATGGACAGCAGGGGAAAAACCGAATCCAACGGGATTTCATTCACAACATGAACTCCCCATTTTGGCGGGCGAGGTATTTGGAGGGCAGGGGTAACACTCGAATGTACTTCCGCTGGTGCAGGTTGCGCCGATGAATGCTCGCGGTTCAATTCGGCTTCAGCTTCCTGAAGATTATTTTTTTGGAAGGAGGCGCGAGTTCCGGTATTTGATAATGCATCCATCGTAGACAGACCTTCAAAGGCATCTTTACAATAAAATACACCGGGTGTAAACCAATCCCCTGATTCCGTTTTCAAAATACGGCGAGCAAACCGGCGATTTATGGCTGCACCTCCGACAAGGATAGGAATTTCCAAGTTACGCCGCTGCAATTCATTGATGATCAGCGGCATTTGCTTACTTGTGCTTACCAGAAGAGCGCTCAACCCTATGGCTGTCGCATTTACTTCAACAGCCTTGGAGATGATTGTTTCTGCCGGCACTTGCTTACCCAAATCGATAACGGTGTAGCCATTGTTGGAAAGAATGGTTTTCACCAGATTCTTTCCAATATCATGTACATCCCCATAAACGGTGGCTAAAACGAGTGTACCTTTTGTCACCCCCTCTTTTTTTTCCAAGTATTTCTCCAAGTGAGTAACAGCAGCCTTCATCACTTCGGCGGATTGTAAAACGAACGGCAAGATCAGTTCACCCGCTCCAAATTTATCCCCTACTGTTTTCATTGCAGGCAATAAAACTGAATTTAAAATGACTACAGCAACCTGATGGTTTGGAGTGTTGGGATCGCGTTGAATTATTTCATCTATATCAGCATCTACATTTTCTTTATAACGGTGCAAGATCCGCCAGGAAAGCCGTTCCTCCGGTGTCATCTTTTTCAACTCGGAAGCTTGTGTCTCCGGTTTTGATTCGATTTCAGTATTTTGCTGAAAAAATTCCAGGAGATGATTGAGCGCATCAGGATCACGGTTAAATATGAGCTCTTCCGCTACTTTACGTGCACTTTCTGATATCTCGGAATAAGGTTGGATGAGCGCTGGGTTTACGATCGCCATGTCGAGACCTGCGAGGACTGCATGGTACAAGAACACGCTGTTGAGGACCGAGCGGGCGTTCGGAGGTAAGCCGAAAGATATATTGCTCACACCCAACGATGTCAACACTCCCGGAATTTCCGATTTTATTTTACGTATTCCTTCTAATGTTTCAACCGCTGAATCGAAATATTCGGGATCGCCTGCTGCCAATGTGAATGTCAGCGCATCAATCACAAGGTCAGAAGAATGTAATTCATGCTCTTTTGTTGCGAGCGTGACTATCCTTCTGGCGACTTCCAGTTTGCGATCTGCAGACTTCGCCATACCGTTCTCATCAATGGTCAGACAAATGACTGCTGCATTGTATTTCCGGGCGAGGGAAAAGATTCGATTGGCTTTAGATATTCCACCCTCCAGGTTTGTAGAATTAATTAAGCATCGACCTGGAGCGTTTTTTAACGCTGTCTCGATGACATCAGGCTCTGTAGAGTCGATGACCAATGGAACCCGGATGACGGATGCGAGCTTTTTAATCGCTTTTTGCATACTGTAAGGCTTCATCAGCACGTTCTGTAAGGGCTACGCAAATATCCAATCCATGGGCACCGCTATTCACTTGCTGCCGGGCAATGGACAGTATTCCATCAAAATTTTGATTGAGGATCAATTCCTTGAACTTTAAGCTGCCTTGTGTATTCAAGCGTTCACCGATCAGGAAAGGCTTTGGCTGTTGGTGCATCGGCTGCGCCTGGATGGCAGATGCCAGCTCTGGTATATCCAATACCGGACGCGGAAGCTGTTTCCGACCGCCGACCTTGTCCACCAAGCGTTTTAAATGTTCAGGAGTTGTACCGCAGCACCCACCAACAACATTGATATTATATTTTTCAACGAATTCTGTGAGTTCATTGGCAAAACTTTCAGGTTGGAGAGGATACACTGCCTCTCCATCGACATTCAATGGCAACCCCGCATTGGGTATGCAGGAAACGGGTAACCTGGAACGTTCTCCCAAATATTGAATTGGCTCTCGCATATGTTCTGGTCCGGTTGAACAGTTGAGACCAATAACATGTATCCCGATTTCCTGTAGGATGGCAAGTACAGCAGAAATGTCGGTACCCAGGAGCATGCGACCGGTTGTATCGAGTGTCACTTGAGCCTGGATCGGTAAATATACTCCCGTTTTTTCAAAAGCCGCATGAATTCCCAGTATGGCAGCTTTGACTTCGAGAATATCTTGAGAAGTTTCAATCAACAGCAGGTCCACTCCTCCTTCGATCAAGCCAGTGGCTTGTTCACAGGATATGTCCAGTAAGTCGTCAACCGTGACATTCGAAAGCTCTGGATCGTCCATCGAAGGCAACTTGCCTGAGGGACCCATCGATCCAGCCACAAACCGGGGATGGTCAGGAGTGCTGAATTCGTCCGCAAGTCTTCTGGCAAGTCTGGCAGCCTTCCGGTTGATTTCGTTGACTTTGTCTTGCAATCCATATTCTTTCAACGTAATGCGGTTGGAGCGGAAGGAACACGTTTCAATGACATCGACTCCCACTTCCAGGAACGAACGATGCACTTGTTCGACTGCTTGAGGATACGAAAGGACCAGATAGTCGTTGCAACCCACGTATTTTTCACCCCCGAATTCTTTGGCGGTTAACCCCATTTTTTGAAGACTCGTACCCATGGCACCGTCAAAAATCATGATGCGGTCATTCAAGGCATCCAAATAGCGGCGATTGGTAAATTTATGATTCATGGGTACCTCCAAAAAGTATGATGATGGCAAGAGGATAAAAAAACCTCTCTGGAAAGAGAGGTAAATAAGCATCTGCTTTACCGCTCATCTTCCAGGTTGCCACCGATTCCGTGGTCTCTGCCGGAGTTGGCACCTGCTCTTATTGAGCGGTTGCCGAGGTATCATCGGGCCGGTCCCTCCACCTCTCTGGATGAGTCGCCGGATGGTTACGGCATTCAATTCTCATCAGTTTACCATAAAATAAAGGAAATGCAATATTTTCCGTGCGGAACAGATGGCAGTCTATTTGGTTGCGATATAATTCATTGTGAGTGCTAAATAATGCAAAAACCCCATGCATCCGAAACCATCCGAGTTTTGATCACCAGCGTGATCCTTAATGTATTGGGATGGGTAGGGTTGATCCTGTTGGTAAATTTGACTCTACCCACACTTGGACCACGATGGTTGTTTTTCTTTCTTGTCACCCTTGCCTGCAGTGGACTGGCTTTGCCGGTCATCTTCTTTCTGCACCTGCGCTTCCCCACTATTCCCAAAGCAGACTTTGGGATCTTTATCCGTGAAGCGTTATTCTTCAGTATGTTCATTGACATGATGATCTGGTTGCAATTGGGTCGGGTGTTAACATCCCTGCGCGCCTTTTTTATTGCAGCAGGAATTATTGCTATCGAATATTTCCTTCGGTTACGTGAACGCAGCAAATTCTCCGGATCACAAAATGACTGAGCATCTTCATTTGCCCTCCGTGGAATCCTTATTACAGAAGACTTCCACTGGGAAGTTAATCGAAAAGTATGGCAGGGTAATTACACTGGATGCTTTGCGAGAAGAATTGGCAAGCATTCGGTCATTGCCAACTGCGAAGAAAATTGTTAACAATCCTGATGAAATTATTCATCAATCGGAATCAATTATTAGAAAATGGCTCCAACCGTCACTCATTCCAGTCATTAATGCAACCGGTGTAATATTACACACCAATCTCGGCAGAGCTCCGCTTTCCAAGAACGCGTTGGATGCGATCATCAATGTTGCAAAGGATTACAGCACACTCGAATACGATCTTGAGAGTGGCGGACGTGGATCGCGGTCCGATCATGTGGAACGGTACCTTATCCGTTTGACCGGAGCGGAGAGCGCTCTGGTTGTAAACAATAATGCTGCAGCAGTACTGTTGGTCCTTTCCGGTTTGGCAAGACATAAACGCGTGATCATCTCAAGGACTCAGCTTGTTGAAGTAGGCGGTGGATTTCGGATCCCGGATGTAATGAAAGAATCGGGCGCTAAGCTTGTGGAAGTAGGTTCCACAAATCGAGTGCACAGCTCGGATTATGAGACAGCTCTGCAAGAACCCGCAGCGCTCGTCATGCGCGCACACCATTCGAATTATAAAATCGTTGGATTCACCGAAGAACCTGAACTGGCTGACCTGGTTGAAATTGCCCATAGCCACGGCGCTTATATACTGGATGATCTAGGATCTGGTGCAATCCTTGATACCAGTGCATATGGGTTGACACACGAACCAACTGTCCACGATTCGTTGGCAGCAGGGGTGGATCTTGTTTGTTTTTCAGGTGATAAACTTTTTGGCGGCCCACAGGCAGGAATCATCCTTGGGCGAAAAGAACTTATTGCCAAAATAAAAAAACATCCCCTGGCCAGAGCCATCCGGGCAGATAAATTATGCCTTGCAGCATTGTCTGCCACGATAGAACATTATCTGACAGGGAGAGCAGAATCCAGCATTCCGGTTTGGCGCATGATTTCAGCCAACCTTGGAGACTTAAAAAAACGAGCTCTCGCATGGAAAAAGACGCTTCAATTTGGAGAGGTTATTGAGGGAAAATCCACAGTTGGAGGTGGAAGCCTCCCCGAAGAGATCTTACCAACATTTTTACTTTGTTTGAATGTCCATGCTCCAGATCGTTTTATCACAGAATTGCGTAAAACAAATCCTCCCATTATTGCTCGGATAGAAAAAGATTGTGTGGTATTTGATCCGCGCACCATTTTACCTTCACAGGAAACTGATTTTCTGGATGGTTTGGAAAAAAGCATTCAGAAATTGGTAAAATGACTTTTCTCAGATTTCATATGTACCGGAGCGTTCAAAAATGAAAAAGCAACTTGATGAGTTGATGAAGCAATTTGGTGTAGATGCACTATTCGTTACAGGTCCAGCCCAACACAATCCTGCCATGGTGTATTTCACAGGGATCATTCATGTGACACAAGCAGAACTCGTTAAGAAGATTGGAAAAATACCCATCCTATTTCATGGACCCATGGAACGCGAAGAAGCAGCAAAAACAGGATTTTCTACGCGCAGTTATAGCGATTATCCCTTCACCGATTATCTTAAACTTGCCAAGGATGACCGAGTGGTTGCTTCAGCGCTACGATATAAAAAGATGTTGGAGGATGCTGGGCTTACAAAAGGAAAAATTGCATTGTACGGTCAAATGGACCTTGGCAGCAGTTATGAAATATTCAATGCTCTTCAAAAATCTATGCCTGAGATCGCATTTTGTGGCATAGTACCGGACGAGATCTTGTTGCAAGCCATGATGACCAAAGATGCGGATGAACTAGAACGAATAAGGAATATGGCTGAAATCACCGTTGAAGTAGTTAATCGAACCACTGAATTATTAAAGAAATCCAAGGTCAGTAATGATCAACTACAAACATCAAATGGGGAAGCTTTAACTATCGGTATGGTTAAAGCGAAAATTAATTATTGGCTTGCCGAGCTGGGAGCAGAAAATCCGGAAGGGACCATATTTTCAATGGGACGCGATGCTGGCATTCCTCACAGCACTGGCAAGGATGAAGATGTATTGCGGCTTGGTGTTCCGATCATTTTCGACATATTTCCGTGCGAAGCTGGAGGTGGATATTATTATGATTTCACGCGCACCTGGTGCCTGGGGTTTGCACCAAAGGAAGTCCAGAAATTATTTGACGATGTACTCAGTGTGTACAATACGATCGTCAGTGAGTTGGAAATGAATAAGAGATTTCTGCATTATCAGAACCGCACATGTGAATTATTCGAAGGATTGGGGCATCCAACTATCGGTTCGGATATGGCAACCGAAGTTGGATATGTCCATAGCCTGGGTCATGGTGTGGGATTACACATTCACGAGAAACCATTCAGCGGAGTCACCGCAAGTCCCAATGATACGCTGCAACCCGGTTCCGTTTTTACCATAGAACCCGGTTTGTATTACCCCGATAAAGGTATGGGTGTCCGAATAGAGGATACTTATTGTGCTAATGCGGATGGGACTTTCAAGCCTTTCGCGGAATTTTCAAAAGACTTGGTGATTCCTGTAAAATGATGAATATTTTTGAGAGAATCACCGAAACCAGTAATGAATCCGCGGTAGAAGAATATGCTCTCCAGGCTCTTAAACGACGGATGGGTAGAAATGATCTGATCCTTGAAATCTGTTCAGTAAAGAAATGGGAGTGGGAGAAAAGCGAGAATTTGGTAAAGAAAGTCGAATCAAGCAACGCTGCAGATATCTCCATCCTCTGGTCACGGATTTTTTTAGTAGCAGGAGTAATATTCTTCGCCGCTGGAGTAATCACACTGCTGTTCTTGTTCGATGATACGATTGGGCTCAATTATTTTTTTCAATGCCTGGGTCACGAAATTTCCAATTTAACGCAATCTACTCCAGCTGATAACACTTCGATGAGCTGCCTCGCCATAACAGCCATAGGATTGGGAGATATTTTCTTCAGTCAAACTGGAATTTTCCTGGTGATGTTAATTGCAGGTGGAATTTCTGGTGCAATCCTGGCTCAAAATCAATATAAAAAACTCGTCCAAAATAGTGGTGGTGATGACGTTAAATGAAAACCAAAACGGAGCGGAAGTCCCAAACAAAAATAAAGACAGCCATGCCCTCTGCAAGGATCCTGGGAATTGAATCATCGTGCGACGAGACATCCATTGCAGTCATCGAAAATGGAAGGTGTATGCTTTCAAATGTCATCGCCAGTCAAATTAATTTACATGAGAAATATGGCGGTGTATTCCCTGAAGTTGCCTCCCGCCAGCATATTCGGATAATCTACGCCATTCTGGAGCAGGCATTACAGCAAGCGCATCTTGGACTAAGCGATATCGATGCCATTGCGGTTACGCGTGGTCCAGGTCTAGCAGGGTCTCTTGTGGTTGGACTAAATTTTGCGAAGGGATTGGCCCTTGCCAAGAATATCCCCCTCGTGGGAGTAAATCATTTGGAAGGTCATATTTATTCTGCTTGGGTGTATCCGGGCGATATCAAGGAACCACCCCAGGAGCCAAAATTTCCAATCATCGCTTTGCTGGTTTCCGGCGGGCATACAGAATTAAACTATATAAAAGATCACTTAACCTACACACACTTGGGATCGACTTGCGATGATGCCGCAGGTGAGGCTTTCGATAAAGTAGCCAGGTTGCTAAAGCTTTCGTATCCAGGAGGTCCTTCCATTCAACGTGCCGCGGAAAATGGCAATTCAACAGCCTTTTCTTTCCCACGAGCCCGGATGGAAGGTACATGGAATTTTTCTTTCAGTGGATTGAAAACTGCAGTGATGCGATTGATCCGGACCTTTGAGGAAGAAGGAAAACGGGTTCCCATAGAAGATGTTGCTGCCAGTTTTCAGGCAGCGGTAGTGGATGTGCTTTATACCAAAACGATTCTGGCAGCGCAGGAATTTCATGTAAAAGAAATAGTTATAGCAGGTGGGGTATCTGCAAACAAATCCTTACGTGATGCCTTCACCAATCAAAAGGAATATCGAATTCACATACCCAATCTTAGTCTATGTACCGATAATGCGGCCATGATAGCATCCGCTGGGTATTACAGGTTTATCAATGGACAAAGGGCAACATTTGATTTGGATGTTCTGCCAACATGGCCCTTATCTTAAACTTAATAATCGACGCATCCTTTTGAAAGTATGGACATCTAATGATTGAAACAATAGAGCAAGAAAT
This sequence comes from uncultured Chloroflexia bacterium, assembly GCA_963699305.1. Lineage (GTDB taxonomy): Bacteria > Chloroflexota > Anaerolineae > Anaerolineales > Anaerolineaceae > JBGQAS01. The sequence goes on along the minus strand of OY969431.1, from coordinate 1,304,624 downwards.
CAACATTTCTTTGGATGCATTAAGGCAATCCGACAGAGCCGAATTTGCAAAACTGGTTGAGAAATTTTCTTCGAAAATTTATCGGTTGGCTTTAAAAATATTAAACAATGAAGAAGATGCGGAAGATGTATTGCAGGAGACGTTTATTAAAGCCATGAAGGCTTTGCCAAAATTTGAAGGACGTTCCAGTTTGGCAACTTGGCTTTACAGGATTGCTGTGAATGAATCGCTGATGGTCATCCGTAAAAAGCGACCGGGTATGGTTTCTACCGATGAGGAAATGGAAACCGAGGATGGGCAGATGGAACCCATGCAAATAGTAGATTGGTGCTGCATGCCGGAAGGTGAATTGATGAATTCGGAGACCCAAAAATTGCTGAGCCAGGCGATTCAGACGTTACCTGCTTCTCTTTTGTCCGTCTTCACCCTTCGCGATATGCAAGGGGCTTCCATTAAAGAGACCGCTGATGCTCTGGAATTGAGTGAAACCGCAGTCAAAACACGTTTGCTGCGAGCCAGGTTGCGATTACGTGAAAAACTGAGTGAGTATTTTAAAGAACGCACCGAATCGAGGGAATCCAAATGAGCAAACATGAGCATTGCAAGGAGATGTTGTTCCATTTTTCGGATTATATCGATGGTGAGTTGGAACCTCAACTGTGCAAGGTTTTGGAGTTTCATTTAAAGGATTGCAAGAATTGCACAGTTGTATTCAACACTTTAAAGAAAACGATCGAATTGTACAAACCAATGGAAAGTGAATTATCGAACGAAGTAAAGCAAAGGCTTTATAAAAAATTGGATCTGGCTGAATTCAATAAGTGATGAAGTATTAGCAACCATAATATTCTAAATTCATCCAACTGTAAGCGAACGAATTATTTATTGGAGGATCGATGGAAAAATTTCTCGATGAAAATGTAAAGAAGCAATTAGCCGAGGTATTTGGAGGTCTGGATCATCCAGTAGTTTTACTTTTCTTCAGTGGTGAGGAAAATTGTGATTATTGCCGGGATACCCGGGAATTGTTATCCGAAATTATAACGATTTCAGATAAGATTGAATTACAGGAATTTGAACGAGGTAAAGATATTGAGTTGGTCAAGAAATATTACGTTGACAAAACCCCGACAATCATCGTAACTCGAAAGGATGGGACGGATTTGATCGATTTTGGCATCCGATTTGCCGGAATTCCTGCAGGGCATGAATTTAGCGCATTCATCAATGCCATTTTGAGTGTATCCAAAGATCAATCCCATTTATCAAAAGAAACGAAAGAATTTCTTGCAGGGTTAAAACAGCCAATTAATCTGCAGGTGTTTACGACCCCCACCTGACCATACTGCCCACGAGCCGTGGTGCTCGCACAGCTACTTGCCAAGGAAAGCAATTTGATAACCGCTGAAGCAGTTGAAGCGATGGAATTTCAAGCACTATCAGAACAATATGCAGTATCCGGAGTACCTCACACTGTAATCAATTATGGAGCAGGAAATGTGGTCGGTGCTGTTCCGGAATCTGTTCTGATTGACCATATTAAACAAGCATTATAAATTGGGGAGGGTCGAAAAATGGATGCCAGTGTAGTTTGGAATGGTGATCTAAATTTCAAAGCGGGAGCCAATTCGGGATTCACCGTAGATTTGGATTCAGATATTTCGGTAGGCGGATCGGATAAAGGCTTCCGTCCCATGGAACTCATGCTGATCGGGATGGCTGGATGTACTGCCATGGATGTAATTTCCATCTTGAAAAAAAAGCAACAGCAGGTCAAAGAATTTACTGTGAAAGCACATGCAGAAAGATCCGAAAACCACCCAAAAATATTTACTCATATCATGATTGAATACCTAGTAAAAGGATCAAATATCGATCGAATTGCAGTCGAAAGGGCGGTGGAGCTTTCAGAAAATAAGTATTGTCCTGGAATCGCTATGCTTGGTAAAACCGCTCAAATTGACCATCAAATCACAATTGAGAATTGAAATAGAATGCGGATTTATCCACCTTCTATTTTTTCTTCCGTTAATTGCTCGTGATCAGGGATGATCTTCTCGACATTCCTGATGAGTGGATTGAGGTAAGCGCTCAGACAGATGATCACGGTCAGAATTCCCATCACACCAATGATAATTGACATACCTACACCTTTTCCAGAGCCGAATATTCTTCCAAGGATGGGAACCAGATTTCCTCCTTCACGCATTGCCGGTTCCATCACTTTATCGGCCAAGGGACCCGCAATAGCCATTCCAAGGGGTCCAACGATTTGCGCGATCACCCTGCGAACTGAAAAGACCTTGCCCTGGATGTCAGGTGGGACCTTAGATTGCCAAATGGCTTGATTGGAGCTGTTGATAATCGGTCCAAAAAATGCGCCAAAGAATGATCCGATCAACCAAAAAGGTAATGAGCGACTGAATCCCATAATCGACATTCCTAATAATCCACACCCCACCCATCCAAGGATGACTCCATGAATCCTCTTTTTGGGTCCTCCCCAGGTCGAAATAAGGACACTACCTGCGATTCCTCCTATGGAACCTGCTGCCTGAATGACTCCCAGAAATGCTGCATCATCATGTGTCCTTGCAAGGATCATCGGAGCAAACAATGTAAATCCCAGCGATGAGAGCATATTTCCGATAAAAAAAACCATTTGCAGAAAAAACAAAGGTTTTCGAGTAAAAATATATTTAAATCCAAAAAGCGATTCCTGCCATAAATTACCCCGGCTTTCCTTACCTTCCTGACTGACCTTTGGTGAGGGAATGAATACCCAGAGAACCATGGCAATTGCGAAAATAAAGGTAACAATATCAATAAATAAAATTCCAACTAATCCAATCAAACCTATCAATGTTCCAGCTAAAACCGGCGCAAAAACCCCGGAACCCCATTCTGCAAGAGACATCATGCCGGCTGAGCGGGCATACTGCTTTTTCGGGACCAAGACTGAAATTGCAGCTGAATATGCCGGCCATTGAAAAGCTTGAAAGGTTCCCGATATTACACCCGCTACACAGAGATGCCAGATCTGAAGATTAGCTGGATTAAGTGCATAGATGATCAAAATCCCCACTGTTGTCAACCCAGCAGTCAAGTCGCTGAGGATCATGACAAGTTTACGGTTCCACCGATCCACCAGCGCTCCGGCAATCGGGCTGAAAAGCAAGCCAGGCAAGAAATTACATATCCCTACAATTGCCATTGCTGTTGCGGAGTTAGTTGCCTTCCAAGCCCAAATGGTCAAAGCAAATCCACTCATCGCGGATCCCATGAGTGAGATTACTTGCCCAATCCAGACCAGAACAAAGGCTTTCATCCCTTTTGGCTGTGGAAAAGACATGAATTACCTCCCCAAAAAAATATGCATTATTTTCCCGATGTTAATTGGCTGGCAGAGCTGGAACAGACGCAGGCATTAACCACATGTCCTGCCCGAGTCAGTGTCCCCAGATAGGCGCTATTGCCATCATGGGCAATCCAGCCTTCCAGATCAAATGGAATAGCGCTATCGGCCGCAATCCATTCACCGTTGAATTTTCTAGCAATATGGACATGGGTGCCCGTGGCGGTACCGCCTTCACAGGATGGTCGTCCGATAAGGTCTCCAGTTTTTAGTTGTGTACCCAGCACAGGCAGATCGATTGATTTCACATGGAGATAGAGAACTGTCCAACCGGTTCGTTCATCGCCATCTCCATCCAGATCCAAAACGACCACCGCAGTGCCAACGCGCGCTATTATGCCATCTGCAACAGCTGTGGCGAATTGATCAGCTTCCTGGCATCCCCCAGCCACCAGTGGAGGTGCAAAATCAAGTGCTGCCCAAGGATTCCCACCTGAACCCCATCCTGTGTGGGGACCTCCGGTCAGTACCCACGTCGAACCTACAGGAAAAGGAAGCAACATTGCGGGTTGCAGTAAACTTCCCGGAATTTGTGAGTCACTGCTCTCCCAGGGATCTCCAAATAGATCCATGTAAGTTTTGAAAAAACCTTCCCCATGAACGGCTGTTTGATAATTCTGCAGATCCAACGTTCTTGCAAAGAATAATTGCAATCCAACTGTGGCAGCATTTTGCCAGGGATCGGGATATTCCACCGTCCCATCCACGTGATCAAATGAGCGTGTTCTACCGGTACGCCATCCGTAAAATCCATCATTCAATGCATTGGCTGCCAGGATCATCTGTTGGTAAAAAGATCTATAAAATTTGTTTTCTATACCCAAAGGGTATTCCGCAGAAGGACCAGTTCCAGATTGCGAAAGACCTTTGGACTGGTATTCGATCAAAGCAAGGAGCAACCGGGGACTGATACTGTAATATGTTGAGATGTAATCCACAATGCTTGATCCATCCCGAACTTCGCCTGCAGCGTATTCGTGGTAATTATTGAGCCAACCCGGAAGGCTTTGCATGAATTCTTGAATATCAAACCCGATCTGAGATGGTCCATTCACGAATGCATCATCGGGAAGGATTTGAAATGTGCTACCCCAAAAGGGCTGATAATAGATCGGAACTTTCAACGGTAGTCCTACCGGCAAGGTGCTCACATCCTGTGGAAGAATGCTGTTGGCAGAACGGATTTCTTCTTCAGTCGTGTTGAAATGTGCTGCAAGCGCAGGCAACGTATCGCCGGATTGGGCAATGTAATCCACCAATTCTCCTGGAGAATAAATAGGGCGAGTGGGTAAAGGCGTTGGGGGTGGAGAAGGAGTCTGATCGGGAGTCTTTATGGCGATGGTTTCTGACGAATTTCCACCAGTCCTTAACGCACAGCCTGAGACGACAAATACTAATGTAAAGATTGCAAGAGCCCAGCGCAAGAGAGAGAGTCTTTTTTGAAATATTAACGGTGTCATTTGATGTTATGGAAGAATTCCTCTTTTTACCAATGATTCAAAAGAACCATTTGGCTGCGCTTCGGCGATCTGATCCTCTTTTGTTAACGAGCCCACATAAGGCGCTGACCCCATATGCGCAGTCCATCCGGAAAGAACAAACGGGACCGGTCCATCCGCCAAAATCCACTCACCATTAAATTTGCGGGCAATATGAACATGTGAGCCGGTAGCATTACCACCCTCACAGGAAGGATGACCAATCGGATCGTCGGTGTTTACCCAGGTGCCAACCGCAACTTTATCGGTTGAGGCAATATGCATGTATAGGATATTCCAACCAGTCTGTTCTTTGCCATCTCCGTCCAAATCAACAATGACCAGTCCCACCCCGGTCCGAACAACTGACCCAGGGGCGGAGGCGGTAACAAAATCCATGGAAGTAGAACATCCACCTTCATCTGTTGCAGCAGCAAAATCCAATGCTGCCAGTGCTCCCTCGGGACCCCAGGCTGAATGCGGTCCTCCGGTGAAGCTCCAGATCTGTCCGGGAGCATATGGAAGCTCAAGTGTGGGTTGAGTGAGATCGGTTGGGTAGAGTGGTTCGAACGCTTTCAACCAAGGGCTTCCAAACATGCGTTGATATACTGCTGTCAGACTGTCTTCACCATCCAGCATGGCGTCCCACTGGATCCGGTTATTTGCAAATTTTGACATCAGGTATTGTATGGCTACCGTACCTGCATTCAATGTTGGAGCCAGACGGATAACAGTGCCATCCTTTAATGTCACATTTGTGAGGATGCCAGCTCTCCAGCCATAATAACCTACGGACATCTGGGAGACTGCCCAATTCAATTGCCAATATAGCCCTTCATATATGGGGTTAATATCCCCCATTGGGTATTTGACATCGTTTGTTGTGGTGGGAGTAGAGTAAACCCAATGTGATCGGAATTCAACGAGGGCAAGTAGGATTCGTGGGTTGATGGAGTTATCCAACGCGACATGATTTACGACTTCTGCGCCGTTGGCCCACCCGGTATTTAGGTATTGTTTGTATGTATTTAAATATCCATTGGCGTTGGTTACAAACCCCTTGGTATCAAACCCCATGGCGGATGGTGAAAAAATTATCTCGCTATCCGGAAATATTCGTAACTTGGACCCCGTGTCTTTCAATATATTAGGGATGACCAGCATTGTGCCGGGTTCCAGAAGACCTTTCGGGGTTATGACTTTATCAGAAACAATTACATCCGAATTCACGCCAAATCGGACGGCAACATTTGGCAGAGTATCCCCCGATTGTGTGTAATAGATCAACGAACTTGGTGTCTCTGAGGATTCCGGTGGCAATGTTATGGTAATTGTTGTAGCTGTTGGAGTGGGGGGGATGATTGTTGGTGTTGAAGTAGGGGGTTCGGGAGTGAATGTCAAGAACAATGTTTTTGTCGGAGTTGATGTGTTTGCAGGAATTGGTTTGGTTATCTTGGAAGCCGGGTTCTGGGCAGTCTCTGTCAATTGCACTGCACTGATATAACCTCCCGTACATCCACTTACCAGGATTAACGATATTAGGACTAAAAGCAACAGTTTGCGGAATCTACCGTGAAATTTCATTCTCTTCTGCTTTTCGGTTAAGTGCTGTGACAATACGGGCATTTTTCACAAGATATCCATCATATTGAATGCCGGTTCCTTGCGAAATCCATCCATCCAACACGAATGGGATCGAGCCATCACCGGAAATCCAGACACCATTATAACGCCGGGCTATATGTAAATGTGTTCCGTTAGAAATACCTCCTTCGCAGGAAGGATGGCCGATATGATCTCCGGCTTCAACATAGGTACCGGTTGCAACCATATCCTCACCTGCGATGTGCATGTAGAGAGTTGTCCAACCTGTCTGTTCTGCGCCATCCCCATCGAGGTCCTGGATGACAATACCAATGCCTGTCCGTGTGATCAACCCATCAGCAACTGCAGATACCCAATAACTGCTGGTTGAGCACCCGATGGGAGTATCCGGTGGGGCAAAATCCAAGGCTGCCCAGGCAGCGCCATCCCCCCAGGCACTGTGAGGACCACTGGTGAGATACCAAACATCCCCTGGATCAAACGGCAATTGCATTTCCGGTTGTGTCAAATCCTGTGGCAATAAGTAGGGGAAGGAGTTGTCAAATGGGTTTCCAAATAACATGATATAGGTTTCATAAATGCCATTTTCGGAGACCGCTCTGTCCCATTTATCCCGCGTTGTGATGACAGACATACAATTTTGCACACCAGCAGTTCCGGGATTGATCGTGGGAGAAATCGGGATCAAATTTCCATCCGACAAGATCCAATGGCTTACTGCGCCTATTTGCCATTCATAAAAACCTCGGTTTAGTTCGTTGGCAGCCCATGAAAGTTGGATGTAAAGTCCTTCCCAGTAGGAACGGAAGTATCCCATCGGGTAGTAGAGTGTGGAGTCTGAAGGATTTGATTGTGTTACCCAACCACTTTGATATTCCAGGATGGCAAGCAATAAACGAGGGTTTACGGAATATTCGCGGGCGACGGTATCCACCACCTCCGCGCCTGAAATCACACTGCCATTCACTTTTTCAGTATAACGACTCAGATATCCTCCAGCCCCATCGATAAAAGCTGAAATATCGAACAATGCGGCGAATGGACCATTTACCAGTTCGGAATCTGGAATGATCTTAAAATCAGAACCGACAGCTTGTGGAGGGACTACCGGGATATTTAGCTCTTGCCCAACTGCAAGGTAATTTGGATTGATATCCGGATTGGCAGCAATCAACGAATCGACATGCAGATCATACAGCTCGGCTATTTTACCCAGCGTATCACCGGCTTGAACCGTATATGTTTCAGGGACTGTCTGCACTGTGGAAACCTCGTGAGGCAAGTCTGGGGTGGGCGTGTAATATGGAGTCTCGGGAGCGCGGGTGGGAGGCAGCAGCGAGTATAGGGAGGTGGGATTGACCAATTGACCTCCTGGTTGAAAGGGGGTCGGGAAGGAGATCTGGGTTGGGAATGCACGTGAACAAGCTGCTGAGGTAAATATCCAGATGAGTAAAAAGAGAGCCACCTTGCGATTATTTTTCATATATCAATCAAATTTAAAGGGAAGGTGCCTTCCACCGATGACATGTAAATGGATATGGAAAATGGATTGTCCTGCATTGGGACCGGTATTAAGGACAAGGCGATAACCGCTGCGGTCCACCCCCAATTGCCTGGCGTGATCCTTTGCAACCAGGATCATTTTCCCTAAAATTTCCTGCTCCCCTGATGACGTTTCATTGAGCGAAGCAATATGTTTTTTGGGAATGATCAGGATATGGACGGGCGCGATCGGTTTGGAATCCTTTATAACAATCAAATCTGCATCGTCATACAATATCTCCGCTGGAAGCTTTTGGGCTGCGATCAGGCAAAAAATACAGTCAAGAGCAGTTGTCATCATTGGTTATTCGTTGCAAGATTCGTGTCAATTCATGGGGTTAAAGATGGGATGGCGCCGGTTAATGGAACACAAACGATATTGTAATAATCCAGTTCCGTCTGACGATTGGATTCAGCATACGCCGCAGCTTGCTGCCCGATGACTCTTGCCAAATCGATTTTATAATCGGCATCGGATGACCAGAAACGGGGCAGCACCAAAAGAACATTGCTCAAGATGCCTTCAGGGGTATAGAATTCACGATTCGGGTCCCGCACATCTGCAAGCGGGATCCAGTTAAACATGACAGGTCCGCGGGGCAGGGTGGTGAATCCGAGCTTGAACCCAGCTTCACCTGCAATTTGCACGCCACGCTCGGTAAAGCCACCCCCAGGCCAAATATAAGCGATGGGCGTCTTATTGAAGTGAAGTTGAATACCCTGGATGGAACCGTAAATCTCACTTTTGATAAATTCATCCGTGGAGTAAAGCGTGATGTTGATATTGTGAACGACGCCGTGCGCCTGGTGGTCCAACCAGCCTTCCTGTTCAAGGGCAATGTGTCCGTTCCAGAAATCATCCGAACGTGCATCGCTGATGATGGCATTCGTAACCGTCCAACCGTATTGCTCATAGAGCGGACGGAACCAGGTGTTGTAGTTTTCTGGCATGCGGTTATCGTCAACAATAAAGATGAAGGAACGTTGGGGGATTTTCGCATTATGGTCGAGGAAATTCCATAATTCTTCCATTGTAATGGAGGAAAAATTCTGTCCATGCAGATCCCTGGCTAGTATTTCGAATCTCTCGCCACTGATATCTTCAGGATCCGTTGCTTCTCCTTTGATGATGGAATGGATCATGATGGGCATAACGACAGTACCGGGGACGCTGTTGTTCGGATCCCATTTTAATTTCAAATATGTGCAAACATCCTTGATATATGTGTGGGGATAATCCAATGGATTTAGTTCCGGGCTGATAAACACACCCGGAAGGATGGGCGGCGTTGGGGTCAATGTAACTGTGGGGGTTATCGTGGGGCTGGGTGTGATGGACGCCGTTGCAGTTGGTGGAGCCATGGTCTGTGTTGAAGCGATCGTAGGCTTTATTGAAATGGCGTTGTAGCAGCCAACTAAGCCGATCATGAAGATGACCAAAAGCAAACGTATTGCTTGCTTTCGATTTCTCATAAGGATTTCAATTTGCTTTTCCAAAGGTTTTGTATATCACCTTTCAATTTTATTATGTAACCAGCAAGTACCTGTGTGCTATAATTTTTATACGATCTTCCCAGGGTGAAATAGTTGCTTTGAAAACAAATTCAATTGATTATACTCATCGATTACAACGAGTGCTTGAGATTTGCAAGAACCTCAGCTCCAACCTTGAATTTGAACCCTTATTAAATTCCATCATCGAAGTTGCCAGTGAATTGACTTCAAGTGAGAGCAGTTCCATCCTGGTCTATGATAAAGAGAATCACTTTCTGCGGTTTATTGCTGCTCCATTTTACCAGATGGAAAAACTTCACAATATTTGTGTGCCATTGGACGGCAGTATAGCCGGCTTGGTTTTTTCCAGCCAGAAACCCATTTCGCTCCACCACACCGATGACGATGACAGGATATTCCGAATTGTGGACAGGGAATTGACCGAGGAAACCAAGTCCATCCTTGCTCTGCCGATGGTGTTCAAAGGGGAAGTCATCGGCGTGTTGGAAACGATCAACAAAGCCAATAATCAGCATTACACCGAAGAGGATGTATCCATCCTTGAGACGCTCGCTGCTCAAGCGGCTGTGGTCATCCAGAACCGCCAATTGCTTGAAGATACCCAGGCATCTTATCGAAAAGCTGTGGAACTGGACCGGATGAAAAGCGATTTCCTCGCCATTGCTTCCCACGAATTGAGGACACCCCTCGGGTTGGTCATCGGGCATGCTGCATTCCTGGAAGATGGCGCAACCAAGGAACAGAAGAAACATCTCCAGATCATCGAGAACAGCGCCATGCGCCTAAAGGAGATCATCGACGAGCTCTCCGATGAAACAAACATCCGCAGGGGATTTACGAACCTGAGGCGACGGAAAGTCGGAGTCCAATTGCTCGTCCAGCAGATCGTGGACTCCTTCCAGAATACCGCGCTGGAGCACAATATTTCGCTGGCTGTAGAGATGCCCGATTCCGAACTGAACTTTGAAGGGGATTCCGACAAGATTGGAATTGCCCTTTCCAACCTTGTCAAAAATGCCATCATTTTTACCAACGAGGGTGGCAAGGTAAAAGTGAAGGCAGAGGAAGTACCGGGATACATTAAGATTTCCATCCTCGATAACGGCATCGGCATCCCGAGCGAGGAGCAGGAAAAGATTTTCCAACGCTTTTACCAGGTGGAAAAACACCTAACCCGGCGGCATGGTGGTATGGGTCTAGGGCTGGCGATTGCCAAAGAGATGATCGAAATGCACGGGGGAAAGATCAATGTAGAAAGCGTGGAGGGCAAGGGCAGCCGTTTCATGGTATTTTTACCGTATAACCCTGCCCAGGAGAAAGCCGCACAGCGCGTCTTTCTTTCCTGACCTTGCCAAAGGGTATGGCAGATTGTATAATGCAACTCACTCGGGGCGTGGCTCAGACCGGCTAGAGCACTCGGTTCGGGACCGAGAGGTCGACGGTTCAAATCCGTCCGCCCCGACAAAACATCATCCATTCCCAATCCATTTTGTGACATTATTTCTTTCTATATAGTTTTTTAAAGCAAGACAATAAAAAGAGGGAAATTTGTGCACAAGACTATTTCATTACTTATGGAATAAACCGATTTGCTCTGATGTGTGACTATCAAGCGTCCCGCGAATATGCTTGACATTCTGATGCTAAATATTGGCAGATAGATTCTTTTTTTTGCACTTGGGGGCAGGCATGCTTTCATGTTATCGATTGCGATCATAATAATTTTTTCTGCATTAAAACATAGAATAATCATTCTTATTACATAGGTTGAAGGATTTCACATGGACGCACAACCCAATCCAACAGAAGTGAAAGCAACACCCCCTAAAATAAAATATCCTCATTCGGTCGTTGGTATTATTTCCACCATTTGTGGCGCGTTTGCAATGGCAGCGGCTATTTTTTTCATTTCCATATTAAATTCAGATCTTCAAGGTTCAGGGCTCGATATTTTTGGAATGCTCGGAATCGTACCCATGTTTATTTGCTCATCGTTGGCACTGATTCTAGGAATCATTGGCTTGACTCTTAAAAACCGCAGGAAACTTTTTGCAATAATCGGGATTGGTGTTCCCATTTTATTTGCCCTAATTGTTGCAACATATTATTTTTACATTCTTAATGTGACGAGATTTGACAGGGGTAAATTACCTTTGCGTGATGACTTTACTCATGAACACTGGCAGACAAGCGACCATGACACCGCTTCAGTGCAATACTATCAAGACACTCTTCAATTCATGGTTGAGAAAAATGATTTTGAGTCGAGTGCACCATCTGAAATTACTTATAAAGTGGGATCGACGTATAAAAACATACACATCGAAGTGACCGCAGTAACCGAAAACACTGATCCTCAAACGTTTTTTGGAATCATGTGTGGCTTACGATATTCGTACAAAGAGTATAGATACTTCCTTGGCATAACACCAGTGGGACGATACGCAATAGGAAAATATATCCCAAATGAAAAAACCATCATTCTCACAAATAACGGGGATTGGGCATCCTCCAGCCAGATTGTCCAGAATGCTAGCTCATATCGTGTCGGCGCTGATTGTGGTAATGGTAACTTGACCTTATACGTTGATGGTAAAAAAATTGATTCTGTTTACGATAGTGATATTACAGAAGGTTTATTTGCGTTATTGGTTTGGAATCTCAGTGATACATCCAAAACGGTGGTAGGTTTTGATGATTTCCTGATGAAGAAGAAGTAGTTATTCAGTTTTCAAAATATAATGAGGTTGAACGAATTTATTCTACCGAAAGGCAATCAACCATTAGAATTCAAATTATCTTAAGTAATAAAAATATGATGATTCATTAATGGATAATTTGATCGATAAAGAAATAGGCGTTATGAAAAAACACCCTTCCTAAACCTATAATTAAAAATAAATTCCAAGAAGATAATTTCAAAATTATTTAGATATTCATACCTCTGAAACCAGATTAATTTTTCACAGAAAAAATGTCTGATCTTGTTTCCCATATCAATCAAGCTAAACATAATAGAGAATGTGCGAATGATTTTTACAGAAATATAATATACAACGATTGGACAATCACTACTACATTTCATTCTGCCGTACTTTTCGTAGATGCAGGTTTACTTAGTACGACTAGTTCGTTCCAATCCAGAATGAAATTCACCTGTAGTCGGTTTCCGGTGATGGGAACCACCAATTTACTGTGGAATGGCGGAGGTTGGCGATCCGCTCCATCGCTTCTACCAGTTGGATAAGCACCTGACACGCCAGCATAGCGGAATGGGACTTGGGTTGGCTGTTCCCAAGGAAATAATCGAGTTGCACGGTGGAAAGATGCTGGTGGAGAGCGTGGAAGGGAAGGGCACTCGGCTCGGGACCGAGAGGTCGAGGGTTTCCCATGTTGGATTTGCGCGAGAAAACTATTTGCCAAAAGTAACGACAATGTTGGATAATTATTCATTAGTGATTTTCCGGGTTACTATACTTATGTCTCAAGGAGAACAACATGAACGAATTTCTTATCGTACATGGAACTATTTTTACCGTTGATAGCAAAGATCGGGTTATCGATGATGGAGCGTTGTTCGTCCAGGGGAACCAGATCGTGGATATTGGGCTTACCACAAAGCTTTTGCAAATATATCCGAAGGTAAAACAACTGGATGCCAGCGGGAGGGTGGTGCTGCCCGGGTTGATCAACTCGCATACACATCTTTCCATGACGATGACACGCAGCATCGCAGACGATATTGAAGCAGTATATTGGCTGCCGGTTGTTTGGGCGGTTGAAAAACATCTCACCCCGGAAACGGTGTATGTCGGTGCGCTGCTGGGAATCGCAGAAATGATCGCCAGCGGGACGACCATATTCAACGACCACTATTTCCACATGGATCAGGTTGCCCGGGCAGTGCAGGAGACCGGCATACGTGCAGACCTTGCCGAAGCCATCCTGGAAAACCGCAACCGGAAAAAAGGTTTGGCTGACCTGGAAAAGGGGAAGGAGCTTGCAAGGGAATGGCACAACAAAGCGGATGGACGCATCCAGGTGCGGATCGGACCGCATGCCTTGTACACCTGCTCAACAGAATTGGTGGTGAAAGCACGCCAAGCTGCCGATGCGTTGGGGGTGGGGATGCACATGCATGTGGCGGAAAGCGGAATGGAGATGTCGCTGGTGGGAAAAGACGCCAAGGGTCCCACCACGATACAGCACTTGAATAAATTGGGTGTATTGAAATCCGATTTTGTCGGCGCACATGGTCTCACCATCAACAAGAAGGATGTGGAGATATTGGCGGAGAAAGGCGTCAGCATCGTGCATTGCCCGCAGGCTTATGGCAAATTGGGCGGGTATCCTTTCCCGGCGGTGGATGAATGGATGGCGGCGGGGCTGAACGTTTGCATGGGAACTGACGGGGTTGCAAGCAATAACAATCTTGATTTGTTCGATGAAATGCGCTTTGGTACCCTGGTCCGAAAATTGTTTGCCAAAGACGGGAAAGTCTTACCTGCCCGGCAGATGATCCGCATGGCGACCATCAATGGTGCCAGGGCTCTGGGCAAAGAGAAAGAAATCGGGTCCCTTGAGGTGGGAAAGAAAGCGGATATTATCCTAGTTGATTTCCATAAACCACACCTGACCCCTTTTCACAATGTCCCCGGGCATCTTGTATATAGTGCCAATGGGGCGGATGTCGACACAGTCATCGTCGATGGGAAAGTGTTGTACAAAAACAAGAAATTCCTGACAATCCAAATCGATGAATTGCTCGAGCGAGCTCAGTCTTCGTTCAAGGGTTTACTCAAAAAAGCAGGCTGGACACCAACCTCCGAAGAACCAAAGGCCGGACTGGCCTCCACCATGAAGCTGCGGGTGACCCAGCAATCTCTTAAAGTCATTGAAAAACTTGCCTGGGCAAGCGAGACCAAGAAAAAGAAGAAATAATGAATAAACCCGCTTGTTATGTTGCAGGCGGGTTTATTTTTTTATGAATCAATTATCGGATGAATTTGATCTCGCCGCTGTGGGTTGTGACATATCCCTGCAGATCATCGATGATTTTCCGATTCTCAGTTTTCAATAACCAATCGCGCAGCGATTTGAGATGCAATTCCTTTGACTGTATTTCCGGAATAACCAAATCATATTCTTCGAGGGTGAGAAAGATAAAATCCAGACCATAATGCAACGCTGAACCTTCCAATCCCAAACCGACCGTTGCCCTTCCTTCTGCTATTGCCTGGGCGACTTCGTTGTGCGTTGCAGCTTCATGGGCATATCCGATGATTTTCCCCGGGAGGATATTTTTCTTGTGCAATTGTGCATCAAGCCACACCCGTGTACCAGACCCTGATTGCCGGTTAATAAATAGAACCCCGGTTTTCGTTAAATCTTCAAGACCATTGATTTTCAGCGGGTTCCTGTCTTGTACGATCAGCCCAATTCTCCTTTGACACAAGACCAGGGATGCCATGACCTTATTCGGAAATATTTTTTAATATAGGCAGTATTATATGTATCGGTATCCGCATCCCATAAATGACATCCTGCTATATCGGCTTTGCCTTCTGCAAGATTCATCAATCCATTCAAGCTGCCGTTAAATATTAATTCCAACACATGACCGGGGACGATGTCGTTGAAGTGAGCAGCCAACCATGTGATTGCCAGGTCATGACTGCCTGTGAAGCGGATGATCCTGCCGGGTTTTTCAGTTGGACTGACATCCACTTTTCGCCAACGATCCAATGCGATCCTGACAGCCTGCTCGATATCGTTTGGAGAATGACCGTTATTCATGGCTTCCAGCAAAAAGGATTCCGCTTGGTGGATCAACGCTGCTTTACGCAAAGGCGTTTCGCCCTGATGTGATGGCGCAGAGAGAACTTGCGTTCCCTTGCCGGGGCGGGAAATGATTAATCCTTGCTGGGTAAGTTCGTGATAGGCGCGTTGGATAGTGCCGGGAGTACATTCCCAGGTTTTAGTTAATTCCCGCACCGTCGGCAAGGCATCCCCGGGTTTAAATTTCCCTTCCAGGATATCTTTTCGGATTGAGGCTGTAATTCTTACATATAATGGTTTTTCGTCCATCAATCCAAGTATATAGTGGAAAAAAGGTAACTGCAAGAAATATTATTTAGCAATGGTAGACTTAACGAGTTGTTCTATAAATTTCTTAATACTATAATTTATAAATCCGGAAGATTGAAAGGAGATACAAATGAGGATCAGTGCGCGAAACGTATTAAAAGGAAAGGTAAAAAAGATTATCCAGGGTGCGGTTAATTCAGAAATTATGATTCTTTTGCCAGGTGGAATTGAAATGGTTTCTGTCATAACAAAGAGTTCAGTGAAATCCCTGGGTCTAAAGCCAGGCAAGGATGTATACGCAGTGATAAAAGCATCCAATGTGATGGTCGCGATTGATTAATGAAGATGGTTGAATAATAAAGGATTGAAAAGCCTGTTTACTATTACCTCCAGGACCTCCAATCGAGAATGAAATTTCGCTGCTCGCTGGTTTCCGGTGAAGGTACCCACCAGTCGGATACAGAGCTTCGCAAATTGGCGATCGTTTCGAGCGCTTGTTCGCCGGTCATACCCTGACGCACCAGGAAGCAACCGACGACAGTGCCAGTCCGACCGATACCCCCATAACAGTGAACATAGGTTTTTTTCTGTGCCATATTGCCCTGCTCGATGGAATCCAGAATGTTTCTCATCATAGTCTGTGATGGAATTCCCAGATCCTCAATAGGAAATCGCGAATGCTCAACTTGAATACCTTTCGTTTTAGCAAGTTTGATGAGCTGAGGTTCATATGCATGCAATTCACCGGATTGTGTAAGATCAAGATAACGCGTAATGGTTGCATCCAGGAAGCGGAGCAGCTTGCGTTCACATTCTTCGGCAATTTCCGAACCGGGATACTCCCCAGCGAGAAACAAACCGGGAACCACCCAGTAGGAATCTGGAATTGGAACCGATAGATCACTCATTTTGGTTAAGCTACTTTTCAAGGAATCGAACGCGATAACGCATTAAAACACCGATCAAAAAAAATTCATAGACTGTGATCGCGATGGTTGAGAATTGATCAAAATAAAAGATGAATAAATTAAAAATAGCGATCGTGGCAAGCAATGTCAGATAGCTAATGTTGACCGCGGTTTTTTCAGACCGTAGAATCATGAGCAAAGAAGAAATGAAAATAATACATCCAACCACGGCTTCGATGGCTATCAGGATGATGTAAAGGGTAAAGCTTTTTAATCCCAAGATGATCTTTTGTTGAACCAATGGATTTACCAACACGTGAAAATTTGACTGATCGTTGACCCATAAAGTTATCGTCCGCGTCGGGAGTACAGCCATCCAGATTGCCAACAACAAGAGTCCAATGGCAAGATAAAATCGCGATCGTTTATGTGAGAAATGCTTTTCCTCGAATTGAAGCAATTTTTCCCTCATTTTCTCAAAGAAAGTCGGGGATGGTTCAGCAACTTTGATCTCAGGTTTTTGGAGAAACTGTGCCAAATGCTCGGCAAGTAAAACCTGGTCTTTTTCCTTAGCAGTTTTTGAAATCCGCTGAAGCCGTTCCAGCATCTCTGCCCGTTCGGGGGCGGAGAGATCGCGGTCGATCACTTCTTCCAATTGCTGCAAAATGGAATACAGTTCTGTTCGCACATCGGAGTGTTTACTTCTACGAAAATTGATGTAAAGGAACACCGACATAAGAAATATGACATAAATGATGGGTGCTGCAATGGGAGTGAAATAATTATTTGTCTGGGTGATGAATTTCCCAACTTCATCGATGAATAATCCCACGCCCACACCACTAATGAGCGCACTGGCGATCCGTATCGTGCGGTTGGCATACATCAATGGTAATAGTGATGCAACAAATAACAAGAGCCCTCCCCAAAGTACATGGGCGATATGCAATTCACCAGTACCCAATTGTGGGTACCCTGTGAGATAAAGACCCATCCGTGTTAACGATACCGATCCTGCAAAAGCCAACAGCATGAATAAAAGATACTGATCAGCGTGCAATCGACGGATCAATGCATTAGGTTTTTCTTTTTCCTTGGACATAAGCTTATTACAGTTTAGGCAACACGATGGATTGCTGTTTTTGGTATTTCCCTTTTTTATCTGCGTAGGAAGTGGCACAAATCTCATCACCTTCAAAAAACAGCACCTGGGCAATCCCCTCGTTGGCATAGATTTTAGCGGGGAGGGGGGTGGTATTGGATATTTCCAATGTCACAAAACCTTCCCATTCCGGTTCAAAAGGAGTCACATTAACAATGATCCCACACCTGGCGTACGTACTTTTTCCAACACAGATTGTAAGAACTGAACGTGGAATGCGGAAATATTCCACTGTTCGCGCCAATGCAAAGGAGTTGGGCGGTATGATGCACACATCCCCTTTGAAATCGATCATGGAGCGAATATCGAACGCTTTAGGGTCAACGGTGGCAGAAAAAACGTTAGTGAAGATTTTAAATTCGTCTGTAACCCGGACATCATAGCCATAGGATGAAACACCATATGAAATGACCCCTTGCCGTGTCTGATGATCGACAAACGGTTCAATCATATGCTGTTCAATTGCCATTTTACGAATCCAATTATCAGATTTCAAGCCCATGGTAACCTCGTTGAAAGAAATCAGGGATTAAAACGTATCCATCCGCTTTCAGTAAATATGGTGGTTAATAGTACTTTCCGCTCATCCAATGTCATGAGTCTGCTTTGAGCGTTATCAACAAATTCGATGGTGATCAATTCCGTGTTAATATATTTTCCATTGTAAAAGACATGCCGGTCAATGAATGCCTGGCGCGTGGATTCTCCTTCATAATACTGGTCAAAGAAAAGATTACCGAGACCATAATGAAGGAACGAGTCTTTATAGAATTCGATGGCCTGGGGTTGATGTCCCTGGCTGCCGCTAACAATCACTGCACCAAGTTCGGCTGCATGGCGAAAATCCACTTGAAGTTCTGGTAATGCTTTGTATTGGTAGTATTCAAGATGTGAGAATGCCATAACAGGCAGGTATTCATCTTCTTTGATCAAATTAAATTCATTGCTCAAGTAATCCCAATTACAATGCCAGGTCCCAGGCAGTGTGGATGTGGCACTCGAATATCCGGTCGGTTTCGCATTGCAACCGATGAAAGCGATCTTGTTGCCATTTTGGTTTATGTAAAGAGGTTCGCGCGCTTCTTCCAGGTTGGCACCACCGGCAAAATATCCCCATCCACGCTCTTTGTAGAGCTGCATTGTGTACAACACATCCTCGGGTGGACGATCGATAAAATGATCACCTGTCATGTCGACGATATCAGTGCCGATATATTCGAGCAATTTGATATATTCAGGTCGGCTGCAAAATGTGAGAGTTTCCTGTACATAAACAGGTTTTTCACACGTAGGGGAAAAAGCAATTTCATTGCTGATATGGGTAATATCTGCATTCCATAAAATATCGCGGATTCTTTCTGCTGGATATGTCATTCCTTGTTGTTCCATGAGAAGAGCAGTGGCACGCACCATGGCTGTCACACCGGTCATTACCAATGTCGTCATTTCTTCTGCGAATCGGTTTGAAGTTGGGATGATTTGGTGCAAAATCGCAGCATCCAAATTGAGAAAATACGATTGTGCTTCTGGATCATCCAAAATGATCGAAAGATCGACGACCAATGGATAAATCCCTGCGAGAAAGTCGCGCTGGATGGGAGAATTTCCATCAATGGCTATCACCTTCCAGCGTGGTTCGATATCTTCAAAAGGGATGATGGACCATACTTCGGTTCCATTTTTTGCCCATGCATAATCCAATAACTGGCTTTTCGGCATGATTTTTACTACATTTGAAGCTGGTTCACCCCACAGGATAGATAAAATTGTATTGGTCTGCATATCAAGAACCAGCTGCTTAATTGGAAATCCGACAACATTTCCCAAGCTCCAAAATCCCTTCAAATCTGCAAATGTAACTTGATCCGTCAGTGTGGGAAATGGAGCGACAAGCGCATAAACCCATTGAGAAACCGGTTGTGATGAACCTATCTCAATTCGAGCATTTGAAGAATCTTTTTCATTTGTTAACTGCCAATTGGAAGTTAATGTGACTTTTTCACGAAAATTCTCTGGGAGTAATGGATCCAACCATAGTTGGATGGAAAAGGTGTTATCAGTTTTAGGAGCGGATGTGTTTGCAAACGTAATTTCTGTCGGTGTTGTGTTTCCAACACATCCCGTCACAAGAACTAAAGCCGTGATAGTGAAAAAGAAAAGATTCCAGGATTTCACCATGAATGTTACATTTCCAGATCTGCACGCTCTATGAGAATCTTTTGCAGGCTGAGGCTCTTTTCGGCGACCTGAGACTCGATCGACATTAATTCTTTTATATATTTTTCAGATGCATGTTTGTCCGAAAGATTTTTACAGTTGATCCTCACATTTAATCCCGTGCCACTGACAACGGCTTTTGCAAATGCGCCTGCGGTGCCGGCATCTGAAATTGCATTGATATTTCCACTCGCTGCCACAATCAAAGCAAGTTCCAATAGCTCGGGTACCATGCCTGCGACATTCAATGGAACCAGGATTGCCTGAATGGTTGCTTTTTCAATGGCACTTAATCGAGCATTTTGCTGTTCCTCAGTATCTTTTGGCAATTTCATGGCACCCAGGAAACCTTCAAAGGCATTGGAATCTTCAGCTACTGCCTTGAAAAATTTGTTCCTTAAAGCATCTGCTTTTTCAATCACCTGCCACATTTGGGGTTCAACATCCAAATATTTTTTCTTGCCAACAGTCAACCGGGCGACCATTGCGACCAATGCAGCAGCTTCTGCTGCTGTATAGGCTGAAGCGGCACCACCACCAGGCGTTGGGGTGGCTGCAGCCAATCGATCAATAAAATTCGGTTCATTCCCAGAACCATTTAGAGTGCCGGTCTGATGAGTTTGAACTTCGAAAAGACGTTGTTCGAGGATTTGTTTCGGTTCAAACTGGTCAAGTTGCAGATACCAGACAGCGGCTTCGATGAGTGCTTCTTCGGGAGTCAGACCGACAAGTTCCGTGTGGTGAATGCCTACTCCATATCGAGCTGCTTCGCGCCTGACGAATTCCACAACCCGCGCGATGGAACTCTGACGAAAGTTTGTGAGGTTCATAGAAACCTGGGCACGTCCCTCAACCATGACTCCCATGGCTTTTACATATCGAAAACCGCCATTTGATTGACGGGCTGATTTGGCGATCTTTTGTGCAACCGATACTTCGTTGGTAGTCAGATAAACGTTGAACGCGATAAGGGGCTGGCGTGCGCCGATAACGGTTGCTCCAGCACTTCCGAGTTTACCAGGTCCAAAATCAGGATCGCGTTCGGGATTATTCCCTAATTCTTCTTTTAAACCTTCATATTGTCCTTTGCGAATATTCTCCAAGTTTTGTCGCTCCGGGCGTGTGGCAGCTTCTTCATATAAGTACGTTGGAATATTCAGATCATTTCCAACCCGTTTTGCAAGTCGCCGTGCCATTTCGATGCAGTCTTGCATTGTTACTTCTGATAAGGGTACAAAAGGAACGACATCCGTGGCACCTATTCGGGGGTGTGCACCGGTATGCTGATCCATATCAATTAAAGTAGAAGCTTTGGAAATCGCTTGAAAAGCCGCTTCTTCCACTGCAGCAGGAGATCCAACATAGGTGATCACGGTCCGATTGTGATCCAGGTCTGAATGCTGATCAAGGATATGCACACCCGCAACGGACTCAATTGCGGAAATGATTTGTTTGACAATTTCTGGGCGGCGAGCTTCTGAGAAGTTTGGAATGCATTCAACCAAAGGGACTGCCATAGTTACCTCGAAGCAAAGGAATATCACTATTATAATCGTTAAGAAAAATGCGCATGCCAGGAGGTATGTCATGTGTGGAAGGTTTACTTTGTCCGTAGACCCTGTTGATCTCCAAATGGAATTTCAGATCCCGGAGATGCCTGCTGAATGGCACCCTCGATATAATATTGCTCCTTCCCAACCAGTGGCGGTCCTCACAGATTCAAATAAAAGGACTGTTGATTTTTTTCAGTGGGGTTTGGTTCCTGGTTGGGCAAAGGATATTTCCATCGGTTCAAAATTGATCAACGCGCGATCGGAAACGATAATGGAAAAGCCTTCCTTTAAAAGTGCCTTCCAACGACGGAGGTGCCTTATCCTGGCGGATGGTTTCTATGAATGGAAACGATCCTCGGGGGGCAATAGTGCTTCAATGCCCTTTCGGTTCACATTGAAAAATGAAAAACCATTTGTGTTTGCAGGGATTTGGGAACTTTGGCAAAACTCCGCAGGCAGTGAATTACATACTTGCGCAATTATTACTTGCTCAGCGAACAGTATCGTGTTTCCGATTCACGAACGAATGCCGGTGATCCTCGATGCAAATTCATGCTGGCAATGGCTTGAGGAAAATGACCCGAAGGTACTAAATTCGATGATGAGAGGATACAATCCTGAATTAATGAGGGTTTATCCAGTTAGCAAAGCGATTAACAATCCAACATATGAGGATAAAACCTGTATTTTACCGCTTGCAGGTTAACTTACTTTCCAAATGTATGACATAATCAGATTAGAAATCTCCATGCATATTAAGAATATTTACTACTTTCCTTGTTTTACATAATAGTTCACAGCTTACGGAAGAATATCGCCCGCATTATTTTTGTTATTCGATAAAAATGATTGATGAATGTTCGGCGTTTTTATTGGAGTAATACTACATGTCGATTCGTGTGAAAACCATCTTATTGATCGTAGGTTCGACGCTCATTTTGCTATTGGTAAGTTCCCTTATTACGACGATCATTTTTACACATCGGTTCACGGAACTGGAAAAACAGGACGTAATTCAAAACTCTGGCAAGATTGAAAATCTGATTCAATCCGAACTCCAAGAAATGGAACGTACGAACGAAGATTGGGCGATGTGGGATGATTCCTATTTATTTGCAGCTGGAGAATATCCAGATTATTGGCAGGATAATTGGGCAATTTCTACATATAAGACTCTTCAACTAAAATTCATTGCCTATGTAGATTTAGATGGGAAAATCATTCGAGCGGAAGGAGCCGATTATCTGCGCGGTCAGTTTACCAATTTTCCAGAGGAAATGCAGCAATATTTAAATAAAGAGTCCGGCCTTTTGGATGTTCTTACTCCGAAACAAACTATCATAGCACTGCCCCAAGGTGCTTTTCTGATCGTAAGTCACGCCATCACTCACTCGGATGGGTCTGGACCGGCTAACGGATTCTTGATCTTGGCACGGGAAATCGATCCGGTCCTCCTTGAAAAATTTTCAAGCATGACGAATCTATCAGTTCATTTACTTTCCAGCCAAACCAATCGATCCAATTTTGATCGCTTACTACGATTAAAACCCAAGGATGCCAATGTATTAATCCAATTAGGATCAGCGGAGATCATTTCAGGTTTCTTGTTCATTAATGGCATTAACAAGGACCCTGAAATTATTTTTCAATTTGATCATCCGCGTGATATTTTCCAACAGGGAAGAGCCAGCCTTTTTTACGTCATCACAATCAGTTCTATTTTTGGAATCGGATTAACCTTGTTGTATATATTATTATTTGAACGCCAGGTGATCCGACCACTAGGGAAATTACGGAAAGAGTTATTCTACCCATCTGAATTATCTGAAATTGATCGTGGAGAAAAACCTTTACGGAGAATTTCCCTGGATGCACTTGAGGATATCAAGCATCCACTGGAAAAAGTCCTATTAGAAGCAAGAACCAAGAGTCAAAAAGCGTTAATCCAACAAGAGATTTATTTCAATCTGGTTAATCAAGCGAAAGAAGGTTTTGCGTTGATAGAACCGGAAAATTTATCAGTATTGGATGCAAACCCTGCATTTTTTGATTTCTTTGAAATAAAGGGAAAAGCCAAAAAAGGACTGAATTTTGAAGAGTTATTATGGAAGATAATCTCCAAAGAAAAAACGGTTGAAGTAGTAAAAAAGATTCGCGTTATTCAGGAGAATAAGCCCGGTTTTATTACTGAATTGGAAACAAAGAGCAAGACCGGAATTTCGAAAATAGTAGATCTTTCAATAAACTCATTGAAGATTAACGATCAAATTCTGATTTACATGTTTATCCGGGATATGTCGGAACGCAAGTTAATGGAAAAACAGCTGCAATATCAACTTGACGAAACACTCATCATAAACCGGATATTGTCCGCAGCGACCTCATCATTTGATTCAAAGGCTATCTACAACGTTATTTGTAAGGAATTTGCGAGAGCGCTTAATGTACCACAAACATCAATGGGATTGGCGGATGCTGAAAAGAGCAAGATTAATATGGTAGCCGAATATGGGAATAATAGACGCCCATCAATCTTGGGTGAAGTGTTTGAGTTTAATAATAATCCTGTATTCTTGGAAGCCATTCGTCATAAACAACCTATCGCAGTAAATGATGCTCAAAATGATCCTGCACTTATAAGTTTTCGCCCAATTCTGAAACGAATAGGGATCATTTCAATTTTAATCTTGCCTTTGATTATTCATGAAGATGTAATTGGAACGGTATTATTAGGATCTCTCGCTCCAAGAAAGTTCACAGAAGAAGAAGTTGAAACGGCGGTTCGGATCTCACTGGTAGCTTGTCAATCCGTTGAAATATTAAGGTTGTATGAAGAAGTACAGAATGAATTAGGGCATCGTAAAGCTGTCGAACATACATTGGAAAAAGAGAACGATACCTGGCAGCGCTTGTCGAAATTCAATCGATACTGCTAGGTTATAAAGAAAGAAATGTGGCTTTAAAACGAGTACTTGCTTTGCTTGGAAAAGTTTCCAATGCCGATCGTGTTTACTATTTTCTAAATCGCATAGGCGGAGATGGAAGCAGGCTTTCTGACAGGGTTGTGCAATGGGAAAAACATAAATCAAAAAAATTAAAGGAAGAAATCTGGCCGAGAACTATCAATTTTGATGAGAAATTGGATTGGTATGAACAATTAAGACGGGGAGAGATCATAACTGGGTATCCTGCTGATCTTGAACTAAGGCATGCGAAAGACATTAAAGCAGTTCTTATCATGCCTTTAATGCATGACGATCAATTCATCGGATTCATCGGTTTTGATAATTGTAGCAATGAAAATATATGGGATGATACTGAGATTTCGTTATTAAAAATAGCACTTACTTCTTTGGCATTAACCGAGGAGCATGATCAAGCTGAAGAAAAGTTTAAGGGAAAATCAAGCAGTCCTAATACTAATGCTGGATCAGCTTCCCGCCATTTTAATTATGGTTAATGAAAACATGAAAATTGTTTCCATTAAAGGAAGTGGATTAAAAACCTTAGGGATAACGAAGCAAGAAGCTATAGACAAGCTTATTAAAACAACAGCCGATAATGAAGAATTAATGAGAGCAAATAAGGCTGCATTGGGAGGCGTGCGCGTTTCCTTTGAAATGTATTTGGAAGGGATTCCGATTCAGGTGTATTTGGAACCCCTTAAAGATGCATCTGGAAAAATCGTCGGGGTGATAAACCTTATATTTGACATCACGGAAAGCAAAGTTTCTGAGAGCCTTCTCCGCAGAAGTGAAGAATCCATACGTGGATTGTATGCCATTACAGCATCACAAGGGATGGCGTTCTCGGACAAATTACGAAGCTTGCTGATGATGGGTTGTCGGCACTTTGACTCTGAAGCCGGATTCGTCACACAAGTCAAAGGGTTGAAATATATTGTTCAGGAAGCACATTCGAGGGGTATGAAACTGTATGCAGGGATGGAGCAAGATCTACGAAATTCGATTATTGAAGAAACAATCCAATCGGATAAACCGATTGCATTGGATAATATCGTTGAGACAGAACCGAAGCATCGATCTTTCCTCAAAGAAATTCAGGTAAAAGCGTTTCTTGGAACACGGATTGAGGTAGATCGAAAACCTTACGGGACCATTTCTTTTATCAGCTCTCATTCACGCCCTATTTCGTTCTCGACTGTAGATGTGGAATTCCTT
Source organism: uncultured Chloroflexia bacterium (assembly GCA_963699305.1). GTDB lineage: Bacteria > Chloroflexota > Anaerolineae > Anaerolineales > Anaerolineaceae > JBGQAS01. Next base: position 1,278,961 of record OY969431.1, on the reverse strand, counting down.
CGTTTGATGGCACAATGGATTGGCGTCGAATTGGAGCGTGAGCAATACCTGACAAAGATCAAAGGTTTCGCCGATGAAATTACGCGCAACAGTAAGGCTCTTGCTGAAGCAAGGGATCAGGCATTAGAAGCCGTGCGATTGAAATCCGAATTTCTGGCTACGATGAGCCATGAGATCAGAACACCTTTGAATGCGGTCATTGGCATGTCCGAGCTGTTGCTGGATACAACCTTATCCAGCGAACAATCAGAATATGCGACTGTTGTTCGCGACTCGGGGCAAATTCTGCTATCGCTCATCAATGACATTTTGGATTTTTCCAAAATCGAAGCTGGCAAAGTCACACTCGAAAACATAGCATTTGACTTTGCCCAAACCATGGAAGCAGCCATCGATCTATTTGCTGCAAAGGCTCACGAAAAAGGACTTACGTTGATGTCTTATATTGACACGCAAATCCCAGTACTTATTCAAGGAGATCCAGTACGGTTTAAGCAAGTACTAATTAATTTTATCTCCAATGCAATCAAATTCACTGAAAGAGGTGATATTCTAGTTTCTGCAGAATCTGAAGATCAAACGGAAGAAACAGTCACCATAAAGATTTCCGTTAAGGATAGCGGTATTGGAATTTCACCAGAAGGGCAAAAAATCCTGTTTCAGCCATTCTCGCAAGCTGATGGGAGTACCACAAGGAGATATGGTGGGACAGGATTAGGACTTGCAATTTCAAAAAAGATCGTTCAGTTGATGGGTGGAGAAATCGGGTTTACCAGCAAAGTAGGAAAGGGGTCGACATTTACATTTACCTTCCGTCCAAGGAAGGTAAAATTGCCTTCTATTACTGGAGTAAAAAGTCGATTTCTAACCCTTGAAGGATTGAAAGTTCTTGTTATAGATGACAATAAAAACCATTGTGAAATAATTAATCGATATTTGACCAGTTGGAGAATGAACCCCAAGGTTGCAACCGATGGAACAAGCGCGTTACAACTATTTAAAGATGCAGAAGATCACGACGAACCTTTTAATGTCGCAATTATTGATTACCAAATGCCTGATTTGAATGGTTTTGAACTTATCAAACGTTGTTCTCAAATCTCGAAAACCAAAGGAACAAAATTTATTCTTTTGACTGCTTATGAACAACGGGGATTAAGCGATATGGCATTCAAGAGCGGATTTTCAACTTATCTGACGAAGCCACTAAAACAATCTGTTTTATTTGATGCAATTGCATCGCTGACAGCTAAAGAATCCCACGGTAATTTAGGTCAAGCAGTGCCCAATGAGGGAGAAAAAATCCCCGTTGAATTAAAGCATGGCGAGGTAATTAATAAAGAGACAGTTCTACTTGTTGAGGATAATCTGGCAAACCAAAAACTTGCGAGTGTCCAGCTAAAGAAATTGGGATATTTTGTTGATATTGCAGATAACGGGAAAAAAGCAGTAGAAATCCTGGAAAATGATTCGCGAAAATATTCTTTTGTTCTAATGGATGGGCAAATGCCGGAAATGGATGGATATACTGCCACCAGAGAGATACGTGTAGCTGAGAAAAAAACCGGAACCCATATGCCAATCATTGCGATGACAGCATCTGCAATGGAGGGGGACCGGCAAATTTGCATTGATGCTGGGATGGATGAGTATATTAGTAAGCCTGTTACAATGCGTGCTTTGCAGGACACTATCGAACGAGTCAAACATTTGCATGATAATCAAACAATTCCGATGAAAAACGAGGGTTTAGAAATGAAAACTATTTTAAACAAAGAAATCCTGGGGAACATCCGAGACCTTCAAAATGAAGGAGAAGCTGACTTCCTCACAGAAATGATCGATGTTTACAAGAAAGAATCCATAAAAACTCTTGCACAAATAGAGGAAAATTATCAACAGAAGAATGGAAATGATTTGAAGAAAGCTACTCATAGTCTTAAGGGTTCGAGTTCCAATTTAGGTGCAACGGAATTATCTTCCATTTGTCATGAAATTGAAATCGAAGTAGAAAAAAATGATTGGGAGGCTCTTGGCAAGGTTATTAAGCATCTGAAGGAAATCTATGATCAGACCATTATCGCATTGGATAATGAGAGAAAGTAAATATTTCAATTATGCTTGACCCATCTGGATGCTGATGGTAAAATTCTGTCCCGTTGCCCCCATGGTCTAGTGGTTAGGACACAGCCCTTTCAAGGCTATAACAGGAGTTCGAGTCTCCTTGGGGGCACTGGAACATATAGACCATTTGGAACAATGATTCCAGGTGGTCTTTTTGTATAATCTGATTCATCCGTCTCTATGATATCCACTCGTTATTATGGTCCAATAATGGAGAGTCTTGTAAATAAAGTTCTCCCTGCGGAACAGCGACTTGCCAGATAGGCAGTTGTTTTTTGATCAAAAAAAGTCTGCAGAGGGGGATGGTGTTCGAGTGCGCCTGGGAGCACCGCGCGGATGTATCAATGGAGAAAAGATGTGCGTGCTTCCCAACACCAGTTACCATCGTGAGCAATCGGGGAAATACAGTCAGGTGATTTTATGCCGTTTTCGTTGTCAATTTCTATGCCTTGAGTACTACTATTACAAGCCGTTCGTTGAATATTCCCCTGTGTTACACGACATCCTTCTGGCATTGCTGCCACTCCGGGTCACGGGCATAACCCAGCTTGTTGAACAGGTTTTGCATCGGAAAATTCTGCACCGCGGTGCATGTCTTAAGAAAATGATAACCGCGTTCCCTGGCATAAACGATGCCGCGCAGTTGCATTGCCAGACCGATGCCGCGCTTACGGTATTCACGCCGGGTTCCGAGCAGCCCTCCCAGCAGGGCGTCATTGGAGTATCGGCTTAATTCTCTCATTCCGATATACTCATCCCCGCGCGTGGCGATGAAATACGCCTCTGGCAACACAGATGGGCTATTCAGCCACCCCACCCAATCATCGAAAGGCGGCTCCAGGTTCGGTCCATCCCCTTCGTGTGGAAGGTCTTGATCCACCTCGCACATCAGGTTGTAGATCTTTCTATCGCGATCTGGATCCGATTTGAGTTCGCACATATTTTTGATGACGATCCCTTCCGCTTTCAACCTCGGCTCAAGGCCGGCATACGGGCTCGAATCGAAAGCCTTTACATCCAGGTGGACCGGCGTCTCGCGAAAGGCTTCATAGAAACCGTGTTTTTGCAGGAAGGCAAATCCCTGCGGCAAGTTGGTGAAAGCATCGGCGCGTAACGCAGGTGGATTAAAAGTATGCACTTCGTCTATTACATGATCATAGAGAGCCGAGCCGATTCCGCGGCGTTGAAAATCGGGATTTACTTCTACATTTATATTGCAACTTTCCGGTGGATAACTCCAGGGACTTTTGATATATGAGGCAAATCCTACCACGCGACCGTTTTCATTCGCGACCCAGCGTTTGTATTTCGTTTTCGGACTCAGATTCTGGTCGGCTGAGGCCCAGCCTTCCGGCGTCTGGGGCTGTTCTGGCCAAACGATGTTCAGGCTTTTGTGAATATCCACAATGGACGGGTAATCCACAGATGTGAATTCGCATATATCCATGTCGTAATTCTCCGCTGCTCACAGTATAGCAAGCCACTGTGCTACGTGCAAGCTGTGCTTACATGCTGGTTGAGGTTGTCATCATCCCCCTCTCAACTTTGTATTATACGTATATACAGCATCCCCTAGTATGATTAAGGAAAGGACACGGTAGACCGTTATCCCCTCGGTCCTAAGAGACCGTCCCCAAGCGCAGGTCGCCGTGTCTAAATACATGATAGCCCGAACAGTTGTGTGGTCTTGAAGACCGTATTCTACTAGGACGGGCAAACAACATGAAAGCGAGCGCATAATGGCAGAAGCAAAGTTGTACTACGCAGGGATCGATGTTTCCAAAAAATGGCTGGATGTTGCAATCCAACCTGCAGATCGGACATGGCGTGTGCTGAACGACGCAGACGGCATTACCAGCTTGTCCCAGCAGTTGAAAGCTGTTGGGCCGCAACGAATCGTGGTGGAAGCGACCGGCGGATACGAGGCCCGGTTAGTCAAGGAGTTATGCACGGCAAGATTGCCCATATCTCACGTAAATCCACTTCGAGTACGAAGATACGCCGAAGGTATGAATTGGTTTGCCAAGACAGACAAAATGGATGCCAAAGTACTGGCATATTTTGGCGAAAAAGCCAACCCGCGCCTGACCATCCTTCCAGGAGATGTTGAAAAACACCTTGCAGCCTTGCTCAAGCGGCGTAAACAGGTCTTGGATATGCTCACAGCTGAAAGAAATCGTCTCGAAAATGTAGATCCGGATATTCGTGAGTACATTGAAAGCATAATTACTTCGCTAAAAGAGCAACTAGCTGAACTGGATAGAGAGATCGACCAGCTGACAAAGAATACCCCAGAGATCAAGCAAAAGAAAGCTTTGTTGATTAGCACACCTGGCGTTGGTAAAATCACTGCCGCGACGTTGATTGCAACCCTACCTGAACTTGGTGTTTGTAACCGCAAACAGATTGCTGCTCTAGTGGGTACAGCCCCATTCAACAATGACAGTGGCAACAAACGAGGTAGACGAAGGACGAAAGGCGGTCGAGCAGATGTGCGTTGCGTTTTGTATATGGCCACGCTGACTGCTACTTGGTGCAATCCAGTAATTAAGGCTCATTACAAAAACCTGATTGAAGCAGGCAAGTTACCAAAAGTCGCTATTGTAGCTTGCATGCGGAAGTTATTGGTTATATTAAATGCTATGATGCGAACTCAAACCACATGGAAAGTCGCCCCCGCATCTTGACTTTTAACACAGTTGCTTGGGGGCACACAGAAATCTGCCATTTTTTGGCGGATTTTTAATATTAGCGCTCAATGATTTGGATTACTAGCGGCAGGGTGGGCTAGCGAAATACTTGGGAGCGGGAAAAATATTAAACCACAAAAATATCTGAAGACGGCGATGGATCTCCACCATCCCTTGCACGTTGTGTTTGCCTCCTGATGATTTTTATGACAAGGTACTAGACCCTTAGCGAGCCGCGGAACCCCCTGACACCATAATATGAGGAAGCACCGTTGTGATACACGAAGACATGGTCGTAGCGACGATCAGCAAAAGATTGCACCTCCGAGTTTTCTGATTTCAGAAGGTGTTTTCAGCCAGCTCGATGTTTTTGTATCGAAATTTCCAAGTTTCTGCAACTCTCGATATTGTTCTTCGGTTAAAAGTTCGATACCCATGGCGGCTGCCATATCAATAGCGTTATTTTCCGGTTTATATTCTTTCCTTGATTCCAGCGCTTCACGGTCGTAACAAACATTTCTGCGGCCTATAGGACTTTCCGCTGAACAATCATAAAAAATATATTCGCCCGTCTTTTTATCATGACCGACAACATCCGGTTCACCGCCAGTTCTTTCCATTTCATTGAGTGACCACAGTTTTTCAGTATCAGCTTCCAGCTTTGCTTGTACTTTTACCCATTCAAGACCTTTATGGCGGTTCATGTTTTTCTCAAAACGGGCTTTCAATGATCTGAGTAGTTCATTTCGTTGTTCTGGTGACAACTCTTTTTTATTGCTTATATTATTGATCATGCTTTCATATTATCTCTAGGGAAAAGGTGTGTCAAGCGTAAAATATTAAAATTTCATTAACCTTCTAGAGGAAATTACAGCTTTCTTTTGATTTCATTTTCATCGTTTGCTTGGGTAATTCGATCAAGGATCCCCCGCTTTGTATTTTCTATACACATAATACCCCTTTGGGTATAAAAAATCCGCCTTTTAGGGCGGATTACATTATTTTAGGAAAATCAGTTTATTTTTTCGGCTTCATAAAGAAAAATACGAGAAAAACCTTGATGGTTTATTAACCAGATGATCACATTTTTCGCTAGTCTTCTGCCATCATCCCTTCTCAAGGCTTATTTTACGGTGAGTCATGTCTTGCAAATTATTTTTACCGAAGAATACCACAATTCAAACAATGTGAAATATTTTTATCTTATTTGTTTTTGCAGTTATCGTCAATAAAAATACATTCCGTATGGGGATTACAAGTATCCGCGATGGTAAATTGTGAACAATCAAGAATGCGGGAAGGAGGTTCAGTAGGTGTCGGTGGTGTGGAATAACAAACATCGACAGATGCCTCGTTGGAGGTAACCGTCTGGCCTTGATATTGGGCACTTGCAGTAGCCTGATTCAAGATATCCAACCCAATATCGTTTAGCGTGATTTTATAAGATCCATTACAAATCAATGTGTCACCAACAACAAGGGTGACGACATCCGGACATATAATTGCATCATTGAAACCATATGTATCCATGACTTGAAATGGTTTTGTCAAAGGAACAGTGCCAGTGTTTTTAATGGAAAAAGTGTATTGAATGGTTTCTCCGACATAGGAAAAACAAGGAAGATTGGCAGTCTTGACCAAACTTATGGAAGGCTGGGCAGTCATTGGGATTTCAACGCTGATCGAATCGGATTCCACGCTATATATTTTCGTTCCATCCTTGTAATTGGCATGCGAAATCGCCGTGTTCTTGATGAAACAGTCAGCACATCCGCCATCGTTGTGTCATATGTGGCTGTACATACGAGACTATTATTAATGTCCAGGGTATCTGTCGAAGGACAGGTTACGTGTACAAGAGTATCATCAATCGTGAAGGCTCCGCTCAATTTCACGTTTCCTTTGTTGGTCAGGGTGTATGCGTAAGTTATGACCTGGTCTGTTCCGGTAAAGGTGGAGGGATTTCCGGTGATTTTCATAAACAAAACAGGATTGGGAATAGAAACCCGGGGAGGCGGTGCGAGACTTGTTACTGTAACATTCGCGGTGTAATTTAATATGTTCAATAGAGTAACCAAAACACCCTCCAGAGTTGTAATCCCCAGTGACGGAGACAGAATTATCGATATGCCCATTGGCTATATCATCCTGTGTGATTGTTATTTGACGGTAACAGCCTGTCGTTTGATAGGCTTCTACCAACGTCGCATAACAAGGAACCTTGCCATATCTATCTGTGAACTTGAGATTGTAAATTTGCGTCCCCATTGTATTTTTCAGGGTATAGATAAATCTGATATTATCCCCCGGAAATTTATATGTAATCGGGTCGGCGACTACGGTGAATGGATCCTTTTGAGCCTGTTCTCGATTGCCAGATGCTAGAAATCCCCCAATAAGCAGACTTACTACGAGGTTACAAAATAAAATGGTGCGAATTATGCCTGGTTTCATCGTGCAATCTCCTTTTTCCGTTGAGCACCTTTCGTTAGCTTCTTATCCAATGATATGATTATATATAAATATTTTCCTGATGCAATAAAATCATAGACATGTATCCGATTTTGATCCAGATAGGTCCTGTAAAATTGCTTTCTTCCCATTTCTTCCTTTTCCTGGCCATTCTTGTTGGTGTCGCTTTCGCATCGCGGGAAGCCAGGCTGAGAGGATTCTCCAAGCGGGATATCGGCACCTTCTGGATAGCTGTCATTCCCTTTGCGCTGGTCATCGGTTTTTTGAATGACCGATTATTCCGGTTCAGTTTTGGGGGGCGAGTAAAGGAATTTCTCTCATTATTCTCGGGTGGATTGATTTCATTTGGCGTCGTTCTAGGTGCGCTTTTTCTAGGTTGGGCTTTTGCTGCTCTTCGAAAACAATCAATCAGTTCCGTACTCGATTTGATTTCGCTAACCTTACCCCTGCTGTTGGTGGTTTTTCGCATTGGCTGCCTGTTGAATGGCTGCTGTTTCGGTTTGGAAAACCAAAACTTTTTGAGTATGTACCTACCAGGACAGAATGGGGAATTGGCATTTCGCTATCCAACCCAGATCATATATATCGTATTCGATACAGCACTATTCATCTGGTTGTGGCTGAATCGCAGTCAGAAACATTTCAGGGGTAAGCTGACCTTCGCCTTTTTAATTGTTTTTTCCTTAGGACGCCTGCTCATCGACGCCCTCCGGGATCTCCCCCGGGTCCTCGGCCCTTTCAGCCTGCAACAATTGACAGCGATCGCAATTCTAGCGGTGACACTCTATATCTGCTTTGAATTCTGGTTATCAAAACGCCAAAAAAGCACATGATTTGACAATTTCATTTGTGATATTATCGAGATACGCAACACCCCTTGGGGTAAAAAAAATCCGCCTTCCGAGGCGGATTTCATTATTCTTTTAATGATTAATTATTCTTTTTTGGTTTCATAAAGGAAAATACCAGAAAAAGAATCCCGATGACGACAAATGCTATTGCTACACCCAAGTATCCAGGACCGGTTCCACTGACATGCAGGATCAATTCGAAGAATATCAATCCCACCAAGAATAAGATCATGCCAATCCAGATCACTTTTTTCCCTGATGCTTTCTTTGCTTCATTTGCGGTCTTATTCCCATAAATCCATTCTCCGACCCCGACACCAGTGGGAGCTACCAACGCCCAGGCATATGACCAACTTGCCCATAACCCGGTGATTGTTTGGAAAAATAACACAACACCCGTAATTGTAATGATGGAACCGATGATCAATAATGCCTGACTGCCCGAGTCACTTGTTTTCATTCCGCCGTATAGTGCAAGCAAACCAGGCACGATGATGAAAAATGGCCATAGAAAATGACCTAGTGAATAACCCAGCAACCTGCTCACGATCGAGAGCAGACCGATGAATATCAATGCAATTCCTACAAGCACGGCTGGTTTTGATAATATCGCTTTTGTATTTTTATCCATGGTATCTCCTAATTTTTATATGAAGGCAAGTTTAATGACCTGCCTCATTATTTATCTATTTTGTCCCTTTTTCAACCAATGAGCCCAGTCCTGAAATCGATTTAGTTATGTGGGGATTCCCGAAATACCCCACGGAACCGACTCCAGAGATGTGAACATCTAAAGAATCCTCAACCCAAATGGTCGCACTGCCTGCACCACTGAGAGTAATGGTAGCACTCTGGCTATCCAGATCTGCTGCGTGGTAACTGCCGACCCCACTTAAGTTAATGTTTTGATTTGTAACGATGCCATCGACCGAAAGATCACCAGCACCGGATAGATTAATGTTTAGATTGTCCGTAGTGACATTTTCAATATAGATGCTGCCGACACCATTCAATGAAACTGACAAGGTTGGAGACGACACATCTTCCACCGTGATCTTACCAGCCCCGGAAAACTGAATGGCATCCAGGTTTTTAACCGTCAAATAAAATTTTATGGATTCGCTCGATGTATAAAAATTGGACCATTTATTATCATCGAAGCTGATAATGAGGATCCCATCGCGTACTTCTGATATGATGTGATGCATCAAATTATCATCTGCCTGTATGCGCAACTCTTCCTGGTCGCCTTGCTGGATTGATAAATTACCAAGGGCAGTCAGTTCAACGCCATGAAAACCAGAAACTTCCCTGGTTTCGTTTATGATGTTCCCGCTTCCATGGAAAACCGTCACCGAACAAGCACTCGAAGCGACCGCTAAAAGAATAAGTAGAATAATAAACCGTGTCTGTTTTTTCATAATTAAAACCTCGAAAGAAGTGAATAAGATTTCACTCTATATACGCAGCAATTTGATGATTAGTTTCAAGAATTACCGGATAATTAGAATAAATTCAGCTTTTGAATTCCCCACTTGATTTTGAATTTCAGCAACTCCCCCTCGGTAAATTCTCTCTGAGGGCAAAGTCAAATCACATGCAAGAACAATGGAATGATTACCTCCGAACACATTCTTCACATCTTCTAAAATTGCAGCAAGACGATAAGGTGTATCCATAATAATGATGGGGGTATGCAAGTTTTTGTTTTGGGTTAATTCTTTTTTTCGCAAAACTGGATCTCTTGGAAGGAAACCCAGGAAGAGGAATCGGTTGATTTTGAAGTCCAGCGTTGAAAGTGCCGCCATTAACGATGAAGCGCCTGGTATTGGTGATACCCGGATTCCCATGGAACAGGCGAGTTCTATTAGGTTGGCTCCAGGATCAGCAAAAACAGGAGTGCCACAATCTGAGATCAAAGCCATCGATTGCCCATTGACAATTCTCAGCGTTATATCAGATATTTTTTCACTTTCGTTGTGTTCGTTCAACGTGATAATTTCTTTAGGTTGAATCCCTATTTTTTTCAATAAGGTGCTACCCGCGCGGTATTCTTCACAGATGATTCCATCAACCGCCTTCAATATTTCAATAGCCCTCAGGGTGATATCCTGATAATTTCCGATCGGTGTGGCAACAATGAACAAGGTTCCAAGAGATTTCATATTTCTTGTTCCTCTATGTTAACTTTTTTTCTTCTCCAAAATTGACCTTTTCCGGGAGCAAACAAAAATGCGATTATAAAAAATGCAGTTGCTGTCAGTACGATCGCTGCACCTGATGCAATATTCAAATAATAACTGACATATAGTCCAATCAAACTTGAAACGGCACCGATCACTGCGGAGATCAACATCATGATGGGGAGTCTGCGGGTAAGCAATGAAGCAGCAGCCGGGGGGGTTACCAACATTGCGGCCACCAGCCCAATACCAACTGTTTGCAGTGAGATGACGATGGTAACAGCAAGCAGAACAAGCAACAAAGTCTTATATCCATCTACTCGAAGGCGGAGTGTTTTTGCCAGAATGGGATCAAAAGTAACCACTAGAAATGGACGATAAAGCAATACGAGCGTTATTAAAACTGAAACAGCTAAACCAATGATTAACAAGAGATCTTGTGGAGTGACACTTAGAACATTCCCAAAAAGTATATGGCTGAGATCCACGGCATAAGTTCTTATCGAACTGATCAGGGCGATTCCGAGAGAAAGCGCTGCCGCGAACAAAATCCCTATTGCCGTATCTTCTTTGATCCTTTCGCCTTTCGTAAAATAACTCACTCCAAATGCAACGACCAGAGCTGCAATTAATGCCCCGATAAGGAGGTTACCCCCGAACAAGTAAGCGATAGCCACACCGGGTAGAATGGCATGGGCGAGGGCATCTCCCAAAAAAGCCATTGAACGAAGGATCACATAACATCCAATTACTGCACAAAGAATACCCACCATGATCGATGCAATCAACCCTCTTTGCATGAATGAAAAAATCAACGGTTCTCTCAACCAGGTTATCATTTCAATTTCCCTTCCTTTCCTGGTGGACAACATTCCTCCATGATCATGGCACCATCCAAGAACAATAAGTGATCCCCAAATGCACTTCGAATTGAATCGTGCGTAAATACTTTAGATGGAATATCGAAAGCAATAACCTTTCTATTCAGCAATAATACTTTCTCGAATTTTCCGGAAGCCAAATTCAGATCATGCGTGGAAACCAATGTGGTAACTTTTTTCTTGCGTAGTTCCTCGAGCAATTCCAAGGTTACTTCCTGGGTTGTTGCATCGACCCCAGTAAATGGCTCGTCCATTAATAAGATGTGTGGCTCTTGAGCAAGTGCTCTTGCCAGGAACACCCGCTGTTGCTGTCCTCCGGATAATTCATCAATCCGGTGATGCGCAATTTCTCGTAAACCCAATTGACGTAAACTCCAATCAACCATCTCATGATCGATCTTTCGAGGTTGAGATAACCAACCGAATTTTCCGTAGCGACTCATCATAATCACATCTTTTACGGTCACAGGGAAATGCCAATCAATTTCTTCGTGTTGAGGTACATAGGCAATACAATCGAGATGTTGACCGAGCGGTTGATCGTGGATGCGAATCGTTCCATTTTTCAGCGGGATAAGCCCAACAAGGGATTTGAAAAGAGTGGATTTTCCAGCACCATTCGGGCCAACCACTGCCACCTGCGCACCATGTTCGATGGTCAGGTTGATGTCTTCCAAAGCGAGAGTGTTTTCATACATAACCGAGACATGCTGTAATTCCAATTTTGCAGGACTGTCTTTACAAGGATCTGTACCCAATGAAGACCTCTCTTTCTATTGTAAAACCTGAACAATCGTCATCACGTCGAATTTCATCATATCTATATATGTAGGAGCAGGACCATCCTGTTGGGTGAGTGAATGGGTGTAAATGGTATTAACGATGGTTATACCGGTTTCTCTTGCCACTTGCTCTGCCAGGTCTGGATTTGAACCAGTTTCGAGGAAAATTGCCTTAATCCCTTTGGTACGGATAATCGACACGAGATCTGCTAATTGTTTTGCAGTCGGCATGGCATCGCTGCTAGTGGATGGGATGACTGCCCCTGCAATTTGAAAGCCATAACGATCTGCAAAATATCCAAGACTTTCATGGTTAGTGACCAGGATTTTATTTTCGGTCGGAATTTGTGCGACTGCATCGAGGATCCATTGATCGAGTTCGGTTAATTGGTCGATGTAGGTTTGCGCGTTATACCGGTAATCACTGCCATTAGTGGGATCCATTTCAGCGAGTGCATCCCGAATAGTATTTACATATCGGATCACATTTACCGGATTCAACCAAAAATGTGGGTCGGTATCTCCAGCTGCTGAAGAATCCAAGGAGGTTTCTCCGGATTTTGATTTTCGGGAAATCAAACCTGCAGAGGCATCCACAATATGTAAAGAATCGGTTGTATTTTGAATGAAAGTTTGCAACCAGGTTTCGAAACCACCCCCGTTTATGATCACCATCTGGCTTTCGGATAGTTTGACAGCATCCTGAGGTGTAAGTTCAAAACTGTGAGGATCAAGACCAATGGGAATGAGTGTATCTATATGAAAATGTGTCCCCGCAATGTTCTGGGCGATATCGGCCAGGTATGATTCAATGGCGATCACCTTGAGAGTTGAGGTCTGCGAGGACGGAGTGTTTGAACAGGAAGTCAGTATTAGACAGACAATTAAGAGGAAGGTTATCAGCACGTTTTGTCGTTTCATGTAATTCATTTTTTACATTTCGCACAGACTCCAACTAATTGAAGCCAGTGATCCTTAACTTCAAATCCTGTTTCCAAATTAAGTTTAGAAAACAGGGGAAAAAGATCATCACCGGAAAAAATTTCTGTTCGGTTGCATTGCTTACAAATGAGCAGGTGATGATGTCCCTCGCTTTTTGGAAAAAATCCGTAATTTCCATGCTGGAGATAGACCCTTTGGATTAATTGGAGTTCCTCAAGCTTTTCCAATGTCCTATAAACGGTGACCAATCCTAATGAACTGCATTGACGATGCGCCAAAAAAAATATCTGAGTGGGATTAAGTGCACGATCTGTTTGTGTTAATGATTGGATCACGGCAATCCGAGGTTTGGTAAGCCTGTATCCACTATCATCAAGGGTTCTTATCCATGTGTCATGCAATGTATTCATATTGATATTGATAATCATTATCATTATAGAACATTCCTTAAATTCGTCAACCAGGATTTTACGAATCATATAAAATAACTATAATCATTGATTATGAAAAGAGGCATCTATGACGTTTGGTTTTGAGCGTTTTCATCCAGTAACCCAAGCACTATTCGCAACGTTATTTACCTGGGGAGTGACAGCTTTAGGGGCGGCCATGGTTTTTACATCCCGCACCATAAGTCGAAAATTGTTGGATATAATGCTAGGTTTTGCAGCAGGCGTGATGATCGCTGCAAGTTATTGGTCGTTATTGGCACCTTCCATTGAACTGTCTGCACAGCTTGGGATTCCAAGTTATTTACCACCTGCAATTGGTTTTTTTCTGGGAGGCGGGTTCTTGTTTGGAGCGGATAAAGTTCTCCCCCATTTGCATTTAAATCTCCCTGGTGGTGAAACTGAAGGTGTAAGAACAAGCTGGAATAGGAGTATATTGCTTGTCCTGGCTATCAGCTTACATAACATCCCTGAGGGGTTAGCAGTTGGTGTGGCATTTGGCGCTGCTGCTGCCGGTTTACCTGGCGCCACACTCCCCGCAGCAATTATCCTGGCCATCGGGATAGGTCTGCAAAATTTCCCGGAAGGGTTGGCAGTTTCAGCGCCTTTGCGCAGGGAGGGTTTGTCGGCAGGCAAGAGTTTTTGGTATGGGCAATTATCTGCTATTGTGGAGCCAATTTTTGGGGTGGTGGGAGCAGCGGCAGTCTATTTTGTCCGTCCATTATTGCCGTATGCACTTGCTTTCGCTGCGGGAGCAATGATCTTTGTGGTTGTGGAAGAACTTATCCCGGAAGCACAGCAAGGCAAAAATACCGATCTGGCTACGTTGGGAACCATGGTTGGTTTCATTGTTATGATGGTTCTTGATGTCGCCTTGGGATAAAACATATGCCTAATTCAATAATTACCCTTCATCCAATCATTCAAGCACTGTTGGCTACCCTCTTTACTTGGGGCATGACAGCTGTCGGAGCTGCAGGCGTGTTTTTATCAAAGGCAATCAATCGTCGACTACTCGATGGAATGCTGGGATTTGCTGCAGGAGTGATGATCGCAGCAAGTTATTGGTCTTTGTTGGCTCCGTCCATCGAACTTGCGACAGATTTGGGGCTGCCAAAATGGTTGCCGGCAGTGTCCGGATTTTTACTCGGTGCGGGATTCCTGTTTGCAGTTGACAAATTACTACCGCACCTTCATATGGACAGCGTAGGGTTGCATGCGGAAGGTATTAAACGAAATGGCAACGCAGTGTCCTCCTTGTGCTCGCGATAGCACTTCATAATATACCTGAAGGAATGGCAGTCGGTGTGGCATTTGGTGCTGCTGCAGCAGGTCTGGGTCATGCAACGATACTGACTGCGTTCGGACTGGCATTGGGAATTGGATTGCAGAATCTACCAGAAGGTTTGGCGGTAGCTGCACCTTTACGCCGGGAAGGGCTTTCAGCAAAACGAAGCTTCTTTTTCGGTCAGCTTTCTGGAATTGTAGAACCGATAGGTGGGTTGATTGGTGCAGCAGCAGTTTTTTTCCTTAGACCCATTTTACCGTACGCGTTATCGTTTGCTGCCGGCGCCATGATATATGTAGTCATTGAGGAGCTTCTTCCAGAATCTCAACATTGTGATAATACGGATATTTCCACAATCGGTGTAATCATAGGTTTTGCGATCATGATGTTTTTGGATGTCGCTTTGGGGTAGGAGGTTGCCATCAAGAAAATTTCTCGTTTAACACAAATCTCGCTTCTATTGGCAATTTGCTTTGCTATCGATAAGGTGTTGGCAATTTTTCGCCTAGTGGTTATCCTGAGACAATTTGGGTTATCCAAAGGTCTTGATTTGGATGCTTTCAATGTGGCAAATAATGCACCGGATATGCTTTTTGCTTTGATCTCGGGTGGCGCACTAGCGATGGCATTTATCCCTGTTTTAACAGAGGTTCTTTCCAGAGAGGGTCGACAAAAAGCCTGGCACCTTTTTAGCAGGATTGCCAATTTTGCCTTTATTGTGACTGCGCTACTAGCAGGGTTAATTGCGTTATTTGCACAACCTATTGTTCACTATATTATCGCTCCCGGTCTATCCCCCATCCGTCAAGAACTTGTGGTCGAATTGATGCGGTTAAATCTGATTGCAACTTTGATATTTTCCATCAGCGGTCTGGTCATTGCGGGATTGCAATCCAACCAACATTTTTTATTGCCTGCTTTGGCACCAATTTTCTACAATATTGGTCAACTCGTTGGGGTAACCATCCTTGCACCTTCCAAGGGTTTACAGATCGGTGGCTTTTCGTTACCAGCTTTTGGGTTGGGGGAGAAGGGGTTGGTATATGGTGTGATACTCGGTGCAGCACTCCACCTGATCATCCAGATACCAGGTCTATTCCGTTTCCGCTTTTCCTGGGTGCCTCGTATCGATCTTAAGGATCCTGAAGTACGGAGAGTCCTTAAATTGCTGGGTCCACGCATCCTGACAATGTTTTTCATCCAATTGACATTTATCATTCGCGATAATCTTGCTTCTCATCTGGCACTTGGCGACATTTCTGCTCTCACCTATGGATGGATGATCCAACAGGTGCCAGAAACACTAATCGGGACCGCAATCGGAACTGCTCTATTGCCGGCACTCTCAGAAATGATTGCTAAAGAAAAGCGTGCCGAGTTTATCGATACGATTCATAGAGCATTCCGTGTTTTGCTTGGTCTCACCATCCCTATTGCTGTGATTTTTGGCGCAGGTTTGCACCCACTGTTGAGCTTAGCTTTCGGTCTGGGGATAACCGGTACAAACCTTCTCTTATGGATTACCCGAGGGTTTCTTTTGGGATTGGCAGGGCACAGCCTTAAAGAGGTCTCCGCAAGATCTTTTTATGCTCTTCAAGATGCAAAAACACCACTTTGGACTTCAGCAGTAACTGTTGGGCTGTACACAATGTTTGGTTTTCTTCTTATGAAAGTTGCAGGTGCGACCGGGATCAGCCTGGCGGATTCTTTGGCATTTACGATTGAGGCATTGATTTTGATAACCCTCCTAAATATCCGAATTATAGGACAAGGTGTGACAACCCAAGGTCTATTGCCAAAGATAAAAATTGCTTTCGTTAATGGAGGGATGGTCAGGTCGACGATTATTCGAGCGTTATTGGGAAGCATTCTTAGCGGAGGCTGTATTATCGCATTTCAATATTTAATTCGGATCCGGTTTCCTTTGATTCTCAATGGGGTGGTATCCATGCTTATTGGTGTGGCTGTTGCTATGCCTTTTGTCTGGAAAGAGTTGCGTCAGCTTTTGAGCCTATAATAACCAACTAGGAAAGATTGGTATAATAACGCCCATGCCTGATTCCGAAAAAGAAAAAACCCAACCTCTCGAACCGCAGGAAAAAAAGTCAGCTTCTTATTCCGGGCGTGATTTTTACATTTTTATTGCCATTTCAGCATCACTAATCATTGCCAATGCAATTGGCTGGTTGAGTTTCATTTTTTCTCTAAGCAATACCATCGGTGGTTCCTGGGGAAAAATTATTGTCACGGTGGGCTTAATTGTTATCGGCTTGATGCTCGTTCTGGCTGGATTTTTGCAATTCATTTTTTACCGCAAATCACCGCGCGGATTATGGATCGTTTGGGGATTATTGCTTGCATTTTTAGTTATAGCAGTAGGTGTGTTTGCAGGGATCCGTTCAGGTTTGAATAGCAGGTTGACTGCTGAAAGAGGGAAGCGGTTAGAGTTAGCTGCTCAATATTTTAATTATGGCATCGATTCTATGAATCAAGGCAACTATGAGCTTGCTAAATCCCAGTTCATGTATGTTAACGATCTTGTGCCTGGTTTCCCTGGGCTGGTGGAAAAATTGACCGACGTGGAAATGAAACTAGCCCTTGCACTGACCCCCATTGCCACGCCGACGCTTACAGCAACTCCGGATACTCGCGGGATCGGTGAGATGTTCAACCAGGCAAAACAAGCCATTCAAGCTCAAGATTGGGCTGCAGCATTATCCAACCTGGAATCGATGCGCAATCTCGAGCCTGGATATGATGCGATCGAAGCAGATGCAATGTATTACCTCGTTCTGCGCATGTTGGGGGTGCAACAAATCAACGGTGGAGATCTTGAAAGTGGTATTTATGATCTGACGCTGGCGGAGCGTTTTGCCCCGCTTGATCGGGAGGCAGAGGGATCACGCGAATGGGCGAGACGCTACCTCACTGCGGCTGCTTATTGGGGAATTGATTGGGAATCAGTTGTGAATCTATTTGAGCCAATCGCAAGCAATTGGCCTTATCTACAGGATATCAACGGTCGAACTGCCATCAGCCGTTTCATCGAAGGGATCATCCGTTTTGGGGATCTATATGCTGCTCGCGGTGATGCATGCAATGCTTACCATCAATATCAACGTGCACGAGATTCACTTTCCCAAATTGGACAAAACGAATCATTCGTCCTCCAAGGAGATACTGAAGACTTGCAAACAAAAATTGATAAGGTGTACCTTGTTTGCTATCCCCCGACAGCCACACCCGAAGCTACGTTTACGCCTACCCCGACTGAAAATATCGTCGTGACGGAAACAGATACCCCAACACCTTAAACAAATTAAGAGCTGGTTTTCCAGCTCTTAATTTATTATGACCTGGGCGCTCAGATCATGCGTCATCGCACCGGTGATCATTACTTCCACTAATTGACCGATTTTGCCTTCCCCCTCCGCAATAACCAAACCATCGATTTCGGGGGCATCACGATAGGATCGCCCTATAACCAAACCTTCAGTAACGCCTTCGACCAAAATCTGCATTTCCTTTCCAATCCAGTGCTGATTCTTTGAGAGCGAGATATCTTCCTGGACCTTCATTAGTTCTGTCAATCGTTCTTCCTTTACAATATCAGGAACTGGATCACCTAAAGGGGCACTTGGAGTGCCAATCTCAAATGAAAATTTAAATACTCCAATCCTATCAAATTTGATTTCACGAATAAACTGGAGTAATGCACGAAAATGGGTGTCGGTCTCACCGGGGTATCCAACAATAAAAGTAGTCCGAATGGCAAGATCCGGCATCGCTTTCCGCATTTTAGTCAGCGTGTCATAAACCCAATCTAGATTGAATGGACGGTTCATAGCCCGTAAAATTTCGGGATGGGCATGTTGTAATGGGATATCCAGGTAATGCAGGATTTGTTTATTTTTTGCCATCACATCGATGAGATGATCGGTGACATAACCAGGATATGAATACAGGATGCGCAACCAGGGGATGTGTGGAGCAGTAATAACCAGATTTTCGAGCACAGTCGCCAAGCCTTCGTTAATCCCTAGGTCAGAACCATAATCCGTGGTGTCTTGCGCTATTAATATCAGTTCTTTGATGCCTGTTTCCTGCAAGGCAACAGCATCTCTTAATATTGCATCCATGGGACGACTGACGGTAGTGCCTTTGATCAAAGGGATCGCACAAAAAGCACATGGGCGGCGACACCCATCGGCAATTTTTAGATAAGCGCTTCCCCCTTGGATGGAGGCTTGAAGGGTTCCTTTTTCATCCATACCGATGGTCGGCACTTCTGGCAGATGATAACGAGGGATTCTTGATTGCGGGTTCAAGGATTTTACTAATTCAAGAATATCCATCCAGCGACGTGTTCCGATAATGCCATCTATCCCCGGGACCAAAGATACGATTTGTTCTCTATAACGTTCCGTCAGACATCCTGCTGCTATTAATTTTTGTCCTTTTTTCTTTTTTTGCGCGAGCTCGCGAAGGATTTGCAAGGATTCCTCTCGAGCAGGTTGGATGAATCCACAGGTATTAACAATCAGATAATCTGCTTTTCCCGGTTTTGACACTTCCCGAAAACCATCATCCTGCAGAAGGCGGGACATCGAAGATGTATCCACTGAATTCTTGGCACATCCCAGGGAGACGAAATAGAAAGTAGGTGATGCCATTAAGGGTTGGGGATGAATGGTGTCACCGTTGGCGAGGGCTGGGTGATAGTTGGTGTGGATGTGGGAGTGACGGGCTTGGTGGGAGTTCCTGTAGGAGTATAAATCGGGGTAGGCGTATGAATCCCCTGAGCAGTGAATACCAGATGAACCACTTGCCCCATTTTTCCCAAAACACCTACGTTTGTTTGGTTGAATACGATGGAAAACGCAGCAGCATTACCCGTAATGATTTCAATGCGGTTTGCAGCAGTAATCGGGTAAGCATTACCGGCAATGACCAGACCATTAAAAACTTCCCGACCGTCTACCAGCAAACGCAGGAATGCGCGCTGATTAGCAGTGATATTCATCTGAAGCGGGGCATTACTGTTGAACGTGGCAGTAATGGATGGTGTTGTGTTAATATCCGGAATAAAAGGTGATTCCACGATGGAACCGCTCCCCCCCTCCGTGATTAGAAGTATAGGTTCCTGAGAAAAATTTGCAATGGGACTGCTGGTGGCAAGTAGAATTTCGGAAATTGGTGGAGCTGTTGCAGCGGTCTCGGAAACGCGCTGACTTATTAATTGAGTGGCACCCCAAAATATAAATATAAACAATATGAGGATGAGCGATCCTCCGATGAGCAAATCCGGAGTAAGGTATTGACGAAGCCACAGAAATTTCTTTCTCCGTTCTTTTGGGGGTTCAGTTCTTGGAACCGCATTTTCAAGAGCAGTATGCGTGCGTTGGAGTTGTAAAGCTTCTGCAAAATGTATCAGCATTTTCTCCGGGTCAAGGTTCAAGAATTCAGCATAATTACTGATTAATCCCCTTCCTTGAATCGTGGAAGGAAGATCATTGATCTTGCCGCTTTCGATAGCTTCCAAATACTCCTTGCGAATATGGGTGTGAGTTTCGATTTCTTCCAACGTTAAACTTAATTTTTCACGACGAGCTTGCAGGTCATTCCCAATATTTCTTAATATGATCTGGTACTCCGTTGGTTCTTCGTTTACAACTCGTTCCAGTCCATTCCCCCTTTTTGTTTTCAGGACTTTTTCAAGGATTTTCTTTGCGAAGGTCGATTGAATTTCAGGCTTCGCTGGGATTGTCTTTTCGGATTGCACAGCAGCAGGAGCAGGTGTAAGAGACGCAATCATCGCCTGAGAATCCAAACCCAAGAAAGTAGCGTACAGTTTTAAAAACCCGCGCGCCTGCGTTAATGATGGAAGAACATTAAATGCATTATCCTCCAACGCCTGCAAGTAAATTACCCTGATATGGAGGACTTTGGAAACCTCTTCCAAGGAAAGATTTCGGACATCTCGCCCAGCTTTCAAAACTTCACCGATAGTGTCTGTCATATTCCTTATTATTCTATCAAGAAACCGGCTTTGCAGCCGGTTTCACATTGATTCTAATTCAAAAACCTTACTTTTTTTCTTCTTCAACCGCCTCTTCTGCGGGGGTTGTTTCAGGTGCTTCAACAACCGGTTCTTCTTTCTTCACTGCTTTGCGGGCGGGTTTTTTCTCTTTAGATAATTTTTCTTCTTTTTCCTTGCTTTCCAAGGTTTCGCCTTCGCGCAAGACGGTCACTTTGATTTCAGGTACGAGGTCAACGGTCAGACGAATCTTTGCCTTGTGTTCACCAAGATCACGAATCGGTTGCGATTCTATCTGTCGTCGGTCAATGGTGACTTTCAGCTTCTTCGCGATTTCATCGGCGATCATTTGAGTGGTAATGGAACCATACAGCTTACCAGTCTCTCCTGCTTTACTATTGAAGGTAAGGATCAACCCTTGTAGTTGGTCGGCAACACCTTTGAGTTCGGTATTGAGAACTTGGCGGGTGGCGGATGCTTTGGTGCGAATTCGCTCTGCTTGCTTTAATGCACCTGCGGTCGCAAGGATGGCAAGCCCTTGAGGAAGAAGAAAATTGCGTCCATAACCATCAGCAACTTTTTTGATGTCCCCCGCATGACCCAATTTATAAACATCTTTAAGCAATAATACTTTCATTTTTCAAGCCCTTTCTTGATTATGATGTCTCAGAGACGAAGGGTACAACGTTCTGAGCGGAGGGATTTTACCATAGAATCTTTCGTTAGAACGACGTAGAAACTGGAATATTCTTGCCGCTTAATATTTTCTATTCCACTTCCCAGGGTGGGAGACTGGTCTTTTTCCCAAATATTGCCGAATTGAGGATTTCTTCTTTCAAGTCAGGCATTACTTCAGATGCAGCAGCTAGCAAACCAAAGCATCCGGAAAGCATCATATCTCCAAACGGAACCGCAAAATATGGTTTATGAGCAGAACCACGCATAAGACTCCAGCGAGGACCTACGACGACGAGGTTGAAATCTGCATTGTCCATTTGGAGAGGTTCATCGGTATAAATTAATGCTCCATGACCATGGTCTGAAAATACCTGATCATTTGTGAGAGTACCATCAGCCAGGCGGCTGAAAATCACGTCCAGTTTTGGCAAATCCAACATTCCCGTATGATGTTCAAACATACCTTCTATTCCGTCAGGACCGAGTCGGAAAGCCAAAGTGTGCATATTGCCGATATTTGCAATGATCTTGCGAGGTCGGGCAGCAACTGCTGGGTCCAATGTGGCTCCCAGAATAGCAGCAGGAGCAGTATCCATTAGCATGAGAGGGAAGGGCAGATCTGCAGCGCATTTGGCTACCGCTTGCATTCGAGTAAGTAATGGAGGGATCTGTGAAGCCTGGTAGGCAAATGAAGCAAGGGAATTATTTTTACGAAGCTGTTGATTAAAAAAATCGAATCGGAATATTCGGTCAGAGGTTTCTTTGGGTGCATTCCCATGGTCAAAAACTGCCACAGAAATCAAACCAAGATCATCCAAGCTGACCCCAAAATCTGAGAATGATCCACGTATAGTCTGAAAATCAAAATCCTTCATTGTTAGCCGGATGATGTCATCCGGAAGATGGCGAGCTTCATCATCACTCACAATGGTAATGCCCATTTCACGGACAACTTCCAAATCGTCGTTGAAGGAAAGTGCTGCTTCAGGTTCTGCAAAAACTCGTTGCCCGGCAGCAATGTGATTCTTGGCAGCCCAAAGATTGGGTCCACCGCCCATGATGAAACCAGAGAGTAAAACAGGAACCTTTCTTCGGGTAGCATCCTGGATCTGGCGATAGATCATCATGGTTGGAGAAGGCAGGATCATCTTATAGGCATTTTCGATGTCCAAACGCGAATCAAAGTAAAGAATATCCTGAGTGCCCGTACCTACATCGACGGCTAAAAATTTCATTTTGGATGACTCTTGGAAAGCCCAAGCACCTTTGATGCAGGAAGGACTGCCAATATGCCCGTACTCGGTTGATCCAAATCGCCAACGATTTCCAAGGTTGCATCGATGAGTTTGTCTGCTTCCTTCTCGGTTTTAACAATGGTGAACAAAGTGCGGTTTGAATTTTCGATGTGTTCAAAAAAATCGCTTATGGATGGGAATAACGGTAAATCTTCTCGAATGGCAGCATGATTGCGCAATCTTCCCAATCCTGTGGATGGAAGAACAGTGATGCCCGTTACTCCAGATTTTTCCCAGGCATCCACGACTTGATCGAAAAGTTTCAAATCATCCAACACATAAAGGACAAGGTACATCAGGCTCCCTCCTTGAGAGATTCCAAATTCCGTTCTTTCCATTCTAATGCAAGGCGCAGGAATGGGGGTGTTAGGAGCGATGTGGCTATGACAGTGGCGATGATGGCAGAAGTAATTTCGTTGGTCAAGTAACCATTATCAAGACCTATCTTGACTGCAATCAAAGTAACCTCACCCCGAGCCATCATTCCGATGCCGAGTTGAAGTGATTCTCTCCATTTAAATCCTGATAATTTAGCACCCAACCCTGCACCAATAATTTTTCCAAGAATGGAAATCAGGATCAAGATCAACATAATCCAGAAGAAATTGCTTTTTAGTAAATGAAAATTCATCCCCAGCCCAATATTCACGAAGAAAATGGGAACGAATAATGTATATGCAAGAGTGCGCATGCTGTTTTCAATGACAACTTTCTCAGAAGTCCGGCTAAACATCAGACCGGCAATAAAAGCACCGGTAATGGCTGCCATTTGACCAAGCCACTCCGCTGCAAGACTGTAAGTCAGCAATACAACGATTGCAAACGTAATGATGCCATAACGAGCAGAGAGCTTAGAAACAAAACGACTAATCCATGGAAGTAACCAAAAGCCAAAAGTGATGGAAAAAATAAGGAAAACAAGCATTTCCCCGATTTTAAGGAGTATGGCTTGCCAACCAGTTACTCCACCGGTAAATGCCAAAAAGCCTGAAATGAGCAGAATGATCACGATATCATCCAGAACTGCAGCCCCAAGCAGACTAGTCCCAAGAATTGACCGCAACTGATTGATCTCCATCAGGATTTGTGCGGAGATGCTGACACTGGTGGCACCGATACATAACCCCAGGAACAAGGCATTAACGAAATTCGAGCCTAATAATAATCCAATCGTCACACCGAACGCGATGGAAAGCACAACGCCCCCCAAGCAGGCTAGTGAAGACGTTTTGCGATTCCTGGCTAATTCACGCGGGTGTAATTCCAATCCTGCCAGGAACATAAGGAAAAGCACGCCCAATTCTCCCAAATCCCGGATGGCTTCCTCGAGAAAAAGAGCATTGGAAATTACAGAAAAATGAATAATATTTAATAAGGAAGGTCCCAAAATAATTCCTGCAATTAATTCTCCCAATACGGATGGTTGACCAAGACGCCTAGCGATATACCCAACCAGTTTGGCTATGATTAGGATAATGATGAGAGTAAAAATCAACTGTAGAAATGTAGACATGGAATAATTCCAAGAAAAGCATCCAATTTTTATTATATATCCTTCCCTTTCAATTTTATTTTTCGTTACGGTATACTTAGACAACTTAACATCAGGAGTGCATGATATGAGTTTGGAATCAGAATTCAAGCGCTGGGAAAAGGAATCCGTAAAACCCATCTTGAACAAATCGCCAGAGCGGAAATTAGTGTTCGAATCACCTTCTGGAATCCCAATCCCGAGGGTGGTGCTACCTGGGAATGACGATTACCTGGAAAAGTTGGGTTTTCCTGGAGAATATCCTTTTACGCGCGGTGTTCAACCTACTATGTACCGTGGAAGATTTTGGACCATGCGGCAATATGCCGGATATGCCACAGCCGAGGAATCCAATCAACGTTATCGATTTTTACTCCAGCAAGGACAAACAGGATTATCTGTTGCATTTGACCTTCCGACACAAATCGGATATGACGCCGATGATCCGATCGCAACTGGTGAAGTTGGAAAAGTAGGGGTTTCCATATCATCGTTGAGCGATATGATGACCCTTTTTGATCAAATTCCACTTGGCAAAGTCTCCACCAGTATGACCATCAACGCGCCAGCAGCAGTGCTCTTGGCGATGTATATCGCGGTCGGTAAAAAACAAGGGATTGAAGAGATACAATTACGTGGAACCATTCAAAATGATATCTTAAAAGAATACGTTGCTCGTGGAACATATATTTATCCTCCAAAGCCCTCGTTAAGATTGATCACTGATATTTTCTCGTATTGTGAGAAAAATGTTCCCAATTGGAATACGATCAGCATTTCTGGGTACCATATCCGCGAAGCCGGTGCCACTGCCGTTCAGGAAGTTGCTTTTACTTTGGCAGATGCTATTGCTTATGTGCAGGCAGCCATTACAGCCGGGCTGGAAGTGGATCGATTTGCAAATCAACTTTCATTCTTTTTTGCGGCTCAAAACAACTTCCTTGAAGAAGTCGCCAAGTTCCGAGCTGCCAGAAGGCTTTGGGCACAAATTATGAAAGGACGATTTAATGCAAAAGATCCAAAATCCTGGATGCTTCGCTTTCACACCCAAACAGGCGGCTCCACGCTGACAGCACAGCAACCGGAGAACAATATTGCGCGCGTGACCATCCAGGCACTCGCGGCTGTCCTCGGCGGGACTCAATCATTGCACACAAACAGCATGGACGAAGCATTATGGCTTCCAACAGAAAAATCTGTTCGGGTTGCATTGCGCACACAACAAATTATCGCGAATGAATCGGGTGTGGCAGATACGGTTGATCCTTTGGCTGGTTCTTTTGCAGTGGAATACCTCACGGACGAGATCTGTAAAAGAGCCCAGGAGTATATCCGCAAGATTGACGATATGGGTGGAGCTTTGGTTGCCATTGAGCGCGGGTTCATGCAATCTGAAATTCAAGATTCTGCTTATCGCTTCCAAAAAGCTGTTGAATCAAGAGAGCAGGTCGTTGTTGGTGTGAATGCATTCGAGACGAAGGAAGAGATGAAACTAGAGCGGTTGGCAGTCGATCCTAAAATTGAAACTAACCAACGTGGACGTCTTTCTGATTTGCGAAAATCACGTGATGCAGTCAAGTCGGCAGAATTAATGACACGTCTGGAAAAAGCGGCTCAGGAAAAAGAAAATCTTATGCCTCTATTTATCACATGCGTGGAAAACGATTTAACCCTCGGTGAAATATGCAGTGTTTTACGAAAAACCTGGGGCGAATATACAGCTTCCACTTGGGCATAACGTTATTAGAAATCTTAAACACGGAGAGTTGCATGCATAGTGTAAAGAAAATCAACCATATCGGAATTGTTGTTGCAGATATTGATGAAGCATTAAAATTCTGGCGAGATGCCATGGGCATCGAAATGCATCATCGGGAGGATGTGCCAAGCCAGAAGGCCCAGGTCGCCTTTTTGCCAATTGGTGACACGGAAGTTGAACTTGTCCATCCAACTGCAGAAGATACGGGTGCTGGTAAATTCCTCCAGGAACGCGGTGGTGGAATGCATCATTTATGTTTCGAAGTTGATAGCATCAACGAAAAATTATCGGAATTAAAAACCATAGGTGTTCGATTGATCACCGAGGAACCTATCGAGCTGCCCGGGAGAAAGATGGCATTCATCCACCCGAAAAGCACAGGGGGTGTGCTGGTGGAGTTGTACGAAATTACAAAATAACAAAGAAGTTGGGAGAAATCCCGTCTTCTTTACAAAGGACTCAGTTATACAGCTTTCATTAGGGCTTCTTCTTCTTTGGCAACCTTCATCCCTTTTTCTACATTTACAAAAGTCAACAAGATAATACCTACAATAAAGAAAATGATGAGTGAAACGATACTCAGCCGACTATGACCCATGATGAGGCTTACCACACCAAAGATGGCAGGACCGAGAATGGAAGCAAATTTTTCGAACACACTGAAGAATCCGTAAAATTCAGCGGATTTACTTTTAGGGATCAATTTGCCAATCAGTGAACGGCTGAGTGCCTGGCTACCTCCTTGCACGGTAGCAACCGCAGCACCAAGAACCCAGAATTGCCATTCCTTATATAAAAAGTAGCCTGCAATTGCGATAAGCGTGTAAATCGTCAGGCTGATGTAAATGGATTTCTTCGTGCCGATCTTATTCGCCAACCATCCAAAAAAGAAGGCAAAAGGTGCTGCAACAAATTGCACCATGAGCAATGTTCCGATCATGGTGATTTGGCTGAATCCGAGCTCGGCTCCATACGCGGTAGCCATCACAATAATTGTTCCGATACCGTTGGCATAGATCCAGAACGCCAGCATAGCAAGGGAAAGTTCGCGATATTTACGAATCTCTTTGAAGGTGTGGAAGAGACGGCTGAAGCTTGCCTGCAGAGGCTTGAAGTGTTCTTCACCGGGAAGAATGCGTCGAGCCGGTTCTTTGACGTTGATCAGGATGGGCAGAGTGAACACCAACCACCAGATTGCGACGGTCACAAAAGATAACCGGGTCATAAGTCCGGCATCAAGCCCGGGGACAAAATTGGGAATAATCATAATCATGACTAAATTGATTGCCAGTAACAAACCTCCGCCGATGTAACCCATGGCATAACCGCGAGAAGATACCATGTCGATTTCTTTTTCAGAAGCGATGTGCGGGAGAAGGGAATCGTAATACACCAGGCTGCCTGCGAACCCGATATTTGCAAAAACAAAAAAGAGTGATGCCAACAACCAATCTCCGGTTTTTATGAAATATAACAAAGCAGTGCCGGTGACTCCCAGGATCATGAAAATGGTTAAGAAACGCTTCTTGGACCCTTTGAAATCCGCGTAGGCACCCAGGATCGGACTTAAAATTGCTGCAATTGCCGCGGAAATGGAGGATGTGAATCCCCAATATGCGGTAGCAACATTTTTTGGCAGGTTCGCTGCTGCGACGGTTGAATAATACACTGGCAACACGGCAGCCATGATGGTAGTGGCAAATGCTGAGTTGCCCCAATCGTACATTGTCCAGGCAGTGATAGCTTTTTTATGTTGTTTTTCTTCAGGTGATAATATTTTCTTAGTCATGATCTATCCTTCTGTAAGGGTTATTTGATGATTATACAAGGATGGGATTGTGAACGCAAACAATTCAATGAAATCAAACCCAAAGGTCAGAAAAGCCAAAATGGTATAATGAAAAGCTTGCAAATTATCGAAAAAATAAAACATTTGTGCTATAATAAAATTATCCCAATAGAACAGGTTTTCTTATGATCCAAAACGTGATCCGCGTCGTTGGAGCGCGGGAGCATAATCTTAAAAATCTAACCATTGAAATTCCACGCGACAAATTTGTCGTCATTACAGGTCTTTCAGGATCCGGAAAGAGTTCTCTTGCCTTTGATACCATTTTTGCAGAGGGGCAAAGACGATATGTGGAATCCCTGTCTGCATATGCGCGCCAATTCCTGGGGCAAATGGAAAAGCCGGATGTGGATTATATAGATGGATTGTCCCCCGCTGTTTCGATAGACCAAAAAGCTACATCGCACAACCCCCGCTCAACGGTTGGTACGGTTACTGAAATCTATGATTACCTGCGGCTTCTTTTTTCCAGAGCTGGAATTCCCCATTGTCCGGTTTGCGGTAGGGAAGTCGTCAAGCAATCTGCGCAGGAGATTGTCGACGCTGTAGAGAGTCTTCCAGAGAATACTAAGATCGTCGTCCTGGCACCCATTGTACGCGCTCGAAAAGGCACATACCAGGCTGTGTTTGATGAAATCCGAAAAGCAGGTTTTGTCCGCGTTCGGGTGGATGGAAAGGTATTCAACCTGGATGAAGAGATCAATTTGGACAGATATAAGATTCATACGATCGAAGCTGTCGTGGACCGCCTGATGATTTCCAAGTCAGGAACTGATGAAGAAAACATACAAGCGCGATCCCGGTTGACAGATTCCATTGAGACCGGATTGAAATTCGGTGAAGGGTATTTAACAATCCAAAACATTTCCACTTCACCAAACCAGGATTTACTTTTTTCAGAGCACCTGGCATGTCCAGAACATGGCGTCAGTCTTTCTGAAATTGAACCTCGGACATTTTCGTTTAATACACCTCAAGGCGCTTGTCCGGACTGCCAGGGGTTGGGTTCAAAATTAGAAATTGATCCCGACTTGATTATCCCCGACAAGGACCGTTCTTTGTGCGAAGGGGCAATCACAGCTCTTGAATGGAATGGACCACGTGAACAGGGAGGATATCGCTGGCAAATGATCGAAGCGGTAGCGCACAAATATCATATTGACTTGGAAGCTCCCATTTCAAAAATACCGGAAGAAAAATTACAACTGATCTTTTACGGCACAGGTGCCGAAGAAGTTCAAATGACGATGACGGGTGGCAATAATCGAGTCACCACATTTTCAACGTCCTTTGAAGGGGTAATCCCCAACTTGATGCGACGCTATCGGGAATCCAATTCCGATTACATCCGGAATACAATTTCTGAATTCATGACGGATAAACCCTGCCCGACCTGCAACGGTAAACGCTTACGCGTTGAAGCCTTGGCAGTAACCGTGGATGGAAAAAATATTGTGGAAGTAACCGATTGGCCTGTGCTTAAGACATTGGATTGGGCAACAGCTCTTTACAGCAAATCCTCCCCCTTAACCAGCCGTCAACGTGCCATCGCTGAACGCGTATTGAAAGAAATCATCTCCCGATTGGGATTTCTGGTGGATGTAGGCCTCGATTATTTAACCCTGCGACGCTCTGCTGGATCACTTTCAGGTGGAGAAGCTCAGCGAATTCGTCTCGCAACACAGGTAGGATCCCGACTTATGGGGGTTCTTTATGTACTGGACGAACCCTCGATTGGACTTCACCCGAGGGATAATGCCCGGTTGCTGGCGACCTTAAAAGGACTTAGAGATTTGGGTAATACTGTCCTCGTTGTTGAGCATGATGAAGAGACCATCCGTAGTGCGGATTGGATTATCGACCTTGGACCCGGTGCTGGCGAGCAAGGGGGGAAGCTTGTTGCAGAAGGCACTGTAGATGATATTTTGAATAGCAAAAATTCCTTGACTGGAGCGTATTTATCCCACCGATTGCAAGTTCCTATGCCGTCAGAACGCAGAGGTGGAAATGGAAAATGGTTAAAGATTGTTGGCGCACGGGCAAACAACCTCAAGAACCTGACGGTGGAAATTCCACTGGGTCGATTTGTATGTATCACAGGTGTTTCCGGTTCAGGAAAATCAACCTTAATGGTGGATATCCTTTACAGTGCGTTGGCTAAAGCACTGAATGGTGCACATACAGTCGCTGGTGATCACGATCATATTGAGGGACTCGAACATCTGGACAAAATCATTAATATCGATCAATCTCCAATTGGTCGCACTCCCCGTTCAAACCCCGGTACGTATACCGGAATGTTCGATGAGATACGCAAGTTATTTACTGAGTTGCCCGACAGTAAAATGCGTGGATATAAGGCTGGTCGCTTTTCATTCAATGTTCATGGCGGGCGATGTGAAGCCTGTCAAGGGCAGGGACAGCTTCGAATTGAAATGCAATTCCTTCCCGATATTTATGTGCCTTGTGATGTTTGTCATGGTGCGCGGTTTAACCGGGAAACACTCCAGGTTCATTTTAAAGGATTGTCAATTGCTGAAATTCTGGATACAACAGTGGATAAGGCAACGGAACTCTTTGCCAATATCCCATCAATCATCAATAAATTAAAAACGCTCCAGGAAGTAGGTCTTGGATATGTAAAAGTCGGGCAACCTGCAACGACACTTTCTGGCGGAGAAGCGCAGCGGGTTAAACTGGCAAAAGAATTATCCCGCCGAGCAACTGGCAAAACCATTTATGTTCTAGATGAACCTTCCGTCGGTTTACATGCTGCAGACGTCCATAAATTGATCGAAGTCCTTCAACGCCTTGTCGAATCCGGTAACACAGTCCTGATCATTGAACATAATCCGGATATTATCAAAGTGGCTGATTATATTATTGACCTCGGTCCAGATGGTGGAGACAGGGGTGGGGAGCTTGTCGCGACCGGTACACCTGAAGAGATTTGCAGGAATAAAAAGTCGTATACAGGCGAATTCTTAATCCAGTATTTACAAGAATACCATCGATAAAAAATCCGGGTTGCATATGCA
This sequence comes from uncultured Chloroflexia bacterium, assembly GCA_963699305.1. Taxonomy (GTDB): domain Bacteria; phylum Chloroflexota; class Anaerolineae; order Anaerolineales; family Anaerolineaceae; genus JBGQAS01. The sequence continues at coordinate 1,248,112 of OY969431.1, read as the reverse complement.
ACCCGGATTTGCTTTACTCAAACTTGCCATTGTGATTCGTTGTAGCTCTACCCACTCCGTAATATGTAAATCCCAAACTGCGAAGTTGTTCTGGATCCCAAAGGTTTCGTCCATCCATGATGATGGGCTGGCGCATTAGGTTTTTAATCCTTGCAAAATCCAGTTGCTTAAATTCGTTCCATTCTGCTGCAAGGATCATTGCATCGGCTCCATCAACTACATCATACGGATTGTCACATAGGGTAACCTGTTTCAAGGCTGATTTAGCATTTTCCATCGCTTGCGGGTCATATGCCTTAATGATGGCTCCTTCAGTTTGCAAGAGATGGATGATTTCCAGGGCAGGGGCTTCACGAATATCATCCGTGTTGGGTTTAAAGCTTAGTCCCAGCACGCCGATGATTTTTTCATTCAAGTTACCCAGGGATTTTCGGAGTTTCATCACAGCACGTCGACGCTGGTTCTTGTTGATCTCCATGACCGCTTGCAGCAATTGTGGGTGCGTTCCATTGCTTACTGCCATATGTTCCAAGGCTTTAACATCCTTTGGAAAACAGCTTCCACCCCATCCCAACCCCGCATCAAGGAAAGCGTGACCAATCCGCTTGTCCATCCCCATACCTTCAGCAACGACACGCACATCGGCACCTAATTCTTCGCAGATGTTGGCGATTTCATTAATAAAAGAAATGCGAGTAGCGAGAAACGCGTTGGAAGCATACTTGATCATTTCTGCTGTTCGCAAATCGGTGATCAAGATTTGAGTGCGCAATGGAGCATACAATTGAGCGATGCAATTGGCGGCTTCCTTTTCAGTAGATCCCAAAACTACACGATCGGGATTCATGAAATCGAAAATCGCTGAGCCTTCGCGCAAGAATTCGGGATTGGAAACGACTTTAAATTCCAGCTTTTTACTTCCACGACGCTTCCGAAAGATTTCTGCAACCCAGTCCCCGGTGCCAACCGGAACAGTGGATTTATTTACGATGATGATTGGTTTGGAAATTTCATCTGCAATCGCTTCAACAGCTTTTCGAACGTACTGTAGATCTGCCTCACCATCCGCTCCGGAAGGAGTACCAACTGCTATGAACGCATATTCCGTATCTTTAAGCGCTTCCCGATAATTGGTTGTGAAGGAAAGGCGACCGGCTTTAACATTCTGATCGACAATCTGTTCCAATCCAGGTTCATAAATGGGCATGATGCCTTTTTTAAGATTGGAGATTCGGTGTTCATCCACATCCAAACAAATAACGTGATTACCCATGTCTGCAAAACACACACCAGTCACCAAACCTACATAGCCCGTCCCAACGACACTGAGTTTGCTCATTAACATTCTCCTGAATTGAAATTATAGCGTATCTTCAGCGCACCTTCAGATTAATTGTATATGGTTGAAAAAAATCATATTGCAGTATGATATATAGTGGAATGTGAAGGAGACATTATGACAGCTGTCATCCTAGATGGCAATGCCATTGCTCATCAACTCCGTACCGAAGCCGCGCAGAAAATCACAGAGCGTATTCGAATTGGAAAAGCAATTCCCTCTTTGGCGACTCTCTTGGTCGGTGACGATCCCGGATCGCAAGTGTATGCTCGGACAAAGCAGAAAGCTTGTACCGAAGTGGATATCAATTGTATTAATGTGGTCATCCCGGTTAATGCTTCCGAACAGGAAATCATTGACCATATTAAGAACCTCAATCATGACCATCATACCCATGCCATCCTGGTCGAACGTCCTTTGCCGAAAGGTATCAATGAAGAAGAAATTATTAACACTATTTTTGTTGAAAAGGATGTCGACGGGATGAATGTCAAGAACATCGGCAGATTGGCGCAGAAAGGCCGCGATCCATTGTTTATTCCAAATACACCAGCTGCCGTTATGCAAATCCTTTTTTCTCATGTAGCTTCAATTGCCGGAAAACATGCGGTCGTTCTTGGTCGATCCAATGAAGTGGGCATACCTGTTTCCCTATTATTATTAAGAGCCGATGCAACCGTAACGATGTGTCATTCATATACGCAAGACCTGCCATCACTTGTCCGGCAGGCTGATATCCTTGTTGTAGCAGTAGGGCGTCCAGAGATGGTCAAAGGAAATTGGGTAAAACCCGGCGCAATCATCATCGATGTGGGTATCAATCGAATAGAAGATGCCTCGTATCCTGGTGGTCACCGAATCGTCGGTGATGTCGCGTTCGATGAAGCCAAAGAAATTGCCGGGGCGATCACTCCAGTACCAGGTGGAGTCGGCCCGGTTACGATTGCCATGTTATTGAAAAACACGCTGTATGCTGCTGAATTATCGGATAGATGATTTTATTGTTGTCAGACAATTGACAGTAATTAAATTGTTCGGTATACTCTGATTTCGATGTCAGACAACCTTTGCTCAGCGACTCGAGATAATATCGGCCAAGACCGATTTTTCTTCACGGGTTGCTGATTTTTATTAAGGATACGATTCCATGGGAACTCTCCTTGTAAAAAACATAAAAGTCCTGGTGACAATGGATGACCGCCAAACAGAAATTGCCAACGGCGCCGTCTTTGCAAAGGATGGTTTCATCGAAAAGGTTGGAAAAACCTCGGATCTTCCTACTGTAGCTGATAAGATCCTCGACCTGAAAGATCATATTGTCTTTCCGGGGTTAATCAATACGCATCATCATTTTTACCAAACACTCACCCGTGTAGTACCGGCTGCCCAAAATGCAAACCTCTTCACCTGGCTGAAAACCCTTTACCCAATTTGGGCGCGCATGACTGCGGAAGATATTCGCATTTCAACTAAGACAGCATTGGCAGAATTGGTTCTTTCCGGTTGTACGACAGCATCCGACCATTTGTATCTATTCCCTAATGGCTCAAAACTTGATGATGAGATTGAAGCCGCCCGAGAGATCGGGGTGCGTTTGCATGCCTCGCGTGGATCAATGAGCCTGGGAGAAAGCAAAGGGGGTCTCCCTCCTGATAGTGTCGTTGATTCCGAAGAGGTAATTTTGGCTGACTGTGTACGATTGATTGAAAAATTTCATGATCCCAAACCGGGAGCCATGACCCAGATCGTACTAGCACCATGTTCCCCATTTAGTGTCACAGGAACATTGATGTGCGAGAGCGCGAAAATAGCCAGGAAATACGGTGTGTCGTTGCATACGCACTTAGCGGAAACCCAGGATGAAGAATCATTCTGTCAGCAAAAATTTGGATACCGACCGGTGGCTTACATGGAATCTGTCGATTGGGTTGGCAAGGATGTTTGGTTTGCCCATTCGGTGCATGTAAACAAGGATGAAATCAGTCTCTATGCAAAAACAGGATGCGGTGTGGCACATTGCCCTTCATCCAATATGAGGCTGGCTTCCGGGATTGCCCCGTTACGTGAATATATGCAGGCTGGTGTCAAAGTGGGATTAGGCGTCGATGGTTCCGCCAGTAACGATGGTTCTCATATGCTGGCTGAGGTCAGGCAAGCCATGCTGCTCGCCCGCTTGCGTGCAGGATTGGAAGGAGCGTCACTATCAGGAACGGATTCACCTCCCATCATTACAGCGAGGGAAGTCTTGCGATTGGCAACTCGCGGAGGAGCTGATGTTTTGGGTCGTAAAGATATCGGATCACTTGAACCTGGAAAATGTGCAGATTTTGCTGCCATTAATCTAAATCAGCTTGATTATGCAGGTGGACTGCATGATCCTGTTTCCGCATTGGTTTTTTGCCATCCTCAGAAAGTGGATTTTGTGGTTGTTGGTGGCAACGTCATCGTAGATCAAGGGCAAATCACAACGATCAATTTGGAAAAGCATATTGCAAAGCACAATCAGGCCGCGCAAAAGCTTGTTTACGGTTCATAAGAGGAATCATCCATGACAATTGGATTTGGTTACAAAGATACAAGAGCGTTGGTAGATTGCGCCATGGGACGCACTTGCGCTGATATTGTCATCCGTAATGGGACCTGGGTATGTGTCCAAAGTGGCGAACTTATACCACACACTGATATTGCTATCCTGGCTCACCGGATTGCTTATGTGGGGACTGATGCATCCAAATCCATCGGCAAGGAAACACAGGTCATCGATGCAAAAGGTAAATTCCTTGTACCCGGTTTGCTGGATGCACACATGCATGTTGAATCCGGGATGGTGACTGTCACCGAGTTTGTGCGGGCTGTCATACCTCACGGAACGACAGCGATGTTCATCGATCCCCATGAGATAGCCAACGTGTTTGGATTGCGTGGCGTGCGATTAATGGTCGACGAAGCTCAGCAACAACCGATCAATGTTTTTGTTCAAATGCCATCGTGCGTTCCCTCCGCTCCGGGTTTTGAAACCCCCGGGGAGACAATCGGTCCAGCCGAAGTAGCAGAAGCCATGACATGGCCGGGTATCATCGGCCTGGGAGAAATGATGGATTTTCCCGGGGTCTACAGCAGCGACGACAAAGTTCACGCGGAAATGGCTATTACACGCCAGGCAAATAAAGTGATTGGCGGACATTACGCCTCCTCAGATCTTGGATTACCTTTCCACGGCTATGTAGCAGGAGGTGCGCAAGATGACCATGAAGGAACGACTCTTTCCGATGCTATTGAGCGCGTTCGCCAAGGAATGCGAGTGATGATGCGCTACGGCTCCGGGTGGCATGACGTTGCTGCTCAGGCACCAGCACTGCTCAAAAATAAATTGTTTACCAGTCGATTCTTATTATGTACGGATGATTCACATTCGCAAACGCTTGTTAATGAAGGCCATATGGACAGGGTCGTTCGGCATGCGATCGAGCAGGGTATTCCACCAATTTTGGCGTTGCAGATGGCGACAATCAATACCGCAGAATATTTTGGTGTAAGCCGGAATATTGGGTTGATTGCTCCAGGACGTTATGCGGATATTCTTTTGGTGGAGGATTTAAAGACTTTAAAGCGGATCTGGTTCTTTCCAAGGGAGAAATCGTAGCAGAAAAAGGCAAACTCCTGATCGACCTCAAACCTGTGGATTATCCCGATTGGGCATTGCATTCCATACACATACCCCGAAAAATGGAAGCCAAGGATTTCCGTTTGCATGTCCCTGAGGGCGTTGATCCAAAGAATGCAATTGCAAACGTTATCGGCGTTATTGAAAACCAAGCACCCACGCATCATTTTAAATTACCTGTTGTTATTTCTGATGATGAAGTGAATCTGGATACAGGCAAGGACCTGGCAAAAATTGCACTCATCGAACGGCATCGTTCAACAGGAAGAGTTCAGGTTGGGCTGGTGCAGGGATTTGGATTAAGAGGGAAATGCGCTGTCGGGTCAACAGTTGCCCATGATTGTCACCATATGATTGTTGTGGGAACGGACGAAGAGTGCATGGCAAAGGTGGCAAATGAATTAGTTGCCATGGATGGTGGTCAAATTGTTGTGAAAGATAAAAAGGTGATCGGAAAAGTATGTTTGCCGATTGCGGGATTAATGTCCAGTAATAGAGCTGAAAAAGTAGCAAAAGATGCCGGTACCGTCCTTGAAGGATTCCGAGCCTGCGGATGTAAGATCGAAAATCCGAATATGCAGCTTTCAGTGCTGGCGCTTGTGGTGATACCTGATCTGAGAATGACTGATCTGGGATTAGTAGATGTAAAACATTTTGATTTCATGCCTGTGATTGAATAAAGAGGTGAAAGATTGAAAAAAAACGCAAAAGTGCTCAAAACAATCCATCGCCCCTACCAACGTTTGCTTATTGATTTGGAAAAAATCATTTCAGCCACACCTCCCGGCGATAAATTAAAATCGGAACCTGACCTTTCCAAACACCTGGGTGTCTCACGAGCTACTTTGCGAGAAGCGATGCGATCCTTTGAAAATCAAGGATTGATACGCCGACAACAAGGTATTGGAACGTTCGTCGTTGGGCAGACTCACCTAATAGAATCAGGACTTGAGGTTTTGGAAAGCATTGAAAGCAGAGCGAATCGGATTCAACTTAGTGTCTCGACGGGTGATTTGCAAATAGAAAAAATTCAAGCAAATGAAAAACTGGCGAATGATCTGAATGTTCCATTAGGTCAAGCGCTTCTTCAAATTCAACGGGTGATCTTTACGGAGAAATTGCCCATCGCATACTTGGAAGATGTACTTCCTGAGAATATTCTTTCGCCCGATGAGTTAAAGGTAGGTTTCACAGGTTCAGTTTTGGATTTTCTTCTTAAACGAGATTATCCACACCTTGCGCATTCAAAGACTGAGATCAGTGCAGTCGCAGCCTCTCCTGAATTGGCTCGTGCATTACAGATTCAGCGCAGCGATGTACTATTAAGATTCACTGCGCAACTGGTATCGACGGAGGGTGTAGTCATTGATCATTCCATCAGCCATTTCCTGCCCGGATATTTTCGTTTCCACGTTGTCCGTAGGGTGGGAAATAACAAGAGATAATGAGGAGGCACGAATTACGATATCCGTAAAAATCTATTGTACCGATAAAAAAATCATATAACAACCTAAGGAGTAAAAAATGCGTAGTTTTTCTGGTCGTGATATTCTTTCTCTGAAAGATTTTGAACGGAACGAATTCTTTCATGTCTTTGATGTTGCTACAGAACTCGAGCCGATTGCCCGAAATCGTCGCAATAGTGACATGCTTGCTGAAAAGACAATGGTCACCGCTTTTTACCAACCTTCCACCCGCACACGTCTGGCACATGAAGCAGCCATGCATCGTCTCGGTGGTCATGTCACTGGTTTTTCCGATGCAAAGATGACCCGCGCAGGTGACTGGTACCAGGAAAGCATCAAGGATACCGTGAAGATGCTCGAGTTTTACGGTGATGTCATTGTCATGCGTCATTTCCAGCAAGGTGCGCCGATGGAAGCAGCGAAATGGGCAAGTGTCCCCATCATCAATGGTGGAGATGGCTGGGGTGAGCATCCAACACAGATCCTCACTGATCTCTATACTGTATTGACCGAAAAGGGTCATATCGATGGACTAAAATGGTTGGCGGTTGGTGACATGCGCATGCGCACAATGCACTCTTTGTCATATGCGTTGACCCAGTTTGACTGCCCAATTACGTATGTAGCTCCTCCGGAGATGACGCTCAAACCAGAGTTCAAGGATGAGTTGAAGCAATATAGTTTGAACTTTAGAGAAGCAGAGCATGTGGAACAGGCGATCGGTGATGCGGATGTGATCCTGGTGGAACCCGTCGTTCAACCGGATTACACCAAATCCAGGCAGGAAGCTGGTGATCACGGAATGACCCCTGCCAACTACAAGATCACTCGTGAACTGTTGGAAACGAAAGCCAAACCGGATGCCATCTTGCTGCATTCTCTACCCCGCATGGATGAAATTCCACCCGATGTGGATATCACCCGTTGGTCACGTTATTGGCAGGAAGCTTATAACGGAGTTGTGATGCGCATGGCGCTCCTGGCATTGGTTCTTGGAGCAATGGAATAATCCAATAAACCGGCTATGATAGGTTTTTACTTTGTCATGGACGGTGAAATAAGGAGGAAATATGCAAACATTTTTACATGGACGCGATCTGATCGGTGATCTGGATTTCAGCCTGGAAGAAGTCGAAACTGTTCTCGACGTAGCCTTTGATCTAAAACGCAAAAGAGCTTTAAACGAACCTCATGCATACTTGCGGGACAAAGTCTTGGCAATGTTGTTCTTCTTCAGCAGTACCCGTACTCGCGGATCATTTGAAGCTGGAATGGCTCAATTGGGTGGTCACGGGGCATTCATTGACTCCAAAACAACACAAATCTCTCATGGCGATACACCCAAAGAAATCGGCGAAATTCTGGGACGCTATTTTGATGGACTTGCCATCCGACATGTTGATTGGGGAAAGGGAAATAAATACATTAATGAAGTCGCTAAACATTCCCGCGTTCCAGTATTGAACATGCAATGTGATATTTACCATCCATTTCAATGCCTGGCAGATATCATGACCATCGTCGAGAAAAAAGGTGCAAACCTGCGCAAAAAGAAGATGGTTGTTTCATGGGCATACGCAGCCTCGTATCAAAAACCAATGTCAGTACCTCAAAGTCTGATCTTGCAAATGCCCCGCTTTGGAATGGATGTTGTTCTTGCCCATCCGCCGGAGTTCCGCTTAATGCCGGAAATCATGGAACAGGCAAAAGAACAAGCAAAAAAATTCAAAGTCGGATTCGAAGTTATGGATGACATGGATAAAGCGTTCAAAGATGCAGATATCATCTATGCCAAATCCTGGGGCGCCATGGTGCATACACCGGACGAAAAAGAAGGCGCGGATATCATTAAGAAATACGAGAGTTGGATCACGAACGATAAACGGATGAAACTCGCAAAAGATGATGCAATCTATATGCATCCATTGCCTGCCGATCGGAATATTGAAGTCACGGACAGTGTGATTGATAGTGCCCAATCTGTTGTCTATGATGAGGCAGAAAACCGCATGCACGCTCAAAAAGCTGTCATGGCATTAACGATGGGTTAGAGAAAAAAACGGAGAATTCATATGACAAAAAAAGTAGCAGTTGTAGCAATCGGCGGAAATTCACTCATCAAAGATGGCAAACATCAAACCGTTGAGGATCAATATTTAGCTGCCAAAGAATCCTGCCACCACATCGCAGATATGATCGAAGCGGGATGGGATGTGGCAATCGGGCATGGCAATGGACCACAGGTTGGTTTCATTTTGCGGCGTTCGGAAATTGCCCATAAATTGGAAGGGATGCATGAAGTGCCGTTGGATGTATGCGGTGCGGATTCACAAGGTGCAATTGGGTATGCCTTACAACAGAACCTTCAGAATGATCTATTTAAAAGAGGGATCAAGAAACCGGTTTGCACAATCGTCACTCAGGTTTTGGTGGATAAAAACGATAAAGCATTTCAAAATCCTTCCAAACCAATTGGCGGCTTCATGGAGGAGGGAGAAGCCAAACAACGACAAAAAGACCTCGGATGGACTGTCGTTGAAGATTCCGGCCGCGGGTGGAGACGTGTTGTTGCTTCTCCGATCCCCCAGGAAGTAGTTGAGCTTGAATCTGTGAATACGCTTATTAAAGCCGGAGTTGTGGTCATCACGGTCGGGGGTGGCGGCATTCCCGTTATCGATAAAGGTGAAGGTGAGTATGTGGGAACTGCAGCGGTCATAGACAAGGATTATGCCAGCAGCTTGCTCGCCCGCGAAATCAAGGCGGATCTACTGCTCATTTCTACCGCAGTCGAAAAAGTTGCCTTGAATTTTGGAAAACCGGACCAAAAATGGCTCGATAAAATAACCCTGGCAGAAGCAAAACAATACCTGGCGGAAGGAACTCATTTCGCCAAAGGCTCCATGGCACCCAAAATTCAAGCTATCATCTGGTTCCTCGAATCTGGTGGCAAGCAAGCTTTGATCACCAATCCTGAAAACATAGGTCGGGCGTTGCGCGGTGAAACCGGAACGTGGATCGTTCAATAACACAAATCCTTAAGGTTGTACTTTTTGCAGTCGAATTTACTTGGAGTAAAATTAACCCGAACTACTGATATCGACATAACATTTCTATGATGCTCGAAAGGAGGTGTTTCTCCCGGTAGATACAGGAATAGGCACGGATAATAAATCAATTTAGACATTCCTAAAGGAGGAGTACGATGAAACGAATTTGGTTGGTGGTGACTGCTGTTTTACTTGCAGCCATGGTGTTGTCAGCTTGCGGTCAAAAGGTTGTGGAGACACCTGTTGTAACGGAACCGCCTGTAACGGAACCTGTTGTTACAGAAGCACCTGCTGAGCCGTTGATCTTTGGCATATTAATGGTTGGCCCGTATAACGATCATGGCTGGAGCGAAGCGCATTACGACGCAGGTCTTTATGTTCAGGAAAACATTCCCGGTTCGGAGTTCCTGTATATTGACAACGTCAATATATCAGGTCGCCCGGATTCCACACCTGCACAGTTGGCAGAAGAACTTGTTGGCCGTGGTGCAAAAGTCATCATCTTTAACTCAGATGACATGAAAGAAAGTGCGCATGAATTCACCGCAGCACATCCCGAGATCATTGTTATCCATGCTTCCGGTGATGGTGCCTGGACAGATGGTAAAGGCTACAAGAATTTCCCGAATCTCTCAAACACCATGGGACGCATGGAATTCGGTAAAATGATGGGCGGATGCGCAGCTGCATTAACGACACAGACCGGCAAGATCGGTTATCTTGGACCGTTGATCAATGAAGAAACTCGCCGTCTAGCTTCCGCAGTGTATTTAGGCGCGAAATATTGCTACGAGCATTATGCCGGCAAAGATCCAGCAACACTGTCGTTTAAAGTAACCTGGATCGGTTTCTGGTTCAACATTCCTGGTTTTACTCTTGATCCTACCCAGGTTGCTGATGAATTCTTCAATGGTGGATATGATGTCGTTATTTCTGGTATCGACACCACGGAAGCAACTGTAGAAGCTAACCGCTTCAAGGGCGAAGGCAAGGCTGTATGGGCGATTCCCTACGATTATAAGGGTGCTTGTGAAGTTGCTCCTGATATTTGCCTGGGTGTACCCTTCTTCAACTGGGGTCCTGAATACCTGCGCATAATTAAATCTGTTGCGGATGGTACTTTTACTACCGAGTTCACCTGGCTAGGTCCCGATTGGACCGATATCAACAATCCTGATACAAGCATGGTTGGATTTGAAAAAGGTGCCGCATTATCAGCGGACGCGAGCACGAAACTGGACCAGTTCATCGCGGAACTTTCGGGGGGATTAAACCTATGGAAAGGTCCCTTGAATCTTCAGGATGGAACGCAATATCTTGCTGATGGTGTTGCTGCAACTGATCTGCAAATCTGGTACCTACCACAGCTTTTGGAAGGTATGGAAGGTCAGAGTCTACCTCAATAAGATTGTTTTAATTGAAGGGGAAGGCAGGCAATTGCCTTCCCCTATTTTTCTTCAATACCACGGTGAAACTCCATGAATGTAGAGCTGAGAAATATTCACAAGCATTTTGGAAAAGTCCATGCAAATGATGATATTACCTTAATTATTAAAGCAGGTACGATACAAGGAATTTTAGGGGAAAATGGGGCTGGAAAAAGCACATTAATGAAGATTTTATCCGGTTTCTATCAAATGGATTCCGGTTCAATCCTTCTGGATGGAAAGAAAGTAATAATCGCATCTCCCGCAGATGCTGTGAAACTTGGAATTGGAATGCTTCATCAGGATCCTTCGGATTTTCCACCCATGCGGGTAATTGATAACATTATTGTCGGAAGTCCAGCAGGCATATTCCCTGATAAGAAAAAAGTTGAAAAAGAATTTGGGGAATTGCAAAAGCAATTTGGATTTTCGATATCTCCCAACGCATATGTTGAAAACTTAACGGTTGGTGAGAGACAACAATTGGAAATATTACGATTATTGTGGCTAGGCGCTAAAGTTTTGATCTTGGATGAACCGACAACCGGTATATCAGCTGCTCAGAAAGAGCGATTATTTGATACAGTGCGCAAGCTGGCAAAACAAGGCAAATCCATAATTTTCGTTTCTCACAAGCTCGAAGAAGTAGAGACACTTTGTCACCAGGTGGCTGTTTTTCGTCAAGGTAAGAATGTGGGCGAGGTAAAACCTCCATATAAGACCTATAAGCTGGTTGAAATGATGTTTGGAAGGGTGGTAAAAAAATCTGCAAAGACATGTGAGCTTCAAAATGATTTGATGGTGAAAATTGAAAACCTGGAGATCGATGCCATAAAATTTAAAATTCGCGATGTTAACTTTGATATCCGGAAAGGGGAAGTAATCGGGCTTGCGGGTATGGAAGGTTCTGGTCAGGGTCTGATATTGCGTGCTTTGGCAGGAATTATTCGACCATCTGGTGGAAGGATCTTTTTACAGGATGGATCAGTAAAATGCAAGAATCTAGTAGGCAGGCATTATTTCGATTTTAAAGAATTCTGGTATTACTTTCCTTCCGGCGTCACGAGTGGAAGAGGGATTAATCCCGGGATTAACTCTTACAGAACATTTTGTCCTTGCTGAAAAACAAAAGGGCTTCTTCATCAATCGCAAAGATTCTGAAGATTTAACAGGGGAACGAATCAAAGCTTTTAATATTAAAGGAACCAAGATGAGTAAAGTTGAATCCCTTTCCGGGGGAAACCAACAGCGTATGTTGCTGGCACTCATGAGAGATCCCCTTAAACTCTTGCTTCTCGAGCATCCGACTAGGGGATTGGATATCGAATCAAGCATGGATATTTGGAGCAAGCTTAAAACTCGTTGCAAGGACGGTGCAAGTATATTATTCATATCTTCTGATTTGGATGAAGTATTACAGTATAGTGACAGGATCATTGTATTTTTTGGTGGCAGGGTTTCCAAGCCGTATGACGCAACCAAAATTACCATCGATCAACTCGGGCAACTTATCGGCGGAAAAGGTTGGACTTAATACATATTGATGGGTGATTAATGACAATAAAAACACTTTCAAAAACATCCAGTTTTTCATCGACACTTAAAACTATTTTGACGAACAGGGCAGTTTCACTTCTCCTTGCGGTGATTCTTTCACTTACTTTCACTTCTGTGATTGTTATTTTTATGAAAGCATCTCCATGGGAAGTTTTTGGAATTATCATTAAGGGAGCTTTTGGGTCATGGGGAAGTATCACACAAGTGCTGCAAGCTTGGGTGCCACTTGTATTGGTTTGCTCCGGTCTGATGTTTACGTTTACAGCAGGACTTTGGAATATCGGGATGGAAGGACAGATCACCATGGGTGCAATTTTTGCTTATGGTGTTATTCGTAGCTTGAGTGGTACACCCGTTTCCGGAGGAATAGTTATTGTTTTAGCGACACTTGCGGGAGCGTTCGGTGGTGCTTTTTGGGCGGTTTGTGTAGGAGCCTTAAAAATTTTTGGAGGAGTGAATGAGATTTTCGGTGGGCTTGGACTGAATTTCATATCCGAGGCGGTGCTTCTATATCTCGTTTTCAGCCCATGGAAACCTGAAGCGACTGCATCCGGGAGCACGGATACACTCAATGCGGCATACTGGTTACCGCAAGTTAAAGGTACTTATCTTAGCCTTTGGTCTCTCGGTTTGGCAATTCTTGGGGTGATCGTTGTTTTCATCCTTTTGAAAGGGACATATTTTGGATTAAGAATAAAAGCTGTTGGCAAGAACAATCGTTCTTCAATGTTGATGGGAATACCTACTTCCCGCTATATGATCATTGCGTTCCTATTCTGTGGAGTATTTGCAGGTCTGACTGGTGCAACGCAGGTAATGGGTTTCCATCATGTACTACGAAACAACATTGCTTCAGGATATGGCTACCTCGGTCTCATGGTGGGAATGATCTCGAACTATCAACCATTAATTGCAGCACCCATCGCATTTTTATTTATGGCACTAAAAAAAGGGGGTAATGGTTTGAATATTGACCTTAAGTTGGATTCTAATCTATCCGGAGTAATCCAAGCAACACTTGTGCTCTTTGTGATTATGATGGAGGGAGTCCGCCGGCTTCTTTCCAAGAAAAGCAAAGGAGCCTGACATGGATAACGCAACGATACAAAGCATTTCATCGATTTTTGCCTGGGCTGCCCCCGTTATTTTTGCTGTTATTGGCGAAACGCTCACCGAAAAAGCTGGGGTTATCAACCTATCTCTCAATGGCACAATATTGCTGACTGCTATGGCAGGATTCGCTGTTACAACAGCGACGGGTAGTTTTATCCTCGGTTTTCTTGCTGGTGCTTTAATTGGCGCGTTTGTCGCGTTGATAGTGGCATTTATGAGCATTTCCCTCAAACAGTCGCAAGTTGCTGTGGGTTATGTACTGGCAATGGGATGTATGAGCTTGGCATATTTTCTAGGCGCTCCTTTGATTGGATCGAAAGTCATTCAGTTGCCATCCGTTGATATACCGATTTTAGTCAATATTCCGATCGTTGGACAAATTCTTTTCAGTCATAATATATTTGTATATATTAGCTACATTACAATTTTCCTTGCTTATATTTGGATTTTCAAAACACGCGGTGGTTTGATTCTCCGAGGAATTGGTGAACGCCCTGCTGCAGCTTATATCCGCGGTGCAAATGTAAATGCCTTGCGATATTTATACACAGCCTTGGGAGGTGCGCTTGTAGGCATAGCTGGCCCACTCTATTCATTGAGCATAAAACCAGGTTGGACTGGACAGCTAACAGGTCTGGATGGCTTGGGATGGATTGTGTTGGCAATTACGATATTTGGCGGTTGGCATCCATTACGTGGCGCATTGGGAGCTTACTTCTTCGTTTTCCTGCAATGGATCGGAATTGCACTGCAGCACGCCCTTCCAAATGTGAATTCGCGCATTTTTGAAACTGCTCCATTTCCATTGATGATCTTGACTCTCTTGTTGGTGAATATTGGAAACGCAGAATGGGTTGAACGGACGCTCGCTGGGCTCCCGGAAGATGCAAGAAAGGTAATTGCCAAAATCTTCCGCGCACTTCGGACGAATCCACCGGCTGGTCTTGGTGTGCCTTTCGAAAAGGAATAGGAAAAATATGGGTCAATTTATTGGTTATCGTTGCTCCATCTGTAACTCGGAATATTCTCACGACAAGGAAATCTACACCTGTCCGAAAGATAATGGAAATTTGGATGTGGTTTTTGACTATCCCTACCTCCAAAGGAATTTAGATCCTAAAGAGATATTATCCAGTAAGCAGGCTTCATTGTGGAGATATCTCCAAGTTTTGCCGGTTCAGAACCCGCATGGAGAAGGTACACCTTTGGATGCTGCAGGTTGGACCCCTGTATATTCGCCTTCGCGATTAAAAAAAGCATTAGGGTTAAAGAATTTTTGGATCAAAGATGAAGGACGAAATCCAACAGCATCATTTAAAGATCGCGCCAGCGCGGTAGTTGTTGCCCGGGCAAAACAAATCAAAGCCGAAGTAGTTGTTACTGCTTCGACAGGGAACGCAGGTGCGGCTTTGGCAGGCATGTCTGCCGCCATAAATCAAAAAGCTGTGATCTTTGCACCGAAATCAGCCCCCCCAGCAAAAATTGCACAACTTCTCATTTATGGTTCACAAGTGATCCTGGTGGATGGAAACTATGACCAAGCTTTTGATCTAACAATCGAAGCTTCCAAGGAGTTTGGATGGTATTGCCGTAATACAGGATACAATGCGTTCACTGCAGAAGGCAAGAAAACCGCAGGCTTGGAAATTTGGGAACAGTTATTACACAATAAAACACATGAGCGTCCTCTGGTTGTGTGCATCCCTGTGGGTGATGGAAATATCATTTCAGGAATTCATAAAGGGTTGAAGGATCTTAAACAACTTGGATGGTTGGACAAAATGCCCCGCTTGTTTGGAATTCAAGCGACCGGGTCTGCAGCAATTGCCAATGCTTTTCACGCAAACACAGAAAATATCATTCCAGTTACAGCGACTACTCTGGCAGATAGTATTTCCGTGGATTTACCCCGCGATGGAGTTAGAGCTGTGAGAGCTGCCAAAGAGACCAATGGGACTTATATTCTGGTGGAAGATTCCGAAATCATTCAAGCCATTGCCGATTTAGGCGCAGTAGGTATTTTTGCCGAACCAGCTGGTGCAACTGCTTTTGCGGGTTTAAAACGTGCTGTGAAGGAAGGAAAAATAAATTCTGACGACCCTGTATGTGTTCTGAATACAGGAAATGGGCTTAAGGATATTCGTGCTGCCATGCAGGCTGTTCAAGAGGCACCCATCATCGAACCGACCATGATGGCACTTAAAAAGCGTTAAAGAAATAATGCATAAAGGATAAGAAAGTGATTTCCCAGATTTCCATAATCGTTCCCATATTCAATGAATCTGCTTGTATCAATGAGTTATATAAACGGATTTGCAAAGTAATGGATTCGACAAAAAAAAGCTGGGAACTCCTACTTGTCGATGATGGCTCCACGGATGGCTCCACCGAATTGATGAGGGATATCGCAAAAAAAGATAAACGTGTTCGACCGGTGATCTTTGCTCGAAATTTTGGGCACCAGATCGCTGTGACAGCTGGTATGGATTACAGTCGAGGTGATGCTGTTGTTGTGATTGATGCGGATCTGCAGGATCCACCAGAGGTAATATTAAAACTGATCGATAAATGGAAAGAAGGTTATCAAGTTGTTTATGCGGTCAGGAAGGAACGTGAAGGTGAAACCTGGTTTAAGAAGACCACCGCTTCATTATTTTATCGCATGATCTCATGGATCACTGATGTAAAAATCCCCCTGGATACTGGGGATTTCCGGTTACTTGATCGGAAGGTGGTTCAAGTGATGAATTCCATGCGGGAACGGCATCGTTTCTTGCGTGGAATGTCAGCTTGGGTGGGATTCCGTACTGTTGGTGTTGAATATAGCCGCGCAGCTCGATTTTCCGGCTCAACGAAATATTCAATCAAAAAAATGATTAAGTTGGCATTGAATGCAATCACAAGTTTTTCGTATTTTCCTTTACAACTCGCCTCTTATGTAGGATTCATCAGCGCCGGGCTTAGTATATTTGCTATCCCTGTCGTAATAATTGTTCGGCTGTTTGGAAACCAAGCATTTTTAGGACAAGCAACGACGCTTATTGCAGTATTGTTCTTAGGGGGTGTTCAATTGATTTCCCTTGGAATTCTCGGGGAGTATATCGGCCGGATCTACGATGAAGCAAAAGGGCGCCCATTGTATGTTGTGAGCGAAGCCTCTTTGAAAGAAAATAACAAAAATTAGGAGTTTTTACATGTCAAAGATAGATTTGAAAATCCAAAAAGATCGTTTAGAAAGATCGATAAAACGTGCAAAAGAGCGAAATATTATCATTCCAACATTTGCCCAAATGAAAAATCCGGAATTAATTTCTGAAAAGGTAAAAAATGAATTAAAAACGATTGGACTTTGGGATGTTCATCCTCGAAACCTATTTCGAATTTCATGGCATAACGAATCGATTCCCAAGGGTGGAAAATTTGGTGGAGTGAATTTTATCGAATTTCCTTCCAGTCTAACAGGTACTGAAGCAAGGGTGATCGCCCTGGTAGGAAAATGGTTTCCCACCGGCGCACACAAAGTCGGTGCTGCGTTTGGCTGTCTTGTTCCCAGACTTGTGACAGGTCAATTTGATCCCTCAACTCAAAAAGCAGTTTGGCCATCCACTGGCAACTACTGTCGTGGTGGTGCTTACGACTCAGCGTTGATGGGGTGCGAATCCATCGCGATACTCCCTGAAGGGATGAGCAAGGAACGTTTTGAATGGTTGAAGAAGATTGCAAGTGAAGTCATTGCTACTCCTGGCAGCGAGTCGAATGTTAAGGAAATATTTGATAAATGCTGGGAATTACGAAAATCCGGGCAAGACTTAATGATTTTCAACCAGTTCGAAGAATTTGGGAATTATTTATGGCATTATGACATCACTGGTCACGCCATGGAAGAAGTCATCCGTTCAGTGATGGGACCCAGGGATACATTCAGAGGTGTTGCACTTACCACCGGTTCAGCAGGAACTATTGGTTGTGGTGATTATTTAAAACAAGTTTTTCCAACTAGTAAGATCATTGCCAGCGAAGCGCTACAGTGCCCAACTTTGTTGCAAAACGGTTTTGGATCTCACCGGATAGAAGGCATTGGGGATAAACATGTCCCGTGGATCCATAATATCAAGAACACTGATCTTGTCGTTGCTATTGACGATAATGCTGTAGTCAATATCATGCGCTTGTTCAATGAACCATCTGGAAAGAGCTATCTAGCCAAAAAAGGTATTCCAGCGGACATTGTCCAAAAATTGGATTTACTTGGATTTTCAGGAATTGCAAATGTACTTTCTGCGATCAAGTTTGCCAAGTATCAGGAAATGGGCAAGAACGATATTGTGATTACCGTATTAACAGATTCCATGGAACTTTACGGCAGCCGAATCACGGAATATCAAAAAACAATGGGTGAGTTTACTGAATCACTGGCTGCAGAATCTTTTGCACGTTATCTGCATGGAGTAACAAGCGACAATCTGTTGGAGCTTACTTATGAATCCCGAAAAGGCGTCCACAATCTTAAATATTACACCTGGGTGGAGCAGCAGGGCAGAACATTTGAAGAAATACAAGCCCAATGGTACGATCCGAATTACTGGACCGATTTACAATCTCAGATTCCACAAATCGACGAATTGATAAATGAATTTAATTCAAAAGTTGGTATAGCATAGCATGTAAGAACCGGAGACGGGGAGATTTCTCCCCGTCTTTTGTTTTAATTTCCCATATCCTGGTTTGTTATAATACATTCAACGAAATCGTTGATAAATGGAAATAACCATCGATCCTCAATCTCTCGTTTTGATTGTAATACCACCAGAACAAAGGGATTTGGAAATTGCCCGTCTGTTCGGATGGTATCGCATCCCATTTCGGTTTGCCCCCAAGATCGTAGATGTTGATTATCTGGCTTTCTATCAGACTGCCGTATTTGGGAAGGAGCATCGCTGGCAAATTGAGTTTTTTGCAAGGGTGCAGGGACATGAATGGACAACGCGCGGTGAATTGCTACGGGACGAACCGGATCATCTGCACGCAAAAGATGAGTATTATAAGATTCAATTTGGTCCCTTACAAATTCTGTGCACTCCAATACGTGCTGAGAAATGGCGACGGTTGACATTTCTTTATACAACTGGTGATCGGCTCCTGGATGCCCGAGAGCTCAATGATTTAAGAGTGGGTGACGAGGAACGAATCCTGTTTTGGAAAGCTTAAAAGGAAAGAACTATTAAATGCGGTTCCTATGCAGTGGACAAAAACACGGAAGAAATGATTATCCCCCTGCTTCTTCCTTACCTTGAAGGATTAAGCAAAAAAATAGCGATGAGATATTGAACTGGTAGAGTTCCGGAGATGCTCATGAAGACATTGATTAAAGGTGGAACAGTAATCACAGATGCAGAGACGTTTTCCGCTGATATATTAGTGGAAGATGAAAAAATTGCATTACTTGGAACAAAACTGCCGATCGATGAAAATACAAAAACCATCGATGCGCAAGGAAAATTGATCATGCCAGGTGGAATCGATGCGCACGTTCACCTGGATCTACCTATGTTTGGAACGGTTTCATCCGACGATCATTATTCGGGGACAAAAGCAGCTGCATTTGGTGGAACTACTACCGTAATCGATTTTGTTCCACAAGATTTTCCTACACTTAAAGAAAGTATCGATACCTGGCATTCAAAAGCCGATGGGAAAGCTTCCGTTGATTTTAGCTTCCACATGAACATCACCCGATTTAATGACCGTATCGCCAAGGAAATTCTTGAACTTCACAATGAGGGTATTTCCAGTCTGAAAGTTTTTACAGCGTACAATGACCGTTTACGATTATCCGATGGGAATATTTTCAAAGTTTTGAGGATATGCGGTGAAAATGGATTATTAACGTTATTACATGCGGAAAACGGAGATGTGATTGAGATTCTGATCGCTGAAGCGCTGAAAGCGGGTCATCTTTCCGCGGAGTGGCATGCGCTTACGCGTCCAGCATGGGGCGCAGTGGAAAGTGTTCTTCGTGGTGCTGCGCTTGCAGCTCAAGCCAAAGCACCATTATATGTTGTACACATGAATGTGGCTGGTGAAGTGGATCAGTTGGTTTATGCTCGCGAGAATGGATTACCGATAATGGGGGAAACTTGCCCGCAGTATCTTTTCTTTACGAGCGATGATTTGCTTAAACCGGATGGCGCAAAATGGATTTGTTCACCACCGGTACGCAGCAAAGCCGATAATGAGCGTATATGGCAAGGTATAAGCCAGGGAATAATTCAAGTGCTTTCCACCGATCATTGCCCGTTTTTCTTTGATGGTACAAAACCGATAACTTATGAAGGAAAGACTGTGAAAATTCCTGGAAAAGAATTAGGCAACGGAGACTTCACAAAAATTCCTAATGGCTTACCCGGGGTTGGGGATCGGATTCCTGTTTTTTGGACCAAAGGTGTTGGGGAAAAACGAATTTCACCCAACCAATTTGTGGCATTAACGAGTACCAACCCTGCCAAAATATTCGGACTATACCCTCAAAAAGGTTCCTTGATGCCTGGAAGCGATGCAGACATCCTTATTTGGGATGCGAAAAAACCAGTAATTCATGGAGTGGCTGTTTCTCATCAACGAACCGACTATAACTTGTACGAGGGATGGAAATTAAAGGGATGCCTTGATAAATTATTCCTTCGAGGGCAATTGATCGTGGATGGAACACAATGGTTAGGAAAAGCTGGCATGGGTAAATATCAACGGCGCTCTCCGCAAGGGGTTATTCTTTAACATCATGCTGGTTTTACTGCCTTTCAACATTCTCATTTTCGCAGCTGTGGTTCTATATGGATTGCAGGCTTTCAAGTTGAAAATCCGCACCACATGGCTGATATGTCTTGGAGTATCTGTTGCGATATGGATTTTGCTGTTATTGATACCAATAGATTTGTATAAGCCGATCCATATTGGATCATGGCTCCCTTACAGTCAAATTTTTTCACATTTGACATTTCAAATGGATAACGCAGGTTTGTTTATCATTTTCTGCTTGATGACAACTCTGATTGCTGTGATCATCTCTGCTGTTGGACGATTGCAACTAACAAAACCAAGTGCATGGATTGGTTATTTATTTATCAGCAGTATTGGAATCCTGGCAATTATTGCTTACGATCCTTTGAGTTTGACTTTAGCATGGGGAATTCTCGATATTTTCGAATTAATAATTATTCTCAATCTTCAAAAAAATACTACGAATCGGCGCTCGGAAATAATAAATTATGGTTTTCGTACAATCAGTACATTTCTGGTTTTGTGTGCATTTGTTACAGGGACACAACGTGGAAATGTAGTCAATATCATTATCGATACAAATCCCGCGATGATTTTAGTACTTATTGCTGCAATTCTTCGTCTGGGAATTCTGCCGATAAATCTTTCTCAATCCGTTGATACTCAGATTAACCGTGGAATTGGAACATTAATAAGAGTCATCGCACCAGCTTCAGGATTAGCTTTGCTGACAAGAGTTCCTCTTGGAAATCTGCCTTCTTCGCAAATTATTGTCATCAAAATAATCATCCTGTTTTTGATGCTTTGTTCTGCATTACGTTGGCTATTTTCGAAAGATGAAATACAAGGAAGGAATTACTGGATTGCTGCTTGGAGTGGATTCATAATTATCTTTGCACTAAATGGCGCACAAGCATCGCTTCTTGGATGGGGTTCCGTGCTGCTTATGCTAAGTGCGACAATTTTCCTTTATTCATTTCGAGCAAATCATCTCGTCTGGATACCGGTAATTGGAATTTTATGCATGATGGGTTTTCCTTTTACGATTACCCAAATAGCATGGAGTGGAGCTTTTGGGAAATTTGAATCTTTCAGCGTATTGTTATTTGTAATTCATGCAATCTTAATCATTGGAGGTTTACGTCACGTTTTTCAAAAAGTCGATAAATTGGAGCCTTTAGAAAAAGTACTTCAAATATTTTATGGAATGGGATTGATTTTTCCTGTGATCGGAAGTTATTTTCTATTAATCAAAACCCATGCCGCATTTGCATTTACTGAAAATTGGTGGTTAAGCTTGATCACGCTAGGGTTAGTCATACTGGGATTCTTGGTATATATATTGCTGAAGAGCCGAATCTCGCAACTTATTGTTAACAATGATCAGGTAGAAAAGTATTTACACAGGTTTTCTAATTTCTTTACTTTTCGATGGTTTTCTACGACCTTTTCTTGGTTCCATCGTTTTCTTGGGACAGTTCCTGGCTTTATATCCGGAGTACTTGAAGGTGAGGGAGGAATTCTCTGGGCAATCCTTCTACTGGCATTATTGATCTCTTTGCTACGTTCCGGAGGTGGTTAGTGGCTTACGAACCGCTGGCTTACATTGGCTTATTCCTTGTCATGATCACATCAATGGAGCTTTTAATTGGCAATAACCTTCGATTGGATATCATCGCATTAACTGTTCAATATTTAGCTGTTTTTTTTCTTATCATGCAGGCATGGCCTTTGGGATTGGCTGCAGTTAAATTGATCATAGGTTGGATGGCGGTTGCATTAATTGTCTCCGTGCAAATTTATCGTCGGGAAAGTTTGGAGATAGCTGTTCCACAAACGGGGCAAATCTTTAAACTATTGGTTGGCGTTCTGATATGGGTTTTGATCTTTTCAATAACAACTTCCTTAACAATATGGTTGCCGGTTCCTAATATCTTTTTATGGTCTGGAATGATTCTGATTGGTATTGGGTTGTTGCAATTAAGCATGTCGACTCAACCTTTGCGAATTATTTTTGGTTTATTGACTATATTCAGCGGATTCGAGATCTTGTATGCGGCAATGGAAAACTCTGTCCTTGTGACTAGCTTATTGGCACTTGTGACTCTAGGTCTGGCTGTCATCGCTGCATTTTACATTTCACAGAAACAGGAAGTGGAATAGATGAGTGCTCCTTTTATTTGGATTACCCTTCCTTTGATAATCGCCATTATCTTATGGATCATCCGAAGAAATGATGTCCAAACAACCTGGATTGCGTTTGCGAGTTGCGGAATACTTGCCCTCCTCGGAAGTGTACTTCCGATAGATCGACTCATTTCGATAGGTTTCTTATCGATCAATGTATCTTCAACCTGGATCATATTAGGAAGAAGATTCGTTTTATTGGAAGCAGATCGAACATTTTTCACTATGTTGTATGCCATGGGGGCTTTATGGATGATCTCTTCAAAAGCGGTTAAACCCAGAAAAAGCTTTCCAGCGATCGGATTGGCAGTACTAAGTATGTTATTGGCAGCGATCGCGGTCGAGCCTTTCTTTTATTCAGCCTTGATCATTGAACTGATCGTTTTAATTACTATTCCTGTCCTTATTCCTGCAGGAAAGAAGATCGGTCAGGGCATTTTACGTTTTTTAATCTTCCAGACATTAGCCGTCCCGTTTATATTAATAACAGGATGGATAACTGGCATCGTGGGTGTTAATCCTACAGACCAGGCAACTTTATTTACGATCATCCTTTTTGTAAGTATGGGTTTTGCATTTTGGCTTGGTATTTTCCCCTTTTATTCTTGGATTCCCATGGTTTCGAGCGAAGCCGATCCGTTTATTGCAGGATTTATTCTCAGTCTATTGCCGACAGTCATCCTTTTTCAGGCAGTGAATTTAATAAATAGTTTTAATTGGTTGCGGGAATCTCAAACCATTTTTACCATCCTAAAAATTAGTGGCACACTCATGTTCGTTACTGGAGGAATTTGGTCCGCCTTTCAAAAAGATTTACGACGCTTATTTGCATTTGGAATTATTTTTGAGACTGGTTTTTCGTTACTTGCAATTGGTCTCCAAAACAGGGTGGGGTTGGAATATTTTATCCTCGCTATGTTTCCCAGGATGATTGCCCTCCTCTTATGGTCTTTTGCTTTATCCAGAGTGGAAAAAACGGAAACCGGATTTACCCTTGAAGAATTGAAAGGATTAATACAAAAAAACCCAGTATTTGCAATCGCTATTAGTGTTTCCATGTTTTCGATTGCCGGGATACCCTTATTGGCAAGTTTTCCAATTCGCTTAATCCTTGTACAAAATGTATGGGCAACAAATCCTCATCTATTATCTTGGGTGTTTTTGGGAATTATTGGATTTTTGTTCGGGGCATTCCGATTTGTAATTCATATGTTTTCAAGAATTGAAAATCAAGAGAGGATTCCAGATACGCGATTTTCGATACTTTTGATGAGTGGTGGAATCGCCTTGTGTCTGCTTCTGGGATTGCTACCAAAATTATTTTTATCCAACCTATTGGAAATATTGACCAAGTTTCAATATCTTCGATAAAAAAATAGCAATGGGGGGGTTTGGTATAATCTTTTAAGATTGA
The DNA here is from genome assembly GCA_963699305.1 of uncultured Chloroflexia bacterium. GTDB lineage: Bacteria > Chloroflexota > Anaerolineae > Anaerolineales > Anaerolineaceae > JBGQAS01. Next base: position 1,224,121 of record OY969431.1, on the reverse strand, counting down.
TCGATGAGGTTGAAAATGGAAACTGAAGAAATCCTGCGAAAAATAACCAAATTGGAAAATGACCGGGAAAAAGACCGCTCCAAGATTGCTGTGTTGCAAAAACAAATTTCGGGCTTGGAAAAAACAATCACAACGTTGAATGAAACAATTAAAGAATCCAATTCAGAAGTTACTGGATTAAGGACTATGTCGGCGCGATTTGAGCAATTGGATGTTGGGCTGACTTCTCTTCGGAAAGATGTAAATCGAACAATCGGAAATATTGAAAAGCATCGAAACTCACGTGACCAGGAATTGGAAAAAGTCCGTTTGAATGATCTTGAATCGATGAACAAAACCGTATCAGAGTATCGGAAAGGTACAAAAAGCATTCAAGAAATCAACAAAATTCTTAAGGAATGGTCGGATAAAGAATATCGATTGGAGCATACGATTGAAGATATTCAGAAAACTATCGGTTCGACAATAAATCTGGATGATGAGTACCGGCAAAATCTAAAACTTATTCAGGAAACTCAACGCCAGGACACAAAACGATTGACAGATATTCAGGGGGAGGTCGCGGCATTGCGAAAACGTTCGGATGAACACAGAACGCGAATTGACCTGGCCTTGGAAACCATCAAGCGCGTGGAGGCGAGATTAAAATGAATTCCAATCGAGTGAAACCGATCGGAGACAATCTTTCACCATGCTTATCGAAAAACAAAATCTGCAACAAGTTGAGCGGGATCGAGTCTGGAAGGTATGGCAAGGACGCTTTGAAAGCGTTGATTCTGACGCGAAAAGTTTCGAGGTAAAGCTAAAATCTCTAGATGAAACTTTACGAACATTAAAGAGATTACAAACAACATTTGAAGAGATGAACCAGCGCTTGGATAGAAGAATGAACGAAATCTCTGAAATGCAGCGAATCACTGAGGAACGTTCGCGTCAGGACTGGCTAAATTTCAAAGCTGAGGATCAAAAACGATGGGCGAACTACTCTCTTGGGCAAGATGAAATCCAAAGAGAGATTTCACAGGAATATGAAAAAACCCGAGAAAGATTAATTGCTCTTGAAGATCTGACCCAGGAATTGAAGGAAAATTTTGTCGGTACCGCAGAGATCAATAAAAAGCATTTACTAGGTATTCTTGAATTTGTAAATCAATGGCTAGAATCCAACGAAAGAAACACTGGTAGGATTATTTGACATTCACAAAAAATCAAAAAACAACCCGGTTTCATGACAAGAAGCCGGGTTTTTAAGAAAAAGGATGTGGCATGTATGTAATCGGGACCGCTGGTCATGTTGATCATGGAAAATCATCATTGGTAAAAGCATTGACCGGGATTCATCCAGACAGGTTGAAAGAAGAAGTCCAGCGAGAAATGACCATCGAATTGGGTTTTGCATGGTTGGAGCTACCAGAAATAGGAGAAGTTGGAATTGTGGATGTTCCAGGTCATCGCGATTTCATCGAAAATATGCTTGCAGGCGTGGGTGGAATTGATGCGGTCATCTTCGTCATCGCAGCTGATGAAGGTGTAATGCCACAGACACGTGAACATTTGGCGATTCTCGATATCCTTAAGATACATGGTGGGTTAATCGCTCTCACAAAAATTGATTTAGCTGAGGATGTCGAATGGCTGGAAATGATGGAGAACGATATCCGGCAATTGGTGAAGAATACGATTCTGGAGACTGCACCCATTCTGAAAGTTTCGTCAAAAACAGGAACAGGAGTAGAGGAATTAAAAAAGGTTCTTGTTTCGATCCTCAAAAACCAACCAGAACGCCCAGATCTCAACCGAGCAAGATTACCAATCGACAGAGTTTTTTCAATTTCCGGGTTTGGTACAGTTGTGACAGGTACATTGTTGGATGGCAGTCTCCATTTAGGCGATGAAATTGAGATTCTCCCTACACACATTAAAGGCAGAATACGTGGTCTTCAATCCTATCAAAATAAAACAGAGGTAAGCCCTCCCGGTGGCAGAACGGCAGTTAATATTAGTGGTATTAATGTTGACCAAATTATCAGAGGAGATGTGTTGGTGCAATTAGGAAAATATCAAACGACAAAAAAGATCGATGTCAACTTAACGTTGTTAAAAGATGCTTCCTCTCCACTTCAACATAATTCGGAAGTTAAATTATTTGTCGGAGCATCAGAAGTACAAGCAAGGGTACGAGTCTTGGGAGTTGACGAATTACGACCTGGTCAGAAAGGTTGGTTGCAATTGGAATTGAAGCAGCCTGTTGTGACCATGCGTGGGGACCGTTATATTTTGCGCAGACCCTCACCAGGTGAAACATTGGGCGGCGGAGAGATCGTTGATCCCTTTCCGAGTAATCGTCACAAACGTTTCGATAAAGAAATTTTGGAAAAATTGAGCACCATTGAAAATGGATCGCCGGAAGAAATCATCCTTTCGGTTTTTGAGAAATCAATAACACTTTCCATTAACGAGGTCATCAAATTATCCAGATTGGCAGAGGATGTTGTAATGGCATCCATCGAAAAATTAGTACAGCAAAATCAGCTGATGCGGCTTTCTGATCCAAAATCAAGCAAGGATTCCTCAATAATTACTTCGGAAAAGTCATTCAGGACACTCTCAGAAAAGGTAATTCAAGAGATACAAAAGTATCTTCAGATAAATCCATTACGGAGTGGAATGCCCAAGGAAGAATTGAAAGAAAAGTTAAAGATAGAGCCAAAAGCCTATCAGGTTTTTATTAGAACTTGGATTCAAAAGGGTCTCCTGAACGACCTAGGTTCCTTGTTAACACTCCCCGGATACCAAGTTCAATTTTCTACAAATCAACAGGTAAGTATACATCAGCTTCTACAAAGATTTTCTCAATCCCCATTTATGCCTCCTACTATTAAAGAGTGTCAAGAATCGATCGGATCTGATCTATACATGACACTCGTCGATCAAAAAGTATTGATACCTGTTTCCGATGAGGTCGTTTATAAAAAAGAGGATTATTTAACGCTTATCGAAGAAACGAAAAAATTGTTTTCTCTCCACCCACAATTTACTTTAGGTGAATTCAGAGACATGATGAAAATCAGCCGCAGATACGCACAAGCTCTTCTGGAACACTTGGATGCCATAGGAATAACTGTTCGCGAAGGGGATATTCGAAAACCCAAATTCGGTCCGAAGTAAAATTCAGGATTGACATACTGATACGGAAACTGTATAATATTCCTCTGCCTTGCCCCGGCATTGGTTCGCTGGGGCAGGACGTTGTATCCCCAACTTTCTCGCAGCCAGGCGTAATTATGCGCAGGGACTGCGGTGAAGTGAAGATTGGAGCGAATAATGAAGTATGCAATAGTTGAAAGTGGTGGAAAGCAGTATAAAACCACCGAAGGTGGGATTATAGAAGTGGATCGACTGCAAATCGAGATCAATGAGAAAGTTGATCTGGACAAGGTTCTCTTATTGGTGGATGAAGACAAAATTACCATCGGAACCCCGACAATCAAGGGTGTTAAAGTCAGTGCACTTGTTATCGGGCATGACAAAGGTCCAAAAGTTACAATCTTTAAGTATCGACCTAAAAAACGAATCCGTGTAAAAACGGGTCATCGTCAGCAGTATACACAATTAAAGGTCGAAAAGATTGGTAAGGAGTAAAACATGGCACACAAAAAAGGTGGCGGTTCCGTCCGCAACGGTCGTGACAGTAACGCGCAACGCCTTGGCGTAAAGAAGTATGCAGGTGAATTTGTTCTCTCTGGAAATATCATCGTTCGGCAGCGTGGTACTCACATAAAACCCGGATTAAATATCGGAATTGGCAAAGATGATACTCTTTTTGCCACAATGACTGGCGTAGTATTGTTTGAAACTCTACCTAACGGACAAAAAATTGTCAGCATTCAACCTGGCGAACAGAAATAGGAAGGTAAAAAATGAAGGAAGGTATTCATCCAACATATTATCCTGATGCCAAGGTCACTTGTGCTTGTGGAAACACCTGGACCACCGGTTCGACCCGTAAGGAGATCCGCACCGAAGTGTGTTCAAAGTGTCACCCATTCTTTACCGGTCAACAGCAACGTTTAATCGATATCGAAGGCCAGGTGGATCGTTTTTATAAGAAACTGCAAGCTCGCCAGGATTATGTCGAGCAGAAGAAATCCAAAGAGGATGCAAAAGTATCTCCTGAGCGCCCCATCACTGAATTGGAACTTGGTACGCGTTCAATTGAAGCTTTGGCGAAAGCCGGCATCACCAAGGTGGGTCAGGTGATGGATAAGCTAGTCGAAGGTGAAGCTGCAATGCTTGCTATTGAAGGCTTTGGACGCAAGTCATTAATCGATCTAAAGAAGAAATTGCGCCAGTTGGGTTACGATCTACCAAAAGCAGCAGAAGAGATCACGGTTTAGTTTTTAATAAATAACAAACACGACCCGGAAATTTCCGGGTTGTGTTTTAATTTACAAGAGTTGAGGAAGATCTTTGACAATGTAATCCGGTCGAAAAGGAGAATTTTTTACATCGATAGCTCTTGTTTCACCTGTTAATACTAGAATCGTCTTGATTCCATGTTGTCTCATCGCCATATCGGTATATAATCGATCACCTATCATCACCATGTGGCTGGCAGATACGCCTGTGAATAGGCATAATGCATCAACAATTGGCTTATTCGGTTTTCCAATTACAAGATTTGGTATTCTCCCAGTAGAGGTCTTTATTAATCCGATAAATGATCCTGCATCCGGGATAAAACCCTCACGGGTTGGGCAATTGATATCCGCATGGGTAGCAATATAAAACACACCTTTGCGAACAAAATTACAAAATTTCACAAGCTTTTCATAGGTGAGTGAGGTATCAAAGCCAAGGACTAGAACGTCCGGATTGACATCATCAATTTGAATATCATATTTCTTCAATTCGTGGATCAAGGAGGGTGTACCTAAAACGTAAACTCTTTTACCGTGATGTTGATTTTGCAGGTAGATAGCAGTAGCTTGACCTGAAGTAAAAATCTGAGTCGAACTTAGGTTAAGTCCAAGTCTAGTTAAACTTAGTTAAATAATCGTCATTACTTTTCGAAGAGTTGTTGGTAAGAAAGAGATATCGGATATTATTTGTTGTAAACCAATCCAGCAACTCAAGCGCACCAGGAAGCAAATGCTCATCCATTGTAAATGTCCCATCCAGATCCAACAAAAAACATTGAATGTCTTCTAATGTATGGATGGAAATTGAAGGTATATTCATTATCGAGCATTATATCGGACAAATACCAAATCAAAGACGCGAGATAGTGTAAAATCTACTTATCTCTCATAGGAGGTTAGGCATGAAGCATCATACGGGATCCATTGAAGTCATTTGCGGATCAATGTTCAGCGGGAAGACGGAAGAACTCATACGCAGGTTGAAACGCGCCACCATTGCCAAGCAAAAAGTGCAAGTTTTTAAACCCATAATTGATGTACGGTATGATGCAGAAAAAGTCACCTCCCATGCTGGTATTGCGTATGACGCAATCCCAATAAAAAAAGCGAACGAGATTTTGGTGCTGTTGGACCCAGATACTACAGTTGTGGGTATTGATGAAGCGCAATTCTTCGATCCGGAGGTAGTTGACGTTGCTACTAAATTGGCTGATAAAGGGATCCGCGTGCTTGTTGCCGGTCTTGAGTTAGATTTCCGTGGAGAGCCTTTCGGCAGCATGCCAGTATTGATTGCGAAAGCTGAGACGGTTGAAAAACTTCAAGCAATTTGCATTGTATGCGGTGAACCTGCCAGTCGCACTCAACGATTGGTCAATGGACATCCTGCCCACTTTGACGATCCGATTGTAATTGTTGGTGCTGCGGAAATGTATGAAGCCCGCTGCCGTAAGCATCACGAAGTACCGCGATAGATAGGTTGAAGAATGATTGATTATCATGATGTCCTTGCTGAAATATTGATCCCAGAGAAAAAACTCCAAACCCGTATTGCTGAATTGGGCGAGCAAATCAGTAGTGATTACGAGGGGAAAAATGGATTACTGCTGGTTTGTATATTACGGGGTGGAGTGATGTTTTTAACGGATCTGATGCGACGTATACGGATCCCCCATGCAGTAGAGTTTATGGCAGTATCATCATATGGAACGGGAGCACGGACTTCGACCGGTAATATCCGGATCACGCTTGATTTGATTAATGATATTTGTGATAAGGAGGTACTGGTTATCGAGGATATCATTGACAGTGGGCGTACCCTTGCCTCGGTTCTGGAGTTACTCTCTACACGGGAACCTAAAAGCCTGGAAGTATGTACACTGCTGGATAAAACAGAACGCAGAGAGGTTGCCGTTCCAATTAAAATATGTTGGTTTTCAGATTCCCAATAAATTTGTATTTGGCTATGGTTTAGACCTGGATGAAATTTACCGCAATCTGCCATTTATTGGCGTGGTTGACCTATTTAAATATCAGGAACTAAAAACTCATAAATCCGGATGAATTTGAAGGTTATTCATAATTTACTGAGAGTCATCCGCGAAACAAAATCCGCGGACGACTCTGTATTCTTAGTTGGGGGTGCGGTACGTGACCAACTACTGGAAATAGCCATACATGATCTGGATTTTGCTGTACGGGGGGATTCCATTCTCTTGGCAAGAAGAGTCGCACAAAAGCTAAAAGGAGTCTTTTTTATCCTTGACCCTGTACGCAGGACCGCTAGAGTTATCTACAATAACAAGGACGAGTTTACCCTCACACTTGATTTTGCAATGATGCAAGGTGCGACAATTATGGAGGATCTACAGCGAAGGGATTTCACAATCAATGCAATAGCAGTAGATATTCAAAACCCTTCAGTGCTAATTGACCCTTTGAAAGGCGAAACTGCATTAAAAAAACGTAGAATTATCCTCTGTTCTCCAGCTAGCATCGTGGATGATCCATTGCGGATATTGCGCGCAATAAGGCTCAAATTGCAATTGGGCCTAGAAATTGATGGTAATCTTGAAAAGGAAATTATCAATAATGCAAGTTTGCTTGCAAATATTTCATCTGAACGGATTCGCGATGAACTATTTCTATTAATTGAAAATTCCAATTTTTGTGAAGCTTTGGAATTAATGATTCAGATGAAAATCTTTGATGAAATATTTCTTTCCCGCCTTGGAATTAATGGATCACTTAAACAGGACTTAGCCACTGTATCGAAACATACGTTATTAACCATTGATAACCTTTACAAAATACGAATTGAAACTTCAGGATCCATTTCAAAACAGAAATACGAAAACAAGGAAATCCATTCATTTATTAGAGGGACATATAGCTATAGAAAAAAACTATTCTCCCATTTGGAGAATGCAATTACAGAAGGTCGCACCCGATTCTCTTTATTGGTGTTAGCAGCTTTATTCCACGATGCAGGTGTAGTTGATTGTAAAGCTGTAGATTGGGATGGTGCAGTTCACTATTATCGCCACGAAAATCTTAGTTCACATCTCGCGGCAAGATTTGGTGATCAGATCATCCTAAGTAAAGCGGAAAGTCAATTTCTTGCAAGTGTGGTATTAAATCACACCAAACCTTTCCATTTAGCTCGTCAATCCAAAGCGATCAGTCCAAGAGAAATATATCGGTATTTTCTATCATTGGGAGAGGTAGGCATTGATGCTGTGATTCTTTCCGTCGCTGATTATTATGCAAAAGATCCTTTTTACAATCCTAAAGTAGAACATGATCAATTCATGAAAATAACTCTTGCACTTTTTGATGCCTGGTGGAATAAAAGAAATAAAATTGTTAATCCGAAGCTATTAATTAAGGGAGATCAGATTATGAAGAAATTCAATTTATCATCAGGTCCAATGATTGGTTCATTGCTGGCGATTTTAAAAGAAGAGCAAGCCTCAGGAAATGTGCATACACAAAAAGAAGCATACCAATTCTTGCAAAAGTTGATTGAAAAAAATGTACGTGCAGAATCAACAGTTAAATACAACAATGGGTAACTTGCATTATATCGAATCAGGCAAAGGACCAGCGATGATGCTTTTACACGGATATCCTTTGGATCATTCGATTTGGAATCCGATAGTCCCTTTTCTGACTCGTGATGCCCGACTTATCATGCCTGATCTGAGAGGTCATGGGCGATCACCTTCACCTGATGGTGTTTATTCAATGAAGGAAATGGCTAATGATGTACTTGAACTTATGTCTGAATTGAGCGTGGAGAAGGTCGTTCTCGTTGGACATTCGATGGGAGGATACGTAGCAGCAAAATTCGTGCATCATTATCCTCACAGAGTTTCAGGCTTTGCTTTGGTTGCTTCCCGCGCAAAAGCGGATTCGGAGGAGAAAAAACTTGACAGGTTGCGCACCGCAGAACAAGTGCTTAAATCCGGAGTTGAAGAAGTACTGGATCCCATGCTCTCAAAATTAACATCCAAAACCTCCCTTCAATTACAACTCAAGCAGATTATGCTGCTGACATCCCCAATAGGTATATCAGGAACACTCCGTGGTATTGCAGAAAGAGAAGATGCCACACCCTGGTTACCAAAAGTCAGAGTTCCATCATTAGTGATTGCCGGTGATATTGATAAAATAATACCTTTGGAGGAAAGTCGAGAATTAGCGGAATTGTTACCAAATTGTGAATTGGCAATTGCTAAAAACTGCGGTCACATGCCTATGATGGAATCACCGGGTTTGACAGCAGGTGCGCTTTTCAAATTGATTAAGCGATGTTGTTAAAGCAAAGGGCAGTCATTTGACGCCCTTTGTTATCTCCCATATTCCCCATCATAGCTATTTTCAAAAGGACAAATGGCAACGTCTTCTCGGATGATGCAATTGGTTAATTCACCCAGGTTTATTTTGGAAACCAATGAATTCAAATTATCAATCGTATCTGCCAATAAGATTAACACATTTCGTATTGTCCCTCGATCATATAGGATATAACCTATTCCAGTTGAAGGGATATTCCCAAATCCTGGTATCTGGAGTGTTTCTGAAAAATTAGGATTTTCAAACGAGTACAAATCCGCATATGGTTCGAAGGGGGATAATTCCGTTGCATTAACAGATGGTGTGCTCACGAGCACTGGAGTCGGAGTAATAACAGGTTCCTGTGTTACTAATGAAGTTCCCATAAAATCGATATTGAATTTTTCAAGATAGGGCAAGATTTCTTTGGACGGTGGTGTCAATCCCATAATGAGTAGATCTGCATTATCGGATTCAGCATCCCCCAGTTGAATATTAATTCCGTAGTTCCTATAAAAGGATTGAAGATAAGCCAAGTTGCTGAGAAGCGTGTTATCCAATTCCAAATCTAATGAATGAAGAACGGTCACGTTCTTTCCAAACACATAAGGGAAATCTGATAGATCGCGTTGGATCTCACCCCCTGATATAAATTGGATCAAATAATAAAACAAAAGTTGATTATCAGCCACTTGAAGATATGGAACTGTCATAAATGTAAAATCACCAATGGCTAGAACAGTATTTTCTTTGTTCACAACTGCCAATGCAAGATTTTCACCTGAATCGGTTAATGAAGAATAGGTCTTTTCTGCTCCAAGAAGAATAATGTTTTGATTTGTGCGTAAAGAATGGGTGCTATAAAGAATTACCCGCCTGATGGTGTCCTTAAAATCTGCACTCATGGACGGTGAAGAAATCACATTTCGAAAATTTCCTTCATTTTCAACAAGGTTATATGCATAATCATTATTGAATGCTATCTGGTATGGGTAAAGAAGTTGATTGGCATAATCAACTCCAGTCTGGGAACCCAGGATTGTACCGGATGAATAAGATGAGCCATAGCTGACAACATCACGGGTTGGGTCACTAATTACCATTAATCTACCGCCGCGATCAACAAAATTATGGATGGCTGTTAATTCAGACTGGTAAAACGCAGATGTTGGAGCAATGGAGATGTATCCTGCAGCATACTTGAGCATAGTTGGCAGATCATTATTGTAATCAACGATTTCCAGACTTGCTCCTATTTTTATCATTTCATCCGTGAATGTTCCAAGTTCCGAGAGAGAGAAATAGTTGCCATGGGACATATCGAGAAGTATGACAGGTTGTTTTTCAACTTTCAGCGAATTGGTGGAAGGAGTTGAAAAGGCTGGTATAGGAAAGACGATTGCGGGGAAATCCGGAGTTGTAACAGTCCTTTCCGGGAAATGGAATCCGCGGTTGAACCACAAAATACGGATGAGGATTGGCAGCAGCAACAGGGTTATCGGAAGCCAAATCAATTTTTTATTTTTCATGGCTTCACCTCATTAATATTTGGGATGAATAGAAAATAAAAGCCTGGTTCGCGGGGTGGTTTGCTTAACGTTCCATCGGGAGCTTCGTAATAATATGGATAAATACTAGCTTGCGGTAAACCGGATAGATCACGAAGATCTTTGATGGAGTAGTCTACAATATGACTTAGTTGTGCTGCTTTGTCGTAAGCGTCGCTTTGAGAACCTAGTTGATCTACCAAACCGTATCGTAAGGCTTCAGAACCTGGCCAAATCTGCCCACGCAGGATCGTTTCTGCAGGAATAGTTAATCGGCCGCCACGACCCAGCTGTATAGCCTGAAGGAAGCCTTGTTTCATCAATTCCATCTCGCGAATGAATGTGTCACCTGGACCTCCCCATAACTTATAAGGTCCTGTGGAGTAAGTATCCTCAGCTATGGAAGGTTGGCCTGGCATGGAACGGATCACTCCTACATTTCCTACGAGAGCGCTTGGTTCTGTAATGATAAAGCTCGCAGCACTTGAAAGGTAATATGCTCCGCTGGCGGCCATCCCTTGAACCATCATGACCACCGGAACTTTTCTACGCAACCGGATAAGCTCCATATAGATTGCTTCTGTATCCGTAACCGTTCCGCCTGGACTATCAATGATGATCACCACTGCACGGATCTGGGTATGTTCAAAAGCATATCGGAACTGGGTGATTAATTCATTTGCTGAATTGCCATAAATTTCATCGTTAAAATAGATGACACCAATAATTGGTTGTTGGATGAAAAGTGAGAGTAAGATTCCTGCAATAAGGGGGAGGATAACCATCACCGCCCAATCCGCAGCACCCCATTTCTTGAGAAATTGCTTAAATAACGGCATACATTCTCCTTTCCCACTCGGCTACCAAAACCATTGTACTATAAACCAAATCAAGGGCACCCAGTGCCCTTGATTTGTGATTTGAAAGCCTTATGCTTCTTGGATTGATATTGCAGATAAAAGGGGAACGCCAACCCGCCGTTTGAGTAAATTTTGCAGATGAGCAATCAAAACCCTGGCGGGTACTGGTTTAACCAAATAATCATCTGCGCCGGTTTCCAAAGCATGTGCGACAACTCCCGGGCTATCGAGTGCGGAAAGCACCAGGATGGGAATCTTGCTGAACTGTCGAATTGATTTGCATACTTGCCAACCATCCACGCCTGCCATCATCAGATCCAAAATTATGATATCCGGTTTTTTAGACTGGGCAATAAGGACTCCTTCCATGCCACTGTTTGCGGTTAATAGCTCTGCCCCCGTAGTATTTAATATGATTTTCAGGAGATCCGTCATTGCAGGATCGTCATCAATAATCAATATTTTGAACATGGTCGTATTTATTGCTCCTGCATAGATTATCAATGAAATATGATTCTGCGTACCTTGCAAACGACTAACAAATCCGTTAAACTGTAATCTTCTATGATTTTCCTCTTTAAACCCCCTAGGAATGTAATCTAAATTTTGTTATTCAGGCAAACAATGGCGTTAGACTTTATCAAACAAGGCAACATCATCAAGGTCTTAAGAATCCGCGAATTCCGCAAGTTGTGGATTGGGCAGGTGGTGTCTCAGGTCGGTGATGGTTTATTGACCCTTTCTCTCATGATCATGGTGAATCGATTGACGAACTCTTCACCACTCGCCATTTCCGGTATCACTATTGCCTTAGCTTTGCCTATGTTATTGTTCGGTATGTTTTCCGGGGTATTTGTTGATCGATTGAATCGCAAAACTCTCCTGATTGTCACTGATTCTGTACGTGCCGTAGTAGTTCTAGCTTGTTTATTCGTGCAAACGCCTTCACAAATTTGGATCTATTACGTCGTCGCTTTTTTCCTTGCCGCGGTTGGCACTTTATTCGAACCAGCTAAAAACGCCATTATTCCCCTGATCGTGGATAGTGATACGTTGATGGCAGCCAATGCCTTTTCTCAAACCACCAAGTTATTGGCACAGGTAATTGGAACTGCTCTGGCAGGGTTGATGGTGGGAGCTATCGGGAATGGTTGGCCGGCATTTATCCTTGATTCCGGCTCTTTTGTCGTATCCGTGATTTCTTGCAGCTTGTTGATCCTACCGAAAGCAAAAGCTGCGCCTAGAGAAAAGGGAGCGCGAGGTGTGTTCAAGCAATTAGGCGAGGGGTTGAAATTTGTCGGCAAGAACCGTACGTTGGTAGGGGTCGTAATCACATACGCAGTGACCATGTTAGGCTTGGGCGCTGTTATTGTCTTGATTATCCCATTTTTAACCCAGGACCTTAATGTTGACTCCAAATGGATTGGTATCATCCAATCGCTTGAGGCGGTGGGAATGATCCTGGGTGCTGTATTTGTGACCGCTATGGCATCGCGCGTTCGAGCGAGTTCCATTATGATGGCGGGTGTAATAGGCATGGGGACATTTATTGCTTTGGCAGAGACCACGCATCAACTATCCGTCATCATTTACATCATCCTGGGGGTAGGAGTAAGCCTGACTGCAGCACAGGCAGCAGCAGCCACGTTGACACAAAAATTGGTTCCTAATGATAAACGTGGACGGGTCTCCAGTGCTATGAATTCCATCAACAGCATAGCCAATATCGTGTCAATGGCTTTTGCGGGTGTGCTCGGGACTCTCATTGGTGTGCGATATGTATTCTTCCTCGCTGGTCTGATGATGATCATCGCCGGATTGATCGGTGTTTATCTCATTGCCGAAGAAAAGGAACCGATCTCTGTTTCGCTTGGAGAATAACTTTCTCCATGGGATAATTTTTTCAATAAATAATTCAACCTTCGATTGACTTTATGGTAAAATCTGTCGGTTAGTCTCGGATTTCTTCTTTATATTTACTAGCGACTACTTTGGAGGACAGCTATGGCAAGTAAAAAATGGGTGTATTTATTCGATGAAGTTGATCAAGCTGAAAAATATACCGGCGGTGATTGGGACAAAGTACGGGGACTGCTGGGTGGCAAGGGTGCCAACCTGGCGGAGATGACCCGGATTGGGGTCCCTGTTCCGCCTTTCTTCACAGTAACAACGGAAGCATGTAACGCCTACCTGGCAGCGGGCAACAAATTCCCCGAAAGCATGTGGGATCAGATGATGACAGCCCTCATTCGCATCGAGGAAAAATCCGGAAAAAAATTCGGCGATACCAAGAATCCGTTGCTGGTCTCCTGCCGTTCGGGAGCAAAGTTCTCCATGCCGGGAATGATGGATACTGTACTCAATATTGGTTTGAACGATCAAACAGCCCAGGGCATGGTTACGCTAACAAACAACGAGCGATTTGTATATGATTCCTATCGCCGCTTGGTGCAGATGTTCGGCTCCGTGGTGTTGGGTATCACCGATGAAGCATTCGAAGATGTACTTGAAGCTTTCAAACACGAAAAAGGTGCGAAACAGGATACAGACCTTAAAGCAGCTGACCTAAAGGAATTAGTGATCAAATTTAAAGCTGTGGTAAAAAAGGAAAAAGGATTTGATTTCCCACAGGATCCTTTGCAGCAAATGAAACTTGCCACGGAGGCAGTCTTTGGTTCTTGGAATGGCAAACGTGCCATCGATTACCGACGCGCCACCAATATTCCTGATGACCTCGGGACCGCGGTTAATATCGTTACGATGGTCTTCGGCAATATGGGTGAGGATTCCGGCACTGGAGTTGCATTCACGCGGAACCCGTCAGATGGCAATAGCAAGATGATGGGTGAATATCTATTAAATGCACAGGGTGAAGATGTTGTCGCCGGCATTCGAAATACTGAGAAGATTGAAAACCTATCCAAATCGCTTCCTGAAGCATACAAGCAGTTTATGGATATCACCGCTCGCCTAGAAAAACATTACAAGGACATGCAGGATGTTGAATTCACCATCGAACGTGGCCGGCTTTGGATGTTGCAGACCCGTAATGGAAAGCGTACCGCCCAGGCCGCCATCAAGATTGCTGTCGACATGGCGAATGAAAAACTGATCAGTAAGGAAGAAGCAATTTTGCGTGTGACACCAGATCAAGTGGACACGTTATTACATCCCCAGTACGATGCTGCCACTATCAAGGAAGCCAAGTCTTCCGGCAAATACTACGCCTCCGGCGTGAATGCCTCTCCGGGTGCTGCTGTTGGTCAAATCTACTTCGATGCAGACCTTGCCGAGAAAAAAGGCAAAGAGGAAAAACAAGCTGTGATCATGGTGCGACCATTCACCAAGCCGGATGATGTGCATGGCATGTTGGCTGCCAAAGGAATTCTTACAAGTGAAGGTGGAGCCACAAGCCATGCAGCAGTGGTTGCGCGCCAGTTTGGCGTTCCCTGTGTTGTCGGTGCTTCCACAATCAAGATCGACCTGGACAAACGCCAGATGGAATGCAATGGAAAAGTAGTTAAAGAAGGCGAATGGATATCTGTTGATGGGACGACTGGCGCTGTGTACCTTGGCGCATTGAAATTGACCGAACCCAACCTTGAAGAACAAGTGGATCTTCTCACCCTGCTCAACTGGGCTGATGAGATCTGCGCTAGACCTGGGTTACGCAACTTTCCCGAAGGTTGGCCAACGCGCGGTCTGCAGGTTTGGGCGAATGCCGATTATCCCAAGGATGCCCAGCGTGCCCGAACCTTTGGTGCTAAAGGCATTGGACTTTGCCGAACTGAGCATATGTTCTTCGAGCAAGTACGCCTGCCGATTGTCCAGCGGATGATCCTAGCCAAAACCAGCGAAGAACGCACGGAAGCACTCAATGAGCTTCTCCCATTCCAACGTAAGGATTTTGAAGGTTTATTTGAAGCAATGACCGGGTTACCCGTGATCATCCGATTAATCGACCCGCCGCTGCATGAATTCCTACCCTCCGAAGAATCGTTGTTGGAAGAAGTTATCACGATGCGCGTCAAGGGTGAAACCAAAGGACTGGCGGAAAAGGAATCATTGCTCGCAACCGTCCGCACAATGCATGAATCCAACCCGATGATGGGATTGCGTGGTATCCGGCTTAGCATTGTCATGCCAGAAATCGTTGAAATGCAAGTTCGAGCGATCTTTGAAGCTGCTTGTAATGTTAAGAATGTTGGCAAAGAACCCAAGGTGGAAGTGATGATACCTCTCACTGGGCATGTCAATGAACTCAAGCTTATCCAGCCTCGCCTTGAGGAGATCGCCAAGATGGTCATGGACGAGAAAAAAGCACGACTTGATTATAAATTCGGAACAATGATAGAGATCCCGCGCGCGGCAGTCACCGCTTCGGAAATTGCAGGAGTAGCAGAATTCTTCTCCTTCGGTACTAATGACCTGACACAAATGACCTTCGGTTATTCGCGCGACGACGCTGAGCGTAGTTTCCTGGTAAAGTATGTCGAATCCGGGATTCTGCCCAAGAACCCATTCCAAACGCTCGACCAGGACGGTGTTGGGCGATTGATGGACATGGCAGTAAAGGACGGACGAAAAGCACGCCCGAGCTTGGAAGTTGGTATTTGTGGTGAGCATGGTGGTGACCCGGAATCGATCGATTTCTGTCACCGGATTGGCAACAACTATGTATCTTGTTCGCCATTCCGTGTGCCGGTCGCTCGGCTGGCTGCAGCCCATGCGGCGCTAAAGTATTCTACTGGTAAGCAGAATACCGATAAATAACTAGGTAATATATTTCAGGCGAGCCCTCAATAGAAGGGCTCGCTTTTGATTTCTTATATGTAAACAAATACGTCCCTTATGAAATTATCTGCGTTCGTAAATCATGCGGTAGATATTAAAGAATTCGACAACTTGCATGACATAAGTGCGGGTTTCGGAAGCGCGTAGGATTTCCACGAAGAGATCGGGGTCGTTGCCTGCAAGGGTGAGCCAGTCTTGGACGTTACCCGGTCCACCGTTATAGGATGCTACTGCAGCAAACAAATCGTCATCAAAGTAATCCCGCCAGCGGGCAAGGTACTGGGCACCGAAAGTGACATTAACGAACGGTCGGTAGAGATCCTCAGTAGAATATCCCTCCGGCCATCCCAAGATGCCGGCAGTTTCCTGTCCTGTTTCGGGCATGATCTGCATCAAGCCAATTGCACCGGATGAGGAAACGATGCTTGGGTCGAAAAAACTTTCCTGTCGTATAAGGGCGTAAAGCAGCAGAGGGTTCAATACTTCATTTTGGGCAGCGCTGGTTACCAGGGAACGAAAATATGGTCCAAAACGGACATGGTTAAAGAAGACAGGAGCTTGCAAGGTGGAAGCATCATCAAGATATGCAAGGTCGAGGATCTGGCGACTGGTGTACACCGCGCTGTAGTAGTTGTTGATAATGAGGAAGTGATTTAGCAGGCGGTAGGAATTAACCACGTCGGAGATCAAATCCTGACGCAGAGTTTCAAATTCCTGTTTGGCAAGGTCATAAAAACCGAGCTGCCAAAATGCATCGCCGCGTTGAAGCTTGGGATTGGTTGCAATGTCACCCAGAGAAGTGAGTAAAACCTCGGATGGGATATTGAATTTACTACGCAACCAGGCTTCAGCTTCAGCACGCTCGAAAATGTAGTCCACTCCGAGATCATATGTATCAGAACCCTGCAGAACTGGTTGGTTGAGGATGCGCTCGAGGGAACGGATGCCATAATAACTTGTAGGATCCACAGTGTTGGCATTTTCCCAACTGGTGAGGGCGGAGCCAGAATCTCCTTTTGCAACCTGGGTTTTACCAATCCAGAAATCAGCACCTGCTTGATCTTCAGCATTATTGGCGAGCACCAGGCAGCGCTGAAATACAAGCATGGCATCATCAAATCGCGTCATGCGGTAATATGTGATACCCGCAAGGAACAAAGCTCGATAACTTAATTCGTTGGAAGGATACTCGCTGATCAGGCGTTCCCAAGTGGTGGCAGCTTTCAAAAGCTGAGTATTGCGTTCATAGGTACGTGCAGCTTCGAAAAGATACTGTGGTGCTTCCGGTGCAGCAGGCACACGGGAGACGAAATCAATATATACTTGCGCTCCCTCATCAAATTTTTGTAGTTTGTACCAGAGCGTCCAGGCTTTTTCATCCCAAGCGGATGCCCAAAAACGGTCGTCGGGGTGATCGCGGATTAGGTCATCGTATTGTTGAATACCAAGGTCGAACTGGTCAGTGAAGATATAACTGAGCCCAAGATAAAAATGTACGCTGCCCGAGTGGACGGAATTGGAATTGATATACCGAACCAGGGAATCAATGGCTGGAAAGAATTGCCCGGCGTAGTAATCCACTACACCACGCGCGTAGTCATCCACCGGGATGTTGGCGTCCACCAGCTGCACCAATGCAGAATAGGTGTCGCTTGGTTTTGGGTAATTAGTAATCGAATCCTGGAAGCGGGCGTAGGCTTGCTCCGGTAGCTCCATTTCCAAGTATGCCTGTCCAACAAGCAAGTTCGCCGTGGATTTGGTGTATTCAGAAGAGGATGTATTGAGCAGGTTTATGAACACCTGGATGGCGCTGGCATTATCTTTTTGGTTGAGGTATGACCTGCCTATCTTGAGCTGGAGGGTATCATAATCTCCGGGTGGATTGGCACTTAAGGCTGACTGGTAAGCAGAAATAGCGCCGGAGAAATCAGCGACTTGAACAAGGTTATCACCCTTACGCTCATACACAAATGCATCGAGCAATCCGGGACGCAATGAGAGGTAGGCATCGTAAGCGCTTGCGGCTTTTATGTGGTCATCGAGGCTGGCATAGCTCATACCGGTGAAGAATTGAGCGTTGGGGAGCGAAGAAGTCTGGGGGTATAAGGTTACGATCTGGTTGAAAGCGTTTAGGGCACTGGCAAAATCCTGCTTTTGAAGGTACGCGCGACCCAAACCGAGCCAGGCAGCCGCGGAGATTTCAGGATCTGTTGACTGGCTGAGCACCAGTTGATATTCCGATTGTGCGGAATCATAATCGCCACTAAAAAGGGCAAAATCTGCTTCAGAAACCTTATCGATAGGTTGGGGAATTGGTGTGGTGGTTGGTGTTGGGGTTGGTGGGGGAGTGACAGTTACGGTTATTGCAGGCGTAATGGAAACTGGTTGAACGATTGAGATAGGAAATGTGCAACCTGCAAGAAATGTCAATAGAATGAAAAGAAAGCCAAAACGTATTTTCATAGTAGGCTTATAACGGTGAATAGAGGAGATGTCAAGTGCCACTCGAGATGGCTTTTGAAGCAAGTTCCTTTGACAAAGATTATCGACCATGATAAACTTTTTAATTATAGAGATTTTGACGCTCTCCAGCGAGGGCGTCATTTGGTGTCTGGAACATGCGAACGATTGAATGGGATGACCGAAAAAAATGTGTAAGATTGATCGACCAACGGGTTTTGCCCGGGCGGTTATCTTATATTAGATGTACCACTTCCGGCGAGATTATCCAGGCGATACAAAATATGAGCATCCGCGGTGCACCAGCGATCGGCATCGCAGGCGCATATGCGTTAGCGCTTGCAGCAAGACAAAGCAGAATGCGTCAATTTGACGCATTCAAATCCCAGATCGCCAAAGAAGCAAATGCCATCATGGAAGCACGCCCAACAGCCATCAATCTACGTTGGGCGGTGCAGTGTATGACACAGTTAATGGAAATGGGAGACCCGACGGTTGATTCATTGCCGCAATTATTATTAGATAAAGCCAACCTTATGGCGGAAGAGGACGTTACCATCAATCGGTGTATGGCTGAACTTGGAGCCAAATTAATCCAGGATGGCGATACCATCATCCATCACTGCAATACAGGTTCTCTGGCAACGGTGGAATGGGGTACTGCACTTGGTTGTATCCGCATGGCACACGAACAAGGAAAAAAAGTGCATGTGCTAGTGGATGAGACCCGTCCGAGATTGCAAGGATCCCGGTTGACCGCCTGGGAATTGGAACAATATCATATACCATATGAGATTATTGTGGATGGTGCTTCCGGATATTTTCTTGAAAAGAGGAAAGCACAAAAAGTCATGTTCGGAGCTGACCGCGTAGCAGCGAATGGCGACGTTGCCAATAAAGTTGGAAGCTACATGTTAGCATTGGCAGCGAACGACAACCACATCCCGGTATACAGTGTGGCACCTACATCCTCTTTTGATCTGACGATAAAGAATGGCAATGCCATCCCTATTGAGGAACGTGATCCGGATGAAGTGCTTGGGCTAAATTTTCACGGCGAACGAGTGGCACCCAAGAAGGCAAAAGCTCGAAATCCTGCCTTTGATATTACTCCAAGCCGACTGATCAGTAGTTTTGTAACGGAAAAAGGGGTGATTCGCCCTCCCTATAAAAAGAATCTATCCTTTATAATGGATGGGAAATTTCAGGAGGATGTGGAATGATCGTTTGCACAGGTTCTATCGCATTTGATTACTTAATGTCCTTTCCAGGGCATTTCAAAGAACATATCCTGGCAGACAAGTTGGACAGGATCAGTCTATCGTTCCTGGTGGATACGATGATCAAGCAGCGTGGCGGTACCGCTCCAAACATTGCATTTACGCTGGCAATGCTTGGAACGCATCCATGGGTGGTGGGGACCGTCGGTGAAGATTTCGAGGATTATCGCAAATGGCTTGAAGATGCTGGTGTGAATACCAAGTATGTGCGTGTCATACCAGGCAAGTACACAGCATCCTTTTTTGCCAATACTGACCTTTCCAATGCTCAAATCGCCAGTTTTTATACCGGGGCAATGGCGAATGCATCCGAGATCTCCTTATGGGAGTTTCAGAAAAACCAACCAGATCTGGTGATCATCTCACCCAATGACCCCAAAGCGATGCGACAGTATTCCGAGGAATGCCAGACTTTGAAAATACCATACTTGTACGACCCGAGTCAGCAATTGGTACGTATCGATCCTGAGGATATTCGGGTTGGGGTGATGGGGTGTGAAAGTCTGTTCGTGAACGACTATGAATATGAATTATTGCAGAACCGCACCAAGCTCACCCACGATGAGATCCTCGCCAAGGTGAAATTCATCGTGGTCACTTATGGTGAAAAAGGAGCTATTGTATATGCGGAAGGCAAGCAATTTAAAATTCCCATCGTGCCTGCCAAAGAAATCGCTGATCCGACGGGTGTGGGTGACGCTTTTCGGGGTGGTTTTGTACGAGGTTACCTTTTGGGTCTGGATTGGCAGACTTGCGGACAGATGGGTGCACTGGCAGCTACATACTGCCTTGAGCAGCGCGGTCCACAAAACCACAAGTACTCAATCCACGAATTCATCACGCGTTACCGGGAGAGTTTCAACGATAAAGGTGCATTGGATGCCCTTTTATGAATCAATAACCAAAATTTTGGAGGATTAATTCATGACCAATTACGATGTAAAAGATATGACCCTTGCAGAAGGCGGTCGACGCAGGATCGAATGGGCGGAGCGTGAAATGCCAGTACTGCGTATGATCAAGGAGCGCTTTTCCAAGGAGCAGCCCTTAAAAGGTTTACGCGTTTCCGCTTGTTTGCATGTCACCACAGAAACTGCCAATCTGGCAAAGACGCTTCAAGCAGGAGGAGCGGATCTCGTGTTGACCGCTTCCAACCCGCTTTCCACACAGGATGATGTGGCTGCTGCGTTGGTTTCTCAAAGTGAAATCCCGGTATTCGCCATCAAGGGCGAAGATAATGTAACCTATTACAAACATATCAAGGCAGCTTTGGATCACAAACCGCAAATGACGATGGATGATGGAGCTGACCTGGTGAGCACGATGCAAAAGGAACACAAGGACCTGCTCAAGGAAGTGCTGGGCGGTACCGAAGAAACGACTACAGGAGTCATCCGGTTGCGCGCCATGGCTGCAGATGGTGTACTGGGGTACCCAATCATCGCTGTGAACGATGCGCTCACCAAACATTTATTTGATAACCGCTACGGTACCGGGCAATCTACAATCGATGGGATTGTGCGCGCTACCAATATCTTACTAGCAGGCAAGGTGTTTGTAGTTGCAGGCTATGGCTGGTGCGGTCGCGGGCTAGCTAGTCGGGCACGCGGCATGGGCGCTAATGTGATCGTTACTGAGATTGATCCACTCAAAGCACTTGAAGCGGTCATGGATGGCTTCCGGGTAATGCCGATGGATAGAAGCAGCGAAGATTGGCGATATTTTTGTCACCGTCACCGGCGACCTGAATGTCATCGATAAACACCATTTTGAAGCCATGAAGGACGGTGCAATCGTTGCCAACTCAGGGCACTTCAATGTGGAGATCAATATCCCATCGCTGGAAAAAATGGCAGCCAGTAAAAAATTGGTGCGGCCTTTTGTTGAGGAATTACAGTTAAAAGACGGACGGCGCATCTTCATTCTGGGTGAAGGACGTCTGATCAACCTGGCAGCTGCGGAAGGACATCCGGCAAGCGTGATGGACATGTCCTTCGCCAACCAGGCATTGAGCCTCGAGTACATGATGAAGAATTATAAGAATCTGGAAAAGAAAGTGTATTCGGTGCCGGAAGACATCGACAAAGAGATCGCTCGGTTGAAATTGGAAGCCATGAATGTGAACATCGACAAACTAACCGACGAACAAGTTAAATATCTGGGTTCATGGGAAGAAGGCACCTAGACTAATCTTCTATGGATTCACTGCCCTGGAAAATATTCGGGGCAGTTTTATTAGTGCGCAATGATCACCATATTCCCGAGAACTCCCCAGGATAACATGAATTGAGTAATGGGTCGGCTATAACGCAGACCACCATCTAAAACGGTAACTTTAGTGGAGGTGTAACCTACAACAATCACGGTATGTTCATAAGCCGCAACCGTAGTCGTTTCTCCATCAGTGGAGACATACGAAACGGGTTCGCTATAACCCAACCCATAGATAACCCAGGCAATAACGGGGCGACCTGCAGCAATCTCTCGCTGGAGATCCTCCCAGGAAAAGCTGTTCTCCGCATCAGCAAGGACACCGTAAGCACGCAGTAAAGCAGCGATAGGTTCAGCATGGACACCGTATGAGTGGGGTGGAATCTGACCCTGAATATCCCAATAGTCTCCCACAAACCCTTTTTCCGGGTTATCCGAACGGGGAAGAAAACCGAGGAATTCAATTTCATCGATGCTGGTACCGAAGTAATTTGCCCAATCGACAGCCGAACGGGATTCACAATCGAGGGTGTAGAGCTGGTTATACCCGATGATGTCTTTGATCTGTGCTTCGACAGGAATATCCAACTCGCTGGTTGCCGTGGGAAACTCGGTGGGGATGGGGGTTTCCGTTATCGTCGGTGTGAATGTCACCGTCGGGGTGAATGTAATGCTGGGAGTCAATGTTGGGATGTCGGTCTGGGTGGCGGGAGGGACGCAGGTCAATGTTGGCGTTAGAGACCCTTTGTATGGTTGGAAGTAAGTTGGCGAAGGGGTGGTGAATGAGACACCATTTCGGGCGAGTGATGTCAAGGTTAATGCCTGAGGTGAACTCAAACCGTTATTATTCATTGAAATGGCAAAAAGTATGACCAAATAACCGACAATAATAAAGCCAATCACTGTAAGCAAAACCCACAGGAGTACACGTGATTTGGTGGTATTTTTTGATGCTGCGGACGACATCAGGGTTCTGTGACGATTACGATCTCAATGAAAATAGGATCGCCAAAAGGCTGACCGGCGGGGTCGAAAGCCTGCCATGCTGAACGATACACACCCGATGCAGAAGGAGCGATAAATGTGATGGATACGGTAGCTTCTGCACCAGGGATGGTTTGAATCAGTGTCTGGGCAGGATTGGCGTTCATCTCAGAGCCGGAGATCAGACGCACCTGATAACCATCCGACCAGATACACGAGCCGCTGTTGCGGACAAGCCACTCTTTTACAAGAATGGAATTGCGTTTGACCTGGGTACCATCAGGATAGTTCAAATCATCGAGCCAGGTGAGATTGTTATCGCAGTTCGCCTGAGTGGAAGCAGTGAGGGCTTGCAAGGTCGGAGTGGGTGCTGTCACGTTCACCGGGATGATGACTGCGAGAGTGGGTGGGATGAAGGGAGGCTCATTGGCACTGGCAGGGTCAATCCGCACGGGTGGCCAGGAACATCCCGCAAGCAGAAAGAGCATGGTAATGAAGAAGATGTTGACGAGCTTTTTCTTTGAAGTGACCATTTATTTATCACTGAAAAATAATGTCAATCTTCCGGAGTAGAGGAACTCTCTTCCTCAGTTGTGCCAAGGTTGAGCGGGATCTCGCCACCAGAGGCGCGCTGGCGAACAGCAGATTCTATCTCCTTGGCAAGGTCCTGGTTCTGGCGCAGGAAATCCTTGGCGTTTTCGCGACCCTGACCGAGGCGTACATCTCCGTAAGAGAAGAAAGCACCACGCTTGGTTACTATATCGAGCGAGGTGGCAAGGTCAATGATATCGCCGACCTTGGAAATACCTTCATTGTAAACAATATCGAACTCAGCGGTACGGAAGGGTGGGGCAACCTTGTTCTTGACTACGCGGACGCGTGTGCGGTTACCGATGATCTCGGCACCCATCTTGATGGATTGGATGCGGCGTACATCGAGACGGACGGACGCGTAGAATTTTAACGCCAGACCACCGGGGGTTGTCTCGGGGTTGCCAAACATGATGCCGATCTTCTGGCGAAGCTGGTTGGTAAAGACTACAGCTGTCTTTGTCTGGTTAATGGCACCGGATAACTTGCGTAATGCTTGGGACATTAAACGTGCCTGCATGCCCATGGTGGCATCCCCCATATCGCCTTCAATTTCGGAACGTGGTACGAGTGCAGCGACCGAATCGATAACAACTATATCCACAGCGCCGGAGCGGACGAGAGTTTCCACGATCTCCAATGCCTGTTCGCCGGTATCTGGCTGAGAGACAAGCAAGTCATCGATGTTGACGCCGAGCCGCTGGGCATACGAAGGATCGAGAGCGTGCTCCATGTCGACGTAAGCAGCGGTACCACCCATTTTTTGTGCTTCTGCTACGATATGAAGGCAGAGGGTGGTCTTGCCGGAAGATTCCGGACCGAAGATTTCGGTGACACGTGCCTTGGGGATTCCGCCAATGCCGAGGGCGAGATCGAGAGCGAGCGAACCGGTGGGGATGGCTTCGACCTCCATATGTGTGGAGGTACCCATGCGAATAATCGATCCTTCACCGTAGCGCTTGGTGATATCGGAAAGAGCTTTTTCAAGAACTGTGCGGCGGGCTTCATCCATTGTTGAGGGAGGAATCGGTTCGCCTTCGGGGGTTAATTTGCGGGGCATGAGTTACTCCTTGAATTGGGGTCTCGTAAGATTATACATTACGGAAGAAAAGAAATGAGAGAAACACGCGATACATGGTCGATGAGTAATCATCGAATGAATGATTCGTTCTCGCGAAAAAAACGAATAGAAACGAATATTTTACTCACGGGGTATTTCACTTATCTGTGCTTATCTATACCCACTAACTAAAAAGCCGATCTATTGAAGAAGATTAAATTGTTAAAGAACAGGTGTTCTAACTTATTATACATCTTTCCAGTACAAATGCAAGAAAAAAATTCGATGCTTAAATCATAATGGGATAAGACTCAATCGATTTTTGGATTTAAAATAGAATCATACAAAACACATCATCAATACGAATTATGGAGTGTGAAACAATGACATGGAAGCCTGCAGCAAATGCACTGATGACACGTTGGGGAAAAAAGGTTACTCCTGAAAATGCCTGGCAAGAATACCCGCGCCCGCAATTGACTCGCAAAGAGTGGAAGAACCTGAACGGGTTATGGGATTATGTGGTAGCGAAAAAAGAAATGGAACAGTATCCAGGAGCATGCGGGCAGATCCTTGTTCCATTCCCTCTGGAATCAGCGCTTTCGGGTGTCAAGCGGACGCTGCAGCCGGACGAGCGATTGTGGTATCGGCGAACGTTTAGCATTCCAAAAAACTGGAAAGGGAAGCGCGTTCTGTTGCATTTTGGGGCGGTGGATTGGGAAGCTGCGGTGTGGGTGAATGGCAAGAGAGTCGGAAACCACAAGGGAGGATACCTGCCGTTCCGATTCGAGATAACCAAGCATCTGCTGAAGGGTAAGAATGAGTTGTTGGTGGCGGTTTGGGACCCAACGGATGCATCGTGGCAGCAACGGGGAAAACAGGTGCATAACCCTCGCGGGATCTGGTATACGCAGGTTTCAGGCATATGGCAGACGGTGTGGCTGGAAGCGGTACCACAGACGTTTATCTCAAGGATCGACATCACAACGGATATCGATTCTAAAAGTGTAGATATTGGGATTGACCTGGATGGAAAAGAAAAGAATAAAACAGTCATCGACATTTTTGACGGCAGGAAGAAAGTAATAAAGGGAATCATCCCAGAGGGCAGGAAGAAAACGAAGATCCAAATAGACCAACCTGTATTATGGAGCCCGGAGAATCCACATCTTTATTCAATACAGGTTATATGCGGAAAGGATAAAATCGAGACATATTTTGGGATGCGCAAATTTAGCCTGGGAAAAGATGCACAGGGGCGAAACCGTCTGATGCTGAATAATCAGCCCGCCTTCCATTACGGTCCGCTCGATCAAGGGTACTGGCCGGATGGGTTATACATTCCTCCGAGTGAGGAAGCAATGCGTTTTGATCTTGAACTTATCAAAAGATTGGGATGCAACATGCTGCGCAAACACATCAAGGTGGAGCCGGCACGCTATTATTACGACTGCGACCGGATGGGGATCATTGTATGGCAGGATATGATGAACGGTGGGAAGATCGTCGGGGAAGCGCTGACCCACCTTGCACTCAAGATTGGAATAAAGCGGAAGGACCTAAACTACCGTTTTGCAGGCAGAGAATCGGAAGAAACACGCAATGATTACCGACGGGAACTCGCTGAAATGATCGACCATTTGCGTAATTTCACCTGCATTGGTGCTTGGGTGCCATTCAACGAGGGGTGGGGGCAGTTTGATGCGGACGAGATTGCAGCCTGGGTGAAACGGTATGACCCGACACGACTGGTGGACCATGCCAGTGGGTGGTTCGACCAAGGGGGCGGAGATTTCCGCAGTGTGCATGTGTATTTTAAAAAACTGCCGAAATTACCTCCGGAAGAAAAACGAACAGCTGTGGTCTCAGAGTTCGGTGGTCGGATGTTGAAGATCCCCGGGCACATGTGGAACCCCAAGGCGGATTTTGTATACAAGAAATACAAGTCGAAGAAGGAGTTGACGGATGGATATATCCGTTTGTTGAAAGAAGAATTGATGCCACTGGTTAACGATGGATTATCTGCTGCGATCTACACTCAAACAACGGATGTGGAGACCGAGGTGAATGGGTTTGTGACATATGACCGGGAAGTGGAGAAGATGGATTTTTTGAAGGTGCGGGATGCGCACAGAAAAATATTTACAAAAAAAAGTAATCAGCGTATATGAGAATTAATCCTGATCGTGGAAAATAGATTCTTCCTAACAAGAAGATCTTGTGAAAAGCTTTTGCAATCTGGAGCGAATTCCATATGAAAAGACAGTGAATATTCCATTCACTGTCTTTTCAAAGAATCATTTGAATTATTTTATTTTATCCAGCGAGATACCCAATGCATTTGCCACACCTTTGCCATAAGCAGGGTCGGCTTTCAGGCAGTTGTTAATATGGCGGATTTTAATGAAATCTCGGCGCGTCTCCCATGGCGCGGGCAGTGTTCTCAAAAAGCACCTGTTGTTCCTTATTATTCATCATCCGGAATAATTTGCCGGGTTGGGTGTAATAATCGCTGTCGTCATCACGGAAATTCCAACTGTTGGCATTTCCAAAGAGGTCCAGCGGGGGGTCTTTATACTCGGGTTGTTCCTGCCATTCCCCAAAGCTGTTGGGTTCATACCCAATAGTTGCACCAGCGTTTCCATCCACCCGCATTTGACCGTCTCGATGGGATGGATTTACGGGAGCATGCTTGGGTGAGTTCACAGGGATTAGATGATGGTTGACACCCAACCGGTAGCGTTGTGCGTCACCATAAGAAAAGAGGCGACCTTGCAGCATTTTATCCGGTGAGAATCCGATACCAGGGACAATTGCTGCTGGGTTGAAAGCAGCCTGCTCAACATCCTGGAAGTAATTCTCGGGATTACGGTTTAATTCCATAACACCCACTTCGATTAATGGGAAATCCTTTTTATACCAAACCTTGGTCAAGTCAAAAGGATTGTACGGCATGGCTTTGGCTTGCTTCTCGGTCATCACCTGGATGAACATGGTCCAACGAGGGAATTCTCCGCGTTCGATGCTTTCGAGCAGGTCGCGTTGATGGCTTTCACGATCCTTGGCAACAATCTTTTCCGCTTCCTGATCACTCAGATTCTTGATGCCTTGCTGGGTATGCAGATGAAATTTGACCCATACCCGCTCGTTTCTGGAATTAATCATACTGTAAGCGTGGCTTCCAAAACCGTGCATATGGCGATAGGATAATGGGATGCCTCGTTCACTCATAGTAATGGTGATCTGGTGTAATGCTTCGGGGAGCGAAGTCCAGAAATCCCAATTATTTTTGGCAGAACGCATGTTGGTGTGAGGATCCCGTTTGACAGCCCGGTTGAGATCCGGGAACTTATGTGGATCACGTAAAAAGAACACAGGTGTGTTGTTTCCAACTAAATCCCAGTTGCCTTCCTCTGTGTAGAACTTCATGGCAAAACCGCGAATATCTCGCTCCGCATCTGCTGCCCCGCGTTCACCAGCGACCGTCGAAAAGCGTACAAAACATTCTGTTTCCTTACCGATCTTAGAAAATATTTTCGCCTTGGTGTATTTTGTAATGTCATGGGTAACCGTAAATTTTCCGAAAGCGCCTGAACCTTTGGCATGCATACGCCGTTCAGGAATAACTTCACGGTCGAAATGCGCCAGTTTTTCCTGATACCATACATCCTGCATGAGCATTGGTCCACGCGGTCCAGCGGTCATGGCATTTTGATTGTCCGGAACTGGTGCGCCAGCCGCAGTGGTCAGTTTTTTCTTTTTTTCCATTTTTTTACTCCTTTTCATTTCTCTTACAGTTTGGACACAGCCCTTTGAAGAAAATATCCTTATCCGAGATTTGATATCCTTCCATGCCTTTGACAATGAAACTCTCAATGTCCATCTCAAAATTACTTATGGTGCCACAATTTTTACATTGGAAATGCCCATGCGGAGTGAAGGTGGCATCAAAATGCGCTTCATGATCATCAATATTAATCTCACGGATTAACCCGGCAGTGATGAGAGTATTTAAATTGTTGTACACTGTCGCTTTAGAAAGAGAAGGTATTTGCTGGGATAATTGATGAAGGATTTCCTCAACGGTGGGATGCGTATGCGTGTTGTATACATACTCCAACACTCTGATCCTTTGAAAAGTTGGGCGCAATCCTTTCGAGATTAATTCATTTCTAAAGAATTTGATTGAATTTCCCATACTAATTAGAATAAATATAAATTTAGAATGATTCTAATAATAACATACAAGAAGATCATAAGCAATATCCCGAGTAATCTGGCAGATATGAGAAGAATAATTACCTGGCTCTCCTGTATAATCAAACCAAATCCCATTCATTCGAAAGGATGTCTATGAAGACCCAGCCCAAATTCCTGCGTTACTCCTTATTTGCATTACTTTATTTCACGCAAGGCACCATCCTGGGTTATTTTGCATCCATCAACGCCCGCTACATGCTTGCCAATGGATTGGATATGGGCAAGGTCGGCATTTTTTCCACCATCGCCCTAATCCCTTTTATCATAAAAATATTTTTTGGCATTCTCAGCGACCGATACAATTTCTTCAAACTTGGACACCGCAAACCGTACATCATCATTGGCTTAATTGTACAAACCGTTTGCCTGGTGTTGGTTGCCAATGTCAACCCAGGCGCGCAATACTGGACTTTTGTGGCAATTGCTTTCCTGTTGCAACTGGGTATGGCATTTTACGATACCTGCACCGACGGATTAGCGCTCGATATCACTCCTGAAAATGAAAAGGGCATCCTGCAGGGTTTCATGGTAGGCGGGCGTTCGGTGGGTGTGATCGTGGCAGCTGCAACCTCGGGTTTCATCGCATTGAACCTGGGATGGCCGGCGCTTTTTTATTTCCTGGCGATACTTACATTAATTCCCATCCCATTGGTTTTGTTAATCAAGGAAGTCACAAAACCGGAAGGTCAACGGTTCAATTGGAAAGCTTTTTCTGCATTCAAGAAGCTGCCCGTCATCGCTGTATCCATTGTGGGCTTGATCATATTCCTGGTCATCGTGGGAGCCAATCAACTCATGAGCCCTTCTTTTGGCGAAGTATTGGGAATCGACCTGGACATTACCGGCTTGATGGCAGCAGTGTGGGGTATCGGGTGCGTGGCGGGTGCACTCATTGGCGGAACCATCATGGATAAACTAGGGAATAAATTATCCCTGTGGCTATCCGTCGCCACCGTTGTGCCTGCCATGGGATTTCTGGCGATTGTAAACAAAGAATGGATGGCTTGGGCTGCAGCAGCTTTCTTTGGGTTGGCATACGGCTGGTCGCAAGCGGTGTATTTTGCACTCGCGATGAAATACACAGAGTCCAGCATCGCTGCTTCCATGTTCTCCATCTTGATGGCATTTACCAATATCGGTCAGGGGATTGGCTTGGGAGTAGGTGGTTTTCTCTCCAAGAAATTCGATTTTCCGCCAACCTTCCTGATTTTTGGCGGCCTCATGTTGTTCATCATTCCCTTCTTCCCGTTGCTTTTCAGGAAGAAGGTAGAAAAATAGAACAGGTAGATCACCCTCTCACCTTAACACTTACTCTGTTCAAAAATGCCGCTGACTGGTATGATAACGGTTGCACGACCCCGGATTGGGCGCCGGGGTCTTTTTAGTGAAAGAGAATTCAAAAAATATGATCGTTGAACGTAAAGATTTGCGTAATATCGCAATTGTGGCGCATGTGGACCACGGCAAAACTACACTTGTTGACGGGTTGCTCAAACAGGCACGCGTTTTCCGCGAGAATCAGCAGGTGATGGAACGCGTGATGGATTCCAACGACCTGGAACGCGAGCGCGGCATTACCATTTTGGCTAAGAACACTGCCATCACCATCCCCGACCCGAGAACAGGCGAACTGGTCAAAATAAACATTGTGGATACTCCCGGGCACGCTGATTTCGGCGGGGAGGTAGAACGGGTGATGAACATGGTGGACGGTGTGCTGCTGCTGGTGGATGCGGCTGAAGGTCCCATGCCACAAACCCGTTTCGTACTTAAGAAAGCGCTGGAGATGGGTCACAAAGCCATCGTGGTGATCAACAAGATGGACCGCAAGGATGCCGAGCCGGATAAAACAGTAAATTCCACATTTGATCTGTTCGTCGAGTTGGGCGCCAACGAAGGGCAGGCGGATTTCCCAATCATTTACGCCAATGCCATTACACAACAAGCTGGTCTGACCCCCGAAATGAGTCCAAATCTGCAGCCCCTTTTCCAAACCATCCTCAACCACATCCCAGCTCCTAAAGTGGATTCAGAAGCACCGCTGCAATTGCTAGTAACAAACCTGAGTTATGACGATTACCGCGGCACCAATGCAATCGGACGCATTTTCGCCGGGAAAATCACAGCAGGACAGGCTCTGGCGCGCATTAAGATTGACGGGCAGGTGCTACCAGAACGGGCGCGATATTTGTACACTTTCCAGGGGTTGGATAAGGTAGAAGTAGAAAGTGCTGCAGCGGGTGACATTGTAGCCATCGCAGGATTGGAAGGGATTGGCATCGGTGAGACTTTGGCGGACCCGGAAAACCCGGTAGCGTTGCCTATCATCCACGTGGAAGAACCCACGGTCAAAATGACATTTGGTGTAAACAGTTCACCTTTTGCCGGCAAGGAAGGCAAGTGGGGAACCTCGCGCAATCTGCGCGAACGGCTGATGAATGAACTGCGCAATAATGTTTCGCTTCGAGTTGCTGAAATGGATCGACCGGACACATTCGAAGTTTGTGGACGCGGCGAACTGCACTTGGCGATATTAATCGAAACAATGCGCCGTGAAGGATATGAATTCCAGGTTTCCAGACCCGAAGCTATTTTCAAAACAAGCGAAAACGGAGAAATCCTGGAGCCTTTCGAAGAGCTTTTCGTTGAAACAAATCCAGCCACGGTTGGGACAGTGGTCGAAATGCTGGGACCACGACGCGGAAAGATGCTGGATATGATCAATGCCCCGGATGGCAGCGTACATTTGCGCTACCTGATCCCTACCCGCGGTTTATTGGGCTTCCGCTACCAGTTCCTGACCGCCACGCGCGGCAATGGAATTATGAATTCTGTCTTCAAGGACTATGAGCCGATGGCGGGAGCCATTACAGCACGATCATCCAGTTCCATCGTTGCTTGGGAATCGGGAACTGCTTACACGTATGGATTAAAAATGCTGAAGAGCGCGGTGTGTTGTTCATCGGTGCGGGTGTGGATGTATACGAGGGAATGGTGGTTGGTGAAACCCAACGTCCAATGGATGTCGTCGTGAACGTTTGCAAGAAAAAACATTTAACCAACATGCGGTCCTCCAACAAGGATATCGAAATCCGATTGACCACACCGAGGAATATGAGCCTGGACGAAGCAATCGAATACCTGCGCGATGACGAACTGCTCGAAGTAACACCAATAAATTTCCGGATCCGCAAGCGTATCCTGGATACCGAAGAACGAGGAAAACAGCAAAAGGCAGCCAAAGAAATCCTGGAAGAAAAAGAGTAATGATCGAAGGAATTTGCTTGAACATATAATCGACTGAAAACTTGAAAAAGGGATAGTTATGAAAATGTCATTCAAGCATTTGATTTTCCTCACTACAATCCTGGTTTCCCTGACCGCGTGTGCAGGTGCAACCCCCGTTGTACCGACAACAACAATGACCTTCATATTTGCACCACCGACCATTACTGTGGAGCCCACGCTTACACCGGAAATCACCTTCACACCTTTTCCAACGGCAACCGTCACAGTTACAGTGACACCCACCTCAAGCATCGGGTGGTCTGCCATGAGCATTACGTTTTCCGATTTGATCTCCACCTACGGTGTTTTCTTCACAATCCCTGGTCTTGAGCAGGTCTACGATGTGAAGATTGATGGGGTACCGTATTCATGCTACACCGATGCAGCATATCCACACCGGTTATTCTGCTACGGTCCAAAATTCAGGGAAGAAATCAACGTGCCAGTCATTTTCTCACCGCAGGGAGGAGGTGACCCGGTGTACACAGGGGCCCTTGTCGTTTCATCTGCCATGTTTGCCACCACCTATCCAGAATGTATAGCTTCTACTTGGTGTCCCGATCGCTACAAGAAATTTTCTTGTGAAACGGAAGATCGAACCTGGTATGAACCCCGCTGCTTGGTATCTACCTGCTCCGACGCTTGTGGCTTCTGCCTGGGGATCGATACCTGTGCACTTCTGGGCTCGGTACCCAAACCGTGATCTATATGAGTTCACTCTTGACAGAATTTACGCCGGGGAGTAAACTCGGCGCAATTTATGACAATTAAAATAGAAGCGAGACAGCGACTGGGTCTTGGGATAAGTTTTTCTGAAAAACGAGATTTTGGAAATACGTTTTCTAGAATAATAACAAGACTACGAGGTGAAGGTTCTTCTCTGCGAAGAGAATGCTACCCCCGGTTCACGAGGAAAAATCGGATCGATCAGCGGATGCCTTCAGAGCCCGATCACAGGCTCTTTTCTCCCTTCCGAACGAATTGAATGCTGAAAAAACGGCAGTGATGCTGGAAACAAAGCAGACAAAGTGATCTTCCGGGCACATACCGGCTGTGGAAATGGAAGGGCAAGCATTGTAATAAAAGGCATGCCCGAGCATGTTTTTTTATTTTAAGGAGGCAGGAATGAACGATCGCGATGTTCTAAAGCGGGTCAAGTCTGATGGTGTTAAGTTTGTATCATTCCAGTTCAGTGATATCACTGGCGCGATTAAGAGTGTTGATGCACCGGTGGAACGTCTGGAAGGCGCACTGAAAAATGGGATCTGGTTTGATGGTTCATCGGTAGAAGGGTTTGCACGGATACAAGAGAGCGATATGCACCTAAGGTTGGATCCTGCTACTTACGCAGTGCTGCCTTGGTCACCACCCGAAATGAGGAGAGCACGATTTTTCTGTGAAATATATTTACCCGATGGAAGCTTGTTCCCGGGCGACCCGCGAGGTGTATTGAAGGCTAGTTTGAAAAAAATTTTGAAAAAAGGATGGGTGTATAACATCGGTGCTGAACCCGAGTTCTTCCTTTTCAAGCGGAACGGGGAGCAAACTGTACACCCTGTACCTCACGACGTTGGCGGTTATTTTGATTTTTCACCGAACGATGAAGCTGTACGAGTGCGCACGGAATTGATGGCAGCATTGAACAGCATGGGGCTGGAAGTGGAAGTTGGACACCATGAGGTTGCGCTTGGACAACATGAGATCGATTTCAAGTTCGCAGATGCCCTCACTGCTGCAGACAACGTAATGACCTTGAAATACACTGTCAAGGCCATTGCCGCACAGCACGGATTGGTGGCGTCCTTCATGCCTAAACCCATTTTTGGAATTAACGGGTCGGGGATGCATTGCCATCAATCATTATTTGATCAAAAAGGCATGAACCTCTTTTACGACAAGGACGACTCTTACCAACTATCCACGACCGCCCATCGTTTCATTGCAGGTCAATTAGCCCATGCAAGGGCATTGGCAGGTGTTGTTGCACCGAGTGTTAATTCTTACAAGCGTTTGGTGCCGGGGTACGAAGCCCCCGTGTATGTGGGTTGGGCTCAAGTGAATCGATCAGCACTTATCCGAATCCCACGCTATATGCGCGGGCAGGAACAATCCACGCGGGCAGAATTGCGATGCCCTGATCCATCATGCAGTCCTTACCTGGCATTTACGGTGATGCTGGCTGCGGCAATGGATGGAATCGAACGAGAATTACTGCCACCAAAACCATTCACGGATGTCAATGTTTATGAATTATCGCGGGAAGAACGAAACCTGATGAACATTGTCGAATTACCGGGTTCGCTTTACGAGGCTATCAATGAAATTGACCAGGATGCTGTCATTCGGGATGCATTGGGACAGACAACCTACGATGCTTTTCGACGGGCGAAGATGGAAGAATGGGAGGAGTACCGCATCCACGTAATGGACTGGGAAGTAGAGCGATACCTGGAAACCGTGTAGGACTTAAAAATATCCTCCCTTACCATGCGAAAACAACACGCGATGAAAAGGGAGGATATGGATTTTCAGGATAATTTGATTTTAATCACCACACGGGAGGAAGCGACATTGGTGATATCCGCAGAATCAGGATTACCCTGATCATCAAAGCGAACATGCAGGTATTTTGCAGCTTGGGGGAATTTTTTTACATATTGTGTAAAGCCAGCTGCGACATCGGTCGGCTCCTGAAACACATCCGCCCAACCTTCGCGTTGGGTACCTTGCAGGGTCACCATCACTGGTGCTCCACCGATCAAGTTCCGCCACCAGGTGCGATCCTTTTGGCTGATGATCAGCAGGGAGTTATCCTGGCGCACATAGTTGACCGGGACAACGATCGTCCGACCGGTGATGCGACCGGTTAACGTAACCGCCAGGGTGGATTCGCTCAATACCGAATGTAAAGGGGAACGCAGCAATGATTTCGTTAAGCCATTGCCAATTTGCATGAATAAAGATTGTTTTGTCATGATTGACCTCATCTATTAAATAATACGCAATATACTGAAAAAAGTTCCAAATCTCAAATGATATCTGATCCCCCTTTGGTGAAAATTAGTGATTTAGCATTTGCTGCAGACAGGCAAGCCATTTTTCGAAGGTTCCAGCAGGTTGCTCGGATGTGTGGACAAGGATCGGAGCTTTCAAGGAATCTGCATCAACACCTGTCACCTCTAATGCCTTAACCGTGGAATCAAGCCAGCGAGATGGAATGAAACCAATCGAGAGGGGATCCTGTGCGATTCCCTCACGCATGATTTCAGGGTCAGCAGCAAGGAAAGCCAATGGAGAGAATGGAGCGTATTGCATCAATCCAACAGCTGCGACCTGTTGAGCATCATCTGCGGAGGAATACACCCAAACATGAACGGATTGGCTGGAAACTCCCGGCCAAGTTCGAGTAACCCCCGATAAAATATTTTGTAAACTTGCAAGATCGATGCTGGAATAGGAATTCTGTGGGTTTACAATCACAACCAACTTTTCTTCGCCCAATTGATAATTGAAATCGGAAGAGGTTTCGATTTGCCCCCACCAAATGTAGGGTTCGGGACGGTTGACCAATGTATCCAGCGGAGCCTGGTCAAAAATAATACCAAAATTCTTTTGTAAACGTGCGCAATCACTCAACTGCGATCCAAGAGAGGCTACGGAAGGGGTGATGGAAATTTGCACAACCTGGGGTGTGGCAATGGGTGGTAACGGAGAGGCAACAGGAGGCTGAAAAAATGAAAAGGTCAACACCACCAGGCACAAAACGACACAATAAACTGCAAAGGGATAAAAAGAATGTCGGGAAATAAATTTCAATAGGTAATGAATGGAGATATAACCGATGACGCCCGCCAAAATGAATCCAATCAGCAAGGAAGGTAGAAATGATGAAAGATTTGAAATTTTGAACAAATCACCAATGCTGAGCACGCTGGCTGCGAGCATGACCGGGATGTACATCAAGAAAGAAAATCGGGCAGCTGATTGCCTATCGAACTTACGGAACATTCCACCACTGATGGTGGCTCCCGAACGGGATATGCCAGGCAAAATCGAAATTGCCTGAAAAGAGCCCACAATCAACGCGTCCAACCATTGAATGGATTTTAATTTTCGATCGCGTTTACCAAACCGTTCAGATGCCGCGAGCAAAGCAGCGGTCACCAAGAGGAAAAGCGCTGTCCAAACGGGATTTTGGAAAATGCTTTCCACCTGGCTTTTTATCAATACACCCAATAAACCAGCGGGGATGGTGGCAAGAATGAGCAGCCATCCGAGGCGGGATTCGAAATGTGCAAAGGGTTTACGGTTACGGATGCCGAGCACAAAGGATTTAATGATCTTCCACAAATCCTTGCGAAAATAGATGATGACAGCTATCAATGTTCCTAACTGAACAAGCACGTCAAAGGGGAAAACCTGATCCTTGGGAAGAGACCAGTTTAATAAAAATGGCAGGATGACAAGATGAGCCGATGAGGAAATCGGCAAGAATTCGGTTAATCCTTGGATGATACCAAGAATGATTGCCTGAAATATGGTCATGCTTCACTCCTTTAAAACAGGAACTAACTTTTCCTTCGTTTTATAAGTGGCAAGAAAATGCGAAGAAAAAGAAGAAAATGAACCATCGAGAATGGATAAACGAGCCTGGCGAACAAGGTTGATAAGGAAGTGCAAGTTGTGGATAGAGATAAGAATCCCGGAAAGGCTCTCTTTGGCCATGATCAAATGACGGAGATAAGCACGGGGGAAAGTCCTGCAGGTATAACACGTGCAACCCGGTTCAATTGGATTTGCATCACGCGTATAGGTGGTATTCATCAGGTTGATTCGTCCCAGTGAGGAAAAAGCCGCAGAGTGACGTGCCAGGCGAGTTGGAAGAACACAATCGAATATATCGACACCGCGCAAGATACCATTTATGAGATCCTCGGGCGAACCAACACCCATCAGATAGCGGGGTTTGTTTTCTGGCAGGATTGAATTTACCACCTCGATCATAGCATGCATGTCTTTTTTTGATTCCCCAACAGAAAGCCCGCCAATGGCGAGACCTGGAAAATCCAAAGAGGAAATAAACCTGGCAGATTCCTCCCTCAAGTCTGGGAAGATCCCACCCTGGACAATACCAAAGAGCGCCTGGTCTGAGCGTGACTTTGCTTTAAGGCAGCGTTCTGCCCAGACGTGGGTCCGTTTCATCGAGCGTTCATTGTACTTGCGATCGTGAGGTTCGGCGCATTCATCGAAAGCCATGATAATATCGGCGCCTAATTTTTCCTGGATGGCAATGGATTTTTCGGGAGTGAAACGGTGTGTGGAACCATCGATGTGGCTTCGGAATGAAACGCCTTCTTCGTCAACCTTGCGCGTCTTAGAAAAGGAGAACACTTGATAACCACCCGAATCGGTGAGAATGGGCTGATTCCATGCCATGAAGGAATGCAACCCACCAAAATCAGCAATAAGCTCTTCGCCAGGTCGCAGGTACAAATGATACGTGTTAGCTAGAACGAGGGTTGCACCCACATCCTGCAACTGGGCAGGGGTGATGGCTTTCACGGCAGCCTGAGTTCCGACGGGAGCAAACACCGGGGTAGGGATTACTCCATGCGGAGTGTGAAATTCACCTGCCCGGGCATTCCCCAACTTTTTTTCCACGGTAAACAAAAATGGTTCAGAAGGCATTCGTTAGATTATAAGCGAATTGATTGGAAAAGTATTTCCCGACAACCTTGCCCGATTATTAACGTGTGGTTATACTTGGGCGCATGGAAATTCTAGGGTACAACGATAAGGAAGCATGTTCCACCTGGCTGGAAATCGACCTGGCGATCATCCGCAGCAACCTTCGATTGATGACGAAGATTGCTGGCAAACCAATCATGCCAATCGTAAAAGCAAATGCTTATGGCCATGGGCTGGTGGAAATATCAAAAGCAGCCGTGGAGGCTGGAACAAATTGGTTGGGGGTGGCACGTATTGAAGAAGCGCTCGCCATCCGCATGGCAGGGGTGAAATGCCGCATCCTCATCCTTGGGTATACACCACCCAAACGGGTTGTGGATGCCATCCGGGAAGATATTGCTCTCACCGTTTACGACCGAGCCGTAGCCGGTGAATACTTGGAGCACGCCAAGACAATAAACGGCAAGTTAAAAATCCACGTCAAAGTAGATACGGGTATGGGTCGCCTGGGAATTTTCACCGCGGATGTGGTGGAATTTATCCAATGGTTGTCGATACAAAAAGAATTCGACCTGGAAGCTGTTTGCACCCATTTCGCTTGCGCGGATGAACCAAATAAATCCAGCACCATTTCCCAAATCGAGGAATTTGAAAGAGTTTTGGATGGATTGGGTGAATTGGGGATTAAACCACGCCTGGTGCATGCTGCGAATTCCAGTGGAGCACTCAATTTCCCCAATGGACGATACGACTTGATACGAAGTGGAATCGCGATGTATGGATTACAATCATCCCCGGGCACACCACTGCCGGAAGGATTCCAGCCTGCACTGGAGTGGAAGACGCATCTAATTTCCTTGAAAGAATTGCCCGCGGGACATGGCGTGAGTTATGGCTTCCATTACTTCACCAAAAAGGATGAACGCATCGGAGTCATTGCGATTGGTTACGCAGATGGATTCCGCCGGAGAGATGGAAACTTTGCGCTCGTCCGGGGAAAACGTGTGCCGGTAGTGGGGGCGGTGTGCATGGATCAATGCATGGTGAAATTAGACGATGTTCCTGACGCCACCATAGGTGACGAGGTTGTACT
Organism: uncultured Chloroflexia bacterium; assembly: GCA_963699305.1. GTDB lineage: Bacteria > Chloroflexota > Anaerolineae > Anaerolineales > Anaerolineaceae > JBGQAS01. The sequence continues at coordinate 1,185,249 of OY969431.1, read as the reverse complement.
GATCGGTAAACAAAACGGAACGTGCATCAGCGTGGAAGAGCTTGCGGAGGACTGGGGGACGATCACCTACGAGGTCATTTGCGGATTAGCAGACCGTGTACCACGCTTTTATATCAACTAAACCAAGAAACACGCATCATGGAAAAACGATGGATACTTCACGAAAAAATACCAGCAGAAATATCGGAAGCGCTGGCGGTTTATCCTGAGCCTATCCGGCAAATATTATTCAACCGAGGATGTGTTGACGATGCGAGTGCCCAACATTTCCTTGGCGGGAAAAATGAAATTGCCGATCCATTCCTTTTATCAGGAATGGAAAAAACAGTTGTACGGCTCAAAAAAGCGATTATCGAAAATGAACCCATCGCTATTTATGGCGATTACGATGTCGATGGAGTCACCGCCACAACCTTGCTTGTAGAATGTCTGCAACAATTAGGGGGAACAGTCCGGGGATACATCCCCAACCGTTTCGACGAAGGCTACGGGTTGAATATCGAAGCACTCGAGCTCTTAAAAAATGATGGAATTGCAGTTGTTGTGACGGTTGATTGTGGAATCCGAAGCCCACGAGAAGCAGAGCATGCGAAGAAATTAGGGATAGACCTTATTATCAGCGACCACCACCATCCCAAAGACGAACTCCCGGATGCATATTGCGTAATTTGTCAAAAGCAAGTGGGTGATCAATATCCATTCAAGGACCTGGCTGGTGTGGGGCTGGCATATAAAATCGCTCAAGGTCTAGCCACTGTGTTTCCCGAAAAAGGGATTAAGACCGAAGAATGGTTGGACCTGGTTGCCCTTGGAACCGTTGCGGATGTGGTACCTTTGCAGGGAGAAAACCGTGCATTTGTGAAGGCAGGAATTGAACGCATCCATCAAGGAAAACGGGCGGGATTGAAAGCGCTGGCGAACGTTGCAGGGGTGGAACTCAGCAGGGTAAACGCCACGGATATTGGATTCACCCTGGCACCTCGATTGAATGCCGCGGGACGATTGGAATCCGCGCTCGCGGCGTTAAATTTGCTATTAGCCAGAGAAACCTCACATGCTGCTCCGCTTGCATTTCAACTGGATTCGCAAAATCGCGAAAGACAAAAAGCAACCCGTGAGATTCAAGAAGCTGCAGAAGCGATGGTCATGGATCAGGGTGACTCTTTTCTGCTGTACGCGGCTCACACGGAATTCAACCAGGGTGTTGTCGGATTAGCTGCGTCACGGTTAATGGAAAGCCATTACCGACCTGCCATTGTTGCATCCATCAATGAAAAAGAAACACGCGGATCATGCCGCTCCATACCGGAATTTCACATTACGAGTGCGCTGGATGAAGTTGCCGACCTGCTTGTGCGACATGGCGGACATGCAATGGCAGCAGGATTCACCATTCGAAACGAGAATGTTGACGTATTTGTAAAGAAAATGAAAATGATTGCAGAGAGGGAAATTGGAAAAGAAGAACTAAAACCATCCTTGCAGATCGATTGTGAAATTCCGCTACGGGATCTGAAACCCGGCTTGCTTAATTATCTTGCATTGATACAGCCGACGGGAATGTCCAATCCTGAACCATTATTTATATCGAAAAACCTTAAGGTCGTCCAGGCAAAAACAGTTGGCATGGATGCCAAACACTTAAAAATGAATTTAACGGATGATCTGATAACATTTGACGCCATTGCGTTCCGCTTAGGAGCGATGAAAGATGAATTATCCAAAGGCAGGGTAGATGTAGTCTATTCATATGAAAAAAACGTTTTCAATGGGGTTGAGAGATTGCAATTGAATGTCAGAGATGTAAAGCCAGCAATCCATGAGTAAATCCAGGATCACGCTATCATCAAAACCTTCCCGAACTACAGCTATCCTCCTGGCATTTTTTGTCACGGTCGTTTGGGCAACATCCTGGGTGATGATCAAGATCGGATTGAGAGAAGTTCCCCCATTTAACTTTTGTCAGTTTGCGTTATAGCCTGGCTTTTGTATTTCTTTTGTTTCTTGTGGTGAGAAAAAAGAATTACGCTTCTCTAAAAGGGATCTCAAAAAGCAACTGGGTGTCCTTAATTCTTCTGGGCATATTTGGTATCTTCCTTGCACAAGGGACACTTTTTTTTGGTTTATCGCTACTTCCATCCGTGGCAGTCAGTCTGATATTGAACATTACTCCATTATTTGTGGCACTTTTCAGCAACCAATTTCTTAAAGAATCACCGACATGGTATCAATGGATTGGAGTGAGTTTTACGATCTGCGGAATCTTGATATATTTTCTACCGGTGGTATTTGAAAAGAATCAAGCTATAGGGATTTTTATTGTAATCATTGGATTGGCATCCAATGTCATCGCGTCGATTCTAGGAAGAAAAATCAATAGAGACGAAAACCTGCACCCATTAACCGTTACAACCATTTCCATCGGTGTTGGATCGTGTTTTCTATTTGTTTCTAATATTGCATTCCAGGGATTTGCTTTCATATCATGGCAAAACTGGATCATTATATTGATCATGGCTCTGGTCAACACAGCCCTGGCATTCGCGATATGGAATTACTGCCTGCAAACATTGTCAGCTATTGAAGCCAGCATGATCAATAGCGGCATGCTTGTCCTGGTTGGAATATTTTCATGGATATTTATTGGTGAAATACTCGATTTAAAGGAAATTATCGGAATGATCATTGCCGTATGTGGTGTGCTGTTAGTACAACTGCGGGGAAAGACTTTAATCCGAAAAACGGTACCTGAGCAATGTCCAAAGAGCAATAAACGCATCACCCATTTTAATTTTTTTTCCCTGTGAATACTCGCGTGGATTGAATGTGATAGGCACTTCAAAGATCCGGTATTTCCGTTTTAACACCTTGGCGGTGAATTCTGGTTCAAAATCAAAGCGTTTCGATCTAAGAGGCAGATCCTTAATTAACTCACGACGAAAAACCTTATAACCAGTTTCCATGTCGCTCAAGATATTGTTGTAAAGAATATTTGTCACAAAGGTTAATATTTTATTCGCGACCATATTCCAGAATAAAATTGGCCTGCGAGCACCCCCAAGAAACCGAGAGCCATAAACGATATCAGCGATACCTTCCTGAATCGGCTTCAGGAGAGCAGGATAATCTCGCGGATCATATTCCAAGTCAGCATCCTGAATAATTACCACGTCACCTGCAGCTTTACGGATGCCTGCGCGAACAGCGGCGCCTTTCCCAAGGTTTTTCGGATTATTCACGAGTTTAAGCGCATATTTCTTTTTCAGAGATGCGACGATTCTATCCGTTCCATCCGAGGATCCATCATCCACCACGATGATCTCATCCACCAATGCTGTGGCAACCACGCGACGGATGATTTCTGCAATTGTGTCTTTTTCATTGAAACAAGGTATCACGACAGAAATTATCATTTCATAAATTATACGTGTACAAGAATTGACCTGCAAGCGTTGAAAAAAGCAAATTCAATGGGCGTGCTATAATTTGATTGCAATTATTCTATTTTCGAGGTAACCACATATGGAAACAAATTCTGCAACCGCTGGTGCCAAACCGGGGGTAATACCTCCCAGCAGCAGTCAATTTATTCCCACCCCCATTCAAAAAGTTGAAGATACAGGATTACCAGCTTTATGGCTTCAGGATCTCACTTTAAAAATCATGTATTTTCAAGGGTATCAATCCGGATTCAAAATAGCCGAAGCGATTGCATTACCCTTCACAGGAGTTGTCGATCAATTATTGGAAGCGCTTAAAAAGGAAAAATCGATAGAAATCCGTTCCGCTCAAGTAGGATTGGGCGAAGGTGCATACGTCTATTCCATTACAGGAGCGGGCATTGCGCGAGCTAGGGAAGCACTGGAGCGGAGCCAATACGCAGGTCCTGCACCCGTTCCCCTGGAGCTTTACAACGAATCGGTACGCAGACAAAGCCGGAGCAGGATGCAGGTGACAAGCCGTGTGATGAGAACGATATTATCTCATTTGACCCTTTCGGAAAAAGTCTTTCACAAACTTGGCCCAGCGGTTAATTCCGGTACATCCATATTCATTTATGGACCTCCAGGAAATGGGAAAACGAGTGTTGCACGAGCGATCGGCAACATGATCCTTGGTCAATCCATCCATATTCCCTATGCCATGTATGTGGATGGTCAGGTCATCAAGATGTTCGATAACGTCAACCATGTCGTCGCTGATGATGAAGGTACAACCGATACAGGCGTTGGAGCGCTAAAACCGGGGTCAAACGCGATCTACGATGGGTAAAAATCCGACGACCATTTGTGGTGGTTGGAGGTGAGTTGACATTGGCGGGTCTGGATCTCGTCTTCGACGACACTTTAAAGTTTTACGAGGCACCCTTCCAAGTGCGCGCCAATGGCGGAATTTTCCTGATCGATGATTTTGGCAGACAACAAGTTCGTCCGCGCGACCTTTTAAATCGTTGGATCGTGCCATTGGAAAACAGGATCGATTATCTGAGTTTGCACACGGGACGAAAAATTGAAATCCCGTTTGATGTATTAGTCATCTTCTCCACAAACCTGCCCCCGAAGGAATTAGTAGATGAAGCATTCCTACGAAGGCTCAGACATAAAATTGAAATCATCGACCCAAGTTTCGACGATTACCGTGAAATCTTTAAACACGTGGCAGATGACAAAGGCGTCAAATATAATGATCAGGGATTGGCATACCTGCTCCAGGAATGGTATATCAAACGGAACAGGAAAATGCGCGCAAGCCATCCCCGAGATCTGTGCGACCAGATCCTGGATATTGCACATTACCTTTCTGTTGAACCTGAATTAACGAATGAAATGATCGACAAGGCTGCAGAATCCTACTTTGTTGAGTTGTAGCATGTCCAATTCTCCTCTCATCATTGGACACCGTGGAGCCAGTGCTCATGCTCCCGAGAACACCATCGCAGCATTCGAGCTAGCTTTACAATATCACGCGGATGGCGTAGAGCTGGATGCAAAGCTTACAAAGGATGGCCACGTCGTCGTCATCCACGACAAGACCGTGGACCGAACAACGGATGGTATCGGAGAGATAAGGAAATTATCCCTAGCTGAAATACGAACGTTGGATGCCGGCAGTAAGTTCGATAAGCGATTCCATAATGAAAAAATCCCCTTACTGGAGGAAGTGTTTGAATCCATCGGCAAGAAGATATTAATCAATATTGAATTAACCAATTATGCGAATCCTTCGGATCAATTGCCCGAAAAAGTTGCGGAATTGGTAAAAAAGCACAACATGCAAAATTCGATCATTTTTTCGAGTTTTCTTCCGAAGACCCTATTACGCATACGGAAATTACTACCCAGAACCCCTTCTGGGATCCTGGCGTTACCAGGATTGGCAGGTGCTTTTTCGCGCTCCTTCATCGGAGAATGGATTACACCCGAACTTGTTCACCCTCATTTTTCCGATGTTCACACCGGATTCGTGCGCCGTGAACACCATGGGCATCGCAAAGTCAATGTGTGGACTGTCGACACCGAAAAAGATATCAAAAATATGTTGCTTTTCGAAGTGGATGGAATCATCACGGATGACATACCTTTGAGCTTGAAACTTCGAAATGATCATGATTTGGGGATTAAAACCTAAATATTTCGAAGTACCAATTTGGTTGAAAATGATAAAGAAATTAATTATCACCCTTCCTGTTCTATTCATTGTCGCTGCCACCTTGATGGGTATAACCTCGTCCAATCCTTCAACAACCAGTTCTCAACTCAGCGACCAGGCGATAAAAGCTCGTGCATTAATGGCAGCCATGACACCAGAAGAAAAAGTAGGTCAACTCTTCCTGGTCTCTTTCAAGGGGATGGATACAGGCGAGAAATCGCAAATCTATGATCTGGTTGCTAACAGACAGATTGGTGGAGTGATTTTATCCTCAGCCAACGACAATTTTACAGGCGCAGGTCAGACCCTTGCAGATGCGTATGCATTGACGAGCAATCTGCAATCCATTGCTTTATCTTCAGCAGTTAATAATGCTTTGGGATCACCTTCTTTAATATTAGATCAGGATATTAATATTCCTCTCTTTATCGCAATTTCACAAGAAGGCGATCAATACCCATACGACCAAATTTTATCAGGGATGACTCCTTTACCCGATGAAATGTCGATTGGAGCGACCTGGAACACCGAATTGGCTACTCAAGTAGGTGGCATCCTGGGAAATGAATTACATGCTTTGGGTTTCAATATGATCATCGGACCTTCACTGGATGTGCTCGACGTTGTTCAGCCGGAAAGCGGCGAGGATCTCGGGACTCGCACTTTTGGAGGAGATCCTTACTGGGTGTCATTACTGAGCCAGGCATACATTCGGGGACTTCACCAGGGCAGCCAATCCAAACTGGTCGTGATTGCGAAGCATTTCCCAGGTCGGGGTGGATCTGACAGACCCCCCGAAGACGAGGTTGCCACTGTCCGGAAATCACTCGAATCACTCAAGCAAATTGAACTGGCCCCATTTTTCAGCGTCACAGGGAACGCACCAGATGCAACGAGCGTTACGGATGGATTATTGGTTTCACACATCCGCTACCAGGGTTTTCAAGGTAACATCCGGGCGACGACCAAACCAGTAAGCTTTGATGCATCAGCTCTTCAACAAATCCTGGCGCTCACACCGTTTGAAAGTTGGAGACAAAATGGTGGGATCATCGTCTGTGATAACCTGGGCAGCAAAGCAGTGCGTCGATTTTTTGATCCGTCAGGACAATCCTTCGATGCCCGGCAAGTCGCACGGAACGCCTTCCTTGCTGGTAACGATCTCCTCATCGTGGATAATTTCATTGGTTCTGGGGATGCAGATTCATACTCAACCATCATCCGAACACTTGAATTTTTTACACAAAAATATGAAGAAGACCCAGCATTTGCTGAAAAGGTTGATCAAAGCGTTGAACGTTTATTGACATTGAAATATAAGATCTACTCCAATTTTGATGCATCGACCGTGATTCCCAAAAACAACGACCTAGGCATAATCGGACAATCACAACAAGTAACTTTCAACGTGGCGCGTCAATCCGTATCACTCATCAGTCCGAGCAGCATGGATCTGACAACAATACTTCCCAGAGCTCCGGAATTAAATGACAGAATAGTATTCATCACAGATACTCTCGAAGCCCAGCAATGCAACCAGTGTAAAGTCACTTCCTTCTTCCCGATGGATGGTTTGGAAAATATCGTCTTACGGCTATATGGACCGGAAGCCGCAAACCAGGTGACCAATTCCAGCATGGCGTCTTATGGGTTTACCAATCTTTCCAGGACGCTTAATGACCCGGGGACGGAACCAGACTTGGCTAGTGACCTTCAATCCGCGGAGTGGGTGATTGTTTCAATGTTAAATGTTTCACCAACACGCCCGAACAGTGATGCATTCAAACGATTTCTCGACCAGAAATATGAGGTTATACAAAACAAGAAGATCGTCGTTTTTGCGTTCAACGCTCCTTATTATCTGGATTCAACGGATATTTCCAAACTTACAGCATATTATGGGCTTTACAGTAAAAGTGCAGCCTTCATGGATGTTGCCGCAAGGATCCTTTTTCAAGAACTGACTCCTTCGGGAAGTTTGCCCGTTTCTGTTTCTGGGATCGGATATGATTTGATCACTGCACTTTCACCCGATCCATCTCAAATTATTACAATTCAACTTGATATTGCGGAAATCACGAGCGCAGGAGAGCAAATCACACCATCGCCCACAACCATCCCATTATTCTTCATCGGCGATGCGCTGCCTTTACGTACCGGGATCATTCGAGACCAAAATGGGCATCCAGTACCCGATGGGACCGTAGTGAGATTCCAGTTTACCGTTGGCGGAGATCAAAACTCAGCCCAGCAACTTGATACGACAACGACAAACGGAATAGCACGCACGAGTTATAAATTACAGTCACCGGGAGTCCTGGAGATCCGCGTCAGCAGCGAACCGGCGATCGTTTCAGAAGTCTTGCGATTGGAAATAGCTGAAGGCCAGGCTGCCATCATTACAGCTATCGCTCCTACACCCATTACGACACCCGCAGCAACTTTAGAAGGAACCCAATTGCCCACACCGCAAATTCCAGCAGAAAAACCAAGTTCACAACGCGGACCTGGGATTGGTTTGTGGTTTTTAACCGTCGCCATCATCTCAGCAGGTGCATATGGCATTTATAAAATCAGCGAAACGAAGGTACCCATCCGCTGGAGTTTACGTTGGGGAATTACAAGTTATGCAACTGCCTTGCTTGTTTATTTGTATCCAGCTTTGGATTTGCCCGGGACACAAAACTGGGATGGTGCAACAGAAACCTTTGGGGTGCTTACTATTAGCTTAATTGGGTTGTTGATTGGGTGGGGTATCGGATGGATCTGGTATCGGATAGAAAAAAACCTGGCTGTTCGAAATTAACGAATCACCGTAATTACGATACTCATTAGAAAGATCACCAACCCGGCAATCAAGAGAGATCTCTCAGCTGGTAATTTTAAATAATCCTTGAGCGGATGTTTTTTTGTAAGGGGTTTTTTTAATTGGGCAATTTCCATTCCGTACAATGAAGAGCTTAATACTTCCAGACTCGACGGGCGTTCATCAGGATGAAGACCCATTGCCCAGATTATCGCCTGATCTATTTTGGTGGAAATAGAAGGATTTATTGAGTGCGGGGAAATCAAGGACGCAGGATCCAAAAAACGTTCACGTGCTTCAGGGGGAGATTGGTTGGTCAACAAGTGATACAAGGTGGCACCCAAAGCATAAATATCTGTTCTTGCATCCGTATGAGTGCTGGCTCCGCCCAATTGTTCGAGCGGCGTGTAGATAGCTGTTCCCTGACCTTGCAATACTGTGATAGTCACATCCTCGGGCGCAAGAACTTTAACCAAACCAAAATCTACCAGTTTGATAATCCCCGAAGGAGTGAGTTTGATATTGCTTGGTTTGATATCACGATGGATGATAGGGGGGTGTTGGGCATGCAGATAATCGATCGCATCGATCAATTGACTACCCCAACCAAGAACTTCCTCAACTGGTAGGAAGCGATCTTCCTGCTTTGCTTCGAGCATAATCGTCCTTAGATCCTTGCCGGGGACATAATCCATGACAAGATAATCTCGATTGCCCAGAGTAAAATAATCGGAAACCTTTGGCAAGTTTGGATGGTCCAAACGGGCGAGGATGGTTGCTTCTCTCAAGAACTGCTCGCGGGCTTCCCTTGCCAGAGAAACGGGGACAGTTTTATCGTGTTCAACTTCTTTTAGTGCGCATTGCCTACCCTGGAGGCGTGCATCATCAGCAAGGTAGATGCTTCCCATCCCACCTTGCCCGATGATACGTTTAATCTTGTACCGCCCACGCAGGACTTCACCTGGTTTAAGGGGTAAAGGCATTTTTCACCTATTATATTGAATCTGTGGCATGGTAATGTTTCGGCGTTACCACAGAAAAACCAGTCGCTCATGACAATTATACCTTGAGAAAAATTGAGAATGGAGTCTGCAAGAAAAAATGATACAATTTAAAAACCAATCCTCGATGGAGATGATGATGGGGTTATTGAGTGTAAAACCACCGGTTCTTATTGCACAAGCAGGTCCGCTTAACGGGACACGCTGGACGATCGGAGATTCCATGTTAATTGGACGCGACGAGAGCTGCGATATCATCATCCCAGACAGGCAGATCTCACGATTTCATATCCGTATAACCAAAGAGTCCGATAGTATCATTCTTGAAGATCTCGGAAGTAAAAATGGAACTTTCATTAATACCATCCAGGTAACCGAACCGGTAAAACTTCATGATGGGGATGATTTTTCAGTGGCTTACATCCAACAATTTGTGTACTTGTGTTCTGATTCGACGTTGCCGCTGGAACCCGGAAGCCTCCCAAGCAGCGATAAACGTGGAAAACTGTTTGTTGATTCACGTTCGAGAAGAGTGTGGATCGTTGATAAAGAAGTTCTGCCGCCATTATCCGTACCACAATTCCGAATGTTGCAGCTATTATTCAACCAACCCGGAAAAGTCATATCCAGACAGGACCTGGTGTTGGCGATCTGGGGTGAAAAAGAAGCCATCGGTATTTCAGAGCAGGCGTTGGATGCATTGATCCGACGGTTGCGCGAACGCCTGCACTCGATCGATTCCAAACACCAATATATCATCACCATACGCGGACATGGAGTCCGATTGGATAATCCGGATTCATGAAAAAAGGAGTGGGTGCACTACATCACCACTCCTTTTTTGTTTATTTCTGATTGAGCTTGCTCTGCATGGAAAATTTAGTAACCGCATTGAAGACATGTTCCAAACGTTCCTGGACATCTTTCTTTTGATTGCTTTCCCCCTGCACAACGATAGAGTTCAAGACTTGGAAAAACTGATTGGTGAATTTATCAGCATTTTCTTCCATCATTTTTTGGAGAGCTGCATCGTCCGGTGTTGAAATCAGTTTCTGAATCAATTCCACTTCGGGTGGAGGAGCGCTAGCCTTCTCAATCACCGCAACCAACTTTTCCAACTTCGCCAATCGCTCTTTATCATCACGTTGTTTGGCATCTTCCAGTGCTGTGCGCAGGACCTGGACAAAGAAATCGTCTATCTCTCCCAAACTGGCTTCCGCAGTCTTTTCTATATCCTGTGCTGTGAGAATTTTTTCCAAAGACTGGCGTGCACGTTTCAATTCCGCATCGATTTTTTGATCAACTTCCTTGGTAAGGTCCAGCAATTTCTGGCGCAGATCCAATAATTTGCGTTGCTCATCACCCTGAGAATGGTCAATTTTATCCGTCAATGTCTGGAAGAAGGCATAATCCATTCCTGAACGAGCCATCCCGACCATGGTGGATAAATACAAATCGGATGTTGCATTAATAAACAAATCGAGCAATTTTTCTCGTGACAAGCCTTCCTTCGTGGCATCCTGAAGGGCTTTAATTGCTGATTCGACCTCACGCGATCGGATTTTAATCTCCTGACCAACCTTGGTATTTTCCAATAACTGTTTTTGCAGATCTGCCAGCGATTTAGCAGTAGCCTGGTCGCCCTGCGTCATGGTGACTTCAAGAATGCGCGACAGGAGTGCGAAAAAGGTCTGATCGATAAGCGACTCTTCCTGTTTAATGATCTGTAACCTTGATTCTGGTGTGGCACTTGCAAGGCGTTGAAGCAAGGAAAGCTTCTTTTGTTGCTCATCCAGCATTTCCTTGGTGATCCCATCACCCTGGAGGATGGTTTCAACCATGGTTTGATACGTCAACATGGTTTTAGGTTGCAAAAGATAAGCTTTCTTTTTCTCATTCGGCAAACCATTCACGACCCGGTTGATGAGAGGACCAATCAATTTTTCCTGTTCGTTGACTGGAACTCCCATTTCCGAAGGAAAAAAGGTAAGGAGGAGTTCTTTTTCAGGGTCATGGTAAACCACGGGAGTCGCAATTGGTCCAGAATATCCGCACGATGTACAACGGGCGACATTCACGGTGCCATTAAGAAGTCGTTGCTTGGCTTGTGGGTCAGTGTTCAAATCAAACACTTGTTCCACTTCTGCAACAATGGGTTGCTTGCAACGCGGACAGATTGTCTGGGTTTTTGACATTTTCTACTCTCATTAATGAAATTTAAATACTGAGCGATTATACCATTTGAGTTTTAAGTCTTTTATAAGAATAACTTATGAATGTGGCAATGAAAAGCAGATACGAGTCCCCTTTTTGGTGGCGGAATCAACCCAAATTTTTCCATCATGTGCTTCAATGATGGAACGAGAAAGGAATAATCCCAAACCGGCCCCCTTGGACCGTTTTGCCGTCTCGGGAGCGCGATAGAATCGATCGAATACATAAGGCATGTCTTCGGGCAGGATCCCGGACCCTTCATCTTTCACACACACCGTCACGTTCTCTGGAAATACCTGACCAGAAATGCGGATTTCTCCACTCTTGGAATATTTCATCGAATTCGAAATCAAATTCGAAATGACCTGTGCCAAACGGATATCATCCGCGAGGATGATCGGAAAATCCTTGGGAAAATCGACGACGATTGTATGGGTTGTGGTCTGGGTTTGAAATTTTTGAGCTTCCCGCTGTATCAATTCAGGCAGACTGACGTCACACCGTTTCAAGGATATCCCACCAGCCTGAAGTCGGGACGCTTCCAATAAATTCTCGATCAATTCGGCAAGTCTATCAGCTTCCTCCTCGATGACGGAAAGACTTTCTGCGACGATTTTTTTATCCCATTTTGCATCCTCGCGGCGCAATGTGCTGACATAGCCTTTAATTAACGCAACAGGAGTCTTCAATTCGTGGCTAATGATGGAAATGAATGTGCTCTTTAGTTCTTCCGCCTGGCGAAAACGGGTTATATCACGCACACTGGCGATGATGTTAACCAGGTGACCTTCAGCGGAGAGCAATGGAGCATACGTGATGCTAACGGGTAGGGGTGGTGAATCCCCAGTGCGCTTAAGGTCTCCTTCCACCGTTAACGTTACCTGTGGAGCAAGCGGCCACCCGCCAGCAACTGCCTCTTCCAAAGTCGTACCTTTTGGAGCACGATCCCAAACGATCAATACTTCGTGTTCGATATTCGTACTTGCTTCCCTGGAAAGCGACATAAGCCGGAGAAATGACTGGTTGGCTCTTTCCAGTTTCAAATCTGCATTAAAAATCAAAATACCATCTGCAACTGTATCCAACAGTGCATTCAAGCGCTGTTTTTCCTGGGTCACCTGGGTATACAATTGGGCATTTTGCACGGCAATGGCAGCCTGGTCTGCGAAGCTACGCAATACACCGCGATCGGTTGAGGAAAACATTCCAAGCCAACTGCGGAAAATAAAAATCACCCCGACAACTTTTTGGCGAGTGATCAATGGTAGCGCAACGCCGGTAAGGAATCCAAAACTGGCAGCACGTGCCAGATCACTCAGCCAGCGGTTGATCTCGGGGAGCTCATTTATCTCCGGATTGCCTTCATCCGGAACCTTGGCAAGATAGGGATCGATAAGATCCAAAAAGGAAGGATTCAACCCGTGCGATACACGCACATGCCAACCACCACCCGGTTTTCGCAGGGCGATCATGCCTGCCTGACCAGCGAGCATCTCAAGGGCGATATCTAAAATCCTACCCAGGACTCGATCGAGATCAAGTTCCTGGGTAAGCACTCGGACTATTTCCAAGAGATAATCGCGCTGCCGGACACGTGAATCAGGTAACATGGATAGGGAAGTTATTTGGGAACTTCGACTTCCTCGCTTGCGCTTTGTTCCAGCGCGTAGGCTTCATCTTCAGCGAGAGTGATTGCCTCTTCAAAAATCTCCAGACCTTCTTCAATTTCTTCTTTTGTGGTGCAGAGTGGTGGAGCGATACGAATGACGCTTTTACCGCAGCCAAGGGTTATGAGACCGCGTTCAAAGCATAAATCCTCTACGCGGTCGCGGATTTGAGGTGCTGGTTCCTTCGTTTCGAAATCCATCACGAACTCAACACCAATCATCAAGCCTTTTCCGCGGACTTGCCCAACGGACGGGTGGCGCTCGTAGATTTCATCCAAGAGCTTCATGGCATGCGCGCCGACGATGCTTGCATTTTCCATGTATTCGTCTTCAACCAATTGCAAGGTAGCCAGTGAAGCGGCGCAGGCAAGGGGATTTCCTCCATATGTATTGCCATGCGAACCCTTTGGCCAGGTCATTATGCTCTTACGGGCGATCATAGCACCAAAGGGAACACCCGATGCAATGCCTTTGGCTGATGTAATGATGTCCGGTTCGACACCAAAATGTTCTATTGCCCACCATTTTCCTGTACGACCAACACCGGATTGAACCTCGTCGGCGATCAATAAAATCCCATGTTTATCGCATAAATTGCGCAAGGCTGGGAAAAATCCCGGGGGTGGTACGATGTAGCCACCTTCGCCTTGGATAGGTTCCACCAGGATGCCTGCGACTTCATCCGCAGGGATGGTGCGGGCAAAGAGTTCTTCTTCGATAAAGCGGACAACTGTTTCACCATAATCCTCATCTGGTTTGCTAATAAGGATTGGACGATAAGGATCGGGGAATGGAACGTGCGTAACACCATTCATCAACGGGAAGAACCCGCGATGGTAGTGAGGTTTACTCGCTGTAAAAGTGACAGCTCCCATGGTACGACCATGAAAGCCGCCAAGAAAGCCAATGAATTGACTTCTTTTGGTGTGATAGCGCGCCAATTTTATAGCTGCTTCAACGCTTTCGGTGCCTGAATTGGTGACAAATGAAACCGCATCTTCTTCGAAAGGTGCTATGCGATCCAAATATTCTGCTAATTCGACCCATTTGGTGTGGTAGAAATCCGAAGAGATATGAATGAATTTTTCAGCTTGATCTTGAATGGCTTTAACTACTTTGGGGTGACTATGACCGGTGGACGTGACAGCGATTCCTGCTGCAAAATCTAAAAAACGATTGCCATCGACATCCCAGACTTGTGTTCCCTTTCCATGATCCATTACAAATGGATTGGCTCGCGGGTAGGAAGGTGACACTACCTTTCGATCACGTTCAATAATCTCTTTTGCCAATGGTCCTGGTAATTTCAACGGATTCATAATTATCCTCCTTTTATAATAAATTGCTCAATTCAAGATGCAGAACTACTTTCACACCCTACGAACAACTCATTATAGCACCTCCAAAAGGAGGATAAATATAATATTTATGTATAAATATTATATAAATTACAGTAATTTGTCATAAAGCGCATGTATGTGCAAGAGCCAATGCCCCCACCAAACCAGCATCATCCCCTAGTTTTGCAGGTACAATCTGTAAATTACCAAGATACTCTGTAGATAAAACATGCTTGGCTAGAGATTGATTCATGCTTTCCCAAAAGAGTGGTCCACTGAGGGAAACTCCACCACCCAGAATCACAATGGCAGGATTAAAGGTTTGCAAAAAGTTAGCGATGCCAATGCCCAGGTAAAAACCCGCGCGTGAAACGGCTTCCTTTGAAAGATCATCATTCGCCTGAGCGGCAAGCGCAACTTTGTACGAGGTGATTTCCTTTTCATCTTTTAGCATCGAATCGCGTCCCCTGGATATTTGTGTGATTACGTAATTTGCTATGGCTGTGCCAGACGCCAAAGCTTCGAGGTGTCCCTTTTTACCGCAGCTGCACTTTGGGCCATCCGGAAGCACGATAATATGACCCAATTCAGATGCCAACCCATGCGCGCCCAACAACAAATTGTCATTGATGATGACACCAGCTCCAATACCCGTACTGATGGTAAGGTACAGGAGATGGTGAAATCCTTTGCCTGCTCCAAAGCGCCATTCACCCATCGCAGCGAGGTTGGCGTCATTCCCCAGTAGAACAGGGACATGAAACTGATCGGTGATCAGCTGCTGAAGTGGAAGGTGGTCCCAATGGGGTATGTTGGGCGCTAAAATGATGACCCCACGATGCGCATCAATATACCCCGGAGCTGCCACTCCAATGCACCGGACAGCATCCTTATCCGGCCATATGCGGGTTATCACTTCAAAAAGCCGTTCCAGCGAGGATCCCATTTTCCCCTGGGTATGAATACGTTCCACACAGATGGGTTCGATGCCTTCGGAGGGGTAAAGCCCGGCGCGGATATGCGTACCTCCAATATCGATGGCGATGTAGGTATCCATGCGAGTTATTATAGCATCGCGGTAGATTGGACGTTGAGTCATTGTCTTCCATTTCCAATCTTAATAAATTACAACAACTGTTGTATTTTATGTTGATTTCACGGATAATAAACCTCGAATGTCTTGACAATTTTGGACCGTGCTGATAAAAATGGAAGGTTTTGAAAACTAATGAGATGATGATACGAATTCCAGGTTTTACAGACGTGCACGTCCACTTGAGAGTTCCAGGGGGGGAACATAAGGAAGATTTCATTTCCGGTTCAAAAGCAGCTTTGGCTGGGGGAATTACCAGGGTACTGGCCATGCCGAACACCAATCCTCCGATCACATCAGTGGTGCGTCTAAAAAAGGTGATCGCAACTGCATCTAAAAAAGCACTGTGCGATGTACTTTTTTTCGCCGGTGTTACCACCGAAAGCATACACCAACTGCCTGAGATTTCCGACCAGGCAGTTGGTCTTAAATTGTACATGAACGCTGCGTATGGTCCATTAGGGATAACTGACCTGAAAACACTCAACCGTATTTTTCAGTCATGGCCAAAAAGCAAACCGATTGCAGTGCATGCCGAAGGAGCGATGTTGGCGATGGCGATTGGACTGGCTACCTCTTTCAACCGGTCGCTTCATGTATGCCATGTCAGCCGTAGGGAAGAAATAGAATTAATCGCATATGCAAAATCGAGACATCTTCCGATCACATGCGAAGTAACACCGCATCATTTATTCCTAACCGGGAAAGATGCAAAAAGACTAGGTACGCTGGGAGAGATGCGTCCTTCCTTGGCAACTTCGGATGATGTAAATGCTCTATGGGAACATATTAACTCCACGATCGACTGCATTGCAAGCGATCATGCCCCCCATACGCTGACAGAGAAAAACAGCGAAAATCCACCATCAGGAGTTCCCGGTTTGGAAACCACTATTCCACTCCTGCTGGATGCAGTTTTCAATAGCAAATTATCCCTAAAACGACTGAGTGAATTAATGGATATCAATCCACGAAAAATATTTCATCTGCCAGCCCAGAACAACACCTGGGTAGAAGTTTCTCTGGATGAGCGCGCTACAATTGACAACACGATGTTGTACACGAAATGTGGCTGGAGTCCTTTTCACGGAAGGAAAGTGCAAGGGAAAATAAAAAGAGTCGTCTTGAAAGGCAAGTTAGCTTTCGAGGATGGAAGCATCGTCCATTAATGAACCCTTTTTTACGGGTTCATTTTTTTCAATTCAAAGGAGAAAAATGACTTCAACAAACAAACCACCAAAACTGTTCGATATCGAAAAAATGAAAAAGAAAGCTCCATTAAGTAACGGCTTAAAAGGAAAAGATATCCTATCCGTAGATCAATTTGACAACGACATGCTTGCTTATATTTTCCACCGTGCGGAAGAGATGCGTGAATTGGTGGAACATGTTGGAGCTTGCGATTTGTTACATGGAAACATCCTGTCATGCCTTTTTTATGAGCCGAGCACCAGAACAAGTGCTTCCTTTATTGCAGCGATGGAACGACTGGGTGGATCTGTGATACCCATCACACAAGGGGTGCAGTTTTCCAGCGTGGCGAAGGGGGAGAGCTTACCCGATACCATCCGTACTCTCGAACAATACTCGGATGTCATTGTGCTGCGGCATCCGGAGATTGGGTCGGCACGCGTGGCAGCGGAGGCTGCCGATATCCCAGTCATTAACCGGGGTGATGGGGCGGGTGAACATCCAACTCAAGCGCTCCTGGACCTTTTTACGATCAAGGAAGAATTAGGCACTATCGATGGGTTGAAGATTGCCATGATCGGCGATCTACGGTTTGGACGCACCATCCATTCGCTGACCAAGCTATTAATTAATTACGATGTCAGCCTGCGATTCGTATCACCCGATATCCTGCGCCTGCCAATGGCAATCATGAACCACGTGATCGACCGCAAAATCGAAGTACGGGAAACGCACGACGTTGCCGAGGTGATCGAAAATGCAGATGTGTTATATGTGACCCGGGTCCAAAAAGAGCGATTTACCGATATGGCTCAATATGAGGAGGTTAAAAACCAATACTTGATCACATCCGAATTGATGAAACGCGCCAAGTCAAAAATGGTGGTCATGCATCCTCTTCCGCGGGTTGGGGAGATCAGTGAGGATGTGGACAAGGATGCGCGTGCGGCTTATTTCCGGCAGGTTAAGAACGGAATGTTTATCCGCATGGCGTTACTTGCGGCGGTTCTTGGTAGAGCATAAAAAAAGTACAAAGGAATATAACTGTGAAAAACATTTCCTTTTTAGAAAAACTTGAAACTGCGATAGAGCAAAATAAAAGTTTGCTTTGCCTGGGTCTAGATCCCGAATTATCAAAATTCAATAAAACCTTCGCACAAAACAAATCCGAAGAGCAACGCATCCTGCTATGGTGCCTGGATGTGATCGAAAGGACCAAAGACAACATATGCTGTATAAAGCCAAATATCGCATTTTTTGAACAATATGGACCCCGCGGGATTGAAATATTAATTCAGGCTATCCAAGCTGCCCCCAAGCACCTGCCTATTCTGCTTGATATTAAACGGGGAGATATTGGCAATACAGCCGCAGCTTACGCTAAAGCGGCTTTTGAAATATTCAAAGCTGATGCAGTCACTGTAAATCCTTATCTTGGCAGGGACGGCATCCAGCCTTTCTTAGAATACCCCGGAAAGATGGCTTTCGTGTTGTGTCAAACCTCCAACCCTTCAGCGGAAGAAATCCAACAGCATGGAGTCCCGGCGTTGTATAAACATATCGCATCCATTGCTCAAACCTGGGGCAGCGAGGATCAAATCGGGTTTGTTGTGGGAGCCACCAAACCGGAAGCTTTGACAGCAGTTCGGAATATCGCACCAAAAAATTGGATCCTGGCACCGGGTATTGGTGCCCAAGGCGGCGACTTGGAAACCACGATCAATATCGGATTGCGTGACGATCATAAAGGATTGATTATTCCAGTTTCGCGATCCGTGATCTATGCCGATGATGCAGGAAACGCAGCAGCAGGAATCAAAAACCAGATTGAAACAATTCGGACGGCTGTGAAAAAAACCAAAGGGAAATCCGACCCTGGAAAAACCAAACTAGCGCTGGCACTTGCGGATGCGAATTGCATCAAATTTGGTAATTTCACATTAAGCTCCGGGAAACAATCTCCGGTTTATATCGACTTGAGGAGGATGATCTCTTTCCCGGATTTATTTCATATGGCGCTCGAAGCTTATCAAGGAAAAGTAAAGACGCTGACTTTTGATAGAATTGCAGCTGTACCTTATGCAGCATTACCCATTGCAACAGGGATCGCATTAGTGAATAACCAGTCCATGATATACCCGCGTAAAGAAATCAAGCAGTACGGGACTGGGCAATCTATAGAGGGGGATTATTCAAAAGGTCAGACGGTTGCGCTGGTGGAGGATGTTATTACCAGCGGTGGAAGCATCCTTACTGCAATTGAAACACTTCAAGGAGCCGGACTTGTAGTACGGGATGTTGTGGTGCTGGTGGATAGGCAACAAGGTGGTCGCGAATTGTTAGAAAAAGCCAATATTCAGCTCCATTCGATATTTTCCATCCGTGAGTTACTGGAGATCCTATCCGCCAATGGAAGATTAAAAAAAGCAAAATACGAGGAAGTAATAGCGTACCTGGAAAGCGATCATGGATAATCATCTGAATGTGAATTTTCTTGGGCTGGAACTTAAAAATCCATTCGTCCTCGCGTCCGGAATCCTTGGTACCAGTGAAGGACTTCTGGAACGCATCGCTGAGATGGGAATTGGAGCGGTGACAAGCAAAAGCTGCAGCCTCGAACCGAGGGAGGGACACTCTAATCCCATCGCACTTGATTGGGGTCACGGGATCATCAATGCTGTAGGGTTAACCAACCCAGGAGCGAAAATTGAAGCCAGCATGCTAAAGGTAGCGAAGAAGCGCATTCATCCCTATGGAACTGCGTTATTCGCTAGCATCTTTGGTGGGAGTGTGGAAGAATTTGCCGAGACAGCGCGGATCGTTGCAGAGGCAGAGCCGGAGCTAGTTGAACTGAATATTTCATGCCCCAATGTGCACAATGAATTTGGTTTGCCATTCGCCGCTGATGAAAAAGGTGCTGCACAGGTAACCTTAGCTGTAAAAAAAGCCATCAAAATTCCCATCAGCGTAAAGCTGGCACCGAATGTGCCCAACCTTGCAAGAATTGCATCTGCGGTTTCCAGAGCGGGGGCAGATGCCATAACAGCAATCAATACCATGCCGGGGATGATTATCGATGTACGAGCACGGAAACCTGTACTTACAAATAAAAGCGGTGGTCTATCCGGGGCAGCGATAAAACCGATTGCATTGCGATGCGTGGCTGAGATCGCTTCAAAAGTGAATACTCCAATCATCGGAACCGGAGGAATTAATTCAGGAAGTGACGCTGCTGAAATGATCATGGTAGGTGCAAGCCTCGTCGGAATTGGTTCAGTGATATGGAGCCGGGGAATTATTGCTATCCAGCAATTGAATGAAGAATTGAACACATTTATGGTGGAGGAGAAAATCTCCACTCTTTCTGAAATCAAGGGAGCGGCATTGAAATAATATGAATGCCTTTAGTGAGAATTGTCATCATGCATTAGTCATCCGGGAGATAAGGGTTGAAAATTTCCGCACAAAAACGTTCATATTGGATGGTTCACTCGAGGTCGACCCAGGGCAATTTATCATGGCTTGGCTGCCCGGGATCGGTGAGAAACCATTTAGCATTATGGATGATGATCCTTTAAGCATGACGATTGTGGATGTTGGACATTTCACGCACACTGCCCATCAATTGACAGCCGGAGATAGAATTTGGATCCGTGGACCATTCGGCAACGGTTTCCAGTTGTTAGGTAATTCCATCCACCTGGTAGCAGGTGGATATGGAGCCGCCCCATTGCACCTCCTGGCTAAAAATGCCGCAGAACAAAGCAGGAAAATCACTTTTCATTGTGGTGCCAGGACAGCAGATGAATTGATTCTTTCGGATGCATTGAGTAAGTTAGTTAATGAGACACACATATCGACCGAAGATGGAAGTAAAGGAATGAAAGGATTGGTTACGGAGACCTTTTCTGAGATCGTCTCACCGGAGAATTGCGATTGTGCATATGCCTGCGGCCCCACCGGGATGCTTGAAGCCATCCACGCGGTATGCGACAAGAAACACCTGCCGCACCAGTTATCCTGGGAAGCTAAAATACGATGTGGTTTGGGGCTTTGTGGAAACTGCGAGGCAGAAGATTTACCGGGGGATAAAAATGGATGGTTAGTATGCTCGGATGGTCCTGTAATGATTTACAAATAATGCATGAATACAGGGAATCCCCCGGGATTCATTGTTTTGATTAGAGAATTAATGGGTCGTTGTGTAAAATAGATATCCTTCAGAACCATTTACAAACAAACCAGAATCGGTATAGAGTGCCCAACGATTATAATAATCTCCGATATTTTCAACGGGTGCAAAGCAAGCTACGAAGATCTCAACCCGTTCGCCTGGTTTTACTGCATTTGGCAGGTTGACCGAAGTAACTTCCCAACATTTTGTGCCACCGATGAAACGCCAGGTGTAATTGGTGTTCCAAGTGGTTGTACCAATATTTTCCAGGGCATAGACGATGGTAAAATCATGCTCGGCTTGAATTGTAAAACCATCTGTCGGACGGTTGTAAAGATAACGTGCATGATCTCCCGGAATATTGTACGTGACACTGGTTGCGACGCTGATTGGCGTGTTTAAGTATTGCACCGTTGGAATGACCATCCCTGTGCCAGTAGTTTGTGCCTGAATGGTGGGCAACGGGGGAGTGGTACTGGTAGCAGTTTGAGTTGGTGCAATGGTGGCGGTGGTGGTACCAGTTGGCATAAACAATGCCGTTTGTGTCATGTTCGCTTGGATAGTTTGGGCAACCCGTGTATAGATCATTTCAGGAGCTTCCGTTGGAGTACCGCTTGAACCAACACCGCAGCCTGTGATTGCTAACAAGGAAATCATCACCAAGATCAACAAAGAATATGTTTTTACCATCTATTCTCCTTCCAGAAAAACATTATACCTAGTTTTAACCTGTGACAGCCATAGCGTTTTCACCCAAAGGATCTAGCTCTGATTCCAATTGATGTCGGAATTGCCGGGTGTAAAGCTGGAAATATTTTCCATGCAGTCGAAGCAATTCAGAATGGGTACCCATTTCTGCAATTCGACCATTTTCAATGACGATAATACGATCAGCTCGCTTGATCGTGGAGAGCCGGTGGGCAATGATAAAGCTTGTCCCTTTTTTCATAAGGTTTTCCATTCCTTTTTGGATTAGGGTTTCCGTCAATGTGTCCACGGAGCTGGTCGCTTCATCCATAATGAAGATCTCAGGTTTCGCTAAAATGGCGCGGGCAAGACTGATAAGTTGTTTTTGTCCAACCGAGAGCAAGTTGCCGCCTTCGCCTACTTCCTCGTCGTATTGCTTAGCAAGCCTTGTGATAAAGTCATGTGCACCAGCCAGAGTGGATGCTTCCACAATCTCGTCATTCGTGGCAGTAATCCTGCCATAGCGGATATTCTCCCGAATGGATCCTGAAAATAGATGTGGGGTTTGCAGAACAATCCCTATCCGTGATTGAATGGATTGCAGTGTGATTTTTCGGTAATCTTCTCCGGAAATCCGGATCATTCCCTTCGTCGGCTCATAAAACCTGCATAAAAGATTGATGATGGTGGTTTTTCCTCCACCAGTAGGACCAACCAAGGCGATTGTTTCCCCTGCGCGGACTTGCATGCTTAAGTCGCGAATCACGGGAACATCCGCAGCATCGGAATATGAAAACGAAACGTGGTCGAAATCAATCCTTCCGTGGATCGAGTCATGATCCTTTGCTCCACGCTTGTTGACTACTTCAGGCTTGGTATCCACCAAAGAGAAAATCCTCTCCGCAGATGCGATGGCATGCTGCATTTCGGCAAAAACACGTGCCAAATCCTGAATTGGCCACATCATGAAAGTGACATAGCTGACGAATGCCTGGATACTGCCTACGGTCATGCCTGCAACTTGCGCCTGAACGCCGCCATACCAGACAATACTACCGAGGGCGAAAGCTGCAATCATTTGAACGACCGGTAAAAACAAAGCGCTCAACCAGGCAGCTCGATAACTGGAACGATACATACCTTGGGAGATTTCACCGAATTCCTTCATGTTTTCTCTCTCACGTCCCAAAGCCTTTATCACACGGACTCCCGTGATGTTTTCATTGTAGGATCCAACAATCTTTGAGTTCATGCGACGGACAGTGCGATATTCTTTGAGAATGCGCTTCCGGAACTCAATCCCAATGATTAATAATATTGGAAGGATGATCAGCACAATCAGTGCAAGACGCCAGTTGATGATCAGCATGAAAACCATCGAGGTCAAAATATTCATGGCTGCCCATGTGGAATCAAGCAATGCCCAGGTCATCAAATCCGACACGCGGTCAGAATCGGATGTCACGCGTGCCATGATCCAACCGACCGGTGTCCGGCTGTAATAGGAGAGTGAGAGTTCCTGAAGATGATTGAACATCTGCTGGCGTAAGTCGTAGCGAATTTTTTCACCCAAAATACCAACGAGGTAAATGAATGTGAAAACACCGCATGCTTGGATGAGGATCAATCCACCGTACAAAGTAACATACCTGAGAAGGACGGGGATATTTCGAGCAACAATACCATCATCGATGATATGTTTGCTGATGAAGGTAAAAACAGCATCCAAACCCGAAACGACCAGGATTGCAGCGAGGAATCCGGTTACCCAAGGCATATGCTTGCCGGCTGTTTTCACTATCCGGGCGAATGTTTTTTTATTTAACTTCGCTTCAAATTCTTCTTCCTCAAAAAAATTATCAGGCATGCGCGATTTCCTTTTCCAATTCCACTTCAATACGGGTTTGAATATCAAATATTTTGCGGTAAATTCCTTCTCTTTTCAAAAGTTGTGCATGGGTACCACGCTGGATAATGCGGCCTTTGTCCAAAACCAAAATCAGGTCAGCATTCATGATGGATTGAATGCGATGAGCAATGATGAATGTAGTCCGGGCTTTCATCAGGTTTTCCAAAGCAGCGCGAATCTCCGCTTCTGTTTCCGTATCGACGGATGACGTGGAATCATCCAGAATCAAAATACGGGGATCTTTGAGCAATGTACGAGCAATAGCAACGCGTCGTTTTTGACCACCGGACAATGTGACACCTTTTTCGCCGACCAGAGTATTGTAGGATTGCGGGAACGAGGTGATGACATCATGAATAGCGGCTGCCTTGGCTGCATGCTCAACTTCTGCATGGGTGACTTCTCTATCGACACCATACTTAATATTCTCTTCAATGGACCGCGAGAATAAGAACGGTTCCTGTTCGACGATGCCAATCTGACTGCGCAGGAAGCGACGTGAATATTTCTTCAGTTCCACACCATCCAACAGGATTTTCCCGGACGTATATTCATAGAAACGCGGGAGCAAGTTAACAAGAGTGGTTTTCCCCGACCCCGTAGATCCGAGCAGTGCTATTGCCTGACCTGACTTGCAGCGAAAAGAAATACCTTCCAGAACGGGTTCGTTCTTCTTATAAGCAAAACCGATACCCTTGAATTCCACGTTACCAACAATGTTCGCGCTGGGATGAAAACTTCCTTTGTCCAACGGTTCACGATTGACCTTGATAATTTCCATGACACGAGTGTATGACACCATACCAGTCGAAACCTGCACGATCAATCTTCCGAGATTGCGCATGGGAAAAATGATCCAGACCACCAAACCGGCATAAGCAAGGTAGGTACCGATCGTGATCTCGCCATGAATTGCGAGAAGTGCACCGAACAGGAAACCGCCCAGGATCTGCAACCCACACAAAGTATCGGAGATTGGCCAAAAAAGCGAATGCATTTTCAGAAGGTTTTTTCCACGCAGGAATTTCTCCTTGTTATCTTTCTCAAATTTATCCTTCTCATACTCCTGACGGGCAAACGCTTTTACCACCCGAACTCCGGTGAGGTTTTCCTGCAATGTGGTAGAAAGGATGGCTTCCTGTTCCTGGTATTTTTCATATGCCTTGGATAATTTCTTAAGAAAAAAGCAGAGACAATGACAAGGGGAACCACGACGATGATGGAGACGAGTGCTAACTTAACGTTGAGATTCAATAAAGCAATGAAATTGATGACAAACAGTAGGACAATCCTGCCAACACCAATCGCCTGGTCGTTGTAGAAACGACGCAAGGCATCCACATCGGACGTACAACGTTCAATCAACTCTCCTGTCTGCATCTTGTCATGGTAGGTATATGTCAAATGCTGGATGTGGTCGTAAAGGAAATTGCGCAGCCGACGGGTGATGCTTTCCGCTGTTCTTGCAGCCAAGCGGCCACTTAAAGCTAAATCCACCCTCGATAAATGCCAAACCAACAAATCCTAAAGCAATCATGTATAAGGGTACGACCGCATTTCTGGCGGGGAAATAATTATCAGCAAAATAGCGCAGTAGCAAGTAAGTGGTGGTCTTGGCCATGGCAGCGATACCCAGGCATATGGTTGCAAACAGATAATGCCATTGGTAGCCGGACATCAATCGCCACAACCCGACGAGTCGGTTCTTTGCCAATGCTTTGCGAAGGTCAAAATTCTGATTTGATTCTACTGACACGCAACTCTCCTTACGAAAACGGACTAAGAAAAAACGGGCTCGCATGTGAGCCCGTCATAATGAACTTCTAGAAAAATAGTTAATTACACAAGTGCTCTGCGCGAAAATGCATGAACGTGTCCGCTTGTAGAAACGGCTTTCATGCAAAGGTACTCAATGAGATTTTTATTCATGACGCAGTCCATCCTGATGGTTCATTTTAACACACATCAAAGTTGGACGTCAAGAAATTCAAACCAGTTTTTGACATTCCGGACAAATAAAACTGCTTGTTGAACCGGTTTTAATCTTTTGGATTGGGGTGGAGCAAACCGGGCAAGGTTTCCCTTCGCGATAACCGATAATGATGTCTTTTTCTGAAAAACCACCCGGTTTCCCATACAAGTCCAATTCGTAAAATGCTCCGCCTTTTTCCAGGCTTATTTCCATTTCACGATGGATGGCATCAAAAAGGGAACGCACAGCGTTTTCGTCCAATTTAGGGATTTGGCAGAGAGGATGCAATTTGGCGAAGAAGAGAATATCGTGAATATATGCATTGCCGATACCCGCCATCTTCGATTGATCCAGTAGAAAGGCTTTCAACTTTCCACGCTGTTTATCCAAAAGAGCTCTGAAGTCTGGGAAGGTGAGATCCAAGATATTGGGACCGAGTTTGCCCACCATCGGGTGAAGCTGAAGCTGGTTATATTTGACATAATGGATATAACCGAACCACCAAAAGTTGATGACCAGCTGTGCACCATCTGAAAAGCCAAGGACGAATCGATGCTTTTTAGGCAGAGTTCCATCTGTTTTCAAGAGGATCTCTCCCCCCATGCCAAGATTGATCAGCAACCAACCTTGGGATGTTTCCACGAGGATCCATTTTCCTTTTGAAGATACCCGGTTGATGGTAGCACCCAAAAGGGATTTATTAAAAACCTTCTCTGTAACATTTAGACATTGTTTTTGCTTGATCTCGATGGTGGCAATGGTTTTCCCGGTAAGTGCCTTGTCCATCTCCCTTGCCCGCGATGTAATTTCTGGAAGCTCAGGCATGCTAACCTCCTGTCAGGCTTGAATGGATGGTTTCCAAATTTTGTCGGGCGACAGGAACATTTTTAATGAAGCTTTGGATAAGCTCGCAATTTTCAAATTCGTTGCAATATGCACAATTTTGAATACTTTTTGATATGCCACACATGCGGATTTTACATTCCAAACAATGACCGCACAATCTACCTGAAGTGGCGTGACAACCATCACAGCTGACATACTCCAGGGTGAGCCCCTTGGCATTAAACATTTTTTCCCAATTCTCAATAACATGATGTTTTGCTGGAATATCATTGGCTTGCGTGGCTATGAAGGCGTCACACGTGCTGCAATCCAAACCACAAAATGCAATTTGATTTTCCATGATCCCTCCCAAGTAAAATATTAAACAATTAACCACATTATAGCACAAATATTCTATAATGAAAAGATGCTAGAAAAATCACATTCACATATAATACATGAGTACGCAACTCCCCAAAAAGAATAGAACATGCAAATAATTGAAGTCAACACCACAGATCGAAAAGAAGTAAAGAAATTTATCGAATTTCCCTTTTCCATTTATCGAAACAACCCCCAATGGGTCCCGCCACTGGAGGGAGATTTATCACGAGCGATGGACAGGAACAAGAATCCATATTATGACCATTCGGAAGCGTTTTTCCTTTTAGCTTTACAATCCGATGGAACTCCAGTTGGCAGGTTGGCGATCCTAAATAACCGGCGGTATAACGATTTCAATCACGAGAAAACTGCGTTCTTTTCCTTGTTTGAATGCCGAGACAATCAAAGCATTGCCCATCAATTATTTGAAACTGGAATCAATTGGGCAAGAAGACAAAAACTCAACAAAATAATTGGTCCCAAAGGATTTACTGCCCTGGACGGATTGGGTTTGTTGATTTCCGGGTTCGAACACAGGCCAGCATTTGGGATTCCTTATAATCCTGCTTATTACCCAACATTAATCGAACAGGAAAAATTCAGTAAAATGACCGATATCGTTTCGGGTCATATGTACACTGAGAAGCAATTTCCGCAAAAAATCCACGAAATTTCCAAGATGGTACAAGAACGTAAAGGGTTGCATGTCGAACGGTTCAAAACGCGGGCTGATTTATTGAGACTTGTTCCCAAGTTGAAAGACCTTTACAACGGTGCTCTTGAGGGTACATCGGGAAATGTCCCACTTACCAATGAGGAAGCCCGCACGATGGCCAACCAGATCCTTTGGTTTGCAGATCCACGTTTCATAAAGATATTAATGAAAGGTGAAGAACTGGTTGGTTTTCTATTTGCTTATCCAGACATTTCAAAGGCTGTCCAACGCCAAAAAGGGAAATTGTTTCCATTGGGGTGGTGGGATATGTTCCGTGAGATGCAACGGACTGAGTGGGTGAATATCAATGGCGCGGGTATCCTGGAACAATATCGCGGGATGGGTGGAACAGCGATCCTTTTTAGTGAAATGTATTACAGTGTCCTGGAAGGTCACTTTAAACATGCCGATCTTGTCCAGATCGGAGTTGAGAATGACCGGATGCAAAATGAATTAAGGGACATGGGAATCGAATTCTTTAAAGTCCATCGTTTGTACCAAAAGGAGCTTCATTAACAAGTATATTGGTCATGCCAACTTTTATGATGAATCGTGCTACCTGATTTCCAAGCAGAATGCTAGGATACATTGGGAAGTCATATGAGGAGAGGATGAATGGATTTGCCTGAAAAATTGATGATCCCCGGTCCTGTCGAAGTATCGAAAAGTGTTTTGGGTGCCATGGGAAGCCCTGTCCGGCCTCATTATGGAGCGGAATGGACGGCTTTTTATAATGACACGCTAGTGATTTTAAAAAAAAGTCTTCAATACACAAGCCGATATATTCCTCATGGTTGGATCCGGTACTGTTGCGATCGATGCTTGCCTGGGATCTGCTTTTTCCACGGGTGAGAAAATCATCGTTGGCACGAATGGATTTTTCGGTGACCGTTTGGTGAGCATTGCCCAAGGAAATGGGCTGAAGGTGATACCAGTGACAGCTGAATGGGGAAAACCGTTGCGTGCCAGTGATTTTGACGCAGCATTTAACTCACATCCTGATGCCAAAGGCGCAGTAGTAGTACATTTGGAAACCTCGACCACAGTACAAAATCCGATAGATGCCATTGGTGCCAACGTCCGTAATCATGGCGGGTATTTTGTTGTCGATGCTGTCTCATCTCTGGGTGGTGTACCTTTTATGATGGATGATTGGTGCATCGACTTGTGCGCTTCAGCGACACAAAAATGCCTGGGTACACCCCCCGGTCTGGCTCCTTGTGCTGTAAGCAAACGCGGCTGGGAAGCCATCGATCGAAATCCCAACAAGGCACACGGTTGGTACTGCGACCTGAAAACATGGCGGAAATATGCCACGGAATGGGGCGACTGGCATCCTTCTCCCGTGACAATGGCAACCAGTAATGTAGTTGCGCTAAAAATGGCACTGGATGAGCTGATGAAAGAGGGTATCGATACCCGCCTGAAACGATACAGGTCATTTGCACTTCGCCTGCGTGAAGGCTTGCGCAAAGTAGGGATGCCTCCTTTCACTCCGGATGACGCGTTATCACCTGTACTCACAGCAGGATTGGCACCGGAGGGAATCTCCAGCTTGAAGATTGTCGAATATCTTGGAAGAGTACATCATATCAGGATCTCTCCCGGATTAGGCGCGTTGAAGGAGAAAATATTCAGAGTAGGTCACATGTCACCCATCCTCACGGAAACCGATATTGACGATGTTATCGAAGGATTGACTGGTTTCCAAAAAGATTAATTCCATCCGATTGATGAGCGAAGGGTTCCCTTCGCTCATTTTTTATCCCTTGATCGACTTGCGCATTTTAACCTCTAAGGTCTATAATTCAATCACTATATACAAACCAAAAGGAGGAAGAAATGGCAAGCGTAACGTACGATCACGTTGAAAAGAAGTTCGGTGAAGTGACCGCGCTCAAAGATCTGAACATCAAGATTGAGGATAAGGAATTCCTGGTTCTTGTGGGACCTTCGGGCTGCGGCAAGACGACAGCACTGCGCTGCCTGGCAGGTCTGGAAGAAGTCACCTCAGGACGAGTCTTGATCGGTGATAAAGTTGTCAACGACATCCCGCCCAAAGACCGCGACATAGCAATGGTGTTCCAATCGTATGCCCTTTATCCGCACATGTCGGTATACGACAATATGGCATTTGGTCTGAAATTGAGGAAAGTCGCCAAGGAAGAGATCAAACGGCGTGTCAATAAAGCTGCCGGAATCCTTGGAATCGAAGGCTTGCTCAAACGGAAACCGCGTGAGCTTTCCGGCGGGCAACGGCAGCGTGTGGCGGTAGGACGCGCCATCGTTCGCGAGCCAAAAGTCTTCCTCTTTGATGAGCCACTTTCCAACCTGGATGCCAAGCTACGCGTCCAGACGCGCGCACAGATCAACAAGCTGCACCAACAGTTAAAAACCACATTCATTTATGTGACCCATGACCAGACGGAAGCCATGACCATGGCAAGCCGGATCGCTGTCATGGATAAGGGCATCCTGCAGCAACTGGATACACCGCAGCATTTGTATGATAAGCCTGATAACCTTTTTGTGGCTGGATTCATTGGATCTCCAGCAATGAACTTCTTCCCTGCACATTTACGCAAAGATGGGAATAACCTCTTCATCGACGCTGGTGAAATCTCCGTCAAAATTCCGGAAGCGAAGAAAAAAGTATACCAAGCTCTAGCCGGGAAGGAAATCATTTTCGGGATTCGACCCGAAGATATTTACAATCCCGCCTTTATTCCACCGGGTATTCACTCTGAAAAAGTGCACACAAAAGTGGATGTTACCGAATTGATGGGTAACGAAATATTTTTGTACCTTGTCAGTGGGAAGCACAGTTTTGTCGCCAGAGTCGACCCACGCACACGCTTTGCAGTCGGTGATGAAGTGGAGCTTGCCTTCAACATGGATAATTTCCATATTTTCGATCCATCTGTAAACGCTGAAAATCCGGTCGCAATCCGTTAGTTGTATCTGTTTGTGAAAACCCTTGTAGCGCAAGAGTATCTCTTGCGCTACAAAATTAATGTCATTGTTTGGAGGAATGCATGTATAAAGTAGTTTTGTTACGTCACGGTGAAAGCGATTGGAATAAGGAAAACCGTTTTACCGGCTGGACGGATGTTGATCTTTCCGAAAAAGGCGTACAAGAAGCACATCAAGCAGGTAAGTCCTTGAAAGAGGAAGGTTTCTCTTTTGACCTGGCGTATACATCCGTGCTCAAACGTGCCATCCGGACGTTGTGGATTGCGCTGGATGAAATGGATCAGATGTGGCTACCGGTGTTGAATACCTGGCGGCTAAATGAGCGGCATTATGGAGCACTACAAGGATTGAATAAAGCTGAGACTGCCAAGAAATTCGGCGACGAGCAGGTGCTTATTTGGAGACGCAGTTACGATATTCAACCTCCTGCGTTGACAGCGGATGATCCCCGCTTCCCGGGTCATGATGCACGCTATCAGGCATTGAGTAAGGTGGAACTGCCATTGACCGAGTGCCTGAAAGATACAGTGAACCGTTTCCTGCCATACTGGCATGAGACAATCGCGCCGAGTATAAAAAACGGCAAGAAAGTTTTAATCGCTGCACATGGCAATAGCCTGCGAGCACTGGTGAAATATTTGGACAACATCCCGGAAAAAGAAATTGTTGAATTAAATATTCCAACGGGTGTGCCTTTGGTATATGAATTGGATGCGGAATTGAAACCCATTAAACGCTATTACCTGGCAGATGAAGAAGCAGTGAAAAAGGCAATGGAGGCGGTAAAAAATCAAGGTAAGGCAAAATAACAAATGAGCGGGTGAATTTCTCACCCGCTCATTTGTTATTTGGATGCTTTCAAACGATAATGATTGCCCAAAATTCCAAACAGCAGACCAGCAATTATGGTAAGCGCGCCGACAGCGATAAAGGCGTTGGACCAAAATTCCATGGGGAAAAGACGGATGAGTGAATCGGAATAATAGAAAAGCCAGGTATCACCTGTAAAAAATATCTGGTGAAATGCGGTGAACAACCCATCAAAATCGATCATGACTGCTGCGAGGACTGCTACGATAAGACCAACTGCCAGCCATCCTCCGGTTGATAAGGCGCGGAAATATTCCGGTAATCGCTTCCAACGCCAGAATAAATAACGGGCAGTTAATAGTAGAATACCAAGAATGATCCAGGCGATCATCACAAATCGGATCAAAATTTGGACATCGAACATGTGGCTCAATTCACGCTCGTTATAGAGCGGATTGCCATCAGCAAGTTTTTGATCTTGTAAGAAGGAGAGGGGTAAATTATCCGTTAAATAACGGATTGAAATCTTGGACCAGTTTAAGCGCTCCTGGAGAGTAAATCCGTAGGGATCCGATGGAAAATTTGATAAATGATATTGAATCTCAGGTGTCAGGGGTGTCAGCATTAACCGAATGGACGTAATTACAATGAAAAGTACCAACCCTAATGAGACAAGAAACGACAGAAGCCAGCGAAGGATTTTCATTTTATTAGCTCCATTTGATCGGATAACATAAAGTTGATAATCATACGATTGGTGATCCACTCGATTGGGGAAAGATCATCTGTAAAAACGAAGTTCGGATTGTAGGCGGGTGCTTGTTTAAGGCTGGAAAGCGTTGTTGTCATGGCTTGAATGAGTAACGGTTGAACAGTACCATCTTTCTGCAGAGCATTAAAGTTTAAATAAAGATTATCTATGGTAGTGGGTCGCAGGGTTGCAAAAATGATCGTATTTAATGAATCAGGAACATCCATTAGATAAACTGAAGGAAAAACCGAACGAATCGTGCTATACAAATGATCGATCAAACTTCGATCAATTGGACTACGACCAACATTTAGAACAACGGTACCATTTTCAGAAAGATGATCCTTAACGATCCGAAAGAATTCTTGAGTGGTGAAATGGGGTGGAATATAGGGAGGTCGGTAGGCATCGACGCTGATGATATCGTAGGATTGTGTACTATTCTCAAGCCCAATCCGTCCATCCTGCAGCACTATCTTTAATTGAGTTTCATTCATGTCAAAATACAGACGGGCAACTTCTATGATTTTTGGATCAATCTCAAATCCATCAATTTCAATCGAAGGGAATACGGCGGATGCCTGGCGCACGGAAGTACCCGCAGCCAGGCCGACGATGGCTAAATGCTGAACATCATCCACAGATACTGGAAAAGTATTGAAAAATGGAGCAACAAGTACTTGATCCCATGGTCCTCCTGTTGCAAGTTCCTTGGGATTAAAAACGGAATGATATCCCTGTCCTTCGTTAAGGTGTAAATACCGCGTTCCATTCTTTTCTCGAACCTGGATGTAATTGTATGCAGATTCGGTTTCATAAACGGATTCAGCGTTCTTTTTATCCAAACCTCGGATTCCGATCACTGCCAAAACGACGACTATCAAAAGTAATGGCAAATGGAGAAGAGCGACTTTCCAGTTTACGGATCGCCAAAGACCATATAGTGCAATGATCAGCAACATCGAACTAAACACCATGAAAGTTCGGTAGGTTCCGATGAGAGGGATAAGGATTAATACTGGTAGAAATGTACCAATGAAAGAACCAATGGTTGAAATCGCGTAGACTCTTCCCGATACCCCTCCTGCAGTCTTGGCATCTTTAATTGCCAGACGGATGGCAAAGGGTGAAGCTGTCCCAAGAAGGGTAATGGGAATGCAAAAAAGGATCATCACGGAGACAAATGAACCAACCAGGACGCCGAACTGCAATTCATCAAATGCTTGTGCAGCAACTTGCAAGATTGGACGGGAAATAATCGGGATAAGTCCAACCGTGAAGCCAGCCCAGCATAAGATCTTAAAAAAGGCTTTAAATGTGGCGATCGGTCCGCCCAGCGACCACCCAGGAAATATCCAAGTGTAAGGTAGATCAGGATCAATCCGATGATACTTGCCCAGACGAGATTGCTAGTTCCGAAATAATTTCCCAAAAGACGGGAAGCGGAAAATTCCACGGCCAGACTGGTCATCCCGGAGAAAAACACGCTCACATACAACAGCTTACGCATCCGGACATTATACCAACGATGCCAAGTTGCAAAATCTTCGCACGTCAGGAGGGTATAATCATTTATGAATTTCAGGAGTGACCCATGAACAAAGTTGTAACTGTGGATGAAATGAGAACAATTGAAACTCAAGCTGCCCAGTCAGGAGTGAGCTACGAGCAAATGATGGATAAAGCGGGTCAAGGGGTGGCACGTTATATTTTGACTCAATTCAATGCTGAAAATAAATCTGTTCTTGGATTAATCGGCACCGGAAATAACGGGGGAGATGCACTCGTAGCATTGGCAACTTTAGCGAAGGCGGGATGGAAAACATTTGCTTACCTGGTAAAACCTCGCGCTGATGAAGATCCCTTGATGAAATGGTATCTCCAATGTGGAGGAGCATTTGAAAGTGGTGAAATAGATCTCCACCGTAAAAAACTGGAGGAATGGGTAAAAGCATCCTCTTTATTGTTGGATGGGGTACTTGGAACCGGAGCTACACTGCCACTCAGTACTGAAATCTCTTCCATTTTACGATATGTAAATTCAATAAAAAATTTACCAACGGTAATCGCAGTCGATTGTCCATCTGGAGTCAATTGCGATACTGGTGAGATCGCTGCGGATTGCATTCCAGCCAATACGACCCTTTGCATGGCAGCCATTAAAAGCGGATTGCTTCGTTTCCCGGCATTCCCTTTGGTAGGGCAGTTGGAGATCGTAGATATTGGTCTGCCAAAAAAGTTGGAATCCTGGGCGAAAATAAGGTCTGAAATACCGACAAAAGAGGATGTGCGAAAAGAATTACCAACACGATCTTTGGATGCTCATAAAGGGACTTTTGGTGCTGCGATGATCGCGGTGGGATCGATCAATTATATTGGAGCAGCATACTTATGTGCGGCTGGAGCTTATGCGACTGGAACTGGGTTGGTTCAGTGCGCTGTACCTGAAGGCATCCAAATGGCACTGGCGGGCAGGATCCCAGAAGCCACATGGTTGCTGTTGCCAAATGAACTTGGCGTCATCTCCGAAAATGCGAGTGATTTATTTTTGAGCAAGCTACAAAAAGCGACAGCGGTCTTGCTCGGGCCAGGTTGGGGAACCGAAGAAACAACTGGAAAATTTCTCGCAAATATCTTATATCAACACCAAACCGGTAAAAAGCCCAAGAATATTGGGTTCATGCCGACAGAGGAAAATGGAAAGCAGGATCAACAACGCAGGTTTACCCCCCCTTATCATCGACGCAGATGGTCTACGGTTATTAGCAAAAGAAAAGGGGTGGAAAAAGAATCTTCCCAAGGATACCATTCTGACTCCCCATCCGGGCGAAATGGCAGACCTGTGTGGTTTAACTGTTGAGGAAATCCAAAAAAACCGGTTATCGATAGCGAAAGATTTCTCGGAAAAATGGGGGTGTATCGTTGTGTTGAAAGGTGCGCTGACGGTTGTAGGAAATCCGAACGGTCAGACATGTACGATCCCATTTGCGACTTCCGCGCTGGCAAAGGCAGGTAGCGGTGATGTCCTAGCGGGCATGATTACTGGATTACGCGCTCTAGGCATTCCGGCATTTGAAGCCGCATGGGCAGGTGCATGGCTGCATGCGCAAGCTGGATTACTGGCTGCAAAGCATATGGGGAGCACGGCATCGGTCACCGCAAGCATTGTATTAAAAATTGATCCCAAAAGTTTTCCAAATCCTGGAATACTAAATAAAAACAGCGCTAGTAATTACCAGCGCTGTTGATTGAAAAACTACGCACCTGTTGCTGATTTTGTCGGTTTTTTCGTTTTGACTTCAACAACTTTCGGTTTTGGTGCTTCCAGAACTACTTTCTTATGTAATGTAAGCGATTCTGCTTTAGCTTTGGCTTCATTATAGAGAAGTTCAGCTTTGTGCATGGCGTCTTTGGCAGCTCGTTCAGCTTCAGAGACAGCCTCATCGAAGGTATCCGATGCTTTATCGCGCAGTTCGATGGCTTTTTCCTTGATCATTGTGCGCGTCTCTTCACCAGTTTGGGGTGCGAACAATAACGCAACAACCGCGCCTGTAATGCCTCCTACAAGGAAACCAAATACAAACGCTCCAAAATCATCTTTATCTGACATTTCATGCTCCTTTCAAAGCAAAATAATTTCCGGGATCGATTATTTCTTTTTTCCAAACCGGAGTAGATCAAACACTTTTTTAAAACCAGCAAGATAACTGTTCATTTTAATGACGGGAGCCACCAGTTGCTCGGAAAGAAATTGTGTTGTCCCTTTCAGATTATTTACCGTATCCTGTGTATTGAGAATGATTGGTCTCAGCTCATTCTGAATGAGATTGATCAATGTGGCGAGCTGGATGACCAAGATAATCAGCGCCAAACCAATAACTAAAGATTCGAATGCAAGAAAGATAATGAATATATCGCGAACAACAATCGTTGTGGATGGGTTTTTGGATAAGAAAATGATGGCGAGGACAGTTAACCCAAGAAGAACCAGTATCCCAACAAGGATCAATATTTTTTGGATAACACGCTTTGCACTCGAAGGAGCAGATGATTCAGCGCTTTCTTGAATTTCGTCCAATGATATATCGTCTTCTGCCATAAAAAAGATTATATCATAGCGAAGATTTGATAATAAAGTCAAGAGAAAATGATAATTGCAACTTTTAACTCTTCATGTTAAACTAACCAGTTGCCTGTTCTATTTTTTTACGGAGAATGACCCATGCAGCTATTCCGAAGAAAAGAATCCGGGGAAACGATAAAAGCACCTGCCTTTCTCATCGTTGGGCTGGGTAATCCCGGAGGGAATTTAAAGAAAGTCGCCACAACATAGGTTTCATGATTGTTGACCGTCTTGCCGAAATCTTGGATATTCGGCTGAAAAAGGTGCAATCCAAAGCTATTGTCAGCACAATGAAAATTGACGGTAAACCGATAATCCTCATCAAACCACAAACCTTTATGAACCTATCCGGTAACGCGGTTGCAAGCCTGGCTAAATATTACAAGGTAAGTGCTGAAAACATCCTCGTCATCCACGATGACATCGACCTTCCCCTAGGGACGATCCGGATACGAAAAGATGGAGGCTCTGCAGGGCAAAAGGGTGTAGCTTCCATTATTGAGCGTCTTGGAACCGAATCTTTTCCGAGGATGCGACTTGGCGTTGGCAGACCCGCAGGTAAAAAACAAGCAGCTACCTATGTCTTGGAGAAATTCCTGCCACAGGAAAAAGATATTCTGGAAATAACGATGAAAAAGGGTGTCGATGCAATCAAGCTCTTTATCGAAAAAGGGATTGAAGCTGCGATGACGCATTTTAACGGTTCTGTTTAAGGCGTTTGAATGTTTATTGACGATATTCGGAAGCTGTCTGCCTTCAAGCAGTTATGTGAAGATCTGGAAAAGATCAGACAGCCCAGCGGTTTGGGATTATTGCGTTCAGTCCGTCTGCCAGTCGCCATTGCGCTGCAAAGTGAACTCAATGTTCCAGTTTTATACCTGATGGACAGGTCGGACCATGCATTGATCATGCTGGAAGAAATTTCCTTCTGGTCAACGCTTACAGCCAAGCAATATTTTTCGGAACCGACTCCTCTCTTTTACGAAGATGAACCTTGGGAAAGCAATACCCGGCGGGAACGTCTCGAGGTGCTCGGAAAACTGGCTGGAAAGCAAATTCCTGGTTCAGCAATTTCTACGGCGCAACCTTTTATCATTTCGACGGTTCGGGCGCTGATGACGCGCACCTTACCACGCAGAGAATTCATTAAACACTCAAAAGTAATCAAGCTCAGGCAAACCATCCAGCCAAACGCCTTGCTGTCATATTGTACAGGGATCGGATATGAGCCGGCAGACGTAGTGAGCGAACAAGGGCAATTTTCACGGCGCGGCGGTATTCTCGATATCTGGGTTCCCATGGAAACGATGCCGATTCGCATCGAATTTTTTGGTGACGAGATTGATACCCTGCGGCATTTCGATCCTTCCACGCAGCGGACACTTAAGCAGGTCGATACTTTTTTGATCGTCCCAGCTCGGGAAGTGCTTTCGGTGAAAGCCGAAGGAATTGAGTTGCACGGTAGAAAAATTGATGAATTCACATTACCACTGATCCATTCCTATCCTGCTTCCATGCTGGACTATCTTCCAAAAGATGCGCTCATCCTCATCGATGATATTGAAATGTGCAGGGCTTTAGGGAACGAATTAGAAGAACAAGCGGTAAAAACCCGTGGAAGATCTATCCAGGAAAGTACCATCGATGATGAATTCCCGGCGCCTTACCTAAGCTGGTCTGAATTGTACGATACCTTGGAGACTCATCGATGGCTCGAGTTGGGCCATTCAGCCAATGAAGAACCTTCATCAATTGCCAATACTTTTAATCCCGGAGAACGGTTTGCCGGGCATTTGAAATTATTCAATGAACATTTATTAAACATCTCTCTAAAAAATGATAAAGCTGTGATCATCTCACGGCAAAAAAAGCGCCTTAACGAACTATGGGAAGAAACCTCCAAGGAAGCGACGATCTCGCAACCTCCAGTTTTTATTGAAGGCACACTCAGTGAGGGATGGGTTGCGAAAAAAGATGATGGGAGCACACTGCACCTGATCACTGATAGTGAAATATTCGGGTGGGCTCGCCCCCAACCGAGGCAACGCATTCAACAAGCGGTTGAAATCCCAGAGGATGCCTTCGCTGACCTGAAGCAGGGGATTGGGTGGTGCATTCCGATTTCGGTGTTGGCAAATACACCGGTTTGGTCCGCAGGCAGCTGGAAGGCACAGAACGCGAATTCCTTTGCATTGAATACCAGGGCGGAGACCAGATCTTTGTGCCCATCCATCAAGCTGATCGATTAACCCGTTACATCGGCCCGGATGAATCGCCGCCATCAGCGACTCATTTAGGCACTTCGGATTGGTCCAATTCCAAGCAACAAGTCAAAGAAGCTGTACGGTTAGTTGCAAAGGAATTGCTGGATTTGTATGCCCGGCGACAATTGGCGCAAGGATATGCTTTCGGAAAAGACACAACATGGCAGCAAGAACTAGAAGCCAGTTTTCCATATATTGAAACGACCGATCAAAGCAAAGCCATTCTGGAAACCAAACAGGATATGGAAACGCCGCGTCCCATGGACCGATTGCTGTGTGGCGATGTTGGATACGGAAAAACGGAAGTCGCTTTACGAGCAGCGTTTAAAGCGGTCATGGATGGCAAACAAGTTGCCATGCTGGTTCCAACCACCGTGCTGGCACAGCAGCATTATGAGACATTTCAACAGAGGTTAGCCACTTATCCTGTAGTTGTGGAAATGCTTTCCCGCTTCAGGCAACCAAAAGCACAGGATGAAATCCTGCTAAAACTTGGTATGGGCGAAATCGACATTGTGATTGGAACACATCGGCTTATCCAGGTGGATGTGCAATTCAAGGATTTGGGTTTGGTCATCATCGATGAAGAGCAGCGGTTCGGAGTGGCGCACAAAGAGCATTTTAAAAAACTTCGCACAGAAGTGGATGTACTGACCCTGACCGCTACTCCCATCCCGCGAACCTTATATATGGCGTTGACCGGCGTGCGCGATATTTCTGTGATCAACACACCTCCTGCAGAGCGTTTACCCGTTGTTACTCACATCGGACCGTATTCTCCCAAGATTGTCCGACAGGCAACGTTACGCGAGTTGGACAGGGGAGGACAGGTATTCTTTCTTCACAACCGTGTACATACCATTCATGCGATGGAACATCATCTTCAAACTCTCATCCCAGAAGCCCGCATCGGGATTGCACATGGTCAGATGCCTGAACAAGAACTAGCTTTAGTGATGCATCAATTCACTCAAGGTGAAATCGACATTTTGCTATGCACATCGATTATAGAATCCGGTTTGGATATCCCCAATGCCAACACATTAATCGTCGATCGGGGAGATACCTTTGGTTTGGCGCAACTGTACCAATTGCGCGGCAGGGTCGGCAGGGGTGCGCAACGGGCATATGCATACTTCTTCCGTCATAAACGCCGACTCCCGACCAATGAAGGTCAGGAACGACTGGAGATCATTGCAGAAAATACACAACTTGGTTCAGGCTACTCAATCGCCATGCGGGACCTCGAAATGCGCGGCGCAGGTGACCTGCTAGGCACCAAGCAACATGGATACATTGCATCGGTAGGTTTTCATTTGTACTCCAGGATGCTTGCACAGACAGTACGCGAAGTACGCAGGGATTTTGGCATGAAAGGATTACCCATCCAGGACAAAACATTAAGGAATTAAGAAACCTGGTGAGCGTGGATCTGCCTGTATCAATTGGTATTCCCCTTGATTACATCGACGACCAACAACGACGATTACGGTTATACCGGAGGATTGCCAACCTGGTCAGTGAAGATGAAATTGATGCTATGGCGGACGAATTTAAAGACCGATTCGGTGAACCTCCCGATGTGGTGAAGAATTTGTTCTTCTATATCCGCGTGAAAGTGCGTGCAGAGTTAGCTGGTCTGTCATCCGTTACGGCAGAGGGCGACCAGATCGTACTGCGATTTCCTTCCAATGGGACTACTGAACCGGTACGCAAATTACCGGCGATCGGGAAAGCAAGACCAGGGAAAAATGCGTACTGGTTACCCTTCCAATCGTCAAACGAATCCTGGAGGGACGAATTAATTAATGTCCTGATCAAGATCATTGATCTTGAAATTGCAGATTCGTGAGTTCACCCAAGTTATGATACAATGCTGATTAGAACAAATATTCGGATTCACCATGGAATTTAAATTACACTCACCCTATCAACCCACCGGCGATCAGCCTGAAGCCATCCAGCAACTGGTAGCAGGGATTCAAAAAAAATATCGCAACCAGGTGTTACTGGGCGCTACCGGTACCGGTAAGACATTCACCATTGCCAATGTCATCCAGCAAATCCAGATGCCGGCACTGGTCATGGCGCATAACAAAACCCTAGCGGCACAGCTTTATGCAGAATTCAAGGAATTCTTCCCGGAAAACGCGGTTGAATACTTTGTTTCTTATTATGATTATTATCAACCAGAAGCCTACGTTCCCCGACAGGATCTTTATATAGAAAAAGAGACAGATATAAATGAGGAGATCGAGCGGCTGCGACTTGCTGCAACCACGGCACTTATGTCTCGTAAGGATGTGATCATCG
The DNA here is from genome assembly GCA_963699305.1 of uncultured Chloroflexia bacterium. Taxonomy (GTDB): domain Bacteria; phylum Chloroflexota; class Anaerolineae; order Anaerolineales; family Anaerolineaceae; genus JBGQAS01. Next base: position 1,144,388 of record OY969431.1, on the reverse strand, counting down.
TGGCTTCGGTCTCGTGCATCTATGGATTAGGCAATCCGGAGGCGTATGGAAAGGGAGTTGTCCAGCTAACCCAAAATTCCATATACCGTAGAAATGCACTTCTCCGCCAACTCGTGGAAAGCCAATATCAGCGCAATGACTTGGAATTGCGGCAAGGTGTATTTCGGGTGAGGGGGGATACGCTGGAAGTGTATCCCTGCTTATGAAGAGGGTAAAGCTATTCAAGATTGCATTTTTTGGCGACGAAATCGAAAAAATCATTCAATTTGATCCACTGACTGGCGAGATCCTGGATGAACCCAATGAAATATCCATTTATCCAGCAAAGCATTACATAACACAAGAAGAAAGCCTTAAATCTCGCCATCAGCAACATTGAAAGCGAACTGGAAACACAGTTGGCAGAATTCAAAAAAGAGAACAAGTTGTTGGAAGCCCAACGGATCGAGCAACGGACACGTTATGATCTGGAGATGATGAAGGAAGTGGGATACTGTTCAGGCATTGAAAACTATTCCCGCCAAATAGATCATCGCCCGGCGGGTTCACCACCTTGGACGCTCATGGATTACCTGCCAAGCGAATATCTCCTGGTGTTGGATGAATCACACATGCCATTGCCGCAGATCCGCGGCATGTTTAAAGGCGATCGTTCACGAAAACAAACGCTTGTGGATTATGGATTCCGGTTACCTTCCGCTCTGGATAATCGTCCTCTGACATTCGACGAATTCAAAGGGCATATGGGGTACACGATATACACTTCCGCCACCCCTGCTCAATATGAAATCTCGCTGTCCAACCAGGTAGTGGAACAAATCATCCGTCCTACTGGTTTGGTCGATCCAGCGATTGATTTACGCCCGACCACCGGGCAGGTGGATGACCTGATCGGCGAGATACGCAGTAGGGTGGAAGCAGGAGAACGAGTATTGGTGACCACTCTCACCAAGCGCATGGCAGAGGATCTATCGGATTATCTTGTGGAAATGGGGATCAAAGTCCATTACCTGCATTCGGAAGTGGAAACCCTGGAGCGCATCAGTATCCTGCGAGACCTGCGTATGGGAGTCTTCGATGTGATCGTTGGAATCAACCTGCTTCGTGAGGGGTTGGACCTTCCAGAAGTATCTCTGGTGGCAATTTTGGATGCTGATAAAGAAGGATTCTTGCGTTCAGATGTTGCGCTCATCCAAACGATAGGACGAGCTGCCCGGCACCTGCACGGGAAAGTGATCATGTATGCCGACCGAATGACGGACTCCATGAAACGGGCAATCGATGAAACCAACCGACGCAGGAAGAAACAAATGGATTACAACATTGCCCACGGCATCGAACCGGTCAGCATCATCAAAGCTGTGTATGACCTTACCCAAAGATTATCAATAAGTGCTACTGCTGAGGGCAAAGGTGACTATTCGGGAAAATCCGGCTACTCTGGAATGCCAAAGGACGACCTTAAGCGGGTTATCAATGAAGTTGAAAATCAAATGAAAGTGGCTGCTAAGGAGTTGGAATTCGAACGAGCTGCTGCTTTAAGGGATCAATTATATGAATTGCGTGCCATCCTGGCAGAAGAATCTAACCTGCCACCCTGGAAAAAGGCGCAGCTGCTATCAGGGGAGATTGATTAACATTTATTCGTTGGAGTAAAGTGTCCTGGCAACTATAAACGTAGAGAATTCGCCACTTACTGCACTCCAATCCTGCTGCAATGCGGTGACAGCAGCAGCGCTGGGTCCTTGCTTTAGCATGACCAGCAAGGTTTCAAGTGTATGGCGATTGCCTTCGGCCAGAACTTCGACATTCCCGTTATGAACATTACGAACCCATCCAGTTAAATCCAGACGTAATGCGTTGCGTAAAACAAATTCGCGAAATCCGACTCCCTGAACACGACCTTCAATGAGGACATGTAAGCGGAAGTGGTCTTCAGGACTCATCGAGGTCATCATCCTCAGAGTCAGATTCTACATCGATAAAACTATCCAAGTCATCTTCATCCTGTATCCCCATATCCAGCATTTCGCTGATACCAAGACCATCTGAAAGGGAAAGATTATCCAGCGCTTTCTCTATGAACTCTACTTCTTCGTCATCTTCAGCTTTTGTGAGCAATGACTCGAGGGTGGAACGGACGGAATCTCCACCGATCTTGGACAGTGCCCAAATTGCCGAAGTTTGCACATCGAGATCCGTTTCAGGATCATCCAGGAGATCGAGTAAAGTTTGACGAGTAGAAGCAAGTTCCAATTCGCCAGCGGCTTGAATGGCTTCCACTCTTATCTCAGTGTCGGGAGAAATCATCATGCTGATAATCGATTCTTCCCAACGCTCATCCGCAGATCGCCCCATGGATAGCAGGGCAGTCAATTTCCATGATTTTTCAGTGGATTTGAACGCCTTTTCAATCATTGGCGGAATCTCTTCACGGCATGAATAACTGGCGGATTCCAAGGCATGGCGACGAACCAAAGGTGAATCGTTGCCTTTGAGAACCTTTATCAGGCTATCCATGATCTGGTCATATAGTGCAGTTGGAATTTCATCCAGTTCGCCGCGATAGATAAAATCGCCTAAGGCGAACACAGCCTCCGAACGCACTTTTTCATCGGGGTCCTTTTCCATCATATCGATGTATTTGGGAACCATTCTGGTATCTTCACAATAATCGAGCAGACGCAGAGCAGACAAGCGAACTTCGGGTACCTCATCATCCAATCCCACGCAGGCAACCTCGTCAAAATTCACGAGTGTGTCAGCATCGAGGATTTCCTGGAGATCTGAAAACAATGCCAGCTTTCTGGACAATGTAATTTGATTCCAGATTTTTTTCAATTCCTGGATGTTCTCAGGCAACAGATCTGAAAAACGATGCAGATATTTTGGTGAAAAGGGATTCTGGGTGTCCAGAAGAGCTTTTAGAGCTTCAGAAAAAGTAGAGGTTATTTCAGCCATAGCAACTCGCTTATTAAGGTAATACCACAGGATTCACAATGTCCTGGATGAACAAGAAAGCCATCAGTGCCAGGAGCAAAAAGAACCCGATGGTGTTGATGATATTTTCGTATACAACCGGGATACGCTTCTTGAAGATCAATTCAGGGAGCAAAAACAGGATCCTCCCACCATCCACAGCGGGAATGGGAAGTAAGTTACTTACTCCCAGCAGGATGGAGATGTTGGCAAAGAACCACAAGATATTCGTAAGCGCTAATCCGGGGGTAGTTGATTCGGTAGTTGCCTGGTTTGCTCGTACCTGGGAATAAATATCGTACAAACCAAGCGGACTTACAAGACGCGCCTGGCTGGAAGGAATCTCACCACGGATCAACTTAATCGGCAGGGTGACAACCTGAAGGATAGTCTCCCCAGCCAGGGAAAAGGAGACCGGAACAGATCTAAACCAACTTACTGGGACGATCGGATTATTCATGGCAATTCCCATGGGACCTTCACCTTCCGGTGGATTCAACCGTGGAATGAGAGATAAATTTATTTCTTGATCATTGCGAAGAACGGTTATGGCTAAGGACTTGCCCAAATTTTGTTTGGTGATCAATCCGACCTGGTCCATTCCAGAAATTGTTTGTCCCGCGACTTTCTGAATCATATCCCCAACCTGCATGCCGGAAGTTTCCGCAGGAGAAGCCGGGAGGATCTGCACGATTTGAACCTTGCTGGTATCGGGTGCACCCGTGCGGCTGATGACGGTACTCATGATGACAATACCCACAAGCAGGTTCATCACTGGACCTGCCAAAAGGACCAGCAATCGCTTCCAGGCTTTGGCTGAGGCCATGCCACCAGGAACAGATGGATCATTTTCACCCTTGGGACGAACAAAAGCCCCAAAAGGGATCCAATTGAGCGAAAACAGGGTGCCTTTAACAGTGAAGAGTTTCAACATGCGCGGAGGAAATCCAAAACCAAATTCCTCTACCTCGATCTTGAAAAGCCTGGAAACCAAGAAATGTCCCAACTCATGAAAGAACATCAAGAGACTGAGAGAAATGGCGAACTGCAAAATTGTGACGACAATAGTACTCATATATTTATCCTGATATACCAATGAAAATGAAGTTGCATTATAAATCCGATTCAGCGAACCCAGTCTATGAATCGGATACGAAAATCATGAAGCTTCTGATTCCTCACGCTTTGCAGCTCCACCCGGATGACAAACGAGGACATCTTGAATTCCAGGGATGGAATGCAAAAGCTTCTGGACTTTTGCAGCTGCATCTGAAACGGTGATGACATGAACATTGGGACCAGCATCGACCGTATAACAGACAGGTAAATCCGCTTTACGTGATTCGCATATTGCCTTCATTACAACGAGGGTCGTTGGATCCCAATAGAAAAGTGGAGGATTGGAAGTCATCATCACAGCGTGCATCCAATTGCTGTCCAACTCGACGATTTCAGCCAAAGCCGAAAAGTCACGGTCACGGATCGCTTGGCGACAGATATCCAATCGACGGGGTGCATCTGAAACCCGGCTGATTTGCAGAGGGCTCGTTGATGCCAGCGAATGACCTTCAATTGAACTGACTTTTTTACCACCCTTCTGAATAATCGCAATACAATCAACCAAGTCCCAATATTCGGGAGAAAAAATGGATTCTGCGTATGAACTCTGATCATCCTTGCCAGATTCCCACTCGACGAATCCCGGCGGGATGGAACGACAGGCAGAACCTGATCCAAGCCTGGCGAGACGGGAAAGGGCGGTTTGACCCAGGTTGAGATCGAGAGCAGAATTCAATGCAACCGCTGAAGCAGCAAACACAGAAGCTGAAGAGGCAATCCCAGCACTCATCGGGAAATTACTGGATGTCTCCACCCGGGCAAACAAGTTTAACCCAGCGAACTTTCTACCATGGGATAGAAAAGTAAACATTCTTTCCGATTGGGGGAAGGTTGCCTGTTTACCATCGATCAATAGTTCGTCATTTCTAAATTTTACGTCGAATGTGATTTTAACCTGTGTATACAACTCCGCAAGATTCATGGAAATGGAGCCATTCGCTGGGAGATGGATATACGCGTCCCTGACTCCCCAGTATTTGATAAACGCGATATTTGGGTGTGCTATTGCAGTTGATTTAAAAAAATCCTTCATGGTGAAGAAAGTTTACCATAATTGTTGTGCCGGGTTTTGTGTTGAAATAATAAATAAATTATGCAATAATCATCAACATGTAAAGCTTCGTAGACGAAAATGCTATTCTCATGCGTGAATCGTTAGTATCGGGGAGGAAAAAATATTATGCAAAGCAACGAAACAAAATCACTCTCGAACCACTCAAATACGTTGTTGATCCTTTTTGCCTGGGGATTAATGCTCTCAGTTTCTGACCTGCCTGATATTGTTTTGCAGTATATTGGAATTGCAATTCCACACTGGCTGATTTACGTGAAAGTGGCAGCAGATATCCTTTTTATTTTGGTTTGTCTGTTTATAAAGAAGATGAAACCTCTATGGTTGATCGGTTTTTATTTTTTAGTATTTTTTATCGCCAATCGGATCAGCCCGTTCGATTGGTGGGTGAACTTGTTTGGGACACCGCCAACCTGGGTGTTGGGACATCTTGGTTCCCAAATCGGAGGATTGGTGGCATTGATATTTGTTCTCGGAGTCTTTTTCCTAGTGAAACGCAATTGGAGTGCACTTTTTTTTGTAAAAGGGCAAGTAGATGCGGAGCTTGAAAAAGTACCCTGGCTAGGGATTAAGAAAGGAAAGAAATGGACAGCTTTCGCATGGATCTTCGCCGGTGTTTTTGCAGTTGGGATGCTTCTGTTCCTCTTTCTTGCTTATTTTCCCGTGATGCGGCAGATTGGTATTGTATTGCCTTTGATGCCCGCAATCATCCTTTTGTCTGCGCTAAATGCAATCACTGAAGAATTGACATTTCGTGCCCCATTATTGGCCAGTTCGCATGATGTCATTGGAAAGCAACACTCTTTGTGGTTATCTTCTGTATTCTTTGGTCTTGCCCACGTGATCAATGGGAGTCCGCAAGGGATTATTGGATTCCTTCTCATCAGCCTGGCTGCTTATTTGTACGGAAAAAGCATGTTGGAGACAAAAGGTTCTTTTTGGGCAATCGTAATGCATTTTATCAGTGATCTTCCTGTATTTACTTTCATGGCATTGCAATATCTTCGAAAATGAACCTTAATTTTGTAAATTTCGTTTGCAAGGGATTATTACTGAATTTAAATCAATTCAACCGAACTTAGGAGTTTTCATGGACATTGTATTATGGATTGTGCAAGCAATTATCAGCATCAAACTACTATCTGTAGCATTTACGCACGGAGTTCAGCATCCTAAGAAGGAAATGGAGCAGGCAATACAAAATATGGGGAGAGCAGCAAAACCCGTGCTCATCGGAACAGCGATACTCGTTTTTCTCGGATGCATAGGGCTGGTCTTGCCCGGGGTGATTAGCAAGCTGTTGTGGTTGACACCGATCATTGCTTTGATCCTGGCGGTTTTCATGCTCGTGGCTATTTTTTTCCATATCCGATGCCGTGAAAAACCAAAAATATTTGCGAGCATCATCCTGTTTACTTTAAGCGTAGGTGTTGCAATAGGACGCTGGCTTTTGCCAAGTTAGCATTCAACAAAAACAGGTCGGGAGTTTTTCCTGACCTGTTTTTGTTATTCTATTCCTGAGCTTCTTCGTACAAACAACACCGTTTGCTTGTCGCGATAGACCTCATCCCAATCGGAAGATGAAGATGCTGCAGCGATCAAATCAGGCTGGGTAGTTGTGCTTGCTACTATCAAATTAATGGAATACTTCTTCATCAAGAATTCCCAATCATCATATGCTTGAGAGATGTGTCTTTCATCGATTATCTGTTCTGCTGGGAAATCTTCAAACCGATTCGTCATGAATACTTTCCGTTCTGGAAGAGCATAGGTCAGATAGGTGGAATATGAAAAATCACTCCACATTTCTCCGGGTAATTGAGGATGCTGCTGGATCCACCTAGTTGCATCGATCGGTGTTAAATAGTTGTAGATCGGCGGCGCTTGCTGCCACCAAAAATTACGGATTCCCGGCATTAACGCTAATGGAAAACATAACAAGATTATTCCGATCACAAGATTTGCAGATCGATTCTTTAACCTGAATTAACCGTTCCAAATAGCGATTAAAGAATGGACTTAAGAGCATCGCTAGAAAAATTACCTCAATTGCGAGAAACCAAAAAATATAACGAACCGCAGAAAGCGCCATCCACCCAAAACCTACAAACCAGATCCAATAAAGCATATGAATTTTGGGTTTGAAAAAGGCTACAAGAACGGGAATTGCCAAAAGGGTGGTGAAAAAAATATTTGCCTGCCAACCTTTATTTAACAAAGGCTGCCATTCCGCGCTGTATAGAGTGATGGATTCTTTATTGACCATCAAGAACATCTTCACCCATAATCCAGGTCCATATGGATTGATAAAAGTGAAAAGAAATGCAATCCCTGAAGCAATTAATAGATATTTACGATTGCCGGCTCCGAATAAGATTGCGGGGATCAGTATAAAGAATAGAAGGATGAAGGAACCATGGAAATTTACCCAAAGTAATGCCATCAATGGCACAAACCACAATAATTTGTTATTTCCCTTTTGCCATCGTATTATCGTCAACAATGTTAATCCAAATAAAGGATATGACAGTAGTTGCGGTCGGATCATCAGGTTATTGACGCCTATCAATCCTGTTATCAGGAGAACAAAACCTGAAGTCAAAGGTCCGGTGTTGAATTCACGCAAGCAAAGCCATAACTCAATATAAAAACAACTTATGCATATTAGCGAAACGAGACTTGTAAGAGTCACACTGCCCAGGCTATACACCCAATAAAAAATAAGCGAAGGCAGCCAATATAGATAAATGGCTGGCTGATTCAATTGAGTGAAAGTCATGAATTCGGTAGATGGGATGCCGCCGATCTTGATGATCTCTTGACCAATCCGCAGAAAAGGCCAGAAATCATTCGGATAGAGCGGTAATAAGACGACAATTGAAAGCAATAGCATTAATACAAAACAGAAAATTAGAAAACCTGCAGTAGACCAGTTTTCTTTCTGAGGGAATTGATTCGTTAGGTTTTTGTTTTTCACTGTAAATCGAAAAATCTAGAATGTTATTTTCGAGGAAATTTTAAATTGAAAACGATATCCTATCCGGTGTTCCCACGATCTTTATTTCTTCTTCTGAATAACGAGCGTCTTATCCGGTGCTGGCGTTCACGACTGAGAGGATAAAACGCTGCGAAAATCACCGAGATGATCAACAATATGGCTACGAGCGGACCACTAACGATGCGGATCGCCAGCAGTGCACTTGGAGGTTGCGTAAATTGCGTAACACCGGCAGGCGGGCTTTGATATCCGAACCAACCGAGCACTTGCAACAAAAGGAAAATGGCGAATGCGCTGCTGAATTTTCGGATGAGGTTGATAGCGCCATAATACATGCCTTCACGCCGGTGATTTGATTGCAATTCATCCCAATCGATGACATCCGGGAAAATTGCATCCGGCATGATGTGAGCGGTGGATATGCTCAGTCCAGCAAGAACTGCAAATACCAGCATGAGGGTTATTTGCCCCGGCTGCAATAGGAAGAGGATCACCTCAACAATAACCCAGAAGGTCATGCCGGTAATATAAGCCCAGCGTTTGCTGGAACGGGTGGCAAGCCAATTCCAAAATGGGAGAGCGATGGTGGCGGAAATGAGGATGCAACCAAGCCCGGCAGATTCGAGGGATAAATTCATCCCAATAAGATTTACCTTTGCAAGCATGTCTCCCCTGGCGATCCAATACAACATGAAGTAGGGAATCACCGAAGTCACCACATCCACCGAAACCCAATTGAGCACATAAATGCCCACGATATTGCGGAAAGGTTTATTCTTCCATAGCTCTGCTGCGGTCTGCCGCAGGGAAGGGGAGGTGATAGCAACTTCTTCTGGAAAGGACTTTTCCTTGATCACAATAAAAATCAGGAAGAAGGGGATGATGGAAAGACCACCAAAAATGGCAGCGACGATCAAGTAACCTTGTTGCTGGGTCATCCCTGCTTTTAAAACCCCATCGATGATCATGGGTGCTGATACAGCAGTGGCAATGGATGCGAGAAGGTTGAAAAAATAGCGGATGGAAGTAAGCCGTGTGCGGTCGTCATAATCTGGAGATATTTCCGGCGTAAGAGATAAATATGGAACCGTAACAAGCGTTTGGAAAGTATCACTGATCATGAATGCGAGCGTTACATGGATCATGAGCATCCATTGTGATTTCCAGGTGGGTGCCCACCATAGCAAAAGAAAGCACAGGGCGAAAGGGATGGCAAAAAGCAACATAAAAGGTCGTCGGCGACCCCATTTGGTTCGAACATTGTCGCTCAGTGCGCCAATCACCGGATCGTTGATGCCATCCCAGATAATGCCGACAAATGCCGCCACTGAAGCCAACCGAGGATCCAATCGAACGACATCGGTCAAAAAGATTGCATAAAATATCTGGCGCAAGGTGTTAAAGCTTCGCGGCTCCAATCACCGGTACCGTAAATCAATTTTTTCCAGAAGGGAAGGCGTGGTTCTTCCAAGGGAATATTGGTTGTGGTAGAAGTCATATTCACCTCACTGGATGGATTTTTTATAGATACGATGCTTTTTTACCCAGCGGACTCCGAGTGATTCCATATCGTCCTTACTGCGGAAATTCTTTTCCTGCACCTGGATGCTCTCAGCACGCTGGTAACGATGCGCGCGAACCGTTTTTTCGATCTCGGTGTATAAAAGGGCATTGGATCCAAGCCCTTGATATTTTGGCAATATCCCAATCCCATTCAAGCTGAAATCGGTCGAATGATGAATGGCGTGGAGAATTGATATCCAGCCAAAAGGAAACAAACGTCCACGTGTTTTTTGAATTGCTTCCGCAATATCGGGATACTCGATCACAAAACCGGCAACTTCGTCACCCTTCATGATCAGTTTCATGATTTTTAGATCAGCCACGAAGATAATGCTATCCGCCATCATCTCGAACTCTTCCTTTGTAGAAGGATAGAACTGGAAATCGATAATTCCCTGGAAAGCTTCATCATGAATCCGGTTCACTTCATAAATGTATTTACGTATTTCACGTTTGGATCGAAAGGTCTTGATCCAAAAATTTCCCCTTTCCTTTACTTTATCTGCAATCGCATAAATTCGTGGATCAAAATGGTCAGAACGAGAAACATACCCGGATACATAATCGACTTCCTTTTCGAAACCAAAATCCTCGAAGAATTTTTGATAATAAGGGAGATTATAGGGAACACCAACTGTTGCGCGTTGGTCAAATCCTTCAATAAGCAGCCCTGAGCCATTCATGCGTGAAAAACCTTTCGGTCCGAAAAGCAGATCAGCACCGTGAGACTTACCCCAATCCATGGCTGAGTCCAGAAGCCCCGCGGCTACTTGCTTGTCATCGATGCAATCGAAAAAATAGAAAAAGGCAGACCGGGTGTTGTGGTATTGGTTATAGTTTTTGTTATACAATGCAGCAATGCATCCAAGCGTTTCCCCTTCGCTTTCAGCCACGAAGAAATCACCCGTGGAATGCAAATAGTAAGGATGATTTTTCCTTCGCAGAAGCGAAACCATTCCGGATCTCATTGGAGGGACCCAGTAGGGATTATCTTTGTACAATTTGAACGGAAAATCCAGAAATGCGTTGACATCTTTTCGCAACGATGGATCCAATTTCCTGATTATCATTGTATTTACTCCCCTATGATCTTTACAAGAACACGTTTGGATCGCCTTCCGTCAAATTCACCGTAAAATACCTGCTCCCACGGTCCAAAATCCATTTTGCCATCGGTTACCGCAATAACAACTTCCCTCCCCATAACTTGACGTTTCATATGCGCATCGGCATTATCCTCTCCCGTACGATTGTGTGCATACTGCCCGGTGGGTTCATGAGGTGTAAGTTTCTCGAGCCATTTTTCGAAATCTTCGTGTAAACCATTTTCATCGTCGTTGATGAAAACCGAAGCGGTGATGTGCATGGCGTTTACCAGGATCAACCCTTCCTGGATGCCGGATTCATGCAGGCATTCAAGAACCTGCCCGGTGATACTCACAAATCCGCGGCGGGTTGGGAGATTGAACCATAATTCTTTTCGGAAGCTCTTCATACAATTCTCGGTGTCTTCATAAACAAAATCCCGACTATGAAAGCCGGGAATTTCAACCAATCATTTTGCGTACAATTCAACGATCTTTAACACCACAGCAACTGCTTTTTCCATGGAGGGGATGGGAACAAATTCAAAGCGACTATGAAAGTTTTCAGCTCCAGCGAAAATATTAGGACAAGGCAACCCCATATAAGAGAGTCTGGCTCCATCTGTCCCACCACGCACAGCATTTAGTTTTGGTTCTATGCCCAATTCACGCATCGCTTTCAAGGCGGTCTCCACAAGATGCATCTCGGGTTCGATCTTTTCCTTCATATTGTAATAAGAGTCTGTCAGCTTGATTTCAATGCTTCCTTGACCATATTTACTATTGAGGTACTCACCAGCAGTACGGATCAATTCTTTCTTGAACTCAAATTTCGCTTTATCATGGTCGCGAACGATGAGGACCATCTTGGAAGTTTCCACTGTCCCTTCAAAATGATCCACATGGATGAAACCCTCGCGTTTTTCGGTAAATTCTGGCCGTTCGCAGACAGGCAACATATGGTGGAATTCCATCGCCATCAGGATGGAATTTTTCATGATATTTTTTGCTGAACCGGGATGCACCTGGCGTCCGTGAATGGTCACATGTGCTGCAGCGGCATTGAAATTCTCATATTCAAAGATCCCAACTTCTTCTCCATCGAGGGTGTAACCGAAATCAGCTCCAAATTTTGCGACATCAAAATGGTCTACGCCCCGACCGATCTCTTCATCGATGGTGAATCCGAATTTCACAGCTCCGTGTTTGAACTCAGGATGTTCTATCATCCATTGAGCAGCTGCCATGATCTCGGCAATCCCCGCCTTGTCATCTCCCCCCAATAAGGTTGTCCCATCGGTGGTGATGAGCGATTGACCTAAATACCGACTAAGAACAGGGAATTCCACTGGTGACATCGAAAGTTTCAACGTTTTATTCAAGACGATGGTTCCACCATCATATTTTTCCACTATTTGTGGATTCACACCTGTACCCGGTGACGACGGGCTTGTGTCCATGTGAGCGAGGAAACCAATTGCAGGAACTTTTTTATCCAGATTGGAAGGTAAGGTTGCCATGACATACCCAAACTGGTCTATGGCAGCGTCTTTTAAACCCAGCTCCTGCAGTTCTTTCACCAATAAATTACCAAGATTCAACTGTTTTAAAGTACTGGGGACAGTTTCAGAAGAGTCATCCGATTGCGTATCTATCTTGACATAGCGAAGGAAGCGTTCAACGACAGAGTACATTGCACACCTTTTTAGTATGAGATAGAGATATTATAATTTCAAATCCACCCGGTCATCGGATCAATGAGTAGCGCAGGCGATACACGGATCGAAGGCACGCACAACCCGACCGACAGCTTTTTCCAACTCCATATCCACTCTTTCTGCGGATATATACCGTTTGGCAGCCACGACTAACGCCTGGCTGATGGCACGCATATTGTGCACAGTCGGAATAATAAATTCAGCCTGGCGGATAAGCCCTTTTTCAATACTGTAGTGATGGATGAGAGGTCCACGGGGTGCTTCCACGAGACCAAACCCATCGCCATCCCGCGGGGTATATGCCACATCCGTATCTTCGTTATCGAGGGAATCCGAAAGCAATTCAGCCGCACGTTCAATGGCATAGACAAGTTCAATCCCACGTGCCAAGTCAAACAACATGATGGCGTGAGCAGGTTTACCAAATTGCTTTTGAAAACGAGAAAGATAATAATCCGCACGTGGAGTACCCATTTTTTCAGTCATGTTAATTCGGGCCAGGCTGTTGGCGCGCATGACCTCACCATGATAACTTGTTTCACCTGCGTAGCTCTGCAACGTTTCCTCAAAGGAAAGTTTTTCCTTAAAATCACGTGCCGTGAACTGATCACAATGATCACCGGCTGGACCCATGACGCAAATCTCGTGACCGTCATACCTTGGTTGAATCCCATGAGTGGAAGCAATGTAATATGCTGGAGTTGAATCTCCCCAGGAACCGATGCGCTCCCCCATTTCAAGGGATATTTGCCAATAGTGATCAAAGAGGTCGCAAGCAACCGGAAGTATGTCGAGGAATCTTTGTCTGACCGGAGCTGCAGAACTCTCGGAAATACCGCCTGTGACCCCACCGACAACTGCCTTAATTGGATGGATGAATTGTCCACCGGCGAGCGTGATCAGATCCGAACCCGCTTTCCGTACCTGGAGGGCTTTAAACGCAACTCCCTGGCTTACTTCATGGCTGAGATCCTGCTCCTCCGCCTGAAAAATGCTTTCCACACCCAGGCGATCAGGCATGGTAAAGATAAAAAGGGAGGTCGCCTGGTTTTGAATGATCTGTCCCAGCAATAACAACTCTCGAATTTTCAATGCCAGCGGTGGAGGTGTAACGCCATAGATATCTTCCAATGTTTTAACCGAGCATACATGATGAGCTGTGGAGCATACACCGCAAATACGAGGGACAATGACGGGCATTTGATCCGCCGGAGTACCCTGAACAAAGTACGAAAATCCGCGGAATTCCGTTGCCTGGAACCTGGCAGAAACGACTTCTGCGCCATGCACTTCGATGATCACCTGGGCATGACCTTCAATACGGGATAGCGGAAAGGTGAGGGTTGGCATTACAGCACCTTCTCCTTGGGACGCGGGGGTCGATCGGGATTGGAGTAATCGGAAAATTGAAAAAGGAAAAGAGCCAATTGCGGTGAACGCAAGCCGGCAGCGATTTGTTCCGGTGGGACATCGGTCAGGGTAGCAATAACCTTTTGGATACTCGATATCCATTCGGAAGATTCTTTTTCAATAAAATTATCCGAAGGTCCGCGGCAACCTACACACGGATGACCTCCACGCGGACATGGCGCACGGCAACCACCCCGAGTGGAGGAACCGACACACAAATAACCCTGGTTGATGAGGCAGAGTTCCGGTTTGACGTGACCTTGCTGAAATCCCAAAAGATCCTTCGGCCGAATAGTCCGGTCTTTTACCCTTCCACATTCCTGACAGATGATCTTGGAAGGGTTGAACCCTGGAGTATTGAACAAGAGCGCCATGAACAATTCAGGCGTTGGGGGACATCCAGGAAGATAGCGGTCGACCTGCACTACTGCATCGATAGGTGACGAGCGAGGCAGCAAGCGCGGCACATGCATCCGGCTTTCCTGATATATGAACAACTTACGTACATCGTCCCGGTTGCCAAGGTTTGCCACACCACCCGAGATCGCACACGTTCCTACAGCAACAACGCTTCCGGCGTTTTTCACGGCACGGCGCAAGTTGTATAAATCCTCATCGTTACGCACTCCTCCGCTAACAAGTAAAATATCCACCTTGGGGACATCATATGCGGAGATCACAAGAGGCATGTACACCAATTTGTATCGATCCAGCCATTCGCTGGCATTCAAAAGGGATACCTCACAACCTGCACACCCCGATAATTGAAGAACAGCAAATTTCATCATTTCACAAAGTCACAATTCTCCGGAATCCATTCAACCGGGCTGGGAGCAATCCATTCATGGAAAGCTCGATATCGTCGATTGTGTTTATGTTTGCGATATCCCATCGAGGAAGGGCGAACATTTGCCGGGCATGTTCAGGGAAGATATTGGCATGATGAGTGGTAACAGCGGTTGTAAAACCAGAAGACTGCACAATCCTCATTTCGCGTTTTCCAAATGATCCATAGGGGTATGCAAAATGGTTGACAGCTCGATTGATCCTGGATTCCAAAACCATCTTGCTTTCCAGTATCTCTACAGTTGCTTGTGCTTCGGTCAATTGGGCGAGGGGATAGTGGTTCAACGTATGCGCGGCTATGGTGACGAGCGGATCTGAAGAAAGCTGTCGAATTTGATCCCAAGATAACCGCAGATTTACTGTCATTTCAAGCATCTGCTGTAAACTCTTTCCAAATATTTGCTCCAGTCGCTTGTTGAAATCGGTGGGTGCGGTAGTTGTTAATGAATGATCGGAGCAGTTTAATATTCCGGGGGAGCTCAAGGGAATCAGACAAATCCATTTCATAGTGGATGCCAGAAATGGAAAAGTTAAGCGAGTTCTTGTTGCGCACGGCATCCTGAAGGATATAACGCCAAAGCACCGCTTTTTGATCCGGGAAGGAAGGTGCTACGTAAATGGCAAATGGAATGTTTCTATTCTTCAGAATCGGAAATGCGATTTCCAAATTATCGATATAACCATCATCAAAAGTGAAAACAACAAAAGGTTTCTTGATATTTCCTTGCAGTAAATCTTTTGCGAGGTCATCCAACGAGAGGAAGGTATAACCGTGTTTTTCAAAATAATCCAAAATACCTGTAAAATGCTCAATCGAAACTTCGATACTTTGCTGTCCAGGAATCTGATAAATCGTATTGGAATTACAGACGCGGTGGAACATCAGGATATGTCCACTTCCACCATAAAAAGGCTGAGTGATTTTACCGAGAATTCGGACCAAAGATGAATTTTTCATTTATTAGACAGGAGCCAATCCCAACACCTGATATTCTGAATATAACGTATCCAAGTCGAATGCGTTTAAATCCGGAGATCGATACCATAATTGGAAACGTCGCGGGACGGCGAGAGAAGGTCTTGGTCTGACACCTTGCAACGTGTGCTCCCCGACCATGAGAGCAGAAGCATGCAGTAAACGACACACCGCATACGAGGTAGGTAGAATTGTCGAAAGGAAAAAATCCACATCGCTGACCGAATGAATAAACGCAACCGGCAGTCTTTTTTTCCGGGTCATACTGATATTCAAATAACACTGTGCATTGGAGGATTGAAGAAGCAAATTCTTGCAGGGCAAGTCCCTGTGGTCTAGAAAAGTTTTCAATACATTTCCGCGTAAATTATCTTGAATGACCTGAGGATCATTAATTAAACGGATGGATTTTGAAAACGATGGGAGGGGAGGAATAAAATAGATCATCTTTTCCAGGGATTGAAAATTGAAACGCTGCAGGATGGGGACATATTTTGGATTGGCGGTGAAACTGGTAAAAGTAATGCCTTTCATTTCCATATAAGGAAAGAACAATAATAAGCTTTTACTGCGATATTGCTCCTCAACGATCCAAGTACCCAAATTACATAAGGTAACATCCCTGTCCTTAATCTTTCGGTCACTAAAGAGTGAATGGATGAAACCCACGGGTTTCTCATCTGCAAGGAGTATTTGTCCGCAATATTTCTCTTTTGCACTCCAATCGCGGGTGAATAGGTTCTTCCATGTCGCATCAGAAATGAATCGGCTTGTCTGAAAACCCTTTAATAAGGGCAATACGCGCAAGTAGTCATCGGTATTAGCTTTGACGACCGAAAAATTTGTCATCGTTGAGATTAGTATAGCACGAGCGAAATTTCAATTGCCAGAAGAAACGTCCAGATTCAATAATCCGGATCCGGTATTTAGTAGAAGAACCGATTCATCTTTGTGAATATACCCGTTTTGCACAAGGGTTTTCAAAGCAGCGAGATTAGCTGCACCTTCCGGACAGACGAAAATGCCTTCCTCCCGTGCCAGGAGGGATTGCGCCTGTAGAATTTCTTCGTCGGGGACAGCAACCGCTGAACCGTTGCTATTGTAGATGGTTTGCATGATTAACCGGTCTGCGAAGCTCTTGGGGACACGCAACCCGAAAGCGATGGTCTTAGAGTTTTCCCACTTTACACAATGATCGGAATGAGCTTCAAATGCTTTGACAACCGGTGCACACCCTGCAGATTGAACGGCGATCATGCGTGGAAGTTTGTTAATTTCAAGCCAACCCAGTTCTTTCATTTCCTGGAAAGCTTTCCAGATCCCTACTAATCCGGTTCCACCACCGGTCGGATAGAAGATTACATCCGGTAATTCCCATCGCATTGCTTCTGCAATTTCGTAGCCCATGATCTTCTTGCCTTCCAATCGGAATGGTTCACGAAATGTGGAAACATCGAACCATTTATTTGCAGCTGCAAGTTCGCGGGCGAGTATACCTGCATCATCTATTCTACCTTCCACCAATTGCACGTCTGCGCCTGCAATACGGGACTGGTAAATATTCACTGAAGGAGAATCTTTGGGCATGATGATGTGTGCATGCAAATGAGCATGAGCCGCATATGTAGCCAGGGAAGCTCCTGCATTACCTGCGGTAGGGATGATGAAATCGGTGATACCGAACGATACTGCCGAGGATACCGCTGCTGCCAAACCTCGTGCTTTAAAGCAATGTGTTGGATTGGTTCCTTCATCTTTAAGAGTCAAAGATTGGAGACCGAGAATATCCGCCATCCGGGGAAGGCTAAGGAGCGGTGTATCACCCTCGCCGAGAGTGATGATGTGATTTTCCGATAGAATGGGAAGTATTTCGTGCCATCTCCACATTCCCCTCGGGCGTTGTTTAAAGTCATCTGCGGACACCACTTTCTTGAGTTCTTCCAATTGGTAATGAGCGAGCAGGGGGGTTAGACAATCTGAGCAAAATGTTTGCGGTTCTGCGATGGAATAGCGAGTCCCACATTTGGAACATTCCAGATAGTCCATAAATGAAAATCGTGTTTTCAATGGCTTACCCTCATTTTTTTTATGAGTGTACCATAATCAATAATCCAAATCCCCGCGGATATAATACAACTGTGGGCAACCGTAAGATCATCCATCTGGATCTCGACGCGTTCTTTTGTTCCGTTGAGGAAATGAACGACCCAACCCTGAAAGGCAAGCCTTTTGCGGTGGGTGGACCGGTGGGGACGCGCAGCGTTGTGGCATCCTGTTCCTATGCAGCGCGGCAAAAAGGCATCCATTCCGCCATGCCCATCGACAGGGCGGTGAGGCTGTGCCCGGATTTGATCATTGTTCATGGCAGGCAATCGGAATATGGAAAGCATTCCGATGATGTAATAGCGATCCTGAACCGATTCAGCGGATTGGTGGAACAGGTTTCAATAGACGAAGCATTCATCGATGTCAGCGATTTGCCGGAAGACGGCGAAGTAATTGCCAGGAAAATCCAGGCTGCCATCATCAGCGAAACGGGACTGCCTTGTTCACTGGGAGTAGCAACGAGCAAATTGGTAGCGAAAATCGCATGTGATTTTGGCAAGGGCAAGTATCAAGGAACGTCATCACCCTGTGCCATCACGGTGGTCAAGGCTGGAGAGGAAGCGAAGTTCCTGGCACCATTACCGACGCGAGCCATGTGGGGAATTGGACCTAAAACTTCTGAAGCGCTTGAAGAGCTGGGGATTCATACGATTGGCGAAATTGCGAAAAAA
Organism: uncultured Chloroflexia bacterium; assembly: GCA_963699305.1. Lineage (GTDB taxonomy): Bacteria > Chloroflexota > Anaerolineae > Anaerolineales > Anaerolineaceae > JBGQAS01. The sequence continues at coordinate 1,125,845 of OY969431.1, read as the reverse complement.
AGTGAATCATTTCTGACAGGCAAATTTGGCAAATATGGCTGGGAATTGGTTCAGCGCGCGAAGGGAATGGACCACAGCCCAATATCCCTAGAGCATGGGATCAAATCCATTAGCCAGGAAACGACTTTTGAAATCGATGTGCGCTCTGAAAAGGAAATTGTCGATACCATCCGGAAATTGTCAAGCCAGGTGGGTTACCGGTTAAGAAAGCATCTATTAATCGCGAGTACTGTAAAAGTTAAAATTCGCTGGCCGGATTTTACAACTATCACGCGGCAATATTCCTTGCAACAGGCAACTGATCAAGACGGGGTAATCTTCTCCATCGCCAAAGGATTATTCATGGAAGCCTGGAAAGATCGGACACCAGTCCGATTGCTTGGTGTCGGTGCTGCGGGTTTTACAGCTGTTGCACACCAATTATCTTTATGGGACACACCCAACGAAAAAGAGCATCGTTTGTTGACCGCGATGGATGAAATCCGAAAACGCTTTGGGAAAGAAGCTTTGAAACGGGGTATGGAGCAACTGAAGAAGGATCAACAGTCCAATAATATCAGCCGGACCAATTTTACAAAACCGATTGATAAAGCTTGAAAATCCGGCAGGCGATCTTGTCCCAATCATACGCGAGCGCTTCACGGGAAGCATTGCGACCCATCTCATGTCGGAGAGACGGATTTTGAATTAGCGTCGTAAGCTTGGCAGCAAGAGCTTGAGGATTACCATTAGGGACACAAAACCCGGTGATACCATCTTTTACCAAATGAGCAAGACCACCTACTTCAGATGCAACCACCGGGGTGCCACAAGCCATTGCTTCCAGCGCAACCATACCGAACGATTCGTAATGGGAAGGCATTATCACCACCTGGGCGGCTGAATAATAATAAGGTAATGTTTCCTGAGCTTGCTTGCCGAGGAATATGACCAGATCGTTCACGCCGAGTTCGTCTGCCAGTTTTTGCAAACGGGCCATCTCGGAGTTCATCGTATCCTGCGGCTTGTCAGTTTCACCACCGATGACAGCCAAGTAATGCGGGCAGTCCTGCAGCACTCCCTCCTTAAGCATTAGCGCAATCGCTTTTAGAAGAGTATCAATCCCTTTCAAAGGTTCAATCCTGCCGACAAATAGCAGCAAGCAGTTGGAGGAAGGTAGACCGATTGCCTGGCGTGCTTCATCCAGATTGATCGGATAAAAGCGGGAAGTATCCACACCGGGAGGGATCACAACCACTTTTTTTGGAACTGCTTGATACAGTTTTTTGATCTGGGATCGCTCGGCAGGAGTGGAAATGACGATGCAATCAGAATCCGCGAGCACTTTTTCCTCGCCGGCTATCCTGGCTGGTGGTTCCTTTTCTGCTTCCGACTGGGCAATGATGTTTTTCATGTGTCCCAAAGTGTGGAACATGGAAATCAGAGGAACCTGCCACAGCCGTTTCAATTCCAATGCAGAGATCCCGGACATCCAATAATGGGAGTGGATTAGGTCATACCTCAACCCCTTCTCCCGGGAAAACCGCTGAATCCCTTCAATAAAATCAGGCAAATAATTTGGAAGTTCCGATTTTGGAGTAGGGACTTCCGGTCCGGCTGGGATGTGAACAACCCGATTTCCATATCCCAGGTCATGCAGAACATGCGGGACATGCTCATCCTGGGAGCGGGTAAACACATCCACGTGTACACCCAATTTTCCTAAATGTGCTGTCAACTCGCGCACATAGACATTCATCCCTCCCGTATCCTTGCCACCCAACGTGGCGAGTGGGCAGGTATGATAAGAAAGCATTGCGACATTAATACCGCTTGCCAGTTTCATTTGTTTAAGATTATAATCTGCCGCGCACGATTTGTATGCCACCGTAGCTCAGTTGGCAGAGCAGCCGCTTCGTAAGCGGCGGGTCAAGGGTTCGACTCCCTTCGGTGGCTTATTTTATTTGCTCACCTTCAACCATTTTCATCAGGACTGGATAGACGAACCTGGGATTATCCTTGGAATGCTCGACGCTGATGCAATCATGATCGAGACCCAACTTATTTGGAAAATGGTAAATCGACGCATTTATTGCACGCGAATTATGCCAGGTATCCGCAAGTCTTTGAAGCATTTTATTATCCACTGCCTCATCATGGTCATTAATGACGACCCAGACTTTTTTTGCAGCTGGAGGATTATGTTTTGCCAACTTCAGCACCTGATGGCCAAGATCAAGCAGTTGCACCAAGCTTCGAGTATAACGATGTGGGTAACCATACCATGGATCCTGCACAGTCTCTTTTTTCTCATCGTCCCACCATTGCCTTATGTTTGGTAAGGCTAAAAGAGCCAAGGTGGCGACCCGGGTCAACGATGTGGGAATGACTTTGAAACCAAATGCTGCAGCAATGATAATGGCTGTATCTACATCCGGGCGCTGCTGTGCAATCCAGGCAGTCATGGTTCCTCCCATCGAAAGACCTCCAACCACAACTGCATGTCCAAGGCCATGCATGGTGTCCACCATATTTTCGACGAATTGCTTTTGTTCCCTGGCAGTCATCTTCCCAATCTCTGGTGTCAGGCGGTCCTTTAAACCATGGTGCGGCATGCATGGGACAAGAACGTTATATCCTTTCTTAAAACATAATTCTGCCAAACGTATAAATTGCAAAGTAGCGGATGTGTAACCATGCAACCACAAAACAGCACGTTTGGTCTTCTTCCCATGAGAAAGAAAAATAGTCTTAAGCTGTGGGTTAAAGCCATGTGTATTGATCTCGCGGGATTGCATTGCTTTGATCTTTTCGACCGCTTCCTTGAAGGTATCCGACGAGGTAGGTTGGGAAAAAGATCTCAAAGTGCGCATATCAGTCTCCACTATACCCTAGTATTGTATAGCACAATCAGAGAACGATGAGTTGTGGGTAGAATGACGATCTATAAATCTGCTTTAATATTTGGGTGATTTACGAAGATGAAGGAATATTCACCGAATCGACAATACCTACGATGACTGAAATAATACAAGCATCCGGATTTATTAATACTTGACGGGCACCATTACCCTCCCGATTGACCAGCACGGTATCGCCAATGCCAGCATGCGTATTATCGATGGCAATAAAATCATCGTCGGATTTTTCACCGGGCATGATCAATGGCTGAACAACCAGCAATCGCCTGTTCTTATAATGAGGATGACTGATGGTGGTAACAACCGTACCGACGATCTTTCCGAGGATCATTTCGAGTGTATCCTTTCGATCATCGAATCCTTTGACAAACAACCTATGTGTATTTAACCCATCCTGGTTTTAGGGTGAAATCAAATTCACCATCCGGGCGAACTTCCAGCTGGTCAACGATTCCCACGAGGGTTAAGTCCACGGGAACGAATTTGAGATCCGGCAACGCCAGTGCTGCTTCACGCGAGCGTACCATCACACACAAATCGTCCATCCCAGCATCAACGATATCAGCAGCGACCTGATACTCGCCAATCGGTTCCAGTTTCTTGTTCAACGGCTGGACGATGAGCAACTTCAGACCTTCCATACCCGGATATTTCATGGTGCTAATAGCGGTGCCCTTGACGCGGCCTAATAACATTGGTTACTTCCTGTTCAAGGTCTCGAGAACTCGGGTGATGATGGAATCCAGCAGGACAGGATCCACTTGAACTCCCAATTTAATTGCAACTGCATCCTTAATCCGCTGACGAAGATCCGTTGGGACTGGCGCAGCCATTGCTGCATTCGATGCAGGAAAAGGTAAGGTTGAGATATATGGACGCTCAGGAGCTGCTGGAGGTTTGATGTTCGGATTGATCAACTGCAAACCCAGCCGTTGTGCTTTTTCGTATGCGAGCTCTGTCAGCACGATGTCATCCGAAAGCTGCAGCGACGTCGTTCCACGTTTCACCATGTCTTCGATATCACGTTCGGTAAAAAATTCTTTAGGCATAGTTACTCCAATAGGGAAAAGACCACATCATGCGCCCGGCTTGCCTTCCAATGCTTCTAAGGCCTGGATGGCTGCGTTTTTCGCCGTGACAATTTCCGCTTCAGAACCGGAAAGCCACATACGACCAAAGCGACCTACAGATGAAACATGGATGACTTTGATGGATGCTTTCTTTTCCGCTTCATTGCAAGCGTAATTAATATATGCTGCAGGAGCACATTCCAAGACAAGCATGGTTTCGCCGGGCACTAGCATGCTGCCCCGCCGGAAGCGGTTCAACAACTGCGATTGATACGGGTCTATCCGTGTGATGACTTGGGTGGATACCACCTGCGGTTTGATACGATCCTGAACTTTAAGACCCAAACGGTTCAGCACAACGTTTCCTGCTTCAATCACAGCTGCCTGGTTGAGCGAGTGCACTTCGAACATGCCAAATTCGCGCTCCACAATTTGGGCACCAGGTTTGGACTCGGTTGCCTTTACAGCGATATCGACCACACGGAAAACTTCATTTCCAGGAGACATTTCCACATACAGTGCAGCCATTCCTTCAGTGGGGAGATCGCCTTGCGTAACCGTCCCGACGAAGGCGGCATACTGGGGCTGCATGCGATCCAAATAACAATAGCAACGTAATGAAAATTCATCAGCCATGATTCACTCCTATATTTCCATCTTCCAGAAGACGATTGGAAGAAGTGAGATATTCATCGGGCTCCCGACCTTTATGGTCGCATCCACTAGTCGGGATATTGCCAGAGAAGAATCGTTCAGTACCTTCTCTGGCATGTTATGTCACCCGATTATTTCTTGTCTGAGGTACGACCGCCGATTTGACCTTTCGAACCTGCAGGAAGGATCATTTCGACTTCGCTGTGCGGTCGTGGGATGACGTGGACCGACACAAGTTCGCCGACACGTTTTGCGGCAGCAGCGCCTGCATCAGTGGCGGCTTTCACAGCGCCTACGTCGCCGCGCACCATGACTGTAACGTACCCTCCACCAACATATTCCGAGCCAAGCAGGGAGACGTTTGCGGCTTTGACCATGGCATCGGCAGCTTCGATAGCACCGACCAGACCTTTGGTCTCAACCATTCCGAGAGCGATTAGAGCAGTTTCAGGAGACATATTATTTGTCCTTTCTTTTTAATCCACGACTAATCTGTGGTTATTCACGATTTTAGAATTTCTCTGACGACGGTTTCAACAATTTTTTCGAGCTCCACGGGTGAAACACTTGAAATTTGTTCACCGGGATTCAACGCTGCCAAGGGTGGAGGGATGCGTTCGTAAGCCAATCTTTTTACATTGAACATGTGATATGCAGTGATGTTGTCTCCGGTGATAGAGCCACCTACACCACCTGCACCTAATGTCAATGAAGGCATGATACCGGTAGTCAACCCAATAGCGCCCAACGTGCCCATAGTGTTGACTAGGATGCGGAAAACCGGTTTTTCCAAGCCAAATTCCATAATTACTTTTTCATCCGTTGCATGGATGATTTGGGTATGTCCGCGTCCACCAAATAGGATTAATTCGATGGAGCGTTCACAACCTGCTTCCCAACCATCTGTCTCATACCAACCCAGAACCGTGGTCAGCTTTTCCCGTGAAAGAGGCTCATCTTTGCCGACTTTACTCAATCTGGCAACGAGTATGCGCGCGGTTGAAGGGATGGAAAATCCCGCCATGCCCGCCAGCACTTGCGGTGATTTACCAACCGTGGCAGGGTTGATGTCGCCATCGTTAAAGAAAAGAGATTTACGCAAAAGGTTTGCCTGGTTTTCATCAACAAAATATGCACCCTGGATTTTCATCAAGTCTTCAAGTTGAGCGCATGGGAGTATCTGCGATAACCGCCTGTTCTGTGGCGCAGATTGTGGAGTAGTCAAAAGCTTTGGAGGCAACGATATAACGAGCTGCTTTCTCGACATCAGCGCTGCGGTCCACATACACTGGAACATTTCCCGGTCCCACGCCGTATGCCGGTTTGCCAACGGAATGAGCAGCCTTCACCATGGCTGAACCACCTGTGGCCAGGATAAGGGCGATGTACTTGTGGTTCATCAATTCCTGCGTGCCCTGCAACGAAACGTTTTGCATGCAACTGATCAACCCTTTTGGCGCTCCAGCATCTTCAGCGGCACGCGCCATCAACAGCGCTGTTTCAGTGCAGCATTTGACTGCCGAAGGGTGGGGGGCAACAATAATGGCATCCCTTGCTTTTACAGCAATCAAAATTTTGAACATCGTTGTAGAGGTTGGGTTGGTGCTCGGTGTCAATGCACAGACAACTCCCACCGGCCATGCAATATCATAGATCCTTTTTTCCGGGTCATGGTGGATTACGCCGACGGTTTTAATTTCCGGATGCTTTCCCAGACGTTTTTGGACCCGAATTCATTTTTCAGTTTTTTGTGAAGCGGCACTCCGTAACCGGTTTCATCGGTTGCCATTCGCCCCAACCGTTCTGCCGCCTGATAAGCGGCATCCGCCATGGCAGTACAAACAGCATCGACCTGCGACTGGCTTGCTTTTGCCCAAACTTGTTGGGCATTGCGGGCAGCAGTTGCCAGATCGCGGGCTTCCTGAATTGAGAGCAAATCCTTATCCATGATGTGCCTTTACATTCTTTTCTTACTCTTTGCGGAATACAACCTTGCCATCCACTTCCATGGAATCCAACATAGCCATAATGACCGCATCCACAGGAGTATCCTTGGTAATGTTGGTCTGGCGGGCGCTTGATCCAGAAGCAGTAAGTACCAAGTCACCTACACCAGCATCCACTGTATCGATTGCCACATACGGTTTTCCGACGGGACTGCCGGTTTCGTCCGTCTGCCGGACGATCAATAGTTTCCGACCTATTAGTTTTTCGTCTTTGATGGTTGAAATTACTGTGCCGATCACGCGTGCGATTAACATGGAATACTCCGATTAATAACTTTTCACGCCAGCCATGGCTGGTTGTGGTTGAGACACCGGGGCATCTGGTGCAGCCTGGATGATCTTTATCCCTGCACTTGCGCCAATGCGTGTTGCACCGGCCTTCACCATTTTCTCAGCATCTTCCTTGGTCTGGATCCCACCAGCGGCTTTGACACCCATATCAGGGCCTACCGTTTTACGCATTAATTCAACATCATGCAGCGTAGCACCGCCTGTGGAGAAGCCGGTTGATGTTTTCACGTAATCAGCCCCTGCTTCCTTGGAAAGTAAGCAGGCTAATACTTTTTCTTCATCATTCAACAAGCACGCTTCGATGATGACTTTGACGATAGCACCCATCGAGTGAGCAGTAGAGACCACCCCGCGAATATCACGCGCTACGAGAGCGGAATCCCGAGCTTTCAAGGCGCCGATGTTTACAACCATATCCACTTCCTGTGCACCGTTCTCGATGACCATTTTTGTTTCGAGTACTTTAATTTCGGGGAGGGTAGCACCAAGTGGAAATCCGACGACAGCACATACCTTCACATTGGAACCGCGAAGAAGATCAGCGCATAGTTTTACGTAGGTCGGATTGATACATACACTGGCGAAGTTGTATTTACGTGCTTCCATGCAAAGCTGTGTGATCTTCTCTGGGGTTGTGTCCTGCTTAAGCAATGTGTGATCAATCATGTGTGCAAGACTCGGATCGGGAGGGACCATGCCTACCGTGGAGGTAAGCCTTTCAGCACCAGCGCTGACCACTTGTCCAATCTTGTTGAAGCAAGTTGTCGCACACAAGCCACTGGCACAGTCGCGTTTGCACATGTATCCCTGGGAGATTGCTGCTTGGATGTCGTGCTCCTTGTAAGCACCTAGAATCTCCCGGGTAATAACCTCAACTAATGTCTCAACCGTTTTTGTATCAGGAGTCATTTTTGCTCCTATCCCTTAAGGAATTGTTTTTCTATCGTTATGATTTTATCGACACGTTTAGCATGCCGACCACCACCGAAATCCGTCGACAACCATGTTTTGACAATCTGCTTGGCAAGGTTCTCGCCGATCAATCCGGCACCGAGGGTGAGAAGGTTGGCATCGTTATGCTCTCGGCTGTTTATTGCAGTAGAGATGTCATAGCACAGAGCCGCCCGGATTCCAGGTACTTTATTGGCAACCATACAAGAACCGATTCCCGCACCATCGATCATGATCCCGCGGATCGCTTTTTTGGACGTAATTTGCTGTGCCACAGCCAATGCATAGTCGGGATAATCCACCGCAGTCTTATCCATCGGTCCACAGTCGGTGTATTGAAATCCCAATTCGACGATATATGGTTTTAACAATTCTTTCAAAGCAAATCCACCGTGATCCGAACCGATGGCGATCATCTTTTGCAGAACAGGTAAGGAAAATGCCTGCGGTTCCTTCGTTGGGTTAGTGGAAGCCATGGAAGGCGAACCCCCCATCTTTTGGAGGACATTTTGAACGATTGCTCGGATTTCTGGATCAGAGACAGATGACATCTTGCTTTTTCCTGTTGAAAAGTGCTACACTATTTATGTGGTATTAACAAGTTAAACGATAACTGGTAATGACCACATAACGACTTTACGTCATAATAATAGCACGCCGAGGGCGAAATGTCAAGCATGATTGATCCATATTATGCAATGCCGAAATATCACCAATTGGCGAATATTTTGCGCCAAAAAATAACCAAAAGGGAATGGCCACCTCAATCACCCATCCCATCCGAACGGCAATTGGAAACGCTTTATCAAGTCAGCCGCCCAACCATTCGGCAAGCCATCGAGTTATTGATTCATGAGGGGTACTTATACCGCGAGCATGGGCGAGGGACCTTTGTCATGCCACAGAAGTTGCAAAAAGGGTTGCTGGAACTGACTAGCTTTTCGGAAGATCTTATCAAACGCGGAATCAAACCAGGTCAACAAATTCTTGAAATGGCGTATGAAGATGCGCCTGCAGATGTCTTGAAAAAGTTGGAATTATCCGCAGGCACAAAAGCATTAAAGATCCTGAGAGTGCGCCTGGGTGATGATCTGCCAATTGGACTGCAAACTTCATATGTTATTTTGCGACCGGACCAAATAATCACTCAAACGGAATTGGAAAATGCCGGGTCTTTATACAAAATCCTTCAGGAGAAACTTCACATCATCCCTTGGGCGGCAGACGAAACACTCGAAGTAACGTTGGCAACAAAGGAAGAAGCCGACCTTTTGCAGGTGAAGATTGGAGCTCCCTTATTGCTAAATGAACGGGTGCTTTGGTCACAGGAGCGGAAAGCTGTGGAGTTTGTAAAAATCTTGTACCGCGGAGACCGCTATCGTTATACGATGAGGTTGACCAGAGCGTAACGAACCATTTTTGTTGACGCTGTTATCAAACACTGCTATCATTGTGCAAAATGCAAGGCAAAAAAACGGATAAAACCTCCCATTTTTGGCAGGCTATAAAAGAAAAATTACGCTGGTTTATCCCGGGAATCGGGATAAAACGTTGGATATTGCTTATCTTAATTGGGACGACACTCCTGGGACTCGGTTTTGCGGTGCTGGCATTAGATGTTTACCGGACTGCACCAGAAACCTGGTGGCTGCCTGTCCTTTCATTTTTATCATTACGATTTTTGGATAGAACCCTTCGGGCAATAATATTCGGTGGCCTCGGGTTGGCGTTTGTTTTGCTGGGAACCTGGCAGTTAAACCGGAATTTATTACGACCGTTTTTACGACCTGGTCAGCCGGTAATCGATGCGGTTTCCACTTTCCGGAAACGAGAACGCGGTCCCAAGATCGTCACAATAGGCGGGGGAAACGGCTTATCTACGTTATTGAGGGGTCTAAAATTCCATACGAACAACCTTACCGCAATCGTTACAGTGGCAGACAATGGCGGATCTTCGGGTGAAATCCGCCGCAATATGGGTATCCTGCCCCCAGGGGATCTGAGGAATTGCCTGGCGGCACTCTCTGACGATGAAGAGTTGCTGACCCAGGTCTTTCAATACCGTTTTGGTGAAAGTGCCGGACTGAATGGACATTCATTTGGCAATCTATTCATCACGGCGTTAGCCGATATCACGGGGAGTTTCGAGGAGGCGGTGGCTGAATCCGGTCGAGTGCTGGCCATCCAGGGGAGGGTGCTGCCCTCCACATTACACGATGTGCAATTGGTAGCGAGTGTTCAATCCAAACGAGCTTATCATTTCAAACGGGTGGAAGGTGAGAGTGAAATCCCCAAAGTGGAGGGTACGATCAAGCGTGTTTGGCTCGAACCGAATAATCCAACTGCGTTTCCCCCGGCAATACAGGCAATCCTCGGTGCTGACCTGATCGTGGTTGGCCCGGGAAGTCTATTTACCAGCCTCCTGCCAAACTTACTGGTTCCACAAATTTCTGAGGCGATCAAAGCCAGTCGGGCTCTCAAATTCTATATTTGCAACGTAGCAACCCAAAAAGGTGAAACGGACAAGTTCAATGTGGGTGATCATGTACGGATGATCGAAAAACATCTTGGACACCGACTCTTCGATGTCATCGTTTGCAACAATCATTATGAAGGACCGCTCTCCGAAGGTGTGGACTGGGTGAAACCAGAAGAGGATTTAGATCAGCATTGGGCGATCTATCAAACAAAGCTTGTGGATACGCATAATCCCTGGCGGCATGAAAAAGAAAAACTTGCTGATACAATTATGGAACTTTATCTGGAAAAAACCGGCCCTTTGGCACAGCGCAACGGAATCTAAATCAATTATCATCAACCATGGAACTCTCATGGTAAAATTTACAAAATTTTTGGAGGTGAACGTATGAAGAAAGTGAAAGTTGGTATCAATGGTTTCGGCCGGATCGGACGGCTGGTTTTTAAAACGATCGCCGAGCGCCACCCTGATTCATTGGAAGTGGTAGCTGTCAATGATCTGTTCGACGCCAAGCAGAATGCTCAACTATTAAAGTATGATTCCACATATGGTATATGGAAGAAAAATGTGGAAGTCATTGATAATGACATCGTAGTTGATGGCAAGCACATTAAAGTTTTCGCGGAGAAAGACCCCGCCAATTTGAAATGGAAGGAACTTGGCGTGGAGATCGTCATCGAATCCACCGGGATTTTCACGGATGCCATCGGCGATCCTGCGAAAGGCAAAGCTGGTGCCAATGTCCATATTCAAAAAGGTGGTGCCAAGAAAGTTATCATCACCGCTCCCGCCAAGAATGAGGACTTCACCGTTGTACTCGGAGTCAATGAGACTAAGTACGACCCCGACAAGCATCATGTAATCTCCAATGCATCCTGCACCACGAACTGCCTGGCTCCTGCTGCAAAAGTTTTGAATGATAATTTCAAAATCGTGCACGCCGTGATGACCACAATCCACTCCTATACGAATGACCAGGTCATCCTCGACCAGGGTCACAAGAAGGAAATGCGCCGCTCTCGAGCTGCCGGCTTGAACTTGATTCCCACCACAACCGGAGCTGCCAAGGCCATTTCGTTAGTCATCCCGGAACTCAAGGGCAAGTTCGACGGTTTCGCCATGCGCGTCCCAACCCCCACCGTGTCTGTCGTGGACTTGACCGCCACGGTTGAGAAAGCCACAACCAAGGAAGAATTGAACGCAGCTTTCATCAAGGCTTCCGAAGGACCCATGAAAGGTATCCTCGGCGTCACCAAGGGTGAGTACAACGACCCGATGGTTTCCACCGATTTCAAAGGTGACGAACGCTCATCGATCGTGGATCTACCGACCAATGTAGTGATGGGCGGCAATCTAGTGAAGGTGGTAGCCTGGTACGACAATGAATGGGGTTACTCCTGCCGCACAGCTGACCTGGCGGACCTCATCGCTTCAAAACTTTAAATTTTCAGAGTAATAAGAGATGCGCACGTTTTTATCCTTCAAACGATAAAAGTGCGCATCTTTTATAACTAATATACTTTTGGGAGATAATATGTTCAATAAAAAGACAATCAGGGATATTGATGTGAAAGGAAAGAAAGTCCTTGTCCGTGTAGACTTCAATGTACCCATCAAGGAAGGAAAAATAAAAGACGATACCCGCATCAAGGGTGCAATACCCACGATCGAGTATTTGCTCAAAGAAGGTGCAGCAGTCATCTTGTGTTCCCATCTCGGACGCCCTAAAACAGCTGCAGATCTTGAATTCTCTTTGAAACCCGTAGCAGAACATCTTGCAAAGCTTCTAGGCAAACCCGTTAAATTTGCGGAAGACTGCATTGGTCCGAAGGCTGAAGAAGCTTCCAAGATGCTTAAACCAGGTGAAATCCTAGTCCTCGAGAATACTCGTTTTCATCCTGAGGAAGAAAAGAATGATGCGGGCATGGCAAAGCAACTGGCAAGCCTGGCAGATGTGTATGTGAACGATGCATTCGGAACTGCCCATCGGGCACACGCATCCACAGAAGGTGTTGCAAAGATTTTACCCGGAGTAGCGGGCTTTTTGATGGAAAAAGAAATTAAATATCTCGGTGAGACTATTGACAACCCGAAGCGTCCGTTTGTGGCTATCCTGGGTGGTGCTAAGATTAGTGACAAGATTGGTGTCATCAAGAATCTGTTATCCAAGGCTGATAGTGTACTCATCGGTGGCGGCATGGCAAACACCTTTTTCAAGGCACAAGGATATCCTGTAGCGGATTCACTTGTGGAAGATGAAGCTCTACCCACTGCCAAGGAAGTTTTAGCAATGGGCGGATCAAAACTCTATTTGCCTGTGGATGTGGTGATTGCCGATAAATTCGATCCGGCTGCCAATAGTAAGATCATCCCGGTTGGTGCAATTCCAGAAGGGTGGAGGATCCTGGATATTGGTCCGGAAACCATTTCCAAATTCTCCAAGGTCGTGAAGAATGCCGGCACGGTCATCTGGAATGGACCCATGGGTGTGTTTGAAATGCCCAAATTTGCAGAAGGTACTTTCGCAATTGCCAAAGCAGTTGCTGATTGCGGCGCTATCACGGTCATCGGCGGCGGTGACTCAGTTTCAGCCGTACAGCAATCGGGCGTGGCGGACAAAATCACTCATATTTCGACAGGTGGTGGAGCTTCGCTTGAAATGCTGGAAGGGTTGGTATTACCCGGACTTGCTGCCCTGCAGGATAAATAACAGAAGTGAATTAAGAAGAGGTTGCTGATGCAACCTCTTCTTTTAGCCCATCGCTATAGTTCTGAACCGAAATGCTCTTCGTTCCATTTATGGAGTTCATCAAGCATGGCAAGGTAGTTTTGAATAGGGATATAGTTGGCAACGGAATTTCCAGTACCGAAAATATAATGCCCTTTTAATCCGCACATATCAAGGATTTCGCGTGAGCGGTTACGAACTTGTTTCTCCGTGCCACTGGCAAGGATACCCATGTCCAATCCGCCAATAATAGCGATACGTTTTCCCCATTTTTGATAGACTTCTTCGATAGGCATGATTTTGTCTTCGAAGCTGTGTTTGGCGTCAATGCCAATCTGGATCAGGTCATCCATGACTGCATACATGTTTCCGCATGAATGAAAGACAAACAACTTTCCTGCTTGGTGGACAAGATCGATAATTTTCTTGGTGTTCGGTAAAATTTTATCGCGCAGGATTTTTGGTGAGATGATCGTCCCGCTGAAATATCCAAGATCATCTCCCATAAAGATGCCCCCAACATTCGGTTCCTGAAGGATATCTTCGGTAACACGATAGATGGTTTCGGTCACCTTCTTGACGACCGCATCCACTAAATCCGGAATATCTATGAGTGCGTAACTGAAATTGACCAACCCCATCAACTGTGAGGTCCACTCAAACACACCACCTGGGATCACCATCACTTTCATCCCATCCGGTACCCTTTTTGCCATAATACGAGACATGAGATTGACACCGGAGAAATCGGTTGGCCAAGCATATTGTTCAAAATCCTGCCAATTCTTTATTGGACCTTCCCGATCATTCACCCAGAAGCGTTTGCGTCCTTTCCCCAAGTTTGCAGTATTATCTGCCAGACTGCTACCCATGCCAGGGAAAGGGATTAAAGAGAACGAGTACGAATAATCCCAACCAGCGTTCAGACAGAACTCGATGGACTGGTGAATATATCGATATCCATCCTGATATTCACGAAGCGATATTTTCTTATCGGGATCGGATGCAATTTTGGAATAGTCCACAACCCTTTGATTTAAGAATCCGCCAACAAAATCGATGTCAGCGAAAATCTCACCAACCGGCACCGGACCTGTTTCATTGGTTAAAATGGCGTGCCGAAAGCGTTCAAAATTGGGTTTGTAAAGGTGTGGAAAGGTCAGTTTCAATAATGAACGAAGTAGATCCATACACTCCTCCAGGCTAAGGTCCTCCCGTTAAGTATATTCAATTAAATTTCATGTCCATAACATGGTGCATCGAATTACTAGACGAATTGACGTTGCTTTGGTAAAATTCTACACCGTTCAATAAAGCAAGAATTTTCGGAGGAAATACTTTGGCAAACATCAAGTCTCAAATCAAACGAAATCGTCAAAATGAAAAAAAGCGCGTGCAAAATCGTGTCTATCGCGGTCGCGCCCGCACCTTTGTACAAAAAGCAAAAACCGCCATCGAAGAAGGCGATAAAGACGCTGCACAGAAAGCGACACTAGAAGCTATTCACGAGCTTGATATTGCCGCTCAGAAAGGTATTGTACATAAAAACAATGCTGCGAGACGCAAAAGTAGATTGATGAAAAAATTGGCTTCCCTGGCAAAATAGCATTTTAATCTACGAAATCTTCGAATTCTCAATAACCAGCAGCGGGAGGCGTTAACTCCCGCTTTTATTTTCAGGATACCAGCCGCTATGTTTGAAATCGAGAAAGAAACGATAGAAAAGATCATTTTCGAGAAATTGAAGGAGCGTGGTTTTTCTGCACCTGTCCTTAAGTGGACAAATATCCCGTTTTCCGGAAAGTGGGGCATCTCGACCTCTTTCTTTCAGATCGTTGCTCAAACTGCAAAGCAGGATCCAAAAATAAATGTGGCGGATAATGCACGAAAACTCGCGGATGAAATTGCACAATCCCTCAAAATGCCTGAAGTCTTCGAAAAAGTTGAATCACTTAATGGGTATTTGAATCTGTACTTTTCTACCGCATCCTACGCACAAAAAGCGATCGATATCATTTTGGCGGAGAAATCTGATTTTGGCATGGGGAAGAAACTAGACCAACAAGTGATGGTGGAATTTTCCCAACCCAATACCCACAAGGCATTCCATGTAGGGCATCTACGAAGTGCCATCCTGGGCGATTCCCTGGCTCGCATTCTGGAATTTGCAGGTTTCGAGGTAATCCGCGCGAATTACCCAGGAGATATCGGTTTACATGTCATCAAATGGCTGTGGAACTATATTCAGTTGCACAAGGGTGAAAAACCCATCAAGGATACAACCCGCTGGATGGGTGATCTGTATGCGGAAGCAAATCGCAGGCTCGAGGAAAATCCCGAATTGGAAGTGGAAGTCCGTGAATTGTATAAACGTTGGGATAATCGGGAAGAAGAAATCGTCAAATTGTGGGAACAAACGCGACAATGGTCATTAGATGGTTTCGATGAAATGTACAGCATCCTGGGAATCACATTTGACCGGTATTATTTTAATAGCGAGTTTGAGCACGCCGGTAGAAAAATCGTTGAGCAGCTGATCACTAAAAAGATTGCCATCGATGAGCGACCAACAGGAGCAGTGATTGTCAAGTTGGATGAGTTGCTGGGAAACGAAACAGAAAAATATCGGGTGCTGGTGGTTTTGCGGTCTGATAATACTGCCTTATATGCCACAGAGGATCTTGCACTGGCACAGCAGAAATTCCTCGATTATCCAAAACTGACCAAATCCTATTATGTAGTGGATGTACGCCAATCGTTACATTTCCTGCAAGTTTTCAAGACACTGGAGATTTATGGATTCGAGCATGCGACAGAATGCCAACATATCCCATATGAAGTGGTGAACCTGCCTGGAAATGTCATCATGGCCTCCAGGGATGGGAATGTCGTGTTGATGGAGGAATTGATCCGAGAAGCAACGAGCAGGGCTTTGGCGGTTGTCACTGAAAAGAATCCTGAATTAGATTCAGAACAAAAAAATGCTGTTGCACACGCAGTGGCAATTGGTTCCATACGATATCCTATGTTGGCACGTGAAAACACAAAGGTGGTTACTTTCGATTGGGAAGCCGCTCTCAGTTTTGACGGTCAGTCTGCACCATATATCCAATATGCATTTGTGCGTGCGAGTAGTATATTACGTAAATTTGGTAATGACTTGCCGCCATCGATGACTCCTGATTATGAACTCACGCAGTCCGAAGTCGCGCTGATTGAGTTGTTGACTCAGTTACCAGCCACAGTGCAACGAGCAGCTAAGGATATTAGACCACTCGAAATTGCAAATCTCGCTTACAATTTGGCTAAGGCATTCAATGATTTTTATACGCAATGCCCGGTTTTGCAGGAGAACGAGCATATCCGGAACAACAGGATTCGGTTTGTTGCAGCAGCAAAACAAGTATTTCAAAATACGCTGGGTTTGATGGGCATCACAGCCCCAAAAGCGATGTGAAATAAATCTTTCTACAAGGAGCAAAGTATTTATGACACCGATCCGAACCATCATCATGGGTGCTGCAGGACGCGATTTCCACAATTTCAACGTTTTTTATCGCGATAACGCAGATTATGAGGTCGTAGCTTTTACCGCTACCCAGATCCCCAATATAGAAGGTCGAAAATATCCCAAGGAACTGGCGGGCAAGCTGTATCCCAATGGAATCCCGATTTATCCGGAAACTGATCTCGAAAAATTGATCAAGGATAAGAAAGCCGAGCAGGTGATCTTCGCCTACAGTGATGTTCCACATGAAGTGGTCATGCACAAGGCTTCCTTAGTACTGGCATGCGGAGCTGATTTCCGCATGATGGGTATTCACTCAACCCAGGTTAAATCAACGAAACCTGTTGTTTCCGTTTGTGCTGTGCGTACTGGCTCTGGGAAAAGTCAGACAACTCGGAGAGTATCACTGATCTTACGCGAAATGGGTTACAAAGTAGCAGCTATCCGGCACCCCATGCCGTATGGTGACCTGGTAAAACAAAAAGTTCAACGGTATGCCACCTATGCTGATCTAGATAAAAATGAATGCACCATCGAAGAGCGCGAGGAATACGAGCCTCACATCGATAATGGAATCATCGTTTATGCCGGCGTGGATTACGAAGCCATTTTACGCCAGGCAGAAAAAGAAGTGGACATCGTGCTGTGGGATGGTGGAAACAATGACTTTTCGTTCTATGTTTCCGATCTGGCAATTGTCGTCGCTGATCCGCATCGACCTGGTCATGAAAAAGCATATCATCCCGGTGAAACTAATGTCCGCCTTGCGGATGTATTCGTAATCAACAAAGTGGACACCGCGTTACCGGAGAACATCATTGCAGTCCGCGAGAGCCTTCGAACATTAAATCCGAAAGCGACCATTATTGAAGCTGCATCACCTCTGTTCGTCGATAATCCTGATGCAATCCGCGGTAAACGTGTCCTCGTCATTGAGGATGGTCCGACGCTTACTCACGGTGAAATGGCGTATGGAGCTGGTTGGGTCGCTGCACGACGGTTCGGTGCATCAGAGATCGTTGACCCTCGACCGTTCGCTGTGGGTAGTATCATCGAAACGTATCGCAAGTATCCAAAAACCGGTGCAATCCTGCCCGCCATGGGGTACGGTGATGAAATGACGAAAGATCTTGAAAAAACCATCAACAACGCCAAAGTGGATCTTGTCATCTCTGGAACACCAATTGACCTTACCCGGATCATCAAGGTTAACAAACCGATGCAGCGTGTCCGCTATGAGCTGCAGGAAATTGGTCAACCCACCTTGGAAGATCTTCTCAAGGCAAAGTTTGGCAGGAAGTAGAAAATAGAAGTAAAGAGAAGATGAGGAGAGATCCTCATCTTCTCATCAAAGGAAGAGAATAAGTAAATCGATGTTTATTGATGACGCAGTAATTTCGGTTAAATCCGGAAAAGGTGGAGACGGGTCTGTCCATTTCCATCGAGAAAAGTTTGTACCGCGCGGCGGTCCTGATGGAGGAGATGGAGGACGCGGGGGAGTATTTTATTTAAGACCACCATCAGCTTAAACACCCTGGCTACCTTTCGGCATAAAAATCAATTTGTCGCGCAGGATGGGGCGAGAGGTGGACCCAACAATATGTCAGGAAAATCCTCTCCAGACTTGACCATCCTGGTACCCATGGGTACGATGATTTATGACGAAACCACGAACGAATTGATTGGTGATCTGGTCGAAAAGGATCAAACCTTGATCGTATGCAAAGGGGGTAGAGGGGGCAAAGGCAACCAGCACTTTGCCACATCTCGCAACCAGGTTCCTCGAACTGCAGAGAGAGGGGAACCTTCTGAACAGAAACGAATCCGACTTGAATTGAAACTAATTGCTGATATAGGTATTGTGGGAGTGCCAAACGCTGGAAAGTCAAGTCTATTAGCAGCCATCACGAATGCCAAACCCAAGATCGGGGATTATCCTTTTACAACCCTTGAACCGAACCTAGGTGTAGCAGAACTTGACTTGGATACGTCACTTGTTTTTGCTGATATTCCTGGTCTCATTGAAGGTGCTCACAAAGGTGCAGGACTTGGAGATGCTTTCTTGCGCCATGTACAGCGCACACGTGTATTAATTCACCTATTGGATGGATTATCTTCGGATCCGATCGCAGATTTTACGCAGATAAACAGCGAAATGGCGCTTTTCGATACCAACCTCTCCAAAAAACCTCAGTTGGTGGTAATTAATAAAATTGACATTCCAGAAGTGCAAACCAAATGGAAACGAATCGAACCGGAATTAAGAAAAAAAGGATTCGAACCAATGGCAATTTCAGCATTAACTCATCAGGAATTAAAACCGTTATTATGGAAAGCCTTGGAGCTGCTTAAATCCGCTCCAGAACCGGAGATCGAAAAAGCTTTGCCTATTTATCGTCCTGAGGTGGATGCGCGTGAGTTTACCATCGAAAAAATCTCCGATGGATGGCGAATCAAAGGTAAAGCCATAGAGCGAGCTGCGGAAATGACATATTGGGAGCACGAAGGTTCTGTGAGACGCTTTCAAATACTAATGGAGCGTCTGGGAGTGGATGCGAAGTTAAGAGAAGCCGGGATCCATGAAGGTGAGACTGTCCATATCGGTGAATATGAATTGGATTGGCAGGATTAATGGAGAAAAAACTGCGCATAGGCATATTTGGGGGTACGTTCAATCCACCTCACTTGGGACATCTAATCCTTGCAATGGAAGCGTGCGATCAATTGCAGTTAGATCGCTTATTATGGATGCTCACCCCGGACCCGCCGCATAAATTACACCTGACGATTACACCGGTTGAAACCCGTCTCGAGCTACTAAAGGCAGCCATAAATCTCGAACCAAAGTTTGAGATTTCAACCTTGGAAATGAAGCGACCAGCACCGCAATACGCAGTGGATACGATACGCGAGGTGAAAGAACGATTTCCGGGAGTGGAGCTTTATTACTTAATCGGCGGGGATTCACTGCATGATTTTCCTGAATGGTATCACCCGCGGCAAATCATCGATATGACCGAAGGTTTGGGTGTGATGCGGAGACCCGGAGATCAGATTGATCTTAGCTTACTGGAACAGCAATTACCAGGATTAACAGGAAAATTGCGATTCGTCGAAGCGCCTTTATTGGAGATTTCATCCAGACAGATCCGCCAACGCATAGCACAAGGCAGGGCAGTTAAATATTATCTCCCGGAACCTGTTTTTAAGCTTATCGAGAAACTTCAACTCTATAAGGATGAGCCGGCAAACGAAACTTAGCTATTAATTAGATTCTTCCATTTTGACTTGAAATAATCCAAAATATTTAGGGGCAGTGCGGCTTTTTTCTATGTATAATTCGTTTCAGTATTGATGAAGATGAAAAAACGAATGACGACTGAATTCATCCCGATGGATTCCTTTCTCAAAACACTCAAATACTGGTGGATAATCGTTCTTTTTATGCTGGGAGGAGCGATCATTGGACTTATCGCGCACGCCGTAGTTCCACCAATTTACGAGAGTCAAGCGGCGATCACGACTTCCATCAATTTCGTCCAAACAGGAGTTTTGACGGATGAGCAGCAGGACCAGGCGGTGGATGCAGTGGGAGATTTATTAAGATCTACTGAGTTAACTCGCATAGTTCTGGAAAAAATTACTGCTGAAAAAATTTTAATCTCTACCTTGGAATCGCTTCAAAAAATCTCGTTTCTAGAGAGACAAGAATATCTCTGGCGGATGAGGGTGCGGACGAGTAACCCGGAAACCGCGACCACCGTCGTCAACATTTGGGCAAGGGAAGCGCTCATCCGATTACAAGCTGCATCCATGCATGCATTACTTGCCAACCATCTGACTGAGAAATTATCCAATTTGGAAAAATGCATGGAATCTACAAGTATTGTGATGCCGGTCTATGAACCGTGTGAGAGAAAAAATACCGACTTCATAAAAGATGAAATAAGCACAATTTCGAGCAAGTTACAAAATGAAAAGCTGAAAAGTATGGGGATAATTCCAGAAATGACTTTTTATATCAGTGAAGAGGGGCAGAACCCAACATCTCCGGTCAGCTACAACCGTAACTTCCTGGTTTTTGGCTTTAGCATCCTGGGATTCATTATGGGCATTGTGTTCCTTCATACCATTAAATTCCATGCAGTCAAAAAAAAGTAATCCATTTCAACTTTTTCGGACAATTCGATTTCATTTTTTTGAATGGAACTGGTTTCTATTATTTGTCACGCTGCCGATAACTAGTTTACCTTTACTAGCTTCGATCAGTGGATCAATGGTTGCTCCTCCGGCAACGATTTTTGTATTTATTTTGTGTGGATTTTGGCTAATCCCCAACCTGATAAAAAAAGGTGCGTTGCCTTTTCACTTTCAACCAGTGATGTGGTTCCTGCTTATAGCCTTCTTTTCCACCATTTTTGCACTTATCACACGTATACCACCATTCAAAGATATCTCCACCTTCAATAGTGCGGTTAAAGGTCTTATCACTCTAGTCATCGGTATAAGTTTTTACTTGATCATCGCAGTATATTTACGAACAGAGCGATTATTAATAATCACTTTGCAGATCATCAATTGGTCTGGATTAATCGTCTTGTCATGGACTTTCTTGAGAGCCGGTTTCTGGTATACCACGCATACTTACCCTACCATAATCGATCAAATTCAAAATATCATCAGCTTGGGTGAATTAGGAACAGGAAGGGCATTTGGATTAACCATGGAACCCTCATGGTTTGCCCATCAACTCAATATGCTTTATTTGCCATTATGGCTTTCAGCCACAGTCAGCAAAGTTTCGTCTCACAAGTTTAAAATCGGATTTTTCACTCTCGAGAATTTATTACTGGTAATGGGAGTAATTACCTTAAGTTTGACTCTCTCCCGAGTTGGGATAGCAGCATTTTTTCTGATGTTGGTAGCCATATTCATTGAGTTTAATAGCAAAATAATCAAGTCAATTAATAGCAAACTGGCAGCTGTCGGAAAAGTGAAAAAGCTACTCGATAAGAAAAATCTTGGATACATTAATGCTGTTTTAATAATAATTTTCGTTTTCGCATACGTGGGTTTAGTATATGGAACCATGATCGTACTTACCAAGGTTGACAATCGGATGGCTGATTTGTTCACATTTGATACAACCAGCGAAAGTCCTGTTTTGGATTATGCTGACAATCTTAAAATGGGTGAACGAGTAGCATATTGGATCGCAGGTTGGAATGTTTTTAATGACCATCCTATTATGGGCGTGGGCGTAGGGTTGGCTGGTTATTACATGACAGAAAATCTAAATCCTTTCAGTCGCATTATGGTCGAAGTCCGCCGTATCCTATACCGTTCGGACTACCTTATGAATATTAAAAGCTTGTGGATAAGGATTTTGGCAGAAACAGGGATCGCTGGCTTCTGTTGTTTTCTAGCCTGGTTGTATATCTTGTTTTCCTCTGCGAAATTCATTCAAAAAAGTCGAAACCGGATATTTAAACTTATTGGTAAAGCAGGGTTTTTCATGCTCCTGGCATTTTTATTGGAGGGATTTAGCGTTGATTCTTTTGCGTTGCCTTATTTATGGATTACTGCTGGACTTATCACAGCGACAAGCATTATGGAATTTCGAACTTTCAATTCTTCCATGAATGGAATTCGAAATGAATAAACAGCGTAGTTCCTGCTGTCTGGCAGTCTCTATTATTATCATTAGTCTTTGCGCTGTATCAACTGTGATTCTATATGTAACGATTGATACTATTAATATTAATGTCAATGGCGTGAATATTGTGATGAAGGATTTATTTACAAGAATCACTCCTGTTCAAATAACAACTCAGACACCATTTCGCGTATCCTTGGAAGCGACAAGCACAGCAGTGTTGAAAACACAGTCTACCCCCACCGAGACTCACTTGTCTTCACCGGAATTGGATCGAGCTTTCGATACATTAGCTACCATAAAAAATGAGATTATTCCTGTGAGGGATTTGGATTCCATTTCAAGCAAACTTAGGGGTATCCATATCGATTCATCGTTTACACCGTTAATTGCTGTGGATCGAACTATTGGGGATACACAATCATTTTACGCCACAAATGATGATACCGAAGAAGAACTGACCATTCAAGCAACTCTTCGGTACACAACCCCCCATCTTTACTTTTGGATTGAAAATGGAATCAAGTACGATAGCAGGGATTTGAAGGATTTATGCGATACGTTTGAAAATAAAATTTATCCCACCAATCGGGATTTCTTTGGCAGCGAATGGTCTCCGGGGATCGACGGAGATGTTCATCTCTACATACTGTATGCGCGGGGTCTTGGATCGAATATCGCAGGGTATTTTTCCAGTGTAGATGAGATGGCTACAACCATCGATCCCACATCCAATATGCATGAAATGTTTTATTTGAGCACTTCTGAACCCCTTGGAAGCGCATACACTTATGGAGTCCTTGCTCACGAATTTCAACACATGATCCACTGGTATCGAGACAAGAATGAAGATAGCTGGATGAATGAAGGGTTATCTGACCTGGCGTCATTCATCAATGGGTATAACGCTGGTGGATTTGATTATTATTATCTGCGAAATCCTGATATCCCAATGCGAGACTGGCCGGAAGATCTCTCCTTGTCTGATCCCTATTATGGCGCAGCATATTTATTTATCCAATATTTTTATGAACAATTTGGTGAAGATGCAACGAAAGATCTAGTGAGCGAGCAGGAAAATGGATTCGATAGCATCGATGTAACTCTTCAGGCTATCGACGCACGTAATGTGTTCTCTGGAATTATAGAGACCGCAGATGATGTATTTGCAGATTGGACTATAGCAAACTACCTGAACGACACTGACTTGTATGATGGAAGATATGGATACCATGCTTATCAATTAACATCCACAGCTCAGCCTACAGAGGTCATCTATGATTGTCCAATGGAAAAAACAGCACGGCAGGTGAATCAATATGGTACGGACTACATTCAAATAAGGTGCCGCGGTTCATATGACTTCCTGTTTTCCGGGAATATCACCGTTCCAATAGTCTCAACCGATGCTTACTCTGGAAATTATTTCTTTTGGTCGAACCAATCTGATGATTCGGATTCAACGATGCATGGAAGTTTTGATTTTACAAATATTTCAGGTCCCATAATAATGAAATATTGGGTTTCATATGACATTGAGGATAATTTTGATTACGTCTTCTTGGAGGCTAAACCTGAAAACGGTCAATGGCAGGTTGTTCCGACACAATCCTGTCGTGAGGAGGAAAACGGGTTAGGGTGTGGATATTCAGGAAGTAGTTCGGGTTGGGCGGAACAATCTGTAGATCTCAGCATTTATGCAGGACAAAAAATCGAAATCCAATTTGAATATATAACGGACGCGGGGGTGGTCTACGAGGGATTTATGATTGATGATATTTCGATCCCAGCGATTGGATACTACGAAGATTTTGAGTCGGGAATGGGGAAATGGCAATCGGAAGGTTTTGTCCGAATAGAAAATACCCTCCCGCAGACATTCAATTTGACCATTATCCGGGAAGGATCGGTTCCCTCTGTTGAACATGTGATTGTTCAAATTGGAAGTGACACACAAATTCCGATCGAAATCGGAAACGATTACGATTCTGTCTTGATTATAGTGAGTGGTACCGCCAGACATACACAAAAGAATGGAACGTATGAAATCTCAATTAATGAAAAATAAAAAAGATCGGGTTTACCCGATCTTTTTTGAATTCATTTTGAAGTCGATGGCTTACGTAAGCGTGCAATTTGGTCTTGCAGCTCGGATCTTCTTTCATCAACAGCTGAACCGACTTCCGATTTAACTTCAATCAAATATTCGTTCAACTTCTGCCGCAAGTCAGTCCCTTTCATGGGAGCGAAAAGAAG
The DNA here is from genome assembly GCA_963699305.1 of uncultured Chloroflexia bacterium. Taxonomy (GTDB): domain Bacteria; phylum Chloroflexota; class Anaerolineae; order Anaerolineales; family Anaerolineaceae; genus JBGQAS01. The sequence continues at coordinate 1,101,346 of OY969431.1, read as the reverse complement.
TGCAGCACTGGCTCCTAAGGCTCCACCTAGAATTGCACCGAAAAAGAAAGAAAAGAACTTTTTCATGGTTTATCTCCTAATGATTTGATTTATTCGCCCATTTCAGCGAAATGAAAATAAAGGGTGCCAGACCTGCCACCCAAAATCCAACCAGTGCATAACGTAAGTATCGAAAACCGAAACCAATCCAGTTTGCTGAATCGGGGAAAATAATGTCAAGACCCATCCGAATTGCCAGTACACCGACCAAGCCAATCAGAAAAGAATATATTTTATGTACAGGTTTCTTTGCAACGAAGAATCCACCTCGATGGAAGATCCATGATATCCCAGCGGTCAGTCCAAACCAAGTGCCTGCGACGGTAAATGCTCCGCTGATGTCGATCGGATTGGGTGGAACTAAGGGAAAATCTCGCACAGCATTCGCCAACCATTCAGTGGGCAATTGCCAACTACGTAAACTCCACGTGATCAACCATTCAATAAGGATAAAAACCAATGATGAAAGAAAACCGAAAATAATTTGCCAACCCAATTTGCGGCCACACCACCATTTTGCAATCGGTTTTTCTAAGAATAAAAATAAAAGCAAGAACAAAATCCCAACAATTAAACCACCGATAACATCACTGATGAAATGTACTCCGAGAAAAATTCTAGAGAGCCCAACCAGGAGAATGATGATGCAAGCCACCACCCAAAACCAACTGCGTTTAATCCAAACTGCCAACCGTCCCCAAATGACAGTGGCACTTTGTGTGTGACCTGATGGAAAACCAAAAGAGGATTCGTTTGCAAAACCTTCTACCCTGGCATCAAACCAATACGGGCGGGAGCCTTGAAAAGTCAACTTAACCCATCCGTTTAAACTAGAGGAGGAGAGAATCAGGTAACCCAAGCGAATTCCCAACGCTGAATCGATAGACCAGAAAATTACTGGCATGATCAGAAGAAAGAAATCTTCAGTACCCAGCAACGAAATGGTCCGCATCATAGGACCAATCCAACTTCCGAGATTTTGCAAAAAAAGGATGATTGGGATTTCAGAAGGCCAAAACAATTTCATAAATGTTTCCTAGAAACCAAATTTTGCCTTATGATAATATTGTACACTAGATGATACAGAAAAAATTAACCAAAGTATGGGATTACCCATCGATCGCTCGATTGTTGATCATGATGGTATCGATTGGGTTGTACTTGGGTATTTCACATTGGGCGGATGATCTTGAAACAATTACATTACTGATCATCCTAAGCTGTGTCATCGGCATTGCGATTGGTTACAGCAAACTCTCAACGTTCGAAGTTCTTCTATCCTCTCTTCTCATATCCATTGTGGTAATTTTCCCGTTTTTGGGATTGACATTACGGGGACAACAAGGATTGTTTGATCGAATTTTCAATGTACTATTCCAATTGGGACAATCGATCTATCAATTATTCCATCACCAACCCATAGAAAGTACGTTATTCTTTCTTTTTGCAGTGACTATATGCTGCTGGTTTATTGGATTTTTCTCTGGTTTTTCACTTGTTCGATCCAACAATCCCTGGGGTGCCATTATTTTTGGTTCGGTCGGTCTCATCACGATCGATGTTTTCCTGCCTAAACAAAATAAAAGTTGGTTTCTGACGGCAATATTTTTTCTTTTCCTATTATTCCTGATGGCGAGGATATTTTTCAATAATCGTGAAAGTTTTTGGAAGAAGAATCATATTGTTTATGAACCCAATTCGAAGCTGGACTTTAACAGGAATGTGATTCTCAACTCAATTTTGATCGTCTTCCTTGCGTGGACTATCCCAAGTATTGTCAACGCATTCACGCCTGGGACCGTTGAACAACAACAGGTAAGGAAGTACTTTGAAAATCTCACAACACGTTGGAACAATGTGTTTGCTCCATTGAATCAACCAGAAGATACGTCATTTTTCAAAAATGAAGCGATTTTTTCAATTGGTCAAAGTATTCCAACCGACGATCAAGTATTGCTTTATATAGAGTCTTCAGAAACTCCGCCAAGCGGTTACAACTTCTATTGGCGGTCACGGGTGTACGACTATTATGATGGTGAAGAATGGAGCAACTCAGATTATTCGCTGTTACCTTACTCGTCGTCGACTAGTATTAATGAAAATGCACAGACCGGAACATCTCCTGTCGTAACTCTTTCGATCCGATCTTCGAGGAAGATTGGTATATTCTTCACAAGTGGAAATATCACCTCAATCGATCTTCCCGGTGAGCTCTTATTCTTTAATCAGCCGGATTCGAAAAAGGATATCATATCAATCATTCCCAATAAACCACTTGAACAAAATCAAAAATACACATTTGAGACTATCTTAAATTATCCTTCATCCGAACAGCTGATCGTTTCAGGAAACAATTATCCAGAGTGGATCAAGGAACGCTATTTACAACTACCCGAAGACTTGCCCGAGCGTGTAAGAGATCTTGCATTGGAAATCACGGTAGGAGTCCATAATCCTTTTGATAAAACTCTTGCTATCACGGAATATTTACGAGGGAATATCCAGTATGAAGGTACTGTCCCATCCCTGCCTGAAAGGCGCGACCTTGTTGATTGGTTGCTTTTTGATCAGAAAAAGGGATTTTGTACATACTACGCATCTGCGGAGGTTGTTTTGCTACGTACTTTGGGAATTCCAGCCCGGTTGGCAGTCGGATATGCACAAGGCGAAAGATTGGCAACGGGTACTCAGTTCCGAGCACGGTTGAAGGACAGCCATGCCTGGCCAGAGGTATGGTTCGAAGGGATAGGATGGGTTGAATTTGAACCAACCGTTACGATTCTGCCGTTGCGGTACCAATTGGTAGACCGCAACTTAATAATAGCAACACCAATTGCTGATGCAACTAGAAATTTTCAAGAACCAGAGGTTGGGAATATTGCAACTGGTGATACAAATGCGAACAGTGCTGGGATTGAGGAATCGACACAACTGGATAAACTCTTCGGATATTTAGCATTTTTGGCTATGGTCATCATCCTGGTAGGAGTATTCATCTGGCGGCGACAAACCCTGAAGAAGCGTAAAAAGAAATCAATTCCTACCTTTATTATCCATCTTTTGAGAAAGCTGGATATCGGAATCCCCGATTGGATCTCAGATTGGGCACACCGAGAAGAACTCACTCCAATCCAGCGTTTATTCGAAAATGTGATGATCTCTGCAAAGAAAATTAATCTCAGGGTTTCGCCTTCACAAACTCCACAAGAAAAAATAAAATCCTTGGTTCAAGAATTACCCATGGTTGAGCATCCTGCAAAGATACTGCTGCTCGAATACGAACGCGATCTATATAGTGCATCGCATGCTGATCAGGCAAAGGCAGAGGGTTCAGCAAAATCTATACAGCGCACGATATTCAAAAAGCGTTTTCGAAACCTTTTCAAACTTTCGAAAAGGGGAAGTCGATGAGTTCTGAATCATTGACTGAAAATTTGCTTAGAACACAGTTTCGGATCGTACTTGAACAACTCAAACAAGTGCAATCAATCCGGGATGCTTGTGGAGATCCTCAAACTGTGCAGTCTCTTGATAGTTTTCTCAATTTAATCAGCAATGAAATCATAAAAATACAACAAAAGGTGGATTCTCTACTAAAGGATCATGAAAAATTGGGGGCATTATCCGGAATCGGTAGAGTGGTAAATTCATCGTTAAACTTATCCACCGTACTCCAGATCGTTATGGATACGATCATCCGCCTCACCAATGCTGAACGAGGATTTTTAATGTTGTATGATGAACATGGGGAATTACAAATAAAAGTCGCCCGCGATTGGGAACAAGAAACCATAGCCAAAGATGAAATTACTTTCAGTTCGACACTGATAAATCAAGTTGTTTCCAGTGGTGAACCGATATTAACAACAAATGCGCAAAAAGATCCAAGATTTGACAACCAGGAAAGCGTCATTTCGTATAATTTGCGGTCAATCTTATGCGTCCCCTTAAAAGCTAAAGGTTTATTAACCGGGATCATCTATACCGATAATCGAATCAAAGCGGGCTTATTTACTAATAAAGAATTGGATATTATGAAAGGTTTTGCAGACCAGGCGGCTGTTGCCTTGGAGAATGCCAGGTTGTATGAATCTGTGCAGCATACATTGGAGGAGGTCACCCAATTAAAGCAACTGCTGGATAATGCTTTTTCTTCTGTAACCAGCGGTGTTATTACGACAGACCTGGAAAATAATATTAATTTATGTAACTCTGCCGCTTCCCGAATCTTTTCAATCAAAGGACGGGAAATTATTGGCAAACCTATATATAAAGAAATCCCTTGTTTCAATGATGAATTCCAAAAAGCACAAATGGAAGCGATTGAAAAAGGAGTGATAATTTTGGAGCAGGATTATTTAATAGAAGAAGAACCTTGTCCAAAGACATCGTTGAGATTAGTAATTTCCCCTCTTCGAACAACGGATGGTAAAGTCATAGGAACTGTCATTGTTATCGATGACTTAACAGAACGGAAGAAGTTGGAAGCAAGTCAAAGGTTATTTGAAAGGATGGTGTCACCGGAAATCATCAAGCAACTGGACCCCAATCAACTTGAACTGGGTGGGACGAAGAAAGTGATTACAGTTCTTTTTGCAGATATTCGTGATTTCACCAGTTTAAGTGAAAAAATTGCCCCTGAAAACCTTATCACCTTATTAAACAAGTATCTCTCTTGTGCGTCGAATATTATTCTTGAGAATGGTGGAACAATCGATAAATTCCTGGGAGATGGAATCCTTGCCTGGTTTAATGCACCTTTGGCGCAGACGGATCATATTCTTCGAGCGGTGTATACATCACTAGACATCCAGTCTGCTGTAACCCAGTTAAATGATAGCAATCATGCTCTTGAATTTGGAATTGGCATTCATACCGGGGAAGTGATTCTTGGATTGATCGGGACTGAAAAAAAGATGGAATTTACGGCAATAGGTGATACCGTTAACACTGCAAAACGAATTCAAGAATTGGCTAGTGCTGGGCAAATTATGGTAAGCAAAGCTGTTGAAGAATCAGTCAGGCAGAGGATGGAAATGAATAATGTGGGGTCAATCGCTGTGAAAGGAAAGGTCGAACCAATTGAGGTGTTTCAGGTCACCGGTATCAGGCTATCTTAAGAATTAAAGTTTACGGACATTCTTTCGCAATTGAGAAAATCTTGCATTCAACAACCCTGGAAGCGGCTCAAGCATTAACCAAGGATTACTTACCTCGATCGCTATTGAAGCAGAAATATTCCCATACAATGTAGCTAATAATGGATCGAATGATTCCTTATATCCATAAAGGAATCCACCGCAAAAAGCATCTCCTACGCCTGCAAGACTTTCAATTTTTACCGGATAAGCTGGAATATGAAATCGTTTTTTATTATAATTATCATAAAGAAATTGTCCTTTTGAAGCACATTTGATCACAACAATCTGAACACCCATATTACAGAGGGCTTCAGCCATTTCCCATAATTCCATACGGTTGTTATTAAAAAGATTGCGAAGTTTTTTTTCTGAGACTAGTAAAGCAGTCACATCTTGTAATAGAGGACGGAACTCCGGCCAGAAGTTTGGGTGCATATATTGCTCGGAAGGATCCAACGTCAGGGTGCGAATAAGCCCTTTTCGTAATGCCGAACAAATCGAGGAGTGAGTCCGAATATCAGCAGGACATAAATGCGCCGCGCTGACATCCAGATAAGCGACTGGAATTTCAGTGGCGCGTATGAAATATGGATTACCTTTTATAAAATAATTGTTGAAAGATTGATACCCAAGTAGGCTTTTTGGAAATTCATAGTTCACACGAGCAAAATGAGCCATGGGATGATCAACATCCACTGACGTAGCACTTTGATAGGAAATGAAATTGCGATGATCAAACTTTTCGCGAGATACAACAATACCTTTAAGGTCACAATGATGATCTTTAAAAACCTTTAAACGGTCCAAAGGAAAATCTTGACTCACTTTACTGATCAAACCAATACTGGTATTCCACAAAGACAGTCCTGCGAAGCAATAAGACAAATTTCCACCAATGAAATCAATTGCAGGATTTCCCGAGATGGGAATTATATATTCAGTGTTGAGGGAACCGGAAATAATGTAATCGAGAAGTGGATTGCCAGCGGAAATATTCATTATTTCAGGTAATAAAAATGCCGCATAGGTATGCGGCATTTAAGAATTTATACACAATCAACCACCTTTTCCAAGGTCAGAAAACATCCGTAGTATTCCCAATAAACTCATCCCAACTTTTACACCCTGACCTGGTGATAGTTTGGGTTTTTGGTCAAGCTTCTCAGCACTTTTAACAAATATGAACGCTGCTGCTGTACCTAATAAAGCACCTACAACTCCTCCTAATATGATTGATTGGACCTTCCATTTTTCCATGGCATCACCATCCTCTTGATTATTTCGCTTGGGAAATTATTTTAATTTTATCAATCAGAGATCGAAATTGAGAAATCATCAAATTCATGAAAATAAATGGACGGGATGAAAAATTGCTGAGAGTGTCCACCCGTTTCAACCATTTATTCGAAGTGGATGAAATATTCAACAACCAAACCGGCATTCTTATTGATAAATGGGAAAGGCACTTAATAATGAAGATAATAAATATGAAGCCAACGACGCCAAGAAGAATGACAGGGAAAGCAATGATGATTATTGAAATAGATGATAAATTTGAAACCGCTGAAAAACCTTTTGCAGAAGAAAAGAATAAGAAAACGAACAATATTCCCAGAATGAGAATCCCACTCAAAAGGGGCATCCAGATAGTCCAAAACGGGCTGACTTTTTTAAACATCTCTTTTTGCATGATTGTATTTTAACACCCATTATCAGAAAAAATCACTATGTAAAAAGTTTTTATACTTTAAAAGATGTAACCGTATCTACGATTTGTTCTAATTGACTGTTTGTCAGGTCAAAATGCATAGGGAGTCGAGTCAGTTGATCACTGATTCTTTCTGTAACCGGGCAATCACCTTGTTTTCCTCCATAACTTCTACCCATGAGAGACAGATGGAGAGGTAAGTAATGGAAGACGGATTGCACCTCTTTCAATTTTAAATATGCAATAAAACGAGTCCTCGTTTCCAAGTTCGGAAGCAATAGATAAAACATATGAAACGATTGCTCACAGTGATCAGGTATCACTGGTAATCGGACATTGTTTTCTGCTGCCCACTTCGATAGATTCTGAAAATAGAATTCCCAAATCTGTTGTCTTTTCTTCTGAACCAATTGCCATTGTTCCAATTGAGCATATAAAAATGCTGCGAGAATATCCGAAGGCAAATAACTTGAACCACATTTGACCCACCCATACTTATCCACCTGACCGCGGAAAAAACGACTGCGGTCGGTCCCTTTTTCGCGAATGATTTCAGCATCATCAATGTATTTTCCATCGTTGATCAGAAGCGCTCCACCTTCACCAGAGGTAAAGTTTTTTGTCTCGTGGAAACTCTGAGCAGCGAAGGTGCCAAAGGTCCCAAGAAATTTTCCTTTATATTTCCCAAATAAACCATGCGCATTATCTTCCACGACGGGAATGTTGTGAGATTGGGCAATATCTACTATCCGATCCATTTCGCATCCAACTCCTGCGTAATGGACTGGCACGATTGCCTTCGTCAAAGGTGTGACCAAAGAGTCCAACTTACTCTCATCAAGGTTTAATGTATCTTCCCTGCAATCGATGAAGATCGGCTTGGCACCTCTCAAAACGAAAGCATTGACTGTGGAAACAAAAGTAAATGAAGGCACAATTACTTCATCCCCTGGTGTGATATCCAAAAGGATGGCAGTCATTTCCAATGCATGAGTACAGCTGGTTGTCAGTAATACTTTGGGAATTCCCAGCTCTTTTTCCAATAGCGCATGACAATTTTTTGTAAAAACACCATCGCCTGAAATATGCCCGCTGGAAATTGCCTGCTCGATATATTGCATTTCATTACCAATTTGGCAAGGACGGTTGAAATCAATTGTCATATGGAATCCATTTCATGCACGCTTTACGAGTGAGTTAATGATATTGACGGTTTGGTATGCTTGTTCTTCTGTATAGTACCGATCGTTAAAAAGGTTAATTATATTCTGATGCAGCTGCTTGGCTTTTGGGAAATCTCCTCTTCCCATGATACCACCGAGGGAATGATAAAGTGAACTTGCAAACAACCCTGCATCGAATAGTCGCTTTATTATTTTCTCTTTATGAGCAACCTTAATATTAAATCGCCAATTCTGGAATTCTTTTGGATATTGAATCTCAATGGGTAAACCAGATGAATAGATCTTGTTGATCTGATTCTTTTGATTTTGAATTCTTATTAATTCTGCTTGAATCATTGAAGTATATTGATGAACAGAATATTCGATAGGTGATCCATTTAACCAATCATCTATCCGGTAATGAAATCGGACTTCTTGAGAGAGCGCAGTTTTTAATTCCTGTTCGATCTTATTTCGAGAAGCATTTGAATAAGGCAACAATGACGATCGGTACTGATGAATTTCCTTGAGCCATCCATATCCACCGAAACCGACGTCCACAGGTTTTGCATATCCAGTCGAATAAATTGCCAGATCTATGTAAGTTAGATCCGGATCAATCAAGGTTGGAAAACAAAGACAACGATCATCGATTATGTTAAGTTCCGGATGGAAATGCTTCAACGTTTGAAAAAAGGATTGCGGAATAGATTCATCACCATATGAATGAACGTACAAGACTCCAGCATACTTTGAAGGATCGAGCTTTAATCGTTTCAAGGTTGCTTCTTCATCCATTCCAAAAGTAGTTGGCGAGATGTCGACGAATTCGAAATTCTGCTGCGCTTTTAGAAAAATTGCTGGGACGATTGGACAAATATTAGCAGGCAGCAAATAAACTTTCTGGCTGGGATTGCTAAGTAAAAAGTTATAAATTATGGTCGATGCTCTTTGTTCGAGGATGAACATTGATTATTGATTGTTTTCGATATATTTTAGTGTATCAGGCCCGATCATAAACATCAGATCGAGAATGGAAACATTAGGATCGAAAGGCGGGAATCTTTGCGGATAAGTCGGATAATCATAATTCATATATTCCAATTCGATTCCAGCATCTTTGAACATTGCATCCTCGATGTAGTCCTGTGCAGATGGACCGGAAATATAATGGGTTGCCCCGATACTTTTTAGGATGTTGATCAGACGTTCATTCTTCACACCAGAAATATTTTGCAACTCAGAAGATCGGATGAATTTGGTGTTGTTGAAATTTAACGCTTTACAAATTGCAATGGTCAAATCGATGGTGAAATCTGCAAGAAGAGTCGGATGACTTGAATAGAAAGCAGAAAGCCAGCTCTCATACAAAGAAAAGTATGGAGTCTTTCCATAAGTTTGCTTCAACATCTGCCAATGCTTTTCATTCCAATTGCGATGCCAGTCGATCTTGATCTGGTTGATAGGAGTGGAGTTTTCAATAACCCCTGCAGTGAGTACCGGAATTGTCATCCATTGAGTGCCGTTGACGGTTTTAATCCGGTTTCGATTACGCCAACCATGCTTATCGTATTGAACATCGTCATAAAAAATAAAGAGATCTGATTTCAAGATTTGATGAAAATAACCCCGCCAGGGAATATAGGAAGGTTGCAAAACAGTGACGTTCATTAGTTATTGTGATTTCCGTTCAATGGTTTGTTCAACAATGTAGGGAGGTTTATCCATGCTGCGTTTAAAAATTGTTCCCAAGTATTCTCCAAAAATCCCCAGCGAAAAAAGTTGTGTCCCACTAAACAATGCGATGATGGAGGCTAAAAATGGAAAACCGGGGACACTTCCTTCTGAAAAGAAAATAATCGTCACATAAACCAACACCGCTAATCCGACAATTGTCATCAGGAATCCTGTGATGGTTGCAAAACGTAATGGAGCTGTGCTGAACCCCGTGAGAATGAGCAATGCCTGGGCAGCAAGTTTGAAAAATCCATAATTTGATTTTTTTGCCTTATTAAGATTAACAAATACATAAGTGAACTTTGAAGTGCCCCATGAAAGAAGGACATCCAGAGTAAAATCGGGACTTTGAAAATTGGCAAATGCATTACGAAGCTCAGTCCGAAACGCACAGAAAGCAGAAATGTGTTTCATCGAAGGGACACCCATGACATACGATAATAGTTTCTTTGTCAAGCGTGTGATCATATTGCGAATGATGTCATTTGGAAGCTGTTGGGGAGCGCCATACACTACATCAAAACCTTCAGCGAATTTCCCCAATAGTTTATGAATCTCTTCCGGAGGATGCTGCAAGTCATCATCCATAGTGACTGTAATAGGATACAGTGCATTGCGAACACCACATAAAGTTGCGTTTTGCTGTCCGTAATTACGCATCAGTTTAATGCCACGAATCCAGGAATACTTTTTTGAGAATGTGGATATGATCTCCCAGCTATTATCAGGACTCCCGTCATCAACCAGGATCACTTCAAATTTATCGCAAGTTTTTGGTAATTCGATAGCAAGTCTTTCTAACAATACGGGTAATGTCTCGACTCCCTTATATACGGGGATGACTATAGAACATGCATATCCATTTGCCATGTTTTTCCCATTTAGTTTCACGGACTTATTTTTTTTCAAAGACAAAGAGTTTTTGTGTTCCATAATCTCCCCAAGCTGGAGCCATCGACCAAAACCGATTCCATTCCATATCGGGTTGCGCAACATTGATTTTGTTTTGCATCGATTCACTAATCAATGGCTTTAAGATCCTGGTGCCGACAAAATATGCGCTTGAAAAATTATTTACGCCTAAACATTTGCACGATCTTGAGAGCGAATCGATTACTTTTTCCTGATCCAAGTAATTATTAAATGATGGCATGGGGATCTCCGATAAACCCCATTCTAAGCGGAATTGATTCAATTTTTTCCATCCTTGAAGAGTTGCTTCCGACAATAACAATTGACCGCCCGGTCTAAGTATCCGAACACATTCTTTCAAACCAGAAAGTTGGTTTTCCCAGGACTCTAAATTGATTACAACTCGAATCACAATCACCTTATCGTATGTATCATCGGGTTCCTTTAATTTCATAATATCATCTACATCGAATTTCACAGAGCCCAACAAATTTGGACTAATTTCGGATAGACGTAATTTTGCCTGGTCGATCATTTCTGGGATGTAATCAACACCTTTAATTTCAATCTTTTTTTGACTAGCAAATTGAACCGTCGAATAACCATTTGCGCATCCAACATCAATAACATTTTCTCCGTCGTTTAAATATTTCAAAATTGTATCTATCTCAAGATGGATTGCATAGACATCCGACCAGGAAGCAGCGGGAGCAGTACCATGCTCCTTTGCTTGTTGTGTCCAAAAATTTCGAATTTCATCCAAAGAATAATTACTTTTCATGATGGCTCCTCATTATTTACAACGTAGACACAATTAATCCTACGCAAACGATTGCCACACCGATCCATCGACTTATAGGTACTTTCTCGCCAAATAATATCCCGGAAAGTGCTAAGACTAGAACAATTGCCAAAGACATAAAAGGATAAGCAAAACTTATCTTCAACTTGGAAATTGCCCCCATCCAAGTGAGAGCAGCAAAGACAGCGAGGAGAAGACCTGCAAATACTTTGAGGTTCGTCAAAGACCTAAATATATACGAAGGAAGCATATTAATTTCTCCGGCAAATGGACCCACTTTTAATCATTCCTGCTTTTACAAGCAGCTGACCACAAACAGTGAATAATATTGTCAGACCGATTAGCAAGTAAGCAATCATTTTTGAGTTCCTGTTTGAATTATCAAGTTTGTTTTTCATCAAAGCAATTCAAAGATTGAAATTTTGGCGAATTTATTTTTTTGGAAAATTTGTGTAATTACGAATAACATATTTTGGTTTATCCATCAACCTGAAATACATGCGTGCAAGATATTCACCAATAATTCCTAAAGCAAAAAGAGTGGCTCCAGAAAAAATTACAACGATTGAAGCGAGGAAAGTAAACCCGGGAACTATGACACCGGAAAGAACATACCGCAACAATACATATATCAAGATGATAAAACCAATGATTGTAAAACCAAAACCAGTCAAGCTTGCCATTTGCAGCGGGAGAGTGGAAAAACCTGTGATAAGGTTCATTGCGTGATTGGTGAGCTTACGAAAATTGTAATTTGATTTCCCTGTATTTCTGGAAAGATGGTTAACTTGAACGGATCCAAAGTTTATTGTTCCCCATGTTAAAAGGACATCAATATTTACATATGGCCCCTGGTAATTTGAAAATGCTTTGCACACTTCTGCCTTAAATATGCGAAACGGACCCACTGACCGAGCGTTTTTTGCACCCATTAAATTCGCCAGGATCAACTTTGTCATCACGGAAGCAAGATCGCGGAAAAGTCCATGAGTTTCTTTTAAGGGTGTGCCATAAACAACGTCATACCCCAGGTTGAGGCAATCAAGCATATGAGTGATTTCTTCGGGTGGATGTTGTAGATCGTCATCAAGTGTGACGATTAATTCATACTTAGCAGTCATCAATCCACAAAATATGGCATTATGTTGACCATAATTGCGCATCAAATTTATTCCATGCACATGGTGGTTTTTTACAGATAATTCCTCAATCAACTTCCAGCTTTGATCCGGACTTCCATCATTGATTAGGATGATTTCAAATTTGCGGCTGATCTTTTTCAGTTCCAAGTCCAACCGTTTGATCAAATCCGTCAAAGTTGAACTGCCGTTATAAACCGGAATTACCACAGATATCGAGGGTTTCATACTTTTCATCCTCAGTTATAGTGTCCCTGGTGGGATGATTGACTGTTCATCCAGTAATCTTCTTAAATAATCTCCATACCCCGTATTTTTCAGGTTTTTCGCTTGTTCTGCTAATTGATCGCTTTTCATAAAACCCATGCGATATGCAATTTCTTCAGGGCAAGAGATCGTTAATCCCTGCCGATCCTCAACCGCCTGAACAAAATTTGCTGCCTGTAATAAGGCTTCTGGTGTACCTGCATCCAGCCACGCGATACCACGGCCAAAGATTTCCACGTTTAATCTTTTCAATTCTAGGTAATGTTTGTTAATGTCGGTTATTTCCAATTCACCGCGTTTAGAAGGCTTAAGATTTGAAGCAATTTCAACAACCGTATTATCGTAAAAATATATACCTGGAACGACAAAATTAGATTTTGGATGTTCGGGTTTCTCCTCAATACTAACAGGTTTACCTTCAGCATCCAATTCGACTACACCAAATCGTTGTGGGTCTTTAACCGGATACGCAAAAATGGTTGCGCCGGAGGAAAGTGTGGAGATTCTTTGGAGAGTTTCTACCAATCCACTACCATAAAAAATATTATCTCCCAATATCAATGCAACCGGCCCATCTCCGATAAATCTCTTGCCGATTATAAAAGCTTCCGGCAATCCCCTTGGTTCCAATTGTTCAGCATAGTGGAAGTCAAGCCCCCATTGGCTTCCATCTCGCAATAATGATTTATACAAAGGTAGAACATCCGGACTGCTGATGATCAAAATCTCTTTAATTCCGGCAAGCGTTAAGGTTGAAAGGGGATAGTAAATCATTGGTTTGTCATATACCGGTAATAATTGCTTACTCAACCCTATTGTCAATGGATATAATCTGGAACCTTTGCCACCTGCCAGGATAATTCCTTTCATTTCGTAGATCCTTTTTGCGGAGTGTAATGAGTTTCAATCCAAGAGCTGTATTCCTTTTTCTTTTGGATTGATTCAAGCCAATTTGAGTTTTGTAAATACCATTGTATGGTTTTTTTCATCCCACTTTCCAACTTTTCCTTGGGCTGCCAACCAAGCAAATTACTTATCTTTGTGATATCCATCGCGTAACGACGATCGTGACCTGGTCGATCTTTGACGTATTCAATTTGCTTCTCGTACGAAATGTTGTCCTTGCGAGGAGATAACCTATCCAAAATGTGACAAATTGTTTTCACAATTTCCAAATTAGTCGGTTGATTATTTCCACCGATATTGTATGTTTCACCAATCATCCCCTTGGTGAGGATTTGGAAAATCGCTTCACAATGATCTTTTACATAAAGCCAATCACGGATTTGCAACCCGTCGCCATATATAGGTAATGGCTTCTCTGAAATGGCATTCAGAATGATTAAGGGGATCAATTTTTCAGGAAATTGATATGGACCATAATTATTAGAGCAATTGGAAATAGTTACCGGCATTCCATATGTATGAAAATAAGATCGTACCAAGTGATCACTGGCTGCTTTGGAAGCGGCATAAGGAGAGTTAGGAGAGTATGGAGTTGTTTCTGTAAAAGATGCATCACCGGGTTTTAATGAGCCAAATACCTCATCTGTGGAAACATGATGAAAGCGGTTGGCTGGTTTAGTTGAACTGTGGTCGTTTCCCCAAGCTTCACGAGCAGTCTCCAATAAAATTGCAGTGCCAACGATATTTGTTTCAATGAAGGGAAGGGGTCCTTTGATTGAACGGTCAACATGCGATTCAGCAGCAAAATGCACGACGGTGTCAACATCGTAATTTGCAAAGAGGTTTCTTAAGAGTTCACGGTCGCAGATATTTCCATGAACGAATTGATAATTCTTATTATTTTCAAGACCATTTAGATTCTCGCGATTGCCTGCATACGTTAATGCATCGAGGTTGATGATATTTATTTTAGGTGTGCAATTATTGAGAAACTGGATGAAATTCGATCCAATGAATCCTGCTCCTCCTGTAATTAGGACATTCTGCATCAATCCTCCGCCAAAATGTGAAACTAATTTGTGGAACTATTATACCAATCTACCCCGAGAAGTATCACCCTCATTCGATTTTATTGTATAATTAGTTTATTGAAAGTATAAAGATTCATGCCCGGCGAATGCAGCTGGCAAGTTAGTACATGTGAATTGCTTTTTAAGAGCGTGTAATTGCTCTTGATCATTTTGGCGAGTAGATAGTAGAGAGTAATAGAAATCGAGTATTGGATTAATATGGTCAATTCTCTCATCACATTTATCACTTGCTGTTGTTTACATGAGGATTGGTTTTAGAATATTTTTCGCCATTCCAAAGCAAACCATTAATAATTATTTATGCTAACTTGTTTTGCCGTATCTGCCTGACCAGTTACGGTTTTTATGATTAAAACGATAACAGCTTTGACTGAACAAAAAAACAACCACACTCGGGTAAATGTTTTCCTGAATGGGGAATTTGCATTTGGGGTTACCAAGACGATTGGTATCCAGCTACATTTAGGCCAGGAGCTTTCCGAAAAAGAGATTCTTGAATGGCAGGAGAAAGATCGTTTTGAGTACGGTTATCAACGAATACAACCTTTCTTGCTATACCGTCCACGTTCTATTGCGGAAACATCACGAAAATTGGAAATTCTAGGAATAGCCCCCTCTATTTCGGAAAAAATCCTAGAGCGAGCTCAGAAGGAACGTTTATTGAACGATATGCAATTCTCCCAACTATGGGTGGAAAATAGGGTTGCGTTTCATCCACGAGGGAAAAGACTACTGAGTTATGAATTAAGAAAAAAAGGAATTGCGGACGAACTAATACAAGATGCCACATCGGGGATTGATGAAGAAAAAATGGCATTACACGCAGCAGAAAAATACCTTAAACATCTGGAAAAAGCGGATTGGAAATCATTCCAGATCAGGCTAGGCGGATATTTGCAGCGTAGAGGATTTAACTACGATGTAATTAGAGAGATCAGTCAACAATTGTGGAAGAAAATCAGTGTTCACGATATAAACGAATAAAGGTGGAATTATGGACAAAATACCGAATAGTTTAATTTTTATTTTGAGCATCGTCATCACACTAATTGTGATAACCGTGGTTGCTATGATATTGATCAGCCGGATTATCAAATCACAGAAACACAAAGCTGAACAAATGGCAAACGATGCCACAGAAAAAGCCAGGGTCATCGAATTGGAGGCGCGGGATAAGGCTTTGAAGGTAATGCAGGAAACTGAAGCAGAAACCGGAAAAATCCGAACTGAAATGACCAAGGAAGAAGAACGCCTGCAGCGTCGTCGCACCGATTTGGATACACGTTTTGAGAAACTGGAACAACGCGAACAAGTTCTCAGTAAACGCCAAAGTGCACTTGATAAACGGGCAAATGAGGTTGAAAAGCTATATCAACAGCAAATTACCGAATTGCAACGTATTGGGGAATTAAGTGTGGAAGAAGCTCGTACGCTCGTTCTCGCTGCTGCGGAAAAAGACGCTCGCGCGGATATGGCACGCATCATTCGACAGGTGGAAACAGAGGCCCGGCAGGAGGGCGAGAAACGTGCCCGTGAATTAATTGCAACTGCTATCCAGCGAGTCGCTTCTGACCATGTGGCTGAAGTCTCAACTTCCGTCGTCTTGCTTCCAAATGATGAAATGAAAGGTCGAATCGTTGGACGAAACGGAAGAAATATCCGTGCTTTTGAGCAGGCTGCCGGTGTTGACGTAATAGTCGATGATACTCCCGAGGCTGTGACAGTTTCATGTTTCGACCCCGTACGGCGGGAAATTGCCAAACGCACATTGGAAAAATTGATACAGGATGGACGCATCCATCCAGCGCATATTGAAAAAATTCTCGGCGAAGAACAACGTGGTGTAGATCGTGACATTTTGGAGGCTGGGGAACAGGCTGTCTATGAAGCGGGTGTCGCGGGTCTGCATCCGGAAGTCATTAAGATGCTTGGGCGTCTGAGATTCCGTACTTCCTATGGACAAAACCAACTCAGCCATGCTGTGGAAGTCTCCAAACTTTCATCTTTACTTGCAGCAGAACTAGGTGCTGATGTGGAAGTAGCCAAAGCAGGTGGGCTGCTGCATGATCTTGGGAAAGCCATGGATTACAACACGGATGGCACTCATGCCACGATCGGATCGGATTTTGCCAAGCGCCACGGAGTGAATCCCAAGGTTGTCAATGCAATTGCCTCCCATCATCACGAGACGGAACAGGAATCCGTGGAAGCAATTATTGTTGAATCAGCCGATGCAATTTCTGGTGCTCGACCCGGCGCTCGCCGTGAAGATCTGGAGCAATATATAAAGAGATTGAAAGCGCTAGAGGATATCGCCAATTCTTTCAAGGGTGTTGCACAGACATACGCCATCCAGGCTGGACGCGAAGTCCGCATCATCGTACGACCTGAAGAGTTGGATGATCTTGCAGCCACGAAACTATCTCGGGATATCGCCAAGCAGATTGAAGAGACCATGCAGTATCCAGGGCAGATTAAAGTCACCGTCATCCGGGAAACCCGGGCGATAGAATTCGCAAAGTAATTAAAAACGAGATGGCGAAAGCCATCTCGTTTTTAATTCAGGAAGGGATTGCTTTCCCTTTCCTCTCCAACGGTGGTTTCCAATCCATGCCCTGAAAGAATACGGGTATCATCGGGAAGCGTTAGTATCTGGTTATGAATACTCTCCAATATTGATTTCTGATCTCCACCTGGCAGATCCGTTCGACCGATGGAGTGGTAGAAGATGAGATCTCCGGAAAAGATCGCATTTATATTTGATGAATAGAATATGACATGTCCTGGCGAGTGACCGGGTGTATGTCGCACTTCAAATTGGTGATTTCCAACCGACAGTTTTTGTTTGTCGACAATAAAACAATCGGGTCGCATTGGAAGAGAAAAATGCAGGTTGAACTCTCTCGCGCCGCCATCTGAAAGCCAGGAATCAAGGTCGGATTGATGAAGGCAAATGTTTGGACGAGGATTAACCTTTTCCCATAATTGAGAAACACCAATGATGTGGTCAAAATGAGCGTGTGTAATCCACAGCGATTTCAAGATCCGTTTATTCTTGAGGATGTCATCCAAAACATTTTCTATCTCATATGTTGGATCGATGACAACACATTCTTTGGTCGAGGTATCTTCAAGGAGGTAGGTGTTGTTATCCAAAGGTCCAAGCGTGAAGGAATGAAAAGCCAGACTCATCGTTCAATGCCCGCCAATTTCATTTTGATATGAAGATTTCTAAGGAATATCAAATTGACAATTATTGTTAAGGCAAGGAACGCCATACTGATTGGATAGATTGAGTTAGGATCTTTTACATAAAACCAACCTGCCATGATGGGGGCAAGCATGATCGCACAACCCGTCACAGTCTCCAGGATACCGAATGCCAAACCCACCTGCCTGGCTCTGACAAAAGAACGAGTAATGGATACCACCATCGCCCGCATCAGCCGATAACCGCCCAAAAGGAAATAACCAAGACCGAATACCCAAGTCTGGTCACCATGCCACATTGCTAGAGAAAAGAGGATCACCATGACCTGACCAACCAATAGTCCTGCTGTGGCAGATAGACTACCAAGGACCAGTGTTGCAAAAGCATTACCAAGATTGCCGATTGTTCCCAGGAGACCGATCGTATCCAAATTAAGTGACTTTAAGTTTTGTAAATAATTTGGAGTCAGGGGCTGTGGGAAGTACAGCATCATAATTGTGAAAAATGAGATCGCCAGGAATGCCAAATACCTTCGGTTCTTAAACAAATTCACTTCACCAGCTTCTTCCCCAAGGTGTTCCACATTTTTTGAGCGGATGAAGAAGATGATGATCGTTGAAAGGATAAAAACGCATGCGGAGAAAAAATAAATGCGATTCAGGCCATATCTTTTCGCAAGCATTCCACCAATAATTGGTCCTGCTATTGCACCCAGGTTGAACAATCCTCCAACGAGAGTCAACGCGCGTTCGGTCCTCATCCTTCCTCTCACCTGGGTTATTAGATTATTCATGGGTGCCATTACAAAAGCCGTAAGATAGTACAGCCATAATCCGACCACAAAAATGGTAAGTGATTGGGCAAGAGCCATGATCCAAGCGGCAATCGTTCCAATGACCCAGGAAGTCCACATGATATAGCGAGGACCAATTTTATCGGAGATGTAACCTGCGGGAATTTGTGCGATCGTGATAGCAATTCCAACACCACCAAAAATGGCACCGATCAACAATGGATCAGCACCCCATTGCTGCAAAGACAAAGGGATGAAGTAATAAAATAATCCTTCACCAATCCCCCATGTAAAAAGGGAAACTCCAATTAGGATAAAATCTAGTTGCATTATTTTTTAGAAACACGTTTGATAAAATCGACAGCTGCTTTGAACACTATCTCGCGATCAGGCTCTCTTATCACAACGTGCCCAGAATTCTCCACCCAAATCTTTGTTTTGTCCCTAGTTTTCAAATTGTCGAAAATGGTGTCCATACTTTCTCCAGGAATACCCTTATCCCCGTGCGATTGCGCCAATAGAACAGGTACATGAATAAGGGGGATCGAATTTTGCATTTCCTTTACCAAATCCATCAATTGGATAATACTGCGTGTGGGGAAGTAGGGGTAATCCACATGGATTTTTTCAGCAGCCCTATTTATAAAATCCGATTCCCCTTTAGGAGCTTTGGGTAGGAACCAGTGTAATAATTTGATGAATTTAAGTCTGGGATCAGCCGGCAAGGAATATGGTGTGGAGATTGCAACAGCACCTTTGACTTTGTAATGCGCTGCGGCAATCAACGATAAAATTCCACCCATCGATAGCCCAATGACGAATTGATCTTTTGTGCAGCCTGAAAGGATATTTTAACCCATCTTCAACACTCGCCACCCAATCCCACCAACGTACCCTAAGCATATCCTCGGGTTGTGTGGCGTGGGCTGCCAACCGAATCCCTAAAACAGTAAAACCTTTCTTGTTTAAGTATTCAGCCAGCCACCGCATTTCTTTAGGCGTCCCTGTAAATCCATGGATGACCAGGCAACCGGTTTTCCCACCGGGGAGAAAGAAAGGTTCTGCAGAAGAAAGGGTTAGCGGATATTTCAAGGGAACTCCTGTAGTTATTTATGGAATGTAAATTAATGCAGGATTCTGACTTCCCGAGGGAGTGAACTTAATACTTCCACACCTTGAGCAGTCACAACCACATTATCTTCGATGCGAACACCACCTTGCTGTGCGAGATAAACCCCCGGTTCGATGGTAAAAGTCATGCCAGTTTTCAGGTTTTGTTTATTTGCGTTGAAGATATAAGGAGATTCATGTGGCTCCCTTCCTATCCCATGACCCAACCGGTGCGTGAAAAAATCACCATAACCCGCCTGCCTGATAACTTTTCGAGCTGCTTCATCGGCTTCCCCTGCTGAAATTCCCGGTCTAATTATCATGGTTGCTGCTAAATTAGCTTCCATTACTGTTTTTCCAATTTTTTCAAATTCCGGGGAAATTTGATCTATTGCAAACGAACGGGTAAGATCGGAAATATAACCGTTGTATGCTGCGCCCCAATCAATGACCAGCATGTCACCGGACTGCAAGGGTCTATCGGATGGTTCCGCATGTGGATCAGCACTGTGGGGACCTCCCGACACAATGGGGCTAAAGGGCATTTCGGGAGCCGAACCTGCCCTGAGAAGCTCAATGGTTAAATTCAGCTGCAATGTGTTTTTCTGTAACACCTGCATGAATTTTTGGGATTACAGCAAGCAACGCGGTTTCCGGAATATTAACTGCCTTGCGCATGTTCTCGATTTCATCAGCTTCCTTGCAAATTCTAATCTCTACTAAAGAGGTCTCTGCAGAAACCAACTTCATTTTCCGTGCAACGCCTTGAAGAAAATTCAATTCCAGGAAGCGTATCCGAGTAGGTTCAACTCCAACTATTGCCGAGCCAATTTTAAAGTCAGTAACAACCTGCTTGAAGATATTTTGCCAAGAAGCTGGATTATCTCCATATTGAAATAATTCAAGCGGGATTTTCGCTTCCTTTGCTTTTTGAATTTCAAGACCGGGAAGAATTAACGCTGAGGTTCGATGGGGTTTAACAAACAGCACAACCGGTCTTTCCATGAGATGGAAACCCAACCCTGTTAAATGGATCAGGCTGGGTCCCGGGTTTAGTACAATTGCATCCAGCCTGTCAGTGGAAATTAGGGTATGGAGATGGTCAAGGTGCTGTGTTGTCATCGATAATTCCTGCTGGAATTATATCCCAGCTCAGTTAGCCAATATTCGCCCGATTTACGCCCCATATATTGTATATCGATCAGTTCTCGTCTCAGGGTGGCAAAATCCTCGTTGTACTTCTTTAATATTTCATTAACCATTTTCTCCGAGTATTTATTATCAAGCTCAAAGGATCTGGCAATATAGGCAAGCAGGACGTCCATTTTCTTGCGTTGGGCGGGGAATGCTTTAATGCTTTCATCTTCTGAAGTGAATTCGTTGATCACCTTTTTAGCAAACTCATTACCTGCCTGTGAGGCAATCAGGTTAGGCAAATTCTCACGTGCGAGCAGATTCCGCGACATGGTTTCGAGCGTTTCGGTCTGGAGTGAATATATGCTGTAATACCCTTTAGCTTGTGCAGTGACCAGATCAAGATCAGCGAGACGTGAAAGATGGTGCGATGTTGTGGAAGGTGTAAGGTTCAACGCTTTTGCTAAATCTTCAACCGTGTAAGATCGAACCGCGAGCAATCCTATGATCTTCAACCGATTGGCATCAGCCAGAACTTTAAAAAAACCCAATAATTTATTTGTGTATTCAGCAGATTCCATAATCACCTCTATAAAACTAAATAGATAGATATCGAAATGATTCTATCCTAATAAAATGAACTTGTCAAGGAATGGATTTGTGCGTAGAGGTAAAATCACCATGTGAACAACCATTCTTGACAGGCATATTGCCATCAGGTACAATCGGTCTATCCTATCACGGGCCTGTAGCGCAGTTGGGAGCGCGCTTCAATCGCACTGAAGAGGCCGGGGGTTCGAATCCCCCCAGGTCCACTGGTATCAGGCTCGTATACGAAGGACAGCATTTGGGCCCATAGCGCAGTTGGGAGCGCGTCTCAATGGCATTGAGAAGGCCGAGGGTTCGAATCCCTCTGGGTCCACTGAAAGTAAGGCAAGAGTAGTAGGTCATCCGTCAGCGAGTTCGGGAATGAGAGGTGAAAGCCCGGCAATGTATATACGGAGTACATGGACTGAACTCGCTTGCCAAAAGAAACGGTCGATCTGACATGCATATAAAACCAGATCCGGGAAAGCCCGTTACAGCTCACCTGAGTGGTCAGAAATTGACAAACAGGGTGGTACCGCGGAGAAATCCTTCGTCCCTGAGATTGAAGGATTTTATTTATTAATATGCGAAACGAGAGGCAGGGAAATATGGAAATCAAGGACACACCGATCTACAACCCAACAGAAATCGAACCCAAATGGCAGAAGAAATGGGAGAAAAATGGTCTCTACAAAGCCGATATCGATGCCAAGAAACCGAAACATTATGCCTTGATGATGCTGCCTTATCCTTCCGGAGATCTGCATGCCGGTCATTCGTATGCATATGTTGCTCCGGATGCACGTGCCCGGTATAAACGCATGAACGGTCATAATGTGATGTTCCCGATCGGGTTTGATGCGTTTGGATTACCAGCCGAAAATGCTGCAATCAAGAACAATATTCATCCAAAAGAATGGACTTACAAAAATATCGCTCGCATGCGCCAACAGTTGAAAAGCCTGGGATCGATGTTCGACTGGCGGAGGGAGGCGATCAGCGCAGACCCAGAATATTATCGTTGGACACAATGGTTTTTCATCCAATTCTATAATCACGGGCTGGCTTATAAAAAAATGTCGCCTGTGGATTGGTGCCCAAGCTGCAATACTACGCTCGCACGAGAACAAGTATGGGGTGATGACCGTCATTGTGAACGCTGTCACACTCCGGTCATCAAAAAGAACCTGGATCAATGGTTTTTCAAAACCACCGCATATGCAGAAGAATTGCTGGATTTCAGCAAGATCGATTGGCCGGAAAGAGTCCGGACATTGGAAGAAAAGTGGATCGGTCGTTCCGAGGGAGCATCTGTTGTTTTAATACTGAAACAGGGGATGCCTTGGAAGTCTTCACGACCCGACCGGATACTCTGTGGGGCGTCACTTTCATGGTGCTGGCACCCGAGCATCCATTGGTAGAAAAAATTACCACGCTTGAACAGAAAAAACAAGTCACTGAATATCTGACACAAACTTTGAGGGAATCGGATATCCAGCGTGAAGCCACCGATAAAGAAAAAACCGGGGTATTTACAGGAAGCTTTGCAATAAATCCGGTAAGTGATGAACGCATACCCATCTGGATCGCTGACTATGTATTGATGACATATGGAACCGGCGCAATCATGGCAGTTCCTGCTCACGATCAACGCGATTTCGAATTTGCCCGGAAATACAAATTGCCCATCCGGGTGGTTATCCAACCGAAAGATATCGCTCCCATTAATCCCGATGAGTTGATGGCAGCCATCCCTGCTTCGGGAGCAATGCTGAACTCCGGAGAATTGAGCGGAACCGATGGAGAAGATGCGTTTGAAAAAGCTTGTGAATACATTAAACAAAAGGGAGTCGGGAAAAAGACTATCAATTACAAACTAAGAGATTGGTTGGTTTCTCGTCAACGTTATTGGGGTGCTCCCATACCAATCATTTATTGCAAGAAATGCGGTGTAGTCCCAGTACCCGGTGACCTGCTGCCTGTAACCTTGCCGGAAGACGTTGAGTGGAAACCGACCGGGGAGAGCCCATTAAAGCTCCATCCAACATGGCGATTTACCAAATGTCCTACCTGTGGTGGTGATGCAGAAAGAGAAACGGATACCCTCGATACCTTCATGTGTTCTTCGTGGTATCACTTGCGGTATCTGAGTCCCCATTACGACAAAGGACCTTTTGATCCGAAGGAATATGCGTATTGGATGCCCGTTGATGCCTACACCGGTGGGATCGAGCATGCAAACATGCACTTGATCTATACGCGCTTTTTCCATAAAGCCAGCCGGGATTGCGGGATATTGAAAGGTGATGAACCGATGCTGAAACTCAGTAACCAAGGGATGGTGCTGGGTGAAGATGGTGAAAAGATGTCGAAATCCAGGGGAAATGTTGTACCACTGGATGATTTGGTGCAGACATTTGGTGCTGACACGCTGCGTGCCTACCTGATGTTTTTTGCGCGTTGGGACCAGGGTGGTCCCTGGAGCAGCACCGGGATTGAAGGCGTCAACCGATGGATCAAAAGGGTTTGGGTTGCCATTATGGAGCACGGTGAGTCAAAACCTATTACGGATGAAGATACAAAGAACATACGAAGAAAAGTTCATCAGACACTGCGGAAAGTAACGCATGACTTCGAATCTTTTGAATTCAATACCATCATTTCCGGATTGATGGAGTTGATGAATGAATTGATCGTTGTAAAGCAAAAAGGATTCTATGGTACTGAAATATGGAACGAAGCGGTGGATATTTATTTGCGGATGTTAGCGCCGGTTGCTCCGCACATCAGTGAAGAGATGTGGATCGCTTTAGGTAAACCCTATTCCATTCATACACAAAATTGGCCGAAAGTGGATGAGAAAGCTGCGGCGGATGAGACCATCACATTGGTGGTACAGATAAACGGGAAGCTGCGTGATCGAATCACCGTATCGGTTTCAATCCCCGAAGAAGAGGCAAAAAGATTAGCATTAGAGAGTGAGCCTGTGCAGAAACTCCTGGCAGGAAAACAACCCAGGCAAGTCATTTATGTGAAGGGTAGATTGGTTAATATTGTTCCTTAAATTCGATAATGCATCATCAAAAAGGAGAAACCATGCGCATTGAAAACATGAATTGGAAAATGGTGGAGAACCATATCAAGAAAGATAAACGGGTCATCATTGTGATTGGAGCGTGTGAGCAGCATGGATACCTGAGTTTGCTTACTGATATTCGCATTCCGATGGAAATCGCTGATGCAGCCAGCCAGAAAACGGGGGTCCTGGTGGCACCTCCTTTGAACTTTGGTATTTCCACTTCATTCCTATCCTATCCGGGCACCATCAGCTTCCGCACCACAACGCTTATGGATGCGGTTGAAGATATTGTCCGAAGCCTATATGGAGTTGGTTTCCGTAAATTCATGACCTTAAACGGACATGGTGGGAACATGCCGGTGCGTAGCCGATTGCACGAGATGATGAACACGCTGGATGATCTACAAGTCATTTTTTACTCATGGTGGATGGAACCCAATGTCGTAAAAGTGATGGAGAAATATGGAGTTCCGGGTTATCACGGCGGGTGGATGGAATCGTTTAAGTTCACCCGAGTTATTGACCTTCCAAAGGGTGAAAAAAAAGCGCCAAAACCAATTCGGATGCTCAATGCAATAGAAAACCGGAAAACCTATCAGGATGGTGTGTACGGAGGTAAATTCCAACCCGATGATAGGATCCTCGATGAAGTCTTTGAAGTCGCAGTAGGCGATATCATCGAATTATTAAAATTCAACTAATTGCAAAAACCCCCTTCAAAGTTGAAGGGGGTTTTTATGGGAACAAGTGGGTTGGCAATAACGTCAATAATTCAGATCTACGGATTTTGGAGATAAAAGTAAATCGCAGGAGGAGAGAATGAAAACCAGGATTTGGTTTCCAATGTGTATTGTTTTGATGTTATTAGGAATGATCGTCCTACCTGTTCAGGCGGACGGGATCATCATTCCCGATCCATGCCCACCCGGAAGCTGTATTGAGCCCTTACCCATCCAGCAGTTATCCATCAAATACCATCATGTGACTGTAAAAATTGAAAACCAGGTCGTTGTAACCCATGTTGACCAGGTTTTTTACAATCCTAACAGTTGGATAGTGGAGGGAATTTATGTTTTTCCATTACCGGTAGATGCTGTTGTGACTAATTTTATTTTATGGATGGACAACGAGCCTGTTCAAGGGCAAGTACTGGATGCCAACCAAGCACGCCAGACGTATGAGCAAATTGTTGCTCAAATGAAAGATCCAGCATTGCTGGAATATATTGGGCGTGGCGCTGTGCAAGCTAGAGTATATCCAATTGCTCCTGGGGAAGAACGTCGGATCGAGCTTGAATATTCCCAGGTATTGACCTCAACGGGAGGGTTGCTGAAATATGTATATCCATTGAACACAGAAAAATTCTCGACCACTCCACTCGATTCTGTTTCTGTTACTGTTGAGATTCATTCAAGCCAACCCATTCGAGCCGTTTATTCTCCTTCACATACAACAGATGTTGTGAATTATGGCAAATATGATGCGGTAGCTTCATTTGAAGAAAGTTTTGTTACCCCGGATACCGATTTCACATTGTTTTGGTCGGTGGGAGAGATAGAAGCTTTTCACCTATTATCCTACCGGGATCCGGGTGACTCGCTCAGCCCGGATGGATTCTTCATGCTGATGCTGGCTCCAAGGCCGGATATCAATAATGAGATGATAGCCAAGGATGTGATACTGATTTTGGACAGGTCGGGTAGTATGGATGGTAACAAAATTTATCAAGCACAACAGGCAGCCACATATATCATCGAGCATCTCAATACAGTTGACCGATTTAATATCATTGCATTCAATACGGATATCGAGAGTTTTGCATTCGATCTGCAACCTGCCAACAAAGCAAATCTAGCAAAAAATTGGTTAGCTGAATTTGGTGCATCAGGTAGTACGGATATCAACCGTGCATTGTTGGAAGCATCAGCAATGGCTGATTCGGAAAGACCGACCTATCTGATCTTCCTTACGGATGGATTGCCTACTGAAGGTGAAACGGACAGTCAATGGATCATTGATAATTTTGCGCGACAAGCTTCTACCAATTTGCGTTTGTTTACGTTTGGTGTGGGCGTAGATGTAGATACCTTCCTGTTGGATTCATTATCCCAGGAGCATCATGGGTTAAGCACATATGTGAGCGAAGGACAATCACTCAATGAGGTGCTTTCCAGTTTTTACAACAACATCAGCACGCCGGTGTTAACCAATATCGAGCTGGATTTTGAAGGCATCTCCACGTACGATGTTTTCCCGAACCCCTTGCCGGATTTGTTTTCAGGCAACCAGGTGATCATCGTCGGGAAGTACCGCGATGGAGGAAAAGTCACCATTCGTCTGATCGGAAAAGTGAATGGAGAGAAACAGACATTCACTTTTGAAAACCAGGAATTTACGAAAGATAATCACCGGGAGAGCGATGTACTAAATGCACTCCCCAGATTATGGGCGACCAGGAAGATCGGGTACCTACTCAATGAAATCCGTTTGCAAGGAACAAGCCAGGAACTAATCGATCAAATCGTCCAGATAAGCGTACGATACGGGATAGTGACTCCATATACATCCTTTCTTGTAACGGAACCCAGCATTCTGGGAGCAGCCGCACAGGAAAGGGTAGCACAGGACACCTATGGTCAGATGCTGACCATGCCGACGGAAGCTGTTGCCGGAGCGCCCGCGGTCCAAAAAGCTGCCGATCAGGGTGCTATGTCACAAGCCAATGTAGCGGAGGGTATTTCTAGTGAAGGGCAGGGTCAGGTGAAGATAGTGGGTGCAAGGACATTTGTCCTTCAAAATGGAATTTGGACAGATACCGGGTATGACCCTGATACTCTTCCGGCCATATCGATACCATTTCTTTCCGAAAATTATTTCGATCTGCTCACCACCCATCCAGAAATTGGTGCAGAATTGGCAATTGGCAAGTACGTAATATTCCTTGTAGACGGAATCGCTTACGAGGTGGTTGATAATGCTGACATCAAAACAGATGTGCCGGTCAGTTCAGATATTACACTCACCCCGAATCTGCCTGTATCAGTAGTGAATACACCGATTCCAACTGAAAAACCGAATTCTAGAAACCCCCCTTGCATCGGTGGATTTCTACCGATCGCGATCATTTTCCTTATCATCAAGAAATTGCGGGTCTTATAAATCATAGAAAAAAGCTCTCCTTTTATGGGAGAGCTTTTTTGATCGTTTCTTCTGTAATTGCACCAAGGCGGATAAATTTGATTTCTGGGAACATACAATCAATCACTGTTGATGGGACGCCGCCAGGACATTGTCCACCATCAATGAGAAGATCAACATGACCGTCCAAGTGCTCGAGGACGTCTTTAGCTGTTAGGGGATTTTTCCCTCCTGACCGGTTGGCGGATGTAACAGCCAAAGGTCCAGTAACTCGGAGGAGATCTAAAGCAAAAGGGTGATTAGGCATACGGATACCGATGGAAGGAAAAGGCGAAAGGATAGCCGGAAGTTCCTTTTTTTTATTCACGATAAGGGTCAACGCACCAGGCCAGAAATATTTGGCAAGTGACTCTGCAATTGGCGGAAATCCTTCGGAAATAAGCGGCAACTGTGAAATATCGCCGATCAAGATGGCAATTGCTTTGTTAAAATCTCGACCTTTTACAGAAAACAACTTCGTGATTGCAACAGGGTTAAAAGGTGAAGAGCCTAATCCATACACCGTGTCCGTTGGAAAAGCAATAATTCCACCTGCCTGAATTTGCTCCAATGCCAATTGAATCGCATCTTGTCGGTTGAAATCAATGATATGCGTTTTCATTTTCACATTCGATTCTAAGCAATCTATCCATTCCTGCCAAGTCTCGCAGCACGGTGACCTTGGAGCTTGGCATAAATCGTTGACTAATTTCCAGTGCCGATTGCTTTTGCGATGCTTCAATCTCACAAAGGATCAAGGAAGGTAAGGGTTTGTTGTTATGAACGGCATCCAGGAGTCTGGATATTTCCCACAATCCATCCTTGCCTCCATCCAATGCTGAACGTGGTTCAAATTGAGAAACGACCAACGTATCAAGTGTCGACGTAGGGATATATGGCAAATTGGCACAAATTACATCGAAATGGAAATCCTGGTTCCCTATCAAATCAAAATTCCTAAATTTGATGTTTTTTGCCTGATGCTTTATGCAGTTTTGAAGTGCAATTTCCAAGGCGGATTTAGAAATGTCCGTCGCAAAGATCTCAAGCCGAGGCAGAGCTTTTGCAAGGCTAATAGCAATACAGCCACAACCTGTCCCGATATCGGCAACACGTTTCTGATCCGGATGCGAATGCAGCCAGCCGAGTGCCTGATCAACGATCAATTCAGTTTCCGGACGTGGAATGAGCACATCTTTTGAAACAAGAAAATCCAATCCATAAAATTCCCAATGTCCAATGATATAGGGAATGGGTTCGGACGCTTTGGCTCTGGATAAGAGACCTTCTGCGATGGTCAGGATTTCAGGTGATATTTCAACATTTGGGTGAGTCAATATCCAGGTCCGAGGTTTGCCAAGGGTATGACTCAATATAATTTCTGTATCCAATCGGAATGATGAACTTACATTCTTGAGACTTTCCTGCGCAAGCGTCAACCAATCAGATATATTCATTTTTCAAAAAAATAACCAAGCTCAATATTTAGGAAAATTAATCTGAATCCTCTTCGGGTCCGGGTGCAGAAAGGCGATCAGTCTCATTTCGCATGGATAATTCATCGATAAATTGGTCTATCTGACCATCCATGACAGTTGGCAAGTTATAGGATGATACGTTGATGCGGTGATCCGTTACCCTAGATTGAGGGTAATTGTACGTGCGAATCTTTTCTGAGCGCTCGCCTGTGCCAACCTGGGAATGTCGGGTTTCTTCCAGTTCCTGTTGCCGCTTTTGTTGTTCAATATCATACAACCGGGCGCGCAGGATGCTCATGGCTCGCAGGCGATTCTGTAATTGGGAACGTTCATCCTGGCATGCTACAACGATGCCCGTTGGAAGATGGGTAATGCGAATGGCTGTGGAGTTCTTTTGCACATTCTGACCTCCTGCGCCGGATGAGCGGAAACTATCAATGCTTAAATCCGATTCGGGGATTTGTATGTCTACTTCTTCTACTTCGGCGAGAACTACAACGGTAACCGTGGATGTATGAATGCGTCCCTGTGCTTCTGTGACAGGCACGCGTTGTACTCGATGGACGCCAGATTCATATTTTAACTTGGAATATGCACCTTTCCCTTTCACGGTAAAGATCACTTCCTTGTAACCACCTAAACCAATTTCGCTGGATGAAAGAATTTCCACTTTCCAACCTTTTTGCTCGGCATAATGTGAATACATACGCAAAAGGTCTGCAGCAAACAGGGCAGCTTCATCTCCTCCTGTTCCAGCACGGATTTCGACGATGACATTTTTATCATCACGTGGATCCTTGGGAAGGAGCAAGTTTTTTATCTCCTTTTCCAAATTGCTTAGGCGAGGTTCTAGCTCGCGGATCTCTGTAAGGGCAAGCGAACGCATTTCTGCATCCGGACTATCTTGAAGTGATCGAGCTTCTTCAAGATGTTTGGCAACTTCCTGATACTCGGAGGTCTTGGTTATGATGGGTTCCAGGTCGGATCGTTCTTTTGCGAGTTCGGCAATTCTTTGATAGTCATTGACGTTAACTTCCAATAATCTATCGAGTTCAATAAATCTATTTTTGAGTGTGATGATTTTTTCTAGCATTTTTTCTGTTTTTCTTAAAAAGGATAAGGCAATTATAATACGTAGGTTGGATGGAATATAAGAAATGGTTGACCTTTAAGAGGTTACAAACCAGCTTAAGAATTGTTTATTGGAGGAATCACATGTCAGACTGCAAATGCCGAACGCCAATCATTACGGATAAGGGGCCCAAGGCTATTGGGCCTTACTCCGTTGGTATCCGTGCCATGAGGTTTATTTATACGGCCGGTCAGCTTGGTATCGATCCACAGAATGGCAATTTGGTTACAGGTGGAGTGGAAGCTGAAACAAAACAATCGCTAAAGAATCTGCAGGTCATTTTGGAAGAAGGTGGCAGTGGTATGGACCATGTCCTAAAAACCACCGTATTTTTGAAGGATATTAATGATTTTGCCAAAATGAATGCTGTATATAGTGAATTTTTTACTTCGGATTTTCCTGCACGATCTGCAGTCCAGGTTGCAGCTCTTCCCAAGGGAGGATTGGTAGAAATCGAAGCTGTTGCATTGATCTGTGGAGATGACTGTGATTGTCATGATCAAGATGCACACGACAAGCATCATGATGAACAAAAAAGCTGTTGCTGTAAATAGCCATGACCGCTGAAACCATCCTGATCGTGGATGATGAAGCAAACATTATCCAGCTTGTAAAAATGTATTTCGAGCGAGAAGGATTTAAAATCCTTTCTGCTGGTGATGGGATTTCCGCGCTCAAATCGTTGAAAGAAAATCAGCCAGCGTTGATGGTGCTGGATGTCATGCTGCCAGGAATGGATGGATTTGAGATTTGCAAGAAGGTGCGTGGGGAGAATAATAACCTGCCAATCCTGATGCTTACCGCACGAGATGATGACATCGATAAAATCCTTGGTTTGGAATTGGGTGCAGACGATTATTTAACAAAGCCTTTCAACCCAAGAGAACTGGTCGCGCGTGTAAAGGCAATTTTACGACGAGCTTCACCGACGGAAAATTCATTGCAAGAGGTTCTTCATATTGGAGATCTCGTTCTCGATCCTACGCGACGTGAAGTTCGGGTGGATGGAGTTTTAATACCTCTACGCACACAGGAATTCGAAGTCCTGGCAGTATTGTTGCGTCACAAGGGGCTCGTTTTGACACGGGAGCAGTTGCTAAGCAAAGCGTGGGGTTTTGATTTTGCCGGAGAAACTCGCACCGTGGATGTGCATATTGCTCAACTCCGACAGAAATTAGTTAATAGCCAGTTAAAGATCGAAACCGTCACAGGTATAGGATATAAACTTATCGGATAATGGCACCTTCAATTCGAACCCGGATGTGGCTAAGTTATGTAATTCTGATTTTGATCGTATTATGTTCTGTGAGCTGCGGTCTTCTAATTACGCTCGCCCGAAGCCCGCTTTTATATCGAACTACTTTGGAACATATTCGGATAGCCCAGGTTGGTATTTCAACTACCATTTCATCTTTACCTAATAAAACAATAATAGAACCGCTTCTCATCCAGGAAGCAACAGTAAGAAATGTTCGATTATTCATTCTGTCAAATGACGGAAATGTGCTATTTGATACTTCCATCGTTGGACAATCCGCTTTGCCATCCATTAAACAAATCCCGATTGTTTCTGCGGCAATGAGTAACGAACCGCTACAGCTACCAGTTTTTCGAGATGGAGCCGGTAACGGGTGGTTTTATGCAATAGAAGTTTTACCGGATGGCAGATATCTGGGAATAATGGCTCAGAAACCGAAATTTCCATTGAGAATTTTCTTTCGGGATGAACTTTTTCTACCTCTTGTGATTTCCGCTTTTGCTGCTCTTGGTCTTGCTTTTATGATCAGCGTTATCATGGGTCGCTGGATTGCCACTCCCTTGCAGAGAATGGCAATTTCAGCTAACAAGCTTGCCGAAGGGGAATTGGTGAATATTCCATTAGAAGGACCTGGTGAGGTCCAACAGCTCGCAGGCGCTCTTAACGAGATGAATCAAAAAGTAAACAACAGCACCCAATCACAACGGGATTTTGTTGCTAATGTTTCCCATGAACTAAAAACACCTCTCACTTCCATCCAGGGATTTGCCCAATCCATCCTGGATGGAACTACTACTGGGGAGCAATCCAGTAAAGAGGCAGCTGAGATTATTTTTAATGAAGCCGGACGGATGAATCGTCTTGTAATGGATCTATTGACATTGGCAAAATTGGAGGGTGGCACAGCGGACTTGCAACGCGCAGAAGTAAACCTTGGTGAATTGTTATCAAAGGTATGTAAAAAATTCCAACCTCAAGCGCGCCAGGCGAATGTTGAATTGAAATCCGATATTGCTGTTCTACCTCGATTTATCGGAGACGGGGACAGGTTAGCCCAAGTATTTACAAATCTGTTGGATAATGCGCTAAAGTTCACGCCACCTGGGGGGAGCGTGATTATCCAATCGAACGTCATGAAAACCATGATCCGTATTTCCATTTCTGATACAGGATTAGGGATCCCTCAAGAAGAGCAATCCAGGATATTTGAACGATTTTACCAGGTGGATAAATCACGAAAAGGCGGGACAGGACGCGGAATTGGTCTAGGGCTACCCATTGCCAAACAGATTATCCTTGCACATAATGGACAAATTCAAGTCCAAAGTAACGCTGGTCAGGGGACGACGTTCATCGTTGATTTACCCTTCTCCAATTCTCAGGATCAAACCTTATCGATCAAGAAAGCGCATTAATGACTTTACTCGTTTCAATCATCATCCCTTGCTATAACGAAGAAAAAACCATTGGTGGATTGCTGGATGCCATCTTGCATCAGACTTATCCAACAAGGTGCCTTGAAGTCATCATCTCTGATGGCAATTCCTTAGACGGGACGAGAGAAAAGATCAAGGAATTTCAAAAGAAGAATCCAGATTTGAAGATCCTGGTAATTGATAATATTAAAAAGATAATCCCAGCGGCTTTGAATCGTGCGATTGAAAATGCACATGGGGAAATCATTGTACGGCTTGATGCACATTCCAAACCTCACCCTGATTATGTTGCTCTGTGCGTTAAAGCATTATCTGAAAAACGGGGGGACAATGTGGGTGGAATCTGGATCGTCAAACCCGGTGGCAAAGGACTTATCGCACGATCCATCGCAAAGGCTGGATCAAATCCAATAGGGGTTGGAGATGCATTTTACCGATTTGCAGAGAAAACCGCCATTGTCGACACCGTTCCATTTGGAGCATTCCATAAATCGTTACTTCAGAAAACCGGAAATTTTGATGAATCGCTATTAACAAACGAGGATTATGAGTTCAATACTCGTATTCGCAAGGCGGGAGGAAAAATTTGGCTGGATCCTGAAATTAAAACGGAATACTTTGCAAGGAGAACTATTGGCGAGTTATCAAGGCAATTTTTCCGTTATGGTTATTGGAAATGGAAAATGCTAAAACGATATGGTTTTTCAATCCGTTATCGGCAAGCACTTCCACCCATTTTTATTTTGAGTATTATCGGTCTACTCATCGGATCAATTTTTCTTCCAATCTTTCGGTGGTTATTATTATGTGAAATCGGCTTATATGCAGTTATACTTATCTGTGCAAGTCTACCTGTTGCAATAAAAGAAAATGATCCCGGTTTGATCCTTGGAATGCCGATTGCAATTGCAACAATGCATTTCAGTTGGGGAACCGGATTTTTATTGAGCTTGCTTGGATTTCATTATCGCTGAGCGAATAGATGTCAGAATTAAAATATCAATCCACATCGAAACCCTGGAGATTGCGAACCAGCGAGCGCAGGACAATTCTTATCCTGGGCGACCTTTTGGTTGCCAGTATAAGCTTAGTGATTGCCTTGTATTTTTGGGCGCAAAAAGATGCCTGGTTAAAATTTTCGTGGGAATTTTTACGGACCCGTCCTCCTTTTTGGTATTTTCTGCTACCGATAATTTGGATGGTGATGCTGATAGAACTATATGATGTCCGACGGTCTGCGAGTATGAGCGATACCGTAAAAGGCATCATCATCGCCTGTATTTTAAGTGTGCTGATTTACCTGATTGTTTATTTTTCTTCCGATCCCAATTCACTACCGCGCTGGGGCGTTGCTGTGTTCCTGATCGCAGTAGCAGTTCTTACCATGCTGTGGAGATTTTTATATATAAGAATATTTACCGCTCCGAAGTTTTTACGAAAAGTATTGATTGTTGGTGCCGGCAAGGCGGGATGCAGTTTGGTGAAGGAAATACGATCGGCGAAACCTTCACCATTTCTCCTCCTCGGATTAATCGATGATGACCCCAATAAGGCAATTTTAGAGACCGAAGGCTACAAAGTAATTGGAATGAGTGTAGATTTACACACCATCGTGCAGCGATTGGAAGTTACCGATATCATCCTGGCGATTTCCGGTGAAATGAATCCAGCACTGTTCCAAAAATTGGTGGAAGCTGAAGAATTGGGGATCGAAGTCTCCACGGTACCATTTGTGTATGAAGAGCTATTTGGCAGGGTGCCTGTCATGCTTTTACAGTCCGATTGGCTCTTGCGTTCGTTCTTTGATCAATCTCATACAAATAATTTCTATGAAATTGCCAAGCGGTTTTTCGATATTATTGGCGGCATTATCGGATCGTTCGTCATGGTTATCCTATTTCCATTTATTGCGCTATCCATTCTCATCAGTGATGGTACTCCCATTATTTTCAAACAGGAACGCCTGGGAAAAAATGGGGCTGCTTATACCATTTCCAAATTTCGAACCATGCGCAAAGACGCTGAGGCGGATGGTATTGCCCGGATGGCCAGCGAAAACGATAAACGCGTTACATTCCTGGGGAAGTTTTTAAGAAAAAGTCATTTGGATGAATTACCACAGTTTATCAATATACTAAAAGGCGAAATGAGCCTTGTCGGACCACGAGCAGAACGAAAGGAATTCGTTGACCAGTTGCAAAAAAGGATTCCTTTCTACCGCGCGAGGTTATTTGTAAAACCAGGATTGACCGGTTGGGCACAAGTTCACCAGAGATATGCGGCAACGATTGAAGAGAGTGAGATCAAGCTCGAGTATGATTTATACTACATCAAAGAAAGAACCTTTCTGTTAGACTTGAACATCCTCATTCGAACTATTGGAGCTGTCATCGGGCTCAAAGGGCGTTAATGAAAAACAAACCTTCCATCCGTAATCGTTTCATACTGCTGGGGGATGTTTTTTTTGTCATTGTTGCAGTGTTTGGAAGTTATGCCCTGCGGCTTGAACTAAGCACCGCTTTTCCATTTTACTTGCCCTCAGCGTTATTCATGATAGGAGTAGGATTAATTGTCAAACCGACCGTATATTATTTCTTCGGTTTATATCGTCGCATGTGGGTATATGCCAGCATGCAGGAACTCAAGCTGATCCTTGCAGCGGTGACAAGTGCCTCCGCTGTTGTATCCGTAATCATGATCGCACTTTTTGCTTTTGGGGCTTTCAGAGGGTTTCCGCGGTCGGTGCTGATCATCGATTGGCTTCTTTCGACGCTTTTGGTAGGTGGGATCCGTTTTTCCATGCGGCTATTGGCAGAAAGCCAAATTCTGGCAGCAAAACAAAGCAAGGAAAAGCTTGCCAAACGGACGTTGATCATCGGGGCGGGTGATGCAGGTGCTCTCGTGGTCAGGGAACTCCAGAAAAATCCTCAATTGCATATGAAACCGGTTGGATTCCTCGATGATAATAAGGAAAAACAAAAACAACAAATATCCAATATCCCGGTTGTCGGTACACTTGCGGATATTGGCAAAGCATTAGATCATCTTCGGATCGAAGAAGTGGTAATTGCGATTCCAAGCGCAGCGGGAAAGATTGTTCGATTGGTGGCTGAAAAATGCCGTGCCAAGACGATCCCATTTCGTACGATGCCGGGGATATACGAATTATTGGATGGGAAAGTAAGCGTAAGTCGACTAAGGGAAGTGGATATCACTGACCTTTTACAGCGCGAACCTACACGAATGCAGGATGATATCATCGGAAACACGATGGGTGGGAAAGCCATTCTTGTCACAGGCGCAGGGGGGTCGATTGGTCGGGAATTGTGCAGGCAGATCGCCCGTTGGAACCCGAAAGAACTTCTCCTCATGGGGCATGGAGAGAATAGCATATTTGAAACGTTACTTGAACTTGGCGAAAGTTTTCCTGAAGTAAAAACCAAACCCATCATCGCTGATGTGCGTGATAAACCACGATTAATGGCGATTTTTGATCAATATCATCCCGAGGTCGTTTTTCATGCTGCAGCGCACAAACATGTGCCTTTAATGGAATTTAATGTCGAAGAAGCTGTAACGAATAATGTTTTGGGAACAAAACATCTGGTAGAAGTGGCAACGATGACAGGAGTGGACAGGTTGATTCTTATCTCCACCGATAAAGCGATTCTTCCCGCCAATGTGATGGGCGCAACGAAACGCTTGGCTGAAATGATCGTGCTCGATGCAGCGCACAAGAGCGGCAAGGCATTTTCCGTTGTACGGTTTGGCAACGTATTGGGAAGCCGTGGAAGTGTGGTGCCATTATTTAAGAGACAGATTTCTCGTGGCGGGCCAGTCACTATCACTCACCCGGATATGAAAAGATATTTTATGACGATTCCTGAAGCTGTCTACTTGGTCTTGCAAGCTGCATCCATAGGCTCGGGTGGAGAAGCATTTGTCTTGAACATGGGTGAACAAGTTAAGATCACTGATTTAGCCGAGGATCTGATCAGGCTTTCTGGATTGGAACCTGGGAAAGATATCGAGATCGTGTACACCGGCATTCGTCCTGGGGAAAAATTAAGCGAAGATCTTTGGGATGAAGGACATATCAATAAACCTACCTCCCATCCGGATATATTCCAATTGAATGGACAAGAAAACTTAACCGGTGAACCTTTGATAAACGCCATCGACGAAGTCATCCGTCTTTCCCGTGAAGGCGACACAAAGGCGGTAATCGATATGCTGAGTGAGTTAATCCCTGGCTCTTCAGTCAAACTCTCTCCTCCTCCAGAATTTACCTCGATCGATTCATGACAACCGTAACACTAAACGAATGGAAAGCGTTCATCGCCAATCATCCCAGGGCACATCTCTTACAGACCGGGGAATGGGGGGAACTTAAGTCTGGTTTCGGCTGGACCCCTGTGAGAATTATTTCAGGTGATACAGGCGCACAGATACTTATAAAAAAACTGCCCTTGGGATTCTCAGTTGCTTATATCCCCCGAGGTCCAGTCGCGGATCCGAAAAAAGAAACATGGGAAGAAATCGCTGCTCTGTGCAGGGAAAGAAAAGCAGTATTTATCAAGGTTGAACCGGATGTGGTTAGTTTTAAATCAATAACGAATACCAAGGAAATACATAACTGGAAAATGGATGCCAGATCCATCCAACCGATGAGAACGATACTGGTTGATCTATCCGGTACGGAGGAAGAAATTCTGGCTCGCATGAAACAAAAATGCCGATACAACATTCGCCTGGCAGAAAAAAAGGAAATCGTAATCCGTGAATCAGATAATATCGACACCTATTACAAATTAATGCTTGCCACCGGGAAACGAGATGACTTTGGGATTCATACTAAGGATTATTACCAAAAAGCATTTAATTTATTTCACAAGGATAAGGCATGCGCATTATTAATCGCTGAATTTCAGAATAAACCACTCGCAGGATTACTTGTATTCAGACAAGGAATTCGGGCTTGGTACTTATTTGGTGCGTCCAATGATGAGGAACGCAACCGGATGCCAACATATTTGCTCCAATGGGAAGCGATACGGTGGGCTAAACGGAATGGTTGTAACGAGTACGATCTTTGGGGTGTTCCGGATGAAGATGAGGATACCCTTGAGCGAGAGTTTGAATCACGGTCGGATGGCTTATGGGGAGTTTATCGTTTCAAACGGGGTTTTGGTGGCAAATTGTCTCGGTCTATTCCTGCAATGGATCTGATTCTTAACCCATTTTTTTACCGGCTTTATCAATTGTATGCAGGCATGCGAGGGCAGTCGGAATGATCGAAAAAGACGCATTTGCCTGGAATAACAAATTATTGCAGCATGAAGGAGCACACATTCTGCAATCATGGCAATGGGGGCAAGTTAAGGAAAAATTTGGTTGGCAACCTTCAAGGCAAATTTGGACATTCGAAGGTGGGGCAAACGCCCTCGGTTCCATATTGAAACGAGAACAACGTTTTACTGGGTTTGGACCTCAATTCAGTATATATTACGTACCAAGAGGACCAGTAAGTGATTGGTCAAATTTACGGACAACCACGACAATCCTGGATAATCTGGAAGAATTGGCAGCTCAAAAAGGCACCATCTTTATTAAAATCGATCCCGAAGTAATTACGGGTAGGGGCGTTCCCAATTCTGATGAAGATAAGCCAGATCCGAATGGGCAAAAAATCATAAGGACGCTTAAAGAACGGAAATGGTCTTTTTCTGGATCTCAAATTCAGTTTAGAAACACAGCTTTATTGGACTTAAGGGGAACGGAAAACGACTGGCTTTCTCGTATGAAACAAAAAACTCGATACAACCTACGTCTAGCCCAGAAAAAAGATGTACACATCCGTTTGGCAACTCATGAAGATCTACCAAAGTTATACCGATTGTATGCTGAAACGAGTTTGAGAGATGGTTTTATCATACGATTTGAAGAATATTACCAGACTATCTGGCGGACATTTATTGAAGCAAATATGGCAAAAGGTTTGCTCGCAGAGGTCGAAGGACACCCTGTGGCAGGTCTCTTTTTGTTTATGATGGGAAAAAAAGCCTGGTATTTGTATGGAATGTCCACCAATGCTCACCGCGAGAAAATGCCAAATTATCTCCTCCAATGGGAAGCCATGAAATGTGCCAGGGATGCTGGATGCGAGACATATGACCTATGGGGTGCACCGGATCAATTCAATGAAAGTGATTCCATGTGGGGGGTATATCGATTCAAAGAAGGTTTGGGTGCCAACGTAATACGGACAATCGGCGCATGGGATTTCACGATGCGACCGAATACTTATCGTCTTTATACCAGGATTTTGCCAAAGATACTGAATTTCATGCGCCGAAGTGGAAAAAAGCAAACCGAACAATCGCTGGGATAAGAATAATCAGGGTCGTACGGCGGGATCAAAGTCCAAGGTTGTGGAATTGGTAAGGTTTATGGGATTATTCCCGTTGATATCCAAACGATATATCTCGCCATTTGATTCGCATAATAACCAAAATCCATCCAAGGAAAAAACTGGTTTATGGGCGGGGATAAAGTCACGATCTAATTCAATCTCTTCCGAGTCAAGCTGAATTGTCGAGCGTATTGCTAGCATTGCAGCCGTTGGACTGCCCTTGGAAAAGATGATCAACTTTCCATCGGGCGACCATGATGGTTCATCCGTTTTCCCACTATCGAGTAACGAAAATTCGCGAACCCCAGAGCCATCCGGATTGATCAACCAGACTTGTTGAAAACCACCGCGAGTAGAAATGAAAGCGATTTTTGTTTCGTCTGGTGACCAACTTGGCGCACGGTCATATGCAACCATAGGAGAGAGACGAACTGGACTTGTATCGAGATTAAGGAAATAAATATAGATATGGGGTTTAGCTCCATCCCTCAACGATGCAAATGCAATTTTTTCTCCAGATGGCGACCATGTGGGATCAAAATCACCGCCTGGTGTGCTTTGCAGGGGTGTTATCACACTGGTTTTCAAATCCATGATAAAGAGACTTGAACCTTCATATACAGATTGCTCTCCCAGACATGGTGAAGTAAAAACCATTTTCAATCCATCCGGAGACCAGGCTGGTTGGCAAGCTCCTGCCAGAAGGTTTGTAAGTGGCATCTTATTCGATCCATCCAGATTCATCAAGAAAATTTGAGGTACATCACCAATCACCGAAACGAACGCGATTTGTCCGCTCCCGCCACCGATTAGTGTGCCATTATTTGTTGGAGTGATTGTAGGAGATGAAAACATTTCCACCGTTTCCGACGCAGATAATACGATGGGATTATTTTCTGTGACGGATGTTTTATTTACTTTGATAGAAATTGTTCTTGATGGCAGCATAGTGGTCGTTGTTACTTGTATTTCATGAGGTCCAAAATATGAAAACAATGGGGGTAAGAAAAACTTTAACACCAGGATAATAATGGGTATCATCAGCAAACCAGCTAGTACCGCCCAAATTTTCTGTTTCCTTTTTAATGCTGAGCGCGAACTCAAAACTGTTTTTGCAGGAGGTGGAGTAAGGCGGAGTTCTGTAATCGGTTTCGTGAGCGTAAGTGTTGAACGATCGGCTTGTTGAAGCGCTAGTTTGAATTCAGCGGCATCTCCAAAGCGATCATTAATTTCAACCGACATGGCTTTGATGATGCAGTCAATCACACGACTCGAAACCTTGGGATTATATGATTGAATATGGGTAAGCTCGGCAGTACCCATCGCACGACTGATGCCATCTTCAGGTATGGTATTGGTAAGTGCGGCATATAAGGTTGCACCGAGAGCGTATAGATCGGACCGGGGTTCGGTTCCTTGTCCGTATTGCTCTGGAGGTGCATAACCCGGTGTCAATGATTGGGCTCCGATCGTTGTCACTTTACCGACTGAGTATATTTTTGCCAATCCAAAATCCACAAGAACAATGTCACCTTTGGGAGTAATTTTTATGTTCCCAGGTTTGATGTCTCGATGTACAATCGGTGGAACTAATCCATGGAGGTATTGAAGTGTATTGCAAATGGATACGCCAATGAACAAGACTTCTTGTTCCGATAAAGCACCAGACCGTTTTAAACGCTGGCGGAGGTCTTCTCCTTCAATATAATCCATGACCAAGTACTGCCCAATTCCAGGAAGGAGAAAATGCTCGGTAACACGGGGTAGATTGGCATGCCTTAATGTGGCGAGCATATTGGCTTCGCGCTGAAATTGTCTTACATAAGCATCTGTTGAAAAGAGATTTTCTTTAATCGCCACAAAAATCGATAAATTGAGATCGGTTGCAAGATAAATCGAACCCATCCCCCCCTTGGCGATAACACTTTCCAGACGATAGCGATCGTTTAATATTTTCCCGGGTTC
The DNA here is from genome assembly GCA_963699305.1 of uncultured Chloroflexia bacterium. GTDB lineage: Bacteria > Chloroflexota > Anaerolineae > Anaerolineales > Anaerolineaceae > JBGQAS01. The sequence goes on along the minus strand of OY969431.1, from coordinate 1,059,668 downwards.
AAATTCCAATGATCCCTCATTCTCTTACCAATGTTAGATGATTGTACAAAAATTCATCCATGACCGCAATGGTGGAAAATCGCCCATGCTATAATCGAATTAGCGAACTTTAGTAAAAAATATCCCGATGAATCTTGATATTCATACCGCTGTTCAGACTGCATTCTTTCTATTGCTGATTGCTTTAGGCTTAGTTTTTTATATGGGAGTGCGGTCCATTCAAAGCGGACAAAAACTCTTCTTTCACTATAAACGCATGCAGCAGATCGCACGAGGATGGCGATTCATTTTTCTATCCCTCGTGCTAGGTTTATTTGCAGCGTTGCTGATTCAATTTGGCGAACCGCTTGCTTATCGTTATTTTCCTCCCACGGTCACCGTCACTATAACACCAACCATAACACTAACTCCAACGATAACACTGACCCCAACGATTTCTTTAACGCCAACGATCACCGAAACACCTTCAATTTCACCCACTCCGGTATTGGCGACCGAAATCATTGGTGAATTTTCATCTGTTATCACCCCGAACCCAAAGGCTGTATTCAGTTCATTAACGTTTACACGAAAGATTGACACACAATTCCAGCCTGTGAATCCTGGATCCACTTTTAATAATCCTGTTGGCCATTTATATGGCACATTCAATTACAATAACATGACTCCGGACGTTCAATGGACCGCAGTATGGTTGAGGGGTGAAACGATAATATGCTATGAAACAATGAGTTGGGATGGGTATGTTGGAGGTTACGGTTACACTGACTGCAATCCACCAGATTCAAGCTGGTTGCCTGGTGAATATGAAGTACAGATTTTCGTCGGTACTGTTTGGAAACAAACGGGTAGGTTTACCGTCACAGGTGAACCACCTACACCCAGGCCTACACCAACCGCGACTCGCAGCAACACTCCCACAAGGACGCTTACGCTCACCCGGACTCTGGTGCCTACAAATACGAACACAAAAGAACCTTCATTGACTTTGACGCCATAAAAATAATCTTCTAGCCTGAGGAGTTTATTTAATCACAAGAGCAATTTTCACTGCTAAACGGGCATTTGAAACCAATAAATCCAAATTTGACTTAAGGCTATTTCCACCGGTTAGTTCACTAACTCTTTGTAATAAGAATGGGGTTAAAGCATTCCCATGAATATCCAGTTTTTCAGCTTCTCGGATTGCGATAGAAATCTGAGACTCGATTTTCTTGAAGGGGATTGCCGTTTCGATGGGCGGTGGATTAACCACCAGGATTGCTGAGTTTAGGCCGGAACCCCAGTGTTTCAACGCGATATCCACAATTTCATCAACCGAATTCACTTGATGATGCACTTGAATACCGCTTTCCACGGAAAAGAAAGCAGGAACCTGGTTGGTTCGAAAGCCTAGGATTGGAACACTGAGAGTTTCCAGTTTCTCGATCGTTGCAGGGAGATCAAGGATAGCTTTTGCACCTGCACAGACTACGATCACAGGTCGGCGCGATAGCTCTATCAAATCAGCTGAAATATCTAGACTGTTTCCACGATGAACTCCACCGATACCTCCAGTGGCAAATACCTTTATGCCCGCCTTATGAGCAACTGTCAGGGTCGCAGCGACTGTTGTACCACCGCTCCACCCGCAGGAAATTCCAATTCCTATGTCTCGGGTGCTTATTTTGTGAAGGTCTTTGTTATTGACGAGAAGGTTTACTTCATCCTTTGATAATCCGACAACCAACTTCCCTTTGATCATTCCGATCAATGCAGGGTTAACACCTGCTGTACTGAATTCTCTTTCCAGCAACCTGGAAAGGTTGAGATTCTCCGGGTAAGGCAATCCATGCGTTATAACCGCTGTCTCGAGTGCAACAATCGGATCATGATTCATTAGTGCTGATGTAATTAATTTTGAGATTTTAATATCATTGCGATTTTTTGACATCAATACCTCTTTCACCTGAAGGGTGCTACGATTGTAACTTGATTTTTAAAAGAAGAAGTAAATACGATGGAAAATAAAGGTATGTTAGAATTGTCGCGAGAAGATCGATATGACCGTTGAAGACCGTTCGATCATGAAACACATCATTTCGTTGGTAAACCCATGGTTTCTATTCATGGGTTTTCTTTCATATGCTCTCGGAGCAGGCATAATTCACTTTTTGGGAAAATCGGTGGATTGGGGAGTTTATTTTTTGGGACAAGGTTTTTTTTCACTGATTCAACTCTCAGGTCTCATATTAAAGGCTTTTATTGATCATCCTTACCGAAGAAAAGAATTGAATCCATCTGGATCAAAGTTAGGGAAAAGAAGGGTAGTAAAACCAAGTTCTTACTTGATCATTTCGCTTGCATGTTTGACTGCTGGTGTAGTGATTGTAATTTTACTTTTGAGCCAAAACAAAATGAACGCTTCAGCTGGATTGTTCTGCCTATTGATCTTTATTTTCATGTATTTCTATGCGATGCCACCACTCCAATATGCAAATAAAGGATTTGGCGAATTAGGGAGAGCATTTCTGATCTCGAGCATAGCTCCGGGTTTGGCACTAACGCTTCAATCAGGTGGATTGCATCGACTGATCCTATTGTTAGCTCTGCCAATTCTTTTTCTCTCCGTCTCTTCTGAAATTGCCTTTTCTTTTCCCAATTACAGCACGGATCTAAAAATGGGGGCATCCCTTGTTACAAGGATTGGATGGCAACGGGGCATGCAATGGCATAATCTTTTGATCATTGGTGGATACCTGTTGATTGGTGTTGCGGCGATTATTGGGATGCCATGGTCGCTCTGTTGGCCTGGAATGGTCTCGCTCCCATTTGGAGCATATATGATCATCGAGATGATCCGAATTGAAAATGGTGCCAAACCCCGCTGGAAACCATTGAAATTCAGTGCGTATATCCTTCAGGGGTTAACTGTTTACGCGTTTGTCCTGGCATTGTGGGTGAGGTAGGAATGGTAGAATTTTTAACTTTACTGACTCCCGAGGATGCTCAGCAGAAGATCTGGCATGGGTTGTCAAAATACCATCCATCCTCATTAAGAATTGACACTCAAAAAAGCCTTCATAAAATATGTGCAGAAGATATTCTGGCAGATGAACCATTACCCGCTTTTCCACGCAGCACTGTGGATGGGTACGCAGTGAAAGCTAAAGACACCTTTGGCGCAACGGAATCCATACCTGCATATCTGGAACTCATCGGTGAAATCCCCATGGGTCAAGCGACGGCATTGACTTTAAAAGAACGTTCTTTATGTTTGGTGCACACAGGAGGGATGATGCCAGAAGGTGCAGATGCAGTCGTAATGCTGGAATACACACAAAAAGTCTCCGACAGGGAAATTGAAATAACTCGCCCCGTTTCCGACGGAGAAAATATCATTCGAATCGGTGAAGATGTTCGGATTGGCGACCTGGTGATCGAGGAAGGTACCCGAATCCGCCCCATGGAAATCGGAGGATTGCTTGCGCTCGGAATCTCCAAAATATCGGTGTTCGAAAAACCCAAAGTTGGAGTAATTTCTACCGGGGACGAAATAATTAAGCCAACAGAACGACCTAAAATGGGGCAGGTGCGCGATATCAATAGTCAAATGCTAGCATCGTTGATTGAGGAGCATGGAGGGGAACCTGTCTTGTTCGGTCTGGTGGGAGATAATATTGAGGAACTGGAAAAAAGACTGAAAATTGCTTTTGAAACGTGCAACGCTTTAATTGTTACTGCTGGTTCATCTGTCAGCATACGCGATTTGACTGCTTCCGCCATTCAGAAGCTTGGAAAACCAGGAATCCTCGTTCATGGGATCAACATCAAACCAGGAAAACCCACCATTCTGGCGGTGTGCGAAGGAAAACCTGTTTTTGGATTACCTGGAAATCCAATCTCTGCATATGTGATTGCACAACTGTTTGTAATGCCAGTCATAGAATATCTCGCTGGCATAAAGAATCCTAAACAAGAAGGAACAATATTAGCAACATTGGATGCCAATCTTGTTTCGCAAGCTGGCAGAACGGATTATGTGCCAGTGAAGATCACTCAAACATCCAGTGGATTTATTGCCAGCCCCATTTTCTTTAAAAGTAATTTGATTTTTAATTTGATCAAGGCCGATGGATTGGCTCAAATCCCCGCCGATGTCAATGGTATGGCTGCTGGTGAGCAAGTTACTGTTTATCCAATATAAAGCGAGTCATAATGTCGGTATACATAAAAGATATCCCCCTCGACCAAGCGATGGATCTCATCCGGAATGCATTGATGAAAGAAGATCTCTGGGGTGTTCTAGATGATGAAGTTATTCCAGTAAATGAATTTGCTATTGGAAGAGTTCTTAGCAAACCAGTCTGGGCAAAATTATCCTCACCTCATTACCATGCATCGGCAATGGATGGTTTCGCTTTACATGCTGATGACACAAAGTCAGCACAACCAAATTTCCCCTTGCTCTTCAGAATCGGAGAGAATGCATTTTATGTGGATACCGGTGACGTTTTACCTGAGAGAACGGATTCGGTTATTCCCATTGAAAACGTTGAAACTCTTGATGAAAGTGATCATTCGATCCAGTCTAATAAAAAAATTGTAAAAATCCGGATCCGTCAATCTATTGCTCCTTGGTCACATGTTCGCCCAATGGGGGAGGATATGATCGCGACACAATTGGTACTTCCGACCGGGGTTACTCTTCGACCAGTAGATCTTGGGGCAATAGCGGCATGCGGGACCTCTACCGTGACGGTATCTCGAAAACCAATCGTAGGAATTTTACCTACGGGTTCCGAACTACTGGAAATTGGTAAACCCGTGAAAGCTGGCGACATTATTGAATATAACTCCATCGTGCTGGCGAGCCAAGTAAATCAATGGGGTGGACTTGCATGTCGATCGTCCATTACGAAAGATGATTTTGATGAATTGTGCAACAAAGTAACTTCAGCAGCTGAGAAATCGGACCTTGTACTTATAAATGCGGGGTCATCTGCAGGCTCTGAAGATTTCTCAGCCAGAGTGGTCGAAACCCTTGGAAAATTAATTTTTCACGGAGCCGCTGTTCGGCCAGGACATCCAGTTATTTTTGGAATGGTGAGTGTTACAAAACAAAGCAAAAAAACTTGGGTGCCAATTATCGGTGTTCCTGGCTATCCTGTATCTGCAGCCTTGACTGGCGAAATCTTCATCAAACCCATTTTGGATATCTGGTTGGGTAGAAATGATCAAAAATCGGAAGAAATCATTGCGACCCTGACAAAAAAGATTACTTCACCTGCCGGCGATGATGATTTTGTAAGGGTTGTTGTAGGAAAAGTACGCGGTGAGTTTAAAGCTGCGCCATTACAACGCGGGGCGGGGGTAATTTCCTCTTTGGTCAAAGCAGATGGTATCACCGTGATTCCACGTGGGACACAGGGAATGGAAGCTGGGAAACAAATCACCATTCGCTTATACCGATCGGTACACGAATTAGAGAATACTATTTTTGCGATTGGTTCGCACGATATGACCCTGGATGTCCTTTCTCAATTCCTTTCGATGCAAGGTCGTAGACTTGCATCTTCCAATGTTGGCAGTCAAGGCGGATTGATCGCAATCGAGCGCGGAGAAGCACATATAGCAGGGACGCATTTATTAGATCCAGTGACCGGTGAATATAACCTTAATTATATCAACTCGTATATAAAAACAGTCCCTGTGAGGTTGATGACCTGGGTGAAACGCGAACAAGGTCTGATCGTAAAAAAGGGTAACCCTTTAGAAATTAAAACCCTTTCTGATTTAGTGAAAAAAAAGATCCGATTTGTGAATCGACAACATGGAGCTGGGACACGTGTGCTGCTTGATTTTCACTTACATAAATTGGGGATCAAATCCGATGAGATCAGTGGGTATGAAAATGAAGAATTTACTCATTTGGCAGTAGCTGCTTCCATAGCCTCAAATCGATCGGATTGCGGCTTGGGAATCCCTGCGGCTGCTAAAGCGCTCGATCTGGATTTCATTCCCCTTTTTCATGAACGATACGATTTTGTCATACCGATGGATCTTCTTGAAGGTCCGTTACTTTCACCAATATTTAAGATAATGGATGATCCTCTCTTCAAAGAAACGATACGTAAAATGCCCGGTTACGACATCAAGGGTATGGGGGAGATAATCGCAAAAATCCCTGCATAGGAATATATGGAATGTTAATAGTCAATAGCGAATATCAATCGTACAATGAATTCATGATTGAGGTTCGTATGACTATAAAAATGAATACTTTGGCTCCTGATTTTTCCCTCCTTGATGAAACTGAAAAAAAACATAAACTGTCTGATTATTTGGGCAAACCCGTTTTATTATATTTTTATCCCAAAGATGATACACCGGGGTGTACAACCGAAGCATGTAATTTTCGTGATGATTACACCCAATATGAACAAGCCGGAGTTGTGATTTTAGGAGTAAGTCCGGATTCCCCAAAATCTCACGAAAAATTTAAAACTAAATACCATTTACCTTTTACATTACTGGCAGATGAAAACCACAAAGTAGCTTCCATGTATGGCGTATGGGGAACAAAAAAATTCATGGGGCGGGAATACGATGGGATTTTCAGAACCTCCTTCCTCATTGGGAAAGATGGAAAAGTAATCAAAGAGTATAAAGAAGTTAAACCAGCGGATCACAGCAAGGAAGTGCTGGCAGAATTAAAATAAAAAAAAGCAGCCAACAGGCTGCTTTTTTTGTACTATTTAGGTTTATTAAAAGCGAAATCAAATATTGGACTGGTTTTAGCTCTTTGCACCAAGGATGCAAGAGTTACAGAAGATAATTGCTTCATGATATTGCTCTGCAATTCTTCCCAAATGAATGATGTTGGGCATGGATTGCTGTTTTGATTTGTCGGAAGATTTCCTTCTGTTGGATTGATACACACGTTCCCTTCCAGAGTTTCAACAATATTAATCACAGTGATTTTTTCTGCAGGTTGGTTGATTTTTAAACCACCATGCGGTCCCGGGGATGCTTTCACCAACCCAGCCTGCATCAATGTATGACCGATTTGATGCAAGAATGGTAGTGGTATATTAAGTTCCTTCGCAAGATAAGCAGTGGGGCGAGGAGCTCCATCCGTCGTTGCTGCGAGTGCGATCATTAAACTGTAATCCGTAATCCAATCTACGACTAATGCGAAACATTTTTACACCTCAATAATGAAATCTTTTGACAGGATAATTGATAAAAGCGATAAATGATAGTGACAAATTTCCCCCGCTCAATCAACAAAGTATCCTTAATTTCAGGTCAATCGCAAACGTGTTTTCCCATGGCTCCAAAGCTGTTCAAGATCATAATATTCCCGCTGATCAGGAGAAAATAAGTGTACGACAATATCACCGATATCCAGAACAAGCCATCCGCCATCGGACCTGCCTTCCTGTTTGGGATGCATCTCAAAATTCTTGCGAACCATATCGTTGACAGCATCAGCAAGACTAGACAACATCCTACGACTTGTTCCAGAGCAGATGATAAAGAAATCGGTAAAACTGGAAATTTCAGAAATATCCATGAACAAAATATCTTCTGCTTTCTTCTCTTCGAGTGTATTGATGATTTCGTGTGCAATTTCAAGTGTATTCAGGATTCACCTCATTTTGAGCATTGATTTTATCATACGGATGGTGGATTCTTTTGCATGCCAAGCTTGGCGATTGGTGTGTAAACCGAGCCGTTTGGAGTAAGTGCGCTTTTATATATTGTTAAATTAGTGACGCAATCCTGATAAGAAAAATTGAGTAAAGTAGGAGAGAGGGAATTTAAAAAATCGCGGATTGATGTTTTATCCATGTCTTGCTGGAACCGGCACAATGTCAGATGTGGAGTAAATGGTCGAGTTTCGCGCTGGATTCCAATGTTCGCAGCATTTTTTTCAATAGTGTCAACTAGTTCGTTTAATGCAATTGGAGCTTTTATTCCTAACCAAAATATTCTTGGGTGATCCAAATTGGGGAAAACACCAAATCCTCCCAAGTCATACGCAATTACTGGCCTTCTTGAGACAGCAGCTGCAAGCGTTGTTATTAAACGCTCAAGTTTGATAAATTCGATGTTCCCGATGAATTTTAATGTAAGATGAATATTTTCTATTGGTATCCATCGGAAATGGCGATCAGATTTCTTTTGAAATTCAACCAAGATGGATTTGAGCAATTGTTTGGTTTTTGGGGAAAGATCGCTTGCAATAAATGCTCTTATGGATTGCATTCAAAAGAGTATAGCGAGACCATAATAGGGTGTCAAGATAGTGACTACACATTTGTTTTTATTTGTGGTATAAAAAATATACCCTGCTGTGTTCGTGATGCAGCACTATCGGTTTTGAGCCAACACTTATCAAACGGATCCTGCACTCATGAGCGTAACGCGATAGGCGCAAGCCAAGGCGAAGCTTCTGGTCAGGATCCACCTGCGAAAGCAGGTTCAAAACTTTGCAGCACACGGCATGGCGGGGTTTTTTTATTAGTGGTACATCCAGACTTTGACAGAGCAGCATTCATTGGCTACATTTAGGTTGCCAATCACAAGAGGAGGTTACCATGCCCGTGAATTTTCGAATCATTATTCAAACTGGGCCTGACCAAGGCAAAGAAATTGTCCTTGATAAACCTGATTTAGGAATCGGGCGGGATGGACATAACGAAATCGTTATCAATGATCCTGAAGTTTCCCGTTACCACGCTCACTTATTCTTGGGGGAAAAAGGGTATATGGTTGAGGATAAGGGTTCCACTAATGGAACTTTTGTAAATACCAAACGTATCACCGAACCAACATTATTGAAAAATAATGATGTTGTCCTACTGGGGGAGAATATCAGTTTCAACTTTGAAGGAGACAACCTGGAAGCTACAATTCCCGGTGCTGTAAAACATATTCCAACCAAGCTGGGTGCGAGAGCCATGCCACCCATCCCCTCCAGTGGTGCCGAAAAACGGCCTGTCGTTCCAGAGCCGATATTCCCATCACCGGTTGACAACCCAGGAGAAGCGATTGGAGATCAGATCCCTGTTCCAGCACCCAAGAAAAAGTTACCCACTTGGGCATGGATTATCATCATTGCAGTGGTCGCTCTGATATTATTATGTCTCATCCCCCTTTGGATAATTGATCTCACAAATTCATGGTGCAATATTTTCGGTAATATCTTGCATAGCATCAATCCAACAGTTTGTCTGCCATTGCCATAATTGGAAAACATTCTTATGGGCTGGGTGAAAATATTTTTGCCCAGCCTTTTTCATTGCAAAAACCCAGATAGCTGTTTACAATCAATATCATAAATATGATTAATAAACCGGATTCTCAAACTTCTCCCAAGTGGAGCACTTCCTTCAAACTCGTCGCAGCACTGATTTTTATTGTGATCATTGCTGGATTGTTAATTAAATTCCAATTCTTGATCAGCCCTTTGATTATTGCTTTCATTCTGGCTTATTTACTATTACCAGTCGCAAAAAAGATTCAAGCGTGGTTAAAACTGAAATGGAAAGCAAGTGTAAATATCTTGTATTTGATTTTTATCCTTATCCTACTTGGTCTTCTGACATGGGGCGGGATAGCCATTCTTGATCAACTCCAGAAATTAATCGCCCTCCTACAAACCATATCTAAAACTTTTCCCGCATCTGTGGAACAATTCCTCACACAACCCATTTTGATTGGCAGATGGGTGATAGATCTTTCAAAGATCGACTTATTGCCGTTTGCCCAACAAATCCTTGGGGCATTACAACCTGCGTTATCGGAGACAGCACAACTTATTGGTCAACTTGCGACAGGCGCTGTAACAGCGATCGGTTGGTTATTATTTGCCGTTCTAATTTCATATTTTATCCTTCATGAAACGGATGGCATTAAAGGTCGTTTAATTAATTTTCAAATACCCAAGTATTCTGAAGATATCAAACGGATCGGTCAGGAACTCAGTCATATCTGGAATGCGTTCCTGCGGAGGCAGATATTGATCCTTGTCCTCACCGTTGGCATATATACGATATTACTTGGTGCTTTAGGAGTTAAATATTTCTTCGGACTGGCATTAATGGCAGGGTTGGCACGATTCATCCCTTACATCGGTCCGTTGATCACCTGGATCACCTACGGATTTGTTTCCTATTTCCAGGGTACAACATTATTCAATATGGATCCGTTGGCATATGCCATCATGGTTGCTGTTATCGCATATGTCGTTGATAATATTTTTGATCTATTTGTTACACCGCGATTGATGGCAGATGCTCTTAAACTCCACCCAGCAGCAGTGATGATCGCTGCTTTGGTGGGCCTGGAACTCTTCGGCGTGATTGGGTTGATCCTGGCTGCACCAATTCTGGCAACGATCAAGTTGCTTTTTGATTTTTCGCGCTATAAAATGCTTGATGAAGATCCATGGATATATATTCAGACGGTTCATCGCGAACTTAGTCCCAATAAAATCCTCATTACTTTGAAAAAGCTCTTTGTGCGCAAGAAGATAAACCATCCACCACGGAAAAATAAATTACTGAAAAAGGAAGAAATTGTGAAGGAATTCAAAGGAGATAAAAATGGCTAACGAAAATGAACTAACGACACAAGTAATTGCAGAGACAGAAAATTATCTAGCGTGGAAAGCTAACGAACCCGATGAAGAGACATTTCATATTGATATCAATAATGTAACCGTACATTTCTTTAAAGAAGAATGGGATGAGTTTCTTCAATTGGTGAAAATGATATTGGAAAAGAAATAAGAAAATTGGAACATTAATAATAATTGATTCTATGAATCTAGATGATAACCATGCCAGGAAAGCTATTGATACTTCGGATATGCTTGGGGAGATCGATCGACTTCCTGAGCAATTGAAATTAGGCTGGGATGTGGAAGGGTCACTACCAACAGGAAAAACCAGTGCCTATAAAGCTATTCTCATTGGGGGCATGGGAGGTTCTGCAATTGGGGCAGACCTGGTGGCAACTTACATCACTCCTTTTTGCAAGATTCCGGTTTACGTTCACCGCAATTATGAATTACCTTTCTGGGTAAACGGCCCTGAGATTTTGGTCATTGCTTCATCTCATTCAGGGAATACAGAAGAAACCCTTGATGTTTTCAAGCAAGCGACACTACGTCACTGTTCCATCGTTTCTGTTTGCACTGGTGGTGAATTGGAAGCCAGGGCGAAAGAAAAGCATATCCCAGTATGGAAATTTATCCATACCGGACAACCAAGAGCAGCTGCGGGTTTTTCCTTCTCCATTTTGTTGAAAATATTATTTCTCGCCAAATTGATACCCGATCAACGGAAAACAATAGAAACTACATACAATTTTAATGAAAGAACAGCAAGGGGAATTGGTCGCATCCATTGCTGTTTCACAGAATTCTGCAAAGAGACTGGCTGGACAATTCTTAGGACGACATATTTCAGTTTTTGGCTCTGATTACCTTGCGCCTGTCTCGAGAAGATGGAAAACACAAATCAACGAGATTGCAAAGACATGGGCGAGCTTTGAATTCTTACCAGAAGCTGATCACAATACGATTGCAGGGAATGTTTATCCTGAGGATTCCATTTCCAAGCTTTTCGCTCTATTTTTAAATGCTCCCACAGATCATTTCCGCAATAAATTGAGATCGAAGATTACCAGAGAAAGTTTTATGGTGGCAGGTGTGAACACCGATTCCTATCTCGCTCGCGGTCAGGGACCAATGCAAAACATGTGGACAGCGTTGCATTTCGGTGACTATGTTTCGTATTACTTAGCCATTGCTTATGATATCGACCCCACTCGGATCGAATCCATCGAGCACTTGAAAAAATCTTTACAGAATGGATGATGAGCCTTGGAAAATAAACACAAAACACCATCACGATTAAGCCGCTTACCACGCAACGTCTGGGCAGTCAGTATCACCAGTTTCTTGATGGATATCTCCAGCGAAATGGTGCTCAATCTATTGCCACTTTTCTTGAGCAACGTCCTGAAAGTTGGTACCGCGTTTATTGGTGTCATGGAAGGTATTGCCGAAGCAACCGCAAGCACTTTAAAACTTTTTTCCGGATGGCTCTCAGATAAGCTCCAGGGACGTAAGTGGCTGGCAGTGTTAGGTTATGGCATTTCAGCACTTTCAAAGCCCTTATTCATGGTTTCCAATAGCCTCGTCATTGCTTTCGGACGCTGGTCCGATAGGATAGGGAAGGGCATACGGACTTCCCCACGGGATGCACTTGTGGCAGATTCTGTGGAACCAAAGGATCGCGGGATTGCGTTTGGATTTCATCGTGCATCGGATACCGCGGGAGCGATGCTGGGAATATTGATCGCGCTTGGAATAATCTGGTTTATCCAGTCACAGGATAAGGTTGGGTTCGCCACACTTGAGTCCGGAACTTTCCGTACCATCGTTCTTGTCAGCCTCATCCCGGCATTTCTTGCAGTGCTTTCGTTGGCAATAGGCGCCAAAGACACACTCGGTAAAAAAAATGCTGCACTACCAAAATTTGCCTTCAAGGCATTAGGTAAAAACTTTATCATTTTCATGCTCATCGTCTCCATTTTCGATATTGGTAATTCTTCTGATGCATTCTTGATCTTACGGGCACAGGAAAGAGGATTGAACCTGATTGGAATTCTAGCCATGCTGGTGACCTTCAATCTCGTCTACACTCTCATCTCAACTCCCGCTGGTTCATTATCGGACACGATTGGGAGGAAAAAGCTCATCATTGGTGGTTGGTTGGTGTATGCAACCATTTACCTGGGATTTGCCATTTCACAAAAACCATGGCATGTTTTTGTCTTGTACGTCGTGTATGGATTGTATTATGGACTTGCTTATGGAACCAGTAAAGCTATGATCGCGGATATTGTTCCGGAAGAGCTGCGCGGTACTGCTTATGGAACTTATAATGGCATTCTCGGTATTCTTGATTTTCCGGCTTCTGTCATTGCCGGTATTCTTTGGCAGGGATTGGGCGGGTGGAAGGGGTTTGGGCCTTCTGCACCATTTCTTTTTGGCAGTGCCATGGCGCTTCTAGCAGCAATATTCATGCTATGCTGGAAGCCAAAGCTCATTCAACAAAAAAGAGAAGCCTAAAAGCTTCTCTTTTTCTTGTCAGATTTTTACTATGGTATTTGGATTTCACAGTTGGCAAATGGCTTTCCTTTCGAGAACCATTGAAAAGCCATGAACAAATCTCCGTTGGAGACACCCAAACTGGTCTCTGTTGGTGTTAAATTGGATATTGTCCCTAACAATTGAGGATCTTTGCTCAAGAGACTGGTGCACAAGGATTGTAGTAAGGTTTGGATGTCCTGATTTTGTGGAGTTCCTGGGGTAACAGGAGTTGAGTTGGTATTTCCCAAATCTTCATAAAGCTTCGCAAAATCAACTTGGTCCAATATCAGCAATTGATCCCATTTGATTTCATAATATTTTGTTAATACATCTCCAAAATGTTGATTAATTGCTATGTCACTTCCAAAAATCAATTCGCTTGCCAATAATGCATCTCTTGTGGGATTATTACTCGGATACAACCTGATAAAAGTCGCCATGGGTTGATCTGCAGGCATAAAAAAGAGAGCCCAAATGCTGACCAATCGCAAAGGTTGATCCTGAATCTTTTCAATCTGAACGTAAACATAATTGTGTTGGGAAATAGTGGCAGCCTGGACAGCCCTTTCATGACTTTTTCCCGACAGGTTATCTTTAAAAAGTACATTACCAAAAAGATAACCAATAATGAAAAATGGCGTAAAAGTGGCTGCAAGAATAATTCCAATACGTTTCATATCATTTCATAAAGAAAAACAGGCAAAAACCTAACAGAAAACCGAGGAGAGATCCGGAAAAAATGAAGATACTTGTTTTGCGAAGGTCATCATCTCGTGCAATATCATAAGCAGTTTTTACCCATTTACGAATTTTGGTATTATTTGACATGACGGGTAGTATCATATCCCAAAACCTCAATTCGATATTTTTCGGTAGATCAGCAATCATTTTTACTCCTTCTTCAACGGGAGGTGGATGTTTTTAGAATTTTTCCTTGTGCATCGATGGTGATACGCAGGATTCTATCCATGGAACGACCGTTGGAAGTTGTTACTTTTGTTTGGAATGTAAGAAGGGACTGCCCATTGGGTAATGAAGAAGTCTTGGGAATGAGCCCTTCAAATTCCTGGTTAGAGCGATAGATGGTCTTGCAAACTGTCTCGAGCAGTGATTTATCCATTCTCATGTACTCCTATCTGCCTCTGCGACGTAGAAAGGCAGGGATGTCCAGGTTGTTGGTTGATGTAAACGCGGATTGGCTGTTGATTACCGAGTGATCTACTTGTATTGGTTGCTCATTTTCTTCTGAGTATGTTTCAGAAGAATTATGGGACAAAACGGATTCGACCGGTGTGGCACCAACCCCGGTGATGATCATAATAACCTGAGCACGATCTTGCATTCGGGGATCGTTGATCACGCCCGGTACGATATCTGCCTGGTTATTCGTTTTTTCCTGAATGTAGTTCATCGCTTCTGTAACTTCCATAAAGGTCAGGTCGCTGCCACCGGTGAAATTGACCAAAATACCGGATGCATTTTGAAGGTCGATGGAATCGAGTAGGGGATGATGGAGGGCGTTTTCGATGGCTTTGACCGCTTTGTTTTCTCCCTGTCCAACACCAAGCGATAGAATCGCACCACGTCCGTTTTGCATGAAGGTGCGGATGTGCGCGAAATGGACATTAATGACACCTGGTTCTGTCATCAATTCAGAGATACCCTGAACACCCTGTCGAAGGACATCGTCGGCAAGGCGGAAGGCGAGCTCAAGTGGCAGGTCGGGGGAAGCCAATTGCAGCAACCGGTCATTGGGAACAGTGATCAATGTATCCGCAAATGGATGAAGCTTGGATAATCCTTCGCGCGGATTTTGTTGGCGTCGCCCAACTTCGAAAGAAAATGGTGTGGATACGATGGCAATGACAATCGCTCCAGTGCTGCGGGCAATACGGGCTGCAACTGGTACAGAACCTGTTCCAGTCCCACCCCCCATCCCTGCAGCGAGGAAAACCATATCAGCTCCTGCAAGAGCAGCATTCAATTCCTTGTAGCTTTCTTCTGCGGCTGCTTCACCGATGATGGGATCACCACCTGCACCCAAACCACCGGTCAGTTTTGGACCAAGTTGAATCCGGGTGGACGCCAGGCTACCTGCAAGTGCTTGGGAATCTGTATTACAGGCGATAAAATCGACATTACTTAAGCCGAGCTCGATCATCCGGTTGATGGCATTGCATCCAGCACCGCCCATACCGAGCACTTTCAAAATCGGCATACGCGTTTCGATGGGAGTTCTAACAATGGGTTGGGGAGCAGTTGCGATGGTCATATCTCACCTCTCTGCCAGTAATGTTGCAATACTTGTGCCATCTCCACAAATCCGTTCGACATAACACCCAGATTGGCGAAGGTAATTCAATTGCTCTTCCGGGATCACATCTTCATCTCCAATGGCATATACCCGGTCTGCAATAAATGCTTCCTTGTAAGAAAATCCAATCACCGGTTTGTGTTTGTCAATAAATGGACGAATCACATTCCAGTGCCAGTCCGAGATTCCCCAACCATAGGAAGGCAGCAATAAGAAGGTATTGAAGCGGGGAGCATTCACTGTCGTTTCACTTTGAGGTTTCAAATCTCTCTTCTTTTCCGTGCGCCAATTCTGCCATTTAGTAGCAATTGCTCTTGGAGAAACATCCGGATTAAACCAGGCAAACGGTGAGTTTACATGCTGAAAGGATGTGATATTCCAAAAATTACAGGCTATCACATTTTCATTAATTGGCTTGTAATCGCCAATAAGTGCGTTAGGGTTTTCTTGCAATTCGCCTTCCAGCAATTTACCGATTAACACTAAACGGTCACCCATTTCTTCTTCCGAAGAATGATCGTTGGATATCCTTGAAGGCGCGGAATTCAAGCCTGCTTGAAAAAGGATAATTGGCAGGTTTTTATGAAGCAACTCATGTGCGATGTTGGCATACCAATCGGCAATATGAAAACCGCGTTGGTCTTCACAATCAGAAATATTTTCCAACCCATTATTCGCAAGGCAACTGTTTTCACCACCTGCGCCCCAATCGAGTGTATGGCCATTTGTCCATGCATATGCAGATAAAACAAGTTGATCCATTATTTGCAATTCATGCCGACGGAGCAATGATTCCAGTGTCTGTTGCAAGAAATATAAGTCCCAATAATTTCCGCCGGGAGTAAGAGGAGGTAGGACAGCTTTCATTCCAAGGGTGCAAGCAGGTCGGGCAAATGCAAGGAACCGATCAACAAAACGTTCGATTAATTCCGGCTGTGCCCAGGATTGTGCTGTCCACGAATATATGGAATTGGGTTGGTCAAAAAATACCAGATATTTCACTCCCCAGTTGGCGTAAGCATTTTCCAAAGTTTTTATATCCTGAGTAGATGCGGAAGTTGATAAGGAGGAATGGACGCGGATGATCGGTTCCAACCCGGAAGCGATAAGGGGTTTGATCAAAGTTTCCGGGATGGCGCGATTTTGCATCTGTTTCCAGAACAAGCCAATGCATATCTAAATTCTTAATTACTGGCAGCCATGTCTTAATTACGTTTTCAGAATATTGAAACTGATCTTGAAAAAAATGAATTCCAAAACGGTTCATAATTGATCCAAGCTCATTTGTTTTGATTTCATGTTGGTTCCTTACTAGAAAGTTACAAGAAGCATGCCAAATGGAACCGAATCAAATTCTGCTATAATCCTTCCCGTGATTCTTGTTACTGGTGGGACCGGTTTTATTGGAAGGGCCCTGGTTGAGGAATTGTCAAAACTCAATCAACCGGTCAGACTGCTTATCCGACCGTCTCAAAAATCCCCTACGTTACCTCGCGGTGTTCCCGTAGAGGTTGCTGTCTGTAGCTTAAATGATGATCGCGGATTACGTGCAGCAATGCGCGGAGTCAAGACGATATTTCATTTAGCAGGAGCCGAACGTCAGGGTAGCTTGGCTGATCTAAACGAAGTGGATGTTCAAGGAACAGAAAATATCATAAGAAATGCAAAAAAAGCTGGTAATACCCGCCTGGTATTCTTAAGCCATTTAGGTGCAGATAAATCTTCAGCATACCCCGTGATGAAAGCAAAAGGGATCGCAGAGCATTGTTTACTCGAAAGTGGGTTACCCTATTCCATAATCCGATCTGGTGTTGTGTTTGGTCCTGGCGATCAATTCACGATATCTTTATTGGCTGTCTCTCGACTTCTGCCCAATTTTTTTCTACTCCCCGGAGATGGGTTATCGCTTTTACAACCCATTTGGATCAAAGACCTTGTAAATTGCTTGATCCTAGTGCTACAAGATGAACAATTTACGAATCAACGGATATCCATTGGTGGGATCGAACAATTAACATTTCGCACTATTATTCAGACAATTTTCAGACAGGTTCGAAGAAAAACCATTCTTATACCTTTTTCGCACGTTGTCTTGCATTGGTTGACACTCAATATCGAACAATCCATGCGCAAATTCCCAATTTCGCTTTACTGGTTGGATTATCTTGCGGCCAACCATACATGTCCTTTAAATAGTGTTACACGACAATTTGGGATCATCCCGACACGTTTCGACCATTCACTTGATTATCTTCAAAAATAAATCAAATTTCCGACATTGATGCAAAAAATCCTTATCGTTCATGCTCATTTTTACCAGCCCTCCAGGGAAGATCCTCTGACTGGTATCATTCCTCAAGAAGCCGGCGCAGCCCCTTTTCATGATTGGAATGAAAGAATCCATTCCACCTGTTACGCACCCAATGCACGTCTAGGAAATTATGTAAAAATCAGTTTTAATATGGGACCGACGCTTTGGCAATGGATGAGCAAGGCACACCCTGAAACATGCTCAAGTATTATAAAACAGGTCAATCGGGCAAGAGCACAAACTGGATTCAGTAATGCACTTGCACAACCTTTTAACCATACCATCCTCCCGTTGGCTACTACGCACGACAAGTGGACGCAAATAGTCTGGGGCATTCGATTTTTTAAGCATGTTTTGGATTCTCACCCAAAGGGATGTGGTTACCTGAAACTGCTGTTGACGAAGAAACTCTGCGCATCATGGCGGAAAACGGCATTGAGTTTACTATCCTTGCTCCCTGGCAGGCGAAACATCCCGTAACTGAAACAGAACGACCTTATGAGGTCGAGTATTCTCAAAAAAAAGTTGGGATATTATTCTATGAACCCTCCCTGAGTACACAAATCAGTTTTGATCCTTCTTCCACTGAAAATGCAGACCAGTTTTTAAAGAAACATGTGAACCCCGTTTTCAACTCTTATGCACGGGAAAAATCGCTGATATTCGTTGCTTCTGATGGAGAACTCTATGGGCACCATCAACCATTTCGTGATCATTTTCTTTCATACCTGATGGACGGGGCAATTACAAAATACGGTATAGAATCTTCATTACCGGAAAAGGTTTTTCATGAGGAAACAGACATTCGGAAAACTGCGATCCGCGACAATACATCGTGGAGTTGTTCACATGGAGTGGAACGATGGCGATCAACTTGCGCATGCACACCTCACGGAGATTGGAAAAAACCACTACGAGATGCGCTAAATGTTTTGGCTCAAGATTTGGATACCATTTATTTTAATGAAATCCAACATATATATCCTGAACCTTGGAAGATGCGTGATGAATACATTGAGGTCATCATTGGGAAAATCTCGATGGAAAAATTCTTATTTGATCGAGGATTTATAACAACACAAGATAAGGGGAAAGCGAGACTATTATTATTGTCCCAATTTGAACGCCAGCGAATGTTCACATCTTGCGGTTGGTTTTTTGAAGATTTTGATCGAATTGAACCCAGGAATAATGTCCAATACTGTGCTCAAGCTATTCGTTTGCTCGGAGAAGCAACTCAGGAAGATTTACGAGAGAAAGCACGAAGCCTTTTTCGCAAGGTGTTGAGTTGGAAGACAGGTTTGCGTGCAGATACAGTGTTCGATGAGTTTAACGCGAGGGGGAGATAACAAGAGAAATAAAAAATGACTTCCAGGATTTCCTGGAAGTCATTTTTTTACAATGCTTTTATTTTCCCTTTAATGCATTCCAGCCAGCATACTGCGCTGTTTCCCCAAGTTCTGTTTCAATCCTGAGCAATTGATTATATTTAGCAACTCGATCAGAGCGGCAAGGGGCACCCGTCTTAATTTGACCCATATTTCAATGCAACCGCCAGATCCGCGATCGTTGTGTCTTCCGTTTCGCCCGAGCGATGAGAGGTTACCGCTCGCCAACCATTGCGATGACAGGTCTCTACGGCTTCGATTGTTTCCGTCAGGCTTCCTATCTGGTTCAACTTCACCAGTAATGCATTACATGCCGATTCTTTAATGGCTTTACGTACCCGTTCTGGATTTGTGACGAGCAGATCATCTCCGACTATCTGTATCCGATCACCAATTTCGTGTGTAAGCAATTTCCAACCTTCCCAATCGTCTTGGGCTAAACCATCCTCGATGGATACAATGGGATATTGATTGACCCAATTTTTCCAAAAATCCACCATTTTTTCGGAAGATAGTCTTTTACCTTCCTTGCGTAGATTGTACATTTTGTTTTCTTCTTCAAAAAACTCAGATGCGGCTGGATCGAGGGCGATGGCAACATCTTCACCTGCTTTATAACCGGCTTTTTTAATAGATTCGAGGATTAACTCAACGGCTTCTGAATTGGATTTTAGAGCTGGGGCATATCCACCTTCATCGCCAACTAGTGTTATGTAGCCATGTTCTTTTAAAACCGATTTCAAGGCATGATAAATTTCAGCACCCCAACGTAAACCTTCTGCAAATGACGGTGCCCCAAGAGGCATTACCATGAATTCCTGGGCATCGGTCGATTGCCAGGAAGTATGCGTACCACCATTCAAGATGTTCATCATAGGCACAGGCAATACATGTGCATAGACCCCACCTAGATATCGATAAAGTGGCATCCCATGGGCATTGGCAGCAGCTTTAGCAATTGCAAGGCTGGTACCCAAGATGGCGTTCGCTCCAAATTTTGACTTGTTGGGAGTACCGTCCAATTCAATCATCGCCATATCAATGGCTTTTTGCTCGCTGGCATCCCAGCCGACAAGCAACTCGGCGATTGAGGTATTCACAGCTTCGACAGCTTTCAAGACACCTTTCCCGTTATACCGTTTCTTATCTCCATCGCGCAATTCCAACGCTTCGTGCACGCCCGTTGAAGCGCCGGAAGGAACAGCTGCACGTCCCCAAGTTCCGTCCGTGAGGATAACCTCAACCTCGACAGTTGGATTGCCGCGCAATCCAGGATTTCCTGGCTGTAAATTGATTCAATCGTTGTTTCCATTGCATAACCTCTTAAGAAAAAATTCCTGAAAAATATTTGCGTAAGTATAACCGAAAAAGTCAATGGGATTTTTTATTTTTTGGTTTTATTCCAGATCTTTCGATCACTGCTTGCATGAAGGCAAGAAAGAGTGGGTGAGGGCGGTTAGGGCGTGATAGGAATTCAGGATGAAATTGGGTCCCAAGCATGAACGGATGGTCCCTCAATTCGGCAATCTCAACTAATTTGCCATTCGGGGAAATCCCTGAAAAAACCATGCCTTTGGCTTCCAATTTTTCACGAAATGAATTATTCAGCTCATATCGGTGGCGATGACGCTCTTCCACCATATCCATTCCATAAGCATCAGCTGCCCTGGTTCCGGGAATCAACGAACAAGGATACAAACCAAGTCGCATTGTTCCACCTTTGTCGGTTATCTGGAATTGCTCCGGCATCAAGCCGATCACCGGATTGGGTGTGGAGGGTTCAAATTCCGTTGAATTAACATCATCGGTTTTTAAAGCAAAGCGTGTGAACTCCACCACCATCAATTGCATCCCTAGGCATAAGCCAAGATATGGAATTTTCTGGGTTCTCGCAAAATGAGCTGCCAGGATCTTTCCTTCGATTCCCCGACTACCAAAACCTCCTGGAACCACAATTCCATCCACTTTTTCAAGAACATCCAAACTTTTCTTCTTTTCTAGATCAGTTGAATGGATCCATTCAATTTCGAGTTCAGAACCAAGTTTAAGCGCAGCATGCTGTAAAGCTTCGCGGACACTGATATACGCGTCATGGAGTTCTATGTATTTCCCGACCAGAGCTACCTTGACTTTTGGTTTTTTACGTTTGATTTCTGAAATCATTAATTCCCAATCAGACCAATCTGGTCTTTGGCGTGCCGTAAGATTGAATTTTTCCAGGATGAAATCCGCCACCCCTGCTTTTTCCAACAGCAACGGAATTTCGTAAAGGATTTGCGTGGTAACCATGGGAACAACTGCTCGCTTTTCGACATCGCAAAAGAGAGCAATTTTTTCGCGTAAAGAATCATCCACAGGATAATCCGAGCGTGCGACAATCACATCTGGTGAAATACCGATGGATCGTAATTCACGAACAGAGTGTTGGGTGGGTTCAGTCTTCAACTCGCAAGTTGCTCCGATATAAGGGAGCCAAGTGACATGGATGGCGAGGGTATTTTCCCGTCCATATTCACTCCTGAGCTGGCGGATTGCCTCGAGGAATGGTTGGCTTTCAATATCACCGACTGTTCCACCGACTTCGACAAGCACGATCTCTGCTCCTGTCTCCTTGGCGACCATTGAGATGCGGTGTTTGATCTCGTTGGTGATATGTGGAACTACCTGGATGGTACCTCCAAGGTAATCTCCATGGCGTTCTTTTCCAATCACTTCAGCGTACACTTGCCCAGCAGTGATATTGCATACTTTGTTAAGACGTATGTCAATAAAGCGTTCATAATGACCAAGATCGAGATCTGTCTCTGCTCCATCATCCAGCACAAAGACTTCACCATGTTGGTACGGGCTCATGGTTCCAGGATCAACATTAATGTATGGATCTAACTTTTGAACTGCCACTTTGAACCCACGCTCTTTAATAACCTACCTATTGCAGCTGCAGTGACTCCTTTTCCCACAGAACTGACCACCCCCCCGGTGAAGAAGATATATTGAGTCGGCATTTTGGTCATCCTTTCTTTACAAAAGAAGAAGGGAGGGTCGCTTAATCGACACCTCCCTTTTGTTGCGGAAGTCTAGATATTATCTTTTGATGAGATACATATTTCATTCGCCCATTAGTTTACCATGAAAAAAATTCAACGACAATAAAAAAACCCCACCGGAAAGGTGGGGCAATGAATATTATTTGGTTTGGACCTTGTTTTCCAGGGTCCTGGAAAAAATTTCTTCTTGTTCCCTGGATATTTGTTTTGCTTTCTTGATCCGTTCTTCTTTATTTTTCCTTTTATCCATTGCCTGGCGGAGAGCCAGTTCCATGTATGTAGGATCGGGAAGCGCAGATTCTTCGCCAGATGAAGTGCTCGTTGTTTCTTCACCTTTGCCTTCAAATTTTTCACGGTGACTTTGTTTCTTATTTCGGATCGGAGATTTTCGATTTGGGTTGTCAAATACGATCTCCTCCACCTCGGGTTCTGGTAGAAGCGCTTTGATACTCAGTTTTATTTGACGTTTTTTACGATCCACATCAATGATCTTGGCTTCAATTTCGTCACCTTGTTTCAAAATGTCTTCAGGTCGCTTAACATAACCATGTGCCATTTCACTAATGTGAACAAGAGCCGGGCGTTCAGCGCCGATTTCAATAAACGCACCAAATTTTTCAAATTTAACGATGGTGCCTTTGACCACCATATCCGCTTGTAAATCACGCCACTCGTATGTCAGAGGCTTGAACATGGTGAGTTCCACGCGGTCTCCAACAACACGTTTTACCCAGACATCGATTTCTTTTCCGATTTGTAAAACATCCTCAACCTTTTTAATCGGTTGAGCACCTTCAATGGAGATGCGTGAAACATGCAATAAAGCAGGTTTTTCTTTCCCAATATCCACCAAAGCACCTGCAAGATTGGTCATAATGACCTTCCCGGTAAAATGCATTTTAGGTTGAATGTCGGAAGGTTGTTTGTTGTTTTCGATCGCGTTTTGTTCCATCGCGAAGCACTCCATGATTAAATTTGCGAGGGGTGATTATACCGTGCATATCTATACCTGTCAAAGGAAGTCTTAGCAATTGTTTCCTGAAAGAGGTCGACCTCGATTCAAAGTTTGATCGAAAGGCTTTCTATTGATTTAATCACTTATTCTTTAGTTCATTTGGTAATTCAGGAATTTCCAAAACAAGTCCTTCAAAGATATTATGATAATTATCCCCAATGAGGGATTTATTAAACTTATAAATGAGTCTCCAATATGGCTCAGAGGTGTGGCCATAATACTTCAATGCGAGATGAGTTAGAGTCTCATTCCCTTCGATTTGATAAGTGGTGATCACCTTTGGTTTATCCGGTATCTGTACTAGTTCCAACTCTGATCGGTGACTTGATGCAAGGAAAGCAAATCGATAGCTTTATTCAATTGTGGATCGAGGTTATTTGTTTGATCTTCCTGCGTAACCGGAACGATATAATCCGGCATCAATCCAACTCCGTTGATCTGTCTTCCCAGGGGTGTGAGCCAAAGTGCCACGGTGACCCGGACTGCTCCCTGGCTGCGATCGAGATTTGACCACTGCTGGACGGAGCCTTTTCCATACGTTTGCACTCCTACGAGGAGTACCACGCTTGTAATCCTGGATTGCTCCAGCGGTTATCTCGGCCGCAGAGGCGGTTCCCTCGTTTACCAACACAACCAGGGGTATATCGGTTGCCAATCCATCAGAAATGATGGGATAGGCATTCTCGGTTCCATCTCCATATTGCTCGATGAGGGCATTGCCTTCTTTGATGAATTGAGAGACCACTTCGACAGCAGTGGGCAAGTAACCACCGCCGTTATATCGCAGGTCCAGGATTAACCCTTCAGGACCAGAAACAAGTAGTTCGTTTAATTTCGCCTTCAAATCGTCAGTGGTTTTATCTCCGAAAGTGGATAATTGGATATAGGCAATATTATTGTCGAGCATTTTTCCTTCGACACTTGCCAGGGTGATTTTTTGCCGGGTGATAGTGACTTCAAACGATTCTGGAGTTCCTTCCCTTAAAAATCGTCAACGTGACCGGTGTTCCTGCTGGTCCTTTTACTTTGGTAAGGACTATATCCGGGTTTACGCCGGTCATATCCACACCATCTACTTTGATAACCTGATCACCGGGTTTCAAACCGGCTGCTTCGGCGGGGGAACCAGGCATGGGAGTAACGATCGATAGATATTCCCCTTTGACATCGACATATGCACCGATGCCCTCATACTCTCCTTGTAGGGGTGCAGTGGCTTGTTTATACTCCTCAGGATCCATATATGAGGTATGAGGATCCCCAAGTGCCGCCAGCATACCGCGTATCGCACCTTGCATCAAAACTGTGTCATCGAGAGGCTGCTTATAATATTCCTGATGTGTGATCCCCCAGGCTTGCCAGAAGGGCTCGAAAAGATCATTCAGGTTTTGATCTGTGTTTGTGACTTGTGAAGGCGAACCCGCTGTACTTTGAATATCTGCAGGAAAATTATTCTGAGCTTGATTGGAAATTGCATATCCAATCCATAATCCGCCAGAAAATGTACCGGCAATAAGAACCATACCAATAAATACAAACAACAAAACCTTTGATGTCCTATTTTCCATTCGAACTCCTGTTTAATAGAACTCTAACACGCATTTATAAGATTTTGATAAATAGTGGGAAGCTCCGCGATAGTCGGAATTTGAGCATCGAATGAGTGTACCAGATTCTTATCACAACATAACACGGTATGCATCCCTATCTGCATCGCTATTTCCAGGTTCCGTTGCGTATCATCGATAATAAGGCAATTGCCCGGGTCCGGATTTCCAGCGATTTGAAGTGCAATTTGAAAAGATTCCAATTGAGGTTTGCAATAAGGTGCTATCGAGTGGATATCGATAATCCCAGTGAAATCTTTCTCCAAATGCATTGCCTTCAAAATACGAATTGCATGATTCCGATCCGCATTCGTAAAAATGAAATGATCGCAGGACAGATTTGATAAAAAAAGTTGTAGAGAGACATCCGGTTGAATACGATCTTCCAGAGGGACATCGTGGACAAAATCCAGATAGTCTTTTTCATCAACTCCATATACCTTTTGAAGCCCGCGCAACGTCGTGCCATATTGTTGGAATAATTCCTGCCGTAAGGAAGAGATCTTTTCCCGCGAGAAACCCATTTTTTCAAACAAGTATTCATCAATTCGCAACTTGATCAGCTCCCATATGCCGGATGAGGGAGGATAGATGGTATCGTCGAGGTCAATGAAGAGACAGGTGATGGGCATTGCACAAGTATACCCAAAAAAGAATACAAGAATTAGAGGACACCAAGTAAAATATAACTCAGGTATCATAATGATCCATATATTGTCTGAGGAAGTCATTTCAAAAATTGCTGCCGGTGAAGTAGTCGAAAGACCAGCTTCGGTAGTTAAAGAATTGCTTGAAAATGCGATTGATGCAAGGGCAACGGAGATCCGAATCAGGATCGAAGAAGCGGGGAAGCGATTGATCGAAATATCCGACAATGGATGTGGAATACCATCACCGGAAATCAAACTTGCATTATGTCGTCACGCCACCAGTAAAATTGAGCGATCCGAGCAGTTATTCCAAATCAGGACTTTAGGGTTTCGTGGGGAAGCTTTGGCTTCAATAGCTGCAGTTTCTCATTTCTCCATCTTGACAAGGACAAATGATTCATCTATCGGCACACAATTGGATGAAATCGGGGGAGTCGAAGGAAGTATCCAACAAATAGCACATCATCAAGGGACAACGGTCAAAGTCAGCGATCTGTTTTTTAACCTACCAGCTCGCCTGAAATTTCTGAAAACGGATCAAACAGAACGCCAGGTTATCGAGAATCTTGTCTCACGATACGCTCTGGCATATCCTACTGTTCGATTTGTGTTAACTTTGAACGACAAGGTGGGATTTCAGACTCTCGGAAATGACAATCAGCGCGAAATCCTTTCTCAAATTTATGGTGTTGAAATCGGCAAACAATTACAAGCGATCGAATTGGATGAGGAAAAAGCACGGGTGAAAGGATTTATCAGCCCGATTTCAATTACGCGCTCTAATCGTAAGGAGATCACAATATTTGTTAATGGTCGATGGGTGCAGGATATTAGTATTGCTACAGCTTTTATCCAGGCATATCACTCTTTGCTGATGGTTGGGAGATTTCCTCTCGGTGCATTGTTTATTGAAGTAAATCCCGAAGATGTCGATGTGAATGTGCATCCTGCAAAAGCCGAGGTGAGGTTCAAGCAGCCCGATAGGATCTTTAGCCTTGTCCAACACGCTGTCAAACGAACAATCATGTTAAACCCAATAAACATTCAAGTTGAAACCGGAGGATGGTTTCAACAACCACGGAGCGGAGGGAATAATCAAATCCAGCACAGTGGTTTCTCTTTTCAAAATCCGAACGGTCAAGGTGAAAAACCAACGGAGAATCCCCCACTCCTCATGCGTGAAGATCGGGAACAAACTCATTCCGACATGCCTTTGCTAAGGGTGATCGGACAAATAGGATTAACGTATATCGTAGCAGAAGGACCGGATGGATTGTATTTAATCGATCAACATTCAGCGCATGAACGTATTCTGTATGAAAATATGGTGGATCAGAAAACTCAAAATGCATCTCAACACCTGCTCAGTCCGATGAATTTGGAAGTAGCACCTCAAATGGTAGAAATGTTAGTGAAGCAAATCCCTCTGTTGGAAAAATTGGGGTTTGAACTTGAGCAATTTGGTGGAAATTCCTTCCTGGTCAGAGCAATCCCAGCGATTTTTATCAATAGTGACCCGATATCCTTAATCCATTCTGTCCTCGAGAATATTGCAGAAGACGAAACACCACTCGAGAATGAAATGGAAAAGAAAGTCATTGCCCGGATTTGTAAAAGAGCGGCGATTAAATCTGGACAAGTCCTTTCCGTTGATGAACAAAGAGCTTTGGTTAATGAATTGGAGCGCTGCGTTTCTCCGCGGACCTGTCCGCATGGACGACCAACGATGATCCACTTATCGGTTAAATCTGCTGGAAAAGCAATTTGGCAGGAGGGGGAGTATCTAAACACCCTTTGTTGGAATTCCCACAAAATTTATGGGGAGATGGAATATAAAAGTAGATCCTTCCCCGGAAACACTTTCTACATGGATGGTGCCATTATGACCTTCAATGATCCGCTTACAAATAGATAGTCCCAACCCGGTTCCGGAAATATTTTTAGCAGTCTGCTGAACACGAAAAAATTTTTCGAATATATAGGGAAGGTCTTCTTTGGGTATTCCTAAACCCGTGTCCTGGATGCTGATGGTGATTTTTTCATCATCGTTCCAGGATTTGATCGTAATGCATCCATTGGGATGATTGTATTTCAATGCGTTATTTAACAAATTCAATAAGACTTGTTTTATTTTATCCACGTCGGCATGGATGGGTGGAAGCTTGGAAGAAAAATTCATCTGGATCGATATCCCAGCTTCTGCAGCTTTAGGTTGAATAACATCACAACATTCCTTAACCAATGCATGCATATTGAAAGTTGTGGGTGAATATGACATTCTCCCCGACTCTAATCGAGATAAATCAAGGTACGAGGTGGTCAAATCATGCAACCTTTGAGTTTCATTTTGAATTGTAAGCGCCAGGTTCTTCCTTTCCTCGTTGGTGAGATCCGGCCTCTGCAGCATATACGAAATTGCGCTTATCGAAGTAAGAGGTGTGCGCAATTCATGA
Organism: uncultured Chloroflexia bacterium; assembly: GCA_963699305.1. Lineage (GTDB taxonomy): Bacteria > Chloroflexota > Anaerolineae > Anaerolineales > Anaerolineaceae > JBGQAS01. Next base: position 1,031,730 of record OY969431.1, on the reverse strand, counting down.
ACAAGCTCAGAGATTAAATCGCTCTTTTGAAATAGCCGTGAATTTTCGATTGCTATTGCTGCTTGAAATCCCAAAGCGCTTAGGACATTCTGATCATCTTTCGAATAATTCCCTTTGATTTTGTTGAGCACTTCCAAAACCCCAATAACCCTGTTCTTTGAGATCATTGGAACAGCGATAACATCGTGAGTCCGATATTTGAGTAATTTTGCCACATGACCGAAGTATCGGTTATCCGTGTTAACATCATCCACGATGACAGGCTTTTTGTTTTGCACGACCCAACCTGCGATACTGGTCATTGGCACGTTAGTTCCGCGGATCAATGCTTCCGAATGCTGGTCAGTCATGGCTTCAAAAAATAATTGATTCGTGGCAGGATCATACAATAAAACAGATGCAGCCTCACCTTTCACCAATTCCATCGCGACATGGACAATCCTGCGTATCAACACATCTAGATCCAAGATGGATGCAAGATCGTGAGATAAATCAATTAATTGCTGGTATCTTTTTAGCGTCAGAGAATCCGAAACATCAACCATCATATACCTCTCTAAGTTTCTGGAAAAAATCCACTACATCCATGTGAAATACATATTTTGTCAGTGTGTCACAAGGTGTTGAAGAAAAATTGTTGATACATAATATCGCTCCATGCTCGTATGCCATGACAGGTAATGAGGATGCTGGAAAGACTTCCAATGATGATCCTACGACGATAAAGGTATCAGCGTTGAGACTTGCGGTTACCGCTTGATCCCATATATTTTGGGGAAGCGTTTCTTCATACAGGATTATATTCGGTTTGAGGACTCTTCCGCACGCAGGACATACGGGGATTTCCCTGAATTCCTCAAAACGGGTAAAGAAATGGGAATCTTTATATTCAAGCTCACAGGTATTACATCTCATTCCATTGAGATTTCCGTGCAGTTCCAACACTTCTTTCGCTCCAGCTTTTTGATGCAGCCCATCGATGTTTTGCGTTATGATCGTCTGGATAATGTCAGATCGTTGCATTTCTGCAATTATCCGATGAGCTTGATTTGGTGAAGCATCCCGAGATTTAATTACTAATGGATGCAACCAGTCGAAGAAAATTTTCGGATTGTTCTTAAAAGCAGTCAAGGACGCCATCTGCATTGGATCGGATTTATTCCACAGTCCACTCGAAGTTGATCGAAAATCCGGAATTCCCGAAGGGGTTGAAATACCCGCTCCGGAAAAGAGGATTGTCTTATTTGAATTTCGGATTTTTTTAGCGATCTGTCTGATTAGTTCGTCGAATGCAACCATCCCTGTCGGATATTACTTTTTTTTATGATCAATAATGGAATCGACGAGTTTCTCGTACTGCTGGTTATGCAAGCTGTTGGGTTGTAATTCAATCAACGGGATGCTCTTTGAAAAGGCATTAAACGCTTGTTCCGGTACGGGCGGTATCATATGGATAATGGGTTGCTTCAAAACATCCACCATTTGCGGATTAGTCATTTGAATTGCTGCACCGACTCGGTTGCATTGGACAATGGTGAGGAATTTTGATTTTCCAAAGCTCAATTCCATCAACAGATCCAACAATAATCTCGAACGATTCACCGCAAGTGGATTTGGCTCAATCAATAAGATAATTTCATCACAGGAAGATACAATTTTCTCGATGTTCGGAAGGAATCCCGTTCCAATATCCAGAAAAACGGTAGAACCTATCTGAGAAAGACGTTGCACAATTTCGGTTAAAGCCAAACCAGAAGAAATAAGTTCCGCGTCTTTTGGCTTGTAAGAAGCCATTAATAACTGATACCGCGAGTCGTGGGAGTAAGCTGTTCCTGAACACGCTGAACGGAGAGTTCGTTCGGCTTCGTTCGCAGGAGATTGTTCAATCCCTCTGGATTGGGAAAACCCATTTCCAAAGCCCATGTTCCCTGGCTAGGGCGAAGCTCTGCCGCAATATTTTCTTCTTTTGTTTTAGAATGATAAGTGAGTGCAAGATTTAGAGTTACTGTGGAAACGCAAGATCCACCTTTTGCGGCAATTACGCCAATGGTGTATCCATGAACATTCGGTGTTGCTTCACGCGATCCGCCGATTTCCAGTAATTTTTTTATTTTTGCCACAAGTTCGGCGGGATGGATGGGTTTGGTTAAGTAATCATCTGCTCCAGCTTCATAACCTGTGAGCTTATCTTCCGTTTGGCTCTTTGCTGTAAATAAGATGATCGGAATATTTGAGGTATCAGGATCTTTTCGTAATTGACGAGTGACTTCATATCCATCGATATCCGGCATCATTATATCGAGTACGATAATTGCAGGTTTTTCAGTCCGCGCCATTCCCATCGCCTGGGTGCCATTATTGGCAGCAACAATTTGAAATCCCTGTCGTTGGAGCATCAATCCAACCAGGCGTAAAGTCTCTAGATCATCATCAACAATAAGGACTTTTTCACTCATTCCATACCTCTTCTCATCCTAACATTACTGTCAGTCTAGCATAATTTGCTTTTCCGGGCAAGCAGTCTCCAAATCCCAAGTCAAGATTGTTGGATGCTATAATCGTTTCATGGAAAATATGAATTTATTATCCATTTATCAGACTCTCGGGTTCCCTTTGAAAGGAAAAACGATCGTTCTTGGGGTCTCTGGAGGCGCTGATTCCATTTGTTTGATGAATCTGTTCTCACAATTAAGAATCAAAACCATAGTTGCACATTTCAACCATCAACTACGAAAAGAATCTTCCCGCGATGAAGAATTTGTCTGCCAAAAAGCAAAAAAGCTAAATTTTCCATTTGAATTGGGTACAGCGGATATCCAAGTGCTTTCCAAAGAAATGCATCGATCTATTGAAGAGCAGGGAAGAATATCACGTTACGAATTCCTGTTCCGGGTTGCCGAGAAATGCAATGCTGATGCAGTTGCTGTAGCGCACAACGCGGATGATCAGGTGGAAACTATTTTGATGCATTTTCTTAGGGGATGCGGACTGGCAGGATTACGAGGGATGATGCTACTTTCTGTTGACCATCCGTGGAAATCCAGGATCCCGCTAATCAGACCGCTCTTGAAATGTCGAAAGGTGGAGATTCTTGCATATTGCAGTGAAAAGAAGTTGGATTTTGTTGAAGATAAATCCAACCGTGATTCAACATTTTTTCGAAATCGAATTCGAAATGAATTAATTCCACTTCTTGAGACATATAATCCAAAATTGAAGAATCACTTAGTGAGTCTTGGAGAAATTGCTTTAGCAGATTATCAACTGTTGGAAAATTATTCCAACCAAAACTGGCAAGCCTGCGTACTTGAATTGGGAAAGAATTATGTCCTATTGGATAAACAAAAGATGCTCCTGCTTCCTCAAAGTCAATTTCGGTGGATCATTCAAAGGGTGTTCCATCATTTGAAACCTGACGATAGGGACATTGATTTTATAAGCGTCGCTCACTTTCTGGAGTTCATCCAGAATTCATCAAGAACCGGAAAAATGGATTGGATAAGAGGCATTACGTTATCGATGGATGATGACACGTTGTACGCCAGTGATAGAACCGGACCTGCTTTGGATTCCAATTACCCACAAATAAATTCCGAAACTATTCGATGGACTGGGACAGGGGAAATCGCCTTGTCCGCAAATTATGCAATTCGTGGAGAGATCATTAAATTGGATTACGACAAAAAAATTCCTAAGGATGCCGCTCAGGCATGGATGGATTTGGATACAATTAGCTTCCCGCTCAATCTCCGTAAATGGAAATTTGGTGACCGATTTGAACCTTTTGGGTTTACAGGAAAAACTGTTAAATTATCCGATTTCTGGAATAATGTTCATCTCCCCAAGCGAACACGCAAATATTACCCGGTACTCGAAAGCGGTGGTCGAATTATTTGGATACCTGGATTACGGCTTGCACAAGGTGTAGCCGTATCGGACAAAACAAAAAAATTGCTAGTGATGACTCTAAAAAAGAAATAAACTAAGTGGGATTTTCCTCTGCCAACTTGCGTAATTTCATACCGATTTCCCGCCATTGGATCTTTGATATTCCCAACTTTTGCCGAATAGAATCATGTTCCAAATTGGATCTCCAATCATTTAGCGCACATGTCCAACGGCACATATCAAAGGAAAGGTGTTTGGTAAGACCAGCAGCTTTACCCAAATCCTCAAGTAAATATTCCAGCCTGCGTGGTGACCATGGAAATACTTTATCTATGGGTTGGAATTGTTCCAAGTAATAATGGAATAAACCCACCCATTCTTTTGTCAATGATATTTTTCGCTCTTTATAACGATTTCTCGGATTTGAATAACGCACAAAAAGATAAGGTTCACCAGGGATATCCAATACTATATGATTCGTTAATAGAGTAAGACATTCGCCTTTCTTAATCCCAGTTGTTATCAGAAGTGTATAAAGAGTCTCATAGCGCAGATCGGGGATATCTGCCATTCGAAATTTTGCTACAGCTCGTTTGATGGAATCCTGTTCTAATTGAGTTAATATCTCTGGAGGAGGGCTTATCACAGAGTGTTGGATCACATTTTCCGCCGGATCATTTGAGATTCTACCGTTTACGTTCAACCAACGAAAAAAGGATTTGATGGATGTGATTCTTCGTGCTAAGGTTTTTGGACTGCAAGGGACACCGCGCCCCTCGCGTATCCATCCAAGAAAAGCATTCAGATCTTGCAGTGAGACGGTCGAAATGGTGGCATCCGCTGGGAGGAAATTTACAAGCATCATAATATCACTCGCGAATGCTTTTATCGTGTGGATGGATTTTCCCTGATCCTGTAAGAATATTTCCCAAGACTTTACAACAGGGATTAATAAAGTGTTTTCCGTTACATGCAATTCCGGTTTGGAAGAATCAATAAACATTCCAGCAGATCCTTTGCGCATAGCTATAAAAGTGTACGTGAAATAATGGGAAAAGTCAATCTGAATCAACGCGAAAAAGCATCATATAGTAATGCGTTGATCGCATCAAAATTGGGTAATAAGACTTGCGCTCCAGATTCAGGAACGATGTAGCTCGTCACTTCGGTCCAGCTAATCGCATATCGGCGAATTCTGCCTTCATCCGAAAAAATCGTTGGTGCAATTGGAAGGAGCGAGGCAATTTGATCGAATGTCATGTCAGTTTCAATGCAATTGGCGATTATTCCAAAAAGCTCGGGGGCTTTTGCAATCGCATCCAGGCTCATTAATTTGTGAAAGAGTCCAACCAGGACTTCCTGAGCTCTGCGCAGTCGATCAATATCACTTGTGGATGCTCGAGACCGGACATACCATAAAGCGGTTTGTCCATTCATGTAATTGGTGCCGGGGGCGACATAACAATAACCATCCACAGCCTGGGGGAGTTTGCATGTGTCGTACAAAGAATCGCTAGCATTTATTTCCAATCCTCCGAGGGCATCTACGAGACTCATGAAACCAGTAAAATTGGTCATCACGTAGTGATCAACACGGATCCCAAAGTTTTGTGAAAAGGTAGCTTTCGAGAGTTCAAAACCACCATATTCTTGAGCCACGTTGATTCTCTGCTGACCAATCCCCGGAAGGGAGACATACAAATCACGAGGAAACGAAATCAAACTAACTGTCCCCCTGGATGGATGAATTGAGATCAATAAGATGACATCTGTTCGATACCCTCCTGAAGGGCGCCAATCCGAACCTAGGAACAATATATTCACTTGATCGTTCGAATAAACCTGGTTCAGATCATTCGTTGAAGGATCAACAGGAATTGGCGAAGGTGTAGGAGGTTGATATCCTTGCGTTGGTGAATCCTGCAGAATGTAGGGTTGAAAAGGTGTGGGGGAGCTTGAGATGGAACCAGGTGTTAAGAGTAAATTCATCGCCGGAATGGGCGTAGGTTGGGGGGCTTGAAATTTTAAAGGGAAACGGCAAGACATTCCGACAACAGCCAGAACGAGTAGACACAAAACCAAGCGCCATTTCGATGAATTCTTCATGATGATGCCAATTCAACCATTAATGGTGGATTGTTGCAAGTTATATGCCGTATCTTTTTATTTTGTTTGTGAAGTTGACAAATGAGTAGGCAAGAGTATATTAATCGTCGTTGTTTTTCCTTGATCACTCTCTACCCAGATATTACCTTTATGAGCTTCAACCAGTAATTTGGAAAGGTATAATCCGACACCGGTTTCGCCGACTCCCTGCAATAGGGCAACATTTGTTCTGAAGCGTGGAGTAAACACGTTCGGGATATTCTCAGGAGGAATGCCACCACCTGAATCAGTGACTTGAATCCGTAGAAAAGCGTTCTTCTCCGATTCAGTGGTACCTTTTTCTGACATTACTCGGAAGACGATAATACCATTTTCGGGTGTAGCTAAACATGCATTGTGTAATAGACGAATAACAATCTGTTGTGTAGCAGCCCGGTCAGCGATAATTTGAGGAATTCGTTTTGGAACATCAATCCTAAGGGTAATATTCTTTTCTCGCATTTGGCCACGCACTGAAAGCAATGCCTGGTCTATTACTTCATTAGGATCGAATAGGATGGGATGAATTTCAAAATGGCCGGTTTGGATTTCAGAAATTTGGATAAGATCGTCTAATAATATTTGCATCCTCTCAGAAGCGGCTTTTACCCTGTCGATAAATTTTCGTTGAAATGCATTTAGATTTCCAACTGATTCTCCAGCCATCAAATCTGCATATCCAATTATGGATGTCATGGGTTGCCGGATTTCCTGCACGATCGATGCGAGGACTTCCCGTTCTTGATCATGATCGTCGCTGGATCTTCCCGTTTGACTTTGTAGATTATGGATGCGAATATTGGCTTCAGCCAAATTATTCTGCAACCGCGCGACCTCTTCAAGGGTCAGACGAAGCTCTGCTTCCAGATGTTCAATTTCTGGTTGTTTTTTTCCTTCCATAAACGCTTCGTTTTCGTCCATTTTTAATCCCACCGATTTTTCAAGATTTTTTCGAGCTTCAAGTTCCTTTAATTGAATTATCAATAACCTATTTTCCGAATGCAATTTAGCAATTAGATCCGTTGCGGCATCCAATTCAATTTTACTTTCCTTTTCTGCTTTCTGCGACTCAATTGGTTTCAATATGGATGTGATGAAAGGAGTAGAAAGAGAAACAAATTGCTCAGTTAGTTCGATATCTTCTTCCTTCCATGAACGATGAGAAAAGGGAGATAGCAAAATAAAACCACAAATTGCATCAGGAATTTCCTTAATAGGAAGAACAAGAACAGTACCTTCTACGGAAAACCCCAATCCTTTACCAAGAGAAGGAACATCTGGAGAAAACGTGGATTGCGGTGAAAGTGACAAGGTTTCTTTTCGGTTGAGAGCACTTGCAATAAGTGGTATCTCTTCTTTTTTCAACAAGAAACTTTTAACGGGATACTCACCAAATAAATTGTAACCATAAGGGAAAGTGAAATTGTCAGCATTCATATCCTGGAAAACTAGCAATACTAAATCCGCCTGACACGATCTGGCAAAAGCCTCGACAAGATTTTCAGTAACTTCTTTTGAATTAATGCTTGAAGTAGTCTTCAACCAAGCTCGAATAGAATTAAAAGTGATGGATAAAGCAAGACTATGTGAAGGATTTTGGGCTGGAAGGGATGAATCTACTTTTTTTCCCTTTCGGGGATCAATAAACATTGCAGGAAGTTGCATAAATAATAGAAATTCCGGCGCAAACATAAGTGGATAGAAATCATTCATTTTTCCACTAAAGAAAAAAGAACAAAGTAAAAAGGTAAGAAGCTCAGAAAAAATTACAACCCCTAGTTTCCAACGTTCTACTTTTTTCAACATTAGCACTAGGATACAGATCATACAGAAGATCCCCATGGAAACCATCCACAACCAATCACCTGGAGAGTGACTGAATGATCCTTCAACTACTAGGCCACCATTTATGAACGCACTTAAGAACCCAAGTAAGAGCGGTACTAGCAAGACAGGAGTTCTGATCCAAGTTTTACTTTTATTAAGGAGAAGGGGAAAAAACAATAAAAAATAAATACTAAAATCGAGAAAAATTGCGTAACGTGCTAGTAATGGGAAAATTTCTTTAAAAATGGAATCTGTGGAAAATGTTAAACCCAGGAATAATAAACGAACAACTTGTAATATGCCACTTGCATATAAACCCCAAGCATTTTTTGAAATTAATCTCAAAGATGATATTAATTTGCTTCGGTGAAAATAAATGATCAGGAAAATACAAAAAAAGAGGAAAAATCCATAAACTAGTAAACCTGTATAGATGGTTAATGTGTTTCCAGCGATATTGGATATATTCATTCCAATTAACAACCCTTTAAAAATTATAGCATGTGAAAAACAAGATATGCGATGAACAAACCCAGGTTGACAAATCATCCGTTCTTGATAAAATAAACGCCACATTGCCGAAGTGGCGGAATTGGCAGACGCGCTACGTTCAGGGCGTAGTGGGTGTAACGCTCATGAGGGTTCAAATCCCTCCTTCGGCACAGAACCCTCTTCCGGGTTCTTTTATTTCTTGAACATCTTTATTGTTTGGGGTATTATGAAGGTATGAAAAAATTCCCTATCAAGCCGAAACAGCTATTGCTTTTGGGAATTTTTATCCTGGCATTTTTTCTGTTAATGGATTTCTTTACCCGATTAACGGAATTATCACGATTGAGTAATCAACGCGACCAAGCACGATATGAAATTACAGCCTTACAAAGTACTGTATTGGCATTACGAACTCAGATTGCATATGTCACTCAACCTGTTGCGGTTGAGGAGTGGGCTCGGGATGAAGCGCATATGGCTCGAGAAGGTGATGTACTGATCATTCCAGTTGCTCCAGCTTCAACAACAGATCAACCAGTCGAATATACGATCCAGACTCAAGAACCAGCAGCTAATTGGGAAGTATGGTGGTCGCTTTTCTTTGGTGATTGAACATGATTTCAGAAAAATAATGATTTAATCCACGAGCGTGGATTTTTTCTTTAAAAGAACATACATTTAAGACAACATCATCGGCGTTAGATAATATTGTTGCGTCAAACGTAGAAGCTACACCGATACTGTTCATCAAAGCTGTTTGAGCTGCTTGAATTCCCAGCGGCGAATCTTCTATAACGAGACATTCTTCGTTGGCCGCTTTAAGAAATTTTGCAGCCTGTTGAAAAATAGCTGGATGAGGTTTTCCTGAAAGATGGTCACCCGATACGAAATCTGGCACCCATTGATCAACATTCAATAGACTGATTATCCGTTGGATATTTTGGGCTGGGGCTGATGAAGCAATAATTTGCCGCAGTCCTCTAGACTGTAGTAAGGTCATCAATTCAATCGCGCAAGGAAATATAGAAATATTTTTTTCAAGCAAGTTGAGAAAAATAGATTCCTTTTCTTGTGTCAAATCGTTGAAACTGAGATCAAGTTTTCTTTGCTTGAAAAGGAACTCCAGGATGGATTGATTATTCATTCCAAAAGTCTTTCGAAATATATCTTTGGTGTACGGAAGGTGATGAAACTTTGCAAATCTTGACCAGGCAAGGAAATGTGCTTCAGCTGTATCAGCAATAACTCCATCCAAATCCCAAAGGATTGTTGTAATTCCCAAGATCTTCAATCCTTAAGGATTGATGTCCGATGAACGACGATGATCGTTAAATCATCCTCTATCGGCCCTGATTTTCTAAACTCAGCGAGTTCGTTTTTAATCGCGTCAATTAATTCTCGAGAAGGTAAATTACAATACTTTTTTAACGCTGTCATTAACCTTTCTTCACCATACGTTTCGCCTTCTGGTGAAAAGGATTCTGTAACACCATCTGTATACAATACTAGGAAATCGTTTGGGTCCAGATTTATAGAAAATTCTTGCAAATCAAAATCAGGAACGACACCCAGCGCAATTCCACCTTTAGGGAGTATTTCGATTGAATCATCCTTCGATCGATAAATTAATGGGAGGTTGTGACCTGCATTCGCATAAATCAATCTCCCAGATAATGTATCAAGCATACAAAATACTGCGGTTACAAAAAGACTGTTGGGTGATTCTTTCTGAAGATGATCGTTTACAAATTTAAAAATCTTGGCTGGAGAGTCTGAACTTTGTAAATGCGCCCTGATTAATGTCCGAGTGACTGTCATATATAATGCAGCGGGAAGCCCCTTATCTGATACATCAGCTATGACAAGACCAATTCGATTATTTTCCACTGTAAACACATCATAAAAATCCCCACCTACTTCTCTGGCTGTATCCCATCGCACATTAATGTCCCAACCTTCTGGTTGCGGGATGGTAGTCGGAAGGAATGTTTCTTGAATCTGCCGTGCCACTTGTACTTCTCGTTGGAGTTTTTCTCTCGTTACTATCTCTTTTTGCAAGAGATCATTCTGAATTGCCACTGCAATTTGCTGAGCAATCCCGTTTATGATTTCCAAGCGCCGATCATGGAAATCTTTTCGTACGTTTGTTTCTCTTGCAATTAGGGCACCAAAAACCTCATTTTTCAATGAAATCGGGAAAGCTAATAATAAGTTCGAACCGGTTTTCCAATTAAAATCGAAATCAATATTATTCGTGGAACAATCCACTTTGACCCATTGATCCTGTTCGAGTAATTCATTTGGTAGCAGGCAGATTTTGGATTTGTCGTTTTGAACAACCCAATCCAATAATGGAAATTCACCAGTCTTATACTTCATCTGCAATAATTCGAATTCTTTTAACCGAGAATCCGAAAATGCCTGCACAGACTGATGCTCTTCTTTTTGTGGATCCCAAAGAAACAGGATCCCAGAATCAATCCCAACCAAAATTGGCATCAGATGGATAATGGTATCGAGTATGTCATTTAAATTGTTCTGGCTGACCGCTGCCTGCGCCACCTGTAACATGACTGCAGTGACGTACGCTTCTTCCTGTCGATTCTCTTCCAAGCGAATATTTTCCAAGGCAACTGAAATCTGACTGGAAATACCCTGAAGAATGGATAAAGTCTGCAAGTCAAATGTAATTTCAGCACCGGGTTGACCTGTCGGCTCGTGACCAACGAGCAGAATACCAAGGATCTCATCACGGACAATCAAAGGCAATAACACTACCGTACCTGATGGTGAATCTAAGCAGCAATTAGGGATCTTTTAATTCTCGTTTTAACATCCTGTATGATGTAACTGGATTTTTCCTTGAAGACCTTATCAAAAGCAGGTGAATCTTCGGGTTTAAAAGAAAATTCCTCTTCATCAAAATCCAATCCGAATGAAGCTTTTTTCAGAAGTATTTCTCTTTGTTTGTCCCACAGGAAAATGGCACACCGTTTTACCCCAACCAGCAGAGGAGCCAGGCGTACGGTAGTGTTAAGCAAGTCGTCCACTGTCGTTATATCCCGCGTAGAATCAGCGACTTGCAGTAATACCGTTGAAGTCCACGCCTGGACTTGAGCATTGGCAAGATTGCGAGCATTTTGGATTGCAAGAGCAGCATAACTGGCAAACGTAGAAGTTATAGCACTAGCTTCGATACCATATTTACCAGGTTTTGAATGTGCCATTATGAGCAATCCCAGAACTTCATCTCCTGCTGTTAACGGTGCAGCAATTGATGAATACTCCGGCGGATATTTATTCACTTTTCCTAGCGGACCATAGGGATCTTCTGCTTTGCGGATCTTGGGTTCCGTTGCAATAAGTGCTGAATCCAAGAATTGTTTCATTTCTACTTCAGCACCGCGAATTTCTTTTAGCTTCTGAGTAGAAATTCCATGAACAGCAGCCAGGTGAAGGTTTTCACTTTTGATCATCTGCGAGCCAACCGGCTCTTCCAATAGCCAGATGGCTGAAGTCTGACAAGGGAGATTCTTTTCCAACTCCACTAAAACGGTATCCAGTAATTGAGACAAATCAAGATTCCGAGTTAACATCGCGGCTACATCATGAAAACTATCCGCAACTTTTCTGCGCCATTGCTCGGTTCTGTAGAGAGAAGCATTACGGATAGTTATTGCTATGCTTACTGCAAGTGATTCGATGAGATTTTTATCATCATCATCAAAGGCGTCAATTTTATCGCTTTGGATATCGAGAACACCAAGGATTTCGGTTCCAAATATCAATGGGACAGCCATTTCCGAAAGCGTTGGAACCGGAAAAATATTGACAGGGCGATATAGTTTTTCATGCAGTACATCGTTGGCTAGGAGTGTAATACCTGTCCTAGAAACATAAGGTATGATGCCTTTCGGATCAGCAATATCGTAAGAAATCTGGTTATCGTGATACAGCTTACTCCTTGACCCACTACCGCTCCTATAATAAATTCTTTTTTCTTGTTTTTCTACCAAATATAAATGAACGAAAGGGTATGAAAAACGATCATGGATTACGTGGGTGACTTCCTCAAGGAGTTCATCCATTTCGAAAATAGAGTTCAAAATACGACTTACTTCCAAAGTTGCAATTATTTGGTCTGCACGTTTCTTGAGGTTTTCATAGAGTGACGCACTTCGCAAAGCTATACCGATGTTATCTGCTAATGGTTGAAGGAAATAGAGATCCTGATTTGCGAAAGCATTAAGAGCGTCACTTTGTATGTCCAAAACACCTAAAACCTGGTTTTCAACTTTTATTGGTAGTGCTATTTCAGATTTTGTATCAGGAAGTCTTTTTGAAAAAGCATAGCGAGATTCCTTTGAAATGTCTGGAGCAATGATTTCCTTACCATATTTTCCGACGTATCCAATAATGCCTTTCTCTATGGATATTTCAGGCTGACTTGCAATGTCTTTCATGGAAGGAATTAAAGTCGAAGCCTGTAAACGGATACCGATCTTTTGTTTATTAATGGTGTAAATCCCAACATGGTAATATTTGAATGTTTTTTTTATTAGATTGGCAATCTGGTGGAAAAGGTCAACAGAATAAATGAAATTGGAAATCTCTGAACTGACTTTTCTAACCAATGAAAGTTGTTCGGATCTCCAGTTCTTTATTGCTTCTTGTCGATGGATTTGCATGGAAATGGCAGCATGACTGGTTAAGTCTTCTAAAAAATCGATAGTGACAGCGTCAAATATTTTCTTTGAGAGCTCGATCCTCGCGATGGCAAGAACATTCCCATCGGTAATACAAGGCAATGTGATTTCATAAGTGTATGATTCTGGATTGTAAGAACGTTCGTGTAGGTTTATTTTTTTTGATTGAATAACAGTTTGAGTTGTTTCATCCATTTCGGATGTTTTAAGTACAGATCCAGGTGGCTCACCCGGTAACGGATAATAAGGTTCCAATAACCATACTTTGACTACCCCACCTGTAATTTTTGCTAATCGTTTCTCAAGCCATTTGGACTGAGCCACAGCGCTGGGAAAACCTAGTAATTCTTCTCCCAAATGAAGAAGCTCACGCCAACCTGGAATAGAATTTAGTTTAGTCTTCGGATTTGGTTCCATTTTTTGGATGTTTTATCATAACTAACGTATTGCCATCATCATTGAATATAAAATTTACTTCATCCATTAATTTATAAATAAAGTACAAACCTAATCCATGGGTCATTCGATTATTTAACTTGGCTTTGAGATTGGGAGGTTTAACTCTAGCGGGATTAAACGGTCGACCTCGATCTTTAAGGGTTATGGTCAGACCTTTTTTTCCGATGTTCGTTGTGCAACGGATATCACCTTTATTTTCACCCCCGTACGCATGTTCAATAATATTTGAACATGCTTCGTCAACCGCAGTTTCTACTGCGTAAATATCAAAATCGGAAAGATGGGCTGCCTGAGCTGAATTTCTAACAAATTCCGAAATTTTTAGCAGGCTATCGTATCGCCCAGGAAATGTAGCCTTGGGCATAATAAAATCATGCTCTCTTAAAAACTACCAACAGCAGTCAGCGCATCTTTGTGAATTTTGAATAATCCTAAAAAGCCGGCGAGATCCAAAGCTGAATGGATTTTCGGACCCACTCCAGACAGAAGAACTTCACCACGATTAAATCGGCGGCAGGTTTTCTGAGTTGAAATCAGAATCCTTAATCCTGCGCTGCTGATGAAATCCACTTCAGAGAGATCGATTACCAATCGAAAATGTCCTGCATCTGTGATCTTGGTTATCGATTCCGCAACTTTGGGGGCAGTTCCACTATCGATTCGTCCCTTTACTTTCACTAAATCGCAATGTTTGAAAGATAAAGTTGTTACATCCATGAGAAATTCTCCTTTGGTTCATCACATACAAATGAAATTATAACATGCACAAAAAAAATCATCTTTCAACTTTGATAAAAAACGAGTAATCTAGTAAGATGATTGTTTTTCAGGTAGAATAAATTTGATGAACTATGGAATAGGAAGGAATATGAACAAAAAAGAATCACCTCAAAGTGTTATTGATTCCTATAAAAAACGCCAACAATTGCTACCGACGGTGATGGTAGTATTGGCAGTGATCCTTGTGATAATTGGAATCATCATCATCATCAATTGGATTGGTGGATCAGGTAAGATCGTGTTATTCCCAACCAAGACACCAACTCCCACGATGACTTTTACTCCAACACCAACTCTCCCGACCCCAACTCCATCGATGACACCGACCATAACCGAAACACCTTTTCCGACGAATACCGAGACACCTTCTGGACCAATGCAATATATCGTTTTGGAGGGAGACAATTGTTGGGCGATCTCACAGAAATTTAATATCGAAATCGATGCGCTGTTAAGTGCAAATGATTTTAAAAATGGTGCTTGTCCGATCCAACCAAATCAAACCATCATTATCCCAGCACCAGGTTGGACTCCACCCACACTTACACCAATTCCATCTAATTTACCCGCAGGTACATTGATCGATTATCCTATACAACGTGGAGATACATTGTATGGGATCGCCAGTCAATTTAATTCGACGGTTGAAGATATCTACAACCGAAATAAAACGCTTATCCCAGATCAAAATAACCTAGCGGTTGGAGTCATTCTAAAGATCCGAGTAAACCTCGTCACACCTACAAAAACGCTGGCGGCAACCAGCACAAGAGCCGGCACATTACAGCCCTCAACAGCGACACCGACACCCACATCCACTCCTTAAAATCAAACAAAATCCGGAGTATTTACTCCGGATTTTGTTTGTGATCAATTTTCAAGCATGCTTGTTTGAACACAAATATTAATAGCAATGAAGAATTAACCAGATATACGATCAATTGCCCATTTTGCGTAAGTTTGGAAATAAGGGTCGGTGATTAATTTATCCAAGCTAGGAAGAAAAGCTGGATTCCGTGAGTTGCCGATCGCAATAATCAAATTTCGCTTATAGGAAAAAAATTTCGCACGATATATAGACGTTCCCTTATATTTATTTTCATAGATCTCCTCAGTTATTTGGAGTTCTTCGAATAGATTGGTGATTGATTCAGGAGTGCTAGATTTGAAATTCTTGAATTGAGTGACTTCTATTAGTCTCTGATTCCAGGGACAAACGATTTGGCAAATATCACAGCCAAAGATCCAATCACCCATTTTATAACGTAAATCTTCAGGTATTTCCATTGGATTTTCAATCGTCAAATATGAAATACATTGACGGGCATCAATCGTTCTGTTGTTTTTAATACACTTGGTAGGACACGCTTCCAAGCAACGAGTACATTTCACGCACAAATCCTTCTCGAATGGGCTGGAAATGGGAAGAGAAATATCGATTAGGATTTCGCATAACAAGACAAATGATCCAAAGCTTGGAGAGATGAGATTAGCATTCTTACCGATCCAACCCAAGCCACTTTGAACAGCAAATTCGCGTTCCAGGATAGGTGAGGAATCAACGCATATCTTGTAGTTTATGTTTTTGTGAAATCTGGCAGATATGTATTCACATAGGTGCTCTGCTTTTTGTTGCAACAGGGTGTGATAATCTTCATACAAAGTAAACGAAGCAACTTGCCCAAAGAATTTATTTTGCTCCTTGTTTTCTGTAATTTTATGCGGACAACAAGGATAAATTAGTGAAATTATAGATATTGCTTTCTGAAACAACTTGGTTGGGTTTTTTCTTTTCTCAAACAGGTCATTTCTCTGAAGATAGTTCATATTCCCATGAAAACTATCAGCGATCCAGCTTTGGAATGTTTGAAAATGGTGAGGGGGAGCTGCAAATGTAATTCCAATTTGCAGAAAACCGAGGCGTTTTGCCTCGGTTTTTATTTGTTGCATCAAAATTTCTAATTCTTCCATTATCTTGGAAATTATGGAGTCGGCATTGGATTTGTTCCATCATTTACATAGAAATCCACCCAAATGCCACATGGGTTGCCAAAATCATCCGGGATTTGTTTTCCTTTATCATTTAACATTTGAAAATAGACTTTATAATGTCCATTGGCCTCCGGAGCATACATATCCACAGAAATTTCGAGGTAATTCTCAGGTTGGACACTCCATGGGACCATTTCTTCAGGGATGTTAAGAATCATCTTTGGAATTAATTTATCTACAGAGCTTACAGGTAATCCTGCACAATATGCAAACTTATAGCTTGTTGTCCAAGTGGTCGTTCCGATATTTGAAATCCACCAAGTTTTTGTGAAGCTTTCAGAGGGTTTAAAGGTTGTGCCATCGGGAACGGTAACATCCCATGAAAAATGCAATCGATCCGGGCTATTCACACTTCCTGGAATTTGAGGAAGTGTTGTAGAAATATTTACGATGAAAGGTGTTGAGGTTACGCTAAGCGTTGATGTTGGGGTTGTAGTGGGGTTGACAGTCTGTGTCGCAGTAGCTGTAGGAAGAGCAGCCTGGGTTAATTGAAATCCTGCCTGAACGGTTTTTGCAACTTCAGTGATCACTGTATTAGGATCAACGGTCGGTGTTGCGTTTGTTGCAGCTCCGCACGCAGCGAGCAGCAACCCTATAATGATGAATGTCGAAATAATCAGATAGTTATTTATTAATTTCATTTCGATAAAACCTCTTTCTGTCGTACTTTATACCATGAAATTGAGGGATATTTTCAAACTCGTTTTGATTCCTGTCAAGGGGAGTATGGTTCAGGAGTCTGCCAATTTGTTGAAGGATCATTGGTCGGTAATAATGATGAAAAACCATTTCTTCCTTGAAATGAGAAGTATGTGGTGGTACCAGGGAATATCTCCACTTCATATTTATACACTTTTGTGTCAAATGTGATAGTTATTATATATTTTCCTGCAGGTAAATTACTAAGAACAAAATTTTCTTTATAATAATCATCGCTGTTTATGGTTTGTGGACCATAAGTATAAACAGTCCAAATCTTATTATCCATGGAATCAAGGCGCACGAATTTAGAATTTAGAAGTTGCCCGTTGGTATACATCACTCGGCCGACAAGAACTCCATAACCCTCCGGGGGAGTCAACCATAATTCGGGATTTCTTGAAGAAAACGTTAATTTGCTTTCCAACCGGACTTCAAAGTGAAGGTGAGGTCCGGTTGTAAAACCTGTGTTTCCCACAATGCCCAAGAGATCGCCTGCTTCAACGACCTGCCCATTTATTACATCAATTCGATCCATATGGGCATATACTGTTTTCAGCCATTTTCCATCATATCCAAAATTGTGACGGATCACTACTGCCAATCCATATGGATCTTCAAATGTACCAGATTTTTGTTGGAGATCATGTCCTGCCCAGACGACGATTCCAGAAGCGGCGGCGATTATTGGTGTTCCACGAGGTGCTTCAATATCGATCCCGGTATGTACAATATCCGTGTTGGGAAAAATATAACCATAACGATAATCAGCCAAAGGCCAATTCACTTGGTCAACTGCAATGGGACGTGAAAAATAAAAGTGATCCTGTGATCCAAGAGCTAGCGGTGCTTGATATAAAGGAGGGCGCCAGGATAATGTTGGAAGATTCTGTTCGGTCGGGAAGACGATAAGCAAAGGTGATGGCGTTACAGTAAAAAAGATTGTAGGTGTTGCAGGCACATCCGTTGCAGTAAGGCTTGGCGCGATTGTCTGGGTTGGGGTAATAGGTATGTTGGTTGAAGAAGGGATAACAGTCGGAGACACGACGACACTTGATGTGCACCCGTTAATAAACGGTACAAAAAAAAATATCAATACACAAAGAAAACCGAGCTTTTTCATTTCATTGAGTTGCAGAAGGAGCTATCCAGTAACGAGGTGTGCGTGTCGGAGTGGGTGTGATGGAGGGGATTCTCGTTGCGGTCGGAATGGGCGTGTAAGTCGCCAGTGCCTCCTCCGGGAAAAGCTCAAGCATGGCTGACATCCAGTCCATATTATCCGTTTGAATATATTGATCATGACGCATCGCCGGATAGAACGATCGCCAGTTCGATAAGGCCGATACCCTCGACCAATCGTAGCGATGGGCAATTTCAGTGAAATCAACCCAATATCCCGATGGAGGATCCATAAGTTTTCCACCCTGCTCATATCCAATAGGATCTCCATTTATACGAGATGCCAAGTCCCATACAGATATATCAAGAGGTTTTCCTTGACTCCCATCCTGCATGTATGCCTTAAGAAAAACTCTAAAATAAGTCTGATCAAAATATTCCTCCCGTGTGATTACCATCCAACCTGCTTGCATCGGTGAAGAGTCAATTTCAATGGCTCGGCCGGTTAACAGCCAATTTTGCGCACCCCCCGGTAAGGGCGGTTCAGAAAAAGGCACATAAGCACTGGTCAATTTTTCAAGGAAATCCCAACCAATCGAAAATCCGACTTCACCTTTCAATGCATAAAATGAATCCTTTACAGAATCTGAAAGATAAGGATTAGGCGAATCAATCCCGGTGAGTTTTACGACATTTGTTCTGCCAAGCTTATTAGCTTCCTCAGGTTCATGATCCCATAAAGCAATCGAAATATATGGCGAAGAATTGTCAATCAAGTTCGAAATCCAACCAGGAGGGATTTTAGGAAGAACATCAAAGGATTCAACAGTTCCCGGTGTATCCGAATATGGGATATCCTGCAACCCGGTATTAATGTGAAATCCCATCAATCCGCTATCATTAGGTGATTCAATAATTGAAAAAATTACTTCTTGCGATAAATCCCATTTTGCGAACTTACAATTGCATTGAATTAGGGAGTTCACTTTACCGGATTTCATTTCATAAGTGACAAGCTGGTTGATGCCCATTTGATTTGATCCCCAGAGGATTGTATTTCCATCAGGAGACCAGGTTGGAAAAATTTCATTGCTTTCAGGGAGGTTGCTAATATTCGAAAAACGGTTTTCGATTTGATTATTCAAATCTGCAACCCAAATCTCTGAATTACCGTTGACCATTGATTCAAACACAATTTCGCGACCCAAGGGCGACCAACTTGGATGACTATCAACCACCTGATTTGTCGTGAGTCTGATAGGCTGTTGAGCAGGATTGAAAAGCGATCGAATAAAGATCTCTAAGTTATTATCGACATAGGATTCATATACCAGCCATTGATCATCTGGTGACCAGCTTGGGTGTCCATCATATTCAACAGAATTTGTGATTTGGAAGATTTCCCCTGAGGAAATGTCCAAATAATACAAGTCCCAATAACCATTTCGGTTGGAGCTGAATGCAACTTTTCTACCATCTGAACTAACATCCGGGTCGATATCATCCCAGTTTCCATCTGATAATTTTGTTAACGGTAAATTTTTTGGATGATATGCAAAAAGATGTGTATGGTTGCCATCCACCATGGATACGATGAGGATTTCATTTATATTCTGAGCAAGACTAGGAATTGATGTTTCTGATGAGATGGAAAGTGGTTCAGGTGTTTTTGTCGGCGTTGAAAGTGTTATTTGGATCGTATCAGCCAAAACGATTGGCAAAGACGCTGTGTTGGAAGGAATTGTTGTTGCCAGATCTACGGGATGTGTTTTCAACAGGGGAATACCTACCCAAAGCAACATGGAGAAGCTGATGATAAAAAGCATCAAAAGGATGATTAATACATATTTCTTAGTTAAAAACTTTTGCACTATCATCCACCTTTTTGAAGGGTTGGTTGACTCCTTCAATCTGAATTCTCCGTTTGTTATTTGATTATCAAATTGTTATGCGACGGCATTCCATGTAGAAACGCTTATCTTGAGCTTCTCCCATTGAAAATGTTTTACGCGGAAGGACGCCATCCTTGATTACGGTTCTAAACAAATCACCTTTTCCCATTGAAGGTAAGTATAGTCCAAGGTTCTTTTCTACGGAACCCAAGTGAAATACGATGTCCTTTCCATGAACATAATCAATACTTGTCGCTGAGCCAGATTTGATACATGCATCCAGGAAGGGTTGGATGGTGCCGACAGCAAGCTGCGATTTTGGATTGCTGACTTTAAGCGTGTAATTTCCTTTTGGGGTGACTAGACCAATTATGTGTATATCGGGTTTTTGTTCATCCACTTCCTGTATAACCTGTTCTACGCTTTTATTTCGATCAATGGAAATATCTTTGCCGAAAAACGAGCGTAAGGAATCCAGAATATCAACTTTAATTTCAAACATGACACGGTGAATAGGTTCGAATTCCAATCCTGAATCATGAATATTTTCGACTTCTACCAAAGCGAATCGAGCAGGATGATCACGCGGGACGGTTGTTTTGATTTTTTCCCAAATGGATTTTGCCGTAGCCAGTGAATGATTGCCGTCACCCACTGCAAATAACAAGGTGCCGGCATCTTTCCCGACGTTATATTTCTTTTGAAATAAAGCGGATTTAGTGAGTTTTTGTAATGAGTCTATCGCGCCTTGAATGATTGATTCATCAGAAATAAAATATCCATTTAAATGACCACTCCCCAGCATTAAATCAAAATCATAAGCTTTTTCTAAAGATTCCTTAATTGCAGTGATGGGTTCGATAACTGAAAGGTGCGGATCGTCTATCAGGACGAGAATATGAGGTAATTCCAACGATGCACCTTCGCGGATGCGAATACGGGGAGGTAACCGGTCAATAATCGTACCTTCGGTTGCCCGAATTAATGATTGTGAACCTTTTGAAAAATCGTATTTTTCCAGGTCCAGTGCAAGCATCAGTCCATGGCGGGTTTTTCCAGACGTTGTTCGTTCGACCATAATCAATCGGGATTCTGGAACTAATTCGTGCAGAGATTGATATTCTCTCATTTTCTGCTGAGTGGAGAAAATGCGCCGAGCTTCTTCTGGGGAATTTAAATAAATCTCGGGGAGAATCATGTGGAATGTGGAAGGTGAATCACCGACAATTTTATTTACATTCTCCCAATATTCAGGCTGGGAGGTGTATTGATCACAAGCAATGACCGCCCATTTTTCTTTTTCAATGGAGTTATTCGGAAGTAAAATATCCGGGATTTGAAATCCCAATTCGGGGAAATATTTCATCGAAGACCTCTGATATTATTTTCAACTATTTTACCAAAATAAAAAGGGCGGCACGATAGCCGTCCTTTTTAGGAGACGAGGATTACAAACCCGCCAGATAGCATAAACCCATCGTACCTGGGCCGACATGTGTTCCTATTGCTGGGCTTACGGGAGTCAGAGATGCGTCCAAAATTGTATTACTCCCAAAGCGTTGCTTAGCTCTTTCGAGGAGAATTTCAGCAGCCTCGGGTGTATCTGCATATAAAGAAGAAATATGGATAGGATCTCCCAACTTGATTAATTTGGATTCGAAAATATCCAGCATGCGGTCGATAGCTTTGCTCATCGTTCGTACTTTCTCCAACGCTTCTATTCTCCCATCACGGATTTCGAGAATCGGTTTTAAATCAATCACAGTACCCAGAAACGCTGCAGCGCCGCCAATGCGGCCTCCTCGATGAAGAAATTCCAATGTTTTAACTAGAAAAACCGCTCCTGAATTTGCACGAGCTTTTTCCAACAATGCCAGACAATCATTAATATTTCCACCTTGTGAAACCAGCCTAGCCGCAGCCAATACTTGAAAACCCATACCCATGCTCGCAGAAGTGGAATCAAAAACATGGATACGCTTATCTTTCAACGCTTGTTTTGCCTGGTTCGCAGAGTCTATAGTTCCAGAAAGTTTGGTTGAAATGTGAATGCTCAGGATCTCATATCCTTGCTCAAGGAGTGGTCGGTAGAAATCAATGAACGCTTTTGGAGAAGGCTGCGAAGTAGTAGGTAGTGTTTTTGAGGTTTTCAAGCGTTCATAGAAAGCTGCAGGTTGAATATCCATGCCATCCAGGAAGGTTTGACCATCCCAAAGCACCACCAAAGGGATGGTGAAAATTGGTAAACCTTCAATTAACGAGTTCGGAATATATGCTGAACTATCGGTAACTATAGCAATTTTTGCCATTGTAGTGCTCCATTTTGTTTAGTAATTCGATAATCTTTATGCAATAACCCACCTTTATAGCGATAGTTACGTTGAAAATCCTAACATAAACATTAGAAAAGACTAATTGACGTCAATCCTTAAGCATGCTACAAATAAAAAGGATTCGAATTAAGGAGCCTAAATTGACTCTTTTATCAATTGGTATCCCGATTCTATTGATCGTTTTGATTATTGGCGGCTTTATCGCCTGTTTTTGGGGGTATCGTCGATTCATGGGTGGAGTCAAATCAGCTGGATTCTTCATCGGTGGGTTATTAGGATTTTTGGTCATTTTTCCTTTCAGCCTCGCCAGGCATGATACAGTTTCAACATTGATAATGCTTGGAGCAGGTTTCTTGATCGGCGGAATTGTAGGTTTTTTGTTTTCCATCTCATTAAATCGTATCTTGACTTTTATCACAGGGGCAATCATCGGTTTTTTTCTTTCCGCCTTGATTTTTTCGCCAAAAGCTTTTGAGGTGATTTTCAGTAATCAATTTAGTCTTTTTGCAATGAGACAAGCTCTTGGGAACACGATTTTTCTCCATATTATTATTGCAATTGTTGTTGGTGTACTAGCCATATTTTTTCAACGCCCGATTGTCATTTCAAGCACAGCCATCTGGGGAGCAGCATGGATCGTCTTGCCACTTGCTGTTGGGTATTATTGGATGACACATTCCAATCAATTGTTTACTTTGAGTTTTTTGTCAGAAACAATTCATGCGTATGGGATCTTTCTTCTGACCAGTTGGATTATCCTTTCCATCATTGGAGCTCTTTTCCAGTTCCGATACGCAACTCAAAAAGAGCAACATCCGATTCGTCTTTTCAAGAAACAAAAATGACCTTTCTTGACGGGCATATGTTTTCAGACTAGAATCCACTTTTTCATTACAATTTGATGGATATTTCCAGAAAACCATGTTTGAAACTCTCACTCAACGTTTAAATCAAATTTTTAGCGGGTTGCGCAAGCGGGGAAAACTCAACGAAGCTGATGTGGATGCAGCAATGCGGGAAGTAAGGCTTGCATTGCTCGAAGCCGACGTTCATTACAGCGTTGTAAAAGAATTTGTGAAGAATATTCGTCAACGTTCCATTGGTTCAGAAGTTTCCGAAGCTTTAAACCCCGGACAACAGGTCATTAAGATAGTCAATGAAGAATTGATCCGATTATTGGGAGATCCAGTACGGCTGAACCTTACAGGTGAACAACCTTGGGTAATCCTGCTTGTTGGACTGCAGGGTTCAGGTAAGACGACTGCTGCTGCTAAATTAGCCAAGCTGCTTAGAAATAAAGGCGAACGAGTTCTACTGGTTGCTGCGGATCCTTATCGTCCGGCAGCCATTAAGCAACTGCTAATTTTGGGTGAAAAAATAGACGTCCCGGTATTTTCAGATGAAAAGAAACCGCCTCCGGAATTAGTCAAAGATGCTTTTATCACTGCGTCGAAAGGCGGATATTCCGTCATGGTTGTGGATACAGCAGGACGATCCCAAATCGACGCACAATTGATGGATGAGTTAAAAACCATATCTCAAAAAGTGAAAATTTCGGATGTTTTACTCGTTGTGGATTCGATGATCGGCCAAGCAGCGCTTCCAATCGCGGAAGGTTTCCGTGATGCCATCCAGATAACCGGGCTGATTTTTACCAAAATGGATGGTGATGCAAGGGGAGGGGCCGCGATCTCCATACGGTATGTCACCCAGGTACCAATCAAATTCATTGGCGTTGGAGAAGGAATGGATGCGCTGGAGGCTTTTGATCCAGCACGTCTCTCATCGCGAATTCTTGGAATGGGCGACATCATCGGATTAATCGAGAAGGCTGAAACAGCATACGATCAAAAAACTGCCACGAAACAAGCTCAGAAAATGATGAAGGGCGAATTCTCGCTGGAGGATTTTGCCGATCAGATCAAGCAAATTAAGAAAATGGGGTCATTCCAGCAAGTGATGGATATGATGCCCGGACAGATGGGACAATCAGCTCGTCAGATGGATCCCGGTGAAGCAGAAAAACAATTGAAGGTAACTGAATCAATTATTAACTCGATGTCAGTGCGCGAACGAAGATATCCTGAAACACTCAATGCCAGTCGGAGAAGACGCATTGCACGTGGAGCTGGTTTGGAAGTGCAGGATGTTAATCGTTTATTGAAGCAATTTCGGGATATGCAACGGTTGATGAAAACTCTCGGAAAAACAGGTGGAAGGGGACTTCCAAAATTATTCGGATGATTTACCTTTTTTCAAGATGATGGCAAAGATTGGAATTTTTGGTTTATAATTGAGTGCTAGTTCAACGAAAGAGGAGTAAATAATTCATGGTACGTATTCGCTTACGCAGAATGGGATTAAAAAATCAATCGACGTATCGCCTTGTGGCGGCTGATAAAGAAAGCCCACGCGATGGTCGTTTCCTGGAAATCCTTGGATTCTACAATCCCCGCACCAATCCGACTACCTTGGAAGTGAAAGAAGACAGAATCTACGAATGGATGCAAAAAGGTGCTCAACCGACGGAATCTGTTTTAAAATTGTTCAACAGCATACACCTGATGGATCGATTTTCACGCTTAAAAGCTGGTGAACCATTGGATAAAATCCTGGAAGATGCCAAGATTAATGGAAAACCGAAAGCAACCGAACCTAAGAAGAAACAGCCTAAAACTGTTTCAAAGAATGAAACAAAACCTGCAGAGACTAAAGTAGAAAAGCCAAAAGTCGAAGAAAAACCTGCTGAAGAAAAAAAAGTAGCTGAGGAAGTTAAACCTGTTGAAGAACCTAAAGCAGCCGAAGAAATAAAACCTGCAGAATAATACTTCCACAAAAGGGAGTGCCTGTGAAAGAATTAATTGAATATATTGCGCTTGCGCTTGTCGATGATCCTACCAAAGTCATTGTCCGCCAGGAGAGAGCAGGAAGCAGAACTCACTTGAGTCTTCAAGTGGCTAAGGAAGACATGGGAAGAGTCATTGGAAAAGGTGGAAAAGTTGCCAATGCCATGCGTGTTCTCTTGCGCGTAGCTGCTGCGGTTGACGGAAAACAAGCATCATTGGATGTGATCGAACCTCATTAAATGTCTCAAACACTTAGGAAGAATAAATCGAGCGGCTCAACAGGCTCGCCAAAACCAGGCGAGCCTGTATTCTTAGCCATCGGTCAACTCCGACGGTCTCACGGATTACATGGCGAGATCATTTTGGACATTCTTACAGATTTTCCGGAACGAATTACACCCGGGAAAACCCTTTTTATAGGAAGCAGTCATTCAGAAATTGTCATTAAAAGTGTAAGACCTCATGACAAATTATTGTTGTTGGGTTTTGAAGGAATCGATTCTATTGAAGAAGTCCGAAAACTCACAAACCAAGTATTGTTTGTTCGAAAATCGGAAACCCCCAAATTACCCAAAGGGCAATACTATTATCATGAGATTATCGGATTGAATGTAATCGATGAACATGCTGTATCGATAGGTGTCGTCGATGAAATTATCACTACAGGCGCAAATAAGGTCTATGTAATAAAGAGGGATAATTTGCCCGAAATACTTATTCCAGCCATCGATAGCGTAATCCTCGAAATTAATTTAAAAGAGAATTATATTAAAAGTAAAGCAACCGGAGTGGGTATAATTAATATTCCATGGAAGAAAAAATTTATTGGGTTGGATTCAACCATGTGCGCGGCATAGGCGCTGTCCGATTAAAAGCGCTTCTGGATCATTTTGGCTCCCTCAAACAGGCGTGGAATGCTCCGACCGAACAATTATCATCTGCAGGGTTAAATCAACGAATCATCGAAAATTTTCTTCGACTGCGATCCAAAATTGATCTTGAACTTAACTGGAAAAATATTAATAAGCAAAAAATCAATGTCATCACATGGTTGGATGATCAATATCCAAAGAGATTAAAAGAAATAGATCAGCCACCACCCGTTTTATATTTCCGGGGTGAATTGTCACCTGCGAATGATTGGGCGATCGCGATTGTTGGGACACGCAGGATGACCACCTATGGAAAACAAGTGACTGAGGATGTTTCCTCGGCTTTGGTGCGAAATGGATTCACCATCGTAAGCGGGTTGGCAAGAGGGATTGATTCCATTGCTCATCAAGCTGCAATTAGATCCGGCGGGAGAACGATTGGAGTGCTAGGTTGTGGCGTGGACCAGATTTCCCCACCGGAAAACAGGAAATTAGCCGAGGAGATAATAAACTCTGGTGCAATCATCAGTGAGTACGCTCCAGGCACACCTCCTGATAGCAACAACTTTCCACCGCGCAACCGGATCATATCCGGTTTAGCACAAGCTGTGGTGATTGTTGAAGCCGGGGAAACGAGTGGAGCACTCATCACAGGATCTTTTGCAGCTGAACAAGGCAGAGAGGTCTTTGCAGTGCCGGGGGGTATTTATTCTCCACAAAGCAAAGGGTGCAATCGGTTGATCCGTGACGGAGCTCATCCATTGCTTACAATTGAGAATCTTTTGGAGATATTGAATGTGGAAAATGTGCAGGCACATAAACAAGCGAGATTGCTGATACCTGCTGATGAAATTGAATCCAAATTATTAACGATATTGACCCAGGATAATTACTCCATTGATGAACTGACTGCACAGACAGGATTGGCTATCGATCAAGTATCTGCGACGCTCATCATGATGGAATTGAAGGGAATGATACGACAATCCGATAGTACTACGTATATGTTGATCAAAGAACCTCTTGGAGAATATCGCGTTGACTCAAAAGCTTGAACATTATTATGCTGTGATCATGGCTGGTGGTGGTGGAACCCGGTTATGGCCGTTATCTCGCGTAAAGCGTCCAAAGCAAATGCTTCGTGTGATCGGGAACCGAACGCTTTTTCAAATGGCAATTGACAGGTTACAAGGATTATTCTCTCTGGATCATATATTAATCGTCACTTCTGAATCTCAGGCAAGAGAATTTATGATTCAGATTCCCAGGTTAACGAGGAAAAATTTTATCCTTGAACCACAACCAAAAGGGACTGCCGCGGTAATATGCCTGGCTGCCCGTATCCTTTATCAACGCGATGCAGATTCCATAATGGCTATATTAACCGCTGATCAGATCATTAAAAATACGGAAGCTTTCCACCAAAGTCTTGTCGGATCATATCAAGCTGCCTTGCAGGGTTATTTGGTAACTCTTGGCGTCAAACCTACAACTGCCCATACCGGATATGGATATATCCAGCAAGGTGAAAAATTGGGTGTTTTCAATAAAATCAGGGCATTTGAAGTAAGGAAGTTTAAAGAGAAACCAAAATTACGAGTGGCACAGAAGTTCTTAACCAGTGGTGATCATTTATGGAACTCAGGCATGTTCATCTGGAAAACAAAAATAATATTAGATGCTTTCCTAAGACTCATGCCGGATCATTATCAGAAAATTGGAATCATTGCATCTAAAAGGAATTCTTTTAAACGTTCTCAATTAAGTCAGTCATTATGGAAGAGCTTAAGACAAGAAACCATCGATTTTGGGATTATGGAACATGCGAAAAATGTGGTCGTTATGGAAGCATTCGACCTTGGATGGAGTGATCTTGGGAGCTGGGAATCTTTCTTTGAAATTATCAATCCTGATAAGGACGGAAATTCCATTTCCTCCAAATTGGCGATAATGAAGGAAACAAAAAACTCGCTCATTTTTCAAACGGATTCACAAAAAATGATCGTCACCCTCGGACTTGATGATATGATTATTGTTGAAACTAGGGATACCATTCTGATTTGTAAGAAAGAAAATGTTCAAGGTATCCGCGAATTGGTTCGCGAAATGTCAAAATCCAAAATATACAATCGCTTTCTGTAGGAGTTCATTGTGGAAGCCTATTGTGTAAAGTGTAAAACGAAAAGAGAAATCCAAACCCCGGAAGTCGGGTTCAATGCTGCCAGTGCAGCAATAACTAAGGGGACTTGCCCAGTGTGCGGTACAAAAATGTACCGTATTGGACGCACTGCAGCGCATGAGGGGATGGTGGCACCCGCCAGAGACCCCATGGCTGGTAGGAGCGGCAAACTGGTCATCGTAGAATCACCCGCAAAAGCAAAGACCGTAGGACGGTTTTTAGGCAAAGGTTATACCGTCAGAGCATCCGTGGGACATGTACGTGATCTACTAAGGTCACAGTTATCTGTTGACCTGGAAAACAACTTTCAACCAAAGTACCGGGTTCCCAATGAAAAGAAGGCAGTTGTAAAAGAGCTGAAAGAATTAGCCAAACATTCTGAAGAAATATTCCTGGCAACCGACCCTGACCGTGAAGGGGAGGCCATTGCATGGCATTTGCTCGAAGCTGCTGAAATACCCCCCAAAATATCCAAGCGTGTGGTTTTCCACGAAATTACAGAGCCAGCGATAAACGATGCATTTGCAAATCCGCGTGAAATCAACATGGATCTTGTGGATGCACAGCAAGCACGCAGGGTCCTAGATCGGTTGGTCGGCTACAGCATCAGTCCCATGCTCTGGGAAAAAGTACGCAACCGTCTTTCTGCTGGAAGAGTTCAATCGGTTGCGCTCCGTTTAATCGTGGAACGCGAGCGAGAGATCGATGCTTTTAATCCTGTGGAGTACTGGAGCATCGGTGCTGATTTTAAACCCGAAGGTGGTAAGCATACTTACTCGACCAAACTTTCAAAATTAAATGGCAAAGATCCTGTCCTTCCAGATGATGTCACGGTAAACGGACTTGTCGAGGATTTGAAAAAGGGTGAGTATTTTATTTCCCGTATTAAAAAAGGAGAACGACGTCGGAGACCTTCCGCTCCCTTCATCACAAGCACGCTTCAACAGGAAGCTTCAAGAAAGTTGGGTTATACCGCACGCAGAACGATGATCCTGGCACAACAACTCTATGAAGGTTTGGATGTGGGCGAAGGTGGCACTACAGGTTTGATTACTTACATGCGCACGGATTCGACCAACGTTGCGGAAGTTGCACAGAATGAAGTGCGTGAGTACATTGGCAAGGTGTATGGCAAGGAATTTCTTCCTAAAGAACCGCCAAAATATACGACCCGTGCCGTTTCCGCGCAGGAAGCACATGAAGCAATCAGGCCGACGTCTGTGAACCGAGTACCTGATTCCATTAAGGCATTCTTGAGCCCCGAGGAATTTAAAGTCTATCAACTAATCTGGCAACGGTTCATGGCTTCTCAAATGGAATCTGCAGTATTTGATACCGTCTCCGTAGATGTGACTTCTCGGAAGACCAATGAGGAGTTTTTATTTCGAGCATCTGGCTCAACGGTCAAATTCGTTGGGTATTTGATTGTGTATGAAGAAGCAAAAGATGAGGATAAAAAACCAGAAGACGCCGAAGATGTAAGAATTCCTCCAGGTTTGGAAGAAAACCAAATCCAACACCTGATTAAAAGTTAACCCAGAACAACACTTCACTGAACCACCCCCGCGTTTTTCAGAAGCTTCGTTGGTGCAGGTTTTGGAGGAATTCGGTATTGGACGTCCTTCCACGTATGCCCCCATCCTATCAACGATACAGGAACGGGGTTACGTCTACCGAGAGGCAAAACGGTTGATCCCAACGGATACCGGAATCCTTGTTAATGACTTGTTGGTTGCCCATTTTTCCGAAGTGATTAATACCGGTTTTACTGCTGGTATGGAACGCGATCTCGATTTGATCGCTGCAGGGAAGCGGAAGTGGACGAAAGTGATGAAGGAATTCTATGTTACTTTCGAGCCGCAATTAAAAAAGGCTCAAGCAGAGATGCCAGAACAAAAGGCAGAGCTTGAAAAAATCGGAAAAATATGCCCGGATTGTGGCCACGACCTGGTCATCCGGTGGGGACGCTATGGAAAATTTGTAAGTTGCAATAATTTCCCAGCTTGTCGTCATACTGAAGCATGGCTTGAAAAAATTGGTGTTGCCTGCCCTAAGGATGGTGGAGATCTTGTCGAGCGGAAGACACGCAAGCAGCGCATCTTTTACGCCTGTGCCAATTATCCCAACTGTGATTTTACTTCCTGGAAAAAACCGCTTCCAAATCCCTGTCCCAATTGTAAAGGTTTACTTGTCATCAATAACAAGCGTGAAGCTTTGTGCACGAATTGCGAGGGGACATTCCTATTGGAAAGCATCGTTGAATCAACTCCCGAACCGGCATAAAAATTGCAACTATATTGTCGGAAAGATAAATTAGTGAAGACATGTTCAATTCAAAAGAATGAGGCATGCAGGAGCCGGTTATGATGAAAAGAATCCGTGAATATATTAAAAAACCTTTGGTTGCAGCCATCGCCGGGTTGGTGATAGGACTGATCATTGGTTTGCCCTTATTGGGATGGTTACTGTGGCCTGTGCAATGGTATGACGCTGCACCGTATCATATGCGTGAGGATTTACAGCAGGAATTTCTCTGCATGGCAGTTGATTCTTATGCGGCCAATAGTACTAATCCAGTGGCACAGCAAATGGCGATTAAACGCTACCAGGAGATGGGTGATAAAGGATCACTTGTCCTAAGTTCTTTGTTGGCGAATCCAGGATTATGCCAAACGACAACTTTAGCTGCAATCCAGACTTACAGCACTCTTGTCACTGGTAGTGGAATCACTTCACCCATCACGACATTGCAACCGACAACCAGCGGAGGAACATCGAAAACGTCGGGAGGAGGTTCGGTGGCGTTGCTTATCATTTTATGCGTTGTCACCATCGCTGTAGGGGCTGCATTATTTTATGTATTTGTACTCAGAAACAAAAAAATGACCCAGGGAACCAAGCCAACGCTTCGGTCAGAAATTCAAACTCCTCCAGCCACACCAAGAGGAAAGACCGAAGAACTTTCACAAGATAAACCAGTATCACAATTCATGACAACTTACGCATTGGGTGATGACCTATATGACGATTCGTTCAGCATTGATGCTCCTACCGGAGAATTCTTGGGAGAATGCGGGGTGGGAATTTCGGAAACCATCGGTGTAGGTGACCCCAAGAAAGTTACGGGATTTGAAATCTGGCTTTTCGATAAGAATGATGTCCAAACCGTTACTAAAATCCTGATGAGCCAACATGCATACAATGATCCTGTTATTCGCCAGCGCATGATGTCGAAAGGTGAGTTGATTCTTGTCGAACCCGGGCAAAAGATTTTACTTGAGACTGCAACCCTTCAATTGGAAGCTAAAGTCATCGATGCAAGTTATGGTCAGGGAGCACTTCCAAAAGGGAGTTTCTTTGATCGGATGACCTTGGAATTGGATGTTTGGTCTAAAGCTTAACTAAAAAAACCCGGAATCATTCCGGGTTTTTTTGATGTCTACTCCAGTTTCAGGATTGTCAATCGCAAGACTCCGCCAGGTGTATGTATTTCGACAACATCGCCTGGCTTGTGCCCCATCAATGCCTTTCCAATAGGTGACTCAAAGGAAATCCACCCCGTGATTGGGTTCGCTTCTTTTGGTCCAACAATAAAATACAAATCCGGTGCCTCGCCTTGTTCCTGGACTGTTACACGGCAGCCGATATCGACTACAGAATAACCTGCTCGAGTTTCTTCGATTAGGACAACATTCTTTAGAGTACGTTCCAATTCCAAAATCCGTCCTTCGAGGAATCCTTGCTCCTCCTTGGCGGATATATAATCTGCATTTTCAGATAAATCTCCCTGTTGGATCGCAGTACGAAGGCGTTTAGCGAGTTGTTCGCGCTTTGTACCTTTTAATTCTTCCAGTTCCGTATGCAATTTATCAGCACCAGCTTTTGTCAAATAAGAAATCTCTTCCATGTCTCATCTTTCTTCAGGGTAGGGTATTAGGATCGAATAGTCTATTATATTCGTCAATTGCATATCTATCGGTCATACCTGCCAAATAATCGCAGATTGTTCTCTCTAATCCCTCCTGATCGATCTTGGAGCGAATGTGATCAGGAAGGATGCTGGGTTCGGATCGATAGGCTGCAAATAATTCAGTGATCACACGGCATGCTTTTACTTCCATACGCACGACACGATATTGGCGGTAAAGATCTTTGAATAGCAAGTCTTTCAACTGACGACTTCTTCGAAGAGTATCATCACTGTAACCAGTGACATTGTATGAAAGAAGCTGAAGCTCGTACACGCTGTTGACTTTGCTATCTTGAAGCCTTTGGCTCGTAGTCATGATTTGATCCGTAACCAGGATTCCAATCAGGTTCCTGATTAATTCGTGCCTTTTTAATTCGTCAATGAAACAATTCCGAAAGCTGGCTTCATCCAACAGAATTTCCCATAACTCAATACCTGACAACATTTCTGGATTTATCATCTCGGAATGCAAGCCATCGTCCAGATCATGCGCAGTATAAGCAAGTTCATCAGCCACATTGGTAATTTGAGCTTCCAAATGACCGCGCAATTCTGGATTGAACTGGCTGGCATCCGACCTATCGTACTCGGTTTCATGCTTAACCATACCTTCGAGAACTTCCCAACTTAAATTCAAGCCATCAAAATCCTTAAATCGCTGCTCTAATTTGGTCACCAAACGGAAAGATTGCTTATTATGATCGAAACCACCATGATCTTTCATCAATTCAGTCAGTGTACGTTCACCAGCATGCCCGAAAGGAGGGTGTCCCAGGTCGTGTGCCAGGCAGATCGCCTCCACGAGATCTTCGTTGGCTCCCAAAGCACGGGCAATCGTTCTTCCTATTTGCGCCACTTCGAGTGTATGGGTAAGACGGGTGCGATAATAATCTCCTTCAAAATTTATAAATACCTGGGTTTTATATTCCAACCGCCGAAATGCCGTAGTGTGAAGGATGCGATCACGATCGCGCTGAAAGCATGTTCGATAATCAGGTTCCTTCTCTGGTTGAAGTCTGCCTTTGGATGCATTACTGTGTATCCCATAAGGTGCCAGGATGTGCTCTTCTTCTTTCTCCAACATTGAACGGTCAAAAAACATAGAAGCCCCCTATTTCTTTTTCAAGATAGTCCCAGATAATTTTCCTTCGATTGCATGCTTAAGGGTTCCGGGTTTTAAAGGTGAAAAAATCGATATGGTTGTTTTTGGATATTTTGAAAGGATGATCCACATTGCATTTACTTTCTCTCGCATTCCACCAGTAACATCAATATTTGAGGATCCATTCAATTTTGACGCTGCTTCATCGAAATTTGCACGATTGATCTCAGGCAGTATGTGTTTTCGATTGGGAAAGTCGAAATAGACACCTTCCTCGATTCCAGCGAGCAGAATCATTTGTGGATGGAACACATTTGCCAGATAAATAAATAATTCTTCAGTAGAAAAAATCGTTGATCCATTTTGAAGGTCGAATGCTACATCGCCATAGATAACAGGAACCATGCCATGTTCCAATGCGTGCTGCATCCCCTGAATATCCCAACTAATGATCTTGTGTGAGTTGCTTTTCACTGTTGCGCTTGGTGGAAATGAAATAACCGGCAAATCTGCATCCAGGAAAGCATCCATCACTATTTGATCCAAAGCCCGTGCTTCCTTCCAGACTTCATGAAATCCTTTCCAATCCGTTTTACTTTTTGCTCCTTCGCGCGTTTTATATTTTTTTGCTGGGATATGCCCAAACGAACCAGAACCGTGACCAATGATCATCTTCAAATCTGGATTCTTTTTGAGTGCTTCGTTTATTTCGTGCGCCAACCTTTTAATAATATTCTTCTTGGCCGTATGAGGTTTTTGTTTGTCGGTTATCAGGGAACCACCTAGTTTGAGAAGTATTACTTTTTTCATTGGGCTATCCCCGGTTGGATCGTTATTTGAAATGTGTTCTTGGCACCCGCCTTTTTTAAAGCATCTGAAAGGCTAAGTAATTTGTTTTGATGACACAATGCCGCTATATGCCCACCACCACCGGCTCCGACAAGTTTTGCGCCTAGAGCATCATTCTGCAATGCTGAATCGACCAAATTATCTAAAGCAGTATTCGAGACTTCCAATTTTTGCAGTAATCGGTGATTCAGGCTCATGAGAGAACCAATAGCTGAGACATCTCCAGATTTCAATTTACCCAGTGCCAATCGGCTAATTCCCCCGATCTCTTGAAAAATCCGTCTGTAGACTTCATCATTCTGGTTCAAACGTAGGCGCACTCCGGTAACCATATCTATGGTTTTGCTGCGAATGCCGGTGTCTGCAAGGATAAAATGCAGCGGGGCTGTACTGGTAATGAACTTGGGTTTTTCACCTTGGACAAATAATATCGCTTTATTAAACGATATGACCGTATTATCAATTCCAGAAGGTGTTCCATGGAAGATCTTTTCCACTTTAAATGCCATGTCAGAGACTTCACCAGCTGTTTGATTAATTCCCAGATGACTACATAAGGCACGGATCAAGGCAACTGAAATTGCAGCACCTGATCCCAATCCGGATGCAATAGGGATTGTTGAGGTTATTTGGATATCGCAGGCTGGGATGGAGGAAAGATGAAATTGGTTAAGAAACGTAAGGATTGCTACCCGGATTGGGTGTTGAGTGTCCAGTTCATCCAGATTTGAATTCAACCCAATATCAGAGGCTAGGATGTGAACAATCCCGGGATCTGCATGCAAATTGGCATGCAAAGTCACTTTTGCATAAACATCTGCAACAGGAAAAGCAATTGCGGGCTGCCCATAAACAACAGCATGTTCTCCAAAAAGGATGATTTTACCTGGAGCAGTTAACGAAAAAGCGGGCATTTTAATGTGGTAAATAATAAAAAATCAACAAAACTGACAATCCCCAAAAGAAGATGGTGATTTGTAAAGGTCGATCAGTCAGCAGAAGCTCTTCGGGGGCTCCACCAGCATGTTTCACCTGGACGAGGTATAGATACCGAAAAATTCCATAAAGAACAAAAGGAATTGTCAGCATCATCAATGCACTGCCTTTCAAGTTTTCTGCAGTAAAAGTATATAAGCTATACGCTACGATGGTCGTGCTCGAAACAATGGTGATGAATTGGTCAAGCATGGGGATGGTGTAACCTTCCAAAACCTTGCGATGCATATTCGCACCCTCCGCAAGCAATGCCAGTTCGGCACGCCGCTTACCAAAACCGATATAAAGAGCAAATAATGTAGTCACCACATACAACCAAGGTGAAAACCGTTCCACTTTTATCAATGTTACACCGGCAGCTACACGCAACACAAAAAAAGCTGCAACCAGGAGTACATCAAGAATGGCGATATGCTTTAACCAGGTGGAATAAGCGAGATTAAGGGCGAAATAAATAAATGCAATGAGTGCAAACCAAGGAGATAACAGGTAAGCTAGAGGTAGAGTAATCACCACCAGGATAATGCTGGCAACCAACGCCACCCGAATTGGGAGCAGACCGGATGCGATCGGACGTTTACTTTTTACCGGGTGCTTGCGATCTGCTTCGACATCCATTATGTCGTTAAAGAGATAAACGCTGCTGGACAGCAGGCAAAAGATAAACATTCCAGCAACGGAATGCCACAATGACGTGATATTAAGTAATTGACGGTCAAATACAAGGGCAGCAAGAACAAACACGTTCTTGGTCCACTGTCGGATTCGCATGGATTTTAGCAAAGCTTTAAGCATGATGTATTTATATCATAAGATGAAAAGGGAAGAAATAAATCTGAACCAAAAAATGCCGTTAATGCTTGTGAGATAATATATCCATGCGGAAGGATAGGATTGATATTTTGCTTGTGGAAATGGGTCTTATTGAAAGTCGAAACCTTGCTCAACGGATGATCATGGCAGGGGAGGTACGGGTAAATGGGCAACCTGTACTAAAGCCATCTGAAAAGATTGAATCTTCTGCACTGATTGAGCTTGAAAAAAGACCTCCATTTATTTCGCGCGGGGAGAAAAACTGGAAGCAGCACTTCATGCCTTTGAATTAACCGATCTGAAAGACTGGGTTTGTGCGGATGTTGGAGCATCGACAGGTGGTTTTACGGACTGTTTACTGCAACATGGAGCGAAAAATGTATACGCAATTGATGTGGGGCACGGCGAACTCAACTGGAAATTGCGGAAGGATCCTCGAGTTGTCGTCATGGAAAAAACGAATGCTAGGTATATCGATTGCTTACCTGAACCGATTGATCTCGTGGTGATAGACGTTAGTTTTATTTCCTTAAAATTAATATTGCCCGGCATCATCCGGTGGCTAGATCACAAAAAAGATCATGTTGTTGCATTGATCAAACCTCAATTCGAGGCAGGTAGAAAAGATGCTGCCCACGGAGAAGGTGTCATCCGGGATCCGATCATTCATAAAAAAGTGCTGATTGACATATTGAATTTTTCAGATCATCATGGAAATATATTAGGGGTTATGCAGTCACCTCTTAAAGGTCCGAAAGGAAACATTGAATTCCTGATGCATTTCAGCCAGAGGATTAGCAACCAATGCGATTGGCACCTCGACGTTGAAAGGCTGATTAAAAAGCTGGAAAATGAAATAGGGTATACTTCCAACGGTCATGAGCACTGATCACATCCGAAATTTCTGCATTATTGCACATGTGGATCATGGAAAATCCACCCTTGCTGACAGGCTGTTGCAACTAACCGGAACAGTATCTGACAGGGAAATGGTGGAACAGATTCTGGATACGATGGATTTGGAACGCGAGAAGGGGGTGACAATTAAATCATCGGCAGTCCGTATGAATTATAAAGCGGACGACGATCAGAACTACGAGCTTAACTTAATCGATACTCCTGGACACGTCGATTTCAATTACGAAGTCAGCCGGGCATTAAATGCCTGCGAAGGCGCTGTCCTTGTTGTTGACGCCACACAAGGGATTGAAGCTCAAACATTAGCCAACTTGTATCTTGCAATAGAAGCCAGCCTTGAAATCATTCCCGTCATCAATAAAATCGATCTCGTCTCTGCACAACCCGATGTCGTTGCCGAGGATATCTCGGTCCTTCTTGGCGTTCCTTCCAAAGAAATCATACGGATCTCAGCAAAAGATGGGATAAATGTCGAACAAGTCTTAGAGGCAATTGTCCACCGGATCCCATATCCCAAAGGTAATCCCAATGGTTTGTTGCAGGCATTGATATTCGATTCTCATTATGATCCATACAAAGGTGTGGTTGCGTATGTCCGGGTTGTGGAAGGGACGATTTTCCCCACAGATGAATTAAAGTTGATGAGTACAACTGCGGAATTGAAGCCTGTTGAAATCGGGGTTTTCTCACCAACCATGAAACCCATCGAACATCTTGAAGCTGGAGATGTTGGATATATTGCAACCGGCTTAAAAACACTGAAAGAATGCCGTGTCGGCGATACTTTTACCCACACTAAGGAACCTGCCGTTCATCCTCTTCCCGGATATCATCATCCCAAGCCAATGGTTTTCGCTGGCATCTACCCAGTTGAAGGGGCGGATTATGAAAATTTGAAAGAAGCACTCGAAAAACTTCAATTAAATGATGCTTCCCTGATTTATCAACCTGAAACTTCACAAGCATTGAACTTTGGATTTCGTTGTGGTTTTCTCGGTTTATTTCATATGGAAATCATTCAGGAACGCTTGGAGCGTGAGTACGACCTTGATATTGTTGTCACCGCTCCATCTGTTGAATATGAAGTGATCATGATCAGCGGGGAATCCGCTTTGGTGGATTCCCCAGCTAAACTACCCGATGAAGCTCAGATTCAGGAAATCCATGAGCCGTGGATGAAATTGCAGATTATAACTCCTACCGATTATTATGGAACGATCATGGAATTAGTAACTAAACGACATGGAACATATATCGAACAAGATTATCCTGCACCCAAGCGAGTGCAGCTCAATTTTGAAATTCCTCTTTCTGAAATTATTGTGGATTTTTTTGACGACTTGAAATCCCGGACTCGTGGTTACGCGTCAATGGATTATACGTTCCTTGAGTATCGCCCCGGGGAATTGGTGAAACTGGAAGTTTTGGTAGGTGGGGAACCGGTCGATGCTTTGGCGGCAATTGTACATAAAGATCAAGCTTATCACAAGGGGCAACGTCTGGTAACAAAACTAAAGGAATTGATTCCACGTCAATTATATGATGTTGCTATCCAGGCATCTGCAAGTGGACGGGTGATATCACGGGCTAATGTAAAAGCACTTCGCAAGGATGTGCTTGCCAAATGTTATGGTGGAGATATCACGCGCAAGAAGAAATTATTGGAAAAACAAAAAAAAGGAAAAAGGCGCATGAAAATGGTAGGAAGCGTCGAAATCCCGCAGGAAGCATTTATGGCTGTATTGCGCTTGGAGGATGAATGAAAGATACCTCAAGCGCGCGTGGTCACCGCTGGTTGCGTTGGCTACCGGGAGTAGTGATCAGCATCGTTGCCATTTATGTTATTTATCGCACGGTAGAGTGGGACGAATTAATTTCCGCTTTTAAAAACCTTGATCCATTCTTGATCCTCTCTGCGATCCTGTTATTTCTTATTTCGTTGCTGTTCCGGTCAATGGAATGGCGCCAACTCACTGGTAATAAGGTCTCGATTTTGCAATCTTTTCTAGGATTGAACATCGGTTATTTTTTTAATAATATTTTGCCACTGCGCTTGGGTGAGTTGGTGCGCCCTATATATCTTGGACAGACGGCAGGCATCAGCGCTTTTTATGCAT
The DNA here is from genome assembly GCA_963699305.1 of uncultured Chloroflexia bacterium. Classification (GTDB taxonomy): domain Bacteria; phylum Chloroflexota; class Anaerolineae; order Anaerolineales; family Anaerolineaceae; genus JBGQAS01. The sequence continues at coordinate 992,676 of OY969431.1, read as the reverse complement.
TTTCGTCGGTTGTGGTTGAACGTATTGTTGATATTGGTATAGCCGCCTTATTATTATTGGTTAGTCTTCCACATGTTATTGAAGGTAATTGGGTAAAAGTGACAGCCTACGTTGCCATATCCATAGTTGTCTTTTTAATCATACTTATCATATTAGTCGCACGCAATAAAGATGCCGTTTTAGCATTTATTACTAAGAAAACTGCAAGGTCAAATTTTTTCCAAAAACAAGTAATGCCAAGCTTGTATTCTCTTTTCGAAGGTTTTGGCGTTATTTCGAATTGGAAGGTTTTTATTCCCGCATTCGCGTTCCTTTGTATTTCCTGGGGGATTTCTCTGATCGAATATTTCTTTATCATGCGAAATTTCATCCCAGAGACACAACCGTGGTGGGCGATATTCTCCCTGGGAGTATTAGCATTGGGCGTTGCCATTCCTTCAGCACCTGCCAATATAGGTGTCTTCGAGGCATCATTGGTTGGAGCGCTCATGATTTTCAAGATCAATCCCTCGTCTGCCTTAGCGTTTGCTATTTGCATACATTTCTATCATTTCATAATAAATGACCTCATTGGGATTTACGCTTTATTCCGTGGTGGCCATTCCATGAGTTATTGGCTCACACAAGTTCAGTTAAAAAGAAAAGCGTGATCGGAGTGACAATGAAAAGAAATTATCTCATTACCGGTGGCTGCGGATTTATCGGATCAAACCTTGTTGCACGTTTGATTGAAAATGGGGAAAAGGTTAGCATTTACGATAATCTTTCACGTGCTGGATCTCGAAAGAATTTAGAATGGTTGCGCACGAAATACGGCGATAATTCAATCGATCTGATCATTGGGGATATTCGCGATAATCTAAAAATTCAAGAAGCCGCCAAAAAAGCGGATGTAATCGTTCATCTGGCAGCTCAGGTTGCAGTAACCACTTCTGTCACACACCCTCGTGAAGATTTTGAAATCAATGCCAACGGGACTTTTAATGTTTTAGAGGCAGCACGGCTTTCGGGAAGAAAACCCAACTTCTTATATGCTTCGACCAACAAGGTTTACGGTGGAATGGAAGATGTGGAAGTTGTCGAGGAAAGCACACATTATCGATATGCAGCTTATCCAAATGGAATTTCAGAAGAACGCCCAATTGATTTTCATTCCCCATACGGTTGTTCGAAGGGTTGTGGCGATCAATATGTGCGTGATTACTCCCGCATTTATGATATCCCGACAGTTGTTTTTCGTCAGAGCTGCATTTATGGAACAAGGCAATTTGGCGTTGAAGATCAGGGGTGGGTGGCGTGGTTCATCATTGCTGCAGTAACCGGGAAACCGATTAAAGTGTATGGCGATGGAAAACAGGTGCGTGATATTCTATTTGTTGATGACCTCGTTAATGCATATGAAATTGCCATCGACCAACCGAAATTGTGCACAGGGCAAATTTTCAACATCGGTGGTGGAGCAGAAAATACGATTTCCATTTACCAGGAATTTTTCCCAATCATTGAAAAATTATTGGGGAACAAGATTGAGGTTTCCTGGGGCGAATGGCGACCAGGAGATCAGAAAGTGTATATTTCGGACATCCAAAAGGCCGAAAAAATCATGAATTGGAAACCAAACATTGGAGCATCCGAGGGAATCAAACGATTATACGAATGGGTGAAATCGAATGAAAAATATTTTTAAGTTCTTATGCGCATACTAATAGGATTAACCTATTACCGTCCGCACATTAGCGGATTGACAATTTATGCAGAACACCTGGCCAAAGCATTTGCCAATCGAGGACACCAGGTTACGATTTTGACTTCTCATTACCAGCACAATTTGCTCAGAGAAGAATTACAGGATGGAGTACGAATTATCCGGGTCCCTGTGGCTTTTCGTATCAGCAAAGGCGTTATCATGCCTTCGCTTGGATATTTGGCAACCAAATTAGTCAAAGAAACTGATTTTGTAAATTTACATCTACCTCAATTCGATGCTGCTGGGATTGCATTGCGCGGACGATTTTTTCATAAACCAACTGTCCTTACTTATCATTGCGATTTACGCATGCCTCCAGGAATTATCAGTTGGGGAGCAAATCAAGCTGTGCATCTTATGAACAACCTGGCAGCAAAATATGCACATCGCATCGTAACCTATACCCGTGATTACGCTGAGAATTCGTCATTCCTCAAGCATTTTTTGACGAAGGTGGAAGTCATCCGCCCTCCAGTAGTTCTTCCAAAAGCTTCGAAAAAGGAATTAAATGAATTCAAGCAGCAGATGAATTCTGCGAATGCCCTACCAGTCATTGGGATGGCAGCCAGGTTTGCCACTGAAAAAGGCGTCGAAATATTGCTTTCCGCATTGCCCCGAATCCTTGAAGTATTTCCTAATGCTGTAATCCAATTTGCGGGACCATATAAAAACATCATCGGTGAGGAAGCATATTTTAAACGGTTGGAACCACTTATTGATCGCTATATGCAGCAGGGGCATTGGAAATTCCTGGGAACATTAAATCCTGAGAAAATGTCTGCGTTTTATCCCAATATCGATGTGCTAGTGTTACCAAGTCTAAACTCTACTGAGGCATTTGGGTTGGTCCAAATTGAAGCAATGATGAATGGAGTGCCTGTGGTGGCCTCTGAATTGCCAGGAGTTCGCCAACCGATACTTCAACATCGAATGGGTCGGATTTCTCCTATAGGTGATCCAAGGCAATTGGCAGAGAATATAATCCAGGTTCTACAGGAAAAGACCCCTCATTTCGTTAATCCCATCTCATTAGTTCAGCTTTACGCACCTGATACAATCGCACAGCAATATGAAGAATTATTTACAATCATCAAGCCTTAACGACACTATCTCTCCAGGAAAAGATTTCCTTTGGGAAAATATTTCGCAATTGCCATACTTTCGGGGGTTGTTGCGTGCGACGGAAGCACGGTTTTATCAGGATATTCAACTGGATGAACCAATTCTTGATTTGGGGTGCGGTGATGGGAATTTCGCTTCTACTACATTTGGCAAGCAGCTAACCGTAGGTGTGGATCCATGGTTCCACCCATTGCGAGAATCTGGAGGCAAACAAGTGTATCGATTGCCAGTGTGTGCGACTGGAGATAGATTGCCTTTTCCGAACGATTATTTTAGTTCTATCATCAGCAATTCCGTTTTGGAGCACATTGAAGGTATTCAACCTGTCTTGGATGAAATCGGAAGAGTTATCAAACCACAAGGGAATTTTGTTTTTTGTGTTCCGAACTCCCAATTTTCAATGAATTTATCCGTTGCCCGATTTTTCTCTCGAGCAAGGCTTAGAAATGTTTCTGAAAAATACCAGAGTATTTTCAATAAAATTTCTCGTCACAAACATTGTGATCCGCCTGCGGTTTGGAAGTCGCGTTTATCTCAAGCAGGATTCGGATTGGAAGGATGGTGGAATTATTTTTCACCTTGCGCACTGGCAATTTTGGAATGGGGACACTTGTTCGGATTACCCGCGCTTTTTTGTAAATGGTTGTTTAACCGATGGATCCTGTTACCAGGCAGAGTAAATCTGGCGCTAACCGAATTGATCACCAGACCAATTTACAATGAGATTCCAATCCAACCAGATGGGGTATATACATTTTTTATTGCGCGGAAAACAGAGACATAGAATATCATCAACTTGCAGGGGGTGAATGGTTGAAGTAAGATATATTAGAATTCCAACGACCCATGGGAAACAGAAAAGGGACTATGAAAGAACAGACATTACTCGATGTTTTTCTTGAAAAAATCCAAATTTGGAAATCCATTGGGAATAAAAAATCCTCCCGAAAGAAAAAATTAAAATTAGCGCAAACCTCTGCGAAGGTTGAAAAAAGGCAATTCCCCTGGCGGACGATAATCGCTTTAAGTTTTGCCGTAGTAGGGCAAAGGCTGCTCGAGCCTCCGAATCGGCAGGTAACACTTGCAGTTGTGTTATATGGAATCGCTGCTTTGCAATTTCTGTCTGCAATCCTGTCAAAAGAGTGGATTCTCCCCACGCTTGAACCTGAAGACCATACTCCGCTATACTCTCGAGTTCGACTTTTCCCTCTGGCAGTGAGTGTGATTCTTCTGCTTCTAGCATTTATTTTTTTTAAAGATAATACATTTACAACTCTTAACTTAGTGCTCTGGTTGTTTGGTTTCATTTTTCTATTATGGGCTTTCTGGCAAGTACAGAAACCTCAACGAAAATTCCGGGAGATGATTAATTGTATTGCTGAATGGTTCAAAAGTCTGCGAATTTCCCCTTGGATATTGTTGATTATTTCCACTTTTCTTGTCGTCATTTTTTTCAGGAGTTATCAGCTTAACCAAATTCCAGGTGAAATGTTCAGTGATCACGCAGAAAAACTGTTGGATGTAGCGGATATCCTGCATGGTCAGCATTCCATCTTCTTACCCAGAAATACTGGTAGAGAAGCTTTCCAATTTTATTGGACAGCGCTGATTGCGACTCTCATGGGCACTGGATTGAGCTTTATTTCGCTAAAAATCGGCACTGTCCTCATTGGATTGATCACTTTGCCATTTATTTATTTATTGGGGAAGGAAATCTCCAATAAATGGGCAGGATTGGCAGCAATGTTTCTAGCGGGTGTGGCATACTGGCCGAATGTCATTTCCCGGATAGGGCTCCGTTTTCCACTGTACCCATTATTTGTTGCTCCAACTCTATATTTCTTAATCCACGGTATACGAAAAGCAAATAGAAATTTGATTATTCTTTCCGGGATTGCTTTGGGAATTGGTCTGCATGGTTACAGTCCATTTCGTTTAGTTCCGGTCATTGTTGTCGTGGCAGTTGGAATTTTCCTATTGCACAAATCATCCGTTGGGCGAAAAAAATCCCATATCTGGAGCTTAATCATTTTGGCAGTGATTTCTTTTGCCATTTTTCTACCCCTTTTCAGATATATGTTGGGAGATCCCGGCATGTTCAGTATGCGCGCTCTTAGTCGCATCAGCTCAACTGAGCAGCCGTTACCTGATTCCGCCTTATTGATATTCATTCGAAATTTTTGGAAAGCCAGCATCATGTTCTTTTACGACAATGGGTCGATCTGGGTACATTCAGTGATTGGCAGACCTGCTTTGGATTTTGTAACTGCAGCATTATATTTCCTTGGAGTGTTAACGCTTCTCACTCGTTATCTACGCAAGAGGAATTGGGTGGATCTTACACTTCTTATTTCCATTCCACTCCTCCTGATGCCATCTATCCTTTCGCTGGCGTTCCCAGATGAAAACCCATCTTTAAACAGGACTGCTGGAGCAATCATCCCAGTTTTTGTTACGGCGGGGATTGGATTGGATGCTGTTTTCCGCACCATTTGGTTCAATATGAAACACGCGTTCGGGAAAGTATTATGGATACTATTATTTTCCGTCATGCTCATAACCATGATGAGTAATAATTACATTTTGGTTTTTGACAAATTCAAAACCAATTTTCTTGCGGGCGCTTGGAATACTTCGGATATTGGGCGGGTGATAAGGGGATTTGTCGATACCATCGGAACAGCTGATACAGCGTATGTCGTTCCTTATCCATATTGGGTGGACACACGGCTCGTAGGAATCAATGCTGGATTTCCAGAGAAGGATTATGCACTGTGGCCAGAGTCCTTTGCTGAAACAAGTTCAATCCCTGGTTCCAAGCTGTTTATCCTGAATACACAAGATAAAGAGAATTTGGAACGGTTTAAATCCCTGTATCCCAACGCCATCGAGTATTATTACAAGGACGATCTTGAGGGTAAGGATTTTATAATCCTCTGGTTGACATCACGCTAGGATCCGGTCTTTAATGCCAAAATCCAATACTACACTGATGAATAAACCCAGACAAAAAGTGCTAAAACCGTTACTCATTGATATCACGGTTGGAATTTTATTGTTAGCTATTCTTTTTGGCGGATGGTATCTCCGGAACGTAGGGGTAGAGTGGGATCAAAATTATCATCTTCATCCGGACGAACGATTTCTCACCATGCTGGAAACAGCAATTCGACCTGTGGCATCTCTTTCTGAGTACTTTAATACCAATCTTTCGACACTTAACCCACATAATGTCGGATATTCATTTTTTGTTTATGGAACGTTACCGATATTCATCGTACGGTATGTTGCTCAATGGATAAACCAAGCAGGATTTGACCAAATAAACATCGTTGGTAGAATCCTTTCCGGTATTTTTGATGTCGGTACTGTTTTACTTGTTTTCCTAATCGCCATTCGCTTATACAAGAAACCATTTCTAGGTTTGATTGCGTCTGCATTTTATTCTTTTGCAGTCCTACCCATCCAACTATCCCATTTTTTTGTTGTGGATACTTTCACGAATTTTTTTGGATTTTTAGCATTTTATTTCGCTGCAGTCATATTTACTTCAACAAGACCAATTATTATTACACCTCCGGATGGAAATGAAGATCATCACGTTCCTTTCTTAGAAACCATTGGATTTTGGTTCAAAGCAAATTGGTTATTTTTATGCAATTACCTGCTTTTTGGTTTTGCATTAGGCTTGGCGATGGCTTCGAAACTTAATGCGGTTTACCTGGCATTGCTTTTGGTCGTTGCAGTGATACCTTACCTGCTTTCTTCGAAAACGAAGCATTACGAACGGATCATCGGGTGGATCCTTCCAGCAGGAATACTCTCTGCGTTAGTAGCTTTTCTTACATTTCGATTTTTTCAACCATATGCATTTAAGGGACCATCGTTTTTCAATTTCGGATTGAATCCCCGATGGCTGGCAAACCTGGCTGAGCAAAATAACTTGAGCTCTGCCGCGATTGGATTTCCACCTTCAGTTCAATGGGTAAATCGACCGATCTGGTTTTCTCTCAAGAACTTGATTGTATGGGGGCTGGGTACTCCACTTGGCATCCTGGCTTGGGCTGGATTTATTTTCATGGTGTGGCGGGCGATTAAAGGTGAATGGAAAAAGCATTTGCTCCTCGTGATATGGACGGGAGTTTATTTTGCCTTGGAATCCATGGTTTTTAACCGCACGATGCGTTACCAGATGCTTGTTTACCCTAGCCTGACAATTATCGCAGCATGGGCTGTCGATGCTCTCTGGCTTAGGGCTAAGGTATTGACTCGGAAAACAATTTTCACCTGGGTGGTTAAAGCTGCCTCGATTGCAATCCCGGTCATTGTCATCCTTTCAACGATTTTGTATGCATTTGCATTTTCACAAATTTACACACGTCCGATCACACGCGTTGAAGCAAGTGGGTGGATCTTTCAAAATGTGAAAGGACCGATAAACCTTAACATTCAGAATAATACCCAGAAAATACAACAAGCTTTATCATACCCGATGGGGAATGCAATCGGTTCGTCTGAACCGACTCGTATTCGATATACAGCACCTTATTCGGGGGAATTAATCGGGATCAACTTTTCATACATGGTCGATCCTACGGCGCTTATGTTGGACTCCTCTCAAACCATTGACACAAAAACCCTCCAGGTGGTTATCACGGACTTGAATCAATCTCCGATTGTTTCGTACCAGAGTCAAATTCAAGACACATTCGATTCCCGTGAGGATCCGAGGGGTAAAGATTATCAATTGTTCTTCGATCCCCCAATAGAAATTAAATCTGGCAAGGATTATGAATTTACTTACCGGGTTCTGGAAAGCGGAAAATCCATCAGTTATTTTGGACCGAATACACTCGACTTCATGTACGACGATCAATTAGTCAATTTACCTTTACCGGAACCAGTAATGACGCTTCAGCAAGGTATGTCTTATACAAATACTTTCATTCCGATCGCAGATGGTGAGTTGACGTCAATTGATTTTCCTCATATCACCGATTGGACTGGGGATTCGCGTGTCAAAGAAATCCGCGTTACGATACTTACAGATCTTGGAAACAGCAAACTTGTTCTCGCCTCGGCTGGGCTTGGCGATAGCTTTTCTGGCGCTTCTGACGTCCGCGGTGATGCATATCAAGTGGAATTCTCTCAACCAGTAACTCTCACGGAAGACCAGGTTTATACGATCTTGGTTGAGTTCGTTTCGGGATCGGGCAGCCTGGCGATTTACGGAAGCCGACAGGCAAATGAATCTTCGTGGGATGATCCATTACCATATGGTGTTTATGGGATAAACGCATTTGATTATTACAATGGTGTGTATCGTACGGATCTCAATTTCGAGATCTATTGGGACGATAATGCTGATAAGCTGACTCGGATGATTTCCAATCTTGAACAGGCGGATTATATTTTTATCAGCTCGAACCGCCAATGGGGCAGCCTTGCGCGCTTGCCCGATCAATACCCACTCACAACGGAGTTTTATAGAGACCTGATTGGCTGTCCTAAGGATGAAGATATATTAGATTGTTACAGTGTTGCCCAACCCGGTATGTACGAGGAAAAACTTGGCTATAAACTTATACAGACTTTTACTTCAGAACCCAATATTGGCCCATTTTCCGTTAACAGCCAATTCGCTGAAGAGGCGTTTACAGTTTATGACCATCCAAAAGTATTAATTTTCCAAAAGACTAATGATTTTAATTTGAAAAACACCCTCGGATTATTGAGTGGTGTAAGTCTGAAAAACTCGACCACTTCATATAATCCGACTGTACCTTCTGGTTTAATGCTAACATCGGAGACTTTGAAAAGGCAACAAGCTGGCGGCACATGGTCGCAATTATTTGACGTCAATTCATTGATTAATAAGTATCCAGGACTCGGCGTGGTGGTTTGGTATTTTTTCATCTTATTACTGGGCTGGATGGTATACCCGACTGTTCGAATCGTCTTTTCCGGGTTAAAGGACCGCGGATATGGATTATCCAAGATCATTGGTATGCTCCTCTTGGCTCTTTTTGTCTGGTGGCTTGGTTCATTAGGGTTATCGGTCAGTAAATTGTTGATCGGAATCGTTCTCGGAGCAATTTTCGTTGTCAATTTGATTCTATTTGTTCTGCAATATGATTCCATAAAAGATGAAATTCACGAGAAGAAGAGATTGTTTCTTTTAGAAGAGTTCGTTGCATTGTTTTTCTTCATTTATTTTCTGTTGATTCGTCTTGGAAACCCCGATCTATGGCATCCCTGGAAGGGTGGGGAAAAACCAATGGATTTCTCGTACTTCAATGCAGTCATAAAGTCCACTACCTTTCCTCCATATGATCCGTGGTTTGCTGGTGGATACATTAATTATTATTATTATGGATTTGTAATTGCTGGTATGCCGGTAAAATTCCTGGGTATTGTTCCTTCGATTGCATATAATTTTATACTGCCAACATTTTTCAGCTTTACAGCAGCAGGTGCATTTTGTGCTGGCTGGAACCTGGTTTCCTCCTGGCTGGATGGACGCGTGCTTGAAGGAAGACAACAAAAAAGAGACAATACGTCCAGGAGGTGGTTTTCAAGAAATAAATTACCGATAATTGCTGGGCTATTGGCAATAGTACTGGTACTAATATTAGGGAATCTCGGAACAGTCCGGATGATATGGCAGGGTTTTCAGAGAATTACCACAGGTGGAGCACCGATTGACGATGTCAGTTTTATCCAACGCTGGGTCTTGACTTTTCAAGGGATAGGAAAATTCATCAAGGGTGAAAATTTTCTGTATGCACCCGGAGATTATTATTGGATTCCAAGCCGGACCATTCCAGGAGATGCAATAACAGAATTTCCATATTTTACTTTTTTGTATGGCGATCCGCACGCACATATGTTCGCCTTGCCAATAACCCTCCTGGCTATTGCCTGGGCGGTAAGCATGTTCTTAAAACGGTGGAGTTGGTCTTCTGAAGGCAAATTGAAGGGATGGCTCTGCTTTATAATCACATTTTTTATCGGTGGAATGATCATTGGCGCTTTGCGTCCAACGAATACATGGGATTTGTACACCTACTTACCTATGGGGATAGTAGCCGTGGGATATAGTGTAATAAAACATGGAAAAGATACCCAATCGCAATTTATCTGGATTTCCCCACGTTTCCGTCATTTCATCATCGTAGCTGGTTCCATCCTATTGTTGATCACATTTGCATTGGGGCTTTATTATCCTTTCAGCCATTGGTTTGCCCAAGGATATAACCAGATTGAATTTTGGAAATACGACCGAACGCCTTTTTGGTCGTATATTACCCATTGGGGATTATTCCTATTCATCATCATCAGCTGGCTGATTTGGGAATTACGCAATTGGATGGCGTCCACTCCAGCATCGGTCTTAAAAAAGATAAAACCGTATCAGGAAATTGTTTGGTTGGGTGTGATCCTATTTATTATCTTGATCGTTGTGATGTTGATATTGGGAGTGAGGATTGCCTGGTTGGTTATTCCATGTATCTTTTTATCTGGAATACTTACTTTATGGTCGGATTTTCCGGATGCAAAAAGGGCAGTAGCATTCCTGGTCACTTTAGGCCTGACATTGACTTTGATGGTGGAGTTATTTGCAGTTAAAGGAGATATCGGCAGGATGAATATGGTATTTAAGATATACCTGCAAGCTTGGATCATCCTTGGGATCAGTGCTGCTAGCTCCTTGGCGTTCTTGCTCCCGACCATCTTTTCTTCCAAAAGCACTGGTTCCAAAACAGCTTGGCAAAGCTCCCTCATAATCTTGTTCGCTTCTGCTGCATTCTTCACACTTACCGCTACCATCGACAAGATACGCGACCGATTTACTCCTCAAGCACCGCATGTCTTGGATGGAATGGCGTTCATGCCATATTCCACCTATTTCGAAAATAACACTACATTAAGTTTAGATGAAGATTATCGGGCAATCCTCTGGATGCAGCAAAATGTTCAAGGTTCCCCGGTGATTGTTGAAGGGAATGTAACTGAATATCGTTGGGGTACTCGTTATACCATCTATACTGGTCTGCCTGGTGTTGTAGGTTGGAACTGGCACCAACGTCAACAACGGGGAGTGGTTTCTGCGGAGGATGTCCAAAAACGCGTGGATGAAGTTGGTGTGTTTTATAATTCAGTTGATAAAGATCTAGTAAAAAGATTTCTAACAAAATACAATGTGAAATACATCGTCGTAGGACAAATGGAGCGTGCGATCTACTCTCCAGAAGGTATCTTGAAATTTAGCAGCTTTGATGGAATCCTTTGGCGGCAAGTGTACCATGATGGAAACACTAAAATTTATAAAGTAAATGAATAGTAAAACACATGATTGATTTTCTTAAATGGTATTTTTTCATTTTTTTATTAGGATGGATCGTATTTCCATTTACGTTTCAATTTCTGCCACGGTTACGGGATAAAGGTTTTGCCTATACCAAGATTCTCGGATTGTTGGTCTGGGGATTTGTTTTTTGGATCCTAGCATCTTTTCAGTTATTACCGAATACAACGAATGGAGTTGTTCTCGCTCTCATCATCGTCGTTGGATTGTCTGTTTTATTGTTGCGGAAAATTACTTGGCACATATTTTTTCAATGGGTAAAAGAACATTGGAAAACAATCCTTGTAATGGAATTTGTTTTCCTATTAGGATTCATCGTTTGGACAACGATACGCGCTTCAAATCCAGACATTATTTATACTGAAAAACCGATGGAGCTGGCATTTATTAATGCCATCCTGAGATCACCATCATTTCCTCCAAGCGACCCTTGGTTATCTGGATATTCCATCTCCTATTATTATTTTGGATACACCATCATTGCTTTGCTTATCCGAGTTACCGGTGTGGCAAGTGCAGTTGGATATAACTTGGCGGTTGGCGTGTGGTTTGGATTGACTGCGTTGGGCGCGTATGGAATTCTTTTTAATCTACTCGGATCGAGCGATGAAAAAACCAAGGTTAAAGGTTTGTGTGCTCCCTTTTTAGCCCCCATATTTGTTTTGTTGGTAAGCAATATTGAAGGTTTCTTAGAACTCTTATATACCAAGGGATATTTTTGGACAAGGGATACAAACGGAGTATTACAATCGAAGTTTTGGTCCTGGTTGAATATCCCAGAGCTGAATGTTCCTCCCAGTGTTCCATTCAACTTTACACCGCGCCATTTCAATGGCTGGTGGTGGTGGCGCGCTTCGCGTTTGTGGCAAGATTATGACCTAACAAAAACGCGTGGTCCATTAGAAGTAATCCATGAATTCCCAGCATTTTCATATTTTTTGGCTGATCTGCATCCCCATGTATTGGCAATGCCATTTGCCTTATTAGCTATAGCATTTGCACTAAATTTCATCAAGGAATGGAACCGATCAACGTTTAGAGAATTTTCCTTTCGAAAGTGGATCAAGTCTTTGGATTTTTGGGTTCTTGCTTTTGTATTGGGTAGTCTTGGGTTTTTGAATATTTGGAATTTTCCGATCTATGTAGCATTGGTAGCAGGAGCTTTTACCTGGCTGAAGTTCCAGAATTATGGTTGGAGCTTTACCAGGCTGTGGGATTTCGTGAAATTTGCCATCATTCTGGGATTTACCGGAATCATTTTGTATCTACCCTTTTACATTGGATTTTCATCACAAGCGGGGGGATTCTTGCCCAGTCTAGTTTTTGTAACGCCCGGGAAAATATTCTGGGTGCATTTCCTTCCACTTCTGACTCCGATATTTATCTGGCTGATCTGGCTGATAATTAAGAATCGGATACGGAAAGGGCTGCTGAAAGGCGCATTGTTTGCAGTAATTCTCGTTGGTGGGCTTACACTTGCAGCATATGGAATGGGATGGATAGGAGGGAACCTGGGAGAATTAGCTCTTCAAATAGTAAAATCACCCACCCCCATTTTTCAAAATTTACAAAGTAATTTTTTTGTTCGTAGTGCGGAATTTCTATCAATCTATGGTGCTAATAATTCCTCGGTTCTCATAAAAGGTTCTTTTACAGCACTCGGATCTTCAGTGTGTACATGGTTGAGTTTGACGATTTTATTGGCTCTCATTTGGAGTTCTTTTTCAAGAAAAGCAAAGGTTGGTACTTATAAGAGCGAAAAAGCAATAATCAGTTTTCCGTATGATGATAGACCAAATCGTGATTTTGTTTTGTTGTTGATATTGCTGGGAGCGGGCTTGACATTGTTTCCGGAATTCTTCTTCCTCCGCGATGGCTTTACTAGCCGCATGAATACCATTTTTAAGTTCTATTTTGAAACATGGATATTATGGGGTTTGGCAGCTGCTTATGCGACGATCATGCTCCTCGGAAAATTGAAAAAAGGTTGGTTCGTTAGTTCATTCATTGGAATCACTTTATTAATGGTGATTGGTTTGATTTATCCCGTGAATTTTGCATATACGGTCACTGGGAAATTTAAACCGGCTCAATTTACGCTGGATGGAATTTCATATCTTCGCCGCGATGCACCAGATGACGTGGAAGCCATAGATTTCTTAACCCAAGTTCCATACGGTGTGATTGTTGAAGCTGTAGGAGGAAGTTACAGTTATTCTGGTGCCGTGGACTATGAACGTATTTCCACGCACACAGGATTACCTACAGTCTTGGGGTGGGTGGGACACGAATTGCAATGGCGTGGGGGATTGACTGAGATGGGCACTCGTCAATCAGATATATCTCTTCTATATGAATCGAAGAATTGGGATGATGCCTTACGGACCATTCAAATGTATGACATACGATATATATATATAGGAACGGTAGAACGAAACACCTATCATGTGGTTGACGCAAAATTTATCCAAAATTTACCTTTAGTCTTTACAAATACTACTGTAGATATCTTTGAGGTTCCTGAATATTTCCGGTAGAATTTCTTTATGCAATAAGGAAAAAATGATCAAAAGGAAATTCGATAACGTTTTGTTATTACTTCTCTTTGCGTTTGCTTTGGCATTTTCTTTACGCGTAATTTCTTTAGGATCGTCAACATTGTCGGATTCGGAGGCTTCAATCGCCTTTTCATCTTTTAATGCATATACAGATCCTCGATATATCGATTATTCATTTCCGGGAATTACCAACATTAATAGGATATTCTTTTTAGTTTTTGATAAAACGGATTTTATCGCACGTCTACTCACCGCGATTATTGGGTCTGGGTTTGTTTTTCTTCCATTGTTTTTTAATAAGCAACTGAAGGTTAAGGTAATTGCGATCTTGGGAATAGTATTTGCGTTGGATGCTGTCCTGGTGGCTCAATCACGGATTTTAGGAAGTGCCATTTGGGGGATATTATTTTTAGTTATCGCAATTGGAAGTTTCATTAACAATCGCCCTATACTCTCTGGCGTATCCGTTGGACTTGCATTGCTTGGTGGTTCGTCAATATGGTTCGCCATTCTTGGGTTGGGATTAAGTCTCTTATGGACAATCCTTGCAAAAAAACCTCATGAGAAAAGTGAGGGATTGATTAGTTACCAAAAACCAACTCGCAATTTTTGGATTAGTTGGTCGGTTGCATTAGGTGTTTGCTTATTTGTTTTTGGAACTGCATTCTTCACTCACCCCGAAGCTCTTTCAGGGATCAGTCAAGGCATCATCGCTTTCATCAAGTCATGGTCTTTTCGTTTTGATCCACTCTCCTGGCAACGATTGGGTAGATTTCTGATCTCCATACCAATTTATCAACCGATTATTCTCCTTTTTGGTATTACCGGGTTTGTTCTTGGAATAATCCGAAAAAGTCCACTTCTCAGTTTTGCCGCAAGATGGTTTCTTGTTTCGGTATTTATTCTGGTTATTAACCCAGAAAAAGAAATCGCTCTTCTGGCGATATTGACAATTCCGTTATGTGTAAGTGCTAGCTGGATGATGGCAGAAATCTTTCAAATCCCCAATGAGAATCGCAAAGCGGTCGTCATAAAAGCGGCTTTTGTTGTAGTGCTATGTGGATTTATTTGGTTGAATGCTGTATGGATTATAAAAAATGGATGGAATGCAGCTCCAGATTTTACTGTTCGGTTGCTTGCGATCATCGGGGGAATCGTTATGATTATATTAGTTACTTTATTAATAGGATGGGGTTGGTCTTGGCAGATCGCAAAAACCGGCTTGATATGGGGGCTATTAATGGTTTTATTAATATATAACATCAACATGCTGAGACGTTCTGTTGGGATTGGCAGATACCCGGGAACAGAGTTAATCACAAACGAGGTTTCCTATCCGGAAATGACGTTGCTCACAAGGACAATGGATAACCTAATCAATGAGAATCAACTAACTCCTCAAAATGTCGCCGTATCCGTTGTCGGTATGAATTCTCCTTCCTTGGAATGGGGGCTTAGAAAATATGAGAAAGCGGAATATCTTTTTGCCCAAAATCCTGGATTAAATCCACAGTTGTTAATTACACCGGAAGGCATATCCCCAGAAAACGCAGATCTTTATAGAGGCGAAGCATTTACCTGGGAAGCGAAGGTTCCTTGGAATGAAATGCAAATCATGGATTGGTTTACATGGTTGGCTTTCCAGCAAGCTCCATTAGAGAAACAAATTGTTACTCTTTGGGCACAAAACACATTCTTTCCTGAAAGATGATCATCGATGAATAAAACCAGTAAACCGATTCCCAGAATTATTACTATTGATGGACCGGCGGCATCCGGAAAATCCACAGTTGGTCAAATGCTTGCACAGAAGTTAGGATATTTATATTTTGATACTGGGGTAATGTATCGCGCAGTAGCGCTTGCTGCACTTGACCATCATTTTAGAATTAATGATGAAATTGGAATTTCCACCCTGGCAGAAAACATAAAGATAGAAGTGAAAAAACCCACTCTTGACGATGGACGCATGTATGATGTCCTCCTGGATAACGAAGATGTAACGTGGAAACTACGCCAACCGGAGGTTGAAGCCGCTGTTTCGCCGGTAGCTTCTTATCCCGGGGTACGTAAAGCCATGACTGAACAACAACGTGCGATCGGGCAGCAAGGCAATGTTGTGATGGTAGGGCGAGATATTGGTACGGTTGTTCTTCCAGATGCGGGGTTAAAAATATTTTTGGAGGCATCTGTGGAAGAAAGAGCGCAAAGAAGGCATAAGGAATTACTCTCGCGTGGAAAAACCGAACCATTCGAAGAAATATTGAAAGCTTTGAAAGAACGTGATCGAATCGATTCTACACGGAAACATGCTCCATTAAAGCCAGCAGAAGATGCGAAAATTGTTCAAACCGGCCATTTGGATCAAAAAGAAGTGGTTGCAAAAATACTAGAATTCATTAACTAACCAGCATTGCCCTATAATATATATCGATATACTGTTTTATGGAGAAATAATCTATGTGCGATACTCTGGTTGCGTTGGGAAATTCTACAAAAGATGGATCCGTGTTATTTGCCAAAAATTCTGACCGCGATCCGAATGAAGCCCATTACCTCCAACTCATTCCAGGTGCCAAGTATAGAATGGGTGCGCAGGTAAAATGCACCTATATTGAAATCCCGCAAGTCACCCAAACCTACACAGTCCTATTAGCCAAACCCTTTTGGATCTGGGGTGCTGAAATGGGTGCTAATGAGCATGGAGTAGTTATTGGAAATGAAGCTGTATTTACCAAAATTACCGATCATAAGAATGAAAAACTCATCGGTATGGATTTGCTACGGCTTGCGCTCGAGCGATCCAAAAATGCCGAACAAGCATTGCACATCCTCATTCAGCTTGTAAGGGTTCATGGACAAGGCGGCAATTGTGGTCTAGACCATAAATCCTTCTACGATAATAGTTTTTAATTGCTGATTCAAAGGAAGCATGGATTCTAGAAACCGCCGGTGAGCATTGGGCAGCGGAGAAAGTTAAAGATATTCGATCAATCTCGAATGCGATAACAATCGAATCTCGATGGGATCTAGCCTCCGAAAATCTAGTGAATTATGCTATAGACAGAGGATGGTGTAAGAAACCTTCGGAGTTTAATTTCAGAAAAAGCTATTCCGATTTTCTTTATACGACTTTTGCAGATTCCAGAAAACGACAAGCTTGCACAATGGACATGCTGCGTTCAAAGAAAGGTAAGCTTACATCGGTGGATCTGATGGGCTTCTTGCGGACGCATCAATCGGGAAATGATTCTACATGGAGAGTCGATAAATCGATATCTGGCATGACTGTTTGCGCTCATACTGGTTCAGGACCCATACGGATTAGTCAGACGACAGGATCCATGGTTTCACAATTATCAACTCAAGGGAGCATTCACTGGCTGACAGCCACTTCAGCTCCCTGCACGAGTATTTTTAAACCAATCTGGATGGAAAGTGGTATTCCTATTGAAAACGAACAACCAACAGCAACCTATAACGAAGCTTCACGATGGTGGCGGCACGAAGTATTGCATCGAGAAATATTGAGGGACTATGATAAACGAATCGAAATCCTTCGAAACCAACGTAATCGAGTTGAATCTGCAAATGTTGCCATGGCGCAAAAGATGATGAAATCTTCTACAGCCAAAAAAAGACAATTCACTATTAAATGCTTTGAAGAAGAAGATCGTTTGACTGAAGAATGGCAAGGGAAAATTGATTCAATGAAATCATCCCATAGAAACGTGTTTTATTATTCCTCTTATTTGAAATCTCTCAATAAGAAGGCAAAACTGGAAGCGTAAATGCTAGGAACATTCTTGATCAATCCAATAGAAGGTATTTTGACAAACAAGGACTTCTTCGCGTTTCTATTGGGCACACCACTCATGGTTGGTATGATGTTATTTTCAAAAAAACCTGGCAGTTCGAAAAAAAGGATCGGGAAGACTATCGATGATGACTTTTTATTTTCATCCTCAATTGTATTTCTTGCTATTATCATTGGGTTTATGGGGTGGGGGATTACTAGGGAGAAAGTAAAAAATGAAATCCAGAATCAATATCGGTTAACCACCGATACGATTAATCAGAGTTTGCCATATTTTATTGAAACCGGTCAGGCGATGATTGAGCAAAAAACCAGTTTCGATCTCAATTCCGTTCCTCGTGAGTATCAGACCGGTTATCTTGCAGCGATTTTACAATCTGCTCCTTTTTTTCAACAACTCTTTCTTTTCAACGCGCAAGGACAATTACTCACGGGGTATCCTGTCGATTCAGTAAACACATCAACATTTACAGCTGATGATCAAGCAAGGATTCAATATATTCTAAACGGCTCGAATTCACAAACGTATGTAGTCACACCTTCAGAAGGATCATCAGCTGGGTTGGTTTCATTTCTCCAATCGATTAAGAACAACTCGAATCAGCTTCAGGGAATAATTCTCGCCAGGACTGATTTGGCAGTTAACCCTTTTGCTAAACCTGTCATTGAATTGTTGAAAGGTATCGCGCGTTTCAATGGTGAAGGGTACCTTCTGGATGAATACAACCGCGTGATCTTCAGCACAAACAGTATGCCTGCAATGACGAAATTCGAAATACAAAATTTGGGATCTTCGAATTTTTCCATTTCCAAATTTGATAATATTAGCGTGTTTGTAATAACTAGGCAGATAACCGGATTGGAATGGTTGATAGCTTTGACAATTCCTGTTTCTGAAATTAACTCAAGAACTTTTCAAATGTATTATCCGTTATTAATCGGGAATATATTAATAACGATACTATCCACAGGTTTATTCAATTTTTATAAAAGAAAAACTCAAAAACCACTGGAAACTTTAAAGAAACAAGTGGATGAAATATCCAACGGGAATCTTGATCAGCCAATCCATATTTCATCGGCAACGCTGTTCAAGGAGGTAAATCAAAGTTTGGAGGGGATGAGGATTGGGCTAGTCACCCGTATTGCTGAGCTATCTCACCTGGCTGGGATTTATCAAAACCATGACCCTCAAAAGGATATTGATGGACTTGTGAGTCACATATTCCATGCCCCTCAAAAATTTCCCCCGGATTCTATTCGTATAGTTGTGTTACCTGAGCACAATTTCCGGACTTCACATTCGGAAAAACTTATTTATAAGGATGGGGGTTCTGCGGATCTCTTTGCTTATTTGGATGATCAAATACTTGAAAATGTCCATCAGCAAAGTCTATTGGTTTTGCCAAGCACCAATAGAATCCGTCAATTGAAATTCATGCCTGGATTTCTTCAACCTGCAGCGCTCATTGGGATAGCGCTTCAGAAAGGTGAAGATTTTATTGGGTGCTTGTGGGCGGGATACAACCAACAAAAAAGTTTCACAAAAAACGAAGTTCGATTTTATCAAGAGTTGGCAGACGAATTTATAAAATCATTTACTATAGCTCAGCTCTATCATCAAAGTGAAAAATCTAAATTGCGATTGGAAGAGTTTTTATCGACTTTTCCAGATGGGGTATTAATAATTTCAAATGATGGAAAAATCACATATTCCAATGCAAAAGCGGATGAATTACTCAACATTCAGAGAAATGGTAAGGTAAATTTACCCTACTCAGATGTTTTTGAAGATTCAATCATCAAAGGACTTTTAAATAGAACTGATTTGGATGCTCCAATAAATTCCGAACTAAATTTATTGCACAAAGGAAATTATTCAATCCATATTTCTCGAACGGAGAAGAACTCTGCTGAGAAAATTTGTATCATAAGAGATATATCAACAGAGAAAAAAAATAAAGCTGTGCAATCAGATTTTCTTACCATAATCAGTCATGATTTGCGCTCGCCTTTGACATTAATGCGCGGCTATTCCAACATGCTCGAAATGGTGGGAAGTTTAAACGAACAACAGAAGAGCTTCGTTCAAAAAATTTCTGCCAGCATAGAGCAGATGAATCAATTGGTGCTCAGCCTGCTGGATTTGGAGCGGTTCGAAACTGATGATGGCATAAAATTCGAAATGGTTTCCCCAAAGGATCTTCTCGAAAATGTTGCCAATTCACTTCAGCCATTGGCTGTTCAAAAGAATATCGAATTAATCCAGGAAAATGTGCTGAATACTCAACCACTTATCAAAGCAGACCCCATTTTGTTAAGTCAGGCTATGTATAATTTGGTTGAAAATGCGATAAAATTTTCACCCGTTGGTGGAAAAATAGAGATTCGCAACGAAAAGGAAGAAGAGAAATTCCGGTTTATCGTTACCGACCATGGCTCCGGCATCGCTCCCATCGATCTTCCACAAATTTTCCAGAAGAATTATCGAGGTACTCAGAAGGATGGTAATTCTAGCAAAGGCATTGGTTTTGGTCTAATAATTGTCAAATCCATTGCCAGCCGGCATCATGGACGAGTTTGGGCGGAAAGTCAGCTTGGCAAAGGAAGTACATTCATTTTTGAGATGCCTTCGATTTTTGAAACCCCGATGGAGTCAGAGGTAGCGGATAAAGGGGATTGACAAGATCGAATTTATGATATAATACAGTTTTGCATGCCTGTACAAGAAAACCTTTTTTATATCTAATGCGCGACTGGAAGAACTCCATTAGTGCTTTTAATTGTTTAAATATCATGTTCCAATAACCCAGGAGGCGTCTCAGTGGAAACCAAAAGTTTGGTAGCCCTTAAAATCAGTCTTGCCTCACCCGATACCGTTAAGAGTTGGTCGTACGGTGAAGTGCTGAAACCGGAAACAATTAATTATCGCCGCTTACGACCTGAAAAAGACGGATTATTTTGTGAAGCGATTTTCGGACCGACACGAGATTATCAATGCTACTGCGGCAAATATAAAAATCCAAGATATAAAGGAATCGTCTGTGATAAATGTGGCGTTGAAGTAACCCGTTCCGCTGTACGACGTGAAAGAATGGGTCACATAGAACTCGCTACACCAGTTGCACATATCTGGTACACGCGACGGATTCCTTCTTACCTGGGTTTACTTTTAGATATTTCACGAAGAAACTTGGATCGTGTTTTATATTTTGCGCAATATATCGTTACCTACGTCGATGAAGAAGCGCGTGAAAAAGCGCTCAAGAGATTGGAAGAAGAAATTTCTGTTTCCGAGCGGGAACAGGCAACGGAAATTAATACGCACATCCTTGAGATTAAGACCAACAGGGATAAGAAGATCGCTGAATTAAAACAACAGGCGTCGGATCTTCAATCTCGCGCCGATGAACAGATTGCAACGAAATATGAACCTATAAGTAAAGAAGGTCAAAAGCTTGAACAGGATCTAAACGACCTTAAAGACAAGTCCGCATCCAAGAAAATAGTATTCAAATCTGCCGGAGTGGATATTGCAAAAGCTGGCGACGTAATCACCTCAAAACAAATCTCCAAAATCCAACAAGTTCTAAAAGAACAACTGGAAACAATTGAAACTTCAGTGCGGGAAAGTACCAACCGAGAAGTTGAACATGTAAAGTTGGATATTGAAAAAATAAAAGCCGAAGCTGATTTGAAAATGGAAGAACTTCGTGGTCAGCTTGAAAACACGACCTCTGAATCACAAAATCAAAGCGCCTGGCAGCGTGATGAAATTCAAGAATTACGACCATTTTCCTTTCTCACTGAAGCGCGATTCCGTGAACTTAAATCCCGATGGGGTCAGGTTTTTCGTGCAGACATGGGTGCGGAAGCATTCTATGATGTTCTACGCCGTTTGGACTTGGAAAAACTGTCTGAAGAATTATGGCATGAAGTCCGCACATCAAAAAGTAAACAGAAACGTAAAAAAGCAACTTCCCGACTAAAAGTTGTAGAGGCATTCCGGCGTTCAGGCAACCGGCCCGAATGGATGATCTTGACTGTCCTTCCTGTGATCCCTCCTGACCTACGCCCCATGGTGCAATTAGATGGCGGTCGCTTTGCCACATCGGATCTCAACGATTTGTACCGCAGAGTAATCAACCGTAACAACCGATTAAAACGACTGCTCGAATTAGGTGCCCCGGATGTAATCGTGCGCAATGAAAAACGCATGCTCCAGGAAGCTGTCGATTCACTTGTCGATAATTCTCAACGCGGCAAAGCACTTTCTCGAAGAGGACGTCGGGAATTGAAATCTCTCAGTGACATGTTAAAAGGCAAGAAAGGACGCTTTCGTCGGAATTTGTTAGGTAAACGTGTCGATTATTCCGGACGTTCGGTTATCGTCGTCGGACCAACGCTTAAACTACACCAATGCGGTTTGCCAAAAACCATGGCATTGGAACTTTTCCGTCCCTTCGTCATCGCTCGATTGGTTTCACGGAATTTTGCAGCCAATGTAAAAGGCGCACGCCGATTCATTGATCGGAACCGACCGGAAGTTTGGGAAGTTCTCGATGAAGTAATCAAGGATCGACCTGTTTTATTGAACCGTGCACCCACATTACACCGGCTCGGTATACAAGCATTTGAACCCATCCTGATCGAAGGTAGCGCCATTCAGTTGCACCCACTAGTAACCACCGCATTTAATGCAGATTTCGATGGGGACCAAATGGCAGTCCATGTGCCATTATCTGAGAAAGCAGTCAACGAAGCACGGACACTCATGCTTGCATCGAAAAACCTCCTAAAACCTGCCGATGGTGAGCCCATTATTAGCCCATCTAAAGACATGGTTCTGGGAGTGTACTATCTCACTGTTGCAGATGAACGCAAGCATATTGGTGATGGCCGAATCTTTTCTGATGACGATGAAGTCGAACTAGCTTACCAATTAGGGCAGGTGGATGTCCACAGCAAGATTAAGATGAATGTTGATACCTGGTTCGATGAAAAGAACAACCGCCTTCTCCAAGCGGAAAAACGATTAATCGAAACAACCGTCGGGCGTGTCATTTTCAACCGCATCCTCCCATCCGAAGTCCGATTTAACAATGAAGTCCTGGACAAAGGTGGTGTTAAAGATCTCATCGCTGATGTTTATGAATTAAGCGGTGAAGAAGTAACGACCAACGTGGCAGATCGTATTAAGGATATTGGATTTGAATTTGCCATGCGATCCGGTGCAACCATTGCAGTTGATGATATTACCATCCCTGCAGAAAAAGCAGAAATTCTAGGAAAATCACAGGTTGAAGTTGAAAGCGTCAATAAAGCTTTCCGCCGTGGACTCTTAACTGAACAAGAACGCAATGAGCGCGTTATAGAAATCTGGCAGCAAACCACCAAGGATGTTTCGGATTCCGTTAAGAAAACCATGGATCCCAATGGCAATCTGGCGACAATGGCAAATTCTGGTGCCACGAAGGGTGGTTTTGGACCTATCAGTCAACTGGCCGGTATGCGTGGTCTGATGGCAGATCCTGCAGGTCGTATCATTCGTCTTCCAATTCAATCCAACTTCCGTGAAGGATTGACAGCTTTGGAATACTTCATTTCGACACATGGAGCAAGAAAAGGTTTGGCGGATACCGCTTTACGCACAGCAGACGCAGGTTATCTGACTCGCCGTCTAGTGGATATTGCTCAGGACATCATTGTTAACGAAGATGAATGTGGGACAGAAGAAGGTGTCTGGATCCGTAAATCCGACGATGTTGCTGGACAATCTCTTGGTGCTCGATTATATGGACGATTAACCGCACAACGGGTTGTAGATCCAAAGACTGGTGAAATTTTAGCAGAACGCAATGCTATGCTCGATCGTGAGCTTATACGGAAAGTGACTGCAGCGGGTGTCACAGACATGAAAGTCCGATCCCCACTTGCTTGTGAATTAATCCATGGAATTTGTAAGAATTGCTATGGTATGGATCTTGGTAGAGGAAAGCTTGTAGAATCTGGAGCCGCAGTTGGCACGGTAGCAGCGCAATCCATTGGTGAACCTGGCACACAGTTGACCTTGCGTACTTTCCATACAGGTGGTGTTGCAGCCGGTGGTGATATTACAACAGGTTTGCCACGTGTGGAAGAACTTTTCGAAGCCCGCAGAACACCCAAAGGTGAAGCGGTTATTACACGAATTGCCGGTGTTGCCAAGATCATGCAGCCGGATAAGGCAGCGGATCAACGTATCGTTCGAGTCGAGCACAGCGAAATGGTAACCGATGAATACGAGATTCCTGATGAATGGAAGATCGCTGTCAAAGATGAAACCGAAGTATCTGTTGGAGATTTAATTTCCTCCCTTGGAGAAGCGACTATTACTGCTCAACACGCTGGAAAAGTACGACGTGAAAAGCGTAAAGTCGTTGTGGCATATGAACAACATGAGACGGAGGAATATGATATTCCTTCAACTTCACGTATATTAATAAAAGATGGTGCACATGTTGAAGCCGGGCAACCATTGACCGAGGGATCGCTCAATCCTCATACAATCCTTAAAATCAAAGGACGCGAAGCCTGCCAAATGTACCTTCTGACAGAGATACAAAAAGTATACCGTGCCCAAGGTCAGAACATCAACGACAAGCATTTTGAAGTCATTGCTCGAAAAATGACCGGCAAGGTTCAAGTGACACGGCCCGGTGACTCACCGTACTTACCAATGGATATGGTGGATCGATTGGAAATCCGAAAGGTAAATGAAAAATTAATTGCAGAAGGCAAACAACCGGCAAAATTTGCTGAAATTCTGTTAGGCGTTACAAAAGCTTCACTCAGTACAGATTCATTCCTTTCTGCTTCATCCTTCCAGCACACAATTAAAGTTCTTGCTGGAGCAGCGATTGCTTCTTCGCGCGATCCTTTGTTCGGATTGAAAGAGAATGTGATAATCGGGAAACTTATCCCAGCAGGAACGGGATTTGATCCTGACCGGTTACACAAAGAAAATGGATTTGAAAGCCAATCCGGGACTTTGAATCTTCCGGGTGGCGTGGAATAGCATATCAAAAAATGAGAGCCATTGGCTCTCATTTTTTTTAAGTTGACGGAAGTGGGAAAAGTCAATAAGATAAACCTGCCAATCAAACTTAGGAGAAATTAATGGAAATCGGTCTTGTCCGAAAAGTAAATATCGATGAAGAGATGCAGCAATCGTATCTTGATTATGCGATGAGCGTAATTGTTGCCCGAGCGCTTCCTGATGCACGTGATGGATTAAAACCTGTACAACGCAGGATCCTGTATGCCATGTATGACATGGGATTAAACCCACAATCTAGCTATAAAAAATCCGCACGGATTGTCGGTGAAGTGTTGGGAAAATACCATCCGCATGGTGATATGGCGGTTTATGAAGCGATGGCAAGGCTTGCTCAAAATTTCACAATGCGCTATCAACTTGTAGATGGGCAGGGAAACTTTGGTAGTGTAGATGGTGATCCCCCGGCTGCGATGCGTTATACCGAAGCGAAACTTGCGAATATCGCTTTGGAACTCTTTAAATCAGCTGGATAGAAATACCGTTGATCTTACTCGTAATTTTGATGATTCCATTTCGGAACCTGTTGTTCTTCCAGCAGCAATCCCCAACCTTCTGGTGAATGGTGCCAGCGGAATTGCCGTAGGAATGGCAACCACAATCCCTCCACATAATTTATCGGAGACGGTGGATGCACTTATTTACATGTTGCAGAGGTGGGAAAAGATAGACGACCTTTCTGTTGGTGATTTAATGAAATTTATCAAAGGACCTGATTTCCCGACAGGTGGGATCATCCTCGAGGAAATCGATAAAGATTCATTGCTCACTGCTTATGCAACAGGTAAAGGAAGGACTATTCTGCGCGGGAGGGTGGATGTCGAGGAAATGTCGCGAGGACGTAACAGACTCATTATTACTGAACTCCCTTATATGGTCAATAAATCTGCCTTGATCGAAAGGATAGCGGAACTCGTCAGGAACAACATCATTGAGGGATTATCGGATCTTCGCGATGAATCTGATCGACAGGGAATGAGGATAGTCATTGAATTAAAACAGGGGGCAGATTTCCAGGAAATTTTACGAACGTTATATCATAAGACACCGCTTCAGACAACTATAGGGATTAACCTGTTGGCTTTGGTGAATGATGAACCTAGGCTGTTGACATTGAAACAAGCTTTAAAAGTATATTTGGAGCATCGACAGGTTGTTGTCCGCCGGAGGAGTGAATTTGATCTCGAAAAAGCCAAACAACGTTCACATATTCTTGAAGGACTGCGGATAGCCATTCAATTTCTTGATGAAATCATTAAACTTATCCGCGGTTCAGCCGATGCGGATGTTGCAAAAGAAAGGCTGATGAAGAAATATAAGCTATCTATCATCCAGGCACAAGCAATTTTGGATATGCCATTAAAAAGATTGGCGGCTTTGGAACGAAAGAAAATCGAGGATGAATATAGGGTCTTGTTACAAGCCATTAAAGAACTGACCGTCCTCTTAAAATCCAATCGAAAAATCAGACAAATAATCGAAGAAGAATTGTCTCAGATCAGGACAAATTATGGAGATCGGAGACGGACACAGATTGTTTCATTGAAAGCTGGGGAAGTAATCACAGATAAATTGACCACCACTGAAATGATCGTTGCACAAAAAGTTTGGGTGGCGGCTTTCTCTAATGGTACGATTTTTCGAACACACACTGAAGAAATGCCGAAAATTGGGATGCGTCAAGGATTAACTCAACTTTTTCTGACGAACACATCTCATACCTTGTATCTTGTCGCAGACAATGGCAAAGCGTGTGCCACCTCTGTTCACACACTTCCTGAAGGCTCGCAAGCGGGGGATGCTGTTCGTATATCCAAATTATTCCCATTTTCCGAAGATGAAAAAATCATCGATATTGTTTCACTTCCTCCAAAATCCGAAGAGATGGATGTGCAATTTGTCATCACAATGAGTAATTTGGGTCTGGTTAAAAGAGCAGTATTTTGGATCTACCTGGTCCAGCAGCAAATTTGTTCACATTAGTTAAAATAAATGCTGGAGATAAATTATGGGATGTTTTTTTCTCAAATGGAGAAAAAGATATTCTAGTTATTACCCAGCAAGGAAATGGTATTCGATTCAAAGAAGATGCAGTGCGACCGATGAATCTGGCGGCTGCGGGAGTAAATGCAATTAAACTTACCGAACAGGATGTGGTGATTGGATCGGGTGCAGTCGGTCCTGCTGATGAGGTGTTACTTGTCACTGATGATGGAAAGGGATGGCATTTAGGGATGAAAGAATTTCCGATTCAAGGAAGGTACGGACGCGGAGTTGGAGCTTGTAAGTTCTCTGAAAGAGAACTATTGGCAGGAGTTCTCATTGGTTCAAGTCAAGCAGCTGGAATGGTATTGTATGGTTCAGCACCTTCTGTATTCGTAAATATGGGAAATTTAAAGGTTGGAAAACGCACAAATGTCGGCAAAGAACTTGTGATTGTAAAGAAAGGTGATCGTATCATCCATGTTGTTCCAATAAAAGCTGAAGGAATCCGACTTGGGCATCACAAAAAGAAAACTACAAGGAAAACCAAGAAATAGTCCGATTTGTTGTTATTAAGCTATTCTACGAGATGGACTCATCTTAGTATGATATTTTAATATTCTTCAATTGGTTAAGAAATGTAAATAATGACTATTGATCTTCCCTTTCAGTAGTTCGACTGTGCTTGAAAAAAATTTTACATTCTCAGTTCTTGAAGTGATACTCACCGAAAAATGAAGGGTTTGACCATTCCCGGTTGTTCTAGTTAATTGAAAATTGCCATTTGGATGTACATTAATCAAAAGCTTTTTATAGTACGCGTGAATCGAAGCCAACCCCCGAATGGTTTCTTCAGCGGTGACGAGGACCGCTCCTTCACTGTATAAATCGATGAGAATATTAGGTTCATGACTGTTTAATGCGTTAGTCAGTTTTTCCACAATATTTGCGGTTGGCACATTTCCAAAACGATGAATTTTCTTTTCAGCCTTAGTATCTACTTCTTGCAGATGCATGAAAATCTCCTAATCTTGAAGGGGAAGATTTCCTTCCAATCGTAAATCCTTTGCAATAATTCGCATTGCAGAAATTACATTGTCAACATGTTGCCACAATTCGATATTAAATTCGCGCGCTGCTTTCTCGATCTCATCGCGGTTTGCACCTGCTGCAAAAGCTTTATCCTTCCACTTCTTCTTTACAGATTGTGAAGTTAAATCATAAAGTGATCGGGAAGGACGAACAAGGACTACAGCGGTAATCAGACCAGTTACTTCATCGCATGCATATAAGGCTTTCTCCATCTGAGTTTGACGTGGAATACCGGTATGATCAGCGTGGCTTTGGATCGCCCGCACGATATTATCGGGCACTCCCCGGGTAGCAAGAATTGGGGAGCCTGCCAAGGGATGTTTTTCAAGGGTAGGGTTTATCTCCCAATCAAAATCATGTAATAGACCACAAATTCCCCATTCCTCTTCGTTTTCGTGGAAACTTCGAGCGTAAAACCGCATTGCTGCTTCTACGCTGAGCATATGGGATACCAGGTTGGTATTCTTTACGAATTCATTTACTAAAGCAAGAGCTTGAGCTCGATCCATTTAATAACCTCTTTGTCATTCAGAATAGATGCAACTATTACACCAATCCTTAGTTGATCGATGAACTTGGAAAAATGGGTTCTTTGTTTCCCAGAACTGGAATAGGTTTAAACACATAAATATCAAGGAGTGCTGCACTGATTGCTAGCACTTCTCGGGCTTCCCAAATAAAAAATGATCCAGATTCATATTTTCTTCGGTCTGCGTTAACCCCGGTTACTTCTATATCCATTTTGCTGCATAAAAATATTGCCCTGGAAAGATGAAAATTTTGGGTAACGAGAATGGCTTTCGTTACTTCAAATATGGCTTTGGCACGGAAGCATGTATCATATGTTCTTCTACCAGCAAAATCCAAAACGATCGCATTTTCGGGTACACCCAATTGCAAAGCAAAGGTCTTCATTGCTCCCGGTTCATTGTAATCGGGAAAACGATTATCACCGCTCAGAAGGAGTTTTTCAACCTTCCCATTAAAATATAGTTGTGCAGCAGTGACTATCCGATCTTCGAGCAGAGGTGAGGGGGATCCATTTCTTTGCAAGCCTGCACCAAAGACAATAGCCACAGGCGCTGATTGGGAATCCTCAATTTTAGTTATTCGCGATTTTGTGCCTAATACAGTCGCAGTCCGTGTGATAAAAACCCATAATATCAAGATAATGATTAACCCTACACACACATACATTACCATCTTTAGCCCTCGCTTAAATGTGCTCATGAATTTTTACTGATTCTTAAAATCGGAAGGTCCAAGTTGGATTTGAATATTTATCTTTGACAAGTTTTTCAGCTAAGTTCATTTCTTCAATAGAAGGTTGTTCTGGAATGAGTTCAGTGTGCAAGCTAGTAGAAAAAGCAGATCTCATTGCATCACATACCTCGGTAAAGGATACTGGTTTTCCACGAGCACTTTCCAATGTAATTGCATGATCTAGCAGCCGGGCATATGCCTTATCCCGTTTATCGACAGAAGAAAAACGCAAAACTCGGTTAATTTGTGATAGATCACCAGACAATGGCAGTGCCCCATGTTGAAGAATTCCACCCATTTTTCTCGATTGAGCGCTACCAATTAATTTCTTGCCTTTAAAAGTAACCTCATAATTGGAAGGAACTTCAAAACACACTGCTTGAGAGGTTGTTGGTGTGTTTGTGTAGATTTTTTTTGCATCAGCATAAACATTGAGGTTTAGCAACGCAGCGATCATCACGTCTGAGATCCACCGGTAACTTTCAAGAACATTCCCTTTCATAAATGGTTCATCGGTGGGAGTGCAAATGGAATAGGTCAATTCGTTAGTGTGCAAAATTGCACGTCCCCCTGTAGGTCTGCGCACAATATCCCATTTTTCGATTTCCAGAGCGTGAAGATCTACGTCCTTTGACTGTTGAGCATATCCCAGACTTAAACATGGAGGTTCCCACTCATATAATCGAAGTGTGGGTGGAATTTGCTTTGATGCAGCAAATACAAGGATCGCTTCATCTAATGCCATATTCCAGGCACCATTTTTTGCTTGGGATACAATCAATCGCCAACCAGGTACTTTTGATGAGTGCATCATGCTATTTTATCTCGAAAAACAGACAAGAAATCGATAAAAAGAAAGAAAAATGACATAATCCATTAAGTGCAAGAATTATTAATACCTTGGAGGGAAGGATTTCATTTTCAGGCATATATTTGCTAGTTTTTCGAAATGGATGACCTTAAATTTGATCGATTGCACAATGATCTTTCATAGTTTGCAAATGAATTCAAGGAATTATTGAAACTTTTCCTGAAACCCCATAATCAAGGAAAAAGAACGACTGGCTTTTTCATTGAAAATATGAAAACAGTAGTATCATTCGACCTGCGAGCGAAAAATGACAAAGAAGAGAATACCATTCAAGATGACTGCTCCAAGAAATTCCGTGGAATTGCATCTTTCGGATGGTAAAGTGATTACCGGTCCGAGAGGTATGCCGTTAAGTGAATTTCTAATGGTGTTACCAGAGTATACCGACCCTCCCATCATGGGTGCTATTGTAAATAACGTATTACGAGAATTAACATTTCCCGTAGAGATGGATGCTCGTGTCCAACTCGTTACAATGGCAGATTCAGATGGGGCGAGAATTTATCGACGTTCGGTTACGTTTCTACTGGTGACGGCTTTTCATGAATTATTTCCTGATGCTGCCCTCACCGTGGATCATTCGGTGTCCTCCGGTGGGTTTTACTGCCAGGTATTGAATCGTCCTCCACTGAGTCAAGAAGAATTATGGAATCTCGAAGCACAAATGCGCGAAATGGTGGATTGCGATTTGCATTTTGAAAAGAAATTAGTTCCTTTACCTGAAGCTATCGATCTTTTTGAAAAGCAAAACCAAAACGACAAAGTTCGTTTGTTAAAATATCGACAGAAAAAGAACTTGGTGTTATATCAGTTGAATGACCACTTTGATTATCATCACGGATATATGGTGCCTTCAACAGGTTATCTTAAATGGTTTGCTCTGAACCAAATGGGCGAAGGATTTACGCTGCAATTTCCTCACAGAAACGCTCCAACCAATTTGCTTCCCATGCCGGATTATCCGAAGCTTCTTTCCACTTTCAGACAATATGGAGACTGGTTGGTGCGGTTGGGCATCGAAAGTGTAGGAGCATTGAATGATGCAATCAATAGCGGTCGTTCACGCGAAGTAATCCTCGTTTCCGAAGCTCTGCATGAACAAAAAATTGCCGAAATTGCGCGAAAAATTGAAGATCGCTCCAAGGAGACCAGGATTGTCCTTATTTCAGGTCCTTCTTCTTCTGGAAAAACAACATTCTCACGCCGACTGGCCATCCAGTTGCTTGCTTTAGGATTGTCCCCGTTTGCATTAGAAATGGATAATTACTTTGTGGACCGCGATGATACTCCATCAGGGGAAGATGGCAAACCTGATTTCGAAGCACTTGGAGCATTAAACATCAAGTTGCTCAATGAACATTTGATACGACTTGTCGCAGGTGAAGAAATTCAATTACCCTATTTTGATTTCAAAGCAGGAATCAGCCAACCAGGACAAATTATTCAATTGCAAAAAGATCAATTAATCATACTTGAAGGAATTCATGGATTGAATCCACGCCTTATTCCCGATATTCCTACCGAAAAAACTTTCAGGGCATATGTTTCGTGTCTTACCCAATTGAACTTGGATCGCCATAATCGAATTTCTACTACTGATACACGATTGATAAGGAGGATTGTCCGCGATTCATTTTCCCGTGGTTATAACGCCATGCAAACCATCCAACGATGGGATTCTGTGCGGCTAGGAGAAAAAAACAATATTTTTCCCTATCAGGAAAACGCAGATGATGTTTTTAATTCTGCGCTGGTCTATGAACTATCAGCTCTGAAAAATTTTGCCGAGCCCTTGTTACGCCAGGTACCATTTGGAGTCCCAGAATACATAGAAGCGAAGCGGTTACTTGCTTTACTGGAATGGTTCCTGGAAATCCCAGTAGAATTTGTACCGGATAATTCCATCTTAAGGGAGTTTATTGGCGGTTCAATATTAGGTGATTTTAAAGTGTGGAAAAATAGTTGAAAAAACCGGACTCTGAAGAGAGTCCGGTTTATATATATTTATTTTTTCAGAAAAGATTTAAAAACCTTTCCAAGCCTACCAATACCTTCATTTATTAGTTCCGGTTTAGAATATGAAAAATTCAAACGCAGAGTATTTTCCCCACCTCCGCATGGATGGAAAGAAGCTCCAGGTACATATGCTACTTTTTCCTTGACTGCTTCCTGAAGCAAGTCTGCTGCATTTGCACCGACTGGAAGCGTAGCCCAAAGGAACAATCCACCTTGTGGATGGGTCCACTTAACTCCATCGGGCATATGTTCCTCCAGAGCTTCGAGCATGACATCACGCCTTTCCTGGTAGGTGGCACGTATTTTGAAAACATGTTTATCCAGGAAACCACCCTTGCCAACTTCATGGGCAACAATTTGATTAAATGTCGAAGTGTTGAGGTCAGCGCCTTGTTTTGCCTGGACGAGTTTACGGATAACTTCCGGGGGGGCAATGACCCAGGCGAGGCGGATTCCTGGAGCGAGGATCTTTGAAAAGGTGCTCAAGTAGATTACATTACCACTGTAGCAACCATTCTTTGTGCGTGTTTGGTTATCCAAAACAACCACAGAGGGTAGGTGGTCACCTTCGAAACGTAATTGACCATACGGATCATCTTCGATGATTGGCACACCATAGCGATCCGCCAAGTCAATGAGTTTTTTCCGTCTTTCAAGTGAGATTGTTGTACCCGTTGGATTTTGAAAATTAGGAAGAACGTAGATAAATTTTGGACCAGCACGCAAAGCTGCCTCTAACTCATCTGTGATCATGCCGTTGTCATCTGAAGGGACTGCCACATATTCCGCTCCATATGCATTCCAGGCTTGAAGTGCACCTAGATATGTGGGCGATTCCACAAGGATGCGATCGCCACGATTAATAAATATTTTTCCAATGAGATCAAGAGCCTGTTGCGAACCTGAAGTAATCAATATATTATCAGGATTTACTTCAATTCCGTATTTGGCAGAATGCCTCACTATCATTTCCCGGAGTGGGAGATATCCTTCTGTTGTGCCATATTGCAAAGCTAGGGGTCCAACTTCATTGAGAACGGTGTTGCAAGCGGCTTTGAATTCTGCTAAAGGGAAAACTTCGGGCGCTGGAAGTCCTCCGCCAAAAGAGATGATATTAGGAAGTTCGGTCAATTTCAACAATTCCCTGATAGCTGAACTTTTCATCCGTTGAGTTCGTTGAGCGTAGCGAAGATCCCAAAGTGTTTGCTGCATTCTTTCTCCTTTAAATATTTAGTAGAGTTTAGGAAATCTGCTCACAATTGTAGCCGGGGTTGGCAATACAACCCGATCCCCGGATTTTAATTCTGAGGGAGCTTTGTTGCTAATGTTCGGTGCTCCTTGGAAAACGAAAATTGGAAAACCTTCCGTAATTGAGTTTTGTTCAATATAAGCCTGACCTGTCAAGAATGATTCACTGTCGATCGCACAACTTGTAACATAACCGATGGTTTTCCCTTTTGCATCCAAAACAGGGTCCCCGCCATGTGCCATGCGTATACCTTTTTCATTGAAACGGAAGCGGTAGACTTCTCCCTTTCGGGTTTTCTCCCTTTCTATAAACGCATCACGCCCGATGAACCAGGGTTTGTAAATTTTTACGTAAGTGCAAAATCCAGCTTCTGCTACTCCCAATCCACGGTCACCTGCCATTTCGTGTCCATAGAGAGGTAATCCAGCTTCTGTACGTAGTGAGTCACGTGCACCCAAACCACATGCTTTCAAACCCATGGATTGACCTGCATTTAATAATGCATTCCAAAAACTGACACATTTTCCTGGATGGACAAAGAGCTCAAATGCCATTTTTTCACCCGTATATCCAGTCCGTGAAACCACTAGGTCAAAACCACCGATGGTTGCTTCACAGAGTTCGGTTCGTTTGAGGGCAACTATTTTTCTACGAGTTTTTTCGTCACACCCAAGCGAGAGCAAAATCTCCCGTGATTTTTGACCTTGTAAAGCTATATCGATCCTTTGATCCTTTCCTTCTTTAGGATCTCGCAAGTTCCTTAAGATGGCTTTACGTCCAAAGGCTTTTACCCATGGTTTGAAAACGTCCACCATAACAGAACCATCATGTACAGCATTTAACCATGCCC
The DNA here is from genome assembly GCA_963699305.1 of uncultured Chloroflexia bacterium. Lineage (GTDB taxonomy): Bacteria > Chloroflexota > Anaerolineae > Anaerolineales > Anaerolineaceae > JBGQAS01. Next base: position 958,644 of record OY969431.1, on the reverse strand, counting down.
AATCTTTATCATCATTGGAAGCATTTACCACGACAAGATACTTTTCTTTGGCTCTATGGTAAACGAGACAATCATCGATGACATTTGAATGCGGATCCAGAAAGTGTGTATAACAACTCTCTCCAACTTCCAATCCACCGATGTCGTTTCCACAAACACAATCTAGAAAAGCGACAGCCAGTGGTCCTTCGACTTGATAGACACCCATATGAGATACATCGAATAAACCTGCGGCTTTACGCGTTGCAAGGTGTTCTTCCATGACAGAAGAGTACCACACCGGCATTTCCCAACCTGCAAATTCAACCATTTTTGCCCCCATTTTGACATGGGTGTCATATAGAGGCGTCCGGTGAGGCTTAGTAAGGTGAGGCTCATTCCAGGCAAATTCAGGGAGTTTTTTCCCTTTGGAAGGTTCGCACCCTACAAAATATGGTTTCTCTGAATTGGAAATTCCTTTACTAGACGATTTTGTGTTGATTTCCTTACTCTCGTTAATATAAATTGGTCCTGGTAATCTCCTTAAAACATCTGGATCGAATTTTACATAACCATCGGATAGTTCACGTAACCAGGTTGCAGCAATCCCATATTCTTTGGATGCAAATGTGAATTGATAGGTCTCTTTGTCAATTAATGTCAATATTCCATCAATGGTTTGCTTAGGTGTTTGTAATTTGGTCCTTTGAGAATCACCGATTTCCAATTCTTCTGAATCGGATTCAAAAGCAAAGTTCACAAATTGTCGCGTATTAATACCAGAGATGTCCAATCCCACCAAGTCATTTATTGATGCTGGTTTATCATCAATAAAGAAATAATGTGGATAGGCATGTGAAGTGGGTTTATAGTCAATACCAGCTTGTATTGCAAGATTTCGAACACGGATTTTGGTATCCTCTAGAACTTGGAAATCCACCTTCGCTCGAATTGCCGGACCTTGTTTCGTATCGACTTTATACGGTTTTATTGCCGTCATCACGTCGGCGATAATGTCGCCAATTTTCACCATTTCTGGTTCCTTTAGTCCTCGTTGGGTGACCCATGGAGTGCCCAGGCGGATGCCAGATGCAAATAACGCTGTTTTATCACCGGGGATGGTGTTACGATTTAGCACAATTCCAGAGATATCCAAGATCCTTGCTGTCAAATCGCCGGAAAGAGAAGTTCCATCATCCCCAATTACAGTCTTACAATCAATGTTTGTGAGATGTGTATCTGTACCACCATAAGCGATTATTAATGAACGTTTTTGTAATTGATCCGTTAATCGCTTGCAATTTACTACTATCTGCTTTTGAAGTTTTGTAAATTGTTCGGTCTTTGCTAATTTAAAGGTTCTCGCGAGAGCTGCAAAAACATGTACATGAGGTCCACCTTGTTCACCTGGAAATACTCCCCGATCGATCTTTTTTGCGATAGCTGAATCATGTGTAATGATACAAGCACCCCTTGGACCACATAGCGTTTTATGAGTTGTAAAAGTAATGACTTGTGCATACCCAACAGGTGAGGGGATTACTTTTGCGGCTACCATGCCGGCAATATGCGAAATATCGGCTAGCAAAATTGCACCTACAGAATCAGCAATTTCACGGAACTTTTTCCAATCAGGTACCCATGGATAGGACGAATAACCTGCAATAATAATTTTCGGTTTATTCTCTGTAGCAAGAGTTTGCACAGCTTCGTAATCAATCTGTCCGGTTTCATAATTAATGGTGTAATGGACAACTTTATATAACTTTCCGGAACGATTTACAGAAGAACCATGGGATAAATGACCACCATGGAGTAGGTTCATCCCTAGAATGGTATCTCCGGGATTGATGAGCGCTGTATATACAGCATTGTTTGCGGGAGCCCCTGAAAGTGGTTGAACATTGGAAAAGATCTCATCTGCTGAGAATTCTGATGTTGCAAATAATTCTGAACATCGACGACGAGCGAGTGACTCAACAATATCAGCGTATTCAACACCTTTATAATATCTCGGATCCGAATACCTACGATAGTAAGTAAGACGAGCATCATAATTCATTATTTGAGCTTCAGTAAATAATCGGGATTCTTCATCGGGATACCCTTCGGCATATAGATTTTGAAATGCCGATCCCAATGATTCTCTCACTGCGAAGGGGGAAGTGCTTTCACTCGGGATCATGATTAGTTTTTTTGTTTGTCGTTCCGACTCCAACTGGATAAGCTCATAAACAGAGGGGTCAATTTCTTGTAATGTGCCACGGAAGAGAAAATCACTCATCGAATCCATACTCCTTATTTTTGATACGGAAAAGAAAAAAGCCTTAGGTATGCGAAGACATTTTTACAAAACGGCGTCCAAATGCAGTGTGTAAGATATTTTCCTGCCACCGGTCTTCGCCATAAGGCTTATCTTATTTAACATACACCATAACAATTTTATTACCTTGCAGCATTAGGGTCAAGGTCTCACTATTTTCTATGATTTTATTATGATTTTTGTCTATAATTTCCTTGAGGTTTGACTGCGAATTGCAATTTCAGAGCGTCTGAAGTGCCCAATCCGAAAAAGGCTACGAGATCCGAAAAATCAACATCGGTCTGTAATCCATGTTATCTATTTTAGGTTCCTCAGACTATTAGTGATCGATCCTGATACTGATCGAATATCAATCATTCATTAGGAGATCGAAGACCGAATCTCGATAGCTTTTTTATAAATACTATCTCTGGTATGATATCCAACATGGTGTCAAAGAAGAAACTACTCAGCACGAAAAGTGTCAAGCCATTAACAATGCCTGATCAAACCATGAATCTCCTCGAACTGGGTGACGAAGTATTGGTACCTTGGGCGATTCAGGGAAGCATGGAAGCATTTAGCGTACTTTACCAAAAAAATATCACCAAGATCTACAACTACATATATTATCGAACAGGGAATATTCATGATGCAGAGGATCTTACAGCTCGGGTTTTTCATCGCGCCATGACCCACATCACTAGATATAAAGATACCGGAGTCCCGTTTTCTGCATGGTTGTATCGGATCGCTCATAACCTGGTCGCAAATTGGCATAGAGATAATACTCGTCGACAGGAAGTTCCTCTCGAGGATCAAGAACTTTTCCAATGGCACACCGAGTATCCGGAAGTATCTTTAGTTGAGAATCAAGAACTTGATGTTCTTTTCAAAAGTATTCGAAAGTTGACAGGAGAAAGACAGACTTTACTAATCTTAAAGTTTGTCGAGGAAATGTCCAATGCTGAAGTGGCAAACGTCATGGGACGAAGTGAGGGAGCGATAAAAAGCCTTTACCATCGGACTCTCCTTGCCCTTCGTAGGGAAATCGAATCCTTAGAAATCCAATTGGATCCAGAGGATACGGATAATAGAGAAGAAAGAAAAAAAATAAATGAAAAGCAGTAATACCCGTTTTACGTATGCGATATTCGATACGTATATATCTTTAATAATTTTGTCGATGAAAATATATTCATTTATAATAGGGGAATAATTATGGAAAGTACTCTACCTACTTCAAAAGCGCAAATTGCTCTCCGATCGTTAAAAGGTTTGGAAGGAAAATTAAGGAGCGTATTTCAAAAAGTCAAACCTCGAGAGCATTACATTGATAAATTAAAGCAACAATTGCTCACGAAGCCAAATATCTTTTTAGAAAAGAGACCCAAAAGCACTGCTTGGATATTGATTATTCTCGGATTATTTGGAGGAGTGATTGCCTTGTGGTTAGCAAAAAAATTCTCGAAAGAACCAAAGAAAAAGCAATAGACCGTTAAGATTAATTAACGAGTCTTCCCAAATTTTTCTTCAAGTTCGCTGACGGTAGGTTCTACTAACACGGAACCATCAGGAAAAGATAACGTAGGAACACTTCGATACCCGTCGTTTACACTTTCCACGAATGCCGCGGCATCATCGTCCTGCTCGATATCTACCCATGTATATTTGATTTTCTTGTGATCAAGGTAATTCCGTACATTTCTGGAATGACCGCACCAGGAAGTTCCAAATATTGTCACTATTTTTGAATCAGGTTGCATAGCAATTCTCCGTAAAACGATTATAAATCCAATTTATGAATATGAACGCATGAAGAAATTCGCACGCATCCAAGATTAAGGATTTTATCATCGGAACTGATTGTGTTAAAATCAGCCAGATGGCTGAAAGAATCATTTTCATGGGGTCTCCTGATTTTGCAGTTCCGATTCTCAAGGGATTGTCTGAAAAGTTCAATGTTGTAAGCGTGATCACACAACCAGATAAACCGGCTGGAAGAGGCCGTACTTTGTTGCTCCCGCCGGTGAAAATTCTCGCTCAAACGCTTGGATTACCTATTCTTCAGCCAGAAAAATTGCAAAATCCGGAAACCTTTGAGACAATTTTGAAGTTGAAGCCTGACCTAATCATACTCGCAGCTTATGGAAAGATACTCCGCCAGGAAATATTGGATTTGCCGAAAATTGGATGTATCAATGTCCATGCGTCCTTACTCCCACGTTGGCGGGGGGCTTCTCCCGTACAAGCTGCTATTGCTGCGGGAGATGCACAAACCGGTGTGACAATAATGAAAATGGATGCCGGCATGGATACTGGTCCAATTCTGGCTCAAGAAAGCATCCTAATCGAGAAAAAAGATAATTCAAAAGTATTGCTTCAAAGACTTTCAAAATTGGGGTCCGAACTTTTGCTTGAAATACTCCATAGATATATAAATAAAAAGATATTGCCGTATCCTCAACCTGAAGACGGAATTACATATGCACCCATGTTAACCAAAGACGATGGTCTTCTCGACTTTTCCCTACAAGCGCGCGAACTTGAAAGAAAGATACGGGCTTATTATCCCTGGCCTGGTTGCTATTTTTCCCATAATGGTTTATCGATAAAAATTACATTGGCAGATGTTGCTGAAGATATCAACCTTTTGCCTGGTAAACCCGGCATCATGAACGGTTATCCTATCTTGGGAACAAGCTTAGGTGCATTGGTTTTACTGCAATTACAACCTGCTGGGAAAAAAATAATGGATGGAAAAGCTTTCCTTTTAGGTATGAGGGCCTGGATGAATCATTAGTTGTGATTACCGACATCGAACTATTATGAGGATTTGATGACAGTACCAGAATGGGTTAAACAAGCAATTTTTTATCAAATATTTCCAGATCGATTTTACAACGGTGATCCGAATAACGATCCCCCGAATGTGAGACCTTGGGGTTCTCCACCTACCTCAAACGGTTTTCAGGGAGGAGATATTGCTGGAATAATTCAAAAAATGGATTATTTTATCGATCTCGGCATTAACACGCTGTACTTGAATCCAATATTTCTCTCTCCTTCAACTCATGGCTATAACACTACTGATTATTTCAAAATTGATCCCAAATTGGGGAATTTAACAAAATTTCAACAATTGATCAAAATCGCGGATGCGCACCACATCCGGATCATATTAGATGGAGTTTTTAATCACTGCGGTAGAGGTTTTTTTGCTTTCACCGATGTGTTGGAAAACCAATCTGAGTCACCTTATAAAGATTGGTTTAGCATTACCCGGTTTCCAATTGATGCATACTCCAGTGGTGAGGCCCGGGATTATTTAGGTTGGTGGAAGCATAAAAGTCTCCCGAAATTGAACACATACAATCCCAGGGTTCGAGAATATATATTCGATGTTGCAAGATATTGGATTGAACAGGGTATCGACGGTTGGCGACTGGATGTTCCAAACGAAATCGACGATGACGGATTTTGGGCTGAATTTCGTTCGATTGTAAAAAAACAAAATCCAGAAACATATTTATTGGGAGAAATTTGGAATATAGATCCTCGATGGGTAGATGAATTGCATTTTGATGGCTTGATGAATTATCCTTTGAAGGAAGCCATAATTCAATTGCTCAATGACAGATGGACCATTGGACAATGTGTAGAGAAAATTCAAAGCATATTTCGTTCTTATCCTCAAGAAAACATTAATGCCATGTACAATCTTCTTGGTTCGCACGATACTGAAAGGTTGAGAACAGTGTTGGGGAGCTTGGAAAAAAGTAAACTGGCGATATTAATCCTATTTACTTTACCAGGAGCACCAGCAATTTATTACGGCGATGAAGTTGGTATTGAGGGGGGGAAGGATCCGGACTGCAGACGTGCGTTTCCTTGGAAGGAGAAAGATTGGAATGAGGATATCCGTAGAACAACGAAAACTGCTGTAGAGTTAAGAAAAGCTTATTTTGGACTGAGCTCTCCGTTTTTTGAATGTGTTTTTTCCGATGATACAAACAGGATTCTAGCATACACCCGTGGAGAAGGTAAAGAGAAGGTTATGGTTTTGATCAATGCAGGGCAAAAACTGACGTCTTGTATCATTCCGATGCAAAAACTCGGTTGGGAAAAGAAGAAGTTCTTAAAGGATCATTATAAAGGCGGTGAATGGAAAATTGAAAAACAGCGACTTTCCATCGATATTGAAGGTACTAGCTTCAAACTTCTCTCTTAGTCAATCAAATGAAAAAAGAATCTCAAAAAACACCCCCTCAGATTGGAAAAGCGCTAAAAATCACTTTTTCCGCAATATTTATATTTACAACTTTTTTGGGTTTTTTATTTTTTCCAATGCAGAAGATAAGTACCGACCCCCAAATATTAAATATTAGTCTTGAGAATCAAAACATATTTGGATTGCTAAATGAAAATAGTTTTGAAATTTTTCAAAAAATGGGAACTTTTCAAAACGGAACTGGTAGATTGGATCCTGCATTCGTTAGTCGGATTATTTCTAGTGGATTATCTCCAAAATGGTGGAAAGCTGTTATTTCCAGGGATCTGGGAGATTATTACCATTATTTCAATAATGGTAATTTGGTGGATAGCCAATTTAATTACTCTTCAGCTTTGAAATCGATTTTGCAAAATCGAGATAATGAAATCATTATTTTTGAAGAACTAAGTAAATATCCGAAATGTACTGAAGGTCAAAGACAAAATATTAATTCGATTATGAATAGTTCATCAGAGATTATCCCGATGTGCATGGTCGATGATTCTTTACTTAGTCCGTTTGTCGATTTTCTTCAAACTGAACTCACTCATTTGGCGAACGAAATACCCGCAAAGCTCCGATTTAATGTGACCATCGAAAATTCATTATTTCAAGTTGTAAAACTATTTCGAGCAGCATATATTACGAGTTTTGTTTTTACTATTCTCGCTCTCTGTTTTTTCATAGCTCTCACAATAACAGTGTTAGGCAATTTGAATACTTATTGTAGATGGATGGGAAAAGTATTATCCATTACGGGGGCAATAGGGATTATCGTTGAAATAGTTTTGTTTTTGGTAGTAAATAGTATACTGCCTGATGCTTTCCAAAAACTACTATCGGATTTACCAGTCGCAATAATACAACCAATCATAAAAGCAATGATGCAGGGATCAACTGTATTTGTTTATTATTATGGTTTATCACCAATCGCAATTTCTGCGATAGGTTTACTCTTCTTGATTATCCCTAGGATTAATCCAGGGAAGCAAGCTAATGCTTAACTTCCCCGCTATATTTTTTCTTCCATTCAAAAAACTTATTCAAGGCTTCAATGGGTGAAAGGCTATTGGGATCTATACGATCCAATTCTTCAACTATGGGATTTGTTTCTGGAAATAATGCCATTTGCTGAGAATTGGATGGATTGATTTGAATTACATCCCCTGTACTGGCTTCAAGATTCTTAAGTAATTCATTTGCTCGGTTAATCACAGCACCCGGTAAACCAGCTAATTGTGCTACATGGATGCCATAGGATTTGTCGGATCCACCAGCGACGATCTTGTGCAGAAAAACAACTTTTCCCTCGGATTCAATGACTGCCACATTGTAATTACGTATTCCAGGAAGGAATTTCTGTAATTGAAGCAATTCATGGTAATGAGTAGCAAAAAGAGTGCGTGCCCGAAGATTTGGATGATTATGAATATATTCAATCATCGCCCATGCGATGGACAAACCATCATAGGTACTTGTCCCGCGACCGATTTCATCCAAAATTAACAGGCTTTTATTCGTTGCGTGATGCAAAATATTGGCAGACTCAGTCATTTCCACCATGAATGTTGATTGACCAGCATATATTTCGTCTTGTGCTCCGATACGTGTGAATATGCGGTCGACTAAACCTATCTTCGCACTGGCAGCAGGGACAAAACTTCCAATTTGTGTCAAGAATACGATTAAAGCGACTTGTCGTAAAAATGTGCTTTTCCCGCTCATATTTGGACCGGTGATGATCCGAACAATTTCCCCTTCTTCGAAAAGAACATCATTAGGAATGAACCGTTCAGAGGTTAACATCCGTTCTACAACGGGATGTCTGCCATCCAGTATTTCCAATTTGCAATCATCGGAAATTTCGGGTCGAACATAATTTCCTGTAGCTGCAACTTCTGCCAACGCACAATAAACATCCACCTCGGCTACAGTCCATGCTGTTTCCATTAATTCTTGATGATGTAAGGAAATTTCACGACATATTTCTTTGAAAAGGCGAATTTCCAATTCATGGATGCGTTCCTCTGCATTAAGTACTAATGTTTCATATTCTTTCATTTCAGGTGTGATGTATCTTTCAGCGTTTACAAGGGTTTGTTTTCGTATATATTCGGGTGGGACAGATTCTTTATTAGAATGTGTGACTTCTATGAAATATCCAAAAACCTTGTTATAGCCAACTTTTAATGATTTGATTCCAGTGCGTTCGCGTTCGATATTCTCTAAATTACTGATCCATTCTCTTGCTTGTTTGGAAGATTCAAGGATGTTATCTAATTCTGATGAAAACCCAGTCCGGATAATACCTTTATCCTGGAGGGAAGATGGAGGGTCTTCGCTGATGGATTTGTCGAGCAAGGTCAGAATATTGCTATGCTGATGAATATGTTGTAAATTCATTGGGGAAAATTTTTGATTCTTAAAGAGACCAGTAAAATCAGGAATTTTCCGAATAGTTTCTCTTAGAGCGCCAATTTCTCTGGGAGAGACGCGCTCCGTAACAACCCGAGTAATCAACCGTTCCAAATCACTAAAATGCTTTAAAACTTCAAAAATCTCTGTTCTCAACATACCGTCATTTAAGTAGAACGACACGTTATCTAATCGGTTTTTGATTAATTGTTTATCCAATAAGGGTTGACTGAACCATTTGCGTAACAGTCGATGCCCCATGGCTGTTGTTGCGAGATCAAGGATTTGTAATAAGGACCCTTGGATATTACCCTTACGAATGGATTCCGTAAGCTCAAGATTCCTTCGGGTCGCGCTATCAAGTACCATGAAATCAGCTGTCGAATAAACTGATAACGAAGTAAGGAGTGTGAGAACCGCAGGTTGAGTTTCTTGCAAATACTGGATAATGACACCAGCAGCTATCGATGCAAGTTGCAAATCCCTCAACCCAAAACCATCCAAACTTGCTACCGAAAAATGTTTAAGTAGAACCTGCGAGCATCGGGTCTTTTCAAATCTCCACTCTTCCAGGTGTGTGAGATGACCAATTTCGCCATTTGCATCTTGAATTGGACCAGAAATCAGAATTTCTGCAGGTTGAAGCCGGGTTATTTCCGATCTTACCTGAGCGAGTATCTCGCCACCACTTATTTCGGTTGCAGAAAATTCTCCTGTTGTGATATCCGTAAAAGCTATTCCTGCTTTATCACCGTCGATAAGAAAGCAAAACAAATAATTGTTTTTCTGCTGATCCAGCAGTGTGGGTTCTATAACAGTACCGGGAGTCACGATCCGAACGACTTCCCTTGGAAATAACCCCTTTTGTGGCTGGTCTCCCATTTGTTCGCAAATTGCCACATGATATCCCTTTTCTATTAATCTCGATAAGTAGTTTTCAACGGCATGGAACGGGATGCCAGCCATTGGTACTCGGTTTCCCTTTTTTACAGCCCTTGAGGTTAATACAATATCCAATTCGCGCGAAGTGATTTCAGCATCACGATCGAAGGTTTCGTAAAAATCACCCAGCCTGAAAAAAAGGATCGAATCAGGATATTTCTTTTTAATATCGAGATATTGTTGACGAATGGGGGTTAAATCTTCTTCAGGCATTTATATTTCCAATAGGTTACAAGAATGAAGAATAGGTAAAAAATAAAAAAAAACTATATCAATTAATTGAAGTTTTAGTGAGAAAATTATATCATCTGGGAATAGTTTGGAATTTATCAAGAAACAAAGAGGTGATATGACTGAAAATAATAAAGTATCCGTATTAGATGCATATTCCATGGGAATTGGAACCTGGTCATGGGGTGACCGCACTTGGTGGGGTTATGGGACTGATTATGGCGAGCGAGATATCCACGATGCATTTAACGTATGTGTCAATGCGGGATTGACGTTATTCGATACTGCTGAAGTCTATGGGAATGGAAAATCAGAGTCTTTTCTTGGCACATTGATACATGATATCAAACCACGCATTCACGTTGCAACGAAATTCATGCCTTATCCATGGCGTTTGAGCAGAATTGAATTGAAAAAAGCATTAAGCCGGAGTCTTAATCGTTTAGGTTTGAAAAAAGTGGATTTATATCAAGTACATTGGCCTTTTCCTCCAATGCGGGTCGAATATTGGATCCAGGGGATGATCGAAGTGTTTCAAGCAGGTTTGATCGGGGAAGTTGGAGTTTCCAACTACAATTACGATCAAATGAGCAGAACAAAAAAACTTCTGGAAAGAAATGGGATTTCGCTTACATCCAACCAGGTTGAATATAATCTTTTAAAAAGAAAAGTAGAAAAGAATGGATTGCTTCAGCGATGTCAGCAACAAGGGATCAGACTGATTGCGTATAGCCCTATTGCACAAGGTGTTCTCTCTGGAAAATATACACCTAAGAATCCATTGACGGGAATTCGGGGAAGAAAATATAATATCAGGTTTCTTGCCAAGGTCCAACCATTATTGAAAACCATGAAAGAAATCGGGGAAAACCATTCAGGGAAAACACCGTCACAAGTAGCACTCAACTGGGTTATCTGTAAAGGCGGGATGCCCATTCCTGGTGCCAAAGACCGCAAGCAAGCAGAACAAAACTTGGGTGCTTTGGGTTGGAAATTGAGTACAAAGGAAGTTGAGTTGTTGGATGATATGAGCGATCAAGTTACGCGGATGTAAAAGCTTTAATCATCAAATTCGATTTCAATATTTTCGTTTTCCCCAAAATCGTCGCTTTTCTCCATGGAAATATCTCCGAACAACGACGTTTGTTGGACAGCGATATATCGCCGTTTTATTAATTCAAGCATTGCCAAAAAGGTGACTACTATATCGATACGATTTTTCTCATTTGCCAATACCGACCGGAAGGTGGTAGCGCCAAATTCCTTGATCTTTATGAGAATATGATGGATACGTTCCCGGATGGTAACTCTGGGAAGTGATACCACTTGTGATAATGGTTTTAGTGCTCTTTTTAATGCAAAAGCTTCTTTTGCAGCCAGTATGAAATCATCGAATGTGATATTGGACATATCCAATTTTGCATTGATCTTTGGAGGGGGAGCAACTCTGATAAATGTTCGTAAACCTTTCAAATTTCTTTCTTCCAAATATGCGCCTAATTCTTTAAACCGTTTGTAAATAATGAGTTGTCTTGCTAGTGCTTCCCCTGGATCTTCTTCCTCATCGCTCCCCAATTCCTCAGCTTGTCTTGGAAGAAGTGCGGCGGATTTGATCTGGAGTAATTTGGCTGCGATCACTACAAATAAGGAAACTTCTTCTGCATTTCGTTGCTGTAGATGATGCAAGTAATCCAGATATTGATCCGTTACTTGGGCGAGCGCAAGACGGGTAATATCCAACTCCGCGCGTTCGATAAGGTCCAACAACAAATCCAAAGGACCTTCATAGACTTCAGTGAATACTTGATACCCGTCCGTGGATTTTTCAAGAAAAGCAGATGACACGGTGGATATTATAGCATCCAATCCAGAACGTCTTTTGACAAAATATTAATGGTTATAATTGCTCCATGCAGAAAAATGAATTAACTCATATAGATGGTAATCAAAAAGCTCGCATGGTAAATGTCGGAAACAAGCCTGATACTGAACGAACCGCAATTGCCAGGGAGAGATCATTTTAAAAAAGAAACGATCAACCTTATCAAAAAGAATCAAATAAAAAAAGGTGATGTTCTAACCGTGGCGAAATTAGCAGGGATTTTAGCCGCGAAGAAAACATTTGAATTAATCCCTCTATGCCACCTGATACCAATCCATGAAATTGATGTGAACCTGGTCATTAAACCTTTATTGCCTGGGATAGAAATCACTTCGACTGTAAAAAGCACTTCCAAAACTGGTGTCGAAATGGAAGCTTTGACCGCTGTATCGATTTCTGCACTCACAATCTACGATATGATCAAGGCTGTTGAGAAATCTGCAAAAATCCAGAATATTCGATTAATCGAAAAACACGGGGGACTAAGCGGGGACGTATTTAATGAGTAGCTTTGGAACAATCACAATAATATTATTTGCTTCTTTAAGGGACGTGATTGGAAATCAAAAAATTAACGTGGAATTCACTGGTGAATTGACTGTCTCCAAATTGAAAGAAATCCTTTTCGCCCAATATCCACAACTTGATTTTCGTTCAAAGAAGATAATCGTGGCAGTAAATCGAAATTTTGCTATGGACAATGATCTAATACCTCGAAATGCGGAGATTGCGCTCTTTCCACCCGTAAGCGGTGGGAGTGGATTTTCAACAATAATCCGAATTATTGAAGATCCTATAGTTCTTGAAAACTGGATTTCCGAAATTACATACAAACAGACAGGTGGAATTAGTGTTTTCCTTGGAGTTGTTCGCGGAGAGACTGAAAACCTACCCAATAAAAAAACCGATGCACTTGAATATCAAGCATACTCTCCAATGGCTGAAGAAATGCTGGAAAAAATTGCCAGCGAAATACGAAAAAAATGGCCAAAAGTTCAAGGTATTATAATCATTCAACGGACAGGGAAGCTGCGACAGGGTATTCCGAGCGTCTTAATTGCTTGCAGTGCAAGTCATCGAAATGACGGAATCTTTGACGCAACGAGATATGCCATCGAAAGATTAAGGAAATTGTCCCCATTTGGAAAAAAGAAATGGGACCTGATGGGGAATCCTGGATTGATGGTGATTTTTTACCTGGAAATCAGGGCAAGTAGTAATGCCAGCTGTAAGGTGCATCTCCTGCAGATCGGAATATCCTCAACAGGGTTCACCATATCTATGCTCCGCATGTGGTGGGATTTATGATTATGATGGTCCATTTCAATTCCAAAAACCAAACGAAAAATATCACGGTGTATGGCGATACATAAACAGTTTCGGATTTGACTTCATCGATGAACCAATCACTTTAGGGGAAGGTGACACTCCTCTCATATGGGATCAATTTGATAAATATCCCATTGGATTAAAATGTGAACACCTGAATCCCACAGGATCATACAAAGATCGTGGAACAACAGTATTAATCAATTTCCTTAAGTCACGGGGTGTTAAAAATGTAGTGGAAGATTCATCTGGAAATGCAGGTGCATCGTTGGCTGCATATGCTGCACGTGCTGGATTTTCTTCGGAAATTTATATTCCAGATACAGCTTCGGGTGCGAAACGATTACAAATGGAACAGTATGGTTCGCATGTGATTCCAATTCCAGGACCCCGCATCGAAGCGACACATGCTGCTTTGGTGGAAGTAAACAAAGGGAAAACTTATGCCAGTCATGCATATTTGCCATTCGGTTTAGCTGGGATCGCTGACTATCGCCTATGAAACTGTAAAAAACAAAAATGAAATGCCAGGGACCGTTATCGCACCTGTGGGACAAGGCGGACTTCTACTAGGGCTAATTCGAGGGTTTGAATCATTAATTACAGCTAATATCCTGCAAAAATTACCTTACTTCGTGGGTGTGCAAGCTAATAATTGCTCACCAATTCTAAGGGCATTTTTGGCAAGACAAGGTAATGTAAAAATAAATAAATGGACTTCATCAATTGCCGAAGGGGTCTGCGTATCTTTGCCAGTCCGCGGTGATGCATTATTAAAAGTCTTCAAACGCATCCAGGCGAAATTATTGGCTTTCATGAATCTGACATCTTCAATGCTTATAATGAGATCGCAAACAGGGGATATTTTGTCGAACCAACTAGTGCATTGGTGTGGTGCGCACTTAGAAAAGTGATTCATCGAACTCCGGGACCTCAGATTTTAACATTAACCGGGTCTGGTTTAAAGTATAATGAAAGAAAGTAGATTGAACAAAGCGAACGCTAGCCACTTTATCATTTGATAAGTGGTTTGCGTTCTCCAAGTTCTTTGGAGGAATTTCCTGGTTTGGATACAAAACTGGATCAAGCGGAGTCTCCCCGTTCTTTTGCAAAGCGCAACGGTTTATCTTTTACCGACTGGTTGTTATTAAACAGAGCATTAACACATCGTTCCTACCTGAATGAACATCCAGAGGCACTGGAGGATAACGAACGAATGGAATTCCTCGGTGATGCAATCCTTGATTTTGTTGTTGGTGCCTGGTTGTACAACCAGTTTCCAGAAATGCCGGAGGGAGACCTGACTAGAATGCGAGCAGCTTTAGTTCATACTGAGCAATTGGCTGTTTTTGCGAAGAATATTCAAATTGGGCATGTTATTCGGTTAGGACATGGTGAGGACCAGGGTGGGGGAAGAGCACGGGATGCCTTATTATGTGATGCATTTGAAGCTTTGATTGGAGCGCTGTATTTGGATGCAGGTATCAGCGCGGTGCAGAAATTCATTTTTCCTATGTTGTTTTCTGCATCCAACGATATTTTGATTCATCGTCGCAACGAAGATCCAAAAAGCACATTGCAGGAATGGGCGCAATCGAACGGATTTAATGCCCCTTCTTATTTGACAAAAGATTCCACGGGACCCGATCATTTGAAATTATTTTCAGTGGATGTATTTATCAATGGCAAATATGGTGGATCGGGTACTGGTATGAGTAAACAAGCTGCTGAAAAAGCTGCTGCAAAAGATGCATTAACGAAATTCGGTGTTTTCCAACCATCATAAAAAAATCCAAGGAGATGCATGCCACGCCTTAAATCATTAGAGTTACATGGATACAAGACATTTGCCAGTAAAACCGCTTTCGAGTTTCCTGGCAATATTACTGCCGTGGTGGGTCCAAACGGATCCGGAAAATCGAATATTGCAGACTCCATCCGATGGGTGCTGGGTGAGCAGGCATTCAGCTTGCTTCGCGGAAAAAAGACTGAGGACATGATTTTCACAGGCTCGGAACAACGACCACGTGCTAGCATGGCTTCTGCAAGCATTATTTTCAACAATGAAGACGGTTGGTTACCGATTGATTTTAACGAAGTTGCGATTACTCGACGCGCCTATCGGGATGGAGAAAATGAATACCTGATTAATAATCAACGAGTGCGGTTGAAGGAAATTAATGAATTGCTTTCCCAAACGGGTTTATCGGAACGGACATATACAGTAATAGGGCAAGGTCTTGTTGATGCTGCTCTTTCGTTGAAGCCTGAGGAAAGAAGGAAATTTTTTGAGGAAGCAGCGGGAATTGGATTGTATCGATCACGTCGAGATGAATCCCTGAACCGTCTTGAAAATACCAGGCGAAATTTAGAGCGTGTAAATGATATTTTGGCGGAAATAAAACCGCGCATATCATCTTTGGAAAGACAAGCCCGCAAGGCACAGGAATTTGAAAGAATAAAAGCGGATTTGCGGATTTTACTAAGAGATTGGTATGGTTATCAATGGCATAAGACTCAAAAGGAATATATCACTGCGCGTGAAGGATTAAAAATCGCAGGAAATCTTATTGGAAAATGCTCAAAAGAAATTACGTGAAATTGAAGACAGGGACAATATCACCAGGGAAGAAGTCTCGAATATTAGGAAGAGATTGGATGATTGGCATCGAAAGATGGCTGAATTGCATGTTAAAAGAGAAGAAATCAGCCGAAATCTTGCTGTTATTGACGAACGGAAAATTGCATTAAAGGAAAAAGAAACCTCAACCATACTAGAAA
The DNA here is from genome assembly GCA_963699305.1 of uncultured Chloroflexia bacterium. GTDB lineage: Bacteria > Chloroflexota > Anaerolineae > Anaerolineales > Anaerolineaceae > JBGQAS01. Next base: position 942,510 of record OY969431.1, on the reverse strand, counting down.
GAGAAAAGGTTCAAGCTGAACATGAAGCCCTGACCAATGAATTTGATGCGATGAAGTTGAGTAAACATGAGCTGGATATCGAATTGAAAGAAGCTCAAACTCAACAAAAAGAAGTAGAAGACTCTTTTCTCACGAAAAAAAAGGAATTGGAGAAATGGGAGACGGAGTTATCGACGTTAAGAAATGAACAAATAAATAATGAAGCTGAAATAATCCGTTCAAAGGCACGTATCTCGGAATTAACTAATCGTAAGGAAAGTTTGAACTCTAATTGCAAGAATACAACTGATATCTTGTTGGGAATTGAGAATGAACTTCAGACCATTGGGAATGAAATTGAAGTACATTCCAGTAAGGTTTCGACCGTTGAATCCCAATATTCAAAGGCATCTCAACAGTTCGATGATAGAAAAAAAGCTTTGGATGAACTTGAGAAGAATCTTCAACAGGAAAACTCAAGAATTGGGGAATGGCAAATTCAAAAAACCGGGTTTGCTGCCAAGTTGGACGTGCTCATTTCATCAGAGCTGCAGTTGGTTGGATCAGATGATGGGATCAAAAGTTTATTTGAAGATGCACAAAAAGGAAAAATTTCCAGTCATTTGACATCTTTTGGTCAATTACTGGTTGTTCCTGAAAAATACGAACGAGCCATTGCAGGAGCTTTGGGCGACTATTTCGATAGTCTAATAATTGAGAATCCATCCGAATTGGAAAATCTACTCTCTTATATCGAAAAGAATGATAAAACCCGGGTAAATCTCTTACCGAAAAATTTATCAATGAGTAGTGATTCAAAAGAAATAAAAATGATGAAACCTGGTTTCACGCGAGCATCTGAAGTAATTGAATGCTCTAATGATTTTCGAAAACTTGTCGATGTGATGCTTGATCATGTACTTATTGTAAAGAACCGCAAAGAAGCACAAAAAATACTTCCTGAGATTTCATCGAATTTTCGAATTGTAACAATAATCGGGGAAGTTTTCCACAAAAATGGGGTTATTACTGCTGGGAAAGAAAAACGAACTTCTTTAGTTGGAAGACCTCGTCAAAAACAGGAATTACAGGAAGCTATCCTATCGACTGATAAGAAAATTTCTACTTCGCAATCATCGATCGATGAAATTCAAACACGAATATCCGAAGATCGGAAGAAAGTTGATCTAGCTTCAAATAAGCTGGAGCAATTAAAGATTCAATTTAATCAAGAGCAAGAGCTGTTGCAGAAAAAGAAGATAGAGTCGGAACAGGAAAAACACCGCCAGATTCTTTATTTGGATCAACAATATACGTATGTTCAGCAATTAACTGAGCTTGAGAAAGAAATTGATGTCGAAAAACAAAAGCTCGTTACGACGAATGAATATATTCAAAAAAATTCTCAAAAAGTTGATGAATTATTGTCACTGATTAAGGACCATCCCACCGATGAACTACAAAAGCAGGTAATTCATTGGAGCACCCGAAGGGCTGTATTAGTAAGAGCTCTGACGGATTTTGAGGTAAGGATAACTGAAAAAACAACCAGCCTGGAAAGAATAAATACATCACTAGATAATCTAATAAAAAATTTATCCGATCTTCGAGATTCTCTTGAAGGAATTCAAACCGAGAAAGTGTTTCTTCAGAAAAGTGAAAAAGACATTTTAACCGAATTATCGGAATTACAACTTAAAGTATCACCATCCGAAAAAGAATTGAATGAAAAGGAGACCATTAATCTTTCCTTTCAAGCTGATCTATCTTCAGCAAGGCAGGCGGCAACAAACGCAGAGCGATATTTTTCCCAATCCCAATTGGAAGTAAGTCGTCAAAAGGATCATATCGAAAGGCTTAGGGAAAAAATTGAAGAAGATTTTGGTCTGGTTGCATTTGATTATGCTGTGAATGTCTCCGGTCCGAATCCGTTACCATTGGATGGGTTGGTAGAACAGCTTCCAGACCTTACGCAAATTCCGAATGACCTAGAAGAAAACATTAATCGGCAACGAGCGCAATTACGGCGGATGGGTCCCATTAACCAGGAAGCGGAGAAAGAATTTGAGGAATTGAGTGAAAGATTTGGCTTTCTTAGTTCACAGGTCGAAGATCTGAATAAAGCCGAAAAAGATTTAAAAGAGATAATTGCTGAGTTAGATGACCTTATGAAAACGGAATTCAGGACGACTTTCGATAAAGTCGCTGAGGAATTTCATCAAATATTTTCCCGGTTATTCACTGGGGGGACTGCTAAATTGTTGATGACGGAATCTGAAAAAGTCACCGAAAACGGTGTTGATATTGAAGCGCGGCTCCCGGGCAGAAGGGAGCAGGGATTATCCCTACTATCAGGTGGGGAAAGAAGCCTGACAGCAGCCGCATTAGTATTTGCTCTCCTAAAAGTTTCCCCCACACCTTTCTGTGTATTGGATGAAGTGGATGCCATGCTTGATGAAGCAAACGTGGGAAGATTTTGCGAATTATTGCTTGAATTGAGTGATAATACTCAATTTATCCTGATTACACATAATAGAAACACCGTGCAAGTGGCTGATGTGATTTATGGTGTGACAATGGGTAAGGATTCTGCTAGCCAGGTGATCAGTTTGAAGATGGATGAATTAACGGAAGAAATGGTAAAATAAGAAAAAGCGCAGTTCCGAAAGAACTGCGCTTTTTCTTTATTGGGAAGCCGGCAGGGTTGGATTGACAGGTACGTAAGATATCCATCGGTCAAACGTTTCAATCTTCAAGGCCGACTTGATATTCTCATACCAGGTGTTATATGCTTTTGATTGCGTCTGGTTGAGGATAGAGGTCGAATAGGGGCGTTCTTTTTCAAATCCTAGCAATTGGATAATATGCCAGCCAGTATCATCGCTGACAATTTTCATCTCGCCAATTTTCATGGAAAATGCTGCATCATCAATTTGAGGTGATTGCAATCCTCTTGGGAACCATCCCAGATCACCACCGTAATTCTTTGTATATGTATCGAGAGATAATTCCTGTGCAAGAGCTATCCAATTCTCACCAGCATTAAGCAGTTGTAAGGCAGAGTTTGCTGCATCTTCAGTATTAAGGAGGATGTGTCGGATCCAGCTTTGCTCACCTTGCGTGGGCAAGTCTTTAGTCAGTGCCTTGAATACTCTTTCCTTGAGTAATTTATAACGCACATATTCCCTTACATCTTCTTCTACGATACCGTAAGAGGAAATTTGTTGAAGATATTGTGCAAATTCTTGCTGATACCCTTCCATAGTGTATTCGGTTGCTGTGGGATAAGGAGTGGCAGTGTTTTCTGGCAAAGCTGTTGGACCCAAGGTTGGAGTCGAAACGGGTAGTTCCAACGTGGCTGTAAATGAGATAGTTGGTGTTCCTTGACTAGTCTCCGTTGGTGTGGGTGATTCAGCGGGTGTGGATGCGAGGTCTTGTGTGCTGGTGGGTGTGATTAATAATGCGCGTTGGGTGGATGAATAAGTTGGTGTGTAATATGCAGTTGATGTAGGTTGCGATGTTGGCGTCCCACTCGGATAAAACCCAAATGAGCTATATAAAAGATCATCGACTTCTGCATCCGTCAGGGATATTCCAAGATCCGCAGCCTTCAATTGAAGGATGTGGTATTCAATCATATTGTTCAGGACTTTCTGACCCAATGTACGCGAATCAGAAAGTTCGATTTGCAGAGTATAGAGTTCACCCACTAGTTGGGAGTCAGGTGAGATACCCAGTTGGTTGTAAAAATCATAGATCTGTTTATCCTGGGTATAACGGTTTACTTCTTCAAAACGAGTCATTTGGGCCTGCTTTTGATAATCTCGGACGGTGATCACCTCGCCATTGATCTTTGCCACCGGTTTAAGATCACTGATAACATATTGATCAAGCAGACCATAACCAATAATGCCAACGAGGACCAATCCGAAAGCAATTAGCGCAATTACCAGAATGCGAGTCTGAATGCGTTCACGTTCTGCACGCGCCAAATGCTTTTTTGTAATGATTTTTTGTTCTTTTTCTTTAGCCATGCAATTCCTCTGTCAATATATAAAAGCACGGATGGCAGCCATCCATGCTTATCGGATTATCTAATATTGTCGTTCGCGTTCCGGCCAGACATCTCCCGCAAAAGGAAGCATAGCAAGATGACGAGCACGTTTAATCGCCTTGGCTACTTCCCGTTGGTGCCGTGCACAAGTTCCAGTTTGTCGGCGTGGTCGGATTTTGCCTTCCTCGGTGACGAGACGCCGAAGCATATCCACCTGCTTGTAATCAATAATCACATTTTTATCAGCACAAAACTGACAGATCTTCGGTCGCGAGATATAACGTCTCATCCCACCGGATTGTTCGCCTTCATTGGTAAATTCATCGCTCATTTTATTTTTCTCCATCGAACGGATATCCGTCCATTGTTACTTCAGGCAATGGCATGTCTGCTAAATTCTGATTGATGTCCTTACGATCTTCAAGGATCATTGTTTCATTGGAAACAATTTCGATACTGCAATGCTTGGAGCCTACGGAATCTTCCCATATTCTTGTCTGAAGCCTTCCTTCAACATAGACTTCTTGACCCCTTTACCTTATTTAAACCGCGGCTCATTTGATCTCCTGATCGGTCAGCATTATTGTGCTGTGATCATAAACCGCATTACGGGTTCAAGGAATTTCAAATTACGCTCCAGTTCCGAACTGAACGTAGGTGTCATCTTTAATGTTAACAGAATATACATTCCGTCACGCTGTTTCTTTATCGTGTATGCCATTTGACGTTTACCCCAACGTTCAATATTATCAACTGATCCACCGGAATCAGCAATCCAAGTTTTGACTTTTTCAAGAACACCAGTTATAGCAGCTTCATCCAAATCAGGGTGGATGATTAAAACCAATTCATAAGGATGCATTTAGGGAAACCTCCTTTCCATGGGATTGCCCTTGAACATCATCGTGGATGAGTCAAAGGCGGAAAGGTTGCAACGTTCAGTTGTCAACCAAGCTGAAGGAGTTTACTACAGAAATAGTATTTTGAAAAGGTAAAGTATTCTATTTTGAATAAAAGAACCATAAATCGTAGACTAAAAAACATTTGAAGAAAAACTCACAAGATTATTGTGAGTTTTTCGAGTCGGGGCGAGAGGATTTGAACCTCCGACTTCTTGCACCCCATGCAAGCGCGCTAAACCGGGCTGCGCCACGCCCCGAATGACGTTCGCAATTATAGCTACTTCTTGGGTTTTTGGCAATGTGTCCTTTTTTTCCCAACTACATAATACGTTGGTATCGTCCATTGAAATTTCTTTGCTTTGTAGATTTGTTCAAAATGAGAGATCAATTCGGTAATTCGTTTGTTATCAAACATGAAAGATAAATCATTACGCAGAATTGTGATTTCCTGTTGAATATTTTCTTTTTCATGCAAAGACAGACCGGTTTGATAAACACCAGCTTCTTCAATTTTCATAGATAATTGTTGATACATTCCTTTTACCTTGCTACCGATTTCAGGATCCGTTCCTTGCAATTGCAATGCTCGAAATTGCGCAATTCCAATCTCCAATAATTCTTCTGGAAGATCATTCCTTTTGGAATAATCTGGCTCCGCAAAGATGACAACATGACCACCAGTTTTCGTAACTCGCAACATTTCAGTAAGTGCTCCGAATGGTGAAGAAACCCAAAGCAGAAAATAATGGCAGCATGTGACATCGAAGCATCCTTCTGGAAACGGGAGATTTAGTCCATCTGCAGCAGAAAAACAGGAATTCGGATCATATTTTTGGGCAAATTGAACTCGTTCAGGTGAGATATCCACTCCAAAAATGGAAAAATGATCCAATCTACTTAGTTGTTCGGTGATCACCCCAGTTCCAGAACCTACTTCTAATATAATAAGATCCTTTTCCGTGATTATGTTTCGAAATAAATACGACCTGAAATATTGCGTCCAGGTCGCTTGTTGTTGAAATCTTTTATGCCAATCCGAGGTGGAGAATTTCACGAGCTTCTGGCTTTTTTCCAGATTGAACTCCAAGCATCTGATAAGAAATTGCCTAGAATATTATTGACACCTTGTTCCGGTAATACATCTCCGTCGGGCTCGACATAAAGCCAGGCTTTGCCAGCGCCTTGAGATGGCTTTTCGTGTTCTTCCAATTCCAATGCGATTGGGTGAAAATTTGAATAGGGTACAGGTAAATCCCAAACCAGGGTTAGACCTTTATCCGCTGCCTGTTGTTGGATTTTCTTCATTTCTTCTTTCAGAGAGGCTTCGCTAATACTGAGGGAGAGGGTCTTGACATCCAATTTTTGCAGTCGATCAAGAATTTCACCTACTTTCTTCATATTGGATTTAGTTATGGTTAAATGTACTGTGAGGTGGATGTCTTCTGCGATCACATCCCGGATGGCTTCCCATGCGCGCTCATCGGCATCGTCCAGTAAGAGCATGATATGGTCTAGCCCCGATTGAAGCAACTGGTGTAGATATTTCGTTTCTGCCAGACGTAATCCGTCTGTCAAGATTCCACTCACCTGTCCAAGTTGTTCAGCATGCGTGATTAGGTCAGGTAGATCGGGACGTAAAGTCGGTTCACCTCCGGTGAAGACAATATGTGGAATTCCTGCTTGCCAAGCTTTTCCTAGAATTGTCCGCCATTCGTCCGTAGTGAGCTCTCGTTTTACCCTGTCAACCGGTGCGACATTTTTCCCCGCTTGCGAAGATGTTTTGTATGTTAAAGCACAATCCAACCGGTAGGGTGCTGATATAGCTTTGGAATAAGGGTCGATCCTGGAATAGTCAATATAAATATCTGGATCGATATCGGGAGTCTCAACAAGCGTCGTAATTTGTTTATAAAAATTAGCAAAATCCTGTTGAGTTTTTTGCTTGGAAACATTGTATCTGTGTTTCATTTCTGTTGCAATCTGATCGGGAGGAGTTTGCTTAATGATGTGATATGCATATTCCGTGGCTGTCTGATTGAGATGTAAAACGGTTTTTGCATTAAGGATCAAAATCCCTTCCCCGCAATCATCCAAGCGTAAATGAAGACGATATTGCTGGGGAGATTCGGGTGGTGTTTGAAAATGATAAATACCAGCGGGAATTGGTAAAACTTGTTTGAATATCCGGTCATAAAAAGCATCGATTCGTTTCTTCATCTTTTCCTCCTCGTTTTATGCAGGTAGATCAGCATGGATGGCTGCAGGTGTGGGATTTATTTTTTCAAATGTTAACGGACATCCTCCGCCACATTCCTGGAACAATGGGCAAGGCAGGCATCCGATTGGTACATTTCTTCGCTCGCGAAGTGAAATAGCCACAGGATGATTCCAAATGTCTGACCATTTTTTCTCAGATAATTTACCCAACGATTGGTAATAGGATTGGCACGGGATGATGTTTCCATCTGGTTCGATGCACATGTTATACAAAGCTGCCGTGCACCCCTTGACTCCCAATTCCATTAAAACAGGGTCAAAATGACAATATTGGGTAGGCGTGTACCATATCAAACGTTGATGTTGCCGTTTTGTTTTTTCTTTAGCGATTATAAGCAATTCTTTTAAATCGTTTTCATCCAGGCCTGTTTGAACCGAGGCACCTCTTCCGGAATGGATCAATGCATTGAGCCCGATTGTTTGTACCCCCAACTCTGTGAAAAAATCCAATGATTCACCAAGATAAGGGCTGTTGGATTTTAATAATGTAGTGTTGGTCATGACAAAGAGTTTTTGTTTTAAGGCATTCCGGATGCCAGCGGTTGTTTCTTTCCAGGCACCTGCATGGTTAACGAGTGCATCATGAATATGTTCTTGATTAGATTCCAAAGTGATCTGAGCGTGATCAAGCCCCGCTTGAACCAATTTGTCAACAAACCAAGCATCTTTGAGCTTTCTCCCATTTGTGTTGATACCGGTTATTTGTCCGAGATTTTCCGCATATGCAATCAGATCGGGTAGATCCTCGCGCAAGGTGGGCTCACCCCCTGTAAAGACGATGTGAGGGATACCCACTTCCCACAAACGGTCGAGGATCATTTTCCACTCATTTGTGGAAAGCTCGTGTTCAGCCCGCGTCCGTTCGTTGTAACAATGGCTACAATCGTTGTTGCAACGGTAAGTGAGGGCAAGATCCATGCGATAAGGTGCCGAAGGGGTGTGGGAGAAAGGTGCCGTCGTTTCGACTCCCAGATCATGTATAGGACAAGCGTCACTAGGCTCAATTAATTGCGAAAACTGACTTTGAAAAAGTGAGAAATCCTTTTCAGCTTCCTTTCTAGTGACATGGTAGCTGCTGATCAGAGATTTGATGATTTCGGCTTGTTTTTGATCTTGCAACATATGAAAAGCCATCAAGGTGGCAGTCGGGTTTAAATGGAAAGCCCGGTTGGCATTTACCAGCAATAAACCATTGCCATCTGCTTCCACTCGCAAGTGAATACGTGACTTCGAGTCGGGTGCTTTTTTCTCAAAATGATAAACACCCGCTGAAAGTGCGGTACCTTCAATAAATCTTGTGGCTTTTACGTTGACGGTTTTCACGTAGAAATTAGGCTATCGTCCACCACCAGCACAAGCACATGCGCAACCTGCACAAGCGCAAGCACAAGCACAAGAGTGACCTCCACCTCCGCTGCCAAATCCACCACCGCTCCGAGTGCCCGTCGAAGTAGGTATGGGGATTGGATTGGTTTTATTGGTCACGTTGCTGGTAAAGTTGGAAAGACCTCCCAGAACTCCAGCGGACATATTCTGCACTCCATTTACCATCGAAGCGGCAAAATCAGAACCGGGCAACCGCGGCATATTGGTTGAAAGAGAAGGTTTGCCTGTACTCAAGGAGGGTTTGGAAACGCTTTGAGCTATGCCACCACCTGCAGTTCGATATGAAGGATCGTAGCGACCCCACCACATTGGCAGGAAAACAGGGGTTGTGCCGAAGGTCTGGCTGGTCCGTTGGTCATACTGCTTATCCAGCATCGTCCAATCCATTACTTCGTCATATCGTTGACTCTTGACTTCTGGAGTCTCCGCTTTTTCAACCTGTTCCCAGGCGCGTTTAATGATGTCTTCATAGAAAACGATCGTTTCTTTGCGGCTGAACCCTTTCATTTTTTCAGAAACACTTTTTACCAGGTTAATCATCATTTCTTGCAGTCCAGTTCGTTTTTCCGCGGGTGTTGCTTTTTGGAAAGCTCGCAGAAATTCGATCTCATATGCATTTAACCCTTCTGGAAGAGGATCGGTCAGCTTTAACTGCAAAGGTTCCTTGGTAATGACTTCAGCAGCACCTTTTTTTATGCTTGAGAAAAGTGTCATAGTAAGGATCTTATCCATGGGTTGTTCCATCAGGATGGCAGCTTCGATGGAAGTGAGGCCGCGTTTTATCCCCTGACCTTCGATTGCAATTCTTGGTGGTAAATACTGTAGTTTTCTCTTTTGCGCATTTTTTGCAGAGACGATAATGATAAAGATTACAAAGCCAATTACTCCGATGCAAATAATGAAGGGGCAGAGCGAAGCAAAATCAATGCGGACATTGAGGAGAGGTGCCGTTTGAGCTGCGGAATCGGGGATGTAACGCGCCGGGAAAGCTGCACCAAAGGTATATTGATCAAACCCTGTTGCGTTTGTGGCATCCCACATGTAATACACTCTATTTGATTGAGGGTCGACACCTTCAATCGGTTGTGCGATACCCGGCCAACCATCCGGCGTATCGTAAACCGGTTCCGTCCCATTCATGGCAAGTGGGAAAAGAATTGTCACGGTCATGTTGGTGCTGCCGTACATGTAGTCTTTGCCAAACCAGCTCGGTCGGAATTGGAAATGGGCGTATGGCTCCGACTTGTTCGGGACTTTGTCAGTCTGGTAAAACATATCGCGTACAGTTTCCACATGCAGCCGAACTTCACCTGTTCCACCTGACTGGATGGCATCGCTCCCGAGGTACATGGAAATGCCGGAGGTATTGGTCGTGGGGTTGTCATAATTTGAGATATCGTAGATCGCTTTACCATCAACGCTGCCGGTAATGCTCGAGAGATCGTAATTGCTGTTAGGTAAACCGACATCGACATAATCGATGGGTGAAGCAGAGGAATCGTTGCTGAATTTCCAGTAATAATCTATTGAGGCAGTACCGTCGTCGTGAATGGTAAAAAGGACATTTTCTTCAAGTACTTGGAAGTAGTACGTCTGGGCAAACACGGGCATGACGACCAGCATCAGTAAGAGTACAGCAAGTGTCAACCCAAGCCAGCGAAGTCGTTTCATTTTCTCCTCCATCACTCTAGTTATCGGTTACCACTTGGGTTCTTCCGTTAATTGATACGTTGTATGACAGTAAGGGCAGGTGACCACCGGCGCGCCGGCAACCATTTGCACATCTTTTGGACCGAGTGTACCGCCACACGATTTGCATTTCAGTGCGTCCATGGAGGAATTAGCCGGCAGGTCAACATTGAGGGTTACATTGGTTGTTTCGGTGGTAGGGCCTTTGAGTCGGGCAGCAATAATGATGAATATAAAAGCAATGACAAAGAGTATTATGCCTGTAATAAGACCATTCTTTACTCCGCCACCCTCTCCCCAAATGAAGAGAATTCCAAAGAAGCTTAATACCCCTCCGATGATAAAGAAGATTGTCTTGAGCGCGCGCATTTGTACCTCCAGGTGAATGACACAAGTGTCCAAAATTATATACGTTATTATATTCTAAATGGTATTGGACTGAAAATCATTTGGGCTATAATATTTTCTATGGAATCGGATAACCTGAAATTAGAACTCGAGCAGCTCAAGCAGGATATCAATTTTCATAATTACCGCTATCATGTGCTTGATGATCCCGTCATTAGCGATGCGGAATTCGATAAAATGGTGATGCGGCTGCGGGAAATCGAAGAACAATACCCGGATTGGATTACCTCTGACTCACCTTCACAACGTGCAGGAGGGCGGATCCTGGATAAATTTACCAAGGTACGTCATCCTGCTCCCATCCTCAGCCTTGCCAATGCATTCAATGATACCGATATCCGTGCCTGGTACGAACGCATCTGTAAGTTGGACGACCGAGTATCCGGGACGGGATTCATACTTGAACCCAAGATTGATGGATTAACCGTTGTACTTCATTATCGAAATGGGATTTTTGTGCAAGGTGCAACGCGTGGCGATGGTGAAGTGGGTGAAGATATCACCGCCAACCTGCGCACAGTGAAACCTGTGCCTTTGCGCATACCGATTCGAAATTTGGACGGGATCCCACCGGCAGAGCTTGTTGTGCGCGGTGAAGTGTTCATCAATAAGAATGATTTTGAGAAGTTAAATAAAAACCTGGAAGAGGCCGGAGAACGTGTCTATCAGAATCCCCGCAATACCGCAGCAGGGTCTCTTCGCCAGCTTGACCCTGCACTGACAGCTTCTCGTCCACTAACATTATTATGCTATGCCATCGTGGCTTGCAGTGCAAGGGTGCCTGGAACCCAATTGGAAACGCTCGAATACCTTAAAACGTTGGGATTCCCTGTAACATCCCAATACGAACTGTGTGGAAACCTGGATTCTGTGCTTGAACGCATTACAGACTGGCAGGGAAAACGTGACACCTTTCCCTTCGAAGCTGATGGTGTGGTCATCAAAGTAAATGATCTCGACCTGGCAGCAGAATTAGGCATTGTCGGAAAAGATCCTCGCAGTGCCATAGCGCTCAAATATCCTGCCCGTGAGGTAACAACCCGCTTAAACGATATCGGGATAAATGTAGGCAGGACGGGTGTTCTCACGCCCACCGCTATGCTGGAACCTGTCGAAATTGGAGGAGTGATTGTCAAACAGGCGACACTCCACAATTTCGAATACATTTCTGAAAAAGACATACGCATTGGTGACCGTGTGATGGTGAAACGCGCCGGAGATGTTATCCCATATATCATTGGTCCCATTACCGAAGTTCGCACCGGACAGGAGAAAAAATTTGAGCCACCGAAAGTTTGCCCGACATGTGGGCAGGCGGTAGAGCATTTGCCTGGTGAGGTTGCCTGGTTTTGTGTCAATGCAGCTTGTCCGGCACAATTGATCCGCAACCTTGAGCATTTTGTCTCCCGCGGTGCCATGGATATTATCGGATTGGGGATCAAGATCGTTGAGCAGTTGGCCCAGGCAGGACTTGTCGGAGATGCTGCTGATCTATACTATCTCAAAAAAGACGACCTACTAAAATTGGAAGGGTTTGCGGATAAGAAAGCTGAGAACGTGATCCAATCCATCGATCAATCCCGCAGACAACCGCTCAAACGTGTTATTGCTGCTTTAGGCATCCGCGGGGTGGGTGAGGTTCTGGCAACCGACTTATCATTTCAGTTTACAGATATCGGAATGTTGGCGAAAGCCACCTTTGAAGACTTGCAAACTATTGAAGGTGTCGGTCCAAACATTGCCAGGGCGATCGTGGATTGGTTTGCCCGTCCTGTTAACCAATTGGTACTGACCAAGCTGAAAAATGCGGGAGTCTGGCCATTTGCACAAAAATCAACATCAAGTGTTGCACAAACACTTGATGATAAAACATTTGTTGTCACCGGCACCCTCGCAGGATTTTCTCGAGAAGATGTCAAGAGTTTCATCCAACAACACGGTGGGAAGGTAACGGATAGCGTAAGCCGCAGAACCGATTACGTGGTTGCAGGCGAAACGCCGGGATCCAAATTGGATAAAGCGCGCCAATGGAATATTCCAGTCATTGACGAAGCCGGATTACGAAAATTGGCTGGGGAGTGAATCCGTGGACCCCAGGATCTATCTAAAGCCCGGCAGGGAACGCTCGATTTTCAATCACCATCCCTGGGTATTTTCGGGGGCGGTTGCAAGGGTGGAAGGTAACCCGCAAAGTGGGGATACGGTGGAAATAGTTACTTCGCACAACGAGTGTGTAGCGCTCGCCGCTTACAATCCATCATCGCAGATCGTTGCCCGAGTGTGGACATGGGATCCCAGCGAATCAGTAAATGAAACATTTTTTATTTCACGCATCAAGCAAGCCATCCAATTGCGCAAGGGACTTATTGAACCTCACCTCACTAATTCGTACCGCTTGATATTTGCTGAGTCGGATGGCCTGCCGGGTTTGGTCGCCGATAAGTATGCGGATGTGATCGTGCTTCAGATATTGACCGCTGGTGCTGAGCGATGGAAAAAAATGTTTTGTAACATCATCATGGATCAGCTAAAACCGACCAGCATTTACGAACGTTCGGATGTGGAAGTGCGCCGCCTGGAGGGTTTGGCGGAAAACTGCGGACTGCTTGCCGGAGCACCCATTGATGGGAATGTGCTCATCCGCGAAAATGGGCTAACCTTCGAGGTCGATCCGGTCAAAGGGCAAAAGACCGGTTTTTACCTAGACCAGCGCGAGAACCGCCAGCGGCTGATGAAATATGTTAAAGGCATGCGCGTACTCAATTGTTTTTGCTTTACCGGAGGTTTCTCGGTGTATGCAATCAAGGGTGGTGCCAGGGAGGTGACTTCCATCGATTCCAGCGAGGATGCTTTGCTGATGGGACGGCGTAATTTGGCTCAAAATCTAATGGAAAATGCGGATGCTTTTTGGCTCGAGGGGGATGTGTTCGAGGAGCTGCGCAAATGCCGCGACCGAAACCATTCCTATGATGTCATCATCCTCGATCCGCCCAAGTTTGCACCTACTGCAGCCCTGGTGGAAAAAGCGTCCAGAGCCTACAAGGATATCAACCTACTCGCATTCAAGTTGTTGAATCCGGGAGGTATCCTTTTTACGTTTTCCTGTTCCGGGGGAGTGAGTTCGGATTTGTTCTTGAAGATCGTTTCAGGCGCAGCGGTTGATGCTGGCGCGACTATCCAATTGTTGGAGACGATGATGCAGGCACCCGATCATCCGATCGTACTTAACTACCCTGAAAGTGCTTATCTCAAAGGTTTGGTCTGCCTGAAGAAGTGTTAGTTCCCTTCCGTTGAATTTTATTTAAATATCAGGAGGGATTCTTCGCCCACAATCCAGGGTTCAGAATGACAATTGACAATGAAACAATGAGAGTCCAGATGTTGGACTCTCATAAGGTGGAGATGGCGGGAATCGAACCCGCGTCCGAAAGAATAGACCCGCGGACATCTACGAGCGTAGTTGGTCTTGGTTGTCGCTGACCGGCAGGGTTCCAACAGAAAGCACGTTCAGCCAGCCACTGGGACCCGAAAGTCCTCTTTCACGCCGGGTGTGGCAACCGGCGCGGCACCTCCGCATTGTATCGTCCACGTTACCACCGGCAGAGGGGCGGGGCAGGCGGACGTGACCTCACAAGGAGATCATTGTTGCTCTATCTCACTTATGCAGCGAGGGGGAGAGCAGCGTACTGAGTGCGATTGGCACTTGTGTTTGTACGGATTTTACGAGTTCGGTACCTCTCGGCTCGCAGTCCGGAGCCAGCCTCTCCCGTCGAAGCCAGTCATCCCCGGATGATCCATTATAAAGGGGAAATGTTGGAATTGCATTAGAAGAAAATGCAATTCAAATTAAGACAAATATAATGCTCAATGAATATGATAAGAATATCAGACTTTTTTACTTTTTCAATTTCACCCAACACTCAAGACTATGATTATGGTTGAGTGTTCAGTACGAGCATGACGGTTGAGGTTCCGTTATTCGCTAGAATTTGGACCACCAGCATGCGATTTGACATCATCCAGGTCTGGACGACTTTGCTGGCATCCGGTTTCACCTCGGTAATAAAGCGCCATCCAAACGATAATAACTGGTCGTGGTAGAACGTTGCCACAGTCTCAGGGGAAGCGCTGCTTGAAAAATTTACCCCCGTAGGAAGTTTAATAAGTCAGTCGCTCCCGGGTAAAGTGGCACATCAGTCGGCAGTCCGCTCTGCGAAGCATCGGCGGTTGATTTTATTCCTGGAGTAGGGCTGGGATCGGTAGATGCTGTCGATTCCTGTGGAGCTTGAACGGGACCGTAGAGCAGGGCAGTAACTTCCAAGATGCCTTCCACATTTTCTAGGAGGATGGTCAGGTCTTGATCTCCTTGAGTGTAATTCATACTCTGTGAATCGCTCCGGCTTTGGGCAATGGATGGCTCATTAAGGTCCATCCCAGGGAAGGTAGAGCCTTACTATAAAAATTGATCACCTGTGCGACATCGGATGGGGTGGTGTAATCCATTATTCCGCCACCGCGATAAAGGTTTTGCGCATCATCCATGGCAGGGATATCGACCAGCACCGGAATGCAAACCACCGGCAGCTCGATTTGGTTGATGGAGTTGATCTCTGTTAAATTCATAGCTTAAATTCTCTGCAATTTCCACACCGCTACCAGTCGGGTTGGCAGGCGCTGGGATGCTCAGAGTATATATTAACGACATAACCTCCATTTTGGGCGATCCACACCTCGCCAGAAGTGTCATCAACATCCAGCGATAGTCCTTCCTTGCCAAAATGATAATGCAACGACTGCACACCGCTCACTGTTTCGTTGCCCTTCGGACTAGCTCGGGTAATCGGTGGAAGCAAGTCATATGGATAGGGTACGGATTTTTCAGGTTGATCAACATATTCACCCCAACAATCCTGTTCATCCAGGTTAAGAGTATAAACTGCATTACCAAATCTGAATATATGTAAAAAGATCTCCTCACTGCCGGTTTGCAGTTCTTGCCAGAGAATCTCCTCATCATAGGAACTGGAGATAAAGGTTTTTTCTATGCGGGAACGCCGTTCGACCGCTTCCCCATCGAGAGTGCCTTGAAGTGTTAATTCATATACAGCATGGTAGCTCTGCAGACCTTCCAGACCGACTGAAGGCTCAGTGAGAGGATAATTCGCATTGATCGATGAATCGTCTTGAATTCCAGGAGAGTCGCAAGCGGACATCAGCAGCAGAAGTACTAGAGCGGTTATTACAAAATGCGAGCATTTGCAAGGAAAGGTTGTAAACGGTTTCATTTAAATCTCGTTACCATCATTTCAGCTTCATAGTGAACACTAACGATCCCTTTCATTTTACTAACCTTTTCCACAGATTCATCATACTCAGAGATTTTTATCTTTTTTGAGCCACCGTCTGGTGGAAAAGATTCTTTTATCCATGGGTTCAAGGAATTGAAAATACTTGAGGGGATATCTCTTGTAATTGTACTTTCTTTGCAAATCGCTTTGTATGTATTATTGCCTGGAACATCAGGATGACTTAAGATAATTGTTACTCCGTTATTGGTTCCTTTTCCTATTACTGCAGCAGCTTTCACTATTCCTTCTCCACCTGAATGAGTCCACAAGTCAGGTCCCGTTCTACATTTGAGCTCCGGTGGCCACCGGAAAGCGAGGACATTCAATTGTGTTTTCATGATGGTCTCAATCAGATTAATATTTATTGATTCCTCTTGAGCGGTAATGTTTTCTTTCGATCTCGCGATTATCTTATAGTCCATGAAACCTTTTTCATCTTCGATTGTGAGAAACATCGTGAGAATTAAAGTTATAGGAATAATTGCATTCTTTCAAAATTGTGAAGGAAATATTTGCAGTCCCTCCTTCCGGCCAGGCTGTTACACCCAATGTGGCTGTGCCAGGTGTTTCAGCGATAAAAGTAACAAAAACGAAACCTCTGGAAAAACTATCAGATTGAGTTTGGTGTGTTAAAATTCCATTAGTATAATTAAATGTGATAATAGGAGGTTGTGTCTCACTCTGCCCTTCATTTAGCTCGAAAAATACAGTTATTGCTTTTGCCTGTCCGACGCAAATTGGTTTGCCTGTATTACCCAAGAAGCTGATCTTGTATTTGGGCTGAGCAGCTTCTACATGACTCTCCGATCCAAAAGATAAAAACAAAAAAGTTGTCATCAATATTTGGCAAAACAGCTTTGCTAATAAATACTTTACAGGTCTTTTCATACCACCCCTCCTGAATCTATATATTACCGGCAATTGAAATAAGGATATTTCAGGCACTGGGATCGATATCCAGATAAATATACAATAGGACAAATTAACCTTTATGTCAATAAGAATCTTAAAAGCAAAGCAAAAGCCTTCGTTTCGATACTATATCCAAACGAAGGCTATAAACTTACTGGCTCACGACCAGACACACATATTTTGAACTGTATTAAGATGGGCGGAACAGGACTCGAACCTGCGACATCGTCTGTGTAAGAGACGCGCTCTAACCAACTGAGCTACCCGCCCGGGTAGAAGCGATTATAACCTGAAAAAACATTCTATGCTAAACTGTTGAAAGACATTTCGTTGGAGTATGTATGCAGATCATCCGGTTCCAATTTGCTAATGAAGCACCTGCCTGGGGATGGGTGAACGAAAATATGGTGGGACTGATCTCCGGTTCACCTTTTGGAGAGTACCGCCGGCAGAGCGCCAGCATCCCGATGGAAAAAATTTACCTGTTAGCGCCGGCAACTCCCAGCAAGATCCTGGGAGTGGGTCGCAATTATGCCGCACATGCCCAGGAACAGAATGTTGAAGTTCCGGAAATCCCGCTGATCTTCCTAAACCGCCATCTGCAATCATTGGTCCGCAAGATAAAATCGAATTACCCCCGCAATCCCAGCAGGTGGAACATGAGGCCGAACTTGCGGTGGTGATGGGAAAACGTGGACGCTGGATATCCGCCGAGCAAGCGGAAGAATACATCCTCGGTTACACCATCGGACTTGATATTACCGCTCGCGATCTCCAAAGGCGGGACGGGCAATGGTCGCGTGGCAAAGGGTTTGATACCTTCTGCCCGCTGGGACCGTGGATCGAGACCGAACTGGATACTTCCGATGTTATTATTTCCTGCCGGGTCAACGGAGAACTACGCCAGATGGCTTCCACGCGGGAGATGATCTTCACCATCCCACAACTGATAGCATACATATCATCCGCAATGACGCTGGAAGCGGGTGATGTGATCCTCACCGGCACACCCTCCGGGATAGGCAAGCTTGAAGCGGGTGACATTGTGATGGCTGAAATTGAGGGGATTGGAACCCTGCGCAACGAAGTGGTGGCATGCCCCATGCCAAAATAATGGACAAAAACCTGCACATGGTATAATACAAAATTAGCGTTCTTTATTACGTAAATCCCAAGGAGCGAGAAATATGTCTGGACATTCCAAATGGGCAACCATCAAAAGAAAAAAGGGTGTAGCCGACGCTAAACGCGGTGCGGTGTTCACCCGTTTGACCCGTGAAATTGTCATGGCTGCGCGTGATGGCGGAGCGGATGTGGATTCCAATTTCCAGTTGCGCTTGGCGATCGATAAAGCACGGGGTCAAAACATGCCCAAGGAAAATATCGAACGCGCCATTAAACGCGGCTCCGGTGAATCGAAGGAAGGCGAAGTTTTTGAAGAATGCTCATATGAAGGTTACGGACCGAAAGGTGTAGCGATCGTGATCCAATGTGTAACCGAAAACCGCAACCGCACTGTGGCGGAAATCCGCCATAATCTTACCCGCGCAGGTGGAAACCTCGGCGAAGCCGGATCTGTATCATGGCAGTTCAAACGCGTGGCATACTTTGCAATCCCCTCGGAGGGCAACGATTTTGACAAGATCTTTGAACTGGCAGTGAATGGTGGCGCAGACGATGTGACGCAGGATGAAGGTTATATCGAGATCATTGCTCCGGTACCTCATTTTAAGACGCTTAGTGATACGTTACGATCAGCCGACATCCAACCGGAAGTGGCGGAATTGCGCATGATCCCCAACCAGTTAATGGACCTGGGAGTGGATGATACTCTGCAAGTGATGCGGGCAATTGAATCGCTGGAAGAGCTGGATGATGTGCAAGCCGTTTTCAGCACATTGAACATTTCCGCGGAGGCGATGGCTAAATTGGAAGAAGCTTAGCCGGATATGCTTGTCATCGGGATCGATCCTGGAATTGCGATCACCGGTTATGGGTTGATCCGGGATAACCAGCAAGGCACCATTCAACACTGCGCATCGGGCATCATCCGCACCAGCGCCAGTGAAAATGCAGAGAAACGACTACTTTCACTGTATAACGGCATCAAACAATTACTTCTTCTCCACCGACCGGAAAGCGCCGGAGTGGAGAAGCTTTTTTTCAACACAATGTAAAAACTGCCATGGCGGTGGGCGAGGCGCGGGGCATCATTCTGTTGGCTCTCGCTGAGCTTGACATCCCACTGATGGAATACACGCCCAACGAGGTCAAGCAATCGATCACCGGATACGGGGCAGCAGAAAAGAAACAGATCCAATTGATGGTCAAAGCGCTCTTGAATTTACCCGAGATCCCCAAACCCGATGATGCAGCTGATGCCCTGGCAATCGCGATCTGCCATATTAATTCCTACCGGACGCGGCAAGCGGTGCTGGAACAATGACCGTTATCACCAGCACATCCAACCCGGTAATCAAGGAAATCAAAGCTCTACGGCAACGAAAAACACGCGAGCAGACTGGGAAATTTTATATTGAAGGACTGCGCATAGTCATACAAGCTTTACAGGAAAAAAAGAAACTTGACATTCTAATCTGGTCTCCTGAATTGCTAACCAGCGAAATTGGTAATAGGGCAGTTCGTGAGCAACTGGAACGGAAGGCAACGGTTGTTGAAGTTACTGAAAATGTATTCAAAGCATTATCCGACAAAGACGGACCACAGGGGATTGCAGCTGTATTAAAGCAGGAATATGCAGATCTGAAAAAAATCTCATTCGATAAGGATACCGTTTTTATCGGATTGGATGCTGTTCAAGATCCGGGTAATTTGGGGACAATATTACGCACCGCCGACGCCACTGGAAGTGAAGGGATCATCCTTCTGGAAAATAGCACCGATGCGTACGATCCGGGTACAATCCGAGCCAGCATGGGCGCGATATTCACCCAACGAATCATACGAACAAACGTGAAGGAATTCACCGATTGGAAGAAACAAAACGGAATAATGATCTGCGGTACGAGCGGGGATGCAACGCTCGATTACCATGACATGCGATATTCTCGACCGATGGTGTTATTGATGGGCTCGGAGCGCCAAGGATTAAAACCGGAACTACTGGATTTATGTGATAATCTGGTAAAGATCCCAATGTTGGGGAAATGCGATTCCCTAAACCTGGCGATTGCAACCGGTGTGATGCTTTACGAAATCCTTAATCAGCGTCGGGATGAAAAAAAGGGACAATAACGTGATAGTCACGATACATGGAAAAGTAATTCAAAAAGGTGAGGACCACCTGGTCGTCGAACTCAATGGAATGGGATTCAAGGTCTTTGTCCCTGCATCGACTTGCCAGGCAACCAATGAAGGAGAAACCATCTTCCTCTTCACGCATTTCATTGTGCGGGAAGACCATATGGCGTTGTACGGCTTTGAAAACGAAGAACAACGCAATTATTTCATCCTTTTCCTCAGCGTCAATGGAATCGGACCGAGGACCGCGTTAGCTGTCCTTTCCACCCTGAATTTGGATGCCATCAAAAGTGGCCTGGTGGGTGAAAAAGTGGACGTATTCAGCCGGGTGCCGGGAATTGGCAACAAAACAGCAGCCAAGATTATCCTTCAACTACAGGGCAAAATTCCTTCGAGTACAGCTGTAAGCATGGCTGGTGGCGCGGACGTGGAATCACGCGTTTTCGAAGCCCTGGTGGGTTTGGGGTACAGCGTGGTAGAGGCACAGGCAGCGCTACAATCCATCCCGAAGGATGCACCAGATGAAGAAGAAACCAAGTTGAAATTGGCACTGCGATATTTTGCTGGCGGAAAATAAGGCTGAAATCTTCCGTTATAATTGTTATTTCGTTTTGCTAATACCATTAATGAAAATGACAGGAAGGAATAAAACAACGAATGCCCGGTTTGACACGTGAACTAGGGGTTGATCTTGGAACACTCAATGTGGTGATCGCAGAAGACAAACAGGTGCTTTTGCAGGAACCGATGTATGTGGCGTTGCTCCCCGACGAAATGAAGATGGTCGAATGGGGACAGGCAGCCAAGGAAATGATCGGCAAAGTACCGGAACGAATCGAGATCATCCGACCGATGGTGCATGGGGTGATCGCTGAATTCGAGATCACTGAAAACCTACTTTCCTACCTGATCAAGAAAATTTGCGGGCCCGTACTGATATTCCGTCCTCGAATCATGCTGACCATTCCATATGGTGTAACCAGTGTTGAAGCACGAGCGGTACATGAAGCAGGGTTGGGAGCGGGAAGCCGAGAAGTGTTCCTGATCCACCAACCACTGGCGGCAGCTCTAGGGGTTGACCTGCCCATCTCCACGCCATCCGGAAATATGATCATGTGCCTGGGCGGCGGAATCAACCAGGCAGCGGTACTGGCAATGAACGATATCATTTCTGCGGATTCATCACGGACCGGTGGTCTGCGAATGGATGAAGCCATCATCACCCACGTGCGCAAGCGTTATGGGGTGATTATCGGGCAGACTACTGCGGAACAACTGAAGATCCGCATTGGGGCAGCCATATCGGACGAGCCGGCGCAATCAATGGAAGTGCAGGGACAAGACCAGGTTACCAATCTGCCGCGGGCGGTGAGCCTGACAACCGACGACATCATTGATGCTCTCGAAGAACCACTTAACGAAATAGTTACATTAGCGAAAAAAGTATTGGAAAAAACCCCTCCCGAACTGATATCCGACATCATCGATCGTGGTGTGGCACTTTGCGGTGGCGGAGCACTGCTGCGGGGAATGGACAAATATCTGACCAAGACGTTAGGAATCCCGGCTTACCTGGTGGATTACCCCACCACCTGTACCGCTGAGGGAGCTACAAAAGCGCTGAAGATGTTGAACCTCCTCAAACGGAGCCTGCCACAAGCATATTAAACGAAAAACCTGTGGAAAACCACAGGTTTTTTATATAATTATCGGCGACGCCGGCCACCAAACAGCAAAAGAGCATAATATAAGACCGTTGAAATCGCCTGGATGGCTGCTGCGACATAAGTCCATGCAGCTGCATCCAGAACTGCATTCACACCGGGAAGCTCACTTTCCAATAGCGCGCCGGAAGATACCAGCCACGTCTTGGCACGGCGCGAAGCATCCATTTCGACCGGTAATGTAACGAGAGAAAAAAGTGCAGTAGCAGCAAATAAAACCAGACCAATTGTAGCGATGGTATCTCCCGTTCCAGAGGACATGAAAAGACCGAGCATGAAGATGACAGGACCGAGCCAACTGCCAATCTGCACGGAAGGAACCATGAATGATCGGATACGCATCGGTGAATACCCAGCTTTATCCTGCAACGCATGACCGCTTTCATGCGCGGCAATCCCGGCAGCTGCCAGACTGTTGGAACCATACACGGAAGCACTCAAGCGCAAGATCTTGGAACGGGGGTCATAGTGATCAGAAAGCGAACCTCCGACTTGCTGAATTTCCACATTTGATAATCCATTTTCATCCAAAATATGGCGGGCGACCTGCGCACCTGTGGCACCGGTATATGAACGCACTTGGGAATATTTACGAAACGACGACTGAACCTTCAATTGTGCCCATAATCCAAGCAGAAGGGCAGGCAGAGAAATGAGCAAATACAAACCATAACCACCTAACAAAAACATGGGTAAAGTCCTTTCTTCGGGATTATTTTACCCCGTAATGATTAACAAAATATCAAAAAAGTGTAAGAAGGATTTAATGAAAGACATCCAACCTTGATGCTGGATGTCGATGGTGTCCCTGGCGGGACTTGAACCCGCGTCCTTGGCTTCGGAGGCCAATACCTTATCCACTAGGCCACAGGGACAACATCAAGATTTTACCATATTCACTTGTTGCACAATTTGTAGAAAAAAGGAAACACATTATAATACTCAATAATTGAGTAATTAAGAATTATTATGCGAAAAAGCAACGCAACCCTTCAACCTGTTCAATTCATCCTGATGGGATTGATCCAGCGAGATTCCTGTTATGGATACATGCTAGATAGCGAATTAAAACACAACTCAGCCCTAGGCGTTTTGTGGAGGGTCAAGCAAGCGCGTTTGTATGCTTTCCTAGACCAGTTAGAAAAAGAGGCATACATCCACGGGAAAGTGCAACAAGACAGCACCCGCCCGGCTCGGACGGAATACCACCTGACCGAAAAAGGAAAGTCGGCATTTGAGCAATGGAAATCCTCACCAGTGCTGCACCCACGCGAGATGCGGCAGGATTATTTAGCGCGCTGGTATTTTGCCAAACTGGATCCTTCCCCGGCGACTACCGAATTGGTTCGAAAACAGCTTGTGATTTGCACAGAATGGCAGACAGGGATCCAACGCCAAATTGATGAAGCAACGACTCGAGAGGACATTCATATTATGATCCTGCAGTTCAGGTTAATGCAAGTGGAAAGCATGATCAGCTGGCTAAACAAACAACTGGAGAAAAAAAGCCTATGAAAAAGATCACCTTCATATTGATTTTGACGGTTTTTCTTGCCGGGTGCCTTGGAAAAACCACAGCAACCTCACCGGAAGCGCTGACCTCAAACAACCGTACCGACGGGCAACCGACAGCTTTTACTGTCATCGATGACCTGGAACGGGCAACGATATTTCAGAAATTACCGATGCGCATCGTCGTTGCCGGAAAAGCGACTTCCTTAATCCTGGACGCCATTTATATGTTCCCGGAAGCAAAGGAGAGAGTGGTTGTCTATGAATTGCGATTGCAAAATAAAGACAATTTTATGACGGTGGTCGAACCCAATTCAGAGGAGAAAGCATTACTAAGTAAGGATTCGGGTGTTGAACAGATAGCACCGATGAGACCCGACCTAGTCATTTTAAAAACGTACATGCGCGAAAAACTTGGAAAACCTTTAGAAGAACTGGGTATACCGGTTGTTTACCTGGATTTGGAGACACCGGAAGTATACATAAGTGATATCGGAATATTGGGGCGGATATTTGGTAATCCTGAAAGGGCGCAGGAAATTCAAGATTTTTATCGGGGAGTCACGAGCTCCATTACCGATTTTACTAAGAACCTCAGCACCGGCGAGATTCCCAGCGTATTGCTATTACAGTATTCAGTCAGCGGAGGTGAAACCAGCTTCAACATACCTGGCAACGGATATATCCAAACGTTGCTGGTGAGAATGGCAGGCGGCGATCCCGTCTGGGAAAACGCTCAAGATACATCTGGTTGGTTGACCGTGAATTTGGAACAGATCGCAGCTTGGAATCCCGATATTATTTTCATTATATGGTACCAGGGCGATGCAGCAACGATTGTTGAAGGCCTGAAAACTGCTGAAATTTGGAAGGATCTGGAAGCGGTTAAGAAGGATCGGATATATGGATTTGTTGGAGACTTCCTCAGTTGGGATCAATCGGATTCACGGTGGATATTGGGTTTGAACTGGCTCGGGGCGAAGCTACACCCGGAAATATTCGCTGAATACAACCTAATGGAATCTGTATCCATTTTCTATGCCACGCTGTATCAACTCACGAATGAGCAGATTGAAAAACAAATATATCCCGTGTTAAAAGGCAACATTGAATAAAGCGAACCATATAAAAGTTTATTTCATATTGCTAACGCTATTAGCAGTCATCGTGCTCACAGCATCAATATTAATTGGCAGGTACCCTGAACCACCGGGACTTTCGGTATCACAATTGATGCAAGATCCAATGGCACAGACTCTTGTGCTCAACTTGCGCCTGCCCAGGATCATCCTGGCGTTTCTACTGGGTTCTTCGCTTTCCATGGCAGGCGTTGTGATGCAGACATTGTTTCACAACCCATTGGTGGAACCCGGTTTCCTGGGAGTTAGCCAGGGAGCAGCTTTTGGTGCAGCGTTCTCGATATTATTCATTTCGCAGCAACCTGTAGCCGTGGTGGTGCTGGCTTTTGGTTTCGGTTTAGGTGGATTATTCTTAACCGTAGCCTTGGGAGGTCGATCCAAAGCTTCCTCAGCCATCGTGCGATTAGTACTGGCTGGAATTGCTGTCTCCGCTCTTTTTTCCGCAGGGGTTGGATTCCTGAAATACTTGGCAGACCCGGTAAAGCAGTTGCCAGAAATCGTATTTTGGCTGCTCGGTGGACTTTCCTCGGTAAACTGGCAGGATGTGGTCACTATCCTACCGGTGGTCGTTATCGGTACCAGCATCATTTTCATTTTTCGCTGGCGATTGAATGTTATCGCACTTGATGACCCAATCGCGAAATCGATAGGCGCCAATGTTCGATTAGAGCGAACGATCGTTCTCATCGCAGCTGTTGCCATCACCGCCAGCGTCATATCGGTGGCAGGCATCATTGGGTGGGTGGGTTTGATCGTCCCTCACATCATGCGGTTAATCATTGGAGGAGATACCAAGAGACTTATCCCGTTTTCTTTCCTGGCTGGAGGAATTTTCACGGTAATTTGCGATGATGCCGCCAGGACAGTTTCCACCGGGGAAATTCCATTAGGCATACTGACTTCACTATTCGGAAGCGTTATTTTCCTGGCTTTACTGCTCAAAGGAAACATCCTTTCACAGAATGGCAATTAACCCAGAGTTTATTCATTTTTTTCATGTGTCGTTTGGATATCCTGGAAAAGGAAATGATGCCATCCATGACCTATCCATGCAGGTTAATGAAGGTGAAATCACAGTCATCATTGGACCTAATGGGGCGGGAAAAACGACATTATTGAACCTTATGGTCGGGCTACTGAAAGCGAAAGTGGGAATCCTCAAAATCCGGGATAAAAATATCAACGGATATTCTGCAAAAATGCTAAGCAGGATATTTTCAATCGTACCTCAGCGAGAACACATACCCCATGAACTTCAGGTGCAGGAATATATTTTATTAGGACGAGCCCGGTTCATCCCTACATGGAAATCCCCAGCGAATGAAGATTATACGATTGTGGATCGATTACTGAACGATTTCAAGCTGAAAGAGATAAAGAAAACGAAAATTCAATCCATCAGTGGCGGGGAACTGCAACGGGTGCGGTTAGCAAGGGCAATGGCACAGGAACCCGAAGTACTCTTGTTGGATGAACCCACGACGCATCTCGATTTAAAAAACCGAAAAAGACTACTAAATCTGCTTGTCAAACTGAAAAAAATGGGGATCACCATCATCATTTCCACGCACGATGCTGAGGCAGCATTAGCGATTGGTGAAAATTTTATCCTGCTCAATAACGGGAAATTAATTGGAAAGGGTAATGCGGAAGAACTCATGACATCGCACCGCTTAAGCAAAGTGTTCAAAATGCCGTTGAATGTGGTCGAAGTGAATGGCAGGAAAATCGTTATTTGACAGATGAGACAATGACCAAATCAATTAAGAAGAAAATCATCATCCTAACCGGAGCCAAAGGCATTGGGAAAACGAGCCTGATTCAAAAAGTGTTAGCCTGGGCAAAGGATCACAGCATCTACGTTGCGGGAATTTGTTCACCAGCAGTATTTCAAAATAATAAGAAAACCGGTATACAGATCGAAAATATTGCGACTGGTGAACGCAAAACCCTGGCAACGGTATTGGGCAAGGTCAGATTCGCAGTTAACACCGATGCATGGAGTTTTGATGAAAAGAATCTGGAATGGGGTAACGAAATTCTAGATGATATTAAATCGTGTCAATTACTGATCATTGATGAACTTGGGGTGTTAGAAATCAACCAACAGCGCGGTTGGTCCCATGCCTTCCAAGTATTGAGGAAGAAAGAATACAAACTAGCCATTGTAGTAGTACGACCTGATTTATGTGAATCTTTCACGAAATTATTCAATGCTGAGAAAGTTCACGAACTTCTGGCTGGAAACCAAACCATCGTCTTTCAGCAGATCATTTCTAATATCGAAAATAACCTATAAAGCTGGTAGAATTTTTCGGGATTGTGATAATACAAAGGCTGCGATCCCAAAAGCTACACAAACATTCAGTGATCTTTTAAATCCCTGCATTGGTATAAAAATTGAAGCATCGACCACTTGCTGGATATCCGGATCAATCCCAGTCATTTCATTACCTACAATCAGAAGAACAGGATCGGAAGGAAAGAGACCAGGGTTATCGAAAAGCGAAACGGATTGAGCATTACACTCCAGAGCGATAACCTTGAATCCCTGTCGTTTTTTCTCAGAAACACACATCAAACCATTTGGATGAAATTCCCAGGGAACCGACCATTCCGCACCCAGACCAGTTTTAAACATCTTTGGATTATCCGGGGATGGTGTAATACCACAGAGGTGCAACCGATCGAATCCTGCACCATCCGCTGAGCGAAAGATGCTGCCAACATTAAAGATACTACGGATATTATCCAGCAGGGCTTCCAACCCTAAAGGAATCGAGTGAGGTTGATTTGTGGGAAGGAAATGCTGCTGCAGGGCTTGTTTTCTTAAAACCAAAGCCTGATGGCAGCGCGGGCAGTTTTTGGGGTGACGATATGTTGCAGGTAAAGTAAATCTCAATCCACAAGCATGATTTATACATTCCAAGATCAATACTTCATCGCGAGACATAAGAGATTCAATCCGAGTTGATCAAAATGGTCTTCTTCCGGATGTACAAGAAATCCATTGGATTGTAACCAAAGCTGGAAATTACTTCATCTGGACGACCGTTGGCACCTTCCCGGGCAGACAACTGCATTTGAATTTCCACTTTTTCCCCGGGCAAGGACTTTGATTCACATTTTTCAACTAAAGGCCGCAAATCGTAGACTTTCTTTCGTAATTCACGTGTAACCGAATCCTTTGAGAGAAAATCCTTGATGGATTTTCGAAGATCCAACTCGTTGATTTCGACCAAAGGTATGACAGAATACAATGTGGACTGCACTTGGGTAGTAATCGATGCGGTTTTTTCAATGATGACGTTTAATTTTGATATATCGATACCGGGTGGAACTGCTTTTTGCAATGCGGTAATGATAGCAATTGATACCAGTTCAGCCGATAACCAAACATCCATGATCTCGTCCTCGCTTATGAACCCGAGTGGCAATGGAAGGGCTTGCTGAATACGCGGTTGCGGATGAAATCCATGGCTATAGTCAAGAGGTAGTTGGGCTCTCCTGAAGGTCCTTTCCCAAACGAGCTGCATATCCAATGTGCTGGAATACCGCAGGGCTCCAGTTTTGGAATAATGAAGGCGGATATGCAAGGAGAAATCGTTAGGAGAAATCATTTTCAGGGCACTTCCATTGAACACTGGAATCCGATTTTCTGAGTTGGTTGAATAAGGGGAGGATACCGCATGCAGAACAGACCGCGCTGCAATCATCACGGGTCTTACCTTCCAAGCTCCAACGATAATCATCCAGAAGAAAACGTTTGCTGACTCCCATGGAAATGTGATCCCAGGGAAAGGTTTCTTCCAGATTTCTTGGACGCGTTGTATAGGAATCCCAATTGAGCCCAGATACCTCCATTGCCTGCTGCCAAAGGTCATATCTGAATAAGTCCTGCCAGGCATCAAATTTCGCGCCTTTTTTCCAAGCAGTGTAAATAACCTGGGATAACCGTCGATCTCCACGGGAAAGCAAAGATTCCAGGAAGGTTTCTTTTGGATCGGTCCAACTTATGCGCAAACCGGGGACCTTGGTAAGGGATTTTAGCAAATTTAGTTTTTCCGTGATCGTATCCAAAGAATCCAGTACTGTCCATTGAAACGGTGTATGTGCTTTGGGCACAAAAGTGCCGATACCTGCATGAACGTTCGTTCGATTACCGTGATATTTCCTGCCTATGAATAAGACACTTTTGCACAACTCTGCAATGGCACGGATATCCTCCAGCGTTTCCGATTGATGACCAATCATAAAATACAATTTCACTGCGAGCCAGCCACGCTGAAAAATATCCTCTGCAACTTTTAAGAGTGTTTCGGAGGTGATGGGTTTATTGATCCGATTTCGGATTTCTTCGGTTGCTGCCTCGGGTGCTAGCGTAAAACTACCCTGTCTTGAACCTTTTAAGCCTTCCAGAATCTCCACCGATAAAGATTCAATTCTTAATGATGGTAACGATATCGTCAAATGTTCCTGTTGGTATTTTTCCTTTAATGCATTGACCAAGGGAATGATTTGCGTATAGTCAGAAGATGACAGGGAAAGAAGGGCTACTTCTTCAAATCCTGTATTTTCCAGTGCTTTTTCTATGGAAGATAGAATTTGCTCCACAGGTCTTTCCCGAATTGGGCGATTGGTGAAACCTGCATGACAAAACCGGCATCCACGAGAACAGCCGCGCATAATTTCGACCGAAACCCTGTTATGAACAACACCAATGGATGGAACGATAAAATTTGAAGGAGGGGGGGGGAGTATTGGAACGATCCTCTTTATGATTGTGCTGGGAGCATTTGGGTGATCACTGATCAAGGAATTAAATCTACCATCCGCGTGATAAGTGGGGTTATAATAGCGGGGAATATAAACGCCACGAATCGACAATAATTGCTCAAGTAGATCATCTTTAGTCCCTTTTTGCATCTGGTTTTTTTGAAGGATAGGGATCAATTCATCAAAAAAACCTTCTCCATCTCCCACCACAAACAGGTCGATGAAATCCGCCATCGCTTCAGGGTTTGATACAGCGTTGCCACCCGCGATGATCAAAGGGAATTCTTCGCTGCGATCTTTCGCGAAAATGGGAATTTGAGCCAGGTCGAGCACATTGAGGGCATTAGTGTATAGAGATTCATATGGGAGAGTGATGCCCAAAACATCAAATTGTGAAACTGGGTGTTTACTTTCCATTGAATAGAGGGGAACACCCGCAGAACGCATGGCGGTTTCCATATCCATCCACGGAAGATACACCCTTTCGGCTAGGGAGTCTTCGCGATTGTTGATTTCGTTATACAGAATGGTCAATCCGAGGTTGGGCAGACCGATGTCGTAAATATCCGGAAATGCCAGGGCGATATGAACCGGTATGGAATCCCAATCCTTGACGACCTGGTTCAATTCGCTACCAATATAGCGTCCCGGTTTTTGGACTGTAAGCAGGTTGCGATCCAACCATTTTTCTATGTCGTGTGGATTGTTTAAAATGTTACACCACCAATCAAAAAAATTCAACAGAATGGGATTCGATACGCATTTCGGGAAAACGTGACTCCATGAAGCGCACGATCTGGTTGAATGTCTGTTGTATGGGAGCATCATCACTACAGATTATGCAACAGGCGATCATTGCATTATCGGATTTATCTTGGAACCCAACTTCCGATACGGACACATTGAATTCCTTATGCAGGCGGATCAATAATGGTTTTATTTGTGAACGCTTCTGCTTAAGCGAGCATAAACCTGATAAGGATAATTCAATTGTCAGCACTCCAATTGCCATGCTTCCTCGCGCAGCAACTGTAACCGATGTGCTTCCATTCGTCAATTGAATCGCTCCTTGCAATAAAGGTATCGAACAGTTACAATCCCTGCACGGTACCACTGACATGGAAACGATCGAAAAACAATACCAGGAAGCATTGGATTACATCTATAGTTTCATCGACTATAGTTTGACACGTGGATTTCGGTATGCAGAAGATCAATTCGATCTTGGGCGAATGGTTCAGCTGATGGAGCTTTTGAAGAATCCACAGAAGGATTATCCAATCATCCATGTCGCGGGGACCAAAGGGAAGGGCTCCACTTGTGCATTTTTGGCAAGCGCTTTACAAGCAGCAAATTACACTGTTGGATTTTACTCATCACCACATCTCCACGACTTCACAGAACGCTTCCAGGTCAATAGCAAACAAATAACCCACGAAGAATTTGTCGAATTGGTTGAAATCGTAAAACCAGCTGTTGTAAAAATTGAAAAACTGACCACTTTCGAAATTGCAACCGCGATCAGCTTTCTATTTTTTTCAAAGCGAAAAGTGGATATAGCAGTGGTCGAAGTTGGTCTTGGGGGACGTCTGGATGCCACTAATATCGTCGAGCCGATGGTTTCAGTAATCACGTCCATATCCTTGGACCATATGGCTGTGCTGGGAAATACAATTGAAAAAATTGCTCAGGAAAAAGCCGGAATTATCAAACCGGGAATTCCGGTGGTTTTTGCACCTCAAAAACCAGAAGCAACCGTTGTCATAGAAGCGACAGCAACGAAAATAAACGCACCCCTTGTCGATGTTAAAAAGTTGTATTCCTTTGAATCTGTAATGCACGATCTGACCGGTCAGGAATTCAATATACTTACTCAATCAACAGAAAATATATCAGTTCGGGTTCCAGTAATTGAACCTGTTCGGGCAGAGAAATTTACAATCCCCTTACTTGGAAGGCATCAAATTGATAATGCTGTAACCGCATTTGCGGTTCTTGTCAATGTTGTTCAAAAAAAAATGCCAATAACGTTGAGGCAAATTCGCACTGGATTTAAAAAGGTCGAATGGCCTTGTCGATTCGAGATTCTCCAGAACTCCCCTTTGCTGATCGTTGATTCAGCCCATAATCGGGATTCCGCACAAAAATTGCATATCACATTGGATGAGTATCTTCCTGATAAGGAAATCATTTTGATTTTTGGGGCGTCGGAAGACAAGGATATTGAAGGTATGTTGGAAGAATTGTCCCCAAGGACAAAAATATTCATCATGACACAATCCACGCATCCGCGAGCCATGTCTGCCGAGAAATTAGTATTAATGCAAAAAGACAAGGCGATTCCCACCATCGCGCGCGTTCCGATAGAACGTGCCGTCAGAGAGAGTTATAAACGCGTCAGCAAAGATTCTGCCATACTCGTAGCTGGCAGTTTATTCATTGCAGCTGCTGTAAAGGAAGTCTGGGCACAATTAGACTCCGCTTAATAATGATCATGGAGAATTGATGAAAAATCAAAACTGGTCGACAAAAAACGATGAAGGAGATGATTATCCAACCGTCCTTTACCAAAGGACGGAAGAACTGTACCAGACCCCAAATGCGGAGCCTGATTCTGATGGACTCCTTCACATTCCTGCGGTGGTTTTTTCAGATATCGTTGTTTTCCCAAAAATGGTTTCACCAATTTTCGTCGGAAATAAAAAGAATTTACTCGCTATTCAGAACGCACAAAGCAAATCCAACACGGTCATCAGCCTGATATGCAAAACGCAAGATAAGGATAAACCTGGGATTCAGGATTTTATGCCATTGGGCGTTGAAGTTGCGGTTGGAAGACTGCTTGCATTACCGGATGGGAATCATTCTGCGCTTGTCCAGGGACGAAGAAGGGTAGAAATCACCGAATTTTTACAAACCGAACCCTTTTTCATCGTCAAAGCCAAAGTAATTCGTGAAAATACTGCA
Source organism: uncultured Chloroflexia bacterium (assembly GCA_963699305.1). Classification (GTDB taxonomy): domain Bacteria; phylum Chloroflexota; class Anaerolineae; order Anaerolineales; family Anaerolineaceae; genus JBGQAS01. The sequence goes on along the minus strand of OY969431.1, from coordinate 910,176 downwards.
ATTGACAGAAAAACTGAAGCATTGATCCGTACCACACGCGATCTTTTTGACCGCATTGTTCGCTTGGATAGGTCATTGCCCGAAGAAGCTCCCTTGCTTTCCATGAATATTTCCGAGCCGGGATGGTTATCGGACATGGTCGCTACAGCAGTAGCATTATCATACGAGAAACGTCAAGATTTGTTACTTCTCGTTGACCCTCAAGAAAGATTGCGAAAACTAAATTGGCTACTTGCCCAGGAATTGGATGTATTACAGCTGGAAGATGAAATCCAAAACCGGGTTCAAAGCGAAGTGGACCGCAGTCAGCGTGAATTTTACTTGCGAGAACAATTGAAAGCCATTCAGGTGGAATTGGGCGAGGGCGATATCTGGACGAGGGAAATTCAATCTTTGCGGGAATTGGTAGAAAAAACACATTTACCTGAAGAAATCCATTCACAGGCATTGAAAGAACTAGAACGTCTTAATCAGATGCCAGCAATGGCTCCGGAAGTTGGGATCATCAGGAATTATCTTGATTGGATCCTCGAACTCCCCTGGGAAAAAGCGACTGAAGATAATCTCAACGTGAGACACGCTGCGAAAGTACTTGAGAAAAATCATTTTGGATTAGGAAAAGCGAAAGACAGAATATTAGAGTATATTGCTGTCCGAAGTCTTAAACCTATTCGCCCCAAACAACCCATCTTGTGTTTCGTCGGCCCACCTGGAACGGGCAAAACCTCTTTGGGAAAATCCATCGCTGATGCACTCGGACGAAAGTTTGTCCGTCTTTCACTTGGAGGGGTTCGCGATGAAGCTGAGATACGCGGTCACCGCCGTACGTACATTGGAGCATTACCGGGACGAATCTTACAAACCATGCGCCGCGCAGGGACAGTGAATCCTCTATTCATGCTGGATGAAATCGATAAACTAGGAACAGATTTTCGCGGAGATCCCAGCGCGGCATTATTGGAAGTACTTGATCCAGAACAGAATGCAGCTTTTTCAGATCATTATCTGGAAGTTGCATACGATCTTTCTAAAGTAATGTTTATTACAACCGCCAATCAACTATTTTCCATTCCACCGGCATTGCTAGACAGGATGGAAGTAATCGAATTTCCCGGGTACATAGAAGAAGAAAAACTTGAAATTGCCAAAAGATTTCTTATCATTCGACAAATTGAAGAGGCAGGACTTTCTTTACCGATCTTGCATTTCGATGATGCGACCATAAAAAAGGTCATCCGTGAGTATACATTTGAAGCAGGTGTACGAAACCTTGAACGTGAAATTGGACGCATGTGCCGTAAAGTAGCAAGAGCAAAATCAGAAAATAAAAAATTTCCGGAAATGCTTGAGCCAAAACATGTAGAAAAGTTCTTGGGACCTCCTCAATTCTTCCAAACCGAAGCAGAAAAACAGGACGAAGTGGGTGTGGCAACTGCCGTTGCTTGGACGGAGAACGGTGGTGATATCATGCCGATCGAGGTTTTAGTCTTTGAAGGTAAAGGAAATATTCAAATAACCGGGCAAATCGGCGACGTGATGCAGGAATCTGCACAAGCTGCGCTTTCGTATTTAAAATCACGGGCAAAGGAATTCCATCTCTCTTCAGAAGTGTTCGAACATATGGATATTCATGTCCATGTACCAGAAGGTGCAATACCAAAAGACGGACCCAGCGCGGGTATTACAATCGCGGTTTCTCTAATATCTGCTTTTACCGGAAAGAAAGTACGAAAAGACACAGGAATGACCGGTGAAATAACATTACGGGGTCAGGTATTGCCCATAGGTGGATTAAGAGAAAAAGTTCTAGCAGCGCATCGTGCTGGCCTGAAGAATGTGATCATCCCCAGTCGGAATATTAAGGACCTCGTCGATGTTCCCAAAAAAGCATTAGCTGATATAAAAATCATTCCAGTGAAGAATATGGATGAAGTAATTAAGTATGCATTGCACCCTGCAAATTCCCAAACGATACCGATCACACAAAGGCTAGAGATACCTCAATCCAAAGATGAAAAAAAAGAAGCCGGTTGATCCGGCTTCTTTACTAATTTTGTTTTTCCTTTTTTTGTGAATCAGGTTTCGTGCCTATTTTACTATCTTGCAAGACCTGGATACCGTTTCGTATCTGGTTCAAATAACGTTCCACTTCCATTTCCAATTTGGTTAGAGCATCAAGAGCATATTCATCCGCATCTCGCCTGACAATTTCTCCTTCATTGCGTGCCTGGGCGACGATTTGTTCCGAGCGAGCTTGGGCTGCCTGAACTATCCCATCTTTTTCTACAATCTGCTCACCTTTTTCCCTGGCAAGCTGAATTGTGCGGTTTGCTTCTTCTTGAGCTTGTGCCAGGATGCGATCTTTTTGATTAAGCAATTGTTGGGCTTTTTTAATTTCATCGGGAATGGAAACGCGCATCTGGTCTATGATGTCGAGGAATTTGTCTTCATTAATTACAACACTCCGAGTGAACCATATCGGTCGGCTCTCATTGAATAATTCTTCCAAGCGATCCACAAGGTGTAATATATCCATTCCCGCTCCTTTACATGAGTTTCCTCATGTGGCGCAAATTCTGCGCCAGGATAAGTAGATTATACAAGATTAATCCCTTAATGATGAAATGGGAATTTCGTGATTATCCTGTGCATTCCTCATGGATTTTGACAACAAAGCTTGTGCGACCAAAGGTGGGACCATGCTGGAAACATCACCCCCAAGGGCAGCGATTTCCTTTACAGTTGTGGATGAAAGAAAGGAATGCTCTTCATCCGTAATAAAAGCCACAACTTCAATGTCTGGAGCTAAGCGATGATTTGCGAGTGCCATCCGAAATTCCAGTTCAAAATCAGAAAAAACTCGCAACCCTCGCACAATCACCTGAGCATTCACTTTTTGACAATATTTCACGGTCAATCCGCTGTATCCCTGAACGACAATTTTCGAATTATGATTCAAAGTGGCTTTCACTAAATCAATTCTCTCTTGGGGTGTGAAAAGAAGATTTTTTAGTGGGCGATCATATACTGCAATAATCAGCTTATCAAAAAGTTTTACTGCTCGTTCAGCGATATCGATATGTCCAAAGTGAATGGGATCGAAAGTACCTGGAAAAATTGCTGTTACCATAATCTCCTCAACTTATATCTCCTGTTCCCTGCTGCCAGAATCTCGTAAGTGATTCTCGAAGCAGGGCATGCTCGAAGCTGCTCAAATCCGGGTCTATTCCAAATATTTGCTGGGCAAAAGTACGTGCCTTTTCGATAAGGTGAATATCGGTTAATTTTGCCATTTTCAGATTCATAAAACCCGATTGCCGGTCCCCGAGGAAATCTCCGGGTCCTCTCAGTTCCAAATCTTTTTCTGCAAGAATGAATCCATCATTTGTTTGGGTCATTACGGTTAAGCGTTGGTTTTCAATTGCGTCATCCACATTGGGAATTAGAAGACAAAAGGACTTATTTCCACCTCTGCCAACACGACCACGAAATTGATGAAGTTGGGCTAAACCAAACCGATCCGCGCCTTCGATTAGCATCACCGTTGCGTTGGGGATATCGACGCCAACTTCGATAACCGATGTAGAGACAAGGATTTGCAATTCGTTATTTCTAAACTGCGTCATCACAGTTTCTTTTTCATCCGCTTTCATTTTTCCATGCAGCAAGCCAATTTTAATTTTTGGGAAGATTTCTTTCTGAAGACGTTCACTCTCTTCGATGGCAGCTTTTAAATCGATTTCCTCATTTTGTTGGATCAAGGGATAAATAATAAATGCTTGATGTCCTTCACTGATTTGCTTGGAGATCAAATTGTATGCCCGTTCCCGCTCGATCGGCATAAGGACAAAAGTTTCCACGGGAATACGACCCAATGGCATTTCATCCATCACAGAAACATCCAAATCACCATAAATTGTCAATGCGAGCGACCGCGGAATAGGTGTCGCGGTCATAACCAGTAGGTGTGGACTCTGACCTTTAGCGCGCAACAATGCTCGTTGTTCAACTCCGAAACGGTGTTGTTCGTCGATGATGGCGAATTGGAGATCTTTAAATTTCACAGGCTCTTCCAACAACGCGTGAGTGCCAATGACCACTTTGATGGTTCCATCGAGAAGCCCGGAGCGTATTCTTTTCTTGTCATCTTCCGCAGTCGAACCAACCAATAGGACGATTTCCTCCGATTTAATTGGATGTGGGCGTTCCTGTGAGGTCATGATTTTTTGCAGCGTTTGAAAATGTTGCTCTGCCAGGATACTGGTGGGAGCCATGAAAGCAGATTGTCCGCCGATAGAAACAATGATCGAGATCGCCAACGCTGCAACGATTGTCTTTCCTGAACCTACATCTCCTTGCAATAAGCGATTCATCGGTTTGCCTGAACTCAGGTCTTCGCGAATGGCTCCAACAACTTGAATTTGAGCGTTGGTGAGCTGAAAGGGTAGTGTATTAATCTCGTCATTGATCCATTTATCATCGACTACAAATGATTTCGCTGGATTTGTTTGCCAATTCCGTTTCTGCTGCTGTACACCCAATTGAAGCAACAAGATTTCATCAAAAGCCAATCGATTTTGAGCTTTCAACAATGCATCTTGAGAGTCTGGAAAATGAGCTTCCTTGATGGCATCCTGAAGTGAAATTACTTGGGCTTTTTCGATTATCTCTTGTGGTAAATGATCGGGAATCCTATGCGACCAATGCATCACAGTTTCATAAATTAACCTGCGTAAGTTTTTTTGTGAGACATCCGCAGTAAGAGAATAAATGGGCACGATACGATTGGTATGCAGGTGCTCCGATTCAATATGCTCCCAATCAGGGTTATTCATTACAAAGCGCCCTAGGTAAATTTCCACTTTGCCTGAAACAACTATCTGGCTTCCATCATTGATTTGCCGGGCAATAAATTCCTGATTAAACCATGTTAACCGTAAAAAGCCCGTTCCATCACTGATGACGGCTTCGACAATTTTTCGTTTACCGTCCCGAATCGGACGGATGTTAATGCTTTGAACCATGCCAATAATCGTTATTTCTTCTCCAAATAAAACCCTGTTGATCGGTTTCAGCTGACTGTAATCATCGTACCGGCGGGGAAAATAATACAAAACATCGGCTAACGTTTCCAATCCCAAGGAGTGTAATGTTTCTGCTTTACTTTTTCCTATACCTGAAATCACCGTAAGGGGAGCGTTTAGACCTACAACAGATTTTTCCAGATCTGGTCGGAGGGATCTGTTATTCGATTTTGATTGTGCAAGTGGCTTTTCAGTCTTTTTTTGAGACACGGAAACAACAGATATGTTGGGTGAAGAAATGGGGTTGGATATTTTCTCCCGATTCGGTACCTGCGGGATGTTTACATCGTTTTCAGTAACCTTTTGCAGTAATGATTCAATTATTTGTTTTCTACCTGAAACATTTTCAAGACCATATCGATGAATCTCCTTTTCAATTTCGATTATCAGGTCCTGGGATATTTGATTATTCCTAGCTTCATCAACCCAAACGGGGAGCATTCGTTCCAAACCCCCGATAATTGCTCGATTGTCAAATCCTTTTTCAATCTCAAGTTTAAAAAATTTTATGAGTTTCTGTAACGCAAAATTCATATTTGTATTTTACCCTAATTGATTTCCCACTCAAATCAAATCACTATTTAGTGGATTCGACGACGGTGATGGATAGTGATCCAGGACCAAAAATTAATGACATAGAAAGGGAAAGAAGATATTCGTTGTAGATCGTTTTTGTAAATCGCGCTTTACAATACTGACGAAAAAATTTTTCTTCAGGAAGAAAAGAGTTATTTCCTGAAGAATAACCAACAAACTCCAAATCATCAAACTCTTCTAAAAATTCCTGAAAAACATTAAAAACATTGCGAAGATTTTTTTCTTTTTGGATAGGAGTCAACCTTCCTTCTTCCATCGAATATATTGGAGAAAGACCGAGAATTTCTGATACTAAAGCATGATTTTTATCCAAAAATCCCGAATAAATTAGATAAGAGGGAGAAGGAAAACACAATAAAGTGTAGATCCTGTTGGAGAGTTTTCGTACCATTTGTTCTATCGCATCCACGGACCCTCCATTTTTAGAAATGGATGCTGCAGAATGGATCATGTATCCTAATCCCAAGCCGATGGAAGTGGAATCAAGTAAATGAATCCTGTTTCGCAAAGAAGAATTAGGGATAATATTTTTTGCAGAATTAAAAAATTTCAACAATGTTGAAGATGAAAAAATCCCAACCAATTCCCCGTGCTTTTGGAGCTGCTTGGAGAAGAAATCAGCAATTTGCTCGACTGATGGAACAATTATTTGTGGATTATTTTGATCATTAACCTGCAAAGGGAGGGTAGTCGATGGTAAATCTTCTGTTAAGTCATAAGTTTGTTGATTTAATTGGTATTTACCGGGGAGAATATGAACCAAGTCCTTCCCTGGAAAAATCGACTTTGGAAATTGAGCGGTGCTATCTGAAACGATTCCAATAGTACCCATGTGTTATTCGATAGAAATGATGAATTGATAATACGGTTGACCACCTTCATGGATTTCCACTTCATGAGAAGGATATTCTATTTTTATTTTTGCAACAATCTTATCTACATTGGATTTGTTGATATCTTTTCCATAAAAAAAAGTTATGCGTTCTTTTTCTTTGGTACCGGCATTTTCCAGAAACTTCATGCAAGCTTCTTCGAGGTTTGAATAAGAACCGATGAGCTTGCCATTATGAAGAACAATTACTTGACCTTCTTTGACTTTAACATCATTAATTTCAACTGAACGTGTCGCAGTGGTGATCTCACCAGTTTCCACTTCCTGCAGCGATTCGACCATTTTTTGATGCAAATCGTCCAAATCTCCCTCGGGATCCAACCTTAAAATGGCTGAGAGTCCTTGAGGTACATTAGAACTGGGTATAACGCGAACATTCTTTTTTGTCATGGATGCTGCAGATTGAGCAGCGAGTATGATATTTTTATTATTTGGCAAGATCACAACTTTATCTGTCGGAAGATCATCAATAGATTTCAAAATTTCTTCGGTACTGGGATTCATCGTTTGACCGCCTTCTACGATGGCCGCAACCCCAAGGCTGGCGAAGATCTTGGATATCCCAAGACCTGGCGATATTGCCACAACTGCAATTTCATTGGGATTTACTTTGGGATAAACGATTTCAGCAACCTGTTTCTTTGCATTCAATTGTTCCAATAAATTTTCGATAGCAATTTTTGTAATAATCCCTTGAGACATTGTGTAATCGATAGGCTCGTATCTTTTTTCTGTCGGCACGTGGATATGCATGCGATACATTCCATCACCTTCACCGATTTGTATGGATGTGCCCATCGATGAGAGATTTTCAAAAAATGATTCCATCTGAAAATCAGGTTTTGGTTGAAAATCGATCACTATTTCATAATCCTGTCCGGGTTCGATGCTACCGGCGGCGTTTTCCAGATTCAATGTAGCAATAGGCTGGACTGTTGCAGCAGATGCTTCCAGTGATTGACCCAAAATAAATCTCAGCATTCCTTCCAGGATGATAAAAAGTCCCTTTCCTCCTGAATCAACAACACCAGCTTGCTTGAGAATCGGCAGCAATTCAGGTGTGTGCTGGACGGATATATCAGCAGCGGTGACAATTTTCTGTAAAATGGTAACTAGATCATTGGTTTGCTGATTTGAATCTTCAGCAGCAGCTGCGCAGTCCTTTGCCACAGTCAATATGGTTCCTTCTACAGGACGGACGACCCCTTTATAAGCTGTATTACGCGATTCAATAATTGCAGCAACAAATGTCGGTGCATCCATCAAGTCCCGGTTATCAAGCACACGTGCAAATCCACGCCACAATTGAGAAAGGATAACACCGGAGTTACCACGTGCCCCCATCAACGCCCCTTGTGAAATTGCCCTTGCGATTTTTCCAACATTTGTTTCATCCAACTCGGCAATTTCGTTCCATGCAGATTGCATGGTCAAGAGCATGTTTGTTCCAGTATCTCCATCGGGAACTGGAAATACATTAAGCGAATTGACCATCTGTTGATTGGCTCTCAACCAATTTAATGATGCATCAATAAGCTTTTTTAATTCCTGCCCATTAATTGTCAATACCGGTTTTAAATTTGCAACATCCGATGCAGATGTTGTAAGTGAGTCATTTACCATACATCTCCGATTGATAAATTGAATTAATCCGGATTGCTGATCCGTAAACCTCTTACATGGATATTAACGAGGCTTACAGGGATGGAAAGAGCCTTTTCAATCTGATATTGCACACTATTGGAAACAGAAGATGCGACTGTTTTGATCCTTGTGCCATATTCGATGACGATATAAAGGTCAATTTGGATCGAGTGACCATCATAAATAATATCAACTCCAGAAGTGGAATCACCGGTCAACAATTGTGCAAGCCCCTTAGCCAGGTTTTTCGCAGCCAACCCCACAACACCATATGACTCAAGGGCTGATTGACTGGCTATCGTGGCAATCGCATGATGAGAGATAAATATGTTTCCTAACGAATTTTCAGCCACACTCATTGCAACATCCTTTCAATTTTATAACCTCTTTTCTTGAGAAAAGATACGTTTTATGGTACAATCCGAACCCGTTACTGAAATGGGAGTTAAAAAGAACTCCCTACCTGAAAGGATAATTATATGGCAAAGTGTGAAAATTGTGGAAAAACGACTACATTTGGACATAATGTAAGTTTTTCGAAAAAGAATACAAATCGACCTTATTATCCAAATTTACAAAAGGTTTCGGTGTTTGTAGGCAATCGAAAGATACGTAAAACCCTTTGCGCGAAATGCATCCGCACGTTAGCGAAGAGTAAATAATCTTCTTTGAAAATAAAAAATCACGGTTCACGCCGTGATTTTTTATTTTAAGGAAGTAAACAAATTTTTTACTCCCTGTGTTATTCCATCCGAAGATTGAAAAATCGCTGTGCTTGCGACGAAACAATCGGCTCCAGCCTGATAGCAAAGGGGGAGAGTCTCAACGGATATTCCGCCATCCACTTGCAATAATATTTTCTTATTTTGATCATCGATTAATGTCCGGATTTGGCGAATTTTAGTCAGCATCTCCGGGATGAAACATTGACCTGAAAAACCCGGATTTACTGTCATAACCAAGACCATATCGACCAGAGGTAAAACGGATTGAATCGAAGAGGCTGGTGTTCCAGGATTGAGAACAATGCCTGGTTTGCTGCCCCATTCTTTCAATTGTTGGATTGTTCGATGTATATTTGGATTATTCTCTATATGAAGGCTCATCCTAGCTGCGCCGGCAGATTGAAAAGCCTGGATATGCTTTTCGGGAGATTCGATCATTAGATGCACATCGAGAGGTAAATTTGTTATTTTTTTGCATGTCTCCACAATAAATGGACCCATGGAAATATTTGGAACAAAATGGCCATCCATAACATCGATATGTATCCAATCCACTCCGGCTTTTTCAGCAGTCGTAATTTGATTCTTTAAATCTGAAAAATCTGCAGATAAAATGGATGCTGATAGAGTGATTTTCTTCATTGATATCATTTTACTGGATAGGATTAAATAAATAAAGATAGATATAGAGCCAAAAGGGAATAAGGCCTCCAATTGCGACAAGCGCAATAAGAGAGAGACCAATCAGACTCCAATCCACATTCAATTCTTTGGATTCGATATTATCGGAATTTAATGGAAGGATTGGTGGAAGGTGGGTAGGAATGGTTGGGAAAACGGGGAAAGGTTTACTTCCCAAGTTTTCCTGCACGGTTGTAAGAACTCTACCCAGTTGATCAGCTGTTCGATAACGGTTCGAAGCGTTTTTCGATAAGATTTTAGAAAGGATTTGTTCAAGCAGTTCTGGGATATCTGGATTTATTGTTCGGGCAGGGGGTGGGGAGTCAGTCTTATGTTTCTGCATCAATTCGTCTGCAGATGATGCGATAAAAGGCAATTTTCCCGTAAGCATTTCGAATAATACGACGCCAAGCGAATAGACATCCGATGCAGGTGATGGAGCTAACCCTGCTGCTTGTTCGGGTGATAAATAATAAGGAGAACCCCAAACGGTATCATGTTTTTCATCAGGATGGATTCCTGCTAAAGCGCGTGCAATCCCGAAATCTGTCACTTTCAAGATATTATCCGGGGTAACCAGCATATTCTGAGGTTTTATATCGCAATGGATTAACCCTGCCCGGTGGGCATATCCAACCCCTGCACATGCCTGGATCATTAGCTGAATTGCCAAAGGAATATCGAGGCGACCTTGTTTTTGAATAATCGATTTGAGATCCACTCCTGGAATATATTCCATCACGATTATTGGCATCCCGTCGTCAAATCCAAAATCGTAAATGGTTACAATGTTCGGATGTGAAAGGTTCGCCGCAGCTTTTGCTTCGAGTTTAAATCTCTGTTGAAATGCAGCATCCTCTGAAAAATCCCGCCGCAGACGTTTTATCGCAACAAAACGTTCCAAAACAGGATCTCGAGCTAGAAAAATATCCGCCATTCCCCCTGAACCAAGTTGTTTATGGATCACATAGCGATTGATTACCAAACGTCTCTTGGAATGGTCGTCTATCATCGAAAAACATTATAACACTCCAGGTATTTTCAGCCTTCAGGTATAATTCACGCGAATGTTATGGGAAACGAAAAATTCAGCAGACCCTGGATGATCATCATGGCTGTTATCACAGCAATAGTGATACTGGCGGCAGGTTTGTTGATTTTAAGTATCATGTTACCTTCACTAAATCCCATTCCCATTCCTACTGCCGTAATAGCCATCATCCCTGCACCAACATCAACTCCAACGTTAAATCCGGAATTATTTCCAACGCAAACCCTGGAAGCTCAACAGGAATCAATTGATGGTATCCGAGTTGGGATTTTCGTTCAAATCACAGGAACGGGAAACGGTGGATTACGGTTTCGATTATCACCTGGCATTTCGAATGATACGTTATTCATTGCCAGTGAATCTGAAGTTTTTGAAGTAAAAGATGGACCAATCACCAAAGATAATTTTTTATGGTGGTATTTATCTGCACCTTATGATACCTCGAGAAGTGGTTGGGCAGTGGCGCAATATCTTTCTCCCATGTCTACGATCAATCCATAAATTATTTAGAAATCATAGTATGTTTCGATCTCGTATGGATGCGGACGTGAAACCAAATCCAATTCCTCTTTACTTTTCTTAGCGATCCAAAGGTCAATTAAACTTTGGTCAAAAACACTCCCCTCCAACAGGAAATCGTGATCTTGACGAAGGGCATTTAGCGATTCACCCAAAGAAGTAGGTAATTGCTTAATCGTCTTCCTTTTTTCAGACGACCAGGAGAAGATATCTTCATTGATCGGACCAAATCCTGATTTTGTGGGATCAATTTTTTTCTTGATACCATCCAATCCCGCCATTAGCATGGCAGTAATGGCGAGGTAAGGATTGCATGAGGCATCTGGAGGTCGGAACTCAAACCGTACTTTCTCGGGAATAGTTGCATACTTGGGTACCCTGATGGCAGCGCTGCGATTTCCAGAGGAGAAGAAACAATTGACCGGAGCTTCATAACCCGGGACCAACCTGCGGTATGAATTCGTACTTGGGTTAGTAAAGGCGAGGACTGCTGGAGCATGTTGCAGGAGACCTCCAATGTAAAATAACGCTGTATCGCTTAATAGATTATCAGATTTTGCATTATAGAATATGTTCTTCTTTGACAAAAACAACTGCTGATGAAAATGCATCCCTGATCCAGCCTCGCCAAATAATGGTTTGGGTAAAAATGTGGCTGTTAATCCGTGGCGAATTGCGATCATTTTAACCACATATTTTATGGTCATTGCAGAATCTGCTGCAGCGATCAAACCCATGATCGGTGTTTCAATTTCACATTGACCGGGTCCTCCCACCTCATGATGATGATATTTCACCGGAATCCCAATTTCCTCTAAGGAATGCATCATTTCCTCACGAATTTGATAGAAATGATCCGTTGGCGGGATAGCATGATATCCACCATGCAGTGGTATTTCATACCCATTCCCGGTTTCTTTTCTATTCCAACTTCCTTCGACGGAATCGATGGAATATGAAGCTTTGTTAATAGTATTTTCGATTGCGATAGTGTTGAATAAATAAAACTCGTATTCGGGACCCCAACGGCTCTCATCAGCGATACCTGAGGTAATAAGATACTGCTCAGCACGTTGTGCAATTACACGTGGGTCACTGGTAAACACTTTCTTGGTGTCGGCTTCGACGGTTGAACAAATGAAGCTAAGTACAGGCGGTTCCCAGAAGGGATCAATAATACCGGTAGAGATGTCTGGAATAAGTGCCATATCGCCGGATTTTATGCTCTTCAACCCAACGCTGGAACCATCAAAACCTATACCTTCTTCCATCAATGTTGGCACAAATTCCCTGGAACTGATTGAAACATGATGCCATCGACCCCAAAGATCAGTAAATTTTAGATCCACTGTACGGATTTTATTCTTCTGTAAATAAGCTAACGCATCTGAAAAGTTGTTAAACATGGATTGTCCCTGCGAATGAGATATATGCATTTTACTTCAAGCGAAAATTGAAGTCCAGTAAATGTTGCAAATCGGAATAATGCACTTTATAATCTACATCTGAGAAGCAAGTCTTTGATGAGAAAATTTTTATTTCCGAGAGGTCTACGCTGGATACCCGAAGCATAACTCAGAATTTACATGAGAAAGCGGGCGGTACACAACAGCTCAAACTTGGTAGCGTGCTCAATGAGCGATACGCGATTCAAGACGTTATTGGTATTGGGGGAATGGGTTCCGTTTATCGCGCGAGAGATCTACATTTTCCGGGTGTTGTAAAACTAGTTGCAGTCAAGGAAATGATAAACCAGGCACCGGATCCGGTTATAAGAAGCACGATCATTCAAAATTTCGAACGCGAAGCGAACATCTTGGTTACACTAAACCATCCTTCGATTCCAAAGATTTTCGATTTCTTTACCAGGAATGAGCGCTCTTACCTTGTGATCGAATATATTCAAGGGAAAGATCTTGAAGCGGTTTTAAACGAAAATCCGAATATGTTTCTCGAAGATCAGGTGGTTAGCTGGTCGATAGAATTATGCGATGTACTAAGTTATTTACATAATCACAAACCAGAACCGATCATTTTTCGCGATGTAAAGCCATCCAATATCATGGTTAACCAAACCAATCATATTGTTTTGGTAGATTTTGGAATAGCCAAAATATTTCGGATTGGCCAAAAAGGTACGATGATAGGAACTGAGGGGTACTCACCGCCTGAGCAATATCGCGGGGAGGCTACTCCAGCTGCTGATGTTTATTCTCTTGGTGCGACTTTGCATCACATGCTTACACACCGTGATCCAAGGTTGGAAGCTCCTTTTACTTTTGCTGAAAGACCAATCCGAAAATACAATTCTGCTGTCTCGTCCGAATTGGAAGCTGTGATAAATAGGGCGTTGCAATATGAGGCCAGGGATCGATTTCAAAGTATCGAAGAATTTCATGAGGCCTTACTTCAATGTGCAAAAAAGACCGGTGTACTCGGCAGAATCAATATTGCAAGCAAAGCAGTGGTCAGTGAACAAACCATAAAACCACTTTGGGCATTCCGTTGTGAGGATGAAATTCGCGGTACTCCAGCGTATGATGGCGGGCTTGTCATGGTAGGGGCATACGACAATAACGTGTATGCTGTCAATGCGGCAGATGGTAAGCTTGAATGGAAATTTCCCACGGAAGGTGGGATTGTCAGTAAACCGACAATACATGATGGAGTTGTTTATTTCGCTTCAGAAGATCGACGATTATATGCAGTCTCAAGTAGGACTGGAAAAACCCTTTGGACATATTTTACCGAAGGACCTATCCGTTGTTCACCGCGCGTGGCAGAAGGGCAGATTTTCATTGGATCGGATGATGGTTTTCTTTATGCCATCAATGTTGCCACTAATCGGTTAACCTGGAAGGTGGAAACAGGAGCGCCAATCCGATCCACAGCTTTTTATGGAGATGACGGAATCTATTTTGGCAACGAGCAGGGAGATTTTTATTGTGTGGATTTGCGAGGTCAGGTGACCTGGCGATCCAAAGCCAAGAAAGCCATCACCAGTTCCCCTGTCGCAACAAAAGGATATGTGTATTTTGCTTCGCTTGATTCAATCTTTTATTGTATGGATTCAAAAGCGGGTTGGGTAATTTGGAGGTTTCGGATGGGTAGGGGTTCCATTTCCTCACCCTGCCTTGCTGAAAATAGCCTTTGTATCGGCTCTGCAGACGGGAACATCTATTGCGTGGATGCTTCTAGTTCTCGAGAAATTTGGAGATTTAAAACAAACCATCAAGTAGGCGGTTCACCAGTCTTTTATAAGAACGCCATTTATTGCGGCTCTGCGGATGGTCACCTTTATTGTATCGATGTAAAAACCGGGCAAGCCAGATGGAAATTCCAGACAAACGGACCAATAACTGGTACGCCAACAGTCTTTAATGATGTGCTATATGTAGGGTCCGCAGACCATATTCTTTACGCATTAATGGTCTAACAAAAAGATACAAACGGGAGGTAAACATTGAAAGATATTTTTAAAAACGTTTTCAAAGGCAAGAAGAAAAGAGAAATCAAGACAATGCCTTTGTCTGAAGATGAAGTATTAGAAGCGGTAAAGCCCGCAAAGAATGCCGGGGGAATTCAACTTCTTACAGGTTACTCACGCTCCGTGGGTAAGCAACGAAATCATAATGAAGACTCGTTGTTCGCATTAAGTTCCTACCTAACGGATCTCACCAAAGAAATCCCCTTTGGCATATATATTATTGCCGATGGAATGGGAGGACATTTGATGGGGGATATTGCAAGTAACACGGCAATAAAAGCTTTTTCGCGTAATTTGCTTGAAAAACTCTATCTTCCCTCATTAGATTTGGAAATCCATTTCCCCACGGAAAGCTTGCAAGAAATTATGGAGAATTGCATTCAAACAGCACAAGTTGCAGTACAAAAAGCAGCTCCCGGAGGTGGAACGACCTTAACCGCTGCCCTTATCTTGGGTGAGCAAGTTACCATGGCTCACGTTGGTGATAGTCGTGCTTATTTTATCTTCCCTGATGGCAGAACACAAAAACTTACTTATGATCATTCACTCGTACATAGGCTTGTTGAATTGGGACAAATCGAAGAGAAAGAAGCTCACACGCACCCTCAACGAAATGTGCTGTATCGTGCTATTGGACAAGCCGAGCCCTACAAGCCCGATATTGCAACTTTTCAATTACCAAAACCAGGCAAAATTCTTTTGTGCAGTGATGGTTTATGGAGCACAATCCCCGAAGAAGAAATATTTAAGATCATCCTGAACGCCCCAAATTCTGCGGTAGCCTGCAACCAATTGGTAGACGCTGCGAATGCGGCAGGTGGACCGGATAATATTAGTGTAATATTGGTAGAGGTTAAAAACTAAGGGGTGAAGATTGTCTTCAAATTACTATAATCTGTTATCGGTACCATATGATGCCACGGAGGAGGAAATCCGTGAATCATATTATAAAGCTGCACGTATCTACCATCCTGATACAAATCCAGAACCAGAAACCAAACAATTATTCCTTGACATCCAAGATGCATATGCGATCTTGTCCGATGCAGAAAAACGTCGGCAATATAATTACCGTTTCACAGAAGACGAAGTTGCTTCAGGCACCGCCCTAAAGGTATTTTACAGTCGAAGCTCGGTCCCACTCTTAGATGAATCTCAAGCTGTATATGCCTTGTTGCAACTGGAATGTAAACGCGAGGTCACAACCAGTCAACTCCCCCCACTGGAATTATGCTTGGTTATCGATCGTTCGACATCCATGGAAGGAGCCCGGCTTTCCATGGTCAAGAAGAATATAGATTACGTAGTGAAACAGTTGCGACCAATGGATACCCTATCTATTGTGGTTTTTAGCGACCGGGCTGAGATCCTGGTTCCACCTTCTTTGATTGCGGATTATCCAAGGTTTGAGAAAAAAATATTCGAAATAAAAGCATCTGGTGCCACCGAGATCTTTCGAGGGTTGGACATGGGTGTTTCTATATTGAAAAAAAGTATTCACCCCGACCATATCCGTTCCGTAATTTTGCTTACCGATGGTCATACGTACGGGGACGAAGAAAAATGCTACGAACTATCAAAATCTGCCACAGTAGACAAGATCAGCATCAGTGCAATGGGTTTAGGCAGCGAGTGGAATGATGAGTTCCTGGATAAAATGACGAGCATCAGTGGAGGAAATGCAGGTTATGCAAGGTCAGAGAAAGACCTTTTCGATTTTTTCAAAGAAAAGCTCAGTTCTTCCATTAATCAATATGCTCATAATGTTGTTCTTGAATTCGAATCTGACCCTCAAGTGGACCTGAACTATGCTTTTCGCTTATATCCAGAGATTACTCCGTTACCTCTGTTAAATCCAATGAATTTGGGTAATCTTACTTATGGACAAAAAATCATTCTCATCCTAGAATTCATTGTGAAGAAGGTTTCATCGGAAAAGAAAGTGATTAAATTGATGGAAGGAAAGATCAAACTCGAAGCTCCTTCTCGGGTATTTAATATAGAAAGGCATTTGACAGTATGCAATTTGCCAGTAAAAATTGCTTTTGAGAAAGAAACACCTCCTTCCATTTTGCTGGATGCTTTATCTAGACTCACTTTATATCGCATGCAACAAAGAGCAAGGGATGAGGTAAAAGCGAAATCATTTGTGTCAGCATCCAACCATTTAAATTTCCTAGCATCGAAATTGAATGAATCCGGAGAAAAAGAGCTTGCAAACACAGTCATTTTAGAAGCAAATGAATTGAAGAAGAAGAAACGATTCTCGGAAGATGGAGAAAAGAGAATTAAATACGGAACCAGAGCTTTGTTATTGAAATCAGGATTGGAGTAAGAAAATTATGATCCTATGCCCAAATTGTCAACACCAAAATGTCCCTGGAGCGCTTTTTTGCAGCGAATGCGGAGCAAGGCTCGTTTCACAAGACGACTTGACCACTCAATCGATAAAACGCTCACCTTCAGATATGTTGGCGACAGAATTACCGCCACCACGGACCGTGCCACCAACGATTTCACCCGAAGAAGTCGATACTGTTATTTCGTTATTAATCATTGAAACCGGTCAAGTTCTTCATCTTGCTGGCAGGAATGAATTTACACTTGGTAGGGTTTCAGAGGGACAACCCATTCTACCGGATGTCGACCTCACGCCGTATGATGCCTTTTCTTTAGGTGTTTCAAGACTACATTTATCAATGAAACTTAGTCGATCCGGTGTAATTGTCACAGATCTTGGATCATCGAACGGTACCCGGGTGAATGGTCAAAAAATTGTCCCTCATGTAGAATACCCGGTCAATCATGGAGATACTCTGGCAGTTGGAAAATTAAACTTTAAAGTTCTCATACATCGTTAAAGGTAAAAAATGATCAACGTGATTTTGCATCTTCTTAACGAAGATCCTGTAGTTTGTGAAATTGAAGATATGCCTAATCCTTCAGACTACTTACTGACAGTCAAAAATCCTCGAAGGAAAGATGGTAAAGATCTGCAATATCTTGAACCAAATGTTAATACAGTAATTTTCCCCATGTTCAGAGTAAGCTTTCTTGAAGTTATCGAAAGCCACGAAGAAGAAATCATTACATTCGTAAGGGAGTAAGCAAGTGCCGGATGACGCATTTAAAAACCGCATGATCCTTGTCGTGGATGACGAGGAACGGATGGCACGGTTTATTCGATTAAACCTGGAGCATGATGGTTTTCAAGTCATCGAGGCATATAAAGGAGCACAGGCGATCCAAAAATTACGTGAATCAATGCCTGATCTTATCCTTTTAGATATCATGCTCCCGGACTTGGATGGATTTGAAGTATTAAAAATGATCCGTGAAACGAGCACCATACCGATCATCATGCTGACTGCAAAAGGAGAAGAAGAAGATCGCGTCAAAGGGTTGGAATTAGGAGCGGATGACTACATCACAAAACCTTTCAGTCCCAGGGAATTAGTTGGCAGAGTAAAAGCTGTTTTACGTAGAACGGAGAATACAGGAATCTCATCCCAGGATGTTATCGAAGTTGATGAACGATTGCGCATTGACTTGGGCAGAAGGGAAGTGTGGGTTGATAAAGCTCTAGTGAAGCTTCGTCCCACAGAATATCGCTTACTTTACCATTTACTTCAGAATGCTGGCTGGGTATTAACGTACGATCAAATCCTTTCTCGGGTTTGGGGGTATGAATACAGAGATGAGCCACATTACGTCCGTTTATATATCAATTATTTGAGGCAAAAATTAGAAGTTAATCCTGCGAACCCGAAATACATTCTAACAGAACGTGGAATCGGGTATCGCTTTATTGATTACAAAAGAAAAAATCCCTAATAAAATTATTGGAGAACAAATGATTTCTGAACCCATCCATGTAACTGATGCTGCATTTGAAAAAGCTGTATTACAATCCACAATTCCAGTCATTGTGGATTTCTGGGCACCATGGTGCGGTCCTTGTAAAACCATTGCACCCATCCTGGATAAATTGGCAAAAGATTATTCCGGAAAAATTATTGTTGCGAAGATGAATGTGGACGAAAACCCAACTGTCCCTTCCAAGTATGGGGTACAAAACATCCCCACCATGCTTTTTTTTGCAAATGGCAAGATAATCCATCAGAATGTCGGTGCTGCTCCTGAGCATTTAATCAAACAAATGATCGATCAATTTTTGGCAGTAGTAAGCCCTCAAAAATAATAATCAGACCAGACAAAAAGAGAAGTAACTTTTATGTTGCTTCTCTTTTTTTGTTTAGTAATTAGTATTTTTATTCGGTTTGAATAATTAATAAGCTAGTACCATCCATTATTGTTTTTTGCCATCCAGGTGTTTCTAAAAGAATCGCAGCGATGGGTGAACTAGGCTCGACCAATACAATTCGAATATCGTATTCCTGAAATATCTCTTGCCAATCTTTGCCGAAATAGAGTTGTGCATATCGGACCATGTCTGAATCCCCATAGATATCCGCCCGCCCATCAATAAAAACACGATATTCCGGATATAGATGCCAGATAAGGTATCCACCCCAGTTGTACGAATTGAATATATTACCTTGCGGATTATTTAGTCTTAACCATTCTGAGGCAACTTCAGGAAACACATCCTTTTCCTTACCGTTCTGATTATTAAGAATATAGTTTATTCTAATTACAGCAACGAATAAAACACAAACTAACAGGATAGTGTTTATTAATGGAAAAATCTTACGCAATCGATCTGTTGGAGTTTTTTCTTTTCGAAAACGCACAAGGTTTTTATCTATTAGTGGAATAGCGGCCAATGAAAAAAAGTAAACATGTCTCATCGAAATGAGAGTGGCGTATCCGAAAATAACAACCAAACCGATTTCCGAAAACGAGGCGGCTTGATTTGAAAAAAACGCTGAACCCATTAGCAAAAAAATCATTAGCGCCAATGGTTGCCATTCAAGTAAATGAAAATTGGGAGAAAACCACTCTTGAATATATGTCTGCATGGACAAGCTACCTAACGTGTTAAAAGGATACGTTATTAGCTTTATTCCATTTGGATTAAGGAGTACTGCAAGTATGCAAAGAAGTAATGCGAACAAAATTAGAGAAATCTCTTTCCAAAGAAGTATTAACGAATTCTTTAATCGCCAATATTTGAATAAGAAATTGATAATTTGACCAATAAGGAAAATTATCACAATTAAGATGCCTAATGCATAACTTGCATGCATATTCACCCAAAGAATCATGATAAGTGGGATTGGAATCAAGTACTTTAGTTTTTTCCCGTTAAAGTATTTGTCAAGCAAGAAAAGATACAAAGATGCAAAAAGGAGGGAGATTATCTGTGGACGGACTCCCCAGGTGGGGGCTGTAGCAATCACGCCAAGGAATAGTACAAAGCCAGCCAGATATGGTTTGCCATGACATCGTAAGAAGACCAACCAAAAAGAAATCGTGATTATTGAGGAAAAAACTAATATTAATACATTCAATCCACCGAGTCTATATAAAAGATAAATGAAGATTTCAGTTAACCATTCATGCGTTATCCATTCTTTACCTGTATTTGTGTAGGAGAATGGATCCACCTTTGGGATGGTTTTGGTTTCGATAATCAGCTGACCAGTCCTGAGATGCCACCAAAAATCGTTATCCGTAATTTCCCGGACTGACAAGGTAAAAATCGCGATAAAAAGGATCAGGATAAATAACCTACCTGGTGTGAGCCACTTCATACTCCCTCTGTGAACTCTTGGATGTGTCATGAACGATTATTCAGATAGCCGCTGGATATTTCCACCAAGTTTACGGATTTTTTCATCTACTTTTTCGTATCCTCGATCAATCTGACCGACATTTCGGATAATCGATTTGCCTTTCGCAGAAAGGGCGGCAAGCAATAACGCCATTCCCGCGCGGATATCGGGGCTTTCCAGTTTTTCTCCATACAATTGACTTGGTCCTTGGACTATACAACGATGTGGATCGCACAAAACGATATGAGCACCCATCCCAACCAATTTATCTGTAAAAAACATTCGACTCGGATACATCCAATCATGGAACAAGACTGTCCCATGAGATTTCGTCGCAGCAACAATGGCAATGCTCATCAAATCCGTCGGGAACGCTGGCCAGGGCATAACGCTTATTTCTGGAATAGCTCCTCCCAGATCACTCTCAATGGTCAAATCTTGTTTTTCTGGGACGATAATATCCTCGCCATGGTTTTCCCACTCTATACCAAGACGATTGAAAACCAATTTTGTCATATCTAAATATTTTGGAGCTGCATTTTTTATTGTGATCGACCCACCTGTCAGGACAGAAGCCCCAATGAAGCTTACCACTTCCAAATAATCTGGACCGATGGTAAATTCTCCACCATGAAGTTTGCTGACTCCATGAATTGCCAGTGAATTTGATCCGATGTTTTCAATTTTTGCGCCAAGGAGATTTAAGAAAAGACATAATTCTTGTACATGTGGTTCTGAAGCTGCGTTGCGGATGAGTGTAGTTCCTTTGGCAGTGACACTTGCCATAATCGCATTTTCAGTCGCTGTAACACTCGCTTCATCCATTAGGATATCTGCACCAACTAATTTATCGACAGAAAAATGAAATTTCCTGTCATATTCGATCTTTGCCCCTAATTTTTTCAGCGCAAGGAGATGGGAATCGACACGCCTGCGACCAATGACGTCTCCACCCGGTGGGGGCAAATGCAATTCACCGGATCGTGCAAGCATTGGACCTGCCAGAAGGATGGATGCACGTATCTTTCTGCACAAATCAGGATCAAGACTTGCTGGAGTGACATTTTTCGCTTGGATGCGAAAAGTAGCATTACCGAGCTCAATAATCTCGACACCCAGACTGCTTATCAGTTCTCGCATGCATTGCACATCGTTGATTCCTGGAACATTATGGAGAATTATTGGCTCTTCTGAGAGCAAGCATGCTGAAAATAGAGGTAAAGCAGAATTTTTATTTCCTGAAGGCGTAATTTCACCTTTTAAAGGAATGCTTCCTTCAATTATAAATTTTTCCATGAGAACCTCTTTAATGAATTCATTATGTGGTTTGGGTGATTTTATGCAGCCCTGGGGGATTATCAGGATCCAACCCTTTTTCTGAAGCAAGGCGACAAGCAAACAACTGTCCAGGGATGACTGTTAATATTGGTGTTAACCATTCGGGAATTCCTTCGGGTAATTTGAACAGAAGGTTTACTTCTG
This sequence comes from uncultured Chloroflexia bacterium, assembly GCA_963699305.1. Taxonomy (GTDB): domain Bacteria; phylum Chloroflexota; class Anaerolineae; order Anaerolineales; family Anaerolineaceae; genus JBGQAS01. The sequence goes on along the minus strand of OY969431.1, from coordinate 888,276 downwards.
AATCATGTTCTCCAGAGTCTGAAATCATGATCACCTCTGCACCTTTGGTCCGAAGCTCTGAAAGCAGATCTATGAGATCGTAATAAACACTATCCAAGGGAGAAATCAAAATAACGGGAAAATCCTTTTGAATGGTTGCTATCGGTCCATGCCGAAAATCAGCAGAGGAATAAGGCTCCGCTACGATTCTATTCAACTCCTTGATTTTTAGGGAGATCTCAAAGGCTGTTGCATAATTGAATCCCCTGCCAATTACACAAAAATGCTCTGCATACCTATATCTTTCCGTATGGTTTAGAGTGCTTAATGAATTATTAAGTGTTGCTGACACAAAAGCAGGCAAATTAGCTAATTTTTCCAATCCGTTCGTGTCACCATTCATCATCGCAGACATTGAAGCAAGAGCACAAAGGGAGGCTGTATATGTTTTAGTTGCAGCAATTGCTTTTTCATCCCCTGCGTGTAAATCAATAATGAAATCGGAGGATTTTGCCAGCGGGGATTTAGTGTCATTTGTAATCGCAATTGTTGGGCAACCTTGTTTTGCTGCTTCTAATATGACAGCACCGATGTCCGGGGATTGCCCTGATTGCGAGATTCCAATAACCAGCGCATCTTTCATTCGTGGTGCGGTGTTATATAGTGTGAACAAGGATGGAGTGGCTAGAGCAACTTGGATCTTGTTTTGGATTCCAAAAAGATATTGGGCATAACGGGCAGCGTTATCCGAGCTGCCACGAGCAGCAATAATAATGTTCGAAAACCTGTTCTTTATCGATTGAATTATTTGGAAAATATTCTTATTTTCGAGTTTTGTGAAGTCAGTTAGAACTTGAGGTTGCTCATAAATTTCATCAGATAGGATGGACATTAGTTTCCTCATTCATTAGTTCATTTTACCAAATTATCGCTTGTTACAAAAAATTTATTTATGTTGTATACTGCCTGAGGTTTGATTATCCAATTATTAAAAAGGAATCATAAATGATAAACGTAGAACTGGTGGACACAAAAAATAGAATGCAAGTAAAAGAGTTCATTCAATTTCATTATGATCTCTATCAAGGGACTCCTCAGTGGGTACCACCTTTTTTTAGCGATATTCAATTGATGCTGAATAAAACAAAACATCCATTTTATGAACAAAACGATGCGGATTTTTTTGTTGCAAAGAAAGACGGAAAAATCGTAGGTCGGGTAGCTGCCATGGAAAACCGTTCTTTTAATAAATATCACGGAACGAAGAAAATCCAGTTTTACTTGTATGATTCAATCGATGATCAGGAAGTAACAGATCGACTATTTGAGCGGGTTGCTGAATGGGGAAGAGCCCGCGGTCTGAATGAAATTGTAGGACCTAAAGGTTTTAGCGCATTTGATGGTTACGGAATTCAAATTGAAGGTTTTGAGCACCGTCAAATGATGAATATGATGAATTACAATTTTCCGTATTATGTACGTTTGATGGAGAAAGCAGGTTTTGAAAAGGAAGTCGATTTTGTTTCCTGTTATCTTAAACGGGAAAATTACATCCTGCCGGAAAAAGTTCGTGAAGTGGCACGCAGGGTGAAAGAGCGCGGCACTTTCAAAGTAGTGCAGATGAAGTCGAAGAAGGAATTAAAACAATGGGCGCAACGAATTGGTCAGGCATACAATAAAACCTTTATCAATAACTGGGAGTACTATCCATTAACGGAGGGTGAAGTAGATTTGATACTAAAGAATCTCTTGAGCGTAGCTATACCTTCGTTGATTAAGTTGATCACATACCATGATGAAATTGTTGGCTTCCTGCTTGGTTTTCCAGATGCGTCTGCAGCGATGCAACGGCATGGAGGTCACGTTTCACTTGCAACACCATTTGCCATTCTGGATATTATGAATGAATTGAAAAAATCTAATTGGGTTTCATTAAATGGGGCGGGCGTCCTGCCAGAATTCCATGGTAGAGGTGCAAATGCGTTACTCTATTATGAAATGGAACAAACATTAAATCAGTTTTTCATTCGAACATGCTGAATTAACGCAAGTTGCAGAAACTACCAAGCAAATGCGTAAAGACCTGATCACTTCAGGTGGAGTAGCTTATAAAAACCATCGAGTCTATCATAAGAAAGTCTAAATAAGATGATAAAAAGCGGAGTTGAAACTCCGCTTTTTATCATCTTAAGTTTCAAGATATTTTATAAACCCCAGGCTTCCTGTCTGAAAATGATGGAAATTTGGATCGGATGAGATCTGAAAGAGAAGTGTCTATTTCAGCTGAAAAAACCCCCTCCTCAATAGAATTGCCTTTACAAAGAATGTTACCCAAGGGATCCACAATCATACTTTGACCGCCAAAAACGAAGTTCCCATAAGCTCCGACACAATTCGACGCCAACACAAAGGCTTGCATTTCAATCGCACGAGCTTTTACCAGAATCTCCCAATGAGCAATTCGTTCAAGCGGCCATTCCGCAGGGATGATGAAGATTTCGACTCCTTTAGCCCGTAAATTCACGAACATTTCTGAGAAACGAAGATCGTAACAAATAGCTGCACCAATATGTCCTAAACGGCATTGTACGGATTTAAGGTGCTTCCCGGGTTGGAAAAATTTTGTCTCTCCCATAGGTCCAAAGAGATGAATTTTTTGATAGGTTAATTCAAGCACGCCTTCTGAAGAATAAAGGAAAAAAGTGTTATAAAGATGACCCTGAAATTCCGCTGAATATGTTCCAGAAATATATAATTGCTTCTGTTTCGCATTATGCTGTAGACTTGACATTATGTCATCCAGGAAATTGCGAGGTGTTGGTCCCTTACTTGATCCATATCCCGTAAGAAATAACTCAGGGAGAACAAGCAAATTAGAGTTATCTGCTAAAGCGCGGTCAATGCTCGACAGCGCTTTTTTATAATTGGCTTCCCCATCGCCTGGCAGAATATTGAATTGAGCAACTGAAAAAATAAATTTCATGACTGAATTATAATTTAAAGATACTATGACATTTGCTTCAAGCGGAGATGACATTGAAAACTAAACGGGCATCGAAGGCCTGGCTTGTCATTACTTTATGTATTGTGGTTGCATCCATCATCCTCACTACGGGAAATTATTATTTTTCAAAAATAAGCTCAAAGGATAATGATTATTTTATTCAATGGATGGGATTCCGGAATTTCTTTCAAGAAGGGATCAGCCCGTATTCCGATGAGGGAGCGAACAGGATCAATAGTGCAATCGCTTCACAATCCAGTCCAGATCAACCATTATTGAGTCGATTTGTTTCCCCACTCTATTCGATCATTCTTCTCGGGCCGTTCGCATTGATACGGGATTACGCGATTAGCAGGGCAATATGGATGACCATTTTAGAATTGTGCTTGTTAGGCATTGCACTTATTTCTATTCGATTGGCTGAATGGAGACCTAAAAATTGGATTCTTATTATTTTCTTTGCATTTTCATTTATTTGGTTCCAGGGTTTGATTTCCATCCTTAATGCTGACATTGTTGTGTTTGTGGGATTGGGAATAGCAGCCAGTTTGTTGGCAATTTCCCAAGGGCATGATGAATTTGCAGGATTTCTCCTTGGATTGATTACAGTTAAACCAAGTGTTTCCATTGTATTTATTCTCTTTATTGTGTTTTGGGCATTGGTACAACGCAGAAAGAAGATTGTCTTGTGGCTGTTCATTACCTTGATCTTACTGGGAGTTGCTGCGAGCGTCCTTATTCCAGATTGGACACTACAATACTTCCACGTTCTGATGCAAACCACGGAAAAAACCGGATTATCAACACCCAGTAACGCGATAATTCACTGGTGGCCAAGTACTGGAGGGAGAGTCGGAACCGTCATTTCGATAATCACTATTGCGATCCTTGCAGTGGAGTGGTGGCTTGCGCGAAAGACACAATCGCAACGATTCCTTTGGACTGCATGTTTGACAATTGTGGCAAGTCAATGGGTCGGAATTCCAACCAATGCCGGCAATTTTATAATATTGCTTCCAATCCTGCCTCTGATTTTTATATCTTGGCATGATAGATGGAAAGGCGTCGGGAATGTATTGACATTAGGTTTCATGGTTCTTCTAGGATTTGGTTTATGGGTGCTCTATTTTGCATTGCATGGAAGCCTCCTAGATGTATATTTCAGTCCAGCTTTGATTTTCCCATTGCCGCTTCTCTTGTTACTGCTGCTTTATTGGGTACGATGGTGGGTTATCCGACCACCAACTGTATGGTACGAAAAAGTGGCTCAGGATATCGGTTCCAAGCAGGGATAAAAGATGCGTTCTAGAATTCCGATCATCCTTTTCATCATCCAAATTGTAATCGGATTTTTCATTATCCGATTTCAAACTTCATCTGGATTTATGGATGCCGATTATTACTATTCGGGTGGAATTCAAATCGCTAAGGGGAATATGGCCTCTGAAGCATTCATTTGGAATTATTTGGATAACCCAACTGGCTTGCCACACCCTGCGTTTACTTATTGGATGCCAATGACCTCAATTGTTGCAAGTATTGGGATGATGCTTTTTAATAATACGGGATACTTATATGCTCGTTTGAGTTTTGTCTTTCTTGCTGGATTTATTCCAGTTCTTTCTGCATGGTTGACATGGAATTTTAAAAAAAGTGAAAAGCTTGCGTGGTTTTCAGGTTTTATTGCCATCTTCAGTGGATTTTATATTATTTATTATTCAATTACCGAAACTGTAGTTATCTATATGTTGGTCGGAGCATCGATCATTGCCTTGATTTTGATTAAGTTGAAAGAAATAAAGCATTCAATATCGCGAATTTTCATTTGGTTATTGATTGGTTTATTAGCAGGTTTAATGCACCTGACTCGTGCAGATGGGCTATTGTGGTTTGCTTTCGTATTGATTTTTTCCATTTGGTTTTGTATTAGGGTTAATACCTTTCAAAAAATGGAACGATTCCTTGCACCACTATTAACCATTTTAGGTTATTTCTTTGTGATGTCCTTCTGGATGATTCGAAATGCTCATATTTTTGGTTCATTATTTCCCCCCGGTGGAATACAGACAATATGGTTGACTGAATACGATCAATTGTTTTCATTTCCTGCATCAGCCATTAATTTCAATTCCTGGGTTTCTGTAGGAATTGTCCAAATCCTACGAAACATAATGAATGCGATGCTCCTCAATCTACAGACGAGTATTGTAGTTCAAGGGACTATCATACTTTTTCCTCTAATCGTGACAGGAATAATTTGCTCGTGGAAGAATAAGATTGTCCCATTGTTGTTTTCTTTATGGTTGATGACCTTTACAATTATGACAATTGTTTTTCCTTTTTCCGGTATGAGAGGAGGTTTCTTACATTCCGGCTCAGCGTTTCAACCAGTATTTTGGGCTTTTGCAGGAGTCGGATTAGATAGATTTATCAATTGGGGTCAAAAAACGCGTCATTGGAATGGTAAAACTACCTTTCACGTGTTTTCAGTCGGGATTATCTCTATTTGCGCCATATTAACTGGATACGTTTTTCTCCAGAAAGTCATCGGCCCTTCATTAGTTGAAAGAAAATGGGACGCAGAGCATATTGAGTACGAAAAGGTTGAGTCAGCATTAAGGTTGATTGGGGTTTTAAGAGAAGATGTCGTAATGGTAAAGAATCCTCCTGGATATTATGTGGTCAATGATCGATCCGCTATTGTTATTCCCTTTGGATCCGTTGAAACTGTTTACGAAGCTGGTCTTCGATATAACGCCAAATATTTATTACTGGATCAAGATCACACAAAGTTATTAGATGATTTATATAATAACAAAAAATCTACTCACCAGTTCAGATTCTTAATGCAAGTTGATCAATTCGAAATTTATGAAATTTTGAAAGCGGTGGATTAGTGAGTAGACGAGTTGCTTCTATAAAATCCACTCAAGTCGTAACGATTCTTATCTTGCTCGCGACTGCATTTCTTTCCGTTGGTGTTTACCTAATTGCAAGTCGTTTGATTTATAGCTTCGGATTTCCACTTGATGATGCATGGATCCATCAATGTTTTGCTCGAAATTTTTATTTCTATGGTGAATGGGCTTTTCAACATGGATTTCCAACAGCAGGATCGACATCACCTTTATGGTCTGTACTATTAGCACCTTCATTTCTATTTCACCTGAATCCCATCCTGTGGTCTTTTTTACTTAATAGTTTCTTTCTTTTCTCATTAGGTGTTCTTGGACAATATATATTTAACATAAATTTCCCCACAAATACTTTACGAATTCCTTGGATTGGCATTCTGTTAATCACCGAATGGCATTTGGTTTGGGCAGCAGGTTCTGGAATGGAAATTGTGCTCCTTTCATTAATATGCCTTTATGTGTTCTATCTTCTTTCAATTACTAGAGAAAATTATTGGATCATTGGTCTCTTTACAGGATTAGCGTTGTGGATTCGTCCTGAGGGCATAACTCTGCTCGGTCCTATTGTGTTGTTTATTTTCACACGAAAGATCCCGAATAAAGAAAAATTCATTAATATTGGCTAAATTAATGGGTATTGTGATAAGTTGTCTCGTTTTATACATGCTTTTTAACTACGCGCTCTCAGGAAAATTGTTCAGTAACACATTTTTTGCAAAACAAGCAGAATATGCCAGTCTATTGGATACATCGATAATAATTCGATTTTTGCGATTATTATCAGTACCATTAAAAGGGATTGGTATTGTGCTTGTTCCAGGTTTTTTTTATGTCATATATGATGCAATCCTTAAAAAGGATTGGAAGATAATTGGATTTGCACTTTGGATTTTTGGATTTATCTTCGTTTATGCACTCTTATTGCCAGTTATGTATCAGCATGGACGGTATATCATGCCGGTTATTCCATTATTTATTATCCTGAGTATCTTTGGGATATTAAGATTATTATCTAATCATACAAGGTTGTTAATCCAACTTATTAAGAAAGCATGGATGATTTCCATTGGATTAATTGCAATTGGCTTTTTTGTATTAGGAGCAATTTCGTTTGGAAATGATGTCGGGTTTATAGAGACAGAAATGGTTGCAACGGCGAAGTGGATCAAGAATAATATTCCGAGTGATGTTATTTTAGCTGCTCATGACATTGGTGCTTTGGGTTATTTTGCCGATCTAAAAATTGTCGATCTTGCAGGATTGGTTTCCCCGGAGGTCATTCCATTTATCCGGGATGAGAATAAAATAGCAACTTACTTGGATGAATTGAAGGTTGACTATTTAATCGTTTTCCCAGATTGGTACCCTGAATTAGTAAAACGAGGGCAAGTGATTTTTAATTCAAAAGGATTGTTCTCGGGAAAATTTGGCGGGACGAACATGGAAGTGTTGCTTTTGAAATCAAAATAAATTATTCGATATGCTATACTTAATTGGTTAATTAATAGAAGAATGAGAATCAAGCTGGAGGATTTGTATGGCTCTTGAAAAAATTGAATCACAAAACGGTCCAAATATTAACGAATTTACAAATGAGCTCCAACTTGATTTTGAACAAGCGAGGAAGACGTTAAAAGATCTTTCATTGATACTTGAACAAAGTCAATCAGAATTAAGTAAACTTGTTCAACGTAATAATGCAATTACCGGACAGCGTTAACCAGCAGGTCAATCAAGTAAACGAGGCAATACCAAATGATCTACGAATTGCCTATACAAATGCAATGGAGGCGCAACAACGGATGATCGTTATGCGCGGGCAGCTCGAGAAACTTCAAAGCGAACAGACTTCTCTTAAAGAGTACGTTGATTTAATCGAAAAGACTCAAGCCTTTCTATCGAAAGAAAATCAAGGTGGAATAAGCCAAGGGGAAAGCAAGCAAACCGCTTCTTTAGAAATGCTAATTAATGCACAAGAGACGGAACGCCAGAGGTTGAGCAGACAGATGCACGATGGCCCAGCACAAGCGATGTCGAACTTTATCGTTCAAGCCGATATTGTCTCGCGGTTATTGGAAATTGATCCAGCTAAAGCGAAAGATGAAATTACAAATTTGAAGACAGCCGCAATGAGCACATTTCAAAAAGTCCGCGCGTTCATCACCGAGTTGCGGCCAATGATGCTGGATGATCTTGGATTAATACCTACGGTCAAGCGATACAGTGAGAATTTTAAAGAACAAAATTCCGTTGAGGTGACACTTTCAGTTACCGGGGGAGACAAACGATTGCAACCATATCTTGAGGTGATGGTTTTTCGAGCAGTTCAGGAATTAATGGATAATGCCGTTCAGCATAATCTGGAGAATCCCGGTAAGCTGCAAATAACCATTCAGATGGTGATCGATGTTGATCTAGTAAAGATTTCAGTTGGTGATAACGGTGTTGGATTTGATCCAGATTCGATAAGTAAATCGAACGGGCTTGGGTTGAAGTTGATCAAAGAACGTGTGGAAATGCTGGGAGGAAAAATGCAGATCGACTCGTTCCCTGGTAAAGGGAGCACAATTTTCTTCCAGATCCCGTTTGTTGAAATAAAACCAGAGAGTAAATAACAATTTCTTTTTAGAGGTGAATGGATGACGAAAACCATTGGCATTTTAACCGGAGGGGGTGATGTCCCGGGTCTGAACCCTTGTATTAAAGCTGTGGTATCGAGTGCATTGGAGAACGGATACAAAGTCATAGGAATAAGGCGTGGTTGGGCGGGTTTGCTTAATTACAACCTTAATGAACGGTCTACGTATGATTATTACGTTAAGACTTTACGTAAAGATGATGTTCGTACGGTTGATAGAACCGGGGGGACGTTCTTGCATACTTCTCGAACCAATCCGCAGAATGTGCCATTCAATAAAATCCCTGATTTTATAAAGAGTCAAAAATGGGGGAAAAGAATTGATGAAAAAGGCACAATGGACTACACAGATTACGTATTAAAAGTGATTGAACATTTGGGATTGGACGTTATTATCCCTATTGGGGGTGACGATACATTAAGTTTTGGTGTACGTTTACATAAGGAAGGGGTCCCCGTAGTATCGATCCCAAAAACGATGGATAACGATGTATACGGAACGGATTATTGCATTGGATTTTCAACAGCAATAACTCGAAGTGTGGAATTCATAACGAACATGCGATCTACTGCAGGATCTCATGAAAGAATTGCTGTCGTTGAATTATTCGGTCGAAATTCCGGTGAAACCAGTCTCATCAGTTCATACCTCTCATATGTGGATCGGGCGATAATTTCCGAAGTGCCAGTGAATATCGACAAACTCATTAATTTTCTTGTTGAAGATAAGCGAGCCAATCCGTCAAATTATGCGATTGTTACCATTTCGGAAGGCGCCACACTTGAAGGTGGCGATGTGGTCGAACGCGGAGAGGCGGATATGTTTGGTCACCGAAAACTGGGAGGAATCGGGTTGCTATTGGCGGAAGATATCAAGCGGAAGACGGGACAGGATATTCTTTACCAACAACTCGGATATCTGATGCGATCCGGAGCACCTGATTCTCTCGATAGAATGGTGGCCATGTGCTATGGCCATTTGGCTGTGCAATTGATCAAAAAGAATGAGACTGGAAAGATGGTTGCCCTGCACGAAGGAAAATATACAACTGTCCCGGTTGATAAAATGATGACCGGGAAGAAAAGAGTGGATGTAGCAAATTTTTATGATAGTGAAAATTACCGCCCAAAAATTAAGGAATATATTGGTACACCCATGTTCTTAAGTTGATTATCCAAGGATTTACTATGGAAAAAGAGATTATTAGAGTATTTGAAGAATTGACAGAAAAAGCAATCAAAGTAGAAAAGAATAAGGTCGTTATTAAGGATGCCATTGCAATCCAAAAACGAATTGGTATATTGGCTGAAAAATCTGCCCTCGGTACTGAGCCGGAAAGCGCATACGCACGGTTTCTCATACGCTCGATCGCAGTTGAATTAGGGATTTACCCTGCCTCAATCAATGAGTTATATCTTGCCAGAGGGCGAGGGGAAGTACCAAGCACTTTTTCTGTACCTGCAATGAACCTCAGAGTAATGTCCTTTGATGCAGCGCAAGCGGTCTTCCGGGCCGCATTAAAATTGGACGCGTCAGCTCTAATCTTTGAAATCGCGCGTTCCGAAATGGGCTATACCGATCAACGGCCGAGTGAATATGCCTCTTCCATTTTGGCTGCTGCCATTGCAACAGGATATCGGGGTCCGATATTTATACAAGGTGATCATTTTCAAGTATCTGCTAAAAAATATGAAAAATCACCCGAAACCGAAATTACCGGGTTACAGGAATTAATTGACGATGCAATTAAAGCTGGATTTTATAATATTGACATCGATACGTCAACGTTGGTTGATTTAACCAAGCAAACCATCGATGAGCAACAAAAGCTGAACTTTGAGTTATCTGCAAAATTCACTGCGTATATTCGAGACAAAGAACCTGAAGGGATGAGGATCTCAATAGGAGGGGAAATTGGAGAAGTTGGCGGACATAATTCTACGCGGGAAGAATTACGAGCATACCTGGGTGGCTATAACAAACACCTTAAGAATTATGGTTCTGAACTTGCAGGATTAAGTAAAATCAGCGTCCAAACTGGAACTTCTCATGGCGGTGTCGTGCTACCAGATGGTTCTATCGCGAAAGTGAATGTTGATTTTGATACCTTGAAGAATCTCTCACGGGTTGCTCGGAATGAATACGGCTTGGGTGGAACTGTTCAACATGGTGCATCCACACTTCCTGAAACAGCTTTCAGCAAGTTTCCGGAATATGAAGCTTGCGAAGTTCACCTCGCAACTAATTTCACCAATATATTTTTTGACCTGATCCCGCAAGAACTCAAGGCAAAAATGTATAAATTCTTAGATGCTAACTATGCCAATGAACGCAAACCAGATATGACAAATGAGCAGTTTTACTATAAGGCAAGAAAAAATGTGATTGGTCCGTTTAAGACACAATCATGGAAATTACCTGATACTGACAAGCAGCGAATTATTCAAGCATGGGAGCAGCAATTTACAAAACTCTTCAATTCCCTTGGTATTTCTGGCACAAGGCAATATATTAAAAAATACATAAAACCAGTCGAGATTTCAATTCGTGAGGAAGATTTTATAAAGGGTAAAAAAGAAGATAAAGATACGAAAGATCTTGCGGATTAACACCAAGGAGGATGGGTTAACAACTCATCCTCCTTCCCAATATGCCTAGATCTGATCAAAAAATAAACCCATCCCGATATTCCATTATCCCGAGAGTCCTTGTATTTGTTTTTCACGAAAATAATATATTATTAATGAAGGTGAACACGAGTGAAAGCTCCTGGTATGGATACTACAACGGTTTAGGCGGGCATATCGAAAGGGGAGAAGATATCCTCTCGGCAGCAAGACGCGAGGTGTTGGAAGAATCCGGATTGGATGTAAGAAAATTGTTCTTGGCGGGAATGGGAATTGTCGATACGGAACCAAAGATTGGAATTGGATTGTTTATCGTCAAAGGAGAAGTAAACGATCTCCAGATAAAGCCATCCATTGAAGGGTTGCCAAAATGGATTCCTATACAAAAACTGGATGAATGGAAGGTTTTGCCAGATACAAAGGAATTCATCAGAAAACTGATGAAAGAAACAAACCGACTCGAACCTTTTTCTGTTTTACTTTCCTATGGTGATCATGAAGAATTAAAAGTTAAATACTATACTGATGATCTTTCATAAAAAAGCAACAACGTACTTCCATATTTTCTTTGTTCGATTTCGTGAAAGTTTTGTAGAGTGAGAGGCTCATATTCCACTGGATCGATTTGCACAACGATCCAACCATCATCTACCAGCCAACCGGGATTGTGATCTACAATATTAAGCGTTGATTTCCATAAATCCTTATATTGAGGTGGTGCAATAAAAATGTAATCAAAGCACTGTGAAGCTTCTTGCTGCAGGAAACGCAATGCATCTTTTTGAATTGTTTGCGCTTTTTCTTTCAGGTGGGTTTGTATTAGATTATCCTTTATTGCAACAATTGCATCATGATTGATATCAATAAACTGAACAAAAGCAGCTCCACGACTTAGCGCTTCAATACCTACGCTGCCAGTCCCACCGAAAAGATCCAGCCAGGTGGAATCAAGAATATCCCCACCGATGATATTAAATAATGCTTCCTTCACACGATCCGTAATAGGGCGAGTTATATCTCCAGGAGCCACACGAAGGCGGATTCCCCTGGCAGTTCCTGAAATGATCCTGGGGTTTGACATGGTTAGTTTACTTTGTCCAACACGCTCAATCTTGCTGCCATCAAATTACCATATGGGGCGGTTATGGGAACAACGCAACCTGTCCCCAAAATGAATTTTGTTCCTTTAGTAACAGCGATTGCCTCTCGTGCTTCCCTTGTTACACTTTTTGGATCACCAAGCACGAGTGTTTCCCATTGTTTAAGTCCACCGCAGACGGTCTTGCCTGAAAGTGTCTTTCCTTGTTCAAGCGATGGTTCGGTGTGTCGATCATGCCAATTTATTACTTGCACAGGATAATCCTGCAATTGCGAAAACATGATATTTTCCCCATGTGCATGCAGAATATTGATTAAAGAGGATTGAAACGTGGAAATAACAGGAATATCATTTGCTTTTCCAAACAATAAAAATTCGTCAATAGATAGTAATTCTTTCTGAGCATGCTGCACAGCATAAAAAAAACCATCGATTTTTAAATCCATGCATGCGTCAATGAAATCAATAGTGGTCCGTTGTATCTTTTCAAGACCTTTAAGAACGGCTTCTGGATATTGCCTAAGGTGAGAAACCAAGCGATTCTTACCAACCAGATTTTTTGCCTGCGAAAGTGGAGAAAAGATTGTCTGAAGAATGGGCGTCGCAGGAGAATAGTTCTTGACTAACAATTTGAGACATTCAAGTTGTTTCGCCAAGAAACCTTTTTTTGGATTTAGTATTGCTAATTTTTCCCAATCCCCGGGATTATTAATTACAGATCGAATATATTCCCGCGTTCCTTCGGAATTTCCTCGCCACTCGTCCTGACATCCCCAGTCCTTGACACAGAAAGATGATGCTGGAGTAACTTTAATCAAATCAAAATCGAAAGTGTCCTGGAAGGATGCAATCGCTGCGGCGAGTTTTTCGGGGTATTGGTCATCAACAGGGAAATGACGCCAAAGTGCAACAGGAGTAACATCAGGTGTTTTTCCCGCCAGACAGGCTTTTATCCTTTCTGCATGAGAAAGAGAAAAATGGCGATCTGAAAAGAGTTTGCTAACAGTCAGTCGAGGGGATTTCATTTATTAATTTCCCGAAAAGTCCATAACCGATTGGCAAAGAAATTCCACAACAGTACGATTACTATTGAAATAGCAAGAGCAGCGTTATTGCCGATGATGACTGGATCGAGTTCAGGGAATGAATTTGCTTTTTCTAGAAGATTCTTTATCAGGTTAGCGAGGAAACCGATTAACGGGGTTCGTATGATTAACCCAATAACGCTAATCACTGAAAACTGCATCAATTGAGTGAGAAAAGGTTTTTTCACCAAATCCGCATATGTCCAGAACCTGTTCAAAATAAAATTATTGATAACGGCAGCAGTAAACGAAATAATACTTGAAATTATTCTAGAACTAGCCACACCCATCATCATTACGCGGTTAAATAAGAGAAAAAAAATATTCATTAACCCAAAATCGATCACTGTGCCAATAGCGCCAACTACCGCAAATTTCAAAAATCGGTGGAATTCCCTCCTTCTACTTTCCTGCATCACTTCTTACTCTCTCGTGCGGAAAAATATGCGATAGTCTTATTAATTCCTTCTTGCAGTGAGGTTTTCGAGTGCCATTTCAGAATGGTTTTAGCTCTGGTGATATCGGGCTGTCTGCGTTGCGGATCGTGCCCGACAAACATACCCTCCTTATGAACAACACCAGATGTATTCCCTGTAATTTTATTGATCGTCTTCGCAAATTCCAGAATGCTGATTTCCTTATCGCTGCCGAGATTAATCGGGTCGTGTTCATCCGAATGCAGCAGACGAATCAACCCATCAATAAGATCTTCCACATAACAAAAACTACGCGTTTGTTCACCGTTACCATAAATGGTAAGCGGCTCATTGTTTAAGGCTTGTTTTATGAAATTCGGAACAGCTCTTCCGTCATCGAGACGCATCCGGGGACCGTATGTATTGAAAATCCTTGCAATTCGTGTGTTAATGCCATGAAAACGATGATATGCCATTGTGAGCGCTTCTGCAAACCTTTTTGCCTCATCATAGACGGATCGAAGTCCTACTGGATCTACATGCCCCCAGTATGATTCTTTTTGCGGATGTTCCACCGGATCACCGTATATTTCGCTAGTAGAGGCCAGCAAATACCTGGCATTATGGACACGTGCAACACCAAGTGTGTTGTGAGTACCTAGAGCACCCGCTTTCATGGTCTGTATTGGCAGGTTGGGATAGCCGAATGGTGAATCGGGGTTTGGACTTGCGGGGGAAGCGAAATGTAATACTGCATCAATTTTTCCGGGTACAAAGATAAAATCCGAAACATCATGCCGGATAAATGAGAAATTTGGATTACTGGAAAGATGGCTTAAATTATCCATGCTTCCAGTAATAAAGTTATCCATTCCGATTATTTCATGATCTTCTTGCAAGAGCCGATCACAAAGATGAGAACCTAAAAAACCAGCGGCACCGGTAATCAATATACGCATGTGATGTCATCTCCAATCCAATGAACTCATCAAACCATCTCCGGTCACCTGAACCGAATCGCCAGAATTGATATCTACAAACCAAAGATTTCCTTTCAATAAAATACCGATTGTAGAGGAATTGTTTTCATTTGATGGTGGAGCCCAGGCAAATAATTTCGGTTCCATCCCACCCAAACCTTCTGGCGGGAAAATGGTTCGCAGATTTGAGCCGTCTTGACCGCTAATGGATAATTGATAATGACTTGTATCGCTCTGATTTGGAAAAAGTGCATTATAAAAAGCTATTCGATACCGATTTTCTATTAGGGTGGGTTGTGCGGATGGTCTAGCAAACATACCCACATTCGAGATAATATTGATCGGTATTTGATTGCTTATCACATAGGCAGAAATCCCGAATGTCGGATCCGTTTCCGGTTCAGAGGAAGTTGCCAGGATATCATGACTCGTATAGAAAAGTGTACGATTATCAGGTGACCATGAAATTTGTGGTACCCATGCCCAATCACTATGCGTGTTGAACGATGTTACTTCCAAGAGAGGAACAAAAGATTGTTTTTCAAAATCAACCATCCCAATTTCATCTGGGCGTGCATACGCCAAACGAGTTCCATCCAGCGACCAAGAGAAGGTAATTCCCCACCAACCATACAGCCCGCCACTATTGGTATCGATAATTTTCTTCTTTTTATTAATGTTCCATCCTCGTTAAAGGAAACCTGCCAAAGATCATTATTCGCTTGCCAACCTGGAGCGGATGAACGTTTTTCGACAGTAGAGTAAGTAATGCTCATATCCTGGTTGGGAATCCAATCTGCAAAATGAACAATATTTTTTACACCGAGGTCGATTGGTCGTAATTCTGGATTGATAAGGCTGATCACCCACAAAGAATTTATCGTTTCAGGATCATTCTTATTATTTGCGCGAGAAACCAGCAACCATTTTTTATTGGGTGAAATTCTAAAAACGTAACCATCCAAATCACCCGTTGTGATGATAGGTTGCCGATTGGCAGTTGTATCCTCCATTTTCCACGCATTTCCTGCAACCAAATAAGCAAGTATGCCCGGGATAGATAATGACGAATACGGTGAGCGGATTCCAACCATGGTAATTTCTGAAGTAGGAGCGGAAATCGTCACTATTTGAAAAATGGTACTGGACACTTGACTATCATTTTCGAAGAGATTTCGATAGGTGACCTGTTGCACACCATTTCTCCCTGCTTGGATCAACAGAGCTTGTCCTTCTGACATCGATTCGTTTTGGACGATTTGTCTTTCGAAGGAAATTGCCTCATCGACTGTCTCAAACTCCTCTCTCACACGAGTTATAGAGACGATCATGTCGTTTTGGACGAGAGTGTAAGTGGGGGGAACAACTTTATCAAGTAAACCCAGGGTAATGTTTTCCTGATTAATTACTTGCTGGACAGATATTTTTTCAGGGACTTCCAACCCTACTTGGTTGCCATCGTACTCTAATACAATTTTAATATTTTTTGTAGTTTCAACTGTTGATACACACCCATAAAGCATCAATATAAAGAAAAGAACACAAAACAGCAAGGGATTTTTTTTCATCACAAGAGGCGCAAAGATTTATCAGGTATAATTCAAAACTCGAAAGATTATTATAGCATGAGTGAAATCGATACTTTTTCAAACCTTCCTTTGGATAAATGTTTAGAAGCAATTCTATTTGTCGCCGACGGTTCCATTTCGGTCGCGCAACTTGCTGAAGTACTAAAAAAAAGACAAGGGGAGATTGAAAAAACCCTTAAAGTTCTTGAGACACATCTGAAGGAAAGTCATGGACTCAGGGTGCAATGGCACGGTAATAAGGTTCAATTAACAACCGCACCTGAATTGTCGGAAGTAATCGAAAAATTCCTTGGTCTCGAAGCAGCAACAAGATTAACACGTGCAAGTTTGGAAACACTAGCCATCATCGCTTACAAACAACCCATCACCCGTCCTGGTATCGATATGATCCGCGGAGTCAATAGCGATGGCGTATTAAAAAGCCTCTTGTTCAAAGGCCTCGTGGAAGAGATGGGGCGCGCTGAAGGACCAGGACGACCCATTTTGTATGAGACGACACCGGATTTTTTACAACACTTTGGGTTATCCTCTCTTGAAGAGCTTCCGCCTTTTGAAGCGATCATAGACTCGGTTCCAGAAGAACCGGGGAACAATATATTGAAAGACTAATGGAAATCAGAGTTCAAAAAATATTATCCGAACGTGGTTTTGGATCTCGCCGCGCATGCGAGCGATTAATCCAAGCGGGAAGAGTAACGATAAACGGGAAGAAAGCGATACTGGGTTCCAAAGCCGATCCGGAAAAGGATCAGCTTTCAGTTGATTCATCTCCCACTCGTCCAATAAAAGCCAAGAAAGTATATATCGCCCTCAATAAACCAAGAGGTGTTTTATCTGATACAGATCCCAATGATTCGCGCCAGAATGTCTTTAATCTGGTCGACTATCCAGGTCATTTATTCGCTGTTGGTAGGTTGGATTATGATAGTGAAGGATTAATCCTTTTAACAAATGATGGCGATCTTGCCAACAAATTGACTCATCCTCGATATGAGCACGAAAAAGAATATAAAGTCCTTTTGAGGAAAACCCCTGACGATGAGCAATTAGCAATTTGGCGTAGGGGAGTTGTTTTGGAGGACGGGCATAAAACACTGCCCGCAAAAGTACGAATATTATCCAAAGAAAAGAATGGAACGTGGCTTAATATTGTCATGAAAGAGGGCAGGAAACGACAAATTAGAGAAATCGGCAGTCGAATCGGCTTACCTGTTGCACGCATTATCAGGGTGAGGATTTCCTCGCTGGAACTTGGGAATCTTCGATCAGGTGAATCCCGTTCTTTGACTGAAAAAGAAATCAATTTGCTTAAAAATAAAAATTAAGCGAGTTACCTGAAAAACTAGCAATTCACTTCGATAATTCCATTTGAATCTTTGATATTAATTCCTGCTGAATTGAACTTAACTCAAGTTTCTTCCGAACATATTCTTTTAATTTATCTATCCTTATTGTCGGAAATGGAGACTCTATTGTATCCAACTGGACTTCTGGATTTGTGAAAACCAAGATAAATTGAGGGGAAAGTGATTCATCATGTTCTACCAATTTTGAATGAACAGTATCCCACACTGATCGGAAAAAGCGAATGTCCTTATTGGGATCTGAGAACAATTCGGAATTAAATAACCTTTTAATAAAACTTCCTTGCTTTTGGATGCGCCATTTATCACGTGTTTTATCATAAATAACTTTACTGGTTGTATTGTATAGCTCAAGAATCCATGCACCATTTGGGCCTAGCAGTAGATATGATAGATCTTTAACAAAGAGAAATAAGGTAAATTCGTTAGGTAAGCCTTTTAATGCTGAAGAAAGAATCTCATCAGGGCGGGGGGATGTCCCCCAGCGAGCTGACAAGATGCCATTTACGCGCAGCATAATATAACCTACGGCAAGGATAATCAGGATGAAAATAAGATTACCGTATGAGACCAGTTTTGCCGTGAATGAAAATATTATCCCAAAAATCAAAATGATCATACTGAGATAAAATGTGGTTTTTGTCCACCACTGGTTTCTTTTTACCAATTTTTGATTGATGATAACTTTCATGATTATTCCTTTAGAAAGGTTGCGCTCGATCGAGCCTGGTCGATAAAGCAGATATCAATTTTGCGTCTACAGCCCGTTTAGCCAATGCCAGTGCAGAAACCAAGGCTTTGGAATCTGAGCGACCATGACCGACAAAGACATTTCCTTTAATTCCCAACAATAAACCAGCACCTACTTCAGCCGGATCCATCATTTTGAAAAGTGACCTGAAGGCTGGTTTCACCAGGAGTCCGCCGAAAGATCGAACAGGTCCCTTGATTTCTTGTTTCAGGAAATCCTTGATAAATTTTCCAACAGCTTCACTCGTCTTAATAAAAATATTGCCAGTGAAACCGTCTGTGACGACAACATCTGCACTGCCATTAAATACTTCCTTGGGTTCGACATTGCCAATGAAATGGATGGAACTTTTTTTCAACAATTGATGTGAATCTTTTACCAGCTGGCTGCCTTTCCCTTCCTCTTCTCCATTTGCCAATAGACCAATTCGGGGCTCTTTAATTCCCATTACCGTTTCTGCGTAAATTGCACCCGTTAACGCAAAGTCGACAAGAAATTCAGGACGACAATCAGCATTGGCACCCATATCTAGGAAAGCGCATTTACCCGTTTTTGTTGGCAGGGTGGTAACCAGGGCAGGGCGGATGACACCTTGCATTTTGTGTAATATCGTAGCTGCATTAAACAACGCAGCTCCGGTATTACCGGCAGTAACAAAAGCATCCGCTTCTCCAGATTTAACCAAATTAATTCCCACAGCCATGGAATTCAAAGGTTTTTTACGTGTAGCTTCAACAGGATGATCGCTCATTTCCAGCACATCGGGAGCATGAATGATTCGGACGGGTGCATTAATTGTATTGATTCTCGATAATAGCGGTTCCAATAAGTCCTGCTTTCCGACCAATAATATTTCAGTTTGCAAAAGACTAGCTGCATCTACAGCAGCCTGAACTTCAGGATCTGGATATTTATCACTGCCCATTCCATCCAATACGAGTGCCATTTGTTACTCCTTTTTTCGGATTGCTTGACATGATTTCTCAAGCGGTTATAATAGTCATGTTTTGCGCTGGTGCTGGAACTGGCAGACAGGCATGGTTGAGGGCCATGTGCCGCAAGGCGTGAGGGTTCAACTCCCTCCCAGCGCACTAACCGTCTTTGGACGGTTTTTATTTTAATAACCTATTTTAGCCGAAAAACCTTCCTTGTGTTATCCAGCATTATGTTTGCCAGGATAGTTTTGTCCATTGTCAATATTTGGCTGACTATATCGAGAATCATCAATATGTTTGCCGGCTCATTACGAGCGCCACGTTTCCCCTGTGGTGACAGCACAGGGGAATCTGTTTCAAGAACTACTCTGTCAATATGCTGTGCAAGCATTGGGATGTGAATCAGGTTAGTAGGAAATGTGAGAGTACCGCCAACCCCGAGCATAAATCCATGCTTCTTGGAAAAATTCAAGACTTCAAGATCTCCTGAAAATGCATGAAAAATCCCTGGATATTTTTTTATGCTTTTTCCAATTGGAATTTGATCACACCAATCAGCTAAAATAGTTAAAAGGTCTGGTGTGGAGTCCCTATTGTGAAGAATGACAGGCAAATCAAGTTTAACCGCAAGATCAAGGTGAAAAGCTAACCTTCTCTTTTGTTCACCTTGCGAAACAGAAGCGCGAAAATAATCCAGACCAGTTTCACCGATTGCATAGACAGTATGTTGTTTAGCGAGATTCGTTAACAAATCCTCAATTCCATCATTCCAAGCGAGGATTGTGTTTGGATGAATACCGATGGCAGGATGACAAAATGTAAATTGCTCAGCAAGCTCGAGAGCTTTGTAATTGGACTCCAGGTCCATTCCAGGAATAATGAAAGAAGTTACTCCGGCATTATTCGCGCGGTCGATTACTTTACTTCGATCATCGTCAAAAGCGATGTCATTCAAATGACAATGTGTATCAATCAGCTGAAGCACTTAATTTAATCCGGCAATTGCAAGACCATCTTTCAATATCGCCTGGACTTTATCACCATGTGTCGTTTCGCAATAAACGCGCATAATTGGTTCTGTTCCTGAAAACCGGATCAGCATCCAACCACCGTCCTGTAAATTGTATTTATAGCCATCCGTTGTATCCAGTCCCAACACTTGTAAACCACCAATGAGCGAAGGTTTTGCAGCGATGATCTTCTCTTCGCGCGCGTTTCGATCACCTGTGAATGCCCTATCAACCCGATCATAATAATGAGCACCAACTTTACTGAAAAGTAAATCGAGGAGTTGTGAGGGTTTTTTATTTAATCTGACCATCATATCAAGGATATATAAACCAGCCAAAATGCCATCACGTTCTGGCACATTTCCACGAAATGCGTACCCGCCTGATTCTTCACCGCCAATAAGTGCATCCGTTTCCAGCATTTTGGGAGCAACATACTTGAACCCGACTCCAGTTTCATAAACAGGAACGTTATATATCTCACCTAATTTATTCAACATGCTCGTCGTCGATAACGTTTTTACAATAGGACCGCGCTCACCTCTAATTTCGAGGAAGTAATAGGCTAACAATCCAAACACCCTCAATTGATTAATGAAATTACCTTTCTCGTCACCAAGACCAACGCGGTCCGCGTCACCATCTGTAATCAATAAAACATCCGCTTTTTCATCAACCGTATATTTCAAACCAACATCGATATTTGGCGGGATCGGTTCCGGGCGTTTCATCTCCGGGAAGATGGGATTCCGTTGGTTGTGAATTTCTTTAATTTGAATTTTTCCGCCTGCAAGAATTCTAGGAAACCAACCGGCACCATTCCCCCACATCGTATCCACAGCAACCGTTAGGTTTGAAGATTTTATGGGATTAATATCCAGTAATTCATTTATATGTGTGATGTATGCTGGTGCGGGATCAAACCGAACAAGGTTTCCGCTTTTCTCCGCTTCTACTGCCGAAATGTGTTTTATTTGAGATGGATCATCCGGGATGAGGGACTCAATTTCCAATAATCCTTGTGGATCGATAGCGCCTCCATGTTCATTGCGAACTTTAAATCCGTTATCAGTAGCTGGATTATGAGATGCAGTGATGTTGATGGCGCCTGAAGCTTTTTTATCGATGACGGAATAGGCAATTACCGGGGTGGGTGTGGCATCCTGCGTCAAATAAACTTTCAATCCATTACCTACCAGGACTTCTGCAGCAGCACGGGCAAAATTTTCCGAATGAAACCGTTTATCGTGCCCGATGATAAACCAATCACCCTTTTTACCTTGCTTTACCATATAGGAGGCGAATCCCTGGGCACATCGGCGCACATTTTCAAATGTAAAATCCTCAGCTATGTAACCTCGCCAGCCGTCCGTACCAAAAATAATTTTCTGAGCCATCGATACTCCAATATCAAGAAGTCTATATCGTATTATATCAGGCGGAAATTCCACTGATGTCCGATTTTCACGATGTTATAATAAAAATCAATCGTATCTTACAATAAATATCGTTATGGTCAATAATAAAAAAATTTACTTTGACTACGCAGCCACCACTCCAGTTCACGATGATGTATTACGGGCAATGATGCCTTATTTTCAACAGGATTTTGGGAATCCATCATCCATACATGCATGGGGTCAGGAGGCAGAGGGTGCGATAGAAAAATCCAGATCACAAATAGCCCATTTTCTACACGCGGAAGAGTCAGAGATTATTTTCACCGGTTGCGGAACAGAAAGTGACAATCTTGCGTTGAAAGGTGTTGCTTTAGCCAGGAGAAAAACAACTGGTGCATATAAAATCCTCATTTCTCCAGTAGAGCATCATGCTGTTTTCCATACAGCTCAGCAACTTAGAGATGTCTTTGGGTTCGAAATGGATTTTGTTTCAGTGAATAAATACGGTCTCGTGGACGTTGATGAATTGGCTAAAAAAATTGATTCCAAAACAGCCATCGTTTCCATTATTTATGGAAATAATGAGATTGGAACGATCAATCCCATTAAGCAGATTGGCGAATGTTGTCGAGACCACAATGTTGTTTTTCATACGGATGCTGTCCAGGCAGCGGCTCATTTAGCGATTGATGTTGTTGATGAGAATATTGACCTGTTATCCATCGGGGCACATAAGTTTTATGGACCTAAAGGGGTGGGGGCGCTCTATTGCAGAAAAAACATTTCAATGATCCCTGTGATAACGGGCGGTAAGCAAGAACGAGGGTTACGGGGTGGAACACACAACGTTCCATATATTGTCGGGATGGCTGAAGCAATAAATTTCATTAGTCGTGAGAGAAGCAATAATTCAGATAGATATATTGAATTACGGGATTTTCTTATCGAAGGGGTAATATCGAATATCAAAAAGACAAGATTAACCGGGCATCCGACCAATCGATTACCCAATCATGCGAGTTTTGTTTTTCAGGGTGTGGACGGAAATTTATTACTTATTTTGCTTGATCAGGCTGGCTTTGCGTGTTCATCCGGTTCAGCATGCAAAACTGGCAATCCGGAGCCTTCCGAGGTTCTAAATGCGATTGGGCTTTCAAAGGATTGGGCGCTTGGATCGTTAAGGGTAACCCTAGGGCTTTTTACCACCCGTGAGCAAATAGAGCAGTTTATCAAAATTCTACCAAATACAGTCCTGCAAGCAACAAAATGAAAACTCATCATTCGGTCGTTGTAGGGATGAGTGGCGGAGTCGATAGTTCCGTAGCAGCATTACTCTTAAAAGAGCAGGGGTATGATGTCATTGGAGAGATGTTAAACCTTTGGACAGCTGAGGGATGTGAAGACTCCAATAGATGTTGTGCTCCGGAAGCACAGGAAACTGCACGGAAAGTTTCGCACGAGCTTGGGATTCCTTTTTATGTAATTGATACTAAAGAAGAATTTTATAAAAAAATTGTTTTATCATTCCTGGAAAGTATTCGGAATGGTTTTACACCCAATCCATGTTGGTTGTGTAATTCGCATCTGAGGTGGGAGGCACTGCTCGGATTTGCCAAAAAAATAAATGCTGATCGGGTATCCACTGGGCACTATGCACGGATAATCGAAAACGATGGAACCTATAGGCTGTTTTGCGGGAAAGATAAAACCAAGGATCAATCCTATGTCCTCAGCGGATTGACTCAAGAGCAGATCAAGAGGACATTGTTTCCTTTAGGTGAACTTACGAAAGAAGAAGTTCGTAAAAAAGCAAAGCAATTCGGACTCGTCAACTGGGAAGAACCTGATAGCCAAGATTTGTGTTTTACAGGGGAATTAAAACTGGATGAGTTTATTAAACGATATGCATCTGGGAGCTTGAAGTCAGGGGATATTATCGATATAGAAGGAAGGGTTTTAGGGCTGCACCATGGATTAAGTCGTTATACGATAGGTCAACGAAAAGGAATTCGAATTGCGAGTAAAGAACCATTTTATGTGATTTCCAAGAACGTGGAAAAAAACCAACTTATCATAGGACGAAAAATGGATTCCACGCATACCAGTTTCATTCTTAAATCCATGAATTGGATTGTCAAAAAGCCTCAGGGTGATTCTATTAATGCAAGCGTGATGTTACGGTATCGCTCAAAAAAATATGAGTCCACAGTTCACGAGATGGCGAATAATACATGGCTTGTCAATGGAGAAACTCCATTTGACCACATAACACCCGGCCAAATAGGCGTTTTGTATAACGGGGAAGAAGTGATAGGTGGTGGAATTATTGATTCTTTTGAAAATATGAAAGTACAATAGGACGTATGACAATTCCTTCAATTCTGTATGGCTTCTTATTCGCAACTTTATATGGAAGTCTATTCCATTTATGGAGAGGTGGAAGGTTCGGTAGATACGTTTTATTCGTATTACTAAGTTGGATGGGTTTCTGGGTTGGTCAAATCATTGCAGAAGTCACTGGTTGGACTTTTATTAGCATAGGCGCAATTCATTTGGGGATGGCAACCTTGGGAAGCGTCCTTTTTCTTATTGGTGGCAGTTGGTTAAGTCTCGTGAAGACCGAAAAAAGCCAAAAATGAATCCAGGAGAGTGAACATTGGGTTGGAATTTACATGGAACCACTACCGCAGTTGGTGATCTGGTTCAATTAGTCGGATTGGGACATAAGCATTTTATGATCGAATTAACTCCTGGTGCGGATTTACACACACATCGGGGAATTGTTCATCACGACGAGGTTATCGGAAAAACCTGGGGTACTCAAATCTTAAGCCATCTTGGTAGCCCATTCTTTATTATGCAACCTGCATTGGCTGATCTATTGCGTTTGACTCCACGGATTTCACAAATTCTTTATCCCAAAGATATTGGCTTTATATTGATCTCAATGGGCATCGGGCCTGGTCAAACTGTCGTTGAAGCCGGAACAGGATCAGGCGCATTCACAACAGCTTTGGCTTTTTCAATTGGAAGCACCGGTAAAGTCATCACGTATGAGAAACGTGCTGACATGCAAGAAAGAGCACAAAAAAATCTTGCAAAGGTTGGTCTGGCTGATAGGGTGATTTTCAAATTGAAAGATATCCTTGATGGATTCGATGAAAAAGGAGTCGATGCTCTGTTCCTGGACTTGCCGAACCCATTTGATTACCTTGACCAGGTAAAAGCATGCCTGAAACCAGGCGGATATTTTGGGACCATTTTACCTACTGTCAATCAAGTTTCCAGGATATTAATCGAGCTTCGACGGAAAGAGTTTGCCTTTATCGAGGTTGTGGAGATTCTTCTGAGATACTATAAACCTGAACCGGATCGTTTACGACCTGTTGATCGGATGATTGCGCATACCGGATTTTTAATATTTGCTCGTCCGGTAATCATCACCGAGAAAGAAACAGGACCAGAGGAATTTGAAGTCGGGGGCAAAGAGCATGATGCATAGAAGAAAATTTCTCAGTCCCCTGCGGATAGCAAGACAACCACGGATGCTCCGATGGGGAAATGATAAGTATCCTCTATGTAATTATTGCGGTTCACTTATTGAAATTGAACAGTGATTTCACATCATTGGATTGATGATTTATCTATCGTAGAATTAGCAGAGCTTTTTCCAAATTGCGATCTTTCCACTCCACATCAATATCGGAAAAATGCTGCAGTACTGATCCCTATCCTTCGCCAGACCAACCGTTGGTGCGTCATATTCTGTCATCGATCAAATACGGTAAAAAAACATAAAGGACAAGTTTCTTTTCCTGGCGGCGTGATGGAACCACAAGATTCATCACTGATTAAGACTGCATTGAGAGAAACCCAGGAAGAAATAAGCCTGCGTGCCGACGATGTGGAAGTTATTGGAGTATTGCCGGCCTTGGATACGATCAGTTCTTTCTATTTAACACCTGTAATTGGGTTGATAAAACGACCCGTCCGATTGAAGCCATCGAAATGTGAAGTTGAGCGAATTTTTACGATTCCGCTCTCATGGTTGGCTGAAGAGCTGAATTTTGAATTTCGACCTTATCATAGAGAAAACGGGAAAATATCAAATGTGATATTTTATAAATCGTATCGGAATGAAATAGTCTGGGGGATAACCGCGATGATCGTTCACACGATTGTTAATAAAATAAAAGAGCAGAGGCTATAACACCTCTGCTCTTTTTTCTTTTCAAAAAGCAAATTAAGCTTTTTCCTTCTTTTCGCCTTTTTCTGCTTCTCCAGGAATTTCTTCTTCCTTTTTACCCTTTTCAATTACCTCGGGTTCCTCAGTTACAGCTTCTTCAGGAACAGCTTCGACAACAACTTCTTCCTCTTTCGCTGCAGTAATGATCGCAATCATTTCTTCAGGATCATCCAGTACAGTGACATTCGCTGGAATTTGGATGTCTTTGACATGCAGGGCATCACCGATCTTTAACAATGAAGTCACGTCGACGACAAAACGTTCCGGAAGATCTTGCGGGAAACACTCCACTTCCAATTCGTCCAAGCCTTCAACCACAACACCGTTGAAATCTTTGACGGCGGGGGAGAGCCCTGTCAATTCAATACTAACGGCAGCGCGTAATTTTTCAGTCAGGGATACAATCTGAAAATCGACGTGCAGCAAATTACCCTTGATAAAATCACGCTGTTTTTCACGAACGAGAGCAGCGTTTTCTTTTTTATCCAGTTCAATATTGATGATGCTGGACGCGGTTGACATACCTAAAATGGTGGTTGCTTCTTTTAAATCTAATACAATCGATGTCGGTTTGATGTTATGGCCATACATGATTGCCGGGAGCTTGCCTTCGCGGCGTAAACGCTTGACCTGTTTGCCGGTCACTTCTCGATGACTTGCGTGCAATACTTGTTTTTCCATTTTTTCCTTTGGTGCCTCTCACCTTGTTTTCAAGGTTACCTTCACCCTTTGAATTGACGTTTTCATACGCCAGGGTTAACGAGCGTTGATTTTACCCATAAGATGACCATTCGTCAAGAAAAATCCGGAATGGTGTTCGTTGCGTGAGGTAAAATGGCAATTGAATAATTTTTAGACAGGATGCTTTTTGCCATTTCCAATGCATCTTGAATATTTGAGGCATAGCCTAATAAAAGACTTTCAACAAGAGCTTTATCCATTTGTGAGACCAAGATGACTTTTCTTTTTAATCAATTCACGAGCAAATTGGAACGCTTTATGAGGTCCGACTTGGAACTCCTGCTTCATAAATTTGGCAAGGGCTTCTTTTGGGGACGTTAATCCAGCCATAAACTTTTCAAATCCTTGACTGCCGGATCCTTCCGGGCAAGCAGCTACGAGGATCACAACTCCACCATCTTTATTCACCAAAGCAGCATGCGTCAATGCTTTTTGAGATTGATATAAATTGATATCCTTGGGATGCCCTCCAACCGAAGCAATAACCAGATCAGCTTTTGCTGTGGCTTTCGTCTGACATATGGCAGCTGAAACAGGTATGGCAGCCTTCATTACCTCCATTGGATGACCGAAAAATACATGAACAATTTCTTTATCGGAATTCAACACAGCATTCAAAGCATATTGAACACCAAGCTGTCCCCCGATTTCATCGATATCCTGGCGAAGCGGGTTATTGTTGTATTCGGCAATCGTTGAATGGGGATCCACCAACATGGAATGATTGGGGTTGATGGTTTGCCTTGCACATAATCCTATTGCCGCGGTTTTATATCCGCCTGAATACCCAGCAAAATGATGTGGTTCGATATTACCGACAAGGATTTTAAACTCAGAATTGTAAAATGATTTATTAACATAAATGGGCGTATTACGTTTGGTTTTTGCTAAAAACAAAAGGTTTTCAGAATCATCGCAGTCATGCGAAACGATCTTGTACTTTTGAATGATCTCATTCGGTAGAAAAGATGAAAATTCCTCCGCTTTTATGGGAATATGTGTACCTGTTGCAATAAAAAAAGTTATTGATTCATCCTTAATCCCTAACTCTGATAGACGTTGCAACAGGGGAGGGAGAAGATGCTTGTACGGAACCGGTCGGGTCTTGTCATTGATGGCAATCGCAACGCTTTTATAATTAGCATACGCTTCAAGGGGTCTGGAACCTAAAGGTGCTTTCAATGCGGATGCAACTTCTTCCATAGGATGGATCGCAGCCTTTGTAAATTCCGGTTCAATCAATTCAATAGGGCGATCGTCTTCAAGCGAAATTTGGATATGAGACTTTCCATATGGCAGAGAATACGAAGATTTCATTCGTTAATCCTTTGAGATTTTAATGAAGGCATGTCCAGCACAAATATAGCGCGGATGTAGAGACATTTGATATTCGAAAGCTTTTTGTGAGATGGTTTCATCCCACGTATTCGCACCAAACGAAGGAGAAATATGTGTATGGTTCGTTGTGATCGAGTCGCCGGCAAACAATACACCTGATTTCCGGAAAAAGAATGATAAATGCCCGGGAGTATGGCCTTTAGTATCCAATATTTCCAAACCATCCAGAATGGGTAAAATATCACCAGGTGTGAGGATGATGTCTGTGACGACTGGTTCACTGGTAAATAAAGGTGTAACCAGAGAATAGAACAATTTTTCCAAGCCTTTCGGTTTGAGTTCCCGGCTGGATCGTCCTTGAGTCATTGCCTGGCTTTCTACTTTGCTTGCGCCTACAGAAGCATGTGTTTTGGTCTTAATCTGATAAGCTGACCCGTAATGGTCTGAATCTGCATGAGTAATCAGAATTTGGCGAATTTTCCGATAATCCAAATCAATTGCATCAAATTCTCGAAATAATTTGCTGTAAGATCCTTTCAAGCCGGAATCAATAAGAAAAATCTCACCATGATCGATAATAATGTATTGATTTACTACCATATTTTGTAAGCGATAGATATTTGGGAGAACCTGGTCCATATCCAATCCTTCGAATTCCAAATGAATATACCACAGATAGAGCAGGGGATAAATCAGACAACACTTTTTGATGAAATTATTTATATTGGTAATTTGATGTTCTATTCAAAAAGCATTCTTTGAAAAATTCCTTGTAGGCTTGACAAAAGAGTGGGGAATTGTTTATACTATTTATGCTTTCGATAAGTGCGATTATAACAAACATAGATAAATAAGGAAATAACATGAAAGATCCTGAAAAAACCATCGCCCAAGCAATAAATGACTATCTCAATATGATTAAATTGGCTCGAAGCATACATACAGCGTCAACCTATCATAATGCGTTGAATTTATTCATTCAAACCTTACTTGTACATAACATTGATCCCCTAACTGCCAAAATTGATACGTTGAATGTGGAAGCGATCGCCTGGTTTTCAACGGCCTTAAAGGTTTACGCGGCCGCAACAGAACGCCTTTATCTTACTGCTGCCAATAGTTTTTATGAGTATTTATCGGCAGAAAGTCTAGCTGATGTCAATTTACCAAAAATACATCTTCTGATCAGGCAACGTTCTCGAAAACCTGGTCAGCGTCTTCCTCAGTTTCCCGCTGAATCAATTGATAAGATTGTAGATGAGATGATTAACATAAAAAGTCTTCCACAATTAACTCAAATAGAACATTTGCGCGACATGCGTGACCGTGCATTTCTCATTACACTGGCAGATACAGGATTGCGTGTGCATGAAGCCTGTAATTTACATCGGGGCGATATCGATTGGAATGAGGGACATGCAATCATCATTGGAAAAGGCAACCGGCAAGACCTCGTTCGCTTTTCAAAACGGTCCATGCTTGCGCTGAAGGATTATCTTAGCTTGAGAGCTGCTTTGGATGGATCTTCCAACCGTCCTCTCTCCTCCCTACCACTGTTCGCACGCCACGATAAAGGTACTGGACAAAAAATTAAGCAAATGACAACAACAACTGGGAGAAATATAGTAACTCAGCGGGTGGAACAAATCCTCGGTAAGGAAGCTGTCGGTACAATAACCCCTCATTCTTTCCGGCATTATTTTGTGACGCGTGTATTGCGGGCTTCTGGCAATCTGAAATTAGCACAGGAATTGGCACGTCACCGTAATATAACGGTTACACAACGCTACGCCCATTTGAATGATGATGAACTAGATAAGGGTTATTACCAGGCAATTGAAGAAAACAGTAAATAGATAAAGCTATGCGCAACGCTTTCTATTATTATCAAACGTTGCGCATATAGTTAATTTTTGGTTTCGATTATTCGTTTTCAGCTATCTGTTTAGAGCCTTTCAAAGCCAATAGAAGGTCTTTTCGTTTCAATCCGCGTTTACTATCCAATTCAACCATGTTTACACGCTCGTCTGCCATTTTCAACAGACCTTCAACCCAAGCACCTGATTGAACTGCTTCATGACGGATACGCCATCTTTCGACCCAAATTGGGAGATCGGAAGAATTGGTGACTTTTTTATGTGGTACTTTCTTGGTCACGCCTTGTGATTCAAACGTAATTTCGTAAGTCACTTCGATGGGCTTTACCGGACATACTTGCATGCAAGCACCACATTTAATGCAATAATAATCTGCAAGAACTAATTCATTATGATCGTTTATGTGCAGGGCACGTGTAGGACAAATATCTGCGCAAGCAAGACAACCTTCGACGCATTTTTCGCGACGCAGAGTCACCCCGCCCTGCCAGGGTTGCACGACGGTAAATGCTCCGTTGCTGGCAACCTCGCATTGCCGACAGCGAATGCAATGTTCATCATCGACTACCAATGTCTTTTCCTTGACATCTTCCGAGATCACATTTGTCGGACAGTTATCGATCACAAAAGATTTGCGAGTCCAGTCAAATTTACTTTTATCAAATAGAGTCGATTGGATGAGAACTGGCCAGGCTTCAGCTACAAGTACAGGGTTCTCTTTTTTACCATTAATTTCCAACGAAATAGCATTTTTTGGACACATAACTTCACATATGCCACATAAGATGCATTTTTGTGAATCGACATCGATGGATGGTTTTTTGGTCAATCGACCATTTTCAATGGTTCCCTGGACATGCAGGATGGCTTCTTTGGGGCAGCACAAAGGTCCAATCTGGCATCCGACGCACTTATCCAGATCCCAAACCATTTTGTAATGGCGGGTAATCATAGGACGTTCGAGGATGATTTCCTTGGGACTGGTTTGTTTTTGGGTTAATCCACGTTTACTCATTCCATTCTCCTAGTCCCTGCGAATTTCTTCCAGAAAGGTTTGATCTGCATCATAAATACGAACGATCATGGGAGATTCACCAGGTAATGCATGGGTTGCACACCCAAAGCAAGGGTCATAAGCACGGAAAGCCATTTCGATCTTATTTAATATCCCTTCCGTTACCGGCTGCCCTTTTTGAATCAACCCCATTGCAGCTTTCTTGATGGACATATCGATTGCAGCGTTGTTATTGGTTGTACCAACGATAAGATTTACCGATTTCAATAACCCACGCTCATCCGTTACATAATGGTGTGTAAGTGTACCGCGCGGAGCTTCGATAATTCCAATACCTTCTGTGGGTTTTTCGGTGGGAATTGTACGAACATTTGTATCCAACAGCTGCTCATCTTGGGCAAGTTCAACCATGCGTTCTGCAGCATACAGCATTTCAATCAACCGTGCCCAATGGGTAGCCAGAGTTGCATGCACCGGTTTTCCGCCGAGGGTTTTGAAATACTTTTCATATTCAGCTTGAGCCTCAGGTGTTGCCATGCCTTCGGCAACATTCAATCGTGCCAGGGGAGAAGCCCGATAAACACCACTATCTACACCATCCACGAGACCTTTCCAACCAATATTTTTCAAATATGGAAACTTAAGATAGGTCCAGGTTTCAATATGCTCAGCAACAACATCCAAATATTGTTCCGGTCCATATTTGATGAACTCTTTTCCTTCTGGAGAAACAACACGAATCTTGCCATCATAGAAATTGACTTTATTATTCTCGTCGACCATTCCCATATAGTATGTTTTGTGCGCAAACATATCGCTGAGAATAAGGTCGACATATTCTTTGTTCTTAAGAACCACATCATTAAAAAGTTTGAGGGTAAATTTTGCGGTTTCCACAGAACGCTTTGATATTGCCAATATTCTTTTTTGCTCATCCTTTGTAAGAGGTTTGCTAACACCTCCCACCAAAGCCGCGACCGGATGAATGTACCGACCACCAATAATGGCGTTGACTTCATGATTTTCCTGTAATAATTGGATCGCCCGAGAACCAATCTCTTTACCGACTTTACGTACTACACCAAGAATATTTCGTTCACTTTTGGGGGCTTCAGGTCCTACGACAAAATCAGGTCCACCAAGAACAAAAAAATGTGTGGCATGATCAGCCACAAAAAAGGAGCTGTACATTAACTCTCGGATCATTTTTCCCGCCGGAGGAGGTTCCACATGATAAACCGCATCACCCGCTTTGGCAGCGGCCATATGATGTGCCAGAGGACATACTCCACAGATCCGTTGCGTGATGCGAGGCATTTCCTCAACGGGGCGACCTTCACAGAATTTTTCAAACCCACGCAACTCGGGGATGATCATGTATGCATTTTCAAGACTTCCCTCTTTATTCAAGAAGAGGTCGATCCTTCCATGACCTTCGAGCCTGGTTATTGGATCAATGCTGATTTTTTTATTCATAAGTCCTCGTTATTCCTTTGAGGAACCAGAGTATTTGATTTCGTTTAAAATGGAATCTGCCAGACTAAACCGATAACCAAGACCTACGGGGTCTGTAACACTTTTCAGGATCCGATTCAATTCTTCCGGCTTATCAGTGTCAATGATGGCTGCCAATGCGCTCATCAGCTTGGCTCCTTGGTCAGTAACACCTTCGGGAGCTCCATAACAACCCCGACAAGGCATATTTCCCTTAATACATGGAAGTCCACAACCAGCGCGTGTCGCAGGACCGCAGCAAATTATCCCTTGTGCCAGGAAGCAAGTCTCCGGATCAGAGATTACTTCGTGAGGACGTTTGAATTCCTTCACCCTTGCACCACTTTTTCCTTTTTGACGCGGACAGGTATCGCAATTGGTGCGAGGATCCACACCAATAAATGAGCCCTTGGGAGGAAGCTTACCAGAGAGCAAAACTTGCATTACATTCCAAACCTGGTCGACAACTGGCGGACATCCTGGCATGTAATAATCTACCTCGACAACTTGTGCCAGTGTTTTTATGCGGTCATAAAGAGCAGGTAACTGCAGTTCCCCCTCAACAACCTTTCCCTTGGGGATTGGACGAGTGCCTTTTGACGCGTCATTGGAAGGAATGTTATCGTATACACGTTCCAACAGGGTTTCAATATCCGATAAATTAGCAAGACCAGGAATTCCGCCCAAATGAGCACAGGCACCAAACGCGACTAAAAACTTCGATTTTTTTCTTAAGAGATGAGCAATTTCATTATTTTCGGTGTTACGGATGCCGCCATTGAAAAAACAAAAATCAATTTCTTTATCTTTCAAACTACGGACATCTTCATACTTGAAATCCATTGCACAAGGCCAAAAGACAATATCGACCTTTTCGCCTATTTCAACTAATCGCATGCCTAATTCGGTGATCGAGATTTCACATCCGCCACAGGAAGCAGCCCAATAGAAGGCAAATTTCGGTTTTGCTTTGCTCATTTCATTGCCTCTCTGGATTTCATATCGTCTAACATTCCTTGTATTTCATGATGGATCCGCCCTCTATCCTGGGTACCGATTTGAACAAACCTGACAAGGGGTTGGGCAATTTGCATCTGATCCATCATCATTTCGAGCAAGCCCATCTTGCAAGAGGAAACATAATTACCGCGCTTGAAATGGCATTCACCGGGTTTACAGCCGCAAACCAATACACCCGAAAACCCTGCACGATGCGCCAGCAGAGCCATTTGAGGGTCAATCCTACCTGAGCATGGAATGTGAATGACTTTGACATTTTCCGGATAACTTTCCAGGATCGAAAGATCAGCATCCTCTCGTAAACACCAATCGCATACAAAGGCAACCAGTTTCTGAGAAGTCCCCTTCCCTGATTTTCGAGTAATTTGTCTTACTATTTCCGTATTACTAAATCCAGTCCTTGCAATTGCACCCATTGGACAAGCAGCAACACACGTTCCACAGCCCATACACTTATTGATATCTGATTCCGCAATTTGATCCAGTTTTCCATCAATTTCTTTTTCGATCAGATGAGGTGCTTCATAAGGGCAAGCCATTACGCAAATACCACAACCGGAGCATAATTCTTCATCAACCTTGACGGTGTCCAGAGGTGACGAATATCCTGCCTGGACAGCCAATTGCTTTACTGCTCCGATGACTCCAGAGATGTGGATTTTCTGAGGGCACGCGGTATAGCACAAGTCGCAGGCAGAACACATCCACGTTGTCGGGCTTTTATA
The DNA here is from genome assembly GCA_963699305.1 of uncultured Chloroflexia bacterium. Classification (GTDB taxonomy): domain Bacteria; phylum Chloroflexota; class Anaerolineae; order Anaerolineales; family Anaerolineaceae; genus JBGQAS01. The sequence goes on along the minus strand of OY969431.1, from coordinate 854,027 downwards.
TGCTTCCTCACGCGCATCCATCATGACCAATCGCAGCAAACGGCGTGGATTGTATTCCGGCTCAACTTTCTGCTGTATCATGCATTTGCTCACACATGTACCGCAGGAATAGCACATTTCAAGGTGTTCCCCGCCTGGAATTGCATGGACTTGATCAGTAAATGTCTGGACAGAAGGCTCGTGACTCATTTTGCCACCTCTTTCTGTTGATGGATGGCAATTTCATATTTTCGATTGAATTCCAAAGCCTCGTCAATCCTGGGCACTTCACGCATGCGCCTGGCACGTTGTTCCATTTGTGGTTTCAATCGTTCGATTTCTTCTTTAATCTGTTCGGGGGTTAATGAATCAATGACTTTCTGCATCGAGTTGACCACCCGGGCATATTTATCACCTTCAGCAGCGCTAATCCATTCCACGCGGAATCGTCCGGGTGTCATCCCCATTTTGTCGAAGGTTTTTTGCAAACGCTCTGCTCTTGTTGCTCCGACAATCTGACCCGTAATATAGTGACAGTCCTGTGGATGACAGCCGGAATAGAGAACTGCACCCGCACCCAACCGGAAGGCTTCGTATATGAAATCAGGGTCCATCCTGGCAGAACACATCACACGGATACCGCGTTCATTCGCACTGTAATCAAAGTGGCTCGTACCAGCAAGATCTGCACCACCATACGAACACCAATGACATCGGAACGCAAGGATTTTTGTTTCAGGCTTATCGGCGAGCAGCGTTTGCAATTGAGCGAGAACTTGAGCATCCGTGAAATGCAATTGGGTGACAGCATTATGTGGACATTCAGCAACACACCCACCGCACCCATGGCATTTTGCAGTGACGACGTGTGCCGCTTTGCCAAGCTCGATATCGATTGCACCATATGGGCAAGCCTTTGCACACAAACCACATTGCTTTCCCGTCTTCATAATGCATCGGTCTTCCCAGACAAGTGCAACGGTGGGTTCGATTTCCCATTCTTCAGAATGGAGAATCCTTCCGGCTCTTGAGGATGCAGCCAAGCCTTGAGATACACTCGATGGAATGTCTTTCAATCCTTGGCATGCACCAGCCAGGAAAACGCCATCCGTTGGTGTATCAATTGGACGTAGTTTGGGGTGATATTCCATGAACCAACCACCCGGGCTTTGTACTATATTCAGCACTGAACTCATCGTGTTCACGTCCGGCTGGGGTATGCCTGCCTGGTTGAGCATAACCATGTCATATTCACGCTCGATAACTTTACCTAAAGACACATCTTCAGAATGGATGAACAAATTATGGTTATTCTCATCCTCGGTAATCAGGGCAGGACGGCCTTGTATGAAATGGACTCCCATCTCCCGAGCCCGGTCATAAAATTCTTCATATCCTTTGGATGGTGTACGGATGTCCATGTAATAAACAGTGATATCGACATCGGGATACAGTTGTTTGAGCAAAACTGCATTTTTAATGGAATACATGCAACAGAAATTGGAGCAGTATTGGTTGTAACGTTTATCCCGAGATCCAACGCAATTGATGAAGGCAATCCGTTTGGGGTTTGAATTATCACTAGGTCTGACAACATTGCCCATTGTTGGTCCGGCAGAATTATTCAGACGTTCCATTTCCATGGAAGTGATTACATTCGGGAAACGCCCGTACCCGTATTCTTCCATGACACTCGGGTCAAAATGATCGTAACCTGTGGCGACGATGATGGCACCAACGTCTTCCCAAGTTGTTTTGTCTTGCATTGAGAAATCGATAGCATCCAATTTACCGCAGGCATCGACACATTTGTAACAATGGATGCAGTTATCAATATCGATGGAATAGCGCAAAGGAACAGCCTGGCTCATTGGGACGTAAGCTGCTCTGCGTGGAGCCAGGTTCATCTCGAAATAATTGGGTACTTCGATGGGACATACCTTGGCACACTCACCACAGCCATTGCAACGATCGACATCAACGAATTTTGATTTTTCTTTAACTGTACTTTGAAGTTTCCAACGAATCCTTCAACCCGCTGCACTTCTGTAAAAGCCTTGATTGTTACGTTGGGCTGACGCGCCGCGTCAACCATCTTGGGTGCAAGAATTCATATGCTACAGTCCATCGTTGGAAATGTCTTATTGAGCTGAGACATTACTCCTCCGATGGTGGGTTGTTTTTCTACAAGAACTGTCTTAATCCCCTGCTCTGCCAGGTCGAGCGCGCAGCTGATGCCCGCCACTCCACCGCCAATTACCATTGCTTTCTTCGTAACAGGAACACGGATCATATCCAGGGGGGTCAAAAAACTCGCTTTGGCAATGGCAGCCGCGGTCAGATCCTTGGCTTTTTCCAAAGCACCCGCTTTATCATGTCCATGTGCCCACGTGCATTGCTCGCGGATGTTTGCCATTTCCATCAAGAAAGGATTCAATCCTGCTTCAGCTACCGCTGCACGGAAAGTGGGTTCATGCATGCGGACGGAACAAGCTGAGACGACGACACGATTCAGCTTGTATTTCTTGATATCTTCTTTAATCAGGGTTTGTCCAGTATCTGCGCAGGCATAATTCGTATCGACTGATCGAACGACGCCAGGAAGGTGCGAAGCCCAATCTGCCACAACTGCTGGGTCAATGACACCTGCAATGTTGCTGCCACAGTGACAGATATAAACGCCGATACGGAGCTCTTCTTTGATATTTTCTTCGGTCATTTTGCTCCTCTAGGTGAGTAACAATGGATTAATCGTTATACTTTTGGACCGATATTGGTTTCCAGGATCAAACGTTTGCGAGCCTTTTGAGCACGTTGATCAGATGTGACCAATTCCAACGCATCTTTTGGACACCATAGGACACATTGTGCGCCGCCTTCAACGTTCTCACATTGATCGCATATTTCTGCCTGTTTTGTTTCCGGATTAATGGAGATGGCACCAAAATCGCAAGCTTCAATACACCAGGCACAACCATCGCATTTGGATGCGTCCAGACGGATTATGCCAGTCAATGGGTCTTGAGACATGGCATCACGCGTGCAAGCTACTACACAGGGAGCATCTTCACAGGTACGGCAAGCAACGGCAGTAACCATGATCTCTTCGGCACGGACAACACGGATTCGGCTGCGGTAGGTATTGAATTCACCGATATGAGTGTATGAGCAGATGTATTCACATAACTGACAACCGATACATTTATCGTAGTCACAAGCGATATATTTAAATTTTGATGTGGTTGTAGGCATTTTTTCTCCTAAGATACGTTTACCGCTAGATGCCAACCTGTTCAGCGACATCTGCCATTCCAAGTTCGACAAGTTTCTTTTTAGGCAGCAGACCTTCTTTGGACCAACCTTTAGCTTTATAGTACAGGTCTTTCATATATTCCAATTCATCTTCTGTGACGATCACTCCCGCTGAAGCACCCTTTGTCATGGGATCGTGGTGCCAACGATACGGTAAAGTATCATCGGTGCGTTTCCATCCTTCACGCACATTGAATGCTTTTTTAATAGTATGAGCACGCTCACCGATCAAGTCAATGTCTTTATATTCAAATTTCCAACCCGTGGTTGCATTTATCAATGCTGCGATTGAAGGCCAGGCACCTGAACGATCGGCTTTACCGGTGAAACAGCGACGGATGAACTTGCACAAGGGTAAAGTGTCATACACTGCTGCATATTCTTCTGCTTCCCGGGCATAATCGCCATGTTTTTCATCAACCTTGAAGCGATCAGTAACACCAGTGATGTCAACATCATATGCAGCAGAACGGTTATGGCAACCTCCCCGCGTTCCAACCGCAGCTCCTACAGCAAATGTCTTTAATCCGCGTGCATCATATCCAGAGCATTCCAAACCTTTTGAGTTCATTGCCCATTTGTATGTTTCTGAACCACGTTCCTTATCAATAGTAGCGCTCGCAATTCGGGTTCCTTCAGCGAGCAAATTCCCGATTCCTTCGCGATCTCGAATCATTTCCGCCAAGGTGACACCTGCTTCATCATTCCCAAAGCGCGCTTCAAATCCATCCGGGTATTTCTTGCATTTGAAATCTTCTTTTTTGAAGACACCTTTTTCAAAGGTTTCCATTGCCCAGGAAATCGTAACCCCGGTACTCATCGAATCCATTCCACACTCATCACAAATGTCAACCATCTTGATTATGGTTTTCATGTCGCTCATACCGCAGTTTGACCCTACGGCATACAACGATTCATACTCGATACCAGTCAATGAATCTTTATAAGGACCATCTTTAACCAAAGACATCTGCTCACAGGCAATCGGGCACTGTGCGCAGGCAATTGTCTTAACTTTATGGTGCTCTGAAAGATATTCCCCGGAAATTTGATCTGCAAATTCAAAGGTACCTTCCTGATAATTTCGAGTGGGCAACAAACCCAGCTTATTCATATTGAGTACGTTTGTGACCGTGCCCAAAACGCGATATTTAACCGTATGAGGACCTTGAGCTTGCTCGCTAATATCGAAGGACATTTTCATTAAAGTCGCAGGATCTGCAACTTTGACACCCTTGGTTCCTCGAACACTTAATGCTTTTAATTTTTTCTTTCCCCAAACCATCCCATGACCTGTTCGACCTGCCTGGCGACCATCATTCGTTACATTGGCGTAACGGACTAGATTCTCACCAGCGACACCGATTGTGCAGGAACGAACCTGGTCATCTGCTAATTGCTCACGTATAGCTTCTTCGGTGTGAAAGGTGTCCAATCCTAAGAGTTTGGTTGCATCACGAAATTCAATTTTGTCATCGTCGATAAATACATTGACCCATTTTTCACTGGCACCATGCACAACAATTCCATCCCACCCTGCCCGTTTTAAAGCAATCGAAAACCAGGAACCAGATAGGCTGTCACCAATCCAACCAGTCAAAGGGGATTTTGAAGCCATCCCGAATTTTCCACCCACCGGAACCGGCGTACCGGAAAAGATTCCATTGGCGATGCAAATAGGATTTTCTGGTGATAAAGGATCACAACCAGGGGTAATATTCTCCCAGCATAAACGCGTTGCCATTGAAACGCCACCGATCCACATTTTATACCAGTCTTCGGCTTTTTCTTCCGACCACGTTTTTCGATTGGTCAAATCAATGTGAAGTATTTTTCCATGATAGCCAAACATTTTCGGTCCTCCTAAAAAGTATAAGAATCCATTTAATCTTTTTTAGCCACCAGTAAATATCGTCATTAAAACAAGGTGATCACCTTCATGTGCTGGTTTATCCATTTCTTTTACACTGACCATCCTATTTCCATTTAGATGAAACATGTTCGAACCATAGAAGTGGAAATCTTCAGGATCGATCAGTTGACCGACCAATTCAGGGTGTTTTCCCGCCAATGCTTTCACGATTTGATTGTAAGAAGCATCTTTAGGTAGAGACAAACCACAGCTTTGAGCCTTAGTAAGAATACGCGAAACGCCTACAAATTCGACAGTGACATTCATGTGAATATATAATTGTCCATTAAAACCTGAGATATGTTACCTGATATATGACCAACCGTAAACTAACACATGTCATATAAATCGGATATTCTTTGTATTGTTTTATACAATTAAGAAACCTGCAGTTTTCTGTACACCGAGAGAACAAGGTTGTATTTTTGCGTTAAAATTATAATCGAAATCAAGTAATAATCGTTCAAGGAGAAGAGATATGCGTTTGTATGCGGACTCTGCAAAGTGTTCCGGTTGTCGGGCGTGTCTTGTTGCTTGCTCGTTAAACCTATTCACCGAAAATAATCCCAAGAAAAGCGCACTCAATTTAATACCTCATTTTCCGGACCCCGGAGTCTACGAGATGAAAGTATGCACCCAGTGTGGAGAATGTGCATCCGTATGTCCTGTGGGAGCGATTCATCAGGATGATAAGGGCGTATATTACGTGGCATTTGATGAATGCACTTTATGTGAGATTTGTATCCCAGTGTGCCCAGAAAATGTCATGTTTGTGAGATCGGAATTGGCTGGATCAGCATGGAAATGCACTCTTTGCGGTGATTGTGTAAAAGTCTGCGGGACAGATGTCCTCAAAATTGCCGAATAACACTGGAGGAAAATGATGAATGGATATGGTGGCTCAATTTTAAGAGTAGATTTGGCAAAAGGGACGTATGAAAAAACACCGACCCCAGACGCTTTAATTCGTGATTTTGTCGGGGGTCGTGGATTTGGTGCATATTTTCTTTACAAGGAAGTGGCAGCAAAAGCTGATCCTTTGGGACCAGAAAATAAAGTGATCATTTCCTGTGGTCCCTTATCTGGCCTCATGATACCTGGAGCCGGAAAGATGGATTGGACAACCAAATCACCTCTTACGGGTGGTTATGCCAGTTCTTCCCTTGGTGGCATGATGACTGCGGAAATGAAATATGCAGGAATCGATTCAATCATTTTGAGTGGGATAAGCCCAAAACCGGTCTACCTATTTATCGATGATGAAAAAATCGAAATCAGAGACGCTGCAAATTATTGGGGAAAAGGTGCAATCGAAGTAGAACGAGAGATGAAACATACCTTCGGTGAAGAATTCCAAATCGCCGTAATCGGTCCCGGTGGAGAAAACGGTGTTCTTTTTTCTTCGGTCAATCATGATTATGGGAGACAGGCAGGGCGTGGTGGTGTTGGAACCGTACTAGGTTCAAAGAAAGTGAAAGCGATTGTCATTCATGGTACAAAATCGATCCATGTTTCGGATCTGGAAAATTACCGGAAGTCGGGAATGGCATTATATAAGGCTTGTAAAGATGCGGAGGGATTAAAACCCTGGCAATCCTATGGAACGACGATCGTAACAAGTTGGTGTGATGAAGTAGGAGCCCTTCCAACCCGCAATTTTTCAGCAGGCTCGTTCGAAGGTGGAAAAACATTGTATGGACCTGTAATGCGCGACCAGATCGTAATAACCGATAAAGGGTGTTTTGGCTGCCCCTCCCCTTGTGGTAAATATTCCCATATGAAAAAGTACAATACACGTGTTGAAGGTCCTGAATATGAAACCATCGGGATGTTGGGCTCGAATCTTGGTTTGTCCAATATCGAAGACGTTGCAGAAGCAAACCGTTTATGTGATGACCTCGGCATCGATACGATAAGCACAGGAAGTGTCATTGGTTGGGCCATTGAGGCTTATCAGAAAGGGATCTTATCCAAAGTTCAAACGGATGGGTTGGATCTGTCCTTCGGTAATCCGGAAATTGTGCTTCAACTGATACACAAGATTGCCAAACGAGAAGGAATAGGCGCATTGCTTTCAGAGGGTGTAAAACGGGCTTCTATAAAGATAGGCAAAGGTAGCGACGCTTTTGCGATTCAGGTCAAAGGAATGGAACAATCTGCGTATGCTACGCATTCCGCAACAGCAATGTTGTTGGCCTATATGACTTGTGATGTGGGAGCTCATCATAATCGTGCTTGGGCGATCACATATGACCTGCAAGTTGGCAGGGATAAAATTGTGCCGGAAAAGGTCGCCAAGGTTATATGGTTTCAAAACTTCCGACCCATGTTCGATGTTCTAGGTTCTTGCCGTCTCCAATGGGTAGAACTTTCCATTGATCGGGATCTGTATTGCCCTGCTCTTGAAGCAATAACAGGTGTTCACCGCACTTGGGAGGATCTCGAAAAAGTTGGCGAGAGGATTTGGAACCTTACGCGAATGTTCTGGATCCGTGAAATTGATGGATTCGATAGAAGTTGGGATATGCCAGCACAACGGTTTTACAAAGATCCACCACAAACCGGGATAACAAAAAATCAGATTACAAAATATGAAGATGTTCTGAAATTATTGGATATGTATTATGAGCAACGTGGTTGGAATAACGATGGCATTCCTTCAAAAGAAAAATTATCCACGCTTGGCTTAGCGGAGATCGTTCAATAACCAACATTGCCCCGGGGACTTTGACATTCCCGGGGATTTTTCCATGAAACCAATTATCAGGCCACTAGGTTTTTTGAAACAATATATCAATGATAAGGGCAGCATCCAAGTTGAAGCTGGAAAATCCATTTTTAATACGTTGATAGAATACGGCATACCGAGTGATCTGGTTGCAGGTGTATTTCTGAAAGAAAAATTGATTTCCAAAGAACATATTCTAAAAGACGATGACGTTGTTGTGTTAATGGCGATTATCGGTGGCGGATAAATAATTCAATTCAATAATAAATAAAAAGCGAATATTTATTGAATGATCGCCGAACTCCTACCCACCCATTAAATAAACTCATAAACTATTTCAAACTTCTACGCAGAAATAATAGATATAATCCAAATAATACAAGCATGATAGAGCTTGTTTTTGTGATAAATTCTACAGCACTGCCTGGATTGCTGCTGATGTAAAGACTCCAGCCTGTCATTGCCAATACCCCACCCGGTATGAGTGGCCACCAGACAAATCGGTTTCTTATCAACCTAGTAAAGAGAATGATCAGTCCCCATCCCAATGAAAACCACACCAGCATGGCACCGACGTGAACTAATATCTCTCCGGTAGCAACATATCTCCAACCAAGAAAAATTCCAGGTCCAATTGAGACAAGCAAACAGCCAGGAATGGCTAAGCCATTTTTCTTGGTGCCATACGACCAGATCAGAAAACCGATCCCCAAACCGACGAATATATACAATGCCAATTCAGGTAAAGTATGATACGAAAAGCTCAAAAAAATACCTAATGAAAGAAATGTACTTCCGGGGATCAACGCCCACCAGGTTATTTTCTTATTGAATAAAGCTGTAATGGCAGTTATTAATAACCAGGCAGAACCAAAAGCAATGCTGCCAATCCCCAATCGATAATACAAGTCAACCTTCGCTAATATAAAGAACACCAATCCCATGCCGAGACCGATCGAAAATAAAATTGCCCCGGTTAATATCACCAAGAAAGCATGTTTACGAATCCCAACGATTATCATGATGACTGCCATGGATGGAAAAATGATACTGATCAACCACCCAGTATGTAAATATTGATCCATGAACATGGCAATGCCCATAAAAATCACAGAAATACCAAAAAAACCCAGGATTGTGTTTAGATCTTTTTTGGTTTCTTTGTTTCTTGTTGTTTGATCTTTCATGATGAATCCTATGAAATGATACCCAGGCTCTTGGCTTTTAATAATGCTTGAAGGCGGTCACTTACATCCATTTTTTCCAAGATTTTCGAAATATGATTTTTTACTGTACCTTCTGCAATTACCAATCTATCCGCGATTTCTTTATTACTGATGCCTTCCGCAATAAGTTTAAGGATTTCCATTTCTCTTGCGGTTAAATTCACCTGAAGTGCTTGGACAGCTTGTTTTGGTTTTGAAATTCTAGTAAATTCTTTTACTACTCTAGCGGTTATCTCCGGAGGTAGGAAGTACTTATTTTCTGCTGCAAGAGAGATCGCGTGAAATAAATCCTCTTTTGATGAATCCTTCAGTAAATAACCAACAGCACCAGCTCGGATGGCATCAAAAACGGATTCATCATCTGAAAAAGTCGTTAAGGCAATGACTTTTACATTTGGAAATTGTGCCTTTATTCGTCGAGTGGCAGAAACTCCATCCATCACCGGCATTCGAAGATCCATTAGAATAACTTCCGGCTGATGGATCGCAGTGGCACGGAGTGCTTCTTCACCATTTGTTACACTCCCGACAACCTCAAAGATTGGATCCGAAGATATCAGGTTTGCTAGTGCTTCGCGGAAAAGGGATTGATCGTCCACTAAAAGCACTTTAATGATATTACTCAAACAGGCACCTCCACCACGATTTGCACGCCTTTATTCTTTCTGGCTTCAATGGAAAATTTTCCACCCATCAGTAAAACTCTTTCTTTCATTCCTATTAACCCATAACCTTCTTTTATTAAGTCAGACCCTATACCATCGTCCACCAAAGAAAAACGTAAAAGTCTCGATTTGGAAAAATCGAGAGAAATATGAATATGTTTGCCTTGTGAGTGCTTTAATGCATTACTTACACCTTCCTGCGCGACCCTGTATAGTGTCTGATTTGCAATGGGTGGAATTTCTCTTGGTTTTCCAGAATATTTTAGAAGACACTTCATTCCTGCTACGGTTGTGTTTTTTGCTAAGATTCTTAATCTGGATAATAAGTTAATCTCTAATTTATTCCCCTCTCGTAATTCAGAAACAGAATTACGAACATCTGATAAAGCCTCATGACTGAGAATTTTCGCAGTATCCAGAGATTTTTGCGCTTTTAGTGGATCCGTTTTAAACAACGCTTCTGCTGCTTGCAATTGCATATAAATCGTTGTGAGACTGTGTCCTACGCCATCGTGTATTTCACGGGCAAGACGGATGCGCTCCTTTTCCACCGCCAATTCTTCAACCTTTGCTGCGTATTCCTTCAGGCGCAGATTCGCAATTTCAAGATTTGACGCCATTTTCTCAGCTTGGATCCTGGCGGACTCTTCATCAACAACCATTTGAGTAAATAGGATCACAAAAATCAAAGCAGCAAGAAAAGTGAAGATATCGTTGATCGTGATAATACTTCCAACGATGATGACTTGCGAAAGGACGTAAGAAGAAAAAATAACGAGATTGATTGCATACAACCATGTATCCGAAAATAAAAATACCGTTTGTGCAACCAGTGGTAAAAGGATTAATGCCTGGTTTCCCGCGCCTTTTTCCAGAATGATCATGCACACTGCAATCAGAGTTTGGATAATTACATACGCGCTACTTGATTTTTTATCGTTTTCTTCAAGGATAAATTGATACCCATATACCCCCAAAAGAATATACAAAGTGGATAAGCATATCAAAGCGGTGATGGAAATAATATTACGTGTAGCCATGCTGCTGATTGCGTAAAACAGCGACAGCATGACAATTATTGCAAAAGCGGTGTTAATGAAGACTTTACTTTGTATTCGAGGGGATTTTATATTCTTCACAATAAAAAATTATATCATCGCTGATTAAATACCTCTTGATAAAGCGGTCATATATCAGGTAATGGGTCATTGTTTTTATTGGTCAAATAACTATGACCAGGGGTACATGCTGAATCCACTTATGGCACATACACTCAATACTAGAAATATTGAGAGGATTCAACAATGAATATATTATTACTTTATCCTGAAATCCCTGAAACATATTGGAGTTTCAAAAATGCCCTGAAATTTATTGGAAAAAAAGCCAGCAATCCACCTTTGGGATTAATCACGATTGCAGCAATGCTTCCAAGTTCTTGGAATAAGAAATTAATCGATCTAAACATCCTAAATATTCGCGAGAAAGACTGGAAGTGGGCGGATCTTGTGATGATCAGTGCAATGATTGTGCAAAAAAAATCCACCATCGACCTTATTGAATTATGCAAAGCACATAATAAGAAGATTGTCGCAGGTGGTCCTTTGTTTTCTGGTGAGCCTGAATTATTTGAAAATGTTGATTATCTTGTCTTGAATGAAGGTGAAATAACCTTGCCTGAATTCCTCAGCGATTTCAATTTAGGTGTTGCCAAGCACATGTATACCACCGAGAAATATGCAGATATCCAAAAGACCCCTGCACCATTGTGGGAGCTACTCGATCTCAATTCATATGACTCGATGTCGATTCAATTCTCAAGAGGATGTCCCTTCAATTGTGATTTTTGTAACGTTACCTCCATGTTAGGACATGTACCGCGAATCAAAACTAGAGATCAAATAATTAATGAACTGGATCAGCTGTACAGTTTAGGTTGGAAAAGGAATGTCTTTTTTGTAGATGACAATTTCATTGGAAATAAGAAATTTCTCAAAAATGAGCTCTTGCCATCACTTATCACTTGGAGAAAAAATAAAATAGGGAATTTATTCATTACAGAATCCTCTATAAATCTTGCGGATGATGACGAATTATGCGATCTTATGGTGAAAGCGGGATTTACTTCCGTATTTGTAGGTATTGAAACGCCAGATACAGAATGTCTCGATGAATGCCACAAATCGCAAAATAACGGCAGAGATTTATTAACGAGTGTCCATCATCTGCAAGAAAAAGGACTGCAAGTGATGGGCGGATTTATCGTTGGATTCGATAAGGATACGCCTGATATTTTTCTAAGGCAATATAACTTTATTCAACAAAGCGGCATCGTCACTGCGATGGTGGGATTGCTGCAAGCATTACCCGGAACCAAACTTTACGAACGATTAAAAAGTGAAAACCGAATACTCTCAAATTCAACGGGAGATAATGTCGATGGGACGACTAACATTCGAACATTAATGAATTCGCAATTTTTGAAGTCTGGATATACTGATCTGCTAAATTCAATATATTCACCGAAGGGATTTTTTGAGCGGATCAGTAATTTTCTCAAGCATTACAATCCGCCCAAGCGAAAAACCAAACTGCAATTTGCTGAAATCAGAGCTTTTCTATTAGCTATTGTCAAATTAGGTTTTTTTGACATTGAACGAAAATATTTCTGGAAACTCTTCTTCGCCAATGTCTTTCAGAGCATAGAAAGATTAGCTGCTGCAGTAACTTTTTGCATATATGGTTATCATTTTCGTAAAGTATCAGAAAAGATTTCGGGGACAATGGTATTAAGAAAGGGTCTTAGAGTTAGCGCAAACCTTGTATTTATTGAGGATGAAGTAATAATCCCACAGCCTGAAAAAAGACTTCCGATAAAGTCCTATTGATGGTTGTTATCTTGACATCGGCATGGATGATTCATTAGAATTCATCCATGCCGAAAAAAATTGGATTAGCGCTAAGTGGTGGTGGTGCCCGGGGGTTGGCACACATTGGTGTTCTTAAAATCTTGGATTCAGAAGGTATAAAAATAGACTTTATTGCTGGCACCAGCATGGGAGGTATCATTGGGGCTGCATTTGCAAGTGGATATAAACCTTCTGAGATTGAAGAGATCGCTTTACGGTTTTCTCACCGTGGTGAATTAATCAAATATATTGATATTCATCCAAACCGCAGAGGTTTACTGGAAGGAAATAAAATACGCAATTTTCTGCGGGATGCGATTGGTTCGGATCTTGAATTTTCCCAATTGAAAATACCTCTATTACTTGTGGCAGTAGACTTGAATTCCGGGAAAGAAGTTGTCTTTTCAGAAGGAAAAGTTCTTCCAGCAATTTTCGCCACAAGTGCGATCCCTGGAATATTTTCACCCATTGAATATCAATCAAAAACACTTGTCGATGGTGGAGTATTGAATAATTTACCAGTGGAAAACCTCAAGACGATGGGGGCTGATATCAATATCGCAGTAGATGTTCAATATGATCCACGTTGGGGATCGGATCAACTTTCAACAAAGAAAAGCAGATTTACAATACCTTCTTACTTCTTGGATATGTACAAATCTATCACGATCATGATGACGAACATGACCGATCATCATATTAGTCTGGCACAGCCAAATCTGTTGATTAAGCCTAAGATCCCCATGAATATCACATCAGTCACAGGTTTCACAAAGGCTGTCGATTTGATAAGAATTGGAGAAGAAAGCACATTAGCCGTTCTAAAAACATTAAGAAATATTATTAAGGAGTAATGTCATTTACATTAGGAACATTAAAATAACGTAAATTCTTGCTTTTTTACTTGCCTTATCATGAAAAAAGCGCTATCATCATAAAGTCGATATGGGGTCCGAAAGCCCCGAAATTCCAATAGAGGAGAAGAATATGAAAAAACTGTACGTTCTTATAACCGTGCTGATGTTGGCAACCATGGTCTTATCAGCATGCGGCACCAAGGCAGAAACGCCTGTGGTCACAGAAGCGCCTGTTGTAGTAACTGAAGCACCCCCAGAGGTTACAGCTATTCCTGTCGGGACTGCAGATAATCCAATTATCATGGCGTTAGCGCCTTCTGCAACTTCACAGGAATTGCAGACCGGTGGACAGGCTATTGCAGATAAGTTGATGGAGTTGACAGGATATTCTATTACGATCATGATTCCTGCGAATTACGCTGCAACTGTCGAAGCAATTGGAGCTGGACAATCACACGTTGCGTTCCTGCCCATCCTTGCATATATGAAAGCAAAATCACTAGGGTATGCAGATGTGGGTTTGGTTGTTCTCCGCAATGGTTCTGATCATTATGGATTTCAATTCGTTACCAATACAGCCCGCGTGAATGCAGATGGAACCCCGATGTTCACTTCGTTTTACGATCCTGCTACTGGTAAGAACATTGAAGGCACGACTGCTGAGGCAGCACTTGCTCAATTTGCTAAAAAACGCCCTTGCATGACTGATCCTCTATCCGCTTCTGGGTATGTCATTCCGTTAGGTGTATTGGCTAAAGCAGGCGTATCAGTCAAAGCAGCAGTATTAACCCAAGGGCATCCTCAGGTTATTAGCGCTGTGTATTTTAGCCCGACCGGCGAACTATGCGACTTTGGCACTACATACATCGATGCACGAACTGCAATTGCCAAAGCCTATCCGGATGTCAATGATAAAGTTCAGGTAGTGTATGTCTCTGAACCAATCTTGCCGAATGATAATGTTTCATTCGCAGCCACGCTTGATCCAGAAGTCCGCCAAAAGATTACTGATGCATTTGTCACTATTGCCAGCACTGAAGAAGGTCGCGCTCTGCTTAAGAGTGGTGGTTATGATATTGGTGATCTCAAAGTCATTGATGACACCTTCTATGATGAATTTCGCGCTTATCTTGATGCTGCTGGATACGATCCAACGAGCTACAAATAATTCTTCCTATAAATTAGGGAGGGCTAAAGCCCTCCCTAATTTTAAATATGAAAGATAGCTTATGCTAAGAATAACAAATTTAACCAAAGTTTATCCAAATGGAACGGTTGCTTTAAAAAATGTTAGTTTTGATGTACCAGAAGGTGAATTTATGGTCGTAATCGGTTTGTCAGGTTCAGGAAAATCAACTTTGCTACGTTGTATAAACCGATTAATCGAACCCACAGAAGGAAAGATCACTTGGGGAAAAACTGATATAACCAAAGCTCCGATAAATGAACTCCGTCACATACGACAGCATATTGGAATGGTTTTCCAGCAATTCAATCTCGTCAAACGTTCGAGTGTACTGACGAATGTACTTTCAGGACGGTTAGGATATGCAAACCCCTGGTTAAGTTTGTTAAATATTTGGCCAGAACATGAAAAACAACGAGCAATAAAAGCGCTTGAAAGAGTGGGCATACCTGAAAAGGCGCATGATCGGGCAGATGCACTTTCAGGAGGACAACAGCAAAGGGTTGGAATCGCTCGTGCGATCGTCCAGGAACCCAAGTTAATTCTGGCAGACGAACCGGTTGCCAGTCTTGATCCAGTGTTGGCGCATTCCATTCTTCAACATTTGGAACAATTAAACAAAGAAGGCATAACGGTTATCTGCAGCTTGCACTTTTTAGATCTCGTTCATCGTTATGCCACCAGCGTTGTGGCGCTTAAAGATGGGGAAATTGTGTTTAAGGGAAAAGCGAAGGAAATTGACCGGATTAAATTTAAAGAAATTTATGGTGAAGAAGCACAAGAAGTACGCGCTACAGAAGTATGAGGGGTTATGAAAAAGAAACCTCCCATGATGATACTAAGCTTCCTTTCCATTTTACTCCCTGGATTAGGACAATTTTGTTCAGGAAAGCGATATCGCGGCGTGGCGATTCTTCTAGGATTTCTTGTTATTCTTGGGATGATTACCTGGTATGGAAATCCTTATCTCTATTTCGTTCCTATAGTGATTTGGTTTTGGAACATTTGTGATGCAATTCTATTGAAATCTCAAGAATCGTCCTCTTACAGCAATTCTTCCCATATTAATAGGAGTGGGTTCAGCATTTGTCATAGGAATGGATGTTGTTGGCGTTGATTTCAGTAAAGCTGACATCAATCGTGCAATTTCTATAATGCGACCCATGTTCAATCCCGATTTTATCCAGAAGAAATCTGAATCAACGGGAGCATGGGTAGAGATTTATATCCCTTGTTTATCTGGAAAAACAGTAAGTGGTCAAAATGAAATTGACGAAAAAAAAGTCTTTATTACACCAATATGTGCTGGAGTTGGGGATTTGGTAACTGTTACAGGTAAAGGATTTTGGCCGGATACGGATACACAGATTTGGTGGGAAGATCCAAGTGGTTCGGTCATGATGGTTGGCAAAGGTGAATCCTCAATGTTAATTTCCCATTCAGACAAGAATGGAGAATTCACATCAACTTTCAAAGTCCCTTCCACAGCATTACTTGCGATAGTTGATGTGAATTTATCTCCACCACATCGGGTAATTTTCAATCAAATCCGATTGCTTGGAGGCATTGAAATATCTTATGTAGGTAAAAGAGTAATTCAAGGTGCTCTTGAAACACTTGGTATGGCATTGATGGCAACAGCTTTTGCGATTCTTTTTGCTGTCCCAATCAGTTTTCTTGCAGCGCGCAACTTAATGAGCACCAACAAGATAACCTACGCCATTTATTTTGTAGTCCGCACATTACTAAATATCTTGCGGTCTATTGAATCATTAATAATCGCTATTGTATTTGTCGTGATTGTCGGACTTGGACCTTTCGCAGGAGTTTTAGCTTTAGCAGTTCATTCAGTTGCTGCACTGGCGAAATTATATTCCGAGGTGATCGAAGGAATTGATCCCGGTCCAATTGAGGCAATTCGAGCGACCGGTGCAAATTGGGTTCAAATCGTGCGATATGCAGTGATACCGCAAATAATTCCACCTTTTACATCGTTTACTATTTATAGATGGGATATCAATGTGCGATCCGCCACTATCATTGGTTTTGTTGGTGGTGGTGGAATTGGTTTCTTATTAATTGAATTGATCCGCATCAATGATTTTCGAGGTGTAAGTGCATTATTTATTGCAATTGCATTCGTTGTGATCGTAATGGACTATGTGAGTGCAAAGATTAGGGAAAGGTTGATTTGATATGAAAAGCAACCGTCCCTCCATCGGAAAAATCACCCTCAATATAATCATCGCATTGATAATCCTTCTTGCTTTTATCGGTTCATGGCGTGTATCCCAGGTGAATCTTGTCAAATTGGTGACAAATCTGCCAAACGGTAAAGACATAATCCTTGCATTTCTGAGCCCTGATTTTTTCACCCGTGACACAACATTAACAACAATTGACACGGTATTTCCAATTCCGTGTGGCTCCGCACAGGAAGGTCCTCTCTTAACAAGTGGACCGCGCTTAGTACCCAGTATCAGTTGTGCGGACCCAAAAGTATCATTCACTCTTGAAGGATACGATCTCACACCGGATTCAGAAGTCCAGGTGCAATGGATACTTCCTGATGGTCGAAGGTTATTGGCTGTAAAGACAAAGACTACTTCTGAAGGTTATTTTTCAGCTCCTGCTGAGTCGCGCCCAATAGCTTCAACCAGTAATGGTGTTCCATCAAAACTTCAAGTTGAAATCCAAACACCTGTTGGAGGTCTTAAGTTAAGCAAAGCTGCGCATGAGGTTCTTGAAGCCATGGCGGTCACAATCTTCATGGCATTGTTATCTACTACATTTGCGACAATAATCGCTGCTCCGTTAAGCTTTCTCGCTGCAAGGAATATCACAAAAAAAGGATGTTTCGGGTCGGGTATATATTTTGTCTCACGCTCGATATTCAATCTTTTACGTTCCTATGATCCATTAGTCATGGCAACAATTTTTGGATTTTGGTTAAGTTTTGGATCTTTTCCCGGTTTTCTGGCACTCACTGTAGTTACCGTTGCGTCTTTGGGAAAGCTATTTTCGGAAGCAGTTGAAAATATTGATAATGGTCCAATCGAAGCTCTTCAAGCTACGGGTGCAAATCGGTTACAGGTTGTGATTTATGGCATTGTTCCACAAATCGTTCCTGATTTTGTTTCATTCATAATTTATCATTGGGATATCAACATCCGCATATCTACCATAATCGGTTTTGTCGGCGGTGGTGGTATAGGTTACTTCTTAAGCCAGCAAATTAACTTATTGAACTACCATCAAGCAGGAACAGCTATTTGGGTAATCGTTGCTGTTGTATGGGCGATGGATTTTCTTAGCTCTGAAATAAGGAAAAAACTTACATAAGAAACATCAATTTTCCCCCCCACCAGGCATTATTCGCCTGGTGTTTGTTTAATTTGTAAACTTGACAAGCTATATTTCCATTACTATGATTCTTATTACAACGATCAGTCGGAGGTAAAATGCCAAAATTTGTGGGCGCAATTGATCAAGGAACGACCAGCACCCGTTTTATGCTATTCGATCACGAGGGAAATGTTGTTGCAAGCGATCAAAAGGAACATAAACAAATTTATCCACAACCCGGTTGGATTGAACATGATCCATTGGAAATATGGAATGCGACAATTGGCGTAATTTCAAATGCAATAAAGAAATCCGGATTGCTTCTGGAGGATATTGCTGCACTCGGGATAACAAATCAACGGGAAACCACCATTATTTGGGATCGGAATACAGGAAAGCCTTATCACAACGCAATTGTGTGGCAGGATACCAGGACCGACCAGATATGTAATGAATTAGGCAGGGAAATGGGTAAAGACAGATTCAGATCCGTAGTTGGTCTTCCATTGGCAACATACTTCTCTGGTCCAAAAATAAAATGGTTGATTGAGAATGACAAAGAAACACAGCATGGTATTCACAATGGCGATGCTTTGTTTGGAACTATTGATACCTGGTTAATCTGGAATATAACTGGTGGAGCAAAAGGTGGAATTCATATTACTGATGTCACAAATGCATCCCGAACAATGTTAATGAACCTTAATACCCTGAATTGGGATGAAGATATGCTTAAAGTATTCGGAATCCCTTATAACATCTTACCTCGAATAGTGTCATCTTCTGAAGTCTATGATTATTCTAAGTGTGATTTTCAAGGGATCCCTCTTGCTGGTGATCTGGGTGATCAACAGGCAGCATTGTTTGGGCAAACCTGTTTTGATCCTGGAGAAGCCAAAAATACATATGGAACTGGTTGCTTTATGTTAATGAACACTGGTGATGCCATCATTGAAAGTAAATTTGGATTACTCACTACACTGGGGTATCAAATTGGCAAAGAACCTGCAAAATATTGCCTGGAAGGGTCCATCGCAATCGCTGGTGCATTAGTTCAATGGTTACGAGATAATCTGAACCTCATCGAAAGCTCTTCTGATATCGAACAGTTAGCGAGAACAGTTGAGGATAATGGCGGAATTTATTTTGTACCAGCTTTTTCTGGTCTATTCGCACCATATTGGAGAAGTGATGCACGTGGTGCATTAGTAGGAATGACTCGTTTTATTAATAAAGGGCATATTGCCCGCTCTGTCCTGGAATCTACTGCATTTCAAACTCGCGAAGTATTGGACGCCATGGAGAAAGATTCAGGTGTGAAATTAAAGTCGTTAAGGGTGGATGGCGGTATGGTTCATAACAATTTGCTGATGCAATTTCAATCAGATATATTAAATGTCCCTGTTGTCCGTCCCAAAATTGCTGAAACTACTGCACTTGGTGCTGCATATGCAGCAGGGTTGGCAATCGGATTTTGGAAGGATAAGGATGAATTAAGGAAGAATTGGGGGAAAGAGATGGAATGGCGTCCTAATATGAAAGAAGCTACTCGGACCACTTTAATCGAAAATTGGAAAAAAGCAGTAACCCGGACATTTGATTGGGTTTAAATCATGTATGAAGTGTTTCAGGTATAATCGAATTGGATAGGAGAAACTATGACTGAACATGTGGATACACCAGGAAAAACTACCGTCTCTCCGGAAGTCTTAATTTCAATAGCCAGGTTAACGACCCTCGGTATTCCTGGAGTGAGTAAGCTGGCAAAAGGTACACGTGAGTTGAACCGGCTTTTTAAACACCCGGATGAAAACGGAGTCATAGTAGCAGTTGAGGATAACCGGGTATATGTCGATCTATTTGTTGTATTACAACGGGATTCTGATATCAGGGAAATTTCTCGTAAAATCCAAAATCAAGTAGCTCGATCCATTTCCGAGATGGTTGGGATGGAGATCGGTAAAGTCAACATCCATGTCGAGGATATCGATTATTCCAATTAATTCCTCCACACTATGAAATCAAGGACAAAAGCCCGTGGGCTTGCATTACAGGTTTTGTACGAGTTTGATATTACTGGACATGATGCAGGAACTACTTTTGAATCGCGCCTAGTGGAAGAAAGACTTGAAGATCGTTTGGAAAAATTTTCACATGAGATCGTCTTTGGGATATTGCCACTCATCGCGAAATTGGACAAAGTAATCGCCGAACATGCTCCAGAATGGCCACTCGACCAGGTGGCAATAATCGATCGAAATATTATCCGTATTGCGTTATGGGAATTTGCCGTTGAAAAATGTACACCGGTGAAAGTTGCAATTAACGAAGCTATTGAATTAGCAAAAATGTATGGTTCGGATAGTACTCCGAGGTTTGTAAACGGGGTTTTGGGTAGCTTGGCGAGCCACGAGAATGAATTAAAGCAAAAATTATCACAGTAAAAATTGAAGTGCAGGACAGGGATATGAAAAAAACGAAATCTACCATTTATATTAATATTCTTGTGCTATTAATTCTTCTTTCTCTTGTAGGAAATGCTTGTTCGAGTGGAAAGCCAATCACGCTGGCGAATGGATCCAGTGATACTCCATTAGCTGAAGCAGAAGTCGTTTTTCAAGCAACTTTACCGAGTCCCTTTTCAAATGGAGAAAGCCTTGCGTTGGAAGTATTGGATGAAGTAACAGGACTTGCTTTAAATCCTACTCGTTATTCAATGTCTATGATCGATGGATCCAGCTACTTTGTCAGATTAAACTTGCCGATAGGTGCGGTTATAAAATATCGTTATGTTCGTGTCAAAGACGTTCCAACGCCCGAGTACTCTGTAAAAAATGAACCCATTCGTTATCGCTTATATCTTGTCTATGGTCCTGCCGTTCAACAAGATCTTATTACCGGGTGGATCGACCAGACCTATTCTGGGAATCTAGGCAGACTGCAAGGACAAGTGATAAGTACTGACAATTCCCCTGCAGCAGGTTTATTAATTTCCATTTGCGGTCTTTCAACGATTACCTCATCCGACGGGACATTCATGCTTGATAAAATCCCGGAAGGTTCAATGAATTTAGTTGCCTACAGCATGGATGGTGCTTATAAAACATTTCAACAAGGCGCAGTTATCGCAGCAAATGCTGTTACACCAGCGGTATTTCAAGTTTCTCCTGCTACTTTTGTTTCGGTGACATTTATGACAACTCCCCCACTTGGAGACTACACAAATATTCCAATTCGCATTGTTGGAAATCTATATCAACTCGGAAATACATTCGCGGATCTAAATGGTGGATTCAGCGTCATTGCTGCACGCTCACCTCAATTGGGATCAATGTCGGGAGGAAAATTCTCTATCACCCTGCAACTTCCAGCCGGTGCGTATATTGAATACAAATACAGCCTTGGTGATGGATTTTGGAATGCAGAACATGACTCTGGTGATTCTTTCCGACTTCGCAAAATATTAGTACCTGATAAAGATACTGTTTTTGATGATGTAGTTGATAATTGGGGAATTGGAAAAAATGCTCCTATCGCGCTTAATGTGACAGTTCCGGAAACAACTCCAGAATTAGATATCGTTTCAATTCAATTCAATCCTTTTACTTGGACAAATCCGATCCCGATGTGGAAAACAAGTGAAAACCAATGGAGTTACACATTAATCAGTCCTCTTGATATCCTCGGTGAAATTTCTTACCGTTATTGCAGGAATGATCAATGTGAGATTAATAATAATCAGCCAGCATTGATATCGTATGGGACTGGCCCAGTTTTTTCACCATTGCCAAATTCTCAAACTTTTACTGACACTATTCAGGAATGGCCAAACCTGGAATCCTTCATCCTTCCAGTCATTGCTGACTCGGTGCTTTCCAGGGGGAATGCATTTGAAACTGGGATTGAATTTGCCCCTTCCTACTCTCCGACTTGGTTGCCGTACATGTTAAACACAATGCAAGAACTTCAATCAGATAGCGCCAGTTTGGTAACTCTTTCTCCAAGCTGGACTGCGTCGGATCCCATCTATGCAGTTATTGAACCAGTCTTCGGCTCTGATCCATTGATAAAAGATGTTGAATCAATGTCTGCGATGGCACACACCTACAATATGAACGTAGCAATATTTCCACGAATTCAATTCTCAAGAGGTGATCAAAATTACTGGCAATCAGCTCCTCGCGATTCGGGTTGGTGGCAACAATGGTTTGGGCAATATCAACATTTTTTGGTGAATTTTGCCGATCTAGCCACCCGGATCAATGCCAAAGCAATCATCATAGGCGGGGTTGATATTCTACCTGCCCTTCCGGGAGGTAAATTACCAGACGGCCAAACTTCCGGGGTTCCAGTGGAATTGGCAAGCCTTTGGAGTGTGATCATACAGGATGTTCGGAACCACTTTTCCGGGCAAATCATTTGGGATGTTCCATTCCCTGCTGGTTACGAAACCATTCCTGGGTGGTTGACAGAAGTAGACGCGATTCAGATTACCTGGTCAGCTCAATTGAGCCAATCAAACACAGCAACAATCGATGAATTGACTACTTCCTGGTATCAATTATTGCAAAATTATGCATATCCAATTTCCCAGACCTACAATAAAAATATTATCCTTGGGCTAAAATATGGATCTACGGATGGTGCTGCGAATGGCTGTGCCATCACTCAGGATCAAGGTTGTGTACCGTTTGATTCTCTGAATCAGCCAACCCCGGATAACCCTTCAATCATCGTTGATCTTCAGGAACAATCTGATATCTATCAAGCTGCATTACGCGTCGTTGATCAATTACCTTGGATAACTGGATTTACAACAATCGGATACTATCCACCAATGATGTTAACCGACAAATCAATTTCGATTCATGGTAAACCTGCTGAAAAAGTTATTCAATATTGGTACGCGTACATACGCCAATGATATTGGATCAATGAACGAAGTATAGAATTCCCAAGGCACAAATAATCAAGAACGGCGCATATGGGATCGCCGAAAAAGGTAGATATTTCTTCCTGATTAACTGAATAATAATAATAAAGAGACTGACAAGTCCTCCTAGAACAATTGCGCCGACTAGGACTGCAAGTATTCCCGGCCATCCAAACAATAAACCGATTATTCCACTGATTAACACGTCTCCATACCCAAGCGCTTCTTTTTCGATTTCCTGTTTTTTAATCTTTGCAACAACATTGCTAAAAAGTCTGCCCAAAAAATATAACAACAACATAATTAAGAAACCTGCCATACCGCCGAGCAAAGTCCATAAAATCGATAATGGAATTGATCCTGAGGTTTCGAGATTATGTAGTCGAATCCAAATACCAACAGGTAGGCAAATAATTGCTCCAATTATCGTCAAGGAATAGAAGATCAATCGATGTTCGAGATCGATGATGAAAACTAGCAGGAAATAATCCAACAATAATAAACCGATCAGCCAGCTTGTTCTTGAGGGGGGGAAAAGAAAAAGGAAAATTGGAGCTATTGTCATTACAACCAATATAAGAAAATGTCTGATAGTCCGATTTTTTCCGCAAGAATCACATTTCATAAATAATAAATACTTCATCCACGGGAGTTTGGATTTACATGATACACAAATTGGATGAAACTTGGAATTTGGAATTGGGAGATTATCACTCAATAAATTGATTACAAATGAAAAACCAATATTAAGAATAACAAAAGCAATCAACGTAATCATATTTAATCCTTGTAATTCCTCAATCTTTTTACGATATCATTTTCTTTCACAATAAATTCCGTACCTCCATGACCAAGTGTAGATAATCCCCCGACGATATTCCCAAATTGTAGGCATTGTTTCAACGATTTATTTTCAAGCCAGGCTTTCATGAATCCTGCATTGAAACAATCACCGGCTCCTGTTGTATCAACTGCTTTCACTTTGATTCCCGGGATAAACTCTAAATTCTTATTTGAAATACCGTAAGCACCTTTTGCTCCAGCTTTCACTGTAACAATCGGACACATTTTGCCAAGAAGTGATACAGATTTTTCAATATTTTTCTCTCCAGTTAATCGTAAAGCTTCATCCGAATTACAACTGAAGATATCAACATTTTCAATGGAATATCTCACCTGTTTATCTTTATATGTTAACCATTCCGGAAAATTACCATCCATCATTATTTTCATTCTTTTTGAAGTAGAAATTCTTTTTGCTAATTTGAATTGTGGTCCATGCAGTAATCCAGGAATATATAACAAAGTCGCATCCACTTTCGATATTGCCTTAACAGCTGCTGGGATCTGCGGACCATGATCATAATAAGCAATAAAAGCACGATCTTCTGGATATGATAAAGAAACTGTTATAAAGCGCAATTGCTTTTGGTGATGAATGAAGAATTCTTCTTCAATATTTTCATGACGTAGTCTATTAAGAACAATTTGACTGAAATCATCAGTACCAAAGTCTGCAGCCCATCCAACTTTGACTCCCAGCCGATGCAAAGTAATCACCGAATTACATGTTCCCCCAGTTGTGATCCCAAATCCAGAGCTGATAATCTCTTTTCCCAAGATAGGTTTTGATTTTAAACCCGTAAATATCAGGTCAAGACAATAATCCCCAACTACAAATACATCATAGTGGTTTTTCATAAAATTATTTTAGAACAGGGAAAAATTCACTATGTTTTTTGATATAGGCAGCGAGGACGTTCATGGCAATCTTTTCATCAGAAACAAGCGGATGAATTGTCAATGCATTGAGCGCTTTCGTATATGACCACTCAATCGCAGCTTCAATGGTTAATTTTTCATACGCTTTAACTTGCAACATCAGTCCCAGGCAGTGCGCAGGAATCGTACCGACTGACATCGGACGGATGAATCCTTTCCCTACGCACACAGGAATTTCCACGGAGTCATTGTCCTGCATGCCCACAACCGCACCATTATTAAGTACATTAAGGATCAAAATACGATTTCCTCCATTATGCAATGTTTCAATGATATCCAATGCCACACCAGAATACCCTTCTTCTGCAGCCTTGTCGAAATCTTTCTCTTTGATATCAATTTTTCGATTTTCTTTTCCTGTTTCAATCGTCATGTACGATTCCCATCGGGAAATCTGGTACTCTTTGTATCGCTCAAGAATTGCTTTTTCATTACCTTTAACACTCAATTGTTTGAGATCTTTGAAGAAACGTGTATTAAGATCCAATATTTGCTCTCCACGTGTATGCTCAGCTTGAAGGATTCTATTGACAGCTAATTTGGAATAATAGTAATAGTACAAATATTCATTGGGCAACATCTGCAACGATTCAATAAGCTGTGGCGAGAAGGGCAATTCAAAATGGTCAAGATTCTCTTTGAGAACCGACAGAAGATCGGGCAATATATTTTTGCCGTTAAGCAAGACAGATCTTACCCATCCTAAATGATTTAATCCAAAATAATCCAGATAAATTTCATTTGTAGGTATACCCAGATAACCTGCCATTATTTTCTGGATCGAAGATGGACCATCGCAAATCCCAACTGCATGATCCCACCCCAAATTTGACAAGATGGCTTCTGCCAATAATCCAGAAGGGTTGGCAAAGTTTAGCAACCAGGCATCTGGACACAACTTTTCCATTTCTCCTAAATACTTTTGAAGGACTGGAATCGTCCGCAAAGCCATGGCAAAACCCCCAGGACCGGTGGTCTCCTGCCCCAGAACACCATTTTCTAATGCAACGCGTCTCATCAATGATACGGTGCTCGATATTGCCAACCCGAAAAGTTGTAATTACATAATCAGCATTCTTAAGCGCAACCGAAGAATCTGTAGTAACAAGCAATTTGAATTTTTTCTTTGGATCATTCTCTATGGGCTTTATGATTTGGTGAATCAGTGACAATCTCTCGGTATCAATATCCATTAAGGCAAGTTCATCAATCCCCAATTGATCTTGTCGCAACAATATAGACTTTACAATGATGGGCGTTCGTACTCCAGCTGCACCAAGAATGGTAATTTTCATTATCTACCTCAGAGATTGTAAGATATCGTGAAAAATACTATAATAGAATATATATTCTAGCGTTATTATAATAATGAAGTATAACGTGCTTGAACACGAAAGGCAACTTTCAAATGGTGGAAATTAAGAAATTTATTAACTCTTTCTCCAATGATCCAAATATTTTAGAGAACTTCAGCGCAGTGAAGATATTTCCTGGTTTTTTAGGGAATTTTAATCAGCTACCGAGTAATTTGTCTCCAAAAATTAGAGATTCCTTAATTAACTCAGGTATTCAACAACTTTACGGACATCAAGCAGACGCCTTCATAAAAGTTGAAAAGGGGCAAAATATTGTCATTACGACAGGCACAGCGAGTGGAAAGACCTTATGCTATAACTTGCCTATCCTGAATTCGTACTTAAACAACCTTTCAAACTCTGTTTTGTATTTATTTCCCACTAAAGCACTCACATATGATCAATTCACAAATCTATCCAGATTTCTGAATTCCATCGACGGGTCTTTAGTAAATAAACTATCAGTGTATGATGGGGATACCCCCATACATTTACGTAATGAAATCCGAAAGAAAGTTAAGTTATTGATGACGAACCCGGATATGCTTCACCTTGCAATCCTTCCGCACCACACACAATGGAGCGATTTTTTTCATAATCTCCGGTTTGTTGTTCTTGATGAAATTCATTATTACAAAGGTGTTTTTGGATCTCATGTCGCGAATTTGATCCGGAGGCTGAGAAGGATAGCCCAATTCTATGGAAGTTATCCCCAATTTTTATTAACCTCAGCAACCATTAATAATGCTAAAGAATTTTCAGAGACTTTAATCGGAGCGAGGGTAGATGTAATTGACCATGATGATTCTCCACATGGGACAAAGACTTTTATCATGTACAATCCACCAGTCGTGGATGAAGTGTTGGGTATCAGAAAGAACGCTTTGAATGAAGCTCTACAGTTCTCTCAAAATTTATTGGATCATGATATTCAAACGATCACATTTGTGAAAACCCGACGCGCAACTGAAATGTTATTGAAATCACTTCAAGAAAGTAAACTAGAGAATAAAGAATTGGTGAAAGGGTATAGAAGTGGGTACCTGGCAAATGTCCGTAGATCTATTGAGCAAGGTTTACGAACAGGAAAAATTCGGGAAGTAATTTCTACCAGTGCCTTGGAATTGGGAATAGATATTGGAAGCATGGATGCTGCTTTGATTGTTAGTTTTCCTGGTTCAATTGCATCACTACGGCAACAATCTGGACGAGCTGGCAGACGTACCGGCGACTCGATAACCATTTTTATTGCGTCTGGAAATCCGCTGGATCAATTTTTGTCAAAGCATCCTGACTATATATTTGAGCGATCTCCCGAAAAAGTGATCATCAACCCGGACAATCTCCTCATTCTGCTCCACCAGCTTCGCTGTGCAGCTTTTGAATTGCCGTTTACAGGAAAAATTAGCTTTGGCAGTTTACCTGAAGCAGATGCCAAAGAATTACTAACTGTTCTCGAAAGTAATGGCGAATTGTTTCAAAATAACGGCAAGTATATTTGGACGGCTGATAAATATCCATCAGCAGACTTATCGCTGAGGAGCGCAAGTGGAAAACCATTTATGTTGATCCTTGCCGAAAATAAAACTGAGATTACACTAGGTCAAGTTGATGAATCCAGTGCACACTGGATGGTACACCCTGGAGCCATCTATCTACAAGAAGGTCGAACCTATCTAGTCAACGATCTTAATTTTGAAGAACATAAGGCATTTTTGATACCTTCAAATGCTGATTATTACACCGTCCCCCAAGAACAGACAGAAGTGGATTTGCTTGAAATTATGAAACATGTAGAGCAAAGGGAAAGCGATATTAATTATGGAGAGGTGATTGTTACATCCCAAGTAGTGGGATTCAAAAAACAACTTTGGGAAACCAATCAGTTACTTTCACTTGAAAAATTGGACATGCCCGTAGAAAAGTTTCAAACTATTGCATTTTGGATCAGCTTACATGAATCCCTTGTAGATCAATTAAGAGAAGATGGCTTATGGAAAAGTGATAAAAATGTGTATGGTTCGCAGTGGCTTTCAATCCGTGATTTGGCACGCGTGAGGGATCAATTTACCTGTCAGATATGCGGAAGAGTGGAATTTGGAACTGCACACCATGTCCATCACAAAATTCCCTTTCGCCAGTTTTCTGAACCAAACCTTGCAAATCAATTATCCAATTTAATCACGTTGTGTTCCAGCTGTCATCAGAGAGCTGAAATGGTGCTTCGAATAAAGAGTGGGTTATCTGGTTTACGATATGTTCTTAGTCAACTTGCACCAATATTTGTGATGTGTGATGCCGGTGATTTGGGGTCTTTAGCTGACCCTCAATCGAAAATTGGAAATGGTGCTCCAACGATTATCATTTATGATAAAGTTCAAGCAGGGATTGGTTTGAGCAATTCAATCTTTGAAAGTCATTTGGAACTCATTAAAGCCTCACAAGATTTGGTCACACATTGTCCATGCAGCGATGGATGTCCTTCTTGTGTAGGACCTGCGGGAGAAAACGCAGAGGGTGCAAAAAAAGCAACCATGGCAATCCTTTCAGGAATTACAGACAAATAAACCGATGACAACCCTGGCTGATAAATTAAGAAATTTAGGTGTGAAAGTTGGCACTTCTGAATTGAAATCACATAGAAAAAAGAAGCGTTTAGGGATTGAAAGCGTCATCGATGGTAGGAAAGATAAAACTTTATTTGGAGAGACATTCATCCATGAAGAGCAATTACCGATACATCATATGCATGGGAATGTCGAATTAACAAGAACTTCAATACCCCCCATCATTACAGAGTATGCGGGCTTTTCGACACCTTACGAAGATCTATTTTCAAAAATCCTTTTTCTTGATACAGAAACCACTGGTTTATCAGGAGGTACTGGCACCTTGGTATTCCTGGTTGGTGTAGGTTTCTTTACTGAAGGAGGTTTTCAAGTCAAGCAAATATTCCTTCAAGATCCCACCGAAGAAGTCAGTTTCCTTGCCAGTCTCGAAGAGACACTCGCGCCTTTTTCAATCATCGCAACATATAACGGAAAAGCATTTGATGCTCCTTTGTTAAACACACGGTATGCGCTCAATGGTTTGCCCTCTCCCCTGTTAAATATTGATCACCTAGATTTATTACCCCTTGCTCGAAGAATTTGGAAATATAGACTGGAAAGCCGATCGTTGAAATCTCTAGAATCTGAAGTGCTCCGTTTTACTCGCACTCATGAAGAGATACCTGGTTGGGAGATTCCTCAGATCTATACCGATTATCTCCGCACTCAAGATAGTTCAAATATGAAGGGAGTCTTTTATCACAATTCCATGGATGTAATCTCGCTGGCAGCGGTATTCATATATCTAAATAAACTATTACTCGACCCATTTGCCGAAGGGACTCCCGACATATTGGATCAGGTGGCTATTGGTCAATTATATGAAAAATATAACATATTTGAACAGGCAATACGGATGTACGAAACAGGATTGGATGAAGGCTTACCAATTGATATATTTTGGAAGACCATCACACGGTATTCAACAGTCCATCGAAAAATGGAGAATTGGCAAGCTGCAATCGCGATCTGGGAAAAAGGCTTGGCACACCAACATTTGGAAAGTGTTCTGGAATTAGCAAAATACTACGAGCATCATGAAAAAAACTTCAAAAAAGCGCTTGTTTACGCAAATAAAGCAATTGAAATATTAAATCTGCAATTCCAAAATAAAAACAACCGGCTGCTTTTACAAAAGGAAATTGATCATCGGATTACTCGATTAAATAAAAAACTCATACACGATGATTTGTGATTTGTTTTTTATAATCCCCGAGAGTGTCAATATCAGATAATACGGAAGAGTCGGATACTGTCATATATTCTATATCCGATTGATGGGTTTTGAGAAACGTTCGTAAAGTTTCGGGTTCATCCAATTTTAAAACTTCACGCGCTGCATCCGTGCTTATTATCCAGGGATGACCTTTGTGTCCACCATACTCTGGTACTACCATCTTTTTATCTGAAAATTTGAATTTTTGAACCAATTGCTGGATTTTCGAAATTTCGATGGAAGGTTGATCACCCAAAACAATAAGCATACCATGGACAGATGATCTTAATATTTCACGAATTCCTATTTGGACAGAATGCAACATGGACCCATCAGTAAAATTAGGATTAGCGATGGAGAAAATCCCGTTTTCAGTAATAATCGAATTAATTCTATTATTTTTTTTTCCAATTACCATCACAATTGGATGTATATGAGCAGCATGCAATTGCTCCAAAATATGTTGAATGATAGTTGTTCCTTGCCATGGCATAAGTAGTTTATTGACTCCCATCCGTCTCGATTGACCTGCAGCAAGTACGATGGCTCCAATAGTGTCCTTGTTGATGTTCATTATTTAGAATTCTTCTTAGTCAAATCTACGTAATCATCGTGCGTATCAATATCGATAAGAATTGAGGGATCATCCCAATGAACCCATTCAACCGGAAATCTATCGAGCAAAGAACGACCACCTGAATCACTTTTAATGGATAATAATTCATCAAATAACGCACGGGAAAATAAGACTGGATTTCCCCGTTTATTATCAACTTTGGGAGCGATAATCGGCTTTTCTGTACTTTCGAATGTATAAATGATCTCCTGGATTAATGCAGCTGGAATAAAAGGTTGATCACCCAGGAGGAAAAGTACGCCATCAACATTATTTGCTACATTCTTTATTGATAGTGACACTGAAGTGCTTAACCCTTGTTTCCAATCAGGATTAATTAGTATCGAAATTGGATATTTTTGTAAGATGGGTCTAATTGCTTCAGAATGAGAACCCAATACCACATAAAGAGGAAACAAATTCGTTGAAATTGCTGTTTCAAGAACGCCAATAAGAAGGGGTTTATTATTCCATAACAAAAGCTGTTTTGGAACGCCCATCCTTTCGGATCCGCCTGCCGCAAGAATGACCCCTGCTACGTTTCTTTTACGAGCAATTGAAGCCAATGATTATATTTTCCCTAAGCCTTTTAATATTCTTTCCGGAGTAAGAGGAAAGTCATTAAACCAAATATCTATAGCATTTTTCACTGATGCGACCAATGCAGGAACGAATGGCAGATAGGGCATTTCACCCATTCCACGAACACCCCAGGGGCCGTTTGGGTCTGGATGTTCATATATAAAAGAATGTACTTTTTCAGGTATATCAAGAACTGTTGGAATAAGATACGTGGACAGGTGTCTGGTTAGAAGGCGACCGTCTTTTTGAATTAAGTTCTCCAGCACTCCATAGCCATATGCCTGAACGATTGCACCTTCAATTTGTCCTTCCACTTGCTGTGGATTGATCGCTTGACCTACATCATCAACACAATACACATTCTTAACCACAATTTCACCTGTATCAATGTTGATTTCCGATTCAATTGCCTCAGCTACATATCCATAGGAAAAATTAGGCATACAATATCCTGTTTTAGGATCGTATGGTGATGTTTTAGGTGCAAGATATTGAAACGTAGCAATTGCTGGGCGTTCTTCATTTTTCCATTTTTTCAAGGCTTCCGCCGCAGCACCTTTGATTGAATTTCCTGCCATGAATGTCATACGGGAAGCTGATGCGCTGCCGGAATCATTCGTAAAAGCAGTATCAGACGCAATAAGCTCGACTTTTTCAATGGGGAGATTTAGTGCTTCAGCGGCCATTTGTCTGAATGCGCTGTGCGACCCTTGACCTACATCTGCTCCTGCGTGGTGTAATACCGCTTTTTGAATTTCAGTACTCCCGTGTAGCTCAATCGTTGCCCAACAATTCTCAGGAGCGCCAAAAGAAAAACCGACATTCTTAAAAGCACAGGCAAATCCGATCCCTTTTTTAACATTGGGTTTCAATGACCCAATCTTAACTTTGGGTGCTGTCCAAAGACCATTAGTTTTTTTCCAACCCGCTTCGATTGCACATTTTTCGACAACTTCTGAAATACTGATCCCCGCAGGTAATGGTGTTCCTACGGAAGCCAATTGACCCTCCTTGATGAGATTTCTAACCCGAATTTCAACCTGATCTATTCCTAATCGCTCTGCTAGCTTATTCATTTGAGATTCAGCAGCAAAAGCACCTTGAGGTCCACCAAAGCCGCGGAAAGCTCCGGTGACAATATTGTTGGTATAAACTGCATAGGCATCAACGTTTACGTTTGGGATGTAGTAAGGACCGGTGCACATCAACGTAGCATTTCCTAACACTTTTGTTGAAGTATATGCATAGGCACCACCATCGGCGATAACTTCACATTCTGCTGCCACTATTTTGCCATCCTTTTTGGCACCCCATTTCGCTTTGATAAAATAAGGATGGCGCTTATGATGCCCAAACATGGATTCCTCACGACTCCAGATAATTTTTATAGGTCGATTGATACCTTTTTGTTTCAATCTCCACGCTGCCAAAGCCAGAACGATTTGTACTGACATATCTTCACGACCACCGAATGCACCACCGATGGCTGGATAGATGACTCGAATTTGATCCAGCTCAAGCCCTAATGCATGAGCAATTTGCCCCTGGTCCTCATGAACCCATTGGCCAGCAACTACAACGGTTACGCGACCTTCTTCATCGATGTAACTTAAACCTGCTTCAGGTTGAAGATAGGCATGCTCCTGGTAGGGTGTGTGATACTCTCCTTCAATGATTACATCCGCTTCACGAAATCCTGCTTCAATATCACCCTTTCGGATCTGATAATGACAAAAAATATTTGATCCTTTGTCTGGGTGTAATTTTGGACTTTCCGTTTTCATTGCTTCTTTTGGATCGAAAACTCCATCAAGGGTTTCATACTCTACGCTCATGAGTTTTGAAGCTTCTATAGCAATATCTTCTGTTTCTGCAACAACAACCGCAACCTGATCCCCCATAAAGCGCACGCGGTCTGTAAAAGGTTTTGAAGAACCAGGTCCACACAGCACTGGTTGATCTGGAAGGATTAAACCGTATTCATTTATGGGGACATCTTTGGCTGTATATACCGCCAAAACACCTGCAAGCGCTTCAGCTTTTTGTGTACGAATTGCTAGCACTCTTCCATGTGGTTGTGAGGAAAACACGATCTTCATAAATGCCTGGTTGGGTAAATTAATATCACCAGGAAATTTAGCAGTTCCTTTTACTTTATCGTACGCATCAAACCGAGGAATTGATTGTCCTATTTTTGTTTTCATCAATCGCTCCGTAAAACATATTGAATACCGCAGTTTATTTTTTTCTAGGTACAAAACTCTCTACAGGTACATCATAAGGACCATACCGTGGAGGACCCCAGAAGCGATTTGCAATAAATGTTATCAATGTCAAAATCATAAAGAGAAAGAATCCGATCACAAATGCCAAAATCGCTTTCACGATGAGGTATGGATCGGTAAAATTTAATAACAATTCACTCGGGATCTTGATCCAGTGTTGTTCCTTGTTAGCATTTATTAATGCAATTGCAGCAAGAATGGAGATGACCGGAATAGCAATGACCAATACAAATCCGACTCCCCGCCAAACAGGATGAATTACCTTTTTTAGTGGAGTCAACCGTTCGGTATTTGAAGAAGAATATGATCGTCTTGGCATAATTTCCTCTCATTTCAGGGCAGCCTGCTCAATGGCTTTAACAATTTTATAGTACCCTGTACATCTGCAAAGATTTCCAGTAATTGCGTCCTTTATTTGTTCTTTGGAAGGTTTTGGGTTCTCTTCAAGCAATTTAACTGCAGACATGATGAAACCGGGAGTACAATATCCACATTGGACTGCCCCCTCATCTATGAACGCTTGCTGCACTCTGTGAAGCTTTTTTCCCTCCGTTATTCCTTCAACGGTAATTACCTGTGCATGATGTGCTCTCGCTGCAGGAACAAGACAGCTCATAACAGCTTTTCCGTCAAGAAATACTGTACATGCTCCACATTCGCCTTCTGCACACCCCTCTTTTGTACCAATCAATAATGCGTTCTCACGTAACAGGCGTAATAGACTTTTATGTTTTATATTTTCAAATATAAATTCTTTTCCATTTATATTTGTTTTAATCTGTTCAATTTCAGTGGTTTTAATTTTCTTTAATACCACTTTTGAATTTCTTTCTATTTCCCCATAACAGCGATGGATTCGTTGGGATAATTGTGAGATTGGTTTTTTCTCTAATTGAATTCAACCCATCACGCGCAATTACTCGGATAATTTCATTCCGATACCCAGCTGTCCCACGAATATCATTTATAGGAACTGCGCTTTTCTGTACTAGAATCGACGCTTCATTTATTATATTTTCGTCCAATTTCTTTCCCAACAAATAGTTTTCTGCTTCAGTTGCATGAATAATTGTAGGTGCCACAGAACCCAGGGTTATTTTTGCATCGGTAATCGCATTATTTGTTTGGGTAATAATGATTGCTGTATTTACGGTAGAAATTGCTTGTGCGCGACGTAACGCGGATTTGATAAACGTTCCTTCGGTTCCTTCATTCATGCTTGGGATAACAATTTCCACCAGCATTTCCGTTGAGAGCATGACTGTCTTCCTGACACCTTTGTAGAACTCAGCCATGTCTATTGTCCGTTTTTCTTTAACGATTGGAGAATTACTCTCGCTCCCAATGCCATGAGAGGTGAAATAGTATCGTTTGCAGGAGATGCAGTTACTACATTCCCAGCCACCGTTCCCCGATTTCGAATTTGTGGTGAACCAACTTTCCAACATGCAATCGCAAGTGGTAGTGCGTATTTTCGAATGAGAGAGGACTCAACACAATGGTTGTGGGTCACCAGGGGTCCTAGGTGAAGTGATCCATCTGATTGTTGAGTAATGGCATCCAATCCTTCAATCTTGGAGATGTCTAGCAAAACGTCAATCGAATCTCTCTGACCTCTTTCAATTTCTAACCATAAATCAGTTGCCCCTGCAATAATTCTTGCTTTTTCTTTAAATTCATCAAGCTTTATCAATGTTTCTTCAAGGGAAGCACAGAGAATGTATTTACTCCACATTTTCAGCTCCTCAGCTTCTTGATTTTGCGAATATCAGGGTTTTCATTCCGCATTGAAATAATCTCAGCCATTATGCTAACTGCAATTTCTTCGGGTGTTTCTGCATTAAGTTCCAACCCAATCGGAGAATGGATCTCATTAATTTTCGTTTCGACGATCTTTTTATTAATAAGCGCTTTCTTGGTTGTTAACCACCTTCGCTGTGATCCAATTATGCCTAGATATGCGTAATCTAGTTTTAAGATACTAGGAAGCCCCTCAATGTCTGTATCAGATCCCCTTGTAGTTAATATCACATAAGTACTTTTAGTAAAAGAATATTTATCTTGGATTTGATTCATCGGACATGGTAAATATTCATCAGCTTCCGGGATATTTGCGGAATTGCATAACTTCTACGCGATCATCGGAAACTGTAACGATAAAATTTTAACCAACTTGCAAGATGAGCCACAGCTTTTCCGACATGACCACAGCCGATAATTAGTATAGAAGATTTCGGCAAAATCGGATCGATGAAGACTTCTGCTTCTCCACCACAAACGCCAACATCGCCTTTTTGAGGATCAATAAAGGAATATTTGATCATTTTGGAATTGCCGTTCAATAAAGCATTCTTTGCTTCGTCAATCACTCTGACCTCAATCTCTCCTCCACCAATTGATCCATAAATTTTCCCATCAGGAAAGACTAGCATTTTACTCCCAGCATGACGTGGTGTGGATCCACTGCTCTTCACGATAGTGCACAATACCGCGCTTAGTCTGTTTTTTTCAACTTCAGCCAGTTTATTAAATAGTGAATCACCCATTATTTTGTTTTCTGAAGAGCTTGCCATATCTTTTCAGGAGTTATCGGCAATGTATCCACATCGGCACCACAAGCATCCTTCACGGCGTTCCCGACCGCAGGCGCGACGCCGTCCAGAGGAATTTCTGCGACCGCTTTTACACCAAATGGATGAGTGGGTTCGTATGTTTGAACAAAAATCGTTCCCAGCTCAGGTATTTCATCAGACCGAAAAACATGATAATCGACTAGGTCTTTTTCTCTGGGGTTCCCTTTTTCATCGTAGGTCATTTCTTCGCAGACTGCGTACCCTAAGGCTTGTACCATTCCACCTTCAATTTGACCAGAGGCAGTCAACGGATTTACGATAGTGCCTGAATCGACAGCCATGACAAGTTTCTCAACAATTAACTTTCCAGTCTCGATATCGACCAGGACTTCAGCAAATTGAGCAGCAAATGGAGGGGGTGACGAAGGTGACATATACGATGCGACAGCCATTATTTGTTCCTGATCGGTATGGTGCAAAGAACTCAAAGCAATTTGTTCCAAGGTGATACGTCTTCCATCACTTGCAATCGCACATCGTTCAGAAAGGCGAATCGATGTCGTATCTTGCTTTGTAGTATTAGCATCAAGATTGAACATGGAAGTAGCCCTTATCTTTAATCCTTTCGGCTACTTTTTCTGCTGCTTTCACTACAGCTGCTCCAGAAATGTATGTTGTTGAAGAAGCATACGCGCCTTTATCAAAAGGTGTGAAATCAGTATCTGATGAATAGACCAAGATATCGTCCGTTTGCAAACCTAGCACTTCAGCAGCCATTTGGGCAAGTACTGTATCGGAACCTGTACCCAAGTCCGTGGCACCAATCAAAAGGTTAAAAGAGCCATCATCATTCATCTTGATACTTGCACCCCCCATATCAAGATAGGGAATTGCTGTCCCTTGCATAACGGTTGCCAAACCAATTCCTCTGCGAAGATAAGGTTTACCCTTTACTGAATGCCAATCTTTGTTTCCGAATTTTTTATTCCACTCGATTGCCTGCATTCCTTTTTTTACGCACTCTGCCAAGCCAACTGTATGAATGATTTCCGGTTTTGGTTCGCGTCCCTCACTCCACGCAGTACTGAATGGATGCAATTCCCCGGATTTTAGAGCATTTTTTAATCGAAAAGTAATAGGATCGAGATTTAGCGCTCTGGCTATCTTTTCCATATGACGTTCGACTGCCCAATAACCTTGTGGAACACCATAACCTCGGAAGGCTCCCGCGGGTGGATGATTCGTGTAAACGATATCAGCATAAAATCGAATGTTTGGGGATTTCCTGTATTCTCTATCGCCAATGTACAATGCCATCGCTTTATGCCCGGTATTTCCAGTTACTGTCAGGGCATGACAACCATACGCACCGGTATCTGTAAGAATATACATGTCATTTGCTGTTATTGTTCCATCATTCATGACCCCAGTTTTGAGATGGATTTTCATAGGATGCCGTGAGCGAGAAGCTGTAAATTCTTCTTCCCTTGTATATTCAAGTCGGACAGGACGTTTAGTAGCAATAGTGAGATGAGCAACGACATCTTCGATCAATATCTCCTGCTTGCCACCAAAGCCTCCCCCGATCCTGGGTTTTATTACCCGGATTCTTTTCAATGGCAGGCCAAGCACTGGAGCGAGAATTCGTCTGGCATGAAATGGAACTTGCGTGCTCGTTCTGATCACCAAGCGATCATCTTCATCCCAATATGAAATCGAGACGTGTGGCTCAATATGCACTTGTTGAACCTTGGATACTTCATAGTCGTTTTCAAACACCTTATCCGCTTTTGAAAAACCCATTTCTATGTTGCCTATATCAATGCGGATCTTAGCTGCCAAATTCTGCTTTGGATCTGAATCCGCAAAATTCACAAATTCTCTCTCTTCATGAAGATGCGGTGAGGTTGGTTGCATCGCTAATGATGAATCAAAAATCGGAGGTAATTCTTCATAATCTACTTTAATGAGCTTCAACGCTTGCTCAGCAATGACTTCGGTCTCAGCTGCCACAAAAGCAACTCGATCTCCGACAAATCGGACAACATTATCGAGGGAGAACATATCCAAAGGACCAGGAATTGGATCCGATTGCCCTGCGGTGGAATAAATAACCCGTGGTATATCTTTCCAGGTGAGAACCGCAGCAACCCCTGGCAAAGCTTTTGCTTCTTTAACATCAATATTTTTTATTTTGGCATGGGCGACCGGAGAGTGTAAGATCTTGGCATAAAGCATATCCTTGATTTCAAAATCATCTGTAAATGTTGATTTACCTTGAACCAGTTTAATCGCATCGACCTTAATGTCAGGATGTCCAACTGTCTTATATTGTAAAGATTTGTCATTGGGTTCCATTTCAGGAAGAATCTTTTGGGTAGCTAAAGCTGAATCTATATTATTACCTAGTTCTTTTACTTCAGATGAAGCCTTAATTGCCTGAATTGGCTTTTTATACCCTGTACATCGGCAAATCACACCAGAAATTACTTCCTGTATCTGTTTTTCGGTTGGTTTTTCGCATCTATCAAGTAAGCTTTTTGCTGCTAGGATCATCGCAGGCGTGCAGTATCCGCACTGAATTGCGCCTGATTTTATAAACGCTTCTTGCAAAATATCAAAGCCTTCAGTCTTTTTCCAACCTTGATCTGGATGTTCCCCGATACTCTCAATAGTTGTAATCGAATGGCCTTCTGCTTGTAATGCAAGCATTGTGCAGGAATTTACTGGTTTATCGTCAAATAAAATCGTACATGCTCCACACTCACCTTTTTTACAACCTCCCGACTTAACACTGGTAAACCCATTTTTTCTCAGTGTTTTTAATAAAGTGTCCGATGGAGCTATATCAAATACATATTCTGTATTGTTAATAATTAGTTTGGTTTTCATTTGTTTCTTATAACCTGTCAACCAATTTGTTTAGAATCGATAAAAGATAATTTTTTGATAAATTATTGTTTAAGAAATGTCTATGCGCATTATTGATAAATTCTTTTACTTCACTATTCTCCACACGAAATGGTTTATCTGTGTCACCACCAAAAGCAAAAACGTTCTCTCGTTTATTCTTCATATGTACGATAATAATTTTTGGATTGCTATCTGGAGAATAACTGATCGCTTCAACCTTCAATACGAACTCTTTGGGTATTAAGATTTTAGTGATCAATTTACCTTTAAACTGATTATTTCGTGTCTTTTCAAGATTTGCAAATGCTATTTCTATGTTTCCAGGTTCCCAAACCAGAATCGCACCTAATGCTGAAAAAATCATCCCTATAAAGGAATGTCCATCAGAAGTAATCAATGTCCCTGCCAAGGTAGCAACTTGTCGTAAATTCGTAGTGCCTTCACGTTTGATTATTTCATTGATTTCACTTGAAAAAATTGATGAATTTAATAATTCTTGTATCGTAATGGTTGATCCGATCACAATCTTCCCATCTTTTTCAGCGATACGGTTCAAGTTGAGTTTTTGAAGGTCCACAACCGCCAATTCTCCATCCTTGTGCTGGCTAATACTGACACCACCACCCAGTGGAATTGTTTTTGGCTTATCCCGACTAAGAAGTTCAATTGCTTCTTTTAGAGATCCAGGGCGAAAATAATCCACAATCATAAATTTTCCTATGTCAAACCTGGCTGAACGTATCAATTAAGACATGCACGTCGCTCCCAACAGGATATAAAATGGGGCAAGTACATCCATTCTTGCAATATTCCTTAACCTTTGCCTTTGCTTCTTCAGGAGTACCAGAGGCAGTAATCCGTAGAATTAATTCATCCGGAACAAGGTGTTTTGCCTTTTTTATCTGCTCATGTGTCGCTGGCCATCCTAAAATGGACTGGATCGAGGTTACAATTTCCTGAGACACACCGGAAGCTTTTGCAATATGAGGCTGCTGGGCAAGATATTGAGTAAGCAATTCGCGTGTGGTGTCAATGGCTTTATCATGATCCTTATCTACAGAACAAACTATCAGCTGAGGTCTATCAATATCCTCGAGTTTTCGCCCTGATTTTCGGGCACCTTTTTCGATTAACTCAAGTGCTTTATGGTTATATTCCGGGGGTACACAATAATTCATAACGATGCCATCAGCAATTTCCCCAGCCATCTCCATCATTTGGTCACCGGTTGCACCAATTAAAATCGGAACATTCCTCGGTTCCTTTCTTCCATGAACTACATCAAGTTCGATACCTTCAACATTCACAAATTCCCCGTGAAAGGTAACCCGTTCCATATTCAATAGTTTTCTCAAAATTGTAATGGTTTCTTTCATTGCTGTAAGAGGTTTTGTTCGGTTTATACCAACATTTCGGGCTAAAGGATCCCACCATGCGCCAATACCACAGTTTATTCGGTTTGGAGCGAGATCGTCCAGTGTCAAAAATGTAGCAGCCAATAATCCAATATTCCGAGTCCAATTATTGATCACTCCTGATCCTACTTTAATTCGGTCGGTTACTGCCGCATAAGCAGCCATTGGAACAATCGCATCTCGAACAAGCCTGCTTTCCGCTTGCCAAACACCTTCGAATTCATGTTTTTCAGCGTATTTTACATATTCAAGTCCATCTCGTAGATCGTGGGCATCTTGTAAATAGAGAGCAACTCTTTCTTTCATCATATCCTCCAAAATTTCAAATTCCGTATTTCTGTTCTGCTTTTTCTTAAATTATAGTACTGTAAATCCTCCGGTAAATCTATATCAAGACAAAGATTCTTTGAATCGTAAACCTTAACATCCAGTCCTAATCTTTTCCCCATTTCCTTATGCTTTTCGAAAGAGTTTTCACCAAAACAATATATGTCCTTTAGTGCAGGCTTTATGAATAACAAATTTGTCCCTTGGAAATGTCGATCCGGTACGATCACTAAACAACGATCTGATGATGAAATGCGAATAATTTTTCCAATTTCCGCTTTATTTAATAGGGGAAGATCGCATGGAATGACAAGTATGCTATCAGCTTTATTTTCAATCGCTTTTGTTACACCAAAATTTATCGCTTTGTTCAGATCTGATTTGCCATCTTCAATAAATAATTTTACATTAGGCTTTTTTACGATGGCTTGAAGGGCCGTATCTTTGGTTACGACGATAACCCCTGAGATTCGTTTACATGAAGAAACCACTTTCAGTGTATGGGTAAGTAATTTCTTGTTAAATTTGATACGTGCTTTATGATCAATTATTCCAGATAGCCTGGATTTCCCCTGATGTAGCGGTTTAATTGGGATAATTGCCCATGTGAGCATTTCAAAGTTTCTTATTTTTTAAAGCTAGTTCGATGATCATTTCGGCCAACAGCTTGCGATCCTCAATAGTTGTCATAATTGTTTGTGTTATGACAGGAATTATACCTGACGCTTTAATTTCCTGTGTATACGATGCATCGCATTTGTCAAATACCAGAAAATCGATATCTTTGGCATAATGGCGAGCCACTGAAAGTGCACTCGGTTCAATCCCTAGTTCGTGAAACATTTTTGCTGCAGGTCCTTTGATTGCGTTTCCTTTTACAATAGGCGAAACAGCGATAACCTCTTTTTTACCGATCAGATTCTTGAACCCAGGTATCGCTAATATTGGATCGATGCTCACCCAAGGATTTGATGGACAAATAACGATAAGATCTGCGTTGTTAATTTTTTCTACTGCTTCATTCGACAATTTAGCTTTTTCAATCCCTTGGAATCGAAAACCTTGTACAATGGGCTCACATTTATGTTTCACGAAGTATTCTTGAAAAGACAACCACCCTAATTCCTTGGTCTCAACCAGTGTGGATACTTTTTCATCGCACATCGGAAGAACCGAATGTTTTATACCCCAGTTTTGACAAAAATTCTGTGTAATTTCCGATAATCGCTTTCCAGATGCTAACAACCTTGTGCGCTCAAGATGAATTCCTAAATCTTTATCGCCGATCTTAAACCAATTCACGCCATGTAAAGACGATATGCTATCAAGGGCATTCCATGTTTCATCCTTTTGCCCCCAACCTCTTATAGGATCTGATAAACCTGCCAAGGTGTAACAAATGGTATCCAAATCAGGACAGATCTGTAATCCGTAATGACTGAAATCGTCACCCGTATTAACGATTATTAAAAGCTCTTCTGGGAGTAAACAAAGCGACAATCCATGCGCAAGCTTTGCTCCACCAACTCCACCCGCGAGGGCAACTACTTTCATATTTGATCACCTGAAAAGGTCATCTTTTTCTGGACGAATCAACTCTTGGAATGAACTTTCCCTGAGCGCATACGGGAATCCCCGTACGTGCACGACCGGAGTACCTTCGCCTGCTTGACCCATCAGTAAAGATGCAGCAGCAGCTAATTCATCGGCTGTCGCAATTTGTGTGATCCGAAGTTTGTAGTTAAACAGGTCATCTTTTCCGCGCATATCAACAATGCCTGGCAACCCAGAAAACCCTATTGAAATCCCCACAATACCCATTCGCCACGCACGCCCATGTGAATCGATAATTAAAACCCCAACGTGAGCATTACTTTCTTTTTCAAAATATGTGCGTAGTTTTAATGCAGAAGCATCCGGGTCTTCTGGCAATAAAAGCACCCAATCCTCCGGATCTCCATCTTCACCCAAAACATTCGAATGATCAATTCCCGCGTTCGCACAAATAAATCCCAATTTATGCTGGACAATCAATGTGCCTGGTCTGGTGCGCAAGACGCAAGAACTTTCCTCCAAAACAAGTTCAACAAACCGGGCATCTTTATCGACTTTTTTCGCAATTTCCGAAGCTTGCTTTGAAGGTTTCACCTTGCTAAGTTTCCTTAATCGTCCTTCCGACTTGGAAATAATTTTCTGAGCAACAACAATAATATCTCCATTCTGGAGGTCAATATTCTCTCTTCTAAGGTTTTCATTATGATAGAATCGAGGTCATCCCCCGGTTTTATCATTGGAATTGCGGAAAGTGCAGATAATACTAATTGATTCATTATTACGGCTTGTTGACACCAGTGATTTGGATACCAGCCGATGTTGTTCCAAATTGCTTATTGATCCCGATGAGAATGGAAGTCATCCCTTCTGGAATCACAGAATTTTCGATAGGTCCCGCATCCCAAGCCGTCAATCCAATCACGGTTGCAATTACTATGATTTCCTGCCTGGCTTCTTTTGAATTTCCACAAACCAGGACATCACATCCAATTTCTTCGTTATTAAACAATCGTTCAAAAGGGATATTTTGAAATGCAGTCACGACGAATACATTTTCTCCCAAAATTAATTGAGCTTCTTGACCTGCGCTGCCAGCTGCCGGCATTTGAACTCGTGTTACCCTTGGGGGGACAAGGGGAACCGATACATCGACCACAATTTTTCCTTGGACATTCTCCTTAATGGATTCCAACGTTGCCTGATGTCCTGCATAAGGGACTGTAACAATAACGATATCAGCTTGTTTTGAGACATCAGTATTCAGTAGTCCAATGATTTTTAATGAATAATTTTCCATCTCGTTAAGTTCAGAAGCAGCAACCGTTGCTTTTTCAATCTCTCGAGATCCAACAAACACCTGAAATCCAGCCCTTGCAATACGATAAGCCAGCCCTTTTCCTTCCT
The DNA here is from genome assembly GCA_963699305.1 of uncultured Chloroflexia bacterium. Classification (GTDB taxonomy): domain Bacteria; phylum Chloroflexota; class Anaerolineae; order Anaerolineales; family Anaerolineaceae; genus JBGQAS01. The sequence continues at coordinate 810,344 of OY969431.1, read as the reverse complement.
TTCCAGTTCCACCGACAATCGCTATCTTCTTCTTACCCACATTTTGAGTATCCATGCTGTTCTCCTGGTTAAACGTATTGATTATATTTGTTCCAAACTTCTTTACATCGATTTCTTGATTTATGTGTGATTGCTTCTTCATCCAGCGTTAGTAATTCTCGATTTTTCATGAGGAATTTTCCCGCCACCATCGTCGATAAAATCACATCTTCATGAAATCCAAAAATCATATGCCAGGGAAGATTACCGGCAGTTAAATAAGTATATGGATAATATTCGACAAAAATAAGATCGGCTTGAGCATTTTCCTTTATTTCACCAATCGTCCCAGTTCCAAAAGCCTCTGTGGCTAATTTGCCATTATTTGTAATTGCCATTTGAATGATTTTTTCTCCGCCCATTCTGCGTGGGTCGCGATGGATCAATTTATGAGATAAATAAGCAGCTTTCCATTCCTCCCACATAGCATTTGAAAAACCATCGTTTCCAAGACAAACTTTGATCCCTAACCTCAGCATATCCTCAACCGCAGGAAGACCAACTCCATTGTTCATATTGGATCGTGGTTGATGAGAGACCCAAGTTCCGGTGTTTGATAAAAGTGTCATTTCCATTGCGTCCAGATTTACTCCGTGGACAACGATGGTTTTATCTCCTAGGATGTTTGCTTTATCTAGACGATCAATAATCCTCATTTTATATTGATCAATCGAATCATATTCATCAGATGTGTATTCACCGACATGAATGTGAAATCCAACGTCAGCAGGAGTTGCATTTCTGCATTGCTCCAAAGTTTTTTGTGAAATGGTCATACCAGCATGCAATCCGAAATGTGCATTCAAAAATCCGTTTTTATTCTTTAAGACGTTGTTAATAAATCGAATATTTTCATCAATGCCTTCTTTAGCGATTTCTTCGCCTTCCCTATCGGAGACTTCGTAGCACAAATCTGCGCGCACGCCAGCTTCTAGGACTGCTCGTTCAATTTGATCCAAGGAACCAGCGACATTCCGTTGGGAGGCATGATGGTCAAATAATGAGGTTGTCCCATGGCGAATGGCATCAATCAAACAAACCAGCGCAGAATAATATATATCTTCCTGTTCGAGAGATTTATCAAGCGGCCACCATAATTTATTTAAAATCTCAGGGAAATTCTGAGCTGGATTTCCTGGAATTGCCATTCCGCGTGCAAACGCACCATAAAAATGTGTATGGGCGCAAATATTACCCGGAAATATATATTGACCTTTTGCGTCAAATAATTCTTCATCTGGATAGTTCTTCTTAAGGTCTTCAAATTTTCCGATCTTGGTAATTTTTGACCCAGAAATCAGTAATGAATGATTTTCAAGAATTGAATTTGGAGTCGACCAAGTAACAATATTGGCATTTTTTATTAACATGTCATTCTCCTGGAAGATCGCTTATAAAGATTTTAACACAAAGGTGTCATGCAACACATAGGTTCCCTTGAGATTATCGTTATCCTTTATAATCGTACTGAACCTTGGAGGAACTACCATGAGCGACCAAAGAAAACAAGCAGTAGATTATTTCCATACACATCAAGAAAAATTCTTTAATCTATTAATTGACTTCTTGAAAATTCCATCGATATCCACCGATGAAGAATCCAAGAATTCCATATTGAAAGCAGCGAATTGGGTCGCCTCTGAGCTTTCCAATTTGACAATTGAAAATGTAAAGGTTATGCCTACAGGAGGACATCCTGTCGTTTATGGAGATTACCTTAAAGCGGGGAAAGATAGACCTACTGTCCTTATCTATGGTCATTACGATGTTCAGCCAGCCGATCCGATCGATTTATGGGAATCAGGGGCTTTTGAACCTATTCGACGCGGCGAACATTTATTTGCTCGAGGGGCTTCTGACATGAAAGGGCAGATCGTCGCATGCCTTGCGGCTGTAGAATCCATTATCAAATCGGATGTATTCCCTGTCAATATCAAATTCTTAATTGAAGGTGAAGAAGAGATAGGGTCCCCTCACCTGGCAAAATTTCTAGAAAACAATAAAAAACTGTTGAGCAGCACGGTAGCACTAAATCCTGACACAGGAATGATTGCATCGGATATCCCTACTATCGTTTACAGTTTACGTGGGCTAGCCTATTTTGAATTGCGGGTAATTGGACCGGCGCATGATTTGCATTCTGGCGTTTTTGGTGGCATTATCAACAATCCTGCAAATGCACTATGTAGGCTTATTGCTGGAATGCATGACGATGAAGGAAGAATCACTTTGCCAGGATTTTACGATTCTGTTCTTCCAATTTCTGCTGAAGAAAAAGCTGAGCTTGCCAGATTGCCTTTGGATGACACATACTACTTGACGCAAACAGGAGCGGTGAAAGTACACGGTGAAAAAGGTTATACATCAACGGAAAGGGTCGGTGCAAGACCTACGTTGGATGTGAATGGATTTCTCTCAGGTTTTACAGGTAAAGGTTCAAAAACTGTCATTCCTTCTTGGGCTATGGCAAAGCTTTCAATGCGGCTTGTCCCAAATCAAAACCCTGAGACGGTTCACAAGCAATTACTTTCATATTTGGAAAAACATGCTCCAACCTCCATTCGGTGGGAACTGATAAAAATGGCTGGTGGACCTGCTTCAATGGCAGATCCTCACAATCCAGCTACCCAGGCACTTTTTCGAGCTCTGGAGACTGTTTGGGGAAAACGTCCCATATACAAGCGTGAGGGAGGAAGTGTTCCAATAGTCTCAGATATGCAGGAGATATTGAACATCCCCTCTGTTCTAACTGGTTTTGGTTTACCCGATGATAATATTCATGCACCAAACGAGAGATTACACCTCCCGACCTGGTATCGTGGGATTGAATCATTAATTCATTTTTTTTATAACCTTTAATATGATAAAAGAAAAATTGAAACTTCTTAATTATGGTGGACAGGCATTAATCGAAGGAGTATTGATGCGAGGGCAGCATTATTTATCCGCTGCTTTTCGACTTCCAGATAAAAGCATCAGAGTTGAATCAGAACAGCTCAAGGGAGTTTATTCCAAACCATTTTTTCGTTGGCCATTTATTCGTGGATTATTGCTTCTTTGGGATGCCTTGGGAATTGGAATGCAATATCTCACAAAATCTGCCAACTTTCAAACAGGTGAAAATGAGAAGATTGAGGGATTTTCTTTGACCCTTACTATTCTATTTTCACTTGGAGTCTCAATCGCCTTGTTTTTTGTGGCGCCAGCAGCTTTTTCACGTTGGATTGGAGGATTATTAAATTGGCCTTCGTTGATAATAAATCTGTTTGAAGGGTTACTTCGCCTTATCATCGTAATTGGTTATATTTGGGGGGTGAGTTTTCTTCCAGATATTCGAAGAGTCTTTCAATATCACGGTGCAGAGCATAAAACCATAAATACATTCGAATCCGGTTTGCCGATGACTCAAAAAAACATTAAACTTGCTTCAACCAGACACCCTCGTTGTGGGACTTCATTTATATTAACCGTAGTGTTTATCTCTATCATCGTTTATTCTCTATTAGGAAAGAACTCATTATTAATTACGATTGGCAGCAGGATAATTTTTCTACCGTTGATCGTTATGCTGGCATATGAATATAATCGTTGGGCAAGTGCAAGAATAAAATCACCTTTTATTCGCGTACTTTTTTGGCCAAATCTCGCAATTCAAAAAATTACTGCGCTTGAACCAACGAAAGGCATGATAGAGGTGGCGTTAGCTGCTTTTTCTTCCATGGAGTCTTTAGAAGCAAAGAAATAAACTAGAAGAGTATGAAAAAAGGTTTCATATTACTTATTGGAATCTTTCTTGGATTTATCCTCAGCGGGTTCGTTTTTATTTATTTTTCCAACGCTCATAAAATACCTATTTCTGCTGTTCACATTGAAATCATTCCTACACCTGAAGCCACTCTTGTCGGGAATTCTCAAGAAATAATTCCTTCTAGAAATATACTAGATATAAATACAGCGAGTGTCGAGTAATTCATTTTGCTGCCCGGGATAGGCAATACAAAAGCTAATGCAATCATAGAGTATCGCGAAAAGAATGGAAAACTCAATTCAATTGATGATCTTCCTTTAGTACCGGGGATCGGCCCTAATATTATGTCCCATATCCGAGAATTTATTTCAGTTAATGATATGATTCCATAAAGAGGCACAATGGAGCTCAAAACTAAATTCGAAAATGATTTAAAAGAGGCTATGCGTAAAGGCAACAGCATCATGAGAGATACTTTGCGAATGATCTTAACCGGCGTTAAACTTGCGGAAGTCGAAAAAGGAGAAAAGCTTGATGACTCAGCTATTCTCTCCTTGCTTCAAAAAGAGTTGAAACTTCGTCAAGAAACGATCCATGAAGCAGAAAAAGGGAACCGAAACGATATCATCGAAGCGACTAATTCTGAAATCCGAGTGATCGAATCGTACCTACCGAAACAGATGCCTGAGAACGAAGTGCTTGAAATCGCCAAAAAAATCATATCACAAACGAATGCTGTAGAGATGAAAGATATGGGGAGAGTAATGAAAGAGATGATTCCTCTTATCCAAGGTAAAGCTTCAAATGATGTGATCAGCAAAATTGTCCGTAATTTACTCACCAAGGAATAATGTCTTCTTCAAAGAAAATATTTACCAAAACTACTTTTAAGGGAATCATCCTAGTTATTACAGGTTTATTAACCCTTGGCGCACTATTGCTGCCCATAGCTTTGCGTCCTACCAAGTATTCGGTAGAAGCTGGTCAGGTATCTGCTCAAGAGATAATTGCCCCTAAAACTCTAACTTATGTCAGTGAAATACTCACTGAGCAGAAACGAACTCAAGTCGAAAATTCTATCAAAGATATTTATTTAGCCCCTGATCCAAATATAATCCGTTCACAATTGACGTTGATGGAATCCATTTTGGACCAGGTTGATTCCATTCGATCAAATTTAACATATGAAAATATTACCAAGATTCAATCCATATCCAATATTACGCATTTATCACTTTCAAATGAAAATTCAGAATTACTTGTCAATGTGATCGATCCATCCTGGCAGCTCATCAAAACGGAATCCCTTCGGCTTCTTGAGCTAATTTTGCGTAATTCGATAAAAGAATCCGACATCGACTCGATTAAATCGACAATTATTGACCAAGTTAGTTATTCCTTTCCAGAGGAACAGCGTTTTTTAATATCAAATATCGTCCAGCCTTTTATTGTTGCAACCAGTTTGCCAAGTCCAGAAGCGACTACTTTGGCAAAAGAAAAAGCGCGGAATGACGTTATCCCCATCACGCAAACGTTTGCCGCAGGCGAGACAATTGTACAACGCGGTCAAAAAATTACACCTTTAATTATTGAAACTCTTCAGGAATATGGATTACTAGAAAATGATCGAAAGATCACGGATATTTTTGCGACTGTTGTATTAGTTATCTTGCTTTCTGTTTTTGTGCAAATTTATTTCTCTCGACGTAAGATGCGAACTGCCGACAAGCTTCAAAACCTGGTTATCATTGCCATTTCATTCTTAATTTTTCTTTATGGCGGTCGGTTCTTTATTCCCAACCGGACATTAGCTCCCTATTTGTTTCCTCTCCCGGCATTTGGTTTAATTGTTGCTTCCCTTTTCAACCTTGAGATTGGGATGATCTTTTCCTTGATCCTCAGCATCTTAGTGTCTTATGGCGTCACAAACGGGCTCGAATTGACTTTGTTTTATACATTGGGAAGTTTTTTTGGAATATTAATTCTTGGAAAAGCAAAAAGAATCATCCATTTTATTTGGGCTGGTGTGATTGTTGGCTTTGCAGGAATTGCCATCATCTTAGCTTATCGGCTGCCAAATATGATTACAGATTGGATCGGTATAACCTCCCTGGCAGCAGCATCCATTTTCTGTGGGTTGGCGTCTTCTAGCTTAGGTCTTTTTTTTCATTTTGTTATTGCGCAATTCCTTAACCTTGCAACCCCCATTCGGCTAATGGACATTTCACGTCCTGATCATCCTCTATTAAAAACGATCCTCCAGGACGCACCCGGAACATACCAGCACAGTTTAATGGTTGCAAATTTGGCAGAACGGGCTGCTGAAGTAATCGGCGCAGATACGCTGCTCTCCCGAGTAGGAGCTCTCTTCCACGATGTAGGTAAAGTGAATAATCCAAATTTCTTTATTGAAAATCAGATACCAGGACAGAAAAATCCTCACGATGAATTGAATCCCCGTAAAAGTGCAAAAATAATCATCAGTCACGTGAATGATGGGGTCGTTCTGGCAAAAAAAGCAAAATTGCCAAAAAGAGTCCTGGATTTCATTCAGGAACATCACGGTACATTAATAACACGTTATCAATATGGGAGAGCGTTAACCAATGGATTAACGGTTTCACAAGATGAATTTCGTTATCCAGGTCCAAAACCATCTTCGCGTGAGACTGCCATCCTCATGCTTTCTGATAGTTGCGAAGCGAAAGCACGTGCAGAATTACCTAAAAGCGAAAGTGAATTAGCATTACTTGTTCATACAGTGATTGACTATTGTAAAAGTGAGGGTCAACTGGATGATTCAGACCTTACATTTCAAAATTTGATAAAAATCGAAGATTCCATTGTAAGTACACTTAGAAATTCATATCACCCACGATTGCAGTATCCAGACATCGAATCCCTGGAAGAATCTCGAAAAAAACCAAAAGTAAAAATATTCCGCAAATGATTTATGTAGACCTTCCAGTGAAATATCGACATATCATCGATCGTTCTTTAGTAGAAAGAGTTTCCGCGCTTGCGCTTCAAATATTATCGATGAAAGAGATGATAGTAACCGTAACCTTTACAAATAACAAAATTATCCAAGGATTAAATAAGAAATATCGAGAAATCGATGAACCCACCGATGTGCTTTCGTTCACGATGGATGAGAAATTTCCCATAGATAACATGACATTTTTGGGAGACATAGTTATTTCCGTTGAACAAGCTACTAACCAGGCAAATGCAAATAATAATTCATTATCAGATGAAATTTCATTATTACTGGTTCATGGGATCCTACATTTATTTGGTTATGATCACGATACAAATAAAAACAAAAATAAAATGTGGAAATTGCAAGACAAATTATTACAACGAAGTGGGATTCTTGTAAGATCTTCTTAAACTTAATTTACCAAGATTACATTCTCCGGAAAGGACGGACACTATGAGATTCGGAACTGTCGGTTCACCCATTTCAACTCCCTTAAAACCTGGGGGAAGTATAGGTGCAATTCAGCAAATATCCTTATTAGGACTAAATGCTTTTGAGCTTGCCTGGGTTCAATCTGTAAGAGTTTCCGAGCAAACATGCAAGTCAATAAACCAAACAGGAGCGGAAAACGATGTCTCGCTCAGCGTTCATGCACCTTATTACATCAATCTAAATGCTGAGGATTTGGAATGGCCAAAATCTAGAAAGCGCTTATTCGATGCAGCTTATTTTGGTTATTTGGCTGGTGCAACAGACATCGTTTTCCATCCTGGTTCATATTTTAAAACAGATAGACTAATTGTACTTAAAAAGGTCATACCCAGATTGCAAGAAATTGTTAGTGAGCTTCAATCGAAAGAAATAAACGTTACTTTACGTCCTGAAACCATGGGAAAATCTGCCATGTTAGGTTCGTTGGAAGATCTATTGGTAATAAGCAAAGAATGTGAAATGGTTTTACCGTGCATGGATTTTGCACATTTACATGCGCGAAATGGGGATGGTTCCAACAATTCTGAAAAGGAATGGAATATCGTGCTCGATCTTTATTCCGAAGCATTAGGAAAAGATGCCCTTACTAAGTTGCATATTCATCTTTCAGGAATTGAATATTCAGAAAAAGGTGAAAGAAAGCATTTACCTGTATCAGAAGCGGATTTGGATATTAAAGCTCTCTTTAAAGCAATGAAAAATCATTCAGCAAATGGGCGTATCATGTGCGAAAGCCCAATTCTTGAAGAAGATGCAATACTGATGAAAAATACTTGGCAATCGATGTAAAGCTTTATAAATATTCTCTAAGGCTATGTTCAACGGCATAAGCTGCAGCTTCAGCACGATTGCTTACACCCAGTTTTGAAAGAATACTGCTTACATAATTGCGAACCGTTCCCTCGCCGAGGAACAATGTTTTCGCAATTTCGCGGTTTGTTTTACCCTCAGAAACCAGCAATAATACATGCCTTTCCTGTTGGCTTAAATTAGAAAATGCGGCAGCTTCTTCTTCTTTCACGGCGCGCCGTACTTCATGGAATACTCGTTGGGTAACCGCGGGATCTAGAGTAGCTTCACCTCTACCAACAGATTCAATCGCCCGGACCAAATCTTCTGCACCAATTTGCTTTAACACATATCCAGAAGCTCCAGCCCGTATGGCAGAAAAAAGCATTTCATCCTCTGCATAGGAAGTAAGCATGACAACTTTCGTATTAGGGTAATTCTTTGTGATTTCTTCGCAGGCTTCGATGCCTGATGTACCAGGCAATCTGATGTCCATCAGGACCACATCCGGACGTATCCGACTCACTTGTTCTAAGGCTTCTCGAGCGTTACCTGCTTCTCCTACAACTTCGAATTGAGGATGTCGTTCCAGAAGAGCTTTAAGACCAAGTCTTACAACCTCATGGTCGTCAACAAGAAGAATGCGATGCTTAGCCATTCCTAACTCCTTCTTTTCTCAAAGGTATTATAAACGAGAATCTGCCATATTTTCCTGTGGTAAACTTATTATTGAATATGGGTAAGATTAGCATAACAAAGATCATTTATGTTGAAGATGATAAGGATATGGTGGAATTGGTGACTACCATCCTTAATAAACGTGGATTCAAAGTAATCGGTGTTACAGATTCCACAAAAGCGCTCACTATCATAAAAAAAGAAAAACCTACATTAATTCTCTTGGATCTGATGCTGCCTGTAATCGATGGTTGGGAAATTTATCAAAAACTCAAAAAAAACCAAGAAACGAAAAATATTCCGGTAGTTATCATTACAGCAAAAACGGAAACCATAGATAAAATTCTCGGATTGAAAGTCGCCAAAGCGGACGGTTATATTTGTAAGCCTTTCCGTCTTCAAGAACTGATCGAATCGGTCGATTCATTAATACCTCAAAAACCAGCATGAAATTCATCCGGATTACATTTCAAGAAAAAATCGACTCGAAATTCATTCACGCCCAATATTGTGATGGATTCTGGTGCAAATTCAAAGGATTGATGTTTAGATCATCAATTCCTTACAACGAGGGAATATTATTTGTCGAAAAAAATGAATCGGTCTTGAATACCTCCATTCACATGTTTTTTATGTTTATGGATATTGCAGTTGCCTGGATTAATGAAAAACATGAAATAGTGGATGTTCAACTTGCCAAAAAATGGCATCCTTTTTATGGTCCTCAGAAACCTGCAAAATTTGTCCTAGAAGCTCATCCAGATTGGATAAAACATTTCAAGGTTGGAACAAAAGTGTTTTTTTCTTATGACTAAATTAATATTGGTTTTTGTTATTGTAATTTCGCTGTGTTTTCTAATTTCCAATACGGCTTCAGCCCAAACCGAATCGTCTGGACCTGTCTATATTGTGCAACCTGGAGATACTTTATTGGGTATTGCATCACAATTTGGGATAACCACGCAGGAATTAATTGATGCAAATGGCATTTCAAATCCGGACATTCTGTCAGTAGGAACCCAATTAGTCATTCCTGGTTTAACTGGAATTCAGGGAATTCTAACAACAACCGCAATACCACTCGGAGAGAATTTATTTTCATTAATGCGCGAGTATCAAATAGATCGATCAATATTTATCCGATTAAATCGACTGACAAGTCCTGCTGAAATCTATGCAGGTTCATATCTAATAATCCCGGAAAACAATTCTTCAGATTTTTTCCCATCTTATAAACAAATAAATGAAAATATCTCGATATTTGATCTAGCAGTTATTCAAAATCAAAATCCTTGGAAAGCGGTCTTACAAAATCAAACAGTAACTGATTGGTTTTTTCTACCTTCGGATTCTTTACTTTTTACAAATTCAACCACCGCACAAGTTACCAGCCTTATATCTCCCCTTATTGCTTCTATCGAACTCAGACCTCTTCCCTTAATTCAAGGGGCGACTGTCGAAATTACTTTATCTACCAATCAACCACTAACTCTTTCGGGTTCTCTGAATGGTTTTTCTTTGAGCTTTTTTGAAACAAACCCAAATGAATATGTCGCTTTGCAAGGTATCCATGCAATGGCTCCAATCGGATTAGCTCCCTTTGAATTATCTGGAACAAGTTCCGATGGAAAATCATTTTCTTTTAGTCAAAATATGCTTTTAGATTCTGGAAATTTCGGACAGGACCCTCCACTTCAAGTCGAGCCTACTACTATAGATCCAGCGATTGTGGCTCCGGAAGAAGATCTAATCAGATCTTTAGTATCTCAAGTGACACCAACACTCCAATGGGAAGGTTTATGGCAACAACCTTTAGGTGATCCTCTGTGTGTCAAATCCCGATTTGGTAACCGTCGTTCATATAACGGGAGTGACTTCACATATTTTCATGCCGGAGTCGATTTTGGTACTTGCGCAACCGAAAACACACTTTCAATTTACGCATCAGCCTCAGGAATAGTTGTTTATGTAGGAACATTGACGGTAAGGGGTAATGCAACAATTATTGATCATGGTTGGGGAGTATTTTCAGCTTATTATCATCAGGACTCAATTAATGTGAATATCGGGGATTACGTAACGAAAGGTCAGGAAATTGGAATTATCGGGAAGACCGGTAGGGTAACCGGTTATCATTTGCATTGGGAGGTTTGGGTTCATGGAGTTCAAGTTCAACCTTTCGATTGGTTGGAAAATTCATATCCATAATTGTAAGGTTGCTAAGGTATAATAGCACCTTGCATTTACTAAAGGTAGAATTGTTCATATATGGTACTCAAAGAAATTACCTTACCTGAAAATTTTTGGGATAATTATCAAATTCAACCTGACGATATTGAATATCTCTATAATCACCTCCTGGAAATTGAAACCCCCCTTTCAACAGCTGATTTACTCTCAGCTTTATTAGTACACAGAATTCTCCGGGAAAAAGAAATTCTGACAACTGTTCATCAGCAAAAAACGGATGTATATAAACCAAAGAATACATTTCAAGTTGGGCAAGAATTATCATTTCCATTCTTTTCGGACAAGAAAGGCAAAGTAGCAAACATCCGCCCTGGGATAAATCCAGAATATCTGGGCATGGAAGTAATAGAAGTTCTATTTTCAGATTCCACAACAAAGCATTTTGCTTCAAAAATTGAAAAACATGAATTAAATGAGCCTCTCAGGTTGAATGAGAATGATCCAAGCTTTGATATTCAGAAAGTCCTAGATCTTTACGGGAAGACACTTTATAAAAAAATTCATCAATCCCTCATTGAAAACAAAGACTTGGTCCTCATCGCAGGAAAATGGTTCCCACGCTCCTTATTGATAGATATAAATCAAGGTCATTTAAATTTATCAGAAGCCATTCTTGAAGAGGCAAACGGTGGCCCATTACCAATTTCAAAGATCATTGAGCAAGCTGATCTTCCGAAAAATATCAACGCACAATTATTGGAATTCTCAATGGATTTAGCATTGCAGGAAGATGGTCGATTTGACGAAGTTGGACCTTCCGGAGAGACCTTATGGTTCCTCCGTTCGCGTGAACCCGAAATAGTACAAAAAATCCCCCTCCAGCTACGGTATGTTTCCCCAGAGATCGATTATTCCTCCATTTCTGTCTTATTGTCATCTTTTGATTTGATAAATGCAGATGAACTGGAACCAGGAAAGCACATTGATAAAGAAATATCAGAGTCAACTTTTAGTCTCATTTATCCACATTGGCGTTCTGGAACAATTCCCCTAACCAATTCGATCCGAAGCCTATTACCAACAGCGAATGAAGCGCCAAGAATTCGTTTTCAATTTATCGATCATGAATCGCAAAAGAAATTCGAAGGATGGGTAGTGCGGCCTTTTAATTATGTTTATGGACTTTCAGAATGGTATAAATCCCATGATTTGATACCCGGAAGTCTTGTTCATCTTCAAAAAACTAAAATCCCGGGTGAAGTTCAAATCGTTTGTGAAAAAAGGAAACAGAATCGCGAATGGATACGAACTGCCCTGATTGGTTCGGATGGAGGTGTGATTTTTGCCATGTTAAAACAACCGGTTTCCGCGGCTTTTGAAGAAAGGATGGCTCTTTTCATTTCCGATCCAAATCAAATTGATGCAATGTGGGAAAAGGGAACTTTTTCCAGGATGAATCTCGAAGAACTCGTAATGAAGCTAATGAAAGAATTAGCAAAATTGAATCCACAAGGACAGGTTCACGCCCAGGAATTATATGCGACCGTAAATCTATTGCGCCGGTGCCCTCCCGCCCCCATTTTAATAACCTTGATCCATAACGAAAAGATTTCCCATTTGGGTGATCTATATTTCAAACTTAAAGACACCGAATAGATATTCAATATGACTGATAGTAAATTATTTAGTCTTGTGAAACCAAATATAAATACTCCTTTCCATATTGACTTCTCTTGGTGGAAGGTTCATGATAATAACTGGCATATTTTCCTCCAGGGTTACTTATGCCCTGAACATCAACTTCAATATGCTAATATTTCTGCAGATTCCATGGTAGATTGGATAGATCCAATGACTGCGGAAGTTACACAAGTTGATGGTCTTCAGCAGGTATTAATGTTACATTGCGCAAAGCAACCGGGTTTCTTAGAGGGCAATACGATGGTGGATTCGATATTTCGGATTTTCCTTTCCAATGGAAACATGCCATTAACTCCATCCGATTTGGGTGGTAAGTTGGGTCAAGCAGATACCAAGATATTATTAACCATTGGTGGAGGACAGGTGTATAAAGGTCTTCGACCTTTTTTTCCGAAAACCAATCTACCCTTGTAGCTCAATTGGACAGAGCACCAGACTTCTAATAATTAGGGATTATAGTCAATAAAATTTTCATTAAGGCGAATTTTGAGGATTTTGGATGAAAACAATAAATTGTATCCATTGTACGAAGAATATTCCGGAAGATGCCTTACTTTGCCCATATTGTGGAAAAAGTGTAATAAAAGAATCCGCATCACCCATGCCATCACCAAAAAATATTCCTCAACAATTAGCAAATAAAAATCGAAAAAGCGCAGCAATTACTTCCCTGATATTGGGTATCTCAATATTCATAATTCAAGTTAGTGGTCTGCTCACCATGTTAAATTCAAGATTAGCAGATAATATGAGATTGATTAATGTGATACTTTTATTGACTGCTTGTTTTGGTTCACCTTTATCAATAATTGGAATAATTCTTGGAGTGCTCGGTGTCAGATCAATCCAAAAGTTAATTGCAATCGCTGGCATTGTGATAAATTCAATTAGCATTTTATTTTGGATAATCGAACCAGCATATTCATATATTGCCTTTCTTACATTTCTTGGTTTATTAGCTGGGGGAGGATAGAATTCTATAGTAATAATTTGATGGGATGAGTTTACTGCAAAAGAATTGATGGATTAAACAAAAGTGCACCAGTATTGAATTTTGTGCACTTTTATAAATGTATTCCGGGATGTATCAGTTTTTCATAGGAAAAATCCCTTTTACATCTGGATCATTTGGTTTATTAATTGGATTACTTCGAGGTTGGTCAAATTTAATTTGCCTTATTGTTTTGTTCATGCATCTGTTCAACAAAAAAGTGATTTTCATGTTTACGAATTGCTCATGTTTTTCTTTAGAAAAACGAAAGGTGTCTTTGAATGGTTTTATTCTTTTCAAACAATCGGTAAGATATCAATTCATGTTAAAATATAGAAATCAATATTTGGAGTTTTGATAATACATTGAATACTTTATTGCGCTGTCAAAGTATTTGCTTTTCTTATTGCTCCAGTGATAGTAAATAATGATGAAAGATTTACGCAAGTTGTAATATTTTTCAAGCCCCTGTAGCTCAATTGGACAGAGCACCGGACTTCTAATCCGATGGTTGTGGGTTCAAGTCCCACCAGGGGCGCTATTTCTAAAAATTGAAGGCATCATGGTAACGATAAAAGTAATTTCTGTAAAACCTACTTCCAAGAAAAATGAAAAAATAATCCATATCTGGAAAGAATATTTTCCGCGACAGTTGAATAAATTACCAATATGGCATCCTCCTATGGATATTTTCGAGACTGAAACGCATTTGATTGTACGCATCGAAGCGGCAGGTATTTCCGAAAAAGATTTCTCAATCGAAATTGAAAATAAGGACTTAAGGATCAAAGGCTGTAGGCAGGAGATTTTTGATGGATGTGCATTTCATCTCATGGAAATTCCTAACGGTGAATTTCACATCGATGTTCATTTACCAGTTTCTATTGAAAATTCCTCTGCAATCGCAGAATATAAAGATGGTTTTTTAAGAATTATCCTTTCGAAAATAATAAAATAAATAATTCCCGTGACTGAGAGAAAAAAATGCCTGCGTCAAAATGGTTGTTAAATTATCAAAATCGTCTTCAATCAAATTCGTTTGAAATTGATAATAATTTGAAAGAAGAATTATTATCAGAAATATCATTCGATCCTGTTGCTGAATCCGAACATAAAAACACTCAAGAGATTGAGAATTCTTTCGATCTCATTCAACAAATTCCCGGAGAAATCTCGATTCTTCCACTCAGGGGTTTGGTTGTTTTTCCTCAGACCGGGGTGCCATTGACAATTGGTCAAACGAGATCCATTCGCCTGGTTGATGAAGCCGTATCGGGTAAAAGATTGATCGGTTTATTCACTGCAAAAGATCCTGAGATCGAAAATCCTCAACCCTCCGATCTTTATAAAATTGGAACCGTTGGAATCATCAATCGACTGTTTCGTGCTCCTGATGGGACTATACGTTTATTGGTGCAAGGAATAGCTAGAATCAAAATAACGGAATTTACAAAAACTGAACCTTATATTCAAGCGAAAATCAAAGTCATTCCGGAAAAAATCGAAACTGGTATTGAAATAGCTGCATTGGCTCGAAATGCAAGAGATCAATTCGAGCATATCGCTGAGATGATCCCCTCTATTCCGCGTGAACTTGTAGTATCCGTTGTTAGTATTCAAGACCCTCTCCAGACCGTATATACCATTGTAAATTTTCAACGTATGGACCTTTCTGAAGCTCAAAGTATCCTCGAATTGGATTCTGTCACCGCAAAACTACGTAAATTGGTTACCCATTTGACTCGTGAAGGTGAAGTGATTGAATTGGGGCAAAAAATTCAAAATGATGCCCGAAGTGAGATTGAAAAGGTCCAACGAGAGTACTATCTTCGGGAGCAATTGAAATCCATACAAAAAGAGCTCGGTGAAGCAGATGAACAGACCGCAGATGTTAACGAATTTAAAAAGAAAATCGAATCTGCACGTATGCCCGAAGAGGTGGAAAAACAAGCAAGACGTGAATTAGATCGACTTTCCCACTTGCCAACCGCTGCAGCTGATTATGGTGTAATCCGTACCTATTTAGAATGGCTGATCTCGCTCCCCTGGTCAATTGAGACGCTTGATAACCTGGATATTAAGAATGCAAAAAGAGTATTAGATCAGGATCATTATGGATTAAAAGATGTCAAGCAACGAATTATTGAATTTCTGGCAGTCCGAAAATTTCGATTGGAAAGAAAGGATATATTTTCTTCTATTAAATCCAAAGACAAAATCAGAAAAGAACGTGAGGGTGTGATACTGTGTTTCGTTGGTCCTCCTGGAACTGGAAAAACCTCACTCGGACAATCAATCAGCAGAGCTTTAGGACGTAAATTTGTACGAATTTCTTTGGGTGGAGTTCGTGATGAAGCAGAGATAAGGGGACATCGTCGAACATACATAGGGGCTTTGCCTGGTAGGATCCTGCAGGCATTACGTAGGGTGGAATCGAGAAATCCAGTTTTTATGATGGATGAAATTGATAAACTTTCTTTTGATTTCCACGGAGATCCAGCCTCTGCTTTACTCGAGGTTCTTGATCCAGAGCAGAATAATGAATTTAGAGATAACTACCTTGAAGTCCCTTTTAATCTTTCGCAAGTGATGTTTATCACGACTGCCAATTCTCTGGAAACAATTCCTGCGCCATTGTTGGATCGAATGGAAGTCATTCAATTGGCTGGATATACAGAAAATGAGAAAGTAGAAATCGCAAGTCACTATTTGATTCCCCGTCAACTCCGAGAAAATGGTTTGATGACAGATGAAATAAATTTTTCAAAAGATACTCTTATGGCAATCATTCGCATGTATACCCGCGAATCTGGAGTAAGGAATTTGGAACGGATGATTGGTTCAGTATGTCGCAAGGTTGTGACAGAAGTCTCAACAGGCAAAACTTCCTATAATGAAATTACCATTGAGAAAGTTAAAGAATATCTCGGTCATCCAAAATTCTTGGAAACTGATGAGATCATTCATCGAACTGCCATTCCTGGAGTCGCCACAGGCTTAGCTTGGACAGCAGCTGGTGGTGAGACATTGTTTATTGAGGCGACAAAAATGCCTGGTGGGAAAGGTTTTCAAATCACAGGCTCGATAGGGAATGTTATGCAAGAATCAGCGCAGGCAGCTCTTTCTTACATACGTTCCAAAGCTGAACACTTAAATATTGATCCGAATTTTTTTGAAAAGACAGATATTCATTTACATATTCCTTCAGGCGCCCAACCAAAAGATGGACCTTCTGCAGGGGTAACAATAGTCACAGCGTTGGTTTCACTGCTATCCAATCGATTAGTTCGCCCTGATGTTGGGATGACTGGCGAAATCTCTTTAAGTGGGCAAGTTCTTCCAATAGGAGGGTTAAAAGAAAAGACTCTTGCTGCACATCGAGCAGGCTTGAAAAAAGTGATCATCCCAAAAATGAATATGACTGACATTGAAAATCTCCCACGAGAAATCAAACATGGTATAAAATTCATTCCAGTAGATACAATCGATGAAGTTCTTTCAAATGCCCTTGAATCACCTAAGAAATCCTTTCGATAAGCTTCAGTAACATGAAAACTATATTGTTAATTGAAGATGATATTA
This sequence comes from uncultured Chloroflexia bacterium, assembly GCA_963699305.1. Classification (GTDB taxonomy): domain Bacteria; phylum Chloroflexota; class Anaerolineae; order Anaerolineales; family Anaerolineaceae; genus JBGQAS01. The sequence goes on along the minus strand of OY969431.1, from coordinate 793,151 downwards.
CAATGAGCAATTTGCTCACCATGCTTCTGAAACTGGAAGGTTTTACTTCAACTTCGATTAATCCTGTCACAGAAAAAATAATGGATAGCATTGCAGAAAAGGATCCGGATTGCATAATTATGGATGTCCACCTTAGATCTGCCAATGGAATCGAAATAACGAAAGCACTTCGTAAAGAAACCAACTTTCGTTCGAGAATTATTCTTACTTCAGGTATGGATCTAAAAAATGAATGTTTGGATGCTGGTGCAGATTATTTTCTCTTGAAACCCTATATGCCAGAAGACTTAATAAAACTCCTCAAAGTTGAAATGTGAACCGATGGATGTTCAAATAGCAATTTCTATTTTAATCATTTCAGATCGTGCTTTTAAGAATATCCGGATAGATCAGACTGCGCCACAGATCGTGAAATACGCTCAAAAAAATAATTGGATAGTCCTTGATCAGATGATCGTCCCTGATGAGAAAAAAAGAATTTCCCAAATTCTAAAAAAATGGTGCAATAAAATAAATCAACCAGACATCATTTTTACTTCGGGCGGTACCGGATTTTCTAAGCGTGATGTGACTCCAGAGGCTACAAGAAAGATCCTTGAAAAAGAAGCTCCGGGGATTTCCGAATTCTTACGAAGTAGTAACATAAGTAAGCATCCTCATTCGGTTTTATCCAGAGGAGTAAGCGGAATCCGCAATAGAACTCTAATAATTAATTTACCTGGAAACCCAAGTGCTTCAATAGAAAATATTATACAGTTAGCTCCAATCCTTCCACATGCAATAAAGATCCTTCGAGGTGATCCGGATGCTGAAAAGGAGCATTAGTCTTTTTTGTAAGGAATTTGTTAAACAAATTTTTCGATTTTAGTATAAAATAAATATAGCATTCTTTCAGGAGGTATTCGATGGAGAAAAAACTTAAGCTTATGAAATTTTGGCTGCTGGGTATTTTTGTAATTCTGGCAGCCGCAGTCTTTATTTTCTTTTGGCTTACGGGTCAAGCCGCAGGCGCTGTAACTGGTGGAGCCATCACATTCTTCATTCTACTAAAAGCAATTTGGTGGATTCTCTTACTAATTGCTGTTTTATGCGTGGGACTGTATTTCATATACAAAGCAATTGTCTCTCGTAAGAAATAAACAATTTAATATCTCTTTAATGCCTTAAGCTATTATCCTCGGCTTAAGGCATTCTTTAGATTTTCTCCCTTTTTTATCATAATTACTGGAACTCCTTTGGGTTCTAGTGATTTTTTAATTTCTAAATTTGATGCCTTACTTCCAAAAGTTAATGTATCGAGAATCACTAATACTACTTTCATGCCTCTTCGGATTAAATTGTCAGCTGCAACATCGATATTTTTCTGATTCGATGTAGTGATTATTACTATTGTGTTACCGCGTGACAAATTAGCTGATTGAGAATCTAGCAGGCCAAATAGGGGCAATGAACCATCAGGCTTTATATACGATAATGTTTCTAATATTTTTCCAAATTGTCTATCACCACGTTCTGATGAAAAGTAAATGAGCTCCTTACCAGCGGATACAAATCCGACCGCCCTCCCCATGCTGATAAAGTATTTCGTTAGGCTTGCAGAGATGCACACACCATATTCAAAAGTATCTGCAGGTAATTCTACTTGTTCTTTTCGTTGCCATTCTGAAAATTTATCGACATACGATTCATCAATCGATTCGTGCTTGGTCATATGTATTTCTGATTGAGCATCGAGAAAAATCCATATATTCGCTTGAGGTTCTTGCTCAAATTCTTTTACCATCAGGCGGTTCCGCTTGGCTGTGGAACGCCAATGAACTCGATTTAATGAATCACCTGGTTGATAATCGCGCACACTTGAAGCATAAGGAGTTATTTCATATGTCGGTTTTCGGATAGCCCGGCCTCCTGATAGCTGACCTGGTGGAGAAACAAATTCCTGCAAGTCGATGACTTTTGGAAGCACTATCAATTTACTCGAAGCAGGGAATGTCCTTTCAGAAGTGAAAAGCCCAAATGGATCGCCAGATCGTAATTTTGTGGGTCCTAAAGTAAATTCGCCTCTTTGAATCAACAATGTTCTTGATTGATAAGAACGCTCCGTTTTAGGACTTAAAAATTGTATTACTCTTGAGCCCCTATAACCTGGTATTTTCGATTGATCGAGCAATTCAATCCATAAACGTCGGAACGAAAATTTATTAATAATTTCGAATCTCTCTCGGAAAAGCATATCTACTTGAAGGTGGTAGCTTCGCGAGATCCTTTGTAAACTTATCCCTCTTATCGACAAAAATGCCCATAACCAACTAAACACTAGTAAAAACATACAAAAATAAAAGACTCTAAAAAAAATAATTTCATTTGTCAGGATGGAAATAATTAGAAATAAAATTAAGAAAAAAGGAAAAGAACCAAAATTTCGTATTTACATGCATAGAAGTTAGTTTTCTACAGAGGTCGGAACAGGAATTTTGGATAATATCTCTTCTATGATGATATTGGCTGACATTTCCTGAAGTTTGGCTCCAGGTTTCACGATCATTCGATGGGCAAGTAATGGGACAACCAAAGATTTAATGTCATCCGGAAGAACAAAATCACGACCACTCATTGCAGCAAATGCTTGGCCAGCTTTAAAGAGTCCAATACTACCCCGAGGACTCGCTCCAAGATAGATATCTACATGTTCTCGTGTAGCTCTCACGATATCGACGATATATCTTTTTATTGGCTGTGAAACATGAATCTTCTTGACCACTTCCTGTGCTGCAAGTATATTCTTAATATCTAATACATTTAGCAATTTTTCGATAGGATGGATTATTTGTTGACTCTCTAAAACTTTAATTTCCTCTAAAATCGATGGGTACCCCAAGGCTACACGCATGAAGAAACGATCTAATTGTGCTTCAAGTAGCGGAAAAGTACCTTCATATTCAATCGGATTCTGAGTGCCAATCACCATGAAAGGTAATTGCAATTTATGAGATTCCCCATCCACCGTAATTTGCTTTTCTTCCATAGCCTCCAGAAGAGCTGATTGCGTTTTTGGCGTGGCTCGATTAATCTCATCAGCCAGGACGATTTGAGCCATGATCGGTCCTGGTCGAAATTCAAACTTTCTTCTTTCCTGGTTGTATATGGAAACACCGATAATATCGCTTGGAAGCATATCCGGTGTGAATTGGATTCTTGAAAAAATTCCTCCAATCGATTTGGCAAGGCTCCTCGCTAAAATTGTTTTTCCGGTGCCTGGTACATCCTCGATTAATAAATGCCCCTGGCATAATAAGCACACCACAACTTGTTCCAATGTATGACGTTTTCCAATAATCACATTTTCGAGATTTTTTATTAACATTTCAGATAATTTTTGTGTTTGATTGATATTCATCACAAAATCTGCTCCACAGAGGAAATTTTCTTTGCAATTACAAACAGAAAAATCGATAATAATAGACTTAACAATGAAATGATTGCGCCAATTGTAAAGGAAGCTGGACGATAAGTAAAAATGATATCATGCTTTCCAGGTTGAAGGTCAATCGCCCTAAAAGCATATTGAGCAGGGAATATCTCCTGTTTTTTCCCATCTACAATTACTTCCCAACCTGGGTAGTAAATATCAGCCACCATCAACCACCCTGGTAAATTGTTTTTAACTGATATTTCAATTTCATTTCCTTGATCTTTTATTATCGAAATTGATGCAGTGTTACTTGCTGAACAATTACTTTCACCTATTTTGTGTTTGCTTTCAATAACGATATCATGCATAATTTGTTCGGGATTTGTTCGTAACCAATCCGTAACAATCTCAAAAGATTCTTCTTCATTTTCAGCAATAACAGCACAAGAATACCAATAAATTCTATTTGGATTATTAATCGAAATATCAACGTGTCCTGCTTTATTTTCAGGATTGATTTTTATGTAATTATTCACATTCATTAAAGCCAAGAGAACTACTTTAGTATCTTCATTCGAATTTTCGAGCATATCGAGCCAATTTATATATCGTTTAGGTAACAGGGGATCAAAATTATTTGCTGAGGATGATGCTTTGATTAAATTAATATTTGGGATTCCGATTAAGTGAAGGTCTTCGCTATTCTCAAGAAAGCGAAAATCATCAAAACGGAAAAATCGGGAATAATATAAATTGTAAATTGTTTTTTTATCGAAATATGTTCGAGAGGTATTCGAACTAGGTATTGCGGTAATTATTGAAGCACTTTCCTTTTCTTGACCCTGACTTAAGGGAATGATTAGGTTGCTAGCAAACATTAGATCCATGCAAATGAATATTAGAATTACAACAAAAGAAATCTTATTATGTCGCGAATAATCCGGGCTGCCATTTCTCCATAGAACGATAATGCTTGTGATCAATCCAAGAAATCCCATAAAAAGAATAGAAAAGGTTATAGCAATCGCTTGTCCTTTTACAAGAAATAACGCCGTGACACCTGCAATTATTAGTGCGAATAAACCCATCCTTGTCAACCGTAAAAAATATAGACCCCAACCTTTTGTTCGTTTCCATTCTGATATACCAAATCCCGCAAGAATAGTAAGACTAAAAATTGCCCAGATCATAAAGCGCGTGGGAGCCTGAAATAGATTAAATGTGGGAATGAATTTGTATAAAAATGGAAAAAGTGGAAAATTTTTTCCCAGCGCGAGTAATATTGAAATGATTGTCATACACCATAAAAAGATAATAGTCGCTGAATGCTCAGATTTGCGGAATATTTTCTTTAAAGTGCTAAGTGCAAATACAAATGGCAGGAATCCAAAATATATGGCGTCCTCCCAAAAACTTCCATAGCCCCAATACGTTCCATTTCCTGGATTGCCAAATACATTTGGTGTTAAAAATGTAAATAAACGCCAAGGCCACAATGAAAAGTTAGTGGCATACTCATAACCAACTTCTGAAGCTCGTTGGGAATTTACTAATAACTCGAGGGTGGGTAATATTTGGATGCTCGCTAACAGAAAAGCTGCTATCCCACTGCATATAATAATGATTAGAACAGATAAGCTATTGGCAAATCCATGAGATTTCCAATCTCTAACGAAAACCCAAATTACAACAAAGACCAAGCAATACCATGTGATCTGAGCATGCCCAGTCAACAATTGCATTGTCATACAAAGGATTAAAGGAAAACTCTGAGTTATTTTTTCCCAAAAGGTCTTTTTATTAATTTGAGTTATTGCCAGCTCAGCTGCCCACATTAGCCATGGAAACCATGCAATAGCGCAAACCATGCTTACAAAGTTTACCCGCGCTAATAAATAACTGGAACATGCAAATGCTAGTCCACTGATTACCTGACTCAAAGGTGGAAAATGAAATCTGCGGACAAGCAAAACCATTCCTACGCCCGCCCAAATTACGTGAATTAATACGAGGAAAGTAAGTCCCCAGCTTAATGCTCTGATGTCTCCTAGAGTATAAAATGGAAACGTAATCCATGTCGGCGGATAAAAAAAGGCAGATTGATAATTTGCAATGAATGGTGCTCCCATCCCGTTGAAAGGATTCCAAAGCGGGATCTGACCTTGTAATACAGTTCTCCATGAAAAAGTCAACCAAGGTAAAAATTGTAATGAAGTCGTACCCCAATAAAGAACTTTACCTTTTAGAAATAATTCCCAAAATAGTAGAACAGGAAAAATAATAACAACCAGGAAAGGATAGATTGATTTTATTCGTGCAAGATTTTGTTTTTTCATATACTAATACATTTTTCCGGATTCATTTTCGGCTTAATCAATCATCCTTAATAATACTTGAAATCACCCTTTGAAAAGTATATATGACTTTGCAACTGATTGCAATTAATCAACTTGCGCATTTTCCATCACTCTTCTATAATTTCTTTATGAGTGTTAGCTTTCATTTATTTCAATTGCAGAAGATTGATTCCCAAATCGATAACAATCAAAAAATAATAAAAGTTCTCGAGGAAAGGATTTCATCTGATAAAACAGTTACTGAATCCGAAAAGTTGTTTTTTGAAATTCAACAACGCTGCATATTACTGAAAAACGAAATTCAAGATTATGAACTGGAGATAGGTCGTAAAAAAATTAAGATAGAACAAAGCGAATCTGCATTATATGGAGGAAAGGTATCGAACTCCAAAGAATTGGTGAGTTTACAAGATGAAATACGTTTGCATAAGGCTCATATTGGGGAAATAGAAGAAGCAATACTTCAAAAAATGACCGACCTGGAAAAATGCGACGAGATACTTAAACAAGCCGATAAAGATCTCTCAAATACTAAAGCCATTTCCATTTCCAATATTGCCGAAAAAAAAGGTGAACAACAAAAGCTGCAAAGCGAGATCGAACATTTACAGGTCGAAAGGAAAGTGGTAACCCAGCAGATCGAAAAGAGCATCCTTCAAACGTATGAAAATATCCGTATAAAGAAAAAAGGGATTGCTGTATCCAATGCAGTCGATCAAACCTGTGGTTCATGCGGTTCTGAAATTACTCCTGCGGAATGGCAAATAGCACGTACTTCTACTCAGATTCTACTTTGCCGCACGTGCGGGCGGATACTGTATACTCAATAAGCATTCGATATGCCTAAAATATATTTAGATGAAATTTCTCTAATTCTTGGTCTAGTCGCGGCGATTTTATTATTCTTAATAATCATCGGATTTAGAAGGTTTCTTCGTATTTCCCGGGATACACGTAAGAATGCTGCAAGTCAAGAACAAGGGAAAAAAAACGATTCCATTCAGCAGAAGTTTTTTTCTCGATATCTACTTTTTGCCCAACACCAACATCTTGCAGAACTCCTTTTCCCTCTTTCGGATATACTCATTGAGCCACAATTTCTTCTACCTCCCCCCGCTCTGGATCCTCTTGCTCCCCCACTTCTTGAAAGAGCATCTGATCAAATAATTCCCTTCAACCCTTTATGGCCAGAATTAATCTCGCAATATGATATCCGCCGATATTCACTAAAGGAAATCCTTGCAAATAATGTAAGTATTGCAATCGTTGGTGAACCTGGTAGTGGAAAATCAACAGCACTTGCTTCGCTATTGATGAACTATATCGAATTAAATAACCAAAATGTTGAGAATTCTGAAAAAATCCCTATATTCGTTCATATAAATGATTGTAATTATCAAAGCTATGATCCAGAAAATCCTTTTGATTCGATTTCACTAACCGTATGTGAATTGTTTAAATCCGAAATCAAAAAGGAGATTCTCGATTTTATTAATTTCAATTTACAGAAATCAAATATTATCTTGCTACTCGATGGTTTGGATGAGTTATCAGTTTCAGAATTAGATTCTGCTCTGGCTTTTATTCGAGATCTGATGCGAAAATATCCACGTCTCATCTTTGTAACCACCATAAACCAGGAGAATAGTACGTTTCTCTATGATTTGAAATACAGGCTTGCCTTTATTACAGCCTGGGATAAAAAAACTATCAAAGAGTGTCTGTATAAGTGGTATACAAACTGGGAAAGTATTTCCGAAGAGATAGAAAAAATTCAACCTTCCGGTCAAATACAATATGAGCTCTTGAATACATTCTTAAGCGAAGAGAATGCGATTCGAACTCCTTTCGAATGGACTCTTGTTGTTTGGGGAGTTTTATCAAATGACATATATAAAACTGACTCCCACTCGTTAGTTCGATCGTATCTCGGCAGGTTCTTCAGCAATCATGAGATTCCGTCAGATCTATCAAAATTCATTTATTCTTCCATTGTAGAAAATCACTCATCATTCTTACAGGCACCCTATCAAGAAGTCGGTATTTTCAAAAGAACATTACGGGGATCCTGTAGGATTGTCCATCCAATTATCGCTGGTTACCTTGCAAGCATTTATTACCCAATAACCTCGAGAGAATTCCATTATGATTTCTTTCAATGGACATATTCAAACTCCTGGTTATATTTTTCTAGTACAGACGATATCATTCGTGAAATCGCATCTCGCTACGATCTAAAAACTGATTTTCCGGGATATGTCCAACTTCAGAAGATAAGCAGATTAGCAGCAAATCCTAATATCCAATCGACTGCGCGCGGAACAATTCTTCTGGAAATATATCGTCTTATCCAAAGGAATGATTTACCTTTAGGGTTGCGTCTAGGATTTCTATCAGGTTACATCCTTTCAAAAGACCGAACAAATATCAACCTTATTAAGCAACTATTCCAATCCAAGGTTGGATCTGTTCGACAAATGGCTGCTTTAACCGCAGGATTTGTTAATGACACCATATTTGAATCCGATTTAGTTCATTTGATTAATGATGAATCATTTGATACCAGAGGTGCAGCACTCTTTGGTTTGGCTCTGCTAAATAGAGCATCCTCCCTACAAAGTATTGTTGACACATTATTTTCTGGAGATGAATCTATCAAGAGAATAGCAGCAGAAGCGTTGGCCATGATAATCCCACAAGGGCATGAAGTTCTCAAAGAAGCCTGCAGGACAAATGACCTTTCAGTTCGCAAAGCCAGCATCTATGGTTTATCAAACATTCATCAGAGTTGGGTGGATGATCTACTTGCAAAAATATCGGTGGAAGATAATCAATGGATAGTACGTGATACAGCAGTTCAAGCCATTGAGGCACGCGAACTAAACCTGATCCCTTTCTACCAAGAAGAGTGCCTATTGCGGCAGATGCTTCATGGCTAATCCAGATAGCGAGTTCTCGTGGAGAAGGAATTAGCAGATCCGAGTTGCCTTACGCGTTATTATTGGATACTCTTGCTTCAGGTAGTTTTGAAGAACAAATAGCATCACTTGATTATTTAGTAGATTTATCAAGGAAAAATATTTTTGATGCGGTCTTCAGGAAGTTCTCAGGCGAAGAAGACATTATCAGAGAAAAAGCTTCATTCTTGATATGGCTCTACAGTAATCGTAAACTCATACCTATTAGAAAGCTTTAAGCGATTTTTGCACGGATTCTACTATCCAGTTCTTCAGCCTGGATATTTGTAAACGATACTATCTTATCCCGATTGGTACTACCAGCGACAATCTCCACATCGGAGATTTTTACTTTTAATACTTTGGAAAGAAATTCAATTAACCCCTTGTTAGCTTTTCCATCTACGGGGGGAGCGGTTAATCGGATTTTGACTATCCCATTTTCCAGAATGCCAATTATTTCATTTTTTTTGGCACGGGTTGTTACACGTATATGTAACGCTGCTCCAAGCTTCACATTGCGGAATTTATATTCTCTTTTTTCTTCCATAATCTATGCCAGTAATTGTAATAGATTTACTAAAATAATCCTAATGAGTTCATTAATTTAATGCCCATAAAACCGGACTAATATCCATTCCTGAGTTTATTGGTAAATTTCTTTGGAAAGGAATCGATTAAGTTAAAAATTTCGCATCCAAAATTACGCGAAGCTTGTTGTAAGGTTTCAATATATACAAAAAGATCACGTGTAAAGATTAAAGCAAAATTGATATTCTCGCAAGCCAATTATTGATGACAATAATTATCGCAATCATACATCCTGAAATTTCCTGGTTCCTAAAATTGCTTCACCGATCCGAACCATCGTGGATCCTTCCTCGATGGCGATTTGATAATCTGAACTTGTACCGATAGATAGTTGATCCAATCTCATCTCAGGAAAAATATACATAATTTGATCACGAATTTTCCGCAATTGTACAACATAGGATCGCGTTTTTTCTGAATTATCGACTAAAGGCGGCATCGCCATCAACCCCCGTATTTTTATTCTTTGAAGTTTACAAATATTATTAATATCAGGAAGAATTTTTTCGAACTCATCTGGGTTGCCAACCCTCCAACCCGATTTTGTCTGTTCATTGGCAAGGTTTACTTCCAATAAACACAATAAGTTTTTCCCCATCGCATTAAATATTGATCTAATTTAATTGCATGCTGTAAAGAGTCCAGTGAATGTAAATACGAGAAATAGTTACAAACAATAGGAATCTTCCGACTTTGTAAATGGCCGATCATATGCCATTCAATATCAGAGTTATTATCAATACTTCGAATTTTCATTTCCGCTTCGTCTGGATAGTTTTCCCCAAAGACTTTGATTCCAATATTGATGGCTGCCTTGATTTTTTCCAAAGGCTGTTTCTTTGTTACAACGATAACTTTAATCTCTTTCGAATTTCGATTACTGCGACTTGCAGCCTCGAAAATCTTGGTACAAACATCTTCATAATTCTTCTTAATTTGACTTTCTAATTCATTTTCCATATTTATTAACGCAATGCAAATAGAGCACCAAATCGCCCTGTTCTCCCTTTCTCGCCCCGATGAGAATACCAATCCTCTAAATGACAAGCAGTACAAATGTTAGCAACTTCAATTTTTACCACTCCTGCTAAACGTAAAGCAATCGAATTGAATTCCCATAAATTAAGGTCTATACGTCCAGTCTTTTTCGTGATCACTTCGTTTACGTAATTAGGGAACACTAAACCTATTTTATCTAGGAGATCTTTTCCAATTTCATAATGGTCCGGTCCAATTGATGGTCCAATCCCAGAAATAATATTCTTAGGATTGGAACCATACTCTTTACACATGATATGAACAGCTTTTTCAGCAATCATATTTACTGTACCCATCCATCCAGCATGCGCGATTGCAATAGCGTTCTTAATTGAATCAAAAAGGAAGATCGGAACACAGTCCGCAAAACGCATCAACAAGGTCAATGACTTTTTTTGTGTCAGGATAATATCCGCTTTTTCATGTCCTTTATCCAATTGGCGAGGTTCCTCTGCAATTTTGTAATCTATACCATGCACCTGCCAGACATCATATATTGAATCTACATTTCTTTCCCATTGTTGAAAAAATCCGAATTCGGTTTTCAACAACATTTTCTCTTGAATCTCCAACGGTTCCACCTACATTCAAGGATTTCCAAGGAACTGGGCTTATCCCCCCATTCCGAGTAAAACATGCACAAATTTAACCGATCTTGTGGAAAGCTTTCAAATGTTAAATCTTCAATGCCATTATTTACATTTCGAATCATTTTTCGTTTTTCAATTTGGCTAACATGAATTTCTTTTCCAAACTTAATTTGGATTCAGAAATCGTTTGTTCCAATATAGGAAAAAGATACCATCCGGAAAGAAATCCAAAAAGGAAACCGGTAATGGATCTTAATAAAGGTGTGCTCTCGCGCATTGGAAGCCACGACAGAAATGCAATTCCAACACCACCCAATTGCGATAACCCGTCGACGGCAATTGGGACGATCCCCAAGAGTAACCAGATCCATAAATTTAGAGGCTTAATCTTGCGTTTTGTGAATTGAAAGATAAGACCAAATAATAAGAACGAACCGTACAAAGCAACATCTCTTTCACAAATTGCTACTTTGTATCCAAGAAATTCATTACCAAGAATATTTCTTCCCTCTATGATATCTACGTCTGTATGACCAACAATCTTTTCGTACGTGATCGGGTATTTCAACCTTGCCAACTCGCGTGGATAAACAGCTTGTTCACCAAATAAAAAATATGATCGGAACGCCAATTGATGACAGAGTGGACTGTAAAAAGTGTAGATTCCTTTAGCAGTTTTAACAGCCCCAAATTTCATCAGAACTGGTGCAGCAAATGGAACTGCAGTATATAAAAAAATGATCATATTAATAATCAATAGATAATGGCGAGACATCCACAGCGAGACTCCATCCCAAAATGTGATCCGAGTGCTTTTTTGAACTTGTTTCTTATAAATCTCTGGGTCCAATTTCTCCAAATGATTGATCCTATCTCGAGCAGAATTCAACATTATTTCCAAATCAGTGTCAGTGAACGGAAATTCTAAGTGATAGGGACCAACCTGGATAAAAGGTAGTTTGCCTCGTGATATTGAGCTGGGAATTTGATCGTCTGTAATGACAATTAATTTCAGTGGTATTTTTCTTCCAATATTACGGATTTTGTCCACAACATTGTTTGTGTCCGAGCCATCCTTGATGCAGTACAAAGTAATTATTAAGGGTGTATTTTTCATAGTGGTTTCAGATATTAAATCGGTTGAATTACTTTAAACTTTTGTCCCTCCTGGCATTTGTACTGTAACGTCACCGGGATCATAAGGAACAAGTGGCTGTGTCCAACGAAATATCCATTTAGCATCTTCAGGCAAAACATTGACGCAACCATGCGATCGTGCAACACCAAAATCGTTATGCCAAAATGTAGAATGGATAGCTACGCCGCCTGGAGCAAATAGACTGGTCCAACCAATCCCGGGAGTATCATACCCATTGCCCGAAGATCCACCGCTCATATGTAACGAAGCAAGTTTACGATTGATGGGAAATTCGCCTAAAGGAGTTGCCCATGTGTCTACCGATTGTCCTTCTGCATTGATCTTGGATCCTGTGGAAACCCTGCAAAAATAGACTTCCTTTCCCTCTTCAAAACATGAAAGATATTGATAAGTAGCATTTACAACAATTTGCTTATTGATAACATCGGGGGTAATAGGAGTGAAATCTTCGTCGGTTAATGGCTTAAAAGCTGTTGCATCAGCCCAAAATATATCCTCATATGATGTTCGTTCTTTAATCCGATACATTATCTTTCCTGATGCATCCTGGGATAATTCATCAACCCAGATGATTTGACCAAAATAAAGTCTTGGATATTGAACTGCTGATAACCATGGCGCTCTTGCGGGAGGATTTGCTAAATAAATATCTACAAAAGGTACAGTCACTTCCACCCACATTCCAGGCCCAAAACTTGTATTTTCTAGAGAGGTTACTGGAACATTAGGTAAATATTTGCATGGTTGTAATGAAGGAGCGTAAATATAACCTTCCGGAGTTTGAATCCACTTTCGACTAACAAGACCAGGGGGAGCTTGTCCAACTACTTCTTTCTCCCATAAAAATACTGTGTCCTCATAGACAGTATTAATAATCGAACTATCCGCGGAAGGCCGGCTGCGGATGTTAATCGTTCCTGCTGTGCAATTCCGTCCCAAAGCGGTTTTTTGTGGCCAATCCGTTAATTGGGTATATCTGGTATCTCTTTTCCAGAATGGCAAGAGACTGCGCTCATTAAAGAATTTTTAAAAGTCTCTCCGAGAAATAGATAATTTATTCATACAATTCTTATTAAAGTTTTTGTTCTTTGATTAACTTTTTTATTTTTTCAATACCAATTAACCAATACCCATCAGAAGATCGGAATTTAATAACTCGTGCTATTTCTTGATATGCTCTTTGAGTACCCTTGCCAAGGTTTGTTGTTTGACCTGCTATTCGAAGATGAATTGCTCTCATTGCAACGAAAAGTTCGGTTGCAAGTATATGTGTTACATTTTCAATGATCATGCTGGCATGTCTTGCTGCTGTCATGGAATTGGCGTTGTGGTCTTCCTGGTTACTCGACGTTGGAAGTGAATGCACAGAATCCGGTGTGGCAAGAGTCTGATTTTCAAGTACCAGGGACGCAGCAGTATATTGAAGCATCATCAAACCCGAATTAATTCCTGCCAATTCCGGCTTCCTACCAACATTGGAGGCAATCCGGAATTAAGAGTTCCATCTAATAGCCGGAAAATCCTGCGCTCAGAAATTGCGCCTAATTCACTTAAGGCAATTCCAAGAAAATCCATCGCCAGACCGATAGGTTCACCGTGAAAATTTCCTCCACTGAGTACCAATTTTTCATCAAATATTAATGGATTATCGGTGGCAGAATTTATTTCTCTCGCAACAATACTCTGACAATATTGCACAGTATCCCAAACGGCACCGTGTACTTGGGGAGAACACCTTAATGAATATGCATCCTGAACTCGTCTACCTCGATCAATTAGCTTACTTCCAGAAATTAATGACCTAATTTCTTTTGCCACGTATTGTTGACCAGGATGTGGTCGTAATAGGTGAATTTCTTGCCTAAATGCTGCTGAACATCCATTCAATGCTTCGAGTGAAAAAGAGATAGCCAGATTTGCTATATGTACTAAATAATTGGAATCAGATACTGCCAAAGCGCCAATGGCTGTTGAAAATGTCGCACCGTTATTCAATCCCAGACCTTCTTTTGCTTCCAATACGATTCTTGGAATCCGCGCTTTCCCCATTGCATCTTTACCAGTCACTATGTCATTCTTATATTTAGCCAATCCTGATTCATCATCTTCGACATTTTCGGATTTTGATAATACCAAAGCCAAATGGGATAGTTGGCAAAGGTCCCCCGAAGAACCTAAGGAACCTTGAGAAGGAATAATTGGGCAAACGCCATTATTTAGCATTTGAAGCAATGTACTAATGATTTCCAAACGGACACCGGAATAACCTTTTGCTAGCGTATTCGCTCTGATCAAGATCGCAGCTCGAACCACATCTTCAGGAAGTGGATCGCCGGTGCCAACTGCATGACTGACAATAAGGTTTCGATTGAGCAGTTTGGTATCTTCCTTGTTGATTTTTTTTTCTGAAAATATTCCAAACCCTGTATTTATCCCATAAACAGGTTTATCACTCTCCAAAATCCTTCTTAATTTATCGTGAGATTTTTTTATATTTGTCTGAGCAATATTTGAAAGCACAACCTGTTCACAGCTTCTAGAAATTGAAATAATATCGCATATATGAAGAGAATTTCCATCGATCCTGATCATGAATTCTCAATCCCTTTCGTTTTTTTCAATGTGGCAGATCGTTCATTATCTCTCAGCGCATCTCTTTTGGCAATTACCGCCCGTTTATCATAAAGCTTTTTTCCTTTGGCGATTGCAATATCTATCTTTGCCAATCCATTCTTTAAATATATTTGTACCGGGATAATTGTCATTCCTTTTTGTCGAACAGCATCCCACATTTCCTTTATTTCACGAGGATGAAGCAACAGTTTTCGTGGACGAATAGGGTCATGATTAAACCGATTTGCTGCTTCATACGGTGCTACGTGCGCATTTATCAAGAAAGCTTCCTTGCCATCTACCTGGATGTATGATTCAGCGAGGCTAGCTTGTCCAGCCGCGGATTGATTTTATTTCACTTCCTTTGAGAACCAATCCAGCTTCAAAATGATCCAATAAAAAATATTCAAAACTCGCTTTTCGATTCTTTGCTACGACCTTGTAATCCATGGAATGATTTTAACATACTCCCTTTCTAACTTGTTATAATGCCATGATGTCTCCTAATAAGTATATTGAACTGTTTCTTTTGGATCCAACTATTCATTTTCTTAATCACGGCTCTTTTGGTGCAACGCCTCGATCCGTTATGGAAGTTTATCAACAATGGCAGAGACAATTGGAATTTCAACCCGTAGAATTTCTGGGGAGAAAAGCCCCCGCTCTCCTGGCCAACGCCAGGTCAATTCTTGCAAATTTTTTAGGGACGCAACAAAATGATATTGTTTTTGTACCAAATGCAACTGTCGGTATCAATATTGTTGCTCGAAGCCTGAAATTGACTAATAAGCATAGAGTGATTTCTAGTGATCACGAATATGGTGCCATTGATAGGACTTGGCTATTCTTATCTCAAAAGTATGGTTTTCAATTTAATTCTTTCCCTGTCGATATTCCAATTAATTCCAAATCTCAACTTATTCAATCATTTATTTCTGCAATTGATGAGAAAACGCGAGTATTATCTATCAGCCATATAACTTCTCCGACTGCATTGATTTTTCCTCTCAAAGAAATTTGTAAAATTGCTCATGATAAAGGAATAATAACGGTGATCGATGGAGCACACGCTCCTGGACAAATGGACATTAACCTTGAAGATATTGGGGTAGATTTCTATATCGGCAATTTACATAAATGGCTATGCGCACCCAAGGGTTCTGCATTTCTGTATGCCAACCCTCGTGTTCAACAATTAATCGAACCTCTAATCGTCAGTTGGGGATGGCACAGTGAGGTCCCGGGGTCTTCACAATTTGTTGACTACCTCGAATGGACTGGAACGCGAGATATCAGTTCATTCCTCACTGTACCTGCTTCAATAGAATTTCATAACATTTATATGACCAAAAAGGAAACTAACAGATGTCATAATCTTGCCGTAAATACGTACAATGAAATTAATGCTCGTTTTACGGGAGAAAGTCTCACAAATCATCCTGATATTTTTTTTGCACAAATGAATGCAAATATTCTACCTGGTGTAAAAAACATGGAGAAATTTAAAACCACTCTTCTCGAACGCTATAAGATCGAAATCCCCCTGGTGAAATGGCTGAATCATACAACTATTCGTGCTTCTTTCCAAATCTATAATTCCGAAGATGATGCTTCAGCTTTACTCGATGCATTAGCAATGTTACTGAAAAAATGAGAGATTTGCGGAAATATTCAAGATCTACAATCCTTCGGCTCATCATCGGTGGACTTATAATTGCATTAATCGTAGGGATGATTGTGATCGGGTTCTCCTACGGCTTGCAAGCTGCTTTTTTGACCCTTATTTGTTTTATTGGGGGATTGACTCCAATATTTATAATTTTTCTTTTTCTAAAATTATTAGATTGGATTGTAAAAAGAAACAAATGACAGTTCAGCGGTTCTGAAAAAACGAAAAAACACCTACAAGAATCCCAAGACTTGCCAAAATCAAAATAATGATCCCCATCGGTATTCCGCCTGGAGTGCTATTTGTAGAAGCATCCTGATACGTTGGGATAATTAGTGGTGCAACTTGGGTATACGTTGGAAGTCTCGTTGGAATAGGTGTCACAATAAACTGTGCTGCTAGCGTCGGATCAATCGTTGGAGTCACCCTTGGAGTTGTCGTTGGTGGAGGTTCAATAACTGGCAAATCTCCTGGAGTAAGTGTCACATAAGGAGAATAAACCCAACCCCGGTCTCCTGAAACACCAAGATATTCTATTAAAATCCAATCACCGCCGGAAGATTTACCTTTTACTGGAACAACTTGCCCCGCCAAAAGGAAACCAATTTCTTTATAATTTGTCCCGGGACCTGATCTCACCTTAATTTGCGGCTCACCCTCCAACTTGACGGTTGCGATTATACCTATAGGAGTGCCAGTAACAGTTGGAATCGTACCAGTGGGCTGTTGAAATAGATCTTGGGCTTGTACTACCTGAATAGATAGCGAACCGAATAAAACAATCCCAATGAAGAAACCAAAAAATGCAGATTTGCGTATAGGAGGTTGTATAAAACGGTAAAATTGCATGTTTGTGATTATAATCTGAATTATGGAACAACGAATTTATCATGGACAAATTACTCCACAGGATTTAGCTGAAAGCCTTTTCGGTTTTTTTAATCGCGGAAATTATCAAGTTCAAAAATTTGGCGAAAAGGATAATATTACTGTTCAAATCGCTACTCATGCGTTTACGCAATCAGGAGGTCAAACTGCCTTGGGAGTCTCGATACAGCGTTTTGAGGATGGTGTATCCGTTTCATTAGGTCAACAGGCATGGTTTGGCGTCGCTGCAAGTATTGGTATGACTGCACTTGGTGCGCTTAGAAACCCACTTACATTACTCGGGAGATTGGATGATTTGGCGCAGGATATCGAATCCATCCAATTACATGATGAAGTCTGGAAAGTAATCGATGATGTCGCGAGAACCCTTGGAAGCGGTTTTGATCTTTCCAATCGTTTTAAACGCATGGTTTGTGAATATTGCAATACTGCCAATCCCACTGGTGAACCCCGCTGCATCGCCTGTGGAGCACCGCTTGGTAGTGTTCAACCGTTCACTTGTAGATTTTGTGGATTTATCGTGAAAAAACTGGAAAAGATTTGTCCAAATTGCGGTAAACCAATTCAGAGATTATGACGTCTGCTGCTTCATTTTCTTTATTTCTTTTCAGTATATAATTTTGTAAATGAAATTTTTTCACGATTCCATAATTGATATTGCAGGAATACAGGTAGGTCATGCTCAAAACTTGGAAGCGATGACGGGTTGTACCGTGGTACTTTATAGAAAAGGTGCTATTGGAGGTGTTGACCAACGTGGTGGTGCTCCTGGTACTCGAGAAACAGATTTGCTAAGACCAATGCATCTGGTCTCAAAAATACATGCTGTCATTCTATGTGGAGGTTCTGCATACGGATTGGATGCTGCCGGTGGGGTCATGCGCTTTCTTGAGGAGAGAAATATTGGTTTTAATGCTGGAAAAATCAGGGTCCCTATCGTGAGCGCCGCGGTAATTTTATGATCGCGATCTTGGAAATCCAAAAATCCGACCGGATGCGGAGATGGGATACCAGGCTTGCTTAAATGCAGATTCCGAATTGTTTTCCGACCGGAAATGTTGGAGCAGGAACCGGTGCAACAGTCGGAAAAATATTTGGCATTCAACACGCGATGAAATCTGGAATTGGCACAGCTTGTGAAGATCTCGGAAATGGATTACTCGTTGGAGCATTAATGGTTGTGAATTCATTTGGAGATGTGATTGATCCAAAATCGCAAAAGATTATTGCTGGTGCTCGACCATTTTCCAACGGTATAAAAAAGTCAAGACAAAAAGATATCTTCGCAGATACAATGCGAGTCCTCAAGACACCGATTGCTAAAACCGTCATGTCAATTGCTGGCACGCGGAATACTGTAATTGGCGTTATTGTTACTAATGCATCTCTATCAAAAGAGGAAACGAACAAGGTTGCGCAGATGTCTCATGATGGATTAGCAAATGCCATATTTCCAGCACATACTATGTTTGATGGAGATACACTCTTCGCATTATCGACCGGAAAAAAACAAGGCAATGTGAATACTGTTGGTGCATTTGCAGCACGTGCGGTTTCAAGGGCAATCGTAAATGCTGTAAAATCCGCAAAATCAATAACAGGTTTACCTGCTATTGAAACATATCATTAACCCGGAGGAGATATATGACAGTCATCGTTTCAGATACTTTATCGTGCATTCCAACGGACGAAGCAAAAAAACTAGGCATTCCTTTTCTACCTCAGTTAATCATTTTTGGCGATAAGACATATTGTGATGACTCTGAGATTGATCCCCCCGGTTTTTTAGAAAAGCTTTCTAAATCCTCGGTTATGCCAAAAACTGCAGCACCAGAGCCAATTCGTTATCAACCGATTTTTGAAAAGTATTCATCAAAACATGAGACCATACTTGTTATTTGTCCTCCTGCCAAAGTAAGTGGAACAGTTCGTAGTGCTGAAACTGCCGCGCTCGAATTTCCAAAAGCAGATATCCGGATTGTGGACACTGGGTTGATTGCAGCAGGATTAGGTACTGTGGTTATGCTGGCATATAAATTGGCAAAACAAAATATAAATGCTGATACTATCGTCTCGCGAGTAAAAGAATTATCAGAAAAAAATCGTACGTACTTCTTGGTGGACACATTGGAATTCCTACGTCGTGGCGGAAGGATCGGGGCAGCAAGCGCTTTGATAGGTGGATTGCTTGATATGAAACCGATACTTTCATTTCGGCACGGTCAGGTCGAACCAGCTGACAAACAACGAACAAAGAAACGTGCTTTAGCTCGGATGGTAGAAATGATCGAGAGCGAATGTCCGAAGGGTGAGGAATCATCATTGGCAATAATGCACGGTGGAAATATTGATGAAGCCGTTGCATGGTCCAAGGATCTTAAACAAAATTTAATTTGAAGGAAATAAAAATTACATTCGCTCCTCCTGCAATCTTAGTTCACTCTGGACCCGGAGTATTGGCTGCGTCTTTTTTTGTACGTTGAAATAATCGAAGAATTAGTGCGATTTCTCCAGCACCATTAATAGCTCTTGTGCATTGAGATCTATTGGGTTTCCTTTCATGCTGCTAGATAATTGGGCATTTTGAATTATTTCTGGAAACTCTTTGGTATTTATTCCTAATTCCCCAAGTTGAGGGATTTTCATTTCATCACATATTTTTTCCAACCAATACACACAATCAATAACTTCGCTTCCCTTGGATTGGGTAAGGATTTCGGCAATCCTTTGAAATTTTCCCAAAATCGGATTTGCAGGTTCTCGCTCCGATAAAGCCTTGTAATTTATCTCAAAAACGTAAGGTAATAATCGAGCACAAATCACTCCATGTGAAATATCATGCATTCCCCCGATAACACCTGCAAATCCATGCACAGCTCCTAATCCAGAATTGGCAAGTGCTATCCCACCAAATAGACTGACCCAACACATTTTTTCATGAGATGCAAGATCGGAACCCATCATATAAGCACGTAATAAAGAATCAGATACTTTTTTTATTGCATCTTCACATAATAGATCAACAAAAGGATCCCCTTTTTTTGAAATGTATGGTTCGATGACCTGTGATAATGCATCCATTCCAGTACTTGCAGTAATTTCAGGAGGCGTATCCAATGTTAGATTGGGATCTATCAAGGCAATTTCAGGAATTATTTTTCTCCCACGAAGGCTTACTTTTAATTTTCTTGGAAGGAACTTTAATGACGGCATTTCTTGTGACCTCGCTACCAGTTCCTGCAGTTGTTGGAATTGCGATCAATGGCTTCGCTCTATTTAGTATTGGTTTTCCATGCCCCACGACTTCCAGATACTCCTCGAGTTCGCCAGGATTTGTTAACATGGCTGAAATCGCTTTCCCAGCATCAATAACACTTCCACCACCTATTGCAACTAATGCATCTGTTCGAAACTCATGGGCTTTGCAAATTCCTTCTTTTACTGAGTCAATTGTTGGTTCGCCAGATGTTTGGAAAACTTGATATATGATTTTGGAAGGATCCAAATTTTTAAACAAGATAGGCCAGTCGATTCGATTTTGAACCTGAAATAATCATAACCTTATTACCAAATTCTGAAAGAAGCTCCGTTATACTTTTTATGGATCCCGGATAAAAAATAATCCGATTCGAAGTACTGAAATCAAGATTCATACGCTACTTCCAATCAGCATCTTCGGGATAGCAATTCACGAATTTAACACTTTCTCGCGGTTCTTCCATCATTTTTTCTACAGTGTCACGCCATATCTTATAATGTACAGTTTCCTTGTGCCTACCAGGATCACTTTCAGTCTTATATACCTCCACAAGCAAGAAGCTTCTTGGATCATTTTTACTCTGAAGTACATCAAAACGCGTAATTCCAGGCTCTTTAAGGCTATTTTCTGCATTGATCTTCGTCGCATCTATGAATTCTTGAATAAAACCCGATTTTACATATACAGAAACGTGTACAATAAACATCGCATCCTCCATTCTTTAATAAATATTGTACAGTAAATACATGGTGCAAGCTTATTCGATACCAACTACTCCACCTCTGGAAATCATATATGAAGATGATTACATTATTGCCATTAACAAACCAGCTGGATTACTTTCAATTCAGGATGGTTATCAGTTATCCTTGCCAAATGTACGATCCATTTTAAGTGATTGTATTGATAAAATATGGACCGTTCATAGGATAGATAAAGAAATAAGTGGTTTGATTATTTTCGCAAAGAATCCTGAAGCTCATCGATCCCTGTCCATGCAGTTTGAGCAACGATCTCTTCAGAAAGAATATCGAGGAATTGTGCTTGGCATCCCGGATTGGCAAAAAAAGACAATCGATTTGCCACTAAGAATTAATGGCGATAGACGTCATCGAACAATTATCGACCTGACAAAAGGCAAGCCTGCCGTGACGGATGTAGAAGTCCTCGAGACTCAATCCACAATAAGTTCAATCGTAATTCGACCTCATACAGGTTATACCCATCAAATCAGAGCTCATTTATCATATATTGGGTTTCCGCTTGTTGGGGATGAATTGTATCGAAATCAAAATCAACAAAGAATGCCAGTAGAGAAGTTCTATTTTGTTCCTCGAATCATGCTACACGCATCTTCAATTGAATTTACCCACCCTGGTGATAACAGACTTGTAAAATTGAACGCCCCCTGCCCATTTAACTTTCAAGCACATGATTTTCTTAAAGATTAATACTACATTAGAATTTTTCCACCTTATTGACTTTCGTATCAAATGTCTGTATAGTATTACTTGCCCATAGGAAGAGGAACGGAGGAGAAAACGAGCGACGCAGGTTGTCCGCTCGTCAAATCGTGTTAAATACCTATTCACATGGTATTGAATTTTGGTTTGAAAAAGTGTATTCTGAATTGCAATAACGAGTGAAGAAATAATGAGGTGTCTATTTGAGCATGGAAAATCCACGAATTCATGAAGTTGACGAAGAAGAAGAAGATTTTTCTATCATCGCCCGTTTGATCGAATTAGGTAGACAAAAATCCTTCGTCACGATTGATGATATTCTACATTTCTTTCCCGAAGCTGAGCAAGATGTTGGTCAGCTTGAAGAAGCATTTGCAGCTTTGATGAGTGCTGGAATTCCTTATGTTGAAGATGTAGCAACCATTGAGGAACCAACTGAAGAAGATTTAACCGCTGGTGAGGAAGAAGTTGAAGAAACGGTTAAGGAATTATTACTGGACGACCTTGAGAACATCGATACTGATGACACCATAGGACTGTATCTAAAGGAAGTCAGCAGGGTTCCACTTATTGACCGCTGAAGAGGAAGTCGAGTTAGCGCAACGTATTGAACGTGGCCGGATGGCACGTGAAGAACTAGCCAGTGGAACAGTAAATAATAAACGCCGGCATGAACTGCGAAGGCTAATCGAAGATGGTTGGGCAGCACGTGAACACTTGATCACTGCAAATTCCAGGTTGGTGATTAGTGTGGCAAAAAAATATATGGGGCGTGGCGTCCCCTTCCTTGATCTCATCCAGGAAGGTAATATTGGTTTGATCCGTGCTACAAAAAAATTCGATTATCGACGCGGGCATAAATTCAGCACATATGCCACCTGGTGGATCCGGCAGGCAGTTACTCGTGCAATAGCAGATCAAGGTCGTACTATTCGTGTTCCCGTTCATATGGGTGATCAGATCAATAAACTTCTTCGCATCCAGCATCAACTCACACAACGATTGGGACGTGAACCAACGGTTGATGAATTAGCTGTTGCACTCGATGTTCCACCCAAAAAAGTGGAAAACATGATCCAGGTAGCACGGAGACCTTTGTCTCTTGAGACTCCAACTGATGATGAAGAAGACTCAGTACTTGGAGATTTCATTGAAGATGATGAAGCTCCACCACCTGATGATACGGCAACATATAATCTTTTAAAAGAACATCTGGAAGAAGTCTTAAATTCATTACCACCCCGTGAAGTTCGGATTTTACAACTGCGATATGGCTTATTGGATGGTCAGGCTTACACTCTTGAGGAAGTTGGGAGAAAAATGGGTGTAACGCGTGAGCGTGTGCGCCAAATAGAAGCACAAGCGTTAAGCCGATTGCGTCATCCGACAACCAGAAGAAAATTGCGGGATTATTTAGGGGAATAAAAATCTTAATGCGGCATCTATGGATGTCGCATTTTCTTTTTCCAAGTCATCAACCACTATACTTGCATAATATAAGACTTTGTTGCATACTTGGGATGGAGGTCAAGGAATGGCAAAAATCAGTCTTCGGGGTTACAAAAAGGAAATAGAGAATTTGATCGATCGCGGTCAATTGGAAGAGGCAATTGCACATAGTAAATACATTTTATCCACTTACCCCAAATATATTGATTCTTACAGACTGCTTGGAAAAGCCTTTCTTGAAGCTCAAAAGTATAAGGACGCCGGAGATATATTCCAGAGAGTGCTTTCTTCCATTCCGGACGATTTCATCTCACATATCGGTATGAGTATCTATAAAGAAGATGCTGGAGACCTTGATTCTGCGATTTGGTACATGGAACGAGCCTTTGAGACACAACCTTCAAATGCCGGGATCCAAACTGAATTAAAACGCTTATATGGTCGCAGAGATGGGGTTGAACCAGTTAAGATTCGCCTTACAAAGGGAGCTCTTGTAAGGATGTATGCTCGATCCAATTTATACTCCCAGGCAATTGCAGAAGCCTTGTCCGCGCTCGCTGAAGATCCGAGCCGTATGGATGTCGAGATTACCCTTGCACAAATGTATTATTTTTCTGGACAAAAATTGGATGCAACTGAAATCAGCAGCAAGGTTGTGTCAAAATTACCGTTTTGCTTTGAAGCCAATCGGATCCTTGCAGAAGTACTTACAAATACCTCAAGAGCAGAAGATGCAAAAATATATAGGGATAGGGTTATTTCTCTCGATCCATATTTTGCATATGTATCAGAGAATACTCCAGATCTTGAAACTGTGCCGGATAATGCTGTCATGGTTGAGCATTTTTCCTGGCAGACTTCTGGAGGAAAAGAAAAACCTCTTGAATGGTCCATGCCTTCCAGTGCAGTAGAACAAACACCACTTGAACCTTCTTCTGATTGGCTTTCGACTGCAAGGGAGGAGTTAAAGCAACCGGAGGATAAAAAGCCCGAAACAGTCGAGCAAACTCCTATTGAACCTCCAATTGAGGAAGCTATCCCGGATTGGATGAAAACGGCAGGTTGGCAACCATCTGAAAATATTGCCGAAACTGAATCTCAGCTTCCGACGGAGAATGAAAAAGCTATTCCAGCAGAAATTCCATCATGGCTAAAAGAAATCGCATCTACCCCACTTTCGTCAGAAGAAGAAAGTCATATTAGTCCTGAGTTAAATGTTCTAGAATCAAATTTATCCACCGCGGAAAGTATCGTCCCATCGATTACGAATAAAAAAGGTGAAGAAGAGCAAACTCAACCCGTCGATATTCCCCCTTCTGCTGATAACCTAGCAGATGTCCCGGAATGGCTTCGAGAAACAGTTTCGGGCTCTAGTGAACCAACCCCTTCTTCGATAAGGGAAGAGGTTGTTCAAGAAATTGGGGTTTCTGAAAAAGCGAAAGAAAAACCTATTGAAGTTAAAGAACCCATTCCAGATACCATGCCAACATGGTTGAAAGAGATAAAAGCAGATTCCGAATTGGAAGTTAAGCCCAACGACGAAATACCCGCAATCTCTGAAACCCCAGAAGATCTGGATATCAAGATGCCTTGGTTGGAATCATTAGGATCACAGGAATCAGTTCCACCAGCGGTCAAATTGCCAGAAACAGAAACCGAGCAATCTTTGGACGCAAATTCTTTATCTGAGCCTCACGAATGGTTGGAAGAATCACATACCCCTGATGATACTCAAAAACCTCAGCCCTTCTCAGTATCTGATAATTTACCTGCATGGTTAAAGGAAATCGAAATAACTGCTGAAGGTGAAGAATCACTTAAAAGTAGAAGAAGCTTCGCCAGAAACAAAATCCGTCGCAGAGATCCCAGATTGGTTGAAAGACCTTAAAGAAGAAACACCACCAGAACCAAAGGTTCAATCACCTCCCGAGATTCCACAATCCGATGCCTCCACTTCTCAACCAAACATGCAGGAATGGTTGCAATCCTTGGATGGAGAGACCTCACCCCAAGAAGCATCCTTAGAAACACATACAACCAAACCAACAGATCTATTAGAACCTCAACCAGTTGAATCTCTTCAACCTGCTGTGGAAGAAACGCATGAGGTTCCCAACGTTTCACATGTGACACCGATAAATATCGATGAGAATTTACCCCCAGAACTCTTAAGAGCTGAACAGGCGTTCAATGCTGGAGAATTATCGAAAGCTGCCGGTCTTTATAAAGAGGTAATCAAATCAGGCATGTTATTGGATCTGGCGATTGCAAGTTTACAAAGGGCAATTGAAAAAGACAGCAAAGAACCTTCAATATGGCAAACTCTAGGCGACGCGTATTCTAAGAATAATCAACTTAGGGAAGCTTTGGACGCATACAACAAAGCTGAGGACTTGCTTCGTTAAACTTCGTTTTGGAGAATATTTTGGAACAAACTTTCGTCATCATTAAACCCGATGCGGTTCAAAGAGCTTTGGTAGGTGAAATTATTTCACGCCTTGAAAAACGCGGATTAAAATTAGTTGCTGCAAAATTTATTCAGGTAGATAAGGAACTTGCTGAAAAACATTATGCCATCCATGTTGGTAAACCTTTTTATAATGGATTGGTTAAATACATCTGCATGACCCCTGTTATTGCAATGATATGGGAAGGTGAAAATGCTGTTGCAGCAGTTCGACAAACCATGGGGTCCACAAACCCATTGGACGCTGCTCCTGGATCAGTCCGACACGATTTGGCATGTAAAATCAGCCGGAATTTGACCCATGCGTCGGATTCCATAGATACAGCAAAGAAAGAGATTACACTTTGGTTCCAGCCCTCGGAGATTCATTTATGGCAACGTGATAGTGAAGAATGGATTTCTGGAAATAATTAACAAATTCTTGACTTGCAAACAATCGCATGATAATATTGGGCTCGCTCGGGGGCGTGGTGTAGTGGTTTAACATGCGGCCCTGTCAAGGCCGAGACCGCGGGTTCAAATCCCGTCGCTCCCGCTCAAAGGTGACTGAAAAGTCACCTTTTCCATTTCCTAAAGTAAAATTGCAGTTGATGAATTTACCATTTTTTCATATAGGTCCAATTCCCATTACCGGAAGGTTAGTATTAGCCCCCATGGATGGGTATTCCGATTCACCTTTCCGATCATTCACAAGACAAATGGGTTCAGCAATTAGCTATTCAGAGTTCATTAATTCAATAGATGTTCTAAATTCTCCTCCTGGACTCGAACAAAGAATCAGCTTCACAGGTATTGAACGACCTTTTGGTTATCAATTACTTGATGATGATCCGGATCGTATGCTGCTCTCTGCAGAAAGACTATATTCCCGCAATCCGGATTTCTTTGATATTAATTTTGGTTGCCCTTCAAAATCTGTTGTTCATCGAGGAGCAGGGTCAGCACTATTAAAGGATCTTGAAAAAATGTCCTTAATGATCCAAAAATTAGCGAATTCTTTCAAAATACCAATTACAGCCAAGATTAGGCTTGGTTGGGATCTATCTACGAAAAATCACATCGAAATTACAAAGATGCTTGAAGCAAATGGCGCAGCTTGTATTGCCGTCCATGCTAGAACGCGCAGCCAGGGGTACACCGGTATCGCTGATTGGGATGCAATTGCAGAGATAAAACAAAATTCACATATTCCAATTATTGGAAATGGGGATGTTCGAACCGTTCCAGATATCGATCGAATGTCCAATCATACCCACTGTGATGCCATTATGATCGGTCGAGCTGCGGTTGCCAATCCCTGGATTTTTATGAAAATGGATCGTATGCAGGTTCCAGTTGATTTACTCAAAATCTCAATAAAAAAGCATCTATCTTTATCCATGGACTTTTACGGCTCTGAAAGAGGAGCTATGTTATATCGGAAATTTGCGCATTTAATCCTAAAACCATATTGCCTTGATAAAGAAACGCGTGTCAATTTATTTACCCAGAAAAATCCAGATATTTTTTTGGATGGTATCTTGAAAATCATTGATTCATTTGAGTTGAGATCATTCAATAGTTGACCGTCGGCGTCATACTAGTTACAATCATTCGAGACTACAGTAGGAGAGTTGAATGCCAATATATGAATATCGATGCACCCAATGTGGGACAAAATTTGATGCATTGCGTTCTATGAAAGAAGCTGACTACTCGATTTCTTGTTCAAATTGCAAGAGTTTGAAAACCAAGAGAACTTTATCAATGTGTTATTCCCATTCCGATCACCCTGCACAATCATCTTCAATTTCCCATTCCTGTGGCGGCTGTGCAGGTGGTTCATGCAGTTCTTGCAGACATTGAGGTAATAATGCTTTCATTAGAAAAACACTTCTCTAATAAATTAGTCTTAATTACTGGGGGTTCCAGTGGAATAGGTTTGGCGTTAGCCAATCAATTTGTAAAACTGGGAGCCAATGTATTCATTATTGCTCGCAGGATGGAAAATCTTACTTCCGCAATTCTGGGGATGAAGAATCAGAAAATCTATTCTTCACAGCAAATCGGACTGATTTCCGCAGATATCTCGCTAGAAAACAATGTTACAAAAATCGTCCCTCGTTTTATTGAAAAAGTTGGGATTCCGGATTTGTTGATCAATTCTGCAGGTATCGTTTACCCTGGAGCAGTTACTGAAATTGATTTGTCAATTTTTCGTAAAATCATGGATATCAACTTTTTTGGCACAGTAAATATGGTAAAAGCTGTAGTTCCTTACATGATCAAAAGAGGTTTCGGGCACATTATTAATATCTCCAGTTTTGCAGGTTTCTTTGCTTCTTATGGTTATTCAGCATATGCTTCGTCCAAGTATGCAGTTCGCGGTTTTTCAGATGTGATCCGGGCTGAACTAAAGCCAATGGGAATAAATGTGTCGGTCGTCTTCCCAGCAGACACTGATACACCTCAATTGGCGTATGAACGCACATTGCAAACTCCCTTGATGAAGGAAATAAATGCATCTGCAGGCCAGATGTCTGCGGAAAAAGTTGCGAATCTCATCATTAAGGGAATATATCGAAAAAAATATGTCATAACTCCAGGATTTGAAGCCAGTTTGGCGTATGCTATCACAGTTGCAGCAGGATATTTACAATTTCCCATCATGGATATGACGATTAAATCAGCAAAAAAGAAAGTTGAATCTAAAAAGAAGGTTTAATCGCACTAATCGCACCATGACATTATTCAAATTATTTTAGGAACTAATCCATTAGTCATAATTGAGCGGTATGTTATACTTTTACAGCTCAATTCTTAATAATTCCAAGGAGTCCTTATGAAAAAAGATTTTTTGGCGATTTCCGATTATACCCCTGCAGATATTCAGCAATTGCTGGATCGCGCAGTTGATCTCAAGAAAGAATATTTCAAGCACGGAAATAAACCAATCCTAAAGGGTAAAGTCCTTGGGATGATATTTCAAAAACCAAGTTTGCGCACTCGTGTAAGTTTTGACATGGCTATGCGCCATGTGGGAGGTGATGCTCTTTATCTTTCCCCTAATGAAATTGGGTTGGGTCAACGCGAATCCATAGCTGACGTTGCTCGTGTGCTTTCCGGATACGTCCAAGTGCTCATGGCACGCGTCTTTGCTCATGATCATGTGGTTCAACTTGCTAAATGGTCCAGTATCCCTGTAATCAATGGCTTAAGCGATTATAACCATCCTTGCCAGGGAATGGCTGATGCACTTACAATTTTTGAGAAATTTGGAACATTAAAAGGTTTGAACGTCACTTTCATTGGCGATGGAAATAACGTTGCCGTATCACTTATGCATGTATGTTCTAAACTAGGTGCAAATTTCACCATCGCAAATCCGGAAGGTTATGACATTTTAGCAAAAGCAGTCGTTGATGCAAAAGAAATCGCAAAGACAAGTGGAAGCAAATTGCAATTCCTACGAGATCCACATGAAGCAGTAAAAAATGCGCACGTCATTTATACCGATACATGGACCAGTATGGGTCAAGAAGAAGAATCCAAGAAGAGAGAATTGGTTTTTCCGCCTTACCAGGTGAATGCAAAATTGGTCAATGAAGCAGATAAAGATGTAATCGTTATGCACTGTTTGCCTGCCCATCGAGGTCAGGAAATAACCGATGAAGTAGCAGATGGAGAACATTCAGCTTTGTTTCCTCAAGCTCATAATCGCTTGCATGCTCAAAAAGCCATTTTGGTCACACTCCTGGGAGCATAAAATGAAATCATCTGATTACATCGCTTTGGAAGAAAAATACGGTGCCCATAATTACCATCCATTAGATGTAGTTTTAGCTCGTGGTGATGGCGTTTGGGTATACGATGTTGAAGGAAAGAAATATCTCGATTGTCTTAGCGCTTATTCCGCCCTAAACCAGGGGCATATCCATCCTCGCATTATGAAAGCATTGATAAAACAAGCGAAAAAGATTTCGCTGACTTCACGAGCTTTTCGCAATGATCAATTACCCTACTTTTATCAAGAAATGGCTGAATTCACAGGTTATGAAATGTCTCTGCCAATGAATTCAGGGGCTGAAGCCGTAGAAACAGCTCTAAAATTGGCACGTAAATGGGCTTATCAAGTTAAAAAAGTAAAACGATATAAGGCAGAAATCATCGTCGCAAATGGAAATTTTCATGGTAGAACAATTTCGATCGTCTCGTTCTCATCCGAACCACTCTATAAAAATGATTTTGGACCTTTTACTCCCGGATTCATCAATGTAGCATATGGTGATGCCAAGGCTCTTGAAAAAGCGATCACATCGAATACAGCAGCAATTATGTTGGAACCGATCCAGGGAGAAGGTGGTGTCATCGTGCCACCCACAGGGTATCTCAAAAAGGTCCGTGATCTGTGCAACAAAAAGAAAATTCTCTTCATAGCAGATGAGATTCAAACTGGATTGGGCAGGACTGGTAAATTATTTGCCTGCGACCATGAAAATGTACGGCCGGATATCATGATCATTGGCAAGGCTTTAGGCGGTGGTTTCTACCCGGTTTCTGCGATTTTAGCCAATCAACCTGTAATGAATCTTTTTGTACCTGGTGAACATGGCTCTACTTTTGGTGGCAACCCCTTGGCAGCTGCCGTTGCTCGCGAAGCCTTAAAAGTCATTAAAGAAGAGAGATTGATTGAAAACTCAGCTCAAATGGGTGAGTATTTTAGCGATCAGCTGGCTGAGCTGAACAGTCCACACGTCGCAGAAGTTCGTGGAAAAGGATTATTGATAGGGGTTGAATTAAAGAAATCAGCAGGCGGTGCGCGCCGTTTTTGCGAAGCATTACAGAATAGTGGAATCCTGGCGAAAGAGACCCATGAACATGTAATCCGCTTTGCTCCTCCTTTGATCATCGATAAGAAGACGATCGATTGGGCTTTGCCAAAAATCCGTGAAGTGCTTTTCATGAAATAATTCTAAACATATGGCAAATTGGGAATCCATCTACAAATCCAGGATCACAACAGCCGAAAAAGCGGTTCGAGCAGTAAAATCAGGTGATCGAGTATTTCTAACAGGAAACTGTTCAGTTCCCCAAGAATTGTTACAAGCTTTAGTAGATTATGCCCCGAATATTAAAGATGTTGAAATATGTCAGGCATTAACCGTGGGTGGTTCTGCTTATACCGATCCTGCAATGGAAGGTCATTTACGGGTCAATTCTCTTTTTATCAGCGGAAATGTTCGAAAAGCAATCCAGGAAGGCAGAGGGGATTTCACTCCGGTTTTACTCTCAGAATTTCCCCTGCTTTTCAAACGAGGAATTTTGCCAATCGATGTTGCCTTTGTGCACCTCTCGCCTCCCGATAAACATGGATATTGCACTTTTGGATCCGAAACTGGATTAACGAAAAGTCCTGCTGAATCTTCAAAAATCATCATCGCCGAGATAAATCCAAATATGCCCAGGACGCTTGGTGATACTTTCATCCATGTGAAGGATCTGGATTACATCGTTCCGGTCGATTACCCAATGGCAGAATTATCCATGGGAGAGGAAGGCGATCCAGTAATAAATGAGAAGATAGCTTCTTTCATCGCTGAAAGGATACCGGATGGTGCGACAATGCAAACTGGCATTGGAGCAATCCCTGATGCTGTCCTTAAACACTTGAAACATAAGAAGGATCTTGGTGTCCATTCAGAATTATTTTCTGATGGTGTTCTCGATTTGGTCGAAGCTGGGATCATCACAGGCGCAAAAAAAACGATTCATAAAGGGAAAATTACTGCGGGTTTCATTATTGGAACGAAACGATTGTATCAATGGGTGAACGATAATCCAATCGTTGAATTGCAGCGAACAGAATATGTGAACAATCCCATGGTAATCGCTCAGAATTATAGAATGGTCGCGATTAATTCTGCAATTGAAGTAGATCTTACAGGACAAGTATGTGCCGATAGTATCGGTCCGAAGTTTTATAGTGGCGTGGGCGGTCAGATGGATTTTATATATGGCTCGTCTCTTTCTGAAGGTGGATTACCCATAATCGCTTTACCTAGTACCACTACGTTACGCGACGGCACCGTTATTAGCCGGATTGTCCCGATGTTGAAAACAGGTGCAGGTGTTGTGACTACACGCAGTCATGTGCATTTCATCGTTACTGAATTCGGGATGGTGGATCTATATGGCAAATCAATTCGACAAAGAACCAAAGCGTTGATTGGTATTGCCCATCCACAATTCCGCGAAGAATTGGAAAAACAAGCCAAGCAGCTTAATTATCTTTAAGTTGGGAGGATATTGAATGGATCGAAAAGCCAAAATTGTCGCCACAATTGGCCCAAGTTGTGATAAAGACCTAATATTGGAAAAAATGATCAAAGCCGGGATGGATGTTGCCCGGCTGAATTTTTCCCATGGAACGCATCCAGAACACTTAAACCGGATTATTAAAATTCGCTCCATCACTAAAAAACTCTCAAAGCATGTTGCCATATTACAGGATCTTCAAGGACCAAAACTGCGAGTGGGGAGATTGCCAGATTCCGGGATTGACCTAATACCGGGTCAGGAAGTCCATATATCGGATCAACCATCCCATAAAGACTTAATAATTCCGTTTCTCCCACTCGATGTACCCAGTTTGAATAAGAGTTTGAAACTCGGGAACCGAATTTTATTGGATGATGGAAAGATTGAACTAAAAACAACGCAAATAGAAAAAAATATTATTACCGCTGAGGTGATTATTGGAGGAAAAGTCACTTCCCATAAAGGGGTGAATTTACCAGGTGCGAAATTGTTATTTCCTTCATTCACGGAAAAAGATTTAATCGACCTCGAATTTGGTTTGGAGCACGATGTCGACATGTTGGCAATTTCATTCGTGCAAACCGCGGATGATATCAGACGTGTTCGTGAAAAAGTAAAAGCGTTAGCTCCAGAAAAAGCTCAATTACCCATCATTGCGAAATTGGAAAGACCTGATGCATTAGAAAATCTGGAAGAAATTCTTTCTGTATCTGATGGTGTAATGGTTGCCCGTGGTGATTTGGGTGTGGAAACTTCCCCTTCAGCTGTACCTATTATGCAAAAGACCATCATCGATAAAGCCAATCAGGTTAACAAAGTAGTTATCACGGCAACACAAATGTTGGAATCAATGATCACAAATACCCGACCCACCCGTGCAGAAGCATCGGATGTTGCAAATGCCATCTTTGATGGTACAGACGCAGTCATGCTCTCAGGTGAAACTGCCAGCGGAGCATTTCCGGTTGAAAGTCTTGCGATGATGGATTGTATCGTCAAAGAAGCAGAAGAACATTTTCAGGAATGGGGACACATCCGCAAATCTGCAGACCTTGTGATAATGGATGATGCCTCCGCAATTACGCTCGCGACCTGTGAATTGGCTCAAGACAGGAATGTTGCGGCAATTGCAGTATTTACATTATCCGGTAAAACCGCTCTCTTGATGTCAAAAACACGCCCAAATGTTCCCATCCTGGCATTTACTCCAAATGAAAGCACGTTGAACCGGATGAATATTCTATGGGGTGTTTGTCCTTTCCTGGTTACTTTTGCGACCACAGTAGAAGGAATGATCTCAATTGTTGAAAAAACAATCCTGGACCATACCAGGCTAAAAAAAGGACAACAAGTTGTCATTGTTTCAGGATTACCCCTAAGTGCAATGCATACTCCGAATTTTGCTCTATTGCACACCATAGGTGAACCATACCATTAAGAGTACTTCAAGGGTTTATAAAAATGAAAACATATCATTACTTAATTTCACCTTCTGAGTTGCTCAAAAATCTAGGAAATCCAAATTATGTAATTTTTGATTGTCGATTCGACCTGATCCATCCTGAATTTGGATTGTTGGATTATCAAAAAGAACATATCCCCGGAGCAAGATTTGCGGATCTAAATAATGACCTAGCCGGCATACCCACGAACTCATCAGGTAATCATCCATTACCGGATTGGGGTAAATTTACCGAATTCTTATCTTGGAATGGTGTAAATTCATCCAAGCAAATTGTCGTTTACGATTCTGTTAGTGGAGCATATGCAGTCAGGTTATGGTGGCTATTAAGTATCTGTGGCCATAAAAATGTTGCACTCCTCGATGGCGGATTTACAGTATGGAATTCGATGCATTTGCCCGTGGATTCGAATATGGAAAATGCTTTGCCTTCCCATTTCAACTCAGAATTTCATCTGGAATCCGTAGTTAATCTCATCGAGATGCAAAACGCGATCAACGAAGAGGATTTTCTCATTATTGATGCCAGAAGCCCGGAACGATTTCGTGGAGAAGTTGAACCTTACTATTCAATTGCAGGACACATCCCGGGGGCTTCCAATATGTTTTACCAAAACAATTTCGATAAAAATGGCATGTTTCAGTCAAAATTTCAGCTTTTTTCGCAATATAAAGATCTTCTTTGTGGGAAAGATCCTGAAAAGGTAATTTTCTACTGTGGTTCTGGAGTAACATCCTTATTAAATCATTTTGCGATGCAGATGATAGGCATGAAAGGTTCACGTATTTATATTGGATCATGGAGTGAATGGATAAAGCATCATCCTGATAAAATCACAACTGGAAAATGATCGACCTGGCATTCTCCAGGTCGATTTTATTAGAACAACGATTGATTTATTTTTTCGAGTGCATCTTTGGATGGTCGCAATTTATCAGAAGACGTGCGGTTCATGGGTGTCGATGGCATATCGTATATTTCAAACATCGTCGGAGCGGTTGGGTCGATATAGATTAATCCTGTTAAAAGCCAATTATTATTTCGGGCTTCTTCCAACATTCGCAATGCCTGCCATTTATCAGCAGGGTCATAGTCTTTATCCAACTTTTTTAGTTTCACCGCAGAACCATCAAAAAGAACAACTTCACGTACAGTTCCTTGTTCAAAATCGTCGATCGTTATTTCTTCTCTTGCTGGAACGTAGGAAATTTCATGCAAGGGTACTTCATGTTCTTTGCCACCCGAATAAGAGTGTAGCGATGACTCCTGGTTGTGAAACGTAACACAAGGACTGATCACATCAAGTACTGCAGTACCTTTATGGCTGAAAGCAGCCTTGATAAGTTCTTTTAATTGTTTGGGATCTCCTGCAAAAGAGCGTGCCACGAACGTCGCATTGGAAATAATGGCTTCCATACAGATATCGATGGGCATATAAGGATTTACACCTTGCCTTTTTAAGCTGAGATTTTTCTCAGATGTCGCGGAAAACTGTCCTTTTGTTAATCCGTAAACACCATTATTTTCAACTATGTAAACCATCGGTAAATTACGACGAACTAGATGCTTGAATTGCCCAAATCCAATGCTTGCTGTATCCCCATCACCACTAATGCCAAGGCTTTTTACTGTTATGTCGGCAAAAGATGCTCCCAAAGCCAATGAAGGCATCCTTCCATGTAATCCATTGAATGCGAAGGATCTCCCCAGAAAATAAGTAGGACTCTTGCTGGAGCAGCCGATACCAGAAAATTTCATTACCTTTTCCGGAATAATATCCAGCTCATAACAAGCAGCCACTATTTGAGCGGCCACTGCATTGTGTCCACACCCCTGGCATAATGTACTATTGGCTCCTTTATAATCTGCTCGAGTCATACCGGCTTTATTTAATGGTTGCATTGAAGAAACAGGATTCGATTGAATACTCATCGCCATCACCCTTTTTTGCCAACTATTTTTTCTTGGATCCACCTCGCCGTGATGGGCAACCCATCAACGTGCGCTGTTTTAATGAGCCTTGTCGCCAAGTCTGGAAACTCTATTGTCAGCAATTGCCACATTTGACCATCTCGATTGAGTTCCACAACATAATTTTTTTCATGCTTTGCAATAAACCTTCTTGCTTCTGCGGTGAACGGCAGGGCTTTTATGCGAAGATAGTCCGTTGGAATTCCGCTGGTCTTCAACATATCTCTTGCTTCACAAATGGCAGGGTCATTTGAACCATACGATATGATCCCGATTTCGGCACCTTTCATGGACTTAATTTCAGGTTTTGGAATGAATTCTTTTACTGTTTCAAATTTCGTTGCAATACGGTTTAATATTCTTTCCCATACTTCGGGTTCCTCATTATACATTGCGAACTCATTATGTCCTGTACCGCGGGTAAAATATGCGCTTTTCGGATGCTGATTCCCGGGCAATGTCCTGTAAGGTATCCCATCGTTTTCGATATCCAGATATCGACCCCATTTTCCACCCCCTTTTTCTATAATTTTTTGAAGATCTTCTTCCCAAAGTATTTTTCCTCGTTCGATTGGGCGATCAGGATATTCAAATTTCTTAGTCATCCATTGATTCATCCCCAGGTCGAGATCGATCATGACAAAAACTGGCGATTGCATTTTTTCCGCGAGATCCAGCGCTTTCCATCCAAATTCAAAGCATTCATTTACTGAGCCAGGGAACAACATAACAAATTGTGTATCACCATGACTCATAAAGTAAGTGGAAGTAATATCGCCTTGAGCAGTGCGGGTTGGTAAACCTGTTGAAGGTCCAACTCGTTGGACATCCCAAACGACAAGTGGAACTTCGGTAAAGTAAGCAAGTCCAAGATATTCCGTCATTAGGCTCAATCCGGGACCAGACGTCGAAGTCATAGCTCTTAAGCCTGCCCACCCTGCACCGATCACCATACCAATCGCAGCCAATTCGTCTTCGCTTTGAACCACTACGCAGGTAGCCTTCCCTGTATCAGGATCTTTTCTTATTTCAGGAATCCATTCGATGACCCCTTCAGATAATGAGGAAGCTGGAGTGATCGGATACCAGGCCACGAATTGCAATCCACCAAATAATGAACCTAGTGCACCAGCAGTGTTGCCGTCCAACATAATGCAATCACATGTTTTGTTCAATCGCTCGACATAAAATGGATCCTGCTTGGTTAAATTTTGTGCAGCCCAATCCGCGGCCTTCTTGATGATCTGATAGTTTGATATGATCGGTTTTTGTTTGCCTTTGAAGTGAAAATCCAAGGATGCGTGGATATCATCTAAGTTAATACCCAACATTTGACTGAGAACACCGACATACACCATATTCGCAAGGTAATCCCGCAATCCCGCGGGAGCTTCTGACTCCTTAACGATGCTATTGACGGGCATAGGATATGTAATAATATCTTTTCTCAAGACCGGCAGTTGAATATCATCTGCATAAAACAAAACACCATTGGGAACGATAAAATCACTTTCCTTATCGATGGACGCTTGATTCATTGCAACGACTATGTCATCTTTCTCAAGCCGTCCAGTGTACCCGTCTTTACTTACCCTGATGCTGTACCAGGTTGGCAATCCTTGTATATTGGAAGGAAAAATATTCTTACCTGAAACCGGGATCCCCATTTTGAATAACGCACGCAAAATAATATTGTTGGCAGTCGCACTTCCGGATCCATTTATTGTGCTGAATGTTATGCAAAAATCGTTGACAATTTTCTTGACTTTGTTTCGCACCATATTCACTCCATGTATTACTCAAATGATTGAGAAGGTGGTTCTTTTGATCTGGTTTGGATCAACTTCATATGTTCTTTCAAGAGTTGAAATCCAAGTCCCAACTCTCCCATGTCGATCGCTTTTACAATTCGATCGTGATAATCCCAGACACTGCTGAGATACCCCAAATCGGAATACACGTTCAAACCAACGGCTTCGTATAATTCCCAGTAACTTTCCAGTAAACCGTAAACGAAAGGATTCGATAATCTTGAATAAATAGTGAGGTGTAAACCCTTATGTTCCTGTTGTGGAATTTGGGTAGGTTTCCCTCGTAATTTTTCCTTTGCGTTCACGACATATTCTCGTAATTCTGCCTTATCTTCTTCATGCAATAACCCAACTGCCTCAAACCAATAGGCTTCTTCAAGATGCATCCTCAGATTTGAAATGTGATCGAAATTTGAGGAATCAATAGCTGTGGCATATGAAGCAGAAGCAAGCACAGCAGGAGTGAAAGTATAGGCTTTTTTACGGATTCCAACTTTTGGTTTGACTTCAACGAGTCCCAAGATTTTTGCAATTTCCAATTGCTCTCGTAATGCAGCAACACTGACACCCAATTTATTGCTTATTTCAGCAAGTGAAGGCAATCGCTCTCTATTTTCATTACGAGAAGAGATAAGGTACTTAATGAAATTATTATCTAATATATTCATCATTTATCGGATTAATCTGATGATTGATACAATTAAAGTATAGCATTCCAAAATTATTTGTCAATCTGACAAAAAACATGGAATTCTAATGATTAACCGATTATCGGGGATTTTCAAGCAGGGTTAAAGTTGATCTTATTAATACTTCCAGGCCATTGAAAAGCGCAGTTTCATCAAAATCAAATCGTGGATTATGATGCCCAAAAGCCAGACCCTTTTCATGATTTGCTGAACCGATAAAAAGGTAACATCCGGGGATACGATCCAGGATTAGCGCCATATCTTCGGAACCCATTGTTTGAAATTGTGAGTCCCAAGTAAATTGTGACAAACGGTTGGGAAGCTGTTTCTTTAACTTTTCAGTGACCTTTTCGTCATTCACGACGGGTGTAGAAAGATTCTCAATTATTATTTGGCTTTTGCAAGTGAATGCTGAACTGATCCCTTCCACAATTTCCCGAAACCGTTTCAACGCAATTTGATGGATGCCTTCATCGAAAAATCGAATGGTCCCTTCCATGATGACAGTTTCTGGAATAATGTTGTATGTTTCTCCAGCACGTATCTTTGTTACACTAACCACAGCAGATCCCAAAGGAGGGACATTTCTGGAAACGATGCTTTGTAAAGCAGATACGATGTGCGCAGCAGTGATGATTGGATCAACGGATGCATTTGGAATTGCTCCATGTCCACCTTTTCCATAAACAGTAATTTGGAAAGTATCATCACCCGCCATTACCGGACCTTCGGCTAATCCAACCCACCCTACTGGCTTTTCATTCCAAAGATGTAACGCCAATGCATAATCGGGCTTGGGATTCAGAAAATATCCTGAATCGATGGCCTTTTTTGCACCGCCAAAGCATTCCTCCGCAGGCTGAAAAAACAAATGAACAGTCCCGTTAAGAGTATTTTTGTTCATGCTCATTATTTTTGCTAAGGTGAGTCCGATTGCCATGTGACCATCATGCCCGCAACCATGCATTACTCCAAAATTCTTGCTTTTATAGGGTACTTCGTTTTCTTCCTGAATCGGTAAACCATCCATATCAAATCGTAAAAGCACCAAAGGAGTTTTTGTTCTGCCTTCAATTGTTGCAATGATTCCGGTATCCGCTACTCCACGTATGAAAGGAATTTCCATTTTCGATAATTCATCAGCAATATACGAAGATGTTGTTTTTTCAATGAAACCCAATTCCGGATTTTGATGGAAAAATCTTCGGTTTTCGATCGTGTAATTCTTTAATGCTTCGATTTGCTTTGTGATGTTATCCATATTATTTGAACACAATCCGTTTGAACTTCTCCTCATACCGAGGTGATGATTCAGGGCTTTCAGGTGTCTTTCGTAATTTCATCCGTTCACTAAATATTTTAGGGTCTCCAACCTGGCTGACATGACATAGGAGTGCTTCTATTTTGATCTTCCAAAACTCAGTAATGTCTAAAATTGTATTTGGATTTGAAGGTAATGATAACCAGACTTCCTTCACAGAGTGGGGTGTTAGTCCATTCTCCAATAGATCGGGGAAGAAAAGCGGGTTTCCCGCAGCTGGATAAACAGCATTGAGCGTAATTTGCCCAGCTGCTATATGATCAGGATGGTTGATGGAGTTTTCACGAACAAATACGTTTGTGGGGTCGCAACTTACTAATATGGATGGTTGGATCTCTCGTATTACTCCAACTATTTTCTTGCGAGCTGGGATATCAGCAATCAGGTAACCATCTTCGAAATCCAGAAACAGGACGCTTGTTACACCCAACACTTTTGCAGCAGCACGCTGTTCTTTTTCTCGTGTGAAAGTAAGATTTTCTGCTTTCGTATTGGCTTCATTCACCCCCTTATCACCCTTTGTTAATAAACAATAATTGACTTCATGACCTGCTGCCACCCAGCGCGCAATGGTAGCGCCACAAAAATATTCTGGGTCATCAGGGTGCGCTAGAACAACAAGAATATTTTGTTGGTTATTCCAATTTTCAGGATCGAGTTTCTTCATTGCCAGGGATGAAATCTATCGCGTCCTTTTCATTCGGTTCATTACCATCAAGAAAATTTTGATTTGGTTTAAGATTTTTTGCTGCTGGAAGGACTGGTTCTATCTCTTCTTTCGTAAATTCTTTCCGACCAATTTCGGGTAATTCGACTAATACCGCTCCCTTTAGCGGAAGCAGATCAATGACCTTTCCTTCCCCATTCGGAGTTATCACCATCGTATTCCGTTTTGGCAATGCTTGGCGAGCGCTGACATAAAATTGATATTCATAGACCAAACAACAACGCAACCGCCCGCACATCCCAGTTATTTCAGAGGGTGTTAATGAAATGCCTTGTTCCTTGGCCATTTTTATGGAAATTGAATTAAATTCAGTCAAAAACCGTGAGCAGCATCGTTTTTCCAAACCACAAGCCCCCATACCACCCAGGCATTTTGCCACATCTCGAGGACCAATTTGCTTAAATTCAACATTAGGCACATTTGCAAGCTTATGCAATTCCGGACGCAACGATTTGAATTCGATCTTTTCCTGGTTTTCTGATGTGAATAAAACAGTCAAGCGTGAATTGTCAAAACTGATCTCCGCAGAAATGATCTTAGCATCTCTAATCTTCAATTCCCGAACTCGTTTTTGCGAATACTCGACAATCTCATTTTCTTTTTGTTGTAATACCTGTTTATGCATCAAATCTCGTGGTGTAGCTCGTCTGTCAATCTGCTTCCAAGCACCTTCTGGAGGTTGTCCAGGTTCCTTGACGCTTAAGACCACTTCACCAATTTGCCAACCTCTGCTGGTTTCAACAATAACTTTATCTCCGGGGATAATATCGTTTACTTTTGAGGCATCAAAGTAATAAATCTTTCCAATTTTTGCAAATCGTACACCAACAATTTTTAAATTACGTTCATCCATAAGGATTTCTATTGTTCTCTATTCTGTAAATATTCTTTTATTTCTTCTTTTGTATTCTGAAAAAGATTCATCAGATCGGAATCGGTACCTTTATACCTCTTTAAAGTCTGCTTGGCACAAAATTCACAACCTCGCATCGCTCGGTAGGAGTCTGAATCACAATTTGCACAACCTGCCAAACGTACCATTACCAGTTGGAAACTCAGTGAATTTAAATTGCATCCATCTATTCTTGAAATTTGATTGATAAGTTTTTTCCATTCATCAGACCTTGCCTCTTTGAGACGATGCGCAAGTCGCAAAGGAAAAAACAGTTCCGTATCAGGAGTGATGGTATCCATGGTAATAAAAATGCCGTACAAATTCTAACATAGATTATTCCACCGTTACCGATTTGGCGAGGTTGCGTGGTTGATCGACATCCAAACCGCGAAAGACAGCAATGTGGTATGCCAACAGCTGTAAGGGGATAATATTTACTACAGGACTAAGCATCCATGATACTTCCGGTACCCAAAGCACTACGTCCGCAAGACTAC
Source organism: uncultured Chloroflexia bacterium (assembly GCA_963699305.1). Taxonomy (GTDB): domain Bacteria; phylum Chloroflexota; class Anaerolineae; order Anaerolineales; family Anaerolineaceae; genus JBGQAS01. The sequence continues at coordinate 751,568 of OY969431.1, read as the reverse complement.
CAACACGGTCGTCTCCGTCATTTGCAACCGCAATCACATATCCGCCCCTCGCTTTAGCTTGTTCGATTTGGCTGATCATCTTCTCGTACCAAGGATCTCGTGTTGCAAGTGCAATAACCGGTAGATCCTCATCGATAAGTGCGATCGGACCATGCTTTAATTCACCGGCAGGATACGCCTCAGCATGGATATACGAAATTTCTTTCAATTTCAAAGCCCCTTCATATGCGATGGGCATATTAATTCCTCTGCCCAGGTATAAAGCGTCTTTGGTTTCTTTTAATTTGTTGGCAATTTCCTTTACATCATTTTCTCGTTCCAAACATTTCCCAATCCTATCCGGAAGCACACGAAGATCAGCAATTAATTGATTCCGCTCTTCATCCCTAATTACGCCGCGAACTTCTGCCAAATGCACAGCCAACATGTATTGATCCACCAGTGGTGCGGTAAATGCTTTCGTGGATGCAACGCCAATTTCGGGACCCGTTTGCATGGAAATGAATCCATCCGAATATCGCATCGCCTGCGATCCGATTGCGTTAACTATTGACCAAATTAATGCCCCTTTCTTTCTACCTTCTTCCATCGCAGCCAACGTATCCGCAGTTTCACCAGATTGACTGATAGCAATTAATAAAGTGTTTCCATCAACTAATGGGTCCCGATAACGGAATTCGGAGGCGATATCTACTTCTACAGGAATCCTGCAAATTCTTTCGATCAGGATTTTCCCCACCATGCCGGCATACGCTGCAGTACCACAAGCAGTGATGAATATTTTATTGATCTTATTTATCTTTTCCGAAGAGATTTGAAGTGTTGGGAAAGTGATTTCATCTTTTTCGAAATTCACTCTGCCTGCCATCGTATCAATAATCGATCGAACTTGTTCATGGATTTCTTTTTGCATGAAATGCCGATATTCACCTTTTTCAGCTGCGACTGGATCCCAAGCAATAGTTTGGATTAAAGGTTGAATTTCTTCACCTGAAAGCGTTGAAATGCAGACCTTCTCCTTACTAATATTGGCAATCTGCATGGATTCAAGAAAAACTACTCTCCGGGTATATCCCATAAGTGCTGGAACATCCGAGGCAATAAACATCTCACCTTCACCAAAACCAATTACAACACCTCCGGCATTTCCTATTCTCGCTGCGATGATTTTTTCCGGTTCGTCTGCAGAAAGAACAACGATCCCGTGCGCACCTTTTAAACGTCCCAATGCCATTCGAACTGCTTGATCAAGATCATTAGTATCTTTGAGATATTTTTCGATTAGATGAACAATGGTCTCCGTATCGGTTTCAGAAGCGAAGAGAATCCCACTTTGCGCGAGTTCTTGACGAAGTTCCAGGTAATTTTCAACAATACCGTTGTGAACCACTACAACCCTGCCCGTTTTGCCGATATGCGGATGCGCATTTCTAGCAGATGGTTCACCGTGCGTTGCCCAACGGGTATGTCCAATACCGATAGTTCCTGAAAGAGGGTTTTGCTCGATCAATTTAATTAAATTCTCCAATTTACCCATTTCGCGGCGCACAACAATATTGCCATTTTCGATGATTGCCAAACCGGCTGAATCGTAACCTCGATATTCCAGACGTTTTAATCCCGAAAGGATGATCTCGGAAGCGCTCTTATCTCCAATATAACCAACAATTCCACACATAGTACTCCTTTCAATGCGTGATAAAAATGAGAATATAAATTTGTCGAATTAGATTTCGTTTTGGGAAAGGCAGGTGAAAAATCCACCAGGAGGGCATCCGCTGATCTGTCGATTTTCCCAGAATATTCTGGTTAACGCTGCTTTGCAGCAGCGAACCCTCATCCTCGTCACTTGTAGGATATGCTCCTTCAAGCCATGCGCTATTTTCCCGCTATTGTAATAAGCACCTCCATATTATGGATCCAATTATAATGGACAACTTACTGTCCAGAAATGAAAGATTTTAGTAATTATCCATTTCTCTCATTTAATATCCTGATAACGTCAGGAAGATCCATCCCAACTTTCTTTAATGTTTCATGTGTTGGCACGCCATCTTTTGTCCAACCCCTCCTTTTGTAAACAGCATCCATAAGCATATCATATCGATTTTCGCGATACTGTCTTAATTCTGCTAATTTTTCTTCCACCTTCATTCCAGCAGGGTCAATTCCGACTTCTTCTTTTAGCTGTTTGTCATATCGCTCAGTTCTTGACTCATATTCTTTAATCGAAACTGGTCCCATCGCACGATAGGGAGGATAGTCATCCTTTCGGCGGCCATAACCCATCCGTAAATTGAACATGCGCTGGAATTGATATACCCTTTCGGATTCTTCCATTAGGGTCTCATGCGTTGTTTTTATCCCCATCACCCCTTCGTGCAACCAACAATAATTTTCCACATGCTCCGGAACTTTGGCTGGCTCTTTGGCAGTTTTATTGCTTGCCGGGATGATATCATTCCAAGGCAACTTACATAAACCATGCAAACTGAACCATGTTCGCCAAACAGGGAAATAATGAAGAGCTTCGGCTTTATCTTCAAATGTTGGAAGCTGTTTATGAACCATTTCCATGAAAATCAACCATGCCTCATCATGTTGCGGTCCCTTCGATGCCATTGAGTATCCCCCCTGTTGGGCAAGAGATTCCTTTGAAATATAATCGGAAATCTCAAGTCCTTTTACTTCCATCCCAATATCCTGCATGATTTTTACATCGGCTCCGTACTGCTTGGCAAAATATTCTTTCATATAACGGGTACCTTGCCCAAGAATCTTGCCGAATCCTTCACCATTTGCCATTTGATGAATGATTTTTATCAAGTCAGGATAGTTTCCCCAAGTCAAATCTAAACCACCTGTTCTTTCTTTGTTTAAAATCCCGTACTCGTAACATTCCATGGCAAACGCCATCGAATTACCGCAAGAAATCGTATCAATGCCATACGTATCACAATAAAAATTCATCTCCAAAATTTGAATAGGATTAAATAATCCAGTATTGGAACCTATTGCGCCAATTGTTTCATATTCCGGACCGTCTATGAAGACCGAATCGCCTTTATACGGACCTGTCTGAAGATGGAAATGTGGAATCCCATGTGCGCACGCCATCGTACACCCGTACCAGCACCCATCCGGTCCGCTTAGGTCAAATTTCTCCCTCCACACTTCCCCCGCCAATTGGCTTGACCGTGGATCGGAACCAAATCGGAAATTCTCGATTGGAAGTAGGTCAAATTTATTCATGATTTCGACGAGGTATGGCGTTCCATTTTCACTCATATTATTTTGAACTTTATCGAATTCAGCAAGTTCCTTATTGATTCTTCTTCCAGCTTTTCGAACCAATTCAATATCCGCACAACCGTTGTTATCTTGAGTTAAATGGGTAAATTTCACAATGATGGCTTTTATTTTTTTATCGCGAAACACTCTCCCGCACCCACCACGGGCAGCTTGTTTTATCCTGACTTCTTTTCTTCGAGCATCATAGTAACTGAAATTAAGGCAGCTCATCGCAACATGATCGGCAGCTTTCCCGGCAGAGATGACGGAAATACCTCGCATCTCTTTTTCATTTTCAGAAAACATTTGAGTGTAAAGTTGATTGATCAGATGCGTGTCAACAATTTCATATGGCGCTTCTTCTATCTGTACATTTCCTGAATCACCATCGATAAAGATGATGATCTCATTTTTTGCTTTACCTTGAATTTCAAGTGCATCCCAGCCTGAAAACTTCAAATACGGTCCAAAATACGCTCCAACATTGCTATCGATTACCGCGTGCGTCATCGGTGATATGGTTACAACTGTGGATTTACCACTACCAGGATATGCAGTTATTCCTCCGATCGGTCCACCTGCGATGATCAATTCATTTTCAGGGTCATTCCATTTCGTTGTATCCTTTATCCCTTTCCATAGTAGCCAAAGCCCAAAACCACGTCCACCCGTAAATTTCTCCTTCATCATCGGAGTAACCGTTCTGGATTCTATTGTATTATTTTCCAAATTGATATAGAGAGTTCGATTCGCGTACCCACGCACAACTGGCTGTAATTCATATTTGAAATTATTCATTTTCCGATGTTGTTTTTTTAGCTCTGTGGGATCAGGTCGATTCATGGTTCCTCCAAACACTTTATAGAGAATGAATCCATATTATATCCGGCAACCAGAAGGTTCCAAACCTTATTGTCATAACCCCATACAGATATAAGTCATAATTCAGTTTCCCTGGGTGCTATAATCTTCAGGTTGAAAAAATGCGATCAATATTAAATATTCGAAAAATCAAGTCTACAAATATTTTTAATATCCAACTTGATTCGATTGGCGTTGGGATTGCAAATGCATCTGCCACTTTCCTCCCGGTTTTCTTATCTCGTCTCAACGCTACAAGCGTCGAAGTCGGTTTATTAAGTGCATTGCCTTCCATTGCTGGTTTACTTCTTGCCATCCCTGCTGGACAATTGTTACATCGACAACGTAATATCCTCCCCTGGTATGCAATCACCCGTGCTATTTTTATTGGAGGGTACGCTCTGAGCAGCCTTGTCACACTAATTATCCCCCGCTCATTATGGGTTCTTGCCATACTTGTTATCTGGGGAATAATTGCTATACCTCAAACCATACTTTCGATAACTTTCAATGTGGTGATGAATCAAATTGCCGGAGCAGAAGGTCGATTTGAATTAATGACCCGAAGATGGTCACTGTTAAGCATCGTAACAGCGATATCCGTATTTCTCGCAGGATTGTTTTTGGAGAAACTTCCCTTTCCCCTTAATTATCAACTTGTTTTAATCATACTATCTTTGGGTGGGATTCTAAGTTATTATGCTTCGACTTCATTAATCCTTCCCCCAACTGGGTCAAAACCAAGTCAACGTGCAAAATTTAATTTGGGTTTCAAATATTCAATATTCCTTGTCCGAAAAGAAAAACCGTTTTTAACCTTAATCCTCAAACGATTTGTTTTTATTTTCGGAATATCCCTTTCCTTGCCATTATTTCCACTCTATTACGTAAGAGTGGTTCACGCCACAGATGGCTGGATTGCCACAATTGCTACCATCCAGACTGCTGTTTTGGTTGCCGGTTATTTCTTTTGGACGTTTGAATCCAGAAAACGAGGGTCGCGTTTTGTGTTACTGATGACCACGCTGGGACTATCTCTTTATCCCTTGGTTACTGCTTTTACGACTCTTCCCTGGGTGATCGCAATCATTGCTGGTTTTGCTGGCATATTTCAAGCAGGAGTTGATCTTGTTTTGTTTGACGAGTTGATGAAGACCATTCCCACCTCCTCCACTTCTTTGTTCGTTTCCGTTGCGCAAACAATTTCATATCTTGCAGCCATCATTTCTCCATTGTTGGGCACGTATCTGGCAGGATTCATCGGATATGGAAATGCACTCATCATAAGTGCAATATTCTTATTCATTGGTTTCATATTATTCGCGCTCCCTTCAAAAAATCCACATTCAACAGTTTCTTGACGAACTTGGCAATAATCTTTAGAATGAGGAGGTTTGATTTATTTTACTTTTGGAGGTTTCAATGAATATTCCTGTTGATCTAAAATACACCAAAACTGATGAGTGGGTAAAAGTGGAAGGAACTATTGCAACCGTCGGAATCACTGATTTTGCTCAACTTCAGCTTTCCGATATAGTGTTTGCTGAAGTGAAGTTTTCCAAAGGTGAGTCCGCTAATAAAGGTTCTGCATTGGCGACCGTTGAATCTGTGAAAGCTGCAGCAGATGTGAATCTGCCAATTTCAGGAAAAGTTGTAGACGTAAATGAATCAATCAGCTCATCACCGGATTCATTGAATAGTGATCCATACGGAAAAGCTTGGATTGCCAAAATTGAAATATCAAAAACTTCAGAAATTGACGATCTGATGGACGCAAAAACCTACGAAGCATACTGCCAGGGACGGGGGCATTAATGTTCATTCCCCACACTGACGTTGAACGTCAGGAAATGCTTAAAACCATCGGGGTTGATAGTATCGAGCAGCTATTTGCAGATGTTCCGAAGAAATATCGATTTCCAAAATTAAATTTACCTTCTGCGCTTTCCGAAATGGAAGCATTAAGTCAAATTCAAGAATTTGCTGATGCTAACGACTCAACCCGAGACTTGATTTGCTTCCTCGGTGCAGGAGCTTATAACCATTACATCCCCGCAGCAATAGACAATTTATTACAACGCGGGGAATTTTTTAGTGCTTATACTCCTTATCAACCAGAAATTTCACAGGGGACCCTCCAAGCCATTTTTGAATATCAAAGCCTGATGGCAAAACTGACAGGCATGGAAGTCAGTAATGCGTCCCATTATGACGGTGCAACTGCCGCAGCTGAAGCTGGGATCCTTGCTTACCATAATTTCAATGGAAAAAGGAAAAAGTTTTTATTTTCACCTTCTCTCAATCCACATTATTTGGAAACGATAAAAACCTATCTATGTGGTTTTCGAGATGTGACTCTCATTGGAATTGAAAACGAATTCGCGCTTTTATCAAGCCCAAACGATTTTATCAATTCCATTGATCAAGATACCGCATTAGTGATGGTTCAAAATCCAGATTTTTTCGGCAGGGTATTTGATCTCTCAAAATTAGCACACGCTGTTCACGAAGCTGGAGCTCTACTGGCAGTCGCAGTGAATCCAATATCTCTTGGTTTATTAAAATCTCCCGGTGAAATGGGTGCTGACATTGTGGTTGGTGAAGGGCAACCTTTGGGCATCCCCCTATCCTTTGGTGGACCTTATCTTGGATTTTTCACAACCCAGAAGACGTATGTGCGGAAAATGTCAGGTCGGCTTGTGGGTGAAACAGTTGACAAGAAGGGTCAGAAAGGATATGTACTAACGCTTACTGCGAGAGAACAGCATATCCGACGTGAAAAAGCCACATCCAATATATGCACGAACCAGGGATTAATGGCTTTAGCTGCAACAATTTTTCTTAGCTTATTAGGAAAAACTGGTTTAAGGCAAGTTGCGAATCTTAATTATCAAAAAGCGCACTATGCCGCTCAGCAAATTTCAAAAGTAAAAGGCTTTACGGTTCTAAAGTCGGAATCATTTTTCAATGAATTCGTTGTTAAATGTCCTTCCTCTGTGCAAGAAATAAATTCCCACCTCCTTGATCATGGAATCCTAGGCGGATTTGATCTTGGCTGTAATTTTCCAGAACTAAAAAATCATATGCTCTTGGCAATAACAGAAATGAATTCGAAGCAAGACGTCGATATATTGTGCAGGGTACTTGGGGAGATGAAACATGGCTGAGCCGACCATTTACGAATTATCATCTCAAGGTCGGACTGGAGTCACTTTCCCAATAAGTGATGTAGGGGATTTCCCAATCCCAGAGAATCTACTCCGTAAAACTCTCCCATTGCCAGAATTGTCGGAATTGGACGTTGTTCGGCATTTTACCCACCTTTCAAAATTAAATTATTCCATTGATGGCGGGTTTTATCCCCTTGGTTCCTGCACAATGAAATATAACCCCAGGGTGAATGAAGTTGCTGCACGATTAACAGGATTTTCAAATACACACCCTCTTCAACCCATCGAAACAGTCCAAGGTAATTTGGCGTTGATGTATCATCTACAGGAATGGTTAAAGGAAATTAGTGGTTTTTCTGCCGTCTCTCTACAGCCAGCTGCTGGTGCTCAAGGAGAATTCGTAGGAGTATCGATCATCCGTGCATATCATGTGTTTCGAAAAGACATAAAACGATGCAAAATGATCATTCCAGATTCTGCGCATGGAACTAATCCAGCCAGTTCAGCTTTGGAAGGTTTTGAAGTAGTTACCATCCCAACGGATTTGAATGGCAATGTTGATTTAGATCTGTTGCGAAAAATGTGCGATGATACAACTGCTGGGTTGATGCTCACGAATCCAAATACTTTAGGTCTCTTCGATCAAAATGTAGTCGAGGTTATCGAAATCGTCCATAAATCGGGAGGGTTGGTTTATGGAGATGGAGCAAATCTCAATGCATTATTAGGAATTGTAAAACCTGGCGATCTCGGTTTAGACATCATGCATTTCAATTTACACAAGACTTTTTCAACCCCCCATGGTGGAGGTGGTCCAGGTTCAGGTCCAGTAGGCGTGACGGAAGAATTATCCGGGTATCTGCCTGATCCAATTATTACGGTTACTGAACAAGGGACTGATGATATTCCTCCTTTGTACGGGTTTCATAAACCTGAAAAATCGATTGGTCGAGTGAAATCATTTAATGGCCAGTTTGGAATGTTTGTAAGAGCTTTCACATACATCAGCATGCATGGTCCCGAGGGGTTAAAGAAAATTGCCGAACATGCTGTTTTGAACGCCAATTATTTACTCGCCAAGCTCCAAGGAAAGTACACACTACCTTATAAGAGAGTCTGTATGCACGAATTCGTGGTGGAAGGCAAGTTTGCAGATGCACCTACAGTGATCGCTCTCGATGTGGCAAAAAGATTAATGGACTACGATTTCCATCCCCCCACGAATTATTTTCCTCTCATTGTACATGAAGCGTTAATGATCGAACCGACGGAAACTGAAAATAAACAAACCCTCGATGCTTTTGCTGATGCGTTGTTAAAGATTGCAGTTGAGGCAAAACTCCATCCAGAATTGTTGAAAGACGCTCCCCATTTCACACCTATAGGAAGGCTTGATGAAGTGAAAGCTGCCAAAGATTTGGCTTTGTGCTGTTGGATTCCAGAAGAAAATATCGAATATTCTTAACATTTGTAATGTAATTGCAACGCTTTCCTATTGAAAAGGATTTCACTTCACGTCATAATGTACGTGTGGGAGGATTGTTGGATATGAATGAAAATAAATACCGCGGACAAGGCTTGATTGAGTATGCTCTTATCCTGGTACTTATTTCAATAGTTGTCATCGTTGCTCTCACAGCGTTAGGTCCAGCCATTAGCAATGCCCTTTATCAAAATATTATTACTGGGATTTAGCCACAATTTCTCAAAAAAAAATCAGGCATCAGCCTGATTTTTTTTATTCTAGAAATATTCCGTGATTTTTACTAAGGCTTCTTGTAAGCCTGCAGGATCCTTTCCTCCTGCCTGTGCGAGATCTGGCTTTCCACCACCACCTCCGCCGATCGTTTTTCCAATAAACTTAACAATTTCAACTGCATTGATACCTTTTTTCACAAGCCCATTGGAGACTGAGACCATTAATAAGGGTTTGCCATCACTAATTGAAGCAATGACAGCAACCCCTTCAGGGATCTTTTCGCGGAATTTATCAGCTAATGCGCGTAAAATTTCAACATTTGCATCAGGCACTGTGACTCTTAAAGGCTTAATTCCTTTTATTTCCTCGATCTGCGCAAGCCGCGACAGGAAATCACTTTCTGCAGCGGTCTTTTTCATTTGAGTAAGTTGCTTACGATTAATTTCAAGTTCATCGATTAATTCATTGATTTTGTGATTGATGGAATCAATGTTTGCATGCGTACTTTTTGTTAACTCGTTAAGAATTCGCGTCCTCTTTTGAACCAATTCATAGGCCTTCCTTCCAGTAATCGCTTCTATCCTACGATTTCCCGCAGAAACAGGACTTTCACTAGTGATCAAGAAAATCCCAATTTCGGAAGTATTATGTACATGCGTCCCACCACATAATTCGTATGAGAAAGGAGTTCCTTCGCCAATGGTGATTGTTTTAACTACCTCACCATATTTTTCTCCAAATAATGCCATTGCGCCTTCTCCCATTGCTTCAGTGAGTGGTTTTTCAACTTGCAACAGATCCAGATTTGAATGAATTGCTGAATTCACTTGATTTTCAATTTGGGTTAGTTGGTCTTCAGTAAGCGCCTCCGGATGAGTAAAATCAAAACGTAATTTTTCAGGTGCCACTAAAGAACCTGACTGACGTGCATGATCCCCCAATATTTTCCTAAGGACTGCATGCAATAAATGGGTGGCAGTATGGTTACGCATGATATCCCGGCGTCTATTCTTATCGACTTCTCCAATTGCTGGATCCCCTACTCTAATGGTCCCTTTCACAACTTTTCCCTGGTGGACGATCAACCCTGCCACAGGTTTTTCTACTTCATTAATTTGCACGGTCCATTTTTCATTTATTTGTTCTTTTATTATTCCTGTATCCGAAACTTGACCGCCTGACTCAATATAAAAACAGCTTTTTGGGAGAATTACTCCAATTTCTTCTCCGGAAGCTGCTTCCAAGACCGGTCGATTATTTTTAATGATCGCTAGAATTTTTCCACTTACATTAAAAGACTCGTAAGGGGCGTATTCAACACCCAAAGTAGGAATCGAATTCAAGCTAATCAATTGCTCAGAAAGCAATTGATACATCTCTATGACTCCATCCTCACCAATTTCATCTTCTCGAACGGTCGCGGAATTTTTCCTATGTTCTTCGAGTGCGGTCTGAAATGCTTTAAAGTCCACTTCCAAACCTTCCTCACCGACTATATCACGTGTGATTTCCAATGGGAGACCGTGTGTAGCATAAAGCTCAAAAACTTCATCACCATCCAAAACCTTATTCCCAATGGTTTTGGTTTTTTCCATCAATTCCTCAAGTTTCGCTAATCCACCTTCCAGGGTTTTAGAAAACCGAATTTCTTCGCGAGTTAGATTCTCAGAAATACTTTTTAGATTCTTCTTCAATTCAGGATAAAAATCGCCATAAATTCGGATCACCTCTTCCGCAATTTGAGCTATAAAAGGTTTTGTTAGTCCAATTTTTGTTCCAAATCTAGCCGCTCTCCGAATAATCATGCGGCAGACATAATTACGACCAATATTTCCTGGAACTACTCCATCAGCGATTAGAAAGGTTGCAGATCGTGCATGATCGGCAATAACCCGATATGGTGTGGGGTCAGCGTCCCGGTCTTTGCTGGAAGTTCCCGCGATTTTCTGGACAGCATCCATTAGAGGTGATAATAAATCCGTATTGTAATTGGAATCTACACCCTGCAGGATTGATACTATTCTTTCAAAACCCATTCCCGTATCAACATGCTTAGAAGGTAATGATTGTAAAGTATCCTCAGAAATCCGGTTGTATTGGATAAAGACCAGGTTCCATATCTCCATGAATCGTTTGCAATCACCGTTTACTTTGCAAACATGACCTGCTATCTTCCTTTTGTCACATGCTTCTTCACCTCGGTCAATGTGAATCTCACTACAAGGTCCGCAGGGACCCGTATCCGCCATTTCCCAGAAATTATCTTTTCTTCCAAAAAACAGAATGTGATCGGGAATTATTCCAGGCTGAATTTTCCAATTCTCTGCAGCCTCTTCATCTGTCGGAATCTTTCCCTTTTCATCCCTGAAACAGGTGACATACAGTTTTGCTTTATCCAACTTCCAATGCGAAGTTAATAATTCCCAAGCCCAGGCGATTGCTTCTTTTTTATAATAGTCCCCAAATGACCAATTACCTAGCATTTCAAAGAATGTATGGTGAAAGTCATCCCGGCCAACTTCGTCCAGGTCATTATGCTTTCCTGCTACGCGCAGACATTTCTGAGAATTTACTGCCCTGGTATAAGGACGTTTATCAGTTCCAAGAAAAACATCTTTAAACTGGACCATCCCTGCGTTTGTGAACAATAAAGTCTGATCTCCACCGGGAACAAGCGATGCTGAGGGTACAAATGTATGCTTCCTCTCCTTGAAAAATTCGATGAATTCCTGACGGATTTGAGAACCAGATTTCTTCATTCGAATACTCCCTTAATAGCTTGCATGATTCGGACTGATTATATGCGATGACATTGTCCAATGCAATAAAACAGCCACCGAGTGCAATCTCAGTGGCTGTTCTGAAATAAAATGGGGTTTAGCGGGACACTGCCAATTTCATCATTTTTCCATCCGGGCTCAAGGTCATCCTTGCATATTGCGTCGCTATTTTACTATTCATCTGGATATTTTTACTAAAAGTAACTACAGTCCGGTCTGTTAAATTTGGCAACATGCGATTGAGATGGAGTTTGGTTCCCAGATAGTGGTTTTCCGATTTGTCCGTATCTTTCTTTGGCAAGTTGCACTTCCGCGTTTTCCAATCCTGGTAAATAACTGGATAATATCTGTTTAGCGTTAGCAATAATCTCTCCTGATCTGGATCTCGCATGGTCTTCTTCAACAAAATCATAAGGGCTGACAGTGATATAAGCTGATTGCCCATTCTCTCGTATCATCAATTTCGACCGCGCATTCATTTTCTTCTTCTGGAAAAGTGGATCACCATATAGAACAAAAGATAATAAAGTTTTTTGGTCTTCTCCGTCAAGATACCCTTGGCGTCGATTCATTTCACGCGCAACTTCAATTTTTGCATGCATCAATGCTTCGCCAGCAGTTTGACCCTCTTTCAAGAACTTCCAGAACATATTACTTAAAAGGTCTCCACCAATCAAAGGTGCTGCAATTGACCCATATGAGATGCAGGTAGATCCAATGAATGCCATGACGCCTAATGAAATAAACTTCAAAGCCAGAGATGTTTGATCTGTTTTTCCAAGGGTATGCGCGCCATAACATGCTTCGCTTAAAATGACCTTTGGCATAGTTGTAAATTTTTCAATGTCCAGGTGACTGAGCGCCACTGGGTAATCCAGGCTGCCACGTTTTTCGGAAGGGTCTTTCTGTCCAAACCATTCAGGAGCATCGATCAAACCATGCAGGTTATAGTATGCAAGAGGTGCATAGGACAGTTTACGCGCTTCAACAATCCCACTCATGAATGGTGGAGAAACGTTTAAATCCTTACCTTCACCGATTGGACGAAATGCAGCAAGAGAAGATCTACGCCAGACTGCAGCAGTATATCCAAAACTTCTTCCTCTTCCCCATCCAGTGAGATTGCCGATCCGTTCCGGTGAAAATATGGAAGCTATAGTTTTAATGGTAGTTCTTTCGCTATTTTTTTTATGGAGTTTGAATATCCGGTGCAATTGAGAAAGCAGGAGACCTGCATCCGGTCCTGGCTCTCCCGGGAGGCGTCCAATTGGCCACTCCTGGATGAAATAATTGTTATCTGTATTTGAATAGGGATTATCGGAGAGGACTTCAGCATCTCCGTCTGAAACGGGATTGGGTAAACGATGGAACGGGATAATTTCGTCCCCCCCAACGATTAAAAGTGCCTCCAATCATTTCACCTTTCTTTGCCAAAGCTTTATCCAAATCCACCAGAGAAGTTTAACCTTCCACGGATCAATGTGTTGCAGACATTCGATATTATATTTTTCGACATTCGTTTTTAGATCCGGAAGCAATACCAATGCTCCCCAGCCTTGTTGCTTGCTGACTGCATCAGCCAGTTGTTCCATCTCATTTTCCATCACTTCAGTTGATTTTTCACCATAAATATGCATAAGATTTTGATGACTTGATAAAATCACATACATGGGGAATCGAGAATTTCCATGCGGAATATTTTCTTTTTGTAATTTCTTGGCAAGTCGTTCATACTCTGATGGATCGCTGGTTGGGATTCGCTCCTTTTTGGTTTTTCTGGATTGCATATTCTTAATTGTTTTTTCTTCGACCATCTGTCCAGCACCAGCACTGACATCGAAAAAAGTTGCTGAGGATTCAGGGTTTGGGTCATCCACTTTCATGCCAACGCTTATATTTTCTTCAAGCGAAATGTTTTCCAACGAATTTATTTCTGTTTCATTCATCTTGCTGTTGGTTGTGACTCCGCCACTTAATTTGTTCCATCCCAACAGCCTGTTGATTTCCGCTGGGATTGGAATATCCAGGTGGACTTCCAAATTCTTAGGCCAGAGTACTTGATAGTTCGTCTCAGCACCAAATAACCTTTGCATGACTTGCCCCGCAGTGTCGTAATGCACACATTCATGTAAAAGGCTGGTGCCTTCCATTTTCATTCCCAGTTTCACAAGACTATCAGCAAGGATCAATCGGAATTGGATGCATTCTGGCCACCTTTCATGATAAATTTCAGCTAATTGACGTAACGTCAACGGATCGTTTTTTTGCAGAATGATTTTAAGATGCAATAAACCTGCAAGTGCTGAGTTACTTGCCTCAGAAAGAATATCGGGAAGAGATTTTTCAACTTGCTGATATTCCTTGTTTGCAAATGCTAAATTCAAGGCTTTTATTTTCAGAGCCCATTCCGGCAATACAAAATCAATTTCAGGTGAAAAACCAAGTGCAAATAAATTTCCAGCGATGTTCTTTATTTCTCTCTCGCCGCTTTCTTGCATTAGGTTCAATAGAAAATTCAAGCTTTCGTTATCCTCAGGATCGAGTGCACATATTTTTTTTAATAAGTCAATCGCCTGAGATAAACGGCCATTTTTTGCAAATGCGATCCCCTGAAAGCGTTGAACCGTCAGATCGCCCGGAAAAACTGCCAACCAATTGATCGTGGCTTGTTGAAGAAAACGATAAGCTTTTGCATTCACTGCAACTTCCAACAAATGGAGAAAGTCGCTCCGTCGGATCGGATTGACTGTCAAGTTCACTTCATTTTGTTTTGTGTTCATAGTTTCGCATTAACCTCCTATGCATTTACAACCATATTTAGTGCAATAAGTGCGCCAAGTTGTCTTTTTAAAGCGACATCTCCTGGATAGACCTCAAGTAATTTCCTGAGGATTTGTTCTGCTCCAGCATAGTCTTTTCCATCCCTCAACATCTGAATTGCGATAAGGTATGGTTCTTTCTCAGCAGGTAAATTCTCAATAGCAGATTGGCAGATTTGTATTGCGAGTGAAAAATCACGTCTTTTTTGAAGAATCTCAATTAGAGTTAGGTATGCTCTTAGGTAAACAGGGTTCTTATTGATGGATTCATATAGATGTTTCATTGCTAAATCCAGTTGACCTTCATTCGCAGCATTTGATCCGGTGATGTAATGGATAAACCAATTTTCGTAGCCTGCTTTACTCGCCAAATCTGCCATCTCGTTGGCTTTTACCGAAAATCCAAGTTTGTAATAAATCTCAGCCAGCTCCACAATAACTTCAACAAAATCGGGATTCTCATTGAACGTTTTTTCAAAAAGTGGTAAAGCTTTATTTTCTCCATATAACAATTTTGTTAAACGAGCTTTTTCAAATTGAATCTTGAAATCCTTGATGTCTCTTTGTTCAGCTTTTAATAATATTTGCAATCCTTCGGCAGGACTGGTTTTTTGGCTAATCACTCGGGAAAGTTGAATCCATGCTTGAATATTCGATGAATCAGCATTTAGCGCTTGGCGTGCAAATTCAAAAGCTTGTTGGAGATCACCACATTCATGCATCAATTCGCTTGCAAAAATCAATGTTTGCGGCAGTTCGTTTGAACTATAAATCGCTTTACCCAGACATATTCCGGTTTTTCCAATCTCTCCAAGTGCAGCATATATTTTTGCTAAATGCTTCTGAACGTCGGAATTATTGTCTACAGGAACAGGATATTTTTCCCAAGTTGAGATCGCTAGTTCTGGGTGTCTCATCTGAAGATGAAGCTTGCTTAACCTAAAAGCATAATCAATGTTTTCGCTATCAATAAAAAAAGCGTCAGACAAATGGGATGCAGCGCCATCCATGTCTCCAAGATTTAGGCAGATTTCAGAACACCAACTGTCCCAGTTGTCATCTTCTCTTACAAGTAATGCATGTTCCAAAGCTTCCCTGGCTTGAGGCAGATTTCCGATTTTTTCAAAAACAATTGCAGCTCCAATAAGAGCAAAGGGGTTCTCTGGATACGATTTTATTGCTTCCTGAATGACCTTAACACTTTCCAATGGATTCTTATCAATTAAGCATATTGCCCTGAGAATCATCGTTTTAGGGAATTTGGGAAAAAGAAATGTGAACTCCAACGCCTTGTCAATATGATTGGACAAGATCGAAACAAGTGTTTTATTAAGTGCTTCTTCAGGAGTTGCAATGGTTTGGTTGGGTATGAAGACGTCGGTGGCATTAGGTTCAAATATTGTCATCCCTCGTCTTTTCCAATATTGGATTCGAGTGTCGGTTGATAAGGATTCAGCTTGATTTATTGAAGAATTAAACTCCTTTTCGATTTCTTCTGGTTTAATATTTTCAATTTTTTCCATCGAATTTGACCGAACAAGTGAGAAAAATTCGAAATTCTCTTTATAAAGAACTAGGATTTTCGCCAGGTGCATCCATCCTCGTGCTTCGAGTGGTGAGAGCCGCACATATTCGCGACTTCGTTTTTATGGCATCCTCCCAATCTCCCACTTCCGCAGCTGCGATCGGGATCCATAAATTGGGAGATTGATAGACTTTCAAAGCCTGATATTCGTCAAATGCACTCTTTTCATTTCCTGTTTCAACGAGATCGCGTATCCTTGCTGCACGGACAAAAGGATCTTGTTCCGAAAGCTGCAACGCTTTTTCAAGCAGAGCTTTTGCACCTTCATAATTACCTTCGTCCATAGAATGATGCACGTTTAGGGCATAAATTTCCGCAAGCTTTGTTTTTTCTTCATCATCATGTGTTTTGAACTCAGATAAACCATAATCTGGAAGATCCGCTCCAAATAAAAGTCTGTCGTCTAATTCAATCGCTTTATGTAAAGCATAAAAATTATTCTGATCACATTTGACTGCCTGCATGTAATTTATTAAGGAATCATTAATCTTCTCCACTTTGTTATGGAGGTCACCTAGATGAGTATAAATATTGGTTTTAGAAAATTTAGTTGCGACCTTATCTACTGGCAATATCTTTGCTGATACCCAAGTCAAAGGGATTGAAAGCATCTGATCTGATGTTTGAATTTCATTCAATACACGGGTTAATAGTTCAACTACCTTGTCATGATTTCCCAATATTTCTTCAATTTCGCTTAGTTTCCAAACCAGAATCGCATTATTGGGATTTGAACCCAGATAGACTTCGATTATTTCACGAGCTTTTTCAAAATTTGCTTGCTTCAAATATAAATGACTCAGAGCCAAAGCCAAATCTGGATCATGATCAGGAGAGTCAACCTGAGCAGAAGCCAACAGTTCAATGGCTAATGAGACTTCGTCAATTCGATCAGCAGCTATCGCTGCTTCTTTTTTATCGACTGATTTTGCAGTGTTGATTTTCAGAATGCGAGCCAGTGTTTCCTTACATTTTTGATTTTCTTCCTTGAGACGGTAATTATTGGCAAGTCTTAAAATCACTTCTACGTTTTCAGATTGGAAAGTTAATGCTTTTTCATAAATTTCTGCTGCTCTTTCATATCGGCCCGTTTTTTGTAAAAATCCAGCAAACCAACAGCATGCCTCGAAATCATTTTGATGATCCATATAGAGTTTCTCAGCACACTTTTCTGCATCGTCCGAAAAGTTTAGTTTGGTAAAGACCTCTACCAGTAACTTGTGCAATCGAATGGAATCCGTTAATATTTCCGATGCTTCTTTCAGTGATATTAAAGCGGTTTCATATTGTTCTTCTTGAAATGAGATTTCGCCGATCCCGACTTGGATTTTCGCTCTCCAAACGCTGTTGTTTGCTTCCGAGAATTGAAATAATTCTTTGAAAATCGATAATGCAGGTTCATATTTTTTTTCTGCTAATAACAATTCAGCCTGATAATATCGCCCTTCAAAAGTTGTTGATTCTTCCAACATCCCTATTTCTGCAGCAGAATAAAGATCATTTTCAATATTTACTGGTATGAATAATTCTCTCTGACCTTCAATCATGGCTTTCGACAATTCCAGAAAAAAGCCACTCTCCGGTTTAGAATTAGACAGTACGAATTGCAGATGTGGTAATGCTTCAATATATTTCCCTATATTTATTAACTGTCTACCATTTAAGTAAGCTAGTTCAGAATCCTTTGGCCATTTATTTACCGCACTTGATAACAACTTTTGTTCTTCTCCCAACAACCCAAGGGTTTCGAGAATTTCTAATAATTCCAAAGTCACTGCCAAAGAATTAGGGAGAAACTCTGCTGCTTTTCGGACAAAAGGTAGAGCTTCGGTAAATGCTTCTCGGCTGATCATTATTTTTGCCAACCCGAAATTTAATTCCGGATTATTAGGAAGGAATTGCAAAGCGTGTGACAGGATTTTTTCAGCTTCAGCCGTGCTGGATACATCTTCGGTAATCTCAACACTCCATAACCAGGTTTGTGGATTATCTGGGTCAATATCGACGCTTCGGCGTAAAAAATCTTGTGCTTCGTGTTTATTTCCCATTTTGAATTGGCTGAAACCCACCACCCCTAGTCCGAATCCATTGAGAGGATTCAATTCTATTAACTTGTTTCCAATCGTAAATGCATTTTGATAATCGTTTGATCCAATTGCAAGTTTTGCCACCTTCTCATAATCTTCTGCAATTGATTTTTGATTAGTAATTATCGTTTTCCATTCTTTATAAGCATCGTCGAGCCTGCCAATTTTTTCCAATGTAATCGCGAATTCCCTTTGAATCGTGATATCACCAGGATCCAGTGCCATCAAAATTCCCAAATAATCAAGCGCGGCTTCATGGTTTTCAATGCGCGTATTCAGAGAATATCCAAGTTTGGCAGTATCTTTTCCTGCAGGCATTATTTTTTGGATTTTGTTAAAAATAGAAAAT
Source organism: uncultured Chloroflexia bacterium (assembly GCA_963699305.1). Classification (GTDB taxonomy): domain Bacteria; phylum Chloroflexota; class Anaerolineae; order Anaerolineales; family Anaerolineaceae; genus JBGQAS01. The sequence goes on along the minus strand of OY969431.1, from coordinate 732,927 downwards.
CCATTTTTCCATAAGCCCAGATCAATTAACCGTTCGATCACCTTGAAGATTCCTGGGTGATAATTGGAAGGAAGATCTACTTGAAAATCAGCATTCAATAAGTCATCAATCTTCAACGCATTCATTTCCACTTGTTGAACATCTGCTTCGGGTAAGGTCAAAACGGCATGGAGTGCAATTTCGAAGGGGTTTTCGGACTGAGAGAAATCCTCTCCATTTGATCCTTGCTTCTTTTTGGCTAATAATATTTTGTTCCACTGAGCCATTGCTTCTGCAGCTTGCGCAAACAAATCAGCAGATTTTTGACTCTGACCGGACATCTGGAATAGATCAGCCAAAGATTCCAATTCACGTATTTTTGTCACATCTAATTCATTTCTGTCTTTCTGTTCAAATGAATCATTATTTTTTGCTAAAACTCGTGAAAGGCAATGATTTCCGAGGTCTAGGGAAAGTGCATCAAACCCATGATTCTTGAGAGTGTGCACCAAGTCGACTTGGTCCATCAATGGGAGCATTTCAACTACTCGATACAATACTTCCAGTTGGTCATCCAGGTTTAATGGTTGCGTCAGGATGACATGCGTTACAATTTCTGCGATGATCTGTTTTGGTAAATGAGCGATCACTTTTTGGAAGAATTGGTTTTCATTTGAAACCAATCCATAAAGAACCACAAACAAGGTCTTTAATCCATTTGATAACTCTACTTGAGAAAAACCATTGAGGGAATAATTTATCTCACTTGATTTTTCTTCATCGGAGGAATCTTCGAGCTGCTGATGAAGTGTAATTGCAACAATAGCAACATCAATCAATTCAGGTGAGTTTTTATGCCAATTGAAAATATCATTACGCTTTTTTAACGCTTGCTCTTCAAACTCAGGTGATAATGCACCAACATTCTGTTTGAAAGCGCTATTTGGAAATTCCCGTTCGAGTAAAAGCAATGCAATGTTGCAGGGTTTCCAAAAGAAGGGATTTCCCTGGGCTTTTTGTATGCACGCTTCCAATAAGGAAGTATCTTTCAGTGCATTCCAAATAAGAATGTCTGATTTTAGCGCTCGAATGACGTTTACGAGAGCTTTTTCATCCTGAATTGCATATCTTAAAGCTAAAATGATATCTGCTTGTAGCATGGATCACCTCGTAAGAGCCCGAAGAATTATGGTGGAAAACGAGTCTGGTTATTAGTGAATCTGGTTAATCAAAACGAATGCACAAGCCATTAAAAGAATTCCAGTCATAACCAGGAAAATACCCATTCCGGCTGCTGTTCTTACAAACTCTTTTAATGAGTCCAGGAGCACTGAAGCATTACCAACCAAACCTGAGACATCATCGGTGATCCCTTTTTGAGCAAGTTTTGTGGTTTCCGCTGCAATCGTTTGAGTTTCTTTGCCCATCACTTTTGCAACCACGACAATGACACCTATCAGGAATGTGATAAATCCCATTCCCAAGGCAGAGACAGCCATCGTCAAAATGAAATCATTTACACTCATTGCGATCATATTTACCTCCTGAAATTTGCTTTCAGGAGGTAAGATGCAATTTCTATGCCATTATTTATTTTTTGGAGAAATTAATAATATCCGAAGGCAGATCGCCGATCTCGATCGTTGCAGAATTGCAGAAAAGTGCTGCTCGTTCAACTGCATTGCTTAACTCACGGATATTACCTGGCCAATCATATTTCTTTAGAGCCTGCAATGCTGGTGTTGAACAGCTTTCAATATTGACGCCAAGGCGTGAATTATTCTTCCGAATAAAAAACCCGACTAATTCCGAAATATCTGTTTTTCGATCGCGTAATGGAGGAAGATGCAGATCGACAACCTTCAACCGATAATACAGATCTTCACGAAAATGACCATCTGCGATCATCTTTTTCAAATCACGATTGGAAGCTGCCAGGATTTGCACATCGACATGAATTAATGTCGTGCCCCCCACCCTCCGGAAAGCATGCTCCTCTATCGCGCGTAACAACTTTGCTTGAATATCCAGAGGCATCGAGGAAATTTCGTCAAGGAATAAAATTCCACCATCGGCAATTTCCATTAGACCATTTTTCCGTTTTTCAGCACCTGTAAATGCGCCTGCTTCGTATCCAAACAACTCTGATTCAAGCATAGTGTTTTGAATCGCCGCACAATTAACCGCGATGAACTGTTCCTTGTTTCTCGGACCATTCTGGTGAATAAACCGGGCAAGTATTTCTTTTCCTGTTCCAGTTTCACCAGTGATAAGGACTGAAACGGATGCAATGGCGGCTCTCTGAGCTTGACTGATGGCATCCTTCATCGCGGTGGATTCGCCCATCACGAATTCTTCCTTTTGTTGCTGCTGATGGCGAATAAGAGCAATCTCGCGCCGCATTTTTACAATTTCACACGCTCTATCGAGGGATTGTTCTAATTGGTTAAAAACGACAGGTTTGGTAAGAAAATCATGTGCACCATTTTTCATCGCGTCGACAGCCATCTCAATTTCACCATATGCCGTAATGATGATTATTGGAGGGCGTACAGGTAATTGGGCTGTTTCATACAAAAGATTGGGTCCGTATCCATCTGGTAAGCGTACATCGAGCAAGATTACATCCGCATCTTCTTTTTTTAAATGACCTCTGGCTTCCTCTAGTGTAGATGCACCAATTATTTCATATCCCTTGGACTTTAGAAAATCTCCAATGTTGATTCGTGCATGCTCTTCATCATCGACTATAAGGATTGTGAAGGTCATCCCATTTCTCCATCGAAAATTGGTAATACGACGTGAAAAATTGTACCACCGGGAAAAGAATCTACGCTAATACTTCCATGATGCGCGGTTACGATCTTTTTGGTGATCGCCAATCCCAATCCAGTCCCCTGTGGTTTATTTGTAACAAAAGGCTCAAATAATCGTTTTTGAATTTCATCAGGTATTCCGGGCCCATTATCGGAAATAGCAACTTCTAACTGCGGCTTATCTGCTATTTGCTTATATTTCATAACCTTCACCGCCAAAGTTCCCCCAGCAGAAGACATTGCATCAATTGAATTGCTAATGAGGTTTATAAAAACCCTTTCCAATGATCGGATATTCCCGGATACAAGTGGTTTTTCCAAAATGCATTCAAAAAATGGATCCACATTTACCTTTGCCATCCTGGGACGCCATCGCTCAATTATCTTTTGGAGCATAATTTGTAGATCCACGATTTCAAAACGTTGATCGACAGGACGGGAAAAAGCTAAAACAGATTCCATAAGGTCATTTAATCGGGTGCAATCGCTCTGTATCCTAGCAAGTACTTCCTGATTTGGATCATCTTTATTTAACCTGCTGGAGAGTAATTGCAATCCGGTTGAAATATTATTCACAGGATTGCGAACTTCATGTGCAAACACAGACGTCACATCACCTAGAAGGGCACGATGCTCTAATTGTTGCGTCCGTGCTACTATTTCTTCGTGCTCGCTGATGTCCTTAAAACATATGAGGATTGAAGAGACATTTTTATTATTTACGACAGGCGTTATCTGAAGCTGTACCGGGAATGATCGTCCGTCTCGGTGATGCAACGCAGTCTCTTGTATATTTGGAGTGGCAATACCTTTTGAAGCAGCTTCCAATCCCGGGGTTAAATTCTTAGGTCCTATGAGTACATTCTCTATGGGTTGATTGACGACTTCCCAATTTGCGTAGCCTAGCATCCACTCTGCGGCTGGATTCAACGAAAGCAGCTTATATGATTGGTCAATGATGCAAATCCCTTCCGGGTTGTTTTCGAATTCAGTTTCAAGGACTTCCAACCTATTTGCGTTTTCGCTTAATCTCTTTTCAAGATTGGAATGCATGGTTTGATTTTGTATTCGATTCGAGATAATTTGGGCGATTAATTTAGCTAATTCAGATGAGTCTTTCAATGGTTGTTTTTCACAATCACCAAATACCAGAAGACCTGTTTCGCCAAGTCCATTTATGATGGGTGCTGAAGCAAGAAAACTATACCCTTGAATTCGCGCGGCTCGATGAAGCTCCGTTAAAACACGTTTGCCAGGAGTCCATACGATGGGATCTTGCAAACGAACGAGATCCGAAGGTGGTAGCTGGTCAGGTAATGGGGCTTTGGATCCACTCGAAACGACCTGCTTTAATTCCATTTTTACAGAGGAGGTGAAATAAATGGTGAAATTTTCAAATGAGAAATGTGATGAAAGCCTGATTAACTACCAGAGATTGCCACTTCTGAAAATCTGCAGCTTCATCAAACTCCAATAACTCTGCGATTAAACTGTATGCAAGATCTGAGTGGTCCTCGCTGTTATTTGCCAATTCAGATAATTTTGTGAATATCAAAACAAACCAGGATTGTCCTAAATCCAACGCGTATTCCTGAACCGAGACTGGTATGGATATCCTGTGAGATCGATGAATAGCCCTAAGGGATTCTTGTTTGTCTCGTAGAGGACGATCCTCTTGATCTTCAAAAATGGACGCTAATGGCTGGTTTTGAATCTCAGTTTTTGTTTAATAAAAATGATTTATGGAAATTCGTGTTGCCAATAAGAATGTTCCGTCTTGAACCATCCACTAGCACTGCCGGTTCCGGAAGCAGATGGAGTAAAGAACTAAATTCATTTATTCCAGGATTACGATTGGTTTTTATGTTGTCAAACAATGATCGTGTAGATGTTGTTTTCATGAAGCTTCTTGACGTAAATGTGCGGGTAAGATTCCTTCCATTGCCCGATACTTGGCAACAGTCCTCCGTGCTACTGGAAACCCTTGTTTTCCCAATAGATCCATTAATTCAAAATCGCTAAGAGGATGCATTTCATTTTCAATGATGTCTTTTAACACAGTCCTGACATTAAGACTCCTGTCGAAGAACATTGAGAGCGGAACAATGCGTTTGTTGGGCAATTGCATTGATTTATTGGCGACCGCGCGGGATATGGTGGATTCATGCACCCCTAATTCTTTTGCAATCGAAGCGCGTGTAACCGGTTTGAGTTGTTTTTCTCCGGAGAGGATGAATTCCTTCTGGATGTTTGCAATTTTTCCTAGCAAACGCACCAAAGTATTATTTCTTTGTTGAATGCATTTCACAAATAAAGATGCACGCTCTAGATCACCTTTCATTTCAACTTTGGCATCGCCTTCAGACTCTTTAATAGCTTGTTTGTAAATATGATTGACTTGTAGCGTTCCGCTTATCGGAAGGAGAATTTCAATCACTAACCGTGTTTCCCCCGCTTCCTCGATTGTGTTGATAATGATGTCAGGATGACGATACACACCAATCACTTCAGAAGTGGATTGACGTGCATCCCCCCAATGAGACCTTGCTGGAAAAGGATTCAGGTTATCACTAATGAATGCCGCAGCTTCCTGAACCTTTTTTACCGGTATACCAATTTTTTTGGCTATTTCGGAGTATTGATGTTTTGATAGAAGATCCAATCCGGATTCAATAATTTCCTTTGTATGTGCGGGAATAGTGTTGTTTTCTCCCAAAAGATCCAATTGAACGAGCAATGCATCTTTTGAATTGCTGGAGCCAACCCCGTATGGATCTGCATGGCGGATGATATTTTGAATAGTTTCCACTTTTGTTATGGGGACATGATAATAATTCGCAACTTCCATGATATTAGCAGTCAGCAAACCATCTTCATCGAGGTGTGTTAATAAATAAGCTGCAATTTGACGATCATTGGTTTCTAACTCCGATGCAATCTGCTTCAAAACATATGTTGGAAGGTCATCTACCATGGGAGCTGCAGGCTCATCGGAATATTCCCGGGTTGGGTCATATTCTTTTGAATAAAGCGAATCCTTGGGTGAGATAAAAACTACTGGATCTTCTGTGTGAGAATCAAGGGGTTTACTGCAAACCGAGCATTTTCCACGTTCCGGTAACGGTCGATGACAGGTTGGACAACGTCTTTCCTCCAATAATTCAAGAGCTGGATTTGCCGATAATTCTTTTTCAATCTGCTCACCCAATTCTTCTATGGTGAGACTTAATAAAGTCATCGTCTGTGCCAGATGCGCAGTCGTAGTATGTCGATGTTGTTGAACTTGAAATTGTCCAGGGAACATATTTATCTCATTTCATTATACTAATTTTATTAATTAGTGCAAGTTCCATGCCATCTCGATTTTGACAAGTGTTACAATGCAAAAGAAAAGGAGTTTCATTGAAAACAATTTCTGTGATTGGGGCTGGTTTGTCAGGATGTGAAGCAGCATGGCAAATCGCGAGTCGAGGTATTCATGTCGATTTATTCGAAATGCGTCCTTTAAAAATGACGGAAGCTCACCTCACACCTCATTTTGCTGAATTAGTTTGTTCCAACTCTTTTGGTTCGAATCTTCTCGATAGACCATCAGGCATTTTAAAAGAAGAACTTAGGCAAATGGGTTCACTCTTACTGGATTGTGCCACTCAATGCTTGTTACCGGCCGGTGATGCCCTGGCAGTTGATCGTGACAAATTTGCTCAGCTTGTTTCAAGGAAAATATCCAATCAACCAAATATTTCGGTGCATATCCAAGAAATCATAGAAATTCCAAAAGGGATCTCAATAATTTGCTCTGGACCATTAACTGCCCCTGCTCTATCCAACGCCATCTCTGAATTTGTGGGTTCGGATGCATTATTTTTTTATGATGCGATTGCGCCGATCGTAACACTTGGTTCCGTCAATATGGATATCGCATTCCGGGGCTCACGTTTTGGCAGGGAATCTGACATCATTGGAGATTACATTAATTGTCCTTTCAATAAAGAGCAATATTATGCATTTGTGGATGCTCTAAAAAGTGCAGAACGAATGCCTTTAAAAGGTTTTGAAAAGCAAATAAACAAAGGTGTTAAGGCGGGCAAAGAACGATTTTTCGAAGGGTGCCTTCCAGTGGAAGTGATTGCCCAGCGTGGAGATGATTCATTGGCTTTCGGTCCACTGCGTCCAATCGGTTTATATAATCCTCATAAAAAAGATTTACCGTATGCAATAGTTCAGTTACGTCAGGATAATCTCAGTGGAAATCTATATAATCTGGTAGGCTTTCAAACAAATTTGAAATACGAAGAACAAAAGAAAGTCTTTTCCCTTATCCCCGGTCTTGAAAAAGCAGAGTTTATCCGTTATGGACAAATGCATCGTAATTCTTTTATTGCATCTCCTTCACTTTTATTAGCTACACTGCAGACAAAAAAACGATCTGACTTATTGTTTGCTAGTCAACTTATCGGTGTTGAAGGATATGCAGGCAACATAGGAACAGGGTTGCTTGCCGGGATTAACGCTTCCAGGATTATTCGCCACAGAGCACCCTTGGAATTACCTCGAGAAACCATGCTTGGATCTTTAATTCATTATGTTACGCATGCTGAATTGGATTCCTTTCAACCGATGAAAGCGAATTTTGGTCTGTTGCCAGAACTACAGGAGAAAATTCGGAGCAAGAAGGAAAGGAATAAACAAATGGCTATCCGTTCTTTATATGTACTGGATAAATTAAAAAGCGAAATTCTTGAATGAAATATCGTTACTTCATACTTGCATTCGTCTTCATTATTGCCATTGGAATTGCGGTTTGGTTGATCCTTCATCCAATTTCATATCAATCATTTAATGGAAATAGTGCATACCAAAATTTAACATATCAAGTCACTCTTGGATCGCGCATTCCAGGGAGTAAAGCACATAAGGAAATCTTGACTTGGATGGAGGAAAAACTCCTTGATGCGGGATGGAAAGTTGAAATGCAAGATTTTTCTGGAGAAGGAATCCCTGGTACAAATCTAATCGCAAAACGCGGCGCTGGCGAACCCTGGATCATCATAGGCGCTCATTACGATTCAAGGTTAGCAGCTGATAAAGATCCGAAGATAGAAAATCGAAACTTGCCAGTGCCCGGCGCGAACGATGGAGCTTCGGGAGTTGCCATCCTTCTCGAACTCGCCCGGGTGCTTCCAGTAAATTTGGAGAAGAAGATCTGGTTGGTCTTTTTCGATTTGGAGGATCAAGGTGGAATAGCAGATCTTGATTGGATTCTAGGTTCCCGCGCTTTTGTCAGTACATTGGAGGGAAAACCTGACAGTGTAATAATCATCGATATGGTTGGTGACGCTGATCTAAATCTCTATTATGAAAAAAACTCAAATCAGGATTTATCTCAACAAATATGGTCCATCGGATCCACTTTGGGATTCAGAGATTTTTTTATTCAGGAGAAGAAATATTCCATATTGGATGACCACACACCTTTTTTAGAAAAAGGGATCACCGCGATCGATATGATCGATTTTAATTATCCGTATTACCACACCACTTCGGATACTACCGATAAAACCAGTGCAACAAGTCTCTATATGGTCGGTATGACTTTATTCCGATGGCTTTCACGATGATTGTGAATTGGCAAAATAACCTTTCTGTCGTAAACTTGAAGCTCACAAATATGAAAAAAAGGAAAAAGATTTGACTTCTGATAATTTAAAATCCTTCAAACCTTCTGATCGAATTTCCGGTTTCAAACCATATTTCTTCGCACAACTCATCCAAAAGTTGAATGAATTATGCGCAAATGGGATGGATATTATCCGTTTGGATATGGGTTCACCAGATCTGCCTCCCAAGGATTTCATTATCGATGCGCTTGTTAAAATCGAGCGCGCCGGGCAGACACTCATGGATATACACCCAATGGTGGAACACCTGCGTTTCGCAAAGCAATTTCGGATTATTACCTGGATCGTTTTGATGTCGAATTGAATCCAAAAAAAGAAACCATAGCCCTTATTGGATCCAAGGAGGGTCTTTTTAATCTCAGTCAGGTATTCGTTAATCCTGGCGACACAGTGCTTGTCCCCGACCCAGGTTATCCAGTATACAGCGCTAGTGGGATCATTGCCGGTGCTGAAATCTACTATATGCCAATATTGGCAGAAAATAACTTTTTACCGGATATCGATGCGATTCCTCCTACTGTTCTTAACAAAGCAAAGATCCTTTGGATCAATTATCCAAATAATCCAACAGGAGCAGTTGCAGATATCACATTCTTTGAAAAAGTAATTGCTTTTGGAAAAAAACATGGAATCTTAATTGCTCACGACGCTCCTTATACGGATATCTGTTTTGATGGATATCAAGCTTCTTCCATTCTACAAATCCCTGGTGCAAAAGACACTGCCATTGAATTTAATTCCCTTTCAAAAACATATAACATGGCTGGATGGCGACTGGGAATGGCAGTTGGAAATCCGGACGTAATATCATATTTAAATACATACAAAAGCCAAATGGATTCGTCCCATTTTGCTCCAATCCTTGAGGCAGGTATAGTCGCCCTACAAGGTGATCAAAGCTGGCTTGCGGAAAGAAATTTGATTTATAAAGAACGAAGAGATATTGTGTTGGAAGGTTTGCGTACTTTGGGTTTCACAGTTCATACACCACCTGCATCCATTTATGTCTGGGCTCATTTACCCCATGGAAAATCCGATTCAATCACTTATTGTGCAAAATTGCTCGAAGATACAGGTGTTTCAACCACTCCAGGTGTTGTGTATGGAGCCAATGGTGAAGGATATATTCGCATTTCGTTGGGAACCGCAACAGATAGGATTAGCCAAGCCATGGATAGAATGACATATTGGGCAAATTCTCAATAGAGGTTAGTTTGTCAAAAAATAATCTTCAGGAAACAAGACCCCCGAAAGAAAAAGCGCTACTCATTGGTGTTGAAATCCATGGTTTTCCCTCGTTATTATCATTGGAAGATTCATTAAAGGAATTATCTCTCCTTGCAGAAACCGCAGGGGTTGAAATCGTTGGAGAAACATATCAAAAGATTTCGCATCCAAATCCAAATACTCTCATCGGTGCTGGAAAAGTAGAGGAAATCAAACTTTTAGCGGACGAATCGTCTGCAGACCTAGTCATTTTCGATATCGAATTGTCTCCACGTCACCAACGAGAACTTGAAGAACTATTTGGACAAAGCATTAAAGTCATCGATCGAACAGCATTAATCCTGGATATATTTGCACAACATGCGAATACTCGTGAAGGAGCATTACAAGTTGAGTTGGCTCAACTTGAATACCGCTTACCTCGCTTAACCCGCGCTTGGACACATCTAGCTCGCCAAGCCGGAGGAGGTGCCGGGAGAACTGGCAGCATCGGTGGCGTCGGTCTGCGTGGACCTGGTGAGACACAATTGGAAGTGGATCGGCGTGAAATCCGAAAAAAAATCTCGGTGCTGAAGGATGAGATTGAAAAAGTGCACGATCATCGTTCCCTTTATCGAACACAGCGTAAAAAATCGAATATTCCAGTCATATCCATTGTTGGCTATACGAATGCTGGTAAATCCACGCTTTTGAATGCTTTAACGAATTCCAATGTGTTTGTCGCCGACAAGCTCTTTGCCACCCTGGATCCTACGACGCGTAGAATCTCGTTACCTGAAAAGCATATCGTTCTACTTACAGATACAGTTGGCTTTATCCAAAAATTACCAACCACCCTTGTCGCAGCTTTCCGAGCCACTTTGGAGGAAATTAAGGAAGCGGATCTATTAATTCATGTTGTCGATATCACCCACCCCAACGCATCAGCTCAGGCAAGATCAGTTCAGGAAACGCTCAAAGAAATTGAGGCTGAAAATTTGGCTGTGATTACGGTTCTGAATAAAATCGATCACTTAAGCGATCCTGGGATTGTTAAAGTTAGCCTTTCCGGGTTTGAAAATGCAGTTGCAATATCTGCTTTAAATGGGCAAGGGTTGCCAGAGCTTCTACATAAAATTGAAAGCTCGCTTTTTGAAACGAATATATCAGTCAAGGTGAAATTACCCTATCGGGAAGGTCAATTGATCGCGCTCTTTCACGATCAAGGGATCGTTGAAAAAGTTGCCCATTCGAAAGAAAGTATGACAATTCAGGGATCTCTCCCTGCAAGAATAATTAATCGCTTTGAAAGGTTTATCATCAGAAAATAAAAAAAGTGCGATCTGTTGGACCGCACTTTTAATCATCAGGATTTCTTTTCTTCTTTCTTCTTGCTGATCACTTCGCGGCCTTGATAATGACCGCAATTTGAACATACGGTATGTGGAAGGCGCATTTCACCGCAATTCGAGCATTGAACCAAATTTGTAGATGTCAAATGATCATGAGAACGCTGACGATCGCGTCTCCCTTTGGATGATTTTCTTTTTGGTAGTGGACCCATTTTAAACTCCTCTTGCAATTAACCAGTATAACGAAGACGACGTATTATACATTTCGCACGGTTTCATGTCAAGAAATAATTATTTTGTTTTGAGGTAATGATATAAAATAGTATCCATGGAATTGGATATTGCTGCTGCCAAGATAAACCGATATGCTACTTCAGAGAGTGGTGATTCATTGGAAGTCGTTGAACGCCCTAATGGTGGTTTATCTGTTGTACTCGCCGATGGACAGACACACGGCAAAGGTGCGAAAGTTATTTCTTCTATGGTCGTACGAAAAGTCATAAGTCTACTGGCTGAAGGTGTCCGTGATGGAGCTGCAGCCCGTGCTGCTTCCGATTACCTTTATACTGAACGGAATGGTAAAGTAAGTGCATGTTTGAATATAGTCTCTGCTGACCTTCATAGCCGTACGCTGGTAATCGCACGTAATAATCCAATACCTGTTTTTGTTCATAGGAATGACCAAACCGAGATACTTGCTGAAAAGAGTGCGCCCATTGGTACATCACGCAATCTCCGGCCATCAATTTCTGAAATTGATCTTGATCCAGGCATGACCGTGCTTGTCATTACCGACGGAGTCTTCCTGGCAGGAGATCGCATTGGACGAATTATTGAAATCAAACCTTTATTTGAATCCTTATTGGAATATGAAGATCCTTCAGCTCAATCTATTGCGGATAAAATTCTTTCTCAAGCGATTAAATCTGATGAAGGCAGACCCAATGATGATATGAGTGTTGTGATTTTTCGTGTTCACGATTCCGTAAAAGATTCAATCCGTAGAATGAGCATCCACCTCCCTGTACCTAATATCTGAGGATTTATGGGTGATCCAAGGGGCACACGAAAGGTGATCGGAATTGTCGGACCTTGTGGCTCGGGAAAAACAACCCTTATAAAGTTACTCATGGAACACAAAATCACTGCCCGCCACATCGCCCAGGAGCATTCCTATGTTCAGAATATGTGGCAACGAATCACCCACCCGGATTTGCTCATCTATCTTCATGCATCATATGAGACATCGACTAAACGGCGAAGATTAAACTGGACACAACAAGAGTATCAGGAACAATTAAGACGACTTGCGCATGCACTTCAAAATGCTGACCTTGTAATTCAAACAGATCAGATGACTCCTAAGGAAATTTGTAATACAGTGCTCTCTTTTTTAGATACAAAATTATCTACTCCCCTAACATAACATCTACTCATTAGGCTGTAAAAAGAGTATAATGCTGCCGAATAGCCAGCTAAAAGCTGGCGTTTGTCTGGATTGGAGGACAAAAGCGCATGAGGCGTCATCGAATTATGCTTATTTTTATTCTTCTATTGATTGCAATAGTTGTTGTGATCAATCTCCCCAAACAACCGGGATTCATCACGTCCATTTTCAAAAGGGACATAAAACCGGTATTAGGTCTTGATTTGACTGGCGGTGTGCAGGTTTTACTTACCCCACCAACTGGTTTTCAATTCACATCAGAAAACTTGAAAGATGCCCAGCAGATCCTTGAAAATCGCGTCAATGGATTGGGTACATCTGAAGTGGTGTTCCAGACCGTGGGTGAAAATTATATTATGGCTGAATTTCCAGATGTGAAAGACAGGGATGTGGTCAACAGCCTAATCCAGCAAACTGGTTTAATGGAATGGGTCGGTTCAGATACATGGCTGGAACCAAACACCGTGATCTCAACCGATTATGCTGGCAACCAATCTTCATCTCTCTCCCAAGCCACTCAGCAATCTGTCACGACGGGCACATCATTATCCCCCACCACTGAACCGATTGTGTATCATACAGTCATCACTGGTGCGAATCTAAAATCCGTGGCAGTAACCTCGAATCCAAATAATCCAACAGCTGGGATATATATCCAATTTGAATTGAATGAAGATGGTGCAAAAGCTTTCGGTGATTATACAAGTAACAATGTTGGAAAGTATGTTGCCATTGTTATGGATAAAAAAGTTATTTCATGTCCAAGTATCACGGAGGGAATTACCGAAGGCAAAGGATTAATTCAAGGCAATTTTACACGGGATACTGCCAATCAATTAGCAACTGTCCTTCGATATGGTAGTTTGCCGGTGCCTTTGGAAATTGCTCAAAGCCGTGTCATTGGCCCTACTTTAGGTCAGGACTCTTTGAATAAAAGTCTTCTGGCAGGCATTATCGGTTTTACATTGGTCGCACTTTTCATGATCATTTATTATCGCTTGCCAGGACTCCTGGCTGTGTTCTCCATCATCATTTACGCATTGATGACATTCACAATTTTTGAATTGATCCCGGTCACATTAACGTTGCCTGGTATTGCAGGTTTCCTCTTGAGCACCGGTGGCGCACTGGATGCCAATATTTTGATTTTTGAAAGGATGAAAGAAGAATTGAGGAATGGCAGGACGCTGATCCAAGCGATTGATCTAGGTTGGAAACGCGGATGGCCTTCCATCCGGGATTCGAATATTGCAACCCTTATTACAAGCGCCATTTTATTCTTCTTCGGTTCAGCCTTTGGCGCTAGCATCGTGAAAGGGTTTGCGGTAACACTTACTTTGGGTGTTCTGGTCAGCCTTTTCACCGCCCTATTTGTCACCCGCACATTCCTAGACCTGACACTCGACATTATCAATCCAGCCAAACATCAAAAATGGTTTGGGGCATAAAGGAGCAATGAAAATGAATATCTTAGGAAAACGATACGTCTTTTTTGCACTCTCATTGCTCCTGATAATCCCCGGTTTGGTGGTGTTAGCAATTTACAAGTTACCGTTGTCAATTGATTTCAAAGGTGGGACATTGGTTGAAGTGCAATTCGCCTCAGGCACACTACCATCTACAGAATCAGTAAAAGCGATTTATGAAAAGTACAACGTTATAGATTCCCAGATTACATCTTCTGGGGTGGATACCATCATCGTAAAATCTTCTACCATTTCGGAGAGTGACCAAACCAAAATATTAGCTGATCTGACAACTCAATTTGGTGAAATTACCCTCAATCGATCTGAAACAGTCGGACCTTCGATCAGCCAGCAAGTCTCTCGGCAGGCAGCCTTGGCGGTAGGATTTGCTGCCTTAGGTGTAGTTATCTATATATGGTTGGTATTCCGTAAAATTCCAAATTCGCTCCGCTATGGCATTTGTGCCATCATTGCCATGGTTCACGACTTTCTCATCGTGATCAGTCTAACAGCAATCGGAGGAAGGTTCTTTGGCTGGCAAGTCGATGCATTATTCCTGACAGCTTTGTTGACCGTCATAGGTTTTTCTGTTCAGGATAAGATAGTCGTGTTTGACCGTATCCGCGAAAATACTTCCATATTTCGTCGTTTGCCGTATGAAAAATTGGTCAATCATTCCATTATTCAAACTTTGCAACGATCCATTAACACGCAATTAATGACATCTGAGTTTATGTTGTTGGCACTCGCATTGTTTGGTGGTGTCACTCTCCGTGAATTTGCTGTCATCCTTTTGGTTGGTTTCTTTAGTGGAACTTACTCATCCATTTTTATTGCAGCACCGATTCTCGTCGTTTGGGAGACCAAGGAATGGAAGACTTGGTTCAAGCGTAATAAACCTTTGTCAGCGTAAATTCTCTTACCTCAAAAAGGGTTTTGATGAAAAGTCAAAACCCTTTCTTTTTCTTTGGTAAAATATTAATATCTCTAAATCCAATTTGGGAGTTCTCTTTAAATGCGAAAAGACGTAATCCTGATTACCGGTGCCAATGGGGAAATGGGACACGGACTGATAACCCACCTCGGACAGAAAGGTGGAACTGTAATTGTAACAATCGATGTCCAACAATTGGACGATTCCTTAAAATCATATGTGGAGAATTCTATCCAAGGAGATATCCTCGATAGCGGCTTATTGGGCAGGCTCGTTGCAGAATACGAGATCAGGACCATTTTCCACCTCGCATCCATACTCAGTACTAAGGCGGAGTACAATCCAGAAACAGCACACAAAGTTAATGTAGAAGGAACCATAAATTTGCTAAAGCTTGCTGCAGAGCAATCACAATGGCAAAAGCGAGCTGTAAAATTCATCTATCCCAGTTCCATCGCTGCATATGGATTGCCTGATCTGAATATCAAGAATTCCATAAAAAAAGTTAAAGAAAACGAATACTGTAATCCAACAACAATGTACGGATGTAACAAGTTATATTGCGAATTACTAGGGAGTTACTTTTCGAAGCATTATCGTCAGCTTTCCCCTGACCATGAACGCTGCAATGTTGATTTTCGGAGTATTCGGTTTCCCGGGTTGATTAGTGCCATGACGGTACCAACCGGCGGGACCAGTGATTATGGTCCTGAAATGCTTCACGCTGCTGCGCAGGGATTCGCTTATCCATGTTTTGTACGCCCGGATGCCAGATTGCCATTCATGGTGATGCCGGATGCCATCAAATCCTTGATTCAGCTTGAAGCTGCTGAAGTATGCAATCTCAAGCAATTGGTGTATAACGTAACCAGCTTCAATCCATCTGCCGAAGAGATTTTTCAGATCGTAAAGAAAGCATTCCCGAAAGCTCAAATCACCTTCGAGCCTGATAAAAATCGGCAGGGAATTGTGGATAGCTGGCCGGCAGATATCGATGACGCTGCAGCCAGGAAGGATTGGGGCTGGGAACCTGACTTCAACATGGAACGCGCGTTTGAAGATTATTTGCTGCCTGCGGTAAGGCAGAGATACGGAAAATAATATGATGGATGATGCAGTCCCCCCTCCTGTACCTGTAAATGGTGAAGAATATTTCTCCTCAGTCATGGTGTACACAGATCATTTAATCATTTGGGGTGAAGTTGTGATAAAAAAACAATTCCGAGCTAGTACTTGGTTGGTGACAAATGCTGCACCGGAACAACTCCATCTCTTTAACGCCAAATCCATCCCTTTAGTCATTTCAGGAACCCCAAAACCAATCCCTGCAAACGATGCGTTTATTCAACTAAGCGAAGTTAGAGTTTTTCACCTGGTGCCGCCAAATTTCGATCCCATTGATTACGACCCCAATGAACCTAATATGCAAATGCTTCCAGTTAGAATCCAATCTGGGCCTTTTCAAGTTGAGGGAGGGTTGCGCATTTCGACACGCGCGACCCTTGCTGGTTACTTAGATATCATTCATCAATCATTTTTGGAAATCCATGAAGCAACAATATTAACTGCATTAATGCCTTCTTTTGGAAAAGTGAAAGTACCACAAACACTAGTGAGAAAAAGCAATTCCATTATTTGTTCTGTTTAATTTGGCTTTTCGAAAAATCAAGTGGGTAAAAAGAAAATTTTCATTACTAGAAAAATATTCGCAGAAGCAATTTCAATGTTTGAAGACCAATTTCAAATTGAAATCTGGCAATATGTAGACCCACCACCATACGACATATTAACTGAAAAATCTAAATCAGCTGATGGAGTTTTATCTATGTTAACAGATCGGATAGATAAAACTTACCTACATGAAATATCTACACGAACCAAAGTAATAAGTCAGATGGCAGTGGGTGTGGATAATATCGATTTGAAAACAGCGACGAAGCTTGGAATTCCGATAGGTCATACACCAGGAGTTTTAACAGAGACCACGGCTGATTTTGCGTTTTCCTTATTGATGTCAATCTCTCGGAGGATTGTAGAAGCAAACAGTCAAGTCCACCAAGGGAAGTGGCATCTCTGGGGTCCTGATGTGTTATGTGGGCAGGATATCCACGGTGCCACGTTGGGAATTATCGGTATGGGCAGGATAGGTCAGGCGATGGCAAAACGGGCTGCTGGATTTGAAATGTCGCTCATTTACACGGATCCTCATCGCAATGCAGAGGTTGAAAATAACTACAAAGCGAAATATTGTTCACTTGAGGAATTACTCCATCGTTCGGACTTTGTTTCTGTACATGTGTATCTCTCTCCGGAGAATATCCATCTTCTCGGAAAAAAACAATTCGAATTAATGCGACCCACATCATACCTTATCAATACCTCCAGAGGTGCGGTTTTAGATCAGCAAGCTTTGTATGATGCCCTAAAAACGGGTAAATTAGCTGGTGCTGCGCTGGATGTAACTGATCCGGAGCCCATTGATTCAACAAATCCTCTCTTGAAAATGGAAAATGTAATTATCACGCCCCATATTGCCAGTGCGAGTATTCAAACGAGGATGAAAATGGCAACGATGGCAGTTAGAAACCTGATCGCTGGTCTCAATGCACAAGAGTTACCTAATTGTGCCAATCCAGAAGTATATAAGAGAACTTAGAAAGCAAAAAAGAAAACCAGGTCATTGACATTTGTTCTTGTCGAACCGATAGTAATTAATCCCCCTACCTTTTGAAAGAACTCATAAGAATCGTTATTTGCTAGGAACTTTTCAGGCATGTAGTTTAATTTCCTTGCCTTCGACATGGTTTCACCGGTAACAATGGCACCAGCTGCATCAGTGGATCCATCTTCGCCGTCTGTAGCAAAAGTGACCATGGCAACATTCGGGATGTTTTCCAGGAGCGAAACTGCGGAAAGCGCCATCTCAAGATTACGACCTCCCTTCCCCTTACCTTTTACTTCAACTGTGGTTTCTCCACCTCCTACCAAAAGAAAAGGTCTTGGGGTATTTTTGATGAGTTGTAAGAATTTTTTACAAGTTTGTCTGCCGACTTTTGAAGCCAAACCCTGGAGGGGTTTTGGTAATTGTTGTACATGAAAACCTTCTCTTTTGGTAGTATTCATAGCTTCTTTTTGTAATACAAGGTTGGTTAATAAGACTTGGTTATCTAGCTTTTGCACAATCGGATCATCACTTTTGAGAGTCTCGGCAATTTTTCCTTCAATCCCGCGATTCAGTAACGCCAAGATAGGTTTATCAATTTCAGAAGTAATGTGATATTTTTCAATAATTTGCATTGCGTCAAAAAATGTTGCTGAATCGGAACTCGTCAAACCAGATGCGATTGTGTCAATTTTATCTCCGACCACATCAGAGATAATCAAGGATATTATCGTTGCCGGATATGCCAAGCGCGCCAATCCACCGCCTTTGAGTTCATCCAAATGTTTACGGATTGTGTTAATTTCCTTAATTGAAGCACCGCATCTTAACAATGCTTTAGTGACTCTTTGCAAATTTCCCAAAGAAATCCCCTTTATTGGCGCAGCAATCAGTGAAGAACCACCACCTGAAAGCAAACAAATGAGAAGATCCTTGGCAGTCAAATTTGAAATGGTTTTCTTTAATTCCCTTCCTGCGAGAAGACTGTTTTGCCCTGGAATAGGATGATCTCCAACGATGATTTTCACATTATGCTTTTGAAGGCTTTCTGGCATGCTACCTGGTGTTGTTTTCGTAACAATCAGTACTCTATCTATTTTTTCTTCAACTTTTTCCACTATCGCTCTCGACATTTCTATCGAGGCTTTACCAATTCCGAGAACAATGATCCTTTCAAAATAATCGAGAACATAAGTCCTATTTCTGAAAATAATTGTGTTTTCTTTTAATTGATATGATTTTTCTACAACCTGATATGGATCCGCCGACTCGATAACGTTATTGAGAACCTTCGCTACCTTGTCTGGTAAGTTTGCCAATCGAAATGATTTATCTTTTAATGTGATCATCGATTCTCTTTGTATATAACATGATTAACATACCTAAAAAATAGTACACATGTTTAATAAAAAATGCGTAAAATTAGCCTTGTTGAATAATAACAATAATTATATCTATCAGATTCGTTGTCTCAGGAGGAGAAACTGTGAATGAGTCTATCATTAATAGTGTGTTACAGCCTAAATCAATAGCAGTCGTGGGAGCTTCCGCGACTCCAGGTAAGATCGGTTATACGGTATTAAACAACCTCATTAAAGATGGATATCAGGGAAAGATATATCCAATTAATCCATCCGCAACTGAAATCCTTGGGTTGAAGGCATATCCAACTGTGAATGATGTAACAGAGCCAATTGACGCAGCGATTATTACCGTCCCAGCGAAATTCATGCCCGATGTAACCAAAGAGTGTGGTCAAAAAGGCATCAAAGGCATGATCATTATTTCTTCCGGATTTAGTGAAGTCGGAAACCGTGCGCTTGAAGATGAAATTGTTGGAATTGCGAAACAATATGGAATGCGTATCCTTGGACCAAATATTGTTGGTATCCTTTCCAATTCTGATAAGATGAATGGCTCATTCGCACCTTTCCTACCCCTTCCCGGCAAAGCTTCTCTGGTATCGCAATCTGGTGCTTTATTGATCGCGCTAGATGCAGCGACTTTCACTCGCCGTGTGGGTTTTGATAAACTGATTTCAATTGGAAACATGTCCGACCTCGATATAGCTGACCTTGTGACTTGGTTGAATGATGATCCCAATACCTCATGTATCTCTTTGTACGTTGAAGGATTCAAAGATGGTCGTCGCTTCATTGATGCCTGTGTGAATTCTAAAAAACCGATTATCGCCCTCAAAGCAGGAGTATCTGCACATGGTGCTGCAGCAGCAGCTTCGCACACTGGTTCTTTGGCAGGTGCTGCGAAAATCTATGGGGCAGCATTCCAACAAGCAGGTGTCATTCAAGCGAAAGATTTGAACGATTTATTTAACCGGACCCAAGCTCTATCACTCCAACCCCCCATGCAGGGTGATAATTTGTTGATTATTACGAATGGTGGTGGAGTCGGTGTCTTGGCAACCGATGCAGCTGAAAAAGCGGGGCTCCCGTTACAATTTGCACCTCAAGATGTCCAGCTCGAGTTGAAAAAACATATGCCTGATTTTGGATCGGCCAAGAATCCAGTGGACTTAACCGGTATGGCTGGGAATGAATGGTATTCCGAATCGGTTCGTTATTCATTTGCACACCCCTGGGTACAAGGTCTTACGGTTTTGTACTGTGAAACCGCGATGACAGATCCAATGGAAATTGCAAAAAGCATTAAACAAGCTGTAGATGCCTCAGGTGTGAAAGAAAAACCAATAACCATTTCATTTGTCGGTGGAGAACGCTCAGAAAAAGCTATGAAATGGCTGGTTGAAAACAATATTCCTGCCTACGGAGCGCCGGACATTGCCATTGGCGCTATGGCAGCTTTGCGTGAATATGCCCGAATGCGGGAAATGGGTATATCGAATCCAGTTCCTGTCCCAAATGACTCTCAGAAAATCGTTCAAAAAATCTTTGCTTCCGTTCGCACGGATAATCGAGAAGCTTTAACAGAAATTGAAGCGAAGGATGTTTTTCGTGCTTATGGATTACCAGTGGTGCAAACTGTCCTCGCAAAGACTGAAGAAGAAGCGGTCAAATTAGCAAGAAAAATTGGTTATCCGATCGTAATGAAAATCGTTTCTCCCGATATTCTGCACAAATCCGATGCGGGTGGGGTGAAAGTAAACATCAAAGATGAGAGTAGTCTGCGTGAGGCATATAAAACCATCCTGGCAAATGCCAAATCATACAAGCCCGATGCAAAGATTCATGGGATCGTCATCCAGGAAATGGCACCCTGGGGTACAGAGGTTATCATCGGGTCGGTCAATGATGCGACATTTGGACCGACTATTATGTTCGGTTTGGGAGGAATATTTGTAGAGGTTTTGAAAGATGTAACTTTCCGTGTGGCGCCCGTTTCTACAAGTCAGGCGAATCAGATGATCGGAGAAATTCGCGGCGCACCCATCTTAGCGGGAGTGCGGGGTGAAGCCCCAAGGGATAGAAAAGCACTTGCGGACACTCTTGCCAAATATGCTAGTATGATTCTCGATTTACAAGATGAGATCTTAGAAACAGATGCAAATCCGGTGCTTGTTTATCAGGAAGGTACGGGTTTGAAAGTCGTTGATGCTCGAATGATTTTGAAAAAGAAATAAATACACTTAAGGGAGTGGTTGCTCAGCCACTCCCTTTTTGTTTAAGCACTTGCCACGCTCCCACCCAGGGAGTCCCTAAAGTATTCTTCATAGAGATTTTTACATGTGCATATTTTTGCCCAATTTGAGCGATTAACATCGCGATCTTTCCCCAATCGTCTGCAATTAATGCTGCCAAGAGTTCTTTTGAACTTTTTTCAGTCCATTCCCACTCTAGACGGAATCTGTCTGCTTTCACCCAATACCCTCTCTTTTCCCAGGCAGTCAGAGAAGGTTCTATAGTTTTGTGGATAGCATCCTGGCTGATACTGATAAAAGCGATGATATCCCGCGTTTCATTACCAGGTTCTTTTTGTGCCATTAATTCCCGTATCGCAAAAAGGATAGCTTTTATGATTCGGTTTCGATCTTTACCAGAACTCTCCAAATGAATGACTTTGCTCAATGTTTCTCCATTAATAATTCTATTACATGGATAAAAAAGTTTTGCCATTATAATCCATTATTGACGGTCATATCTGATACGCTTATAATTCGTTGGCTTTTGGGGAAGTGCTGGAATTGGCAGACAGGCATGACTTAGGATCATGTGCCGCAAGGCGTGTGGGTTCAAGTCCCTCCTTCCCCACCTGCTAATTTGACAACAAGGATTCTGAATTGAAAATCGAAAAACAACCTCTTGCAGATCAACAAATAAAGATCATTGCCGAATCGGATAATGAGACACTTGAACAATTCAAAATACGTGCATTAAAGAAAATCGCACATGAAACAAAAATTCCGGGTTTTCGCCCCGGTAAAGCGCCTGCAAATGTCATCCGAAGAATGTACAGTGATGAATTAATCCAGAAGGAAGCGATCGAGCTATTAATCGATGACATGTACCCAAAAGTGATTGATGAAGCCAAGATAAAGCCCTACGGACCTGGGGCTTTGGAGG
The DNA here is from genome assembly GCA_963699305.1 of uncultured Chloroflexia bacterium. Lineage (GTDB taxonomy): Bacteria > Chloroflexota > Anaerolineae > Anaerolineales > Anaerolineaceae > JBGQAS01. The sequence continues at coordinate 710,846 of OY969431.1, read as the reverse complement.
AAATTCTTTCACAAGAACCTCCAAAATTTTCATTCCGCATTCCACTCGAACCAGAAGTTCAATTAGGTGAATATCGTGCCATTCGAAAGGATTATCATCTTGATCCGATCGAAGAAAAAGATGTAGAAAATTACCTTCATCGCTTGCAAACCAGTTATGCAACGGCCGAACCTGTCGAACGTCCGGCTGAAAAAGGCGATCTTGTTTACATGAAAATCTCAGGTTCTGTTAAAAGTCCCATAGAAGTGGAACCTTCCGAAATCTACAAGGATGTTTCTTCGCAGGTTCTCATAGGAGACGATTCATTCCAGGAAAATAATTTTCCTTTTGAAAAATTCGATCAATTGATCATTGGAACCAAAGCAAGTGAAGAAAAAGTATTTTCACATTCATATCCATCAGACAATCTGAATGAAAAGATAGCTGGTAAAGAGATTGAATTCAAAGTTTCCGTTCAGAGTATAAAAGCAATGAAACTTCCCGCTTTGGATGATGCATTTGCTAAAACAATGGGAAACTTTGAGAGTATGGATGCGTTAAGAAGCACGATTCGTACGCAGCTTGAAGTGACAAAAAAGAATGAATATGAGCGACAGTATTTTGATGAGCTTATTGAGAAAATCCGTTCCACAGCGAGTATAAAATATCCACCGCAAGCATTGGAACACGAAATTGAACATGTGATTGAACATGTTAAAGAGGATTTGGCTGGTCAAAAGCTCGATCTTGAAACTTATTTAAAGACAATAAAGAAAGAAAAAGACCAATTCATCAAAGATGAAATTACACCCGTAGCAGTTAAACGCCTGGAACAATCCTTGATTTTTGAAGAATTGGCAAACCAGGAAAAAATAAAACTGGAAGAGAAAGATCTTGGTCAGGCCTATTCACAGACCATCCAGGAACTTCAAACGACCACAGATTTTCAGCGCTTACAGCGGAAGATGACTCCAGCAAAATTATCGAATGCAATTGCACTCCAGGCAGCCAACCGATTGATGAGTGATCGTGTTTTTGATCGATTAAAGGCGATTGCCACTGGAAAAGCACCTGAGTTAATTTCGGATAACGACGCAAAAGATAAAAGTGAATCTATTGAAAAAACATCAGGCATACAAAAAACAAAAAAATCAAGTAGTTCCAAAACGAAAAAGACTAAGAACGAATCCGAATAGCTTTTACGTTATGGAAGGAAAGGTTCAACAATGAAGGAATTCTCTAAATCAGTAATACCCATGGTCGTTGAATCATCTGGTCGTGGTGAACGCGCCTATGATATTTACTCACTGCTACTCAAAGAACGCATCGTTTTTGTTGGCACTAGTATCGACGATCAAGTTGCAAATTTGGTTGTCGCTCAATTGCTCTATCTGAGTCACGAAGATCCCGAAAAGAATATTCAAATATACATTAATTCTCCCGGCGGTCAGATCTATTCGGGTTTGGCAATTTATGACACGATGAAGATGTTGCCCAATAAAATAAGCACGGTGGCTGTTGGCGTTACTGCTTCTTTTGGAACGGTTTTACTTGCTGCCGGCACAAAAGGGTTGCGCTACACGCTCCCACATGCGACCATTCATATGCACCAACCTCTTGGCGGCGCGGAAGGGCAAGCTTCAGATATTGAAATTCAGGCCCGCGAAATCCTGCGTCTTAAATCCCGTCTGATCGAGATTCTTGCAACAGACACTGGCCAGCCAAAGGATGTCATCGAAAGAGACACGGACCGCAATTTTTACCTGGATGCTGCTCAAGCGGTTGAATATGGGATCGTTGACAAGGTTTTTCAAGCGGCTAAGTAATTATTCGACCGGAAGGCATAGTTAAAAATTCAGCCGGATCAGCATATGCTATCCGGCTCCTTTTTAGGAGTCATTCGTGAAGAGTACAGATCTACACAATATAAATTCCCTTATTTTAGATATGGATGGTGTCTTGTGGCGTGATAATGCACCAATAGGAGATTTACCTTCCATATTCGCAAAGATAAGGAATAAGAAAATAAAATTCGTTCTTGCTACAAATAATTCCTCTAAAACCCCAGAAATGTATCAGAAGAAATTAAAAGATTTAGGAGTAGATATCGAACTAAATCAGATTGTGACATCTTCGATGGCAGTAGCTGAGTTATTGAAAAATAAATACCCTTCTGGAGGACCTGTTTACATCGTCGGCGAAAAAGGTATCACCTCTCTCATGGAGAAGTACGGTTTTTATCACGAAGAGGAAAATCCGTTGGCAATTATTGCAGGACTTGATAGGAACATCTCATACGAAAAATTAAGTAAAGCAACTCTCTGCATCCGCAACGGAGCTGAATTTTATGGGACGAATCCTGATAAAACCTACCCCACCGATCATGGTTTAGTCCCTGGTGCAGGTGCAATAATTGCTTTTTTGGAAACTGCTTCCGGGGTGACGCCGATTGTTGCTGGGAAGCCATATCCATATTTACTGGAAGTAGCACTTGCAATAATGAAATCAACTCCTGATGAGACTTTGGTTGTGGGCGATAGACTTGAGACAGACATTGCAGGAGGAATAAACGTCAAATGCAGAACGGCGCTAGTCTTTTCAGGCGTGTGCTCGCAAGAAGAATTGTCTCAAAGCAAGATTATTCCCGATATGATTGCAACAAATCTGGCAGAGATAATTGACTCTTTGTAATTTCTTTATGGATAAAATTAAGCCATCAATTTACGATCAAGCGTTTGACTCTTTGCAAGATTTTTTTCTCGGTATTGGCGAGCCCAGATTCAGAGCTTCTCAATTATGGCAAGGCTTGTATAAGCATATCTGGTCTGAAGCTGATTCCTTTTCTGTCTTCCCGAAATCAATTCGGCAAAATCTCCACGATTCTTTCACTTTTTCTCTTCTGAAACCGAAAATACTGCTGGAGTCAAAGGATCGGAGGACTTCAAAGCAGTTGTTTGAGTTAAAAGACAGGAACTTCATTGAAACCGTATTAATGCGTTACAACGAAAGAAACACTCTATGCATATCCACACAAATGGGATGTCCCATTGGATGTGTTTTTTGTGCTACGGGGCAGATGGGTTTCATTCGGAACTTGACAGTTGGAGAAATTGTTGAGCAGGTTTTGTTTTTCGAGCGCTTTTTACGAAAAGAAAAAAAGAATTTAACAAATATAGTTGTCATGGGAATGGGAGAACCATTCATAAATTATGACTCCACATTAAAAGCTGTGGATGTTTTGAATGATCCTAACGGTTTTGGCTTTGGTTCGCGAAGATTCACGATTTCAACGGTTGGAATTATCCCAAAAATCCTTCAATTTACTTCAGAAAATCGGCAAACCAATCTTGCGGTTAGTTTGCACGCAGCCAACGACGCTTTACGAAACCTACTAATCCCCCAAAGTAAATCGTACCAGCTATCTGAATTAGTACTGGCTTGTACGGAATATGTGGAAAAAACGCATCGGAGGATCAGTTTTGAATGGGCTTTGATCGATGGAGTAAATGATTCCCCGAAACACGCTAAAGAGTTGGCAAAATTGATAAAAGGATTGATATGTCATGTGAATATTATTCCCTTGAATGCGATAACCAAGTATGTTGGGTGCCCTTCTCCGCGTGAAACAGCAGAAGCATTCAAAAAAGTTCTATCAAATGCAGGCATTCCTTGTACGATTCGTTTGCGACGAGGAGTTGAAATCAATGCAGGGTGTGGGCAACTAGCTACCGAGTCACGAAAAGTCACATGATATAATGTCGACGCCATGGGCAATATATTCTCAAAATGGAAACAAGGTCTTGAAAAAACCCGAAAAGCGACTTTCGGAAAAATTGTCACTTTATTTGGCGCATCGGAGATCACGGACACCACTTGGGAAGAATTGGAAACCCAGTTGATCCAGGCAGATCTTGGTATTCAAACCACTGAATCCATCATCAGCTCGTTAAGAAATAAAATTAGAACATCCGGTGTCTTTCATTCAGTGGAATTCAAGACCTTATTGAAGGATGAATTAATTTCACGCTTAATCCCACGACCTGATGTGGATTTTTCTGCGTTTCATCCTGCAGTAATCCTCCTTGTGGGAGTAAATGGCTCTGGCAAGACAACAACCGCTGCCAAATTAGGAAGGATTTTCGTCAACCAGGGGCAAAGAGTTCTATTAGGTGCAGCAGATACTTACCGTGCTGCTGCAATCGATCAACTTGAAGTATGGGCAAAAAGATTGGACATTCCCATGATCGCTGGCCAACCTGATGCTGATCCAGGGGCAGTCGCGTATGATACCGTTCAAGCTGCCGTTGCCAGAAAAATGGATTATGCAATCATCGATACAGCCGGCAGGTTGCACACCCGTTATAATCTCATGGAGGAATTGAAAAAAGTCTCAAAGGTGGTTTCAAAAGCTTTACCAGGTGCGCCTCATGCGTGTTGGCTCGTTATGGATTCGACAACCGGTCAGAATGCCCTTGCACAAGCCAAAGAATTCCGGAATGCTATCAATGTTACAGGAATCATATTGGCTAAAATGGATACTTCCGCAAAAGGTGGCATGGCTTTTTCAATTCAACAGGAATTGAATCTCCCAATTCTCTACGTCGGTCTGGGTGAACACCCGGATGATCTACTACCATTCGATAGAGAATCCTTCGTTAATGGGATCATCAATTTAGACTCTTCGGAGGGATAATGCAGGATTTAATCAACCGTTTACACTCAAGTAAAGAAAAATTGCTCAGTCTCTTGGAGCATCTTTGACTTAGCTGAAAAGAAAACCGAACTGGAAAAACTACAACGCGAGTCAGAAAATCCCAAGCTCTGGGACGAACCAGGAAAAGCCCAGGCTTTAATGAAACGGTTATCTGACCTTCAGAATTCTGTTACGGAATGGCAAACGCTCCAAAAACGTATCAGCGATGGGATCGAACTTGCTGAAATGGAGGATCCATCGCTCGAATCCGAACTCTCAGAAGAAACTATAAAAATCGAGACCGAATTAAATCAAAAGGAGATTGATATTCTCCTTTCAGGTCCATATGATTTTGGAAATGCCATTCTTGAAATTTCATCAGGTGCAGGTGGAACCGAGTCCCAGGATTGGGCTTCCATGCTTGAACGGATGTACCTCCGCTGGGCAGAAAAACATCGTTTTCGAACGCAAATTTTAGACCGTACCGAAGGCGAAGAAGCAGGGATAAAATCCTCGACAATCTCTGTTGAAGGTAATTTTGCTTATGGATATCTTCATTGCGAAAAAGGCGTCCACCGATTAGTCCGCCTCTCTCCCTTCGATGCAAATCATCGCCGCCATACATCGTTCGCCAAAGTCGAGGTTCTGCCTGAAGCATCACAGGAAGATCCTGTTGTTCAGGTAAATCCAGAAGACCTGAAAATTGATACTTTCCGTTCATCCGGTGCTGGTGGTCAAAACGTCCAAAAAAACTCCACTGCAGTGCGGATCACCCATATTCCGACAGGGATTGTGGTTGCTTGCCAAAATGAACGATCACAAATGCAAAACAGGGAAAATGCGATGCGCGTATTACGGGCTAGGCTATTACAAATCTACCAGGAAGAAAAAGACAAGGAGCTTTCAAAATTACGTGGGGAATTTATAAAAACGGAATGGGGTAGTCAAATCCGCTCCTATGTCTTACATCCATACCAGATGGTTAAAGATCACCGGACTGAATATGAAACTAGCCAAAGTCAAAACGTTCTCGACGGGGATATCGATTCATTTATTGAAAGTTTTTTAAGGTTAAAATAATAATTTGACCAAGGAAACCCCTTAGTCAAATATGCTAATCAAGTATTCTAGCCAATTCAATCATTTTAGGATCCAGGACTTTATTGTTGTTAGCAACAACCTCCAGAGGGGTGGCTGTAACTTCACTTTTATTCAATCCCACAAGTACACCATATTTTCCAATTGCCAACTGTTCGATTGCACCTGCTCCTAGTTTACTGGCTAGGATCCTGTCAAATGCACTTGGAGCTCCACCGCGCTGTACATGTCCAATAATGGTCACCCTCAACTCAAATTCGAGTTGTTCACGGTGTTTTATAAAATACTCATCCAGCTGGGTGGCATTATATTTTGCACCTTCAGCAACTACGATGATTCCATGCGCTTTTCCTTTTTGGTACGCTTCACGTAAAACCTCTGCGATTTGTTCAGGTTCAATATCCACTTCGGGTATTACAACCATTTCTGCACCACCGGCTATGCCTGCCATGAGCGCCAGATATCCACACTTTCGACCCATGACTTCAATCAAAAAGGCACGTTGATGCGATGAGGCGGTAGTTTTCAAACGATCAATCGCTTCAAGAGCAATATTTAATGCGGTGTCAACTCCGATGGTGATTTCGGAGCCATATAAATCGTTGTCTATCGTGGAAGCTACTCCGACGACGGGAAAACCCAGTTTATGTAATTCATTTGCCCCTGCCTGGGAACCATTCCCGCCTATGACCACAAGTGCGTCGATTCCTTCTTCGTTTAGGTTGCGAAGTGCCTTTGTACGTCCTTCTATGGTCTTAAATTCCATTGATCTGGCGCTCCCCAGGATCGTTCCACCGCGTTGTAAAATTCCTCCAACATCACGCGGTCCGAGTGGTATTATTTTGCCATCGATCAATCCCTCGTACCCCAGTTTGACCCCAAAAACTTCCCATCCTTTATCATTGCCTGTCCTGGTGACAGCTCGGATGGCTGCGTTCATGCCAGGAGCATCGCCGCCGCTGGTAAGTACTGCAATTCGCCGAATCATTGGATTTCCTCCACAACTAATTACATCTTTAAGGATTTTATCACGAACATGTATATCCTCCTTTCTCGTTAGAATAGTGATAGTTTGGATGATTTTATCTGTCAAACTGCACGTAATGAACATTGCCGACTTTGGTAAAATGAGTGCTGCTCTTGATAAGGAATTAATTAAGGATAAGGATTTTCGATGGAACAATTCCGCATCACAAACCATCCTGTTTTATCGACTCAACCCCAAGGAGAACTGATTTTCAAGTGGGATGGAAAAATATTCACTGCCCGTGAAGGCGATACCATCGCTTCTGCTTTGTTTGCGAATGGGATCCGAATATTCGGGCATCATCCCAAGGATGGTTATCCACAAGGTCTATTTTGTGCAAATGGTCAATGCTCCCAATGTATGGTAGTGGCTGACGGGAAACCGGTTAAATCATGCATGGAAATGGTCCATCAAGGAATGGATGTCTTTCCTTCTGAAGGTCTACCTACCCTTCCTCAATTAAAACAACCACCTGCTTTCGAGAAAATAGAAATAAAGGAAGTCGAAGTGTTAATTATTGGAGGTGGTCCCGCAGGCTTATCTGCAGGAATTGAACTTGGAAAACTCGGCGTGCAGGTTTTACTTGTTGACGATAAACAGTATCTAGGCGGAAAACTAGTGCTTCAAACCCATCGGTTTTTCGGTTCAGCCGAGGCCGTTTTTGCAGGTACCCGCGGGATAGATATTGCAACAAAATTGGAAAATGAATTACGTGAATTCCCCAATATTTGTATTTGGACTAATTCAACGGCTTTAGCAGCTTTCAGCGATGGTAAAATTGGAATCCTTAAGAATAACAACCAGTATCATTTAATACAACCGAAAATCCTATTGGTAGCATCCGGAGCTAGGGAAAAATTTCTAATTTTCAAGGGAAACACATTACCCGGAGTTTATGGGGCTGGTGCATTTCAAACGTTGGTTAACCGGGATCTGGTAAAACCCGCAAACCGCTTGTTTATTGTCGGTGGTGGAAATGTAGGATTGATAGCTGGGTATCACGCACTGCAAGCAGGCATCGAGGTTGTCGGATTGGTGGAGGCTTTACCGGAATGCGGGGGTTATAAGGTACATAAGGATAAATTAGTTCGGATGGGAGTTCCAATCTTTACATCGCATACGATCATCAGCGCTAACGGTGATGAATATGTAAATTCAATTACTATTGCAAAAGTGGATAAGTTGTTTAAATCGATTCCTGGAACAGAAAAATCTTTTTATTGTGACAGCGTCCTTATCGCTGTGGGATTGGATCCTGTGAATGAAATCTATCTTAAAGCGAAAGAATTCAATATTCCGTCCTATGCAGCTGGTGATACGGAAGAAGTTGCTGAAGCTTCCGCAGCGATTTTTTCCGGAAAAATTAAGGGACTGGAAATTGCCAGATCTTTGAACAAATACCATGGAGATATTCCAAAAAGTTGGTATGAGACTGGCGAGATCCTTAAATCTAAACCAGGTCATGACTTTCCTGAGGTGCTTCCTGATATCTCTACAGGAGTAGTCCCTGTTCTGCATTGTACTCAAGAAATCCCCTGTAACCCATGTTCTTCGTTGTGCATGCAAGGTTTGATCAAAATTGCTGAGACGGATATTCGCGAAGTCCCAAAATTCATCGGGGGCGATGAAGCATGTAAAGGTTGCCTAAAATGTGTCATTGGCTGCCCAGGTTTGGCAATTACGCTTGTAGATAGTCGCCGTGAGCCGGATCAGCCTTTGGTCTCAATTCCCTTTGAGTTTGGACCATCCAAATTGAAAAAAGATGATATCGTGACAGTACTTGATACAAGTGGTAATCCATTAGGAAGCTCCAAAGTCATATCCATAAAAGGAAACAGTAAAACAGATCATACTTGGATCGTACAAATTCAAGCTCCGAGGGAATACGCCACGCGAATTGCAGGTATCCGGGTACAAGAAACCGATGTGAGCAAGGAATTGGATAAAGCAGTTTTACATGTTGAAGATGATATTATTGTGTGCCGCTGTGAACGCATAACCGCCGGTGAAATAAGAGATGTCATACGAAGAGGATTCCGTGACCTGAACGAGATAAAAGCAGTCACGAGAGCTGGGATGGGAGCATGTGGTGCAAAGACGTGTAACTCCATAATCCACCGCCTTTTCAAAGAAGAAGGAATTCCTTTATCTGAAGTCCTGGACAATTCGAGACGACCTTTATTCGTAGAGGTTCCTCTAGGAGCTTTCGCTGGGATTAACCTTAAGGAAACCTCGAATGAATAATATCCCTCATTACGACATCATCATCATTGGAGCAGGTTCCATAGGTACACCTGCAGCATATTTCCTCGCAAAAGCGGGATACAAGGTGCTTGTTCTGGATAAAAACATTTCCGTGGGACAGGGCTCTAACAAACATGCGATTGGTGGGATCCGTGCAACCCATTCTGACCCTGCAAAAATTCAACTGTGTCAAAGAAGTATTGAGATTTTTTCCTCCTGGAAGGAAACCTTTGGAGATGATATTGAGTGGTACAAAGGAGGTTATTGCTTCGTTGCGTACCGTGCAAAAGAAGAAAAATCACTCAAGGAATTATTAAATTATTCAAAAGCAGTATGGTTTGAATATTAAATGGCTGGGAAAAAAGGAATTGTTGGCAGAAATTCCGGATTTGAATCCGGAAGGGTTGCTCGGAGGGACTCTCTCACCGGATGATGGCAATGCCTCTCCCCTGCTCGCCATCCACGCCTTTTATGAGCAAGCAAAAAAATTGGGTGCGAAATTTTTATTTCAAGAGAAAGTAATTTCAATTTCCACTCGAAATGGAAGAGTTTCGGGAATAGCCACAGATACTGGCAAATATTCCGCTGAAATTGTGATCAATGCTGCAGGTGGATGGTCCAATAACATTGCCTCCCTGCTTGGACTCGAAATCCCTATCCACCCGGATTCACATGAAGCCGCGATTACCGAACCTGTTGCTCGGTTTCTACGTCCAATGATTGTTGATATACGACCTGCTCCTGGTTCTACTAATTACTACTTTTATCAACACACAACTGGGCAAATTGTCTTCTGTATTACACCAAACCCAAGTATTTGGGGATTTGACACACGTGAAACCAGCGTTTTTCTGCCGATGGTTTCAAAAAGGATGATCGAAATCATCCCTAAGTTGGCAAATATCCGTGTCCGCCGCACTTGGAGGGGGTTGTATCCAATGACTCCGGATGGTTTTCCAATCATCGGATGGTCAAAAGAGGTTGAGGGATTTTTATTGGCTACTGGAATGTGTGGTCAAGGGTTTATGCTAGGTCCCGGTGTTGGGGAATTGTTGGTAAGATTTATAAATAATTCACTCACGAAACAAGATATGGACTTCCTTCCTTACCTTTCACCTTATCGTGAATTTAAAGGGCAAGAAAAACTAAAGTAATGACGATAAAAGGATTGATATTCGACTTCGATGGATTGATTCTGGATACTGAGACTCCTGTTTTTCAATCATGGCAGGAAATTTACCGTAATTTCAATCAGGAGCTAAATATCAATGACTATGCGAAATGTCTTGGCAGTTCTGAATTACATTTCAATCCACTAATCCATTTGGAAAACCTAGTAGGACAACCGATTGACCATTCTCTTTGGCGGTCATTTCAACAAAAGCGGGAGATGGAATTTCTAGCAAGTCAGCCACTCTTACCTGGGATATTAGATTTTCTTCACTTGGCTGAAAAATATAATTTTCCTATGGCAATTGCCTCAAGTTCAGATCGCGCATGGGTAACTTCCCATTTACAAAGATTCAACCTGGAGCAATTTTTTGATCCCATTCTAACTTCTGATGAAGTATCCAATGTCAAACCCGCACCAGATCTTTTTATCGCAGCTCATAAAGGTCTTTAATTTAACTTCCAAAGAAGTCATCGTTTTTGAGGATTCCCCTAATGGTATCCGGGCAGCGCAATCAGCAGGTATATTTTGTGTTGCAGTGCCGAACAACATTTCATCACAACTGGATATCTCTTTCGCTGATATTCATTTGATTTCCTTTGATGGTGTTAACCCAATTGATTTGATTGAGAAAGTACAATCAATGATGTAAATTCAATAAATGGATGCTGCTGAGTAAAAAATGAAAGTACTTGTAATTATTACAAAGGGGATTGTATACTAGCAGGAAATTTTATATCACTATTATGAAAATTGAAGAACTAATTAAATCACTGCCGGAATATTTTACATCAGTCGATCGGGATACAATCCTTAAAGCCTATCAGGTTGCTGTAAAAGCTCATTCTGGACAAAAAAGGGCTTCAGGTGATCCCTATATTACTCATTGTGTATCCGTAGCTCGGATACTGGCAGATATGGGAGTTCCTCCAGTTGTCGTTATTGCAGGGTTATTGCACGACACAGTAGAAGACACTAATTTGTCACTCCAGGACATTAAGAAGGGGTTCGGTGACGAAGTCGCAAAATTGGTGGATGGCGTTACAAAACTTACTCAACTTCCGCGTGTTTCGCAAGGTGATCAACAATTCTTTGACTCCAAAAAATCGAATCCAAAACAAACGAAACCCGAATCCCCGATTTCGCAAACGGCTCAGAAATCACGCCGAAAAGAATTGGCAAATGAGACACTGCGAAAGACCTTCCTTGCAATGGGAGAGGATATCCGCGTGGTTGTAATCAAGCTCGCAGATCGTTTACACAATATGCGTACGCTTAGTTACCTGCCAGAAATTGAGAGAAAAAAAATTGGTCAGGAAACTTTGGATATTTTTGCACCACTGGCAAACCGGCTCGGAATCTGGCAGATGAAATGGGAACTTGAAGATCTGGCTTTTCGCTATGTCAATCCAGATAAATTTAGAGAGATTGCAGAAAAAGTAACCGAAGAACAGGAAGCACGTTCCAATCAAATTGAGAAGATAATCACCCGACTAAAAGAAGTCTTGTTGGAATCGAATATCACCGCTGAAATTTCTGGCCGCCCAAAACATATTTATTCTATTTACAGAAAAATGGAAGAAAAAGAAAAAGCGTTTGAGAATTTGATGGATATCCGCGCAGTGCGCTTGATCGTGCAGGATATACCAGCATGCTATTCTGCACTTGGGATAATCCATACAAATTGGCGCCCCATCCCCCATGAATTCGATGATTATATTGCAGTCCCGAAGGATAATTTCTATCAATCCCTACATACCGCTGTAATCTATGATGATGGAAAACCTTTGGAAGTACAAATTCGGACATTGGAGATGCACGAAAATGCCGAGTTTGGCATCGCCGCACATTGGCGTTACAAGGAAAAGAGTCCGAGAAATAAACTCTATGAGGAGCGAGTCAACTGGTTGCGTAAATTGATGGAATGGCGTCAGGATGTTCAGGACGCCCAGGAATTCGTTGACTCCATGAAAACGGATGTCTTCGAAGATCGGGTTTTTGCATTTACACCCAAGGGAGATATTATCGATCTACCCAGCAATTCCACACCCATCGATTTTGCCTATCATGTCCACACGGAAATTGGTAACCGCTGCCGTGGAGCTAAAGTAAACGGTAAACTTGTTACGCTTGATCATGTTCTAAAAACCGGGGATCAAGTGGAGATACTTACCGCTAAACAAGGTGGACCCAGCCGTGATTGGTTGAATCCAAACCTAAGTCTTGTCAAAACCCAACGTACTCGTTCAAAGATACGTGCCTGGTTTAAACGACTGGACCGCGAGCAAAATTTAACACAAGGTAAAATTCTCTTTGATCGGGAACTACGTCGGCTTGGGGTTGTAAATGTCGATCTTGAAAATCTTGCGCAATCCTTAGAATACAGAACGATTGACGACCTTTACGTAGCCCTTGGTTGTGGCGATACAGCCATGGGCAGGATCGTCAACAAGATCAGTGAAGAAGAAAAAACAAAAGAAACAACCATTGAACTAAAACATCCGACCGAAGAGAAACCGATTGAAAATGCTGTCTCAGTTCTTGGTCTAAAAGGCATCCTTTCCACCCTAGCTAAATGTTGTCACCCGGCTCCGGGGGACGAAATTATTGGTTATATCACCCGGGGGAGAGGCGCAACCATTCATCGCTTGGATTGTCCAAACGTACTTAGAATGAAAGACCGTGAACGAATTGTCAAGGTTTCTTGGGGCGAGCCAAAAAGAACATTCCCAATTCCCGTACAGGTAAAAGCTTACGATCGTCAAGGTTTGATGGGTGACATCACGAACATTCTTAATAATGATGGGGTAAATATGACGGATATTAATGTCAAAGTTTCGCAAAATCTTGCAACAATCTATATAAATTTGGATATTTCAGATATTTCACAGTTAAGCAGGATTTTGACGAAAATCGAGAATTTGCCAAACGTAATGGAGGCACATCGACTGAATCCTGGATAATATAAATTGCTTCGTTAATGCTTGCTGTATTTGAAACCTTTTGGTAAAATCGCAGCCTGCATTATTACGAAATTAGAGGAGGATTTTTATGGCGCGTATTCGCTGTCACTACCTTGATTGTGCATTCTTGGATGATGGCTATTGCAGTGCAGCTCAAGTGGAATTCGATCCGGATTCTGGCTGTATAACCTACTCTCCCAATGCAGAAGCTGCTCATAATGAAGACTGGGAAGATACAGAAGAGGAAGATGAATGGGAGGAGTTGGAAGACGAAGAAGAAGATGAAGATGATTGGGACGATGAAGAGAAGGATGAATATTAAGCTCTAGCTTTATAATGAAAGAAGACCCCGATTATAATTTCGGGGTCTTCCTCAACTTATGATCTTTCTGTATGGCTCTTAAAGAAAACCGATTTATTCTCAAGAATTACAGATTTAACTTCATCACTAATGTTTTCGATGGGGCGTTTTTTGGTTTCGCGATTGGTTTCGCATCCTTTTCTACAATTATTCCCCTTTTTGTTTCTCACTTAAGCAACTCCGCAATCTTGATCGGGCTGATCCCAGCCATCCACAGTATGGGTTGGCAATTACCGCAAATACTCACCGCTCAACGCGTTTCTTCGATGAAACGATTAAAACCCTTTGTGGTGTTGATGACCATTCACGAACGACTTCCTTATTTGGGACTAGGGATTTTAGCTCTGTTCTATACAAAATTACCGCCTACCATGACTTTGATCATTACGTTCATACTGCTTGTCTGGCAGGGATTGGGCGCCGGGATGACAGCAAATGCGTGGCAAATTTTAATTGGGAAAGTCATCCCTGCATTAAATCGAGGAACATTTTTTGGTGCGCAATCAGCAGCTGCCAATCTACTATCAAGTGTTGGTGCGATTGCAGCCGGTTTCATTCTTCAAGGTACTCCGGCAAGCACAGGTTTTGCTCTATGTTTCTTCATCGCTTTCGTATTCATGATTGTTTCCTGGTTTTTCCTAAATCGGACAGCGTGAAATTGAGACCGCGTCAATCATAGAACGTTCAGAACAGCCTTCCCTTTGGAAACATGTGATCGAGATCGTATCTCACGATAAACCTTTCGTAGGATTCTTAATCAGTCGTTTTCTGTATCAATTAGGCATGATGGCATTTGCCTTCTTTATTATTTACGCTGTTCGTAAATTTAACCTCAGTACTTCGGAAGCGGGTATTATGACCGCAATTTTGATGATCACCATGGTTGTTGCAAATCCTATCCTGGGTTGGGTTGCAGATCATTGGAATCATCGAAGGGTTTTTGAACTTGGAGCGATGGCAGCTGCACTTAGCTCTTTGGTTGTCCTCTTTGCAAAAGAACCGATTCTTTTTTATTTAGTGATGGTATTGGATGGTATTGCTGGAACCGCATTTTGGACGATTGGAATTGCTTACTCACTGGAGTTTGGTACCGATAAAAATAGACCTACATATGTGGGTATCGTCAATACTTCCGGCGCACCCATTGCTATCCTTGCTCCAATCCTGGGAGGATGGCTGGCAGACCAGTTTAGTTATTCCGTCACTTTCATTGTTTCTATTGTTTTTGCTATCATAACCGCCTTCGTCCTTCATTTTTTTGTTGAATCAAAATCCGAAAATGACCATCGTTAATCCTCCCGCTGCACACAGCATCTAAAATATATATAATAATATCAAGGTGAGGTTATCATGAAAAAATATGATTATTTAATCATCGGTGGCGGTGAAACAGCGGATTCTGCAGTACGAGGAATCCGGGAAATAGACAAAAATGGAAGCGTTGTAATCCTTTCGGACGAAAAAGATCCACCCTACAGTCGTCCACCGCTATCAAAAAGCTTATGGAAGGGAAAACCTCTTGATAAGATTTGGCGAAATACAAAAGATCTGGGGGTGGATTTGTTGCTCGATACATCTGCAAAAATATTGGAAATTAATAATAAAAAAGTAATTACAGCTAATGGGGAAGAATTATATTTTCAAAAATTACTATTCTCAAATGGAGGTACTCCGCGCAAATTACCCTTGGAAAATCCCGAGATTAACTATTACCGATATCTTGAAGATTATAGAAGGCTTCGAGAAGGAGTCGATCACTTTACAACGTTTGGAATTATCGGAGGTGGTTTTATAGGATCTGAGATCGCATCAGTATTATCAGATCAAGGCAAAAAAGTGACCATGGTTTTTATGGAAGAAGGTATTTCAGCTAGGGTACTACCAAAATATCTCGCAGATTATGTTAATGGTTATTATCAACAAAAAGGTGTCGCATTATTTCCGGGCACCACAATCGAAAGCGTAGAACCGCGTGGAAAACAATGGACCTTAAAAATAAAAGATAATCAGGGTGATGAGAAATTGGTTTTCTCAGATTACGTATTAGCCGGCCTTGGAATCATTCCCAATATTCAAATTGCAGAACAAGCAGGTATCGAAGTCTCAAATGGAATAAATGTAAATGAATATTGTGAAACAAATCATCCTGGTATTTATGCTGCAGGTGATGTTGCCAATTATTTTGATCCAGTCTTGGAAGTACGCAGGCGGGTGGAGCATGAGGATAATGCCAAGGAAATGGGAAAAACAGCAGGCAGGAATATGGCAGGCGAGCCCCATTCTTACAATTACCTTCCTTTCTTTTATTCGGATATGTTTGATTTGGGGTATGAAGCTGTGGGAGAATTGGATTCGAGATTAGATATATTCAGTGATTGGCAAGATAAATTTAAGAAAGGTGTCCTTTACTATACCAAAAACGGCATCCTCAGAGGAGTTTTGCTCTGGAATGTGTGGGGAAAAGTGGACGCAGCGCGGGAATTAATCAAACAAAAAGGTCCGTATTCTGAAAAAGATCTGACAGGTAAAATCAGTTAATGGGTAGAAAAATCATAAACCCGCAATTATGCGGGTCTATTTTTTGGCTGGGGGCAAAGGATTCGAACCTCTACAAGCAGATTCAGAGTCTGCTGTCCTGCCGTTAGACGAGCCCCCAAAGGCCTGAGTGCGTTATTTTACCACAATTCTTTTTTACAGATTGAAAGAATATCATTCCGCAGTTTTTATTATCTCCAAGGCTTGGGTTAACCGTTCTAGAACGATCTCTTTTCCAATTATTTCCATGCTCTCAAAAAGTGGTGGACTTACTTTTTGTCCAGTTACTGCAACGCGCATCATCCCAAAAACTTGACCTGAAGTTAATTCAAGTTTTTCCACCAATTCCCGCATTGGTGGTTCTGTTTCAGATACAGTAAAGGGTTGAACTTTCGTTAAAACCTCTATGATTTTTGCTAGTAATTCCGCTGATTCATCACCGGATAAGCCTTTTGCGACTAACTCATTCTTCTGAGGATTTACAGTTTCTTTGAAAAAAAATCCTGCCATTTCAACGGATTCATCCAACGTGGTAATTCGCTCTCTGATAATGGGCGCGATTTTTAAAAGCACGGCATCGGTCACAGTGAATCCCTTTTCCAGAAAAAATGGTTTTATCCGCATCGCCAAATCATTACACGATAGATTTCGAATATGCAGACCATTAAAATAATCCAATTTCGTGAAGTTTATAGCAGCAGGACTTGGATTTAAATGGTTTAGACTAAATTTCTGGATCAAATCATCCATGAAGAAGAATTCGGTATGGTCGTCATAGCTCCAACCCATCAATGCAATCCAATTTACTACTGCTTCTGGAAGATATCCCAACCCTTGTAAATCTTTAATGAATATGGAATGTCCATCCTTCATGGCTTCAACCGCTTCCCGCTTGCTCATTTTCCCTTTTCCACTTGGTTTTAAGAAAACAGATAAATGAATCCATTCTGGTTCTTCCCAATTCAATGCTCTTATCACCAGGGCATGCAAAGGTAATGTGGAAAGCCACTCTGACCCTCGGATGACATGGGAGATTTTCATCTCATGGTCGTCAACCATAGCCGCAAGATGATAGAGTGCCCACCCATCTGAACGCACCAGGATATAGTCATCGATAGTTCGGTTTTCTACGGTTATCTCACCACGGACGACATCACGCACCGTAGTCGAACCTTCCTTTGGAGTCTTAAAACGCACTACATGTCGTTCACCAGCAGCAACTCTCCTCAAAGCATCTTTCAGAGCAAGACTCCTGCATGTTCCATCATACCGTGGTGCCTCCCTGCGTTTTTGTTGTTCTTGCCGAACCTTCTCCAACCGATCGGGAGTACAAAAACAATAATAAGCATTACCGCTTTCAAT
The DNA here is from genome assembly GCA_963699305.1 of uncultured Chloroflexia bacterium. Taxonomy (GTDB): domain Bacteria; phylum Chloroflexota; class Anaerolineae; order Anaerolineales; family Anaerolineaceae; genus JBGQAS01. Next base: position 693,413 of record OY969431.1, on the reverse strand, counting down.
CAATTGCTTAGCGTATTTTACATAAATATCCTTACGTTCAAATTGTCTGTAAGGACCACTATCTCCGCCGCAATCAGGTCCCTCATCCCATTCAATCCCCATCCATTTTAAAGAATCCATTAACTCTTTTTCAGCACCTTCGACAAGCCGGTTGCGATCTGTATCTTCGATTCGTAAGATAAATTTACCTCCGGTCTTTTTTGCAAGAAGAACATCATACAAAGCTGTCCTGGCACCCCCCAAATGGAGATGACCCGTAGGTGAAGGCGCAAACCGGACTCGAACACTTTTTTCCATGATTTATTGCTCCAAGCAAAGTTTATGCACTGACTTTCTTTCTAGCGATGATGCTCTCGATTAACCCAATGCCAATCGAAAGGGATACCAATGAACTACCGCCATAACTGATAAATGGTAATGTTAATCCAGTAACTGGCAAAACATTCAAATTCACTCCGATGTTAACGGACATTTGAAAAAATAGAAGAAATCCAAATCCATAGGCGATAAGTGACCCGAACATATCCGGAGCCATTCTTGCTGCACGGAAACATCGGAATATCACAAACAATAACAAACCGATAATAAATAATGTCCCAACGAATCCAAACTCTTCAGCGATCGCGGAGAATATGTAATCTGTTTGTCTTACCTGAAGATATCGTAATTGAACTTGTGTTCCATGACCATATCCCATTCCAATCAACCCACCAGATCCAATGGAAATTAATGCTTGCTCCACATTGTACGTGTTCCCATGACGTGCGGTAGGATCAGGAAAGACGAAATTGATGATCCGTTGCTGTTGATAAGTCTCCAAAAATGGAAAAGCTACTGCAAAAAGGATAATGGCAATTAATCCAAATATTAATATATATTTTAATCGAAATCCCACTCAACCATAATAATACGAACCAGATTACAAAAATTACGATGGTAGTGCTCAAATTTGGTTGCAAGATAATCCAAATTACCATACCAGCAACCAACAACATACTTTTTCCTACCCATTTTAGATCTTTTAAATTGTCCTTGGTTCTGGCAAAGTAATCCGCTAACACTATGATGATGACCACTTTTGCTAATTCAGCTGGTTGGATGGAAAATAATCCTGTTTCAATCCATCTGGAAGCTCCAAATCGTGAACCGCTCGTAAATAAAATGAAAAGTAGAAGACCGATAATTCCCAGGTACATGAAACGGGAAATCGAACTCCAAAATCGGTAATCAACAAAAGACATAAAAACGATGATCCCAAAACTGATACCGAGAAAGGTGATCTGGCGGTTTACATTACCAGCATTATTAATATTCCCAGCGACTGCTGATTGGATCATGATTATGCCAAACACACAGAGGAATAGTACGGTTCCAAGCAACCAGTAATCAAAATGTCGCCAAATCTTCAAGTTAAACATTGTATGTTAACCAGAAAAGCGTTTCGATGTTTCCTTTAACGGGATGTCAGCAACCAAACGGTGAGCTCTACCTTCTTGCGTCATCTGAATTTTGACAGCTGAGATATCAATCGTTACATATTTTGAAATCACACCGATGAGTTCATTTTTCATTTTTTCCAGCATTTCGAAGGAAAGGCTGGTCCGATCCTGGATTAGGACTAACTTTAGTCGGTCCTTTGCGCTAACTGCACTTTTATCTTTTCGTGCGCCTAACCAACCGACCATTTTATCCTCCTCCCTTGCTTATCATTTTTGAAAACCGACTGAAAAAATCATCTTTTTCATCTAGATTGAGAAAAGGTACTTCTTCACCATTCAACCGGTGTGCAATATTCTTAAATGCCTGTCCTGCTTTTGATTTTCCTTCAATTGCAACGGGTTGACCCCGATTTGTACTGACAACAACCGTCTCATCTTCAGGGATGATACCTATCATCGGAATTGCCAACGATTCCAGGACGTCTTCCGCGTTCATCATATCACCTCTTTTTACAAGGTTGATATTCACCCGGTTTGAGTATTAATTTTGCGGGACCTTTCTCTTCTGCTTCAACAAGACCAATGACCCGGTCAGCATCTCGAACGGCAGATACTTCAGGATTTGTAATAAGCAAAACCAGATCTGCAGGTGCAATCGCGTTCCTGAAACCTCTTTCAATCCCTGCCGGCGAATCGATAAGAATCCAATCGAATTCTTCCCTTAATTCATCACATAATCGAATCATGTCGCTAGGGGATACGGCGCTTTTATCGCGAGTTTGGGCAGCTGGGATCAAATACAGGTTTTCTAAACGTTTGTCATGGATCATTGCTTGCCGAAGACGGCATCGCCCCTCAACAACATCTACCAGATCATAAACAATGCGGTTTTCCAAGCCAAGGACGACATCGAGATTGCGTAACCCGATATCTCCATCAATACAAACTACTTTTTTATCCAACCCAGCAAGAGCACATGCCACATTTGCGGTGGCAGTGGTTTTTCCTACACCACCTTTCCCGGATGTAAATGTTACAACTTTGGCTGCCATGTTAGTCTATTTTTTCTCCTTAATATCCCAATCTTTAATATTATTTCGTTATTAATGAGCATTGCCATCTGAGGTTTTCCCCTCTTTTTTTTATTTGCGTTTAATACAGTTATTTCATTAATTCGCAACAAACTAGGTGCAAAATCCAATGCACACACCAGCGCTAATTCATCTCCGCCAGCCCCGGCATTCACCTGACCCAATAATCGACCCCATACAACAATACTCCCCCCGGAAATCACCTCTGCCCCTGGATTTATGTCGCCAATGATGACAACATGACCTTCATGGTTGACCTTGAAACCTGAACGCATTGTTCTCTGGATCAAAATAGCATTTTCCCCGTTGACTAGAGTTGAGATCGAGTGAATATTCCGTTCAATTTTTGTTTCCGGAAGTTTTGTCGCAAGTCCAAACAGATGTGCGGTTGCATCCGTTGTAGGCGAAAAGCTGATCAACCCCGTGAGGGTTACTTGTTGATCAGCTAGTTTATCACGAAGTGTACTCAATTCGATCGCGTGTAAGATGTGATAGCCCACATCGAGGGTTAATTTTGCACCACGAAAAAAATTGGATTGTGATTCGATTTGATCAAACAATTGGGTTTGAATTAATTGCCAGTCACCCTCACCCAATGTGACAAGCAATCCGTCCTTTATTCCTTTTATTTGGAATAATGCATTTGGATTTATCTCAGACATTTCGATGTCAATCTTCCGCGGTTCCGCTGTCTATGGCTTTAAGTTCAAAATATGCATCCAGGACTCTTTTTACTATCGGAGCTGCAACACTCGCACCCTCCCCACCATTATAAACGAATGCAACCACCGCAATTTCAGGATTATCATATGGAGCATAGCCAACGTACCAGGAATGCGTCGGCCAGTTTTCAGGTTGACACAAATTCTTTGCTTTTGCTAAATCATCACAATATTCCGCTGTCCCCGTTTTTCCTGATGCTTGATATGTTGCATCAACAAAAACATCTTTTGCCGTCCCCATCGTTACGACCATTCTTAATCCTTGTTGAAATTTCTGGATGACCCAAGGTTCAACCACCTTCTTTTCTCCTGTCGGTTGATTATTTTCATCCAGTAAATTGATAATGGGATCTTTTGTAATATCATGGATAAGCGTTGGAGTAAAATCCTTAACCACATTTCCTTCTGAATCAAGAACCTGCTCAACCAAAGTAGGTTTCATCATCTTCCCATCATTTGCAATGGTTGCAAAGGACAACAAAACCTGAAGCGGAGTCGCAAGTACATAACCCTGTCCAATAGTGGCGATATACGTATCCCCGGTAGACCAATTTTCTCCTAGCGTAATCCTTTTCCACCTGGGATCTGGAATAAGGCCGGTGGCTTCTCCTGGTAGTTCTATCCCGGTCAACGAAGCATAACCCAAGGCCTTGGCATATTCACTCATTCGCCATATCCCTAATCCACCGCTAGTAACTTCATTCTCAAAACCTCCACCAATCTTGTAAAAATATACATCGCAGGAATAAGCAACTCCATGCAAGAAATCAAGATATCCATGCCCCGTCCGGTTATAGCAAACAAATTGCCTTGGAGTTCCTGGATCATTAGGGGTGAATTTCTGTAGTATGTCGATATGACCGGGGTCAAATAGTTCTTTTTCAGGGGTAATTACACCTTCATTCAATGCGCCAATTGCCGCATTGATTTTAAAGACAGATCCGGGTGGTAACTCTGCTGAGATTGCTCGATTGAATAAGGGTTTGTTCGGATCGTTGATCAATTGATTGTAATAATATGCAGGGATTAACCGTGCCATCCGGTTGTTTTCAAAACTTGGGTAAGATACTAATGCTAAAATTTCTCCGGTTTTCGGATTCATTGCAATAACAGCACCACTAGAAGATTGAATCCTGTTCAACCAAGTATTCCAAAAATCGATTTCTCCCACTAAAGCTGCTTCAGCTGCTGCCTGTAATCGAGTATCTATGGTGAGTTTAATATTGTTTCCCGGTAATGGTTCTATTGGTGCTTCCAAATCGCGGATTATTTTTCCTGCAGAATCGACTTCCACTACGCGTTTGCCATTTATTCCTCGCAGCAAGTCATCCAATGAATTCTCGACCCCTGCATATCCAACTTTATCTCTACCTGGAAGAAATCCTAGATTTCTATAATAATCTTCGTCTGCGGCCGGGATGGGACCAAGAAAGCCAATTACTTGAGCTGTGAGTGAACCGGTTGGATAATCTCGAACTTGTTCAATCTCAATATCGACACCTGGCCAATCATTCTTTTTGGAACGAATGATCATAGCGTTTGTCTGTGAAATATTGCACGTAATCCGAACCGGAGAATAAGGAGCATTGGTTTCTCCAATATAAACAATTTCCGTGATGCCCAGATCAGTTTGGCATGGAGAAAAGTTTCTCACCGTTTCATCATTGATTTCCCCGTTTGAAACAGGGACATCGATCAAATCAGAAAGTTTACGGTAAATTTCTTGAATCGCACCAAGATCCGAAGGTAAATCCGCTGGTGTTATCACAACGTTGAAAGAAGCAATGTTGCGTGCCAATACATAACCATTCCGATCGTAAATAATCCCACGCTGGGTTGTTAAGCTAATCTCGCTCGTTCGATTCGTATCGGCTTGCTTTGAATAATCTTTGCCTTCGATTATCATAATGGTGAACATTTTGATAATAAAAAATCCTAAAACAACCGCAATAAAGATTCGAATCACCCTAAGTCGTAGTTTTTCAACTTGAGTAGATAATACTTTTTCTCTGGTTTTCATTCTTCAGATCCTTCTGGATGAAGGCGATTGATCAATTCTTTCGTAATCCAATAAACAGGGATGCTCCAAAGAAGATTTAGCAACGTGCTGGGCAGGGTTACTACTGTAAATGCTTCACCGAAAGCGATGGGTGTTCCCTTGATTTGTAAAGCCAGCGTAGTTCCAACATATAGAAATAGAGAAGATGCAAGAGTGACTGCAAATGTCATTAATAATGGTGTTTGCCAGATTTTATTATGAAACTGCCTTGCGATTAAAGTAGCGACACCATAAAAAATGAATGGTAAATAAAATGGCAATCCGGACATTAAGCTGATAATTGCACCCGCAAAAATTGCAACAGGCCAGGCATTTTTTATTTTGCCGTTCAAGGACCAGGCGATAAGGATGACCAAAACAATATCTGCTGTTCCAGATAATAGAAAAACTCGACTGATAACCGCGCTTTGCATTATTGCTGCAAAGAGGATAACGAGAATCCCGATTAAGATTTCCATGGTTTATTGTTGAGGGAGCAATGGTGTAATGTCGACTGGTGTGAAGTTGATGATGACCAAAACAGCACTAAGTTTCGAAAAATCAACTGCAGGTGATACCACAGCAGTTTGGAAAAGATCATTTTCCCTTTTTCGAACACTGGTTATCTGACCTACGATGATGTCTTGAGGGTAGTCACCACCTAACCCGGAAGTAAGGATGAGTTCACCAGAAGGTATTTCTACGTCCTGGGGGACCATATCCAGGGATATTTCGCTAGTTAATGAACCGCTTAACTGCGCTTGTACTTGTGTGGATTGAAGATAGATATTTACAACTGCACCAGGATCATTGATCAATAAAACACGTGCAGCTTTCGCAGTTACTGCATCTATGGTACCAACCAGTCCTTGATTCGTAACAACCGGCATTCCATGGCGCAACCCATCATCCGAACCATGATCAATGATAATGTAATGAAGAAATGGACTGGGATCTCTACCAATAATCGTTGAAGCAATATATTGATTTTCGGGTCGGGCACGTGCGAAATCGAGCAATGCATACAGAACTTCCGCCTGACTGAAGCTGCTGCTTTAATTCGATCACTTGTGATTCCAACTGTGATACTTGAGATTGCAATTCGGTATTTTGTTGTCGCAAGCTTGTCACATCTCTTGGCAACGTTAAGAAATCGGAAAAAGCTACCACCCGTGTACTGATCCATCTTTGTATGGCAATGAAAGGTTGTGTGGCGGCTCCCACAATGGAATTTAAATATCCTGCCAACGCAAGGACCATCACACCGATGATGATCAGGCTGATTATGATTATCGTTATCGCTCGTGGAGAAATAGATTTCATTTCACTCAAACATTACCAACATTATCGGTAATTTTGACTTACCGGTAATTTCCTCTTTCAAGGTTTACAAGATAATGTCTGTTTTTATCCAGGTTTTCAAGGACTAAGCCTGCTCCGCGTGCTACACAGGTCATAGGATCTTCCGCTAACCAAACCCGTATGTTGAGTTCATCGTTTAATTTTTCGACTAGACCTTGTAATTGGGAACTTCCACCACATAGACAAATCCCTGAATCCACAAGATCTGTCAACATTTCAGGAGGGACTTCGTCAATAGCATCTTTAATGGTATCAATAATAACCTGCAAAGAACCGGATATAGCTTCGCGAATCTCAATGGAAGAAATCTCAACAGATTCCGGCAGTCCAGTAATCAAATTTCGACCACGCGCTGTAAATGTTTTTTCCACATTGAGTGGGAAAGCCGAACCGATGGAAATCTTAATCTGCTCTGCCAGACGCTCCCCAATCAACAAGTTGTACTTGTTACGAATGTATTGAACAATATCGGAATCGAATTCATCACCGGCAACTCTCAGTGATCGCGAAACGACTACGCTACCCATTGACATCACCGCAACTTCAGTGGTACCCCCACCCATGTCCGTAACCATTGTTCCGCCAATTTCGGAAATCGGTAGTCCGGCTCCAATTGCAGCAGCAATAGGTTCTTCTATCAAGTAAGTTTCTCGTGCACCCGCAGACATGGATGCATCATAAACAGCTCTTTTTTCGACCTCCGTGGCACCCGATGGAATCCCGATGATCACGCGTGGTCTGGGCATAGGTGCAACGGTCTGTTGATGCGCTTTACCAATAAAATATCCAAGCATAGCCTGGGTGATCTCAAATTCGGAAATGACGCCATCCCGCAGGGGTCGGACAACAATCACGCTTCCAGGAGTCCGACCTGCCATTTCTTTTGCTTGTGAACCTATTGCTAACGGTCTGCGCGTTTTTTTATCAACCGCCACCCAGGAAGGCTCGTTAATCACAATCCCTTTACCACGGACATGGACTAACGTATTAGCAGTCCCTAAGTCTATTCCTATATCAAGGGAAAATAATCCCATGAGCCAGTTCAATGGATTGGCTGCCAAAATCACTCCTATATATTTCTATTTAATATTATTCAGCAATGCAGAAATACGAAAAACATTATACCATCAGCATTCCTGCTGATGGTATTTAGGGTCTTTTTGATCAAATATCACGTTCGATTGACGGATTTTTGAGTTTTGATTATCAACTACCGGTATGAATGCTTTTTAGCCATTTTGTCGCAAGATTAACCAATTGAAGTTTTTCAGCATCTGTTAATCCTGTACTTGGGTTTGTTTGCGTTTCGTCATTCGTTGGCGGGATGACCACGGGAGGTTGTGTAGGTGCAGGCGCTTGATTTGTTTCTGCCCAATGCAGCAATTGAGAGACTGTGCCATTGAATCGTAGTCCATCAGCGCTAATCTGATGGATACCCCAAGTCGACCAGGGTGAGTAATTCGGATTTTCCGTATTCCAGTGCATAATCCACAAAGAACTACTTTTAACAAGGAATTAGGAATGGGTTGAAGGTATTTAATGGTATTAGGATTTGTCCCAAACATGGGTATTTTCTTGAAATACTGGTTGAAAGATGAATTTAACACCTCCAACCAACCTAAAATTAGATCCCTGGTTGGCATAGAATTTTGTGGAATCAGGTGAAAAGCTGGGATTAAATCTCCTGGATTACCTTGTAGCAAAAACGCTAGCTCCCTGGCTTGTTTATCGGGTGCTTGCGCAACAGACCAATCCATATTGAATTCAGCATATGCTCCCCAAAATACACCATTTTTAATTGCCTCATTTCTCAATGTCGCAAAGGAAGCGTTATCCTTAATTCCATTTCTGGCATAAATGTAAACAAAATTGTTTTCTTTTTTGATTTTCACCCAATCTACCGGCAATGATTTAAGCATTATTCCATTAAGCATAGTCCATCTCCTTTCATTTTGAGAAAATGTTGCAATAATCGTGCTAGATTCAATAGAATATGGATTGTCTGATTATATTTGGATTGGTTAAGTTTTGATATAATTGCATCATTAATAGCGGGTGTAGCCAAGTGGTAAGGCAGTAGCTTCCCAAGTTACCATTCGTGGGTTCGAATCCCATCACCCGCTCTTTTTCTTACATCGGCTCGACTAAATCTTCCTTACAATTTCGTTCATCAATACTTTCTTTAATCTCTTGTATAATATGAAAAGAGATTTTTTTATTCAGGATCTAAATGGCAGAAAGTTCAAGAACTGTTCTGCACGTCGAAGACAATGATGAAAACCGAACCCTGGTTCGCAGGCTATTAAATATTCGGTGGATACAATGTCGTCGAAGCTGAAAGTGCTTTTCAGGCAATCTCCATGTTGGAAAAATGCGAACCGGACCTTATTTTGTTAGACATCAACATGCCCGATGTGGATGGGTATACTTTAACCATGCAATTGAAATCCAACCCGATATACAATCACATACCAATCGTGGCAATTACAGCCAATGCATTAAGAGGGGACAGGGAACGCACATACCAGGCAGGTTGTAATGGCTATATCGAGAAACCCATCGATGTTGACTCATTCTTGGAGAATGTAGATAGCTACATTCATGGAAAGATAGGATATTAACTTGCCAAAAATAATGAATCAAAAGATGGAAGATTCCACTTCTTTCTCCGAACAAGGGGTCCAACCAAAAATTACCCACGTCTTAATTGTCGAAGATAATGCAGCTAATTTTTACTTGATTGCTAGAATGCTTGAAGAACTTAATATTCAATGTGACTGGAAAACTTCCGGATATGAAGTGTTGGAATTTGCAGATACGATCCCTTCCATAGATCTAATATTAATGGACATTATGTTGCCCTATGAAGATGGATATGCAGCACTTAAGAAAATCCGTCACTCAAATCGATTAAATTCAGTCCCCATCATTGCAATCACTGCCCTGTCGAGCGAAGAACAAATGAATAAAGCATTATTGGCAGGTTTTGATGGATTCATTGGAAAACCGTTAAACCCCGATAAATTTCCGGAACAAATCCAAAATATGCTTTCGGGTGGAAAAGTTTGGGATCTGAATAAATAGGTGGATTATGGATGATAACCAGGTAAATATTTCTTCTCCAAGTTCTATTGCCCCATCCGAAAAAGCGAATTATTCTGAGCTAAAAACACGATTATCCCAGCTCAGCCTGACCATGGATGCGATAAGAAATCTTTCCACCGGTATTTCTGGAGAGGGAACGCTTGCACGTTTAATTACACAAATACGCGATCGTTTTGGTTTGTATCATATTTCGATATTCCTTCTAGATGAACAGAAAAAGAATCTAGTTTTAGAAGCAGGTTCAGGTGAAACTGGCACAAAAATGAAATTGAGTGGATCGAAGATTGAAACCAATAACCCATCATTGATTAGTCAAGCGGTTTCGACAAATAAATACTATCTCGTTTCTGATACCAAGACCGATCCTCTTTATACGAATAATTCTTTACTTCCTGAAACAACCTCAGAATTGATTATCCCTATGGAATCCAATGGGATTGTTATTGGAGTGATGGATATCTATTCAAAAGACGTAACCACATTCTCTCTGGACGATATTTCAATTTTCGAAATAATCGCTAACGAGGTGGGGTATGCCTTATCCGTATCGAATTCAATGAAAATGAATATTGAACGGCTCCGAAAAAACCAGGTGTTTTACGATATCACTTCCTCAGTCACTACAAGCACTGAAATGGGAAGAGCACTTCAAGCAACTTCGGATAATCTTTTCAAAGCAATACCGCAATCACAAATTTCGATCTTTATGTTGGATTCGGAAGACTCCTTATTCATTCGAACTTCCACTGGCTACGAAAATATTGATACTTCTGCGATTCGAGTAAAAAAAGGTGAAGGAGTTGTAGGAATTGTTGCAAATACGCTTCAACCTATCCGGCTAAACGAGACTCAGGGTGATGCACGGTTTATTCCGATCGACAAAGAGATACACTCTGAGATAGCTGTCCCAATTATTTTCCAAGATAGGTTAATGGGAATCATTAATGTCGAAAGTAAACAACCTAAAGCATTCGATGAAAATGATTTTGAAATCCTGGTCACATTGGGTAAATCGTTGGGAGCAATTTTATCCAGTGTACAACTCCTGGAGGAAACGCGTCGAAAAGCTCAACTGGAGAAACGCCTAAACCATTTGATGGCTCAATTTGCGCAAGTTTCTTCGGTTGAGGAAATTCTTAAAACGGTCTCACGTGAAGTAAGTCAATTGCCCGAAGTAAGCAAAGTATCAGTCCATCTGCATGCCACTTCTCTGGATAACACTCCCTCAGAAAAAAGCATAAGTGAGGAAAAATGAAAGTACCTCGTCAGAATATGGAAAATCAATCCACAAGAGATGAATTAACGAAAGTTCGGGAGCAATATTTAATTTATGCTCTCTTTAGTGGAGCAGCAACCGCCTCTGTCCTATATATTATTCGTGTTATCTTTTTCATCCAAGAAAATAAATATCTTCAGATAATTCCCATTACCATTTTCCTTGTTGCCGAACTTGCTTTGGCGTTCCTTAGTAAGCTTGATTTTCGTATTCGGTTTTATGGTTTAGTGAGTGCCTTTTTCTTATTGGGAGTGACAAATATTAATCTCCAATGGGGTCACTGGTGATGGAAGAATCTATTTTTTAGGTGCCGTCCTTATCGTAGCATTGCTTGGAGAACGAAGGCAGACACTAATCATCTCTGGCATTTCATTTCTTTTACTTATCGCTACCGGCATTTTAATCCTTACAAAAATAATCCCCATTGACCGGGCAATCAATCCGGGAAATCTGGCAGATTGGTTGGTTGGAATCGTTGCCTACCTCATGGTTCTCGTAGAAATTATTGTATTATCCGATGGGATCGTACGCAGGTTTTCACTTAGTGTAGAAATAGAAAAAAGGCTTTCCAACCAGTTGGAGAAAGAGATTACTTCTCGCGAGACTACTATAGCGCAACATACTGAAGAACTTACTCGACGCAATGCGCAATTGGAACTTGCAAGTCAGATTGCCCGTGACATCGCAGTTGAGACAGATACCAGAACGTTGTTTACTAAAACCGTCGACCTAATTAAAGATCGATTCGGGTTCTATCATGTAGGGATTTTCTTATTGGATGAACTTAAAGAATACGCCGTACTGAGAGCTGCAACGGGAGAAGCTGGTCAGAAACTGCTCGAACGAAAACACAGGTTGCGCGCAGGTCAGGAAGGTCTTGTGGGCTTTACGTGTGGCACCGGAGAGGCTCGAATCGCGCTGGATGTCGGTGTTGATGCGGTCCATTTCCGAAATCCCCTACTCCCTGAAACACGTTCTGAAATGGCATTGCCTCTGAAAATCGGATCATTAATTATTGGGGCTTTGGATGTTCAAAGTAAACTCGAATCTGCGTTTACGACAGAAGATATTCGAATTTTGCAATCAATCGCTGATCAATTAGCGGTTGGAATTGAAAGATCACGTCTTGTGGGCGAACTCCAAACCACGATTAACGAACTGACTTCAAGTTCAGCCATATATACTGAAAAAGCTTGGGGTTCCTTACTCAAGACAACTGAAATAATCTCGTCATATGGAATATCACAGGAAAAAGAAGAAAAAAATATCAAGAATCCTCCAGAAGTTAATGAAGTACTAATAAAGGGCGAAACAGTCATTCGCCACTTAAGAGAAGGCGGAATGGAAACGACGATAGTGGCTGTTCCCGTAAAGATCCGAGAGCAGATCATCGGTGTACTCGATATACATTATGCTTCATCCACTATCGACTCGGATACGCATGACTTCATTGATACTGTAGCCAATCGTCTAGCTCTATCGTTGGAGAACGCAAGGCTGCTTCAAGACACTCAAAAGCGAGCGTCAACCGAACACCTGGTTAGAGAGATCACCACTAAAGTACAGAGTTATACATCTGTGGATGATATATTAAAAGCTACTGCAGGAGAATTAGGGCGTTCGTTGGGGCTTTCTGAAGTCCAAATCGAATTACACACGCCAAAAAAATAAACCGCCAATGTAGCGGGAGAGAGCCAATGACTAATTTATCTACTGAAACAAAGACTGAAAATATCCCGGGAACCCCCAAACGATTTGAGATTTCTGATTGGGTGGTCCGTTTTTTTGCATTATTTTCAGGGTTAGTCACGATCGTATTCTTTGTGATTGGGCTAGCAACTGGAAGTTGGCAGCCGATAGTTTTGGCTGGTATTTTTGTATTAATTGGTATTATTTCATTGATTGCCCAACTTCAATTGCCTAGAATCTCAAACGAAATAAAAATATTAGGTCTAGCACTCGCCCTTGAAATTGCATTTATCGTTACGGCTAATTTTATCGCTCAATCCTGGATTCCCCTGGCCATCGTTAGCTTGGTTTTTGCGATCCTTGTATCCTCTGTAGGATTAAAAGGTCGATTAAGCAATATCGGTTTAATCGCAGGGCTGGCAAGTGCGTTGATCACGTCACTAACAGGCAACTTCAATACTGCCAGCCAAATATCTTCTCAAGCAGCAATTATCTTCTTTTACACCATCTTTGCGATTTTGTTGGGGATTTATGTTGTATTAATCTTGACAAGACAAGCGCTTGTCAGTCTTCGAATTAAACTGGTTACCATATTTTTAGCAATCACTCTCATTCCTTTAATCCTTATTTCCATAATTCAGTCGATCATTTTACAGAATGCAATTCAGCAACAGGCTAATACTGCACTTCGCCTTGCTGCTCAGCAAGTAGCAGCTGAGATTGATACTTTTTTCAATTCTAATGTGGATTCAATTTCAAAAGAAGCATCGCTTAAAGTTTTTCCCAACTATATTAATCTTCCTTCTGCGGATCGAGCAAGTAGTCAGGAAGAGACCGATCTGAATTCCACTGTCAATTCTTTGAGAATTAAGAGCACCGGCTTCACTCCTTCATATGGAATTCTCAACCCCCTCGGAGTAAATATTTATGATACAAATCCCCTTCAAATTGGCGCGCGTGAAGGGAATGCGGATTACTTCCTTCAGCCTACGTTGACCGGTCTCGCGTATGCCTCTCCCGTAGAGTTCAACCCACTTAATGGAGATTCTTATATCTATTTCAGTGCACCAATCCGTAACGAACAGCTGAATGTAATAGGTGTTCTTCGCATCCGGTATGATGCGCTTGTCCTTCAATCCATTCTGAAGAAATATATCAGTCTGATTGGTCAACGTTCATACCCAATTCTGCTCGATGAATATTTCATACGCCTGGGTGACGCAATGACTCCCAGCCTTTTATATAAATCCATTACACCTTTGAATTCAACCCAGATCTCGAATCTACAAGTATCGCGGCGGTTGCCCAGTTCAACTGAGAATCAGCTTTCGACAGATCTACCTGAGTTGGAAGTTGCTTTACGGGATGCTATAACCAATCCTTATTTTGTAGCCGAATTACATCCGAATGATAAAAACCATAAGGAAGCAGGTGCCATTATTAGATTGACCAGCCAGCCATGGTATTTGGTGTTTGTCGAGGAACAATCCATTATTGACCAGGTCCGTGTTCAACAATTAAGGACTTCGAGCCTAATAGCGACATTAATCGCAGGTCTGATCGGAATTATCGGGATGGTTGTCTCGACTTTCATCAGTAATCCCATTCTCTCGCTCACAAGCGTCGCTGAAAAGATTGCCGGTGGTGACATGGAGGCGCAGGCTGTCATCCATACACGTGACGAGATAGAAACTCTGGGCAATACATTCAACTTGATGACTGGTCAGTTAAAGGGATTCATCACACAATTGGAAGACCGTGTTCGCGATAGAACCAAGCAATTGGCGGAACAAAACGAACGTTTGGTGTTTCGATCCAGGCAGCTTCAAACTGTGTCGGATGTGGCACGTGGTATTGCACAAACGCAAGCTCTTGAAACATTGTTGAATACTATTGTTACCTTGATCAGTAACAGGTTTAATTTCTATCATGTTGGTATTTTCCTTCTAGATAATCAAAAGCAATACGCGGTGCTCCGTGCCGCCAATAGCGATGGCGGAAAACGCATGCTTGCACGTCAACATAGGTTGGAAGTCGGTCAAGTAGGTATTGTGGGATATGTTACTGGAGCAGGAAAACCTAGGATTGCAACTGATGTAGGTAAAGATGCTGTATATTTTTCAAATCCTGATCTGCCTCAAACCCGATCAGAAATGGCATTACCCCTTTCTGCCGGTGGAAACGTCATTGGAGCATTGGATGTCCAATCAGTAGAATCCAATGCCTTTACCCAGGAAGATATCGAACTCTTTGCGACACTGGCAGACCAGATTTCTATCGCATTAATCAACAACCAGTTGTACGAAGAAACCAGGAAAGCGTTGGAAGATGCACAGAATCTTCATCGCCAATATCTGCAACAGGAATGGGTCAAAGAATTAGATGAGCATGCATTCCCAAGTTATGTTTTTACACAGCAAGGCGTTATTGCTTCTGAAAGAGATCGTTCACCGGAAGTTCAAAAAGCCATAAAATCTGGAGAGATTGTCATCATCCCACCCTCCAAGAATGCGCCCGAAAATGAACCCTATGGAATGGTTGTTCCCATTAAAATTCGCGGTGAAGTTATTGGCGCTATAAGACTAAAGGAAAGTATGGCAATTATTAAAGGGTGGACAGAAGAAGAGATAACGACAATTTCGAATGTTGCAGAACAAGTAGGACTTGCATTGGAAACCGCCCGCTTGTTTGAACAAACAGTTCGCCGTGCTGATCGTGAAAGGAAAGTATTGGAGATTTCATCCAAGATCCGATCAACTACAGATACGCAACAGATGATCAAGATAGCGATGGAAGAATTGCAACGTAGTGCTTAAAACCTCTCATGCAGAGGTTGTTGTAAAGCCCAAAGATAACAAGGAAAGTAAAAAGTAAACGAGTGTAGCCGGATGACATTCAACGAGAAACCTTTCATAATCGCACTTGCAAATGAAAAAGGCGGGGTTGCAAAAACGACCAGTACCTTATCCTTGGGCGGTGGATTAGTCGAAGCTGGTTATAAAACATTATTAATTGATTTGGATACTCAGGCAAACCTGACCATTGCTCTTGGTTTTTCTCCCGAAAAAGTTGAACGAACCCTATTTGAAGCTATTGCGGATTCTATTCAATTGGTCGAATTGATTTCAGAGACTGGCATCCCAAATCTTGATTTTGTACCTTCAAATGCAAGAATATTGGATGTTGATGCACAGCTTTCGGAAGTTCCTGATTATAAAAACAAACTTCAGCAAGTCTTAAGAGCTCAAGCAAAAAAATATGATTATGTTTTAATTGATTGTCCTCCGCATCTTGGTGCATTGACTTATAGTGCTTTGGTTGCCGCAGATTTATTAATCATGCCGACTCAAGCAGAATATTTTTCAATCTATGCTCTGCGAAACATGATGACACAGATCAAAGAGATTCGAGAAAAATATAATCCGAATTTAACGTATCGACTCCTAATGACCCAATTTGATGGGAGAAACAAGATACATCGCACGATGAGCGATCATTTGCATCAAGTCTTTGGTCTGGGAGTTTTTCAAAATATTATTGAAATGGATACGAAACTCAGGGAAAGCCAGATTGCAGGATTACCAATCATCTTCCATTCGCCCAAGAGTAGGGCTGCAATGCAATATCGCGCCCTTTCTCAGGAGATAATAACGTATGCCAAGAAAACAAATTAAAGAAAGGCTGGATGATCTCTTTAAGGATATACAAAAAGGAGAAACTCCGCAAGGTAACGGTGTTGAACAAGCAAACCCGGCACCTTCTCCTATTGTAGAGCCTGTCGACGCTGGATTAGAGCAGTCAAATGCAATCCCTGCGGAGCCTGTTGCAGCCAATCCAAAACGAGGTTTTGATAAACCGGAAGAAAACCTGGTTAAAACTCCAACAGGTCGGCTCAGTATTTCTTCAATCAAGCCAATAGTTGAAACCATACAGTCGGAAGATGGCAATTTAAAACTAATCGCTCCGTTTACCATTCGGCAGACGGAATCTGGAACGATAGAGATCGTCAACGACAAGGGGAAAGAAGAATGGCGGGATGACGATAAGCAATTGGTCAGTGAAATTGCCAATCAACTTGGTTTGGCCATTGAAAATGCGCAATTATATCAAAAGGTTCAAGATGAACTAACCGAACGTACCCGGGTTCAACAAGCAATTATTCGGAGGGATAACGCCCTGACTGCCATTGCAAGAGCCGTAGCGATTCTTACGGATCTTGGTACACGGGCGTTGTCAACCGTATTGAAATCGCTTGGTGAAGCCATCGATTGTAGTAGGATTTATTTTTCACAAATCAGGGAAGATGAATCGGGTGCATATTGGCGGGAAACGCATGAATGGATTAATCCTAAAGAGAAGGTTGGATTTGATCGTGCAAAACTGCAGCGTATCCCGGTTCGAACCTTATCAAAATGGGCCGAGAGTCTGCATGAAAAAAGCTGGGTCACCTCTGATCTAAAAATTGCTTCTGGATCAGAAAAAGAATATCTAACAAACAACGCTTTGAATTCCATCCTTTGGATCGCTGTCTCTGGAAAATCGACCTCCACACCAAGTTACATCGCTTTTGAATCAACAGACCCTGAACGTATTTGGGAATTGGAAGAGATCAGTGCCCTACAAATTTCAGCTGATGCTCTTTCAAATACCTTTACTCGAGAAGGATTGTTGGAGCAGATCCAGGTTTCACTGGATGAAACTGAAAACCTCTACAATGCAAGCCACCGATTGGCTACGGCTACCGATATGACGGAAATGTTGGCTGCCATAGCATTTGCGTTAAATATTCCATCCATCAACCGTGAAATCCTGGTCCTTTTCGATCGCGATCCTTTCGATAAAATTATTAGCATTAAAGTAGCAGCCAATTGGTACAGCGGTCGTGGAACTCCTCCGTTGAAAATCGGAGATGAATATCCTAATCCGATATACGAAAATTTCTTTACGCGGCAAGAACCCGAATTTTTTGACGAACTTGTAGACCCCCAAATTCCTGAAAAAATCCAAGAAGAGCTAGCCAAGCAACATGTAGGTGCAATGGCGATTTTACCGTTGCGTACTGGAAAGCGCCAAATCGGCATACTTCTCATGTTCTGCGAAGACCGCCATCATTTCGGTAGTCGTGAGTTAAGGACCTATCCTCCATTAGTGGATCAGATGTCCACTGCGGTTGATAACCTGCGTCTCTTTAAACAGACTCAGGATTCATTGGCAGAGACGGGTTTATTGTACAAAATCTCCACAGGTGTTGCGCAAGCAAACAGCGCTTCAGATCTTGTTGAATTGGTTACAGAAAACATCCTTCCGAAAACTGCGAGTCGTGTCATTCTCGCAACTTCGAGTTCATTTACAACCGGAAATATTACACGTCTTGAATTCGTTGCAGATGAAAATTTAAAAGGCGGTGCCAAAAAAACCGGCACATTGCTTTCAATTTACGACCTTCCGATGTTATACAACCTATCGGAAGAGATCCTGATGATCAAGGATATT
The DNA here is from genome assembly GCA_963699305.1 of uncultured Chloroflexia bacterium. Lineage (GTDB taxonomy): Bacteria > Chloroflexota > Anaerolineae > Anaerolineales > Anaerolineaceae > JBGQAS01. Next base: position 675,198 of record OY969431.1, on the reverse strand, counting down.
AAGACCACGGATAAAATCGATGAACAGTCGAAATTAGTCCTTAATAAAATCGGTGTATCTGCAGTATGTTTTATCCCACTTTGGAGTGCAGGACGCTTCATCGGATTATTATTGATTGCATCTGATGAGCCCGTTGAATTCTCTTCTGATGAAATCCGAATTATGAAAGCAGCGGCAAATGGTATTTCCATCGCTTTGGAAAGACAACGCTTGCTCCGGGAAGCACAGCATCGTGCCTTCGAGCTCCAAATTGCTGCGGAAATTGCAAGAGATACCACAAGCACCCTCTCCCTTGAACAATTGCTGAATCGGATAGTTAATCAGATTCGGGATAGGTTCAATTTCTACCATACTGCTGTTTATTTGATCGACCAAACAAGTTCTATTGCACTGGTGCAAGAGGCAACTGGAGATGCCGGGCAAGAGATGAAATCAAATGGTTTTAAAGTAGAAGTGGGTTCAAACTCTGTAATTGGATCAGTAACTAAAAGTGGTGATTCTGTCATTATTAACGATGTTTCGGCGAGTAATATATTTATTCCAAATCCCCTGCTCCCTAGAACACAATCTGAAATAGGATTACCGTTAAAATCCGGAGAACGTGTGATCGGTGCAATGGATATTCAATCCGATGCATTAAATGCATTTACTCAAAGTGAAGTGGCAGTGCTACAAATTCTAGCCGACCAAACTACCATTGCAATTGAAAATGCGAAGGCTTATGAGTTGTCGCAAAAAGCAGTTGACGAGTTGCATGAAATTGATCGAATTAAGAACCAATTTTTGGCTAACATGAGCCATGAATTGCGTACTCCTTTGAACTCCATTATTGGATTTTCCAGGGTCATTTTGAAGGGCATTGATGGTCCTGTAACGGATACACAATCACAGGATTTGACTGCAATTTATAATTCAGGTCAACATTTATTAAGCCTGATTAATAATATTCTTGATCTTTCCAAAATCGAAGCTGGAAAGATGGAATTGCAATATGCAAAGATTAATATTGGTGACTTGATATCCAGTGCCCTTTCTACCGCGACAGGTTTAATCAAAGACAAACCGATAAAATTGGAGCAAAAAGTATCAGCTGATCTGCCCTTAGTCAATGCCGACCAGACACGCATCCGGCAAGTGATCATCAATTTTGTTTCAAATGCGATTAAATTTACAGAGTCCGGATCAATTGTTGTGGAGGCTAATACAACTCTCAGCCCCACCGGAAAACCTGAGATGATGGTTACTGTGACTGATACCGGGACTGGCATCGAAGAGAAAGACCGGGTGAAGCTATTCCTACCTTTTAGCCAAGTGGATGATTCTCCAACACGAAAAGCGGGAGGAACAGGGCTTGGTCTATCAATCAGCCGATCCATTGTCGAGATGCATGGTGGGAGAATTGGTTTGCTTTCAAGCGAACCTGGAAAAGGGAGCAAGTTCTTCTTTACCCTCCCTGTTGAAGAAGCATTAGTAAAAGTGCTTGAAAAGGCACCAGCAGGAGGGGGTGTAATCTTAGCCATTGACGATAATCCCGATATTCTCAGTTTGTATGAACGCTATTTAAAACCACATGGTTATGATGTTTACACATTGACCAATCCCGAAGAGGCTTTGGATGTTGCAAAGAAAATTCATCCTTTTGCCATAACCGTGGATATCATGATGCCTCAACGGGATGGTTGGTCAGTACTGAAGGAATTGAAAGAAGATCCGGATACTCGTGAGATCCCAATCATTATTTGCAGTATCGTCGAGGAAAAAGAAAAGGGACTCAAAATGGGAGCTGCTGATTATTTGGTTAACCTTTCCTCCAAGAAGATCTTTTCAATGCAATAGAACGAATTGATAAAAAAGGTGAAACAAAGCAGGTTTTGATTATCGATGACGACCAGGAAGAATTACGTTTGCTTGAAAAAATGCTTTCTGGCCAGGAAAATATTTCCATTCATCTAGCAGCCGGTGGCAAAGAAGGTTTGGAAGAAGTCCATACCAATCCTCCAGACGCCATAATCCTTGATCTATTCATGCCAGATATTGATGGATTTACTTTATTTGAAATGCTCCAATCGGATCCAAGCCTTAAAGGCATTCCGATAATATTTCTTACGGGTGCTGATCTGACTCCTATTCAATCACAACTTCTCGCTGAATTTGGTCAAAAAATGCTTACTAAGGGAATGATGAAAGAAAGCGATCTATTGGGATCCCTTGAAGATGCACTAAAACGCCGTAAGAAACAAAAGTAGGGTTTCTCTTTAACAATGGCTTCACATTTTATCGTTCGATGCCTTGATTGCGGACACCAAACACCGTATATCGCAAGTGTTTCTGCGTGTATCAATTGCGGAAGTACTTGGAGGGAAGCGAAATATGATTACCCTAATATATCTCATTCATTACCCCTGCTCCTGCCGGGTCGCCCATTTGATATTTGGAGATACCGGGAACTGCTTCCCATCCGTTCATTAATTCCTGATTTCTCATTAGGTGAAGGTGGTACTCCCCTTATTCGCGCGATTAATCTTGGAATGATGCTGGGGAGTTCAAATTTACTTATAAAAGATGAACGCCAAGGACCTACAGCGTCTTTTAAGGATCGGCAAGCTGCAATATCAATTGCTGCATTAAAAGAAGCCGGTATCAACGAGCTTGTTATCGCGTCTACTGGAAACGTCGCTCTGGCATTTTCCGCCTTTGCAGCACGGGCCGGAATCCGCCTATGGGCATTTCTCACCAGTCATGTCCCTGCTGCAAAAATGCGTGAAGTGGCTTTATACGGAACTCAGGTCATCAAAGTTACAGGCACATACGATCAGGCAAAGGAATTGGCAGAAGCTTTTGCCAAACAAAAAGGAATTTATTATGACCTTGGTACCCGTAGTATTCCTGCAGTTGAATCAATTAAGACAATCGCATTTGAAATATCGGAACAATTAACAGCGTTACTAGGTCCTCCGGATAAAAAACCTGGAGGGGGTTCTACCCCGACATGGCATGCACCGGATTGGTATATACAGGCAGTGAGTGGAGGGATAGGACCTCTTGGTGTACTCAAAGGATTTTCGGAATTAAAACAAATGGGTTTTATTGAAAGAATACCAAAAATAGCTTGCATCCAAGCAGAAGGTTGCGCCCCCATGGTACAAGCATGGGTTCAAGACCATGATACAGCAATTCCAATTGAGTCTCCACGTACACTGATCCATACATTGGCAACAGGTAACCCCGGGAGAGCATATACGCTCCTTCGCCAGAATATGCTTAACGCATCTGGCGGAACATTTAGCAGCGTATCTGATGAAGATGCCTTTCGAAGTATGCATTTTCTTGCAAAAATGGAGGGTTTATCCGTTGAACCTGCAGCTGCTGTAGCCTTTGCTGGATTAATAAAATTAATCCGGGATGGTACCATCCGTCCTTCGGAAACGATTGTGATCAACTGCTCAGGGCATGCAATGCCTACTGACCGGAATATTCTTGGCGAAGGTTGGTCCGAAAAGTTATCTCTACCCACCCAGGTGATGGAAGATAGCCCGGAGGATGGTTTATTGGCTGCATTAAGTAACGTGTCCATAGATAAATTCCCAAAAATTGCCATCGTGGACGATAACTTGGATGTCCGCAGGCTAATACGACGCATTCTTATCACTCAAGGGAATTACTCATTATTTGAAGCTGTGAACGGTAAGGAAGGGATTGAAATAATTAAGAAGGAACGCCCTAACCTTATTATTCTCGATTTGATGATGCCCGAAGTCGATGGATTTTCTGTGATTGATATTTTGCAACAGGATCCCTCTACGGCAGAAATACCGATTATTGTGCTAACCGCCAAGGAACTCACAATCGATGAGAAACAACGGTTGCAAGGGCATATACAAAGCCTATTACAGAAGGGGGATTTGCGGAGTGACGAATTACTTGAAGAAGTAAAAGCGTTAATTAAATAACATCATGAAAGATTCTCGCAAGCTTAGGGGTATTTTATCTGGATTGGCGTCAGCCTTTCTCTTGGGGCTTTCTCCTATTTTTGGAAAGCTGTCAATCAATGCAGGTTTTTCACCGCTCTTCCTCGTTGCATTCCGTTCCGGTGCAGCAGCGTTGTTGCTCCTCATGGTAATTTTTGCATTTCGACGGAAACTATTGTACATTTACCCTCTTGGTTTGGTAGGTTGTGGTCTAGCAGGACTTTTCAATGGGGTTGGTTCCATCCTCTACTACATCGCAATTTCCAGAATCGAAGCAAGCATCGGACAATTACTTTACTCTTTTTATCCCCTCTTTGTGGCATTCTGGCTTTTTTTAGACCGTCAGCCAATCAGTTGGATGACATTGATCCGTTTATTGATATCCATCCCTGGGATCTATTTATTATTGGCGATAAATAATAGTCATGTCGATTTTCTAAGTGTTGTCATGATGCTTGGAGCAGCGATTTTCTATGCGTTGCATTTAATTATTAATCAACGGGTTTTATACGAAATACCTGCTCCAACCGTTGCATTTTATACTTTGGCATCCATGTTCATCACAACAATAATCGCTTTTCTTCTTTTTGACAGGAATATCCCCTCTTTTAAGATTTCCTGGTTGCCAATATTTGGAATGGCGGTAATTGTATTTGCTTCCCGGTTAACGTTATTTATGGGTATAAAACATTTGGGTGGACTTCAGACTTCGATATTAGGATTGGGCGAATTATTAACAACAATAATTATTGCCAATGTGTGGCTTGGGGAGCAACTGTCTGTAGTGCAATGGATCGGCGCTGCTCTGTTGGGACTAAGCATGTTCCTGGTAGGTTTTGATAAACCTACAAAGAATAAGCGATACTCAAAAGGTTGGTTTGCCTGGTTGAGTCCTTCTGATGTTTCGGTAAGCGATATATATTGGGAATCCTGAGCGCTTATTCCCGTTGAATTTCCAGTAAATAGCCACTTCCCCGTACATTTTGAAGCCATTGATTTCCCCCGGAGACTTTTTCTAATTTCATCCTGAGCCGACAAATCACTGGTCTTAGGATACGTGCTGCTTCATCTTTGTCAACTTGATACCCATGAGCATATTCAACAATTTCAGAGTGGGTGATTACTTCATTGTGCTTGTCTAAAAGGTATTTAAATATATTATTTTCGGTACTGGTTAAATAAACTAATTTATCCCCATTGTCCAACTTTCTTCGGTTGTAATCATACTTTACAGTTTTGTTTAGCTTTATAACTTGTTGTTTTTTAGATGTCGGAATACTTGCTGAAGTTGCAATAAGATCCTTGTTAGAGCTTTCTTCTGCCTTGCAGGCTTTTTCAACGCTTTTTAGAATGTCGCCAGGTGTAGCAGGTTTAAGGAGATAATCGACTGCTTTAAACCTTAGCGCTTGGATTGCTGAATCGAGAGTAGCGTGTGCAGTTAGGATAATTACTTTCAAGTCCGGTTTTTGTTCAAAAAGTTGTTTTAAAAGATTCAAACCTTGAATATCCGGAAGATCCAGGTCAAGGATGACAGCATCCCAACGGCGTTTTTCTAGTTGAGCAAATCCCTGTGCTCCATCTTCTGCCGCGACTGCTTCGTAACCCCGCATGGTGAGAACTTTAAGGATGAGCATCCGTGCAACTTGGTCATCATCAATAACTAAAATATGTTGCTTTTCCATTGCAATCCTTTAAGTTTATTATGATACAGTCGTGTAAAAAAAGCAAGCTTATTCAATCGTCAATTTTTTTACAGTAAATAGAAAAAGAATAACCGAACACAAGGCTCGGTTATTCTAAGGGGTGGCTGACGGGGGTTGAACCCGCAACATCCTGATCCACAGTCAGGCACTCTGCCATTGAGCTACAGCCACCATGAACAGCAGGATTGTATCACACGCCTTAATGGTTTTCAAGCAGTTCCACTAATCGACGCGACAAATCAGCTTTTTTTATTTTTTCCTGTTGCCGATTTACCAGATTTTTTACGGTTACTTCACCCTGAGCTTCTTCATCTGGTCCTATGACTATTGCAAAACGGATTCCCATCCGATCCGCGTACTTGAATTGCTTGTCGAGTTTAACCGCTTCTGGATATGAACATGTCCTTAATCCAGATTCTCTCAATTCCGAAGCAATTGTAAAAGATTTCTCCAGATGTTCATCGTCAAATACGGTGACGATGACAGATTCGTTCATCTTTTGAGTTGGAAGAAGATTGTACTTTTCAAGCGTTTGTAAAATTACCATATCTCCCATTGCGAACCCTACACCTGGGAGAGGTTCTCCGCCTACTGAAGCGACCAGATTGTCATAATGTCCGCCACCCAGGATTGCCCTTCCCTCTTCCTGCATGTCAAAGGCTTCAAAAACGACTGCTGTATAATAATCAAGCCCGCGGATGATCTCCGGGTTGAATTCGCAGAATTCGACAACTCCCGCATTTTTCAACAATGTGAAGATACGCTTCAATGTCGGGGATTTCTTCCATAAATTCATATCGCTCAACAAACTGTTCAATTCGTTAAGTTGCTGAGTATTTAATCCGATATCAATTGCATTTTGATTCCATTTTTCAGTAGGCATCTTCCTCTTGCGATCAATCAACTTGAGAATACCAGGCTTGAGCGTTTCTGAAATTCCCAGATTCAGTATTTCCCGATCCATCAATTTTCGATCGTTGATAAAAATTTTCACCTGGGAGGGTGTTAATCCCACCTTTTGGAAAAAACGTGCAGCGATAGCAATCAACTCCGTATCTGCTTCCGGGGAATCCGCACCGATCAAATCGATATTCCACTGGAAAAACTCCCGGGCACGACCTTTTTGGGGTTTCTCATAGCGCCAAAATGGTCCAAACGACCACCATCTCAATGGAAAAGTTAATTCATTTTGACGTTGAGCTACCATGCGAGCCAATGACGGTGTGAGTTCAGGTCGCAAAGCGATCATCTCGCCACCCCGGTCTGCGAATACAAAGGATTGCTGATTCACCAATTCATCACTGGATTTGGCAGCATAAAGTTCCACTTTTTCAAGGAACGGACCATCATATTCTTGATAGCCGAATAAATTGGAGATTTTGTTTAAAGAATCGTACAAGTGGTTTCTGAGAGCCATCTGCTCCGGGTAAAAATCACGTGTGCCTTTTAAGGATTGAATTATTTGTTTCATTTTTCTTCCAGAGAATTATTTTTCTAAATAAATTGTAGCATGATTTAAACCTTCTCTTTTAATAGAGAGGATAAGGTAAAATTACCTCACTTAATTGGAAATGACGGAAAATGAATCTTGAAGAACTGATTAATATTGTTGATGGTAAATTATTAACCCCCGAAGTTGATTTAACACGTGAGATCAAAGGAGGTTGCGGAGCCGATCTCATGAGTGATGTTCTGGCATCCATCCAACCGGAAGCGGTCTTATTGACTGGTTTGTGCAATCCCCAAGTTGTGAGAACATCCCAAATGGCGGATGTCGCTGCAATAGTATTTGTACGCGGTAAAAATCCAGCCCAGGAAACCATCGATTTGGGAAATGACGAACAAATTCCTCTTATCACTTCACCATTCGGGATGTTTGAACTTTGTGGACGGCTGCATCGCGCTGGTTTACCAAGTTTGGAAATGCCGGTGGAAAAAGATTGCGCATGATCGTCAATAATAAACTCAATGGCTGATACAAAACGATTTACAGGTAAATTAATAACCGACAAACAAGCGGAAAGCATTACCCGCGTTGAAGAACTTGCGTATGAGCTGCGTGTCGATGAAGTAATGACACATAATCCGATAGTTGTCTCGGATACTATGTTCATGCTTGATGTGTTGGAAGTGTTTCGGAAGAAACGAATTTCTGGTGCTCCTGTCGTAAAAGATGACACGATTCTTGGTGTGATAAGTCTTGAGGATCTCATTAAATCTCTTAAAAATGCAGACCTGGAAGCCAAAGTAACAAAGTATATGACTCCTCGATTAATCTCGGTTAAAAATACAGATCCCGTGATTGAGGGGTTAAAACTATTTGTCAGCACGCGGGTTGGGAGACTTATTGTTATAAATAATGATAATAAACTTGCAGGCATACTGACTAAAGGTGATGTCACCAGTGGATTGCTAAAAGCATTACAAAAAGATTATCATGCAGAAGAGCTTCGCCGCTATCGAGCGAGCCATTTATTTGAAGACATTGAATCCAAGCGCACCAGTTTGATCCTCCGTTATTCGATTGCCCCCAGCGATTTCAATCACGGCGGTGAGGCCTCTTCAGATATTAAACGAGCACTCGTACGAATGGGTGCAAATCCACAGCTTTCGCGCCGGGTTGGAATTGCAGTTTATGAAGCGGAAATGAACTTGATAATTCATGCTGAGCATGGTGGAGATATACGGGTAGAGATCGAACCTCATCAGATTTCCATTCGTGTGAATGATGATGGTCCCGGCATTGCGGACGTTGCCCTTGCGATGAAACCAGGTTATTCAACCGCCACACAGGAAATCCGTGAACTTGGATTCGGAGCTGGGATGGGGCTCGTCAATATCCAGCGCTGTGTGGATGAAATGAAACTGGAATCAGAAAAAGGAAAAGGTACCCGATTAACAATGAAATTGTTTCTGAAAGATAAAGATGGGGTTGGAGAAGGATATCCTTCATCAAAGGAGTCTAAAGAAGATGAATCTGCAGCAAATAATTAATGAATTGGATTTGAAAGTATTGACAGAAGGCAAGGAATATTCCAAAATCGAACCCCAAGTCGGGTATACATCGGACTTATTGAGCTGTGTGATGGCTAGTGGAGCGCAGAATGGCTTGTGGGTTACATTACAAGCACATATTAATATTATAGCGGTTGCAGCACTATTGGAGCTCGCTGCAGTCATCATAACGGAAAACGCACAACCCGATGAAAGCACGTTGAAAAAAGCGAACACTGAAGGAATTATTTTACTCTCCACACATCACCCAACATTCTATATCGTTGGCAAGTTATGGGAATTAGGTTTACGCAATAACTAATTTTTTATATTGAAAAATTTCCGCGCAGATTTACATATCCATACAGTCCTTTCTCCATGCGCAGAAGTGGAGATGATTCCTCCATTAATTATTCGCTCGGCACTGGAAAAACATATCGAAATACTTGCTGTAACCGATCATAATGCGACGGCAAATATAGGTGCAGTCCAGGAAGCCGCAAAAAATTCCGGCATTACCGTGTTTGCAGGAATGGAACTGCAATCTCGCGAAGAAGTTCATTCATTATGCTTTTTCGAGACTTCGAACCAGGTTGAAACCTGGCAAAAAATAGTAAATGACCATCTCCCAGCAATTAAAAACGACAGGCAACATTTCGGTGAGCAATTTGTTGTCGACAAGACGGGTGATTTTATCCGCAACGAAGACCGATTACTAATTACCTCTGTAGACTTGTCACTATCGGAATGCTGGGAAAGGATTAATGAAATTGGTGGAATCATGGTGCCCGCCCACATTGATCGTAAAGCATTTGGCTTGATCGCCAACCTTGGTTTCTTACCCTTGGATATCCATTTTGCGGCATTGGAGATTTCCCTTCAAATTTCACCTGCTGAAACTTATCATTTATATCCGTTTACTTGTGGATATTCTTTAATTCAAAATGGTGATGCACACCGACTGGATGAAATTCTAGGAAGTACAATTTTTACATTAGAAAAACCAACCCTGACCGAAATGAAATTAGCGCTTTCTGGGAAAAAAGGGAGAGGTATTCGTATAGATGACTTGCAGTTGAGATAGTGACATTTGGTAATTGACCGTATTCGGTGGTCAGATTAAACTTGGCTAGGTTTTTGATGAATCATTTTACATCTTTTGTTTGATTTTTTAACAGGAAGTTGTTCTCAGGAGTAAGTTTGGAAAATAATCCGTTGAATAACGATGGACATAAAAAGATTATTGACGATGTCCTGGCATTAAATTCGGAAAAACCTGGTGCCCTGATGGTTGTTCTGAATGAACTCCAGGGCAAAATTGGGTTTGTATCAGAAGCGATGCAACAATATGTTTCAGAGAAGCTTAGGATCCCGGTAAGCCAGGTGCATGGTGTTGTGTCCTTCTATTCCTTTTTTACAACAACACCTCGCGGAAAACATACCGTTAAGTTCTGTATGGGTACCGCCTGCTATGTAGGTGGAACCGACCAATTAATTGAAAAAGTAAAACAAGTATTAAAAGTGAGCCCGGGAGAAACAACCCCGGATGGTGAAATAACCATCGAAATCTGTCGGTGTGTCGGTGCATGCAGCCAGGCCCCTGTAATCACCGTCGATGATCAAGTGCAAGGTCGGATAAAACCCAATAAAATTCCGCAAATCATCAATGGTTTACTTAACGCGGAGAAAATCATTGCGTGAACTATCCTTGCATCTGATGGATATTGTCCAAAATAGCATCGCGGCTGGGGCTAAACACATCAGAATCTTTGTCACTGAAAATTCTAAACTTGACCGGTTCGAAATGATAGTCCAAGATGATGGCAAAGGGTTGGATCAACAGATGATGCAAAAAGTGATTGATCCTTTCTTTACGACCCGAACGACTCGTAAAGTAGGACTTGGGATTCCCTTACTAAAAGAAGCAGCTGAAGCATGTAAGGGCAATTTGACAATAAAATCAGAATTAGGCAAAGGAACGGAATTATTCGTTTCATTCCAACGAAGTCATATCGACCGTATGCCACTGGGAGATCTATCGACCACTTTATATAGTCTAGTGATTTCATATCCTGAAATTATGTTTCATCTGGAATATCAAATTGATGATAAAGAATTTACTTATGATGATGTGAAGATAAAGAACGAATTAGTGGATATTCTGCTGACCGAACCTTCGGTATTGAAATTTTTACGTGAGTATATTGAGGCAGGAATTCGAAAAATTAGGCCTATTGAATCGGTATAATCGGCTAAAATTATTGCCGCTAAAGAGTACAGGAGATTTTTATGCCAACCATAAACAGTCTAGATGATCTAAAAAGAGTCCGAGAAGAAGCTTTGGAAAAAAGGAAGCTGAAGACCGCTTCCGGTGCCACCCATATCACAGTTGCAATGGGAACATGCGGGATCGCTGCTGGAGCGCGTGACACAATGAAAGCCATTTTGGATGTCATCGAAAAAGAAAATCTTCATGACATCGTTGTTACACAAACAGGATGCATTGGGCTTTGTGAGAAAGAACCGATTGTCCAGGTTGAAGTTGGTGAAAATCCCAAAGTAACCTACGGCAAAGTGAGCCCTGAAGTGGCTCGTCAAATCATGAAAGACCACATTGTCAGTGGAAAACCAGTACAAAATCACGTCATCCCGATGTAATCAATAGAAAGGTTATTGATGAAGTTCTTTCGTTCCCATGTTCTCGCTTGTGTGGACCCTCAATGTCTACAAAAGGGTGCCCACCAGGTCATGGATGCATTGCAGGATGAATTAGTGCACCAGGGTCTGATCGATGAGGTTCAGGTTCTTGAGACCTCGAGGATCGGTGGCTGTGAAAATGGTCCAGAGTTAATGGTGTATCCGGAGGGTGTTCATTATTCCAACCTGACTGTCGATGATATACCTTTTCTAGTTTCAGAACATTTTCTAAAAGGCAGGATCGCGAAAAAATTCGTAACCGAAATGCAAACATCGGTTGACGATGAATTAAGTGCACCTACTGCCAAGGAAGTACGGGTTGTCCTGCGGAACTGTGGCAAGATCGATCCAGAGAATATTGAAGATTATATAGCTGAGGATGGCTATTTGGCGCTTGCCAAAGTATTGACAGAATACAAACCGGAAGACGTGATAAGTACAATTCTGAAATCCGGGTTGCGTGGCCGTGGTGGCGCTGGATTTCCTGCTGCAAAAAAATGGGATATCGCCCGCGCCGCAAAGGGTGAAATCAAATACATAACCTGCAATGCTGACGAAGGTGATCCCGGTGCATTTATGAATCGTCGGGTGTTGGAAGGTGATCCCCATAGCGTGCTCGAAGGAATGATCATCGCTGCTTATGCGATAGGAAATGTGCAAAAAGGTTTCATATATTGTCGGGCAGAATATCCAATTGCGATAAAGACCCTTAATATCGCCATTGAACAGGCTCGTAATTTGGGATTGCTCGGAAAAAATATTCTTAATTCCGATTTCTCTTTTAACTTGGAAGTCCGTATGGGTGCTGGGGCATTCGTTTGCGGAGAAGAAACTGCTTTGATCGCTTCTATTGAAGGAAAACGCGGTGAACCTCGTCCCCGTCCTCCCTTTCCTTCTGAAAAGGGATTGTGGGGAAAACCTACCAGCAACAATAACGTCGAAACCTATGCCAATGTCCCGCAAATTATTTTAAAGGGATCAGATTGGTTTGCCAGCATGGGTACCGAAAAAAGCAAAGGCACAAAAACTTTTGCTTTAGCTGGAGATGTGAAACATACGGGGCTGATTGAAGTACCACTGGGGATAACATTGAGAGAATTGGTTTTTGATGTTGGTGGGGGTATCAAGGACGATAAAGGTTTTAAAGCCATTCAAATCGGCGGTCCCATGGGGGGATGTCTTACCACTGAACATTTGGATTTAAAAGTTGATTACGAGTCTCTTGTGGCTGTGGGTGCCATGATGGGTTCCGGCGGTCTTGTTGTTATGGACGATGAAACATGCATGGTGGATATTGCCCGTTATTTTATGGATTTCATTCAAGATGAAAGTTGCGGAAAGTGTGTTCCATGCCGGGTTGGTACCAAACGCCTTTTGGAAATCTTGACCCGGATATGCGCTGGTAAAGGACAGGATGGTGATATTGAAATCCTCGAAATGCTGTGTGAGGAAATCCGCATTTGTAGTTTATGCGGATTAGGGCAAGGTGCCCCCAATCCGGTTATCAGCACATTGAAATTGTTCAGGGATGAGTACGAAGCTCATATTATTGAAAAACGTTGTCCTGCGAAAGTGTGTAAATCTTTGATCCGTTATGATATCCTTGATGGAGTTTGCACAGGGTGTACAGTTTGTGCCCGAAATTGCCCGGTTAATGCAATTACCGGTGAGCGTCGTCAAACCCACGTAATTGATCCGGATACCTGTATCCGCTGCGGTATCTGCAAACAAGTGTGTAACTTTAATGCGGTGGCAATAATATGATAATTAATAACAAAGTTTTTGAAAGTTTGCATTTCTTTAAACCGGAGGAGAAAGGATGAGCATAGCGACAAAAACAAAAGCAGGGTCTTCGCAGATCGTCGCCGATGCACTAGAAACGTACGGCTTCAATCGCGAAGAACTCATCCCAATTTTGGGTTTTGTCAATAAGAAATTGGGATATCTGCCAGGAGAAGCGATGGAAGAAATCAGTTCCCTTCTCCACATTCCAGAAAGCCAGGTGCTTTCCGTGGCAAGCTTTTATGACATGCTTTCGACCAAACCAAGAGGTCGCCATGTGGTAAAGTTTTGCGAAAGCGCTCCTTGTCATGTAGTGGGCGGCCGGGAACTCTGGCAGGCTTTACAAGATGAGTTAAAAATTGAACCTCATCAAACAACTCCGGATGGCAAATGGACATTGGTAACCACAAGTTGCCTAGGAGTCTGCGCTGTTGGTCCCGTTATCATTATCGACGATGATATTTATGGCAACGTAACCCCGACTCAATTGCGTGGCATTTTTGCACGGTACAAGTAGACGAGGAGGAAACTACACATGAATGCAGTCCGTTCACTGGTTTTAGTTTCCAGCGATCCAAAAAGCATGGAACGTGGTGCACAGCAGGTTTTTAATAATTTGCAGGATGAGATCAAGGATATGGGTTTGGATAAGGAGATCTCATTACAAATGGTGGGAGATATCGGGCGACACGACGCAGTTCCCATGGTGATCGTTTATCCCGAAGCGGTGATCTATGGACCCGTTAATCCAGAAAATGTTCACTATTTAGTGGAAGAGCATCTATATAAGGGTCGTATTGCTACCGATTTACAAGCACCTGTAAAGGAACTGACCGGAAAAATTGCCTGGATTTCATCTCGGAAAGGCACCCTGCCTGCAGAACAACGCATTGTTCTAGAGCGCGCAGGAATTATTGACCCCACGAGCATCGAAGATTATATAGTCAATTCCGGGTATCAAGCATTGGGCAAAGCATTAACTGAAATGACACCGTTGGATGTTATTTCGACGATTGAAAAGTCGGGTCTGCGTGGTCGTGGTGGAGCTGGCTTTCCTACCGGCATGAAATGGAAGTTTGTATCCAAGACAACAAGCACCAAGAAATATGTTGTTTGTAATGCCGATGAGAGTGAACCAGGTACTTTTAAAGACAGACTGATTCTCGAAGGTGATCCGCATGCCATCGTTGAAGCCATGATCATTGCAGGGTATGCAGTAGGGGCTGATGAAGGCTATCTCTACGTTCGTGGTGAATATGTGCTTGCCCAGGATCGTTTGAAGAACGCCATCGAGCAGGCAAAAGCGATGGGGTTTCTCGGTAAAAATATTTTTGGTAAGAATTTCAACTTCGACATCCACATACATTCAGGTGCTGGAGCATATATATGCGGTGAAGAGACTGCCCTGATTGAATCTATCGAAGGAAAACGTGGCGAACCAAGAGCCCGACCACCCTACCCGACTACAAATGGCCTGCATGATAAGCCAACCCTGGTGAATAATGTAGAAACGCTGGCAAATATACCCGCCATCATCCGAAATGGCGCAGAATGGTACAAATCATTCGGAACCCCCAGTAGCCCGGGTACTAAAGTCTTCACGATCATGGGGCATGTAAATGCAACCGGGTTGATCGAAGTACCGATGGGTATTACTCTACGGGAAGTGATCGCTATTTATGCAAAGGGTATGAAAAGTGGTAGCACTTTTAAATTCGCCCAGACAGGTGGTTCCAGCGGTTCGATTATTCCCTCCAGCCTGCAGGATACTCCAATGGATTTCGATTCTTTTTCCAAAACGGGTGTTGCCCTGGGTTCTGGAGCACTCCTGATCTGCAACTCGGAAACGTGTGTGGTCGACCTGGCAAAGGTACTATTAAACTTTTTCGTTAAAGAGAGTTGTGGAAAATGCAATCCCTGCCGGATCGGTACGATTCGAGCATATCAGATCCTTGAAAATATTACCGAAGGGACTGCAAATCTAAAAGACCTGGATGACTTATTGATGTTAAGCGACAACATGTACGAAATGTCAAATTGTGGTCTGGGACAAACTGCCGGCACACCTTTGCGAGATATTTTGAAATATTACCGTGCCGAAGTTGAAGCACATATACGTTTAAAAGTCTGCCCCACGGGAGTCTGCCCGATGAGCGGACATAAGCACTAAAAGAAATTCAACATGTGAGGGTCGATAATGATCAATCTGACTATCGATGGAAAAGCAATAGAGGTTTCTGAAGGAACCACCGTTTTGAATGCCGCTCGAAAAACCGGCATCGAGATACCCACCCTTTGCGATCACCCCGAGCTGACGCCCTATGGTGGTTGCCGATTATGTTTGGTCGAGGTGGAAGGCGCACGTACATTGCAGCCATCTTGCACCCTGCCCGTTTCCAACGGAATGATTGTTAAAACCGATACGGACAAAACCCGCGCAGCACGAAAATTCGTTCTGACATTGATCTTTAGTGAACGGAATCATTTTTGTCCATATTGCCAGGTAAGCGGTGGTGATTGTGAGTTGCAAAACGCCGCTTATCACGAAGGTATGACGCATTGGCCATTGCAGCCAATTTGGACATCGTACCCCATGGATGCATCGCATCCTTATATTATCCTGGAAAACAACCGCTGTATCCTCTGTCGCCGGTGTGTACGCGCCTGCGGAGAATTAGTTGGTAATTTCACATTAGGATTTGAGGAACGCGGCGCTCGAAGCTTATTGGTCGCCGATCTGGGAGTCCCGTTGGGATCAAGCTCTTGTATTTCTTGTGGGGTTTGCGTTCAGGTTTGCCCTACAGGTTCCCTTATTGATCGCTGGAGTGCATATAAAGGACGCGAAACACAGGTTGACCACACTAAAACCGTTTGCACGGGTTGTTCCATTGGTTGCGGTGTTGATGTGCTGACAAGAGACAATAACCTGATGAGAATCGAAGGGGATTGGGAAGCAGAAATTAATCAGGGTGTCCTTTGTAAAGTCGGTCGCTTTTATCCACTCGATGAAAAACGCAAACGTCTGCACACCCCACTGATCCGGAAGAATGGTGCTCTGAAAGCAGCTACTTGGGAAGATGCGATTAATCTTGTCAGCGAGAAAATGAAACCGCTCGCTGGAAAAGCTGATAAAGGGATCGCAGCTATTGTTTCTCCAAAATTATCTGTCGAAACTATTCATCTCTTTAAGGAATTATTCGGAAACGGCTTAAGCAGTACCGTCGTTACCAGCTTGGAAGAAGGAGCATTTACATCTTCAGCGACCTCAACCGCATCCAAATTGGGAAAAGCGTTTGAAGGAAACTTGGTGAAGCTGGCTGAATCCGATTGCATCGTTTCATTCGGTGCTGATCTCGTGACTCATCATGAGGTTGCAGGCTTCATGGCGAAGCGCAATATCCCCAGTGGAACAAAAATTATAGTGGTCGATTCTACTCAAAATGAATTATCAAAATGGGCAGAAATTACACTGAAACCTTCCAAAGGCATCTCAGAATCCTTTGTAGATGAATTAATGGCAGCAAAGGTGCAAATAGACTCCGGGAAGGTGAAAGAAAATGACCCGATTTCTCAAGCACTGATTTTAATCATAAAAGCTGCAAAACCAATTCTTGTGGTGGATAAATCCATTGATGCTAAAACTATGTCTGCGCTGGTAGAGTTCGCTGGGATGGTTGGTGCAGAGATTGTCAACCTAAAGGGTGGTGCAAACAGCCTTGCTGCAGCTCAATATCAGCTGGATAAACCATTCAAAGTCACTGAACAAAAATTTGGTTTCTATGTCCTTGGCGATGAAGAACCAACCAAACAATTGGAAAAAGAAGCGAAAAAAACCACTTTCAATGTCGTCCAAGCAAGCTATACCTCACAACTGAGTGCAAACGCTGATGTTGTTTTTCCAGTGACCAACTGTCTTGAAGAAGAAGGACATTTTGTAAACTTCGATGGAAAATTGCAACAAACTCATAAATCCTTGAATCCCCCGGAAGGTGTTTGGACCAATTTTGCAGTACTCGAAGCTATCAGCAAAAAATTGGCTTTGAAGACAAAGAATGGTTGGAAAGAAGCCTTAACAAAGCAAATTTCACCTGTCGCGTTGCAGGTTTAATGGTAGAGAAAAGGAGAGACCATGGCTAAACCGAAAGTATCATCTGATTGGATGGCAGGTTGTTCAGGATGTCACATGTCTTTACTCGATATGGACGAACGCATTGCCAAGATCATCGAGTTGGTTGATTTACGCGCCACTCCTATCACAGATTTAAAGGAACCGGACGTAACGGGAGTGGATGTAGGTGTGCTCGAAGGTGGTATCAATAATTCTGCCAATGAAGAAGTGGCAATCAGAATGCGCAAACGCTGCAAAATCCTCGTCTCTCTTGGAGATTGTGCGGTGTTTGGTGGAGTCCCTGCGATGCGGAATTTCGTCGGGATTGAAGAATCATTAAAGCGAGCCTACGTGGAAGCGGAAAGTGTCGATTCAGAAGGCAAGATCCCAAACGACCCCGAACTCGCAACGATGCAGTCCGTAAAAGCAGTACACGAGGTTGTACCGGTGGATATTTTTGTCCCCGGATGCCCACCGGATGCAGATGTGATTTACTATGTTCTGAGTGAACTGGCGCAAGGTAGAATTCCTGAACTCAAGAACGATAAATTGATGTGGCAGTAACGGAGGCAGGATGGTAGCACAAAAAATTACAATCGAACCGGTAACTCGTATTGAAGGTCACGCCAAAGTGACTATTCGCATGAATGAAAAAAATCAAGTGGATCATGCTTACCTGCATATTAATGAATTTCGTGGATTTGAAAAGTTTTGTGAAGGTCGCATGGTATTTGAAATGCCGCTTATCACCCCCCGCATTTGCGGTATTTGTCCAGTAAGCCATCATCTGGCAGCCGCCAAGGCTGGCGATGAAGTGCTCGGGATGCCACCTCCCCGTCCGGCTTCTCTGCTGCGGGAACTCATGCATATGGGTCAGGTGATCCAAAGCCATGGAATGCATTTCTTTGAATTAGCAGGTCCGGACCTTTTACTTGGTTTCGATTCGGATCCAGCAACTCGTAATGTTGTTGGTCTCCTGGCATTGGATGCAGGGTTGACCGTAAAAGCCATCAATCTTCGAAAATTTGGCCAGGAGATCATCCATCTCCTTGGGGGTAGAAGAATTCACCCTAATTTTGCCATTCCCGGAGGAGTGAACCGTTCCCTGCAAATGAATGAGCGGGACGCCATCCTGGCAGGAATTGATGATGCAATTTCCACAACCCTTATTGGGATCAAGATCATCCAGGATTGGGCCGAGAAGAATTCTGAGGATATTAACAAGTTTGCTGTTCTGCAAACCGGATACCTCGGCATGGTTACCCCGGAAAACGCTCTGGAACTGTATGAAGGAAATGTCAGGTTAATCGATCAAAAAGGCAAACAACTCGAGCTATTTAACGGCAGGAATTATCTCGATTTTATTGCTGAACATGTGGAATCCTGGTCATACCTAAAATTCCCATATTATAAAAAGATGGGATGGCCAAAAGGTGTCTATCGTGTTGGACCTCTAGGTAGGGTCAACGTAGCAGAAAAAATAGATACCCCGCTTGCCAATAAGGAATTTATTAAATATCGTGCGATCAATAACGGTAAACCCATTGAAAATACATTGTTTTATCATTATGCAAGGCTCATCGAAACATTATTTGCCATTGAAAAAGCCCGGATGCTTTGTGAAGATCCTGATATCCTGAGCCATGAGATTATGAACACAAAACAGGAATTCAAAGGTGAAGGTGTTGGCGTGATCGAAGCTCCGCGCGGTACGCTGTGGCATCACTATTGGGCAAAACCCAACGGTCAATTGGAACGGGTTAACCTAATCGTTGCAACAGGCAATAACAACTGGGCTATGTGTGAAGCGGTCGACAGTGTGGCAAAGGCATATTATCCCGGTGAAGTCAAGGAAGGTTGGTTGAACCGGATAGAAGCTGCGGTGCGGGCTCATGATCCTTGTCTCTCTTGTTCAACTCATGCTGTTGGGCAAATGCCTATGATCGTCGAGATGATTGATATGCAAGGCAACCACCTACAGACGATTACCCGCGGATAAAGCTTTTTTGGTATGATAAGAGCGATGTCCATGTGCGGACATCGCTCTTTTAATAAAGGATGAAGTGAAAGATACAATTATTATCGGATATGGCAATCCAGATCGCCAGGATGATGGCGTCGCCTGGCACATTATGCGTGCAGTAGCGGAGGGATTATGTTTTACAGCACCCCTTCTACCAGAAGAACCATTTGCTATTGATAACGATCTGATTGAATTTACTTTTGACCTTCAATTAGTACCGGAATTTGGCGAAAGGATATCCCATTTTAAGAGAGTCTGTTTTATCGACGCTCATACGGGATCTATTCCAGAGGAGATCCGTGGAATTGAGATCAATGCGCAATATCAGCACACCCCATTTACTCATCATATGACTCCGCAGACATGCCTGGAAATCGCAAAAACCGTATACCATTCCACACCGAAAGCATTCCTGTTGTCTGTGCGCGGTTATGAATTTGGTTTTAGCAACTTTCTGTCGAAAAAAACGGAAAGATTGATTCCCTTGGCTGTTGAAAAAATTATCGATTGGTATCAAATGGGATGAATGTAATGTTAATTATTATTACCAATAACGTCCGAATAAGGATATAATTTTGCAATGCATGAATTAGCAGTAACTGAAAGTATTTTGAAAACCGCGGTTGAATATGCTGAAAAATCGAATGCCGTAAAAGTGACGGATATCAATCTTGTTATCGGTAAATTATCGAGCTTTGTGGATGATTCGATCAGCTTTTATTGGGATTTTGTCAGCAAGGAAACCATTTGCCAGGGTGCTGCATTGCATTTTGAACGACCACCAGCCAGGTTGTTATGCCAGGAATGCAACAACGAATATTTGCTCGATGATTCGCTTACACCCTGCCCCATTTGTGACAGCACGAAGATAAAAGTATTGAGTGGAGATGAGTTCCGAATAGACTCCATCCAAATAGAATTATCACAGGCACCCACATGACACAAGGAAATGTTCCCATTATTCAAAATATCCTTTCTGCAAATGATCGGATCGCAGAACAGAATCGTAATTTGCTGGATGAAAAATCCATCTATGCAATAAATATTATGGCGTCTCCTGGGGCAGGTAAAACAAGCGTAATTTTAAACACAATCCATGAATTGGGATCTTTGGTGAAGATAGGAGTTATTGAAGGTGACACAGCTCCCGTTACGATTGACGCCGATAAAGTGATAGCTGCTGGAGCAAATGCTATTCAGATCAATACAGGTGGAAATTGTCATCTCGATGCCGCAATGCTGGAACAAGGTATTAAGCAATTGGATCTCGATGCTCTGGAGATGATTATTGTGGAAAACGTCGGCAACCTTGTTTGCCCTGCAGCATTCAATCTTGGAACTCATGCCAATGTCGTAATAGCCAGTATTCCGGAGGGTGATGATAAACCATATAAATATCCGGCAATATACCGAGGCATCCAGGTTCTCATCCTAAACAAGATTGATCTGAGACCTTACGTTGATTTTAATCAGGATTATTTTCTACGAGGGATCAAATTATTGAATCCTGATGTGAATTTTTTCCCTTTGTCTTGTAAAACAAACGAAGGTTTTTCGGATTGGATGGATTGGTTGACCGATCAATTGAAGAATCGCAAATAACAATCATGTTGGTCGCAAAGGAAATTCATATTCGAGGGGTCGTCCAAGGAGTGGGATTCCGCCCTGCTGTATATAAATTTGCTGTTGAAAACCATCTTTCAGGATGGGTGAATAATACATCCAAGGGAGTTGCAATTTTTATCCAAGGTACATCGAGAGATATTAAGCATTTCATCGATAAACTCAAGAACAATCCCCCTCCTCTCGCACATTTGGATGAATTCCACGTTTTGGACACACCAACACAAGAAATCAAGGGGTTTCATATCGTTGAAAGCATTTCTGATACAGGTGATTTCATTCCCATCTCCCCTGATATTGCCACATGCCCTGAGTGTCAAAAGGAATTATTCGATCCGAAGAACCGCAGGTTCCGTTACCCATTCATCAACTGCACCAACTGCGGTCCACGCTTCACGATTATAAAAAACATTCCCTACGACCGTCCTTTTACTACAATGGCTTCCTTCACGTTGTGTGAAAATTGTAAACATGAATATGAAAACCCAGAGGATAGACGGTTCCATGCTCAGCCGATTGCTTGCCCCAATTGTGGACCTGAAGTCTGGTTGGAAATAAATGGAAAGCAAATCGTAAAAACTGAAGCAGCGATCATTGAAGCTCGTAAACGGATACAGGCTGGCGATATCGTTGCTGTTAAAGGTCTCGGTGGTTTCTTGTTTGCTTGTGACGCAACGAATGCGGAAGTCATTGAAAAGCTACGTGAACGGAAAAGACGATTTCAAAAACCCTTTGCTCTGATGGCTTGGGATGAAGCGACAATCCGTAAATATTGCTCCGTTTCCAAAAGTGAAAGTAAGCTGATCAACTCAATACAACATCCAATTATTTTATTGCAAAGGAACGACTTAATAAATCTTCCTCGCGAACTTGCACCCAATCAACATACCTTGGGATTTATGTTGCCCTATACACCTTTACATTATTTATTAATGGAACCCGCTACAGGTTACCCGGATGTACTCGTCATGACCAGCGGGAATATTTCCGAAGAACCTATTGCATTTGATGATCAAGAAGCCAGGAACCGTCTGGCTGGGATTGCTGATTGTTTCTTGATGAATAATCGTCCCATTCACATGCGCACGGATGATTCAGTGTCCCGGGTATTGGAAGAAGAAGTTTACCCGATCCGCCGCGCACGTGGATATGCTCCGAATCCAATTCTGCTGAAAAATGAGATTCCTCAAATTCTCGCGACTGGTGCACAATTAAAAAATACGTTTTGCCTAACGCGCAATCGATACGCGTTTATTAGTCATCATATTGGTGATTTGGATAATTTTGAGACTCAACAGTCTTTTGAACAGGCCATTCTTCATTTTGAACGTTTATTTCGCATTACTCCGGAACTAATCACTTGTGATCTACACCCGGACTATTTATCGAGTCAATATGCCCGCCAACGGGTATGCGAGGAAAAACTGCCAATTGTTGAAGTACAGCATCATCATGCACATCTTGCTGCTTGTTTGGCAGAAAATGATTGGTCTTCGGATGAACCGGTAATTGGTTTGTGTTTTGATGGCACCGGTTATGGGACTGATGCTAATATCTGGGGTGGTGAAGTGTTGCTGGGAACATATAAGGATTTCATCAGACGGTTTCATTTACAATATACCCCCTTGCCTGGAGGTGATGTAGCCATCCATAAACCGATGCGTATGGCTTTGTCGCAATTGTGGCAAACCGGCATCGAATGGGCAGACGATCTAGAGCCAGTACGCGCAAGTTCTACTGAACAATTGCGGGTGTTAAGATTGCAATTGGAACATAAACTTAATACTCCGCTTACTTCAAGTATGGGAAGATTATTTGACGCTGCTGCTTCCCTCATCGGAGTCTGCCAGATTGCTAATTATGAAGGGCAGGCTGCAATCGAACTTGAAGCTTGCGCAGATCCAAATGAATCAGGTTATTATGAAATATCGTTATTGGAGAATGGGATCCTGGATACCTCTGGATTATTTACAAAGTTGGTTGTTGATCTACACAAAGGTATCTCAATTCCTGTTCTTTCAGCGAAATTTCATAATAGCATTCTGAATCTTGTCTCCAATGTCTGTCAGTCGATAAGGAAAGAAACCAACTGCTCGGTAGTAGCGCTGAGTGGTGGTGTATGGCAAAATCAATTTTTATTAAGGAACACATTGAAAACCTTGAAAAAGCATAAATTCTCTGTATTATGGCATCATCAAGTGCCGTGTAATGATGGTGGAATTTCACTTGGACAAGCGGTTATCGCATCAAGTCTAAAACAATAGGAGTGAAGCATGTGTCTGGCAATTCCTGGCAAAATTATTGAAATCAAGGATTCTCCTGGAATGAAAATGGCAATGGTTGATTTTGGTGGAGTCAAACGAGATGTATGCATTGAGGCTCTTCCAGATGTAAAAATCGGCGATTACGTGATCGTGCACGCAGGGTTTGCACTTAATATTCTCAGTGAAGAAGAAGCGCGTGAAACATTGGCGGCACTGGATGAAATCGAACAAATCAACCGGGAGCTTAATGTTTCTAATGAACACTAATATGGTTTCATCAGGCTTCCATCCAGAAGCATTCCGTGATCCCGGATTGGTCCGTAAAGTTCTCGACGAAATCCATCGTACCATCAAACATCCATGGGTGATCATGGAGATTTGTGGCGGGCAAACTCACGCCATCATGCAATCCGGGTTGCATCAATTATTACCCAGGGAATTGGAGTTGGTACACGGTCCCGGCTGCCCGGTCTGTGTTACTTCACTGGAATTGATCGATAAGGCTCAAGCAATCGCAATGTTGCCGAATGTAATCCTTTGCTCGTTCGGAGATATGTTGCGTGTCCCAGGGTCAAAGCAGGATTTATTTTCGTTGAAAGCAAATGGTTATCAGATAAAGGTTGTTTATTCTCCCCTGGATGCCGTTCGCTTGGCAGTTGAAAATCCCGATAAAGAAATCGTATTCTTTGGCATCGGTTTTGAGACCACCGGACCAGCAAACGCATCCAGTGTACTCCAGGCACGAGCTCTCGGACTAAAGAATTATTCACTGCTTGTTTCACAAGTATGCGTCCCCCCTGCAATGCGCGCCATCCTCAACTCACCCACCAATCGGATTCAAGGATTCCTAGCTGCTGGTCACGTCTGTGCTGTCATGGGATATTGGGAATATCCTCCCATTGCAGAAAAATATATGGTTCCGATTGTTGTTACTGGTTTTGAAACTGTAGACTTGGCGCAAGGCATTCTTATGACTGTCCGGCAGTTGGAAAATCAGACGCACACCGTTGAAAACGCCTATTCCCGTGTTGTTACCTTCGAAGGGAATAAACAAGCCCAGTCTTTGTTAGAAAAGGTATATGAGCCTTGTGATCGAAACTGGCGCGGTATCGGGATAATACCGATGAGTGGTTGGAGTTTGAGGGAAGATTATTCATTTTACGATGCTGAAAAACGTTTCCATGTGCAAAACATTGTTTCCCATGAATCGGAAATCTGTATTGCCGGGCAAATCCTACAAGGGATGAAAAAACCGGATCAGTGTCCTGCATTTGGAACATTGTGTACTCCTTCAAAACCGCTTGGAGCGCCAATGGTCTCTTCGGAAGGTGCCTGTTCTGCATATTACCAGTACAATCGTTCCCAGAAAGTATAATTAGCCGATGCAACCCACGGATAATCCAACCTTCGATAATTCAATTTGTCCAGCTCCGCTCCCCCACCAAGATCAGATCATCATGGGGCATGGCAGTGGAGGAAGGTTGACCCGTGACTTGGTCTTAAAAATATTTCTTCCTCATTTTTCAAATCCTCAATTGCTGGCTGGAAATGATTTTGCGACGCTTGAAAATCAACCCGGCAGGGTGATAGTATCAACAGATGCACATATCGTTACTCCGATCCAATTTCCTGGAGCTGATATTGGTAGGCTTGCTATTTGTGGCACAGTGAACGACGTTGCTGTTTCAGGCGCTATTCCTCGTTATATAACTGCTTCGTTCATCCTTGAAGAAGGATTATCTATCAGGCTGCTCGAAAAGATTGTAATTTCCATGCAAGAGGCAGCTTTGGAAGCTGGAGTATCCATTGTGACCGGTGATACCAAAGTCGTTGAAAAAGGCAAGGTTGATGGATTGTTTATCAGCACGACTGGATTGGGATGGTTGCCTAAAGGTAGGGAAATCCGCGGTGATCTAGCACAAGCGGGTGACGCCGTCCTTGTTTCAGGCACGATGGGTGATCATGGGATCGCAGTTTTGTCTGCCCGTGGTGATCTTGGATTGGAAACTGAGATTCGTTCCGATGTTGCACCTTTGAATAAAATGATTCAAGATCTCTTGAAGGTTATTCCAGACATCCATGTTTTGCGGGATCCCACTCGCGGTGGATTGGCAACAACATTGAATGAAATTGCTCACCAAAGTAATATAGGAATTTGGTTGGATGAGAAAGAAATTCCTGTTCTTCCTGCAGTTCGGACCACATGTGAATTATTAGGGTTTGACCCTGTTTACATCGCAAACGAAGGCAAGATAATTGTTATTGTGCCTGGTTCTCAAGCCGATAAAGCCCTTTCCACTCTCAGGAAAAATGAATATGGCAGAAAAGCAGCAAAAATCGGATCTGTTAGGAAAGATCCCAATGGCAAAGTTCTAATGCAAACTTCGATTGGTGGGACTCGTATCCTGGATATTCCTGCAGGTGAACTCTTGCCGCGAATTTGCTGATTAATTTACATTGCTTGACAATATTACACATCCCAATATACTTACCCAATCTTCTTATCATGAGGTGCTATGAAAATCAATTATTACGAAACTACGAATGATTTGGCAACCCGCATCGATATTCATACAAAATATGGTGGTAAGAATATTGATGAATGGATGTTGAATCTTCTTCAATTGCAGCCTGGCACCAAAATATTGGATGTAGGGTGTGGTGCCGGAAAACAATGTTTTTCATATCATGACCACCTGATAGGGAAAACTACCATTACAGGCGGTGATGTAAATGCTGAATTATTGAGCAAAGCTCGCGAAGAAAATGAAAAACGAAAAACTGGCATTGACTTCATTGACTTGGATTTCAACAAGATATTCCCTTTGGAAAGTGATGCATTTAATCTTGTATCTTGCTGTTTTGCGATTTATTACGCCTTGGATGTACCGTTTACCATTTCCGAAATGCATCGAGTTCTTACCAATGGTGGGAGACTTTTCACCACAGGTCCAATGCCTGAAAATAAACAAACCTTTTATGAAATCATCAAAGAAGCCACTGGAAAACCCATTCCCCCCATGCCTGGCAGCTCACGCTATCAAAGCCAGTTCTTGCCAATAATCCAATCGAGGTTTTCAAAAGTGGATGTGCATATTTTTGAAAATCCCCTCACATTCGATAAAGCCGAACCTTTCCTGGCATATACACGCGCATCCCTCGCAGAAGATAGAAAGCTGTGGAGTTCACTTTTTAAAGATAAAAAGGAATTTGAAGAAATAATGGAGAAAATTTCCCTGGTTGCGAGTTCCAAGATCAAGAAGGAAGGTAAGTTGGTAATGACCAAAGTCGTCGGTGGATTTCTTGCAGTAAAATAGAGTAATGAATACGGATATGAAATTCTTCGGAAGAGTTGTCTGCTTTATTGGAGCGCATCCCGATGATATCGAATTGGGTGCAGGTGCTTTGATTGCCCATATCAGCAAACAAACCGAAATCTATTGCATAACGCTATCTCAAAATGATAAAAATCCAACACTCAAAAACCTTATTTCAGAGCAAAATGAGAGCATGGATTTTCTGGGGGTTCCAAATAATCACATTCTCCAAGGTTCATTTGAAACAAGACGTTTTCCCCATGCCCGTCAGGAGATATTGGAATTTTTAATTGATTTCAACAAGAAATTTCATCCCGAAATCATATTTACACATACCAAATCCGATGTTCACCAGGACCATGCAACGGTTACCGGGGAAGTATTAGAGCATTCGCGGCTCAACGGTACTTGGTTTCGATGTCATTCGCAGCAGTTATGGATTCTTTCCGCATTTTCTTGTCGAAGTATCCGAGAAGGATGTAGAAACAAAAATTAAAGCACTCGCTGCATATAAGACGTATAAGGAAAAATATTATTTTGATCCGGAAGTCACACGTGCAACGTTAATTCATCAAGGCGCTCTCGCCGGACGCAAATTTGCAGAGGGATTTGATATCTTGCGGATAGTTGGTTCTTTCGGGAAATAAAGCCAATCGGGTTGCTGCACGCAACCCGATTTTTTTTAATCTTCCTGTATCTCATCTGGAGAATTCACCCCGTAAACACCAGCTTTAAGTACTTTTAGGCTCAATAATGCACATTTCAACCTGACTGGACCTAATTCGATACCGAGGTTCTCCAAAATATCCTTTTTACCTAAAGTCTTTATTTCATCAATGGTTTTTCCAATGATGGATTCCAATAGAAGATCTGCAGAAGCTTGGGAAATTGCACATCCATGCCCGCTAAATGCTGCTTCTTTCACACGTTTATCGTCTCCTAGTCTGACATCGATGCGGATCTGATCCCCGCAAAGTGGGTTTTCATCCTCAAACGAATAATCGTTGGGTTCCAGCACACCGCGGAATTGCGGAGATTTATATCGTTCTATGATTATTTCGCGATAGAGATCATCCATGCTATAAGCCTACTTGAAAATATCGATTACTTTCCGCAAGCCGACCACCAAAGCGTCGACTTCGCTTTTTAAGTTATAGATATAGAAGCTTGCACGGGTTGAGGCTTCAAGGTCAAGGATTTCATGCAAAGGCATGGCGCAATGATGACCTGCCCGGACTGCGATGCCATCTGCATCAAGGATCTGTGCAACATCATGCGGATGGATGCCGGAAATTGAAAACGCAGCTACCCCACCTCTGAGGTTTGCATCAGGTCCGATGACGACTAAACCAGGGATTTGACTTAATTGTTCCAATGCGTATTTAATGATTTCCTGTTCATGCAATGCAACATTTTCTATCCCGATTTTAGTCAAATAATCAACTGCAGCACCAAAACCAATAACTTCCGCCACAGCGGGAGTACCTGCTTCGAATTTGTACGGTAAATCATTTGCTGAAAATGTCCGTAAATGGACTTTCTTGATCATATCACCGCCACCCATGAAAGGAGGCATGCTTTCAAGCAATTTTTCTTTGCCAAATAAAACTCCAATACCAGTCGGTCCTAACATTTTATGGGCAGAAAAAGCCAGGAAATCAGCATCAAGGTCTACAACATTGACGGGGAAATGTGGGACGGATTGTGCAGCATCCACGAGTACAAGCGATCCGCATGCATGAGCCATCCCGATCATCTTTTTCGCCGGGTTTATGGTCCCTAGGACATTGGACATGTGAGAGAATGAAACCAATTTGGGTTGTAATAAAAGCAATTTGGAATAATGCTCCAGATCGAGTGTTCCATCTTTAAGCAATTGGATAAATTCAAGTTTGATTCCAATCTCAGATGCCAGGATCTGCCAAGGGATTAGATTGGCGTGATGCTCCATCTCTGACAGAATGACAACATCATCTCGCCTTAATTCTTTTCTCCCCCACGAATATGCAACCAGATTAATCGCTTCGGTAGCATTACGGGTGAAAATTATTTGATGAGGATTATCGGTGCCGATAAAGTCTCCAATATTTCTCCGTGCTTCCTCATATTTTGCAGTTGCCTCTTCAGCAATACTGTAGACGCCGCGATGAATATTGGCGTTATAACAGCGATAGTATTCATCCATGGCTTGGATGACGCTTTCCGGTTTTTGGGAAGTCGCTGCCGAATCGAGATAGACAAGTTGAACACCTGGGTGGATTTCTCTTTTCAGAATTGGAAAATCTACTCGTATCTTATCGATATCTTTCATAAAGAAACCTTTTATAGACCTTTCGGGAGGTCGTTCTTGGAAGTTTTCTTTTGTGGGAAACGAATGTGCAAGGAGTTCACTGGATACCATAAAATATGATCGGGCACCATCCAGCCATCGGTTAGAAAAACATTGGAACGAAATTGCACGGCGACCATTTTATAATCCACCTGTACTACGATTCCTTTCAACCAACCGCGTATTCGCTGGCTGCTTTTTTCATGATCGCAATACACTTCCACCGTATCACCCACCTCGTAACCGGATTCGGTTATGGGAGCTTTCATAAAAGAAACATCACTCATTTGTTCACCTTAATTCCATAATATTATTATTGTTATTGTAGCACTCGTTTTAATCCTTTAAGTATCTTCAGACCTTCAAGCTACTAATTAATTTGTCTGAGATCGCATTAAACATCGAGAGACGTTGGTTCTCCAGCGGAATGCGATCCAACACCTCTGTGAAAAATCCCTCGATGATTAATTGTTCTGCTTCCTTCAGGGACAGTCCTCGGCTCATCAGATAGAACAATTGTGTAGGGTCAATTTTTCCCACCGTGGCACCATGGGAGCATTTTACATCGTCAGTCAAGATTTCGAGACCGGGGATCGAATCTGCACGGGCTTTTCTACTTAACACCAGATTTCGATTCGCCTGATACCCATCGGTCCCTTTTGCATTCGGCGAAACATGGATCATACCTTTCCAAATTGAGCGGCTTTCCTCTAAAAGCACGCCTTTGTACAAGAAATCGCTGGTGGTATGGGCAGCCAGGTGCTTTTGCATCGTGGTGTAATCATAGCGTTGCTTTCCATTAGCAATATACAATCCAGAAAAACGTCCTTTGCTGCCCTCACCCTCCAGAAATATATCCATGAATCCCTTGGACGATTTACTTCCTGTGGCACCAAACATCCACTGGATTTCTGCGTCTGCTGCCAGGATTGCACGGGTATGAGAAAAATCCCATTCATTTCCAGGGTAATTCTGATGATGGATGAAATCTAAACGAGCATCTTTTTCCAATTTGATTTCATTCAAACCGCCATGGAATCCACCACTATCCCGTTTTTGGGAAGATGACTCTTCAAGTATAAATTGAGCAGACGAACCTTCGTCGAGATAAATGACATTATGCGAGAAAAAAGTATCAAAATTTCCAGAAGTCCAAAGAACTTCTTTGATCGGCAATTTGACGTGAGCATTCTTGGGTACATAAAGAAATACTCCTAACCGTCCAAGTGCGGCAATCAATGATTCATACTTTCCCTCATTCAAGGGAATGACCTTTCCTAATACTTCAACTAACAATTCCGGATGATTTTTTTCAGCAGCCAATAAGTCCATGAATATGATATTTTCCAGGTCGATATTTGCTGGCTTTTCAATTACAGAAGAGTCTCTAGCGATAAATGCTGAAGCGGAGTATTGTCCACTATGAAAAAAAGAGCGAATTTCCTCTCGAGTTACCGGCTCAATAATCTCTGTGTTTTGGAAATCAGCGAGATCTAAATCATGAAAATTTGATCTGCGCCAATTGTCCTCACGGTAATTTGGAAACGGCATAGCTTCAAACGCACTCCATGCTGAATAATGATATTCTTTAATTTCCTTTGGAAGTTCTTCAAGCGTCAGACTCTTCCGCGAAAATGGAAATTTCGCTGTTGGTTTTTCCATTCTTTTTGGGGATTTGGCTAAGGTTAACGGTTTTTTCATTGGCTCATCCCACAGAACCCGACATCTGAGTTTGGATCAAGCGGTTCATTTCCACAGCGTATTCCATCGGGAGTTCTTTTACAAGTGGCTCGATAAATCCTGACACGACCATTGTGGTTGCCTGGTCTGCGCTTAAACCCCGGCTCATCAGATAAAACAATTGCTCTTCACCAACTTTTGATACAGTAGCCTCATGCCCGATTGTGACATTTTCTTCGTCGATTTCAATAGTTGGGTAGGTATCTGATCGGGACTGTGGGTCCAATAACAAAGCATCGCAGACCACATGCGATGAGGAGTCCCCAG
The DNA here is from genome assembly GCA_963699305.1 of uncultured Chloroflexia bacterium. Taxonomy (GTDB): domain Bacteria; phylum Chloroflexota; class Anaerolineae; order Anaerolineales; family Anaerolineaceae; genus JBGQAS01. The sequence goes on along the minus strand of OY969431.1, from coordinate 644,383 downwards.
CACCTTTCAACACCTTCAACAAACCACGATACGAGGATCTTCCCCCTCCCTTGCTAATCGACTTTGATGTGATTTTACTGCTGGTATGGGGAGCAAAATGGATAACTTTGCCGCCGGCATCCTGCTGCTGCCCGGGACCTGCAAATGCCATGGAAAGAATCTCACCATGAGCGCCGGGTTCCATGAGATAGCAGGATGGATATTTCATTGTTACTTTTGAACCTAAATTGGAATCCACCCACTCCATCGTGCCATCACCGAATACCTTTGCCCTTTGTGTCACAAGATTATATACATTTGTGGACCAATTTTGGATCGTCGTATACCTTACCCGTGCCCCCCTTTTTACAACGATTTCAATGACTCCGCTATGAAAAGAATTCGTGGAATACTGTGGGGCTGTGCATCCTTCAACGTAATGAACTTGTGCACCTTCATCTGCAATTATGATGGATCGCTCAAATTGGCCAATATTTGCCACATTGAGCCGGAAATAAGCCTGTAAAGGCAATTCCACCTTCACATTCTTTGGTACATACACAAAAGAGCCACCGGACCAAACTGCACTATTAAGCGCAGCAAATTTATTATCTTCGGGAGGTATTACTGTTCCAAAATACTCCTTGAACAAGTCCGGGTGCTTTTTAAGCCCGTCTTCGATGCTTAAAAAAATGACGCCCTGCTTTTCAAGATGTTCCTGGATGCTGTGATACACCATTTCTGATTCATATTGTGCGCCGACACCGGCAAGAAATTTTTGCTCAGCTTCCGGAATTCCAAGTTTATCAAACGTATTCTTGATGTTATCTGGAATTTCACTCCACTTCCTCCCTTGACCTTCCATCGGTTTCACATAGAAGTAGATTTCATCGAGATCTAAATCGCTCAGATCAGGTCCCCAGGTGGGCAGTTGGCGTTTTAGGAAATGATCCAACGCTTTTAAGCGAAATTGAAGCATCCAATCCGGTTCCTGCTTCATGGAAGAAATACTTTCTACTACTTTTTTACTGAGTCCTTTCGGCGATTTATAAATATAATCCTCAGCATCATGAAAATCGTACCGATGCTGTTCCAATGAGTTCATCAAGGAATTATCGAAGGAGTTCATTTCAGGTTATTTAATATTATTGAATAGGATGGGGATTTTCAAATCGCTCCCGCACCCATTCGTATCCATGGGCTTCGAGGTTTAACGCCAGATCGGGTCCACCCGATTCGACTACTTTACCATCCATCATGACGTGCACAGCATCCGGCTTGATATAGCTTAATATCCGCTGATAATGAGTAATTACGAGGATACTCATACTGGGATTACGGAGCGCATTGACGCCTTCAGAAACAATCCTGAGCGCATCGATATCGAGACCTGAGTCAGGCTCATCCAAAATGGATAAAGTCGGCTGCAACAGAGCCATTTGAAGAATCTCTGTACGCTTTTTCTCCCCTCCGGAAAATCCGTCGTTGAGATAGCGACCTGCAAAAGTGGAATCAATTTTTAGAAAATCCATTTTCTCTTTGAGAATTTTACGAAATTCGGGAATCGGTATTCCTTTGTCATCCGCTTTTTCTGCTTTTCTTTTTGCATTGACAGCAGTGCGTAAGAAATTTGCCACGGTTACACCAGGGATCGCAATTGGATATTGAAAGGAAAGAAAAATTCCTTTATGAGCCCTGATATCAACGGGATCATTAAGGATGTTCTTCCCGCCAAACAACACTTCCCCTTCACTGACGATGTACGATGGATGTCCCATCAAGGTGTACGCCAAAGTGGATTTTCCTGTCCCATTTGGTCCCATGATGGCATGGACCTGCCCTTGAGGGACAATTAAATTCAGTCCTTTTAATATTTCTTTCCCATCTACTTCAACGTGAAGGTTTTTTATCTCTAGGTCAGACATCAAGAATCTCCCAATTTCTTCCGTGTGAGCAGGTCGATTATAGCATTTTGAAGATAAAAGGTCAATATTTAACATAAATATCTATATTATTCTGATAAATTTGTTTACTTTTAATTGTCTTTGAATATAATTTTCTAAAACCCATGATTTGAGGATTTATGCCGATTCCAGAGTTCCTTATTCGTCGACTATATGTTGAAGGTTCATATCAAACTCAAAAAGAAGGATTTTCCTTTTCACTTCAAAATCCGTTTATTGAAGCTCATATACTTTCCTTAACTCTCGTTTCCGGAAATAAATCAATCGAACCTGAAAAGGTGATCATTCATTTTCCTCATACGTCCCCATTTTCTATTGCCGAGATCTCATCGGGCAAACCCCTCCTATTTCCTATCGGTTTTCAGATTGATGTTCAAGTTTTTTCCTTACCTCCGTCTGATGGGAAATTGGTAATAACAGTGGATACGCGTGAAATTGGAAAAAATAATTTTAATATCCAATTAAGAAAGAATGCAGGATTTTCTCTTAGAGAGTTTTTTCAAAAGAGCCGTAAAAAAAATGATCTTCGAAATAAATTCCATGTCGATTTTGATGATAAAAGATGGCAGGAAACGTTGAGTACTTATCAAGCATGGTTTGATCATTCCCTTGATCGACCTATTGTTTCATTTGATCCTTCTGCAGGATTATCGCTGGAATTCCTTGAAAATTATCCATTATCTGTGGATCCTGATGAAATTCTTGATAGTCAACAATTACTCCTTGAAGATGTGTTATTCGGATTGGATACCTACCCTAAATGGTGGCCGAATTTTGGTCCCGGTGTGGCTGCTGCCTTTCTGGGAGCCGAAGTGCAACCAGCACAAGATACAGTGTGGTTTAAACCTTTGGATATTCAAACCATTAACAATCTAGATCTTAGGTACGATGCCAAGAATCCGTGGTGGAAAAGGGTTGTGGCATTTACAGAGTCTGCCATCCGGCGTTGGGGCTCCTCAATCGCGATCGGGCATACGGATTTGGGCGGAAACCTCGATATTATCGCCAGTTTGCGAGGGACGGAACCACTTCTTGTTGATATGGTGGAAAATCCCAATGAGGTAGATAGACTCGTGCAGGATGTTCATCAATTATGGAAAACATATTATGAACGATTGCTCGATCTAATAAGACCTCTTGGTAAAGGTACGAACTGCTGGGCAGCTTGTCTGTTTCCCGGCACAGGCTATTATCTGCAAAGTGATATCTCGTATATGATATCGTCAAAAATGTTTGAAAGATTTGTGCTTCCCGACCTGGAAATGGCATGCAAATTCCTTGAATTTCCTTTTTACCATCTCGATGGGATCGGACAGATCAAACATCTGGATATGCTTCTCTCAATTCCAAATCTACGCGGGATTCAATGGGTACCCGGGGATGGTCAACCCCCAGCAGAAAAATGGTTGACATTATTAAAGCGCATCTTGGATGCAGGAAAGCTTGTCGAAGTGACAGTCAGTTCTGAGGGTGCGATTGAAATTTCAAAATCCATAGGTTGTAAAGGTATGCAATTCCATATCATTGAGAATCTAGATCAGAAGACTTCAGAGAATTTGATGACTAAATTGAAGAAATGATTCTCTAATTATTATTTTTTAGGATAAATTTCTAATATATTGACAAATTTACAAATACCACTATACTCATCCTCAATAAAAGGAAGGTTAATGAGCAATACTCGAGAAAAGATTCTACAGACTTTACTCAGTCACCCGGGTGCAACCATCAGTGATTTGGCAGCTGCAGCGGATATTAATACAATCTCAGTAAGACATCATTTAACAAGTCTGCAGGCTGAAGGTTTGATCACTGCTGAAGAAGAAAGGCACGGTGTGGGACGCCCCAGATTGGTATATGCGCTCACCGAAAAAGGTGTGGAGAAATTTCCCACCCGATATTTACGTCTTACCAACCGACTGTTGGATCAATTAAAATTTTCGATGTCTGATCAGCAGATCAATGATCTGTTCCAACGGATGGCAAATGATATGGCTTCGGATTATGCCAACCAGACAAAAACAATGAACATGGAAGAACGGCTTGATTTTGTAAAAAGGCTGATGTCTGAAGAAGGATTCGCAATGGAATGGGAGAAAAAAGGTGACCACTACCATATAAATGAAATCACCTGCCCCTATTTCCATGTCGGTCAGGCGCATCCAGAAATATGCGCGATCGACCAGACTCTTATTTCACGTATCCTGGGCATCCCAATTGAAAAAATTCAAAGTGTATTGAGTGGTGATAACCGCTGCATTTTTAGAATTCCGGATATTACCGTAATGGATATTCCAAAATGAATGAACTAGTGGAAAAGAGAATCCCCCTGGTATGGCAAGCAGAGAAGGATTTTACAGACTTATGCAATACCCTTCGGGCTGGTCTGAGGGAAGTTACTGATCCCGAGTTGGGTTTGGATATCATCCAACTGGGACTAGTCCGGGATGTTCGCATTGAAGACGATCAAATCTTCATCAAAATGATCCTTACTACCCCTTATTGCCCATATGGACCTGCCATGCTCGAAAAAACTCGCGTAAAAGCGGAAGAAATTCTGAAAAAGCCTGTACATATCGATTTTGGTTTGGATCCGTGGGATTTTTCCATGATGGAAGATGGCGTTGCTCCAGATTGGGGAGTGTTTTAGCATTTTTTCCAAATTTCGTTTTATCAAACATGGAATGCAAATAAAAAAGGTAAGAACCTCTCTATTAGGTTTTTTATATCCCATACTTACTGCTATAATACGAAAGTTAAATTTTAATGCATTGCAGGGAGCAAAGATGATTGAAATCCTCACTGACAGCTGTTCTGATCTCTCCGCAGAGTTGATTCAGAGATTTAGAATCAAAGTAATTCCCCTGAATGTTTTTGTAAACGAAAATACATATAAAGATGGGACCGAAATAAAAATCGATCAGCTTTTCGATTATGTAAGCAAAACTGGGTTATTACCAAAAACATCGGCACCATCCCTCGTAGAATTCTCACAATTTTTTCATAATATCGAGCAAGGTGTATACATCGGTATTAGTCAACAACTTTCTGCCACACACGATGTTGCAATCCAGGCTAAACAATCGCTTCGTGATCAAGACGTTCGGATCATCGATTCCAAAAACCTCTCGACAGGTATTGGGTTACTCGTCTTAAAAGCATCTGAGCTGCGTGATCAAGGAAAGACTTTGGATGAAATAGAAATAGCCATCAATGAGACTATCTCCAAGGTTCGGACTTCATTCTCAATTGACACTTTGGATTACCTGTATAAAGGTGGTCGATGTACTGCGATGGAAAACATCGTGGGGAGTATGCTTAAAATTCGCCCTATCATCGAAGTCCGATCAAATGGTTCATTGGGAGTCAAGGAAAAAACCTCGGGTGCCAGGAAAAAAGCTTTAATGACGATGGTAAAGAATTTTGAAAAAGATTTGCCGTTAATCGACCTACATCGGGTATTCATAACGCATACAGGTTGCACTGAAGATGCTGTTTTCATAAAAACCGAGATCTTGAAAAAGACCGCCTTTGACGAATTTCACCAAACCTTTGCTGGGGCAACAATTGCAAGTCATTGTGGTCCCAATACAATCGGGATCATTTACTCTCTAATATAAAAAATAGAAGGGCATCTATTCGATGCCCTTCTATTTTAAATTAGCCCGATATCCTTACCTACTTTTTTGAAAACCTCCAAAACGTGACCCATTTGTTCATCTGTATGTGTGGCCATATAACTAGTCCGCAGGAGCTGTTTCCCTGCAGGAACAGCAGGTGATATGACTGGATTTACGAACACCCCATTATCAAACAGTAGTTTCCAGGCGAGAAAAGTTCGCTCATTATCTCCAATGATGACCGGGATAACCGGTGTTGTGGAGTTTCCGATATCGAAACCTAGATCTCGATATCCCTTTCGCATACGGTTTGCAATTGCCATTACCCGCTCGGATCGTTCCGGTTCATTGCGCATAATGTCCAGGGCTGCCAATGCTGCAGCGGCATTTGCAGGTGGAATACTTGCGCTAAAAATGAGTGCCCGTGCATGGTGCTTAATGAAATGAATAACGTCTTCTTCACCAGCGATAAATCCACCGAGTGAAGCAAATGATTTACTAAAAGTGGACATGATAAGGTCTACATCATTCGTGACACCTAGATGAGCTGATGTCCCCTTCCCTTTTCCCAATACGCCCATCCCATGCGCATCATCCACCATGATCCTGGCATGATACTTTTTAGCAATAGGAATTATCGCAGGAAGATCTGCCAAGTCGCCTTCCATGCTGAACATACCATCCACAGCGATCATTCTGCCGGCATTCTCGGGCAGAGAATTGAGGACTCTCTCCAAATGCTCCATATCATTGTGCCGGAACCTTTCAATCTTGCCATATCCTAGACGGGCACCGTCCACGATACTGGCGTGATCATCTTTATCCAAGACTACAATATCATCACGGGTGACAAGGGCACTCACGGTGCCAAGGTTCGTTTGCATCCCAGTGGAAAACACCAAGGAGGATTCTTTCCCAACCCATTCCGCCAATTCATGTTCCAATTGTTCATGCAACGCAAGCGTCCCATTCAAGAACCTTGAACCGGTGCAACTGGTGCCAAAGCGCTCGATGGCATCAATGGCAGCCTCACGGACTTTCGGATGAGTTGTAAGTCCAAGGTAGTTGTTTGAACCACACATGATAAGCCGTTTGCCATTAAAAACGACTTCAGTTCCTTCATTTTCGTTTAAAGGGATGAAATACGGATAAATTCCACGTTCTATGGCATTGCGCGCTTCTTCATAATTCCTGCATTTTTCAAATATATCCATGGATTCTCCTGAATGAAATGGATGGGATGAAAGCTGGTCAATTTTATCGTATTTTTTATTTCCTGCCCCTGACGTTTTTCACATATGCTATGATTAACACCAAACTCATAAAAGGTTACACAATCCATGTCAAATACTATATTTGGAGGAATTGAAGGTGGAGGAACCCACTTTAATTGTATTATCGCAAAAGATCCTAAAAATATCTTATACGAAAATTCATTTCCTACCAGTTCGCCTTCAGAAACAGTGGGGAAAGCAATTCACTTTTTCACTGAACATATAAAACGAGGAGTGGATATTAGTTCTGTCGGAATAGGGAGTTTTGGTCCCTGGATCTTAATCCTGCTTCGACAACTTTTGGCTCAATCACCAACACTCCCAAACCGGGATGGTCCAATACACCTATATTAAAAATGATAAGCGAAAAACTTCCGGTACCAGTTTCAATTGACACGGATGTAAATTGCGCAGCGTTGGGTGAAGGATTGTGGGGGGAAGCACAAGGGTTGACTGATTTTCTTTATATCACGGTTGGAACAGGGATCGGAGGAGGATTGATCATCAACGGGAAACCGCTGCATGGAATGGTTCATTCAGAACTTGGACATATACTAATCCCCCATGATAGAGAAAATGACCCTTATTCAGGTTTTTGCCTTTTTCATGGCGATTGTCTGGAAGGGCTTGCGTGTGGTCTTTCGCTCAAAGATCGCTGGAAACAACCTGCTGAGAATTTGCCAACCAATCATCCAGCTTGGGATCTTGAAGCGGAATATCTGGCAGCGGCATTGCACAATTTTATTTATACAATTTCACCTCAACGAATTATTCTAGGTGGCGGTGTAATGCAACAAAGGCAATTATTTTCGAAAATCCACCAAATTATTTTGGCAAAATTAAAGGATTACGCAATCACTCCATTCATTAAAGACCATATTGAAAAATTTATCATACCTCCGGGTTTGGGTCACAGATCCGGTGTACTTGGTGCAATCGCACTGGCGAAACAAAATCATAAAACCTAAGGAGTCATCAATGCTAACCAAAAAAACATGGTTCGCAATCATCGTGCTTGGTTTTCTCGGCTCCCTCGCCTGGGGGGTTGAAAATCAATTCTTTAATACGTTTATGTATAACAATATCACGCCCGATCCTAGACCAATTTCATGGATGGTTGCTGCTAGCGCGATTACCGCTACGATGGCAAGTATCCTCATGGGCGCATTAAGCGACCGGATCCGCTGGAAATTTGGACGCAAGCCATTTCTGCTCTTTGGATACATTGCATGGGGGATCACTACAGCTGCCTTCCCAACCGCTTCATTCTTAAAACCTGTGGGGTTGGCAATATTCGTTGCCATCCTATTCGATTGTGTGATGACCTTCTTTGGCTCGAGCGCAAATGATTCCGTTTTCCATGCGTATGTTGCAGATATTACCAATGAGACTAACCGCGGTAAAGTAATGGGAATTCTTGAAATCCTCACCTGGGTCGCCCTTCTGATCGTCTATGGTGGGGCAGGATTTCTCATCAGCGCTTTTGGCTACTATACTTTCTTTTATTTAATTGGAGGTCTCGTATTGGTATTGGGTACTGTTGCTGGATTTTTGGTTTCAGAAAAGAAAACCCGCGAACCAATCAAGATCTCCTATTGGCAACAATTGGTCAGCACTTTCCAATGGAAAAATCTACAAAAACAACGCAATCTTTTTTTACTCCTTGTAGGCATCGCCCTTTGGGGAATTGCGCAGCAGATCTTTTTCCCTTATTTATTAATCTATGTCCAGCATTTCCTGAAAATTCCGCAAGGGGTCGATTCATTAATTATTTTTATCGCCATCCTTGTAGGCGGTATCGGGACTGCCTATCCCTTCGGATTACTTGCCGACAAGTGGGGTCGCAAGAATGTGGCCATCATGGCAATCATCGCAGAAATGGTTGGTTTGATGCTCTGGTCGTTTGCACGCACTCCGTTAATGCTGGCGATCACAGGTATCCTTTGGTTAGCCCCCATCAGTGCATGGACTATTGCCACATCTGCCTGGAGTAAGGATTTGTTCCCTGAAGACAAACGCGGTCAATTTGGCGGTTACGTGATATTGTTTTCCGTTGCATTGACCATGGTTCCGGGTCCTTTACTAGGTAGCTGGTTGTCAACAACATATGGGATCCCTACTGTACTGGATGGCAAAGCTGGTTTTATTCCGACACAACTGATCTTTCAGGCTGGCGCTATTGCAACACTTCTTGCAGTCATCCCAATAACGATGATTAAGGTAAATTTGAAAAAAGAAGTATCAACTGTTAAGTAAATATTAAAATGCCATCGTCTACTCCCTCCATCTTCCTGGGTTGCAAAAATACAAACGCCAGAGTATTACACCTGGCGCATAACGCCTTGCGCATCACCCATGTATCAAAGGAAAATCCGACTTACCCTGCAGACCGACCTTGGGTAAAGGATATTTTAATCGGTGGAGAAACCAAAACCTCAAATTATGAAGATTGGGATGTCCGTGCGGAAGAAGGATGCCTCTCAATAAATAATCTTCAAGATTATTTTACCTTTCGTGAATTGGAAACAAGCATACTATCTAAACGAAAAAAAACAGGTCTTTCGATCGTCATTGAAAAAGACGAGGTTTTTTATGGGTTTGGTGAAAGGTTCGATGCTTTTGGAAGAACATCAGGCAAGCTATCGATGGTTAATCAGGAATCTCCGGCATTTCTACAAAATCATCGGACGTATTCAAATATCCCTGTTTTCCTTAGCAGTCGAGGATATCTCTTCTTCTCGCTTACCTCCCGCCCAGGAAAATGGAAAATCGATCACCGTCGTGGAAAATTGAGTATCAATACTCCTGGAAGTGAGATCGATTATGTCCTGATCTTTGGGAAGGATTTTAAAGAAATCCTTTCTACGTACACCGGATTAACCGGGAGACCTCCTCTCGTGCCACGCTGGGCATTCGGTCTGTGGGTAACCAGTTTTCCCCAGGAAGACCAGACCAGGACGATCACTTTTCTGAAGGAACATCGCAAGCGACACATTCCTTTGGATGCAATCATCCTGGATTATCACTGGGAGGAAAAATTCCATAATTTCAAATGGCGCAAGAAATTATTTCCTTCACCGGATATTTTTATCAAGAACCTCAAAGCGTTGGGCATTCACCTGGGCTTGATCTTGACTCCTTTCGTAAACAATAAAAATAATTATCCACTCAAGATATTCCGAATTTTGTTTGATAAAGCAATTTCCAAATCAACGCTCTGGGATGATGAGCGTGCCCTTGAGGAATACTCCGACGGAAAAAGGAAAGGCGTATTCGCTCATCCCAATGCGGCCTGGTGGTTCGGAAAAGGTGGGATGCTTGATTTTACCAATCCGGATTCGAGAAAATGGTGGGGAAAGAAATTAATTTCTCTTTATCGGAAAGGTGTGGATTTCTTTAAAAATGATGATGGTGAATACTTGCCGCCCGGTTCAACCAGCGCTATGGGATTGGATAGTCAGGAATATCACAACCTGTATGGTTTTTATTATGGAAAAACCATGTATGAACAACAACTCGAATTATCTCCTCGACGTCCCATGATCTATGCTCGCTCGGTATGGTCAGGATCGCAACGATACCCGGCGATGTTCCTCGGTGACCAGATCCCGGGGTTTAAGAACATCCAGCGTTCGATCAACGCAGGATTAAATATGAGTTTGTTGGGTTTCTCATATTGGACTGCTGATTGTTTTGGTTTGAATGGGAAAACCAACCCGGAAATCCACATGCGCTACGCCCAGTGGGCACTTATGGTTCCTATCGCCAGATACTTTGTCCGACCGGAGAAGACCGACGATACCCGCTTCCCCTGGTCACACTCCTTGGAAGTGGAAAATAATTTCCGAAAATACATTTCGTTGAGATACCGGCTATTGCCGTATTATGTCAATCTTGCCTGGCAATCCTGGTTATTTGGTTGGCCGATCATGAGACCAATGGTGTTTGAATATCCAAAAGACACGATAATGAATGCCATTAAGGATCAAATTTTTCTTGGAGATCAACTCTTACTTGCGCCGGTATTAAAAAAGGTGCGCTTTCTCGAAAAGTATATCTCCCAAAGGGCGAATGGTTTGATTTTTGGACGGATCAACATTACCAAGGAGGCCAATGGATTGAAAAGAATGCTCCCCTCGACACTATGCCGATATTCGTCAAAGCTGGCGCAATCCTACCAATGATGGATGCGAGGGAGTTCATTCCTGATGCCCTCAAATTCGATCCTTTGTATTTTCATATCTGGCCTGGGAATGATGGTGAATTCAATTACTATGAAGATGATGGAATCTCCACTGTGTATCAGGATAACCAATATTCAAAAATCAGTGTCACCGTTAGGAATGGAAAAAATCGGAGTAACATTCAGTTCAAGCCTTATTTAGTGGATAATAAAAAGCAACACATAAGGCAAAAACTGGTATTAATACTTCATCAAGCGAATAAACCTGAATTGATTATATTAAATAATCAAATCCTGAAAAATTGGAATTTCGATAAAGATCAGAAATTGATTACAATCGAGTTGCAGTATTTGCTCAAAGAGGGTCTAGAATTCGTGATTTAATACTCTTTTTGTGCATGATATTTCTTTACCTGCATGAAAAAATATTATCGATGAGTGGAAAATGAAAAAACCTGTATTGACATTTGCATGTGAATTGGAAACAGATAAGCTAATAGCATTATTCGAAAATGATACTGTAATCCGACAATTAGTTGACTTGAAAGCTCGCATTAGTCTCGGATTACTGGATCTTTCAAAAGTTCGAGCCAATGTGGTTCAGAAACTGAATCGTGCGGGTATCCCGGTCACTGCCTGGTTATTGCTTCCAAAAGAAGAAGGGTACTGGTTCAATTTAGAGAATAGTGGAGCAGCAACGAGACGGTATGGTGAATTCAAGAAATGGACTCTTGAAAACAAATTACAGTGGGCATCTGTTGGTCTAGACATTGAGCCAGATATTAATTTTATACAACTAATAGGATCTTCACGAATAAAAGGAGTTTTCGAGTTGTTTGGTAAATTCTTTTCTCTTCGTCGAGATTCTGCAGCAGTCAGTACATATATCTCGCTGATTTCACATATGCGAATTGATGGTTATTCGATCGAGAGTTATCAGATTCCCCTTGTTGTTGATGAACGGGAGATTGGATCTTCCTTATTGCGGAAAACTCTCGGAATTATCGATCTTCCTGTTGATCGTGAAATTTTGATGCTTTACTCAAGTATTACAAAGAAACACAATCCTGGTTTCCTATGGTCCTATGCTCCAGAAGCTCAAGGGATCGGGATTGGTAGCACCGGTGGTGGAGTTGTAATAGAAGGTCACGGCGAATTGGCATCCATAACTGCTAAAGAATTTGAGCGCGATCTCCTGCTTGCATTTCAGCACACCAACCAAATTTTCATTTTCAGCCTGGAAGGTTGCGTGAAGCAGAACCTTCTTGAAGAGCTTCTTCATTTCAACTGGAACGCTGACGTAGAAATTCCAAAGCAGTCAGCATTTTGGATCGGAGTAATGCGAACCATCGGACAAATATTCGCCTGGATTTTTACGCACTTTATCGTCTTATTATTTGCGATTTTGATTTTTATTCTCTTGATCGAATAAAGAAAAAAGAGTCAGGAATGTCGCTTATTCATTTCGCACGGTAAGAATCAAGACTTTCCACCGCGTGTCGCAAATGGGGTATTACAATGCTCCCACCAACCACTAAGGCGACATTAAACGTTTCATACAATTCACCATCACTCCACCCAGCATCTACACACTGAATAATATGATAATCGATGCAATCGTTGCAGCGTAAAACCATCGAGGCCACCAAACCAAGCAGTTCCTTGGTTTTTGCTGGCAACACTCCATCCATATAGGCATTGGTATCCAGATTAATGAACCGTTTTATGCCAAGATGGTCAATCTCGGTTAAACGCTTATTCATTCTTTTACGGTAAGCTTTGAACTCTGCGATATTGCTCAATTATCCCTTCCAATCTAGCAAATTTTCAAAATCATTCGTTCCTAAATGTAGGCGGATGATATGCCTGCCTTTTTCGGACAATGCCTGAAAATCTCCCAACGACTGCGCCTGTAAAAGCATGCCAAATGAGATCCCCTCTCCGGGAACTTCCATGTCCTTCTCTGGATCTACCGTGATCTCTAAAAATCTTCCGAGATTTGATCCACCTTTATGCAGTTGTCCAGTTGAATGTAAATAACGTGGTCCAAAACCCAGGGTTGTGGCGATTTTGAATTTTTCCAGAAGACTTTTTCGGATATGTGATAGGATTTTGAAATTGTTCTCATTTCGAGGGATAAATGCATTTAACGTGATATATTCATTTGACTTCGCAATCTTTAAGAAATAAACTGATCACCTCAAATATGGATGAAGCAGTATGAAATATTTCTCTATTTCCTCCGTAAATTTGACAGGTTCCAAACGTCCAAACCGGTGTTCCGGGGTCTAGTTTGCCTGATTTTTGAAACGCGGTAATATTTTGAGTTGTTAACGTTTTGCTGGATTGAACATCCGGCTGATCGAATGGATCAACGCCTAAAACTGCGCATGCAATTGCAGTTGCAGTTTCCCATCGATAAAATTCACCCCCTAAATCATAAATATCATCGAGCTTGAATATTAATACCGGGTGACCGAGATCTTGTAATCTTGAAAGCAAATCATCATGTGAACCCGATATTCTAAAATAAACGAAAAAGCGGCTGTCAGAATATCCGTCAGCATTAACCACCGGTTCCAAATCGACAGGAAGGATGCCTTTTCCGGATTTTCCACTACTTTCTGCGATGAGCTGTTCCAACCAGGAGCCAAAACTGGCAACCGGTTGATCTGTCAGGATTGTCATTTGGTAGCATCCAGCATTTGACAAGCTCCCAAGAATTGCCCCCAAAACCAATCCAGGATTTCTGGAATATTCTCCATCGATCTTGCATTCATCTGCCATCCGGTTTGCGCGTACTGCTAATGTCCCGATATTCACTCCAACAAGTCCTGCAGGGATTAAGCCAAATCGTGTCAGTACTGAATATCGCCCTCCAACCGAAGGATCGCCAAGATAAATACCCCTGAATCCACGATCTCGTGCCAATTTCTCCAAGGGTGTGCCAGGATCGGTGATTGCAATAAAATGTTCACCTGAAGATACTTTGGTATGCTCCCAAAAATAATCAAGAAAGGCATTTACTTCGCTTGTTGTGCCTGATTTGCTTGAGACGATGAATAAAGTCTGGTTCACGCTGGAAATCCTGGCAGCCTCCATCACTTGGTCGGGATGGGTTGAATCTAATATCGATAGCGAAAGCTTTTTATCATCTTTATTCTTTTGCGGATTGAAAGTCAAACTGAATACTTCTGGTGCTAGTGAAGATCCCCCCATTCCTAAGACCAAGCAATGTGTGTAGCCTGACTCCCTGCATGATTCCAGGAGAGATTCAACTTCCGGGATCATTTTTTCCATCAAACTCGGAGCATCCAGCCAACCGAGACGATTGAAGATTTCATTTTGTTCAACAGGTTCGTCGGTCCACAAACTTGCGTCTTTCTTGTTCAACCGGGCGATGGCATTTCTTTTTTCTAGACTATGGATAGTCTCAATTATCGAAGATCGATATTTTCCAAGTTGCTTGCAGAATCCTGCTCGTCTAGTATCAATAGCATTAATCAAATTAGTAAACGCTTCCGAAAATGCCTTGACCCCTTCACTTTCCAGTTCGTCGGTAACATTTTTTATGGAGATCCCGAGACTTTCCAATTCTTGGAATACAGCCTTTGCTTCATCCAAATACTTTTCAATAGTCAATTCCGCTTTACCATGATCCAGAAATGCAGTGATAGTTTGTGGGGGAGCAGTATTCACAGAGTGATCTGCGATTAATTCCTCAATGTACATGACATCACGATAAGCAGGATTTTTTGTACTGGTGGAAGCCCATAGTGGGCGCTGAATCCTGCCACCATGTTTTTCTAATTTCTTAAACCGGGGGGAATTGAAAACTGCAAGGAATTCCTGATATGCCAGGCGGGCATTGGCAATGGCTGCTTTGCCATAGAGATTTTTACATTCCGGACTATTACTGACGAGTTTTTCAAGATATCCATCGACTTTTGTGTCCATCCGGGAAATGAAAAAGGAAGCTACGGAGTCGATCCCATCGATGGGTAATCCATCTGCCAATCGATCCTCCAAGCCATCCAGATAAGCATTCATCACTTCCTTATAGCGACTGATTGAAAAAATGAGGGTGATATTGACATTAATTCCCTCAGCAATTGATTTTCGAATTGCAGGTAACCCTTCTTTTGTTGCTGGAATTTTTACCATGAGATTGGCGCGATTTACTTTCTCCCACAATTCTTTTGCTTGCTTTTGTGTGCCCATAGAATCAAATGCGTGATTTGGGCTCACTTCAATACTGACGTACCCATCATCGTGTTTTGATTCTATATATAGTGGTAGGAAGAGATCACAAGCCCTGGATATATCTTCGATAGCTAAATTCCAGAAGATCCGTTCCTTATCCAATCCCCCCCAGGAGAGGATTTGCAAAACTGGATCATAATCAGTGGATTTTGTTATGGCTTGATTGAAAATGCTCGGGTTCGAGGTAATACCCCGGATAATGCCTTCCTTGATAAGTTTTTCTATACTTCCGTCCAACAATACACGCCTCTGAATGTTGTCATACCAGATCGCTTGACCTAGTTGGAGGATTTCCTTAATTGCATTCATCGCAATTCCCTATCTTCAATTTTTTTCATTTTTTTCAGACGTCGCAAATGCCGTACATCTCCTGAAAATGTTGATGATAAGAAAGCGGTCACAACCTCTTGGGCGAGTGAAGGTCCAATGACACGTGCTCCAAGGCAAAGAACGTTCGCATTATCATGCTCCACCGATTGATGGGCTGAATAACAATCGTGGCAGATTCCAGCATAAATACCCGGGAATTTATTCGCTGTAATACAAGCGCCAATCCCCGAACCACATACAATAATTGCCCTTTCAGCCTTGCCATCCAGAACAGCACGACAAGCCTTTTCAACATAATCAGGATAATCGACACTGACCAAATTGAAAGACCCAAAATCCAGAACTTCATGCCCATCACAAGCAATTTGTTCAAGGATTTCACTTTTCAATGGAAATCCCCCATGGTCACAGGCAAATGCGATACGCATCCCGCCTCCTTATCCTATCATTTGTTTTACTTGCTCAATCACATGTCTTGCAGTCAATCCAAATTTTTCAAAAAGTATCTTATAAGGTGCAGAGCTGCCGTAATGATCCAGCGCGATGATCTTGCCCTTTTGTCCCACCCATTTCTCCCAGCCCATGGAAACCCCTGCTTCAACAACCAGCCGATTGGTGATATGCGAAGGGAGTACACTTTCTCTGTATTGTTCATCCTGGCTTTGGAAAAGGTCCCAACTTGGAAAAGAAACAAGTCGGACAGAATTGCCTTCTTCGGCTAATGATTTCCCGGCTTCAAGAATAATCTGAACTTCGGAACCGCTCGCCATTAAAATAATTTGAGGTTCCTTCTCCCCTAAGTCAGCTAGTATATAAGCACCTTTCTCAAGTCCTATTGCAGGTTTGAAGACCGAGCGATCAATGATGGGAAGAGATTGCCGTGTCAATAAGAGTGCAGTCGGTCCATTCCTTCGTTTAATCGCAATCTTCCACGCTTCAACAACTTCATTGGCGTCCGCAGGTCGTATGACACACAAGTTCGGAATTGCCCGGAGTGCAGCCAATTGCTCGATAGGTTGATGTGTGGGTCCATCTTCCCCTAATCCTATGGAATCGTGAGTCCAAACCCAAATACTGGGAAAATGAGAAAAAGCAGAGATTCGTACTGCCGGTCTCATGTAATCGGAGAAGACCAGGAAAGTTGCACCAAATGGGATCACGCCAGCATGTACTGCCATGCCATTGACGATGGCACCCATCCCATGTTCTCTCACACCAAAATGGAAATTGCGTCCTTCTGGATGATCCCGATCATACGCTGGATATGCCTGCATCCATGTATTGGTGGATGGCGCTAGATCCGCCGAGCCTCCTACCAATTCAGGAAGCTTTTCAGCAATGGCGGTGAGTGTCCTGCCTGATGCAACCCGAGTTGCCATCCCTTTTTGATCAACCGGGAATTCGGGTAAATTCGCTTCCCAATTTTTTGGAAGCTCACCCTTTATCCGACGTTTCAATTCGGCAGCATTTCCGGGAAATTCCTTCTCATATTGCTCAATTTCTTTATTCCATTCCGCTTCAAGCGCTGTTCCCTTTTTTCCGACCTCATGAAAGAAATGTGAAATATCATCCGGGATATAGAACCGGGGTTCAAGCGGCCAACCGAGATTCGTTTTTGCTGCATTCAATTCTTCATCACCAGGAGGTTCACCATGCGCTTTGGCAGTATCCTGTCGGTTTGGCATTCCGAATCCGATATGCGTCCTGCACATTATGATGGATGGACGCGGATCCTTCTTGGCAGCCTTGATTGCGGAATCAATCAATTCGACATCGTTCCCATCATCTATGCTTTGCACGTGCCATTCGTATGCCTCAAATCTTTTCCGCCGATCTTCGGTGAATGCGAGATCGGTTGATCCTTCAATGGAAATGTGGTTGTCATCGTAAAGATAAATCATCTTTCCCAATTTCAAGTGACCTGCAAGCGACGCTGCTTCCGACGCGACCCCTTCCATTAGGTCACCATCGGTGACAATTGCATACGTAAAATGATCGATGATATCTTTACCGGGTTTATTAAACACAGCTGCCAGGTGTCTTTCTACGATCGCCATCCCGACACCGTTTGAAAATCCCTGTCCCAAAGGTCCAGTGGTAGTTTCAACTCCAGGAGTCAGACCATATTCTGGATGCCCTGGGGTTAAACTCTCCCATTGCCTAAAATTCTTGAGCTCATCGAGGTTGAGCTTAAATCCAGTCAGATGTAGGAGGCTGTACAAAAGCATCGATCCATGTCCACCCGAAAGGATGAATCGATCGCGGTTGAACCAATGTGGATTTAGCGGGTTAAATCGTAAATGCCGGGTCCAAAGGGTGTATGCCATTGCAGCTGCTCCCATTGGCAAACCGGGGTGACCCGAATTCGCTTTCTGCACTCCATCGACGGATAGGAAACGTAACGTGTTGATTGCATTGCTTTGTAAATCGTCCATGTCACAACCTCTTTAAAGAGTTAAATGATTTTACCATTTATAAAAAATATTCCGGCTGAAAAATTCAGCCGGAAAAATGGAATGGACCACCTACTGGATTTTCTTGTTTCTTAACCGCAAGCTATTGCTTACGACAAACACACTGCTAAACGCCATTGCTCCTGCTGCAATCATGGGATTAAGGTATCCAATTGCAGCAACTGGAATGAGGATCACATTATAAAAGAATGCCCAAAATAAGTTTTGGCGAATGGTTTGCAATGTTTTTCGCGATAATGTGATTGCTCTTTGAACTCCTTTTAAGTTTCCGCTGATCAATGTGATTGGCGCAGCAGCCATTGCGATATCCGTACCAGTTCCAATCGCCATACCTACATCAGCCTGGGCGAGTGCAGGCGCATCGTTGATGCCATCACCGACCATCGCAACAATATCACCGTTTTTCTGAAGCTTCTTGATTTCTTCAGACTTGCCCTCTGGCAACACTTCAGCGAGAATCTCATCCACCCCAGCTTCCTTAGCGATTGCCCGGGCAGTCTTCTTATTATCTCCGGTCAGCATGGTCACTTTCAAACCCATATTCTTCAGTGCTGATATCGATTCTTTCGAACCTTCTTTGATCGCATCAGCAACCGCAATCAGTCCGGCAAGTTTCTTATCAACCGCTACCATAACCACTGTTTTTGCCTGTAATTGCAACGTTTCCAGTTCGTTTTCCATGGTTCGAATATCTATTCCGGATTCTTGCATCATTAATAGGTTACCGATTT
This sequence comes from uncultured Chloroflexia bacterium, assembly GCA_963699305.1. Lineage (GTDB taxonomy): Bacteria > Chloroflexota > Anaerolineae > Anaerolineales > Anaerolineaceae > JBGQAS01. The sequence continues at coordinate 625,565 of OY969431.1, read as the reverse complement.
TTACATCCAGGTTCTTTACCGTAGCCTTAACACCTTGCCCGGATATGGATGAAAAACCTTCCGGTTTATCCATTTTAAAGTTCGCGGTTTCCGGCTTCCGCGACGATTGCTTCACCCACTGGATGCTCGCTCCCTTTTTCCACGCTCGCGGCAATTTGGATCAGTTTATCGGCTGTGAATTCCTGGTTTGCCACAACAACATCTGTGACAACCGGCAATCCACGGGTAATCGTACCTGTTTTATCAAAAACGATTCTTGTTACCTTGCCTGCCCGTTCCAATGCTTCCCCGGATCTGAGGAGAATTCCATTCTCCGCACCTTTGCCTGTTCCCACCATGATAGCAGTTGGAGTTGCCAAACCCATGGCGCATGGACATGCAATGACAAGAACTGCCACCATATTGATCAACGCTCGCGTGAATCCATTGATCTCGGCAGTTGGCGCTGGAGCCGGAATGAGGAAATACCATACCAGGAAAGTGACTGCTGCTATGCCAATGACAATTGGTACAAAAATGGCGGATACTTGATCGGCAAGCTTTTGAATGGGTGCTTTGCTCCCTTGCGCTTCCTCGACCAACCGAATAATTTGAGATAAGGCAGTATCCTTGCCGACTTTCGTCGCCTCAAAGCGGATCAGACCTTGCTTGTTGATGGTCGCTCCCGTAACCGGATCTCCCTGTCGCTTTTCAGCGGGCAGGGATTCGCCCGTGATCATTGACTCATCCACGGAGGTACGACCTTCCAATACGACTCCATCTACCGGGAATTTTTCACCTGGTTTAACAATCACGATATCTCCAGCCAGAACATCATCTGCTGAAATCTCTTGTTCGATACCGTCGCGAACGATATGAGCGGTGTTGGCTTTCAAACTTAACAGTTTCTTTATTGCTTCGCTGGTCTTTCCTTTGGCGCGTGACTCAAGGAATTTCCCAAGCCGAATTAGTGTGATAATGACTGCCGCGGTTTCGTAATACACATGACCATCTACTACTCCCAGTGTTATTACCAACGAATAGATGAAGGCAACAGATGATCCCAGGGCGATTAGCACATCCATGTTTGCAGACCCACCTCGCAGGGATTTGAAGGCACCAATGTAGTATTGCCAACCCACATAGAATTGAACTGGAATGGCGAGAGCCAACATCAGCCAATTTGCCCACCAAGCGTGTCCTACCATCATCGGGATCAGTCCAAGATCTCTGCCCATTGAAAATAGGAATAAAGGAACTGTAAAAATAATACCAACAATTAGAAGGTGCTTTTGACGTTCGATTTCATCCTCGCGTGCTTTTGCTTCTGTATCTTCATCCGCACTCTCAACTTCCAGCAACTTAAAACCGCTACCTTCAATCGCTTTTCGAAGGTCTTTTTGGTTAATCATCGTTGGGATATAAGCAATTTTCGCTTTGTTCGTTGAAATGTTTACATTAGCCGAAAGAACTCCTTCCATCTTGTGTAATAAATTCTCCAATCTGCGTGCATCATTGACATCATCGATCTGGCGGATCAGGATTTCTGCTTCACCCTGGGCAATGTCATATCCTGCTTTTCGAACTTTTCCGATGATATCTTCGAGGACTAATTTTTTGGGGTCAAATTCAACCGTTGCTCTTTCAGACGATAAATTGACAACTGCTTCAGAAACACCGTCTAATTTCTTTACATTTCGTTCGATGGTTGCCACGCAATTTGCACATGTCATTCCCGTGACGGGCAATATGATCTGTTTATTTGTAGTCATTTTGTTTTTTTCACATTGAATTGAATCAGAAATTCCGCTTAAAAATATCAACGTTGTACTGGATAACCGATTTCAGCCAGAAGGCTTTCGATTTTTTCGGGGGTTGCGGGAAGGTCATATTGTACTGTGATCGTTTTTTGCTCATGATCTCCTTCCACCGATTTAACGCCTTCTACTTCAGATAACTCGTTTTTAATCGTGTGTACGCAATGCATGCAATTGATAGCTGGGATTTTATATTTGATCGTATTCATTTTTATCCTTTTATTTTATTTGTCTCGCCAAATACCTCGACGATTTCATTCAACACCTTCTGCCTGTCCTCCACTATTTCACTCTGGATGGCAGTTGTCACACAACTATTTAAATGATTCTCCAGGATCATTTTGTTAACTTTTCCCAATGAAGCCTGAACAGCCTGGACCTGCCTGATGATATCGATGCAGTACGCATCATTTTCCGCCATCGTGACAATTCCATGAAGATGTCCTTCGATATTTTTCAACCGTTTTGCCACTACTTCATTTTTCATATATCTCCTACCCCCCCCATATGGGTGGGGCTTTAAGATAAGTAATTATACCTATATTATCCTATTTGTCAAGACTGAATCCTGGATTCGCCGATCAACGAAGCAACTGGGATATGGTATAGTATTTAATGGGTATGGAGGTTTCCTTGAACGAACTCATCCATAAAACGGTACTTGTTACAGGCTCTGCGAGGAGAATCGGAAAACACATCGCTCTGACAGTAGCAAAAATGGGGGCTGATGTGATAATCCATCATACTCATTCCCCAGAAGAAGCTAAAGAAACGTTCAATGAAATCTCTGCAATGGGAAGAAAGGTATGGATCGTTGAAGCGGATTTTAGCCATCCCGAGCTGATTGGTGATTTTATGGAACGTGTGTGTTCTTTGAGTCCCATATTTGCTTTAATCAATAATTCAGCGATTTTCCTTCCTCTCTCTTTCTCCGATACGAGCTTAGATGATTGGAATAATCACTTGAATATTAACTTGACTGCACCTTTTTTGCTCAGCCAAGCTTTTTCAAGGCAGGCACCACTGGAACTTCCACGCAGGATCATTAACATTCTGGACTGGAGGGCACTCCGCCCAGGAGCTGATCATTTTCCGTATACCATCTCAAAAGCAGCTTTGGGTGCCCTAACCCAGTCGACTGCTGTAGCCCTGGCTCCGAATACGCTCGTAAATGGCATAGCATTTGGGGCAGTCCTTCCTCCCAGTGATGGCGGAAAATCTGAAAAATTCCTTCATCAGGTTCCAATTAACCGCCTGGCTACACTCGATGAAGTTAGTCAGACTGTCTCATTTCTATTGACTGGTCCTGATTACATCACTGGAGAAATTATTCATCTTGATGGTGGAAGGCACTTAAAGTAGGGAGATAACATGGATCAAATATTCATCAAAGATTTGTTGCTCAGAGGAGTCATCGGTATTAGTGATCAAGAGCGCTCGCAACCCCAGGATATATTGGTAAACATCATTATTTTCGCCGATGTGAGAAAAGCTGGAAAAACGGATCATGTGGATGATTCGGTGAATTACCGTACAGTTGCCAAGAAAATCATTGCACACAACGAAAAAATCCATCGCTACACGGTCGAAGCATTGGCGGCTGATATAGCTTCGCTGTGTCTGGATGAAAAGGGCGTCGAATCGGTGCGTGTTAAGGTAGAAAAACCCGGAGCAGTGCGTTTTTCAAAATCCGCAGGGGTCGAAATTGAGCGTTCAAAAAAGGATGCATGAAGTATCGTTGATTCTTGGCTCCAACATCGAGCCAGAAAAAAACTTACCAAGAGCCATCAGTGAATTGGCTGATTATTGCACCATTCATCGTTTTTCCCCGGTGTATGAGACTAAATCCGAAGGAAGTCCAGGAGATAATTTTCTTAATGCGGTTGTGATCCTTCAAACTCCATTGCGTTTTAAAGATTTAAAATTCAAGGTCCTCAGGAAGATTGAAGAACGATTGGGGCGAATTCGCACTGCAAATAAAAATGCACCAAGGACCATCGATCTTGACATATTAATTTTTGATGACGAAATAATTGATCTCAATATATGGTCGCGCGTCTATATTGCAAAACCGCTTTCTGAGATTAGACCCGGGCTTCGAAACACAGGGTCGGCTAGTACGCTTTTGGAAATCGCAGATGATTTAACGTGGAAATGTTTTATAAAAGAACGACCTGATGTAAATTTATGTATCCCGAGTTAGAAATGTAATGGTTCAGCAGCACGTGAAATATTATCAAGAAACTCCATGCGTGTGTTCAAATTTTCCCTAAATGAGCCAAGCATTTGAGAGGTTGTCATGCGTGAATCATGTTTTTTCACTCCACGTATCATTGAGCATAAATGAAGTGCTTCTACAACCACAGCCACTCCTTGAGGATGAAGCAATTCATCCAAATACCTCCCGATTTGGTTCGTCATTCGCTCTTGGACCTGCAACCGGCGGGCAAATAAATCCACAATCCTGGGAATCTTTGAAAGCCCAATGACTTTTCCATTTGGAATATAGGCTACATGCGCACGTCCAACAAAAGGAAGCATGTGATGCTCGCAAAGGCTGTAAAATTCAATGTCGCGAATTATCACCATTTCATCATATTCCACTTCGAAAAGCGCATCATTGACAAGTTTGATCGGGTCGGTACGGTAACCTGCCAGTAATTCATCATACATTTTGGAAACTCGTTCAGGTGTCTTCAATAGACCATCTCGCTTGGGATCTTCACCAAAAGCCTGCAACATTTTGCTAATAGAGTCTTTGATTTCGCTGTGGTTAATCTCTGTTTCACAAAATAATCCTGCAATATTATATAAAGGTTCATCACATCGATTCATTTTTGCTTCTCCTTTTATGCGGCTCGGTCTATTAATTCGATGACAAATTCATTGAGCATTATTTTTACTCGTTTGTCGCCATTGATTTGTTCCAGGAGCTTTACCGCTTTACTTGAGTTTTTCTTCACTACCATTTCGGAATACTCCTGAGTGTGTACGTCATTTAGTAATTGGATGGATTTTTCAATAGTTTTATGTGTTATTCCTACATCCCATAATTGTTTAAACAATGGACTTTTTACAAGTCCATATACGGTAGGAAGCGTATTTTTATGCGTTAACAAATCGCTTTCGACGGATTTTCCCGTCTTGGCGGGATTACCCCAGATCCCTAAAATATCGTCCTTAATTTGAAAAGCATAACCAATATGTAGCCCAAATTGACGCAATAATTCGCATGCCCCAGCATTCATCCCAGTGAGCAATCCACCCAACTCGCAAGCAAGCGCGAAAAGCTCTGCAGTCTTGCCTTTTACCATTTGCCAATATTTTTGGATGGTTAAGGTATTTACGGACGAATATGAAAGATCAAGACTCTGACCCATAGTTAATTGGATAGCAGCTTCGGAAAAACGCTGATAGGCTTTTTTTAATACAGGTTGAGCAAAAGGATGATCAAATAGCGCCATAGTATGAAATGCTATTCCATACAAAGCGTCTCCTGAATTGATCGCCTGTGGAACACCGTATTTCTTCCAGACCGATAGTCTACCGTGCCTTGTAAATCCTTTATCCTCGATATCATCATGGATCAAGGAATAATTGTGAAGGAATTCCACAGCCACAGCTGCTGGAATGGCTGTTTCCCATTTTCCGCCTCCCAACTCAGTGCAAATTAATAGAAGAATAGGTCTCAATCGTTTGCCACTTTGTAATCCTTTGGGCCAGTCGAAATGATAATATAGGATATCCTTTAAGATGGATCTTGAATTTCCCAATTCCATGTTTAATTGAGAAAAAATCGCTCTATTTATATTTTTTAGGTAATCCTTGCGAATATCTGGAAAATTGGTCATTAACGAATTTCCAAAAGCTTGGTTTTCGCCAATTGAGCAATATTATATTTCCCGGCAACAAACATGGCGGCACGAAATTGCAATGCAAGCACGTCGATGGTTTTTGCAACTTCTTCAGAAGAGATCATTGCTGGTCCAAGGAAAGGTTTCGCCAAGCCGACCAAATCTGCACCCAGCGCGATACATTTTGCAATTTCAACACCATTGCGTATTCCCCCGGATGCAATAATGCGGAGCTTCTTCGAAATAGACCTTGTTTGAATAATCGATTCTGCGGTCGTTAATCCCCAATCTCTGAAAGCTTTTGCAGCTTCGGAATACACCGTATGACGTGCTCTAAACATTTCCACTTGCGACCATGATGTGCCGCCAGCTCCTGCAACATCAATAGCTTTGACACCAGCTAAATACAGTAGCTTTGCAATCTCTTTCGAAATCCCCCACCCAACTTCCTTAACAATGACTGGAACCTGAATGGAATTACAGATCAATTCAATCTTTTTCAATAAACCTGAAAAATTATTATCCCCTTCCGGTTGAAGTACCTCTTGTAGAGGATTCAGGTGCAAAACCAACCCATCAGCCTGAACCAGCTCAACGATTTTTTTACATTCTTCGATACCAAAGCCATAATTAAGCTGTACTGCTCCTAAATTTGCGTATACAACGGTGGTTGGAGCTACTTTACGAATTTTGTATGTACCAGCACTTTTGGGATTTTCGACTGCGGCACGGAGTGATCCCAGGGCAAGGCAAATATGATGCTGTTCTGCTGCTTTGGCGAGATTGATATTTATCTGCCCAGCTTGTTTTGTGCCACCCGTTATGGAAGAAATGAGAATGGGTAAATTCACCCGCTTGTCCAGGAAAGAGACTTCTGTAGAAATTTCCTGAAAATCCATTTCTGGCAAGGCTTGGTGGGTGAAACGATATTTTTCCAATCCATTCGTCATTCCCGAACGAACATCTTCTGTAAGGCATATTCGGAGATGGTCAGCTTTCCGCCCAGTTATTACTTTTTTATTTGTGCTCATAATTCTTCTGCTAGTATACCAAAATTCACTCTTGTATTTTTTCGTATCTTTTATATTCAAATGGAGTTTTAATAATGTGAGTCAAGAATCATATGATTCATACTTGACAGAATTATTATGCACATTACAATATCAATTATTAATTAACAATGGAGGTTTCTACATGAGCACTCTGGACGATGTGAAAACAGTGATCGCTGATGTGATGAAGATAGACACAAAAGGCATTAAGCCGGATACAAAATTCATCGAGGACTTGAAAGCCGATTCGATGGATCAATTTTTCCTGATTGATGGTTTTTGCGAAAAATTTAATATCACAATTTCTGACGAGGATGCACGTAATATTAAATCGGTTGATGACGCCGTAAAGTACGTCGACACTCATAAGAAGTAAGAATAAAAAAGAGCCATTTCCATCAATGGCTCTTTTAATTAACTCAGAAGTGCTGGGATTTCTTCCGGAAAATTTGCAATTCGAACTCCGGCAGATTCCAGCGCTTTTATTTTTGTTTCCGCAGTACCTACGTTTCCTTCTATGATTGCCCCCGCGTGTCCCATGCGTTTACCCGGAGGTGCGGTTTGCCCTGCGATGAAAGCAACCACTCGTTTTGTCATCTGATTGGAAATAAATTCCGCAGCATGTTCTTCATCTGCTCCCCCGATTTCACCAATTAATACCACTTGATCGGTGTGGGGATCGTTTTCAAATAACCTCAGAATTTCAAGAAAACTCGTCCCATTAATCGGATCACCACCTATCCCAATACACGTACTAACTCCTTTGTCCTTTTCTTTCAAAGCATAAAGGACTTCATAAGTTAGGGTGCCAGAACGTGAAACAACGCCAATGTTACCTGATATGGCGATATTTCCTGGGATGATTCCTATCTTCGCCTCTCCAGGTGTCAATATTCCCGGGCAATTTGGACCGATAAGGCGAGATTTTTTATCATCCAAGAAAGAGCGTACTTTTAGCATATCCTGGATTGGAATTCCTTCGGTTATACACACGATTAAAGGAACTTCTGCATTTACCGCTTCGAAAATCGCATCAGGGGCATATCTGGCAGGTACAAATATCACTGAAGTATCCGCTCCGGTTAATTCCATAGCAACTTTGACAGAATCAAATACCGGCACTTTTCCGTTAAGTACCCAGTCGCCCCCTTTCCCAGGGGTAACACCACCAACAACATTAGTGCCATATTCCATCATGAGGTTTGTGTGAAATAGACCTTCGTGCCCAGTAATACCCTGAATAATCACTTTCGAACTCTTATTTGCGAGAATGCTCATTTCTTGATTCCTTTAATCACAGAAACGGCTTTCTGGGCAGCTTCGACCAAGGATTCACAAGTATCCACATGTGCACCTTTTAGAAGCTTCAACCCTTCAGTTGCATTCGTCCCAACTAACCGGACAATAAATGGAACTTTGGGTTGTACTTCACCGATCGCACCGACGATACCTTGTGCGACTTCATCACAACGGGTGATTCCACCGAAAATGTTTACCAATACAACTTTAACATTCGCGTCCGTAAGAATAATACGCATGGCTGCTGCTACTTTTTCAGAGCTGGCTCCTCCTCCGATATCAAGAAAATTCGCAGGTGAACCCCCAAAATGATGGATGATATCCATTGTTGCCATTGCTAAGCCAGCGCCATTGACCAAACATCCAATTTGACCATCCAGCTTGATGAAGGATAAACCGTATTTTCGAGCTTCAATCTCCTCTTTTGCTTCAGCATCCAAATCTCGCATTTCAGTTAGATCAGGATGTCGATATAGAGCATTATCATCAAGCACCATTTTCCCATCCAACGCCAGCATCCGTTGATCAGATGTGATCACCAATGGGTTTATCTCCACCAGTGACGCATCGCATTCATTGTATACACGCCACAAACTTTGAGCTATTCCAATAAAACTTTTCCAAAACTCTCTTGGGAGATCAATGGCAATAGCCAGATCTCGTGCTTGAAAATCTCTTAAGCCAAGTAAAGGCTCAACGTCCAGTTTTATGATTTTTTCAGGAGAAGTGTTGGCAACTTCCTCTATGTCCATTCCACCAGCAGCAGAAGTAATAAATATTGGTTTTCGTTGATCGCGGTCATTTGTTATTGCCAGATAAATTTCACGGGAAATTGAGACCGCCTCATCAACTAACACTTTTCGGACAGGCAGACCTTTGATCTCCATGGAAAGGATCAACGTGGCAAGATTTTCAGCTTCTTCCGCATTTTTTGCAAGTCGTATTCCACCTGCTTTTCCCCTACCCCCTACCAACACCTGGGATTTAATAACAACTCTCCCCCCGAGTTCTTCTGAAATCTGCTTAACCTCACTTGCTACATTTGTAACTTTCCCCCGTGGAATTGGTATCCCGAATCTTGAGAAAATTTGTTTGGACTGATATTCGTGTAATTTCATCGAAAAACCATCAATCGATTTGATCTGAAAAAATTATACCATGTGTAAAAAATAGACAGCCTGGCTTAAGCCTGGCTGTCTATCAACAAGAGTGAAGACTTATCCCTTTAAGAAGGTTTCAAGAGCTTCTTTGCTTATTCGATATGCATTCCCAATTTTTTTTGCTTTCAATTGCCCACCAGTGATCGCTGCAACCACATCCTCTTCTGATACCTTGAGGACTCCAGCAGCTTCCGCAGGTGTCATCACCGCGGGGATATTCGCTACATCAGGGCCTGTTGTTCCACCTTTTTGTCCCTGGTTGTTTATCCCCTGTAAGGATTGACTTAGAACATTACCGATACCCATTCCTGCGCCGATTCCTGCGGTTAATCCTGCACCACCAGAAGGGTTCTGTGCTGCTTCTCGCATGGCATCAGCTGCTTGTAGCTGGGTATACACATTCATGTCCAACATACCCATTGCCCGTAGTTCCTCTGCTGATTTCTCCGAAGGTTTCAGGTTGCCTATATAGAATGTTTTGAGGGTTAATCCAATAGCTTTGAAATCATCCTGGGTTTTCGCTCGGACACCTGCACCTAATTCTTCGGTCAAACCAATCAGTTCGACGACGCTCTTCTTTGCTGCAGTCTCACCAAGGATGTCCTGCAGCTTGGAAAGCAACATCGTCCTTAAACGGTTTTCTATGTCGCTCATGCGGTAAATGCCTTGAGCACCAACAATTTGGGTTACAAATTGCTGTGGATCATTTACCTGGATACTATAACTGCCAAAGCCCTGCATTAAGGCCACACCTAATCCCATCCCGGGGTTCTTGACGATGATAGGCTGAGGAGTACCCCATTTGAGGTCAGCGAATTCTTTCATGGACACAAAGTAGATTTCTGCTGTGAAAGGTGTCCGATTATTGAATGCTTTTCCAACGAAATCAATTAACAATGGGATGTTGGCTGTGACGATGGTATGCCGTCCAGGTCCAAAGCTATCGAGCGCATGTCCGTCACGGAAGAAAACTGCCTTTTGTGATTCTCTGACGATCACTTGAGAACCCAATCGTAGATCCGCTACACCAACTTCGGGGAAACGGTGTACGATTTCATCCGGCATCTCACTTGGATATTCAACAACATCAAAAATTCTAGCCATAGTTATTACTCCCTTTCAACTCATTATTGTACTGGTGGAATCTGATCGGTCGGCAACGCAGGCGGAGTTAATGCAGCAGCTGTAGGATCCTGGTAACTTTCCAGGATAACCTCGGATCGTTTATTAAAAGCATCAACACAACTTTGACTCAAACTTACAAGATTCCTTATCGCGGCAGGCAATCCATCCGTTCCGATGGAAGCTTCAATATTATCAATTGCCCGGCCTATTTCATCTATCGAATAAACCAAAGCTAGGTCATATTGATAAACTTGGGCTAATTCTTCTTCATTTACCTTAATTGCGTCAAACAATCCTGCATAACCATATGAAGCTGTGCGAATCCGATCAATAAATTGACGAATTTTAATGGCTCCATTCTCCATATCATCAACAAATTCCAACCCACCTTGATTTACTAAATCACGCTGAACAGATGATATCCTCTGCCATTGGGCTTCAAAACCATTGGCAAGTTTTTCGCGCAAGAGTTTATCAGCCGAGCGGCGATGTTGGCGCTCAATATATCCCTTGAAACCAGGTATCTTGCTTCCTAGTTTCTTAAAAATGTCCTGCTGTCCAACAACTTTTTCAAATAAGTCGTTCATGTGACCTCCTCAAATTTCCAATTGTTTCAGATTTTATTATAGCTTTAATCCAAAACCTTTACAATTCGCTATACCTATATACGATTCCTGAAAAGTAAGGTTTCTGTAAATTCATTCACTTGCAATTAAGCGAACAATTAATATAATCTGTAATAGGATTATCAATAGAATAATTTTTTAACTTCAAATCATGTACCAGGTTAAATAGTATTTCGCTATTAATGGAATCAGCCTTAATTATTCCATATGGGGAATCTAACTAGATTTGTCGAAAATCGTTATTATCACAAATTGCTCAAGTTGGTATGGAACATGCAGTGAAAAAGGTGAGATGGAATTGGGTATTAATAATTGACGTATAATTAAACAGTTGAATTCTGGATTCATTTTAAGGAGGTCAACATGGCTGCGGGTGGCAAAAAATCTAGTAGGATAATTATTTATATAGTTTTAATTGTGATTGCTGCATTTGCGCTGATTTTCATATTAGTATCGCGAAATAAACCAGCTACGACTACTTCAACAGAACCTACACCTATTCCCATTTCGGAAATGATTAATATTGTCATCACGACGCAATCGATTTCGATGGGGACTTCCATAACGCAGGATGTGGTGACCATGATCCCTTACCCACGCTCAGAATTGGTTGAAGGAACTTTCTTTTCAGATGTCACTGAAGTTTTAGGAAAACGTGCGCGTTACAACCTCGATGCCCGAGTTCCATTAACTCAAAGTATGGTTGTCGATGTTCCCACTGGTTCAATGTACTCATTCTTGATTCCTGCCGGGATGACTGCTTATTCCATCCCACTCGACTTTGAAAACTCCGTTTCATTTGCACCGCAGGTAGGCGATCACGTCATGATAATTGGTTGTTTCAGCCTGGCGGATTTTGATCAGGAATTTCAGTCTTTATTACCAAATTGGACTGCTGTAGTAACTCTTCCAGGTCCTCCAGCAGATGGCGGACCGTCAACAGCATCCATTGATATCGCCACAATAGGTGATGCTTCAAAAGAAGGAAGAGTAGCCATAGATCCCAATCTAAATCAAGCGGTTTACCTTGTTCCATCTGAATCACAACGACCGAGGGTTGTTTGCCAAACTGTACTCCAGGATTCTGCGATTCTGCTTCTTGGTCAAGCTCCTTTGGAAGGTACAACTCTCCCGGCGGATGAAGGTACTACGACAACCACTGTAGAACCAATCTCTTCTTCAAATTCATATCCAGATCATGTCACGCTGATTGTTAGTCCTCAGGATGCAGTGACACTGACCTATTTACAACAAATGGGTATATCTCTCACCTTGGCTTTACGGAGTGCTGGAGATTTACAAACAATCACTACACAATCCGTTACGCTTCAATTCGTGATGGATCAAAAGAGCATACAGCTTCCTGCTCAATTACCGTATGGAATATATCCATCTTCAAGAGATTTATATCTTGAATCGTTAGCAGCCAGGTAAAAAAGGACATATCTAACAAAGGAGATTAGATGCCGGGGCAAGAGAAAATTCGAGTACTTATTGTAGATGACATCGCTGACACCCGTGAAAATATTAAACGGATGGTTCAGTTCGATCAAAATATCGAGGTGATCGGGGTTGCTCGTTCTGCCAAGGAAGCCATCGATCTCACCCAACAATTGAAACCGGATGTCATCATCATGGACATCAATATGCCGGATATGGATGGTATCACTGCCACTGAAATTATCCGGAAAAAAGTCACTTTTGCTCAAGTGGTGATCCTTTCTGTTCAAAGTGATCAGAATTACATGCGACGGGCTATGCTGGCTGGTGCAAGAGATTTCTTATCCAAGCCTCCCATGATTGATGAACTAACTGGTGCCATCAGAAGAGCAGGCGCTATGGCACAAGAAGAAAAGGCAAAGCTTTCTCAAGCATTGCCCACCACGGGAGCGATGGGTGGTGGAGCCACTACTCCTGGTTTCGCTGGCAATGGAAAGATCATCCTTGTATATAGCCCCAAGGGTGGCACAGGAACGACAACAATAGCAACTAATTTGGCGTTAGCGTTACAGACACCCCAGACTCGTACAGTCCTTATTGATGGTAACCTCCAATATGGAGACGTCGCCGTTTTTATGAACGAACAGGGGAAAAATAGCATCGTTGATCTTACCCCGCTTGTAGATGAACTCGACCCTGAAACAGTACAGGAAGTATTGGTGGTTCATCAAGTGTCTGGACTTAGCATTCTAGCGTCTCCTCCACGCCCGGAATTGGGATCGCAAGTGACGGGGAGCAATTCGGGAAGTTAATCCAATATTTCCGTCGTCTCTTCACTTATGTCGTGATTGACACGACTCCATTCCTTACAGATATTATCCAGGCAGGTCTTGAATATTCGGATTTAGTTGTCCTCATCACAACCCAGGAAATCCCCGCGTTGAAAAACAGTCATCAGTTCCTAGCAGTTGCGGATGCTGCTTCCATCACCAGAGATCGAATTCTTTTTGTCATGAATAAAATGGATAAACGTATTCCAATTACTCCGGAAAGAATTGGAGAAAGCCTGAAACAGCCGATAGTAGCATCGATTCCTTTTGATGATCGAACCCCCACTTTGGCGGTAAATCGCGGCGTGCCATTCATGATTGATAACAAAAGTATGCCGATAAGTAAAAGTATCATTTCCCTAGCCGAACTCATATCACAAAAATGCAAGGAAATGGATGAACCTGTTGAAGTCAAAAAAACCACTGGTCCTAAGCTGTTTTAATGATTGAGAGGATTTAATGTCCATCTTAAAACGCATCCAACCTGGTGAGGGCAACCAACCTTCCTCGCAACCTGCTGGGTCGGGGCAACAAGGGTATTCCAGTCCAGCTTTACGGAATATCCCTAAAACAGGTTTAACAACATCTCAAGATACCTATCAGGATTTGAAGAACAGGGTCCAAACCAAACTACTGGCTGGTTTAGACCCGACAATGGATGTTACAAAAACCGCTGAAGTCCGAAAGACTATTCAAGAGCTTTTTGAACAAATACTAAATGAAGAGAACATAGTTCTCTCACGTGCAGAGCGAACTCGATTATTCGAACAAATAGCCGCAGAAATCCTTGGCTTAGGACCTTTGCAGCCCCTTCTGGATGAAGATACCATTACAGAAATTATGGTAAACGGTGCAAAGAATATTTATATAGAGCGATTCGGAAAAATTCAGCGGGTGCCGTTGACTTTTGAATCAGATGATCATGTGATGCGAATTATTGAAAGAATCGTTTCTCCGCTTGGTCGCCGAATTGATGAATCCAGTCCCTACGTCGATGCCCGCCTTCAAGATGGTTCACGTGTCAATGCCGTTATTCCCCCGATATCATTAGTAGGACCTACCCTTACAATCCGTAAATTCTCTCGAAATCCCATAACGGTTGACCAAATGGTTCAATTTGGCACAGTTACCGCCGGAAGCCATTCAGTTCTTAAAGCATGCGTTGAATCTAGACTTAAATATTGTCATCTCAGGTGGTACAGGATCCGGAAAAACAACATTCTTAAATTGTTATCCGGGTTTATTCCTTCAGATGAACGAATTCTTACTATTGAAAACGCCGCAGAACTCCAGCTTCGGCAAGACCATGTAGTCACATTGGAATCGCGGCCATCGAATATTGAAGGAAAAGGAGAAATCACGATTCGAGCCCTTGTGATCAATGCATTGCGCATGCGCCCCGATAGGATCATCGTCGGTGAAATTCGTGATGAAGCTGCTTTGGATATGTTGCAAGCAATGAACACCGGTCACGATGGTTCTATGACAACATGCCATGCAAATAGCCCCCGCGATGCACTCTCCCGGTTGGAAACGATGGTGTTAATGGCTGGCATGGACCTGACTGTTCGAGCCATCCGTGAACAAGTTTCATCCGCTATTGATTTGATTATTCATCAGGAAAGGCTAAGGGACGGTACACGAAAAATTGTTAATATTACAGAAATATCCGGCATGGAAGGTGAAGTGATCACTCTCCAGGACATATTTATCTTTGAGCAGGTGGGAATTGAAAATGGAAAAGTGATCGGTCGAATGCGCCCAACTGGGTTGCGGCCAAAATTCATGGAAAAACTCGAAGCGGCTGGAATTCATTTACCAGCCAATATATTTGCTCAAGGAGATCGTAGGAATTATTAATTCCTTTAGGATATTAATATGGATCTAACCTTACTTCTCATCATAGGTGGAGCTCTCGCAATTATTTTACTGATAGTGGGGCTTGTAATTTCTATCCGTGGTCAAAAAAGTGAGGTTGATGAACGGTTGGGTCGTTATGCTGGCACAGAAAAACCCAAACCGAGCGAAGAAGAGAAAAAAGCTCAATCCCAATGATTAACAGAATGGTTGAACCGGAGTGTCGCAAAGTCGACCTTTGGTGAGAGGATCGCCAAGGATCTGGCCCGGGCAGACATGAAATTTAAACCCGGTGAATACATTGCACTCATGGTTATCGCTTCAGTTGTCATGGCAGCATTACTTTGGTATGTGGGTGGAAAATCCATACTTGCTGGAGTCCTCGGTTTAGCAATAGGCCCCTTTTTACCCAGGCTGTATGTCAAATCTCAGCAATCGAAACGTCTGGTGAAATTTAGTGAGCAACTTCCGGATATGTTGAACTTGATGGTGAATGGTTTAAGGGCTGGCTATTCGGTCATGCAAGCAATGGAAGCAGTGAGCAAAGAATTACCTCCTCCGATATGCGATGAATTCCGTCGAGTTGTTCAGGAAATGTCACTTGGTGTTTCAACGGAAAAAACATTGGATAATCTCCTCAGACGTATTCCTAGTGATGATCTGGACTTATGCGTAACTGCCATGAATGTCCAGCGTGAAGTTGGTGGTAACTTGGCAGAAATCCTGGATACTATTTCATTCACAATCCGTGAACGGGTCCGCATCAAAGGGGAAATCAGGGTCCTGACATCCCAGCAATCCTTCTCAGGGTTGGTATTATCTCTCATGCCTGTCGCGGTAGTTGCTATTCTTTTCCTAATTAACCGTGAATATATGATGGAGTTTATCAAATCTGAAAACAATACTCCATTACCCTGTGGATATATCGCTTTGGGTTGTTCCTTGCTGTTAATCCTTACTGGATATTTCACAATGAAAAAGCTTGGGAAAATCGATGTATAGGGTTTCCAGGAGAGCCGTATGCTTGTTGTCATCGTAATTGTTGTCTTGATCGTTCTCGTTGCAGTCGTTTTAACAGTGATTGGGTTACGGAATCCAAAAACACTCGATGAACAAGTCATGCAGCAGCGCCTGGAAGAACTTAGCCAGCGAGGCGAGGAAGTGAATCTCGAAAAGATTGAACTTTCTCAACCATTCTCAGAGCGTGTGATTTATCCAATTGCCAGAAGTCTAGGTCAATTAGCGACCCGTTTTACCCCGCAAAATTATCTGAATAACATATCAAAAAAACTGGAATTAGCCGGCACCTCTGCAAGGCTGGATCCCACTGTTTTTCTGGCTCTTCAATTCGTTGGCACCATCGTATTTGGTGGCTTGATTTTGCTCTTTTTTACCTTGTTACGAGCAAAAACCAGTGCAGGCATGAAATTCCTTTTAGTAATCGGTGGCGCAGTTATTGGATTTATTTATCCTAATTTATACTTATCACAACGAATAGCGAGACGCCAAAAAAATGTTCGAAGAGCAATGCCGGATGCACTTGATCTATTAACGATTTGCGTCGAAGCCGGTCTGGGATTTGATGCTGCGATGCAAAAAGTCGCAGAAAAATGGACATCCGATCTATCGCTCGCTTTTGCACGTGTTATTCAAGAAGTCCAATTAGGAAAAATCAGGCGCGAAGCTATGCGTGATATGGCAGAACGGCTTGGGATCGCTGAAATGACCAGTTTTGTTGCTGCAGTGATACAAAGTGAAATGTTGGGTGTCAGTCTTGCTAAAGTCTTACGAATTCAATCAGACCAAATGCGTTTGAAGCGTCGGCAACGCGCAGAAGAAGAGGCCCGGAAAGCACCAATTAAAATGTTAATCCCAATGGCTCTTTTAATTTTCCCATCGCTGATCATCGTATTGGTCACCCCAGCAATACTAAAATTAATGCATTCTGCATTGGTTACATTATTACCAAAATAAAGAAAATGGTGGGGCAAATCCACCTTCAACACTCGCTTTACCATTACCTTTGGAAAACACTGGATCTGTTGTTCCCACCATTATGTGGCGGATGTGGACTACCAGGTGTCCGATGGTGTCAACCGTGCAAAGATGAAGTCACACTATTGGTTAATCATTCTTGTCCTTTGTGTGCTCGACCACAACAAGATAAATCAGTCTGCTCAATTTGTAAAAAACATCCATCTGCCCTAAGGTCTCTTCAAGCGTATGGGATTTATTCAGGATCTTTGCGTAAAGCGATTCAAAAAATTAAATATCATCACGACGTTGGGCTTGCAGAAGAATTAAGCAACTGCTTGGCTGAGCTTTATATTACACATCTGAAGTGGGAAATTGACACCATAACAACCGTCCCATTAAGTGAAGAAAGATACTTCGAACGCAGTTACAACCAGGCTAATACAATAGCTTTACCTTTTTCACTACTAACCAAGAGGAATTTCTCTCCCCACGTTCTAAAAAGGATCCGTAATACTTCTTCGCAGGTGGGGCTTTCAAAGCAAGAACGAATGAATAATATCAAGAATGCCTTTTCCATTACCAAAGTGAATCCAAAAGGGAAAAAGATCCTCATCATTGACGACGTAACTACCACTAGTTCAACGTTAAATGAATGTGCAAAGGTTCTGATAGGATTTGGGCTTTGGAGGTATACGGATTGACTCTTGCAAAAACACTATTTAGAGGTTCGCTAAGCGAAAAATATGATGAGGATTTGATTTCATAACCATTATTCGCTACAATAAAAATGGAGGTGTCTATGGAACATAAAATTGAGGTTTTAGGAAAGAATCTCGAAATCACTCCCCACATCTCAGAATATGTCAATAAACGAATGGAAAAAGTCGAACGTTTGCTCAATGATATTGAAATCATCCATGTCGTGCTTTCGTATTCCAAATCTGTACGGGAAGTTGAAGATAGATATATCGCGGAAATAACAATTCACGGTAAAGGCTATATTCTACGAACAGAAGAACATGATGGTGACATACTGGTCGCTATGGATAATTCCTTGGATAAACTGACTCGTCAAATTGAACGCTTCAAAGGGAAGCGGCAAAAAGGTCGTGGAAATGGGGTCAGCGTTTCAGAAATCGATCAGATGCCAGAAGATGAGAGCAGGAAAAAATCAGTTATCGCCCGAAGAAAAACCTTTATTTTGCACCCGATGGATGAATTAGAGGCGATTGAACAAATGAACTTGATTGCACACGAGAATTTCTTTGTTTTCTACAATGTCAATACCAATTCCATTAATGTATTGTATAAACGCAAAGATGGATCATATGGCTTGATTGAACCGAAGCTAGGTTAGATCTCTCACTGCAGAACCTTACGGTTCTGCAGTTTTTTTGACTTGCCAGCAATGACCGCCTGGGCTATAATCGGCTCTTGTGAATTTTCTCTTGCAAGAGGTTTCCCATGATTGATGTAAATGATTTGCGAAAAGGCACTTGTTTCCAAATAGACAATAATATTTACAAAGTGTTGGATTATCACTTTAACAAACCCGGGCGTGGTAATGCGACAATTAAAATTAAAGCCCGTGACATCCGTACAGGGACAAATTTGGAAAAAACATTCACTTCTGGTGATCGTGTACAGGATATTCGCTTGGAAGGTCGCAATGTCCAGTATATGTACAAAGATGGCGATTTGTATTATTTTATGGACACCCAGACTTTCGAACAACCTGGGATCCATGACAAAGTTTTGGGTGATGCAGTTGGATTTTTAAAGGAAGGGATGGAAGTCAAATTAACCTTCTATCAAAACGAACCTATTGATATCGAACTACCAACTTCCATTGACCTTGTAGTGACTCATGCGGAAATGGCAGTCAGGGGAGATACTGCTACAGGTGTTACCAAGAGGGTTACAGTAGAGACAGGCATTCAAGTCGATACGCCGTATTTTGTAAACGAGGGTGATACTATCCGGGTTGATACGCGGACAGGAAATTACGTAACCAGGGTTCAGTCCTAACCAACGGTTCGATAGAGAATTCGAGTCTTTCAAAGAGAGATTCGTATTGTATTCTTTTCGACCTAAATAGGTTTTTTATTAGAAAAATATAATAAAACCCCTAAAATCACGTTTTCAGCTAGGAATCTCAGACAAGGATTGGTATAATCCTTCTGATTAACTCAAAAGCATACTCGGAGGATTGAGTGGCACAAAAGAATTCGTCTTATTTCGTTTACATTATTCTTGGCCTGGCAATTTTGATATTGATTTTCTTCGGGTTCAATAAGAATACAGACCAAAGTGTATTAACCATTAACCAATTAGCTGCTGATATCCAGGCAGATAAGATATCCAAGATAGTTGTCGAGGAAGATAAATTAACAGTAACCTATGGCGCAACCGGAGAAGAGCGGACTGCAAATAAGGAAGCTACCACAACATTGATACAACAATTGAAGGATCTTGGTGTAACAGATCAGCATCTAGGTCCAAATACAATTTCCGTTGAGATCAGGGCACCCAGCCCTTGGTTGGCTATCCTAACCACTGCTGGTTATATCCTCCCTATTCTAATTCTCGGTGGTGCTTTCTTCTTCATTTTCCGACAAGCTCAAAGCGGGAACAATGCTGCCATGTCTTTTGGAAAATCCCGTGCCAGGATGTTCAGCGGGGATCGTCCCACTGTGACTTTTGAAGATGTCGCAGGAGTGGAAGAAGCCAAGGAGGAATTGCAGGAGGTTGTCGAATTCCTGCGGGAACCACAGAAATTCGTGGCACTTGGAGCCAGAATCCCAAAGGGTGTCCTGCTCGTTGGTCCTCCAGGTGCAGGTAAAACATTGCTTGCAAAAGCTGTATCGGGTGAAGCCGGTGTCCCATTCTTTTCTATCTCTGGTTCTGAATTCGTTGAAATGTTTGTCGGAGTAGGCGCAAGTCGAGTCCGTGATTTGTTTGATCAGGCAAAACGCCATTCTCCCTGCATCGTATTTGTGGATGAGATCGATGCAGTAGGTCGTCAACGCGGTGCTGGTTTGGGTGGAAGTCATGATGAGCGCGAACAGACCCTCAACCAACTCTTGGTCGAGATGGATGGTTTTGATACAGATACAAACATTATCATCATGGCAGCTACAAATCGCCCGGATATCCTTGATCCTGCTTTATTACGTCCCGGTCGTTTTGACCGACGAGTGGTTCTGGACCGTCCTGATGTAAAAGGACGTGAAGCAATCCTCAAAGTCCACGTCAAAGGAAAGCCCTTGGCACCAAACGTCGACCTTAATGCCATTGCTAGGGCAACGCCTGGTTTTGTTGGCGCGGACATTGAAAATCTGGTCAACGAAGCTGCAATTCTTGCCGCACGCAGGAACCAAAAAACCATACAGCAACCAGAATTTGAAGAAGCCATCGAACGGGTTATCGCAGGACCGGAGCGAAAGAGCCGATTGATCAATCCTGAAGAAAAGAAAATTATTGCCTACCACGAAGCCGGGCATGCTGTGACAATGAATGCCCTTCCGGAAGCCGATCCTGTTCAAAAAGTGACTATCGTCGCTCGAGGAATAGCAGCCGGTTATACGATGGCGTTACCTGCAGAAGATCGGACGCTGATCCCAAAGAAAAAATTATTAGCGGAGATGGTAGGTTTACTGGGAGGACGGGCAGCAGAAGCGTTGGTATTTGACGATATCACGTCCGGTGCAGCAAACGACATCGAACGGGTAACTCAAATGGCTCGTAACATGGTGACCCGCCTCGGGATGAGCGAGGGATTGGGTCCAATGGTATATGGTCAAAAGGAAGAACTCATATTCCTGGGACGGGAAATATCTGAGCAAAGAGATTATTCCGAAGCCATTGCGGAGAAGATCGATCAGGAAGTTCGTCAAATAGTAAATGAAGCCTATGAACGGGCTCGGGTGATCCTGAAAAAATATCGCTCAAAATTGGATTCAGTCGCCACGAAATTGCTGGAAGTGGAGACGCTTACTCGGGATGAGTTCTTGAAATTATTTCCAACCCCAGTTCAGAAAAAAAGTGGAACTCCTACTTATATAAAAGCCAAATAGATAAAAAACAACCCCAAACGGGGTTGTTTTTTATTGTTGTCCATATTGCTGCACAAGTACATGTCTGAGAACCTTCCCTACTGCACTGCGGGGTAATTTATTCACAAAAATAAATTCAGCGGGAATCTTATATCGAGGTAAGAATGAATCACACCAATCCTTTAGATCCTTTTGAGTCATCTTTTGCTCATCCACAGATACTATCCAGGCAATTGCCTTTTCTCCTTGTCTGCGATCCTTTACTCCTGCAACTGAAACCTCTTTAACATTTGGATGTTTTATCAAGACATCTTCGATTTCTCTTGGCCATACTTGAAATCCACCCACCTTGATGACATCTTTTATCCGGTCAATTAAAAAGAAATAACCATCAGTGTCCATCCTAGCAACATCTCCGGTATAAAGCCAACGTTTTCTTAACACCAGATGGTTTTCGGACATATTCTTGTAATAACCTTTCATCACTTGTGGGCTTCTTATTACTAACTCGCCCTCGGTTGGATCATTTTTCTTTTTCCCATCGATCGATATCAACTTGCAAGCAACATCCGATAAGGGAAGCCCTATCGATCCATTTTTATTTTTGCCTTGCATCGGATTGCAATGTGTTGCAGTTGGTGCTTCTGAAAGTCCATAACCTTCTATTATTTTGCATCCCATGAACAATTCAAAATTCTCTTTTACGGAATTGTTGAGAGGTGTAGAGCCCGAAATACATATTTTTAACGAATTCGGTAATTGATTACTACCCATCTTTCTTGCATATTCAACAATTCCGTAATATAGATTGGGTACTCCCGGGATGACAGTTATCTTGTAATGCATTATCGTTTTAACTAAGTTTTCAATCGGTGACATCGCAGGTATGCACACAATTCGTGCTCCAATAAATACTCCTAAATTTAGTGCGATAACCATTCCATACACATGGAAAAGAGGGATTGCAGCTAATATCGTCTCTTTTCCTTCCTCTAAAGCATGTAACCACGCCCGGAATTGGTATGTGTTTGCCACAATGTTTTTATGAAGCCCTATTGCTATCTTAGGTGTCCCCGTTGTTCCTCCGCTGAATTGGAAAATTGCAGGATCCGAAGCCCTGACCAATGATGTCCTCTTCTGAATAGAAGGGGTTGAAAAACGTTCTGTAAAATCGGATATTCGCAAGAATTGACCGGCGCTGGTTTTGATGTCACTGTTCTCAACCGGCAAAGGGGGAAAGGAGTCATCGGTTTTCACAATAAAGAAATGACGAATAAATTTACTGAGGATCGGTAAATGTTCGATACTCCATTCTCGCCTGTATCCAACATACCATGTAGTATCAGACCTTTTCATTGAATCCATTAGCTCGGGATTTTTCAACAAAGGATTTAACGCGACAATCACTCCCCCAACCTTAAGAATGCTGTAATATGCGATCACAAAATGGATTTCATTGAACAATACCAGGCATACTTTGTCCCCCTTCTTGACACCTTTTTCCATTAAATTTAAATGCGAAATTATCCACAGCATTCTTAATTTCCAAAAATGTGTAATCTTTTGTTTGACAAGTGACACAGACGGATTTTGAATATTTTTCTACAGATTGCTCAAATAGTTGATAAAGATTCATCACTGGATATTTCAGGTGATGTGGAACTTGAGGGTCGTATGAATTTAACCAAATTTCTCTATTCATGATTAATTTTGGGCCCAGACAGAACGATCATTCACGAGCGAAATTACTTCGTTAACCAACTGTGTATCGTCCGCCTGAAACCAATGGATCAATGGATCAGTCGGTTTAAACCAATTCCCTTGCCGTCGGACAAATTTTCGGGATAGACTTCTTATTTGCTGTATAGCGGTTTCCAATGTGAGATTTCCTTGTAAGTAATCCATTATTTGTGTATAACCTATCGCGGAAAAGGCGGGCAAACCTTTGATATACCCTTGCTGTAACAACTGCTGAACTTCACCAATAAAACCCATTTTAATCATTTCGTCAATCCGGGTATCAATCCGAGCGTAAAGCTCTTGGCGTGGTCGGATGAGACCAATAACAAGGTAAGTATAAGGACAAATTCCTCGCTGCTTCAAGTCTGAAAACCGTTTGCCAGTGATAAGGATTACTTCCAACGCCCTTATAGTACGGCGTAAATTGCTAGGTTCAATATGACTCGCAGCTGATGGATCAATGTTTTTCAATATTTCGTAAAGTTTTTCCTTGCCAATATTATTCCCGATTCTTTCCAGAACGCTCCGTAAATGGGGATCCGGTGCCAAGGCAGGAGGTTTCCACCCTTCCAAAATTGCCCGGACATATTGACCTGTGCCACCCACCAGAATGGGTAATTTATTTTTATTATGAATTTCATCAATGACCTGCGTAATTCGATTTGTATAAAGTGTAAGGCTCCAGGGTTCATGTGGCGAAAGTAAATCGATCAAATGATGTCTTACGAGTTGTCTTTGTTCGGCAGTTGGCTTAGCTGTTCCGATATCCATTCCCTTGTATAAGAGCCTTGAATCGGAAGAAATGATCTCTGCGTCAAATATCTGCGCAAGTTTAATAGAAAAATCTGTCTTACCCACCGCAGTTGGTCCAACAATAACCAGGAGTGGTTTGTTTATGTTAAGGGGTAACATTTTGAAATCATTCAATATCTATTTCACTTTTTTTCGGTTCACCGATGACAGCAATCACGTCCACCCGCCAGTTGTCATCAAATTCAATGTGATCAGCCAGGTAAAACCCAATCGAGTTCTGTAAATGAACGTATTTCTTTTTATTAACCGATTCTTCAGGGAACCTCACGCGGGTTGTCGATCGTGTTTTTACCTCAAAAAATACAATTTGTCCATCGCTCGATGCAATAAGGTCGATTTCACCGTAAGGTGTCCTGTAATTTCTTGCAATAACCGCCAATCCTTTTTTGATAATATATCGTTCCTCTTGATCTTCTCCCCATTGCCCAAGGATCTGGCATCTGGTCTGCACTTTTTTCATTACTCCATTTTACTTTAACATGATGAACGGAATATCATAATTTATATAGATGAATACAATATAATATAATGAATTTTTGTAACTAAAGGAGTGAGAATGGAAGAATATCTCCATTTCCTTAAAGAGACAGATTTGTTTCATAATCTAGATGATGCTCAAATTAATAAAGTAGAAAAACTCTGTAAGGATCGTAAATACAAAACAAACGAAATTATTTTTAATGAGAATTCCAAGGAAACAGAGTTGTATCTGGTTGTAAAAGGGGAAGTAAACATTCTCGTAAATACATCCATCGTATCGAAAATACCGGGAAAGAGATCCGAGCCTAAAGTAATCGCTAAATTGTGCCGAGGACAAACTTTTGGGGAAATGTCATTGACTGACGAGGGCATCCGTTCAGCAAGTGCAGTGGTTGGTTCTGAAGATGTGCGTTTGTTGATTATCTCCCGAACAGAACTCATTGATCTTTGTAATTCTGATCCCGCCTTGGGATATAAGGTTATGTTCAATTTATGCAACGACCTTTCACAAAAAATTCGTCTGGCCAACCTCCAGATTCGTGATGCACTATTAACCCAAAAGGCTGGGCGTTGAAAATAATTAAACAAGCATCTTCCCAATTCAATACGGTGAAATATGACCGTTGCTGAAATAATTGCCATTGGAACGGAACTTTTGCTGGGTGAGCAACAGGATTCCAATTCCCGGTATCTTGCTCAGCAGTTGCGGCTTCTTGGTATTGATGTATTCCATATCAACATTGTTGGTGATAACCTGAAAAGAATTTCAGCTGTTGTCACAAACGCTTGGACACGAGCAGATATTGTTTTAACCTGTGGAGGTTTGGGACCAACAGTAGATGATCCCACTCGTTCCGCGATTGCTCATGCGGTTAAGAAAGAACTAATATTTATCCCTGAATTATGGGAAATGATAAAAACCCGCTTCGAGCGTTCAGGAAGACTGCTTTCAGAAAATAATCGTCAGCAAGCATTTATCCCGCAAAGCGCCATCCCGATAGAAAATCCGGTCGGAACTGCACCCTCATTCATCGTTGACCAGGATGGGCACGTCATAGTGAGTTTACCGGGTGTGCCTTTTGAAATGCAATATCTTTTTGAACAGAAAATCAAACCTTATTTGAAAAAACGCTTCAATTTGAATTCAGTAATTAAGATCAGGGTGCTGCATGTGGCTGGAATCGGTGAATCGAAAGTGGATGAGGTAATTGGGGATTTGGAATCAAAGCAAAATCCTACAGTCGGTCTGGCGGCTCATGCAGGGCAAGTCGATATCCGAGTTGCTGCAAAGGCATCTACTGAAGAAAACGCAGCTTCCCTGATTAATGTATGTGAAAGAACTATTCGGGATCGTCTTGGAGATGCAATCTATGGTGCAGATGATGACACATTAGGCGGTCTAGTAAAGCAAAAATTGGAGTTAAATAGATATCAGCTAAATTTGATCGAATGCAATTTACAGGGAGAACTTTCATCAGCATTAATGAAATCAGGAATTCCAATAGAAAACATCGAGAAAATTGATGAATCCTTGAATGGTCAAGATTTGCAGAAATGTGTCAACCAAATGGTTGTTAATAAGAATACAGTTGTTTTTGCGACTAGTTTATGTGTGGAACCGAACCGACAACTGATGCATTTTATATTGCAAACCCCCCAACAGACTATCTACGAAGAACGTTCATTTGGTGATACAAATACACGTGTAATTCCGTGGTTAACAAATTTCAGTCTCGATTTTATAAGAAGGAATATGTAGAGAGGATTTTGAATGGAAAATGTCGATATTATCCTAAAACATGCACTCATTCTCACTATGGACCTAGCTTTAGACCGAATAGATGACGGTGCACTGGCGATTAAAGGGAAATCCATTGTTGCTATTGGTGAAACAAAAGAAATTGAAAAGAAATACACCGCTTCAAAAGAAGTAAATATTAATGGAAATATATTAATGCCTGGATTGATCAATGCACATACCCATATTCCCATGACCCTCTTACGCGGGTTGGCTGATGATTTGCGTTTGGATGTATGGCTAATGGGTTATATGATGCCCGTCGAACGCGAGTTTGTTTCTCCAGATTTTGTTAGATTGGGTTCGCTCCTCGCTTGTGCGGAGATGATACGCAGCGGTATTACCTGCTTTGCGGATATGTATTATTTTGAAGAAGAAATAGCCAAAACAGTCTACTCTGTCGGAATGCGGGCAATTTGTGCACAATCTGTCCTGAAATTTCCAACCCCAGATGCAAAATCATATGAGATCGCATTGGATTCTGCCAGGGATTTTATTCGGAAATGGAAAAAGAATGACTTGATCATCCCTGCTATTGCACCACATGCACCGTACACGTGCCCTCCAGAAATATTGAAAGCATGCACTGCACTTGCAATGGAGTACGATGTTCCTCTCCATACGCATCTTTCTGAAACAGCGTACGAAGTAGAAAACATGCGAAATGAGCATGGCATGCCAGTCATTCCATATGTAAAGAAGCTTGGATTATTTGAAGCCAAAGTCATTGCTGCACATTGCGTTCATATTGACGAAGGTGAGATGCGGACACTTTTGCATGCAGGAGTCGGTGTTGCGCATAATCCCACCTCAAACATGAAACTAGCATCCGGAGCTGCTCCGGTAAAGAAAATGCTTGAAATCGGTTTGAATGTCGGGATCGGAACAGATGGCCCGGCTTCTAATAACGATCTGGACATGTTTGAAGAAATTAGGCTTGCATCGTTTCTTTCAAAGGTCACAACCAACGATCCCACCTCCCTTCCCGCACAGCAAGTATTGCTGATGGCGACAAGGATAGGAGCTCAAGCATTGCATATCGCAGATATCACAGGCTCCATTGAGGTTGGGAAGAATGCAGACCTAATCATCATCAATCGAAACTTGTTGCATAGTTCCCCGCATTTCAGTCGCGACCCTAACAGCATCTATGCAGAAATCGTGTATTCCACCAAATCGACCGATGTGACTGATGTGATGGTTAATGGAAAATGGTTGATGCAAAATAAAAAATTAATGACCATAAGCGAAGAGAAAATATTGAAGGAAAGCCAGGAATATGCCAAGAAAATTGATTTGTTCCTGATCCATCGCGAAAAATCCGTTTTGTCGAAATTGATCGCGATTGGTGGAGCTACAGAAGAGGAAAGCTATGAGGTGCAGGCAAAAGTAGCTATCGATGACACTCAGGAAGTGGTGCGCACTTTAAGTCATACATCCTCCATAGAGATTATTCGTTCCCGCCATTATCGGGAATTTGATACTTATTTTTCATTTACCGAAAAAGACCAGGGATTTATCCGTTACCGGGAGGACCATTTTATCGAAAATGATGGTAGCACCTCTGCTGTACGTAGTCGGCTGACACATATTGGAGAAGCTGTCGAGCAGCGATTCCCACAGGAGGTGATCCTATCGAGAAGCCGTTTCCTTGCACCGGCGACACAAAGCCTGCGTTTTTATCGCGAGTATTTCAAGCCTGACAAAACAACAGAGATTGAAAAAGAACGGTTACGTTTTCTGGTCAAATATCAACATACTGAATTCTTCATAAATATTGATGTTGTCGAAAAACCGGATGCTGGACAATTCCTTGAAATAAAATCACGCACCTGGAGTCAAAGGGATGCTGAAAAGAAATCAAAATTATTAGTAAAGCTGATCAAGGCTCTAGGCGAGGATCCTACTCGAACGGTTTCCAAGGATTATTTCGAAATAGCAGAGAGTTTTCATAAATGAAAATTAGATCGTTCTGATGAAAGTATTATTCCTGGCTTCTGAAGCATTTCCATTTGTAAAAGTCGGTGGGTTGGCAGATGTTGCCGGCTCGCTGCCCGGTGCGATCAATGATTTAGAAGACGCGCACAGATCTGGGACTAATCTTGATATTCGTGTTTGCATTCCATTTTATAAATGCATTAATGCCGCACAATTTGATTTGACGTATGCGGGGAAAATTCAGCTACCTACCAACCAAGGCTCTGAAAAAGGGGAGGTTTTTGTTACCCAATTTAAGGGGGTTGTGTTTTATTTCCTCCGGAATTCTACAATTGGATCGGACAATGTCGTATACAGCCAGGACACAGAAAAAGCAGGTGATAAATTTACGTTTTCTCTCTCGCTGTGTTGGAATGGGTCAAACAGCTCAATTGGATTCCTGATATCATCCATGCAAATGATTGGCATACAGCGCTTTCAATCTATGCTGCCAAAAATGAAAAACGTACCGGAAAATCGTTTTTGAATTCCCATTTCTTGATAACCTTGCATAATCTGCCTTTCATGGGTGCAGGTACAGAACGCGCACTCCGAAAGTACCGCATTCCTCCATCAAGTGACCCCCTCTTACCAGATTGGGCAAAGGTACTTCCTCTCCCCATGGGACTTTCTGTTGCCGAAAAAATTGTTGCAGTTTCTCCCAACTATGCCCGGGAATTGTTTACCCGTGAATATGGGTGTTCTCTTCAAGGTTATTTATCCTCTAAAAAAGAGAATATTATCGGGATCTTGAACGGGTTGGATACCACTTTATGGGATCCAACCGGAGATAAATTAATCAAAAAGCGATTTTCGAGTGATGAAATTCAAAATAAATTTGACAATAAGGCATTTCTATTGAAGAAATTAAAACTCAAAATTGATCCTAATATTCCCTTATTGATCATGATCAGCAGGATGGATCAGCAAAAAGGAGTCGATCTGGTTATCGACTGTATTAGAATGCTTGGTGGAATTTCCTGGCAGGCGATCCTTCTAGGTACTGGAGATCCAATCCTCGAGGAAAAAGCTCGCCTTCTGGAAATGGATTTTCCTTATTCAGTTAGATCATTGCTACGTTTTGATAATCAGCTTTCACACCAGATGTATGCTGCCGGCGACATTCTCCTGATGCCTTCGCGTTATGAGCCTTGCGGACTTTCTCAATTGATTGCATTAAAGTATGGGTGCATTCCTGTTGTACGCTCTACCGGGGGATTGAAAGACACAGTGAAAAGTCATACGGTTAAGTCGATTGGAAATGGATTCACATTCAAAGACGCCAATGTTGATGCATTGAAAAGCACATTGATAAAAGCAATCGATACATACCATCGACCAGAAGAATGGAAGAGAATAGTCGAAAATGGAATGAAATTAGATTTTTCCTGGAGCGTCTCAGCGAGAAAATACTTTTCACTTTATGAAAAAATGCTGGAGAACGCATGAACACTCGACGACTGTCCGGAATAATTCTCCACCCTAGCAGCTTACCAGGACCCGACGGAATCGGAGATCTAGGTCCGGAAGCATATCACTGGATTGATTTTTTAAAGGAATCGGGGTGTGCTTTATGGCAATTGCTTCCCCTTGGACCAACTGGATATGGTGATTCCCCTTATCAATGTTTTTCAGCCTTTGCTGGCAATCCTTATCTGGTCTGTTCAACTTTGCTTCTCGAAGATGGGTTATTAAAAATTGCAGATCTCAACCTCCGACCGGAATTCCCGAACCTTCAGGTGGATTATGGAGCAGTCATCTCCTGGAAACTTCAATTGCTGTCTATCGCTCATAAAAATTTTAAAATATCAAGAAGAGTCAAATTAAAAAATGAATATGATGCTTTTATCCAATCCAGTAGTAATTGGCTTGGTGATTATTCGCTCTTCATGGCGATAAAAAAAGAGTTTGGTGGTGGTTCGTGGAACGACTGGCCAGAGCCATTAAGAAGAAGAGACAAAGAGGCGTTGAAAAAATTCTCAAATTTTCATCAAGATCATATCGACCAGGAGATATTCAATCAATTTATATTTTTCCGTCAATGGAACTCCCTGCGCCAATATGCTAATGGTCAAGGAATTCGAACGATTGGAGATATTCCAATCTTTGTATCTTCAGATTCATCGGATGCATGGTCACATCCCGAATTATTTTGGATGGATAAGGATCTACATCCTACAGTAGTCGCTGGTGTCCCACCAGATTACTTTTCTCCTACTGGGCAACATTGGGGGAATCCGTTGTATCGTTGGTCAGTACATAAGAAAAATGGATATGGCTGGTGGATTGAGCGCATAAAAGCCACACTCAGACTTTTTGATATTCTCCGGCTTGATCATTTCAAAGGTTTCTCCGAATACTGGGAAGTACCAGCCGGGGAAGAGACTGCGGTTAAGGGTCGCTGGGTATCCGGTCCAGGTGCATCCTTTTTCGCTGCCATACGTAAAACACTTGGCCGACTACCCATCATTGCAGAAGACCTTGGTGAAATAACACCAGAAGTGGCTGCATTGCGTGAAAAATTTGATCTCCCGGGGATGAAGATCCTGCAATTCGCATTCAGCAAAGATGCAACAGATCCTTTTCTCCCACATAATTATTCCCATCATTGCGTTGCATATACCGGGACACACGATAACGATACTGCTATTGGCTGGTACGAGAAGGCTCCTGAGAATGAAAGGGATTTCATCCGTCGATATTTGGCATGTTCAGGAGATGATATCTCCTGGGATATGATCCGATCCATCTGGGCATCGGTTGCAGACATTGTCCTCACTCCAATGCAAGATCTGCTCTGTCTTGGCAGCGAAGCACGGATGAATTTTCCAAGTAAATTGGGAGGTAATTGGATGTGGCGATTACCCTCCGGAGTGATGGATGAATCGTTAATAGATCGGTTGAAAGAGATGAATTTATTATATGGACGATACAACAATCTCAATCGGTTATAAAGATAAAGGATCTTCAGCGATCTTGTTTTCCACTCGTGAAGCTAAAAGGATTCCCAATAAGATCAAGACTCCACCCACCAATTCAAGTATGGTGGGATTTTCTTTTAAGAATATGAAGGCAAGGATTATCGTTCCAATTGGTTCACCCAATAATGCGATGGAGATATATGCCGCAGAAAGGTATTTTAATGCCCAATTAAATGTTGAATGTCCGAGCAATTGTGGAATTAACGCCAATCCCAGGCACCATAAATAACTCATGGGGTGCAATTGAAATAATGGTGCATCCATCATTAGAGATACAGAAATTAATAAAATGGCAGAAATCCCATACACCAGGGAAGTGTAGGTGATTAGAGAAATATCTTTTCGGACTTTTCTACCGATCATCAAATAACCGGCTGAAAAGATAGCTCCAAGCAAAGCAAGAAAATTACCAAACAATTCTTTTCTGCCAAAAGAACCATAAAAGCCTTCGCATTGGAACGAGGAACCAGCGAATTGGCAGGCTTTATTAACACCCACTATGATTCCCCCCACCAATGCGACCGTTAAACCAATGATCACTCCCCTTCTAATCTTCTCCTTAAGTAATATGGGAGAAGCCAACGCGACCCATAATGGAGCTGTGGTCACCAGGACAACCGAACTCGCCACTGAGGTGTACTCTAAGGAACTGATCCAAAAGGCAAAATGGAGAGCTAATAAAATTCCAGACAGTGCAATCAAAATCCACTGTCTCTTTGCTAATTTTATAATCTCCAACCGTGATGTATTCAGTGCGAATGGTAGCATGATCAATGCAGCAAAGAGCATTCGAAAAGAAGCGATTGCAATCGATGGTGTTCCCTCACGCTGTGCAAATCGGATAAAAATTGACGCAGTCGAGACCGCTAAAATTGCACCAACTACTGCAAGATATGGTGATAATGGTTTCTTTGTTTCCATGGGTGTGCTCATTATAAGCAATTATTCTTACAATTCTCTGATTGACTTTCATTTTCCTGAACGTTACAATTTTAATAGTCGATTATGTAACAAAAAATGGAGGAAAAAATGGCATTTGAATTACCTGCTTTAACTTTTGGTTATAAAGATTTGGAACCGGTGATGGATGCACTGACAGTCGAGATCCACTATTCAAAGCATCACGCAACCTATACTAAAAACTTAAATACAGCTTTGGAAAAATTTCCGAATTTCTATGAGTGGAAAGTTGAACAGATCCTGTCAAAGCTGGACCAAATCCCGGAAGAAATCCGCACTGCTGTTAAAAATAATGGTGGTGGATACTACAACCACATCCTTTTTTGGGAAAGTCTGAATCCCGTCGGAAAATCGGAACCTGCCGGTAAACTTGTAGAAGCCATCAACAAATCGTTCACTGGGATGGCAGCATTCAAAGAACAAATGGAAAAAGCCGGGCTTGGACGCTTTGGCAGCGGATGGGCATGGTTGAGCAAAAAATCGGATGGTAGCCTATTAATTCATTCAACCGCCAACCAGGATTCACCTCTTTCCGATGGGTTGACTCCGATCATCGCTGTGGATGTCTGGGAACATGCCTATTATCTTAAATATCAAAACCGGCGTGCGGAATATTTATCCAATATCTGGCAGATTATTGACTGGAAAAAAGCTGCTGCCCGATTTGAGCAATAATGGATTGAGAAAAAACATTATGACGCATGTAATCACTAGCCTTTGTGTAAGAGATGGCGGTTGTGTAAATGTATGTCCTGTCGATTGCATCGTAGCAGGTAATCCTCCGGATCAATATCCCTTATTTTATATCGATCCCGAAACATGCATCGATTGTGGGGCATGTATCAGGGAATGCCCATATAAAGCCATTTATCCCTTGGACGAAGTGCCTGTAGCATATTATGCCAAAGGTGGCGAATTACTCTGTGCTCCGGTCGGGACCCCCGGATTTGATCAAATTTCTGAAATCAAGGATTTCAATAATAAAACCGTACGACTTCCAGCTACCCGTAAACTAATCGCTGGTGACCGCGTTGATCTTTCCCCTGCCATCCAATTGAACACAGATTTCTTTAATACTGGACCTGGTTACCAGAGCATTTGATGAGATCATAAAAGGAGCAGATTTGCTCCTTTTATTTCATACTGTTGGCAAACAAAGCTGTTCCAACAATACCAGCTTCATTAAGAAATTGTGCTGGGACAATTTTAGCTTTGGTCTTTAAGAAGGGCAAGAAAGATTCCGCATCCTTACTCACCCCGCCGCCTAAAATGAACAAATCCGGTGGAATAAGAAATTCTATCCAATTTAAATATTCCTGTAAACGCTTAGACCATTGTTCCCAACTTAATTCTTTCTTTTTCCGGATTGCATCCGATGCACGTTTTTCTGCATCCTTTCCACGAATTTGAAAATGCCCAAATTCAGTGTTCGGTAATAAATTACCGTCAACAAAAATTGCTGAACCGATACCCGTACCCAAGGTTAACATCATCACAACCCCTTTTTTCACTTCCCTGCCAGCTCCGAATGTCATCTCAGCGATACCCGCAGCATCAGCATCATTGATGGAATACACAGAACAGTCCGTGAATTTGGTCAGCATGTCGTTTATATTCACACCCACCCAACGCAAGGAGATATTTGCAGCGGAAATTGCAACCCCTTTCCGAACAACTCCGGGATATCCAAATCCAATCAGTCCATCCCATGCAAAATGATCTACAATTTCTTTCACCACTTCTGCCACTTGGTTTGGTTTTCCCTTTCCTGGGGTCGGCAGCCGTTTTCTCTCCGTCATCAATCGGCCATTGTCGATATCTACAATTGCACCTTTGATCCCGGATCCTCCGAAGTCAATTCCCAAAACAGACATTTCAAAACCTCCCGGTTTTTAATTTATGGGCATTCTTTTTCCACATGTTCTTCATATGTTATCGAAAATTGATGGTTACCTGTTCCATCACACGCTGCCCTGAAATAAAAATATGGGCTTTCAGTCGGTGTCGCTATAGCCAGTAACGCGGCCATTCCCGGCTCGCAAATAGCCGCTGGTGGCAGCCCCGTGTATCGGTATGTATTAAAAGGGGAGTCAATTTGCAAATCATCCCATTGCAAGGGGTTCTTCCACCATGTATCTTGTGGTTGGTAAAAACCTATTGCATATTGAACGGTTGGATCACTATCCAATTTCATTCCTGCTGTCAGCCGGTTGAAAAATACTGATGCTATCAGGGGCATTTCTTCTTCATGCATAGCTTCACGTTGTATCATTGAAGCCAGAACAACCGCATTGTTGAGAGAAAGACCCCTTTGCTGATAAGCCTCCAGCATGCTGGAGGAGATAGATTCAGTAAACTTGGATAATATTTGATTGATCATGGTTTCCGGCGAAATGTCACGAGCTAACGTATATTCTCCGGGGAAAAGATATCCCTCCAGCGTGTTTTGGTTTACGATTAAGGATGGTACCTGAATTGTCGTTGGATTTTGCACAATTGCCAGAAAATCTTCACTCGAGAATCCCAAACCCGAAGTTGACAACGAATTTCCAATTTCTTCCGCCCTCCACCCGGCGAGTATAGTAAATGTAACTTCATGCGGTGTTGCATCTTGCATTAAACGGGCTATCGCAACAGTGTTCATATCCGAAGTAATTTGGTAGCTGCCTGACTGTAATGTACGGTCTGTCCCTGAATAAATTAAGAAGTCGCGAAAGCTTTCTGCATTGGGGATTAATCCTTGTTGTTCAAGTCGTAATGAAATCGAATTAACAGTCTCCCCAGAAGACACATCAAATTCAGATACTTGATCAGTTCTTGGATGAGTTTGCAGTAAAGACTGCTGTTGAAAAACGAGGTTTATCGAGTAAGTGATCCGATCAATAAGGGAAAGATTGGGATCTGCATTACCATATAAGGCCCTCGCCTGTTGGGGGAAGAAAATCAGAATGGCATATAACAATGTCACAAAAATGAGAGCAATAAAAGTAAGAATAAGGATTTTAACGAGACATGAAGACCGCGACGATTTCATGAGTCCAAACCTTTTTTATCATTGGAATCCAGATAACTTTGCAAAATAATAGCCGCTGCTAGATCATCCTGATGTCCCGATCGCTGACCTTTTTTAATGTGCATTTCGCGTCGGGTTTCTCTGGCAATCCTGGTCGAGTCGCTTTCATCCCAAAGTAGCACCGGAATCGTAGATAATTGGTGGATTTTGTCTGCCAAACGGATAGACTTTCTACCTGTAAACGAGATTTCATTTTCAATCCCTAAAGCACACCCAATAATAATAATACCTGCCCCCCTTTCCTTACACATACGGATGATTTCCTCGGCGTCCTTATCACGTGTAACATGAGTGATGACTCCGATAGGATTTGCGATTGTCCCGCTTTCATCGGAAATTGCGATTCCAATTCTTTTTTCCCCGGGATCTATGCCAAGTACTCTGAGCACTGAAATCATTCTTGATATCCTGCAGAAATTCGCGATGGAAGAAGTGGCATCCACGGCCACCACGCAGGTATTATTTCTACCTTTGTTGCATTTTTTGTATTCACTATTTTTTCTATTTGGCTGACCGCTTTTGACTTTGATTCTCCTGCTAAATCAAGGTTCAAAATCGCACTGAGTAAATCCTTTCGTATTTCTCTCTCTACTTCTAAACGTAATTCAATTTTCTTGTCCATTTTATTTGTTATTTGATTAATAGATGGAAATTGTATTGATTTAGGATTCGCAGAAAATCCTTCTTCAAGAGTCAGGTCCATCATCGTGTTTACGAGGTCAGTGAGCTCTTCCTTGGAATAGGACCAAATAGTGAAAGTGCTTTTTAATGAAAGAATAAAATAATCTGCAGGTTGATCGAGACCGGGTGTAATTGACTCAATTTCTGATTGCATACTGAGAGTGCTCGTCAATAATTGATTATTCTCCGTGATCTTTTCCTGGAAAGCATCAAGAGCAGATTGTGCCAGCTTGGTTTCGAGCAGAGATCTGGAATTCGTCAAGTCTTCTTGACTCACTGCATTTATTTCA
The DNA here is from genome assembly GCA_963699305.1 of uncultured Chloroflexia bacterium. Taxonomy (GTDB): domain Bacteria; phylum Chloroflexota; class Anaerolineae; order Anaerolineales; family Anaerolineaceae; genus JBGQAS01. The sequence goes on along the minus strand of OY969431.1, from coordinate 589,701 downwards.
ATAACTGTTCCACCGAGCATAGGCTGCAGGTTTACTACGCTGATTTCAGTCGATAATGGTCCTTCGACAAAATGGATAGTCTGACTGGCAATGTTTCCCCTCTCCCCAGGAATAACTGCTCGAACAAGGCAATCCGCTGATTTACCCACACCTCCTGCAATAAAAGCATCTTCTGTGCTGATGAATTCGGTTCTTAAAGGATCATTGGTTCTGACAATAGTTCCTTTGGGTACCAGAGTGGCGTTTTCGGTAAGATTGGTAAAATGCACAGTTCCGGTGGCAGCTTTATCTGAAATTGTAATCTTTCCAGAAGCTATCGAAATGATAGATTCTTCTATCGTCTCAGTTAATATCTGGGGCTGGAGGATTGTAGAAGATCCACCAGCTTGCGGACTGATTGACAATTGAATATCTTCTTTCTGAAGTTGCACATCATCCGGAATTGTGATTTTGGCTTTGGGAGCAAGACACAATGCTAATATTAACGGAACAGTTACACCAATAAAGAAGATCGCCATTGATAAACGGGGGTTCACATTTTCAGTTTGATGATTTCGAAAACCTGTTTTCCTGGTTATTTTCTTGTGCGTTCCTCTCAAAAAAAGATCGTTCTTCATCCGTTGATCGGCGTGCCAATTTTCGTATTGTGCTTTCCGGATTGAGGTAAAGACGGGTATTTTCAAATCGTTGGCAATCTCAATTGCCGCCGCATGAAACGTAACTAAAGCCAATTGTGCACCAAGCCGGTTGGCGTGCCTTTTAAGTAATATTTGGTCGGTCTTTCTTTGTAATAGTTTTGTATGGGGTGAAGCAACCAGCAATATCCGATTGGATTGACTCCAAAGAATTTTATCCTTTAGAGAACCAATGTCATCATGAATTTCGATGTCGATTACTGAAGTCTTCATCTTTTCAAATACCATTATACAATCAAGCTAAGGTTGATTTATTTCAATTGAGCATGGATTTTTAGATATAGTAAAATGGTTCATCCGAGGTTAATATGAAAACTAATATTTCACTTGCGATCTTGATTCTTCTTTTTCTGTCTAGTTGTAATTTTCCTTTATCACCTTCTAATCAGGCCGCCGAAGAAATTGCCATCAGTGTCGCAGTTGCAAAAACTAAAACAGCCTTGGCGATTGAAAATCCAGACATCGGTGAAACTCTTGCTCCTCCATCCGTCACCCAAACACTCACTCCTTCACCCTCCCCCAGTATTACCCCGACTTCAACAGATTTGTTTCAATCACTTGGAAATCCTTATTGGACTAGTGATCTGAACAATGGAAGCGCTTTTGGTTTGAATGCACCGATTACCGATGAGTACACACGTTTTGAAATCAGCAATGGCAAGATGGTTCTAACTAGTCAAACAACCTCTGGCGGAAAAGGTTGGCGCATGACAGATCGGGGATTATCAGATTATTACCTTGAGGGTACTTTTATTACCGGTGCCTGCAGTGGTTCAGATCAATATGGAATCGTTTTTCGCGCTCCTGATTACGGTAGCGGTAATGGTTATTATTACTCTGTCACGTGTGGTGGACAGTATTCGTTGATGATCTGGGATACTGACAATTCAAAGACCAATATTATTGGATGGACTTCAAGTGATGCTATCATCACAGGTTCAAATCAAACAAACAAATTGGGTGTATGGGTCAAAGGAAGCACAATCAGATTATTAGTAAATGGCAAACAACTGCAGGAAATTAGCTTTGCCACGTATAGTGCCGCTACCAAACTTGGTGCCTTTGTCGCCGGAAAAGAAACCTTGTATTTTCAGATTGGATTGGATCAAATCCGTCTTTGGGCTTTGCCATAAAGATCATGGAACAAAACATTAATTCTCCATCATTAACCGCAGTTGAACGTGCAAAAAAGATTCTGGAGCAATTTCCCTTATTTCTTGATACCGAAACGACCGGTCTTTCTCTCAAAGATGAAATTATTGAGATCGCCATCATTGACGTGGAAGCAACAAGGATCTATGACTCCTTGGTAAGGCCTTCACAAAAGATACCTGATGAAGTCGTTCGAATTCATGGGATTAGGGATGACCTTGTAAGAACTGCTTCATTTTGGCCAATCGTTTGGCAACAAATCCGCCCCCTTCTGGATGGAAAAGTCATTGCATCCTACAACAGCGATTTCGATCTCCGGCTAATGAAGCAAAGCCACCAAAAGTACAATCTGAATTGGGTTCCGACATTTTCATTTGTCGACATCATGGCGTTATACAGTCAATATCGTAATATCTGGGATCCTGTTCATCGTTCCTTCCGGTTGTTCAAACTGGATGATGCGAGAGAATTCTTCCAGATTCCATTACCAAATTCGCATCGCGCCATTGATGATGCATTACTTGCCCGGGCTGTGTTACACAAGATTTCAGGTCAGGATTACAGAAAATAAATATGTCCTCTGGTGAAGTAAAACCAATGGATCTTTCGAAACCCCAGCAGGCCTTGGTTGAACTGCCTATTGAATCCAGGATATTTCTTTCAGGTCCCGCTGGCACTGGAAAAACGACCGCGGCTGTCTCACGGATGATCCATTTTATTAAACAAGGACTATCTGGAAATCAAGTATTGATTCTTGTTCCTCAACGCACGTTGGGCAAACCGTATATGGAAGCCATTCAACGAGAATCGCTTCCTCCGGGAGGGCTTCCGGATATGCTCACTTTTGGTGGACTCGCACAGCGTTCGTTGAGATTGTTTTGGCCTATCATCGCTGGAACGAGTGGATTCAAGAATCTGAAATCCCTTCCCACATTCCTGACCATGGAAAATGCACAATATTATATGGCAACCGTGATGGAACCGATGCTTGAAGAAGGTGATTTTGATACCCTGGCAATTGATCGCAATCGGTTATTTAGCCAAATATTGGATAATATGAACAAGGCAGCCTTGGTTGGATTTGATTTCACGGAGATCCCTTCACGATTAAAAACAGCCTGGATCGGGGAACCGGTTCAACTCAAAATCTACGATCGAGCGCATGCTGCTGCAAAACAGTTTCGTGAATATTGCTTGCAGAACAACCTCTTGGATTATTCGCTCCAGATGGAAATTTTCCTGAAACATCTTCTTTCATCTTTTATTTTTCGAGAGTACTTGAAAAGTCGTTACTCACACCTGATCTATGAAAATGTAGATGAGGATGTCCCTGTTGTCCACGATGCCATGCTAGACCTGATCCCTTCGTTTCAATCAGCCTTAGTGATTCATGATTCGGATGGCGGCTTCCGTACATTTCTTGGTGCCGATGCTGAAGGCGGTAATAATCTTGGAAATATTTGCGACAATCAAATCCATTTTTCCGATTCTTTTGTTATGTCCAAATCCATCGCCAGAGTGGAAAATATTTTACCCGACATAGTGAAGAAAGAACCTTTTCAAGTTCCCGTTAAAGCAGCTGTTGAAGAAGCAATCTCAATTACATATTGCCGTTTTGTTCCCGAGATGATCATTGAGGTCGTTAAGAATGTCAGTAAATTGATTCATGATGGTGTTGTTCCGATACAGATTGCAATTCTTTCACCATATCTAAGCGATTCGATGAGATTCTCACTAATGCATGCTTTTTCCTTATCGGGAATTTCTACTACATCGCATCGCCCATCCCGCTCGTTGCGTGATGAACCTTCTGTTCGTTGTTTGCTTACATTAGCAAAAATTGCCCATCCTGATTGGAATATCAAACCTTCCCGGGACGAGATGCGAACAATGTTCATGCAAACTCTTACAGATGGAGATTTAATAAGAGCTGATTTATTAACGGAGATTATCTATCGCCCTACCAGCCCAGTCGGATTCATGGGGTCGTTTGACCGCATTAATCCTGATATGCAGAACAGGATCACGTATCATATTGGCGAAAAATACGAATTGCTCCGGAATTGGCTGCTTGATTATCGCAGCCAGGAAGCATTGGAGTTGGATTCATTTGTATCGTTGATCTTTGGTGAAGTTCTCTCACAACCGAATTTCGGATTCCACGATGATTTTGAAGCCGCTGCAATAACCTCGCATTTGATTGATTCAATCGCTAAATTCCGTCGTGCCTTGGGAGCAAAAACGATACAATCTTCTTTAGAGAGAGGGAAAGCGTATATCGAGATGGTCAACAAAGGTGTCATCGCAGCGCAATATATTAATTTCCGGGATTCCATTGCTGAGAATTTCGTTTCGATCATGCCAGCATATTCGTTTTTAATGCAAAACAAATCGGTTGATTATCAATATTGGTTGGATATCGGCTCGCCAGGATGGTGGGAGCGGGTCAATCAACCGCTGACCCATCCTTATGTATTGAGCCGAAAATGGGATGCTGGACGGCATTGGACGGATGTCGATGAGATATATCACAACCAGGTAGCGTTGGCAGGATTGCTAAAAGGACTTCTTCGAAGATGCAGGAAGCATGTGTTCATGTATTCCATTCAGCTGAACGAAAGAGGATCTCAAACCACTGGCGAGTTGATGAAGGCAATTCAGATTCTCTATAAGAAAATCAGGTCAGAATAATAAATGTATAAACCTAGACCTATGCAAAAGCAAGTCCTCGAGTACACCCACGGGAAAATGGGTGTTGCTGCTGTTCCGGGTGCAGGAAAAACCGCCACTCTTTCCTACCTTGCTGCCAACCTCATCGCGGGTGAAAACCTAGAAGACGATCAGGAAATTCTAATTGTCACACTTGTAAACTCAGCAGTTGATAATTTTTCCAGCCGAATCTATGATTTTCTAAAAAACGACAAGCAGCTGGTACCAACCATGGGTTACCGGGTCAGGACTCTGCATGGTTTGGCTCACGATATCGTCCGCGAGCGTCCAGATTTGGTTGGTATTTCCGATCGATTTGATATCATCGAGGACAGAGAATCTGCAAGCATTCTCCGAATAATCGTTGAGAATTGGATTAAACAAAATTCTTCATTTATTACATCCTTCACTGATTCCGATATTAATCTGGAAAAGGAATGGAAAGTCCGCGAGCAATGGCTTGAGCTTGGTATCACCCTTGCTGGAAATTTCATCCGTCAGGCGAAGGATTATCAATTAGCTCCCAGCGTATTGAAAGAACTCATTTCAAGTTATGGGGATGAATTTCCCCTGCTGAACATGGGTATCACTGCTTATTCGGAATATCAGAGAGCATTAAGCTTCCGTTCTGCCGTTGATTTCGATGATTTGATCCGTTACGCAGTGAAAGCCATTCGTTTGGATCCCGATTTTTTACGCAGGTTGCGCCATCGTTGGCCGTATATACTTGAAGATGAAGCTCAAGACAGCAGCAAATTGCAGGAAGAGATATTAGGAGAATTATCTGGAGAGGAAGGAAATTGGGTGCGGGTCGGTGACACAAACCAGGCAATTTACGAGACTTTCACTACTGCCGATCCAGATTATCTGCGTAATTTTCTGAAACGTCCCGATGTGTGCGAACGTCAATTGGCAAATTCAGGTAGATCGACGAAAAGTATCATCGAACTGGCAAATTTTTTAAATGAATGGGTACAATCCAGCCATCCCATTTCCATATTAAGGAAGTCCTTATCCGATCCTAAAATCGAACCTTCACCAGTCGGTGACCCCCAACCCAATCCCACGGACGATCCTTCAGCCATACACCTTATTTCAGAAGGATATCTGCCAGCAAAAGAAACTCAAATGGTAATCCAATCTATTCACCGATGGCTTCCGTTGAATTTGGATAAAACGGTTGCAGTGCTGGTCCCAAGGAACGATCGGGGTGCTGAAGTGGTGGAGGGATTAAAGGCAAAAGGGATTGCATGCATAGAAATGTTAAAGAGCAGTTTTTCCACCCGCCAGACCGCAGATACCCTGGCTTCCATTTTAGGCGCACTCGAGGATCCGGGAAATCAGCAGAAATTGGCGGAAGCTTTCAAGAATATTCACGTGGAAATGGATGGTATCCCTGTTCAAAAAGCAATCCTCGTTCAGAGTGTGTCCCTTATTCGTAAATGTAAGCAATTAGAAAATTATCTTTCTTCTTTCTCTGAAGCGGATTATTTGACTGAATTAAAAACAACGCGAGTGGAGGATGCTGTACTTGAGCACCTGAAAAATTTTAAAGATCTAATGATTCGCTGGCAAAGAGCATCCGTTTTGCCAATCGATGAATTGGTGCTTTCCATTTCACAGGATATTTTCACGGAAATATCTGATCTGGCGCTTGCACACAAATTAGCTTTACTTCTTGAGCAGAATTCCAACATGCATCCTGATTGGACCCTGCAAGAATTTTCCGAAGAATTGAACACGATCGCTAGAAACGAAAGGAAATTCCTGGGATTCAGCGCAGAGGATTCAGGTTTTGATCCGGAACAATACAAAGGTAAGGTCGTTGTAACCACAATTCATAAAGCCAAGGGACTTGAATGGGATCGAGTATATTTGATGTCCGTTAATAATTACGATTTTCCTTCTGCCCAATCAGGCGATTCATTCATTAGCGAGAGATGGTTTATCCGAAACAATTTAAACCTGGAAGCAGAAGTGCTCTCTTCTTTACGGGCACTTGCGAACAATGATGTTGCTGGGCTTCACATTGAAGAAGGAGTAGCGACTCAAAATGCCCGTATCAATTACAGCGCAGAGAGGTTGCGTCTATTTTATGTTGGTATCACCCGTGCCCGCCGCGAACTGATCGTAACCTGGAATACTGGAAGGAATGGGAATTGCCATCAGTCGTTACCGTTTAGAACCTTGGCACACTATTGGGAGAGGAATCATGGTACTTCCCTCTGATTTTCAATTTAGCCAGAATAATCTGCAAGATTACGTGGATTGTCAGCGACGATTTCAATTGAAGTATTTGTTGAGAGTGGAATGGCCTGCTCCACTGACTGAACCCATCATTGAAGCTGAACAACAAATGCGTTTAGGACAACGCTTCCATGAGCTGTTACAACAATATTTTATTGGGATACCGACTTTAAATTTGGAAGAAAGCATTGATGATGCAATTCTGTTATTGTGGTGGAATAATTTTCAAAATCGATTTAATGAGATTCTTCCCGGCAAACTATTTCCCGAACATGTTATTGCCTCCAAAATAGATGGCTGGAATTTCATCGCCAAATACGACTTGATTCAGATAAAACCGGATTCAACAGTCATCATTTATGATTGGAAAACATCTCGAATCACACCAAAATTGGAGATTTTAAAGAAAAGATTGCAATCCAGAATTTACCCATTGCTGTTCAAACTTGCAGCAGCATCATTTTTCAAGGACGACAATTTTTCTGCGGACAATTTACAGATGATATATTGGAACCCAAATTTTCCTGAACTCTCCATGACCATTCCTTCCAATGATAGGAAATATGAAGAGGATATGACATTCATTCAAGGTCTGGTGAGTGAAATAAAGGATAAAGACGCCAGCGATTTCCATCTTACTGATGAAATCAAGAGATGCAGCTATTGCAATTATCGTTCCTTATGCAACCGGGGAGTAACTGCTGGGAATCTGAATGAAATTGAAGATGATGAGCAAACGGTGGGCACAGATCTTACAGAATTTAATTTTGAGAATCTTCAAGAGATCGCGTATTGAAAAAGATACACCGCTACTGGTTGGAACCTGTTCCAGTTACTGTCCCAGATGTTATTTTTAGGGCAGCAGGAGAGAACATTTTTCTCTCCGAATATCTGGCTCGCAAATCCCTTGATACTGAAGAAAAAGTCCGTGGATTTCTTGATCCTGCAAGATATCGTCCTGCATCCCCTTTCAATCTACAGGGTATGGACGTTGCGGTAGATAGAATCAATGACGCCATTTCACATAAAGAAACCATTGGGGTGTGGGGAGACTTTGACGTGGATGGCCAGACTGCCACCACAATCCTTGTTACTGCAATCCGTTTGCTTGGTGGGAAGGTTTGTTACCATATCCCGGTACGCGCCATCGAATCTCATGGAATTCGAGTACAAAACCTTGTTGAATTCTTGAAAAATGATATCCACCTCTTGCTAACGTGTGACACTGGAATATCGGAATTTGATGCTGCGAAGTATTGCTTCGAACACCAGATCCCCTTGATTATCACTGACCATCATGCGCTTCCCGAACATCTACCAAAAGCGTTAGCCATTCTCAATCCCATGCTCGGTCGCGAAACAGATCCATTGCGAACATTATCAGGTGCAGGTGTAGCTTATAAGCTTGCGGAAGCATTGCTCAACGCTCATGAAAAAGAATATGAAGTAGCAAATCTTCAAGATCTGGTTGCGCTGGGATTAGTGGCTGACCAGGCTGTTCTCATCAATGACACCCGATTCCTTGTCCAAAAAGGATTATCGGTCATTCGCCAAGGGAAAAGAAAGTCCTTATCCATGATGCTGGAAATGGCGGGAGTAAAAAACGATCAATTATCAGAAGAGCATATTAATTTCATCATCGCTCCACGGCTTAATGCGATCGGGCGATTGTCTGACGCAAACATGATGGTTGATTTCCTCACTTCGCAGGATGAAATTTTTATCTCGAATATAGTAAAGGCATTGGAGAATAAAAACAGTGAAAGGAAAATGCTTTCTGACCAGGTGTTCTATGCCGCCATCCGTCTGATTGACAATCAAAATGAAATATCTCAAGGTACGGTTATCGTTATCGCTCATAAAAATTGGCCAGCCGGGGTGCTTGGATTGGTTGCTGGTCGTTTAGCAGAAATTTGCAATAAACCCGTCATTCTTTGTACTGAAACCCCGGAAGGAATGATCAAGGGGTCTGCACGTTCCATTGATGGTGTAAACATTATTCAAGCAATTTCTGCTTGTGCTCCATTATTAGAATCCTTCGGTGGGCATCCGATGGCTGCAGGTCTAGCTTTGAAGAACGAAAATCTTTCACTCTTTACTAAGCAATTGAATCGCCAGGTTGATGACCAGACTGCAGAAAGACCTCCACTTTCCTTGCTCCCCATTGAAAGCTATTTGAAATTTAATGACCTTAACAGTGACTTTGTCTCACAAATTGAAGCACTCAGTCCGTTTGGTCATGGAAATCCGGCCCCTGTTTTTGCCACACAAAATGTGTCTCTTAAATCCAAGCCGATAATTATCGGGTCCACGAAAGAACACTTGCGGCTCACCCTCATGGATACCGAACAGCATGAACTTCAGTTCATTTGGTGGCAGGGAGCGGGTAACTTGGTACCCGAAGGAAATTTTGATATTGCATTTAGCGCTCGATTCTCAAATTTTCGTGGACAAAAAGAAATCCAACTCGAATGGATCGACTGGCGGGAAATCAAGCAAATACCAGCAGCACCTTCTCCGCATCCCAATTTCACAATAGACGATCATCGGAACGAGTCTGATTCTGATCAATTCATTAGGCACATCTCATTGAATTCAGAAACCATCGTTTTTGGAGAAGGGCCTGAACTTACGATTGAAATGGCTTGTGACCGAAACAATCTCGGGAGATCAAAAATACTCGTGATTTCAACGATTCCTCCCGATCGCACCACTCTCCGAACGATAATTGAAACAACCAAACCTCAAAAAATATTACTGTTTGCATTTGATCCGAGCCCAAAAAGCGTAAAAGAATTTATGAGTAAATTTGGAGGGTTAGCACTGTATACGATCAGGAATAAATCCGGCATTCTGGAATACTCGAAAATCGCAGCACGATTGGGATATCCGGATCCTGCGATCAGGCTTGGTTTGGATTGGTTGCAGGCCCATGGCGATATTGTTGTTTGCCAAAAAGATCAAGTTAGTTGCCAAATAGCTCCCGGGAACCATACACCCTCTTCTAATTTGATTGATCTTCAATCTCGTTTGGAAATTAAAATCGGTGAAGTGCGTGCCTTTCGATCCTATTTTAAGAGAGCAGATGCAGACTCATTATTACAAAGTTGAACCAAGATATACGTAAAAAGTCATTCTTGAGTAAAATATATTTATACGTCTCGACTATCTTTTTTACGAAGCTAGAATTAACAGTTGATAGTTTTTCTTATAAGAAATGGTTACGTAATAATTACGACTTCGAGGAGATATCATGAATGCAACACTGCAGGCAATTTTTGATGGAATCGTAAACGGGGATAATCACATCGTTCCTGAAAAAATCGAGGAAGCCTTTAAACAAGGCATAGATCCCGGAATAATATTAAATCAAGCAATGATTGCGGGAATGGCGGAAGTGGGTAAACGATTTGAGGCAGGTGAATATTTTGTTCCCGAAATGTTAATATCTGCCAGGGCTATGAAATCGGGGTTGGCGATTCTTAAACCAAAGCTGGTTCTAAATAATATTCATTCTTTCGGCAAGATCATCGTTGGGACTGTAAAAGGTGATCTGCATGACATCGGCAAGAATCTCGTTTCTTTGATGTTGGAAGGCGCCGGATTTGAAATCATTGATGCTGGGAATGATGTATCGCCGGAAAAATTTGTGGAAATTGCAAAAACCACAAACGCAGACATTATTGGTTTATCTGCGCTCCTCACAACAACCATGACAAATATGAAATCAACCATCGCAGCATTGGAGCAAGCAGGAATCCGGAAAAAGATAAAAGTGATGATTGGCGGGGCACCCGTCACTGAAGGCTATGCAAAGCAAATTGGAGCAGATGGATATGCGGAAGATGCAAGCAAAGCGGTTGCCCTTGCTAAATTGCTTTTGGATCAACCATCTAAAAAATAATTCATCAAAAAAAAGATACGCTCAGTTTTGAGCGTATCTTTTTTACTAAAACCCCATATTTATCCAAGGAGTCATTTGAAGAATTATTGGAGACACTAACAGCGACGCCATACCCATCAATTTCATAAAAATCAATACCGAGGGTCCTGCAACATCTTTGAGAGGATCTCCTACAGTATCACCGACTACTGCTGCAGCATACTGTGCTGTACCTTTCGTGCCTTTCATTAATTCGACTTCTTTTTTTGCGTTGTCAAACGCAGTACCTGTATTATTAAAGAACGGACCTAGCATGGCAGACGAGGCAACCGCTCCGATCAACAGTGCACTCAAACCGACTGGCCCAAACATTAATCCAACAAGGATTGGAAGAAATACGCTGATCGTACCAGGCAAAATCATTTCTTTCAGTGCATTTTTTGTGGAAATATCGATGCACTTTGCGTAATCTGGTTTCATCAAGCCCTTGATAATGTTTGGAAATTCATTGAACTGCTTGCGAATTTCATCCACCATTTTCTCGGCAGTACGTGCTGTTGATTGGATCACAAGTGAGGATATCAAGTATGGGAGAGCAATGCCAATTAATAAGAATCCCAGTGCATACGGTTGGCTGATATCGATCAATTTAATCTTGGTAAGTGAGAAAAATGTTGCAAAGATTACAAAAGCAGTCACGGTTCCTGAAGACATGGCATAAGCTTTCGTGATTGCTTTCATTGTGTTTCCAACTGAATCCAGCGATGAAAGTGCCTTTATAATTTCAGGCTTTGACTTGGAAAGACTGGCAATACCAGCTGCATTGTCAACGATAGGGCCAAATGCATCAGCAGCCATTATAAAGGTAATTAATAAGTCAGTTCCAATATTGACACCCACGATGGCAAGGAGAATCCCACCAGTAAGTTTATATGCAACAATAATGGCAATGACGATGGTGACGAGCGAAATAATCGGACTCTGCAATCCATATCCGATTCCTGTGATCAGGTTTAAAGCTGCACCCCTACTCGATGCTTTCGCGATATCGCGAACTGGCCGATTCCCCATGCCCGCATAATAACTTGTGGAAAGTGCCGCTGACATGGTTGCCAGAACACCAAGCATAACGGTTATTCCGATTTTCCAATCATTCAATGCATACATGGAAACTAGAAAACCTGCCCCAATACTAAAAAAAGTACTAACCCATAATCCAATATTGAATATCTTTGTAAAAGATAACTTGTTGTTCCACAATCCGGTTACCAGGATCCCAAGACAGGATGCGACAACGCCCGAACTTTTCAATAAGATGGGAAAATAGATCGCGCTAATCCCAAACTTTGGTATGAAAGTAATTGCGACGATTACTCCGGTAACAATGTCGTCAGCAAAAGTCTGTAACAGATCTGCTCCTCGCCCCGCACAATCACCGACATTATCACCGACGAGATCTGCAATAACGGCAGCGTTTCGTGGATCATCTTCGGGAATGTTTTTTTCAACTTTACCGACGAGATCAGCAGCAACATCAGCAGATTTTGTAAAGATCCCACCACCTATTTGGGCAAACAAAGCTGCAAGACTTGCCCCGAATCCAAATCCAATTAAAGGTTCAGGTCGTTTGAAAATCATGAAAAGAATGGATAGCACAACAAGTGATAAACCGGTAATGCATAAACCCATCACAGAGCCACCCATGATGGCAAACCGAAAGGGTAAAAGTCTGGATTCATTGGCACTGTCAGCGGTTCTAAGATTTGCTCTGACACAAACAGACATTCCCACAAACGCAGAAGTTAATGATGTTACAACACCTAAAATCGTTGTTAAAGCAGCTTGCCAGCCTAACAACCACCAGATGATAATCAAGAGAAATGGTGAAAATAGTAGGATGGTGCGAATTTGGCGGAATAAATAGGTATTCGCTCCATTCCGAATATCCATGGAAACTTCTTTCATTTTTTGCGACTTAATTTTTTGAGTCAGAATTTTATAAATGAAAAAAACTGCCAAAAGAATTGCCAGCAGACCCGTGTTGAAAGAATAAAGTAATTCTGTAATTGGTTTTGCCACGGAAGGAATAAAAACGAAAGAAATGATCAATCCCGAAATTGAAAAGATGATCACTGCCAAGGAGATAATCTTCTTGATGGTCTTTTTCATCCGGTTTCGACTCCACAATAAATTTTCAAATTTTGAAAAATATTACCCTGCCAAAAACCCCGCCAGGGCATAAGCACAAGCACGAATTATACACTATCTAAATCCCTAATCATCTCAATTGTTCTTAGATGGGAGGATTATTCTTGGCTCACAAATTTCCAGACAGCATCGATGGATTGTAGCGCTGTAAGATTTCTCCATGGCCAGGCAGAACGCATTTCAACAGGAATGTCAAAGCGGTTCTGACCAAAAGATAAATGGAAACCGTCCTCCGTCAGACCCTTACCCGGCAAATTCTGAACAGCAGCATAGAAGTTCCACATGGGAATGTCATATTCGTAAGCCAGTTTTGCAATGGTGAAATTGATGCTGTTATCCCCTTCCTGGTTATCAGCTTTGGTTCCGATTATTGGAACAATACCTTCCTCTATAAGGAAATCCAGAATCTGACGCATGTACTTTTCATAATCTTTTGTGTCATTCCCCCACCATGTTTCGAGGCTGATGATAGCAAGACTTGGTTTATGTAATCTCACCTCGCATGCAACAGGTGTTTCATCTGCGTTGCATTGCTTGGGGTCATTGAAAATTGGGTTTAATTCTGAAGCTGCGTTAAAGCCATAAAATCCAGCGATGCTTTGCCGGATCCAGGAACCTTTAAAATGATCGATTGTCGATTGGAGGTAATCAAATTCATTGCCGAGAGTATAACTCCCTGTCCGATCAAAGGTCCCAAGAAATAACGAAACAACGTTTTGACAATCACCGATCTTTGAAAATGCATGTGGATCGTTGCCATTTACCAATCCAACCCGGTATATTTGCTTAACTCGTTCAGAAACAATAGGGACAATTGGCCAATCACGCCATTGCTCGGGAGGTAATCTTAAATCATCTGTCGCAGATGGTAAATCGGTGGGGCTCGGAGTAACCGTTATTACCGGATTGTGGTCATGAGTCGGTGAAGCGGTCGGATCCGGAGTTACAGGTTCAACTGATTGAACAAGTAAAGGATTCGACACACCATTTGTGCATGATACGAAGAAAAATATAGCAACAAAACACAATACGATATGTCTCAATCTTTTTATCATCATTCATCCACGCAAAGGGATCTGAATCGGGATATTGTAATAGAAAATTGAATTGTTTTCTACTTGAAATAGAGTGCTTCCAGATAACGGTCCATAAATCTCTTGTAGGTGGTCAATTCCACATATGAAACTCTCTGTGAGATTTTTTGAGCTTCTTTCCGTTTGCGTAAGGAAAGCAGGAGCTGTAATGCACCCATACCTGCAGCGTTACCTACTTGTCGAAATTTGTTAACTGGAATATCGGGCAGCATTCCAACCCTGATTCCGCTTTCTACATCAAGATATGACCCAAAGGCTCCTGCGATGATGAATGTGTCTATATCTTCTTTCGTCCGTTTCGCTTTCTCAAGTAACACTCCCCACCCTACCTGGATGGCTGCTTTGGCTAATTGAATTTGATTGATATCTTCACGAGTAATGTATAAGGGTTTGTTGATCCCACTCGATCTTCCATCACAGATTTGAAATCCATTACTGCTCACTCTTTTATCAGATCTAGAGAGACTACCACGTGTATCCACTATATGCTGATTGACCATCTCTGATATACAATCGAGAATACCAGATCCACAAATTCCCACAGGTTTTGTATCTTCAATGACCTTGATTTGAATATCTTCTCCCGAGATTTTAACACGCTCAATCGCTCCTTTTGCAGCTCTCATTCCTGCAGATATGTGAGCCCCTTCAAAGGCAGGTCCGGATGCGCAGGAACAACAAAAATGTTGACCACCCGATATCAAACTTATCTCAGTATTGGTTCCAATATCCAAGGCGATGGTTACTTTACGTGATTTCCATGCATCTGTGGCTAACAGCATGGATACATGATCTGCACCAACATACCCTGCGATATTAGGGGGGAGATATACATGTACCCCCGGTGAAATTTTCAAACCTATCTGTTCAGCTTGGAATTCCAGAGGATCTGACACGGCGGGCAAATATGGGGCTTCACCCAATTGGCGAACGGGGAGTCCACAAAAGATGTGGTGCATGACAGTATTGCCGACAGCAACGAACTCGACAATGCATTCATGATCGACCCCTGCAGTTGTGCAACATTCCTCAATCATTGCATTTAAAGTTCCTATCAGCGCAGATTGAAGAATCTTTCTCCCCTCTTCATGTTTATTGCAATAGGCGATTCTACTGACAACATCTTCACCATATGGAATTTGAGGGTTCATTTGACCCAATTTTGCCAGAGTCGCATGAGTTTCCAAATCAACAAGGTACATGGCAAGCTTGGTAGTACCGATATCAACTGCGATCCCACAAAGATGCTTCTTACGGGATACCAATCCGCCAATCGAAATTCCAAAGTTGGAATGGCGTAATGCAGCTTTTACCTTCCAGTCATTTTCGCGAAAAATCTCCGATGCACTTTTAAATATTTCCAAAGAAATCTGCACATTGAAATAGCCGGAATTCTGTAAACTGGATCTGAGGCGTGTCTCGTCCGAATCAAGGTTTTTTAGGGTTGGTTTTTTTAATTGGAGAGCGATTGGAAATACAGGAGGGTCCTTTTGATATTGTAACTCGACACCCTCCACCTGGGTCCTCTGAAGAGCGGTCAAGGACTGTGCCGGGATGTCGATGATGGTATCGCCAATGGGATGAACCTGGCATGCTAAACGAACACCTGCCCTTCGATCAGACTCGTTGATGCATTCTAGTTCTGAGCTGGTGAAACCCGTGAGTTCGCCTTTAATCAGTCGAATACGGCAAAGTCCGCAAGTACCTTCCCCACCACATACAGATTCGAGATCAATACCTGCAGCTCTCGCTACATCTAGGATTGTCTCATAAGAATTTATTGAAATTCGTTTTCCAACCGGTTCAAAAATAATTTGATATTGTTGCTTCTCTGACATGCATGAATTATATGTCAGATGATCCATCCGTGTTTTATGGCTTCTTCTTCCAGTTTTTGAACCTTCTTTTCGAGGTTTGCTATTTTTTCATCAGCCGTCAAAGGTTTGATGGATTCATCAGGGTTAGGCCTTTGTTCACTCTCTTCTACTTTTATCCCCACCATCTTGCGCAGGTCGTTGAGTTCACCATTGAAATAGTTAATATCGAGTGCAGAATCACAACCCGGAAGGACAAACTTATCACCGGTAAACTGCCAGAAATTCCATGTTTTAATCCCTGATGGAAGCCGGGGAGTAATTGTAGTGGGTTTATATTTAACTTTCATTTCTTCCCACGTTGTTTTCACCCTGCCAGATTTAAAAGGGTAATGAGCCAGCCAGAGTGGAGTATCTTTTAACCAATCAACGGATGGTCGGGCGTATTCATCCACGAACCATGGGCTTGTATAAACGATAACAGGGACAGGAGTACGTTTTTTGATTTCATTGACGATAATTCGTGCATTTTCACTGATTTGTTTACCTGAAAGAATATTATTAATATCCTTTTTCCGCCATTCGTTCCAATCCGCCCAATATTGTTCCATATCAACGGCAAGAAAATGGTATTTTACGTCACTGATTGCATCAAGAAAATAATCAGCCTGTCGGGTGGTACTAACGGTGGGATCGCACCAATGATACGCGCCAACCACCATGCCGGTTTTAGCAGCCCCCTCCATATTAGGTTTCAAAGTAGGATCGGTAAGATAATTTCCCTGGGTTGCCTTGCAGAACGCAAATTCAATTCCGCTCGACTTTAAAATATCCCACTTAATGTTAAGATCCCATCGACTTACATCAATACCGAGTATCATGATCAACTCCTCTAATCGAGATGTCAAATATGTTGCAAGATTAGTGCCTATATGAAGCTTTCTTATGATATTATCCATCTGCTTGAGTTAAATACTAGCTGTCAAAATTGACATGTTTTTTCGCATAACCGAATAAGTTTGAAACCAAAGTATAATTTTATTAAATGATAAACCGACGGGAATTCATAAAATTAGGTCTGGTTGCGTCTGCTGGAATCCTTGCCAAAAGCAAGCCACGACTCAACTCTCCCGGTGTTGCTACAGGCTTGGTAAGAGTAGGTTCACACGAGGTGAGCGTATACAGCATGCCTTCAGACGAAAGCATCATCCTATATCAGCACTACCGGGATGACGTGATACATACATATTATCCCGTTACTTCGGAGTACCCACTGACTTTAACAGAAGATGGTACCGTGTCTGGGGAGGGTATATTCATAGTGCACACCTCCAACCGGTTCGATATCGGTCCAATCCACTTGTTACAACTTTCCCAAAACAGGGTTTTCTTGCTGAAATTACCGTCCCTTATACACAGACCATGTGGAAGGATGCGCGCGGGAATTGGGAAAAAATGTATCGTCTGTATTATCAGTCCACCCATTGGGTGACAGGTGTCGAAGTTGGTCCAGATGGCGATCCTTGGTACGTGGTCAAAGATGAATTATTGGATAACACGCAATATTATGCCCGGACGGAAGATCTACGAATCATATCACCGGATGAATACTCTCCTTTAGCGATAGATCGAGATGAATACCAGAAGAGAATTGAAGTTTCCATCCCTACATAGACATTAACTGCATATGAAGGCGATAATCTAATTTTCAAGACCCGGATATCTTCCGGTTTAGCTGGCTCTTCTACTCCGGATGGCGGAATATCAACCGATACTCCAAAAGGCGAATTCCACATTGAGTCAAAAATGCCATCCAAGCATATGGGCTCCGGTGAATTAACCTCCGATTACGAAGCTTATGTCCTGCCTGGGTTCCCTGGACATTTTTTGTTCCCGAAACCGGCGTGGCTTTTCACGGCACCTACTGGCACGATAATTATGGTGTACCCATGAGTCATGGTTGTGTGAATATGCGTCCTAGTGAAGCCCTCTGGTTATTCCGCTGGTCAACCCCTATTTTTCTCGGCGATAAAATGGAGAACGTGGGTATGGCACACGTGTGCTGGTCGATTAATTAAAATCTATTCGACAATCGCTTTATTGCCAATAAATTCTCTAAATACCCGATTTCCCAACAATCTACCTTTGGTTGTTAATCGTAAAGCCTGATGATTTTTCCCTTTCCTTTCCAATAATCCTTCTCCAATCAAGGTTTCGATTTGTGGATGAAAACAATCGTCTATTGTTTTATTGAAACGAATCTTTAAACCTCAAATTATCAACCCCTTCCTCCGTTAAAAAGCGCAGACCAACCATCATTGTTTCTTCCATTTCATCCCATTGAGAAAGCGCTTGCCTTTCCGCTAAAGCAGGACTGACTGATTCCTTAAAGGCTGTTGGCTTTTTCCATTACATGGATATATTCTTCAATATCACGCACATTTACGACCCTCATATGCTCGTAATAACTGTGGGCTGATGCGCCAAATCCCAAATAGGGTTGATTATGCCAAATATTGTAAATTATGCTTACATCGATATTGGTCAGAAGGCTGTGATTTCTTTGACCAGTTTGAAATCTCATATTGCTCGTAACCATGCTTTTGTAAAATATCAGACGCCCAATCGTACATATCCGCGGCAAGATCTGGATCAGGTCTTTCAAGCGACCCACTGTTGATTGCTCTGGATAATGGTGTATTGTCTTCAATTGACAATCCGTACAAAGACAGATGTTCAGGTTCAAGCTTAATCGCTTCCAGCAAATTGTGTTCCCATGCTTCCAGAGATTGGTTGGGTAACCCAAAAATCAAATCAAGATTTATGTTGGAAAAGCCAGCCTCCCTAGCATTTTGAAATGCAATCCGAATTTCATTCTGGTTATGGAATCCTGCCCAATAGTTTCAATTCATCCGTATTAAACGATTGCGCCCCTATACTGATCCGGTTGATTCCAAATGAATTCAATTGACATAATTGAGTAATTTCTACCGCCCCGGGATTTGCCTCAATGGAAATTTCCACATCAGAAGTCATTTGATAGGATTGACGAATCGTATTTAGATGACATTTGAAATTTTTCGGGGGAATCAAGGTTGGCGTTCCCCCTCCAAAATATACGGTATGAACAATGCCCAAACAGGCACTTTTTTCTCCAAAGAGGGTTATCTCTTTTTCCAAAGCATCGATATAAGCGGGGATCAAGGAATCTTTCCCGGCAAAGGTACTAAAATCGCAATATTCGCAACGTTGCTTACAAAAAGGAATGTGCACGTAAAGACTTAATAAAATCCATCGCTAAAAGCATATCATAAGGTTGTTTTTATTGCCAAAATTACCTTGACAGGTTCGTATGGTATAATTTTTTCTTGACCGGGGATTATCCCGGTTATTGGTTAATAATATGAGTCCAGATAATTCACCTTCCAAGTTTTGTCCTACGTGCGGTGCAAAGATTCAAGAAAATGCGACGCGTTGTTCTGTTTGCGGCCGTTATTTCACACCTTCAGGTAAAGCTCAGACTGAAAAAGCCGTAAGCTCCTAAAGTTGCTTCATTAACATTGAATCTCCCCATTGCAATAGGATTATTAATTATTATTCTGGCATTGGGAGCTGGTCTTGCTTATACTCTATTGCGCGGTACTGGCTGCGTTGTTGAGCCGACTCCTACAGCCACTGCAACTCTAACACCCACAATCACTGTAACACCTACTGAGACGCCCACTCCAACGCCAGAACCGACTGCCACTCCCTTGCCTCCTATTGAATACTCTGTTCAATCGCAGGATACATGTTCTCTCCTGGCTGCGTATTATAAAGTATCGGTTCAAAGCATTATCGACATGAATAAGCTGTCGCCAAACTGCATCATCGCCCCGGGAAATGTACTGTTAATTCCACAACCCACATACACGCTTACTCCGGCTCCAACCACAACTCTTTCAGGATCGCAAGCAACCCAGATCGCCTGTGATCAATTGCCCTATGTTGTCTAAGAAAATGATACGTTACAAGCAATCGCAGCCAACTATGCGGTTAGTATCGAAGGATTAAAGAAATGGAATGGTTTAACCTCCGATATTGTGTACCTGGGAACAACCATCCAAATTCCACTTTGTGAACGACTTCCAACCCCTGGACCTACCCCCACTCCCACAACCC
Organism: uncultured Chloroflexia bacterium; assembly: GCA_963699305.1. Taxonomy (GTDB): domain Bacteria; phylum Chloroflexota; class Anaerolineae; order Anaerolineales; family Anaerolineaceae; genus JBGQAS01. Next base: position 569,738 of record OY969431.1, on the reverse strand, counting down.
CGCCACCATACCCGGCTGCAAATTTACTGTTACCAGTGGATGGTGCACCATAGCGGGATCGGACGATTCTGTAACTTTACAGTGGGCATCTGTCGGCACCCTACGGCAAAATGAATCCTACATGGTAACCATCGAAGATGTAACCGAAGTGCGGTCGGAAGCTTGTCGTTTATGTAGCAGATACATCCTACATCATCAGCGCCAGTTTCCGTCCTTTGGATACTACTCCACACGTGATCCGCTGGTATGTCGAGCCTGTCCGCCAAACTGGAACGAATACACAAGGTCTGCCAATTTGGGCTTCTGCGGGTGTTGTCAGCGCCCCGCGAGTTTTCATATGGTCAGGGCTAGGGATAATCATCTCCCACACCATAAACTATAAAAAATCCCGGAGAAAGTCTGGATTTTTTCTGTTATTTTGAAAGAAATCGATTTGCTTGTATGGCAGCAGCTGCTCCCATGCCTGCAGAGGTGACAACTTGTCGATAATCCGGATCTGCCACCTCACCTGCAGCAAATACTCCAGGAATACTTGTTTGCATTTTCGAATCGATCTTCACATATCCCCTCTCATCAATGTCGAGCTGTCCTGAGAACAAGGATGTGTTTGGAGTATGCCCAATAAAGATGAATATTCCATCTACTTCTATCTCCGATCGTTTGTTTGAAATTGTATCAAGGATAGTGATACCACGGACTTTATCTTCACCATTAATTTGGACAACAGTTTTGTTCATCTTAGCTGATATTTTATTTTCTTCTTTCACTCGTCTTTGAAGAATCGCGCCTGCCCGAAATTCATTTCGCCGATGAATGATCGTCACGTGGGAAGCAAACCTCGTAAGGAATAATGCTTCTTCGAGTGCACTATCTCCCCCGCCCACTACAGCAACGTTTTTTCCCTTAAAGAAATCATCCGTCACATGTGGCGCAATAAGATACACCTTTTCCAACGAATTCTTTTTCGCCTGGCACATTGAGGTGATTAGGACTTGCGCCTGTGGCAATAATCAAACTTTCGGATAACATTGTTCACCACCCGTTCGAATAAGAAAAGGTTTCTGCTTTAATTTGACTTCCAGGACAGAATCTAGAACGACGTTGGCACCAAACTTCTCACTTTGTTTCTTCAGCAATTCTCCCAATTGGTAACCACCGACCCCATCTGGAAAACCCGGATAATTTTCAATCGTATTTGTCAGCGCGGCCTGTCCACCCAAATCAATACCAGTGATGAGGACGGGTTTTAGTTCTGCCCGCGCTGCATAGATAGCAGCAGAAAACCCAGCAGGTCCCGATCCTAATATGATCAGTTTTTCAACTTTTGGTTTTGTTTGATTCAATGGTTTTTGAGATAGTATTTGTTTATCAGGCATGGGTTGATCTCTGTATATCAGATGCGTTTAATGGTAAAAGATTCATTTACCTTCTTTAGTTGCCTTATCTGTGATGGCAAGAGCTTTATCCAATGCAGAAAACCCTTCCGCCAATTGCTCCTGTGTGATGATCAAGGGAGGAATCAACAAGACAGTATGCCAATGTGTGTATAGAAAGACGCCATTATCCAATAATGAATTCTTGAATGCAACCATCTCAGGACTGGATTGGTTAAATTTCGCCATTGGCTCCTTGGTTTTCCTATTTTTGACTAATTCGATGACACCAAAAAGTCCAATCGAGCGATATTCACCAATCGATGGATGCCTGTCTTTTAATTCAGCAAGCATATCGGACATAACCTTTCCCATTTCCCAGGCATTCTCTACGAGGTGATCCTCTTTTATCACTTCGATGACTGCCAAAGCAGCAGCCAGTGAAATAGGATGACCGTTAAAGGTCAATCCACCTTCGAAAACTTTGTTATCAAAAGTTGCTGCAATTTCATTTTTCATTGCCACCGCACCAAGTGGCGCATATCCAGAGGTCAAGCCTTTTGCCATGGTCATGATATCCGGTCTGACATTCCAATGGTCGACAGCAAACCATTTTCCTGTCCTACCAAACCCACTCATGACTTCGTCGCAAATCATCACGATATGGTATTTATCGCATAACGACCGAACACCATCCATATACCCTTTTGGAGGGATAATGATCCCATTTGTACCAGTCACGGATTCCAGCAAGATCGCAGCGATAGTATCTGCACCTTCAAACTGGATAATTTCCTCCAGATGATTCAGATAATCCAATGTGAAATCTTCTTCAGATATTTCTGGATTCACCCGATGAAATGTGGAGCGATATCGATATGGGTCAAGAAAATGGACAACACCCGGCATAATGGTCGGTTCCCACATATGCCGGCGTGGGTCGCCGGTAAGTGCCATAGCACCATAGGTCGCTCCATGGTACGAGCGGTAACGGGTCAGGATTTTAAATTTGCCTGAATATGCTCTTGCAAGTTTAATTGCATTTTCATTAGCATCCGCCCCACCCAAGGTATATAAATACTTTTCCAGACCCTGGGGGGTTATTTCCGAGAGCGCTTTTCCAAGTAGTGCTCGCGGTTTTGTTGCCATTCCTGGTCCTGCAAAAGCCAATTCCTTTGCCTGCCTGATGATTGCATCGATGACCCGCTGATCGCCATGCCCAATATTGACACACATGACCATCGAATTAAAATCTAGATAACGTTTTCCATTCGTATCCCAAAAATACACACCTTTAGCTTTGGATATCGGAATAGGCTTAACTTTTGCCTGGGCAGACCATGTCCAAAAGTTATGTTTTAATGAAAGGGGTAGAATTTCGTTATCTGGAAGATCGAACATGGTGTTCTCCTATTCCTCGATCAATATCGCCCTTGCCGGAGCACCTTCGGTAGCACCCAGTTTTAAAGGCAAGCAAACCAGTTGATATATCCCCTCTGAAACGCCAGAGAGATCTGCGCCTTCTAGCAATGCCATCCCAGCACCTAACAGCACATCATGCGTCGGTTTGGAATTATGGAATGGGCCCACCGAAAGATAATCAATCCCAACAAATCGCATACCCAATTTCACCAGGTATTCGGCAGCATCAGCGCTGATGGCGACAAAATCCTCTTTGAATTTCTTTTCACCTTTTTCCCAAAGTTTCGAATTGCGAGTCTTTAATAAGATTCGTTTGATATTAGGATCAATGGAAATTTTTCGTAAATCAGCTTCTTTGATTAGATCTACATTATCTGGCAAACTAACTACCTGAACCGGACCAACAAACACATCGATCGGCAATTCATCGATTTTTTGTCCATTAGCAACAAAATGATATGGAGCATCCACATGGGTTCCGGTATGAACACCAAGTCTCATTTGTGAAAGGTTATCATGTGAACCCTCTTCGATTTTCTTCACACGATGCAATTCAACTCTTAAGTCCCCTGGCCATACAGGTATCTCCGGCGTAATGGTTAACGAAATATCATAAATTTTCATATTCGCTCCTTTACCAACCGCTGAATTTAAATATTTCTTTCAAGAATTCTCGTCTTTCATCCATGGACATCAATCTTGGTCTGGCGTAATCCTCAAGAAAGGATGTGATAACTTGAGTATTAATATATTTTCCATTATAAAACACATGCCGGTCGATGAATTCACGCCGAGTATTAATCGAAGCCATTTGATCAAAAAATAAATTACCCAACCCATAATGAATGAATGAATTATTAACAAATTCAAACCCTTGTGGGGAATGAGCCTGGCTTCCGGAAACAATGATCGCTCCTGCATTTTCCATGGCAATAAAATCCTCTCGTACGCTGGGTGAAGGCATGGCTGCCTCCGATTCATAGTCTTGCAGCGTAACAATGACAAGGTAATCTTGAGAAGTTAACATCTGGATCTGAGATGACATCCATTCGAAATCGCACTTTGCAGAACCCGGTGTTGCATCACCTGCCCAATCGAAATCTGGACCAACTACATTACATCCAAGCATGGCAAATTTATTCCCGTGGTGCTCGAAAGTGATTGGTTGCCGGGCGTCGTATGCTTTTTCCCCGCCACCATAAATGAGCCATCCTCTATCACGGTACATTTGAATGGTTTCGTATAGAGGTTCATATCCGAAATCAATCAGATGGTTGCCAGTCAATTCGATAATATCCACACCGACATCTTCAAGTAATTGAATGTTTTGAGTCTGACTGCAAAACTGCATGGTCGTACTCGAAGCATACGGATCGCTGCAATTGGAAGAAAACGAAACTTCGTTGCTGACATGTGTGAAATCTGAAGACAATAATATATTTCGGATTTCCTCACCTGGGTATAAAACCCCTTTTGTGAACATCTTGTATGCTGTGACTCTTGTTAGCGCAGTAGTTCCTGTGAGGATGATTGAAGTAAATAGTTCAGGATCACGATTCATTACAGAGAGATTTATTTTCCCTTCGTTTACCTTTTCCAGAAATTCTTCAACTACTATAGCGTCGCCATGAAGGGAAAATGGAAAAGTCAAAGAATAACCTTCCAAGTCAAATTGGTTTTCCAAAGGCGAGATTGAATCAATGCTGATTACTTTAAGTAACGGGGTAAGGAATTCAAAAGGAACAATTCCCCATGCAGTACGGTTATCCCAAAGCTCATCTGAAATCGAATCTTCTGCGACAATGTGAATTTTTTCTTCGGAATGCGTTCCAAATTTCATATCCAGTAGATCGGCACTCGTTTGTGAAATAAAGACTTCCTGTTCAGGATAAATCGCCCTTGTTCCCTGCCAAACATCGCTGAAATCCTGCGAAGATACATCATCCAGGACGGTTGGAAATGCAGCGACAAGGCAATAAACCCAATGCGCCACTATTTCTCCTTCAGAACCCGCTTGGAGATTTATCATGGCATCATCGGGATTGTCAACAACTAAAAAATCGGTGTTTGCTCTCAATTGCTGACGAATAATTTCAGGAACTTGTGATGCGACCCAAATATTTTCTTTTACTTGAATATCCACAGTGTTCACCGAGGTTGCCTCGGGCATGAATGGTGTACTTGTGGAAATTGGATTTGCAGATATCCCTGAAATAGCACAACAGGTCAAGAGAAACACAAATATTGTAAGGCAAGCGATTGTTATTATCTTTTCCATGTTGTATCTTGAAAAATTCCGTATAGAAAATTTAACCGTTCCTCTTGTGTCATTGGTCTGGGTTTGCTTTGATCCTCCAGAACAGCTGTCAATAACCTAGTATTAATATATTTTCCTTCATAAAAAATATGGAGGTCGACCATCTCCCGCCGTGTCACAGGATCCATCTGATCGAAAAAAAGGTTTCCAAGACCATAATGGATGAAGGAATGATCATACAATGTCATTATTTGAGGACAATGAGCCTGGCTGCCACTCACAATGATAGCGCCTGCAACTTCCGCCCGAATGAAATCCCCCATTTGTGCTGCAAGTGGTATCGTGGAGCAATTCTCCAAATGTTGGAACGTGAAAATAACGTTGTAACCCGCTTCAGTCAGTGACCTGATTTCGTCCTCCATCCATGTACCATCACATGGGTTAGCGCCTGGTAAATCGGTTGATGCAAGATCGTAATCCGGGCCAACCGCATTGCATCCCAAAAAGGCAAAACGATTTCCATTTTGTTCAACTAAAAATGGTTGACGGGCATCTTCAAGATTCTTTCCTCCCCCATATGTAGCAATTCCATTTTCCTTGAATATCTCAAGGGTATTTAAGAAAGGTTGAGATCCAAAATCTAGAAGATGATTTCCTGTCAATTCAACAACAGTTGTGCCGATGCTCGTCAACAATTGAATATATTCCGGCTTCGCGCAAAATTTTCCACCATCTTTATGATCGCACCCTTCTACAAACGATACTTCATTACTAATATGTACGATATCTGCAGATTGGAACCAGGTCAAAATATCCTGCGCCGGATATTCAATCCCTTGCTCATCCATCTTGTCGGCAATATCCCGGGTAAGTGCAGTTGTTCCGGTAACCAAAACAATCGTCAATTTCGCGGGATCCCGGTTGGTCGCTGGAATTTGAATCTCTCCATTTTCAGAAAAGTCGAGTAATTGAGCAATACTTTCTGATTTTCCCGAGATATTGATTGAAATTGCTAATGGATATTTTGATATATTGAAAGTTTTTTCTAAAGGATTTTGCCCATCAATCGTTATTACCTTCCATTGTGGTCTCAAATCTTCGAATGGGATGATGGCAAATGTTGAATTATCCTGCCAGGCTTTTTCGAGTATTTCGTCGCTTGTGACGATTTGAATTGATCTTTCCGCAGGTTCACCCCAAATTTTCTGAAATATGCTATAGGTGTTCTGATCCATTAATATGGGTTTTTTATATGCAGTGTCCAGTTCGCCCAATTCCCAATATGCTTTTATTTCAGTATATGAAATATCATCCCTCAACGAAGTAAATGGCATGACCAGGAGATATATCCATTCGGAAGTTTTGGGTTCATCCGAATTCATTTCGAATGCTATATTGGTTGCATCTTTAGATTTTTCGTTATGAAAATTATTATTTTCCAGAATCTGCTTTGTGAATCCTGCTGGTAACGTAGGATCCAGCCAAATCGAAAAAACGGATTCTGTCGGAGAAGTTGTAGGTGTAATATTGATCGTTACAGGGATTTGTGTTGAGAATTGCTGATCGGTACTCGTAGATGTAAGATCATTCTTTATATGGCATCCGGATATCCAAAAACTGCCAATAATGAATAAAATGATTAGTGAAATTCTTTGTGGAATTGTCATGATAGCTTGTTCAGAACTCAATGAATTATACATGACGCGCTTATCCCCTCGTGTTTTCAGGAAAGATGAACTTGATAGTTCCTGAGGGGATAATGTTCTATAATCCTTTCAGAAATCACTTCTTGAGGTAATCTATGCGTCCTGTCGCAATCATCGGTATCGGTCAAACGAAAATTGAAGAAAATTGGGATAAATCCTTGCGTGAGCTGGGTGGAGATGCTGCCCTTGCTGCGCTTAATGACGCTCGAATGGACCGGGTGGATGCCGTATACATTGGAAATATGATGTCCGGTTCAGCAAACAAACAGCAGCATCTCGGACCTTATATTGCGGATTGGATTGGTTTACGGTTCATAGAATCCTTACGTTTGGAAGCTGCTTGTAGCTCTGGTGCAGCCGCTTTCCGTACAGGGGTAATGGCAGTTGCTTCGGGACAATTGGAATCCGCACTCGTAGTGGGTGTAGAAAAAATGACGGACTCCCCGGGAGGTGAAATCACTGCCCAATTGGCAACTGCAGCTGACACAGATTGGGAGGGTGATTTTGGAGTTTCATTTGTCGCGCTAAATGCTCTCATTATGCGGCGGTATATGCATGAATATGGCTGGAAAAAGGAGGATTTTGCACCTTTTTCCATTAATGCACATGCGAATGCAATGGACAATCCATTTGCGCGTTTTCATGACCCGATCACCGTGGAAGACTATTCCCGCGCCAGCATGGTTGCCGACCCAATCAATCTCATGGATGCCTCTCCGATTGGAGATGGTGCTGCCGCAGCAATCATCATCCCACTTGAAAAAATTCATTCCCCGGCAGTCAAGATAGTGGTTTTAGCTTCCGCTGCAGCCACAGATACAATCAGTACGCATAATCGAAAAGAACCTACATGGTTACGGGCTGCGGAATTATCAGCTCAGCACGCATACAAGCAAGCGAAAGTAGTACCTTCCATGATAAATTTCTTTGAATTGCATGATGCCTTTAGCATCATGTCAGCCTTATCCTTAGAAGCTTGTGGATTTTCAGAACGAGGAAAAGGTCCCCAATTAGCATTGGAAGGACAGATCACTCCCTCCGGAAAAATCCCAATTTCAACCCGGGGCGGTCTTAAAGCGCGTGGTCACCCGGTGGGAGCAACAGGCATGTATCAAATCGTGGAAGCAGTTCAACAATTGCGTGAAGAATGTGGAAAATCCCAAGTACCCGGTGCGAAAGTTGGGATGACTCAGAATATTGGTGGCAGTGGTTCGAATATCATCACTCACATCTTCGGCAAATTAGATTAGAAACCCAACGTTGAAAAGACTCTCCTCTAAAATTCTTCAAAAATATCGCGAAAACACTTTCAGGACGACATCTGGTTTAAGAGTGAAGTCCATTCGGGAAGCAATTAATTTCGTAGAAGAACGCAAATTCACTTTCTTCTGGCCTGTCAAAGGGATTCTACTTCCATCGTTATGGGTGGCAAATGCCGGTGATCGTGAAGTACCCATGGAGCATGACGATCCAGGGCACCGGACCTGGGGATGGAAGGATGATTCGTTGGGAAAAAAATATTGGTATTACGCCAAACTCCTGCGGCATCGTGCAACCTTTGTCTCGCTCGATATGATCCCAAATTTTTATGCTTTATCACCGAACTATGGTGATCCCTTTCAGGATTATTTGATGCAATACGAGGAGGGGAAACTCACCCAGGAATGTAAACTTGTTTATGAAGCCCTCATTAAGAGGGAGCATTGGATACGTTGAGTTTAAAAAAAGCTGCGCGCATGAGCAATACAAGTGCAGAGATGCTTTTCAATAAAGCAGTTGAGCAGCTTCAGGTTGAACTAAAAATCCTTCCAGTTGGAATTGCAGCTGTAGGCGCATGGAAATATGCATATATTTATGATCTCACACCTCGGCATTTCCCATGGTTGGTTGAAAAATCTGGAATCATAACAGAAAAAACTGCACGCGAATCAATTATCGAAGCATATTTTTACTCAATTGGAGCTGTACAATCAAAAGATATTTACAGATTGTTTCATTGGCCAGAATCTGTGATCGAGAAAACTCTTGCAAGGCTATCAGAAAAAGGGGTTATCACCGGTAAACAGGAATTGGAGAATGTCGACGGGGAGTTTTATTTCCTAACCGAGTTGCTTTCCTAAATATTCCTTTCCAATCTTTTACCACTGTATAATTAATTCGACTTCCAGAGAGGAGCCGATCAAAATGGAGTTTCATATTTCGCGCTACGCCCGCGATTATTACAAATTCGATCAATCTCTTTTTTCATATACCGGTAACGTCATTCTGGCGAATTTCCATGCGTCGCGTGTGTTTGTTCAAAAAATGAATGAGAACTTGGATTTGATCAACCATCCCGAAAAGGTTATTAAAGCGGGTCAGATCAATGCAATGGGATTGATTGATGAAATACTTCATCATGTGATAAACCTCTATCGTCAAAAATATGATCCAAATATTTTTTTAATGGCATTGGATCACCTGGAGAAACAAATTGGAATTTCTCCAGTAGATTCTCTATTAAAATCCTTCCTCGAGGAATTTCCCCCAATATCAGTCTATAAAAAAGAGATTTCCACGAAGGAATATCTCTCTGCACATGCTGATGGCATCTCCAATCGCGCGCTTGCTTTGGAGGAATTGGTTTTGCTATTTAATGCAAATAGAAATCCTGCATTGGAACCTTATCACATCCTCTTCAATGATCAATCCTTCGTAGAGAAAACTGCTTATCGACAGGTAATGGAAGAACTGCAAAATTTTTTTGAACTTCAACCAAAATTTGGTCCGGATCGCGAAAACCTGATCGATATGCTGCATAGTCCCGCTGTTGCAGAACCCTCTTCCCTCTTTGCCCAGCTTGAGTACATCCGTAAGCGCTGGGGTGATTTATTGGGGCAATTTCTGTATCGATTATTAAGCAGTATGGATTTCTTGAAGGAAGATGAAAAAACTGGTTTTGTTGGTGCAGCACCAACACACATCCCGGTATATTCTTCTTCGGGATTGGATAATGAACCCGAATGTTACAGTCCCGATAGTGATTGGATGGCGCATCTCGTTTTGATGGCAAAAAACACGTATGTTTGGATGGATCAACTTTCTAAAAAATATCAAAGGTCAATCACAAAATTAAACCAGATACCCGATGAAGATTTACGCATGCTCGCAGACCGGGGTTTTTCAGGTCTATGGTTGATTGGCTTGTGGGAACGCAGCCGCGCATCAGCAAAGATCAAACAGCTTTGTGGAAATCCTGACGCCATTTCCTCTGCTTATTCGCTATATTCTTATGAAATCGCATCCGACCTTGGTGGTGAGGAGGCTTATCAGGATCTGCGTGACCGTGCTTTCCGGTATGGTATTCGCCTGGCGAGCGATATGGTCCCCAACCATATGGGTATTGATTCCCCCTGGCTGATATATCACCCCGAATGGTTTTTATCTTTGGATGAATGCCCATACCCAAATCATTCATTCAATGGTCCCAATCTTTCATCCGATGGACGAGTCGAGATCTATTTGGAAGACCATTACTTCAACCGAACAGATGCGGCAGTTGAGTTTAAACGTGTTGATTATTTTTCCGGTCAGACGAAGTACATTTATCATGGGAACGATGGCACGTCCATGCCTTGGAACGACACCGCCCAATTGAATTATCTAAATCCTGCCACTCGTGAGGCTGTCATTCAAACCATCCTGTCCGTAGCGCGTAAATTTCCCATCATCCGGTTTGATGCAGCAATGACCCTTGCCAAGAAGCATTTTCAGCGTCTGTGGTTCCCCGAACCGGGGACTGGTGGTGCCATCCCCTCCCGTTCCGAGCACCCATTAACTCAATCGGAATTTGACCGGTTGCTGCCAACGGAATTTTGGCGCGAGGTCGTGGATCGCGTGGCAACCGAAGTACCGGATACGTTGTTGTTGGCAGAAGCATTCTGGATGATGGAAGGATATTTTGTCCGTACGTTGGGGATGCATCGTGTGTACAACAGCGCTTTCATGAATATGCTCCGCAATGAAGATAATGCGGGGTATCGAACATTAATTAAAAACACTCTCGAATTTGATCCGCAAATACTAAAGCGTTACGTTAATTTTATGAATAATCCTGATGAACGCACAGCTGTGGAGCAATTCGGTAAAGGGGATAAATATTTTGGAATTTGCACACTCATGTCAACATTGCCCGGTTTGCCCATGTTTGGGCACGGTCAAATAGAAGGTTTTTCTGAAAAATATGGCATGGAATTTCGTAAAGCGCTATGGGAGGAAACCGTCGATGAGCGTGTTGTCGAAAGGCATAAACGCGAAATTTTTCCTATTCTCAAAGAGCGTTCTCTCTTTTCTGATGTGGAGCATTTTTCATTTTATGATTTCCACACGGAACATGATCAGATAAATGAAGAAGTTTACGCTTATTCCAACCGACATAACAGCGATAAATCCCTTGTAATTTTTCACAATAAATTCGCAGAAACTTCCGGGTGGATCAAATTCAGTGCTCCTTTCGCCATAAAAGGGTCCAATAATAAGAAAAGATTGATTCATAAATCATTATCTGATTTTCTGGAGGTAAAAGAAAATCCAAGTCACTATGTCATTTTCCGGGATCAGAGTTCAAGTCTTGAGTTTCTTCGATCTTCACAGGAAATGGTTTCGAAAGGCATGTTTTTAAGGCTTGCTGCATATCAATACCATGTTTTTACCGGATTCAGAGAAGTTTCAGACGATCACTTGCATTCATACCGGCAATTATGTGAATATCTTGATGGACGGGGAGTCCCAAGTATCGATGAAGCTTTCCACCAACTGTTCTTCGCTCCTGTTCAGAAACCATTCAATGAAATATGTAATCAAGGTTATTTTGCTTATCTATTTGAAAATAGGATCACCGAAAACGGAAAAATTACAATAAACAAGAAGTTACTCGAAGAATCAAATCGTAAAGAAACGGAATTTGTTAAAGGTATTTGTAAGATTACGAATCTACAATTCAGCTCTGATTTGGTGAATTCAACAGTTGCAGCTTTAGAAACCGTTCTTTCACTTCAGGCTTTGGATAAACGGTTTCCAATGCCAAATTCAACTAAATATTTAAAGTCGATTGCCGGGCTCAATAAGGGACTGTCAGATCATCACCACCGTTGGCTAATCCTCTTACTGTTTCCTTTTCTGTATCAAATTGGCAAAATGCAACCCATTACGGATCACCAAAATCAAACGTTAAGTTGGATGGATGAATGGCAGCTTGGTAAAATGATCGAGCAAGCTTTTCAAAACGAAGGATTGATTAAAGAAGTTGCCGAGAAGAACCTGCTCCTCTTGAAAATTACCATACGAATCCAGGACTGGTTTGAATCGTCCCGTGAACAATCATTGTCATCCATTGTTAAGCAGCTAATTTCATTGCCGTACATCCGTCAGTATTTGCAAATTAACAGTTATGAAGAAAAATTATGGTTCAACAAGGAAAGCTTTGCAGAACTCCTCTGGTGGTTGAAGACTATCGCCATCGTAAACGAAGGTGGAAAATCCGGTCTTTCTGCTAGTTCTTTAGTCGAGACAAGTATTGCAGTTGATCAAGTCCTCCGAAAGGTTAAAAAAGCTGTCGATCGTTCAGAATATCGTATCGAAAAATTGATGATCAATCTCCAATAAACTCAAAAATGCATTAAGGTAATCCGTGGAGTATCTTCAGAATTTCTACATTCGGAGGAATATCCGACATACTTTCTCCGTATTGTTTGTATCGGACCTTTCCAGTTTTATCGATTATGATCATTGCCGGCATCCGACCGAGTTTAATCCAATTAATTTCCTGGTGAAATTGACTTGCAACTGCTGATTTGATGTCGGCACATCCGATGAAAGGGATTTTCTCATCCTGCCAAAAACGTTGGAACGCTCTGGGTCCATCCGGTCCCAAGGCAATAATTTCGGTGTTTAGGGCTTGAAATTGTAAGTAGTCCTGGCGCAACCGTGCCAGATGAGCTCGACAAAATGGTCAGGCAAACCCTCGCAGCAAGACCAGGAGGATATTTTTCTTCCCCCTGAAATCGCTTAATCGGATTAATGATCCCGTAGTATCTATCAGCTCAAAATTAATTTCCTCAGTCCCTTTGTTATTATCCATTTCTCCTCGTGATTACCCATCATTCAATTTTATCTTTTGCTATCTTCCAAATCTTGTCAAACATTTCAACCGTCAATCGTTTCGTTTGCGTGTTTTGCCGGCTTGGATGATACGATGCCAGCAACCATGGCAACCCATTCCCCATTTCAATTATTTTTCCATGCTGAAATTTATCCGAAAACTTGATTCCATGTGACTTTTGATAAATTCTATAAATATTTTCAAAAGCCATTTTTCCTAATACAACTATCCCTTGCAAATCATTCAGTAAATTAATCTCATTTATCAGGTACGAACGGCAATTTAATACTTCTCCTGGCTCTGGTTTATTCCCGGGGGGTACGCAGCGGCAAAGAGCGGAAATATAGAGGGTATTTAATGATAGACCGTCCTTCTTATGTGTTGCGTTGGGTTTGCTCGAAAATCCAACGCGATACAAAGCAGGATAAAGAAAATCACCGGAAGCATCTCCAGTAAACATTCTACCGGTGCGGTTTGAGCCATGCGCACCAGGCGCTAACCCAACGACCAAAATTTTGGCATTGGCATCTCCAAAACCGGGAACTGGTTTGCCCCAATAATCGCATTTTCTGTACGCAGAACGTTTCGTTTGTGCAACCTCCTCGCGCCAGGCGACCAACCGGGGACATTTCCTGCATGCAATAATCTCCTCGTTTAAATTCTGCCAATTTCTTGATTCAATCATGGATTTTTCTCTTAAATCTTAGATAATGAGCATGGCATCCCCGAAGGAATAGAACCGGTACTGCTTCTCGATCGCCTTTTGATATAACTGAAGGATTTTTTCTCTTCCTGTAAATGCACTTACCAGCATGATTAATGTAGATTTCGGTAAATGAAAATTAGTGATCATTCCATCCACTACCCGGAATGAATAACCAGGTAGGATAAATAAATCAGTCGGATTGTTCATTTCCCCCACCCATTCATTATGCTTGGCAACCCTAGCTCCTGATTCAAGAGTCCTAACACTGGTGGTCCCAACTGCAATAACCCTTCTGCCTTCTTTTTTTGCCAGGTTAATTTTCCCTTTGGCTTCTGAAGAAATACTGCACCACTCGGTATGAATCAGGTGTTCTCTAGGATCCTCCTCGGTAACCGGGGCAAATGTATCCAATCCTACATGGAGAGTGACCTCGGTGAATTCGATACCCTTTCTCTGTAAAAATGAAATTAATTCATTTGTGAAATGAAGCCCAGCGGTTGGAGCAGCTGCTGAACCAGAATCCTGGGCATAAACAGTTTGATATCGTTCGGGATCTTTCAGTTTTTCATGAATATAAGGAGGTAAAGGCATTTGCCCAATGCTTGGCAGGTTATCTTCAATTATTTTCTGAAAACGAACAATTTTCTTGATATCTTCTGTTGCCAGAATCACTTCAGCAGAATTTCCATCCGCAACATCCAAGATCATTCCCGTCCGGATTTTTTTCCCACTGATCAGGACTTCCCATTCTAGTTCATGGAGCTTGCGGATTAATAATATCTCGACCTTACCCCCGGTCGGTTTCTTGGCAAATATTCTCGCTGGGATCACCCGCGTTTTATTGATCACCAGCAAGTCTCCGGCAGTAAGATAGTTCCCTATTTCATGAAATAAGGTGTGATCCAAAGAATCGTTTTTTCTATGATAGACCAAGAGACGCGAACTATCCCTTGGTTCAATTGGCGTCTGTGCAATCAATTCCGGAGGGAGAACATAATCAAAGTCGGTTGTTTTCATACTACGGAAAATGAATTCAAAATAATATGGAATCTATGCTAAATCGCATCACATCAAACGTGGTTGTGGCTCTTCGTGATCGTGGTATCGTACATCCATATGATCATAAGCCAATTTGGTGGCAACTCGTCCTTGGGGTGTCCGTTCGATAAAACCAAGCTGAAGCAGATAAGGTTCCACCACTTCCATGATGGTATCCGGTTCTTCACTGATGGATGCAGCAATGGTCGCCAATCCAACCGGACCACCATTATATTCTTTAATAATTGTAAGCAGAACCCGCCTGTCTACATCGTCCAGTCCAAGGGTATCGACGTTGAGAAGAGTCAATGAATCAATCGCAACTTTATTTGTGAGGACTCCTGTAGCACGCACTTGGGCAAAATCTCTTACCCGCCGAAGCAAGCGTAATGCCACACGCGGGGTGCCACGAGCACGTTTTGCTATCTCATTAATTCCGCTTTCGTCTGCTTCTATTCCAAATAGACCCACTGCCCTGCGCACGATGGCTTTCATGGCGTCGCTGTCATAATAATCTAAACGATAGACAGCTCCAAACCTTGCCCGTAGAGGTGAGCTCATCAAAGCCAGCCGAGTTGTAGCGCCAATAAGTGTGAAGTGTGGAAGCTTCAAACGGATTGACCGTGCTGATGGTCCCTTTCCAATCACTATGTCCAAGCAATAATCTTCCATCGCGGGATACAATACTTCTTCAATAATCTTTCCCAATCGATGAATTTCATCGATAAACAGGATATCGCCTCCATGGAGGTTGGTTAATATTGCTGCCAGGTCTCCGGGACGCTCAATGGCGGGTCCTGCAGTTGCTTTAATATTGACACCCATCTCTTGCGACAAAACGTGCGCAAAAGTGGTCTTGCCTAAACCGGGTGGACCATAAAATAGAACATGATCCATTGGTTCGTTGCGATGTTTTGCCGCATCGATGAGAATATGCAAATTTTCTTTAACCTGTTGTTGCCCGATTATCTCCCCCAGGCTCTTTGGGCGCATGGCAAGATCAAGCCTGTCTTCAGGATGATTTTCAGCTTCGATTTCACGATTTTTTAAAACAGGCATGAGGTGAATTATACACTACCCATTTTTCGCATTCCTGACTTGATTCGCTGTTTTTCCATTCTTCAATATAATTAAACCATCTGGTTTTCGTGGAGGAATTGTGTCAAACGTTTTCATTTCCAGTCATCCGCTTATAGCACATAAATTGTCCATTTTAAGAAGCATGGATACGGAACCCAAAAAATTCAGGGCTTTGGTAAAAGAAATCGCTGGTTTATTGGCATATGAAGCCACGGTTGATTTACGGACTGGTCCAATAGATATAGCTACACCGCTTACCAAAACTTCCGGTGTGGAATTAATGGAAAAGGTTGGATTGATCCCGATTTTACGGGCAGGCTTGGGATTAGTGGAAGGTGTTTGGGAAGTAATCCCTAATGCGGAAGTCTGGCACATAGGCATCTATCGCGATGAAAAAACCCTGAAACCGGTCCATTATTACAATAAACTGCCTACCGAACCGAGAGTATCCGTATGCCTAATTCTCGATCCCATGCTTGCAACCGGTGGTTCTGCCGTCGCAACGGTCGATATATTAAAAAAATGGGGGGTGAAGAGGATTAAATTTGTTGGTTTGATCGGTGCACCGGAAGGTGTGGCAAATATCCAGAGCCACCACCCTGATGTCCCCATCTATTTGGCAGCCATCGATGATCATTTGAACGAAAAAGGTTACATCGTGCCTGGTTTAGGTGACGCAGGTGATCGACAATTTGGTACCGGTTAATTAATTTTGAATCTGGTCATCCACCTATTTGCGTCATGCAACGACCAGCGGATAATGTTGCTTGATCAAGTGTGTGACTCTCTGGCTTAAGGTGGACTGCTTTCAGCAATAAGGGGAGGATATCCTCGCCATTGCGCATTGCAGATAGAATTGGTACTTCTTCCTCGTTCCCTAAACAGGGTCTCAGGTTCCCATCGGAAGTCAATCGCAGACGATTGCAGCGTTGGCAAAACGATTTACTTAGAGGAGAAATAAATCCAATAGTACCTCTGGCTCCTTTGATCCGATATTCCTCCGAAGGTCCTTCACCAACAATATGGCTGATTGGAATTAATTCAAGTTTTTCAAGTCGATTACGTACTTCGGAAATGGGAAAGAACATCTCTTCAGGTTTGGGGAATCCCTCACCCCAGGGTGCCTGGTTTGAAATCGGCATTAATTCGATGAAACGCACGGACCATTCATGGTCAAGTGTTAATTTTGCCAGATCTTCGATTTCATCAGAATTTATTCCTTTGAGGATTACCGTGTTCAGCTTAATCGGAGATAGGTTGTATCGTTCAGCAGCGAGAATTCCATTCCATACTTTTTCCAGTGACCCACCGCGAGTAATTCGAGTGAAAAGCTCAGGTTTCAAAGTATCCAGGCTGATGTTTACCCGGGTTAATCCGGAATTCGCCAATCTTTCTGCATAACTCTCAAGCAGTAATCCATTCGTAGTAAGGCTAATATCTTCAATTCCAGGAATGATGGAGATTTGATGAACAAGGTCCGGCAGGTTCTTGCGGACCAATGGCTCACCGCCCGTTAATCGAACCTCCCGAATCCCTTGACTGGCAGCTAATTTTACAAACTGTGTGATTTCTTCGTATTGCATGATCGTGTCATGGGGTTGCCATTCAATTCCGCTGGATGGCATGCAATAGACACATCTCAAATTACATCGGTCTGTAACCGAGATACGTAAATATGTAACGTGGCGTCCGAATGGATCGATTAACATAGTTTTGGATTGAGCCAAAGCATTGTAACACCTAATTCGGACAAAAAAGGGCGGCATTTGTAAGTGCCGCCCATGCTTCCAATGCCAAGACTGATTAATTTACTTAATTGCAGCTTTGGTAATTGGAATAATTTCCGCTGGTTTCAAGCTGGCTCCTCCAACCAATGCGCCATCAATTTCGGTCTGCGAAAAGAATTCTGCTGCGTTTGTACTTGTCACCGATCCACCGTAAAGGATCCGGATACTGGATGCTATTTCTTCACTGAAAACAACGCGTAATGTTGGTCGGATGTATTCCAACAACACCCGGTTTGCACCTTCACCGCTGGCAGCTTTTCCCGTTCCAATCGCCCAGACAGGTTCATATGCAATGACGATTTGCTTTGCCTGTTCAAGGTCTATTTCCTTAAGACCTTCCCGGATCTGCCGTGTCACAACTTCTGCGGTCTTTCCGCTTTCATTTTCATTGAGCGTTTCACCGATACATACAATTGGAATCAACCCTGCCGCAAGAGCTGCTTTTAGTTTCTTATTAACGGACAGATCAGTCTCACCAAAATAAGTCCTTCTTTCGGAATGTCCAAGAACAACATATTGACAAAACTCCTTAACCATCGATGGGGAAAGCTCGCCAGTAAATGCACCCGAGTTTTCCCAATACATATTTTGCGCACCTACTCCAATATTTGTTCCTGCCAGAGCAGTTGCGACACTCATCAAGGCCGTCGCTGGGGGACAGACAACTTTTTCAACTGTGGTTATTTCTTGTAAACCCGGTAATATCTCTGAAATCAGACTGCGTGCTTGTTCTACGGTTTTATTCATTTTCCAGTTTCCAGCTACCATTGGTTTTCTCATTTTCACCTCAAGGCATGTTTGATATTTTTACTTGAAATTCTCTAGCAAAGTTGATGATCCAGATAGGTAAATCTCTTGACGATAGGATTTCCTGATTGATGGTGTTCGCAGTTACTTTATCTTGATTCATGTATGCAAATTCCATCTCCAGCAACTGGATTTCTGGAAATTGACGTTTGATTTGCGGATCATTTTTTATATTTTGTATTTGAGTTTTTGTGTTTTCCTTTGGGATATTCTTGACTATCATCTCATACCGGATCACTGCAACCTTGAATAAAGGTCGATCGGCGTTATTACCAATAAATTCTCCTGCCAGGCTATCTCCTGCTGACCGATAAAGCACTTCGTGCAATAAGAGCAGACGATCAGGAGAGCTGTTTTCAACATCTTTTGCAAGTGGGTTGAATGCTACCATTGCCGCTAACAGCCATGAATTATTTGAAATTAATTGCTCAAATGCAGACCAGTAAAATCCTTGATCCCCATTAGCTGACTCGTAAGCTTTTCGCAGCAGCTCAATCGCCTTGGGTAGATTTTTGTCATTCCATGCTTGAATCGCTTGTTGAAGGTTTTCATTTGCTTTTTTCAGATCAGGATTAACGCTACTTGGTAGTGTTTCAACGGCTTGGTTTTTTGCAACAGCAGTTTGGGTTTGAGAAGTTTGGATTTTATTGATCCATGGTCTCCCGATGGCAAGAAACAAAAAACAGCACAAAACAATTGATCCAATGGATCCCAGAATCCAAAGCCATGGTTTTTTCATTCCTTTTTTTGGAACGCTACCAGCAAATAAACCTTTATCAGAATTCTTTTCTCGTCTGGGGACTTCTGGTGGCACAACTTTCTGTTGATGATCTTTTTGAGGAATTGGTGGAAAGGAAGCTGCACTATTACCAGTCGACTTTAATTCTGGAGGAACGGCTGAAACATCTCCCGTTTTAAGGGTTGCGGTTCCTCCGATGATTGCATTTCGATATGCAGTTACCAGTGCGACGACATTTTCAAATCGATCTTCGGGTTTTTTCGCAAGCCCCTTCAATAACACTCGTTCCAATGACTCTGGGATGTTAGGATTAAACTTTTCGGGGTAATGGCAATGGCGTATAGATATGATCATGAATGACTGCAAAAGGAGTGTCGGCATTGTAAGGGACCCTCCCCACGGTCATTTCATACATCATTACACACAGGGAATAAATATCTGTCCTGAAATCCAAGTCACTTTTCGACATTGCTTGTTCTGGTGAAATATACTGGGGAGTTCCAATGATTTGGTCGGATGTTAAAGTGGAAGTATTAATCTGGGCGATTCGCGCTAATCCAAAATCGGTTAGGTAAATTTGTTCATCTGTGGAAAGAATTACATTGGAGGGTTTTATATCACGGTGAACAATACCGCGCTTGTGAGCGTAAGAAAGAGCTGCACCAATTGCGTCAACGATGGGTAATGTTTCATCCAAAGTAAGGCGTTTCTTCGACAACAAAGCCTTGAGTGTTTCCCCATTGATGTATTTCATAACCAAATAAGGTCTGCCTTCATGTTCGGCAAAATCAAAAATGGGGACGATGTTGGGATGATCCAGTTTTGCAACCACCCGGGCTTCTCGTTGAAAACGTGCCAAAAAGTTTTTATCTTCAGTAAATGCAGGGTGCAGTACTTTGATTGCGATATCTCTGTCCAAAGCGGGATGATACGCTTTGAATACCGTTGCCATCCCCCCCTGACCTAGTTGTTCCAATATTTGATATGGTCCGACAGATTCGCCTATTCCAAAGGGCATTGTTTGTTCTCCACGCTACTAGGAACCTTTCCCAGCTTTTATCTTTTTTCGAGCAACGATTTGCTCAAACATGTGGTAAAACGCTACGAAAAAGAATCCAAGGGCACTGGATCCCAGCCAGGGAAGAAGGAACTTGCCTACGGTCGGCCATAAAATAATGATGGTCGCGATTAAATAAATACCCATCGTAATTTCACCAACAGCAAACAGCCGCAGGATTCTCTTTTTTCCTTTATCGTACTCCCTGCCGATCCGCGGATCAGCACGCGTCGTGCGGATAAACGTTCCACCCTTCTGAACACTGCCGGAGATAACACTCAAACCGCAAACGAGGGAAATCCCTATGCCAGTGAGCAATAAGGCAGGCATGACTTTTAATCGATCAATTAACCTGGGATTATTTTCCGATTTTCCCAAGCTAAAGAGCATCACCGGTCCTACGCTGACTAAAGCAGCAAACCAAAAAATCCTTAAGAAATCCGGGTTTAACAATGAAACAGGTAATACAAGCAAAAACATGACGATCATTAATGGAAAAGTCAGAAAACTCAATAAATGTAAGAATGCGAAGAATTTTACATGTGGTTTTAATTTCGCTGGCAAAGTCTTTCCCATCAATTTCAGCGATACCTGCGCTGTTCCCTTGCACCACCGATATTGCTGGATCTTGAAATCGTCAATTTCTTGAGGTAGTTCAGCGGGAACAACAATATTAGGCAAATAGATGGCTTTCCAACCTCCAATTTGTGAACGGAATGTCATATCCACATCTTCGGTCATCGTATCCCACTGCCATCCGCCAACAGATTCAATCGCTTGCTTTCTCCAAATACCCGCAGATCCGTTGAAAGTGTTAAATAGACCTGCCATGTAACGCGCGTTCTGTTCAACGAGATGGTGAGCATCCAGGATGGTGCCATCAAAACGCGTCAATAGATTATGCTTGAAATTGAGATGTCCCCAACGCGTTTGAACAAATCCAATTTTTGGATCGATGAAGTAAGGAACTGTAGCTTTTAACCAATTGCTCGGGGGACAAAATCCGCGTCGAAAATTGCCAGGAATTCGCCCTTGGCATGTTCTGTTCCAAATGCAAGGTTGCCCGCTTTGAATCCCAACCGCCCTTCTCGATGTAAATAAACGACATCGATCCCTTTATCACAATACTCATCGACTAGTTTTACCAACAAATCGGAGGTAAATTCATCAGTGGAATCATCCAATATTTGAATTTCAAGACGGTCACTTGGGTAATCAAATTTGGTTACAGCATTCAGGATTCGTTTTACCAAGTATTTTTCGTTATAAATGGGTAGTTGAACCGTAACTTTTGGCCATTTTTTTGGTGTTGAGGGGATGGGGCGCGCTAGTGCTTTCTTCCGTGAAAATATAAAGATCGCACAAGTGATGACTGTGTTTAATCCGACAAAAGCAAGCAAGATAACTGAAGTTGCATAAAGGATTTCTATAATAAGGTCGGTAATGGCATTGTGAAGTAGACCCATGTATATCAACTCAAACGAATCCGGCGATTTCTTTTTCTCATATTGGTGTGCATATTTTACACTAAAAGCGCATTGGATTCTTGTTAAAGCTATATTGACTGATAATCTGCATTCCATTATGATGGATTAACACTGGCTGATCGGGAGATCGCAACGTAAAATTTTTACGCTGAGGAAAGTCCGCACTCCATAGAGCATGATGCCGGAGAAACTCCGGGACAGGGAAGAATTTTTTAACTTGTCGAATGGGCCACAGAAACAAACCGCCTGAATAAGGTAAGGGTGAAATGGTAGTGTAAGAGACTACCAGTGCTTGCAGTAATGCGGCAGCTGGGTAACCTCCGTCGGGAGCAAGGCCAAGCAGAAGCCAGGTCAGGTTGTCCTGACAAATGGCTGCTCGTCATTGAGGGCTTCGGGTAGGCTGCACGAGCTGTCTGGTAACAGACAGCCTAGAGAGATGATCTCACACGAAAAAGCCGTCCTTCGGGATACCCTTTTTCCGGACAGAATGCGGCTTATAGATCAGCCAGTGTGATTCTATAAAACAAAGATTGACTTACTTGAATAATCCGACAAATTCCTTCACCACCATCGGATCATAGTAACTACCAGCATAATTCATGATTTCCTGCATTGCATTGGCATGCGATCGGGCTTTCTGATAAATCCGCCCGTCAGTAATAGCAACATATGCATCGACAATTGCAAGGATGCGCGCACCTAAAGGAATTTGCTCCCCAATCAACCCCTTTGGATACCCCGAACCATCGTATCGTTCATGGTGGGCCTCAATTAATTCAGCCACTTCTGTCAGATTGGAGATTCTTACTACAATTTTCGCTCCCAATTCTGAATGACTTTGAACAATACTCCATTCTTGTTTGGATAGACTATTTGGTTTTAGAAGTATCTCGTCAGAAACACCTATCTTGCCAATGTCATGCAATAACGCTGCCCAACGAATGATCCGTTTCTCCTCATCCATGCATTTCATTCGGTAGGCTATCTGCTCTGCGAGAGCTGCCATTCTTTCACAATGACCACTAATGGACATATCTCTTGTCTCAACCGTTTTGGCTAGTGCAAGAACGGTCTGCATTTGCTGTTCGCTAATCTCGGAGGACAACCTAGTTCTATGAATGGCACTGGCGGCTTGATTTGCTATGAGCAATGCAATGCCCATGGCTTCACCTTTCATGGAACTGGAAAGTGGCTTTTCATTCTCACCCAATAATAGAATTCCAACTGGTTTCCCTTCCACACGCATCGGTAGAAGCACAAGTGTCTTTATTTCCTTATCATCTTTCAACGGTTTTGTAAGTCCGAAAAAAGTTAGGTCGACACTTAAAATCGTTGGTAGTTCATTGATGACCGTTTTCTGAAAATATCCTCTCGCACGAATTTCCTTTAGGAGATCTGGATTAAGAGGTTGATTCTTTTCAGGTGATGGATAACCAATACGAAACGCAAAATAACCTTCAGGTTCTAATGTGTAAAGTTGGCTGAAACTTACATTTAATAATTCAACCGAATATCGGACAATATCAGCCAATAATTCCCCCAAAGTTTTGGAGCTGAGCATTTGTTGGCTAAATTCCAACAAACTGCCAAGCCTTGGGCTGCCAAACAAGTCATCCTGTTTTTTTGTTCTTACCCGTTTGGCAGCCTTCTTCTCAATTTTGGGTGTAACTTGAAGATTCATCTTGTTTCCAATCTATGATGCTCGATGGATCAAATTTCCATGATCTTTTGTGCAAATTCGGATAAGGAATTTGCCCTGAACTGACTGATTTTTTGTTGATCGAATATAGATATGTAAAAATTTTCTCCAGCAAAACCTTCTGCGATTGCCTTCCTTGGGTCGTGTAGAAGTAAATTGCGGAAAATTGGATTGATCACGGCCGCACTGATGAGCTTGCTAAATTCAGTCCGTTCCGTTACTCCTTCTTTATAAACACTTGTAATCTGTGATCGGATCTCTGTACAGATCATTCTGTCTCCTTTTTATAATCAGGTGCTGCCAGGCACCAAATGACGCCAAATGCAAGAACAATATCCCCAACGCTGAATGCAACCCGGTATGGAAAACTTGGAGGGAAAGAAAAAACATCGGAAAGGAACCAAAGTTTGGTGCTTTCCTTTTTTAAGATTACATCTTTCCCATACCCGGATCGTTCCCCAACGGGTATCTGTTCCATAGTTACATCAGGACGAAGATAGAGCAGCTTTTCAGGTGTCATTGGCATTAATCCACCATTTGCAACGATGACAACAAAATTCAGGATTAACCCTATTCCAATGACTAGCATGCCAAGATTTCGCCGGTTCAGCCAAACAAATCCAAGAAGCAATATCTGGGAACTAACCAGGATTATGCGCGCTGCCCAATCGGGTATGAGAGTTCGTGTCCCAGCTATTGAAAAAGCCAATAGTTGTGGGATTACAGCTACAAAGACCATCCACCAATATCGTAAAATTGGTGTTTGGTATGTCCTCCTCGTTACCAGCGCTCTGATCAACCCAACAACCAATCCGACAACGATGGCGCTGAGAATGATCATTTGTTATTTTCCGATGAAACCACCACCATCGTCAGGTGCAGCAGCGCCGAGGACGAGTAACGCCAGGGTAACAACCATCAAGATCATACGTACTTTTGTGGAATCAAGAGAGGAAACAAACGTAACGACACGAGAGAAAAACTTTTTCATTTTGGACTCCTTGTTATAGATTTCATATACTATAACCAAGGGTAGGCTACCAAGTAGGCTACTTTTTTGCCCAAAAACGGCTGTTTTTTTGTATTTACCCTACGATATCCTTAATATATTGCAATTATTGGCTTAATTCTTCAAATAGATCCCGTGTTGTTTGACTTATTTCATTGCCAAGATGTTCTTGTACGAACCGTTGATATTTACCAAATTGACGAACAACACCGGATTTGTTTTTCATTGCTGAATAAGCTCTCATAGATAAGAGATAGCCAGATTCATTGTAAGGTTCCACTTTTATGATGTTTTGAGCATATTGTAAAGATTTTTCGAATTTTCGAATTTTTAAATAATATTCCGATAATTCCAGCAATGCATCAATATACTGTCGCCGTAAATTTTCCCGTTCCAGGATTGCCCAGTCGTAGTCTACATCCGTCAGGAAATCTCCTCGATACAATTGAATTGCATTTTCCAGGTGGCTGAAACGTTCATCATGGCTCGTTGATTTTTTCCCCGCTTCCAGAGCATATCGGAATAATTCACTGTCGATTTCATGCTCTATCGAGAAATTCACTGAATATGTATCGTTGATGAATTGAACTATCTCTTTTCCAACCGCACGCCTTAACCGATACATGGTGTTTTTGAATCTAATTTTTACTTCGGCTGGATCCAGCTTTGGCCAGAATATTTCACAAATCGTTTCTTTTCTGGACCCGCTGGGAGTTAATAAGAGAAATAAAAAGATGTCTCTAGCTGTCTGAGAGTGCCAATCCTTTTTGGTGAGCAACGCATCCGCAATTTTGATTTGAGTTCTACCAAAGCATTTTATGGAGAGTTTTACCGCTGACATCGGTAAATTAGAGTGTTGTGGACGTAGAATTCCTCTTAACGTGGCTAATCTTTTCTGTTGTCTTTCAACAACGATCTTTAGCTTGTTGATTGCTGATGATTTCTCCATTTTTTCAAGTGTAGGAATTAACCATTGCGCACTAATACGGATGTTGGTCGCAGTCATGATCTCCAATTCAGGATTCTCAACAGTCGATAATAACAATTGGAGCATCTTTTCCATCAACTCTTTTTCAACTAACTGCCCATAGACAATAATAAGAAATGTTGCAGCTTTATTATGCTCAGCGCGAAAACTATTAATTCTAAAATAAGCACAAGATTCTTCGAGTTCCTCGCGAGCTTTTTGAAATTGTTGCATCGAGGTATGAAGAATTCCGGAAGTCATTTTGCATCGCTGGATTTCGCTGGCAGCTCCTCCATCTAACGCTTTTTGATTTGCAGAAGTCAGATACTTTTCCGCCTGTGCGAAATCTCCTTCATATCGGGAGATCTCTGCATAGCTAAGATCGATATAGTAGGAAAGGTATCTATCTTCAAATTGATGCAAGAGTATCGTTGCTTGTCGAAGTGACTCTCTAGCTTCAGAACAATTATCCATTTCATAGTACCAGTCGGCGATGCTCGCTGTGATATATGCTTGGTTCCTAAGTAATTTTGAAATTTGAGCATAGTCCAGCGCTTTTTCAAAAGTGTGTATGGACTTCTCATATTCCCCTAATAGCTGTTGGAGGATACCCAGACTGTTTAATATGGACACTTGCCAAACAATGTTCCCTGCTGTTTGGCAATATTCCAATGCATTGTTATAAACTGCCTCAGCTTTTGCAAATTCTCCCAAAGATTTATACGCTGTGGCCATTTGAGTCTTCACATTAACAATTTTTGCAAAATCTTTAAGCCGCTCAAAAATGCTTGTGGCTTTTTCAAAGGATTGCAATGATTCAAACAAATCTCCCTGGAATAGTTGGATAACACCAAGGTTGAAAAACGCATCTCCTCTTTCAACCTCAAATTCGGTTTTTATTCCGACCAATTTCAGTACTTGTTTTGCTTCTTGCATCGCAAGTTGAAAATCACCATGCAATCTGTGAGCAGTGATAAGTCGGATCAAATTTTGGATTCTAGCTTTCACAGAAGACCAGCCTTCGTCAAATTCATTTGCAAGAAGCAAATCTTTTATTCCATTTTCAAGATGTCCGCGGGTTGCCGACACAACTCCTTGCAAAGATAACAAACCAGGTTTGGCATATGTCAATCCTATCGGCAGATTGCGAAGCCACTGCTCTAATGTTTCAATCCTACCTTTCGACAGCATCGCCGGTCCAGCGCGCTCAATAAGGGAGGGGATTTCTTTATCGCTCTTTAATTGAATATAGATTTGGTAGGTTTTTTCCCAATCACCTTGCTGTTCGGTTTTAATCGCCAATCGTTTTAGGATTTTTTCAGAGTCTGAAGGATACGTGCGTAGCATCCGGTTTCTGAGAAAATCCCTGAACAAGTGATGATAACGGAAAGTAACTTTTTCAATTCCCGATGGTTGTATAAAAAGATTCCGGGACAATAACAAGTTGATAAGATCGCCCCAGTCATCCGTGGAACCCAACGCGCGTCCAATTATTTCCTGACAGATATCTGCATCAAATTCATCCAGCAGCGATGTTTGTAACAAACAATTTTGTATTGGAATGCTCTGCTGATTTAGGACTTGCTGGGCAAGATAATCGTACAAGCCCACTCCGGAAATACGTGCAACCCTCAAGCGGTCGGCAATTCCTTTCCGATCTACATATGAAGACAACAATAAACCAGTTATCCACCCTTCTGTTTCCCTGGCTAATTTTTCAGCTTCGTCTTTATCAAGCGAAAGGTGATTATTCTGTTCAAAGAGTTTTTGTATTTCATCCCGATCGAATGCCAGCTCAGCATAGCTTAAACCGCCAACTTCCGAATGTGCAACAAATAAAGGCATGTCTGTCAACGTTAGTAACGTCCGTGAAGCAATTACGAGATGACAATTTTCATCGACTTCCTGCAGAAAGTTATTAATGAACCCATTCACTGCTTTGCTGGATTCCACCAGATGGTAATCATCGAGGACAATCACAAAGTGATCCGATACATTGTCAAACAGGTCTTTATTGATGATTGATAAAGTGACATCGGAGTCGATTTTGTCGCTGGCAACTGATTGTATGACCGCCAAGCTACTTTTACCAAAATGAGGAAATCTCATTTGGATGGCGGATACAAAATTGATTAGAAATCTTTGAATATCCTGATCGGAAGAATCCATCGAAAACCAACATACCGGAATGGGAGAATTGCTGGCAAAATCAACGATCAGGGAGGTTTTTCCATACCCTGCAGGAGCAGCAACAATAAAGAGTTTATAGTCCAATAAATCGTTAAACAATTCCAGCAACCGGGGACGAGAAACCAGGTTGGTCCGCCTGTGGGGAATGGTTACTTTACTGGGTTTAAATTTAAAGTTGCCATGTATGAGATCAGGATCCAGATATCGTTCCAGCATAATTATATGAGAAATCAAAGTAAACATAGTATACATTTGATTCCATGTCTAAGCTGTTGAATAACAAATACATTGGTTCTGGGATCGTAAAGGTTATGTTATCCTGGAAGCGTAATAAAAATGGCTTGCTGTCGAAAAAGCAAACCATTTCAATTATTCATGGCTTTCTAGATCATAAATAGAAATCCACCGCTTTCCCATACGCATAGTCGATTGCAGAGCGTGCAATTTCAGAATATGTCGGATGGGCATGGATGATCCTGGCAACATCTTCAACATTTGAATCAAGGGCGATCATGTTGGCATATTCTTGAAAGATTTCAGATACATTGTATCCGATGGCCTGAGCGGCAACCAACTTATCTTCTTTGATCCATAACTTCACAAACCCGTCATTTTTTTCTTCGATATTTGCCCGGAGATTTATCGCAAAAGGAACTTTAACAATTTTCACATCTCCAAGATCCGTTGGTACAGATCCTACCATGCCTATCTCTGGGATGGAGTAAACGATTGCTGGAATCACCGAGTAATCCATTCTCCGGAATTGCTTATCGTGATTCATGATATTTTCTGCTGCGATGATACCTTGTTGGATTCCCACATGTGCAAGGATGGACTTCCCGGTAGCGTCACCAATTCCCCATACACCTGGAATATTTGTTTGGAGAAAATCATCAACCTCCACACCTTTGCGTGAAAATTGAATGCCTAATTTCGAATACGTTTCTTGGTGGATAACCGCATTTCGTCCGATGGCAATCAAGAACATATCGGATTTGACCTCGATGATTTGTTTTTTATTCTGCTCTTCAGCGCTGAGGACACCTTTATGGATACTCAATACTTTATGGTTAGTGTAAATCTTTACACCACTACGAATTAATTGTTTTGTAATCTCTTCTGAAATATCAGGATCCATTCCTGCCAAGACTCTGGGCAAATACTCTACGATTGTCACTTTACTCCCAAGGTTGGCAAAAATGGTCGCAAATTCCAATCCAATCACACCCCCACCAACGATCGTCAGGTTTTTGGGCAATTTATTAATGGAAATCAATCGATTGCTGCTCACAATCGAGGGGTCTGCCTTATCGATGAAATCTGGGATGAGTGGTTGCGAACCGGTAGCGATGACGATGTTTTCAGTTTGAAGTATCTCCTCGTTGCCATCGTAGTGCATGGTGGTTCCATCAATATCTAATTTACCAAATTTCACTTTTACAGAAGCAGGAGATTCGATGATCGCTTCGCCGGAATAAATATCAATGTGATATTTTTCGAGCAGAGATTTAATGAAGTTCCTGGTCTGCAAGACTACTTTATTTCTCCGTTCCGCTACCTTGAGAAAATCGATCTTGATCTCTTTTACCTGGATCCCATACTTGTCACTCTCATGCACTTCCCTGGAAACTTTTGCAGATTCGATCATCGCTTTGCTGGGTGTGCATCCCCAATTCGTGCAAATTCCACCCACATAATCTCTTTCGACAAGCGCCACGCGTCCCCCCAACTGCGAAATCCTTACGGCACAGCTATGCCCCGAGGGACCCCCACCGATTATCACCGCAGTATATTTCTTTTCCATATTTGATCTCCTGAAAACGAGCTTTCTTACCAACATCATTATTGTACAATGAAACAAATCTTATCGGATATAAATTATCCTATTTCTATATTTCTCTAACTTTTCATCAACGCAAAATTTTTCATCACACGGGAAAGGTGTTTGGCACAAAGAAGTAAGAGGTCTAGGCGCACATGTTCATCGGGTGCATGTGTATTTCCACCTGGATAACCACACCCTGCCGTAACAATCGGGATTCTCAAGGTGTCAGCAAATACCTGGTTGGGTCCGGAACCACCAACGCAAGGCACGATCAACATGGGTTTTTCGTAAACTTCGTCAGCAGCAGCTACAACCAGGCGTACAAAAGGATCATTTGGATCTGTTTTCGAAGGTCCTTCATGTCCTAAGTCTGTTATTTTCACGTCAGAAAATCCCTTGGAGTCAAGATGCTTGCGCAATAAACCGACAATTTCACCGGATTGTTGATCAGGTACAAGTCGGAAATCAATTTTGGCGCTTGCAAAATGAGGTAGTACCGTTTTACATCCCGGACCTTGATACCCGGAAGTGATGCCGCAAATTGTGCAGGTGGGTTCAAATACTTCTGCCGACCTCAATTCCGTTCCCCCGGTCATCCCTTTTAGAAAATTCCGGACTCCGTACATTTCCCGATATTCTTCACTGGTTTCCGGAAGTAAACCCATAAGGTGAACGTCTGTTTCGCTTGGCTTCTTTACTCGATCAAAAAATCCATCGATTAATATATTTTCATTCTCATCTTTTAAGGAATCAAGTGCCCAAATCAATCGCCATGCGGCATTTGGGAATATTGAGCCCCCCAATCCGGAGTGTACATCTTTTTTTGCTGTCTCCACTGTGAGTTCAACATAACTGATGCCGCGAACTCCAAGGTATTGGCGAGGATGACCCATCGAGTCGACTTCACCAAATTCCCATATGCAAGCGTCCGCTGCCAATAGGTCTTTATTACCTAGTACAACATCCCGGATATGCTCGCTGCTGGACTCTTCCTCGCCTTCGATACAAAACTTTATCGTACAGGGAAGGTCCCCCTCAGTTTCCAATAAGGCATCGATTGCTGCAAGACGTGTCATAATTTCACCCTTGTCATCCGTGGCACCGCGGGCGAATAACTTTCCGTCTCGAAGATTAGGTTCGAAAGGTGGTGTTGTCCACAACTCGAGTGGTTCAGGTGGTTGAACATCGTAATGATTGTAAAAAAGGATCGTTTTTTCGCTCCGACCTTTTCTCTCACCGAATACAACCGGAGCGCCAGCAGTATGAATTAATTTTGTTAAAAAACCCCGCTTTTTCAACATTTTTTCTACTAAAGCTGCACAATCCGTCAATCCCAGATTTATTGTAGAGACTGAAGGTTGTGCGCAAAGAAGCGATAGTTCAGTGATATGCTCTTCAAGATGAGATTCAAGAAAAGCGTCTGCCTTCGTTTTTATTGTCATCGCCACTCCTGTGAATTTAGAATGCCCAAGGGATCAACGTGGAAATATAAGCGCCAAAATATGCAAACAAAAGCATTTTTAGGATTTTCCCAATAGTGCACCAAAGGAGATAACGCCAAAGGGGCAATTTCAATGCTCCTGCGACCATGCCTGCAACATCAAATAAGGGATTGGGGATAACGGCAAGGATCAAAATTGTAATATCTCCATATTTCTTCATCCAGCGTGTGAACCGGTCATACCACTTGCGGTTTTCAACTATTGCCTGCCCGCTAAAACCTGCAATATACCCCGTGATTTCACCAATTGCTGCACCAGCCCCGGCAGCTACTGCTACCCAAAACGGATTAAGAACTGCACCCATAGCCGATGTAAAAAGAACACCGGGGACAGGAAGAATGATGGTGGCATTTGCCAGGATCGAAACAAGAAAGATCCCCGGATATCCGTAGATTTCAAGTTTCTTTACCTCCTTCCGAAAAAGGAAAAGGCAAACGGTCAATCCAATGACAAGTATCAAGGATAGGATTCGAACAGTTGTAATTACCCAGGGTTTTTTAATGAATGCAGTTTTATTACCCCGGTTGGGGGTTGTCATTCCTCATCCTCAGCCTGAAGGAGCGCTTCAACCCTTGCAATAACCATTTCGAGTGCTACTGAATTGAAGCCACCTTCCGGGATAATGACATCTGCATACCGTTTGGAAGGTTCGACAAATTCAAGGTGCATCGGTCGGACCGTTGTTGTGTATTGATGGATGACATTTTCAACGGTTCGACCACGCTCGGATATATCTCTTTCCAAACGCCGGATGAAGCGGAGATCCGGATCTGTATCCACAAAAATCTTGATGTCAAACAATTCCCGCAATTGAGTCTCCGCCAAAATAAGAATACCCTCCACAATGATCACCCGTTTGGCATCGACTCGGATGAATTTGTCCGTACGAGAATGGTGCGCGAAATCATACACCGGAAGATCGACCGGTCGCCAGGATTTCAATTGTTTGATATGTTTGATGAGAAGATCTGTCTCGAGCGAGTTCGGATGATCAAAATTGATCTGGGCGCGTTGAGCAGGTGGCAAGTCTGTCAGATCACGATAATATGCATCGTGGGGCAAGTATGCAATTCGATGCGTGCCAACTTTATCGAGGATGACATTTGCAACAGTGGTTTTACCGCTACCCGAACCGCCAGCAATGGCAATGACAAGTGGAGGAAATCTGGATGACATAAAAGTATTATACAAAAATATTCCACAAATGGAAAAACCTGTAAAGAAATATATTATCGATGAATCGTGATTCTGGCAGAGAGTAGTAAAAAAAGACCAGATGTAAATCTGATCTTTAGTGGCGAGGGTGGGACTTGAACCCACAACCAATGGCTTATGAGTCCACTGCTCCACCATTGAGCTACCTCGCCAAAGCGCAGGAATATTAACACGAGCCGGATTTTTTGTCAACAAACCTTGTTTTTATCCATCGATTATCTTCTTTTCCTTCAAAGATACGAAGGATCCTGCGCCAATAATGATGTGATCGAGAAGGGGAATATCCAGTAGCGTTCCGGATTGTTGTATTGCTTTCGTTAATGCGATATCCTCTGCACTTGCAGATGGATCACCGCTTGGATGGTTATGAAAAACGATGATGCTTGCGGAATTCCGGATGATGGCTGTACGGAAAACTTCACCCACCCTCACCTGGGAAAGTGTAAGCGAACCTTTGTATAATTTTTCAATACCCAGGTTTCTGTTGCGCACATCCAGGCACATCACCCATAAATTTTCCTGCACCAAATGCTCCATGCGTAACGGACTAAATTCGCAGCATCTTCAGGGCTGTGAATCGCTTGGGTTTCCAATGATTTTTCATTGCGGCTCCGTTTGCCAATTTCCAAGGCAGCTTTAATTTCCTCAGCTTTTACCTTACCCGCCCCATGTTGAGATGCCAGTTCGTGAATACTGATCTTTTGGATGCCATGTAAATTACCAAAGAGCAACAGAAGCCTGCCAGCCATTTCGACAGCACTTTCACCATGGGTGCCGGTTCTCAATAAAATCGCCAGCAGTTCAGAATTATTCAAGCTTTCCGGTCCCAGGTTTTCAAGCCGGTCCCGTGGACGTTCAGTAACCTCAAGATCCTTTATTCGATGGGAGTATTAACTTTAAGTCTCATTTTCCATTTTGACTCCTAAATTCCAAGGCGTTTTGTAAACTATCAGGATGGTTGTATGTTCCGCAAGCTTTCTTCTCATCCATGCTATAATTTTTAGGGAATAGTAATATGAATCAATCTGCTGCATCTTCTAATTTGATATTGATTGCATCGGGCTTTGGAGCAGCGTTTCTTGTTACCCTCTGGCTAAGCCTGATCATCTGGACTTATCGGGACATTCGCAGCCGGACCCGGAATCGCCTCGTTCATTTCCTTGCTGTCCTGGTCAGCGCAATCCTATTTCTTCCTGGAATCCTGATATATCTACTTCTGCGCCCTGCTCGAACGATCGAAGATGAATACCAAAAATCGCTCGAAGAAGAAACCATGCTTCAATCGATTGAAGAGAATATGGAATGCCCTGGATGTGGTCGTCAAATCCAGAAAGAATGGATCGTATGTCCCAATTGTCACACACGTTTGAAAAAACCCTGTCATCGCTGTAAACATCTTCTTGAGTTGAATTGGAGCTTATGCCCGTATTGTGCAACCCCGGTACCGGGTGCTCGCAAAGAAAATGCCTCCATTGAAGATGCATTACAGGAATTACCTTTATTTGAAGATTCCACGAACCCTGAATCCTCGGACAATGAAAAGAAAAAAGCAACCGAGTAAGCTTCAGGTATAATTCATCCATGTCTTTTCTTAAAACATTAGAGCCTGTTGATTATTTGGTCATTGGGCATATTACCCAGGATGTTGTCCCAGGAGGTTTGCGACTGGGTGGAACTGTGTCGTATGCTGCATTAACTGCAAAGGCATTAGGGTTACGGGTAGGGATTGTTACGGCATATCACCCTGGATTTAAGCTTGATCTCCTAAATGGTATTTCCATCGTAGCAAAAGAAAGCTCGCAGACGAGTACTTTCGAAAATATCGCCACGCCGGAAGGACGCATCCAGATTCTACATCATCGGGCATGCAGTCTAACTGCTGCACAAATCCCTGATGAATGGAGAAAAACACCTATCGTTCATCTGGGTCCGGTTGTACAGGAATTGGATGACAATATCATTCATGCTTTTCCGAATTCATTTATTGGGATAACACCGCAGGGATGGTTACGTCGATGGGATTCAAAAGGTCGTGTATCCTTGCAAATTTGGGAGGACGCAAATAAGACTCTTCCCTTCGCTTCAGCAATTGTGATGAGCATCGAAGATGTGCAGAACGA
The DNA here is from genome assembly GCA_963699305.1 of uncultured Chloroflexia bacterium. Classification (GTDB taxonomy): domain Bacteria; phylum Chloroflexota; class Anaerolineae; order Anaerolineales; family Anaerolineaceae; genus JBGQAS01. Next base: position 535,613 of record OY969431.1, on the reverse strand, counting down.
CGAAACTCAGGTGGAAAAATTTCTCTCCCTGTCTCGTGTTCTGGTTGTTACAGAAGGTGCAGCAGGTGCCCGGTTGTATTGGAACGGGGATATGCGATATTTCAAACCTCCAAAAAAACAGGAGATCGACCCGGTCGGTGCTGGGGATATATTTGCCACAGTATTCTTTATCCGTCTGCAACAGACACGCGATCCTTGGGAAGCTGCTCGTTTTGCAACCTTGCTTGCAGCAAATTCCGTTACTCGAAAAGGATTGGAAGGGGTGCCAAATCCTGAGGAAGTAACTCAATCTTTAATTGAAGTTCTACCGGATTACAAAACAAAATGACCCGCATCTATACATTTGCAAACCAAAAAGGTGGAGTGGGTAAGACAACCTCAGCAATCAATGTTGGCGCGTATTTAGGTTACTTTGGACAGCGGGTTTTATTAGTTGACCTCGACCCACAAGCCAATGCGACTTCCTGCCTCGGGATTGATAAACGCAATGTAAAAGTGGGGACGTATGAAGTATTGATTGGGGCAAGTCCAATTTCACCTCAAATACTACATAATCCAAGGCTTAAAATTTCCCTCCTGCCTTCATCACCTTCCCTGGCTGGTGCAGATATAGAATTGATAGATGTGCCAAGCCGGGAAACCAAATTAAAAGATGCGCTTGCACCAGTCGCAGATCGTTATGATTATATTTTAATTGATTGCCCACCATCTCTCTCACTGCTTACCATAAATGGATTGGTTGCGGCAAAAGATGGAATTTTAATCCCTGTTCAATGCGAATATCTCGCCTTGGAAGGTCTGGGGCAACTTACATCCACAATCACCCGTGTAAAGAACGCATTTTTTAGCAACCTAAAGATTCGCGGCATCATCCTGACGATGTATCTGGGGCGGACCCAATTGGGAAAAGATGTTGTTGACGAAGTTCACAAGTTCTTCCCAAATTTGGTGTTCTCTTCTGTTGTACCGCGCTCAGTACGTCTAGCAGAGGCTCCTTCGCATGGTTTGCCAATCTCCGCATTTTCACCTGACTCAATGGGTGCCAAGGCTTATTCAGAATTGACTCGTGAAATTTTACAACAGGATGGAATAACTATCCCTGAGCTCTAATGGAGAGATCATATGATGGCTCGTAAAGCTGGATTGGGTAGAGGGTTGGATGCATTGATTCCCGGTTTGGATTCTGAAAATCCAGAACTTGGCAGCAGTTTTATTTCGATAAATAAAATAAAACCCAATCCGATGCAACCAAGGTTTGAAATCGAACCTAAGGAACTTCAGGAATTAGCTGATTCCATCCATGAGCACGGCATTTTACAACCCTTGATTGTCTCGCAAGACTTGAGTTCTGGTTCGTATGTCCTCATTGCTGGTGAAAGACGTTTACGCGCAGCTCAGTTGGCAGGGCTGGATATGGTGCCAGTGATCATTAGGCAGGTAAGCGACCAGGAAAGATTAGAACTCGCACTGATCGAAAATGTCCAGCGTGAAGATCTAAATCCACTGGAGACTGCTGAAGCATATCATCAACTTGTCGAACATTTTCAATTGAAGCAGGAAGAGATCGCTGTGAGGGTTGGAAAAAACCGAGCCACGATAGCAAATACGTTAAGACTGCTCAACCTCTCTGAGCAAGCAAGGAAAGCTTTGGCAGAGGGAAAAATCTCAGAAGGGCATGCACGTACGATATTAAGTTTACCTTCTGTACAGGCACAAAATGCAGCACTGCAAACAATGATCACTCACGATCTCAATGTCCGGCAGGCGGAGGAATTGTGTAAAAAACTGTCCGGTGAGAAACCAAAACTCGAAAATTAATCCTGAAAAATCCCCTGAGATTAAAGAATTGGAATCACGGTTGCGCGATCAACTGGGGACTAAAGTCACTTTGCAACATTCGGCTCATGGGGGAACTTTGACCATTCATTATTATTCGGATGAGGAATTGGATTCGATTGTGGAAAAAATCCTTGGTTGATCATGAAGCTGATCCTCCACAATGCCAACATTTTTACTTCCGACCCCATAAATCCTTTCTCCAGTGCAATTGCGCTGGAAAATACCAACATCCTTGCGGTTGGTAACAATGAAGATATTCTTGCATTGGCTGATCATAGATCTCGTTCTATCGATTTACAGGGTTATTCGATACTCCCCGGCCTTACGGATTCTCACATACATTTACGACAATATGGCATCGGTCTCTCGAAGATAAATTGTGAAGGTGATTCGAAACATTTATGTATCGAAAAGGTAAGGCAACACGCCCTGCGATTAAAACCAGGCGAATGGATTATGGGGCATGGCTGGGACCATAATATTTGGGGAGGTGTGCTGCCTACCGCAAATGAATTGGATCGTGTTGCTCCTCAAAATCCTGTATACCTGACTGGAAAATCATTGCATCTTACATGGGTGAACAGCCTGTCATTAAAACTTGCTGGGATATCCGATTCAACTTTAATCCAGTCGGAGGTATTATCCAAAAGGATTCTACAGGTATCCCGACAGGAATTTTGTTTGATAATGCCATATTGATCATTGAATCCGCGATGCCAATTCCGAGTCTTTCCGAGTCAAAAAGAATAATCCAACAAGGTATCCAATCATTGCATCGATTGGGCATCACTGCCATCCATGATTTTGACGATTTCTTAACCTATCAAGCGTTTGTTGCACTTCACGAAGAGCAGGCACTAAATCTGCACGTTTATAAAAATATTCCCATCAGATTTATTAATGAAATGATGGGTGTAATGTGGAAAACCGGAAATGGGGATGCATGGCTACGCATGGGTTGCTTAAAACTCTTCGCTGATGGGGCACTGGGTTCTCAGACCGCATCCATGCTTGATCCTTATGAAGGATCACAGGATAACGTTGGTTTGACGGTGACAGATGAAGATGCTCTGGTTGATTATGGAAAAACCGCGATTTCCAAAGGAATTGCGCTGGCAATACATGCAATAGGTGATCGAGCAAACCATGAAGCAATAAGCGCTTTCAGTAGAATCCGTTCAATCGAAAAAAGGCGCAACTTGGCTCCGCTTAACCACCGCATTGAACACCTTCAACTAATTGATGACAAAGATTTACAGCAATTGAAATCGATTAACATTACCGTATCCATGCAACCCATCCATGCAATTTCTGATGCTGTTATGGCAGAAAAGTACTGGGGCAACCGAAGTAAAAATGCGTATGCATGGAAATCCATTCTTCAATCAGGAGCGGATCTAATCTTTGGATCTGATGCACCGGTTGAATCTCCGAATCCTTTTTTAGGCATCCACGCTGCTGTCTCACGCACCACCAAAGAGCTCTCACATCATCAATGGCACCCAGAACAATGTCTGAAATTAAACCAAGCCATCACCGCATACACTCTCTCTCCTTCTAGATCCTCAGGTAATGAAGCATATTATGGGAAGCTGAGACAGGGATTGAGTGCTGATTTGGTACTTATTAAAGAAAATCCGATGTTGACACCAAGTGAGCTTATATATAATATTAATCCCATAGCCACAATGATATCCGGCAAATGGGTGTGGCAATCAAAGGATTTTGAATTCTAATGGCAACACTTCCATCCTTAACGCCTGAAATTTTAGTTCCCCGTCTAGGTGATTCATTGATTGAATCCGGATTGATTTCAGCCAAGGAGTTGAATATTGCCCTGGCGACCCAGGCAAAAGCTAGGGAAAAAGGACAATCCGCATTATTGGGGGAAGTCTTGATGGAAATGGGACTAATCTCCAGGCGTCAACTCGATCAGTTGATCACCGAGCAAATTGTAAAATTGCGAAATGCTTTACAACGTGCGAATGAGGATTTGGAGTTGCGCGTCCAGCAGCGTACGGCAGAGTTGGAAGAAGCGTATAAAAAGCTATCTGAATTGAGTCAGCTAAAATCAAATTTTATTGCAAATATTTCACACGAATTTCGTACTCCACTTACCCATATTAAAGGGTATTTGGAATTATTCCATCTACGCGAATTAGGTGAATTGAACGATGAACAATCCAAGGCATTGGAGGTTCTTATCAATTCTTCCAATCGACTTGAAAAACTCATCGAAGACTTGATTTTATTCACCATGATGGAGCGTGGAAAAGTAACGACCGAACTGCGTCCGATAAATATCGCATATTTGATTAATCTAATCCTTGATCGGGCAAAGGAAAAAAGCAATTCAAAAATAATCGCAATGTCAATTTTAATTGAAGATGAATCCGTTGAAGTTCAGGCTGATGAGCAAAAGATTATTTGGGTACTGAACGAACTCGTTGAAAATGCTATAAAGTTTTCTGCATCCCAAACAACCATCCGATTAACCAGTAAAGTGATCGATGACACTGTAAAAATATCTGTCATAGATGAAGGAATTGGGATCCCGGCTGAAAAACTTGAAGAAATATTTGAACCGTTTCATCAATTGGATGGTTCCACAACAAGAAAATATAGTGGAACCGGATTGGGGCTCACACTTTCGAGAGCAATCATCCGCGCACATGGCTCCGATTTGGTGGTCGAATCGAAAACCGGATCCGGCAGTCGGTTTTCTTTCACGCTGAAATCAATCAAAACAAATAACGGTGGCGGAAATGACAGATAATCTAGATATCTTTTCACTCAGTGGAATCACCAATAACGCAAAGTCCGTTAAATCAGCGTTGGATGCCATGTTGCCTATTTTGCATAAAACCATCATTTTTGATAATGTGGTCGCATATACAATTGACAAGGATCTGCTAACACTGGACGTCCTTTGTGCCAAATCAATGGGGCGTGGACGTTCAGCAGAAGCCGATATTAGCTGGGGAGAAAATCTAGCAAATCAAGTCCTGCTGAAAAAAGATATTGTTTACCAGAAACCGGTCATTGAGGACCCAAAAGATCGATTAAAAAACGCTCATTTATTGGGTATTCCCATTTCAGTGAGAGATGATATTTACGGGGTCTTGACATTCATCCGTTATGGGGGGCCTACATATTCTCCATCCGAGATCAAGACGCTGGAATTCATCACGAATCAAATTGGCTGGATCCTGCAAACGGATAACATGCAAAAAGTTATCGACCGTCATATCGCCCAAAATCAAGCCATTCAATTGCAGGAGGATTTCATCAACACCATCACCCATGAGATCCGTAATCCCTTGGGTTTTATTAAAGGGTATGCAACTACCTTGCTTCGTTCAGATGCTGATTGGAGTCGGGAAACACAAAAGGAATTTCTTCAAATCATTGACCATGAAACAGACCAATTGGAAGAATTGATCGGCAACCTATTGGATTCTGCCCGTCTGCAATCCGGTCAATTGCGTATGGAAATGCAGCCCATTCGTATCGATACAGTTCTTAAAGATGTCATTCAACGGAGTAAAATCCATTATCCCGGAATTAAAATTTCGCTTGATCTGCCTAAGGAAATCCCAATCATTAACGCTGACCCCCGCCGATTAGCACAAGTTTTTACGAACCTGATCAACAATGGGGTTAAATATGCTCCCGAATCAAAAATAGAAATTACAGTTGCCCGTGTAAAAAAAGTATTCCGGATTACATTCCAGGATTATGGTTCCGGCATCCCTGAAAAGTACTTGGCATTCATTTTTGATCGTTTCTTCCGCAATCCCGAACAACCAGTAACTATCCATGGAACTGGTCTTGGTTTATATATTTGCCGTCAGATCGTTCGTTCGCATGGCGGTGAAATAACGGTCACATCTACAGTAAACCAGGGAACTGCATTCTTAATGGAATTACCGATCAATATCATCCCCAAGAATAAAATACCGCGGAGTAAAAAGTGATGAAAGGAAGAATATTGGTTGTCGATGACGAACCTCTGTATCTACGATTAATCAAAGTTAATTTAGAGCCTGAGGGGTTTGAGGTTCTGACAGCAAATAACGGGGAATTAGCGGTGGAACTTGTCGCAAGTAAGAAACCCCAGCTTGTTGTGCTTGATGTGATGATGCCTATCCTTGATGGCGTTGCAACATGCGAGAGGATCCGTCAGTTTTCCAATGTTCCCGTTATCATGTTGACTGCCAAAGGGGAGGAAAAAGACCGGGTGCGTGGTTTTAACGTAGGCGCTGACGATTACGTTGTCAAACCTTTTTCAGTAACGGAATTGGTTGCCAGGGTACATGCGGTACTACGTCGTTCCAAAGCCCCAGAAGAAGAAACTCAAAGCAGGTTTTTTGTGCATGGAAATATTAAAATTGATTTTGCTCGTGCAGAAGTATCAAAAGATAATAAACCAGTGTATTTGAGTGCAACCGAATATCGCTTATTATTGCATTTTGCGCATAATATCGGTCAAGTACTGACCGCGGAGGAATTATTGGAAGCGGTTTGGGGACCACAATACAAAGACGACAAGGAAATCCTTTGGGTAAGTATCGCTCGTTTACGTCAAAAACTGGAAGATGACCCACACATACCTGCACACATTGTCACCCGTTCAGGTCTCGGCTATCTAATGCCTCCTACCGAGAAACAAACCTAGCACCGGTAATGCTATAATCGATGGCATTCACAATAGGTGGTATCCATGACATCCATTGAACAACTGCTTCAAATAAAATCAAAAAAAATTGGTTTGATGTTAATCGATGCACGCACTTCACTAAAAAAATCTGTAAAAGAGTGCGCAAATGCCATGGGAGTTACTTCCCACCGGTTTAAATTGTATGAAACCGGTCAATTGACCCCTTCCCTTCCGGAATTGGAAGCATTTTCTTATTTTCTGGAAAAACCACTCGCCCAATTCCTTGGTGATCGATTCGAGCAAGATATAAAGGCAGAGGATGAAACACCCACAACCGTCGGACAATACATCATGCTTCGACAACGTGTAATTGGAACTAATCTCCGTCTAGCTCGAACGGAGGCAAATCTTTCATTGAAAAATATTTCCGATAAGACCTCTATTTCAGTTTCCAAGATTGGGCGCTACGAAAAAGGAGAAACCTCCATCCCTTTGCCTGAATTGGAAATAATATCACAATCTATTAAATTGCCTCTCGAAACCCTTTTCGTCCAATCCGGAAAGGTTGGTAACTGGCGAAAAAAATTGGAAATGATTGACGAGTTCATGAAGCTGCCCCCTGAGCTTCAGCAATTTGTATCCAAGCCGGTCAACCGCCCTTATATTGATCTAGCTATACGGTTAAGTAATCTTTCTGCCGATAAGTTGCGCGGAGTTGCGGAAGGTCTCTTGGAGATCACGTATTGATTCAACCATTATGTTATTGAGTTTTTGTGGGAAATAATCTCCTTATCCGTTCAGCTATCTTGAATGATTCGGCACAAATCTCCAATTTAGTCGATACCGCACATTTTATTCACCGGCATCTGGATTGGCACTCTCCAGTACAGTGGATTGGTCATCCCCCTTTTTATGTGATTGAGAGAAATCGACATATCCATGCTGCACTCGCTTGTCCTCCAGACCCTACTGGGGTTAGCTGGATACGGTTGTTTGTCTCCTCGTTGGAAATGCATCCCGAAGTGACTTGGCACGACCTTTTTCCAATAGTGATTGACGAATTAAAGCAAATGAAGGTAAATATGCTTGTTGCAATCGCGATCCAGGATTGGTTTGAAAAGATCCTTCAAAATCACGGATTTACTCATATTCAAGATGTGGTTGTCTTGCGGCATGATAATTCACTCATAGGTGATTTTAAAACTTGGAATTCACAATTAGGAACGCCACCAAAGGGGATTTTCCAACCATCACTGCTGTCGATCACGCTGCGTTTTCTCCTCTCTGGCAAATGCCTGAAGATGCACTCTCCATAGCAATTAATCATGCCTATCTGGCGACAATTGCGGAACAAAAGGGAAAAATTATTGGATATCAAATTTCCACCTTCAGTGGAGGAAATGTACATCTCGCGCGTCTTGCAGTTCTACCGGAATTTCAAAATATACACATCGGGAAAGGATTGGTAACGCATTTATTGAAACATTGCAAAACCAATCATATCGGAGAAATAACTGTTAATACACAAGCTGATAACACTGCTTCCTTGATGTTGTACAAAAAAATGGGATTTTTACTTACAGGGGATAAATTCCCAGTTTTCAGTTATCGAGGTGTCATTTCTGAACAGCACTTTTAGGATGGGTACTTTCATCCGAAATTATTTTTAGTTCCAGAAGAAACAGTAACTGGGATAATATATTCAGATATTGTAGGCTTAGGGAATCGTCAATCAGCTTCTGTAAATATACTTCGGTCAATTTACGTTCGGCCTTCCGCACTGTCGTACGGCACAAATCAAGAATTGCAGATAATGAGGTTTCACCAGGTTGGATAAAATCCTTGGGGATTCTGACAGTTTGTTTTAATTCTTCTTTTTTCTTTTCCAGCCATGTGAAGCGGATTTTGGGTAGAAAATAGCTCTCGGCATGATCACTCCCGATGGTTGCGATATGAGCCATAATCATGCCAAGATCTTTTTGGATTGTAAGCAATAATTCAGCAGCTTCTGATGCTCGACTTTGTGATCTTGCAAAACCGATCATGGAGTTGGCTTCATCCAGATTTCCTAACGTTTCAATGAGAATGTGCGACTTGGGAAGTGTTTCTTTACCAAGTGTGCTCGTAAATCCGACTTCCTTTTCAGGAGTAGTCTCATGATTGTCGGTTTTCATCATTGGTTTGTTGGAGTGATTCCCATTTGTTCGGGTTTATTTGCTAGTAAATACCAATCCAGGATAGTAGCAAACCGATCACTTGAATCCAATAAAGGTCCCATGCGGATTCCTTGAATTTGGGTGCTCACACCAAATGTGTACACCGGGTAGAAAAGTGGGATTGCTGGTAATTCCTGACTGAAAATCACCTGGAAATTTCGGTAAAGTTTTGTCCGTTCCACCAAATCAGTAGAAACCCGTGCGTCTTCCAAATATTCACTTGCAAGTCGGTTATCCCATTGTGAGTAATTCTGCCCACCCGTAATTTGGGCTTGATCCCAAAATGGATAGGGGTCAGGATCAGGAGTACGGGTGAAATTAAAGTCAACCAGTGCAGCTTGATAATTATGTTGAGCTAACCGTTCGCTGATTAATTGATCATATGGTACTGCTTCCAAGTCGACCCTAAGGTTTAAGTTTTCCCAATTCTTCTGGATGAATTGTGCAATTTTCAAATGCTTTTCATCATCAGGGTATAACAAGGTAAAGACGATCGCTGTACCGTCTTTTGCCCGTAAAGAGTCAGCTTCATTTGAAATGACATATCCATCTTCAATCAATAAATTTTTGGCAGTCTCGAGATCAAAATCGGCTCTCTTTAGTCCTTCGTAATATGCCCATGTACCTGGGAAAATGGGACCATCTGCAACTATCGCTTGTCCTCGGAAAATATGATTGATCATTCCTTGTCGGTCCAACCCTATCAATAATGCTTTTCGAATTTGGAGATCCTGAAAAAAAGCTACCGATGGTTCGTTAAGATTAAAAAGGATCATACTGATTACAGGTTCACGCCCTGAATACAGTGCCAAGCCAGATTGCTCCAATGCTGCATCGATGAGCTCTGGAGAGATTCGGTTGATTCCTTGAACTTTTCCTTCCTGATATGCTGCAAGAGCTGATTGATTATCCGCATAATATCGAAAATCGATTTCTTCAATAAAAGGACGACGGATATAATACTTGCTGTTTGCAGTCAGTACTACCCCTTGGATCTGTCCATTTTCTGTCAACAAACGATCGAATATGTAAGGTCCGCTGCCGATAGGTTGAAGATTGAATGGATGATTGATAAGCGTATCAATGGTCGCACCCGAAAGCAAATGGCTGGGAAGAACACCAAAAGAAAGTGAATCCAGGAATGGCGCATACGCTTCCGGCAAAATGAACTGAAGCGAAATATCACTCCCCACAAAGATTGTGATGTTTTGCCAGAAGGATTGAATATCCTGAGGAACTACATCTCCCCCATTTTTCAAAATATCGATTGTAAACGCTACATCTCTTGCCGTTACGGCTGTGCCGTCGCTCCATACTGCATCTGAACGAAGGGTGAAATTGTAAATCGTCCCATCCTGCGACACACCCCACTCTGCAGCGAGATCTCCATATGGGATGCCCCTGTCATCAAATTTGATCAAACTGCTGAAGAGCAAACGGTCAATATCTCGGTCCACCGGGTTATAGAAATCAAGGACCGGGTTCAATCGCTGCAATGATCCAACAAGTGCCTCTGTGTATGTCCCCCCCGTTGAAGGTTCCGATATCATCGTTCGGATGTTCGGCTGTTCAGCGAGCAGCAGGATACCGATAACGATCCCTGTAAGAAAAATGATGAGAAGTTGCCATCGAAAGCGTTTCATGTTGTTAACGATACCAAAAAGGGCGACTTTAACCCATCCGGGTTTATCGCCCCTGTCAAGTCCTTTTGAATGGAATTATTGCGTCGTCAGTAAAAATTAAGCTGCAACAATCGGTTGGCTTACGATCACCGTAATGATGGTTAAGGTAAAAAATAATACTGCCAATCCAATCGTAACAAAAAATAAAATCTTTTCAATTCCACGGCGTGTGGAAATCACACCTCCCGTATCACCACCGGCGAGTCCACCTAATCCAACGCCTTTATTTTGCAGCATTACACTCGCAATCAAAGCAATCGAAGTTATAATCAACGCAATATCAAGATAATTAGATAAACCAGTCACAAGCATCCTCCATGTTTGAAACAGAACGATTATACCTTTACACAGCAGAAAACGTCAACAAAGAATGAAAGAATTAATTGTTAATTTACACATCCATACGCGTTTCTCAGACGGGCAAGGAAGTCATTCTCAGATTGGAAATGCAGCGCTCAAGATCGGTCTCGATGTAGTAATTGTTACTGATCACAACGTTCTTGTAAAAGGTATGGATCAATACTTTCAACGCAATCATCAGCGGGTTTTGATGCTGGTTGGAGAAGAGATCCACAATCAGGATCGGCAACCACAAAAATCTCATCTATTGGTTTTCGATGCAAACCGTGAACTAGCCACGAACGCTGTTCATCCACAGGTGTTGATCGATTCTGTGCGACAATCCAAAGGTTTGTCGTTTCTCGCACATCCCTTTGAAAAAGAATTGGCGCTATTCGGAGAGGATGATATTTCCTGGGCGGATTGGGATGTGGAAGGATTTACCGGAATTGAGTTATGGAACTTTTTTAGTGAATTTAAGAATGTAATTAAGAATCATGCTCATGCCATTTTTTTGGCTTTTTTTCCTCAATACATTTCGCATGCGCCAGAAGCGGAAACTCTTAGGAAATGGGATTCTTTGCTTGCTTCGGGAAAAAAGATTGTTGCAATCGGTGGGGGTGATTCTCACGCTCTACGACTCCATTTGGGACCTTTGCAAAGAACAGTCTTTCCTTATGAACTTCATTTTTCAGCCATTAACACACATATCCTTGTTCCGGAGGCTTTGACAGGGGATATGGAACTTGATAAAAAGAATATCTATCACGCAATGAAAATAGGACATTGTTTCGTCGGCAACGATCTTCCATCACCGACTTACGGTTTCCGTTTCAGTGCACAATCCGATAAAGGTGTTGCAATTATGGGGGATGCACTGACTTTTTCAAATGGATTTACACTAACCATAAAGCTTCCTGATAAATCCGAATGCCTGCTTATCAAAGATGGAACGATAATTCAGCATTGGTCAGGCAGGGAAATTTGTACCCATATTTCCAAAGAGCCTGGCATTTACCGAGTTGAAAGCTATTGTAATTATCACGGGCGACGCACAGGATGGATATTCAGCAATCCAATTACGATGCAGCGCGCCTGATAATAACCGGCCATGGGAATAAATAACATCACCCGATTTCTTGAAGCCAGGAATATTCCATTTCAAACATTTCAACTTCCGATGGAGAAATTGGGAGCAGTGGAAACTGCCAAACTCCTAAACATCCCGCTGGAAATTGTCTATAAAACCATTGTTGTCACCGGGGAGCGACTCAGGAAACCGATCCTGGCTATTGTTTCAGGAAATAGTACTGTCGATCTAAAAGCGTTGGCTGAAAAAGTAAATGAGAAGAAATTACTTCTTCCAACCGAACATGAAGCTGAAAGACTCACAGGATTGCAAACTGGAGGTATTTCACCGTTGGCTCTTCTAAATCGAGGTTTTCAATCCGTATTGGATTCATCTGCCTACCAACATGAATGGATCCATGTGTCCGGCGGACAGCGGGGATTGAATATTCGAATCCGTGTGGAAGATCTAGTAACGATTTGTAATTGTAGAGTAGAAAAAATATCTCTCGAAAGCTCCCAGATTAACCTTTAATCACAATCACTGGTTTAATGACAGCAACCTTTTTTGCCAGTCCGATTTTGGTGGTGATTTCAATGACCTCATCCACATCTTTATAAGCATTGGGAGCTTCTTCCGCAAGTCCGGAAATGGAACCAGCCCGGATGGTGATACCCCTGGCAAAGAGATCTCTTTTAAGGGTTTCTCCTTTGAAATTTTTCTTTGCTTTGCTCCGACTCATGGTTCTGCCGGCTCCATGACATGAAGAACCCCAGGATCGTGTCATGCTTTCTTCTGTCCCAACCAGCACCCAGGAGTTGGAACCCATACTCCCTGGCACAAAAACAGGCTGTCCAATTGTTTCATAATCCAATGGTAAACCCGGACTGTGAGGTCCAAAAGCCCGTGTAGCACCCTTGCGATGAACGCATAATTTGGTGGGCTTTCCATTCACGATGTGTGTCTCTATCTTTCCCATGTTATGTGTGATATCGTAGACTTGGGTTAAATGGAAACGGTTAACTTTTCCCCCAAGGATTTTCTCAAAAGCGTGTCGAACATCATGTGTGATTAATTGACGGTTGCAAAATGCAAAATTGGCTGCTGCTTTCATAGCTCCCAGGTAATCTTGACCTTCGGGTGAAGATATTGGCGCACAAACAAGCTCCCGGTCGGGGAGTTCGATATGATAACGTTTGCTCACAGACTGGAATTCCATTACATAATCCGAGCAAATCTGATGACCAAACCCACGCGAGCCGCAATGGATCTGAATCACAAGATTTCCTTCCCGCAATCCAAACAGCGCCGCTGCCTTTTCATCAAATACCCTTTCGACCACATCCACTTCCAGGAAATGATTTCCCGATCCTAATGTGCCAAGTTGCCCAAGACCACGTTCCTTGGCGCGCTGACTGATTTTACTGAAATCTGCCCCGTCTACTACCCCCCGCTCTTCAGTTTTATCCAGGTCCTGCTCAGATGCAAATCCTTGTTTTAATGCCCATCGTGCTCCATGAATACATACATCCTCTAGGTCTCTGGTTCTCAGGGGGTGTTTACCGGTAGTACCTATTCCGCTTGGACATTCCAAATCGAGGGCTATCGCAAGGTCATCCAAATAGTCTTCTACTTCATCGTACGGGATCATAGAGGAAAGCAATCGCACACCGCAATTGATATCGTAGCCTATCGCGCCCGGGGAGATCACTCCATCAGAGACACGCGTCGCAGCCACCCCTCCAATTGGGAATCCATAACCTTGATGTACATCCGGCATTATTACGACTGGCTCCATCACCCCTGGCAATGCAGCCGCGTTTATAGCTTGTTCGAGCGATAGGTCCCGGACAATGGAATCCAGCATGGATCGTGATGCAAAGATTCTCACCTTTGTTCGCATGCCTTTCCTGGTAGAAATGGGGATCTCCCATTCAAAATCGGAAATCTTTCTAAGGTTTGAAATGGTCAGGTTCATTTTCATACATCAAACACAATGCAGGTTTCCCAGCATTTTCTTGTAAATACTATCTTCAAATCATGAAAAGTTACAGCTTTTATTTGTTTTTTGAGACTCAGGATTTGAAGAATATTTCCGGAATAAGAAATGGACAAATTCGATACTGAAAGCTGCTCAACATCACACCAGTAATTTTCGTGCTCGACAAGAAAAAGCAGATCCTCCAAAAAAGAGACAAGCAAGGATTCCTTATCCATTCCATGGATTTCTTTGTGGTGTACGGCTTTCGATCCTCTTCGAGTCTTAATCCCCATCAGGGTATGCAACCCTTTGGCTCCCTCAAGGAAAAGAGATTCCATTGATGTTGCCCATACTTCCAACGCGATGTCAGAGGTGTGTTCCACTTCACGAAAACCCTGGATGGGTGAGATCATATTCATTCGTTATAATTGAGTCTATGGATTCTCCGCTGCAGTTCCTGGAAGACAAGCTGCGACATTTCCTTGAGGGTTACGCCGATCGAGTCGGTGCAAAGACACCTCTTACCCAATTATCGCATAAGTTGATGTCTACCATGCAGCGTAATCTGGTTCGAAATACTACTGGAACATTTATTGCTCCTGGTGCATACTCGATTCACATCAATCCTTCCACACTCGAAAGTTGGAATCTGACAAATGAATGGAAGGAAAAATTGATTGATGTTTTGGAAGCCATTGCTGTGGAAGAGGAAATCATCTTCGAATCTCCAGTATCGATTGAATTTATTAAGGATTCTGAAATTCAATCGGGAGATCTCGAAGTGATGATATCGACCCAACCTACTGTATTGGACGATACGGTTTCCATTCCAGTTTCCAAACAGACAAAACAACGAGATAAAAATGCTCTGCTCAAGATTGGCGAATCGACCAGTTTTATTTTATCGAAGCCAGTGATCAATATCGGGCGTCGTTCAGACAATCACCTGATCCTTTCTGATCCCAGAGTTTCACGTAAACACATTCAAATCAGACTATCCGATGGAAAGTACCTTCTCTGTGATCTGAATTCCACGGGCGGAACGTTTGTGAATGGTGAACGGGTCGCACAGCGAATTCTACAGGTTGGTGATGTGATATCCTTATCTGGATTTACCATGATATTCATGATGGAATCTGATTGATTTGACAATCACAATCCTTATTTATCCTTGCTTGTAAACGATTGGAAAGGTTAGTCAATGCTTGGTGTAATCGTCTTAATTCTGAGGTTCCTGCTGGTGATCACCCTATATGCTTTCGTTTTTCTGGCTTTGTTTACTATTTGGCGCAACATGGTGAATGAGAGTCATCTTGTGAATGGCGAACAACTACCGATTATCACCTTGGAATCATCGGGATTGGAGCCCGAGAAATTTCGGTTTGCGAAAAGGGAGATCTGCATTGGCAGATCACACAGCTGCGATCTTTCCTTGCGTGAAAAAAGCATATCCATAAAACACGCTCGGCTGTTCTTTAAAAACCGTCAATGGTGGTTAGCAGACATGGATTCTACGAACGGGACTTTCCTGAATGGCGATCGTATCAGTGAGCCAGTAATTATTGTGAAAGGGGATTCTATCCGTATTGGAAGTATGGAATTAATAATTGTAGTGGATAAAAGCTGATTTCGAGGTGAATATGATAGAGACTCCTATGTTGGGAATTATCGGTGGGTCAGGGTTGTATCAATTTCCAGAACTGGTGGAGGTTGATACATTAGAAATCGATACGCCATTTGGAAAACCGAGTTCTCCCATTGTTGTTGGTAAGCTAATTGGAAAAACGGTTGCTTTCCTGGCACGTCACGGATTGGGGCATTGTATACCCCCCACCGAAGTAAATTACCGGGCGAATATCTACGGTTTAAATCCCTCGGGATTAATCAGGTGGTAAGTATTAGCGCATGTGGTTCATTGCGCGATGACTATTCTCCCGGAGATATTATCATTCCTGATCAACTCGTCGATTTCACTCGTAATCGCGAACGATCCTTCTTCGGAAAGGGATTGGTAGTCCATGTTGGTGTTGCGGATCCCTTCTGCCCGAATCTATCATCCATGCTTTACGACGCAGTCATTAATACGGGTGTGCCCACAAAAAAAGGTGGAACTCTCATTACCATCGAAGGTCCTCGATTTTCAACAAAGGGAGAATCGAATCTATACCGTGCCTGGGGAATGTCCATCATCGGTATGACGGCTAGTCCGGAAGCATTTTTGGCGCGTGAGGCCGAGATGTGTTATTCGACCATGGCACATGTCACAGATTATGATGTTTGGCATATTGCAGAAGAAGCAGTGAGTGTTGATATGGTTGTGAAGACTCTTATGAAAAATACTTCTATCGCTCAAAAAGCGATCAAGAATTTGGTTGAAAACTTGCCGTACGATACTTCGTGCAGTTGTAAAAACGCACTCAAAGACGCCATCATTACGAATCGCTCGAAAATCTCAGCGGAAATGCTCCAAAAATTGGATTTACTGGTCGGAAAGTATCTTCACTCGTGATTCAATTAATATCCCCAAAAACCCCCGGACAGATTCTACAAAGGCGTCTGCTTGCACTTGCTGCTGCATTTACTATCCTGTATGCAATGATCCTTACTTTTTCTCCTGCTGTGAGGTATCACTCAGATTCCATAAATCTCCGTTGGTTCCATTGGTTAGGAGTCCTCATTTGGCTATTCTGTTTTGTCCTCCTTGAGCAGATCATTAACCAACGTTTGATTGATCACAATCCCATGATCCTGCCAATCATTGGGTTCTTAACAAGTTGGGGTATGCTTTCCATCTGGCGTCTCGATGGAAGCATGGGATTCCGGCAATCCGTTTGGCTGTTTGTGTCCACCGGGGTTGCTGTGGGGTGCCTGTCCTGGAAAAAGCTCCTCGTTGTTCTGCGCAAATATAAATATGTTTGGCTAATGGCTGGGATCATCCTTACCTCACTCACATTTCTATTCGGGGTCTACCCAAGTGGCGAAGGACCACGTCTTTGGTTGGATTTCGGTGGAGTGTACTTGCAGCCTTCTGAGCCGTTGAAACTGTTGTTGATCGTTTTTCTCGCCGCTTATCTGTCAGATCGGGTTCCGGTTTCCTTTAGTGTGATTCAGCTCTTATTACCGTCTTTCGTAGTTTTTGCAACTGCATTGGTAATTCTGCTGGCACAACGTGATTTAGGGACTGCTTCGCTCTTTACAGTTTTGTTTGTTACGATGGTTTATTTGGCATCCGGCAAAAGGCGTTTGTTGATATTTGGGCTGATATTCCTTGTCCTTGCTGGCATTATTGGATTCGGTTTTTTCGACGTTATACATATCAGGGTGGACGCCTGGTTAAATCCCTGGTTGGACCCAAGTGGGAGATCCTATCAGATAGTTCAATCGTTGTTGGCAATTGCTTCTGGAAGTGTTTTTGGAAATGGACCAGGTCTAGGAAATCCAGGAATCGTTCCCATTGCCCATTCCGATTTCATTTTTTCGACGATAGCAGAGGAATCTGGGTTATTGGGATCATTGGCTTTGTTCCTCCTGCTTGCTTTATTTATTCTCAACGGTCTCAAGATTGGCATAAAAGCCGTCAACCAGTTTCAACGGTATCTCGCCACAGGTATTACAGTATTCATTTCATTCCAAAGCATCTTGATCATTGGTGGCAATATGAGATTGTTCCCCTTGACCGGTGTAACGTTGCCATTCATGTCCTATGGTGGATCATCTTTGCTTACTTCCTTTTTATGCGCATCCATCTTGCTGATCATTAGTCAAACAAACGAACGAGAAGTAGCTCCTTTTCCAAAACCGCTCCCGCTCCAATTTGTGGGGACGGTTCTATTGGTCGCGTTAGTTGGATTATCTCTTTCGAACGGTTGGTGGGCAGTTGTCCGCTCGCAAGATCTTCAAACTCGAATTGATAACCCAAGACGGAGTATTAATGAGCAGTATTCTGCAAGGGGTGATATTTTGGATAGTGATGAGCAACCTATCGTTATCACTCAAGGAGAACCTGGATCCTATCAACGTGTCTATTTCTACCCGTCTCTCAGTCCTGTCACTGGATATGATAACGCCACATACGGTCAATCAGGTTTGGAATCCAGTTTGAATGACTACCTATCGGGTCAGAAGGGGAATCCTTCTTCACTCGTTTGGTGGAATCACCTTATTTACGGTCAACCACCTGTTGGATTGGATGTCAGACTTTCTTTGAACCTGGAGTTCCAAAAACAAGCAGACAAATTGATGCAAGGACATACCGGGGCATTGGTTTTAATTAATGCCAACAGCGGTGAAATCCTTGCCATGTCTTCCACTCCTTATACCGATTCCAATCTCGTCGCAGAACAATGGTCATCCTGGATGGCAGACCCAAAATCTCCGTTGCTTAACCGTGCCACCCAGGGGCAATACTCTCTCGGATCAGCTATTGGACCTTTCATAGTGGCAGCAGTACTTGCTCAACACGATACCCATGATCTCTCAGATGCTTCCGCATTGATTGTTAATGGAGAAAAAATTACTTGTGCGCTCCAACAAGTAGATCCTTCTCAATCCGGAATTCATATTCAAAACGGATGCCCCGTTCCAATAATCCGTAACGCTGAAGAATTGGGGGTATATACAATAGAGAAAACATTCAAGGACTTTGGATTCCTGGATGCTCCCCAAATCCAATTAGAAGTTGCAGAACCCGGATTTCTATTCATCGGGTCAAATTTCCCAGATTTTTTCTTTGGTTCTGACCAATTCAAGATTACTCCGCTCCAAATGGCTCTGGCTTCTGCTGCTCTTTCGAATGGTGGAAATTTAGTTGAACCAAGACTTGTTTCTGCAATCAATGTCCCCCAGCAAGGTTGGATTGTTCTATCTTCAGAAAATCCTCGCGAAATTGAAAATAAATATACCAATCAGGCAACAGAATTATTGCGATCCGCTGTCTTTCCAGGTTGGGAAACAATCGGGTATTCAAAATCCACCCAAGGTGCGATTAGTTGGTACATCGCGGGAACGATGCACAATTGGGAAGGAACATCGGTTGCGTTGGTTGTAGTTTTGGAAGAAGACAATACCAAGCTCGTCGAGGAGATTGGAAGAAAAGTGCTTCTTTCAACCATTTATCCCTAGGATTAGAAAAATTATTTGTTTATTCGCAAAAAATGCCTTTTTCCAACCTGCAGAACACCGGGATGGGGAAGTCCTTCAGTTCCATCTTTTAATACTTCTCCATCCAATTTGACACCATTTTGTTGGATCAGTCTTCTGCCTTCGCTCTTGCTAAGGACAAGTTTTGTATCCAACAGGATATCCAAAAGGGTTTGTCCGCTTTTCAACGCGTATTCAGGCATTTGATCAGGAATATTATTCTTTTGAAAAAGGTTAACAAATATTGATTCTGCTTTTACCGCTTCCAGTTCACCATAGAACAAGCTTGCTATTTCGTGTGCCAGTTTCATCTTCGCATCACGCGGGTGAATGCTCCCAGCGTTCAAACCGACTTCTAATTCTTGAATTTGTTCGGGCGTCCAACGCGTGACAAGCCTGGAGTAAATGGGCATTGCCGTATCAGGAATGCTCATCACTTTGCCATACATATCTTCCGCGCTTGTGTTGATCGGGATATGGTTGCCCAGCGTCTTGCTCATCCTGATAACACCATCGGTACCTGGTAGGATGCCCAAGATGATGGCAATATTTGGCTTTTCACCGAGATACGTCATAACCTTTCGAGAAGCTGTGACAATGTTAAATAATTGATCCGAGCCACCTACTTGGACATCTGCCTTGAGTGCATATGCATCATATCCCTGCAGCACGGAATAGAAAGTTTCATGTAAAAAGATGGCTTCACCTTTTTCCCACCGTAATTTGAAATTTTCCCGTGTCAGGAATTGCTGCAAGGTGAAATTGGATGAGA
Source organism: uncultured Chloroflexia bacterium (assembly GCA_963699305.1). GTDB lineage: Bacteria > Chloroflexota > Anaerolineae > Anaerolineales > Anaerolineaceae > JBGQAS01. The sequence goes on along the minus strand of OY969431.1, from coordinate 515,916 downwards.
GATGTATCATGTCGGCAAATGATAGCTTTGATAGCCATTCGGCATTGTATTTGATGTGGGTTTTCTTGGGATCGAGCACGCGATATGCTTGCTCCGCATATGTCCGAGCATTCTCTTCGACCACTTCCCTTGAAAGTTGCGGTCTAAGTTCATTTTTATCTGATGGATCACCAATCAAAGATGTGAACGTCCCAATGACAAAGAATACATCATGTCCCAGATCCTGAAATTGACGGAGTTTACGCATTGTCACCGTATGACCGAGGTGAAGATCTGCCTTGGTGGGGTCATATCCACAATAAACGCGCAACGGTCGTTTTGCTTTTTCGGTTTCCAAGAGCCGCTCTCTTAGCTCTTGCGCCATCGCTTTTTTCAGGTCTTCATCCCCATACTCAGTGCCCTGCATCAAAAGGGATACTTGTTCTTCTATGTTCATCGCTCCTCCTTAAAAAAACAACCCGCTTGCGAGTTGGCACGATTATACCAGTAATTGCATTACCCTATTTTACATCTCAAAAGTTGCATAATATCAACAATGCGGATGGCTATGCGCAATGTTTATGTCTCCCCTTTTTCTAAAAAAAGTGGTGCTATAATCTTTTGAAAATTATTGCCATGCATGATGTTTTGGTTTTAAACGCAAATTTCGAACCCGTCAATGTGTGCAACATTCACAGAGCCCTCGGTTTGATGATCACCGATAAAGCCACATTGATATTAAATGGGCGCGGTGAGATTCACACTGCAACGGCGGCATATCCATGTCCATCCATTATCCGCTTGCAGAATATGATCCATCGACCACGTCCTCATGTGACATTAACCCGTAAGGAAGTCCTCCGTCGGGATAATTACACGTGTCAGTATTGTGGAAAGCATACCGTTGAGCTCACAATCGATCACATCATTCCGCGACATATGGAAGGAATACATGCCTGGGGAAATGTAGTTGCTGCCTGCCCCTCGTGTAATCATCGCAAAGGTGGTCGCAGGTTGGAAGAAGCCGGCATGCACCTGCTCCGCAGACCCGTAGAGCCACCTGCTTCAGCTGCTTACCTGTATGGCAGATATCTGCATGCCAACCAGGAATGGGAACCTTTTCTCGAGGGTTGGTAATTAAATTTCAATTTCCAAAAAATCTCGGGCTAAGAACACCAGACCATTAAATTTGCTGCGTGCTTCACCGATGAGTTTCATGGGGTTCGTATTGGGTGGATAATGAATCAAATACAATGCCTTGACCCCAGCATTTGTTGCCAGAATTCCTGCCTGTTCCGATGAAGTATGTCCAGGAGCTTTGCCTGCAGCTTCCTGGATGAGGATATCGGCTTGCTTCGCCAATTCTAGTACTTCCGGGCATGGTTCTGTATCGCAGGAATACGCTACAACTTTTCTTGAATCCTTGAAATCCATCCGTAAGCCGATGGTTGGTATCAGGTGCTTAACAGTTCTTGCTTGGATAACCAGCAAGTTATCATTAATGACTTTCTCGAGCTTTTTTCCATCGATGACATTAAATTCGACTGGGTAAAACCCTGGCCATTCCTCCCAATCGAAAGCAGCCATCATCTGTTTTGCTCGATCCAGGGTGGTTTTTAATCCATGAATGGTCAAAGCGGATTTCCTTTTCAATAGCCAGAGGTCCATTAACAGTAGAGGTAAACCATATACATGGTCAGGATGGAAATGCGTCAGGATGACATCGGTCAAATTCTCAAGTGGCACTTTCGCCTTTTGTAATCTCGCCACCGGATTACTGGCACAATCCACCAGGATCACACGTTTACCGGCTTCAATCACAAAGTGTGAATTATCCTGATCCAATGAAGGAATGGAATACGCTGACCCTAAGATGACAATTCGGTTCATAAGAGAATTCTACAATTCGGGTTCTATTTCTTTACGCTTTTCTTTGTTGATGTAACCTTTTTATCTGAGGGAGGAGTTTTAGATTTTACAGAGGTTTTACTGATCACTGGTGTCCCTTTAACTGATTTCTTTTCAACCGGTGTTACTGCTTTGGATTCGGTAAGTGGTTTCTTTCCTGAATTTTTGTTAATCAAATGGCGTATGATGATTAATGCAAGAGCAATGATAAATACGATTACCATCAAAGTCTGATTGACATTTACCCCACCCACTGGAGAATAATCCAATCGGAGAAACTCCAAGCCAAACCGTCCCACTGCGTAAAACATCATATAGACCAGGAAAATATCTCCGGAAATTAATTTTTTCGCAAATCGAATGCCCAACCAAAGGAGAACCGCCATATTTTAATAGATTCCATATTGCCTCATAGGCAAACAATGGATGATAGGTCGAATATTGCATAAAACCAGATAATCGGTGGGATTCATCAATGAATATCGCCCACGGCAGTGAAGAAGGTTTTCCGTATAATTCCTGGTTCAGAAAGTTACCGATCCGTCCGACAGCTTGAGCTAATGCAACCCCGGGAGCAACGATATCTGCCCAATCACCGAATTTAAATTTCTTGATTCGGCAATAAACATACAACGCAAGAGCTCCGCCAATAACTGCACCGGGAATCCCCAATCCACCATTCCAGATAGCTATGGCATCCAATGGATGCGTCAGGTAATATTTAGTGGTAATTCCCATTGCGATCATGGATTCGGGAGGGGTCAGGATGTGCCAAATGCGAGCGCCAATAATACCTGCGATCAGTACCCATGGCAGGACATCCCATACCATGTTCGGATCTATCTTCTTGTACTTGGCACCCCAAGCAGCTAGCAGAGCTGCAAATATCGCACCGGTCATGATCAAAACACCATACCAATGAACTTCAAGATTCCCAAGTGGTTGAGTGAGGAATATACCTTCGGGAAGTAAGAATCTACCAATAAGGATGAGAACAATTCCTACAAGGAGATAGAGTCCTGAACGTACCCAACCATTCTTAATTTTCTTTTCTGAAATTAAGCTGAATGATGACAATAAAAGGACGATGACAAGAGCGATGATGTCGGAAATCTTTAGGAAACTAATATTTAATGTAAAACCTTCACGTATTGGGATCATGGTTTGGAGCCTTTCTGTTGGTTAGTTTTTATTTCGTTCCATGCTTGTTTGCGAACATGATAGATGCGTTGCAAAGCAGTGAAATTACCAAATATTGCCAGTATCCAGACAGCGATGATGGGAACATTAAAAACCAGGCTCGGGATTAACACAATATATCGCTCGAGCCGGCTAAGGAAGCCAATCTTTGCTTCATAATCCATGGTTTCTGCCCTGGATTTTACATAGGAAACAAGTACTGCACCGCATGCTGCCAGATACGTAACAAAACAGGATAAGAGATCTTGTTTTACCAGGAAATGAACCAGGACACCCCCCAACAATATCAATTCAGAATATCGATCCGATACAGAATCGACAAATGCACCCCACCGGGTAACTTCACCGCGCATGCGTGCCATTGTTCCATCCAGCGCATCTAATGGAGCAGTCAGTAATACCACCAAACCACCGATTGTGACATGTCCAAAACCAATGAAGATTGCACCTGCAATATTACCCATTAGACTCAGGGTTGTCACGTTGTTGGGACGTAAACCGATCTTGATAAAAAATCGTGCAATGGGGTCCAGGATGCCTTTAAAAAGTTTTCGCATCCTGTCTGTAAAAGTCAATTTTTGTGTATTGTCAGTTTGATCCAATTGGTCCAACCATAATAAGCGAATTGTTGTTTATGCTATCGTACGCAGGATAAAAAGTCAAGCAGTCCCTATTGATCCGGGTCATCTTCTGTTGGTTCTTCTCTGGAAGTCCGTAAAATCACTTCACGATCCTTACCCCCGGTTTGAGAAGGACCGATTACACCCATCGCTTCGAGTTCATCCATCAAACGCGCTGCTCGAGGATAACCGATGCGCATTCGTCTTTGTAGAAGCGAGGCGCTTGCCTTACCGTACTGCTTCACAATATCAATAGCATTCTCTATGAGGTCATCGGTGGGTTCTTCGCTTTCCTTCAAAACAGTCGCTTCCCAAGGGGTTTCTTTCGCGTTGTCAGCAGGCGACATTTTCTGCCAAAAATTGACTACTTTTTTTATTTCATGATCGGTAACAATAACACCTTGAGATCGTTGGGGTGTACCCACCTCAGGATTGATAAATAACATATCCCCTTTACCCAATAAAGTCTCCGCTCCATTTACATCAAGAATCACCCTCGAATCGGTCGAAGAAGCAACGTTAAAAGAAATACGCGCTGGAAAATTTGCTTTAATCAAACCGGTGACGACTTCTGTGCTGGGGCGTTGGGTGGCAACGATCAGATGGATGCCAGTCGCTCGTGCCATTTGTGCCAGGCGAACCAGACTGAATTCGGTCTGATCCGGACGTGCCATCATCAGGTCGGCAAGCTCGTCGATCAATACTACAATTCGAGGCATTGTGGATTGGTTGTGCCTCTGTCGCTTGTGATTATAGCTCTCAAGATCTCTCGCTTTTGCTTCTTCAAGTATCCGGTAACGGTTGTCCATCTCCGCAAGCGTCCACGCTAGCGCTGCCTGTATCCTGGTCTGATCTGTTTCTACTTTACCAATCAAGTGAGGAAGTCCATTGAACCGGACCAATTCCACCATTTTCGGATCGAACATGACCAGGTTCAATTCAGTGGGGGAATTGTTCATTACCAGGCAAGTAGTTATGGCTGCGATGCAAACTGATTTTCCCGAACCCGTAGTACCGGCTATCAGCATATGCGGCATTCTTCCCAGGTCAGCTACCACTGGTTGACCGGATACATCTCTTCCCAGAGCCAATGCCAAAGGTGATCCCAAATGTTGAAATGCTTCCGATTCTAAAATCGGTCGTAATCGCACGGTGGTGTTGTACATGTTAGGAACTTCGATACCTACATACGATTGTCCCGGAACGGGGGCTTCGATCCTTAATCGTTCCGCAGAGAGTGCCAAGGCTAAGTCTTTGGATAAACCGGAAATTTGGGCGACCCGCACTTTTTGCGGTGTCCCTTGACCATTGACTCCGTCCTTTTCAAGAAATCCTGGTTCAACGGCGAACTGCGTTACTGTCGGACCGATCCTATATCCGATTACCCTAGCAGGCACACCGAATTCTTCCAAAGTAAGTTCGATCCGCTTAGCGGTGGCTCGTACGGACTCTTCATCAGGTTTGGATGAATGGTCGTTGATTAGCAAATTGAGAGGTGGCAATCGCTCGTCCCGCTGGAATAGACCGATATCTGCTTCCTGGTCTATGACCGGAGACCTAACAACAACCTTCTCGGTTGGCGAAGGATTTAAAGCATCGTCTGATAGGTTTTGGTGCTGTGTTCCATCGTTTGTTGAAGAGATATGCAGCCAAGTGTCGATCTTGTTAATCAACCACTGACTTAAAGTAAATCCGGCCAGTATAAACACAATATTTAGGATTGATAAAATAATAATGCTGACAAGTGGAGGTAAAAACGAATTTAACAACGTTGCCAATCCCCAACCGATCGTTCCGCCGAATTTTCCTTCCTTGGCAGCGTTGTAATCTAATTTATCGAGAAAAGCCAGTAGCGTAACGAGCGCGAAAAGCCATCCTTCCAAAGCCAGGATATTACGAAATCGAAATCTTAATGGTTTTGAAAAATGACGTTGCAAAGACAAAAGACCAATTAATATGAGCAGGAGAATAACCAGATAACTCCCCCATCCAAATGCAGTTTTAATAAATTGAGTCCACCTTTGAATTACAATCCCGAGCGAAAGGCCGGACAGTCCCAATAATGTTAATATGGATACAACGAATAAGAGGATTGCTAATACATCCAATCCGTATCGCTCCAGCAACGCAGAAAAATGAATCCAGGTACTACCACTATTTTCCGGGTCGTTGCCAATACCCAGGTTTGGTGAATCTTCGCTGGTTGGGATTCTTTTTTCAGGTAGCTTGCTCATGTGATGATACCAACTGTAACCCTAATCTTCTTCTTTCTATATCCAGGTGCAGGATTTTCACTTCGATAGGATCTCCAACTGAATATTGTGCTGAAAATTCTCTTCCGTCGGTTACCCCGAGGGAAGAAACATGGATCAATCCTTCAACTCCAATTTCCAATCGAACAAAAATTCCAAATTTGGTAAAACAGGTGACGATGCCTGGGAGCACATCACCAGGAGAGAATCTGTTTTTCAAATTCTCCCATGGATTGGGGAGTAGACGCTTAAGGCTAAGTGCAATTCTTGAATTTGCTTCATTAACATCCAGAACAAGCACTTTAACCATATCACCGATTCTTATTTCCTCTTCGGGTTTTTGAACCCTGCACCATGAGAGTTCAGACAAATGGATGAGCCCCTCCACCCCACCAAGGTCGACGAAAACACCAAAAGAAGTAATGTTTGTAACTTTTCCCTCAGTCACATCATCCGTTTTCAATTCTTTGTATAGCTGATTCCTCTTTCCTTTTCCCGCTAAGGCTGCTCGTTCAGAAAATACGATCCTCTTTTCCTCAGGTACACATTCGATGATTTTGACTTGGATGATCTTTCCAACATATTCTTCCAACATTTTTTTTCTGACACTCTCGTTTTCACCTGGAGTGACAACTTTTACATGAGAAACTGGAATAAAACCCTGTACATTTTCATTTTTTACCAATAAACCCCCGCGATTGAATCCGTATACCGTCACGGGTATGATTTCATCACTTTGGTAAATTTCCAGTAACCCTTTCCATATCTCATTGGATTGGAATTCATCGGTTGGAGATTCCGGATCATTTCCATCGGAAAGAGAATTGTCTGTTTCTTCCTTCTCTAATATTGAATTCCACCACCCTTCATCGACATCTTGAAATTCGTCATCCTGTATTGTTCCATTATCTAGATCCATATTATCCTTCCCCGATAGAACAGCCTCGCTCAAAAAAAATTATCAGAATAGCGTTATTTCTTTATTACTGTAATTTGATTCTCCATATCCAGGATAATTTTTGCAGCATTCTGAATGGCGATTCTCTGTTTCCGATAAAGGTCCGCTTCAGAGATTGCCAATTTTCTTGCAATTTCCTTGACTTTTTTCCCTTCCAAATACTTCATTTCTAATAAGTTGTAGAGCATCCACTCAGACACATATTTACGTTCTCCCTCAGGCTTTAACCGATCGATGGATGATTTGAGGACCGTTCGTAGCGCATTCGAGGGATTCCCTTCGTGCGTAGGCAGTGCATTCTGTACAATCTGTAATTGTATGAGAGGGCTATCTGTCAGCTTCGGACCACCCCAATAATGGTCTAGAGCATCTTTAACCCAGTTCGACATATTCTGATAAACCAATTGATAATCACCGGTTAATATACCATTTCGGTTGTATCGACCCGCAGCCCGTAATTGCTGGATCATCTCAACTTGTGGTGTTAACGATTCAAGAGATCGGAATATCTGTTCTTGCGAGATCCTGTCTCTTAAAGCTAGACCTGCGCGGGAAACCATTACAGCTATGGCTTGTTGCTGGTCCTTGAGTAGATCATCACTGATATTTCCAGCAACCACCAAAAGACCCAGTAATTCATTTTCACCCGAGAATCTCCCATCACGCAAACCTAAAACATAATCTCGCCCTATACGAGAAAATCCTTCGGGCGCAACTTCAATTTTTGCAAATTGAAATAAATCACCTGTCGATTCTAGATTGGAGACATGAATATCGCCGATTTTGACGACCAATTCAAGCTGATCAGAATCTAATGCAAGGATGTATGCACCTTTTGCCTGAAGGTGATCACATACGGCTGCTAATACCATTTCAAGGAATTGACGCAGATCGCTTCGTGTAAGAAGACGATCTTCAACTATCTGAAGCAGTTCGAGATCTTCTTGATCGTTGCTGTAAAATAGCCATCGCTGGGCTCCCGGTCCGATTACTGTGATCAGATATTCCATCAATAGGACCGTACCGACCATGGTCAATGGAACCCACCCCGTATATACAAAACCGAATCCTTCGCCAGCTCGACGGACGATGGTTGTTAATCCTAGTGCAAGTATTGCTGTAACTGGTCCGCGCAATAACCATCGGAATAATCTGCTCTTGATGACCCGATCCGGCCAGGAAACCCCAAAAAAAGATACCGAGTATGCCATGACAACCAACAGTAAACCGACAAACACATCACTGACGCTGGCAATGATCCAAAAAGCAAGAGGATGGTTCACAACAAGCTGTGAGCCATACAAAAGGAATGGATACGATCCCAGGGCGGGTGCCAGGGCTCCGACCAGCAAATACGCCATACGGCGCTTGCTGGTCACAGTGGCAGCCCTTCGATAAGATCGGAAGAAATTTATCCAGGTTAATACCATGGTTACGAGGTAGTAGATGGAAAATAAAGTGGTCCATATGGTAGGTTGGAGATGTGGCGCAGGACCGGAGGTCATCACGATCTTGTTGACCAATAAGTTGGTGGGGATCAAGATCAGAAAACAAATCGAAACAACGTACGCAAACCGAACCGCCCAACGCCTTTTCCATTTGCTGGGACGTCCCGTAGTTTCAAGTAAAGCGTCCGATAAGTGGAGATATGCCGCAGGCAGGATGACAATTCCAACCCATTGAAAGCGCATCAAGAGATCAATCTGCCAGGCTAGCGTGGAAGTCCCACTGAAAGCTTCCGCTGTGAAAACGATCACCACGCTGGATAGTATTAACATAAAAGAACGGACTACCCGTTCCCGGATATTAAATTTAACCGCAAATAGCAGCAAAGAGAATCCAGTGATGGCAATTCCAGCTGCCAGAATTTCTGTTATGGTTTTAAATAATGATTCTATGCTCAGGAGAATTGACGAGTTCATTCAGCTAATTGTAAACCTGTCTATCGGCGAAATATGTACCCATAAAATAAAGCAATATCCTGATTAGCATAATAGCGTTCGTTGTATCCACAAAACTCAAAACCTGCCTTTTGAAATAATGAAATTGCCGGGTAGTTCTTTATAGGTGTCTCAATGATCACTTTTTGAGCGTTGCGTTCATGCGCCCAATCCCGGATCGTCATCAATAATGCGTAACCGATTCCTTTTCTCCGAAAAGGGGAATCGACCACAATATCGGTTATCCAGACAGATTGCAATTGCGGTTGCGAGACTACAGAAATGTATCCGACGATCTCTTCACCAACAAGAGCAACCATGATGATTGATCGTTTTTGCCAATCATCCTTTAGGGTATCGATCCTTCGGGGATATGAAATTCGGATAGCTCGTGGAAGATGCGTTTTCCGGAAACTAATGTTCACCTGGAATTCATCTTTTTGGCGGTCCATCTGAAGAATATGATCGGTGGAAACGCTATGATCTATTGCAACCAACCGGTTGATATCCGTCGATATGGCAGGACGAATTTCGATTTCAGGCATTGATTTCCTCGTTCAAGGTGCGACTACAATTACATTTATTGTGCATTCAGGAAAAGGATTATTGTTATTATCAAACACCAATAAGTGCAACAAGTAATTACCAGGGGTTAATTCGGATGTGTTCCAATTCCCTCCCAAAGGACTCTCAATTGTACCTGTGTTTCCACCCGAAATTGTAATCCAGTTTTGAGTTCCCGTTAGCTGATATTCATATTTATAAAAACCGAGGTTAACGACATTCACAGTTCCTTTTAATTCTACAGATCCCCGCACCTCTTCTCCCGGTCGTGGAGAAATCCATTCGATTTGATCGGCTATGCACCCGGTAACTCCTGGTCCAGTTGGATTGGAAATTTCTGCTTGATCTGTCCCCGAAGCACCTTCAATTAAGCTGAATGAAATGGTTGGCGTTTGCAGAATTGATACAGTAGGGGTCGCAATTTGATTTAGGCCGGGGTATTTAACGTTCGTAAAGATAACAAAAACAAATTCCGCTATTGAAAAAATAACCGCCAGGATGATTCCCGTCAGAGCGTTCCTCGTCTTTTTCTTTGCTACTTCCTGCTCAAGTCCGAATACTGCAGACTTCTTTTCTTTGAAAGCTTTGATGAGGTTAATTAAAGAAATTCCAATAATGATGATCGCGAAAAAATAAATCCACCCCTCTGCGCGATAGAAGAACCGGATAATCGAATCCATGTGTATCGTATCAACGGTTCATTATTTCGAAATTGTCCTTAATACTCCGCGGATTATGCGTGTCAATTTCGGAACAATGATCGCTCCAGCAGCCAAGACTTCTTCGTGTGCAGTGATGGTGTTTCCATCAAGGTTGGCTTTATTACTGATGCCGGAAAGTCCCAGCACGCGCATTTTCCCATGGCGGGCAACTGTGACTTCAGGGACAGTTGACATGCCTACCGCATCCGCTCCAATGGCTCGAAGAAATCTTAAATCAGCGGGAGTCTCAAACGAAGGTCCTGCGAGACAAATATATACACCCTCACGCATACGAATTTTTTCTTGTTTCGCGATTTTTCTTGCAACTGTGAGAAAACCTCGGTCATAAGCCCGGCTCATATCGGGGAACCGTTCACCAAATTCATCCAAATTAGGTCCTCGCAAGGGATTTAATCCAGCCATGCCAATCAGGTTGATATGATCCGTTATAAGCATCACGTCGCCAGGTGCATATGCAGGATCAATTGCTCCAGCAGCATTGGTTACAACCAGGACTTCGATTCCTAAGCGCTCCATTACTCTAATTGGGAACGTAATCCGGTCCATTTCGTAACCTTCATAATAATGCGTGCGTCCCTGCATGATCATGACCGGAGTATCTTCCAATTCGCCGATAATTAATTTCCCAGCATGACCTTGCACGGTTGATCTCGGCCAGAATGGAATGTCACGGTAATTAATGACAACAGGATTTTTGACTTCTTCCGCTAATGTCCCTAATCCGGATCCAAGAATAATACCGGCTTTGATTAGTTTATCGGTTTTGCGTGAAATGTAATTCGCTGCTTTGTCGATTTCTCTGATTGTGACAAATTTTCCCATTATTGTCTCCGAGTTTTTCATCATTTTGGTAAAAATATTATATCAGAAAGCGATTTTTCGCTTGCGGCTATTGCGTAAATCGACGGCATATGATATTTTATTAATAACATGTCAGATAACAATTCAAGAACTCTGACCCTTCTTACCGCGTTGGCTTTCCTTTACGATTCATTGGTATTGCTTTTTTGGCCACAGTTGTTTTTTCAACGGTTCACAAATCAATTTCGAATTGTTGAGATTATCGCGGGGGGTTTTTTATTTCTCTTAAGTTCTATTTTCTTGCTTCGGGAATGGTTCGCAGATAATTGGTTCAGCAAATATGGGCTAACCCTCATTGGAGGAGTTTTTCTTTTTTGCCTGGCATCTTTTCATTGGTTAAATCAAAACTTCGTCACCAGTCTTTTATTATTTGGGTTGGTATTTGCAACCATCATTTCCTCTTTCTTATTGAAATCCGAAAAAAGAAAATTATTAGCTACATCGCTTTTCGGCATCGCTTATCTCTTGGCAGGATTGGCTGCCATTTGGATCATCCTTCTGCAATATCTAGTACCACGCAACCTGATCATCCCTTACTTGGCGCAATTTGTTCTTTTTGTAATTAGCCTGATCCTTAATTTCTCCCTGATCTTCATCGAACCTGGATCAAATGCTCGAAAGATTTTTCAAATCTTAATTGCTATCCCATGGTTCTTTTTTACATTGTTATTGTCATTAAATTTTGCGACCCTTCCGGCAGCGGTAATCGCTGCTTTCATTGGGATGAGCCAGATATTGCTCAATTCGATCGAATTCGTAAATATAAAAACGTCGAAATTGGCGAGGACAGCATTTGCGATTCTTTCCATGATCTTGACCTTGCAGTTAATTCTTCTTTTTGGTGAAAGCCTGACGGTTGGGTCGACACAAGTAGGGACTCTATTCTCAATATTCGGTGTTCCATATTTTCAACCTCCCGTATTATTGTTTACAAATATAATATTTTCCATCCTCCCTTTGCAAATTGTCTCTTTCTTTGTCACTCGATTTACTTCCCAATTCGAGATAATTCAACGTTTGGCGAGTGGTAAGAATATCAAAGCATCACAATCACAATGGTCCAAAAATGCCATTTTAGAAGGTGGCGCTATCAACGAGGTAGTGGAAAACTATTCCATTCTCGCCAAGAAGACCGAATCCATTTCACGTATGCGGCAAGTCCTGGTTGAAGGCTCCCAGGAACAACAAGAGGATAATGTTTTTTCTTCTGAAATATCTGGTTTGGCTGAACTATCTCGACAATTGGAAACGACTCTTGAAATACCAGTTGCAGCTCAATTACTGGCTTCTTCGCTGCAAAAAATGTTCCATTGTGGCTTTTGCTGTGTTCTTACCCATTCTCCCGAAGAACGAAGACTGATCCCCATTGCTGCTGCCGGATCGGATGCAAAATCCCTTCCTAGTCGTTACAGGATGCGTACATCGGAAGGATTGGTGAACAGGGCGATCAGAGCACGCAAAGCCATCTTGTTTAATGCGGATTCAAGCGATGTTTCCCCGTTGATGTCCATTGAATTGACCAATTTTAATTCCCTGATCATTGTCCCTCTGGAGAATGGCGGATTTCTGGAAGGGGTTATTTTTATCGCCGATAAAAAATCTCAATTTTTCAATTCCCGACACTTGGAATTGGCAGATACCGCCGGTTCACAATTGATCGCTGCTTGGGGACGCTACAATTTATACCGCAGCATGGTTGAATTGATGCAAGTGAGTTCTTCCCTCACCGGTATATCGGAGTTGCAGACATTGTTAACCAAGATATCCGAGGTCGGTAAACAAATTTTGAAAAACCGATTCTGCACGATCGTCGTTTCACTCCAAGAAAAAGTTCAGCTTGGATATACCGGAAATGCTCCGGAATTGCTATCTTCGATCCAACGTTATCGGGGTGCGTTCTTTGGAGAACTCACGCAATCTTCGGATAGTTTTGTAATTCGCGATACACGGAAAGATCCTCGCACGCGCCGTATTAGGATTGATTCTCCGGATCTGTCCAATGCACTGATCAGTCCCATCCGGCTTCGTGGCATCACCATAGGAGCGATTTTTGCTTTTGGCAAACGTCGGGGAGTCACTTTTTCTGAACAGGATTGCTTTATCGCCAACCTCCTTGCTTTACAAGCATCCGCCCTGATTGAGGGATGTATGCTTGACCAGGAGTTAAGAGCCAATCTGGTCAGCACGCGCCTGCTGCATGGACTGAGTGTGCGCATTTCTCAAGCCGGTGATCTGGAATCGGCAAACAAGGCTATTGCAGAGACAGCGCTTGGACTCAGTCAGGCTCCCACTTGCGGATTGGTATTATTTTCGCTGGATGGAAATATTGAAGCGCAAACTTATCTTTCTGTAAAACGAAATTACCAGGAACATCCTCTTGCCATTATCCATCAGGCAATGGAGACGCGTAAAATGGTTTCTCGTCCTGCCAGTGGTGAGACCCGCCAGGTTTGCTTTCCAATCCAGACAAATCGCCGATGTTATGGTGGACTTTGGTTGGAAGTTGAAAATGATTTTATCCAAAACGAACAATTGGTTGAAGAACTTAGGAATCTTATTAACCAGGCTTCCGTTGCACTTGAACGTTCTATTCTTTTGAAAGAATCTACACAGCAATCTGATCAAATTTCGGAAGCGTATTACCAGTTGCAGTTGACGTATGATCATACCTTGATGGCATTGGTCTCTGCCATTGAAATGCGCGATAGGGAAACGGAAGGCCATTGTATCAGGGTGGCACAATTGGCGATTGCGATAGGCAAGGAGTTAGGATTAGGTCAAGCGGAATTAAAAGCACTTGAGCGTGGTTCGTTGTTGCACGATATTGGAAAAATCGGAATCAGCGACGCAATACTCCACAAATCATCGTCATTGACAGTTGAGGAATGGAAGATTATGCGCCAGCATCCCAAAATTGGGGCTAAGATTATTCAGAATATTCCCTTCTTGCGGGATGCAGTGGGGGTCGTATTGAATCACCAGGAACGATGGGATGGCAGTGGATATCCGCGGGGAATCCGTGGTGAAGCTATCCCGGTTTTGGCAAGGATTTTCTCCGTCGCAGATGTATTTGATGCTCTCATCAGCGAACGCCCCTATCATCAAAAAATATCACCGCAGGATGCTCATGAATATCTAAAATTCCAGGCGAATATCTTGTTTGACCCAGAAGCGGTGAAAATATTTTCGCAATTATTTGAAAAGCCCAGCTTCTTGAGAAATTTGGGTTTCCATGAAATTTAGCATCGCTGCTATTTCATCAACCGATTGAATCCATTAATCGTTTTTTCAACCCCAACATCATCGATCCAATTATGTGTTACAAGCCGGAATGCTCTCGGTCCTACCACCCCTACTCGAATGTCCTCTTTGTGTAATTCATCTGCAATCTCAGCGCTTGATTTATTGCTGTTTTCATCAATCGAAACAAAAACCATGTTAGTCTGAGGAATCCCAAAGGATAAATTCAATCCCTTTATGTTTCCGAGGTTTTCTGCAAGTTTTTTTGCTCTTAAGTGATCGTCTTCCAGTCGATCGATCATTTGTTCGAGGGCAACGATCCCTGCTGCGGCGAGGACTCCAGCCTGCCGCATTCCACCCCCAAGCATTTTTCGGTAGCGCCGCCCGGATTTTATGAATTCCTTCGTTCCGCAGAGTACAGATCCAACCGGTGCACAAAGAGCTTTGCTAAGGCAAAAAGTGACCGAATTTGAGGATTCCACCAGTTTTCTGGGATCTATCTTTGAAGCGATGGCAGCATTGAAAATACGAGCGCCATCCATGTGCAATAATAGATTTTGAGTTCTTACAAGTTCACCGACCTGTTCGATATATGGCAATGGCAATATCACCCCTCCACAACGATTGTGTGTGTTTTCCAGAATAACTAATTTCGTCGTGGGATGATGTACATCATCAGGACGGATTGCTGACGCGATTTTTTCAAGTTGCATCGATCCATCCCCTTCATTTGGAAGAGTATGGATTACCACTCCGCCCAGTGCAGAAACCCCGCCACCTTCAAAGAGAAAAGTATGTCCACGATCTCCCATGATGACTTCATTTCCTCTGCCGCATGAAACCAGAACAGCAATTAAGTTTCCCATCGTTCCTGATGGAACAAAAAGGCCGGCTTCTTTGCCCATCTTTTCGGCTGCCATTTCCTGTAGCTTGTTTACTGTAGGGTCTTCACCAAAAACATCATCCCCAACTTCGGCGTTCGCCATTGCTTCACGCATGGCGGGAGTGGGTTTTGTTACCGTATCAGAACGCAGATCGATGGTACCCATAAGTTCTATTTTCCCTTCTTTATGGAAAAATTTTTCCGAAGATGTATCAATACATTTTCCAATTCTTCAGGCAAGGGTGCTTGAAAAGACCTCGTGGCAGTTTCATTAGGTAAAGTGATCTCCAACTGAGATGCGTGAAGGAACTGTCGTGGGATGTCCAAGCTCAGATGCCGATGTCCATAAAGGATATCACCAACGATGGGTGTTCCCAGTAATTTGAGATGCAGGCGGATTTGATGCGTTCGCCCTGTAAACGGATGGACTCGCAAAAGTGTGTGGTTGATAAATTCCTCTATGGTCTCATATTCCGATACAGCTTCTCTGCCTTTTTCTGCAGATACAATTGCCATTTGTTTCCGATGGGCTGAATCTCTTCCGATCGGGGCTTCTATTCTCCCTTTTGGTGTCGGTGGTCGACCGTCCACCAAAGCCAGGTAGACTTTCTTCACCTTGCGTGACTTAAACTGGTCTTGAAGCCAATGCAGAGCTTGGTCATTCTTGGCTATCACGATGATTCCCGATGTATCTTTATCGAGCCTATGAACAATACCCGGACGCAATTCCCCCCCAACCCCTTCAAGATCAGGATCATGTCCTAATGCAGCATTCACCAGGGTTCCTGAATCATGCCCGGCGGAAGGATGTACCACCATCCCGGCTTGCTTATTAATCATTAATAGATCATCGTTTTCAAAGATGATATCCAATGGGATATTCTCCGCCGAAACGTCTGCGGATTCGTTAGGCGGGATGATAACCTTTACAATCTGCTTTTTTTCAACGAAAAGCGAAGGCTTGGTAATAACCTCATCTTCAACATGGACAAAGCCATCCTTGATTAATCCTTGAATGCGGGAGCGTGAATATTCTGGAAGATTCCTAACTATGAATTTATCCAGTCGTTCCTGCTCACCTATATTAGTGAATACTTTTATGGAATCCGTCAATGGTTTATTCCTTGCCAGTCTTTTTTTCTTCCAATGCTTTTCTCTTCGTAGATCGCTCCCGGAACTCTTGGATTAGGATGCATAACACCATCAGCCCCACCCCAACTGTGATGCTGGCATCTGCCACATTCCAGATCGCAAAATTCCCCACTGAAATAAAATCAGTTACTTTCCCATAGATGATCCTATCGATCAAATTTCCTACCGCACCGCTGAATTGCATTGCAAGAGCCACTCTCAGCAGCCATTCTTTATTCTCAACCTTGGGATAATAATAAATAATCACTCCAGCGATGATCACCGCCAGGATTGCGAAAATCCAACCCATCCCTTTGAACATTCCAAAGGCAACTCCGGTATTTGTAATATGAATGATTCTTGCGTAAGGCTCAAGGAAAGCGAATGCGCTCCAGGTCTGTCCTTCGATGGGCAAATAGAATCGCACCAATGCTTTGGTTATTTGGTCGCAGGTGATGAGGAAACTTGCAATCACGATCAATAATCCATATTGCTTCCAGATTTTCTTCAAATTTTTCTCCGTAATTATTGTTTTTATAATTCTACTTTTTTACATTTTTATTAATACCAAAATTGATCGTTTCACCGTCAAACGTATCATCAGCTTTGATATATGTTGAAGGAATATCACCAGCATCAAGTGATGAGGAAAGCGTCTCTCCGAGGATGAATTCCTTGTGATGCTCGATGGCTTCAGCTAATCGTTTTGATGCTTTGTATACTACTTGGATTCGGTCTGCTATTTCAAAATCAGCCTGTTTTCGTAAATCCTGGATGCGACGTACAAATTCACGCGCCATCCCTTCTTCTTCCAGTTCGGGTGTAAGATCGGTCACAAGGGCTGCCAGGTAAGCTCCCTCAGCAGCGACTGCAAACCCTTCCTTGGCTATCATTCGAACTTCAACCTCTTCAGGAAGTATTTCCAAGTCCTCTTTATCCAATTTCACATGCAAAGAATTCCCGGATAAGAGCTTCAATGCACTCTTTTCAGAATCCATCTTCAGGATTGCCGCCCGGATTGCAGGAAATTTGCTGCCGTATTTTT
This sequence comes from uncultured Chloroflexia bacterium, assembly GCA_963699305.1. Lineage (GTDB taxonomy): Bacteria > Chloroflexota > Anaerolineae > Anaerolineales > Anaerolineaceae > JBGQAS01. The sequence goes on along the minus strand of OY969431.1, from coordinate 498,613 downwards.
GACCAAGTTGCTTCGGGTAAGGATTTAGGCTGTATGCGACCGCTTCTCCGGATGTATCGAGGGCTCGTACTGATTTAACATTCAACTCATCTTCGAGCAATTCGGCATATTGGTCAATGACCTTTCTCTCTGCTTTTCCGCCAACAGAAAATGCCACTTCTTTTAATGGTTGCCTTACTTTACGATTTGCTTTATTCCTGGCAGCATGTCCCAGTGAAGCCAGGTTCATGACAAGTTCCATTTCCGTGTTTAGTTCTTCATTGATCCATTGAGCTGATACTTCTGGCCATTTGGCGATGTGAACCGATTCTGGAGCCTTTTTATCAAAGGAAAGCACTAGGTTCTGATACAACTCTTCCGCCATAAATGGCATCGTGGGAGCGATGAGTTTGGAAATCGTTACAAGAGCTTCATACAACGTTGCATAAGCAGCTTGTTTATCGGAATCCGATTCCGTTTTCCAAAATCGACGCCTCGACCTGCGTAAATACCAATTTGATAAATGATCGACAAATACCTCTATAGGTCGCGTCGCTCCAAGAACATCATAATTCTCCAATGCTTTGGTGACTTTTTGCACAAGAGAGTTCAATGAAGAAAGCAACCATTTATCCAACGCACTGTATTCGATTGTACTTTCATGATTCGGTTTCCAACCATCCAGATTGGCATAAGTAACAAAAAAAGAATAGGTGTTCCAAAGCGTTAGGGTAAAATTGCGCACTATTTCGGACACCAGGTCAAAGAAAATCGTCGTTCCTGACTTGCTGGTCCGGAAGTGAATAAGATACCAACGCATCGCGTCCGAACCATTTTGATCAATCACAATCCAGGGATCCATCATATTGCCAACGTGCTTTGACATTTTTTGACCTTGCTCATCCAGAATTAAACCCAGGCAGATGACATTCTTATAACAAACTTCATCGAACAGCAAGGCGCTGATGGCATGCAGTGAATAGAACCAACCTCGTGTTTGATCGACAGCTTCACAGATAAAATCAGCGGGAAATTGTTTCTTAAATTGTTCTTTATTTTCAAATGGGTAGTGCCATTGAGATATCGGCATCGACCCGGAATCAAACCAGACATCGATCAGTTCCGGAACTCGTTTCATCGTACCATTGCATTTTGGACACTTGAATTTCACCTCATCCACATGCGGTCGATGCATATCCAATTGGGATAAATCTTTTCCTGTAAATTTCGAAAGCTCTTCCAGGGAACCTACACAAACGAGGTGTTCACAGGATTCGCACTTCCAAACAGGTAATGGTGTCCCCCAAAACCGCTCTCTGCCTAATGCCCAATCAACATTGTTTTCCAACCAATTCCCAAATCGTCCGTTCTTGATATGTCCGGGGTACCAGTTGATCTGTTCGTTCAGCTCAACCATTCTGTCTTTAAATTGGCTGGTTCTGATATACCAGGTACGCCGGGCGTAATACAGGAGAGGTGTGTCACAACGCCAGCAAAAAGGATAGGTATGTGTTATCGTACCAGACTTATAAAGCAACCCGCGATCATGCAAATCTTGCGTAATCATGGGATCAGCATCCTTGACGAATCTACCTGCCCAAGGACGGATTTCTTTAATAAAAGTACCATCACTTGCCACGGTCATTAATACTGGCAGGTCATGCTCTTGAGCTACCAACATATCCTCAGCGCCAAAAGCAGGAGCAATGTGAACAAGCCCCGTCCCATCATCAGTGGTTACGAAATTTCCAAGAACAACATAATGCGCTTTTTTCTCGACCGGCATGAAGGTGAAAAGTGGATTGTATTGCTTTCCTTTGAGATGTTTTCCTTTGAAGTGTTCCAATATGGTGATTTTCTCATCACCGAAAACTTTTTCGAGAAGCAGACGTGCTACAATCAATTTTTCGCTGCCGCCTTCTGGTAACTTGCGTTCCACCAGCACATACTCCATATCAGGATGCGCAGCCACAGCAACATTCGCAGGCAGTGTCCAGGGTGTGGTCGTCCAGACTAAAAGGGCAGTTCCAGGTTCATCTACCAAAGGCATTCGCACAAACACCGAAGGATCTGTGGCGTCTGCATATCCTTGCGCTACCTCATGGTCGGACAATGGGGTTCCACAACGTGGACAATAGGGAACAACTTTAAATCCCTGGTATATCAGACCTTTCTCCCAAAAGTTCTTTAATATCCACCAGACGGATTCGATATATGAATTCGTAAATGTAACGTATGCATCTTTGAGGTCAACCCAATAACCTATCCGTTCCGTCAATCGTTCCCAATCCTGGATATAGGAGAACGCTGATTCCCGGCAAAGCGCATTGAATTTTGCAATACCATAATTTTCGATCTGCTGTTTGTTGGTAAAACCAAGTTTCTTTTCAACTTCGATCTCCACAGGCAGGCCATGGGTATCCCATCCGCCGCGTCGGCTGACATGGTATCCCTGCATGGTCTTGTACCTTGGAAAAACATCCTTAAAGACCCGCGCTAACACATGATGAACTCCTGGTATACCATTGGCAGTGGGAGGACCTTCGAAAAATACGAATTCAGGACAACCCTGGCGTTCGCTTAGGGTCTTCTCGAAAATGTGACGCATTTTCCAAAAGCGCAGGATACCCTCTTCCAATAAAGTGATATTCAATTTTGGTGAAACTGCTCTAAACATTGATCCTCCAATATTAAAACAAAAACTCATCCCTTTTCCAGGGACGAGTATGCACCCGCGGTACCACCCCGTTTTTCGTTTTCACGAACTCTTGGTCAGGTTAATTCTTCTTGAATAAACCTGTGCCTTACTAACGGTTGGCAAATTCGGCTTCCTTATTTGCACGAAAAGCGTTCAGGTCGCAGCTACGGAAAGATTTTCAGTTCGTGAATCTCCCCGGCTCGCACCTTCCCGGGTTCGCTGCCAGAATCGGCGAACTTACTCGTTTCCATCATCGCAATGGATAGATTATCCCACAGAATGGATATTCTATCAATTGACCGATTTATCGTGAGCCAGAACCGCCAATCTGGTGAAAAGCTCATTTACCCCTAAACCAGTTTTTGCGCTTGTCTCTATGTAGGGAGCCTTTATATGGTTGGCGAATAGCCTGCCGTCTTTTACTTTATTTTCATTGACAAGATCCAATTTATTCCCGGCGACAAGGAATTTTACATTAGGCGCAAATTGCCTGCTTTCCTTGACCCATTGGATCAAGTTTTTTAATGACTCCATATCACAGAGATCAAAAACCAACGCAGCTGCACTGCATCCACGATAAAAGGTTTCGCGAACAACTTGGAACCTGGGTTGTCCCGCTACATCCCAGATGGATAACTTGACTTCGTTACCCGGCAGCTGAACTATTTTCGTTTGAAAATCCACACCGATGGTAAGTACGCGTGATTCTTCGAATTTTCCTTCGCAGAAACAGCGTGCCAGCGATGTTTTTCCAACATTCCCATCTCCAAGCAGCATCACTTTATATAAAGATGGAATCAAAACAGTCATGGTGGATTAAGGGGGTGTTGTAAATAATATTCGTGCGGACAAACAAGCGCTTCAACATCCACCTGGCTTTTCATGAGTCGTTCTGCATTTGCACTTTCAAATACTCTATGCACTTGTTCCAGTGTCCGGAGTTGTATTAGAGAAGGTTCTGTGTTGAATAATGCCAATGTGGTGGTTATTTTTCCAGAAACAAAGCACAACCACTGCCCACCTTCAATTTGCGTAGAGCGCACTGAACCACCAAATATTTCTTTTGTGGCGGATTGGTATGCATACAGCATCGGGACAAAGAGAGCTGGATCAACTCCAAATCCACCGATCGTTTTCAGTGGTAACCCATTTCGAATATCGATGATCGCAAATCCCGATAAACGTGCAGAGTAACGTTTCCGCAGGATGATCGACTGCCCGTCATTGACGATGTTTTTCCATTCGTCCGATTCCGGATTAACTGCCAGAAATTGCTCCAATTCCTGGATTTTCCCCTGGTAATATCCAAACAACTCTTGGAATTGCATCCGGTTGATTTCACCTTTTGCGAATCGTTCTGCCACTGCGTCGACCTTCACATGCAATTTTTCGATCTGGGCTTCAGCAGCTTTATTTACCGGTAATGCATCTTTTTTCTCAACTTTAACAGTCTCTTCAGTCGATGCATCCGATGTTCGTGGTGTGGATGGTATCACTGGTTCTTCAATAGGAGTTGTATCTTGTTCCTTCTTGCGTTTCATCCAATTGAACATGGTTTTAATTCCTATTTCACCACCGCATAAAATAAGGGCAGCGGTCTACAAGGTTTTGAATTGATTTTTATCGCATTCAGAAGACGGACTTTTGCTCTTCCAAACCGTTGTTGATCATTACTGTGGATGGTGAAAACAGGTTCTTTCACTTCCACTGAATCACCAACCTTCTTATGCAGAATGATACCAACACTATGGTCGATTGCATCCCCTTTTTTCTCTCGTCCAGCGCCCAATTCCACCGATGTTTCACCAAACTCGCGAGCATTGACTTCAGTTATGAAACCGCGTTTTTCGCTAACAACTTCACGCACAAATCTCGACTGTGGAAATTTTTTGGGTTGATCCACATACTCGACATCCCCGCCTTGCGCGGCGACCAGGGTTCTGAATTTCAACCAGGCAGCACCATTTTTCCAGACTTTTTCAGCCATCTTGCGGGCAGATTTCAAATCCGATGCTTTTTCTCCCAGAACAAGCATATGGCTAGCAACCACCAAGCAATGCTCGGTGAAGTCTTTGGGACCGTTTCCATGCAGCGTGTCGATGGCTTCAACTACCTCGAGCGAATTACCGATGGCAAAACCGAGTGGTTGATTCATATCAGATATTAACCCGACAACTTTTCGATTACTCAATTTGCCTATGGAAACCATGAGTTTTGCCAGCTTTTTAGCATCTTCGATGGTTTTCATAAAAGCACCATCACCTGTTTTTACATCCAGAACGATGGCACGTGCTCCACCAGCAATTTTCTTGCTCATCACCGAAGAAGCGATTAACGGTAAAGACGGGACAGTTCCGGTAACATCGCGCAGTGCATACAATTTACCATCCGCCGGAGCCAGATCATCGGTTTGACCTGTTAGTACCAAACCAATATTCCGTAGTTGGCTTATGAATTCGTCTTTGGATAGATCGGTCCGGAATCCGGGAATGGATTCCATTTTATCCAGCGTCCCACCACTGAATCCAAGACCCCTCCCTGACATCTTCCCAACGGCTAAACCACACGCTGCGACAATAGGTTCAACCACAAGTGTGGTCTTATCACCCACTCCACCGGTCGAATGTTTATCAACAGCGATAGGCACCACGCCCGAAAGATCCAAAGTGTTTCCTGAATGAACCATCGCCATGGTCAGATCGGTAGTTTCTTGTGCATTCATTCCCTTCAAAAGTATCGCCATTGCCCAGGCAGAGACTTGATAATCTGGGATCTCGTTAGTGGTAAATCCGTGCACAAAGAATTCTATTTCTTCCCTGGTTAATAAACCACCATCACGTTTTTTAATAATGCAGTCAACAGCTCGCATGATTTCACCTTCTGATTAGATTATAGCGCAGTCAATCGGTGGATAATCAAGCCTTACAAAATGGAAAAGTAAAGGGTGTTTCACGAAGAAACACCCTTTGCAGGTTACTTGTTTTTGGGGAAGACGGTAACTTTACGGTTTGGTTCCTCTCCAATGCTGGAGGTCTCCACATCAGGGTGCTCTCTCAATTCGATATGGATAAGGCGGCGTTCATTCGCAGGCATCGGTTCCAGGATCTGACGCCTTCCAGTGGAAATGGCTTGTTCCGCCATGCGTTTTGCCAATAATTTCAGCTGGCGTTCACGGCGTTCCCTGTAGCCCTGGACGTCGATCATGAAGGGCACCCATTTATTCAATTCACGGCTAATGATTAAACTGCTGATATATTGGATTGCGTTGAGAGTCTCGGAACGGCGACCAATGAGAATGCTGAGATCATCTCCAAGAATTTCAATAAAAATGGTCTTTTCGCCAGTAGTAGGGTCAGGTTCGAGGTATTTCGCTTTCACACGTGCTCTGACTTTCATTTTTTCAATTAACGCTTCGACCACTACTCGCGCAACCTGGATCTCGTGATCCTCATCGGCTGTCATTTTTACCGGAACTTCAGGCAACGAAGGTTTGACATCCAATTCCTTATCTTTGTTTTTTTCGGTTTCAAGGATATCTTCTTTTAACACCAGCTTAATATGTGCCGGATGTCCACCCAGTCCGAATAACCCTCGTCCACCTTTATCGATAATCTCGATAGATACTTCATCCTTGCTTACGCCCATTTCTTCCAACCCCTTGGAAATGGCTTCTTCTACTGTATCGGCATGGATCTCGACGGTATTTTTCTCAGCTACCATGGTTTTCCTCTTTTTGAGTCAATTACTTTTTCCCGTTCGGTTTTTTCACATCTTTCGTGTCTTTGGGTTTGTTGTTCAATCCACTGCCTAATAACGATTCCAGGAAAGATTTTTTCTCCTGTTTAGGTTCAACAGATTTGGATTCGATTGGTTTGGATGCTTTTGCATCAATTACATTCCCACGCATGCTCTTAGGAAGTAAATTTTTCCAATTTAGTCTCCCAAGCAAAGCATATTGAAGTATACCGATTAGGTTTGATGCCACAAAGTATAGCGCCAGACCGGAAGCTAATGAAAGAGCTATCCATCCCATCAGCAGCGGCATGTAAATGTTCATGGCACCCATCATGGCGGTGCTTTGGTCGCGTGGACCGGTCTGAGGAGGGGTCATTAATTTTTGTTGTAGGTACGTGGTGGCTACCACGATAATCGCAAGTACCGGGATCCCAAAGCTGATTCCGGGGATGAATACCCGTTCTGGCAAGCTCAAGTCCATCCAGAGGAATTGCCGGTTGATTGGTATGACGCTGGCAACGTTCAAATAAGCCACTTTGTTGAAAAGGGTTTCCCAGATGTGACCAGTCAGGTTGTACAAATCGAGAGGAGTATTTGCCAGTGCAAGGATCAGGGTCTGGTATAAGGCAATGATGATTGGAAATTGAATGATCGTTGGCAAACAGGAAGCAAAAGGACTGACGCCCATTTCTTTGTACAATTTCATCTGTTCCTGTGCCAATTTTTCTTTTTCGTTCTTATATTTTGCTTGAATATCCAACCAACGTTTGTCCGTCTGTAGTTTTTGCATCGCAGTTGTCGCCTTGATTTGCTTGGCAGTAAGGGGTTGCGTCAATAAACGGATTAACAGTGTAAAGAGGATGATCGCAATGCCAAAATTGTTTCCGATCAGGCGATAAATCCCCAAAAGAATGTTCACAAAAGGAGTAATGATTATTGCATCCCACATGTTTTCCCTATCCTTTACTTCGCCGAAATCCGGAAGGATTCGGAAAGATTGCCGGCTGAATTGAAGTAGCGCAACAGATCTTCGCCACCAAATACCGCAACCCATAGTTTTTCATTGGCATACACTGGATCGGTATATACTTTTCCTGGTATCGTGTTTTGCCATTTGACCACTTCGCCGTCAAAACTGGATTTATAGAAAATTCCGCCTTCTGTCCCAAAAGCAACACCGTCCTGGACTATCACGCCCATGGTGGTTACCGGTGACTCGGTATCAGTAGGTTTTGCGGCTTCCTTTAAATCCTTGGTTGAAAGCAAATAGATTTTCCCAGTCTTCTTGGTTGGTTTAACCCCAATAAAGAGGGTTGTATTTTTGAACACTGGACGGGTCCAAATCTCACCATCCAGGTGCTTCGTAACGACATCATGATTATCCTCTGTATTGATCTTGAAAAGATCACCGCCGATGGTACCAACGTACACATACCCTTCGTGCAACACTGGTGCAGCAATCGCTGGGGATTCAAGATTCACTGCCCATTTGATTTTGTGCGTCGTATTATCAATGGCGAATAACTGATGGTCAAGGGATGCCAGGTAGATGGTCTTTTCATCGCAAACTGGTGCTGACCAGAAGTTGCCCCACTTGGCATTGGTTGGGAGTTGCTCCGCCGCAACAGTCGGTGTGATTTCCCATTCCACACCACCATTCATATTCAATGCATACAGATTGTTATCACCATTGGCACCGACAATTAAGTCACCGCAAAGAATCGGAGCCCCGTACCATCTCCCCTTGGCGACAAATGGAGCTGACCAGGCAGCTTTTCCATCTTTGTTCAACGCGTATAAATCACCTGAATAATTGGTGATGATGATGTATTTTTCTGTTACTAAAGGTGCTGTGTAATACGCTTTATTTTCTACTTTCTCCGGAAATCTCCAGGGGATCGTTCCATCTTCCAGGTTGACCGAGCGAACCTGGGCACCATAGGCTATGTAAGCCAAGTTCCCGTCAACGGTCATTCCGGGAAAATTATTAGCGCCTACCCCTCCCGAGCATGCACTCAGGATGATGCTGGCAAGCAGCAATATCAAAACAGGGATAAATTTCGTTATTTTCATAGTTTCCTTTTCAATTTTATGGGACTGGGTCGAACCCGCCCGGATTGAAGGGATTGCAGCGAAAAATCCGTTTCACTGCCATGATCCCTCCTTTGAAAGCTCCAAACTTGTAAATTGCCTGGTAACCATAATGAGAACAGGAAGGAAAAAACCGGCAGGTATCCGAGGGCAGAGCAGGAGAAATTATTTTTTGATATGCTCGGATAAATCCCAACAGGATCCAGCGGGGAATATTCCTAAAATTGAATGCCAGATCTCGCAAGCGTGGCTCACTATCGTACTCGCCTTTGACGATATCTACACTAGCCATTTTCTTTCCATAAATCCGCTTGAATCAAGAGGTCCTTCAAAACGGATTTTATCTCGAAATAGGGCACATCCACTATCTTTTTCCGAGTCAGGATGACCACGTCCCATCCGGAAGGTATGTGATGAAAAAGATCTTGCATGCTTGCCTTAACCTGACGGCGGGTGCGGTTCCGCTTTACAGCATTTCCAAGCATGCGACTCGTGATAATGCCAACTCTGGTAATTGTACTTTCATTAGGAGTAGTTATCAACACAATAAACGGGTGGGCAAAGGTTTTTCCATTTTGCCTCACCCGGCTGAAGTCACGATCTCTCGTTAATCGGAACTTGCGTTTCACGCATTCCCTGCATTCTCCGTACCGTTAAGGTGGCTGATCGCTGGAAACCCGTTATCGCTTTGTGTGTCGATTTACCAGCGGATCTTCTTCACGTGGTTATTCGATGTAACAGTCAAACGATGTCGTCCGCGTAATCGTCGTCGTTTGAGAACCTCACGTCCGTCGGCAGTGGACATGCGCTGGCGAAAGCCGTGCACTCTCACGCGGCGGTGGATTCTGGGTTGATATGTACGCTTTGTTGCCATGAACTTCCTCTCAAGTAAAAAAATTGTGGCGCTGAATTATACCCTAGTGTGTGGAGACTTGCCAAGTGGATTAATTCAAACTCATTCAAATAAATGGTTTGCTTTCAAGTCCCCGAAGATAATCTAATTTACCGGGTAAACCTTTGAGATCCTCTACTCTATCTTGGTTGATATCTCCGAAACCGTATGTGAATATTTGATAAGAATCTTTATTGACCTCAGTGGAGGTTTTACATTTTTCACTACGTTCACAAAAAATCAAAAGCGATCAATCCTTTACTTGTGGATTTTTGATATGATGTACAATAATTACTCGAGACGCTTCCTCATTATGACAAACAACTCTCTTCCAACATTGCAAAAATCGAGATTGACTCAGCTCGCCCGCGTTATTTCGAGGGTCGCCAGTCCCCCATTCTTAACCACTATTATCATGCTGGTGACGGCTATTGCATTAAAAAGTAAGTCGGCGTGGTTTTGGTGTCTTGAAGCAGTCATGGTCAATATTTTAATACCATCACTTTATATTTTCATCTTATCCCGAAAAGGTCGCGTGACTGATTTTGACGTCTATTTACGCCAACAAAGAAGTAAACCGTATATTTTTTCCTTGGTTTGTATGGGGTTTTCATTGATTCTGATGTTCGCCTTTCAAGCACCGGTATTGATTATCCTGATTTCGGTGATAAGCGTTGTGCAGACTTTGATGATGTTTGGAATAAATCATTATTGGAAAATAAGCGCACATGTTGCCACTTCTTCCGCCTTCGCAGTGATTTTCTGGATGTTGATGGGAATATGGGGGTTATGGATGTTTTTTCTTGTCCCACTGGTTGCCTGGTCGAGGATCCGCATGCAACGTCATACTATCGCTCAGACGGTCGGAGGTGGATTACTTGGATTTGGTATGTTCTTTATACCGTTAGCTTTCTTTTTCAATATTTTGTGATCAGAAGGTGATCACAGCTTCACCATCAAAGCTGCTAGATTCCATATCCTTAAAAGCTTGATTTATGTCGTCAATTTTGTACTCTTTAATCGTTGATGTGAGTTGATATTTTTCCGCAAATTCTAAAAATTCTTTGGCATCCTGCCGGGTCGCGTTTGCCACCGAACGGATAGTCTTTTCCCCTGCAATAGTTGTATATGGGAAACCGGGAATATCTGACATCGTGATTGCATTAATGGCAAGCGTACCTCCTTCTCGTAAATGTATCATTGCGGATGGAATAAATTCCCCTCGCGGAGCAAAAAGGATCATCCGATCACATCGTACAGGAGGGTTTTGATCGATGTCTCCCACCCAGGCTGCCCCCAATTCGTTAGCATGTTTGCGATGCCGTTCAGCTCTTGTGAATACGAAAATCTTGCAGCTCCATTTTCGAAGTATTTGGATCGTCAGGTGGGCACTCGCTCCAAATCCAATTAATCCAACTGTTTCTCCCTCCTTGATCTCTGCCTGGCGGATTGATCGGTATCCGATGATCCCAGCGCACAGCAAGGGAGCTGCTTGCTCAGACTTCAATGTCGCAGGAATGGAAAATACATAATCGCCGTTTGCCACCATAAATTCCGCAAATCCGCCATTAACATGAAAACCTGTAAAATGAGCATCCAAACAAAGGTTTTCGTTTCCGTTCTTGCAATAAAAACATCTATCGCATGTCTCAAATAACCAGGGGATTCCTATCCGGTCACCGATTTTGTGTTTGCTGACTCGCTCGCCTATCTGGTCAACAATGCCAACAACCTGGTGTCCGGGGATAAGGGGATATGTGGGTGGTTTTAGCTCCCCTGTCGCAATGTGGTAATCGGTATGACAAACCCCGCAAGCTTCAACCTTGATTCGAATTTGTCCAATTTCAGGGGTGGGTAAAGGTACATCTTCAATCAGTAAAGGATTCGATGCGATTGGTGCAGGTTGGTGGACGACAGCAGCCTTCATGCTATTGAATTTGGGCTTTCCAGGCATCTATATCCTTCTCCACCAAACGTACGCTGTCAATTTGATTATGTCGGTTTTGGTCCGCGATAGTTACCACCCTGATATAGTTGTCGGTCCAGCCTGTCAAGCGAAAATGAGAGTCATCTATTTCATTGCTGGATTCCCAGAGTACGGGCAGTATTTTTCCAATAAATTGCTGCTGATATTCACCCGCTAATTGCTTCAACGTTTTTCGTACTATTGCATTCCGTTCACTTTTGACAGAATCAGTCACCGGGTTTGGTAAGAGCCTTGCGCCGGTCCCAGTTCTCTCTGAAAATGTGAAAACATGACCCCCGGAAAAATTGTTCCTGCGAATGAAATCCAGGGTTTCTGTGAAATCTTCTTCCGTTTCACCTGGAAAACCTACCAGCACATCGGTCGTGATAGCAATGCTTGGGCACGCGCTTCGTATCTTCTGGACGATTGATTCGTACGACTCCTTAGTATTGTCACGGTTCATTAACTGTAAGATTCTCTCAGATCCTGATTGCATCGGAAGGTGCAGTTGACGGCACATCCTGGGATTTTCCCATAACGTGAAGAATTCATCATCCAAACTCCAGGGTTCGATGGATGACAGACGTAACCGGGGGAGCTCTGTATGATCTAGAATGGCATTTACCAGGGTCGAAATATTCTCAACGGGGTTGAATTCATAACCCCAGGATCCTAATTGCACTCCACATAGGATTGCTTCTTTTACTCCACCTGAAATTGCAATATTAATTTCTGAAATAATGGATTCGACTGGTTCACTGGTAGCTTTCCCGCGCGCAATACGTGTAATGCAGTAAGTGCAATGATGGTTGCATCCATCCTGCACTTTTATAAATGCCCTCGTCCTTTCCCGCTTTCCTGGAATTGGTAATCGCTTGAATACATCCGAATTAGGGTCCGTTTTTACAACTTCGCAACATTCTTCCACGAGATAAGATTTTTCTGAATTGGAAATCACTTTTTGGATTCCGGGTATTTTCATCATTTCTTCTGGATGGAGAGTCGCCAGGCATCCCGTTACAATAATTTCCGGGCATCCATTCCGGTGCGCTTGTCGAATTTTTTGTCTGGAATCCGAATCTGCTTTGTAAGTGACGGAACACGTATTGAGCACCATTAGATCAGCTTCTTTTGCATTCCCCACTAAAATGTGCCCGGCTGCGCGGAACTGGCGGGCAAATCTTTCAATTTCCGCCTGGTTCAATCTGCAACCCACACTATCCAGATAGATCTTCATTTACTCAAGGCGCATAAACGATGAAATTATCAAAGAGGATATCCACTCCAGGCTCTTCTTCGGTTCCCGCAATCAATCCAACATCACCTGATAAATACTCAAGGTCTGAAACATTGACCAGTTGAAATCCGTTTACAAAAAGTGAAAGTGACCAACCGGAACAGTCCGCTCGTATTCTGTTTGTACCCTTTCCTTGAATAATATGGTCGCTATATGCCATATTAGGGCCACTCAACAAAAGATAATTTCCTTCTTTAACTTTCAATACTCCGTAATATCCATCACTGCTGATGAGAAATGCGTAAAATTTTTCTGAATTTTGGTATCGGCAGATGACTCCAAAAACATTATTATCCGGCCCACCTAATTTACTGCCATCGACAGCAACGATGACATTGTTGAACGAATTCCCTGGAGTTGTCCAATAATCAAAGTTTGCCTGGTTTACCACGATACGCAAACCCTGATGCTCAAGAGCGATTTTTGAGCCTTCACCATTGGATAATTGATGCCATGATGAGGCGCCGGTGAAATTATCGGAAAACAAGATCAATTTTTCCTGTTCAATCCCTATTTCATTCCCGTATTGTGGTGTTACTTCAGGATTGAGCAATTCATACACACTCGTGCAGCCCGATGTGAGTAGTAGAGAAATCAAAAAAAGGACGCCGGATATGAAATTTCGCTTGGTCATGTTAAGCCCTGCGTTGTATTGAAATAATTTTCGAGGAATTTCCTTGCCATCTCGCCGTAACCATTTTCGCCAGAAATTCGAATAGATTCAAGAAGCTGATTATACGCCTCCAGTTTACGTCCTTGGGTAAATAGCAGAACTCCCAGGTAGTAATGGCTTGAAGAGAATTCAGGGTTCAACTTCAGTGCACGCTGAAAGAATTTTCCTGCATTATCCATATCGCCTTCAACTAGAAATATCCGAGCCATGAGTTCTGAGGAAAGTGGTTCGTCCGCATCCAATAACAAAGCGTGTGTGGCGGCATTATGCCCGATCGAATGCACCTGGATGGAAAAAGCAAGGCAGAATTGTGCCAATTGCTGCCAATTCCTGGGCTCCTTGGGTTGGAGGTCAGCAGCCAGTTGGAAAGCGTTAAGTGCTTGTCCAAAATCATTATTGCGTGCCGCGATATTACCGATATTGATCTGCCAGGCACTCTCCTGCGGTTGCAATACTGCCAGCATGTTGAAATATTCCAACGCTGAAGTCAAATCGCCCTTTCCCAACCAATGCGTGCCCATTAGTGCTAACGCATATGTGGATGAGGGATCAATGGTTAGTGCTTCAGAAATATCTGACAATCCGTCATCTCCCATTGCATCTTTAATTTGTCCCAGCATCGCCAACGCATATGGTAAAGCTGGATCGATTTGTAAAGCTTTTTGCACCGTTTGCCGTGCAATCCCCCATTCTCCTGCTGCTGCGAGCGCATCACTGATTTCCAACCAATAATCTTCCAAATCAATCCTTGTGTTTCCCAACGCTTTCACTATTGGATCGATCGTGTTCCTTCGGTTAGGATTGAAAGTTCCTGCCAAGGTCAAGTATTGCTCTGACCTTTCTGGAGTTGCAGGTATCAATAATAATCCTCGCCGATAGGGAAAAAATGCATCTGTTGGAAAATAGCTCGTACCAATTTTTATGAGCAAATCTGCAGTTTCTGAATTTCCCAAGGACTCAGCCTCGACAATTAACAACCGCAATAAGTGATTGAAAAATGGTAATGAAAGAACATCGGCTGGAATTTCGCGGATTTCACGTATCCACACCGGAGCAGAATTCCATACTGGTATGGAACTATCCGATGAACCAAGAGCAACTGAAATTTCATTCACCGAAGGGATTTCTTGCATGCATCCAAGAAGCAAGAGAAACACAAAAAAACACACCCCTCCCTTTTGGATGCGTGAACAAGCGTTCCGAATCATATTCCGATTATATTGTAATCTTTTCATCATTTCGATTTGTCTTGACATCCTCACTTAATAGTGATAATCTTCATGCTTAAGGAGACGCAAGACGTTCACCGAGAGATCCTAATCACGAAGTGCAATGCCAGGCGAACGGCGTCTTTAATTTTTTTAAGAAAGTGGAGTAAAAAGGTATGTCAGAACGTTTTGTTGGGACCGTCAAGTGGTTTAATCCTGCCAAGGGCTTCGGCTTCATTGGTCGGGAAGATGGCGAAGATGTCTTCGTGCACTATAGCGCCATCGAGACTGAAGGTTTCAAGACCTTGAAAGAGGGACAAAAAGTCGAATTCTCGATTGAACAAGGTCCCAAGGGTTTGCAGGCAGCTACTGTAACACCCGTAGAGTAAGAAACCCAAGTTGATAAAAACAGGGTCGCTGTGATAGCGACCCTGTTGATTTTTAATTGCGTCCCAAACCTGCCCAATACCCAATTAGTTTGATCCATTCGCTGATCATGACCTGCCAGCCTTCGGAATGTGTCCACCAATCGATTCCTCTATACCACTGCCCTTCAACAGGATGGATAAACACTTTTAAACCGCTACCTCTGAAGGCATCATTAAAAATGATCTTCGTTCTGCGGCTGTGAAAAGCGTCCGTAACGACCGTACAGGAACCAACACCATAATACTGCATTTCAGCGAAAACAGCTTGAGCTTCCTCGTATGTGCTGGTCGCCACTTCTTTTGCGAGCATCACGTTTTCCTGTGAAATTCCCTGATTTATAACGGAGTACATCTTTTCCACCGCACGGTTCGTTTCCGGATCTAGTCGATCCTCGTCGGTCTGCGTCAGTATGATTCTTTGCCCATATCCATCTTCAAATAATCTTACTGCTTCCATCAGACGATCTTCTTTTCCGCCGCTTAATAGCACGATAACATCCGCGTTGACTAATGGGTCCTCTGCAATTAAGAATGCACCCATCAACCACACAATGATGAAGATACCACCCAGGATTAGCAAAGAAATGATGCAACCATTTACTTTCTTTTTTTCTTTGTTTCCTTCGGGGTCTGGAAGTGGATTCGTATTCATGGGTAAAAATTATACCTTCAATATATTTTCATCCAATATCCGGAAAAATGGAATCCTGATATACTGATTCCGTTCTTCCATGGAAAAAACATCTATTCCTCCGCATATTAACGTTTTAACATGTTCCGGTTGGGATGATTATATGTTGCTCGATTCTGGAAACGGGTACAGGTTGGAACGTTTTGGTAAGACGGTGCTTATCCGCCCCGAAGCAGAAGCCATTTGGAAACCAGCGTTGAGTGAAAAGCAGTGGTCAAATTGTCATGCTCGATTTCAACCTTCAGCTGAAGAAATGGGTGGGCATTGGCAGATAAAAAAAACAATTCCCTCACCCTGGGTGCTTTCATATAAAAAGATCAAGTTTCTGTGTCAGCTTTCCGGATCCAAACAGATTGGCGTTTTCCCGGAACAATCCGTTCAATGGGATTGGATCTCCGAACAAATTGCAAAAACGCATCGCCCCCTCAATATATTAAATTTATTTGGATACACAGGGATTGCCTCTCTATGTTCAGCTGCTCCCGATACGAAAGTAACACATGTGGATGCTTCCAAAAAAGTGGTGTCTTGGGCTAAAGAAAATCAAGCGCTCTCCGGATTGGATTCATTGTCCATTCGTTGGATTGTCGATGATGTGATTAAGTTTGTCCAGCGCGAAGTCAGACGCGGTGTTAAATACGATGGGATCATCCTCGATCCACCAAAATTTGGACGAGGTCCAAAAGGTGAAGTCTGGGAATTCTATAAACTAATCCCGAATCTTTTATCGACAATTCAACAGGTTTTGAGTTCAAAGCCGGAATTTATCGTCCTTACGGCATATGCTGTAAAAGCATCCGCTCTAACCCTCCTTATGGCTCTTGATGAGATGATGAAATCTTTCTCTGGTCAAACCGAATGCGGGGAAGTGGTGTTAAAAGATAATAGCGTCGGTCACCTGCTTTCAACTTCAATCTATGGACGCTGGTCTCACACACATGACACTAATCATTAAACCAGTCGAAACAAAACAAGAACTCCGCACTTTTATTCAATTTCCCTGGAAAATCAACAAAGGCGATCTAAACTGGGTTCCCCCGCTTATTAGTGATCGGTATGCAAAATTGGATGTGGAAAAAAATCCTTTCTGGCAATCCGCTGAACGGCAGATTTGGCTTGCCTTGAGAGATGGAGAGCCTGTCGGGACCATAGCAGCCATAAATGATACCCGTCGGGAACAAATACTGAAAGATGGTATAGGTGGATTTGGTTTCTTCGATTGTATTGACGATCTCACTGTGGCCAGCAGTCTATTAGGGGCAGCTGGAACATGGTTGTCCGATCGAAAATTCCGTTTGATGCGTGGCCCGAATAACCCCAGTGCATCGGATGAATGTGGCATTTTAGTTGAAGGGTTTAATACGCGACCCGCGATTCTCGAAGCGCATAATCCCGCGTATTACGCTTCCTTGTTGGAGCGATCGGGAATGCGGAAAAATCAGGATATCGTTGCCCGTCTGATTCATCGTCCAGCGGATGCAAAGGAATTAAAGGAAGCGCTGCCAGAGAAGCTGATCAGGGTAGCTGAACATGTAAAAAAACGACCCGACTTAACGCTTCGTTCTGTCAATTTAAAAGAATGGGATAGGGATGTAAGGATTGCTTGTGATATTTATAATCAGGCTTTAGGTACTTTACCTGAATATATCCCTATGTCACAGGATGAATTTCGTGAATTTGCCAATTCATTCAAATCCCTCGTTTCCCCGGATCTTGTGAAATTAGCCGAAGTAAATGGTAAACCAGTCGGATTTGCGTTAGCACTCCCGGATATCAATCAAGCGCTCCAACATATTAATGGTCGGCTTAACCTCCTTGGTCTCATGAAATTCCTGTGGTTCAGCAGGAAACTGGATCGCGCCTCTTTTAAAATTCTGGTCATGATCCCGCAATTTATTGGAAGCGGGATCGAAACAGCTTTGGTGGTTGAAGTTGCTCAGGCACTTTTCGATAAGAAATATAAGGAAGTGGATATGTCCCTCACCGGGGATGAAAACGAAAAGAGCAATCGTTACCAGGAAAACCTGGGGATGATTATTTACCGTCGATATCGTTTCTATGAAAAGGATATATAAGACATGGCATCAAGCATAAATGACACACAGACACAGGCTTCCGATAAGTTGCCTTTTTGGACCAAATTGGTTTATGGCATGGGTGATTGGGGAAATACAACAACCTCGACGATCTTCGGCTTTTTTTATGCCTTCTTCTTGAATAATGTTGCGGGGCTTGAACCTCTTTATACAGCACCGGTTCTTCTAGTTGGAATGATCTGGGATGCAGTGAATGATCCCATCATTGGTGTTATCGTTGATCGAGTTCATAGTCGTTGGGGAAGACGTCGTCCATTTTTCCTGTTTGGTGCTTTACCCCTGACCATCACATTCATTGCACTTTGGTGGGTTCCACCTTTTCCATCACAGATAGGAAAAATGCTCTATTTCCTGGTCACGTATCTGCTTTACGATACTGCATATACATTTGTGACAGTTCCGTATGTTGCTTTGACCCCTGAGCTTTCCGAGGATTATGATGAACGCACGCGCCTGACTGGTTATAGGATGGTGGTGAGTATGGCGGGTGGTTTGATCGCCGCGGTTGCGTTACCTCTTGGAGTGAGTCTTTTTCCAAACATGCGTCAAGGATATATGGTCATCGTGACGATCTTCGGTATTTCCGCTTGCATTCCCTATTTCCTGATGTTCTTTAAAATCAAAGAGAGGTTCACCGATGAACCTCCCAGCAAATTAAATATTTTTTCGGGTTTTCTATACACCTGGAAAAACAAAGCATTTCGCTATGTGGTCGGGATCTATGCCTCCGCCTGGATCACGATCACACTTGCCGGATCATTATTCCAGTACTACGTGACGTATTATCTGCGCTCCCCGGACCAGGTGGATATTGTTTTAGGTGCCTTGATGACCGCAGCATTGATCTTCATTCCAGTGTTAGTATTCCTATCAAACAAATGGGGTAAGAAGAAAGCATTTTTGGTTGCAGTCAGCACCTGGGTACTGGTCATGATCGCCATCGCCTTCCTACCCTCCGATGGAATCATTATCGCTTACGTTCTTGTTGGATTGGCTGGTTTTGGGGTGGCTGCTGCACACGTCATACCGTGGTCGATGACTCCGGACGTCATTGAAGAAGATGAATTGATATCCGGTAACCGGCGGGAAGGAACGTTTTATGGTTTTATGGTGTTCCTTCAAAAAGGTGGTGCTGCCTTGGCGTTGGGTGGGATGCAGTTGGCACTTCATTTTGCCAAGTACCAGGTTCCTCCGGATGATAACAATCCGCTATCTGTAACACAACCTGCGTCAGCTTTGCTTGCCATCCGGCTTCTTACTGGTCTCGTGCCTGCCATTCTCCTTTGCTTCTCCTTGTATTTTGCCTGGAAGTACCCAATCAGCAAAGAAAAACATAATAAGACTCGAGAAGCTCTCAAGGTGCGCAGAGAAGAAATGAAAAAATCGAATTGAGTCCTAAGACCAATACGCTAAAGTTTTAGTTCTAGCCTGGATTTTGATATCTTCTGCAATAGCGATCAATCTCTGTGGAGTTAGTTTGTTGACGTTGAATTCAGGGATTTGTTGATCGGTAGTGTAAATTTGAATTGATCGAGGTTTTATCCTTTTAATCACTTTTACTAAGTTTTCATAAGGCTTGTCAATACAATTAGAAATATCACCATCGATGAACATGCTTTGAATGACCACCTGCTTCATCGATAAAAGAATTGTGACAAGTGGTTCCAGTTGAATGCAGGTGGAAGGTCGATCGATTTTTTGAAAAGTTTCTTCATCCCCCGCATCCATTTTCAGAATGGGTAGATCAATAAGCTGTAAGGATTCTCGGATAGAATCTTTTACAAGCATACTGGCATTTGAAAAAACTGCGATTTTTACTTCCGGATGAATTTTTTTCTTCAAATTTATCACTTCACTAACAATTACAGGAAATTCTGGATGGAGGGTTGGTTCTCCATTCCCGGAGAACGTCAAATAATCTATACGGGGGTATTGCTGTAGAGCTATTTCGATCGCTCTCAAAATATCTCCTGTTGAAAATAAAGCTGAAGAGGTTGGTGCCGTGGAAAGCATCCCAGTTTTTCCATAATGACAATAGATGCAATCGAGTGAACAAATTTTCCGGAAAGGTGAAAGGATATTAACTCCAAGCGAACGCCCAAGTCGTCTAGAAAGAATGGGACCATAAATGATGGTTTTTTGCAGCGGTAACATTTCAGTCACTTCCAATATTATAACAATCCCACAGAGTCTTGAAATTCGCTCCATTTTCCACTATGCTATAGAAGTGGAGGATGACATATGGCAGACAAATCAGTTTTAACGTTTGAACGAAATATTAAAGCCCCTGTTGAAGAAGTCTATCGGGCATTTACCAACGCCACCGCTTTGCGCGAATGGATGTGTGATACCGCTACAATGAATTTAATTGTAGGTGGGCATGTCTACATGGCTTGGAATAATGGTTTCTATTGCGCTGGTGAATTCGTAGACATCAAACCGAAGGAGGAAATTGTATTTACCAGCCGTGGTCGCAACGAACCTGGGAATACACAAATTTCCGTGAAATTCCTGCCAAAGAAAAATAGCACGACAATCATAGTCAAACATTCCGGTATGAGACCGGTTTGGAAATGGCGCAAAGATTTACCTCACAAAGAACATTGCTGGAACAACGCGCTCCGGCTGCTGGTTGCCACGCTCGAAAAAGGCACAGATCTTCGCATCGTGGAACGTCCAATGCTCGGCATCTATATCGATGGATTCGACGCGGACATTGCCAAGAGATTGAATGTGCCTGTCACCGAAGGTGTTCGCCTTGGCGCTGTGCTGGATGGCATGGGTGCAAAAGCGTGTGGGTTGCAAAAAGATGATGTCATTATCTCAATGGCTGGTAAATCTGTCACGAATTACAATTCGATTTCTCTCGCGTTGTCAGGGCATAAAGCCGGTGACAAAATAGAGGTCAAGTTCTATCGCGGGCCTGCATTGAAGACTGTTATCATGCCTCTTTCGCACCGGCCTATTCCAAAGATACCATCTACACCTTCAGCTTTTTCGCAGGTTCTTAAAAAAATGCAGGATACCGATTTCGCAGCTGTATCAAGGTCTCTAAAAGGTGTGTCAAATGCCGCAGCAGCTAAAAAACCGGCGAAAAATGAATGGAGTGCTAATGAGATCCTGGCGCATCTGATTGAAGGCGAGCGCGGTACGCATGACTTCATTCATAATTTAGTGTTCAGTCAGGAACGAGTCTCCGATGGGTATGGTGATAATCTGAACGCCCGGATATTCGCAGACATTACCGCATATCCGACTACCAAGGATCTGTTATTGGAACTAAAGCGTTCTCAGCTCTTAACAGTGATCCTGATAAAGAATTTACCGAAGGAATTTCCCGCTCATAAAGGTTCGTATTGGAAACTAGCGTTTGCATTACTGCAACCAAATACACACACGCAGGATCATATCAACCAAATCAAATCCGCATTAACAAATCAGAAAACGAAGAAAAAGTAACGGTAAAACTGGCGGATTCTTCTCCGCCAGTTTCTTATTCAATCATATTAACATGGAAAAACGCTGGCCTAAATGATTCGAGTGTGGAGGAAACATGAGGGCTAATAGAATCTGGATAGGATTTTCATCGTCTTTAGTTGTGTTCTTCTTATCGTGTTGTTCATCATCACCATTTACCCAAATACTCTTAACGACAATCACACGTACTCCTCCCCCCATTCAAACACAGACAGCTTCATTGTCCAAAACAGTAATTCCAATTGAGCCTTCGGAACCCGCAGATATCATCTTCTATCATGGAAATATTATTACCATTGAAAAAGATCAACCCCTGATAGAAGCAGTAGCAATTCGTGGAAATCTCATCCAGGCCGCTGGATCAGATGAGGATGTTCTAAATTATCTAGGATCAAAAACTGAACTTATTGACCTGAAGGGTAATACCCTAATGCCAGGTTTTGAGGAAGGGCATATCCACGGTTTTCGCAATACATGGGGGAATGGAGACCCAATCCAGCCTCTCATGGACGATTTTTTGGCGCTTGGTTGGACAAGCGTGACTGAGATGCATTCAACGGATGATTTTATCAATGCCATGTTGGCAGAAGAAGGGAACGATCAGCTTAGATTACGATTGAATATTTTTGCAGAATACAATTGCGGTTTTCTGGAAAATGGCAAATCGATTGAATGTCCATCCTGGTATCAAAATAACCTTCCCATCCTTGATCCTTCTCGTATGGTTCGGATTCCCGGGGTTAAATTTTTTTGGATGGCGCAGGTGGAAATAGGGGCTGTCCATATAATTCCTTTAAATATCCAGATAATATCGAAGAGCTCTGGCCTGGCATCTGGGATGATTGTTCATATCCTTATGGCGATCTGTATCTATCGGAAGATCAGCTTATATCTGTGTTGCAGGATATTCAGGATCGAGGTTACCGGACAGCTTTCCATATCATGGGAGATGCTGC
Organism: uncultured Chloroflexia bacterium; assembly: GCA_963699305.1. Lineage (GTDB taxonomy): Bacteria > Chloroflexota > Anaerolineae > Anaerolineales > Anaerolineaceae > JBGQAS01. The sequence goes on along the minus strand of OY969431.1, from coordinate 476,426 downwards.
GGTTGATGTTGCATTGAATTCAATTGAAACCGTGTTGAACGGCAGATCCAATCTGGATATCCGATACCAGATTGAACATAATTCAGCACTGCGACCTGATCAGCTTGAGCGATACGTGGAATTGAACATGATAGCAATGATCCCCGGATATTCTAAACACGTGCGAATCAGATGAAATAAAGGCAATGTATGGGGAAGCGTATTATCCCTGGTATGTTAACCGCTTTGCTTTGCCTGGACTTGGTGTGCACTCTTTTTCTTCAAGTGATTTCAATGCAAAAAAAGATATCCATCAATTTGGATTGGCGATTAATCCTGCCTTGCAATTATTTGGAATGGTCACGCGAAAGCAGTTCCTCGAGCAAGGAATAGTTTGTGATCCTCCCGAATGGATGGCTCATTACAAAATTGGTATTGAAAAAGCCCTGGAAATGCTTACCATTGAGCCAGCTTTTGCAGTTTCAATGGAGGACTACATTGGCAGCATTAAATCAGGTAAATTCGCCGATCTGATTATTCTTTCGAACGATCCCCTGACGATGAATCCGGATGATTTATATACATTGACAACCTGGATGACGATGGTGAACGGTAAAGTGGAGTACTGCGCTTCCGGGAAAAGTAATTTTTGCCCGACAAAATCACAGGAAGAGGTTCCAACACAAGAAAAAGGTGCTACTCTTTTTGAGACCCCAATAGCATTTCCTCCAACATCTCAGGTGAAATTTAATTGCGATTCAAGAGCCGGTTCACCCATCCATCTCAGCGAACAGGATTTTGTTCTGACAAACATCGGATGGGCAGCAAAGACAGAAGCACAGATCAATGATTTCAAAGACGCACTGAATGCATCGATATCAGTTGATGGGGTGCAAATTCATTCGAGTATTGATTTTGGTGACACACAGGAAAAGGACGGTATGTTCATTGTTCAGACTATGTTCGATGTAGGAGAATTGAATCCTGGTGAATACGAGATTCAGACAATCCTGACGTTTGATAAAAAAATTTACGATGGTAACGAATGGTACGGACCTGAAGCTCAATACCTAACAATTGAAGGGACATGTACAGTCATAATCGAATAAGAATAGTTCTATTCTTAATCAATTTGGCATCTCTCCTATCCTCTCCTAAACTTATCATATGGTAGCTCGAGTGTATTCCTGCGCGGTCATTGGTTTGGACGGCGTATCCGTCGAAGTGGAAGTCGATTATGCTGTCGGTTTCGGTGGCATGATCGTGGTTGGACTACCGGATGCGGCTGTTCAGGAATCCCGTGAACGCGTCCAATTGGCGGTTAAAAATGCTGCATTTGTTCTTCCCCGCCGTCGTGTGATTGCTAATCTGGCACCCGCATCCGTACACAAAGAAGGTCCATCGTATGATCTCCCGATAGCCATTGGAGTGCTGCTTTTGACAAATCAGTTCCCGGCAGAATCGCTTGAATCCAGCCTTGTGATCGGTGAATTGTCCCTGGATGGTAGTGTCCGTCATGTACGCGGCATCTTGCCAATGGCAGCTGCAGCTCACCAAAATGGTTACAAGCAGGTCTTTGCCCCTGCCGTTGATGCTGCCGAAGCTGCCTTTAATCCCTGATTTGGAGGTCATTCCGGTAAATAGTCTCTTGGAATTATCCGCACATCTGTCTGGTGCTCATATCATTCCTGCCCAAATTCCACCCATACTGGAGGACGCAATATATGGGTGCAAACCGATTTCAGGGAGATAAAAGGTCAGGAACACATTAAGCGCGCCATCGAAGTGGCTGCGGCGGGTGGACACAACGTATTGATGATTGGTCCTCCCGGTGCCGGAAAGACTCTCCTCGCACGTGCCCTACCCTCCATCCTTCCAACGCTGACCATTGATGAAGCGTTGGATGTTACTCGTATTTATTCGGTCGCAGATCAGCTCCCACCGGAGGCTCCACTCCTTCGACATCGGCCATTCCGTGCTCCACACCATACAATCAGTCACGCTGGTCTGTTCGGAGGTGGGAATTGGCCGCGTCCTGGTGAAATATCCTTGGCGCATCGCGGTGTCCTTTTCCTCGATGAATTCCCGGAATTTGGGTCCCGTGTCCTGGAAGTCCTCCGTTAACCAATGGAGGATAAAACCGTGACCATCAGCCGTGCTCAGGGCAGCCTTACATTTCCAGCCAATTTTATGCTGGTCGCAGCCATGAACCCCTGTCCTTGCGGTTATTACTGCGATCCTATAAAGCCTTGTACGTGTTCCTCGCAAGTTATCACCAAATATCAAAAATGGATCTCGGGACCACTGCTGGATAGGATTGATATTCACATTCAAGTCCCACGTGTGGAATACGATAAACTTAGCGACGAACGATTTGGTGAATCATCGAATATCATACAAAAACGGGTTCAATCTGCCCGTGAAATCCAAACAAAACGCTTTTCCGATACGCATATCTATTCCAATGCCGACATGCATCCAGCGGAAGTGCGCAAATTTTGTGTGCAGGATGAAACTTGCAAAAACTTGATGAAATCAGCCATGAATCAGCTCCAATTGTCCGCACGTGCCTACCATCGGATATTGAAATTAGCTCGTACAATCGCTGATATGGCTGATTCTTCCGATATAAGACCCAATCATATTGCTGATGCATTACAGTATCGACCTAGATTATTGGATTTATAATATATATGAATTTTGGAAAATCAATTCAAGCATTATTCATATAAAGAATTAAGATTTTCATCGCAACAATCCCATAGGAAAACATCTATAATTGATTGGAATAAAGGAGGATAATATGATTCTTACAATTATTAAATACATCATTGGTGGCTTAACTGTTGCTACTGGTCTTTATGCGCTGGTTGCCCCCAAAGCGATCAAGGGTTTTACCGGTTTAGTTCCTGCGAATAGTCGCGGAGTGACAGAGATCCGCGCAGTGATGGGTGGTGTTTTTATAGCACTTGGAGCCGCTGTCATTTTTTTCAACCAGGCAGCCACGTTCCAAATGCTTGGAATTATGTATTTGGTCATTGCTCTGGTTCGAACCGTTTTCATGTTCGTCGATAAATCGTTGATTGCTTCGAATTTCATCAGCCTCGCTGTGGAAATTTTATTCGGCATTCTACTTTTTCTATAAAAGGATTCAGCATGAGTATCTTTATTGTTACTGACAGTACATGTGATCTTCCTGAAGAAGTTATAAAGAAAAAAAAGATCACGGTATTGCCAATATTTATTAATATGGAAGGGAAAAGTTACAGGGATGGGATCGACATCTCCCGCCAGCAATTTTATGAGAAACTTCCTGGACAAACTACACCACCCACCACATCGGTGATGAGCGTGGAAAATGTGGAAGCCATTTACCATAATCTGGCAAAGAAAGGTGCGTCCGCCATCATTTCGATTCATATTGCTTCCAGTCTGAGCAATATGGTAAATGTTGCCAAGCTTGCCGCAAAACGCATCAAATCCATCCCGATCGAGGTTGTGGATACTGGTCAATTGACTCTTGGAGTGGGATTTCTTGTCTTAAAAGCTATCAAAGCGATTAAGGATGGTAAAGAAGTTAAAGAAATAGTATCGATGATCAAAAACATGGCTTCTCGCACCTGGTCGTTTGCTCTCCTTTCTACATTGGAATTTATTCACCGTGGAGGCCGCTTGTCGTTGGTTCAATATCAAATAGGACGAATCTTGAATGTCAAACCCATCCTGATCATGCATGCTGGTGTAATGAAATTTGAAAAAGCTTTTACATTTTCCGGATCCATCCGGAGGGTGACTGAAATCGTGTCTAAATTGAAACCGATCGAGCAAATAGGCTTCATCCACGCCAATGCATTGAAACACATGGATGAACTGATGAAAGCTATTGACCTGATTCTCCAAATCGAAATCCCTTCTTTGATTAGTGAAGTCACTCCTGCAATTGGCGTTCATGTCGGTCCTGGAGGAGTGGGTTTGGTATGCGTGAAAGCACAGGAGTAACCAATTTCCCATATGGAATTCTTATTTGCTTTTCTAATTTCCGGTTTGGCAATTCTTGGATTTTTCTTCCTGTTATGGATCATCAGCCTCCCATTGAAAAATTCGAGCATTGTTGATATTTTTTGGGGTGCGGGGTTTGTGATCGTCGCCTGGTTGATCTTCTTTCTAACACCGGAAGGCTACCTGCCACGAAAGATCATACTGTTGAGTCTTGTTACTATTTGGGGATTGCGACTGACAATCCACATCCTCTTGCGCAATTGGGGTAAACCGGAGGATTTTCGTTATCAGAAATGGCGGGAAGATTCAGGGAAGATCTGGTGGTTTAAAAGTTTCTTTCAGGTTTTCCTTCTTCAGGGAATTCTCATGTGGATCATTTCCACACCCCTTGTTTTTACTTTACAGTCAAATTCGGAGCACCATCTTACCATCCTTGATTTTCTTGCAATTCTTGTATGGATGATCGGTTTCCTTTTTGAATTGATGGGCGATATCCAACTCACTCGATTCAAGAAAGATCCTTCAAATAAGGGCAAAGTCCTGGATTCAGGAGTGTGGCATTTTACGCGCCATCCGAACTATTTTGGGGATTCCGCTCAGTGGTGGGGATACTATTTATTAGCATTGCCTGCGGGTGGATGGTGGACTATTTTTAGTCCAATCCTGATGACGCTCATGTTGTTGAAAGTCTCCGGTGTGGCTTTATTAGAAAAAACATTAGCGGTCACAAAACCTCAATATAAAGATTATATAGAAGCAACAAGCTCATTTATTCCCTGGTTTCCAAAAAAGAAAAAATGATTGAGAACCTTTTTTAACGGTAGTTATATTTCATTGATCCAGGGAAAAAGCTGCTTAAAGCTATAGACAACCCTGTTTTCATTTGCTATACTTTATCTGAAGAAATTTGTCTTAGTGGAGTAATGCAATGCAAAAGTGGGAATACATTTTTCTCATCGCCGGCCGAGCTAATGAAACTTGGAAAGTTATTATGCTGAACGGTCGCGAGATCAGGGACTGGAAAAATGGCCCCTCAATGTACGATTACATTAACCAAAAGGGCGAGGAGGGTTGGGAACTCGTTTCTACGACATATGCCCCCGTTTTTACTCAAAACGCATATGTGGATTCTGAGGACTATCGCCTTGCCATGAAGCGTTTGAAAGTTTGATCCTCAAAGAGAGTAAACAGCGAATCGATATGATTCGCTGTTTTTTTTATCCGATGGTGAGCAGGACGATCCCGCCGATGGTTAGCACCATGCCCAACCCAGTCTTCCACGTCAGCGGCTCGGTGCTGAAAATTAGTCCCATCAGCGCACCAAATAAAGGAGAGGTGAAAGCAATGGGCATAACCTTCCCTAATGGTGCACCCTTGATGGCTGTATAAAAACAAAGCATTCCAACCGCTCCTGCCACCACTCCCCCTCCAATGATCATATACAGTAAAGACTTGGAGCCTGCTTGGGGTATCGTTTTCCATTGTGGAAAACTCACTGCTCCAAGGATGAGGACAGCAACCAATGTCCGAATGGTGATACCCACCTGGGGTGAAAGGTTACCTAATTTGAGTCCCTGCTTTTCAAAGTAACCACCCACTCCCCAACAGATGGCAGTTAATAGTGCGAATAATTGTGGCTTCATTTTTCCTCCATAAAGCAAAAATTGCTTCTTATATTAAAAAATGGCTGGACTACTTGATTTTTGTCCCGATTTCGGCTATACTGTGGGAAATTGTGGTAAATAGTGGGTGAAAGTGGAGCGCCGGGACTTACCGGCGTTCCGCCTATATCAATGAGGTAGAACTTATGTTCTTGGGTCGATTCGAACACACCATTGATGAAAAAGGTCGCATGACCATCCCGGCTCGCTATCGTGAGCAACTGGAGGTGGGTGCTTACATCACGCTTGGTTTCGACCAGAACTTGATTGTTCTAACCACCTCCTTATTCGAACAAATTTCTCTACGGGTTAAACAGATGAGCATGACAGATCCTTCTGCCCGCTTGTTGCGCAGGCTCATCTTTTCAAGTGCTGCCCTGGTGGATTTTGATAAATCCGGTCGCATCCTCATCCCACAATTCCTTCGCGACGCAGTCAGCATTGAAACTAATGCCGTTCTCGTAGGAGTGGGGGATTATTTTGAGGTTTGGTCAGCTGAGAATTGGGGCAAACAGAATTCTCAATTAAATGATGCTGATACAAACGCTCAGCGCTTTTCCACCTTGAACTTGTAAAAAGATGGAGTCCTCAATCGAGCAATTCGATCAAGGAAAACCTCTTCATCTATCGGTACTTTACCATGAAATTATACACGCTTTAAAACCTCACCAAGGTGGATTCTACATCGATGCGACAGTAGGCGCAGGCGGTCATGCATATGGCCTCCTCGAGCAAAGCAAACCGGATGGCCAACTCCTGGGAATGGACTTGGACCCCCTGGCAATTGAAATTGCCCGCAAGTCTTTGGAAATCTTCGCAAACCGAGCCATTCTTGTCTGCGATACCTACACAAACCTTGCGCATCAGATGGACTCAATTGGATGGAAAAAAGCAGATGGTATCCTCCTGGATTTGGGCGTCTCCTCCATGCAGTTGGATCGACCTGAAAAGGGCTTTTCCTTTACTGAAGAAGGACCATTGGACATGCGTTTCAGCCCTCGCACTACTGCCAATGCAGCTTTTCTTGTCAACACATTATCCGAGAAAGATCTGGCTGATCTGATTTGGCGGTACGGCGAAGATCCATTTTCCAGGCAGATTGCGCATGCAATATGTTTGGCGCGACCTTTGGAGACGACAGTTCAATTGGCCTCCGTGGTTAAAAAAGCAGTCCGCTCAAACCCGGGAAGGATCCATCCAGCAACCCGTACCTTTCAAGCTTTAAGGATTGCTGTGAATACCGAACTGGAAAACATTGAGCAAGTACTGCCAATTGCTTTGGATGCACTTAGTGTAAAAGGTCGTTTGGCAGTGATCACCTTTCATTCACTGGAGGATCGAATCGTAAAGCATTTTATTCAAAGGGAAAGCAAGGATTGTATTTGTCCGCCTAGACAGCCGGTATGTACATGTGATCACCTTGCAACCCTGATTGATGTAACCAGACATCCCATAACGCCGAAAGATGAAGATGTGAGATTAAACCCCCGGGCTCGTAGTGCGAAGTTAAGAATCGCTGAAAAGTTGTGAAAACGGCACGAACCGTGTAACCAAATACATGGTCTAACAAGGCTTCGAACATGAGAAAACGCTTAGCACAGGCATTTCATCAAGCACCCTGGAGAAACAAGATTCAATCACTCGGATTGTTCTTCTTGATTCTTATTGGGGTTATTGTTGTCGCTGCTCTTTACTTAAGTGTTTCTGCACAAACCGCTGCTGCAGGATTAGAACTCCAGCAATTTGAAGACGAAAGAGACACCCTCAACCATCAAATTGCAGATTATGCGACCTTCTCGGCTTACCTAAATTCAACCAAAATCATGGAACAACGCGCTGAAAAAATGGGTTTTGAACGCATTACTGCTGATAGGGCTTTCTATGTGGTTGTTCCAGGCTACACAGGTCGTAAACCCGCCCTTCTCGCTCCCCTACCCGGGACTTTCATCCATACCCAACCCATGATCAAACCTAGTTATACACAATCCATTTGGGACTGGTTGTTCGCGGGCGTCTTAAATACTGGAGCCCGACGCTGACATGTTTAGGAATCTGCATCTCACCCGGCTGACTTTTATGGGTATCATCTGCTCCATATTGTGTTCCTTGATATTGGGACAGATTATCCGCATTCAGACCAGTGCCAGTCATCAACAGCTCAGTGAGTGGGCAGAAAAAACATATGGATACGAAACGAGTACGTTGTATCCGGAACGGGGCAATATTTACGATCGTGGTGGAAACCTGCTGGCGGGGAATATGATCGTATACGAAGTCGGGTTGGAGCTCCAGCAGGTGCGCAATCCTCAAACTATTGCCCAAGTTTTATCACCTCTCATCAATCGAGATTACGCTGACTTACTTGCAACAGCTAATATCAAATATGACCCGGATACTGCTCGCTATGCCGTCCTCCAAGATTTTGTGCATGGTGATGTAGTTGATAAGATCAAGGACTTGATGAAACAATATGAGAAGACAAATCCCTCCGGCAAAGATAAGAATAAACCGAGTCTGCGAGGAATCGTTTTCTATCCGCATCTCCAACGCGCATATCCCGAATACACACTAGCATCGAATGTGCTGGGGTTCTTTTCGTACCAGGAACGAGAGAATGCCAAAGGATATTACGGCGTTGAAGGTCGATATGACCAGATCCTTTCTGGTGCCCCCATCCAGGTCGTCCAACCCCTTGATCCATATTTAATCAGCAACATTCCAGACGTGTCACCCGGTGCAAGCTTGATTCTAACCATTGATCGCGAAATTCAATCCATGATTGAAAAAGTACTCGATGCTTCTGTGGAGAAGTATGGAGCAGCAAGTGGTACAGCTATTGTTTTGGATCCTGAGACAGGTGAGATACTCGCCATGGCGAGTACTCCTCAAATGAACCTGAATGAGTATTGGGACTATTCGGAGCTCTACCCGGAAGGGTATTCATTCAATCGTGCCATTGGAGCTGTCTATGAACCGGGATCTGTGTTTAAAGTGTTGACGATGGCAGCTGCTTTGGATGCAGGTACCGTTACGCCAACAACTCCCTTCCTGGATACTGGATACATTGAAGTGGGTGGAGCCGGGATATATAACTGGGATCATGACGCATGGGGTCCCCAGGATATGACCGGGTGCATGGCGCATTCTCTCAACGTATGCCTAAGCTGGATTGCCACAGAGCTCGGCAATGACAAGTTTTATCAGTACATGCAAGCATTTGGGATTGGCAGACCCACCAATGTGGATCTGGCAGGCGAACAGTATTGGCCATTGAGTGTTCCTGGAGATTCCCAATGGTATCCTGTAAACCTCGCCACGAATTCATTTGGCCAGGGAGTAGCTTTGACCCCACTTCAGATGGCGACGTCCATTTCAGCGGTTGCGAATGACGGTCGCATAATGGCGCCACACATCGTGGCTGCCTTGGTGGAAAATGGTCAGCAATACAACATCACTCCTCAAGTACTTGGTACCCCAATTACTGCTAATACTGCGAAATCGTTAACCGAGATGTTGGCTGTCTCCTTGGAAAGCGAATCATCCGATGCACTCATTCCGGGGTATCGTTTTGCGGGAAAAACTGGTACAGCACAGATTCCTATTAACGGTCGCTATTCCAAAGAAGTGACGAATACTTCTTTTGTGGGTTGGGGTCCTGCTGATGATCCAAAATTCCTCGTTTATGTGTGGCTCGAAAAACCGACAACATCCATTTGGGCGGCAGATGTCGCCGTACCGGTATTCCATGATATTGTCGAGCAGCTGGTCGTCCTGATGAATATCCCTCCGGATGACGTACGGCAAAGGTTGAATAAACAGTAACTTATGGAAAGCTTATTGACATATTTTGATTGCATTGAAGCTCTGACGGACCACCGCCCTGGTGGCAATTCTTTCATTCTTAGTGAAAGTGCCGTTGATTCACGTCAAGTCATTCCTGCTGCGTTATTTGTTGCCATCCCCGGCGAACGCCAGGATGGGCATGACTTTATTTCCGATGCGTTCAAACGTGGAGCCAGTCTGGCATTGGTTCAAAAGGATCGTTCCTCACAATTTGCACAGGTTGACATTCGCAAGGGTTGGCATCCGTCTCTACAAAAATTTCCAGATTCACCTTTTTGTTTACTGGTGAATGATAGTCTGCAGGCGTTGCAGCAAATTGCCCGGTTTTGGAGACGCAAGCTGGATGTGCGGGTTATCGGTATTACTGGTAGCGTTGGCAAATCGACCACAAAGGAGCTGGTTGCCGAAGTACTCTCAATGCGATTTACCACACTCAAAAACCCAGGAAACCTGAATAATGAGATTGGATTGCCCTTGACTCTCCTTAGACTAAGTACTGGGTATGAGCGGGCCGTATTGGAGATGGGTTTCTATACACCGGGTGAGATTACCTTCCTTTGCGATCTCGCTCTTCCCCAGGTAGGCGTTATCACGAACATAGGAACTGTTCACGCAGAACGTGCCGGGTCACAGGAGATAATCGCCAAAGGGAAAGCAGAGCTCGTGCATGCTTTGCCCGCTGCACCTGAAGGCAAAGCAATTTTAAATTATGACGATCCCTGGGTGCGCCCCATGAGGATGGAAACGAATGCCCAAGTCATAATGTATGGACTTGATCCTGAAGCTGATATATGGGCAGACGAAATCGAAAGCCATGGTTTACGTGGAATCCAAATGCGCCTTCATTATCGAAATGAAGCATTACATATCCGTGTACCTTTGATTGGTGAACATTCCGTTCATACGGTACTGCGGGCTGCTGCGGTAGGTTTGGTTGAAGGTTTGTCCTGGGGAGAGATCATCACTGGCTTGCAGGAGAGTCGTTCCCAGCTTCGTCTTGTTGCAGTTCATACGAAAAAAGGTGCATTGATCCTTGATGATACCTATAATGCATCACCCGAATCCACTCTGGCTGCCCTCACCTTGCTCAATGAGATTGAAGGACACAAAGTGGCTGTACTCGGCGATATGCTGGAGCTTGGGCAGTATGAACGGCAGGGACATGAAAAAGTGGGTTACCGCACCGCTGAAGTTGCTGAAAAATTAATCGCAATAGGCGAGCGCGGAAAGATAATCGTCGAAGCCGCAAAAAAGGCAGGAATGCCGGCAAAACAGATTCAATGGTATCCGGATGCTTTGTCTTCGATAGAACAATTATCCACCACGCTAAAGGAAGGCGATGTGGTTTTGATCAAGGGTTCGCATGGATTGCGCATGGATCGGATTGTTGCCGCGTTGGAGGTGGATTCATGAAAGAAGCTTCGCTTGCTCTTGCATTAAGCGGCTTCAGCTTTATGATGGCGGTCATTTGGGGAGATCCCCTCATCCGATTATTGAAGCATTGGAAGATTGGTAAATTAATCCGTGTGGAAGAGCCGGGTATGCATTCAGTGAAAATGGGCACCCCAACCATGGGCGGTGTCATGTTCATCTTGCCTGTTATTTTGATCACAGTCCTCCTGAATGCCGTATCCTTGCTCGGTTATAACATTATTGGACGCTCCATACTTCTCCCATTGGTTGTGATGGTCAGCTTTGGATTATTAGGAGCACTTGACGACTGGGAAGGAATACGCGGTATCCGTCGTGGCTCTGGTATGCGCGCCCGTACAAAATTCATCATCCAGGTTGTCCTTGCGCTTGGGATCGCATTTGTTTTGAAATATGTCCTGCAAGTTCCAGAAATGTATTTTCCGGGTATCGACCAACCAATTTCGCTTGGTATTTGGTACATTCCCATCGCAGTGTTCATGATTGTTGGTTCTTCCAATGCGGTGAATTTTACAGACGGGTTGGATGGATTGGCTGGTTTGATAGCTGCAACCGCCTTTGCTGCCTTTGGTGGTATCGCCCTCCTTCAAGGACAGGTATTCATTGGTAGATTCTGTTTTACCCTAGTGGGTGCTGTCTTTGGATTCCTTTGGTTCAATGTACACCCCGCTCAATTATTCATGGGAGACACAGGTTCGTTATCTCTAGGTGCTTTGCTAGGGACGATTGCATTAATGACCGGTCAATGGCTTTTGATTCCACTTATTGCAGTGATTCCGGTTAGTGAAGCATTAAGTGTTGTGCTCCAGATCATTTATTTTCGCTTTACAAAGGGAAAAAGACTGTTCAAAATGGCGCCTTTCCATCTCCATTTTGAATTGCTCGGATGGAGTGAAACGCAAATTGTCCAACGTTTTTGGTTGATCGGTTTGCTTTTCGCCATGTTGGGGATTGCGTTGGCGGTTGTATGAGCGATAATCGCTGGTTTGGAAAACAGGTTTTAATCATCGGGGCTGCCCGCCAGGGAACAGCTCTGGCACGTTTCCTTACCTCTCGTTCAGCCAAAGTCACGTTGAATGATCGGCAGTCTCCGGAAAAATTGAAATCCGTTGAAGAGGATCTGAAAGATTTACCCATTAAATGTGTTTTTGGTGGTCATCCATTGGAATTGTTAGACAAGACGGATCTCGTATGTATCTCTGGAGGGATCCCATTGAATAATCCGATTGTCGAAGCAGCGGTAAAGAGATCAATTCCGCTTTCTAACGATTCGCAAATCTTCCTGGAAGAAGTACATGCTCCAGTCATTGCCATCACCGGGTCGGCTGGAAAAACAACAACGACTGCTCTGGTTGGCAAAATTGCCGAAGCTGCGAACTTGGCACCACACAAAACCTGGATCGGTGGAAATATCGGGTTGCCTCTGATTGAATTCATCGATGAGATTGGAGCGAACGATATTGTGATCCTGGAGATTTCGAGTTTCCAGCTGGATCAAATGACAATTTCTCCCCATATCGGAGCAGTCCTTAATATCACTCCAAATCATCTGGATCGGCATGGAACAATGCAAGCTTACACGGCATCCAAAGCCCGCTTGTTGCAATATCAAACACGGAACGACATTGCAATTCTTAATCGTGAAGATCCCGGTTCTTGGGGTTTACATGAAATGGTTCAAGGGAATTTGGTGAGTTTTGGAATAAAAGAACCTTCCAGCGAACTGATGGGTTCTTGGTTGGATCATGATCGGCTGATGCTAAAAACGACCACTACATCTGTCGAAGTATTGAAAACAGAGGATATTAAATTGAAGGGGCAGCACAATGTGATGAATGTGCTCGCCGCTTGTGCTATTGCACATGCTGCGGGATTTCCTCAAGAATCGATACATCTTGCAGTCAGGCAATTTACTGGTGTTGCGCATCGGCTTGAATTTGTCCGTGAATGGAACGGATCGAAATGGTACAACGATTCAATCGCAACAGCTCCCGAGCGTACGATGGCTGCAATCCGTTCCTTTTCAGATCCGATAGTTCTCTTGTTAGGTGGCAGAGATAAAGACTTGCCCTGGGATGAGCTGGCAAATACTATCCACCATAAAGTTGACCACGTTATTGTGTTCGGAGAATCGGCAGAAAAAATACTGGCAGCGGTGGGCACTGTGAACGCCAAGCAAAAACCCTTCAGTCTGACTCATGTCCCGACCCTGCAGGAAGCAGTTAATGAAGCTTCGGTAATCGCTGAACCAGGTGACGTCGTATTACTTTCGCCCGGAGGAACTTCTTTCGATGAGTTCAAAGATTTTGAAGAGCGAGGAGATAAATTCCGAAAATGGGTGACACAACTACCGTAAATACCCCCATTGCCTCTGCGATCAAACCCATTAACCGGATTCGAGCCAGGTTGCATGGTGTCGATATCCCATTATTGATTGCAGTATTATGTCTGCTTGTCTTCGGTTTGATGATGGTCTACTCTTCGAGCTGGAAATACTCCATGCAATTGGGTGAATCGTATTCCTACGTGTTCACCCGTCAATTGATTTGGGCAGTGGTTGGGATTGTCGTCGCTTTCGGTCTTTCCTTTATCAACTACCATCGCTATCGCCGTTTGGTTGTCCCGATGATGTACATCACGCTTTTTCTTCTAATTCTCGTCCTTTTTTGGGTGGGTGAAACTCGGTTGGGTGCAAAGCGTGCCCTTTTTGGAGGTTCCGTCCAACCTTCGGAACTAGCAAAATTGGTCATCATCATCTATCTTTCATTCTGGTTGTATTCCAAACGCGAAAAACTCAACCAGATATCATTTGGCCTTGCGCCGCTGATTGTGATGCTGGGGATCACGGCTGGACTCATTATGGGTGAACCGGATCTTAGTGCAGCGGTGACAGTGGTCATCCTGGGCGGTATCATGTTTTTTGTTGCAGGTGGAGATCTTAAACAGATCGTTTTAGTTTTAGCCGTCACAATTCTTCTCGGTTGGGTTGTTGTTTCGATCAACGCCACAGGTAAGGCTCGTTTAGCTGATTACATTGTTGGTATGCGTGATCCTCTACAAGCCTCTTACCAGGTGAAACGATCCATGGAAGCCATCGTCAGAGGGGGGGTCTTCGGTGTTGGTATTGGACAATCGACTACAAAGTTCACTGGCTTGCCGGTTGCTCCAACAGATAGTATTTTTGCCGTAATTACCGAAGAAACCGGTTTACTGGGTGCCTTCTTCACCGTAGCACTTTACGGAGTCTTTCTCTGGCGTGGGTTGAGGATTGCTCAAAAAGCCCCGGATCTTTTAGGAAAGCTACTGGCATCCGGTGTCACCATCTGGTTGTTTTTTGAAGCATTTGTGAACATGGCTGCCATGGTCAATTTAATGCCTTTTGCGGGAAATGCCTTGCCTTTGATCAGCGCAGGCGGATCAAGCCTGGTTACTGCCATGGCTGGGATAGGATTGTTGTTTGGAATAAACCGTTATTCGTCAAAAGCAGGTGAATCTGGAGAAAGGAGCTCGCATAATGCGGTTGTTGATTTGCGCGGGCGGGACAGGCGGCGGCGTTTACCCCGCCCTGGCCGTTCTGCAAGCTCTCGCTGACCGAGCCGTTGAGGTGCTGTGGGTTGGAAGTGAATCTGGTATGGAAAATGAATTGATTCATCGCCAAAATATTCCTTTTAAAAGCATTCCTGCTGCTGGTATTCACGGCGTAGGGATGAAAAACGTACCAGGGAATATCACACAATTGCTGCGCGGCATTCGCTCCTCCAACCGGATTCTGTCTGAGTTCAAACCGGATGTGTTATTTTTTACTGGCGGTTTTATCGCCACCCCCATGGCTATGGCGGGCAGGCGATTTCCCTCTTTATTATTTGTGCCGGATATCGAACCAGGGCTTGCGCTTAAATTTATTGCTCGCTTTGCTGAAATTATCGCTCTGAGCGCAGAGCCTTCTAAAAAATATTTCAGTAATCATGCGAAACTCATCGTCACTGGATATCCAATCCGTTCCGAGATGAATAAATGGAATAAAAAGAAAGGCATTGCTGCTTTAAAACTGGATCCCGGAAGGAAAACGCTGCTGGTCCTCGGTGGAAGCAAAGGCGCAAGGTCGATCAATCGAGCCTTATTCCCTATCTTGGATCCATTGCTCGAAAAAATGCAAATCGTCCATATTAGTGGAAATCTGGATTGGTCTGAAACGACAAACGTAAAGAAGAATTTGTCAGCCAAATTTCAACGACATTATCATGCGTTCTCTTATTTGCATGAAGAAATCGGCGCAGCGTTGGCATCAGCAGACTTGGTGATTTCGAGGGCTGGTGCTTCGACGTTGGGCGAATATCCATTGTTCGGATTGCCCGCCATACTTGTTCCATATCCTCATGCCTGGCGGTATCAAAAAGTAAATGCTGATTTTCTAGTAGCGAATGGTGCGGCAGTGCAAGTCAACGACGAAGATCTCGCTCAAGATCTGCTCCCTACCATTCATAGGATTATTGATTCACCAACCCAGTTAGCGAAAATGAGCGCTTCACTTCGGAAGCTGGCTTCACCAAAAGCTGCCACTAACATAGCTCAATTACTGGTTCAGCTTTCTCAATCCCAAGGAGCATCATCATGATCAGTCTGATCGTGGTCTTCTATATGTTTATCGTCCTTTTTGGGATTATTGGTCTCACCCGCGGCAGGACAAAAGAATTCCTTGTTGCACTTTCTGCTGTTGTCGGTATTTTTTTGAATGTCATCCTTGAAACCTATGTTTCAGGATATCAGGAATATTTGACTCGGGATGGTCCGCAAATGCTTTTTTGGGTGCGTTCCATTATCATGGCCATCGTTGTTATCCTGGGTTATCTTACGCCCAAACTTCCTTCCTTGCTGATGGGTCAAACTGCGATTCCAAAATTTAAGGACGGATTTTGGGGATTAGCATTTGGTGTTTTAAATGGATATTTGATCGTTGGCTCCTTATGGTCTTATCTTGCTGATGCAAAATACCCATTTGCCATTATCGCCGCCCCTGATGTTGCTACAAAACTTGGTCAAGCTGCCCAGACCATGATTCAAGTTCTACCTCCGAATATTTTTGCTCCTCCTGCCCTTTATTTTGTCCTCGCAGCAGGGTTCATCATCATCCTTGGAGCATTTGTCTAATGACACATTATCACTTTATCGGGATTGGTGGAACCGGGTTAGCTCCCATCGCACGCGTCCTTTTAGAAAAAGGGCATACGGTGAGTGGCTCGGATAAATCTGCTTCAATCCAGACCAGGGAGCTTCAAAACCTGGGTGTCCATGTTTCAATGGGACACATGCCCAACAATATCGATGGAGCGGATATTGTCATTCGTTCTTCCGCGGTTAAAGACGAGAATTCAGAAATTCAGGCAGCGCTCCGAACGAAAATTCCGGTCTTAAAACGATCAGAATTTCTACCACACTTGATTGGAAACCAGAGATGCATCGCCATTGCTGGGACCCATGGGAAAACCACGACGACAGCAATGATTGCATGGATGCTTTCTGCATGTGGTGAAGATCCCTCTTATGTAATAGGTGGTATTTCCAAGAACTTGAATTCAAATGCGCATTTTGGCAAAGGTTCACACTTTGTCATTGAAGCAGATGAATATGACTACATGTTTTATGGTCTTTCCCCATGGTTGGCAGTTGTGACCCATGTCGAATACGATCATCCGGATATTTTCCTGACACCCGCAATGTATGAGGAAGCTTTCAGCGGATTTGTGAGCCGTATCGTGTTGGATGGGACATTATTTGCATACGCAGATGATCCGGGATCAATTGCCCTGTTAGCCACCTGCCCGCCCGGAAGAAAAGAATGTTCGTATGGTTTTGATATAGAAGCCGATTATCGGGCTGTTGAAGTAAATGAAAACCATCATGGTGGATTCACATTCAGGGTCGTTAAGACCGATGGAAACATTATCAAAGACCTTTGTACGATAAATTTGAAAGTCCCGGGAAAACATAACGTGAGCAATGCCACAGCTGCAGTCGCCATCGCCGATACTTTGCGCTTACCGTTTGAAAGGGTGAAGAAAGCGATGGAGGAATTCAGTGGTGTGAGTCGCAGGTTTGACATCCTAGGAGAAATCAATGGGATCACCATAGTCGATGATTACGCTCACCATCCAACGGAGATTATGGCTACTCTTTCTGCTGCCCATAGCAAGTATCCTCAAAGTCGAATTTGGGTGGTTTGGCAGCCACATACATATTCTCGAACACTGGCATTGAAAGACGGGTTCACCCAGGCATTCCAACAAGCTGATCGGCTTCTCGTAACAGATGTGTATGCTGCACGGGAAAAGAATAGCGATTTTTCTTCAAAAACATTCGTTGAACAAATCTCGCATTCCTCAGCTCGTTTCGTAAAAGATTTTAGTGAAGCAAAAAGAATTCTTTTAGATGAATTGAGATCAAAGGATGTTCTGTTGGTACTTTCGGCAGGAGACGCAGACCAGATCAGTGCTGATGTTCTAGCTGCGCTAAAAGAAAGGAATGTGAAACATGGCAAATAATCTTACTGCGCATTGTAAAGAAGGATTAACAGGATCAAAGTAAGACTTCACCAATGCCTAAGAACGGGAATGGGAGCAGCCCTAAATCTCGTTTCACACCCATTCCACCGGCAATTCAACGAAAGATAGTCACTCGTCTTATTACTTATCTGGAGACAAAATAAGGCACTATATGCATCAGTCAAGTGACATTTATGAACCTTTGAAAGATCTCTTTGGTGACCGGTTATCGGTAAATACCAGTATGGCTCCCTACACCACCACCAAGGTAGGCGGAAACGCTGATGCTTTATTGATTGCAGATAACGCGCTCGAATTGGAAAAGGTGATTGGAACTTGTTGGTTAATGAATTTACCTGTCACTTTACTGGGATCCGGTTCCAATATCCTGGTCAGTGAAAAAGGTATCCATTCAGCAGTAGTGATTAATCGAACGCATCATAGTCAGATCAACATGGAAGGTGAAACTCCAACCGTATGGACAGAATCGGGAGTAAGTTTGGCACAATTAGCTCGTTTGGTTGCTGAAGCTGGTTTCTCGGGATTGGAATGGGCCAGCCCTATCCCTGGAACGGTGGGTGGAGCCATTTATGGAAATGCAGGTGCGCATGGTGGAGAGATCTCAAAAAGCCTAATTCTGGCAGAAATCTTGCACCATGATCAAGGTATGGTATCGCTAAATGCTGATCAAATGAATTTTGGCTATCGTTCGAGTCTTTTAAAGGATTCTCCTGGAAAAATGGTAATCCTTTCTGGGACTTTAAACTTGTAAAAAGCACTCCGAAGAAAATTGAAGCAAAAATGCAGGATATTGCGGAAAAACGACGTTGTACTCAGCCTGTTGGGCCCAGTTTTGGATCCACCTTCCGTAATCCTCCTAATGATAAAGCCGGCAGACTGATCGAGACTGCGGGACTTAAAGGCAAGACAATTGGTGGAGCCACCATTAGCTCAAAACATGCCAATTTCATCATAAACACATCTGTTGCAACTGCCTATGACTATTGGCAATTACTTGAACTGGTATATGACACCGTCAAGGAACAATTCGGGGTTGGTCTTGTCCCTGAAATTGAACTGGTCGGTGATTGGGATAAAACGATCATGGCGAAATTTTCATCGATGCGTGGAGAAGCGTAGCTTAACATGGCTAAAAAGATCAACATCGCAGTCATTTTTGGTGGACGTTCGGGTGAGCACGAAGTCTCTTTGATGTCCGCTCGCTCAGTCCTATCCGTGCTGGATCCGGCCAAGTATGAAATCACGCAAATTGGCATCACCCATGAAGGTAAATGGCTGACCGGTGAAAATGCACTGGATGCTTTTGTCGCTCAGAATTTGAACTCATTGCATCCAGTGGTTATCAAACCGGAACCTGGAGTGAACACACTATTCGTTCTGAGGCATCTCAATGGAAAAGATGCTTTGGAACCGCTGACATCCATCGATGTGGTCTTCCCCATTCTTCATGGGACATTTGGCGAAGATGGAACCCTGCAGGGATTTCTAGAAATGGCGGACCTTCCCTATGTTGGTGCAGGCGTGCTGGGTTCATCCGTTGGGATGGATAAAGGACTGTTCAAGGATGTGATGCGCACGCATGGAATACCGGTTGTTGAATCCATCACGGTTTCACGATTGGAACTGGAGCAACAGATGGACGGAGTGATCCAACGAGCAGAAGCCATCAGCCCCTACCCCATTTACGTCAAACCCGCCAACCTGGGGTCTTCCGTCGGCATCAGTAAATGTAAAAACCGTTCCGATCTGTTGGAAGGGTTGATGGATGCAAAACGGTTCGACCGCCGCATCCTGATTGAGCACGGTGTGAACGCCCGTGAAATTGAAGTGAGTGTCCTTGGCAACTATCAACCAAAAGCCTCGGTAGCGGGGGAGATCATCCCTTCAGATGAATTCTATTCCTATCGCGCCAAGTACATCGATGATTCCTCCCAGTTGATCATCCCAGCAAAGATCCCGGCAGAAACAATGAAAAAAGTGCAGGAATATGCTGTCGAAGCTTTCACCGCCACCGATTGTTCCGGGATGGCCCGGGTGGACTTCCTTTTAGATAAACAGTCCGGTGAAGTGTTCCTGAACGAGATCAACACCATCCCCGGGTTCACCAAGATCAGCATGTATCCCAAGCTGTGGGAAGCCAGTGGTCTACCGTACCCTGAACTGGTCAATCAACTGATCAATCTCGCCTTTGATCGGAAGGCGGAACGCGACCGAATCGAAAGGCAATACAAGAGGTAAGCATGCAACTTGTGCGACAGGCATCAACGATGACCCGTGCGGAGCAGATCCGCAAAAGACGCGAACAGGAAATGGTGAAGCGCCAGGTGCAGCCGCGCCCGGTGGAACCCAAACCCATTCCGACGATGCCGGTATTCTCACGCACAAAAATGCCTGCTTCCACCTCGGCGAAATCGCATGCTCATGCAGTGCGACGTTCGGTATACTATCAGGTCCCCCGAACTGGTGCGGAAGTCCGCCTGCCCTCAGTTCCAACCTTCAGGCCTGGATGGAAGCTGCTTTCCGGTACCATCGCTGCCCTGATGTTTGCCATGATCCTCTTCGTCAGCCTGTCTGGTGATTTGAAGGTCAGCAAGGTCGTCATCTCAGGGCTGCAACGTTTGAATTCTCTCGAAGTGGAAGCTGCGTTGAACCTGGGTGATAAACCAATCGTCACTGTGGATACGGTGGAGCTGGCGAAACAGCTTGCATATGCATACCCTGAACTTGCCAATATCCGGGTTCGGGTAAAGCTGCCAACCAGCGTGTACATATCCACGTATGAGCGTGTGCCGCTGATAACCTGGGCGACCAATGAGCAGGTTTTCTGGATAGACATGGAAGGCTATATTTTCCCGCCACGCGGCGAAGTGACTCCTCCTTTGTATATTGTGTCCAATGAATTACCTCCCATCGTGGAGAATCCTGCGGCACGGAGTTCGAAGCATAGCAGCAAAATCATCACGGATCAACTGACGCCGACCATCTTGAGTGCATTGCGGGAATTAAGCTCTCGCATGCCGCTGCAAACGCAGTTCGTTTTTTCCACGCAGGATGGTTTGGGCTGGGTGGATTCCCGAGGCTGGGCGGTGTTCGTCGGGATGGACTTTACGGACCTGACCGTCAAAATCAATGAGTATCAGGCGATCGCAGACGCACTCGACCGGCAGGGCATTCGACCGGTGATGGTGAGTGTGGAACATGTTGATGCGCCTTTCTTTCGCACGGAGTGATCGAGCATGGATGAACCGATTATTGTTGGGATAGACATAGGCACCACCAAAGTATGTACGCTCGTTGGCAGGATCGAGGGCGAGCGCAACATCCGCATCCTTGGCGTGGGCATCGAGCCTTCGCAGGGGATCAAACGCGGCACCATCGTTGACCTGGATGCAGCTTCTCAAGCCATCAACCGCTCGGTGGAGAAGGCGCAGCGCTCCTCCGGGTTGGAGATCACCGAAGCCTGGGTCAGCATGGCAGGCTCGCATGTCTCGTCCATCAACAGCCGCGGCGTGGTGGGCATCAACGGCGGCGTCATCGACCAGGTGAACGTGGAACGCGCCCTGGATGCCGCACAGGCTGTCGCCATCCCGCACAACCGGGAAGTCATCCATGTCATCCAGCGCGGTTTCATCGTCGATGGACAGGATGGTATCCGCCAGCCCATCGGCATGCACGGCTACCGTCTGGAAGTGGAAGCCCACATCATCACCGCCGGTAAAGCCACCGTGGAAAACCTGCGTAAGGGTGTCCAGGATGCCGGTGTACACATTACCGAATTCGTGCTGAACCCCCTCGCCTCCGGTGAAGTGGTCCTGACGGAGACCGAGCGCGACATGGGTGTGGCAGTCATCGATATCGGTGGCGGCACCACCGACATGGCGGTGTACATTGCCGGGGATGTCTGGCATACCATGGTGCTCGGGTTGGGTGGCAACCATGTCACCAGCGACATCGCCCACGGACTGCGGCTGCCCCTCACCCAGGCAGAGGAAGTGAAGAAACTATACGGTTCCGCACAGGTGGATTCCATCACCATGGAAGATACCTTTTCAGTGAGGGCATTCGGGTCGGAGAAACCCGCCCAGGTTAGCCGCCGTGAACTGGCGGAGATCATCGAAGCCCGCACCGAGGAGATATTTGAACTCGTCCAACAGGAGATCAAGCGCTCCGGGTACGATGGCCTGCTTCCCGCCGGCCTGGTGCTCACCGGAGGCAGCAGCCTCCTGCCGGGGATCAAGGAAATTGCCAGTCAGGTGACCGGCATGCCGGTCCGGATTGCCCGTCCGGAAAACCTGGTCGGATTGGTGGACCAGCTCAACTCACCCGCGTATTCCACCAGCGTCGGTCTGCTGCATTGGGCACTGCTGATGCAGGAGAATCTGCCTGTCTCCAGACCACCAAAAATCGGCAAGAATTTCGATTTGGCTGAAATCTTGCACAAAGTCAAGGAATTCGGCAAGAAAATGCTACCCACGGAAGATGATTCAAAATGAGCCAGCATTATTCTATGGAGGAAAAAATGTCTGCATCGGAAACCAAGCACGTCAATAAAGTAGAGTCGTTTGCCCGCATCAAGGTCGTCGGTGTGGGCGGCGGTGGCTGCAACGCAGTCAACCGCATGATCGATGAGGGCATCCAGGGCATCGAGTTCGTAGCTGTGAACACCGATGGTCAAGCCCTGCAAATGTCCAAGGCCCAAACCCGCGTACGCATCGGCGACAAGACCACCCAGGGTCTGGGTGCCGGCGGGAACCCCGAGACCGGCAAGAAGGCGGCAGAGGAATCCGCTGAAGAGCTGTACGAGGTGTTGAAGGGCAGCCACATGGTGTTCGTCACCGCCGGTATGGGCGGTGGGACCGGCACCGGTGCGGCTCCCATCATCTCGCAGATCTCCCGGGAAGTTGGCGCACTGACCATCGGCGTGGTCACCAAACCGTTCGCCTTTGAAGGCGCCAAGCGGCTTGCTTCCGCCGAGACGGGTGTCACCAACCTCAAGCAGCATGCCGATACCCTCATCTGCATCCCCAACGACCGCCTGCTGCAGATCGTTGACAAGCGCTCGAGCCTGCAGGATGCCTTCAAGGTGGCAGATGATGTTCTGCGCCAGGGTATCCAGGGTATTTCCGAGCTGATCACCATCCCCGGACTGGTCAACCTCGATTTCGCCGACATCAAAGCAATCATGTCCGAAGGCGGCGCCGCCCTGATGGCGGTGGGAAGCGCTTCGGGCGAGGACCGCGCCCGTGTGGCTGCCGAACAGGCGATCTTCAGCAAGCTGTTGGATATCACCATTGACGGCGCGCGCGGCATCCTCTTCAACGTCACCGGCGGACCCGACCTGACCCTGTTCGAGGTCCAGAATGCAGCTGCCATCATCAAGGAAACCGCCCACCCGGACGTGAACTTGATCTTTGGCGCGGTGATCGACCCGAACATGGGCGATGCCATCCGCATCACGGTGATCGCCACGGGATTCGACAACCAGACCATCCGCCCGCGCATCAACCGCATCCCGCGCATCGAATCAACCCGCCCCCTGCCCACCTTTGAGAAGACCGACACCGGTTCGATGAAGGTGCGCACCCAGGAACCTGCCATGGTCGAACAGCATTACGACCTGCACAACCCGGAGATCCCCGCCTTTTTGCGGAAACGTGCCCAGCAAAGCCTGAACCTGACGGATACGCAAAAGTCGGATTTGTAAGCATTGGGAATGCATCATCTGATCCGAATGGCTGATCCATCCTTCAGGCCATCCGTTCCTTATCCTTCGTGGTAACCTCGGTTCGCCGAGTGTTGGCTCAAAGCCGCCGGTCAGCGTCCTCCCGCTGACCGGCTCGCGTTGACGGGGGAAATGACTCATTTTGGGGAATAAAACCCCTCCGGAATAACACCTGCAGGGCACCAAAAACCGGCGACGAATAATTTCCAGTAAACCACCTACGGGCACCAAGAACAGGTGGCGAATATAGCTCATTTGGTTAGTACCTTGCTTATGCAATTGGTAAAGAATTTTTGTTCTATTATAGCAAATGATGCGGGAAAATCAAATACCTTTTCTTGTCATACTGAGGTTTGCGAGGAGAAAAAAAGATCTCCAAACTACAAGTTGGAAGTCAATGGTGTAGATTGCTTTGTAAAACCACTCGGAATGACGTCCTCCTTAAATAGCCATAATTCGGTTAATTGTCAGGCAACTTGGCGTTATCCACAATTTATTAAGGTTGAATACCGGCTTTTTGCTTGCATCCCCCTTGACAGCGTGCTAAAATGGTCACATCCTATATATACGACCTATGAATACTATAACCCCCATATATGGGGGTAAACGCTCTAAACCAAGTCTCTCCCCCATCAGGTAACCCCAGGGGGAACACCGGCTAATCAAAGACGGAGAGGAACCTTGCGCTGCCCTTTTTGTAAATCCGATGAATCACACGTAATCGACACCACCCACGATAGCCAAGGTGGTGTGCGCCGCCGCCGGGTGTGCGAAAAATGCAGCCAGCGCTTCTCCACGTATGAACGCGTGATCCTGCTGACCCCCCTCATCGTCAAGCGCGACGGGACGCGCGAGGAATTCGACCGCGACAAACTGGCGCAGGGCATCCGCACCGCCTGCACCAAGCGCCCGGTGACCGCCGCCCAGATCGATGGGCTGACCAACGAGGTGGAAGCCGCCCTGCAGCAGCTCGGGCGCGCCGAGATCACCTCCCGCGTGGTCGGCGACATGGTCATCAACGGGCTGAAAAAGCTGGACTTGATCGCCTACATCCGTTATGCGAGCGTGTATTTACAGTTGGATGACCTGCACGCCATCCGCGACGAGATCGACAATTTACTGGAATCTTAATGGGAGAAGACATGCAGACCAAAGCATCCAAGCAGCTTGGTTTCGAGCTTAACGCACCTGCCATGCCCGCAGACCTGGAAAGCGTGGAGTTGACCGAGAATGCCCGCCAGGTGCTCATCCGGCGCTACGTGCGCCGCGATGACAACCAGCAGCCGGCAGAAACAATCGAGCAGATGTTCTGGCGCGTGGCTTCCCACATTGCCAAGGTGGAAGCGCTGTGGTTCGGGGATGTGAACACCACCGCCCGCACCTACTACCGGATGCTCACCACCAAGACTTTCTTCCCCAATTCCCCCACCTTCACCGGCGCCGGCACCCCGCTGGGGCAGCTGGCGGCGTGCTTTGTGCTCCCGCTCACCGACGACATGGGCAAGCGCTCCACCGGCATCTTTCAGACGCTGCGCGACGCCGCCCTCATCCAGCAGACCGGCGG
Organism: uncultured Chloroflexia bacterium; assembly: GCA_963699305.1. Classification (GTDB taxonomy): domain Bacteria; phylum Chloroflexota; class Anaerolineae; order Anaerolineales; family Anaerolineaceae; genus JBGQAS01. The sequence goes on along the minus strand of OY969431.1, from coordinate 451,667 downwards.
CGGCAACGGCTTCAACTTCTCACGCCTGCGCCCCAAGGGCACCCTGGTCAAGACCTCCGCCGGGCAGGCAACCGGACCGGTGGGCTTCCTGCGTGTGTACGACCACGCCTTCGGCGAGGTGGCGCAGGGCGGCACACGCCGCGGCGCCAACATGGCGGTGCTGCGCGTGGATCATCCGGATATCGAGGAATTCGTCACCTGCAAAACCGACGAAAACCAGATCACCAATTTCAACATCTCGGTGGGCATCACCGATTCCTTCATGGCTGCGGTTCACAACGACGGCGGCTGGGACCTGAAATTCCCGGATGTGACCGACCCCAAGTACCGCGGCTTCGATGGCAACATCGAGCAGGCCAAGGACGCCGGCATCCCCATCAAGGTCTACAAGCGCGTACGGGCACGTGACCTGTTCAACAAGATCGTGCGCCAGGCACACCACAACGGCGAGCCGGGCGTGCTGTTCCTGGATGCCGCCAACCGCGGCAATCCCGTACCCCATTTATACCAACTGGAAGCAACCAACCCCTGCGGTGAGCAGTTCCTCGGGCCGTATGAAAACTGCTGCCTGGGATCGATCAACTTGGCGCAGTTCATGGCGCAGGACCACTGCGTGGATTGGGCGAAGCTGCGTGAGGACGTCACTAGCGCCACGCGCTTCCTGGACGACGTGGTGGACGCCAACAAGTACGTCCCGGCGGTGCCGCAACTGAAGGAATCCGCTGAACGCGCCCGGCGCATCGGGCTGGGCATCATGGGGCTGGCGGACCTGATGTACCACGTGGGCATCCGCTACGGTTCCCCCGAAGGGCAGGAGTTCGGCTCGCAGGTGATGGAATTCATCCGCTATCACGCCATGCTCACCAGCATCGAGCTGGCAAAGCAGCGCGGGCCCTTCCCCGCCATCAAGGGCTCCATCTACGACCCCGACAAGATCACCTGGGAACCCCCCCAGCCCATCATCGAGCACAAGACCGACTGGCATCGACCACCCATCGACTGGGTGCAGGTGTGCGTGGGCATCCAGACCTATGGCATCCGCAACGCAGCGCAAACCACGGTTGCCCCCACCGGCACCATCGCCACCGTGGCGGGCTGCGAAGGCTACGGCTGCGAGCCAGTGTTCGCCCTGGCATACACGCGCCACGTGGACGACAACGGCAAGGACCTGGCGCTGGATTACACCAGCCCGCAGTTCGAACAGGCGCTGCGTGAAGCGACATTTAAGTGAAAAGACGCATAAAAAGATCATCCAGCAGGTGATGAAAGACGGCACCTGCCAGAAAGTGGAAGAGCTGCCCGAATCCATCCGCAACGTGTTCGTCGTGTCGCAGGACATCAGCGCCGAGGAGCACGTGCGCACCCAAGCCGCGCTGCAGGCGTACGTGGACAACTCGCTTTCGAAGACGATCAACTTCCCGCCCGACGCCACCGAAGACGACGTGGCAGGCGCTTACCTGCTGGCTTGGGAACTGGGCTGTAAGGGGATGACGGTGTACGTGACCGGCTCGCGGAGAAGGTGGTTTTGGAGACCAAATCCACCGTGGAAAAGAAGCAAGGCAAGATCACCTACAAGGAAAACGAGGATTCCCCGGCGTGGATCCACGTGGACGAGGACAGCTCCGAAGGGCAGCACGAGTTCTGGGCGATCGCCAAGAAACCCCGCCCGCGCTTTTTGGTGGGCTACACCTTCTCCATCGAGACCCCGCTCGGGAAAGCCTTCATTACCATTAACGAAAATGGCGGCACACAGCCGTTTGAAGTGTTCGTCAACACCGCCAAGGCCGGCTCGGATACGGCGGCGGTCTCGGAAGCCATCGGCAGGCTGATCAGCTACGCCCTGCGCATTTCCTCACCGGTGGAGCCCGCCACGCGGCTGGAAGAGCTGGTGCGGCAGATGGGCGGCATCGGCGGAGGCAGGAGCCTGGGCTTTGGACCCAAACGGGTCCGCTCGCTGCCCGATGGCGTGGCGCAGGTGCTGGATGAGTACATCCAGCAGCGTTCACAGCGGCTGAACGCCAGCGTGATGATGGCGGAACAAGGCGGACAAGCGCTGCAGACCGAAACCTGGACCCCCACCCCGGCAGCGGCGGAGACCGCCCCCAAGGACCAGCCTCTGCTGAAGATCGGCGACCTGTGCCCGGAATGCGGGCAGGCGGCGGTGATCAACGAGGAAGGTTGCCGCAAGTGCTACGCCTGCGGGTTCAGCGAGTGTTAGTTATTCAATTTCATTTCAGTCAAGGGTATTTTTATTGCTTTAAATAGAAATCGTAAGTTTTGAATATAAATCGGAATCAGGAATCAATTAATGGTAATCCTAACCAAGCATTAGGGGATATATTTGAAAAGATTCTGATATCAAATCTCTCGCAGAAAAGTGACATTGAGTTTGAAAAGAATATCGCAAATATCCGCATATTAGTTACCCGATCGGAATTTGGATCAAGCCGATTTAATAATATTTTACTTCCGAATGTTGATCTATCAATTACTCAAAGATTACAACTCTATAGTTTAGGGTTCAAATTACATGAATTATGCTATGGATATGAAAGTGTTCAGCAAAGTGCTTTGCTTACCCATGGTAGTTCGACACCCACTAGATTTTATCTAAATTGCGTTTATTTCTATCTAATTTCTCTTTTTTGGTTGATGAAGGAAAACCTAATCATAAAAATTTACCTTGTGGCGGCACTGCTATTCTAGTATTAAATCCATTGAATTTGGGGAGTTACTTATATGAAATTAATGGATATCTTGAAAGGGAATATAGCGACAAACTAAAGTTAAAAGATATCATAAGAAAAGTAAGAAATAGTTTCCTAGTACATGATGATCTATCACCAAGCAACTTGGAGGAATTAGTAACACTTACTAATATGCGAGATATTTCAAAGCAAGCATTATTAAAAGACATGTTATGGAGGTTGTATCATCTTGTCATTCTTTTGGATTTACAAATCCAAGCTGTTATGAAAGAATTAAGACTCGATCTTTCTGAAATTGTTCAGAATTATCTCTCCTCGCTATCGAAGACAAGCTGATATATATTCTAGAAACCATATTCTCTAGTTTTGTGCGATTTCCAGTTTTTTTGAATTCAACACTCCCAATCTATGTTAGCATTGTCTGAATCATGCAGGAAACCAAAGAGTGCATCTATTTTCGATTGCACTCTTTTTCTTTCACCAGAACCTTGTTATCAGCCTGGGAGATCTTTGAATACCCGTTTCATCTTCCCGACATATTCATGAATCGCACCCCGTCCCTGGGGGGTCAGGCGCAGGGCGGTGTTGGGGCGCTTGCCCTTGAAGCTTTTCTCCACGGCAATGTACCCAGCACCCTACCAAAAAGGTTTCCTGTCTCAGGAAAGAGGATTATTGTTGTCTCAAGAGGTCATCCTATTAACTCAAGTATTTTTCCAAACTACCCGTAAAGAATTTGGTTACGAGCGCAGCCATTTCTACCGGATTTTCACGAAAGCCGTTTTTTATCCAAAGCTCAACAATACCCAGACATCCGTTATATATGTAAGCAAAAATATACTCAAGATATGATCTGTCAATATTTGGTGCCATCGTGTGCCAATCGCTTATCGCGCCTTCATATCCTATCATCGCGCATTTCACAAGGAACTTTCTATCTCCAAATTCACCAAACAATACCTGCATCAGGTCCTTGTAGTCATAATAAAGATCAAACTGCCTGCGAAAGTAGTCGTTAAACGCCACTTTCGAGAGATCCGTTGGTCGATCCGAGTGTGCCACCAACTCTTTATACAATTCCTCTTCGATCTTGGAAAACAGGTCCAAAGGGTTGAGAAAATATGCATAGAAAGTTCCACGATTAATTTCCACCAGTTTGCAGATATCGGTGACTGTAATTTTTTCGATGGGTTTTGTCTTTAGAAGGACAAGCAAACTCTCCCCCAGCACCGTTTGCATATATTTAACCTTGCTATTTTTTCTCATCTCCTCTCCTCCACCAATCATGGGCTTCGTGTCTATTTTTCCGACATAATCATAGTCTTATATCCGTTTTTCAAACACCGTAATTATATATGCTGATTGATTCGTTTACCCAATGTACCTATAATTTTTAATGACGAGTGCCCTATTTTAATAAAAGGAGATAATACCATGGCAAAGTTTTCTATAGAGTCAAAATTAGGTGACTTAATGAAAGATTCCCGGGCAGCAGCAGTTTTGGAGGAGTGTTTACCGGGGATCTCCAAGAACCGTCAGTTGAAGATGGGATTTGGGATGTCACTTAAGTTCATCGCAAGCCTCCCCCAGGCGGATATCCCCAAGGAAAAACTGGCAGAAATAGACAAGAAGCTGCAAGCCCTCGCAGAGCACGCGCCTGCACCTGCCACGCCTCCAGTAAAAAAGGGGATCGCACCTGTGAACGATCAAAAGAAGAATCCCATGAAAAGGCTGGACGGAAAAGTGGTGGTGCTTACAGGCGTAAGTGCCGGTCTTGGCAAGCAAATCTCCGTTTGTTTAGCCAGGGAGGGCGCCAAGTTGGCTATTTGCGCCAGGAGAACAGACAAGTTGATGGCAACAGCCGAGCTCTGCGAGAAAGAAGGCGCGGAAGTCCTGGCTTTAACATGTGACGTCTCGAAGTATGAGGATCTAAAAAATTTCATTGATAAAACCATCAAACGATTCGGCACAGTTGACGTTTTGATCAACAGTGCAAATTTCGAAGCAGACCGCCTCGATTTCGTTGATCAAGATATTAGCATGCTGGATACAGCACTGCACACAGGCGTTTATGCTCACTGGCACCTGATGAAATTATGCTACCCCTATCTGAAGGGCAAGTCTTCCTCCATTATTAATTTCACTTCTGGTATGTACCAGGTGGGGCTGGAGCTATATGCATCCTATGCAGCCGACAAAGGGGCGATCCGCGCACTCTCCATGGTTGTAGCCCGCGAATGGGGTGTGGATGGCATTCGCGTCAACACCATCAGCCCGGTTGCGATCACCGACACCATCCTAACTAAGTTGGCACCTGAATATTCAGAATGGGTGAAGGATATGATGTCCCACAACTCGATGGGAAGAGTGGGCGATCCTGCCGGTGATATTGCACCGGTTGTAATATTCCTCGCTACAGAGGAAAGCAGATGGATTACCGGGCAGAATATTAACGTGGATGGCGGCCAGCCGGAGACGATCCACGTTTAATATCTGTTTAATTTACCTTCCTTGAAATATTCGGAAAAACGGTTTGTCACAAAGTTGTTAAATAAGGAATCGTAGTCCTTTAAACTGACTTGAACCAGAAACCGCCGGGTTCATAGCATCGATAAACTCGGAAGCTAAGGTAAAGAATTGAGTGCATCCATTATCGGATGCACTCTTTTTTTCAGACCATCATAATCATTCCGAGAAATCCTTCAAGACCTTCTTCATCTTCCCAACATACTCATAAAACGCCGTCCTCCCCTGGGGGGTCAGGCGCAGGGCGGTGTTGGGGCGTTTGCCTTTGAAGCTCTTCTCCACGGCGATGTATCCCGCTTCCTCCAGCTTGGTCAGGTGCGCCGAGAGATTGCCCCAGGTGAGCCCGGTCTGGTTCATCACGAAGGTGAAATCGGCGCTCTCGACCACATACAGCAGCGCCATCACCGCCAGGCGGGCCGGCTCATGCACCAGCTTGTCGATATCCACCAGGCTCGGGAGATCGGCACCTTGCGTGGATTTAGCCATGGAAACCCTCCCCCTCCCGGTGCAGCGGGTAGCGCTTGAGGAAGCGCACGAACAGCACGATGCCGGGGATGAGGATCAATGCGCCGATCAGAATCGGGTATAGCGGTTTATTGATGTAGATCATCAGGAACACTGCCAGCGACATCATGATGGCGATGTAATAACCGCGGGCGAAGTCCGTGAAGTACGCCACCAGCAGCATGCCGGTGCTCACGATCAGTGCCCCGACAAGCGCCACCGCCAGGTCCATGATGTTCCTGTCCTTTAGGAAGGTGTTGATTTTCAGGGCTGCCTGCGGATCCAGCCATGCAAAGACCGTGAACCCCAGCAGGACGACCTGGAGCAGCACGAAGCAGGACATGACGATGATCAACGTGCGGTTGCGTTTTTTACGTGTTTCCCCGAACTTCACCTGCCCCATGCGCGGCAGGGTAATGAACTTCTTGCCCAGCCAGAAGAGCAGGTTCGCCAGACCGAAAGTCACTAGCATCAGGATGATGTTCATAACGCTGTACCCACTTTCAGGGCGATAGATGAAGATGGACATGCCAACGACCATCAGGCCGTATTGCATATCCAGTAAACCATCCTGGAAGGTGGAACGGAACGCCTTGCGTTCGATTTCCTTGAGGTCAAATTGTGTATTCATAATTTACTCCTAATTTATATATTATCCTTTGCGCCACAAAGTTATTTGCATAATACAACTTTCGATACGGTTTGTCAAGGGGGTGTGACCGCCCGGAGAAGCGCTTCCCGGGTATGGATTTTCATCTCCATATATAATATTCCCATGACCCCTCCCCTGGCTCAATTCAATTCCCGACATAAACTATTGCGCGCCGCGCTGGCGGATCCCGCCCACCCGCAGACCGCCATCGACCTGTTCCTCAGTCAGCACGCAACTGTGCATTTTGGCGCAATTTCCCACTCCCCCACCCTCACGCTCGCGGACATCGCACTTTCTGGAATGGGTAACGCCGAATGGCGCGCCATCCCTGAGGGCTGCGAGCACTCGGCGGCGTGGATCGTGTGGCACGCGGCGCGCATCGAGGATGCCGCCATGAACATCGTGCTGGCGGACCGCGAGCAGGTGTTCACCGAGGGCGGCTGGCAGGAGAAGCTCAACATCGAGGTGAGCGATACCGGCAACCTGCTCCCGCATGACAAGGTGGTGCAACTGGGGTTGGATATCAATCTGCCAGCCATGCTCGATTACCGCAACGAGGTCGGTAAACGCACGCGCGAGAATGTGTGCGCACTCGACCCCGCCGAATGGCAGCTCAGCGTGGACCCGGGGCGGGTGGCGCGGCTGATCCCCGAGGGTGCGGTGGCTCCCTACGCCACGGGCGTGCCGGAGTACTGGGGCGGGCTGACCTGCGCCGGTCTGCTGCTGATGCCTCCGACACGGCACAACCTGATCCACTTGAACGAGATCATGAAGATGAAGAAGAAGTTGATGAAGGTTTAATGTTGAATCTGATGATGTCATTGCGAGGAGTACCCCGGGCACGACGTGGCAATCCTCACACTACGAAGGTTCGAGCAGATAGGGTGAAGATTGCCACGCCCTCAACCTGCAAGGGCTCGCAATGACAGCGAATTTTTAATGGTATTGATATTATTCTCTCAATAACACGTTCACCAGAGACACATGCGGAGGGTAATTTGAAAACTCAGACTCCATCAAGAACTCCAGCCAAATCGAAAAATCTCAAATACTGGCGCGAGCGCGGCCCGGAAGATGTTGCATACCAACGCCAGGCGCAGATCACCTGGTGGTCGGTGCTGGGCGGCATCGCCATTGGCATTCTTGTTACGCAGATCTCGCCGGTCATTGAAGCGTTGAAGAGTCCCACCTGGTACCAGGGATTGTACTTTCTAGCCACGCTTCTGGCCATCGACTATTTTTGGGTGTCGGTGAGTTGGGGCAGTTTGGTTTTAAAGTGGCCTATCACGATCCTATCCTCTCTGGGTTTGTTGCTGGGGAATGTAGCGGTTGCCTACGCAGCTCTCAACCTAAACAATCCTCCGGTTTGGATGGCAGCATTAACCGCGCTGGCGTTCAGCGCTTTGTTCAACCAGTTGAACTTTTTCTTCGCTGGGGGGAGGGATGCCTTTCCACCGGAAATCTTTCACGGTTTTAGGACTCCACTCATCGTATATGGCGGATTGGTTGTTGTGCTTTTAGGCTTTACGATTCACATGTTCCTGGTACCCACCCAGACTGTTTTTCTCGTTTATGGGTTTATCTCCATTCTCGCTTCCATCGGAATGCTGGTTTGGCAACATCAAGGGATGGTCGTCGAAAAACGCGAGCTGGGGATACCGTAAAAGAAAAGAGAGATTCTTGCCCCAAGGGCATGCTTCGCGATCATTCGGTGGACCTCGTTCAGAATGACAAACCTGATTATGTCATTGCGAGGAGTGCCCCAGGCACGACGTGGCAATCTTCACTCAATTACTAAAGTCGATATTTCGGTTTCATATTTTGAAATATTCCGCCGACAATGAAAACAGCCAATAATATCGCGACAAATATTCCCGCCCCACCCAGTATTGCCCAAAAATTTTTGGTTCTCAACGATCGAATTTCTTTTTCAGTTGTTATATGCAGTTCCACATCTCTATCCAGATCGTACTCTGCAACGATTATTGATTGCGTTTTTACTCCCGTTATTTGAGGACAGGCCATCGTACCCATTAATTTGCCGGTGAAAACTGATCCAACAGTGATATTTTCTGGAATACCAAACTTGAAGTCTACCGATATTACGTGCATGTCATCGTCAGTGTCCAAAGAATCATCCCAATCCTTGGGATGAGAAATTGTCTCTTCATAGAATACTTGACCATCGGAAGCATTGAGCGTCAATTTCAAATCATTGCTTGACCAATACCCTTTGATGCAAGATGCCATGATGAAGCTTAAATTCACCGTCTTCCCTGGAGCTGCATATGCCACATCTCCATCCATGAAAACCCCCGATGAACTGCAGGCTGTGAGAAACATACCGCATAAAACCAACGAAATTACTCCCAGGCTGTGAATTTTCATATTATCCCTTCCCAAATAATATACTTAGGCTATGATGTATTCATTATATAGATATTTACTGTTAAGAAATGACCACCGGTTTTGGTGGTCATTGGATTTATGGTCTCTGCACAATTTCTATTCCGGTTTATCTAAAATCTTGAAATCTTATAGCGTGCCTTGTTCTTACCGGCAATTTTCCCCACAAAATAAATCACAGCAATAATTGCAACCAGCCCCAGCAATTGAAAGAATCCATTCATAAAATGGTTGGTTGCCACATTTTTTACCGACTTTTCCGTCATCACATGGATTTGGATTTCCACATCCACCGCCATCATGGAGCCGTACACGGTCCCATTTGTTCTTGGGCATTTGCCCGTGCCCGCCAACGTGCCGGAAATTATTGTGCCGGCAGGGATATTTTCCGGAACCAGTACCTTGAAATCCAATTTAGCTGACTTCTCTTCTTGATCCATGGCTAATGAGTTATCCCAATTTCTGGTTTGCGTGAATTGCTGCTCATATACAACATTTCCATCGGGATCTTTTAGGGATATTTTCAAATCATCGCTTGACCAATATGATTGGATGCATTTGGCTAATTCAATACCAAAATTCACGGTCTTGCCGGGTACTGCATATGCCTCAAATTCTCCGTCCTTGTACACACCTGATAGTCCACAGGCTGCCAGGATAATGGAACAAATGACGAATGAGAGAACTCCAAGTCGATGTGTTTTCACGTTTATTCTCCTCACATGATCTTCAACGGTCAAACTTGGTATTTATTATACAGAAATTTCCAGACACAGCGCCAAATGTGTGCATGATGGGGTTACCGTGATGGTTCAAGTCCACCATTAGCGGTGGGCTTCTTTTTGATGTTCGATACAATCCAGGATCACCTGGGCAGCTAATTCCGCACCACGTTCCGCCCGGATTTTTTCACCCATTATTTTTGCAGTAGCTCTTGCTTCAGGTTGCAATGCCTGGCGGATGCCTTCCGCCAGTCTTTCTGTGTTCAGATTCTTGCGTGGAAGGGGTTTAGCGCTCACGCCCAGTTCAAAGGCACGTCGTGCCCACGCACCCTGGTCCAGTCCCGAAGGGACAATCACTTGGGGGATGCCAGCCCGCAGGGCAGCAGCGGTGGTGCCCGCACCGCCGTGATGGACAACGGCAGCCATTTGCGGGAACAGCCAGCCATGCGGTGCACTTTCGAGGATGTGGATATTCTCTCCCGCGTCCTCGACGCGTGACATACCGCTCCAGCCGGTGGCAAGGATGCCGCGCTGACCCGACTGGCGCAGAGCAGCCAATACTATGTGGGTGGTCTTCTGTGCCTCGCGCGGATCGCCGATGGAGCCAAAACCGACATATAACGGAGCAACGCCATTTTTAAGAAAAGCCTGGAGGTCGCTGGGGGGTTTCCAGGTGGTCTCATCGTCCATGAACCAATAGCCGTCGCAATGCACGTGTTCCGGCCAGTCAGCCGGCCTGGGGAAAACATGCCGACTGCAGGAGATTACCGTGGGGGCGAGGGGGGTTGTCTGCTGGGGATAGGGGCAGGCAAATCCACTGGGGAATTTGCCGAACTTTCCGATCAGGAATTTGCGGATGGGATCTCGGGAGGTCGACCACATCACGGTTTCGAATAGTTTATGAGTCAAAAGGTTGAAACCGCTGCCAAAGCGCGGCATGGTATAGAATGCCAGCGAAGGGAACTCCCGCGTCGGCGACATGGGAAAAGGCGTGGCGAGGATGCCTGGAATGCCAAGATGTTGCGCAGCGAAAAAACCCATCGCCGGCCCGGGGTGGTAAACGATGGCTTCACTATCCCGGCAGGCGTCATAGAACTGTCCATGCATGTCAAGAATGAGGGATTTAAGTTTATTGAAACTCAATATCAACTTGAGCGGATTATCGGAGGTACGCGCCATTTTCATTTCATCGCTACCTGCCGCCATGGATACATCTCCCTGAATGGGAAAGATCTCCAACCCGGCGCTTTCCACAAGGCTGCGGAAGTTTTCAAAGGTGACAAAGCGCACATGCCGACCTGATTTTTCCAGCTGCTGTCCGAGTGCGAGGTAAGGCTGAACATCGCCGCGGGAACCGGCGGTTAAAATGGTAATGGTCATTCTGTGATCTCCTGATGGTGCTGTGATTGTTTTTTAAAGACCCAAACCAGTTTCGTTAGAATCTTTTCAAGCTGGCGGGCTTCCTGATTGCTTAATGCCGCGCGTATAAAATCTTCATATTCTCGGACGGCTTTATATTTGGCTTTTATCAGCCGCTCACCCGCCAGCGAGAGACGCACGTGGAATACCCGCTTGTCAGCAGTGGATTGGGTTTTTATAACAAAACCCATCCGAATGAGCTTTTGCACCCCGGCGGTCACCGACGCCTTGGTGATAGCCATTCTGTCTGCGATGGCCGAGATGGCCGGCTCTCCCAAGGAATGGATCGTGTCGATGTAGCGGAACTGGTTGATCGTCATACGGGTGATGCCCGCGTCCACACCAACCTCGCCGTGGATCTTTTTCAGTGAGTCATCGAGCGTGCTGACAAATTCCAACAGGTAATTTTCCATTTATGCTACCTATTTGTTAGTTTAACTAACTAATTTTATTAGACAAACCATCATCTGTCAATGGAAAAAGACGACCACCGGGAACGGTGGTCGTGTGGTTTTCTACTTCGGCTGCGTACGGCCGTCGAATTTTTCCTTCTTGGTCAGCACGCTGTCCACGTAGGGCATCCAGTCGCTGATGGCGATCTTCTGCGGGCACTTGGGCTCGCACTCATTGCAGTCGATGCAGGCGCTGGCGCGCGATTTTTCCGAAATGTGATGACCATAAATGAAAATGGCTTCGCCCCAATTCTTAAGCATGGCACCCTGGTTGAAGACATTGAAGTTCGCCGGGATATCCACTCCGTTCGGGCAAGGCATGCAGTACTGGCACTGCGTGCAGGGGATGGGCTGCAAACCCTTAAAGGCTTCACGCACGTTGCGGATAGTCTCTTTTTCCACTTTGGAAAATGATCCAACAACCGAGTGATCGGCGCTGACCAGGTTTTCATCCACCTGCTTCATGGTGGACATGCCGCTGAGCACCAACGACACTTCCGGCTGGTCCCACACCCACTGCAGCGCCCAATCGGCCTGTTTGCGTTTGACGGGGGCGTTCTTAATCACCTCTTTTACGGAGGGGGGCAGCTTGGCAAGCTTGCCGCCCAGCAGCGGCTCCATCACGATCACGCCCAATCCCTTGCGGTTGGCGTATTTGAGCCCGCGCATACCCGCCTGGGTGGTGATATCCATGTAGTTGTACTGGATCTGGCAGAAATCCCAGCCGTCGTAATCGTCGATGATCTTCTTGAAGGCGCTGTAATCGTCATGGAAGGAAAAGCCGAAGCACTCGATCTTGCCGGCTTTCTTCATGCGCTCCGCCCATTCCAACACTCCCAGCTCGCGTCCTTTTTTTCCAATTGCTGCGGTTGAGTGCATGCAGCAGGTAAAAATCGAAGTGCCTGACTTCGACCTTCTTGAGCTGTTCATTGAAAAGGCGGTCCAGGTCTTCGGGGGTTTTTGCCAGCCAGAGCGGCATCTTGGTGGCGATGCGCACTTTTTTGCGGTAACCATCCTTGAGCACGTTTGCCAGGAAGGATTCACTTTGACCGTCGTGGTACATGTAGGCGGTATCCAGGTAATTCACACCCTCGTCCACCGCATGACGCACCATCGCTAACGCTTCCGCTTCGTTGATGGCTCCTTTTTCCCGGGCAGGCGCGGCAGGCGCATCAGACCAAAGCCGAGCGCTGATACTTTCCAATCCAGTTTGCCAAATTGTCGATATTGCATGGGACCCTCTATCGATAAATGAATATTTTTGAAACCTTATTGTATCCAATTTTACGCGATTTGTGCTTGTTTTGTCTCGAAACCCTTGACATTAACGTAACGTCATGGATTATCATATCCGCGTGGCGTACACCATCAAACAAATCGGCACAATGGCGGGCATCAGCAACCGCACCCTGCATCATTACGATGCCATCGGTCTACTGCAGCCTGTCAAATCGGAATCCAACGGTTACCGGCAATACAGCGAGGCGGACCTCATCCGGCTGCAGCAGATCCTGTTTTACCGCGAGCTGGGCATGCCGCTGGAGAAGATCAAGCGTATCCTGGATAATCCCACCTTCGATACCCTACAGGCATTGGAGGAGCACAAAGCCGCGCTTGAACTGCGCGCCGGCCAGATGCGCACACTCATCCACACGGTGGAAAAGACCATTGCACACGTGAAAGGAAAGATCGACATGGAAAACAACGAATTGTTCAAGGGCTTCAGCGAAGCCCAGCAGAAGGAATACGAGTTGGAAGCCCGCCAGCTGTGGGGCGACGATATTGTGGGAGCATCGACGAAACGCTGGAACGATTACGGCAAGGAAAAACAGAAACAGATCCTCGCTGAAGCAGGTGAGATCTACCGCGACCTGGTAGCCAACCTGGATAAGGCTCCCGGAAGCCCACAGATACAGGCGCTGATCAAACGCTGGCATCAGAACCTGCGTTACTTCTATGAGCCGACTAAGGAGATACTGCTGGGATTAACACTGGCTTATAACGAGCATCCCGGCTTCCAGAAGACCTTCCGCGCCTTCCACCCCGACCTGGCAGCGTATATGAAAAAGGCAGTGGAAATATATGTGAAAACTCTATAAGATCAATCCCCGGCGGAAATTTACCGGGGATTGATTGTTACGGAAGCCACTTAAAACCAACTTCCTGCGTTGGAAGATCGGTGAACTGGATCAAATACGATCCATCAGCATACATGATATAGATATCCTTGTTCCCGCCGCGGTTGCTGTAGAACGCGATGCGGGTGCCATCCGGTGACCAGGCTCCCCAACTGTCATCGCTGGTGTTGTTTGTGATGTTGACCAGCTCGGACCCATTGGCCTTCATGACCATAATGTCGCGGTTCCCGACGGAAATCGTTGTGGTAAACAGGATCTTTTCACCGGATAGCGACCAGACCGGTGTGCGGTCGTCTTCCGGGCGGGTGTGGATGCTGACCGGATTGCTGCCATCCGCATTCATCACAAAGATATCCGCGTTGCCATCCCGGTCGGAAGCAAACGCAATCCTCGTCCCATCCGGCGACCAGGATGGGTTGCCGTCAAAACCTGAATTAATGGTCAAACGAGTCAGCCCGGTCCCATCAGCCATGATGGTATAGATCTCGGAAGTGCCATCCGCTTCCACGCGGCTGAACGCCAGCTTCAGCCCATCCGGCGACCAACTTGGATGCAGCGCATTCGCCACGAGCAGCCTCGGAGAAGCATTCGAGCCAAACCCACGCACATAAATGTTGTAGGTCTTTCCATCACTTTCAACACGCGTGAACGCAAGCGTCCGATCGGGAGCCCAGGAGTACCCAAAGGAGCAATCATCCAGGGGGCTGTCGGTATACCTGCCGTACCCCCACTCCGTGATATCGGGAGGTATGGAGGATACCGTTTTTATTTCACCGTTCTTGTTTGCATCTTTCACCCAATAGAGCACCTCGGCTCCGTCCGGAGACCAGGAAACAGGCTCCAGTTCCTCTTCAACGGAATATGTCAGCCGCCTGATCTGACCTCCCAGGACATTCATAAGATAAATATCCTTCATGCCTCCCCGGTCAGAAAGGAAAAGGATCGTCTCCCCATCCGGAGACCATCTTGGCAGCCAATCGAAGCTCGGTTCCGTAGTGACTCTCTCAGTCTGTGTTCCGGTCACCCTGCGGCGGTAGATATCCGCATAGCCATCCATGTCGGATGTGAAAGCGATCCACTTGCCATCCGGCGACCAATCCGCATACCGTGAATAACCGCCATCCGTGGCAAACTGCTTGAGCTGTGTCCCGTCGGCATTCACCAGCATGATCTCCACTTTCCCATTCCGATCCGTCTCGAAGGTCAATTGTGTTGAATCCGGAGACCACTTAGGATTGAAATCCCCGGCCGGATTATCGGAGATATTGACCAAGCGTGTTCCATCCATATTGACAACAAACACATCGTATTTTCCCTGCCCTTCAGGCATCAAAATAAAGGCGACTTTTGTACCATCCGGTGAAACAACTGGATACAAAATATCCTTGGAAGTGGGAAACGATATTTCGATGGCTGCGCCGCCAGACGCTGGGATCTGGAAGTATTTCTGTCTTTTGTCTGCAAATGTCTCATAAACGATTGATCGACCTTCATCCACCCACATCGGCCAGTATTCTGAAATAGTGGAGGTGTTGGTCAGGTTGATGGGGCTTGAAGTCTGCATTCCAAAAAAGGATTCGTTGATGCTTTTGACATAGATGTCGTTGAGGTCGTTGTTGATATTGGAACAAAATGAGATGTCTCCGCTTCCCCCACCCATGGGAGTTTCCTTGGGTTCAGGCGTGAATGTAGGAGTGGGGTCAACTTCCCCCGCAGCAGAGGATTCTTGGGGAACCTCAATCGGCGCATATTCGCTCACTTTTAATCCAGTCAAAGAGAATCTCCACTGGCGGATCGGTAATTGTCTCCGGGGAGACTGCTGAAGGACCAAGATGCCCTCTTGCCAGACTATCATCTTCGAAGGATGCGATGAATTGATATTCCTTCCCGGGTTGTGCAACCCAGACATCATACCGGTCTTCATGCACAACCACTCTTAATAGCAAATGCAGCCTTTTTTCCTCCAATTGAGGTTGCAATTTGTCTGACCAGGTTTTTTCAAAAAACCAGGTGATTTCACCTTCGATTTCCTTGAAAATGGAAAATTCCTGCGTTTGTGGATAAATCCAGACTAAAATCCATCGTTTTTCAACGGTTCGCAAGGTTAACCCCGCGCCCAGATCCGGGATCCCCATCGGTACGCTGAATTCGGTTTCAACAATAAAATCAGAATATTGATCGGGTGACCAACCGGCATGAAATCCAGCCGGTTGATAAAATGCAATACGGTATGCGCCATTTTGGTAACCCACCTCACCCGTTGTTCGATCTCCGAAAACCGGCCATCCACTTGCAATATCGCTGAAGCCATCTTCCATAAGGAATGAAGGCAGATTCGAAAAGGTCGGTTGGGGTGCACAGGCTGCGAGAACGATGGTGATCGTAATCAAGGCAAACACAAAAGATGTGCGTGTGGGATTTTGCATCTCCGCCTTCGTGAATATTTGATGGAAAAATTATTACATACAGAATCGCAACGCGCAAGTCATCCATAAGAACTGGAAACCTGTTCCCTTTTTGCCAGGTTTTTACAATCACATGACATCCCCTTGATGTTCCATCTCTATTATTACTATAATTTCTAAAGGAGAGATAAGTCATGAAGAGAATACTATTTATTGGCTTGATCACATTATTACTATTTACTGCATGTTCACCTGTTCTGCCCGCATCCAAAGGAAAGTGTGGGGATGGCACTTGCAGCGGTCCCGAAAATAGCACCACCTGCCCCGCGGATTGCAGCGAGCCGGCATCCTCCAGTATAGAGCAAACCCTGGCGATATCCTCCAATGAGAAATCGACATTGCTGATCGGGTTTATGCTGCACCTGGAAGGTTGGCATGATGATGTCAACCAGGCTTCCTTTGAAGAACACGCCGCCATCGTGCGCGAATATGCCAGCCTGTTTGAAACTTATGGTGCCAGGATCACGTTTGAAAGCAAGGAAATGACGGATGGCGCCATCACGTGGGGCGACAATGTTCTGTTGGAGATGCAGCAGCGTGGGCACGGCGTGGGTGTGCATGCCGATGAGGGTGGCGACCGCGACTACGACGAATGCGAAGGGTTCGCTGAGGCACTCCTGGAAAAGAAAGCCAAGCTGGAATCACTCGGGGTGACGGTGCTGCATGTCTCCGGAGTTGTTTCCAAGTGTGATTGGGTCACCCCGACAGTGGAGGCAGGATTCAAATTCACCACCGGGACAGTCTCGTATGCTGCCATGTCGCTTTCCCCGGAACTGCAGCCGGGGGAATACTCCAATTGCGCTGTTCCAACCAAGTGCCATGATGTTTTCCCGACCGATCTTGAGGACCGCATTCATCCCTGGCACGCTGAAAACGGATCCAACTGGACACAAGACAACCCAAACGGACAGCTTGTCATCCTTTCCGCCAGCCAGGGTCTGACCTGCATGTCCGAGGAATTGTCGCCGACCGGAAAAACCGGGAGCTGTGTGTTAGAGCAAAACGATATTGAGACCTACATCCAGCAGCTGCAGCTTGCCCTTTCCCTTGCTGAACCCGGAAAAACCAATATCTTTTATGTTGGGAACAGCCTGGGAACCAAGCTGGATATGGACCTGCTGGAAGCCTGGTTGCAGGCTGTCGATCCCTTTGTAAAAAGCGGACAGGTAGAATGGTCTACCCTCCCGGAAATGTACGAGGCATATGTCACAAATGGGAATAAATGATCGAAGATAAAAATCGCTAAAGACGGGACCTTGTCCCGTCTTTTTCTATTGCAATAACAGTACATTTGTTCTATAATGGGTGTGCGGAGGGAAACAATGAGCGCATTGGGAAAAATCGCCTTTTTTCAGAATCGTCGGGATGAAATACCTAACCAGCTTCTCGCACAGGAACTTGCTGAGAAGGAAGATGCGGAGGGTATCCATGAGATTGCTGATAACCTGCACAACACGGATAAGAACATTTCCAGTGATTGCCTGAAAGTCCTCTATGAAATCGGTTACCTGAGACCAAATTTAATCTCACCCTACGTAGGTAATTTTCTATCGCTGCTTTCCCACAAGGAAAATCGCAAGGTATGGGGCGCTATGATCGCGCTCGGTACGATTTCACCTATCTCTCACAAGGAAATTGGCGAGCAGATCGATACCGTGATCGATGCGGTTAACAAAGGTTCGGTGATCACTGTCGTATGGGGTGTACGCGTGTTGTCAGTCACCCTCGCAAAAGAACCCTCTCTAGAAAACAGGATACTACCCGAACTCCTTCACATCCTTAAGGTTTGTGTCCCACGCGATGTCCCAACCCACCTGGAAAGCATGCTGCCGATGCTCAATGACACAAATCGAGAGAAAATCCTGGCAGTCGTCGAATCCCGTCGCTCCTCCATGACAGCTGCCCACCTGACCCGGTTGAAGAAGGTCTTGAAGTCAATCGAACGCATCTAGTCGATTCGTTTCTTTTTCGTTTTATTTCAATATCGAATCACAGGAGAGGTATGCCAACCACCACCAATCTTTCGAATAAAAAACTGGATCTGGATGCCACCAGCCAGGTTGCATCCAACGACCCCGCCCTATTACAAGAGTTGCTCGCAGGGATCGCTCCTTCCAACCACAATGCCACTCTCCGATACAATTGCTTCCGGGTATTGATGCGATTGTCTGCCAGCCATCCCGCGCTGCTCATGCCATATTGGGATCAATTTGTCGATGAGCTGCATGATGCGCGCGCTGATCAGCAATATATCGGAATCCGCCTTATAGCAGAACTGTTGCCACAGGATACCAATCATTTGTTTGACCTTGTTTTTGATCTGTACTTTGGCATGCTCTCGGCATCCGGGTTGATCAATGCCAACCAGGTGGCGGGTGCTGCGGGAAAGATCGTCCTCGCCCGACCCGATCTGGAAAAAAGGGTTACCCACGTTCTACTTACATCCCATAACCCCAATCTGGATGTCATCCGCAACGACCTCGTGAAGAGTTATGCGATTGAATCCATCAGCCAGTATGTTGAAATAGTTGAGGACCTGGCGCTGATTCTCAAATTCGTTTTTAAGCTGCTCGAAAGTCCCAGCCCGCGCGCCCGGAAAGCTGCTGCGTTATTCCTTAAACAGCATTCCAAAAAATAAAATAGGCACATGATCCTGTGCCTGTTTATTGATGACTACATTACTAATTCTATTTGGTACGGTCAAAAACAATATTGATGCCAGTGACTTTCCATTCCGCACTGATCTTTTGGAATACCAAAGTGATTTTGTAAATTTCATTCCCGATGGTTGCTTCGCCGTCCAGCTGACCCTGGTCATTGTTGATCTCAGTATTTGAAAAAGACCAGCTTTCGAAATTTCGCGGGCTAGCCCAATCTGACCAGAGCGTACGGTCGCCAATTTCATTTTGCAAGCTCGGTGCAAGCATATTCCAGGATGTCACCAGGTCCACATCGCGCAGTGCCGCCATAAACGTATTTCCGGTCGCAGAAACTTTGGATAGCTCATTGACCACACCACATGAAGAAAGAACGACCACCAAGAGCAATCCCAAACTTATTACTGCACTCTTTTTCATTAAAACCTCCTATTTTGGATTTTTTTCCCTACTTATGAACTAATTTAATTATACAGTGTCACATTTGTTTTATTCGTCTACGTATTATTAGAATACCTTTTAAGGTACCTTATTACGACCCTGGGAGGATTTATCAACAGAGGTTTCTCCTTTGGCATCTGCAACGGCTTTATCCCAGTGGAGACCTTCCCGGGCAAAGAAGATGGCTCCCAGGATGGTGATGGGGAACCACAATGCTGCGTGCAACACCAAGGTATATCCTGCAGCCACCTCCTGCGAGATGTTGTATGCCCGTAACAGGGCAATTCCGGGTGCATCGAATGTTCCGATATACCCAGGTGCTGACGGCAGCGTGGTGGAAAGGTTGACGATTCCATTCATCAACATCAAGGCAAAAAAGCTCACCGTGAACGGGAAAGCCTGCATCACCAACCAGTATTTTCCTGTTTCCAGCAACCAGATGACCACCGAAGTGAGGAAAACCATCAACGCTTCTTTGGGAGAACGGAGACATTCCAGTCCACTGAGGAATCGCAGCATGATCCCACTGGCTTTTTCATGCCACCTGCGTGGAAGAAGGTGGTTGACAAACCAAAGGGTGACACGCTCAGTGACTTTTGGAAACATGGCAGCCAGAAGGAATAGGATCAATACAATACCGAAAATGACAGCACCCCAAATGGCAAGGGTCTGTATGCTGCCAATGAACCCAGATTCGCTGGTCAATTCAGCAAGCTTGGGAAGATTCACAAACACAAACCCAAGCATCACTACACCATCAAATATCCTTTCGATGATGATGGTGGCAAGCGACGCTGAAATCTGGACACCCTCGCGCTTCTTGAGCACATACGCCCGCAGCAGCTCACCTGCCCGGGCAGGGTAGATATTGTTTCCCATATAACCGATGCATACAATGGGGAACATGGTTTTCGTAGGGATCTTCTTGATGGGTCGTAACAGGTAATGCCATCGCCAGGCGCGCGCCCACACTGCAATAAAGTAGACCAACACTGCCGGGATGAGCCACCAATAGTTGGCGGACTTGATGATTTCCCACATCTCGCCGATTTTCAGCCCGCGCAAGGTGAAGTAAAGGAAAACTGCCGAGATCAACAGTCCCACCCAAAATTGCCAGCGTTTTAACACGGGATGATTTTATCATACGGGTCGATGGGTTCATTTTCGTGTATTATTGAACCATGTACGAGCGGAATAAAAAGAATGCAAAGTCCCTTTTCCTGGTCGTATTCACCTTGTTTTTAAGTGCCTTGCTAGTCAGTTGTGAATCACCAACCGCCGGCTTGCTGAGTGGAAAAGTAAACGTAGGACCGCTTACCCCGGTGGAACGCGTTGGCATTCCAAATCCCATTCCCCCACCGGAAATTTTCACAACCCGCGGGATCGAAATTTATAAAGAAAATGGAACGCTTGAAAAAACCTTGTACTTCAACCCGGATGGGACATATTCCGTGTCACTTCCCGTCGGGACATATCGGGTGGAGTTGATCCAAACAGGTATCGACCATGCGAGCGAGATACCTGCTGTCGTCACCATCCGGGAAAACCAAACTACCGTGCTCAATATCACAATCGATACCGGGATCCGCTGAAATCGGTAAAATATTGTTTTGACTATTATTGTAAAATTAATCAATCGAATTATCTGGAGGATGGGACATGCCCAAAAGGTTGATACTCGTGGCGGGAAATATCGGCTCCGGCAAGACTTCCCTCACTGAAAAAATTGGCGAACGGTTGAAATGGCGCACGGCGTTTGAGTCTGTGACGGATAATCCATATTTGCCGGATTTTTATGCAGATATGAAGCAATGGTCTTTTCACTTGCAGGTTTTTTTCCTGGGGCATCGCGCCCAGCAGCACCTGGATATGTGGAACGATCCACGCAATGCCATCATTGACCGCAGTATTTACGAGGACGCCTTTATCTTTGCGAGGGCTCTCCATCACATGGGAAATTTGAACGAACGGGATTTTCAAACCTATAAAAAAGTTTTCGACATGGTGGTAAAGAACCTTCCACCGCCTTCCTTGTTGGTATACCTGAAAGCACCGGTACCCATCCTCATCAAACGCATTCAAAGCCGCGGCAGGAAAATCGAAACCGGGATCTCGCGTGAATACCTGGAACTGCTGGATTCCTTTTATGAGGATTGGTTGCACAATTTTGACCTGTGCCCCGTGCTCACCTTGCGTACCGATGACCTGGATTTTGTCCATAAAGCGAAACACCTTGATACGGTGGTTGAACGCATCGGGGAAAAATTGGCAGGCAAGGAAGAAATCGTTTTCAACAAATAAACCCTGCTCAAGGGATTTTTCGAGTTGCAGGAATTCCATCCTGCAACTATTATGATTAAAGTGCGTATACTGTATAACAAAACAATTTTGGAGCATCGTGTGACCCTGGCTGAAGCTGAGTGGCTGCGATTAGCACAAAAGAAGGATGAAGAAGCATTCGAACACCTGGTGGAAACGTA
Organism: uncultured Chloroflexia bacterium; assembly: GCA_963699305.1. Taxonomy (GTDB): domain Bacteria; phylum Chloroflexota; class Anaerolineae; order Anaerolineales; family Anaerolineaceae; genus JBGQAS01. The sequence continues at coordinate 430,100 of OY969431.1, read as the reverse complement.
TCAGACACCGGTGTACAACCTTTGCTATCGCATGCTAGGTGAAAGCCAGGAAGCGGAAGACGCCGCCCAGGAAGCTTTTTGGCGTGCTTATCAGGCGATCGATCGATATGACAACAATCGTTCCTTCATTACATGGCTTCTTTCCATCGCCGCTCATCACTGCATCGATTTACAACGCAAACGCCGGCTTCCAACACTCGATCTTGACCTTGCCACTGACATGGATGCGCCCGATGGCACACCTGGACCGGAAAAAATGCTGACACAGCGACAGGATCAGGAATTCATGAACGACATGCTCGGTCATCTGAAAGAACAGGACCGGGCGATCATTATTTTACGATATTGGCAGGAAATGTCTGAAGAAGAAATCGCTCAAACCTTAACCATCTCGGTCAGTGCGGTAAAAAGCCGTCTGCATCGAGCCCGCATCCAGATGGCATCCATCTGGACGGATCACAATCCAAGTTACGCACTGGAAAGGAGTGCACATGGCTCATCTACCATTTGAGACCTGGATCTTTTCTGAAAAAACTCTTTCCCCACAGCAAAGAGAGCAACTGTCAGCACATCTGGCAGAATGTTCACGCTGCCAACGGATGGAGCATGCCTGGCTATCCATCAACCGGCAAATGGAAATCACAAAGTCCATTCCGCCAGCGCGTGGCTTCACCGCTCGCTGGCGTGCGAATTTCAATACCCGACTGGAGAAGCATCATAATGAACTAGCCAAACGCTGGTTTATCGGTCTTTCGGGCGCGGCGGTGCTCAGCATCGCATTATTGTTCATTGAAAACCTGGCAAACGATGCCGGAAACATGTACCTCGGGAATATTTCCTATTGGTTCACAGAAATCTCGTCGTTGTTTTCCCAATTACGGAATGTCGTCCTACTCCTGCTGAATAGCGCACCCACATACATCTGGGTCATCGCAGGTATCGTCACCGCAAGTTGGATCGGTATCATGGTTTTTACTGGCAGTATTATTGTTCTTCGATATCGACATAAAGGAGCAACACATGAAAACCATCGGTAAATTTACTTTTCTACTTTTTACCATCATCCTGGTATTTGGAATGCCGTTCAGCGTCCTTGCGCAAGCCCCTGTTCAAGCCGGGACAAGCGTAATCAATGGCGATCAAACGATTTTTGATAATTCCTTCACACTAACGTCCGGGCAAATCCTGAACGGCAATCTCACCGTGTTCAATGGTGAGACGACCCTGGCGGAAGGATCAACGGTCAATGGGGACGTTTACATCATCGATGGACAACTCAGCGCATCTGGATTGGTGAATGGGAGCCTGGTATGCACAAATTGCACAGGTCAGATCACGGATTCTGCGGAAATCCGTGGAAACCTGGTATCTGCATCGAATGACCTGGTTGTATCACCATCAGCAAAAATCACCAACGATTCCCGGTTCAGTTTTCCTGCCATATTGAAAGACCTGCGGATTGAGCAATGGGTAAACCAGGTTAATTTTCAGAAACCCCAGACGTCCCTGACTCAAAAGGTACTCTGGAATGTATTTCTCGTCCTGGCGATCAGCGCATTATCCGTCCTGGTAGCTTTGCTCTTCCCCAAGGCGACTGCCAAAGTCGCTGAAGCAGTATCAAGCCAACCAGCTCCATCCTTTGGCGTAGGTGTGCTCACCGTGGTCGCCCTCCCCATCATCATGCTCATCATGACCATTACGGTAATTCTCATCCCACTCGTGATATTCCTGGGGCTCGGTGTGGTGGCAGCCATGATCTTTGGCTGGGTTGCTCTCAGCCTTGAAGTGGGTAACAGGCTTTCCAGCTCATCCACCCAAAAATGGCACGAAGCCATCTCAGCTGGGGTCGGTTCCCTGCTGGTCGGATTCATCCTGGCTTTGGTCAGCTGGATACCCATCCTCGGATTTGTCGTCCTCACCCTGGTCGCTCTCTTTGGACTGGGAGCGGTTGTGTTCAGCATTTTTACCAAGCTTACTCCAGCAAAGACAGCTCCCATTCCCCCAGTACTTCCACTGGCACCCATTGCACCTGTCATTCCTGTGGCACCTAAGAAACCCAAGGAAGAGAAAAAACCTACCGCGCCAAAAAAAGTGGCAGCAAAACTTCCAAAAATCACAAAAAAATAAAATTCCATTTCAGAAAATCCCGGGACTACCCGGGATTTTCTTTCTCTTGCAGGGGGTATAAAAATCGTCTATCATTAACTCTATGACCAACAGAGATGTACTGATCCATGAAAAACCCATGCCGATGTTCAAGGTGGCTGGAAGTCATCGGGATATTGGACAGCAAATTGGAGAACAAACCCGGGAACTTGTTAAAAACGGCATCGGTAATGCAAAGAAAATGATAGCTGATACCTACGAGCAGCTATCTCTCGATTGGGATGGTGCCATCATCCAGTCCCGAAAATACCTGCCATTTGCAGAAGAGCGTTATCCGCAATACGTGGATGAAATACGAGGTCTTGCTGAAGGCGCCAATGCAAGTTTCGAAGACCTGGTTGTTTTGAACGCCATGGAAGCGGTTACCATGGACGCCCTGCATTTGACAAAATGCACCAGCATGGCGGTGGATGAACAACATACTGCCAGCGGGCATGTCTTGATGGCGCATAACGAGGATTGGCTCCCCGAAGATGAGCCGGGGACTTTCCTGGTGCAAGCCAAGATCGATGATGAACCACCCTGGCTGGCAATGACGTATGGCGGGTTACTTCCCAACATCGGCTTAAACGCATACGGGCTGGCACAATGCTGCGATTCGGTTTACCCGAGCGATATCCGAATCGGCATTCCGCGTCTCGTCAACTCACGCGCAGTTCTGGGTTCCAAAACAATCTCTGAAGCCATCCGAAACATGATCGTTCCCCTGCGAGCAGCTGGGTATAATCACCTGCTCGGACACGAAAGCGGTGAGATTTACAACGTTGAGGTTTCCGCCAAAGAATTCGGCATCCAATATGCCAGGGACGGTCTGATCGTTCACACCAACCACTATCAAACCGAACACATGCTATTGGTAGAGAATGATCCAGACACATTGATCAGCACGCGTGTGCGTTACTTTCGTGCCAATCGGTTGCTCCACCAGACTTCCAGGCATACGCCGGAGACCATTCAGACGATTCTGCGCGATCACGTCAACTTTCCAGATTCCATCTGCAACCATGCCATGGATGAGATCGATCCACGCGACCGGGAGAAAACGATCAACAGCCTAGTGATGGACCTTAACAACAGGACCATCTCCATCGCCTGGGGCAGTCCCTGCAAGAACGAATATCACACCTATCATCTGGATGCATGATGGACCGTTGAGTCGAGTCCGTCCTCGGCTACCCAATTTCAGCTATATACTCATAGGCAGGAAATCAACAATACCAGGATGTTTTCACCCTTCCAGAACAAACGATTTTTCATGCGGTTAGAGGTTATATGAAGCAATTACTCCAAAATATGCGGGATGGAAAAACCATCATCGAGGAAGTGCCTGTCCCACAGGCTCGCAAAGGCAATGCGCTCGTCAGAGTATCCGCTTCACTCGTTTCAGCGGGAACGGAACGAATGCTGGTGGAATTTGCTGAAAAGAGCCTGCTTGGAAAGGCACGATCACGCCCTGATCTTTTCAAACAGGTATTGGATAAAGTAAAAAGGGAAGGTATTCTCCCCACCCTCGAAGCCACGTTCAACCGGCTCGACCAACCCATGTCATTGGGTTATTCCACTTCCGGGACGATTACCGCCATCAGTGAAGGGTTGGGCGATTTCAAGGTTGGCGACCGGGTTGCCTGTGCAGGCGCCAATCACGCGGTACACGCTGAATACAACGTCATTCCGAAAAATTTACTGGCAAAAATTCCAAAAAATGTCGACTTTGAATCAGCGGCTTTTTCCACGCTGGGTGCCATTGCCATGCATGGGTTTCGCCTGGCTCATCCGCAACTTGGAGATTCCATTTGTGTGCTTGGGTTGGGTTTGCTTGGGCAATTAACGGTTAAGATCGCCCTGGCTGCAGGATGCCGCGTTTTTGGCATCGACTTGAACCCTACCCGCGTAGAGCGCGCCCAACGCAATGGTGCAACCGCAGTCATCAACCGGGATGCCATCGCCGCAGGCAACCAATTCACCACGAACCGCGGGTTCGATTCCGTCCTGATATGTGCCGACAGCCACAGTGACGAACCAGTCAACCTGGCGGCAGCACTGGTGAGAGATCGCGGTTCCGTGATTTCGGTCGGCGCGGTTGGGATGGGTTTGCAACGGAAACCGTATTTCGACAAGGAAATATTCTTCCAGGTCTCGCGTTCTTATGGACCCGGCAGATATGACCCCAATTATGAAGAAGCCGGGCACGACTACCCGATTGGATTCGTGCGTTGGACTGAGGGGCGCAACCTGGAATCTTTCCTGCAGTTAATCGCAGATGGCAGGATCGAAGTTCAATCGCTCATCACCCACCGCTTCCCAATCGAAAAAGCACCGAAAGCTTACCAATTGATCACCGGCAAACAAAAAACAGATTTCCTGGGAGTAGTGCTCACCTATCCGACTGAGAAATCCGTAAAACCTTCACCATCCATCGACTTGCTCAACACGGAAAGAAAACCGATCACCGGGAAGCTTCATCTTGGTGTGTTGGGAGCTGGGCTTTACGCCAATTCCACCTTTCTTCCTGCTGTCCGGAAAACAGGTCTGATTGAAAAAACCGCCATTGCATCCGCATCCGGTGCCAGTGCGGTCCACACCGGGAAAAAATATGGATTCAAAACTGCCGCTGCATCCGACAATACCATTATCAATGATAAGAAAATCAATGTTGTTGCCATCCTGACCCGCCACAACCTTCACGCCGGACAAGTCCTGGATTGTTTGAAAAACGGCAAACATGTATATTGCGAAAAACCCCTAGCTTTGAATGAAAAGGATTTGACGACCATTCAAAATGCGGTGGCTCGCAAGAACTCGCCACTCCTCATGGTAGGGTTCAACCGCAGGTTCGCACCCCTTTCGAAATCATTAAAAAACTTCCTTCAAAATCGCAGTGAACCGTTGATTGCCAATTACCGGGTTAATGCGGGATTTATACCCGCCAACCATTGGGTGCATGATATTGAGCAAGGCGGTGGACGCCTGATTGGAGAAGTCTGCCATTTCATCGATTACCTGACATTTATTACGGGCGAGCTTCCCAAGACTGTATATGCGTTATCCCTCCCCGATAATGGGAAATATCGACAAGATAATCTTGTACTAAGCTTCAGCTACCCCGATGGTTCGATTGGTACCGTAACGTATGTTGCCAATGGGGATAAGAGTTTACCCAAAGAATATTTGGAAATTTTCTGCGGTGGAAGAGTTGCCATCCTAAAAGATTTCCGTTCATTGGATTTGATCCAGAATGGCAATCACAAGGTGTTTTCCACCAGGTTCAAGCAGGATAAAGGTCATCAGGCAGCCTGGCAAGGCTTTCTCACAGCATTGCAAAGCGGCGGGGAATCACCCATTCCCTATAACCAAATATTCGGTGTCCATACAGCGACCTTCTGCGCTCAACGCTCGTTGATGGATCGGAAACCCGTTGAAATAGGTGAATGACACTTGCTATAACTTTAAAACGATTAAATTATCCATACCTTGTATTGATTTTTTTCTGATGATTACTATATCCACTTAAACGGACTACATCGCTGAATGGACATACTTGTATTGATTTTTTTCTGATCATTACTATATCCACTTAAACGGACTACATCGCTGAATGGACAACCACCTTAACGAAAAATCAATCCCGCTATCGATTGAAACTAGGGATGTTTCAATCTTTTATGGTAATTTCCGGGCAGTGAAAAATATCAATTTGGAAATCATCTCCAACCAAATCACCGCCATCATCGGTCCTTCCGGCTGTGGCAAAAGCACCGTATTGCGTGCCTACAACCGCATGAATGATTTCATCAGTATCTGCAGATTGGAAGGTGCAATCCTTTTCCACGGAGAGAATATTTACGCGCGAACAGGTGGATCCGGTTCAGATCCGCACGAAAAATTGGCATGGTCTTTCAAAAACCGAATCCATTTCCCAAATCCATCTATGAGAATATTGCCTGGGGTGCCCGCATCAATGGTTATCGCGATGACATGGACAGCCTGGTGAAACAATGCCTGGTCGATGCAGCACTTATGGGATGAAGTCAAAGGAGATCTCAGGAAAAACGCACTGGAACTTTCCGGTGGGCAACAGCAACGCTTGTGCATCGCACGGGTGCTGGCTGTGAAACCAGAGATCATCCTGATGGATGAGCCATGCTCAGCTCTGGATCCAATCGCCACATTCAAGATCGAAGAATTGATGCGGGAACTTTCTCGAAGAATACACCATCATCATTGTCACACACAACATGCAGCAAGCTGCACGTGCCAGCGATTTCACAGCCTTTTTTACAATGGATCATGACCGCGCGGGCTTGATGGTAGAATATGGAGAAACAAGCCAGATTTTCACCAATCCGAAAGACAAGCGTACCGAAGATTACATCACCGGCAGATACGGGTAGCGGGAACAAGAGGAAAGAATGCCACGCGAACTATTGGATGACCGAATCAAAAACCTCGAAAACGAAGTCTTGATGCTTGGCATCATGGTGGAGAAAGCTGCGCTGGCTGCTGTGGAAGCTCTTAAAAACCGCGATGTCAGCAAAGCAGTAAAGATATCCTCCGATGACCACTTGATCAACGAAAAACGTTATGCAATCGAAAACGCAGTCCTGATCACCATTGCCACCCAACAACCGATGGCGCATGACCTGCGGTTGCTCGCTGCCATCTTGGAAGTGATAAGTGAATTGGAACGCATGGGCGATTACGCAAAAGGGATTGCAAAGATCACCCGCCGTTTGGGCAAGGATGAAGCTCCCATCCCCATGCAAGACCTCAGAAAAATGGTGGAACTGGACGTCGATATGCTCCACAGGGCGTTAACCGCCTTTGTGAAAGAAGATTCGCAAACTGCCTCAACCCTGCCTAAGGAAGATGACAGCGTCGATAAACTGTACATCAAGGTTTATAAAAGCTTGATGGATGCGATGATTGCCAAACCGAAAATCGTGGATATTGCCAGCCTGATCCTATGGGTGGCACACAACCTCGAACGCATGGGTGACCGGGTGACCAACATCTGCGAACGTACCGTATTCATCGCGACCGGAGAATTCCTGGAAATGGATTCCTCCGAAGGTGACCAGGCTGATGATGAATCCCCCGTATAGGGGGATTTTTGTTTTTTTATTGCAATCCATTGCTATAATAGAATGAAGAATCAAGACATAAAAGGACTCGCATGTGCTAAAACCTAATACATTCAAAGGGAAATTAATCGTCGTTGAGGGGATCGATGGCAGCGGCAAATCCACCCAAATCGACCTGCTGACCAAGTGGCTGCGCAAGCAGGGACGATTGGTGTATTTCAGCGAATGGAACTCTTCCCCTCTAGTAAAAAGCACCACGAAACTGGGCAAGCAGGAGAAAATGTTCACCCCAACAAGTTTCAGCCTGCTGCAAGCCACCGATTTTGCACATCGCTGGGAAAATCACATCCTGCCCATGCTGAAAGCAGGTGCCCTCGTACTGGCAGACCGCTATGCTTTTACAGCATTTGCAAGGGATGTGGCGCGGGGAGTTGATCCGGCCTGGGTAAGAAATTTATATTCGTTTTCCTTGATGCCGGACCTGGTCATGTATTTCCGCGTTCCCCTGGATATCGCGGTCGAACGCATCCTCTCGGCACGGGCAAAGATCAAATACTACGAAGCTGGGATGGACCTTGGATTATCCAAGGATAAAGTCACCAGTTTCCGGTTATTCCAGAAGAAGGTCATTCAACAATACGAGAAAATGTCCGAGGAATTCGGTTTCACGATCGTGGATGGGGGCACTTCCGTTGAAAAACAGCAAAAAGATGTGCGTACGGCAGTGAAAAAAGCCTTGGAAGGTTGGAGTGGTCAACCGGATACGGTTAACGCAAAGACCCGCAGCCATCGAACCAGCTCTTTATTTCGAGGTGCCAAATGACGATTCCCACATTTTATGGCACAGGATTTCCCTATCGGAATATCAAGGAGCTGACTGGAAAATTGATTGTCCTGGAAGGTACGGATGGCGTCGGTCGTTCCACCCAGATAACCATGCTGCGCCAGTGGCTGGAGGATGAAGGATACGCGGTTTCCGATACCGGTTTAAAACGTTCTCCTCTCACACAACCGGGATTGGACGAAGGGAAAACAGGACATACGCTCAGCCCGCTGGCCATGAGCTTGTTTTATGCCACCGATTTTTCCGATCGATTGGAAAACCAAATCATCCCGGCACTCAAGGCAGGGTTCATAGTCCTTTCTGATCGTTATTTCTACTCGACCATTGCCCGGGATGTCATACGCGGTGCAGATCCACAATGGGTGCGGAAGGTGTATGGGTTTGCATTGAAACCGGATATGGTGCTTTACTTGAAAGCCGATGTGCCAACCCTCGTTACGCGCATGGTCAATGGTCGCGGATTTGATTATTGGGAGTCGGGCATGGATATTCACTGCGCCGATAACCTGTACGATAGTTTTTGCGTTTACCAAGCGGATTTGATCCAGCAATTTGACAAGATGGCTTCCGAATACGGATTCATTCAAATCGATGCCACCCATCCCGCTGACCAGGTTTTCAAGGATCTGCAAAAACATATCCAAAAATTCATCGGCAAAACCGGAATACGCGGATGATGTTATCAGCGGAAAGGAGTCGTTTTGGAAAAAGACGCAACCGCCCTTCCTCTGGAACCCACCCCTCAAGAACTCAAGCCAACTGAGGATTCCGTTTGCAGTTTTGCAGCGCAAAATCTTTTACCCAATATTACCGCCATGCAAACGGAAATCGCCGCGTCAGCCGACGCGCATGATATTGAGCATATCCACCATTTGAGGGTTTCTTCGCGTAGAATTCGTACGGCATTAGAGCTGTTTCAACAATGTCTGCCTTCCAAAAAAGGGGATCAATGGCGCAGGCAGATGCGCAATGTAACGAAAGCGCTGGGTGATACACGCGATACGGATGTGCAGATAGACCGGTTAAATAAAATTTACAAAAAATTACCGGATAAGAAATACCGTCCCGGGATCCGAAGGTTGCTGCTACGCCAATCTCAAGTAAGGGAAAAACTTCAGCAAGAAGTGGATGCTCTTGTTACTGTCATGGAGAAGAAAAAAACTCTCTCCCAGATAAACAAACGGTTTGAGCAATTCGTAGGTGTTGAAGCTGGTAAGCAATCGAACGCACAGGCATTGTTCAACATGGCGTTTGCGGCAATCTCGCATCGCCTGGATGATTTTTTATCCTACGAGGAGTATATCCGTCAGGCAGAGAATAAAAAGGAATTGCATGCTATGCGCATTGCAGCTAAACGCCTGCGTTACTGCATGGAAATCTTTGCTTCGCTTTATAATGATAAGCTTGAAACTCCATTGGACATCATCCGCAATGTTCAGACTGTTTTGGGGGAAATTCACGATTGCGATGTGTGGATTGAATTTCTGCCTGATTTTATCAATAAGGAAAACAATCGGATTTTGAAATTCTATGGGCATTCCCTCTCAGCTCGGTATTTAACACCCGGTTTGGAATATTTCCGAAATAATCGCCAGCGAGTACGCAACCGATTATTCAACCAGTTTCGATCGGATTGGCTGCAATGGAGGAAACAGGAGATTTGGTCAACCCTCCGTGAGACGGTAATGTCTTTGGCTCCTTTCATGGACATTTCCCCGACGAACAACCGGACAAATAGTTCTTCCTGAATAATGCGTACTTTCTTTACATTGATGATTCGATCAAAATGATCATAAAACTCATTTTATGGTCTTTTATTAGTAAAACTTGAAGCTACTTCACACCTTCGAACAGATCCTTTTCGATTCGTTTCGGAGGTTTTGCAGGATAAGCGCGCATGAAAGTCTCATACGAGTCAAACGTTCGCCGCCACCAACCCAGAAGCCCGCGAGTCATTCCTCCACCACCCTGGCTGGCATGGCAGGCGGATGCCTCGTCCCGGATCTGAACCACGCTGCGATAACCGATCCTGGCATGGATGGGAAAACTTGCCTGCGAGATTTCCACCAGGTTGATATCCTTATTCCTGCCCCAATGTTCCGGATCACCCCCAAAGAACTTGCTGAAAGCCACTATGAATTTCACAAATCCATGAGGAAATGTATTGTAGTAAAGTTTTTGGGGCTGAAATGGTAATAGACCGTCTTTATATGCTTTCCCATCGGCTGCCAATTCGAAACCCAGCACGGTTGCTTTATGAACCGCAATATGGTCGGGGTGGAAATATCCACCAACCGGATCGAATGTCAATACAACCTGGGGTTTGAGTTGGCGGATAAAATGCGCCACTTCCCTTGCCACTTTCTCCACGGGTTGCGCAGCAAGCGCATTGGGATGGTTATTGTCCGGCGTTCCCCTCATCCCGGAATCGCGATAATTCAAGAAATGAACCTCAGCAAGACCAAGAATTTTTGATGCACATTTTAATTCGGAAATACGCCGCTCAGCGATGGAGGAAAATCCTTTCATGTACTCATCAGCTACTTCTCCAACATCTCCATTCGTAGCACAGACAAGATGCACATCCGCACCCTGCCGCGAATACAGCGAAAGCGTCCCACCCATGCCAAAAGTCTCATCGTCCGGGTGTGCCAAAACTGCCAATATAATGCGTTTCTCTGCCATGCAACATCCTACTTAAATGAATGATAAATACATAAAGTTTAGATGATTTGCGGATTCCAAAGATGCACATCAATATCGCAGAAAGGAGGGATCGATCTCCTTTGCCCATGCATTAATGCCACCTTTTAGACTTCTGACATTTCTAAATCCGGCTTCGATGAATTGCCGAACCGCACGCGCGCTGCGTGACCCGGTCCGGCAGTAAAAAATGATTTCACTATCTTTATCCCACTTCGATAGCTTTTCGTACAATTTTTCGTACGGCACCAATTCCGCCCCCGAGATGGCGGATACCTGGAGCTCTACAGGAGCACGCACATCGACAACCTGGATGGATTTATGCTCGTCCATCAACTGCTTGAGCTGAGCCGGGGTGACTGTATTCTCCAAGACTTCTATCTCATTGGAATGGTTTACAGAAGGCACACCGCAAAATTCTTCATAGTTGATCAATTCCTTGATGGTAGGATTCCTGCCGCAAATTACACAATCGGGATTTTTATTTAATCGGACTGTCTGGAAATGCATATCTAAAACATCCACCAGCATTAATTTTCCCACCAGGGTTTGCCCGATCCCCAGAATGATCTTCAACGTTTCGGTGGCTTCCATCAATCCAATCATCCCAGGCATCACACCGAATACACCTCCATCAGCACAACTGGGGACTAGATCCGCTTTGGGAGGTTCCGGGAACATGCAGCGATAACAGGGTCCAACCCGGCTATCGAAAACGCTCACCTGCCCCTCGAATCGGAAAACAGAACCGTAGATGTAAGGTTTCCGGGTGAGGACTGCCAGGTCGTTAAGCAAATAGCGGGTAGGAAAATTATCGGTGCCATCCACAAGAATGTCGTAGTCCTTGGCAATCTGCCGGGCATTGGATGTTGAAAATATTTCATTAAAAGTCTGGATTTCGATAAATGGATTCAGTTTCCTCAACCGTTCCGCCGCAGCATCGACTTTTACCTTTAATAAGCTCTCGGTGGAAAATATTACTTGCCGTTGAAGGTTGGATTCATCCACCAGGTCATAATCCACCAGTCCAATCTTCCCCACCCCGGCTGCAGCCAGGTACAGGCTGATGGGTGATCCAAGCCCGCCGGTGCCCACAATCAATACCGAAGCGGATTTTATTTTCTTCTGTCCTTCCAGACCCACCTCGGGAATGACCAAATGACGGGAGTATCGGAGTAGTTCATCCTGGGATAATACCGGTTTCATTTCAACCTCCAACAATAATCATAATACGAAATCTACCTTTTGGATGAAAAACCCCGGTTGCCCGGGGTGGAAAGTTTATTTTAATTCATTTTTTTTTGCATTGCGCTTTTGGATTATTTTGATGACACGCGTGGCAATGAAATAAAATACGAGCAACGCGAGCAAAACGAGAACAAAATTCTGATATTTATCGATGAATTCGCTGACGACTGGCCATGATTCACCCAGCAACCTGCCCGCCAAGGCAAGCACAAGACTCCACAGCGCCGTCCCTACCGCGGTGAACAAGGTAAATGTCAATGGGTTCATCTTGGCGATCCCGGCTGGAATGGAGATCAGGCTGCGGATAATGGGGATCAACCTGCCGAAGAAAATTACCGGTCCCTTGTATTTCTTAAACCAAACCAGCGCCCGATCAAAATCCTCTTCCTTTAATAGCAGGAATTTACCAACCTTTCGGAAAAGAAAGCGGGTCCGGTCTTCCCCCAGCCAGCGGGCCAGCCCGTAAAACACCCACGCACCTGCTACAGATCCCAGGCAGCCTACCAGCACGACCGCCCAAAGATTGAACTTTACACCGGTGGTGTTTTGTGCCGTTGTCATAAAACCCGCCAGAGGGAGGATGATCTCCGATGGGATGGGGGGAAATACATTCTCAAGGAACATGACAAAAGCCAGGCCGGGATATCCCAGCGTGCCTATCAGGGATTGCGCCCAACTGCTGATTGCATTAATAATATCTACAAGACTCATAGTTTGATCCTAATGATCGATTTTCATCCCGCCCTTGAGCGTGACAATCGGGTAATTTTACCTGCTTTACGCAGCCCGGACAAGCGATAATCGTCTATCAATCGATGTTACAATTTTATCCAGGAAATAGTGGAATTCCCATATGCACATGGAATCACAACTTCAACGCTTCCTTAAAGCAGAAGACATCCGACTCATCCAGCTCGTTGCAAGAACCGCTGGGAACCTGGGCTATGCTTCCTATTTGGTCGGAGGGATTGTCCGTGACATTTTGATGGGTAGAACAATCACCGATCTTGATATTGTTCTGGAAGGCAATTCCATACATCTGGTGAAACACCTTGAAAAAATGTACGGCGGCAGGCAAATCATCCACAACCGATTTGGAACAGCTAAGTGGAAGATCGATCCCACTGACCGGAGGTTATCCGCACAATTAGGGTTGAACTCTGGTGAGTTTGAACACGCATTTCCTAAAAGCATTGACTTGATCAGTGCCCGCTCGGAAACATATGCCAGACCCTCTGCATTGCCGACTGTATCTGCGGGGAGCCTTCAGGATGATCTCTTGCGTCGTGATTTCACGATTAACGCGATGGCGATTCGAGTCGATGGAGAGCAATTCGGAGATTTGATCGATCCCTGGGGTGGACAAGAGGACCTGATCAAAAAACAGATCAAGATCCTGCACGATCAATCTTTTATCGATGATCCTACGCGCATCCTGCGGGCGGTACGCTTTGAACAACGGTTGGGATTTAAAATGGAAAACAAGTCATCCTCGTTGTTGGAAAAATCACTCGAGACTCTCAAGCATGTGAGTGGAGCAAGAATACGCAACGAGTTGGAGCACATCCTCGAAGAGGATAACCGCATCTTGATGCTGGCTCGACTGAGGGAACTGAAAGTATTGCCGTCCATTCACCAAGGTCTGGATTGGACACCGAAGTTGGAATTGCCATTTGAGAAAGCAAAGATAGTTCTTCAGGATGCCTCCTCCCAGACGCAGGCAACTTTTGGAAAAATGTCCGTGAAAGACGGGTTGGCATTTACTATCTGGCTTATGATATCTCCCAAAGAGCAATCCCTTTCGATCTGCAACCGTTTGTGCCTGCCAGCAGGATTAATTAAAGCCATCCACTCCGCACAATCGCTCTGGGAACAAAGGGAAAGAATTAATACTGTATCCAACAGCGAAGCAACATTTTTCCTGGATAAATTCGAATCTACTGCGATTTATGCCCTCATGTGTTTTCCCTTGGGGGAAAAGTTAGATCGCACCCTTGCGAATTATCTGGAAAAATGGCGTTCCTTAAAACCGTATACGGATGGAACTGCGTTAAATAATTTAGGTATACCTGCGGGACCACGATATAAGATCCTGTTGAAAGAGTTGAGAGCAGCCTGGTTGGATGAAAAAATAAAAACCGCCCAGGAAGAGCGTTCTTTCCTAGCCAATTTACTTGCGAGTAAACAGGATTTCTAATCCCACTAATTTCGATTGCTTAAAATAAAATACAGTTCGCTTCCCCGCTTGCCATCCGAAATGGCGCTTTCCGCATTTTCCAATAAAAACCACAGATTTTGATTATCATCAGCTTCTTGAAACCGCATTCCGACATATCCGGGGTGTGCACCCGGAAATGTTTCTTCGGGAAAATTCTGCAATACTCCGATGATGCGGAAAATCAATTCGCCCAACGCTTGCGTATCGGAAAGATCCGTAACCTCAACGGTGAATCGAAAATCAGTTTCCATTACTGCAAACCTTGCAACCGAATTTGTGGCAGGGTCAATACAGTTTTCTCCATAGGCTTCTGTAGTCCCTGTGACTTTTGATAGTCCTTCTTTATCGATTGCTGTCTGCAGAATTGTGGTTTCCTCAGCCAGGGATTTGGTCGCCCAATTCCAATAGCAATCCTGATATGAAAGGGTAGCCCCCGAAGTTTCCAAATTGGATGGAACCGGTAATGTCACATTCTTCTGAGGAGTCAACGTATCAACTTGATCAGATACAATTGCACCATTTTTCACATCATATAATGGGAAATTACAACCTGTTGTAACAAAAAGCACTAATAAAAGAATGAGTGGTTTTTTCAACGATGTCCTCACGAAAACAACATTAAAAACAAAGCAATCCAATATCTCCATTATATTCTCAAGTACCAATATGCCCTCGTTAAGTCGAATTGCCTGTTTTCTTTGACAATATGACTGCTTTCTTTTAGAATAGGAAGGTTATTAAATATTCAATACCCAGAAGGACACTTCTATCATGAAAGAATACACAACCGATTCCATTCGCAATATCGCGCTCGTATCTCACAGCAGTGCAGGCAAGACCATCCTTTCGGAGGCGTTATTGCATTTTACTGGTGCCACAACGCGCATGGGAAAAATCGAAGACGGGACTACGACGTCGGATTACGATGATGAAGAAATCCGTCGTGGAATATCTCTCTCGACAAGTGTCATCCCTGTTGAATACAAGAATATCAAGATCAATTTTCTTGATACCCCCGGGTATACCGATTTTGTCGGAGAGGTCGTTTCCACCTTGCGGGTGTCCGATGGTGCCCTGGTCCTGGTTGATTCCGTATCAGGACTTGAAGTTGGAACCGAGATAGCATGGAATTATTGCAATGCCTTAAAACTCCCCCGCTTTTTGATCATCAACAAGATGGAACGCGAAAATGCCAATTTCCAAAAAGCGCTGAACTCGGTTCAGGAATTTTCCGATAAAAGGCTCATCCCTGTTCAACTGCCCTGGGGTGAAAAATCCAGCTTCCAGGGTGTGATCGATTTGTTGACCATGAAAGCCTATAAAGGTGCCGGCAACACGGCCGAAGAAATTCCTGCCGAGATGAAATCCGCAGCAGAAGAAGCTCATACCAAGTTGGTTGAAGCAGCCGCTGAAGGTGATGATACGCTTATGGAGAAATATTTCTCCAGCATGACACTCTCCAATGATGAGCTGAAGCAGGGACTTCGCAAGATCATTCGTTCCGGTGAATTTGTTCCCGTGTTCGTCGCTTCCGGTCAGCTCGAAATCGGTTTAGCTCCCTTGTGCGATGCCATCATCAGCCTGATGCCTTCCCCTGCAGAAATCGCACCTGTGATCGCAAAAGGCAAGGAAGGCGAAGAAACCTTGACAGCCACCGATAGCGGTCCTTTGGCGGTATACATTTGGAAAACGACTGCAGATCCATTCGTTGGCAAGCAAACCTACTTCCGTGTGTATTCGGGTGTTCTTAATTCAGATACGCGTGTGTGGAACCAGACGAAGAGTGTTGAGGAACGATTGGGAACGATGGGTGAGCCACGCGGCAAGGAAACAACCCCCGCAAAGATCTTCCATGCTGGGGATATCGGCGTGGTACCCAAACTTTCAGAAACTTCCACCGGAAACACGTTATGCGATAAAACCCATCCCCTGACCCTCTCCAACCCGGTCTATCCTCATGCGTTGTACCAGGTTGCAATCTTCCCCAAAACGCAGGCGGATTCCACAAAAATATCACCTACTCTCACTCGCCTTTGTGAAGAAGATCCCACCCTCACCTGGCGCCAGGAACCTTCTACCAACCAGACCATTCTGCAGGGCATGGGCGACCAGCACATCGATGTCGCCATCCGACGTGCCGAAGCCAAGTTCCAAGTCAGCCTGGTCATCACCATCCCGAAAGTACCCTTTCAGGAAACCATCACCAAAAAAGGTGAAGGCATGCACCGCCATAAAAAGCAGACCGGCGGTTCGGGTCAGTTTGGCGAGGTATGGCTGCGTACGGAACCTTGCCCTGAACAGGACTTCGATTTCGTCTGGGATGTATTTGGCGGCGCCATTTCCCAAAGCTATTCCTCAGCCATTCAAAAGGGTATCTTGAGTGTGATGAAGGAAGGCATCCTCGCAGGGTTCCCGGTTTCAAACGTTCGCGTATCTGTTTTCGATGGCAAGGAACACCCTGTGGATTCCAAACCAATCGCCTTTGAAGTTGCCGGTCGTGAAGCCTTTAAGATCTCCTTCAATGATTCCGGTCCAGTTCTGCTGGAGCCCATCATGATGGTCAAAATTGTCGTGCCCGAAGGAAACATGGGTGATATCCTGGGTGATTTGAACACCCGCCGAGCCCGCGTCCAGGGCATGGATACTGACAAGGGTCATTCCACCATCACCGCCACCGTTCCCCTGGCTGAAATGCTGCGTTATACCACACAGTTGCGTTCGTTGACCGGTGGACGCGGAATTTTCACCATGGAACACGACCATTATGAAACGGTACCGAATCACATCACATCCGAGATCATCGCCGCCAGGCAGAAAGAATTACAGCAGAAGAAGGAAGAGTAAACCTGCAGCTAAAGACCCGAAGGCGAAAACTCCTGCGGGTCTTTTCTTTATAATCAGTTGTTTGAAAGAAAAAGTGTGAATCCATGACAAGAACGATCGAGCCACTTGATAAAATATGGGGAGACCTGCTCTCACGCGATCCGATCTTGATCCGCAAGACCTTTGCCAGGATTTCCAAAACCGACCAGGCAAATGTGCGTCGCCATTTGGAGAAGATGGTAGGTGAAGAAGGCTGGCATCTAGAGCAGAAGAAATCCGCCGAGGTTGCATTGGATGCGATCAATAAAGAAGATTCAAAAAACAATCCTTAGAAGAATACGATTTATCCTTGGATGGGACGATTTGAAGTAAAATTGGTGAACCCTGGAGGAGGAATGAAAGTTACTGTTTTCGGTGGTGCACATCCCAAAAATGGCGAAACCGCTTATGAAGAGGCTTACGATCTTGGCAAGCTCCTGGGAAAAAGCGGCTATACCGTTTTAACCGGCGGATACATTGGCACCATGGAAGCAGTCTCCAAGGGTGTGAATGAAACAGGCGGGCATGTCATTGGGGTTACATGCGATGAGATCGAGAATTGGCGAGCCATCCGGAAAAACGCCTGGGTGCAGGAAGAACTCCACTACCCCACATTGCGGGAACGATTATATGCTTTGTTGGAGCAATGCGATGCTGCCATAGCCCTGCCCGGTGGAGTCGGTACATTGGCAGAGATCTGCATGCTCTGGAATCACTTGATCATTGCTGCATTCCCACCCAAACCATTGATCGTCATTGGCGATTCCTGGAAAAAGGTGATCAAGGAATTCCTCGGCGAATTTGCAGGATATGTGCACGCGCACGATCAAGACCTTTTGCAATTTGCACGCGATAATGAAACTGCCATCACGTTACTGAAAAAATCCATTGAAAGTAGAAGTTGAAGATGAATACAGAAAAACTACCGACCCGCGCAGAAAATTACTCAGAATGGTACAACCAGCTCATCCAGCGTGCCGAATTGGCGGATTATGCACCGGTGCGTGGTTGCATGGTTGTCAGACCGTATGGTTGGGCGCTTTGGGAAAACATCCAGCACGGATTGGATCGCCGTTTCAAAGAAACCGGGCATGTCAACGCGGCATTTCCACTCCTTATCCCCATGTCCTTCATGGAGAAAGAGAAGGAACATGTGCAAGGATTTGCCCCCGAGCTGGCAGTCGTGACACATGGCGGCGGTGAAAAACTTGAGGAACCCCTGGTAGTCCGCCCTACTTCAGAGACAGTCATCGGTTACATGTACGCCAAATGGATCAAATCGTATCGTGACCTACCGGTGCTGATCAACCAGTGGGCTAATGTGGTCCGCTGGGAAATGCGAACACGCTTGTTCCTGCGAACGCTCGAATTCTACTGGCAAGAAGGGCACACTGCACACGCCACCGCCAAGGAAGGTTATGAAGAGACGATCCGCATGTTGAACACATATGCCGATTTCGCCGTTGAAGACGCAGCGATCCCGGTTATCCCTGGACGCAAGAGTGTCAGTGAAAAGTTCGCGGGCGCGGTGAACTCTTATTCCATCGAAGCCATGATGGGAGATACCAAGGCGCTGCAATCCGGGACTTCCCATGACCTCGGTCAGAATTTTGCAAAAGCATTCAACATCCAATACCTCGATGTAAACAATGCATTACAATATTGCTGGACAACATCCTGGGGTATTTCAACTCGCATGATCGGAGCCATCATCATGGCTCATGGTGATGACCAGGGGTTGATCATGCCTCCCAAGATTGCCCCCATCCAGGTGGTCATCGTTCCCATCTATCGCAATGATGAAGAACGCTCCAAAGTTATGCCGGTCGTAGACAAGGTGCAAAAAGAATTGGGACATTTGCGCATCAAAGTGGATGACCGCGCGGAAGTCACTCCCGGTTTTAAGTTCAACGATTGGGAAATGCGCGGGGTTCCCCTGAGGCTGGAAATTGGACCCAAGGATGTGGAAAAGGGAACCGTTGCCGTTTCACGCAGGGATAAACCCGGGAAGGAAGGCAAGGCGTTCATTTCGAGCGATTCCATAGGCAAGCAAATTGATTCACTGCTTGTGGAAATTCAGAAAGCAATGCTGGAGCGCGCCCGGGTTTTCCGGGATGCCAACATTCATAATCCAAAAGATTATGAAGATTTGAAGAAAATCGTTGAAAACGGTTGGGCATTCGCGTATTGGTGTGGAGATGCCAGCTGTGAAACAAAAATAAAAGAAGACACCAAGGCAACAACACGCTGCATCCCCCTGGAACAGGATTTCCCGGAAGGAAAATGCATCGTCTGTGGGAAAAATGCCAAAGAAAAAGCATATTTCGCAAAAGCATATTAACCTGGGAGAAATTCTAATATGACGGGGGTAGAACTGGCGAAATTTAACCAACAACTGGATCGTCTGGCAGAGCACTTGGCTCAGCCGGAGCGCTTTGTTCATGAATTCCGTGACATCCTGGAATTTTACAGCGACCGGACCTACCGGGCAGGTGAAAAGATAAAAATCACCCTGCGTATGCCAAGCTATCATTTGCCCCGGATTGTGATGCAAAACCTGCAACAATTTCTGGAAAAAAAGATCCCGGCAAGCGATCCCGAATATGCCGTTCGGGTTGCTGACCTGTTATGGAAAGAACCTACCATCGAGAGTAAATCCCTGGCTGCACAGGCACTCGGATGCGTGCGTGCGCCGTATCCCACCACGATCATCCAAGTAATCGAAGATTGGACCCGTGAACCGATTGAAGCCGGGTTGTTAAAAGAATTGATGAATAAAGGCACTCGCACTCTGCGTAAAGAATTTGAAGTTGCATGGCTGGAAGAAATTTCGACATTATTGATTTCCACATCCAACCGGCAAAAAATCACCGGTCTGCTGGCAGTATTACCTCTCGTTCAAGATGATGCGTTTGACAACCTTCCAAAGCTATACGAAATGCTTTACCCAGTGGTCAGCACTCCCTCGAGCTCTGTCTTACCAGAGTTAATGGATATCCTCCATGCCTTGATCATACGTTCACCCATGGAAACTGTGTCGTATCTCGCACAACTGATCAACGATACCCATCATCCCAATTTGTTAAGGGCAGTGCGCAACATCCTGCCGGAAATGGATCTTGCAGGGCAAACTCGTCTTCGTCAATTATTGGAACAGGATAAGGCAAGGATCCGTTCAGAGGTCGCTATTCCCGTCGAGGATGGTAAAAATAATAACAAAACTCTAAAGCGCCGTCCGACGAAGAAGGCAAAACCTCTGGTATAATTGCCTTCATGACTGGTCCTCCCGCCGGTGCAAACTAACGGGATGGAGACCTGCTCAAATCCAAATTTAGAGGCAGATGTCATGATTACAAAGGAAGATAAAAGCAAGTTAATTGACTCATACCATACTCATGAAGGCGATACAGGCTCACCTGACGTCCAGATCGCCATCCTGACCCACCGCATCACGTCACTCACAGAACATTTACGCCACAACAAACATGATGAATCATCGAGGCGCGGCCTGCTCAAGATGGTTGGTCGCCGAAGAAGGTTACTGGCTTACCTGCGCAAGACAAATTATCAGCGCTTCGTAGGCATAACCGAACGGTTGAACCTCCGACAAAAATAAGGTATGACCTTCCTGGAGTAGATGGAAACGCAAGACCATCTACTCTTTTATCGCAATACAGTGTTTAGCACCCGCCGGTTGGGAATTGAAAATTGCCGCGGACGACAGGTCCCATGCAACTTTCAGTCCCTAACCAGACGGGAAATAGAGAAGGGATTGATATTATGCAATCAGAATCAAAGAAATTTACCGCCGAAGTAGGCGGTAAAGAAATCGTATTTGAAACCGGCAAGCTGGCACAGCAAGCCGGAGGTTCGGTAACTGTCCGCTTGGGCGATTCCATCGTTTTCGCGGCAGCCACCATGGGGAAAGAACCCCGTGAAGGTCAGGATTTCTTCCCCCTGACAGTTGAATATGAAGAACGTATGTATGCCGGCGGAAAAATCCCGGGTTCGTTTTTCCGACGTGAAGGACGTCCTTCCACCGATTCGATCCTTATCGCACGGTTGATCGACCGCCCCATTCGCCCATTGTTCCAACAGGACATGCGCAACGAGGTACAGGTGATCCTGTTCTCACTTTCCGCGGATGCCGATAACCCGTTGGATATCCTCGCCATCAATGCTTCATCTGCAGCGCTGATGATCTCCGATATCCCCTGGGGTGGACCAGTCGGTGCAGTGCGCATCGGTCGCATCAATGGTGAATTCGTTGTCAACCCCACCTTTGCCCAATTAGACTCATCCGATTTGGATTTGCGCCTGGCAGGGACAAAGGATGCCATCCTGATGGTGGAATCCGGCTCCAATGAGATCAACGAAGAGGATATGGTCAAGGCACTGCTCTTCGGGCATGAAGCCATTCAGTCGCTGGTTGCCGTGCAGGAAAAAATGGCCGCAGAAATTGGCAAACCAAAGTCAGAAGTTCAACTTTTCCCCATCCAGCCGGAACTGGTTGCTCAAATGAGCGAAAAAGTCACCGCGGAACTGGAAAAGATTCACGATAATTACTCCAACAAAACCGATAACTATACCTCACTCAACACGCTCGAAGATACCACCGTTGCTGAGTTGGCTGGTGAAGATGAAACCAAAGTCGAGCCCTTGCGCGCTGCATTTCATGAAGTGTACAAGCGCGTTGTCCGCGACCGCATCTTGAACCGCAAGAAACGCCCCGATGGACGCAATCTTACCGAGATTCGCCCGATCTGGTGCGAAGTCGATATCAGCCCGCGCGCCCATGGCTCTGGATTATTCACCCGCGGTGAAACGCAGGTATTGACACTGGCGACCCTGGGTACTCCCAAGGAAGCGCAGGAAATTGATTCCCTGACACCGCAGGACACCAAGCGCTATATTCACCATTACAATTTTCCGCCCTACTCCACCGGTGAAGTCAAGATGCTGCGTGGTCAATCCCGCCGGGAAATCGGTCATGGTGCGCTGGCAGAGCGTGCATTGCTGCCCGTCATCCCGCCCGAAAATGAATTCCCATACACCATGCGTCTCGTTTCTGAGGTGCTGTCGTCCAACGGGTCGTCATCGATGGCTTCGGTCTGCGGTTCCACGCTGGCTCTGATGGATACCGGCGTACCGATAAAAGCTCCCGTTGCCGGTGTGGCCATGGGATTGGTCAAGGAAGATGATAAATATGTCGTCCTGACCGACATCCAGGGCGCAGAAGACCACCTCGGCGATATGGATTTCAAGGTCGCCGGGACGACCAAGGGCATCACGGCCCTGCAGATGGACATCAAGATTAAAGGCATCACTGCCGAGATCATGAAAAATGCCCTGGCGCAAGCCCACGACGCGCGCATCGCAATTCTCGATAAAATGCTGGCTGTCCTGCCAGCTCCCCGCCCTGAATTAAAACCGCATACGCCGCGCATTACCATCGTCAAGATACCCATCGATAAGATCGGCGCGGTCATCGGACCCGGTGGGAAGATGATCCGCTTACTGCAGGAAGAAACCAATACAAAAATCGACATTTCCGATGACGGAAGCGTGTTTATTGCAGCCACCGATGGCACCAGCGAACAGAAAGCTCGTGAACGCATCGAAGCGCTCACCGAAACCCCTCAAGTTGGCCGCATCTATACCGGCAAGGTTGTACGCATCACCGATTTTGGTGCATTTGTCGAAATTATTCCCGGCATCGATGGCATGGTGCACATCTCCCAGCTGGATAGTGAACGTGTTGAAAAAGTTGAAGATGTGGTTTCGATGGGAGATGAAATCTCCGTGATGGTCACTGCCATCGACGACCAGGGCAAGATCCGCTTATCCCGCCAGGCAGTACTCGAAGGCTGGACTCCCGAAGAAGCACAGGAACGTGACCGCGGTGGTCGCCCGAGCGGTGGTGGGAACCGTGGCGGTGGACGCTCCGGGGGATACGGTGGAAACCGCGGCGGTGATCGCAGTCGTGGAAGCTACGACCGCAAGCCCCGGGATCGTTAACAGTAACCAAAAACGGAGTGATCTACAACGATCACTCCGTTTTATTTTTTAATGTCTGCGTCGGTAAGTATGGCATCTTTTCTCCCTTGATTCCCATCTTTTCAGCGAGTGCTGCTCGCATGGCAATCCGGTCATCCCAGGGGTATTCCACAGTCTCACAACACATCGATTGCTCATGCCCTTTTCCGCAGGCAATCACCATGTCACCCGGTTTGGCGATCTCCACCGCTTTACGGATTGCGTCTCCCCGATCCCTTACGCGCCAAAATGTCTTCTCTTCAACCCCACCCTTTTGGGCTGCAGCAGATGCCATCTCTGCAAGGATATCATCCAGGGATTCGGTGCGCGGGTCCTCGGCGGTGAAAATGGACATGTCCGCTAATTCGATGGAGACTTCTGCCATCATCCTGCGCTTGGCACGATCGCGCAACCCTGCAGAACCAAACACAGCGATGACACTACCCTTTACCGACTCTCTTGCGGTCTGTAACGCAACCCTTAATGCATTGGGTGTGTGTGCAAAATCAACGATCGCAGTGAAATCCTGACCAAGATCGATCTTCTCAAACCTGCCGGGGACTCCTTCCATCCTTGCTATCCCTTGTGCGGCGACACCAGGCTCGATCCCCAATCCAAGGACAGTGACGCATAGAGCTGCCAGGCAGTTCGACACATTGTAATCGCCGGGGAGCTGCATTTCAATTTCCTGTTGAAAATCCTGCCCAATTGCCAAGAATCGGGTTCCTGGTGACACGTGTTGGATATTATCAGCTCGTATATTGGCTGTCTTATAAAGACTGTATGTCACCTTGGGTGTTTTTGTCCTTTTGTCGAGAAAAGGGTAGCTTTGGTCATCCAGATTAAATACTGCCAGCCGGGGATTTCCAAATGCTTTGGTATGAGTCTCTGCAAGGCTTGAAAACAGGATCGCTTTTGCCGCCCTATAATGCTCATAATCCCCATGAAAATCCAGGTGTTCATGCGTGATATTCGTCACCACACCGATATCGAATTCACAAGCACCTACCCGGTGCTGGGCGAGACCGTGAGAGGTTGCTTCCAATACAACATGGCTTGATCCTGCAGCTACCATTTCTGCCAGGTAGCGCTGTACATCAGGTGCATCCGGTGTGGTCACGTGAAATCCGGTATCCAGGACTTCATCACCGATGATGGCATTGACCGTTGAGACCATGCCCACTTTCAAACCGGCGTATCTTAGTATGCTGTAGATCAGATTGCAGGTGGTGGTTTTTCCATCGGTGCCCGTGACACCGATGACCGTCAGCTTACGAGCGGGATTTCCGTAAAAACCTGCCGATAAATAAGCAAGTGCCTGCCGCGTATCTTCAACAATCAAATACGGCACCGGGAGATGCACACCCTCCTGGCTGCCCACAACAACCACCGCACCCCTTTTTAATGCATCCGGTATATATGCATGCCCATCCTGGTTCACACCGGTCAATGGAACGAAAATGAACCCTGGTTGAACCTTCCGGGAATCGAAGGTAATCCCCGTTACAACCAGACCGCTGGTCATCCCGGAAGATGTTATTGAAAATGGCAGATCGGATAAAAGCTGGTCGAGTTGGATCATGGCAATTTTAATAAACCCTGACGGGCATTATATCATCTGCGTTTCTTTGGCGATTTGCGAGATGTCCTCTTGTCATTGTGTTGCGTCAGAATGACCGCGGATATCACAACGGAAATCAGGATTCCAAACCCTGCCAAAATGATTGCTACATCAATGGATAAACCGAGGATCGTGGTTACCGGTATGTCGACAGGCAGGGCATATAAAGCCAATTCTTCTCCAACCCCTTTTTCCAAGTGCGTCACACTGAGATAGAGCCAGATAGTCCCCGTAAGATCTTCAACCGACCCTGCCTGCACGTTCCAGACAAAAGCAAGTGTTTTTCCAAAAGTGATGGGAGCAGAGATCAATCCCAGAGGAGTGGATGTCCCACCGATCAAGTCCAGTCGCGATTCCAGTGCCAGAGAGTAACTCGAAAAGATTTCGCCATCCGGACTCGGATCGATTGTATTGGGTGATAGCCTCAGCAGAAGATGCTCCACAGTGCCAAGTTTTATCCGCTTGGGGATCTCCAATATCAACGCATAATCCGGTAAGGGTACGACTCCGTTGGATAACGTCTCCACTTCCGCAGGAAAATTAAGTTGAGAACTGAAATGCCCCACTTTCCATAATCCAGCCACCAGCAACGCAAGGGAAACCAGGAAGAGTATCAGGGGTACGAGGAAGCGTCGGAGTTGTTTCATCATGGATAAGGATTATACATGAAGGTAGGCTGTGAAATTTATGTCCTTTATCCATCCCTCACATCACACTCTTCCTTCTCATTGGATGGCGATTGATGTTAAACTTAAAGGGATACTTCAAAAGGAGAGAAAATGAGTTCATATCCCGTCGAGCCATTCCGCATTAAAGTTTGTCGAACCGATCCATTTGATCCCTGCTGAAGCACGTCAGCGAGCCATGAAAAACGCGGGATATAACCTTTTCAATATTCGTGCGGAAGATGTGTTTATTGATCTGTTGACGGATTCCGGTACAGGTGCCATGAGCCAGGCACAGTGGGCAGCCATCATGGAAGGCGATGAATCGTATGCCGGCGCAAGGTCTTACTATCGTCTTTCAGACGCCATGAAGAAGATTTTCGGTTTTGAATATTTTGTCCCCACCCATCAGGGGCGCGCCGCAGAAAACATCCTGGCGAACCTGCTCGTGAAACCGGGTCACCATATTCCATCCAACATGCATTTCGATACTACAGAAGGCAATATCCGCGCCCGCGGTGGAATCCCGGTGAATTTGGTTATCGAAGAAGGGTTGGATCCGACCTCGCATCATCCTTTCAAAGGCAACTTGGACTTGGCTAAACTGGAGGATTTTATCCAGCGTACTGGAAAAGAAAACATCCCCTTTGGGACAATGACGATCACCAACAATGCTGGCGGCGGTCAGCCTGTATCGCTGGAAAACCTGCGAGGTGTCTCTGCGGTGTTTCATCGGTATGGAATTCCGTTTTTCATCGATTCTTGCCGTTACGCTGAGGATAGTTACTTCATTAAAGAGGGAATCAGGCTATTCCAGTAAATCAATCCTGGATATCGTTCACGAAATCTATGCCCTTGCCGATGGAGCCTGGATGAGCGCCAAGAAGGATGCACTGGTTAATATCGGTGGTTGGCTGGCGGTGCGGGACGAAGCCCTGTATCAAAAGATCTGCAATGAACTCATCCTGCGCGAAGGGTTCCCCACGTATGGCGGATTGGCCGGCAGGGACCTTGATGCAATGGCAGTTGGTCTATGGGAAGGTATTGATGAAGAGTATCTGCGCTACCGCATCGAACAAACCGGTTACCTTGGTGAGCGGCTGCTCGAAGCAGGCATCCCCATTGTGGAACCCCCCGGTGGGCACGCCATCTACCTGGATGCATCCAGGCTGTTGCCCCATATCCCCCATGAGCAATTCCCAGGTCAATCCCTGGCAGCTGCATTATATCTGGAGGGTGGCATTCGTGGTGTGGAAATTGGGTCTGTCATGTTCGCTCATCCGGACCCGCAAACCGGGAAAATCACGTATCCGGCATTG
This sequence comes from uncultured Chloroflexia bacterium, assembly GCA_963699305.1. Classification (GTDB taxonomy): domain Bacteria; phylum Chloroflexota; class Anaerolineae; order Anaerolineales; family Anaerolineaceae; genus JBGQAS01. The sequence goes on along the minus strand of OY969431.1, from coordinate 403,337 downwards.
GAACTGGTCCGGTTGGCAATCCCCCGCCGGGTGTACACTCAATCGCATCTGGACTATCTTGTCGAAATTCTTAAAGAAGGTCGCCGGTAAAAAAGATGCATTACGCGGTTACCGGATCACGTATTCCCCCGAATTAATGCGTCATTTCACTGCAAAATTTGAACCACTTTAGGAGATGTCTTGTGAAAAAAATTATTCCCATTTTTTTGATCATTCTACTCCTTTCAGGTTGTTCTTCCTCTTTTCTTTCCACCCCAGACCTGCCCCCGAGCATCCTTGATACCTCGAACCCCATGGCAGAGAACTTGATGACAAGCCTGCAAAATAGCAATTATGAATCTTTCACTCAACGCATGGATGCAACCATGCTTTCAGGAATGACCGAACCATCTTTCAAAGCGTTGCGTGAACAGCTTATTGGTGCGTATGGCGATTATCAATCGCTCGCTTTTAAAAGTGTTGCAGCAACCGGTGATTTTGTGTCTGTTTATTACACAGTGAAACTCGAGAAAATCAACTTGACCATGCAGCTGGTCCTTACCCCCATCGAACCCTACCTTATTTCAGGGTTGTGGTTTAAGTGAAAACAAGAAGGGTTATTTACCCTTCTTGTTTGTTTCATCCTTTTTCGATTCCTCCCAAAATACATCCATTTCTTCAAGCGACATATCCGTCAGGTTCTTTCCGCCGCGCTTTGCACCTTTCTCGATATGGTTGAACCGCCGGGCAAATTTTTGGTTTGTACTTCGCAAGGCGTTCTCTGCATCCGTCTTGTACCAGCGCACCAGGTTTACCACCGCAAACAGCAGGTCGCCCAGCTCCTCACTACGTGATGCATCATCCGGTGCAGAAAGCACCTCATCAAACTCTTCACGTACTTTCTTGATCACCGGTTCAACGGTATCCCAATCGAATCCCACCCGTGCAGCCCGGTCCTGGTATTCCTGAGCTTGTGTCAGCGCGGGCAGGGATTTCGGCACGCCATCCAACAACCCTTTTGGTGTGTCGCTGTTCTTTCCTTTCCGCTCCGCTTCCTTCAGTTTTTCCCAGTTCTTAAGTACACCGCTTACTTCACGAATATCCGCATCCCCAAAAACATGCGGATGCCGGTGGATGATCTTCTCCGAGATGCCACGCACAACATCGACCATTTGGAAAGCATGTTCCTCACCTGCAATTTCAGCATTGAGTACGATCTGCAGCAACAGGTCGCCAAGTTCTTCCTGCAAGTCCGTCAGGTCATTTTTTTCCATGGCTTCGATGGTTTCATAGGTCTCCTCAAGCAGATGTGTGCGCAATGATTGATGCGTTTGTTCCCGATCCCAGGGACAGCCATCCGGAGCGCGCAGACGGGAGACAATTTCTTCGAAACCTGAAAAAGTCGAAGTTTCTGCATAAGGTGGTATGAATAACACGGTTTCTTTCGCGGTGGGCTGAAATCCCCGCAGATCTCCAATCACAAGTTTCTTATCACTCGCGTCTTCCATGATTGTAATAGCATGAGTTTCAGGAAAAATTCGTATCAATAGTGAATAAATATGGGTTAATTCATTGACCTTCTTTATTCCATAAATGAGGATCGGTTGGTCTGATTGAAAGGGTGGATGATGTCTATGAAGCAGCACTTTATAATCAAGTATCAGCAGCTGTTGATACTTCGACATCAATCTTTTAATCAACGTTTCATTGATAAGCGGATTTTTCATGTTGTAGATTCTTTGTTGTGTCAAGTAAATATAATTTCCATATTTCTACCTTAAAAAGTATTTTCCAGTATAACACTGGAAAATACAGTCTTGGAATGATGATCGAACGTGTGAATATTAACGTTTCGTGTACGTTGGTGCCTTGCGGGCGCGCTTCAGACCTGGTTTCTTGCGTTCCTTGACGCGTGCATCCCGGGTCAACAGCCCGTACTTGCGCAACGCAGAAGTGTTTTCAACATTCATTTTCACGAGGGCGCGAGCGATACCCAGCACAACGGAGTCCGTCTGCCCGGTTACACCACCACCGCTGACGAGAACGGTAACATCAAACGATGAGCGGCTTTGACCGGTGGCTGTAAACGGCATGCCGATAGCTGCCAGGTCGCCTTCGCGTGGGAAGTACGCTTCCGCAGGCAGTGAATTGACCGTGAATTGACCGGTACCACTCATAATGCGTACGCGAGCGGAGCTTTGCTTTCGTCTGCCGATTCCTTCAAAATATTGAACTGCCATTATTCTTTCTCTCCTTTATGCTGCCTGTTGCGGATTTTGCGCCGTGTGAGGATGTTCACTGCCAGCATATATTTTCAAGCGTTTGAGCAACTGTCGTCCGACTTTGTTATGGGGTAACATGCCCCAAACGGCTGCCCGAATGACTCTATCGGGGTGCACACGCAATTGCTCGCGCAAACCCACCGATCGGATCCCGCCCGGATAACCGGATACGGTATGGTACATCTTGGTATCCAGCCGCTTTTCGGTCAGACTCAATTTTTCAGCGTTCACCAACACTACAAAATCACCCATCATGACACCCGGTGTAAAGGTTGGTTTGTGTTTTCCCATCAACAAAGAAGCGAGCTTGGTTGCCAATCTGCCAAGCGGCTGACCGTTGGCATCCACCAAGACCCATTGGTTTTCAGGTGTTCCTTTTAGGACGAATGTCTTGTCCACTGTTGCATCTCCAATCAAATCATTTCATCGGGCAACGCCCGGAATCCACTACGTTATAAAATCCTGATCCTCGTAAAAAACTTTTTCCAATGTCAATCCACACGCCGGTGCCAAACCGGGGAGGATGTTCTTGCCTTTTTCAACGGCGCTCTCCAACTCTTTCAGTGGCAAACGCCCCAGCCCGGCCTTGACCTGCAGGAATACCAGACGCCGGACCATGTGGTACAAGAACGCGTCTGCGGTAATTTCAAACCGGATACTCCAGTCATCGAGTCGTTCCCATCCGGCTGAAAAAACCGTTCGCTGCGTGCTTGCACCGGGTTTCATTGCCCTACCGAAGGCAGAGTAATCGTGGTGTCCCTGGATGATTTTCGCAGCCTGCTTCAAGACATCCAGTTCCGGGATTTGCTCAATCCGCCATTGGAACCGTTCTCTCAACGGATCCCGTTGTGCGGATGTGAAAATCCGGTAATTGTAGCGGCGAGCCCTGGCATCAAACCTCGGATGAAAATCCGGATGTGCCGTGCAAACCTGCTGCACTGCCACATCGGCGGGTAATTTGGCATTCAGTGCTTTCAGCATCTTCCCGGAAGAGTGTCTCCACGAGACATTAAAGGTGACAACCTGACCGGATGCGTGAACTCCCGTATCCGTTCTCCCGGCGGAAAGAATCGTTTTTTCCTTCCATCCGATTTCCTTGAGCGCCTGTTCAAGAGCCCGTTGGACCGTCCGTTTGCGACCCTGACGTTGAAACCCCTCAAAATCAGTGCCGTCGTAGGCGAGGATCAGTTGGTAATGTTCCATTCCTATCCGGATGCTTAACCGGCAGGATCAGCTTTCTACAAACTCCAGCAGGACCATTTCGGCGGCATCGCCAAGGCGTGGTCCAAGTTTGATCACGCGCGTGTAACCGCCCTTGCGGGTAGTAAAACGCGGTGCAATTTCATCAAACAATTTTTTAACGGTTACCGGGTTGTTCAACACCTGGGCAGCCTTCCGACGGGCATTCATTTTCACCACATCGGTACCTGCTTGGCTTTTCGCTGCCAATGTGATCAACCGTTCGGTATCACCCCGGATTGCGAGGGCTTTGGTACGGGTTGTTTTGATCCGCTCATGGGTGAGGAATTGGTTCACCAGTGTACGCCGCAACCCAATCCGGTTATCTTTACTACGACTAAGTCTAAAACCCGCTACTTGATGACGCATAATTAAGACTCCACATCTTTCTCTTCTCGAAGATACCCTTTTTCGTGCATTTTTAAGCGCAGTTCATCGAGACTCTTTTCACCAAAATTGCGAATCGACATGACTGCCTCATCGCCTTTTTCCAACAGTTCCAAAACATCCCCCACCGTGGTGATGCCGGTGCGTTTCAACGAATTGAACACCCGTACGGTCAGATCCAGGTTTTCAATCGGTGTTTCGGCGGCTTCACTGGTTAGATGACCTGCAACCACCTCTTTTTCCGTGCTGATCGCCAGGATTTCTTCAGAAATCCCGGAGATGAACCGCAGATGATCGATGAGGATTTTGGACGCACCGCCAAGAGCTTTTTCCGGAGTGATGGTGCCATCCGTCCAGATCTCGAGCACCAGTTTATCATAGTTGGTGCTTTGACCCACACGGGCAGAACCTACCACGAAATTCACGCGTTTGACTGGTGTGTAGATGGCATCCACGGGGAGCTCACCGATGGGTAGTTTGCCGGTTCGATCTGAAGCTGGGGAATAACCCCGTCCGCGCTCGACAACCAGGTCGATTTCCAGGCGGGTCTTGTTATCGTCCACCGTGAACAGGTACAGATCGGGGTTCACGATTTCGACGTCTGCCGGAGTCTGGATATCAGCTGCTGTCACAACCCCTTCTCCACGCACATCCAAATGCAACCGGGCGGTATCGCCTTCATGCATGATGAGCCGGGTCTGTTTGATCTGCAGCATCACCTGGATGACATCTTCCCGGACACCGGGGATATCGCTGAATTCGTGCAAAACGTCTGAAATGCGAATGGAGGAAACAGCCGCCCCTTCCAAAGAAGAAAGCAGCACTCTCCGCAGAGCATTCCCCAGGGTGATCCCAAACCCGTGTTCAAGCGGGCTGATCACAAATTTGCCATAGTTGCGGGCTTCTGCTTCCCGCTCCACGACAGGTGTTACCATATTACTTAGAGCACACACGTTGCACCCCTTCCTTGAGGAAGATCATGGTTGCATAGAAGATTCAATGCGTTACCGTGAATAGTATTCGACAATCAGCTGCTCGCTCAGGTTTCCATCAATTTCACTGCGTTCGGGCAACCGCAACACACGACCACTGATGTTTTTTAGGTCGCGATCCAACCAGACAGCGCACTGTCGTTTTTCAGCAAATTCAGGCAATTGCTTGAAATAGGTATCCTTGCTCGATCCCTCACGTACGGTGACTTTATCGCCGGCGTTGAGGAGCATTGAGGGGATGCTTGCGCGCAACCCATTCACAAGGAAATGACCGTGGTTCACTAATTGGCGAGCCATGGCACGGTTTTCCGCGTAACCCATCCGATAGACAACATTATCCAGGCGCAGTTCCAATGATTGCAGCAGGTTGAAACCCGTCAAACCACGGCGGCGCTGCGCATCATGGAAATATCGGCGGAACTGGCGTTCGAGGATCCCGTATACACGGCGCGCTTTTTGTTTCGCACGCAATTGGCGGGAATAATCGGATTCGCGCTCATTACCACGTCCCTGGCCGCTTCGTCCATGCATGCCAGGAGCGTACCCGCGCTGTTCGAAAGCGCACTTGCTGGAAAAGCAGCGGGCACCTTTCAAAAAGAGTTTTTCACTTTCTCGCCGGCACAATTTGCAAACCGGTCCAATGTATCGAGCCATATAAATGATCCTTCCTTTTCGTTATACGCGGCGTTTCTTGGGCGGGCGGCAACCGTTGTGAGGTATGGGGGTGATATCCGAAATGGATTTCACTTTAATACCCATCGATTGAACTGCCCGGATGGCGGATTCGCGTCCCGGACCGGGACCTTTGATGATCAAATCCACTTCCTGAATGCCCAAGGATTGGGCGGTCTTGACGGCCTGCTCGGCTGCCAAGCGAGCCGCAAATGGTGTGCTTTTGCGCGAACCCTTGAATCCAGACGACCCGGCGCTGCCCCAACACACGGCATTGCCTTGTCCATCCGTCACGGTCACGATGGTGTTGTTGAAGGATGCAAAGATATGAATCTCACCGGACGATAACGACCGCTTGGATTTCTTGGTAGAAGTTCGACGCGTTGAGCGTACAGTTTGTGCCATAATTCCTCGACAATATTTTCTAGGGTTTGCTTAAGGATTTCAAGGCTGCCGCGGGGCGGAAGGTCCCCACCCGGAAATCCAGGCGCAAACTTATTTCTTGGTAGCTCCGCGACGGCGTCCGCGACCCGCCACAGTTTTCTTGGGTCCCTTGCGCGTACGCGCGTTGGTGCGGGTGCGCTGCCCATGCACGGGCAAATTACGGCGGTGGCGCAGTCCGCGATAACAGCCGATTTCGATCAGGCGCTTGATGTTCATTTGAACTTCGCGCCGCAGATCGCCTTCGACCTTGTAGTTTTTAGATATATATTCGCGGATCGAATTAACCTGAGCTTCGGTCAAATCCTTAACGCGAATATCCGGGCTGACCTTGGTCGCTGTCAAAATTGCTTTTGAGCGCGTTGGGCCAATTCCATAGAGGTAATTCAGGGCTACTTCTACCCGTTTGTTACGTGGAAGATCAACACCTTCAATTCTTGCCATACCCTTTATCCTTGTCGCTGCTTATGCTTTGGATTTTCGCAGATGACATACAATCTGCGGTTGCGTCGCACGATCTTGCATTTGGAGCAACGCTTGCGAATAGATGGTGATACTTTCATTCAAAAAACTCCTTTATCTTTCCGTACAGCACGCCAAATTTTCAATTATATCTTTACTTATCGAATTCGTCTAGAAATTGCTCACATTCAGGGCAATGTAAGAATTTCCGGACCGTGCTCTGTGATTGCGACAGAATGTTCAAAATGCGCTGTCAATCTGCCGTCCCGGGAACTGACGGTCCATTCATTGGGCATCACCCGGGTGTAAGGGGTGCCTGCCAGAACCATGGGTTCCAGAGCGATCGTCATCCCGGTCCGCAGGAGGACACCCTTGCCGGGTTCGCCGTAATTGGGCACTTGCGGTCCTTCGTGCATGTTCCTGCCCACACCATGTCCGGTGTATTCCCGGACGACATTTAAACCCTGGCTTTCCACGAATTGCTGGATTGCAAAGCCAATGTCTCCGGTGTATTTCCCTGCAACCATCTGCTGGATTCCAATCTTCAATGCCTGTTCGGTCACATCCAGCAATTTCTGGGCATCCCTGGTTATCTTCCCGACAGATGCCGTGAAAGCGGAATCACCCACAAAACCGTCATGGACTGTTCCGCAATCCACCGAAACGATATCGCCTTCCTTCAATTTCCGGTCACCCGGTATACCATGTACCAACTCTTCGTTGACACTGACACAGATGCTCGCCGGGTATGGGTACGGTCCGGGATAATTCTTGAAGGGTGAAAAGGCTCCATGTTCCTCGAGAATCTTTTCGGCAGCTGCATCCAACTCTGCGGTTTTGACGCCGGGTTTGATGATCTCACGGACAGCTTGCAAAGCCAGGGCATTGATTCTCCCCGCTTCGCGCATGATGGCAATCTCTTTTGGAGATTTGATCGTGATTTGTCGTTCCCAACTCACGTCACACCGCCTTGGAAATGGCCACCAACAGAGCTTCGGTCACTTTTTCGATTGGTAAAGAACCATCCATCTCTGCCAGCAACTTACGTCCTTTGAAATAATCGATCAAAGGGGTAGTTTGCTGGTTGTACACAAATATGCGATTCTGCACCGTTTCCGGTTTGTCATCATCGCGCTGGTACAGTTCTGATCCGTCCAGGTCGCATTTGCCTGCCACTTTCGGGGGGTTGAATTTCTCGTGAAATACATGCCCCTGTTCCCGGCAGGTCCACCGTCCGCCAAGCCGTTCGATGAGCAGTTGCTCCGGCACTGTGATCAGCGGGACGAGGTTCAAGTGGACGTTCTTTTCCTGCAGCATCTTTTCCAGTGATTCAGCCTGCGCAGGAGTTCTCGGGAAGCCATCCAGCAATGCACCGCGTTTGCAATCCGGTTTCGTCAGACGTTCTTTCACCATATCGATGGTGACGCCATCCGGTACGAGTTCACCGCGGTCGATATATTGCTTCGCCAGCATTCCCAAGTCTGTTTGATTGTTAATGTTCTCCCGGAAGAGGTCGCCGGAGGAAATATGCGCCAGTCCTAACTTTTCGGCAACAATTTCGGCTTGCGTTCCCTTTCCCGCACCGGGCGGTCCTAAAAGCACGATATGCAGAACCATTTTTCCGGTATTAACCTTTGATCAAGCTTTCATCGTACCCATGCAGTTTCAACTCGGTTTCGATGATGGTGAAGGTATCACGTACGACGCCCACCACGATCAGCAAGCCGGCTGCAGAGACGAGGAAAACACTGCTGGTGGAGATCGCTGCTCCGCCACTGATCACCTTGAAGATCAGTTGCAGGATATATGGCAGCACTGCAACAAATCCAAGGAAAAACGCGCCCGGGAAGGTGATGCGCCGCTGCACTTTTGTCAGATACCTTTGGGTTGGTGCGCCGCGGATAACACCCGGGATTTGTGCGCCTTGCCGTTTCAGGTTTTCACCATAATCCTGTTGCTGGAACATGACATCCGTATAGAAGAATGTGAATGCGACCACCATGATGAAGTAGAGGATGCGGATACACTGCATTCCCAGCACCAAATGTGTCTTTTACACCGGTGGCAAATTTCGCCACCCACTCCGTCTTCGAATTCAGGAAGAAACTTGCCAGGATGGCTGGGAATGTCAGGAGCGACTGTGCAAAGATCAGCGGGATCATGCCTGCCATGTTCACCATCAACGGGAGGTTGCTGCGTACGGGCATCGACATACGGTTGCCCACCCGGCGCCCCGGGAACAGCACGGGGACATTTCGTCTCCCCTGCTGGACATAAACGATGGCAAAGATGGTCAGGATCAGGATGGCCAGGATGATCAGAAGCATCCACCAACCATTGGCCTTATCGTTCAATATCGCCAGGAGGTTAGCAGGCATCCGTGACACAATACCAGCAAAGATGATCAACGATAAGCCCTGGTTTGGAATGCCAAATTCAGAGATCAATTCACCGATCCAGATGCCGAACATGGTACCAGCGATCATGCTGATCAACGTAGTTAACGTGGGCAGCAGGTTGGCGCCGGTAAAGCCATAGTTATATAAAATATTTTGTCCGGATCCGGATAACGACGTAAAAATGTTGATCTGCCCGATGGCAGAAAGGGCTGCCATGGGTATGGTAAGGATCACCGTCCAACGCTCCTGCCATTTTTGACCCTCGCGTGGATTTTCCTTCATTTTCCGTTCCAGCGCCGGGATGATGGGGATGAGCAGGGTCAGGATGATCTGTGCGGTAATATAGGGATACACACCCATCGCCAAAATGGAAAAGTGGGAAACGGTTCCACCGGAAAGCAGATCCAGCAGGTTGAACAGGGTACCGGCAGCACCCGTGTTGGTTGCCAGTCCGGCAAGCACTTCACGGTTGATGTTGGGCACAGGGATATTCGCAGCTAACCGGTAGATCACCAGCAGCAACAGGGTGATCAACAGTTTCTTACGAATATCTTGTGATTTCCACAAGTAGCGCCACGCTGAACGCTTCATGTGAGGCTCCTTCTCGCTTTATTTGCCAATCAATTCAACTTTTCCACCCGCAGCTTCGATCTTTGCACGGGCGCCTTTACTGACGCGGTGTACCTTGATGGTTAACGCTTCCTTGACTTCACCGCGGCTCAGGATCACCACCGGGTTGGCTGGTTTGCTCAGCAACCCTTTTTCTGCAAGCAGTTCGGGGGTGATTTCCTTTTTTCCGCCAATTTTCTGGAGCTGGTCCAGGTTGACTTCATTGAAATCCACTTGGTTCGGGGGAGTAAACCCGACACCACGCATGAAAGGTAGCTTACGGAAGAACGGCAGATTTCCACCCTGTCGATACAGGCGACCACCTTCACCGGACCGGGAACCCTGTCCCTTGGTACCACGACCGGCGGTTTTACCCTGCCCGGCAGAGATACCATGACCGAGACGTTTGTGGACGCTGGTTTTTCCCTTGTTTGGTTTTAGATCGTTCAGTTTCATGTCTATACCTGATCTTCAATTTTTACGAGATGATTTACTTTCGAGAGCATTCCACGCAATGTGAGGGTATCAGGATGAACCACGCTCTGGTTCAAACGGTGAAAACCTAATGCCCGGATTGTTGCTTTATGCTTTTTGGAATACCCAATCGAGCTGCGTATGTAAGTGATGCGCAGCATTTTTGCTTCACTTTTCTTAGCCATTCTTCCTCCGTTCCCAGTATGGCAGCAAATCCTTGGAGGATTTTCCGCGGCGAATGGCTTCCTCTTCAGGGGATTTCAATTGCTCGAGAGCCTCGAATGTTGCTTTTACAACATTGAGCATGTTAGCGCTCCCCAATGATTTGGTAAGAATATCCCGGATACCTGCTGCTTCCAGCACAGCACGGACGCCACCAGCTGCAATAACTCCGGTCCCTTCGGATGCGGGTTTGAGCAGCACGATGGCTCCACCAACTTTTGCAAGGACTTCATGCGGGATGGTTGAGCCGTACACCTTGACACCGTGCATATTCTTGTGGGCGCGTTCCGTTGCTTTGCGCATGGCATCCGGTACAGCATTCGCTTTACCGATCCCAATACCGATTTTTCCCTTATTATCACCTGTGACAATGGTTACACGGAATTGGAAGCGACGACCACCTTTAACGACTTTGGCAACACGGGCGATTTCGATGACACGCTCATCGAATTGCGGTTCCAGGGGTTGATATTCTTTCATTTCCATAAATCAGACCTCAATTTCTTGTGTTCTTTTAGAACTCTAACCCGGCTTCGCGGGCTGCATCCGCCAACGCTTTGACACGCCCGATATATTGGTAACCGCCACGGTCGAAAACGACTTTCTTGATGCCGCTCTTCTTTGCGCGTTCAGCAACCAATTTTCCAACTTCACGAGCCTGCTCGATTTTTTTCAAACCCTTGCAGCTTTTTCACCAGTTCCTGGTCAATGCTCGATGCAGAGGCAAGCGTATGTCCCTGTTGATCATCGATCACCTGTGCGTAAATATCGGCGAGGCTGCGGAAAACATTCAGCCGCGGGACATCGGGTGTACCATGAACTTTCACACGTACACGGCGATGACGACGAATTCGTGCTTCAGCATCGTGTTTAATTTTGCCATATTCTTTCACCTATCCTTAGGCGGCTTTCGTCTTTGCCAGATTTGCCGGGTTTGCGACGGATATTCTCGCCCAGGTAATGAATTCCTTTGCCCTTGTAAGGCTCGGGGGGCGGATCTTGCGGATATCAGCGGCAACTTGGCCGACCAGTTCATTGTCGATACCGATCACTTTGATCTGTCGAGTTTTCGCCTCCACTTCAAATGTGATGCCGTCTGTCGGTTCCACTTCAACCGGATGAGAAAACCCAACATAGACCATCAGATTCTTGCCATCCATTTCCGCACGGTAGCCAACACCTTCAATTTCAAGAGTCTTACAAATCCAGTGCTCACACCTGTGACCATATTTTGCAGAATCGCCCGGGTTGTGCCATGTAATGCCTTGGCAAGCATTTCATCTGAATTGCGGTTGACGATCACCTGACCATTTTCCATGGTAATGGCGACTTCCGGGTGAGAACGTTCGGGTCAATTGCGCCTTTGGGACCCTTGACATGAACCGTAAGACCATCGAATTTGATCTGCACTCCAGCGGGAACGGTTACGGGTAATCGACCTATTCGAGACACAGTACATACCTCCTTTACCCTGCTGGGTTACCAGACCTTGCACAGGATCTCGCCGCCAACACCAACCTGGCGAGCACGCTGTCCGGTCATTACACCCTTGGGGGTGGAAAGGATGGCATATACCAATTCCCGAAAGCACCCAGGGGATATCCTGCTTGTGTGTATAAACCCGTCTACCGGGACGGCTGATGCGGACCAGACCGGTGATGACCGATTCTTTCTGCCGCCGGTCACCGACGTATTTCATCTTTAACCGCAGCATTTTCATTTGGCGGTTTCTCGCCATCCACAACTTCGAAGCTTTCGATATAACCTTCTTCTTTCAAGATCCGGGCGATTTCTTCTTTGATCTTGGAGCTGGGCATCGCGATCGTGGACTGGCCATTGAAACACCATTCCGGATGCGGGTCAACATATCGGCAATAGGATCATTAATTACACTCATCTTATGACCTCCGGTTGCGTTACCATGATGACTTGGTCACGCCGGGAATTTCACCTTGCAGAGCAAATTCGCGGAAACAAATGCGACACAGTCCAAATCGGCGGATATATCCACGTGGACGTCCACAGCGTTTGCAACGGTTTCGCACCATGTTTGGGAATTTTCGCCGCATTTCTCGGTATTTCATACATTTCTGATGCCATACTACACCTTCCTGAAAGGCATGCCTAACATCTGCAGCAGCATTTTCGCCTGATCATCGTTCGATGCAGACGTGACGATTGTGATCTCCATCCCGCGGACCTTATCGACTTTGTCGTATTCGATCTCAGGGAAGATGATTTGCTCACGTAATCCAAGCGTGTAATTCCCGCGTCCGTCAAATGATTCAGGGGACACACCCCGGAAATCACGCACCCGCGGCAGGACGATATTCATCAAGCGGTCGAGGAAATCCCACATCCGTTCCCCGCGCATGGTGACGACAGCCCCAATCTGGCGGCCTTCACGCAGCTTGAAGTTGGCAATGCTTTTCTTGGCTTTCGTTACGATCGGTTTTTGACCGGTGATCGCGGTGAGGTCAATGACCGCAGCATCCAAAGCTTTGGGATTGTCCAGAGCCTCACCCAAACCGATGTTGACGATTACTTTCTTGATCCGCGGCACTTCCATAACATTTCGCAAGTTCAACCCTTTGACCAATGCCGGGACAAGTTCTTTTTGATAACGTTCTCGAATTCTATTCATCATTATTCTCCGCGGGTTTATGCATCAATCATTGAACTCGCATTTTTTACAAACCCGCTGTGATTTATCGCCTTCTCGGGAGAAAGCCACACGGGTTGGTTTGTTGCACTTCTTGCAGACCAGCATGGCGTTGGAAATGTCGATGGGTGCTTCAAACTTGACTATCCCGGGTTTGATCGTTTTACCCTGTGATTGCACCTGGCGCTGATGTTTCGTGCGCATATTGATACCCGACACAACAATGCGGGATTCATCGGGAAGCACTCGGATGACTTCGCCTTGTTTTACCTTTGTCTTGGGTACGGCCGCTGATAATTTCGACCGTATCGCCTTTTCGGATCTTCAACTTCATATTGTCTCTCCTGCTCCTATATCACTTCCGGAGCGAGTGAAACGATCTTCATGAAACCTTTTTCACGCAGTTCGCGTGCCACGGGTCCGAAGATGCGTGTGCCCTTGGGATTCTGTCCATCGGCATCCAGGATGACAACAGCATTGTCATCGAAACGAATGGTGGAGCCGTCTTCACGGCGCCATTCCTTGGAGCAACGGACAATAACTCCCTTGACGATTTCGCTTTTTTTCACAGAGCCTTGGGGGGCGGCGGATTTCACCGTCCCGACGATTACATCACCTACATATCCATAATGGCGGGTTGACCCACCCATGACGTGGATGACCATCACTTCACGGGCGCCTGTGTTATCGGCAACTTTGAGTCGAGTCTGTTGTTGGATCATTTCGGTTCTCCTTCAACAGGCTCAGGCGTGGTTTCCACAACAGGTTCGGGTGTGCTTTCCACAACGGGTTCAACGATGGGTGCGGCTATGGCGATGGTATCTTCAATACGAAGCTGCTTTCCTTCTTTTTTAATGATCTCTTCCACAACCCAGCGTTTGGCGTGGGAAAGCGGTCTGCTTTCCACGACACGTACTTTATCACCCATCTGGCAGCCGAGTTCATCGTGCGCCATGATGCGCTTGCTGGTATGAACCACCTTTTTGTACAAGGGGTGACGGAAAGATCGGGAAATTTCCACCACGACTGTTTTCATCATTTTGTTGCTGGTGACTACGCCCGTAATACGTCTTCGATTGTTCATTTGTCACCTTCTTTAGCCTGCTTTTTGGTAGTCTTGGCAGGTTTCTTGGTTTCCGTTTTTTTGGTCACGGCAGCCTTGGCGGGTTTCTTTGCTGCAGCTGCGGGTTTTTTCTCTTTGGTTTCTTTTGGTTCTTCCTCTTTTACAGGTTTCTCGGCTTTGGTTTCCTTCTTGGCGGGTTTCGGACCCTTGCCTGCATGTTTGGAAGTACTCAATTTTTCCAGATCCTGATTGATTTCCAGCTCACGTTCGCGTACGATAGTCTCAAACTGCGCAACAGTATGGCGGATCACGCGCAAACGGCTGGTATCGGTCTGTTGACCGGTGGCGATCTGGAACCGAAGGTTCATATATTCCTGCTGGTGATCCTGCAGTTTATTCTTCAGCTCTTCGGTGGACATCAAGCGGATTTCGGAGATCTTCATTTCTGTTCTCCTGCGGCACTTTCGTGACGGGCAACAACTTTGGTACGGATTGAGAATTTATAAGAAGCCTGATGCAGTGCAGCAACAGCTGACACGGAATCCAAGCCGCTCAATTCAAACATGATCCTGCCAGGTTTCACAACTGCCACATAATATTCCACCGGACCTTTGCCTTTACCCATGCGGGTTTCAGGAGGACGGTGTGTATATGGTTTATCCGGGAAGATCCGGATCCATACTTTTCCATGACGCTTCATTGCGTGCACGATCGTTCGGCGGGCAGCTTCAATCTGGCGGGCAGTTACCCACCCCGGTTCCAATGCTTGCAAACCATAATCACCAAAGCTGATTTCGGCACCCCGGTAAGCTTTGCCTGTCATACGGCCGCGCTGTTGCTTGCGCCACTTGACACGTTTCGGCATCAACATAGCAACTACCTCTTTCGTCTGGGTTGAAAAGATCCAACCCTGATTTTATTCACTCACATAAACGCCTTCGGTGGTTTCAGCTTTCTCTTCCACTCCCGGCAAAACTTCACCTAGGTAAATCCATACCTTTACACCAATACGCCCGTACGTGGTAAGGGCTTGCGCAACGGCAAAATCTATGTTTGCCCGTAGCGTCTGTGAAGGTACACGTCCCTCACGCAGCTTGACTTCGCGAGCCATTTCAGCGCCGCTCAACCGTCCGGAAACCTCGATCTTGATACCAAGGGCTCCCTGGCGTTGTGCCTGCTGTAAAGCCCGTTTCATTGCCCGGCGGTAGCTAACCCGGCGCTCGATCTGGTCGGAAATATTATGCGCAACCAGATACGCATCGCAATCGGGGGATTTGATCTCTTTGATCTCGAGATCAATCTTCTTGCCGGTCAATGCTTCCAGATCCTGCCGGATGTTCTTGACGGAATCACCTTTGCGACCGATCAAAATACCGGGTTTGGCGGTATGAACGATCACTTTTACTTTCCCGGGGAAGCGTTCAACTTCGATCTTGGAAACGCCTGCTTTATCGGCGACCTTGCGGATCATGTCACGGATGGCAAGATCCTGGTGAAGTTGATTGCGGTATTCGCTTCCGTTCAGCGAACCAGCGCCCTGCCCAGGGTTGGATGATTCCAAGACGAAAACCAATTGGATGAACTTTACGACCCATAATTTCTCCTGGTGTCCTCTTCAGAGTTGGTGAGCTTCACGCGTGCCACCAGCTAACCCTTCTCTTTCAAGATTACAGTGATGTGCGATGAACGCCGTAAAATCGGTTTGAAACGTCCGCGGGCGCCAAAGCGCCGCCATTTTCGGGTGGGAGCTTCATCGGCGGTGATGGTGTGGATATACAACGAATCACGGTTCACACCATATTCTTCTTCTGCATTGGCAATGGCAGAGTTGATCAGCTTTGCTACGGGGATTGCCACACGCTTTGTTGGAAAACTTCAAGATGTTCAATGCTTCCACAACTTTTTTGCCACGCACCAAATCGACGACCAGACGCGTCTTTTGGGCGGAATAGCTGCAGTTTTTGAGAGTTGCTCGAATATCAGTTGCCATGGTTTAATTCCACCTTTTCCGAGGTGGCTCTTCCGGAAAGATGTCCGCGGAAATGGCGGGTTGGAGCAAATTCGCCCAACCGATGACCGACCATATTTTCGGTGACGTAAATTGGTACATGGCGGTGTCCATCATGCACAGCGATGGTATGCCCGACCATTTGAGGGAAAATGGTGCTGGCGCGGCTCCAGGTGCGGATGACTTTCTTTTCACTCTTGGTATTCATTTCCTCAATGCGCTTGAGTAATTTCGGCTCAATATACGGGCCTTTTTTTAGCGATCTTGACATAGTTTCGTCCTTCTTTCTCGCCTGTTGATCATCACCTATCAAAACGTTTATTGCGACGCTTGACAATGAATTTGTTGGTTTGCTTGTTGCGACGGGTACTGATACCCGCGGGTAGGTTTGCCCCAGGGACTCTTGGGTCCTGGCATACCGGTAGGTTGTCGTCCTTCACCACCGCCATGCGGATGGTCGCGGGGGCTCATTGCAGTACCGCGTACCGTCGGTCGAATACCCATATGGCGCTTGCGACCGGCTTTGCCAAGTTTGATATTGCTGTGATCAAGGTTGCCGATCTGACCGATGGTGGCATAGCAAACCTGGGGGATCAAGCGGACTTCCCCGGAAGGTATACGCATCTGGGCATAATCGCCTTCTTTCGCCAGCAATTGAGCGGAGCCACCGGCAGTGCGGACGAGTTGGCCGCCCTTTCCGTGATTTCATTTCCATGTTGTGGATCAGGGTACCAACAGGAATATTGGAAATCGGCAGGTTGTTCCCGGGACGGATCTCGGCTTCGCGCTGGAAATGATGGTTCTCCAACCTTTAAACCAAGGGGAGCAACAATGTATCGTTTTTCGCCATCAGCATAAATCAATAATGCCAGCCGGGCTGTGCGGTTGGGATCATATTCGATGGCGCCACGTTTGGCGGGAATACCATGTTTCTCGCGTTTGAAATCCACGAGGCGGATGTACTGCCGATCGCCGGCACCACGATGGCGAACGGTAATTCGACCATTGGCATTGCGACCGGCGTGTTCACTGCGGATGATGATCAGCGACCGTTCGGGTTTATCTTTGGTGATTTCCTCGAATGTATAGCCGGTCATTCCGCGCAGACCGGGAGTTGTTGGTTTGTAAATTTTAATGGCCATTACTCAACCCCTTCAAAAATCGGAATTCGATCTTCTGGTAGCCAGAGTGACGATCGCTTTCTTGAACGCGGCTGATGCGAACACCCATCCGTCGGCTGCGTGCCACGGCGGCTGCGTTTGGCTGGAACGTTGATAATATTCACACGAAGGACTGTCACTTTGAATGCCTTTTCAACAGCTTCTTTGACCGGCGTTCGGGTTACATCATCGGCGACCTCGAAACACATACTGATGCAAACCGGTAGCCAGGTAATTGGTTTTTTCAGTCACGATCGGTCGGCGGAGAATGCCATAATGAATCTGTCATGTTTACTCCTCCTATCCCAACATTCACTTTGATCTGATCCAGCACGGCGAGGGGCATGACGATCTTTGTCAAAGCCGAACAGGTCTCGGATATTGAGATAATTCGCCATCAAGATTTTGGCATCCGGCAATATTGTTGGTGGAGCGAATCACCATTTCGTATCCTTCATTTTTTCCGGGGATGAGGATCAATGCGCTGTTCGTCCCAACCCAGTCCATCAAGTGCTTTTGCCATCAGGCGGGTCTTCGGTTCGCTCAATTTCAATTCATCCACAAGACAATGCCGGCATCTGCGGCTTTGGCAGAAAGAGCCGAGCGCAATGCAGCTTGGCGCATCTTCCGGGGCATTGCCTGGGTGTATAACCATGCGGATGGGGTGTGTGGATCTTTGCCGCCACCCTTCCAATTCGGAGAACGTGTTGAACCCTGACCGTGCACGACCTGTACCTTTTTGTGTCCATGGTTTCTTTCCACCACCGGCAACTTCGACTCGGGTTTTGGTCTCATGTGTACCAAGGCGGGCATTCGCCATCTGTCGCGGATAAGCCTGGTGCATCAGATCAACATCGATCGGGGCTTCAAAAATCTCTGCGGGTAATTCCACCGTGCTGGACCTTCTTACCTTCCATGTTTATAACATCTACTTTCATAGTCACTTAGCTCCATTCAGATCCAGATACTCAGATTACTGCTTGCGGGCCTCTTTGATGAACACCAAGCCATTGCGGCGCCGGGAACGGCGCCTCGTACGCCTAGCAGGTTGCGCTCAGCATCCACCAGGACGACCTTCAAGTTCTGCCGCAGTGACACGGTCATCGCCCATATGACCGGGTCCACGCGAACCTTTATAAACACGACCGGGTGTAGTGGTTGAGCCGCGGGAGCCGGGAGCACGTTGTCGATCAGATGTACCGTGGGTCTTGGTCCATCCATGGAAATGATATCGTTTCACAGCACCTGCAAAACCTTTACCTTTGCTGGTACCAACCACATCCACATGTTCGCCAACGGCAAACAGCTCACATCGACTTTATCGCCTTCTTTGACCTGGGGCTCTTTTGCACGGAATTCACGCAAGAAACGCAGGGGAGGCAAGTTTGTTTCTTTAAGATGACCCAGTTCACCCTGGGTCAGACGTTTGGGTTTTATTTCATCGAAACCCAGTTGCACTGCTGAATAACCTTCTTTTTCAACAGTGCGGATCTGGGTGACGTAACATGGCCCAGCTTCGATGAGGGTTACCGGAATGCCGCGCCATTCTCATCGAAAATCTGGGTCATGCCGATTTTCTTTCCAATCAGCCCTTTTAACATCTCGGTTTTCTCCTTGATCAATAATATTTTCGAGACTGTCAGCCTGGGCTAGGCTGCATCATCTCCTGGACATAGTGCAGTCAGTTGGCCTGCGGCTGCACACTGAGTTTGGTTGCGTGCGCCACAGTTCAGCTCTTGCACCTGCCATAACGATACTGGGTCAGTTCCCAAAACCTTGCTATTTTACCACACAATTTGTAATATCGACCAGAGATTATGGTGTGCAGAGGCTCACATCCGTTCCCTGTACTGTTATATCTTGATTTCGATATCGACACCAGCCGGCAGGTTTAGACGCATCAGCATATCGATTGTTTTGGAATCCGGATCCAGCACATCGATCAACCGGTTATGGGTTCGGATCTCAAAATGCTCCTGCGAATCCTTATCGATGAATGTCGACGCGGCGAACCGTGAATCTTTCGATCTTGGTCGGCAGTGGTACCGGACCAACAACCTTTGCACCGCTCCGTTCAGCCGTCTCCACAATCCGCTTGGCGGATTGATCAAGGACACGATGATCATATGCTTTTAGTCGAATTCGAATTTTTGTTTTGCCATGATTTCTCTACCTAGTCCAATAATCTTGGTGATGACGCCGGCACCAACCGTCAGACCGCCTTCGCGGATGGCGAACTTGGAGCCCTGCTCCAACGCCACCGGCATGATCAGTTCCACTTCCATGTTCACGTTGTCGCCCGGCATGACCATCTCCACACCTTCCGGCAGTTTGATCGATCCCGGTCACATCCATCGTCCGAATGTAGAACTGCGGCCGGTATCCCGGGAAGAACGGCTTGTGCCGCCCACCTTCTTCTTTCTTCAACACGTACACTTCGCGCATTGAATTTCTTGTGCGGCGTGATGCTGCCCGGCTTGGCGACCACCTGCCCGCGCTCCACGTCCGTGCGCTCGATGCCCCGCAGCAGCAGCCCAGGTTGTCGCCTGCCATGCCTTTGTCCAGCAGTCTTGTGGAACATCTCCACTCCCGTCACCACACTCGAGCGTGCTCTTTTCCTGCAACCCGATGATCTCCACCGGCTTCGCCCACCTTGATCTTGCCGCGGTCCACACGCCCTGTCACCACTGTCCCGCGTCCCTTGATCGAGAACACGTCTTCCATCGGCATCATGAACGGCTTATCCATGTCGCGCTTCGGCTCCGGAATGTATTCATCCACCACCCGCAGCAGTTCCTTGATGCAGGCATATTCCGGCGCATTCGGGTCGGTGCTGGTGCTTTCCAGCGCCTTCAACGCACTGCCGCGTACGATCGGCGTGGTGTCCCCGGGAAACCGTATCCGGTCAGCATTTCCCGCAGTTCCATCTCCACCAGCTCCAACAGCTCCGGATCGTCCATCATGTCCACCTTGTTCAGGAACACCACGATGCTCGGCACTTCCACCTGGCGCGCCAGCAGCACGTGCTCCTTCGTCTGCGGCATCGGCCCGTCCGGCGCTGCCACCACCAGGATGGCACCATCCACCTGCGCCGCTCCCGTGATCATGTTCTTGATGTAGTCGCGGTGTCCCGGCATGTCCACGTGGGCATAGTGCCGCTTCTCCGTCTCGTATTCCACGTGCGCAATGTTGATCGTGATGCCGCGCGCTTTCTCTTCCGGCGCATTGTCGATCGAATCATACGGCCGGAACGTCCGCTTTCCCTAAAAATCCACAGTATTTCGTGATCGCCGCTGTCAAGGTCGTCTTCCCATGGTCAATGTGACCCATCGTCCCTACATTCAAATGCGGCTTTGATCGATCAAATTTTTGCTTTGCCATAATTGCTACTCCTTTCCAGAATCATAGATTAAGTTACGAACTAACAATTTTTCTGCCACCGCGGCGGATACCGGCTGGTAATGATCGAATTCCATTGAAAACACGCCACGTCCCTGGCTGGCTGAACGCAGTTCGGTAGCGTAACCGAACATTTCCGATAATGGAACACTGGCACGCACGGCATGTGCATTACCCGGTCGTGGGTCAGTCCCCTGGATCATGGCCACGCCGGCTGTTTAATTGCGCCAGCACGTCGCCCAGATATTCTTCGGGAACGAGCACTTCCACTTTCATGATCGGTTCCAACAAAACGGGCTTACCTTTTTGCACGGCTTCCCTGAAGGCAAAGATAGCCGCCATTTTAAAAGCCATTTCACTTGAATCCACTTCATGATATGAGCCATCCATCAATTTCACCTTTACATCAGTTACCGGATATCCGGCCAGAACACCTGTTTCGGCCGCCTCGCGGACACCTTTTTCGACGGCTGGGATATATTCACGGGGGATTTTTCCGCCGACGACCTTGTTTTCGAATAGAACGCCGTTACCCCGTTCGAGAGGTTCGAGTCGAAATCACGACGTGACCGTATTGACCATGTCCGCCGGATTGCTTGACATACTTGTATTCATATTTGGGGACGATTTCGAGAAATGGTTTCGCGATAGGTGACGCGCGGTCTGCCAATGTTCGCCTGGACCCGGAACTCCCGCAGCATGCGGTCGACAAGAACTTCCAGGTGAAGTTCGCCCATCCCTTCGATGATGGTTTGGGTGGTGTTTTCATCGACATGCACTCTGAACGTGGGATCTTCTTCCGATAATTTTTTTACGCTTCCGCCATGCGGTCCTGGTCGGCATTGGTCTTCGGCTCAATCGCCACAGAGATTACAGGTTCGGGGAAGGTGATGTTTTCCAAGATGACGGGATGGTGTTGATCGCACAATGTATCACCGGTGAACGTATCTTTGAAGCCAAGTACGGCGGCAATTTCACCCGCGTACACTTCGGTGATATCTTCACGGTGATCGGCGTACATGCGTAAAAGCCTGCCGATGCGTTCCTTCTTATCCTTGGTGGCATTGTAGACCATGACACCCTGTGTCACTTTACCTGAGTACACACGGAAATACGCCAGCCTGCCCACATATGGATCGGTAACTATCTTGAATACCAATGCACTCATGGGAGCGTCATCTTCGGCTGCCCGGATGGTTTCTTTATCTTTATTGGGATCATGCCCCGTTACGGGAGGGATATCCGCCGGAGAGGGCAGGAAATCGATTACGGCATCCAGCACAGGTTGGACACCTTTATTTTTTAGGGAGCTGCCACAATATACCGGAGTGGCTCGGTTAGTGATGACTGCTTTACGCAACGCAGCTTTGAGTTCATCAAGGCTGATCGTTTCGTTCTCCAGGAATTTTACAATAAGGTCGTCGTCGGTTTCGGCGATCTTCTCGACGAGCAGCGCCCGTCTCTCCTTGGCTTCATTGACTAAAGCTTCTGGGATTTCAGCGACCCGTGGTTCTTTTCCGAGATCATCATCAAAATAAATTGCCTTCTCGGTGAGCAGGTCAACGACCCCTTTGAAATCACCTTCGCTGCCAATCGGAACTTGCATCGCCAGCGGATTAGCCCCAAGACGTTCCACAATTGTTTTAATTGTGAAATCGTAGGAAGCGCCAAGCCGGTCCATCTTATTTGCAAAACAGATCCTGGGGACATGATAACGGTCGGCTTGACGCCAGACCGTTTCACTTTGGGGTTCCACCCCTTGGGTTGCATCGAAAACCACCACTCCCCCATCCAGCACTCGCAACGAACGTTGAACTTCAGCCGTAAAATCTATGTGCCCGGGGGTATCGATGATATTGATTTGATACCCTTTCCATTCAGCGGTCACTGCAGCGGACACAATGGTGATGCCGCGTTCCCGCTCCTGGATCATCCAATCGGTAACGGTTGTTCCATCATCGACAGACCCCATCCGATATGTCTTGCCCGTATAGAATAGAATCCGCTCGGTTGTGGTAGTCTTACCAGCGTCAATATGGGCAATGATGCCAATGTTTCGATATTTATCCAGAGGGACTGTACGTGCCATGGAACACCAGACGTAGTTCTGCTCCGTTGCTTACATGCGATAATGTGAAAACGCGCGGTTCGCCTCTGCCATTTTGTGAGTTTCATCGCGTTTGCGGACCGCAGCGCCCTGATTGTTTGCTGCTTCGAGTAATTCGGCGGATAGCTTCTCGGCATACGACTTGCCAGAGCGAGCCCGGGAAGCATCCATGATCCAGCGCATCGCCAAAGTCATCCGGCGATCCATGGGGACTTCCATGGGAACCTGGTATGTTGCACCACCTACGCGGCGTGGGCGGACTTCCATGAGAGGACCGACATTTTTCATCGCCAGATCAAAAACTTCTACAGGCGGTTTGCCGGTTTGTTCTTGTACGATATCCAGAGCGTCATAAACCATGCGTGTTGCGGTGCTTTTCTTACCGCGGCGCATTAAATGGATTAATGAAGTTCTGCAAGAGAACATTGTTGTAACGAACATCGGGGGTTATTACCCGCTTCACGGGTTTCGTTCTACGCATTCAACCTTCTCCAAATCTCTAAGAATTTATGCCGTTTCCGGTTTTGGACGTTTTGATCCGTATTTTGAACGGCCTTGCGAACGTTTGGCAACACCGGTTGTATCCAAAGCGCCGCGCACAATGTGATATCGCACACCGGGTAGGTCTTTTACACGACCACCGCGCACAAGCACCACGGAGTGTTCCTGCAGTTGGTGGCCTTCGCCGGGTATGTATGCTGTCACTTCAATTCCGTTGGAAAGACGCACACGGGCGATCTTGCGCAACGCGGAATTAGGTTTCTTGGGGGTCATTGTGCGAACCACCGTGCATACACCGCGCTTTTGAGGCGAACCCTTCAGTAGCTTGGTTCTGCGCTGCTTGACGGTATTCAATGTATACAATAAAGCAGGTGATTTGCTTTTGACCTTCTTGGTCTCGCGACCTCTACGGATCAGTTGGTTGATTGTTGGCACGTTCCTTAGCCTCCGAAATAATTTTCTTGCGATGGTGCACAAATATTCTTTTTGAAAAAATGAGACCATCGAATGCTATGATGGTCTCACCACGTTCTTTTCAAACAATCAAGATACGTTCACCACCTTGCAAAACCTAACAGCCAGCCATTATAACATGACGAAAACTCACCGTCAAGAAAGATGAGGCAAGCTGCCCAGTCCTATGCCGACATCCAGCAGACCGGCGCCACCCGTCCTGGGCGGTCGGATTTTTTCTTCGTCTTTGCCAAAACGGATGATCTCATCATTATCCATTACCGCTTCGACAGCCAGACCGAGGCTCTGCAGCTCTTTCACCAAAACACGGAATGATGCAGGTAGGCTGGGTTCTTCAATTGGCTCACCTTTGACGATGGCTTCATACGCTGCAACCCTGCCCTGAACGTCGTCGGACTTGACTGTCAGCATTTCCTGCAGTGTATAGGCGGCACCATATGCTTCCAAAGCCCATACTTCCATTTCACCAAACCGCTGACCACCAAATTGAGCCTTGCCACCCAAAGGTTGCTGAGTAACCAGGCTGTAGGGTCCCGTAGAGCGTGCGTGTACTTTATCTTCCACCAAGTGATGCAGTTTAAGCATGGTCATCACGCCAACGGTCACTGGCTGGTCATAGGGGATTCCGGATTTTCCATCCCGTAAAATTTGCTTACCAAGGATCGGCATTGGGTCGACAGTATGCGTCATGTACTCTTCAGCCTTATGACGGATATTTTCCGGTTTGATCTTGCTGTGGTCGACGCCGTGCTCATGAAGCCACATCCTCAGGCAAACTTCGACTGCTTTCCTGTCTTTCTCGGTTAGTTCGGGTGCGCCGAATTCAACATTTTCAAAGCTAAGGACCTCATCTGGATCGTAATCATGTTCACGCAGCCATTCGCGCAATGTCGATTGGCGTGCGTAATTCCGATCGGAAGTCAATTGGTAAACATCGTATCCCTTGGGTCCAAGCCATTGTTCAAGATAGAGCAATCGAACCTCATCATCGTCCTTGATGGTCTCGGCTGAATATTGCTGACCCTTGAGCCATTCCCAGCCTTTGATGACGGACTCGTTCCATGCTCGGTCGATCATCCAGGCTCTCGCCAGCTCAGCTTCGATCTCAGGTTCGTTGGCACCATCGAATACAGGTGTCAGTGCCCGGAAACCCAACCGGTTGGCTGCCCAACCCAAGTGCGTCTCCAACACTTGACCGATGTTCATGCGTCCCGGAACTCCCAACGGGTTGAGGATGATATCCACTGGTGTTCCATCATCCAGGTAAGGCATATCTTCCACTTGAACCACACGGGAGACGACACCTTTATTTCCGTGACGCCCTGCCATTTTATCGCCGGCAGTGATCTTACGCTGCTGCGCAACAGATACGCGCACCATCATGTCCACTCCGGCAGAAAGGTCAGCGTTATCGGCACGCGTGAAAACTTTGACGTCCACCACTTTTCCGCGTTCACCATGCGGCATGCGCAGCGAGGTATCTTTAACATCACGTGATTTCTCGCCAAAGATCGCCCGCAACAGCCTTTCTTCAGGGGTTAATTCCTTTTCACCTTTCGGTGTAATTTTTCCAACCAGGATATCGTTCGGTCCAACTTCCGCACCGATGCGGATGATCCCGCTCTCATCCAGGTCTTTGATCGCTTCTTCACCAACATTCGGGATGTCACGGGTGATCTCTTCCGGTCCCAGGCGGGTATCGCGGGCTTCTACTTCATATTTTTCAATATGTACGGAAGTGAACCGGTCGTCCTGAACCAATCGCTCTGAGATCAGAATGGCATCTTCAAAGTTGCCGCCTTCCCAGGAAAGGAAGCAGATGGTCACATTTTGACCGAGCGCTAATTTACCTTCCATTGTTGAGGAAGAATCAGCAAGCACATCACCTTTGTGTATGCGTTGCCCTTTTACGACAGCAGGACGCTGGTCAATGCAGGTGCTTTGATTCGAACGCTGGTATTTGCGTAAATTATATTTTTTATTTCCGGCTGATGTACGTAATGTGACATCCCGTCCGGTGACGGAAATCACTTCACCATCCAGTTCGGCAACTTGCACTTGCCCTGAATGCGACGCGGCAAATATTTCCATTCCGGTGGAGACCAGGGGGATCTCTGGATTCACCAGTGGGACAGCTTGCGCCTGCATGTTCGAACCCATCAAGGCACGGTTAGCATCGTCATGCTCGAGGAATGGGATTAGTGCTGCGCTGATACCAACCACCTGGTGCGGTGCAACGTCCATAAAATCAATCTGGTCCGGTTGAGATATGATGAAATCGTTATGGTGTCGGCTGGAGATCCGTTCAACGGAGAATTCCATGCCTGCGCTGATTGGTGTATTCGCCTGGGCAATATAGAATTTATCTTCAGCATCTGCGGAAAGGTATTCCACTTCTTCCGAGACAAAAGGAACGATCAATACCAGTTTTTTGATTTTCTTTATTTTTGTGAAAAGTTTATCGGTGATACGCTCTCCCGCAGCGAGGATCACGTCATTTGTTTTAGGATCAGTGACATTTTCACGTAATTGCTTGTTGACCAACCGTTCATCATCGCAGGGTAAAGATCGGTACACTCTGCGATAAGGAGTTTCTATGAAACCATATTCATTTACTCGGGCATATGATGCAAGACGACCGATCAGACCGATGTTCGGTCCCTCCGGAGTCTCGATTGGGCAGATGCGTCCATAATGCGAGTGATGCACATCGCGGACATCAAACCCTGCACGTTCACGGCGCAAGCCGCCGGGACCTAATGCGGAAAGTGTGCGTTTATGGCGCAACTCTGCCAGGGGGTTGGTTTGATCCATGAATTGTGAAAGCTGGCTCGATCCAAAGAATTCGCGTAATGCAGCCACCACAGGTCGGATGTTGATCAGGGTAACCGGTGAAAGCTGGTCCTGGTCGCGGATGGACATTCTTTCTTTGATGACCCGTTCCATGCGGCGCAAGCCAACGCGCAACTTATTCTGGATCAACTCGCCAACGGTTTTTACCCGGCGGTTGCCAAGATGATCGATATCATCCTTGCTTTCTTTTTCATTATTGATGAGGATCATGCGGCGGATCAAATAGACAATATCCCATTTGGTTATATTTCGATGTGAAACGGGGACCTTGTCGGTCAGATCCAATTTTTGGTTTAATTTGTATCGACCCACCCGCTCAAGGTCATAATGCCGTTGATCGAATAATTGCTCTTCGAGGAACTGCCGGGCATTCTCAGGAGTGGCGGGGTCGCCCGGTCGCATGCGCCGGAAGAATTCCAACAGTGCTGCTTCTGCAACCGTCTGGTTCTTGGTAAGATTCCATTCCGGTTCCTGCCGGATGGTCGAAGCGATCAGCATACGGTCCGGGTTGTTGTCAATATCCCCAAAGAGCGACAAGAGCTCTTGATCGGACCCATCCTTCAAAGGAGTTTCCTTGATCCCATCATCCACCGCTGCCAGGGCACGCAGGAATATCGTGATCGGTACAGTGCGTTTACGGTTGAATTTCAGGATGATGTAATCA
This sequence comes from uncultured Chloroflexia bacterium, assembly GCA_963699305.1. Taxonomy (GTDB): domain Bacteria; phylum Chloroflexota; class Anaerolineae; order Anaerolineales; family Anaerolineaceae; genus JBGQAS01. Next base: position 376,288 of record OY969431.1, on the reverse strand, counting down.
TTCTTGCGGGTCTCAAATTCCATCCAGGCACCGCGGTCGGGGATCAATTTTGCCATCGCCAGGTGATGCCCGGTACTCCGGTCGATTTGAGCTTCGAAATACACACCCGGGGAACGGATCAGTTGCGAAACAACCACGCGCTCTGTTCCATTGATGATGAACGTGCCTTTTTCAGTCATCTCGGGAAAATCACCCAGGAAGATATCGGAAGCATGCGGATTGGGAACTTCCGGACCAGCCAAAAGCACCCTTACCCACAAAGGGCTGGCATAGGTCAGGTCGCGTTCAACGCATTCCTCAATGGTGTGTTTGGGTTCTCCAAACCAAAATTTTAGATCCCACTTTTTTAATTCGGGATTGCGGCATGGAAAATATAATTTCATGCCCTTATTGTAGGATTCGATGGGGGAAATTTCGTCAAAAAGATCCACCAACCCTTCAACTTTCAGGCGCTTGAAGGATTCCAGTTGTACTTCAATCAGGTTGGGAAGATCAAAAATCGTAGGGATGCGAGCGTAAGATTTTACATGTGATTCAGAAGCCATGAGTTCTCCTGGTTGTGCGAACCGGGTATAAATATTAAATAATGACGTGCGTATTCCCGATGAATACGCAAATTTTGATTATACCAAGTGATATCCAATTGGTCAAGAAATAATCGAAATAAACATTGGAAAAAGGATTGTACGGAATCGTTCAGGACTCCCGCTTTTTACGTGACTCACATCATACCATAAAGTAATCCTCGTTTCTTAACAATATTTTGATACAATTGATTTGACATGTATGTTATAAACGTTTAGCATTTACTAAACGCAAGAATTGTGATAAAACTGCGGTTATTAAACAAACTTATAAAGGTGTAACGAAATGGCAGACCCGGACAGTAATCAACAACTTAAAAGCGAGCCCAAACCCCCACAATGGGATGGTTTGAATGCCTCGGAGGTTTTGGAAAAGCGCAATCAATTTGGGGAAAATACTCTCCCCGCTGAAAAAACACGCTCTATCTGGAGCTTGATCTTTGCACAATTAAAAAGTCCCCTTGTGTATATCATCCTGGTTGCAGCTGCAATTTCGTTGATCGTCGGCGAATACGGTGATTTTGCCATCATCATGGTGGTTGTTGTCATCGACACAGTGCTTGGATTTATCCAAGAATATCAAGCCCAAAAAACATATACCGCTTTGAAAGGGCTCTTAAAACCCACAACTACGGTGGTTCGTGATGGCACGCGGGCCGAGATCGAATTATGGGAACTGGTGCCAGGAGATGTGGTCCTCCTGAGCGCTGGTGAAAAAATCCCGGGTGATGGCAGGTTGGTGGAATGCCTGAAGGTCTCCGTGGAAGAAGCCATCTTAACCGGGGAAAGCGAACCTGTGTCGAAGTCGGAAGAATCCGCCAGCAATCAACTTTTTATGGGCACAACAGTCATTACCGGTCGGGGGACCATGGTGGTGGAGCGAACAGGGATGCATACAGAGTTGGGTAAGATTGCCACCAGCCTGGGTGAACCCAAGGAAGAGGAAACACCGCTTCAGACACGCTTAAAGAATTTTAGTAAAGTTCTTACGTTCGTGGTCCTGGGCTTCACGTTGGTCATCCTAAGCGTTGGGATGCTGATGGGGACCAATTTCCTGGATATGTTGCGCACATCGATTATCCTGGCAATCGCTGCTGTGCCTGAAGGACTATTGATTGCAGTCACAGTCATTCTGGTGGTCGGGATGCGCAAGATATTAAAAAGAAATGGTCTGGTCAAGAAACTGCTGGCGGTCGAAACACTGGGTTCTGTTTCCACGATCTGTACGGATAAAACAGGGACATTGACCGAAGGACGCATGAGGGTTACCAAGGAGAATCTGGTTGATGAAGCCCTCGCTTATCAAACCATGGTTTTATGCAATAACCTCGAAGGGCCTGTTGATGTTTCATTATGGGAATATGTAAAGAAAAAGTTGGGGAAAGATCCCCAGGAAATAGTCGCTGCCTCTGAACGCATCACGGAAGAGTTTTTCACTAGTGAGACCAAGTTTATGATCACCCACACACAACTGGGAAACGATGCATCCTTCTATTTGAAGGGTGCTCCTGAGATCATCCTTGAAATGTGCAAGCTTTCCAAACAGGAAAAGGAAGCTCTCCAGTCCAACATTGATGATTGGGCAAAACAGGGATTGCGACTGATCGGCTTGGCAGTACGTACATCCGGGAAGATTGAGGAACATTCCGGGTATCGCTGGCTTGGTTTAATTGGCATGGAAGATCCCATCCGGGAAGGGGTTGTAGAAGCCATACAGATAGCCCATCGGGCAGGTATTCGGGTCAAGATGATCACCGGAGATTACCGCTTGACTGCCGAGCGGATTGCACGAAATATCGGCATATTTGAGGAAGGCGATCAGATCATCGAAGGTGAAGAGCTCGCCAGGATGGATGATACGGAATTGAAGCAGCGCGTGAGATTCGTCTCTGTTTTCGCCCGCATTCGTCCCCAGGACAAATTGCGGATCGTCAAAGCCCTGCAATCCAATAACGAAGTCACCGCCATGGTGGGGGATGGTGTAAATGATGCCCCCGCCCTCAAACGGTCCAATATCGGTGTGGTGGTTGGTACTGCCACGGATGTTGCCAAGGAAACCGCCGACCTCATCCTCCTTGATAACAACTTCAAAACCATCGTGGCTGCTGTCGAAGAGGGGCGTGTGATCTTTGAAAATATTCGCAAGGTAGTTGCCTATACCCTTTCCAACTCCTTCGCCGAAGTGATCACTATTTTTGGTGCCATGCTTCTGGGACTCCCTGCTCCACTCCTGGTCGCCCAAATCTTGTGGATCCATCTGATCTGCGACGGTCCTTCCGATATTGTGCTGGGTTTTGAGCCAAAGGAAAATGGCATCATGCTTGAAAAACCGAAATCAATCAAGGATGCCATCCTGACTCCTCTGGGTGGCACATTGATCGCCGTCATATCCATTTCCAGCGCCATCGTTGCATTGATACTATTCAATCATTTCTACCAGGTTCATCAAGATCCCTCAGAAGGACGCAGCATTGTGTTTGCCAGCTTTGCCATCAACTCGATGATCTACATCTTTGCCTATCGCAGCATGCGCAAGTCCATATTCAAGATGAATCCATTAAGCTACAATAAACCGTTGATCTGGGCGGTCCTTGCGGGTCTAGCATTAGCAATCCTCGCTCTGGTTATCCCCGGACTGCGGAACTTGCTCAATATCGTTCCATTAAAATTCGAGGAGTTCCTTATGGTCGGCGGTATCGCTATCGGATTGCTGTGCATTGTGGAAATTGGAAAATGGCTCAGCAGAAAGGTCACAGATGGACGAGCAAGACGACATCAAGCTGCAAATTGAAGAAAAGCATTTCATAGAAGATATCGGGTTGTTTTTTGAGCAAATGGGCCTGCCGCGCATGGCTGGCAGGATCCTGGGAGCGCTATTGATTTCAACTCCGCCTGCTCAATCCATTACTGATATTGCACTTGTCCTGAAAGCCAGTAAAAGTTCCATCAGCATCATGGCGCGTCTGTTGGTCGAAAACGGTCTGATCGAACGCGTAGCCTCCCCCTTGCCGCGCAGAGATTATTATCGGTTTAAGCCAGGCGGGTGGATTTATTACATGCGCCAATGGATGGAATTATGGTCTGGACTGCATCAAATCGCTGAGCGCGGCATATCATTACTTAATCAAAAACCAGCTTCGGAAAAAGAGCGATTATTGGAAGCGCACGATTTATTTTCACTGATGGAAGAGCAGTTTCCATCATTATTGATCAAATTGGAGAAAGAACGATCTGAGCGGTTAAAAACACAATAGCATCCACTTTGTTCGACTGAGATAGTGGAACAACGAAAGAAAATTATAAAGAATAAATCGGATTATCAATCAATAGAATACAGCTTCTTTCAGAAAGGTTTATGAAAGAAGCTGTTTAATTTCCGAGATGGTCTGTTTGGTTTCCAGGAAACGAATCCCGTTGATTCCCAATGCAAACGCAGCCGCGACATTTTCTGGCATGTCATCAATAAAAATGGTCTCCTGTGGAAGGATCCGCAACGTGTTCAGTAAATAATGAAAGATCTGGGGGTCAGGTTTGACCAATTTTACTTCGGCGGAAAAAATGGAGACATCGAAGCGGTTCCAGCGCGGATATCGCTCAGTGATGGTCTGCCTTGCGTCCCCCCAGGCATTACTCAGTAAAGCCGTAATATGATCCTTCCGCAGCAATTCAATGAAATCCAATAATTCTTCGTCGATCCGGTCACCTGCCCAAAAATCTTGTTCGAATATTTCTCGTTCATGTTGCGACAAGGAAAAGTGATTGCCGACAAATTCCCAAATCGCTGATGTGGGTTCTTCTCCGATGGATGCCTTTCGGCTGACGTCATTGCCAAAAACGAAGTCCGATATTTCAGATAGCGTGAGCCCAAATCGTTTTGCCCACTTATCACGTGGTTGCTGATCCTCTGTTCTTAGAATCACGCCCCCCATATCCCACACGATGGCTTTAATAAGATTGTTTTTTGTCATGATCAAACTCCAATAATGGATCGCGAACCGGGTTAGTATAACATCATGCTCTGCATAATAAGATTCCTGGCTGGGGTTATTCACCAGCCAGGATAGTTTGGCTCAACTCAGTTATCCCTGCTGAGGATCCGCTTTCTTATCGACTTTCTCGGGCAATCTAAATTTTAAGCCAAACAGGGATGATGACCACTAATGAAACGACAGCCGAAATGATGAATGGCACCCGAGGTGAATATCGCTCCCATAACTTTGCACCGATTGCGGGAGCAGGCAAAGAAAACAATCCCAGGCTGGTAAGCATGAACCCAAATGCAATACCGCGCTGCTTTTCAGGAACGGCTTTGCTTATCAGGGACATGTACGCCGGACCCATCATCCCGTCTCCCAAACCCATCAGGATCCAGGAAACAACGAATCCTACAAAACCATCTGCCTTCAAAAAAGTAAAAATCCCGGCGAATAGCAGCAGGTAGCCAAAAATTATCGCCAGACGTTCGGTTTTTTTATCAGCTAGCCAACCCGCTGGAATGTTCATTACCATGCTGGCGATACCATAAAAGGATGCCAGCCAACCTACCTGCTGCACGCTCAAGCCACCAATTCCATTTAAATAGAGCGGCATTAGGTTGAATGACATGGCATATGAAATATCCCGCACACCATCCGTCACCAATAACCATGTCACCAATCCACCAGCAATGAACAAACCGAGGATGATCTTAAAATCAGAACCCAGTTTCTTCAACGTGAGATTGGCATGCTTCTTTTCTCGTTTCCTGGCTGCTTGACGCGCCATTGCAATCCGGATGATGGTTGCACTAACATAGATCAATGCCGCCACCAGTAGCATGAATTTAAAACCGTAGCGGTCAACCAGCCATCCCCCGAGCGGAGGACCGATGACGATCACCACACCGTATATGGTTTGTAAAATGCCGTATACTCGCGCCCGGTTTTCCTCTGATGATTGCTCGGCGATGAAGGACCCGAAACTCGGCCCTACCAGCGCACGGGTCAGCGCACCGATGCCCTCACCCACCAGTACCCACTGCCAGGTCGGCGCCAGGAGCAGCCCGACATAGGATAGGACTCCCGCAATGCTGCCCCAGGCGATCGAACGTAACCTTCCCAGGTTATCGGAGATCCATCCCCCCAGGATCTGCAACGCCAGCGGGACAATCTGGGAAAGCGTAAAAAATAGACCGACCTGGACCACGCTGGCATCCAGTGATTTTAGGTAAAGCGGCAACATCGTGCCATACATGTTTCCCGCCACATTAGCAAGGATCATGGCAACCATGAACCAGATTAACAATCCATTAAAAAGCGATGTCTTTTTCGATGCTGTCGTTATGCTCATGTGCTCTCCAATAGAATCCTAAAAAACGTTCTTTTTGTATCGACACGACTCCCGGTTGGAAATTCTCACCACCAGAAAAAAAGCTATTGCAATATTTCGAATCTCGGATCATCCGGATTCACCACGATAACTTTGCTGAAAATGCTATTTTCCTTATCCAACATCATTTGCCGATAAGCAGATAAATTGACCTGTCCTGTGCCGGAAATATCAATGTATACTGCTACCAGGTTCTGAGATTCAGAATTTCGCATCAATAACATCAACATGCCAAGCAATTTTCGCTTTGCATCTTTACAGATGGATGTTTCCGACTTTGTGTGTCCGGAAATATATATGGCGAGTGACTCCGGTTTTCCCCTCCGGGATGGATTGAGATAATCCACCGAAAAGTTTCCCGCCCGAATCATTTTTTGATACATTCGACCCTCCCAAAAAACAAAAAACCACGGCAGTCTCCGCGGTTGATTGTTTCATCCTTAAAAGAAAACGACCACGGAGATGGAAGTGCACCGTGGTCGTTAGCTGAGAATAATAATTTCAGCTAACAGGTGCACTCCGCGAAGGCACAGCAACGCTGAGGACGAGAGTAGCGAGTTGTGCTTTCGAGATGTTCAGACGATACTTTGCCATCGGGCTCCTTTCATTTCAAAGATTGAACCACTAGTGTATCACAATATTTATGAATGTGTCAATATTATTATGGAGCTGGACTTGAATATGGCATCACTACAATCAATTGACCAATTTCCCCTTTTTCATTGTGACCGGGTGTCAAGCACGTCACGATATATTCACCGGGCATGGCAGGAGCCTTGAAGGAGGTTGTGATGTGCGGTCGGGTCAAGGGAAGGCTCCAAAAAAGATTTTCTGCGCTCAGATCCATTCCACCCGGAATTTGTGTTCGTAATATGGCAAAGAGATGCGACGTTCCATCCGGAATATCGAAAGTAATCATGATGGTTTGTTCACTTGGGACAATCCATTTTTGTGGATCATAATGAAAATCCGAGATAGTCGTTTGGATCTCTGTCTTCCACATCGTTCTTGGATCGCTGACACAAGCAGCTAGATATATCGAAACGATCACCATGAGCAAAGGAAAGAGGAATCGTCTCACCGGTATTGTTCCATAATTGAAATGACTTTGTCCGCGTATAGATAGTCCATGTGGTACGGTCCGTACAATTTTAATCCCTCCCTCAGATCACCGGATGTCAATATTAAATCACCCAGCAGACGAGAGCCATATGAAATATTATACGCAGGTTCGAGTAATTCCTGGATGATAGGTCTGTTCGCAAAGCAGGGTCCATTGATGCACATAAATGTACTCGCAATTCCGTCTCGCGGCATTACCTGCATCAGCCCGATTGCCCCGCTGTGGGATATCGCTTTTTCATCCCCTGCACTTTCTTGAAAAATCACCGCGGCAATGAGCACCGGATCCAGGCTGTTTTCTTGTGCTGAAGTAAGGATGTAAGGACAATACTGCTTGATGGCTTCCGGAAATCGAACAAGTGGATCACATCCCGATAATTTGGCATTTATCGTATCATTTTTTCCAAGATGGCTGGACTGATTTATCTCGAATTGTCCCCCAAATATCACCTGTCCCAACATATAAAACAAGATACCGGAGATGCCAATCACCAACATTGCAGCAAATCGAATGGATTTCATATGAGTTCTTTCCGTATTTACTATAGTACATTTGTTCTATATTGTCAAGATTAAACAGATTCTGCCGGCGTTTTCACCGGCAGAATTCCAAATTTTCACTTTTTGCTTAACGATCCATGCTGATAACCTGGGATTCCCAGCGATGCCAATCCCCGGTTTTTTCATCCAGGATTTTCTTGCCCTGTCCGATTGGCTTTAGACCATTTAATTCCATGTCGGCATCCACCATGATCTTGACAAGCTCATGGAATTTGATGGTTGGTTTCCATCCAAGAATTTTATTGGCTTTGCTGGCGTCAGCTTGTAAGTAATCCACTTCGGTTGGTCGAAAGTAGCGAGGATCGATGCGCACGTAATCCTCCCATTTCAACCCGGCGTATCCGAAGGCTTCTGTTAAGAATTCTTTCACGGAATGGGCTTCACCGGTGCCAATCACAAAATCATCGGGTTTCTCTTGCTGCTGGATCAACCACATGGCTTCCACATATTCCGGTGCATAGCCCCAGTCGCGTTTTGCATCAAGGTTGCCGAGATACAGATGTTGCTGTTTTTTTCCGATGATGGCTGCCAAAGCACGCGTTATCTTGCGGGTGACGAACGTTTCGCCACGTCTAGGAGATTCGTGATTGAAAAGTATCCCATTACTGGCAAAGATGGAATAACCTTCGCGATAATTACGCGCCATCCAATAGGCATACACCTTGGCAGCAGCATACGGGCTGCGTGGCTCAAATGGAGTGGTTTCACTTTGCGGCGGTTTAGCGCTGCCGAACATTTCACTCGAGGATGCCTGGTAATACTTGGTGTTGATCCCACTTTTCCGGATGGTCTCCAGGATACGTGTGGTACCCAATGCTGTAATATCACCAGTATATTCCGGCATCTCAAAACTGACTCTCACGTGTGATTGTGCTGCAAGGTGATACACTTCGTCGGGTTTCACATTGTAAATGACTTCAAGCAGTGTCTCCCCAACAGACACATCACCATAATGCAGATACAAGTGTACTTTTTTTCCGCCGTTGTGAGGGTCGTTGTAGATGTGATCGATCCTGCGGGTATTGAACGTGCTGGCTCGGCGGATCAATCCATGCACCTCGTATCCTTTTGCCAGCAGCAGTTCAGCCAGGTAGGATCCATCCTGTCCAGTAATGCCAGTTATTAATGCTTTTTTCAAGTTCGTTCTCCCAAATTTAGTTTCCAAAGCATGTTGCGGAATAAGTATAACCTTTCAAAAATGAAGCGTCAATCATGCATAAAAAACCATCGCCCTTGAAATCAAGGGCGATGAGAAGGTTATTTTTTGGCATCTTTTGTGGGGGTAGCTGGTTTTTTTACTGGGGCAGTCCCATCTTTTTTGAACACTAATCCGGTTTTTTCAGGATTAAGGTCAACGACCACACGCTCGCCATCTTTATATTCGCCTTCCAGAAGTTTGATGGAAAGTGCGCTTTCAATGTGCTTTTGAAGGACACGTTTCAAGGGTCGAGCACCAAATACAGGATCGAAACCAGCTTTCGCAAGCCATTCCCGCGCCGCCGGTGTGATCTCAACGGAAAGTCCCTGTTCTTCAAGCCGCGTGCGGACTTCCTTCATTTGAAGTTCCACGATCTGGTCCATCTGTTCCAATGTCAAAGGCGAGAACAAGATGATCTCATCGATCCGGTTCAGGAATTCAGGGCGGAATGTTGTTTTCAGTACCTTATCGATCTTTTCACGGTCTTGTTTATCTTCAACTGTCTCGTCCTGGGAATTGAAACCAAGCGTACCACCTTTTTTCACGAATTCCGTTCCCAGGTTGCTGGTCATGATCAGCACAGTATTGCGGAAATCCACCGTGCGACCTTGTCCATCGGTCATTCGTCCGTCGTCAAGGATCTGCAGCAGTGAATTCCAGACCTCGGGGTGTGATTTTTCGATCTCATCCAACAGTATCACGCGGTATGGTCGGCGCCGCACAGCTTCTGTTAACTGACCGCCTTCCTCGTAACCCACATAACCCGGAGGAGCGCCAAATAGACGGGAGACCGTATGTTCTTCGCGGTACTCGCTCATGTCCAAACGGACGAGGGCGTCTTCATCGCCAAAAAGGAATTCCGCCAGCGCTTTGGCTAGCTCGGTTTTTCCAACTCCGGAAGGACCGATGAAAATGAATGAACCAATGGGTCGGCGTGGATCCTTCAACCCAGAGCGTGAGCGGCGGATTGCATCGGCAATGGCATGCACGGCTTCTTCCTGACCGATGATGCGTTGATGTAAACGCTCTTCCATTTTCAGAAGCTTGGCGGTATCCGATTCTAGCATTTGGGTGACAGGTATTCCGGTCCACTGCGCCACCACCTGGGCAATATCATCCTCATCAACACACTCATCCAGTTGATGCTCCGATTCCCATTTATCGCGCGCCTTGTTGAATTGATCTTCGATACGTAAGCGTTCAGCCTTTTTCAGCGCCGCCCGTTCATAATCCCGTTCAGACCCAGCCTGTGCTTCTTCTGCTGCCAGTTTATCAATTTCGCTCTTCATTTCCTTTAGTTCGGGCGGCAGAGAATACAGCGCTACCCGCAATTTTGCTGCTGCCTCATCCATTAAGTCGATTGCTTTGTCGGGCAGATGACGGTCGGTCACATAGCGCGCAGAAAGCTTCGCTGCAGCCACCAATGCCTCATCGGAAAAGTGGACTTTGTGATGCGCTTCATAACGGTCGCGCAGACCGAACAGCATTTTTATCGTATCGTCGATCGACGGTTCATCCACAAAAACGGGGGCAAACCGGCGTTCGAGTGCGGAATCCTTCTCGATATATTTCTGGTACTCATCCTGGGTCGTTGCGCCTATGCACTGGAGTTCGCCGCGGGAAAGTGCCGGTTTGAGCATGTTGGAGGCATCCATGGCACCCTGTGCAGCGCCCGCCCCGACGACAGTATGCAGTTCATCGATGAAAAGGATGATTTCATTGCGTGATTTCTGCACTTCGTCAATGGCAGCCTTCAGCCGTTCTTCAAACTCTCCGCGAAAACGTGAACCCGCGATCATGGCACCCAGGTCGAGTGATATGACTTTCTTACCTGCAAGCAATTCCGGCACATCGTTGGAAGCGATTTTTTCAGCTAATCCTTCCACAATGGCAGTTTTTCCTACACCGGCATCACCGATCAAAACAGGATTATTCTTGGTCCTGCGCGAAAGGATTTGCATAACCCGGGAAATTTCCTCGTCGCGTCCGATGACGGGATCGAGCTTGCCTTCTCGTGCCTGCTGCGTGAGGTCACGGGAATATTTTTCCAGTGTTCGATAGCGCGTTTCTGCCTGGGGGTCGGTGACACGTTGTCCGCCGCGCAGCTGCTGAACGGCATCATAAACACGCTCACGGGTGATCCCGGCGCCTTCCAAAAGTCTAGATGCTGGGGTATTTTTTTCAAGAAGGATCGCCAGGAATATATGCTCTGTGGAGATGTATTCATCTTTCAATTTGCTGGCTTCTTCGTTGGCAAGGTCAATGATCCGTTTCACCCGCGGGGTGATGAAGATCTGGCCTGCACCACCACCAAAAATGCTCGCCTTGGGACTCGTGCGCAATATATAATCCAAACGCTCGGTCAGAGCCGCAGCGTCGACTTTTAGGATTTCCAGGATCTGGCTGACAACGCCCTGGGGTTGTTCGATCATCGCCAGCAGAATATGCTCGGTATCGATCTGGTTATGCCCATAGCGCTGTATGATTTCAGCAGCCCGTTGAGCAGCTTCCTGTGCTCTTTCTGTAAAACGATCAAATCGCATCATAGGTGATTTTCCCTTATTTCGAAAGTTCTTAAAATGATTATAGCATTTTATACCGCACTCCCATTTTGGTACCATTAGATTTCTGTAAGAAAGAAAATTCAATCGGTGCATCAATTTCCATAGAAAATGGATGGTTTTCCCACATCCCAAGTACAATTAACATTGATGTCCGTTTCCGATATATTTCCTTCCAATATCCGTCCCGTGCACCCCGCCAATGATTTGAACCAGATTGCGGATCTGATCGAGACGTGTTTTGCAAACCATCTGGATGCTGATGGAAGGGATTACATCCACTTCTTGCGCAGGCTGGCTTCTAATAAGGTGTATCAATTCTCATACCAAGGTAATTCTTCAGCGCCGGCACCTATCGAAGGCTTCGTCTGGGAGGAATCGGGGAAGATTGTTGGAAATCTTTCTCTCATACGCTTCGCCCGGCATGAAGAACCTGTGTTTTAATTGCCAACGTTGCGGTTTTTCCTGAATTTCGCCGGCATGGCATTGCCCGGCTATTGACCAAACAGGCATTGGATGAAGCCAAAAATCGGCATGCTTCTGCAGCCTGGCTTCATGTTAGAGATGATAATCCAGCTGCCATTGAACTATATCAATCGCTGGGTTTTCAAGAGGTCGCGCGCAGGTCCACCTGGAATCTGGAATCGCTGGGGAATTTAAAAGATGGAGATAACGAAGTCTTTTCGTTCTCCCGACGCAAACGAATCGATTGGTCGACACAGGCGCAATGGCTGGATGAAATATACCCAAAAAATCTGAGGTGGAATCTTCTCCTGGATGAGAAAAAATTTGCCCCAAATTTTTTTCATGAATTGGAACAATTTCTCTTTTCAGAGACGGTTCAGCATTGGTGCGCGTTCAGTAAATCAGAACTCAATGGAATATTGACCTGGGAGCCCACTGTCCGCCGTGCCGATAATCTCTGGCTGGCAGTGGACCCTCGTAGTGAAAACGCCGTCATCCAATCTCTCATTCCTTTCGCCCTCCCCCATATCTATAATAATAACAAGCCCTTTACGATTAATTATCCAGGCGGACGCGGGGATGCTTCATTCGAGGAGATTGGATTCACACGGCAAAACACGTTGATTTGGATGAAAATTTCGTATAAATAAGGTATCATCGGATTATCCATATTGGAGGAGGTTCTCATGCGAAGATTCTTGATTCGATTGGTGATCAACGCCGTTGCATTGGCGGCTGCCATTTTCATCTTGCAGCCACATATTGCCCTTGTTGGCAACCCCGTCTTGAGTATTATTATCCTGGCTCTCATTTTTGGCGTGATCAATGCCATCATTAAACCCATACTATCCATGTTATCCTGTGCCCTCATCATCCTCACGCTTGGATTGGCTACGCTGATCATTAATACACTCATGTTCCTTTTGACCGGGTGGATTGGCAAGCAATTCGGTTATGGCTTCACGGTCGAAAACTTTTGGTACGCCCTGCTCGGCGCAATCATCGTCAGCATCGTCAGTTTCATCCTCAGTCATTTGTTGCGGGATAAAAAACCAGTTGTCGCAAAGAAAAACCAGTCGTAAGACTGGTTTTTGTTATCTCATTGTATGATTGGCATCCACAGCATGGTGCTGTAATCCCACCGGTACAGCCACTTACCACTCGTTTCGGCTATCACCCACGCATTTGTTTCATCTTTTGTCACCAAGGAATCGGAGGGTATCAGGCTCTTGATTTCCTCCGGGACGATTGGTTTCCACATTGAATTTTCAGGATCCAATTGATATTCCTCGATGCCATTCTCCAATTTCAAGGTCATCCGTGTTGCATCGAAAACCAATGTGACACTCGAGGGTGGAAAAACAGGCAATTGCGAAACGTCGATTGGGATGGGCAAGTTGGATAGTGAGAAATGGAGCAGTACATTGTTGCCTGCATCACTCACCCATAGATCATTATTAATATCCACTGCAACACCGCTGGGTAAACCGAAGCCATCCGATTCAGGGCTGTAATACCCCCACCCACGCAGGAATGTCCCGCTGCTGGAAAACTCGAGAATGCGGAATCCTTCGGGATCACTGATAAAGACATTGCCATCTGAATCAAGCGCGAGGAAGGGCTTGTTGTCGATTGATTGGCTTGACCATCCTTCGACCTGCCATGTCCCGGTGAAGTAATACTCCATGCCGCTGATATCAGGAGACAATATTTGAACGCGTTGGTTCCAGGTATCAGCAATAAAAAGACGGCCAATGGAGTCTACATCGATCCCGACTGGCTCATCAAATTGCCCGTAATCCATGCCGACTTCACCGAACTCACTGATGTATTTCCCGTCGGCATCAAACACCACCACACGTTTATTACCGGTATCCGTTACAAAAACTCTACCTTGTGCATCCACAGCGATCCCACGCGGACCGTAGAATCCGATTTGCGATTCGGCTGGTCCGTAAGTGCTCCACATGGAGATGAATGTGCCGTCGCTGGTGAATTTTTGTATGCGGTAATTCCAGGTATCGGCAACGTAAACGAACCCGTCCGGGCTGACTGCCACCCCCCAAGGCTCATTAAAATAACCTTCAGGGGCATCTCCTTCCAATATGTTGGCATATTGCCCCCACACATTGATCAATGCACCGCCTGCTGTGAAGTGCTGTATGCGATGGTTGCGGGAATCAGCCACATATATCGTCCCATCCGGTGCCATGGCGATCCCTCGCGGGGCATTGAATTGACCAGATTGGTCGCCGGGCATCCCGATGACGTTGTCGGGTTGAAGCTCGATCATCTTGCTTGCATACGGGTCAGTCGGAATTGTTGCGGTGGTTTCCGGCAGGATGCCGTATTCCCAGATCTGGCTGGCAATATCTTTGCGGATATAAAATTTTAATTTTTCGGCAGGCGACCAGTCCGCCAGTGTTAATCCGCTCTCGTTGGTGACACTGGCATATTGTGAATAATCACGGTTTAACCAGATCTCAAACAATGCCTGACGCATTTTCCCATCCAACAGCATATCCTTGACGCGTTCCCAGGTAAGGTTCATGTAATCCATGTTTGGCCAGACCATGCGTTGATATTCAAAAACGTAATAGTCATCCTTTAGGAGCTGATCCACCTTCGTCCAGGTTTCATCACCCGCAATCACCAGGGGATAATTTTTCAGATCGCGTGTCGGTGTATCAGCGAAATAGACCTTGTTGGGGTAATGCCGGAAATACCACCAGTAAGGGTACAGCCCTTTATTATCGTAAGCCACCTGGATATCAAGCCCCTTGGTGGTTCGCTGCGAAATCTCCTCAACCTGAGCCAGGATATCTTTTGGACCCCTGGCAGCATGGGCATACACCAGGTACTCCAAGCCGGTGTCGTAATTGATAAAGTTCGCCCTGATCGAAGTTCGGATTGTTTGAACCGCCAACACCGCCATTATCACCAGGGTCATCAGTTTTAGCACCGTACCATATGATTTTTCAGAAAAGATCCTGAAAATCCCAATTCCCGACGCAGCGAATCCCAGAAAAGAGAACAGGAATCCTGCAGTGGATTGAAGCTGTTCCAAGGTTTTACCCTGGAAAGGTGGATTGCCGCCGAAAACACTACCAAATACTCCCGCCAGCGAAGCCAGGAAGACCGGGATCAGCAGTAATCCAATGATGGTGTTTATGCCTCTGAGTTCCTTCCAGGTGATACGCTCGATGAGAAATCCGAATCCCCAACCGGAAGCAAGGATCATCGGGATGGCAATATGCACGGTGATCCAGGGCATTTTCTCGCCGGCGATGCTGTAAGCCACCAGGCTGGTGATGGACCAAAACAACAGCAATCCTAAAACGGGGACTTTTTTTACTGTAGCGATATCAAGCGCTACACGACTTTTTTCCTGTTTGGATGCCAGGTCTTCACCCTCCACCTGCCTTGCCGGGGAAATCCCAGGGATCGTCGAGAATTTTCGATATTTAATCCCAAAGAACAAAGCCACAAAGACGCCTGCAATGGCAAGAAATTCATACGTGGGCAATTGGAGCGCACCAAAGTAATACCAGGGTTGTCCACCGCGGTTCGACACTTTGCTGGGACAACCAGTATCCCAGACCTCCCACCGTGCCGGTAAAAAATCCCTGCCCGTTGGTGAAGAATGTGGTGTAAAAAACAACAAATATCCCCCAGAACAGCAACGCATTCTGAAGCCAAATGCCCATATTCCAGGTGATACCCAATGCAAAGCTTGCAGCGAACATCACCACCAGGAAAATCCCGGTGCGGATCATTCCGACTTGTGTGTAATCCAGGGGATCCCAGCCAATCATCTTGATCGGGAATGCAGTCAGCAGCGGCAGTACCAGGCTTCCAACCAGAACGAGCATATCGAACAAGCGCCGCGCAGTGGATTCTTCCTTGTGAAGAATAGATTTCAGATACAGGACGAGTACGATCAACGCGCCGATGGCTCCGAGAAAACCAGCTGCAATGAGCAACTGCATTGGAGCTAATCCACCGATCCGGGTAGGGATCATCCACCAGGAAGTTTGTGCCGCACCCAGGATGGTATGCTTTTGCCAATAGTATCCAAGGAATAGTGATCCTCCCAGCAACAATGCCAGCGCTGCAATCCAAATGATGGTTATTGGCATGTCTTTCGGTTTTGATCGGAAAAATTCAATAACGAACAATAACGCCAGGAAAATGAGGAGTTGTGCAGTGTAGATGAATGCAGTCTCTTTGGCAGTAAAGTGTAAAACGATTGATAGAGATAATAGAAAGAGGGAGAGCTTGTCTCCTTTTTCCAAATACCTTAAGATTGCATAGAGCATCAATACAGCGAACAACATGATGTATGGCTCATTGCGGGCATACCTGCCATAGAACATCATGTACGGGGAGATCATGAACATCACCCCGCCCACCAGCGAACCGATGTTCCCGAGGTAGCGCCGGAATCCGAACAGCACAAAAACGACTGCCGCGGTGCTCAGGATGGCTGCCGGCAAACGGGAAGTAAAATCACTGTCCCCAAGCAAAAAATAGGTAAGAGCGATCATGTGCATCTGCAACGGTCCGTGGGTTACGGGATCATGCCTGAAGCCCAATCCGTTGTAAAGATCATACGAAGGCACTACATGGTTGACTTCATCATGTGACATGACCCGTTCCCCCAGCATAAACAGCCGGCTGAACAAGGTCAGCACAATGATGATGACTGCCAAAATATCGATTAGTTTGATTTTCGAAAACCAGGTACCAGCGGGTCTTTCAAGCCAGGATTCGTGGTCGCCTTTTTCCATAATTCCTCTGATGTTATTTTTTGGGATCGTGATTATATTTTAACTCGGATTATCCAGACGGGTTCCATACGAGGGTAATCCCCGCGCCGGTAAAAATTTTCGACTCATTGTGACCCAAGATTATAGTAGTTGTAGACAGTCCGCGATAATTCTGATACGAGCAGGTTTGCTGGATTAAAAATCAATTGCGTGGGATGGTATAGGTTGACGGTGATCACGTAATCGCCGCCGGAAGAAAAAACGATGCCTGCATCACTCATGAAAAAGATGACGCCTGCAGCCATGTCTGTCACCCAGCCATGTTTATGCGCAATGTGTGACCCATCAGGCAAGCCCGCTGTTAAAAGTTGTGGGAGTTTATCTTCTTCCATAACATTCAGCATAGCCTGACATTCCGTCTGGGTGATTTCACCGGGAAATACCACGGCAAATGCACCTCCTCCATCCTGGGCGCATTGATAAATACTTTCCAGGATCATCGCCATATCTGCTGAAGTAGTCTGGTCATACAGTTCAGGATCCAAATTGATATCCGTGCGCTGATTGGCTGGAGTTGAGATCCGTTGCAATAGCGGCGCACCGGGATAAAAGTACCCCGCAAAGAATGTATTTTTCAAACCTAATTTCTGCATGTCCGCAGTTACCTTCAAAGGGCCATTGAATAGGTCCAGCACTGATTGCACCAAAGCATCTGCTGACTCGTTACTGGATTCAGCAATCATCTTATTAATAAGCTCTTGAATTGTCCCTGGAGTCGGTTCTTTGGTGGCACGATATACAGAAACCAAGATTGGAATCTTTATTGTGCTGGCAGCCGTGAAAGCAATAACCGGTTCGACTTCCTCTCCGTTGTCGATGGCAAAGTTGATCTCCTGTCCGTTCTGGAGATCAAGGACATCCAATTCGATCAATCCATCATAGGTGGAAAGCGTGACAATTTGCTTCAATAAAACTTCCAGGTTTTGAAAAGATGGACGGGCAGGTTGAGAACTGACAAAGGACAAGTCGATCACCCGTTCCGTCGGTGATTTCAATGCGTCTTCAATCTGAACGATTGCCTTATCGATATCCAGGGCTTTTCCGGACTTTCCGGTTTGAAAAACAGTGCTTCCGGGTACTGGTTTTGCCGGTTCAGCCGGTTCATCATAGCGGGAGGATATTTCATTTAGAAGGTACCCTCTCAATTGCTGCTCTGAAACGGATGAGGATAATGGGATTTCAATTGGTGAAGGTACCCTGTTCCACAAGTAGTCCCAAAATTCCCCCCAGAATGACTTGGCGACCCGCTTGATATCCGCATCGGCGATCATGGCTTCCAAGTGCAGTTCGAACCCTACATTCGAAGGTTTAATTTGCATGACTGCATCACCGTAATGTACCTCGATGGGCAAGCTGTAAGCTTGTACCAGGCGGTCTGCAGATTGCTGCTGATCCAATCCGCCAACCGGGATACCCCCGATGGTAGTGCCTGCTGGAAAAGTGCTGCGCATCCGGCTGTATCCAACCAATGCAAAGACAACCAGCATTACTGCTGAGAAAAGCAATATAATGGAAATCCACCTTAAGAATGTATAACTGCCGCGCTTCATTCAATCTCCTTGCATGGCTTATGATTCTACCAGAAATTATTCTCCGCCTTGCACGGACAGGTTTTGCTTTAAGATATACTTAATTGATGCACATAGAGCGGGAACAACTGCCGGAATTTTTAAAGAATACATTCCTTTTTTGCCAGCTCGATCTGGAAGATCGTCAATGGCTGGCGGATAATCTCTCGGTCATCGTCTTAAAACCTGACAATCCCTTCTATTTGCAAGGCAGCTCGGCGGATGAATTTTGTCTGGTTTTTTCCGGCAGCATTCAATTGATCGATGATGGCTTGAAAACAAATCAAGAAAACCTAACCTTGGTAACAGGGGATTTCTTTAGCCAGGAAACGCTTTCCCCCACCCCCGGCAGCCATGTTTATAAAGCAGTTGCCGCAGAAGCCAGCATCGTCCTGGTATTTCGCAGGGATTTTCTGCTGGAGTTGACCGATCGGCACCCCGAATATACAAACATATTCAATCTAATCTGGCGGTCGTTCCAGCTTGCCCGTGCAAAAAAGATCACCTGGCTGAATCCTGATGAACATATAAACCACATCTCTCGCAGACATATTTCAGATATTTATCGCGTCCTGATTGGTCCTGCAATCCTATTCATCCTTTCTGCTTTTGGATGGTTATTGATGACCAGTCTTCTTAACGACAACGGAAAGGGGATAATCCTGCTCCCGGTTATAGGTGCAGCGCTGGCAGTGCTGTGGGGAATATGGAATGGCGTCGACTGGAGTAATGATTTTTACATCATCACCAACCAGCGTGTCGTATTAATGGAGAAAGTCATCCTTTTTTACGATAATCGGCAGGAAACACCCCTGGATGCCATTTTATCGGTTGCCTTGCAAACGGAATTGCTGGGACGATGGCTGACGTTTGGCGATTTGGTCATCCGCACGTACACCGGGTCGATTGCCCTCCCAAAGCTGGAATGCCCGCAGTACCTGGTCGCATTGATCGAATTCCTCGTCGAGAGAGCCAGAGTGTATCACGACCAGGAAGAGGATCGCATGATGGATTCCTACATCCGGCAGCGATTGGAAGGCGAAGAATCAGCCGATGAAATTCCACAACCCGTACAGGACTTCTACATTCCATCACGCCCCCTGGGCTTTCTGGAATCTCTTTTCTCATTGAGGGAAACCACCACGGATTCCATCATTTACCGCACGCATTGGTTCGTCCTGATCCGCAGGACCCTAGCTCCCTTCTTCCTCGGACTGGCGACCTTAGTTGCGTTGATCTTCAGGGTGAATGGATTCCTTAAATTCATCCCTTTCGTGCCAGCAGTCATCACGGGATGCGGTTTGTTGGTCGTTTCCTGGATATGGTGGATCTATGAATATGTCGATTGGCGTAACGACATTTACATGATCACCCCGGAGCAAGTGATCGACATCAATCGCAAACCCCTCG
The DNA here is from genome assembly GCA_963699305.1 of uncultured Chloroflexia bacterium. Taxonomy (GTDB): domain Bacteria; phylum Chloroflexota; class Anaerolineae; order Anaerolineales; family Anaerolineaceae; genus JBGQAS01. The sequence goes on along the minus strand of OY969431.1, from coordinate 356,623 downwards.
GTCACGAAGAACGCCGTGCCGCACCGCTGAAGAACATTCAAACCATTGAATTCAAACGGCTTGGCATTTGGGGATTGCTATTTAATTTCGGCACAGTTTTCATCCGGATTGGCGACACCCAGTTCACGTTCGATTATGTATCCAACCCTTCCGAGGTTCAAAAGGAATTGTTTGCATGTTTTATGAAGCAGATTCAACAGGAAAAAAAAGCAGACCGCGCCTCAGAGAGAAAACGCATGGTGGATTGGATTGAATCGTATCACCGCATTAATGGTGAAAAAGAAAAATCGGAAAACGATAACGAAAAAGACGATAACCAGGGGTACAATAACAGCCGAAAGGGCACCAGGTAAATTGCATGGCATATCGTGAAATTAAATTCCTGCCGGATCCCATTTTGCGTCGTAAGGCACACAAAGTGGAAAAAATCGACCGCGAAACACGTAAATTGATCGATGACATGGTGGAAACCATGCGCGTTGCTCCCGGGGTCGGGTTGGCAGCTCCGCAGGTCGGCATCTCATCCAGGATCTGTGTTGTGGAATTCGGCAGCGCAGAGGATGAGACGAAACCAAAAAAATTATATACTCTCATTAATCCTGAACTGACTGTGATTGGTGACGAAAAGGAAATCGCCGTGGAAGGATGCTTGTCCGTCCCGGGTGTGGTGGGAGAAGTTGAACGTCACATCAAGGTTCAGGTAAAGGCGCTGAACAAGAATGGCGCACCGGTTAGGATTAAAGCATCCGGTTGGCTGGCGCGTATTTTCCAGCATGAATTGGACCACCTGGATGGAATCGTTTTTCCAGACCGTGCTATTCGGGTATGGAAGCCGGTCAAGGATGAAAAAGAAGTCGATGTTTGAATCTCTCTAAAGGGAATGCTTAACTTCCGTCAGGAGATGAATTCCACTAGACCCGTATGAAAATCCTTCGGCTTTCATTGACAAATTTCCGTGGTTTTTCACGGCTGGATACGGAGATTCCGGAAGGGATGCTCATCCTTGCAGGTGATAATGCGCAAGGAAAGACCAGCTTACTGGAAGCTATTTTTTATTTCGCCACGTTCACATCCCATCACGTTCAAAATGACCGGCAAATGATCAATTTCCTGGCACTCAAGGAACCATTAGCGGTGGCGCGGTTGGTGGCAGAATTTTCCAGTCACTCAGCGCATCACAAGATGGAGATCCGTTTGATCGTTGAAAATACTGCTGCAGCATCAGGCAGGCTCAAAAAGGAAATCCTGGTCGATGGTGTCAGGAAAACCGTATCACAAGCGCTGGGTCTTTTCAACGCGGTGATATTTTTACCGCAAATGACGACCATCATCGAGGATAGTCCCGATGAACGTCGCCGCTATGTAAACCTGGCCATTTCGCAGGTCAATCCTCACTACGCCCGGGCATTAAGCCAGTACGCCAAGGCTTTGGAAAGAAGAAATGCCTTGTTGAAAGATATCTCGGAGCGCGGTGGAGATCTTTCTCAATTGGATTATTGGGATGAATTACTGGTGTCGTCGGGTTCAGAAATCATCGCCCTCCGCATGAGCGCCATTCACGAGTTGGAACAATTTGCAAATGACATTTACCTGCATATCTCAGGTGGCAAGGAAACCGTTCGCTTTCAGTATTTACCCGCGTACAATCCCGCAAGAACTTCCAGCAAGCAACAGCAACTACCACTAAATACAGAAGTCGACCTTCGCGCATATTCGGTCGGGGATATAAAAAAGGGATTCCTCATACAGTTGGTGGAAAATCGCAAGGAAGAAATCCTTCGAGGTGTCACGACCATAGGACCTCACCGTGATGAGATCCGTTTCATCGGAAATGGAATAGACCTGGGTGATTTCGGCTCACGCGGACAGATCCGTTCCCTTTTGATGGCATTGAAACTTGCCGAAGTCTCATGGATGAAGGAAAAAACCGGGGAAGTCCCCGTATTGTTACTGGATGAAACGATGGCGGAGTTGGATACGCACCGAAGGGCGGATTTGTTGAGTTATTTACGGAAACAGGATCAATCCATTCTCACCACTACAGATTTGAGCATGTTTCCAAAAGGTTTTGCGGAACAAGCGCTTGTATGGAAGGTTAAATTGGGTATGCTGGAGAAGGATCCGAAGGCAGGTTGAAAATTACTTGTTCTTCAATAACGGGCGCTTGGATGGTGTGCCAGTGTGACGGGGGTATTGATCGGGTGTCGAGGATATTTTATCGATCACAACCAGGTAACGATCTTCGGTGACACCTGGAATTTGAATAGGCAGGAGCTTTCGCAGCTTCCCACCCAGGAGGTGGACGGCATATTCCGCCTGTTGTGCTTCGATGAGAGCCGTATGCCCTTTTTGAGCGATAACAACACCTTTCACTTTTGCGAGTGGCAATAAGTATTCAACTAAAATCGGAAGATTCGCCACCGCCCGCGCAGTCACCCAATCGAATTTTTCACGAAATTCCGGTCGGTTACCGCATTCCTCCGCCCGGCTGATGGCTACTTCGACCCCTATTAACCCCAGTTTTTCAACGAGTTGCCGGCAAAATTCCGCTTTCTTGCCGACAGATTCAACCAGCACTAATTGGATTTGAGGGAAGATGATTTTGATAGGAATTCCAGGGAATCCAGCACCCGTCCCTACATCCACCAAGCGCAATCCCTTGTGAGGATCGATCACCTGGGCGCAACTTAATGAATCCAGGAAATGCTTAGTCTCGATTTCATGCGGTTGCACGATGGAGGTCAGGTTGATGTGTTGATTCCACTCCAACAAATACTCCTGATACACGTTAAACATTTCCACTTGTTCATAGGTTAATTGGATACCCAGGATACGATAAGTATCTGCCGCCAATGAAATCATCTTCTAATTATATGCTTGGAAACATCTTCTAAATTGACAAATAATGAGATAATAAATTGAGGAGGATTCTTATGTCTGACTATCATCCCCTGCCCACTCGATATGACGAAATGCAATACAACCGTTGCGGTCACAGCGGGTTGAAGCTTCCCGCGATTTCATTGGGTCTTTGGCATAATTTTGGAGCCATTAACCCATTTGAAAACTCGCGTGCCATTATTCGGCGCGCGTTTGACGTTGGGATCACCCATTTTGATCTCGCCAATAATTACGGTCTTCCGCCGGGTTCTGCCGAGGAAACGTTTGGCAATGTGCTGCGGAAGGATTTCGATGGTCTTCGCGATCAGATGGTGATTTCGTCCAAGGCGGGTTGGGATATGTGGCCTGGACCGTATGGAGATTTTGGCTCACGGAAATACCTGATCGCCAGCTTGGATCAGAGCCTCAAGCGCATGGGATTGGATTATGTGGATATCTTTTACCATCACCGTCCCGATCCAGACACCAACCTCGAGGAATCCATGGGAGCGTTGGATTTCATTGTACGAAGTGGTCGGGCATTATATGTTGGAATTTCTTCGTACTCTGCAGAACAGACACGCAATGCTGCAAAAATCTTAAAGGAGCTCGGGACTCCATGTTTGATCCATCAACCTGTTTACAACATGTTTTCACGCTGGATCGAGCATGACCTGATGACGGTGCTTTTGGAAGAAGGCATCGGCTGTATTGTTTTTTCGCCTCTTGCCCAGGGATTGCTCACCAGCCGCTATTTAAAGGGTATTCCGCCAGATTCCCGCGCCGCGGGTCCTGTAGGCTTCCTGACCAAGGCAGATATCACTCCGCAGGTGCAAAAGAAGGTCTCTAAATTGAATGCACATGCCGCCCAGCGTGGTCAAACCCTGGCGCAAATGGCTTTAGCCTGGGTGTTGCGACTTTCCGGCATGACTTCCGCATTGGTGGGCGCGAGCAAGGTGGAACAGGTGGATGAAAACGTGGCAACGTTGAAGAATTTGAATTTCACATCCGATGAACTCAAATTAATCGATTCAATTCTCGGAGAATGACGTCTCAATAATTTCGAAACCTGCAACCCGGAAAGGTTGACGGTTGGTTTGATTTCTGCTAAAATTTTGCACGCTCATGAAACAAGAGCAATGAAGTTGCGGGTGTAGTTCAATTGGTAGAACGTCTCCTTGCCAAGGAGAAGGTCGTGGGTTCGAGTCCCATCGCCCGCTCTTTCTTTTGCACGGCGTCGTGGCCAAGTGGGAAGGCAAGGGTCTGCAAAACCCTCATCACGGGTTCAAATCCCGTCGACGCCTCTTTTTTTCAAATCCCAGAGCATTAAACAACAAAAACAGGGCTGCTAATAACAGCCCTGTTGTGCGATTAAATGCTGGTTTATCTGAACAAACTATATACGCTGGCGGCTGCAATGGAGGTGAATATTCCGCTGATGATCAAGCTGCCTACGAAGAAGGCTGCCCAACCAGCGACCGCCGTGATGATAGCTTTCTGGTTGTCAAATCCTTCCAATTGGCGGATTGCCACCACGCTCAACCAGAGACTGTATAAGCCTGCCGCAAAAGCGATCAGCCACCCGATGATCGGTACAAAGCTGAAAATACCCAGGATGCGTGGGACGCTGGCATACGCCATGGCGCGTAGCATTTCCTGGAAGGTGGCTTTTCCACCTTGCAGACCGGCTACCCATTTCACCACGAATGACCACAGCACCCAACCCAAGGCAATGCTGCTGATGAGCGACAGCAAGAAACTGACAAACCCCAAGTATGGGACGAAGAGTCCGCCCAATGCGGCAACCACTCCGACAACAACCGCGATGATGATCGCTTCATTCATGTACTTGGGGTCTTTTCCAACCTCAGAATATATGGTTGGATCCATTTTTATGGCACGTATGATTCTCTCAAACATAGGACTCCCTTTCCAAATATTAAGACTTCTTTTATCCAAATCATAATAGCACAGGAAAAATGGTTTTTCAATGTTTGTTAACAAAACACTAATGCTGGTGGATGGCGGCACGCGCCAGCCGGTCCACCAGCATATTCCAGCGATTCCCGGAATGCCCGCGCAGCCAGCGCCAAGCAATGCGGTGGTTTTGGGTAACTTCGACCAGGCTCTCCCACAGATCGCGGTTTGCTACCTTACCACCGCTGCCTTTCCAGTTCTTCTCCAGCCAACGCGGCAGCCATTCCTCGATCCCTTTCTGCAAATATTCGGAATCGGTGAAAAGCGTGATCTGCCTGCCCTTTTTTATATGCTTCAGAGCTTCGATCGCGGCAGTCAATTCCATGCGGTTGTTTGTAGTCTGCGGATCGCAGCCGGTGAGCGTTGTCTGTTTTCCATCCATGATGATCAGCGCCGCCCACCCTCCCGGTCCAGGATTTGGACTGCAGGCACCATCGGTATATAGGATTATTTCCTGAGTGGAGTTTTTCATCCTATTGGGAGGATAATTCGAGGATGGTATTGTCCAGTTGTTGTAGTATGGTAGGCACGTTGTTTATCGTGACATTGGCGGAAAGCGCCATCCAAGCAGCATCCTCCAATACCAAGCGTGCATATATCCAGGAAGCAAGTTTAGGTGGCAAGTGAGCGTTTGAGATCCATCCCAATGCGCCTTCCCACATGGGATACGCTTCCCCATACTCGCCCAATTCAGCGACCGCTGAATAGCTTAAAGGCAGTGATCCTTCCATTTTTACCATCTTGAGTTGATTGCTCGTAGTATTCATCCAGCGGATGAACAGCCATGAAGCCAGTTGGTTTTCAATTGATGAGAGCATGATGGCGTAGGATGGGCCATAGGCTACGGTGGCGGGATTACCTTCCATGCCTGGATAAGCCAGGACGGTCCATCGATCTGTGCTCCTGAGCCTTTCCATCGCCAGGCTTTGGGCATAAATACTGCGGATATCGCCACTGTAAAAAAGGGCATACCTTTTTGAAAAGTAATCATACGGTCGGGGGTCGCGCGGGGACCAGGCGCATCCATCATCCGATAGTTTTCGCAAGAATTCAAAAGTAGTCTCTGCGGCTGGGGTAGAAAAGTGGTATGCATCTTCCGCTTTGATTGGATATGACTCCATATCGAAAGAGGACAACCAGCTCATCAGCGTAGGCCATTGGGTGTTGATGATCCAGCCCCCAGTCCCATCGTTCTCGGTTGGTGAATCTGAATTGTTCATTTGTGCCGCTGCACACGCTTGTGATTGAAACTCATCGGAAGTGGTTGGAGAATTAGAAAAGCCGAGTGATTCTGCCCAGGATTTGTTGTAATACATGACATCCATTGTCCGTTCCGCAGGGATTCCCAACCGGAATCCATCCACCAAATCTTGATCCCAGAAGATCGGGAAAAAATCAGCCTGCTCAACAACTGATAACCCATATTGAGTGGAAGTCACATATGGCTCCAGATCCACAAGAACTTGCCCATCACGCTGCCAGGCTAACAATTGCTCGTTTGGCGCTGCGATGATGTTCGGCAATTGATTTGTTGTGAACCCTTCCGCAATGGCATCATTTAGATCTGATTCGCTGTCAAAGTCACGGATGTTCACCTGTATATCCCATTCATTCGCTGCATTAAATTCATCCACCATCTCAGCGATCACCTGGCCTACTTGTCCCATCCAGGGACTCCAAAAATCCACCGCGATGCCTTTCAACGCACCAGTCGGGATTTGTAAAAATGATGGCGGTGTCGGAGAAGGAGTTGCAGTGAATTCTGGTGTGATGATTGGATGGTTCGTTGTACTATTAACCGGCGTCAGGCTTGGAGCCGTCGCTGTGAAATTTCCCCATTGTGATTGGGTCAGGATGAGAATCACCAGGATGATAATGACTAGGACGAATGGGATGTTTTTTCGTGGCATGTCGATGCGATTTCCTGATTTAGTTTAACCGGTTTTTTTTTATTCCGCAAATTAGAATTGGTACTGTGATAAACAAACCCCTCTGGCTTTCTTGCTCTCAAGTGACCTATTGTCTAAAATGTCTGTAACCTATACAAGTGATTGACTTTCCCGTGAAAGGTGGCTATAATCTTTTCATTCAAACATTGAAAGTAGTATGCCTTTTTGTCGCTGACAGAAAATGAGGTCTTGGCTGAAAACCTCTACGGATGACCCAGGCGGAAGTCGTTCAATGAATTTGCTGAAGAAATCTCAAGGAGAATAGAACAGCACGGGAGTGCCCGATATAGCACGGCTGTGATGATGGTCACAGTACAAGTGCATCAGCATGTCTGATGAACTGAGGTGGTACCGCGGAAGAATCCCCTTTCGTCCTCACAGGATGAAGGTTTGTTTTATTATTGGAGGAAGATATGACGACATGAATTGCCGAAAGCCTATGATTTCAAATCCACCGAACAACGGTTGTACGATTGGTGGGAGAAAAGGGGTATTTTTTGCCCTCCAATGATCCCCGAATAAACCCAACCTTGATCCCACCAAGAAACCATTTGTCATTTCCATTCCACCCCCAATGTGACCGGTGAACTGCATCTCGGACATGCCATGTTCGTTTCCATGGAAGACCTGATGATCCGCTATCACCGCATGAAAGGAGTACCCACTTTATGGGTCCCCGGCACGATCATGCCGGAATTGCCACCCAACTGCAGGTGGAAAAGATTGCTGCGAGAGTGAAGGACTCAACACGCGAAGAAATCGGGCGTGAAGAATTTGTCAGACGCACCTGGGAGTGGAAAGAAAAATATGGCGGGATCATCACCAGCCAGATCCGCCGCCTGGGCGCCTCCTGTGATTGGGATCGCGAACGCTTCACGCTGGATGAAGGTCTTTCGCAGAGCAGTCCGCGAAGCATTTGTGCGCCTGTATGAAAAAGGTCTGATCTACCGCGGAAAACGCCTGATCAACTGGTCGCCCTGTTGAAGACCGCTGTCTCTGATTTGGAAGTGGAGTATTCGGAAGAACCGGGTATCCTGTATTATTTCAAATATGTGCTGGCTGATGACACGGAGAATTCATCCCTGTGGCAACCACCCGCCCCGAGACCATTCTGGGGGATACCGCTGTGGCAGTCCACCCTGAAGATCAGCGCTATAAGAAATTCATTGGCAAAAAAGTACTCGTCCCGATTTTGGGCCGCGAGATCCCGGTGATCGCAGACGAATACGTAGACCGGGAATTCGGGACGGGTGCCTGAAAGATCACCCCGGCGCATGATCCCAATGATTACCAGATCGGCAATCGGCACAAGCTGGCAGTTCTGTCCATGCTGGATGAAGCCGCCACAGTGAATCCAGATGGCGGTCCTTATGCCGGGATGGATCGGTTCGACTGCCGCAAAAAGATTTGGGCAGATATGAAAGCTGCCGGTCTGGTGATCAAGGAACAACCTTACACGTTGAATGTTCCACGGTCACACGTGGCGGTGAAATCGTTGAGCCCATGGTTTCCACTCAATGGTTTGTAAACATCAAACCCATGGCGGAAGCCGCCATCGGAAGCTGTGCGAGATGGAAGCATCACGATCGTCCCGGAACACTTTACGAAAGTCTATTACAACTGGCTGGAAAACATTCAGGATTGGTGCATCAGCCGCCAATTATGGTGGGGTCACCGCATCCCGGTCTGGTATTGCGAGGATTGCGGTGAAATGGTTGTCAGCCGCCAGGATCCCGACAGAATGCCCCAAATGCCATAGTACGCAATATTCGACCAGGATCCGGATGTACTGGACACCTGGTTCTCCTCAGGTTTATGGCCATTTTCAACCCTGGGTTGGCCGGAAGAGACACCCGACTTACGAATATTTTTACCCAACCTCCATTATGGAAACCGGTTATGACATCCTGTTTTTCTGGGTCGCTCGCATGATCATGGATGGAATGGAATTCACCGGCAAGCTCCCTTCACACGGTGTATCTGCATGGGATCATCCGTGATGAACACGGGGAAAAGATGAGCAAATCCAAAGGCAATGCATTGACCCGCTTGGACTCATGGACGAGATGGGTACAGATGCCCTGCGCTTTACCCTGCTGGTCGGGTCCACACCCGGCAATGATATGAACCTGAATGTGAAGAAAGTGGAAGCCAACCGTAATTTCGTCAACAAGATCTGGAATGCAGGTCGCTTTGTGATCAGCACCATTGACTCAATGCCCTGAGTAGGCAAAAACCACCTGAATGGACTCTGGCTGATCCATGGATCTCAGCCCGGCAAACCAATTCTTGCGGGATGTGAACAGACTGTTCGCTGCACTTCAGTATGGAGAAGCAGGCAAGAAGATCTATGAATTCTTCTGGAGTGAATTTGCGGACTGGTACCTGGAAATCGCCAAACTTCAAATGGGCGAAGGAGGAGACAGGGCTTTTTATACCGCCAGCACCCTGTCGTATGTGCTCGATACCTGCTTGCGGTTGCTGCACCCATTTACCCCCTTTGTGACCGAGGAAGTTTGGGGCTTCCTGAAAAAAGGGGCATCTTCCAAAGGATTTAAACCTCAAGATGAGGATAAACCCTGGGAGGATGCGCTAATCGTGGCAGCCTGGCCGAAACCTAGACCCGTTCAGGATTGGGAGGAGCCAAAAATTGCCGAGTTTTCCCTGGTGATGGAGATCATCCGCGCCATCCGCAACATGCGCGCTGAAAAGAAAGTGACCCCCGGTAAAAAGATCTCTGCGACCATCGTTGCTGGTGAAAAAGCCATTTTCTTTGAAGAGCAAAAAAAGGTACTCTGTGCAATGGCTTTTCTTGATCCCAACTCATCAGTAATCACCGGTTTGCTTTCCTCAAAACCCAAAGATTCGATCTCCATCGTCGTTGCAGGCGTGGAACTGCACTTCCCCCTTGCAGGTATGGTGGATATGGATGTGGAAAATGCCAGGGTGAAGAAGGAAATCTCTGAAACCCGCAGCCAGATTGAGCGGCTTGAAAAACTGCTGGCGGGTGATTTTGCCAAGAAAGCGCCTCCGCAATTAATCGAAAAAGAACAGCAAAAGCTGGAAACGTATCGATCTTCACTAAAAAAGTTGGAATCCCAACAGTGATAAGAAGACAGGTGACTTTTTCAAGTCACCTGTCTTCTTTACTTCGCCAACTTTCTAGGTCTCAAATAAGCTAGCACCAGATTTAAGAATACGATGCCTGCTGCAATAAATGCGGAAATGGTGACAAGTGGGTACACTCCCTGCCATTTGACTGCAATACCAACAAAAGCCCAGACGAGTACGAGTGCATAAGCAATATCGCGACGCGTCCAGCTCAAGATGCCTGCCAGAACCACTCCAACTCCCAGGAGTATGACCGTCCAGATCTCGCCACTGATCCCAAATCCGTTCCACCCAAGATATTTCAATAGTGCTGTGGCGTTTGCGATCGTTGCAACAGTGATCCATCCCAAATAAATGCTGAAGGGAACATGCACCAGTAATTTTTCAGCAGCGCTCACCTTTACTTTCCCAATGTCCAACCGGAGGTAAATCAAGATCAACGTAACCAGTAAGGCAATCATGACCAGCATGGTGAGAAGGTAGAGGTTGAAATGCCACAATACGATCCATCCTGCATTTAACAGGTTGGTTGCTGCAAAGAGATATCCGATTTTCCGCAGGTAAGGATTCGTTCGTTTCGAAGGTAATGCCTGGTAAATAGTAAATCCCAATAAAGCCAGGTAAATGATTCCCCAAATGGAAAATACATACCCTGCAGGGACAAACACAACCTTAAAACTATCGGATATGGCTGCAGTCGTCTGCCCATTGATGGGCAATGCTTCCGCAAGTACATTGGCTGCGATCATTACGATGAATGTGAGAATAATGATCCATTGTCGTACAACATCTTTTTTCATTGTTCTACTCCTGTATTAACGCATAAGTGTTGGATGCAATATTTCCAAAAAAGTTTCGCTGTGTACGGAGAACGTTCCTTCACAATGCAGAAATATTGCGATTGTTGGTCCTTCCTCCCTCGCGGTCAATTCAGATGGATAATTTTCGATTTGAGATCCACCATATCCCGGTGCATTCGGGGAGGATCACCCAATTTTTCGCCATGACTTGATTCTTCAATGCTTCACCAAAAAAGAAACCGGTCAATTCTTTTGCTTCATCCAGGTCATTGAATTTGTAATCGGTCCGGATCCATTTGTGGGAGAACCCCAGTTCTTTCAGGTAGGCATAATATTCCAGCAAATGGGATGGCGGAGTGGGAAACTCGAATCCCGTGCCCATGGTTTCGATCAGGATGATTTCACCTCCCGGTTTCAGGACTCGCTTCATCTCATGAAAAGCTGTGTTCAACTCATTTTTCCAGGTGGCGCGGTACCAATCGACAAGATAACACACGCTCCAGCCGGAAACAATAATATCGGCGTGATCACCGCATACCGGCAGGTTTCGATGATCGGCAACGGTGGCCGCCCAATTATGGAAAGGACTGTGTCGCAGTTTTTCCTTCGCAATTTTTAGCATACTGTGGGAAAGGTCAAGCGCTGTTACGCGCTTCACGTGCGGTGCAGCCAGCATCGCCACCCGCCCCGTCCCCGATCCGAGGTCTAGAATATTTTTCCCCGCGAAGGGAGTGATATCCTCAAGCGCAGGGAACAGGGTGTTCAGATAATCCTCACGCGCCACCAAATTTTCATAAGGCTCGGCTTCGGATTTGTATGTTTTTTTATGATCGACATCTGCCATGTGTTTTCCACCTCAAAAATGAATAACTACTTTTACAGCCTATCCTTATTCAATTGTACCAATCCCGAACAGTTTCGGAGCTGGGAAGGTTTTTTGTAACTATAATAGGAATACGAATTTGGATTCAAGGAGTCGCCCATGCGCATCGGCTATATCGGTTTGGGATTGATGGGTAAATCCATTGCCCGCAATATTCTTAAAGCAGGTTTCCTTGTTGTGGTGTTCAACCGCAGCAAACCGTCCATGGATGAATTGGCTGCGGAGGGTGCAGAAATCGGCATATCCCCTGCCGATGTGGCTTCCCGGGTGGATATTGTTTTCACGAATTTGCCCGATTCACCGGATGTCGAAGGCGTGGTGCTGGGAAAAAATGGAGTCATCGCAGGAGCTCACCCGGGGTTGACCTACGTCGATAATTCCACCATCAAACCCGCCACTGCGCGAAAAATAGCACAAGAGCTGAATGGCAAAGGTGTTCCTGCGCTGGATGCACCCGTCTCAGGAGGTGATATTGGCGCACGCAATGCGACGCTCGCCATTATGGTGGGCGGACCCGCGGAAGCACTGGAAAAAGTAAGACCGGTGTTCCAAGCCATGGGCAAGACCATCACCCACGTGGGTGAATCCGGCTGTGGTCAGATTGCCAAAGCTGCCAACCAGATCATGGTGGCTGCCCAGATGGTGGCGATGGGTGAGCTGCTTATTTTTGCCCAAAAAGCGGGTGCCGATCCGCAAAAGGTTGTGGAAGCCATCAAGGGTGGCGCTGCCCAATGTTGGACCCTGGATGTGAAACCGCCCCGGCTGTTCAGCGGAAACCGCCAACCCGGTTTTAAAGCCCGCATGCAGGCCAAAGACCTCAATATTGTCATGGATACAGCAAAAGAGTATGCCATCCCCCTTCTTTCTGCCGAGGTGCACACAAAATTATTCAATGACCTTGTGCAGCAAGGATTCGGAGAACTGGATAATTCCGCCATCATCGAGATCGTTGAAAAGAATGCCGGGGTGAAATTAACCACGGGTTAATATCAGTTCCGTTGATGATTCTGCGAAAATAAAAACATCCGCCATTTAATCGAGGTATGTGGCGGGTGTTTTATATATGGATTCTTATTTCAACAAGATCCATTTCACGACGATCAAAATGATGATCACCAGGTTATATGAAAAGAAGAAGTTGAAAATGAAAGGGTCTTTTTTTACAAAACCATACACCATGAATCCAACGCACACCGCGCTCATGAAAATAAAAAAGATGAGAGAGATGATCGGTATGTAAATGAAGAGGATGAGCAGGATAAATGCCAGCGTATAAAGCACCCAGTTGGACAATAATTCCATGATCGCCCGGTACAAATTGCGCCTTAATCGATCGTGCGTCTGCATGACCGCCGCCCGCGCTTCGGGTGGTTTTTTCATTCGCATCAAAAGGCGTGCGGAGGTAAACAAAGTCTCCTCATCACCAGGGTAGTACTTGAGCAATATTTCCAGCTGCTCGATGCCTTTTTGCGGGTGGGTTATGGCCTCCGCCTTTGCCAACTGCAGCCTGGCGAAATACGCACGATCGTATCGCAGCAAGGCATTCCGGCACAGCGTCTTTACGGATTCACGCCGTTTGGAATTGGTGGCATGCGCCATTGCTTCGGCTTCAAAGTATAAGGATTTCTCACGATCCACGAGTGTGTCAAAATCGGTCTGAGTGACTTGTTTTATTAAAATGTCCGATTTGTTATATTGGTTGGTTATTCCATACGCAAGTGCAACAAGACATTTTTCAACAGGGGAAAGCTTTTTATCCTTAAATTCGCGAAGGATTTCGGCGGCATTTCTTGCAATTAATTTTGAATAATACGCTTCAATAGGTTCCATCATTCCTTCGATTTTTCCCTAGTATCTTCATTCATAAAATAACCCACCCTGCTGATGTAATGGGCAACGGACATTGGAGGTTGCAATGTTACTGCGCGTTCAGGAATTGCCCGAAGAACCGTTGAAAAACGGTGAACTTCGCACTCCTCCCAACATGGGTCATGGATTTTGCATCCCACAAGGAAGCAAAGGTGGCAACCACATCGTTGGCATCCAGGGAAGCCCCGTTGGAGAAGGTCACATCATATTTCAAGGTGAAGGTCCAAACGGTGGCATCGGTATTGGAAGCCCAATAATCTGCGAGAGCAGGTGTAATATCATTCGAAAGATACGAGTAATCCACCAGGGTGTCGTATAACAGGGTGGCAACCCGCAAGGTATCGATGTCTTCTTCATCGGCAGGCCACAGGCTTTTCGGTTTGGATTGTTGTGTGAACGTGATCAGGTCGGTGAGACTGCTCATTTCTGAAAAATCTTCAACAAAGGACCCGACAACGACATTCTCGACGGTGACACGGTTCGCCACCGCAGAGTTCACATACGCAACCGGTATGACCGGCACTTGATCCTTGATCAACCGGTTGACAATGTCATAGTGCTGCTGGCGGATATCGGGATCGGTCGATTTATTGGCGGCATCGATTTCTCTCGACATGTTCGTATCCACGGTTCCCAGCTGCTTGCTGGTTAAGGAAAACGCCTGGTTGTAGAAACTGGATACATCCGGGTATTCTGCATGCAGGTTGCCCAGGAAAAATCCGAGTGTCCCTTCATTAAGGGCTGCAGTGTATTCCTCAGTGGTCATGGGGTGAATGGTGATGGAAATACCGACCTCTGTCATCTGAGTGCGGATATACTCAGCGACTTGCTTTGGCGCAGGCGAATAGCGGGTCAAAATATCTTCATAATACAGGGGAATGGATTGTGTGAAATCGAAATTTGCCTGCTCCAGTGAACGCCGGGAATCTCCCACGTTGAATTCATACCAGCGCAGGTTTTTGGTATATCCGGGGATCAGGGTGCGAGGGATAAACTCATCCGCCAGTTCTGAACCGAGCGGAAAGAAATTATCCACGATGTATTGCCGGTTGATGGCGTATGCAAATCCCTGCCGCACGGACTGATCCGTGAACGGGGCGATCGTATTATTGAACCCGATGAAATAAATGTTGAGGGACGGTCTGTAGTGTAGTTCCAGCTCGGGGTTATTCGTAATGGTATCAAAGTCCGCCGGTGCGGGGTTGTCGATCACATCGGTCACGCGGCTATTAAGCTGGGCAATACGTTGCTGAGGGCTATCGACCCAGCTGATCAGGATGCGCGATGTTTTGGGCGGGGTTCCCCAATAGGTGGGGTTAATTTTGAATGTGATCCGGTCGGGGTTGGATTGATCTTCAACGATATACGGACCGGTGCCATTGATATTTTGAGACAACATGGATGATGTTCCCTGGTAATCGGATAAATGCTTGCTATCCTGTATGGAAAAAACCGGGTTGGCAATTTTGGTGGCAAATGCCGGGTCAGGCGAACATAAGGTGAATTGGACGGTATATGCATCGATGGCTTCAATGGCTTTCAGTTGCCCGCCATAGGTGCAGTCTGGGGCAGAAAGGCTCGCGGGTGTGAATTGCTGACCTGCAGCTGGTTGGCACGCAACAACCAGGAGCGAGAGACTCAAGCAAAGGACAACATATGTATAGATTCTGCGTGTGTTCAACTCATCCACCTCAAAAAAGAATGGTCTATCGGCTTGCATTTCATTATACGTTAAGTGGTAACCTTGTCAAACTTGGCGGAACCCGGATACATTCTTCCGGAAAAAGCATTAATTGCACAATTCATTTGTTCAAGGTATACTCTCGTCAGTTTTAACCGTCAAGGAGAATTCCCCATGAAACGTGCAGTCAGCATCAGCATCGGATCTTCCAAACGCAACAAAGCGACTCAGGTAAAACTCCTGGGGGAAACCGTCCAGATTGAACGCATTGGGACGGATGGGGATGTTAAACGCGCCGCTGAACTTTATGAAGAGTTGGATGGCAAAGTCGATGCCTTTGGCGTTGGTGGTGCCGACCTTGGTTTCATGGTCAAACGGCATTTTTATCCCATGTATTCGGTCTTTCGTACGGTGAAAAATGTAAAGAAAACCCCGCTTGCCGATGGCAACGGGTTGAAATGCACCCTGGAAGCCAGGGTAAAGGATATCATCACCGGCGAACTGAGCTCTTACATCCAGCCCAAAAAAGCCTTTGTTCTGGCAGCTATCGATCGCTGGGGGATCACCAGTTCATTCGTCGATGCTGGTTACGACTGCATTTTTGGCGACCTGTTGTTCGGTCTCGGTCTGCCGTTCATTGTCCGCTCGGAAAAATCCATCCTAAACCTTGCCCGTATCTTGATGCCGGTCGTTGGGCACTTTCCGTTCAGTTGGTTGTACCCCACCGGCAAGGAACAGGAAAAACGCACTCCAAAATGGGAACAATATTTTAATTGGGCAAAAGTGATTGCCGGCGATTGCAATTACATCACTCGCTATGGTCCGGATAGGATGGATGGCAAGGTCCTTGTCACCAATACCACCACCGTGGATGACCGCGCCCTTTTCAAGCGCATGGGAGCCAAATATCTCATCACCACCACCCCCATCCTCGACGGTCGCTCGTTTGGGACCAATATGATGGAAGCCGCCATCTTGGCCGCCATAGGTTGGAATAAACCGGTCGATTATTTCCATCCGGATGAATACCTGAAAATGATGGATGACATCGTTGAAAAGATCAAGTTCCATCCGACCGTGATGGAGCTTTAACAATGGATGTCCTGGTTACCGCCGGCGGCGTCCCTGAACCGGATGAACTCCTGTATGCACATACTCAAGGTGGTCACAAAGTGTTGCTGGAAATTGCAGGCAAACCCATCATTCAATGGGTAGTGGATGCGCTGAGTTCGGTTTCAAGAATTTCCAACATCATCATTGTCGGTCTGCCTAAAAACACCCCCGTCTCCAGTCGTAAAAACGTTGTCTACCTGGAATCCCGCGGCGATCTCCTGAGCAACATTCAACACGGAGCGGAGGAATTGCTCCGCCTGAACCCTGCCGAAAAAAATGCGCTCATGGTTTCGGCAGATATTCCCGGACTTACCAGTGAAATGGTCGAATGGATGCTGGATATCGTGGAAAAGGACCCCTGCGATATCTACTACAATGTGGTCGACCGCACCGTCATGGACAGGGTTTTTCCCGGCTCCCGGCGGACGTTCACCCGCCTGAAAGACATGGAAGTATCCGGAGGTGATCTTTCCGCCTTCGACCCGCGGGTGGCGCTGGATCCCCACGCCGAGTGGCGCAAATTGATTGCCTATCGCAAGAATCCATTCAAGCAAGCCGGCGTGATAGGCTTTGGAACCCTGTTCCTGTTGTTCACCCGCCAGATCACCCTCGCGCAATTGGAGCGCCGGGTGTGTAAAAAACTGAAGATCAATGGCAGGGTGCTGGTCAGCCCGTTCGCGGAGCTCGGCATGGATGTGGATAAACCCAACCAGTTGGAGATCATGCGCGAATTTCTCACGCGGAGGTCCTCCGCGGCATGAGAAAATACCTCGCCCTGGATGCCCAGTGGACGCAAAAAATGCGCTTGAAATCCGAGCAAAAAGTGCTCTGGGCAATTGCCGCATTTCTCGCCCATTCCGGTGATTCCTGGTACGGGTTGTTTGTCTTGTTCCTAGTGTGGCTGCTCACCAAGGGTGAATGGCATGCCAAGTCTGCTCTGCTGGCCATCGGCATCCTCAGCCTGGCGTTGATCGTTTTTGCCATCAAATTGAGCGTCCGCCGCAAACGTCCCACCGGCGAATGGGGTGATTTTTACCGTCAGCACGACCCCCACTCCTTCCCCTCCGGGCATGCCGCGCGTATGTTCATGCTGGCGGTGCTCGCCATCGGTCTGGGTCCCTGGGGCTTTGCTCTGGCGGTCTGCATCTGGGCACCCCTGGTCGCCCTCGCCCGTGTCTGGATGGGCCTGCATTACCTGCTGGATATCCTGGTCGGGGTCTTGATCGGCGTGGCGTGGGGGATCGTCATGCTGCTGGTCACGCCGTATTTGCTCAACCTGCTCCCATTTATTTTTTAAATTATTTCGCTATAATCATCGTTAAGAATAATGGTCAATGTTCAGGAGGGTGCCATGAACCTGCGAGCCATTTACCGGTCTGTTCCTTTTCTTGTGCTTATTCTGTTGCTTACTGCGTGTGGAGGGGGTAATGCAAGCCCCGGGTCGTCCCCCGACCTCGAAACCGATCAATCCATCTCCACCGAAGAGGGTGAATTAATCAATCCCCTTTCCACTCCCCTGCAAACCGAAGGTTTCCCGGTCGATTGCCCGGCATACCCGGATGATTTTCAGTTCGTGGAAGTCCCCCAACCTCTCGCCGAACAAAACCCCACCTACCCGCTGCTCCCGCGCGCCGTCCCGCAGGTGGGTGAATGCTTTCACGACCTGCAGTTCGGCACCATCCTGCGCCGCGTCACCCAAATCGAAGGCTACAACGGCAGGCACGAATACTCCCGGCACGATCCCTACAACAGCGACCATTCCATGGTCATCCTGATCAGCGACCAGGGCAACTTCCGCGTCTATCGGACCCTACCGCTGCCCTACAACCAGCCGGATAATCTGATCGGAGAGGTGAATTTATCCGAGCCGCGCTGGGACTCCGATGATCCGTACGTGCTTTGGGGGTTGCAGGATTTCACCCTTCAAACGCTCGATTTTAATACCGGCGAATTCACCGTTGTCAAAGACTTCTCGCAAGACCCCTTGATAGGACCGCTGATCGCCAAAGGCACCACCTACCGCATCACCGACATGGATGAAGGTGAATCATCATTGGATAAACGCTATTGGGCATTCGCCCTCCAGGGGGACGATAAATCCGACTACCGCTATCTATATCTTTTCACGTGGGACAGGGAAACCGATACCACCCTTGGGGTGTACCCCTCCGACCATCCTTTGAGCCAAAAAGAAGGCGGCGAGATCGATTGGATCAGCATGTCGCCCCTCGGCAACTGGGTGCTCATCGGCGGCATGGATACCAACCAGGGCAACCTGGCCGGTCTGACGCTCGCCAGCAAGGATTTCTCCCTCTTCCACCGGCTGGACTACACCACCGCCCATTCCGATATCGGTCTGGATGTCAACGGCGACGAGGTCATCGTGATGCAAAACTACAACACCGATACCATCGACATAATCCCCCTCGATCCCGAAGTGAAACCCATCCTAGTAGCCAACGGCTCCTACGCCGGCACCAACCGTATCCCGCTCATCCGCTTGTTCTACAGTTCGGATTCCCCCAGCGGTTTGAACAGCGGCGTGCATATCTCCTGCAACACCCCGGGCTACTGCTTCATCTCCACCAACATCGCCCCCGGGTTGAAAGCACAGAACTGGCTGGATCGCTCCCTGCTCCTCGTCCGGCTGGACCCCGCCCGCCCGCGCGTGTTTTACCTCGCCAAGCTGTATGGCACCACGTCCGAGGAGCCACGCGTGTATTGGGACGAGCCGCAGGGAAGCATCTCAACCGATGGCTTCCTGCTTGTCTGGGCGGACAACTGGAACGAGGGCGTGGGCACCGAAAATGTCTTCATGATGCAGTTGATCATGCCGGTCAACTGGCAGATATTGACCGGAGGAAAGTAGAATTTTCCAATTCACGGCAAGGTATGATAAAATTTGGGACATGGGCGCGTAGCTCAGTTGGTTAGAGCGCACGGTTCACATCCGTGAGGTTCGGAGGTTCGAGCCCTCTCGCGCCCACAACATCTAAATCCTCAGCAATGAGGATTTTTCCTTTTATAGTAGAATCTTATTGGACATCCAATTCTTATGCCAGATAAGAATACTCATACTACCCCAAGCCTTCCCGCCCAGCGCAACGATTTTGTTCTGAGCGTAATTAAAACCCGCCCCTCCACCGCCAAAACGCTCGACGTTGGCTGCGGTGCCGGGGAATTGGTGTGCGCCATCGCCCGCCTTGGCATCCATGCCACCGGTGTGGATTTTGCCGCCCAGATGATCGATAAAGCCCAGGCAGCCGCCAAAAACGAAAAATTATCCAAGGCGCACTTTATTTGTGAATCCATTTTCGATGTCGATCTCTCCAAGCCCACCTACTACCTGATCTCCGCCAACGGCTTCACCGATTACATCACCTTCGCCGAATTGGAACACTTTGTCTCTCTTGCGTATAGCGCCCTCAATAAAGGCGGCTCTCTTATTTTGGGCATCCGCAACCGTCTGTTCAATCTGGTGTCCATGAGCAACTTCACCCTGCAGGAAATGCAATCGGGCGCTTTCCAGCCAATGGTCAAGGAAGCCGTTGCCATCGCTTCGGGTGCTGATCTATACGAACTGGCGGAGCTGCAAACCGCGCCGTTTCCGGAAGGCAAAGCCGAGATCGCCCTGGAAAAGCAGACGGAATCGCGCCGGCAGTACACTCCCGCCCAGGTCATCCACCTGCTCACTGCCAACCAGTTCCTAGTCAAGCAGCTCTATCCGGTGAATATCAACGGCACCGTGCCGCTGTTCAAGAACAACCATCCCGAGGTGCATGCGCGCATTTCTTCCCTCCTGCAGGAATATGCTTCCGATAACATGTCGCTCATCCCGTATGCATCATCCTTTATGATCCATGCGGTAAAATAATCCCTTGAATCCCCTGCCGGTCTTTCCTCCCTTCTCGTTCTCATCCGTCCTGCCCATCCAGGTATTCCAGCGTCCAACCGGCCAGCCCGAGATAGATTGGGCGGTCCTGGATACGGGTCCGGGTAAGTTCCATTTCCTTGAAGGGATGGAGCTGGGCATCCGCATCAAGAATTTTGACGATGGCATGTTCAAGACCCTGACCGAGGAACTGGATAGTTGCCCGAGCCTGACCATGCTCAACCTTTCCGAGAACCGCAAGATCACCGGCAGAAGCCTTCGGCTGTTGCACCAATTCCCATCCCTGTCCGACCTCAACCTCAGCGCCTGCGACGTGGATAACGCCGCCACCGAATTGCTCGCCGCCTTGCGCACTTTGGAAAGGCTAAACCTGAGCTACTGCAACCGGCTGACCGAACCGGGCTTGCTGCGCCTGCGCGGTCTCAGGAACCTGCACTACCTCGACCTGCAGGGCATCCCCAAGTTGAACACCGGAATCATTGCCCGCCTGAGAAGACCCGATCTCACCATCCATCGCTGAAATATGCCAAAGACTCCCAGGAGAAATCATTGGTGGGTGCTGCTTGTTTTAGTGCTGGCAGTCTGCTTCGGATTCTTCATCTTCGATTCCATCCCCCACTTCACCGCCGACCCGCTGGTCCTCACCGGGTTACCCACCCCGCTCACCCCCACCGTCCCGCGCGGCACGTTTCCGCCCACCTGGACTCCCTCGCCCACCCCGGCTCCCACCGTCACCAGCACGCCCAAAGCCACCCCCACCGTTACCCCGGTGCCCACGCTGCCCCCGCGCATGCTCATCGAGGATATCATCGGGCACCCCCAAAAACTGCCTCTGGATTGCGAAGCGGCAGTGGCGGTCAACTGGGCTAAATACTTTGGCTTCACTATCAACGAACTGGAATTCTTTTCCAAGCTGCCCCGCTCCGATAACCCCAACAAGGGCTTCGTCGGCGATGTGAACGGGACGTGGGGCAGCCTGCCCCCGGATGCGTATGGCGTCCACGCCGTGCCGGTTGCGATACTGCTCCGCAAATATGGGGTCTCCGCCTTGGAAGTCACCGAGTTCCCGCTCGAAAGCATGAAGCGTGAGATCGCCAAAGGCAACCCGGTCATTGCCTGGGTGGTGGGGCACGTCAACAAGGGCAAATCCCTGCCCTGGCGCAGCGCGGATGGCGTGGTCACCGACGTGGCAGCCTATGAACACACGGTCATTGTCATCGGTTACACCGAAACCGATTTCACCATCCTGGATGGTGAGGCAGTGTATAAGCGAACGGTTCAACAATTCGTCGATTCATGGCAAGTGCTCGGCAATATGGGCATCATCAAATTTCCTTAACCGAATGGAGAAATTCTATGCGCCGTACATTAATGTTAGGTGTAAGCATCATGCTAAGCCTGGGGCTGGCAGCTGCCATGCTGTTTTCTGCGTTGGGGCTGATGAACGGGATTTACGATTATCGCTCCCCGATTTCCAAGACCCCTCCCCCTGCGGGTGAAGCGCTCGGTTCTCCCGCCACCCGCCGGCTAGTGTTTGTGTTGATCGATGGTTTGCGCCTGGATACATCCCTCAAGCCGGACGTGATGCCGGAATTGAACGGACTGCGTACATTGGGTGCTTCCGCCGCCATGCACAGCCAGCCGCCGTCATTTTCTCAGGCAGGGTATTCCGTGTTATTGACCGGTGCCTGGCCTTACCTGAGCGATGGTCCTGCGCTCAACCTCGACACCGACCAGATCCCGTTGTTCACCCAGGATGATGTGTTTTCCGCCATCCACACATTGGGATTTCGCACCGCCCTTTCCGGGTACATCTGGTTCCAAAGGCTGGTTCCCCAGGGGATGGTGGACGATTCCAATTACACACCGGATGACGATGCCGCCGCAGATGCCAATGTGATGCAGGCTGCCTTGTCGTGGCTGGAAGCACAGCAGGATCAATTCATCCTCATCCATCTCGACCAGGTCGATTATGCCGGTCATCACGAAGGCGGTCCGAACAACCCAGCCTGGAACGCGGCTGCCGGGCGTGTGGATGTCATGCTGGCACAAATTGTATCGAAACTGGATCTGACACAGGACACCATCATCGTGTGCTCCGATCACGGTCACATCGACGAGGGTGGTCACGGCGGACCCGACCCCATTACAATGATCGAGCCGTTCGTGATGGCAGGCGCGGGTGTCAGACCCGGGGCATATCCCGATATGTTCATGGTCGACGTGGCTCCCACTATGGCAGCGCTGTTTGGCGCAAACATCCCCGCCTCCACCCAGGGGCATGTGCTGGTGGACATGCTCGACCTTCCCTCCGATACATTGTCTGCTCTCTCCGGAGTAGAACGCCAGCAGCAGACCTTGCTTGTCAACGCCTATGCTAAAGCCGTTGATCAACCTGTCCTGCAAGGTTCCCTGGAAAATGCCGCCCATGCGGATGAATTCCAGAAAATTCTCGTTGGATTGCGCGATGCTCGAGTATTAAAGAACGTGTGCTGCGCGCCATCCCGGTGGGCATCCTGTTGGCGGTTGCGTTCGTATTTTTCTTCCGACGCGGTGGGACGCGCTGGTGGAAATTTCTTCTGGCTGCCATCGGATACGTTGTGATCGTCACCATCGGTTATGCTATTTTTACCTATGGGCATTTCTCCCTGAGCGCCTTGCCCGGCATGGTGGAAATGATCGTTGGGTCGGCTGTCATTGCGGTAGCAGGATTCCTGCCCGTCTGGCTCTTCTCGATGATCGCCTATCGCAAGTCGGTGGTCACCGGGCTTGACAAAGCCTTGAACACGCAGGGATTGGTCTGGTCCTGCATCCTGCTTCTGCTTCTTCCTTTCGGTCTGCATGTGACCTTGAATGGCATCGGCGTGAAATGGAACCTGCCCGAACTATCCACTGCCTTTATCGGCATCTTCGCCATCAGCCAGATGCTCATGGTGGGTGTGGTCGGGGTGTTGCTCACAGGGATTTCCGCCCTCATTGGCGCACTTAGAAAACGTGCTTGATGTGCTTAACAAAATAGGTTTCCTTCATACGGAAACCTATTTTGTTATTAGAGAAAATTGGGAATATTTGTTTGTTAGTGGATATCCAATTGTCTTGGTTTCAATAGTCTCGATGAGTTCCCCAGGATGCCCAGGTCCGGGATGGATTGCAGTGCCGCCGCTAAAACGGGCGGAAGGATCCCCAGCGCTGCCAGGCTGATCCCGATGACGTTGTACACCGCCGTGAAGATCAGGTTCATGCGTACGACACCCATCGTCCGTTTGGCAATGTGCACCACCTGCGGGACAAGCGTCCAATCATCCTGCAACAGGACGATATCCGCCGTCTCTAGGGCGATATCCGTGCCGGATGCCCCCATGGCAATCCCGATATCCGCCTGTGCCAGTGCCGGTGCATCGTTGATCCCGTCACCGATCATGGCAACGGTATGACCTTCCGCCTGGTATTCCTTGACAATGCGGATCTTATCTTCCGGCAGCAGGTTTGCCCGGTAAGGGATCCCCAGACTATTTGACAGCTCGTGTGCGGAATTTTCATTGTCGCCGGTGAGCAATTCGATCCTTCCTACTCCCAGGCGATGCAGCGTCCGGATGGATGCCGGAGTTTCACTGCGCAGGGTATCCGCGGCAGCCAGGATGCCTGCCAGTTCGCCGTCGATTTCGATAAATAATAACGTTTTACCCTGGCTTCGTAATTGATCTTCCTGCGATAACATGCCCTGGTTCTTTACCAAGCGTGTACTACCGACGCGCACCTCAAATCCATTCACTTTAGCGCGTACGCCTTTTCCGGGGATGGATTCAAAATCGACGATCTCCAGCAGCGATAGGACGCGCTGTTCGGCTGCTTCCCGCAAGGCATGTGCCAGGGGATGCTCCGAGTAGCGTTCCGCTGAAGCAGCAATTTGCAGGAGTTTATTTTCTTCCAATCCGTTTAGCACCACCACGTCCGTCAGGCGAGGTTTCCCGAGCGTCAGTGTGCCGGTCTTGTCGATCAGCATCACATCGACCTTGCTCAACGATTCAAGATACTTCCCGCCCCGGATGAGCAGCCCGCGTTTGGCGCCCGCACCGATGGAAGCCAGCATGGCAATGGGGGTCGCCAGCGCAACCGTGCAGGAGCAGGCAACCACCAGCACCGCGGCTGCTGCGAGCGCATCCCTTTTGATGATCAGCGTCAGCAACGCAATCCCCGCCACAATTGGCAGGTAATATCCGGAAAACTTATCCGCAAATTGTTGTACCTTGCCTTTTTTGGATTCCGCTTCCTCGACCAGTTTGATGACCTGTCCAAAGGTCGAATCCCTGCCAACGTGGATGGTTTTGATCTTGATGCTCCCCAATTGTGCAACCGTGGCAGCATACACCCTGGAGCCTTGCCCTGCTTCGACCGGCATCGATTCTCCCGTTACTGCCGCCTGGTTAATGGTGGCGTTCCCGTCCACCACCTCGCCATCCACCGGGATGGCTTCCCCAGGGCGCACGATGACGATCTCTTCTTTTTGAACTTCCTCGACAGGGATGGTTATCTCTTCGCCGTTCCGTACGACGCGCGCCGTCTGTGGAGCCATTTTTGTCAGGTCTTTCACCGCTTTGCGCGATCGGTC
Source organism: uncultured Chloroflexia bacterium (assembly GCA_963699305.1). Taxonomy (GTDB): domain Bacteria; phylum Chloroflexota; class Anaerolineae; order Anaerolineales; family Anaerolineaceae; genus JBGQAS01. The sequence continues at coordinate 331,859 of OY969431.1, read as the reverse complement.
GGCGGTGAACCCCTCCACAAAATTTCCGATGTGCATCATGAACACCACGATACCTGCCGTGGTCCACTGCTTTACAGCCAGGGCAGCGATCACACCCAGCGTCATCAGCGTACGTGACGTGACCTGCTTTTGAAAGGCTGCCCGGATGACATCGATGAAGATGGGCAATCCGCCGATCAGCACGATGGCAGCCCCCACCCAAAAGGGCACTCCCCTGGTGATGGTTTCAAAAAGTCCCAGCCATTCACCGACCACCACGATGAACAGCAAAGCACCCACCACCAGCGCCAGCACCGTCAGCACCTTGCGGCTGAATTGCCGTGCAGTCGGGGCTGCGTCCGCGGCGGTCTCTGGTACGGAATACCCCGCCTTTTCGACGGCCGTCCGGATGGCTGCCATTTTTACCGAGTCGCCCTGCATGATAATGATGGCTTTTTGAGCTCCCAATAAAACTTCAACAGACGTGATGCTCGGCAGCTTTTCAAGCGCGTGCTTTACATGTTGTGTGCAATCTGCACAATCCATCCCCTGTATCGGTACTTCAATCGTGTGCGTGGCTGCCATGTGTGATATGCTCCTTTGCGCGTGTGATGAAATCGCTGATATGCTCATCATCCAATGTGTAATACACGATCCGTCCATCCTTCCTGGCTTTGACAAGGCGCAGATCCCTCAGCAAGCGTAACTGGTGGGAAATGGCGGATTGCGTCATCCCCACGATGGCTGCCAGGTCGCATACGCACAGCTCTGTTTGCAGCAGGGCAGAAAGCAACCGCACGCGTGTCGGGTCAGCCATCGCCTGGAACAGGCTTGCCATGCGGGTTGAGGTCAGTCCATCGATCAGGTCCTTTTGTGCTATCTGTACAAGATTTTCGTGGATCACTTCGACTTCGCAGCGGGATAGATTGGTTTTTTCGGTCATTTTGTCCTTGTGAGGATATATGAATATATGAGCAAGTGTTCATATATTATTCCAAAATAAAAATCTTGTCAAGAGGTCTCAACCAAAAAGGCTCGGTTGGAAAACGGGTTTCTTTCCCCCCAATAGTACAAATGGAGCGGCGCGGTTCATTCGTATGCCTAATTTCACCAGGTGACTAGAGTCGGTTATGGGGTGTGTCCTGCGGGCAGCCATGATCTGCTCCACCGCTCGCGGACCGAATCCCGGGATGCGCAGCAATTGTCCGCGTTCAGCGCTGTTGATTTCGATGGGAGATTCCGTGATGTTTTTCCGTGCCCAGGCAAGCTTGGGATCGATATCCTGTGGCAGGTTTTCATCCTGCGCGAAGGGCATTTCTTCCAGGTCAAACCCATAATCACGCATCAGGTAAAATGCTTCGTATAACCGGTTTTCCCGCACCTGGGGGGTTGCTGCATGATGTTCCAGAGGTGTGTCCCGCTGGGGGTTGAATGCGGAGTAATAGGCGCGGATTAAGCGGTATTTCGCCATCAACTGCTGCGTGGTGCTGAGCAATTCCAGGTCTGATTCGCCTACCGCCCCCACCACAAATTGTGTGGTCGTCCCCGGCCAATGGTGTTTCCAACCCAGGCTGCTCGGCATTTTCTGGCGGATGCCTTCCACCCACCCCATGGGAGTCAATAGCTGCTCGATGAATTGCTTCTTTGGTGCAAGCATCAACAAACGCCGCGGGTTCGGTCCCTCCAGGTTGATGGAGATCCGATCTGCCAGTTGCATCACCCTGAAAACCTGGTCGTGGTCAGCTCCGGGCATTACTTTCAAATGGATGTAGCCGCGGAACCCCAGCTTGTTTCGCAGAATATCCGCAGTATCGATCAATTTATCCTGTGTCAAAATCCCGCTTCCAAATATCCCCGAACTCAGGAACAGTCCATCCACCAAACCGGATGTCTGCAACCGCATGAACAGGTTGGCAAATTCCTCCGCTTGGAAGGAAACGCGGTGGAAATCCCTTCCCGCTCGGAAAGGACAGTAATTGCAGTCATTTTCACACACCGAACTCAGGAGGGTTTTTAGCAACCGGATCCTTCCACCACCCGGCAAATGTGCCGGATAGACCACGATGCTTTCCTGTTTCCCGGGTGATAGATCGATGCAACCGTAGTCTTCTGCGGGTTCCATTTCCATTTGCCCGCTCAGCATCCGCAAGCGCTGTATCTCATCCATGATTTCATTATAGAATATTTGTTCTGTTTGTCAAGTAAAAAAATACTGCACTGGCTCCTGTGCAGTATTAATCTCGAAAACCCAACGTTTATGGAGTTACCTCAAATGAAAGAGAAGCCGCCGATACGTCCTGGCAGATGTACAGGGTCAATTCGTAGAGACCGGTTGCTGCACTCGCTGAGCCAAAACTTCCCACCGAATAAGGGAAGCCGCCCGGATCGGAAGTAAAAACCGGGTCGGTTTCGGGTCCGAAAACATTCACGGCTCCATTCGGAGAGGTTAGCACGAGTACGAAGTTCACCGTTACACCCTCGGGTGCTTTCACCCAAAAACGCACTGTGCTGGATTCCGATGCTGTGAATTGAGAAATGTGTTTTGCCGTTGGATCATTTCCTGCGGTCACGAACAAATCCATTGCGGGTGGATCACCGGGAGGACATTGCAGGTATGAAAGATCGATTTCCACAGGATTATTGCCTGCCCTGTCGATATTCTCTGAACCCGGCGCAAAGGAACTAGTCAGGGAACTGATAAGCTTATTGGGCAGATCTTGGAAGAAACCTTTGGCGGAATCCAATAGTCCCGGTCCAATGGTTGCATTGAAGATCAGCACCAGTATCAGGATTACGCTTGTTGTCATAACCAACGCACCTAGGCATCCGATGCATCCGCCGAAGAAAGCTTTTACAACGAATTTCATCACATCCTTCATATTTTCCTCCACACATCGTGCTGAATACTATTGTAGCGAAAGAAACCGGAAATTCAATCGGTAAATCGTATTTTGCTTTCCTCTTGCATGGACGTTGACCTTGGGTGATAATGGCTTCAATGACCGCTCAGCACAAGTCGCAATTGAGACAAATTTCTCTCGGTACCACACAGGTCCATCTGCCGGTATTCCTGCCGGATGCGACGTTTGGGGTGGTGCGCTCCGTGGATGCACGCGACCTGCTGGATTGTCACATCCAGGCAGTTGTCATGAATACCTACCACCTGATGCAGAAGCCCGGCTCATCGACCATCAGCAGCCTGGGTGGTTTGCATCGCATGTCGGGCTGGCAGAGACCCATTATTACCGATTCAGGTGGATTCCAGGCATATTCCCTCATCCATCAAAATCCAAAGTTCGGCTCGATCACTGATAAAGGCATCGACTTTCTGCCGGAAGGTGGTTCTCGCAAATTTCAACTGACCCCCGAAAAGAGCATCCAACTGCAGATCGCTTATGGTTCCGATGTGGTGATCTGCCTGGATGACTGCACCCATGTGGATGCTCCCATCAAAGAGCAGGAACAATCCGTTTCCCGCACGGTTGCCTGGGCAAAACGCTCGCGTCGCACGTTTGACAGGTTGCTGGATGAAAAAAAGATGGAGCCAGCCAAACGTCCCAGTCTGTTTGCCGTGGTCCAGGGTGGAGGAATACCCGATTTACGCAGGCAGTGTGCTGAAGAGCTGTTGGCGATTGGTTTCGATGGATACGGGTTCGGCGGTTGGCCGCTGGATGGTAAAGGAAAATTGCTGGAGGAGATCCTGGGGTTTACCCGCAGCCTGATCCCTGCCACGCTGCCCATGCATGCGCTCGGTGTGGGGCATCCTGAAAATGTAAAAATATGTTTTGAGCTGGGTTACACGTTGTTCGATTCCGCCATGCCCACCCGGGATGCACGTCACGGGCGCTTGTATACCTTTCGGAATCCTCCAACGGCAGCCGAAAATGGACTGGATGGCGATTGGTTGGATTATCTTTATATTGAAGATGACAGGCACATCAAAGCGGATCGACCAATTTCTCCTTATTGTGATTGCCCGGTGTGCTTGCATTACTCACTCGGCTATCTCCGCCATCTTTTCAAAATTGGCGATGCTTTGATCACCCGTCTCTGCACGCTGCACAACCTGCGTTTCATGACCCAGCTTACCGACCGTCTTTCACTCTAAAACATGTCGAATCCCGAATTGCAAAAACTCGTCGCTGCGGTGGTTTCACAGGAAAAGTACCGCTCGATTCTTCCATCGCTCGTGGAAAAAATCGCCACTGCGGAACTCTCCAAGGGGCGTAGCTTCAAGGAATCCGTCAAAGCCACACGCGCCAAATTGCACCAGGTTGGTTCCTCATATCAGGAAAAGGGCATTGATTACCCCTTCTGGATGCAAAAATTGCGCACCTTGCCCACCCCGGTTGACAGGGAAAGCATTCAAGGTTATTGCCGATCCATGATGGAACAGCATGCTTCCACCCGTGAGCGCTTGCCCATCCTGGATGCTTTTTATTCCACCGTCTTGAAAAAAATTCAACCCATACATTCCGTGCTGGATGTGGCTTGTGGTCTGAATCCGCTTGCCATCCCCTGGATGCCCCTGGCACCGGATTCACGCTACTATGCTGCGGATATTTACCGTGATTTGATCGAATTCCTTACTTTCTTTTTCCCTTTCATAGGGGTTCAAGGCAAAGCCGAACTGTGCGATCTGACTACGACAATTCCTGCTGCCAAAGTCCAATTGGCATTGCTGCTCAAAACCCTCCCTTGTCTCGAACAATTGGACAAATCCATCGGTCCTCGCCTGCTGGAAGGTATCTGGGCGGAGCACATCCTTGTTTCCTTTCCTATCCGTAGTCTGAGCGGTCGGAACAAAGGCATGCGTGCCAACTATTCCGCTCACTTCCAGGAGATCATTTCCGGCTGGAAGGGTCAAGTGGAGGAGTTTCACTTCGCCAATGAATTGGTGTATTTACTGAACCGATGAAAAAACACGAGCTTAGCCTGTTGGATTTTGCAGCCGGGATCCTGGATTCACGGAAATATCGTGGCATGCATATCCCGCTGGAGACGATTGCCAGCCTTGTATCGGAGATTTCAGTGGGCGAGCACGATCCCAAAATAATCCGCAAAATCGTCCGGGAAAAACTGCATCACATCGTTGCACCGTATCTTGGAGACCCTGATTATCCCTCCGCTTCGCGTGAAATGTCGCTTGCCTTTCGATCAAATTCACAGGAAGCCATTCAGAGTTTTTGCCTGGCCATGCTGACCAGCCACGCTTCAACGCGCGAGCGGATCCCGGTTTTGACCGAATTCTATAAAAATATATTTTCCGTGACCGGAGTACCCGGTTCCATCCTCGATCTCGCCTGCGGTCTGAATCCGTTTGCTTTTCCCTGGATGGGATTGCCTTTGTCCGTTGCATATACTGCTTACGATATTCATTTACCCCGCGTCGAACTTCTCAACCAGTTCTTTTCCGAGATGAAAATGGCAGCAACTGCGTTGCACCGGGATATTATCGCTGAACCTCCCCGAACGGTTGCAAGTGTTGCTTTCATCTTCAAGGAGGCACATCGTATGGAGCAGCGCCAGCCAGGATGCAGCCGGGTGTTATGGCAGAAATTGCCGGTGGATTGGTTGGTGGTTACGCTTCCAGCTGCTTCACTCACAGGTCGGCATGACCTTAAGGCGAAGCATCGCACATTGGTCGAAAACGTCATAACGGATTACCATTGGCCTGTCAATGAATTTGAAATTGGAGGGGAGATGGTTTTTTGCATCCGCAAGAAAGATGTGCAATAACCTTTGGGAATCCCATGAGCAAACGAAAAAAACCTGTGCAAATCAGTTACGCTGTAACATTCGCAGAATCCCTCGAACGTATGCGTCCTTTACTTTCAACGCAGCAATTTTCACTGCTATTGGATGAACTGAACAAACCGCTCGTCCCATCCATTCGGATCAATCCCCTTAAATCAACCCTCACGGATTTTCATCGCTGGGTAAAACGATATGGCTGGCACGATGAGGTTATCCCATTTTGTCCGACGGGATTTCGCATCCTGAACGCTGACACCCCGGTGAGCCAGACCGTGGAACACAAACTAGGATATTACTATATTCAGGATGCATCCTCCATGCTGCCGGTGGAGCTGTTCGATTTTCCGCAACAGGATCTGTTGATCCTCGATATGGCAGCATCCCCCGGGGGGAAGACTACCCAACTGCTCAGCCGGACACTCGATCATGGTTTGACTGTTGCCAACGATTCCAGTCCGGATCGCATCCAGGCATTGAGGATCGTTCTGCAGAATTGGGGAGCTGCCAACGTGGCGGTTACACGTTTTCCGGGAGAGAAATTTGGATCATGGTTTCCCGAATATTACGATCGAGTGCTGTTGGATGCCCCTTGCAGCATGGAGGGTTTACGCGCCACCGAAGCCCATCCCCTGCGCCCTATCTCGGAAAAAGAACGGTCGACCCTCTCCCGCAGACAGGCATGCCTTCTCGAAAGCGCTTTGGTTTCCTGCAAGGTGGGTGGTCAGGTGGTGTATTCCACCTGCACGCTCGCCCCGGAAGAGGATGAATTGGTTCTCGACCAACTCCTTAATAAATATTCCGCAGCATTTCATATCGACGATCTTTCACATATCCTAGGCAAGGATGCACACGCCTTGGCTGAATACCAAGGGATGCCTTTCTCCAAATCGGTTGGCAACGCTGCCCGTTTATGGCCTCAAATTTTTCATACAGCTGGATTCTTTGCTGCCCGGCTGACAAAAATCGACACGATTGACATTCCCACTACCCCGCTTCCCGAACGCATCCACGACCCGCGACACCTGGTCGAGCTATCGAGTGATGCCCTGGGTGCGTTGGAAGATTTTCTACGTAATGAATATGGGTTTGCTGTTTCTGATTGGCTCAATGATCAACACTTGACAATATATCAACATAATCAATATCTATTCGCCATACCGGAAGCATTCTTCCAGCTTTTCCCCCGCCTGCCGTTTCAAAGCTTGGGGATGATGGTTGCAGAACAAGTGGAATCGGGGTATGCAATATCGCATGAATTTGCAGCGCGCTTTGGGGATCGTTTCACCAAAGGGTTCCTGGTCATTGATGAATCACAGGCTCAAGTCTGGTTGCGTGGTGAAAATCTCATGACGGTATCATCATCACGTGATGATCGCATCGTCCTTTTAAGGACTCCGCAAGGTCAAAACCTCGGTCGGGGGAAATGCAGCACCGGGCGGATCAAGAATCTGCTCCCACGCAGGGTACTGTAAACCTATTCCTCAAGTTTTGAAATTAGCAGGGCGCTGGCTACCAGCGCGGCGGTCTCCATGCGCAGTATGCGTCTGCCCAGCGAAAATGGAACCCATTCCGCTCGTTTTGCCATCGCCACTTCGTCAGAGGAGAATCCCCCTTCCGGACCGATCAGAATTCCGACGTGCGTAAATTGCTTTTTCCTCGCAATTGAATGCAAGGTTTGAGTGCGTTCTTCCTCCCACGCCAATAAGGACAAGTCGTACGTTTCACTGTGTTGAATGACATCCGAAAATTTTAGACAATTTCCAAGTCCCGGTATCTTTCCCCTACTGGATTGTTCGGCGGCTTCGCGGATGATTGATTCCCATCGATTCCTTTTTTGTTCGACCATGGCGACATCCTGCACCAGGCTGCGGCTGGTGATCATCGGAACAAAGTCACTGATGCCGATCTCCGTGCATTTCTGCAGGATCCATTCCACCTTCTCCCGATGGCTCAAGGTAAAAATAAGTGTTACGGGAATCTTTGGTTCATTTTCATTAATTCGTCGTGAGACGATTTTTCCTTCAATGCATTCTCCAATGTGTATGATTTCCACATCCAGTTCAGCGTTCGAATTATCCAGTGCAACAACCATATCCCCCGGGTTCAAACGCAGCACCTGTTTCATCTGCCGGGCGGTTTCATTTCGAAAAATGATCTGGTCGCTGCTGATCCAATCTTGCGGGATAAAAAATCGGTGCATTTTTCTCCAAGGTTTACTTCAATAAGTGATTATACTTAGAAAAATATATGAGCACTCCAAAGTCAAATTCCAGAAGCACTCCCCCCAGCCAGGGTGACCGATCGTTTCGATATTACGATCTTGTGATGGCGCTTTTTGTGACGGTATTGATCGTCAGCAACATCGCTTCCTCTGCCAAAATTGTGGATTGGGGATTTTCCCTCATCGGTGTTCGCATGGCATTCGATGCCGGAACATTGCTGTTTCCCATCAGCTACATCTTTGGGGATGTGCTCACCGAGGTGTATGGATTCAAACGCTCCCGCCGAGTCATTTGGACGGGTTTTGTCCTGCTTGGTTTCAGTTCGCTGATCCTGATGCTGGTTCGAATACTCCCCGGCGAGGCAGCCTGGCAGGACTATGCAGGGCAAAGCGCTTTCGATTCCATCCTTGGCGGGATGAGCACCGGAGGTATCGTCATTGCCAGCCTGGCGGCGTACTGGGTGGGGGAATATTCCAACTCGGTTGTGCTGGCGGTCATGAAAGTAAAAACGCATGGAAAGTTTCTTTGGGTGCGCACCATCGGAAGTACTCTGGTGGGTGAAGGGTTTGATTCTGTCATTTTTATCACCATAGCCTGTCTGTTCAACGTCTTCCCGTGGGAGATTTGGGGCAGCCTGGTTTTGACCAACTATATCTTTAAGTGCACCATCGAAGCAGTGATGACTCCAGCAACATACTGGGTGATATCAAAGCTGAAACGTGCCGAAAATGAAGATTATTACGACGTTGATACAAAGTTTTCCCCCGTTTAATAATACAGACTCGTATTAGGAAATCTTTCCTTCGATTACCACCGTGTACTCGCCGCGCGGTTCGGTGGATTGAAATTTTTCCGATAGTTCTTTCAAAGTACCCCGATCGGTCAGTTCGAATTTCTTCGTCAGGTCGTTGCAAACGGCTGCCCGCCGATCCCCGTATATTTCCAATGCATCCTGTAAGAAAACTCTCAACCGGTAAGGGCTTTCATAAAAAATGAGGGTGTGTGGAGATTCTTTATCAATCTCCAGGAAGCGCTTCCGCGGTCCACCTTTGTGCGGCGGAAATCCCCGGAATGTGAAGCTGTGAACAGGCAACCCGGAAAGCACGACAGCCAAAATACAGGCGGTAGCACCGGGTATAGCTTGGATTGGGATCTCTTCTTTGAGTGCCGCCCTGACAAGAATGAATCCCGGGTCCGAGATCCCCGGCATCCCCGCATCCGTCACCATGGCGATCTCTTTCCCCTGCCGCAGCGTCTCCATCACACGCGGTAATGTCCGGTCCTCATTGTCTTCGCGGAACGATAACTGGGGTTTTTTGATCCCAAAGTGGTTCAGCAGGAATCCCGTCTTGCGGGTATCTTCACTGATGATTAGGTCGACATGCGTGAGTATCTCAATGGCGCGCTGCGACATGTCGCCGAGGTTGCCAATGGGGGTTCCCACCAGGTACAGCATGCCGTCAGTATAACATACCGCCTCGCGGTATAATCGGTGCGGAGAATCCATGCCTGTACAATCGTCACGCAGCCGCGTCGATCCCGAAAAGATCAACACCCGACCCATCCGACGTCCGGATTGGATCAAGGTTGGTTCTTTCGGTGGTGAAACGGCGCAATGGCTGAAAGAACTGATGCAGCGTAAGGAACTCCATACCGTGTGTGAGGAAGCTTTTTGTCCCAACATGGGGGAATGCTGGGGTGCGGGACTGCCACCTTCCTGATCCTTGGGGATATCTGCACCCGTTCCTGTGGTTTCTGCGATATAAAGCGCGGTAAACCCTCACCCGTTGATGCAGTGAACCAGAGCGGCTGGCACAGGCCGTCAAAATATGGAATTGAAGCATGCGGTTATCACCAGCGTCGATCGGGATGATCTCCCAGATGGTGGCTCAGGTATTTTCGCAGAGGTGATCCGGTTAATTCACGCAACCACACCCGGTTGCTCGGTCGAGGTGCTCATCCCCGATTTCAAGGGGGATCAAGCAGCACTGAAGTTGATAATGGATGCTCACCCCGAGATACTCAACCACAACGTGGAAACCGTCCCCAGCCTTTTTCGAAGGGTGCAACCGCAGGATAAGCTGGAATGGTCGAAAGCCATCCTGGAGGGTGCCCGGCAAATGGATTCCTCTGTACTGACCAAATCCGGCATCATGGTGGGCCTGGGTGAACGCATGGATGAAGTCCTGGAAATGATGCTCCTGCTGCAGGAGTGGGGTGTGGATATCCTCACCATCGGGCAATATCTTCAACCCAGCCGCCGGCATTTGCCGATCGAGCGCTACTACACGCTGGAAGAATTTGCGGAATTAAAATCCAAAGGATTAGATATGGGTTTCAAATGGGTCGAGAGTGCCCCGCTTGTGCGTTCTTCCTATCACGCTGTGGAACAAGTTCAGCAATTGAGCAAGTTCCATAAAACAACTTCCTGACGCTTGAAATTTATCCTTCAAACGCAAGCTTCGACTGCCAGCCAAAAGAGTTTTTCGCGGATATCTTTTCGCTTGTACCAATTCCTGTGTTCCCACCCATCTGGGATCACCAGGTCCCCTCCATAAACGATTTGTCCCAATTTCATCCCGCGAAATTTCGCCACCGCAAAAAGCGCTGCCGCTTCCATTTCAACCACCAAACAACCTTCGTTGATCCGGGCTTCCCTTTTTGCAGGTGTTTCACGGTAACAATGCGTCCGTCGTCCAGCTTTTCCCTGATAAATAAGGTAATCCGTGTGTTTTCGAACCGTATCCTCGATTGCCCTTGTCATCGAAGGCGATGGGTTTACCTCCCTGCAGGCGGTAAGGTAATGATACGATGTTCCCTCATCCGCTCACAGCCCCGTTGAGTATGATCAGATGCCCCGCTGCAATGTCCTTGTTCAATACTCCGCACCCGCCGCAAACGACCACCTGTTTAGCTCCAAATGGATCATTTCTTCCAACAGACCTGCGGAAAGCGGAGCGCCTAACCCTGCATGGATCACAAATACACGGCTTCCTTTATGTGATCTGGAATAACCGGAAGCGTACCCAACTCACAAATTGTTTTACCGATTTTGATCAGTTTCTTTTGTTTATGTAATTTTTCGATGACATCCTGGAAAAAGCACATCACTCCCATGCAAGGCAAAGGAGATTCCATACCCTGGTTGCTTGGGGTTAAGGATTGCATTTCGGTCAGCATCAAATTCCAGGATGGGAAATTGCTTCTTCATTATTTCTTTTTATCCTACCGTCATCTTTTCTCATCTTGACTTTCAATTCCCGCAATGCATCCTTGGCGATCCAATGCGCGGTTTTGTCGTCGATTTGATCGATCTGCTTTGCAACTTCCATGGCGCGTTTACAAAGATTAATATTCCGTTTACCGATATTACGGAGCGCCCAATTGACTGCTTTTCGCACAAAATTCCGTTCATCTTTGCAGTGTTGTGTAATTAATTCAAAATACTGTTCGAATTCGTCATCCTTCAGAGACTTGTTATGCACCGCCAGCCCAGCCAGTGTCGCAAAAGCCGCTCTGCGCACAAATTCCTCGTCCCGCTTCGCCCAATCGTGAATGCAGGCAATCGCATGCGGTGAAATATCGACCAGGTTCGTGCATACCTGGTCACAGACATCCCAAGAATCAAAATCTTTCACCCAATCTTCCAATTGCTCACGCGTTGTCTCGGCAGGGATATCCACGATGCTCGCCATCAACTGCGCTTCATGAATGCCTGTTTTCCACAACTCAAATGCCAGCGCATGATCGTGGATGCCTTTTGCCATCTCTCTGATTTCGTACAAGCTCACCCCGAGTATGTGCTCCCCGCGGATGCCATAGCGTTGCATCCCTTCCACATTCTTAGGGTTGGCGTTACTTTGGAGTCTTTCAACGATTTCAGTAGCAGATGGCATATTCATCATTTTCGATACCAGGCGATTTCTTGATAATCCGCAAACCGCTTCTCCATCACTTCCATGGCTTGTGGATTGTTATCCACGAGGATGAAATTCCGGTCCAGCGAAATGCATGCCGCGCCTACCGTTCCGCTGCCTGCAAAGAAATCAAGTACCGTCCCACCCGGGTTCGACGATGCCAGGATCAACCTTCGGATGATACCCAGTGGTTTTTGGGTGGGATATCCGGTCTTTTCCCTGCCATTGGTTGCAACGATCGTATGCCACCAGGTATCGGTTGGGATTTTTCCTATTGCGGCTTTTTCCGCCCCCACCAGGCCGGGGGTCATATAGGGTATACGGTCGATGGCATCATAGTGGAAGATATAGTTTTTTACATCCTTCGCATACCAAAAAATAGTATCGTGCTTGGGTGGCCATTTCTTGCGTGTGCGCGCACCATAGTCGTACGCCCAAATGATTTCATTGAGAAATTGCTCACGTCCAAAAATACCATCCAGCAGGATTTTGCAATAATGCGCCTCACGATAATCGATATGGAAATAGAGGCTCCCGTTGGGTTTTAGAATCCGCTTCGCTTCCACGAGCCGTGGTTCGAGGAACGCCAGGTAATCGTCAAACACATCCCCATAATTTTTCGTGCCAACTCTTACTGTTGTGTACCGTTTCCCTGCGTACCCGGTGCGGTCTCCCACTTCCGCCTGGATCGTCTTGATTTGCGTTCGCCTTTGAGAATGCCCGGTATTGAATGGGGGATCGATATAGATCAATTCCACGCTCTCTGTTGGAAACGATTGCAATACTTTCAGATTGTCGCCAAAATAGATTTCACCAGACATGGCTTGATTTTATAGGAAAACGCTTAAAAAATAAGCCCTGGGAGAATTTTCCCAGGGCTTGGTCTGCATAAATATTATTGGATCACCCAATAATCCATTTCCGTGATCTTGGCTTTCAATTTATCAGTAACTTCCTTGCGAACGAAAATCCCGAAATAACCCTTTGAAAAAGTCGAATCTGTGATTTCTTTTAATAAAACGCCGTTCGCATACAGCTTGATGGATGTGCCCTTAAAGAGCACACCGATCCGATTGGTTTTGTTTGCACCCGCAACGATCGCAGCATTGGATGTGTACCATACCAGTCCGGTCGTAGTTCCATTGACACCTATTTTCCCATCGTAGCTAAGCAAATAATATTGACCATCACAGGTGATCCCGAACAGATAACCCTGATCAGCATCGTTCAGGATTGGAACGCGGAAAATGATCCCGTAGCGATCTAAACCGGAGCACGATTCCAACTTGCCGGTCATTTCAATATAGGCGTTCGTCAGGCTGGTACCATTCAATCGCCACCCGGAAACTTCGGTTAACGCAGTTAATTCCAGCTCACCGTTGCCAAATGCAATGCTGGTGAAGGTATTGGTACCGGTCGGCCAATTGTCGCTCTTATCCATCAGGTCCGTCCAGGTAGGCGCACCCAACGTGGAACGCGGATCCCCCACCTGTAAGGTGGCAGTCGGTAACACAACCGCGGCCGTCTGTGTTGCAGCAACTGCCTGTGTGGAGTTTAACGTCACGGTTGCTGTGGCGTCAACGACTACCGGGGTGTTGGTGACTTCACTGGTTGCTGTCGGTGGCTGCAATGTTGATGTCGGTTGTGATGTCGAGGTCGGTTCATTAGTCGGCTGGGGCGTCCAGGTTGGGAAGGTCGTTAAAATCTGGGCAACCCGGGTCGCAATTTCCGCGTCACTATCCTGCGTGGTTTGCACTGGCAGGCACGCTGCAAGCAAGATCGCTAAACATCCAATAATGAGGATTTTTTTCATCTTCTACTCCTTAAAATTTATAACCAATTTTGCGCAAAAAATCCTTGCGCCAGGTTTTTTCAACTTCGTCTTCAACTCCCTTGGGGGCTGCACCATCGATCACACCCAAGATACCGCGACCCAATTCCGATTCCGCAAGGATGACCTCCGTGGGGTTCGCGGTTGCACAGAAAACATGGCAGACTTCCGGCAGCATCTTTATCGTATTTAATACGTTGATCGGGTAAAACCCTTCGCCAAGGATCAGGATAAATGAATGTCCAGCCGCAAGTTTGGTGGCATTCGCAACCGCCAGCTCGGTTAAGGAAGGTTCAGTCCCGCTGAAACGGATCAGGCATTTTCCGGAAGCCTCGCAAAAAGCCAGACCGAATTTGATGCCGGGCACCGCACTGACCAATGCCTCGTGCATATCCTCGACCGTTTTAATGAAGTGGGATTGTCCGAGGATGAAATTGGTTTCTTCCGGTTTTTCAATTTTTACAACCAGCGTATTCATTTTCTCCTCCCGTACATCCATGTCTTTATTTTACAATACTTTAAAGGACATTTGTTTGCACGGGTTTCAGATAATTAGTTGCAACATTCATGCCGTTTTATTTCAGCAGATAGGTTCGTCCAGACGACGGTGAAAAGTAAAGATGAGGTACAATTACTCCGCTTTTCTGCACGAAAGGATGATTTTCCCCATTGTTTGAATTATTTTTCCTTGGCACTTCAGCTTCGGCTCCCTCTGCTCGGCGGAACCTGCCTTCCTTGATGGTTTCACATGATGAATGCCGCTTCCTGATCGATTGTGGTGAAGGCACCCAGCGCCAGATCCTCCAGGCAGGCATCGGGTTTAAGCGCCTTAACCGCATCCTTATCACCCACGGTCATCTGGACCATATCCTTGGGCTTGGCGGGATTGCTTTCCACATACATGCGCTGGGAAGCCATTGACCTTCTGGAAATCTATGGCGGCAAATCTGCCCTCGAACGCATCAGCGACCTGTTATACGGAGTTGTCCTGAGAGGTGTCACCCCGCCCATGCCGGTGCATCTCATCCCGGTGGTGGAAGGACCGATATTCGAATGGAAAGAGCTCACCATTTCAGCCATTCCCGTCGACCATCGCGGACCGGATTGTTATGGGTATGTATTTCAGGAAGCCGGACGCCGTCCCTTCCTGGATGAAAAAGCTGCTGCGTTGGATATCCCCCCCGGACCCTGGCGCCGTGAATTGGTGGCTGGCAATCCAACCACCCTGCCGGATGGTCGCACCATTCAGCCGGATGAAGTTTTGGGTGAGTTTCGCCCGGGAACCCGGCTTGTAGTGATTGGCGATACGGGAAAGACCAGCAATCTCATTGAAGCCTGCCGGGGTGCAGACGCGCTCGTGATCGAATCCACCTACCTCGAAGAAGAAGCGGATATGGCGGAAAAATTCTCTCATCTCACCGCAAAACAAGCTGCCGGTTTAGCTCTCGAAGCCGGAGTAAGCAAGCTTTATCTGACCCATGTATCGCGGCGTTATCGTGACAAGGAAATCGTGCAGGAGGCGCAGTCCATTTTCCCTGAGACTGTCCTGGCGCATGATCTGGAAAATTTTCAAGTCCGACGGTAGGGCTAGACACCGGCAATCAAACTGAGCGGTACGGGGGTTAATGTCAGTAGAAAAACGATCAGGGCTATGATCCCGAGAATTCTTCGCCTTTTATCCAGGGGCGTGATCTCATCCAGCGGTTCTGCGTAAACGCGCCCCATGAAAAAAATGAGCGCAGCCCAAAGCCACCAGCCTATCCACACCAATCCGAGCGTCACCAGTAAGATCAGCACCACCGGTCGTAATTTGCGTGCCATCTTTTTTCCGAATAAGACAAAAAAGATGTGACCGCCATCCAGCTGTCCGGCAGGGATCAGGTTGAGCGACGTGACAAGCAATCCAGCCCAGCCAGCCCATGCGACCGGCGAAAGCATCACGTCGATTCCTCCCAGCGGATATGGTGTGGCGGTAAAGAAATACCGCAGCCAATGCAACGCTGGTGAAATCCAAAATTGTGTGGGTTCCGGTAGCAGCTTTCCAAATGCCAGGTATTTAAGCAGCAGGTAAATAATGGAGTTGCCTTCGATCTGCAATCCCATGTTGGGCGGGAAGGTAATCGGCAGGGTATCCAATTTGGAGAGTTTCAATCCGATGAACAGGACAACGATGGAAACGACAAATCCCACCAGTGGACCAGCAATTCCGATATCGAGCAATTGCTTACGATTTTTCGGCTGCTGTTTCATACTGATGAAGGCACCCAGCGTTCCCCACAAGGTTATTGGATATGGAAGCGGCAGGAAATATGGCAAAGTCACCAGTACGCCATGGTGCTTGCCAGCGAAATAATGTGCCAGTTCATGGCTGCCCAAAATGGCGATCATGCTGACGGTGAATGGAATTCCTCCAGAGAGGAAAGCTTGCCAGAAAATGGCAAAACTTTTGGGCATTTCATTTCCCAGGCTAAATAGTGTTCCTGTGAATAGAACGCTTAATACGGTGAGGATGAATAGAACGAGATTGACCGCTGGACTGCCAACTTTGGGCTTTGGTCGGTTGGGTAACAGGAAGATCGCCTGCCTGCCATCCTCTTCTTCACGGAACATGGGTATCAATTCATATCGCGCCAATCCCTCGCTGAGCAGGTCATACGCTCTTTCGGAATCCGCGGTGTTCAGTTTCCCCCTGTACCGGACGATGAACGGTTGGTCGTTCGCTCCCCAAGTGATGTCGTCCATCAAAAAAACGCGCTCGACCAGCGCGTTAACCTCATCTTGTGAATAGGATGCAACCATGTTCACTCCTTCCTGACAATAAGAGGCGGGAATGGATGGGAGTCGAACCCACCACGGCTCGCAAGCGACCCGTCACCGGTTTTGAAGACCGAGGAGCCCACCGGAACTCATCCACTCCCAATGCACAAGCATACCAAATCCACTCGGTAATGACAAGTCATGTTATTTAAGTTAGCGTAATCTTGTAAACCCTCCTCAAATCCACTACAATAAAGAAAATAAATTCTTAAGAGAGGATCGTATGAGTCAACCACTTCCCCCTGTTCCACAGGCATCACCAACAGCAAAAACCAACACCCTGGCGTTGGTAAGTCTGATTGTTGCTCTGGCACCCATCCTGCTTATTTTCATCCCCTATGTCAACTGTATCGGATTCCTCTGTCCCATTGCTGCCATCATCCTTGGCATCATTGGTCTTACCCAGGTAAATAAGACCATGGAGCGCGGCAAAGGCATGGCTATCGCCGGTATCATCATCGGTGCATTTTGGATCATCCTGATCCCGATCATTATTATCGCTGGTGTTTCATTGTTTGGACCTGTTATTGGTAATATTTTTAACCAGATCCAAAACAACCTTGGTGGATCGGTTTACTAGAGTACTTCGAGGCGGCTCCTATGAGCCGCCTCTCTTTTTCACAATCATCGTTTAACTCTACGGATCATGGAACTCTTTTTATTATGATAGCGTCTTTGATAATAGATGATGTTTAGATTTATTAAAAGTGAGTTCCAAATGAAAAAGCCTTTTGAGCTAGTTTCTCTATTTCTTTTATTGGTAACTGTTTTGGCTGTTGCATGTACCGCACAGAATCCCCAAGTACCAACACCTGCCCCTGATATTACGCTTCAGGATAATGGAAAAACCATCACCCTCCATGTAGGGCAGACGGTTTTACTCAAATTAGGCGAAGACTATCAATGGGATATACAAATTACTGATCCATCCGTCATCAGCCGGGTAAAAAATATTGCCGTCATCCGCGGTGCGCAGGGTATATATGAGGCACTGAAATCTGGAACCGCCACTTTAACTGCTACAGGTGACCCTGTCTGCTTGAATAGTACTCCACCTTGTTTGTCACCCTCGATACTATTCATGATCGATATCGTCGTCACTCCTTAAATAAATCCCTTTTTCAGGGAGTTTTCCGAATTCTTCTTGTCTTAATCCTCTCTTTTTGCTATAGTATGAAGACCATGTGTGTTCATAAACCATGGAACTTTGAGGAGGAGAAGAAGATGAAAACCAAGATTGTTGTACTGACAATATTGCTTATTCCCGCACTGCTTCTTTCTGCGTGTGGTGGAGCAAAGACCAAGACCCCCGTCATTTTGCGAATAGGGTACGCAGGCAGCCCTGATACGCTCAACCCAACCGCAGGTTTGTTGAGCGAAGCTTGGACCATGTACGAATTGGTTTACAGTTCCATTTATGAACCACAGCTGGATAACACGTTTAAGTTGGATCTTGCGGATAGCGTAACCCCGTCCAGTGATTCTTTGGCATATACGATTAAAGTGAAATCTGGTGTCAAATTCCACGATGGCACTCCATTGACAGCCAAAGACGTCGCATTTTCCCTTAATTTCTATCGTGACGGTGTCGATTTTCCATATATGAGCGCTTATGTAGTTTCATTCGATAACGCGACTGCGGAAGATGACACGACCGTCATACTCACCATGAAAGATGTCGTCCCTAACATCGATTACTTGCTGGCATATCTTTACATCCTGCCGGAGCATATCTGGTCAGCGTACACCGGCGCTGCCGCCATGGAATTCGACAACGCTGCAATGATCGGATCGGGACCTTTTAAATTACTCGATTATGCACAAGATGAGTACGTTCATCTGGCTGCCAATAAGGAATACTACGGCACAAAACCAAAGATCGATGAGGTTGTCTTCCAAACCTTCAGCAATGAGGATGCTCTTGTGCAGGCTATCAAGACCAACCAGGTTGACATGATTACGGAATTCCCCTTGACGGCATTGGAAACGCTCGAAAGCGCAGATAATATCTCCGTAGCGCGAGGCCCGGGCATGGCTCCGGATTTGAATGACATCATTATCAACCAGGTTTCGGAGGAAAATTGTCCCGCCGAAGATGGGGTCTGCTCCGGTCACCCCGCCTTGCGTGATGTGGTTGTCCGCCAGGCTCTGGCGCACGCCACCGACAAGCAGCAGTTGGTCGATATCGTGTTGCTGGGTGAAGGTACTCCGGGTGTTACGCTTATTCCCGATGCACTTAAACCATGGTTTAACACATCGATCAAAGATTATGCCTACGATACAGCACTTGCCAACCAAATGCTGGACGAAGCTGGCTACGCGGATGTGGATGGTGATGGTGTTCGAGAAATGCCCGATGGTTCCACAAAACTTGAATTTCGCTTTGTCTGGCCTGCCGACAGTACCGTTGCTCCTCGTGCGGCGGAGCTGATTTCCACCATGTGGAGTGAAATTGGCGTGAAATTGCAGCTTCAGGCACTGGATGCGGATGCCCTGAGCGCAACATGCTGCCCGGCATTTGATTATGACCTTATTTTCTGGGGCTGGGGATCGGATCCGGATCCTTCATTCCTGCTCAGTGTAATGACAACCGACCAGATTCCAACGGGTATGAACGAGACCGGTTTCAGTGATTCCACATTTGATGATCTTTACATCCAGCAGGGAATTCAAGCGGATGCTGAAACCCGCAAGGAAATGGTCTGGCAGATGCAGCAGATCATATTTGACCAGGTCGCGTACATTATCCCATTCTACACCAATGCTGTTCAGGCTTACCGCACCGATACATTCAAAGGTTGGATAACCGATCAACCCAAGCTTGAACTTCAAAGCGCAATGGTTCTGGAGGCTGTCAGCCCGGTCAAGTAGTCCAGAATCGCAATTACCCCTGAACTTGCCTCCCAGACCATGACCGCTTGTGGTCTGGGAGGATTACAATAGTATCCAGGAGGGAGTGTTGAAACGTTTTAAATATTTGTTCAACAAGCTTAAATGGGCGTTGTTTTCCATTATCTTCGTCCTGGTCTTGAATTTCTTCCTTTTTCGCGTGCTGCCGGGTGATCCGGCGCGTGCAGGGGTGAAAGATCCCCGCATGACCGCTGAAGCCCAACAAGCCATCCGGGAACGCTTTGGCTTGGATAAGCCGGTGATCAATTGCTTTGTCACACTCAACCCACTGAAACTCGGAAAATGCCTGATCAACCCATTCCAAACACAATTTTTTATTTATGTTGGTAATCTATTGAAAGGGGATTTGGGGATCAGTTACCAAACCAACCGTCCTGTAAGAGATATGTTAGGCGAGTTTCTCCTCAACACACTCATCCTTGTTGGTGTTGGTCAGGTGGTTTCAATTTTCTTTGGCATATTGCTGGGATTGATTGCAGCCTGGAAGTCGCACACTGCCATCGATTTTGGTGCCATGATCTTCAGTTTGGTTGCATGGAGTTTACCGACATTCTGGTTGGGGATCGTCCTGTTATTCTTGGGTTCGTCGTACCTGGGTTTGCCAGTAGTCGGTAAATTTTCTGCAGGTATGTCCATGCAGGAAGGATGGTTCAAATTCCTGGATGTAGCCAAGCACCTGATCTTACCCACCATTACGTTTACTGTCGTAATGCTCGGGGAATATATGCTGATCATGCGCAGCACCGTTCTGGAAGTTCTTTCCGAAGATTACATTTTGACTGCCAAAGCCAAAGGATTAAGTACCTTTCAGATCCTGGTGGACCATGCGCTTCGGAACGCCATGCTTCCCATGGTGACGATCATCGCTCTCAATCTTGGTTTCACCGTGGCGGGTGCCATCCAAATTGAATCGGTGTTCTCCTGGCCAGGTCTGGGTCTGGCGATTTTTCAGGCAGTCGGCAGGCGGGATTATCCAGTATTGCAGGGTGCTTTTTTGATCATCGCCATTACAGTGATCTGCGCCAACCTGCTGGCTGAGTTGTTGTATTCATATCTTGATCCCAGAGTACAAGCGAGTTGACCATGGCAGTCGAATCCCATCATTCTGACTTTGGTTCCTTTTCCCGCTCATTTCGAAAAAATGGAATGGCGATGATCGGTCTGTGTATGTTGCTTTCAACGGTCTTAATGGCTATTTTTGCGCCACTGATTGCTCCATACGATCCAAAATCCGGGGAGAAGATGTCCATTTCAGATATTTATCAGAAACCGAGTTTTGAACACGTTCTGGGTACGGATGATGCAGGTAGGGATGTATTGTCGAATTTCATATACGGAGCGCGCGTGTCATTGATCGTTGGGTTCTTTGCCTCTTTCATCTCGGTATGTATTGGCGGTGTGATCGGAATTTCTGCCGGATATTTTGGTGGAAAAATTGAAAACTCGCTCATGCGTTTCACCGATATCATGATCGTGATCCCCGATTTGCCACTTGCGGTCGTTCTTGTTGCGCTCACGAAACCTTCATTGGGAAACATCATTTTCGTCATCGGGATTCTTGGGTGGACTGGCACCGCCCGCTTGATCCGCTCCCAGACCCTGTCGGTCAAAGAACGTAAATTTGTATTACGAGCCCGAGCCATCGGATCAGGCAATTTCCATATCATCCGCAAACACATTTTTCCCTTGGTTCTTCCATTGTTGGTGGCAAACAGCGTTCTGGTCATTTCTCTCGCCATCCTCGAAGAAAGCACGCTCAGTTTTTTGGGTCTTGCAGATCCTACGACGATAAGCTGGGGACAGATGCTCAACTTTGCCTTCACCCGTGGAGGGGTCAGTTCAGGCGCTTGGTGGGCGCTCATCGTCCCCGGGTTGGGGATCGTCTGGGTTGTATTGGGGCTGACGCTGCTCGGACATGGGCTGGAGCAGATCTTCAACCCGCGTTTGGAGTGGCATCACTTGTCGGTCGGTCCAAAGATGGTGGCTCGCAAAAAGGAAGGAGCAAAAAATGGTTGATCCTGCTCTTTCCCCGTGTTTATTGGATGTAAAAAATGTCTCCATCGATTACGTGCCGGATAAAAAGACCCGTCTGGAAGCTGTCCAGGATGTTAGCTTCTCCCTGCATGAAGGAGAAAAGCTTGGTATTGTTGGCGAAAGTGGTTGTGGTAAGACAACGCTGATTCTAAGTTTGTTGCGCTTGCTCCCCATCGCCGGGCGCATTACCAGCGGAGAAGTCCTATACCATGAGAAGGATCTCCTCTCACTCTCGGAGAAGGAATTCAACAATGTGCGCTGGAAAGAAATCGCCATCGTCTTTCAGGGAGCAATGAACGCTTTGAATCCGGTGAAAACCGTTGGTGACCAGATTTCTGAAGCCATCATTTGCCACGCTGGTAAACATACTCCGGAAGAAGTCTTGAACAAGAGAGTTGAAGATCTCCTTGAAATGGTGGGGATTGCCCGTAATCGTCGCCATCAATATCCTTTCCAATTCTCAGGTGGGATGCGCCAGCGTGCTATGATCGCTATGGCGCTGGCATGCAGTCCCAGCATTTTAATCGCCGATGAACCCACCACCGCTCTGGATGTCATGATCCAGGCACAGATCCTGGAACTCCTAGAGAAATTAAGTGCGCAACTTGGACAATCGTTGATCCTGGTGACCCACGATCTGGGTGTGGTTGCTGAAATTTGCGATCGCGTCCTGGTCATGTATGGAGGGATTGTTGCAGAGTACGGAGATGTGGATACCATCTATAACCATCCCCGGCATCCCTACACCCAGCTGTTGATTAAGGCATTCCCCAATCTTGCTAATCCCACAACATCTCTGGTTTCCATTGCCGGTTACCCACCCCGCTTGGACCAGTTGCCCCCCGGTTGTCGCTTTGCCCCGCGCTGTCCTTTTGCATTTGATCGGTGCCATCACGAAAAACCTCCCCTCTACCGGGTAAGCAAGTTCCACCAGGCAAGTTGTTTTCTAGTGGAGAAGCCCGCATGACACCCGAACCCATCTTATCAATTCAGTCGTTGGTCAAACATTTTCGTGCCGGGAAATCGGGGCTTTGGAGTTCGGGCGAGAAAATTGTCCATGCCCTCGATAATGTCAGTGTTGATCTTGGAAAAGGTGAAATGCTGGCATTGGTCGGTGAAAGTGGGTGCGGAAAATCCACCTTGTCCCTAAGTTTGATGTTATTAGAGCGCCCCACATCGGGGACCATCAGCTTTGAAGGGAAGGATGTCACCTGGATAAAAGGCAAGGAATTGAAAACCTTGCGCCGCCACATTCAAATGGTCTTTCAGGATCCGTATGAATCCTTAAATCCTTTGATGTCCATCGGTGAAATTGTTGCTGAACCGTTGGAAGTTCATGGATTGGCAAAAAATGCCGAAGAACGCAATCGGCGCGTAAAATTCGCTCTTGAATCGGCTGGCCTTCGCCCACCCGAGATTTACCTCAATCGACTCCCTCACGAACTGTCAGGCGGTCAGCGGCAGCGTGTGGTCATTGCCAGTGCATTGGTTCTGGAACCCGCTGTCCTCCTTGCCGATGAACCGGTATCTATGTTGGATGTCAGCATCCGTGCCGAGATCCTCAACCTGCTGGCTGATTTACGCAAAGAAAAGGGCATTTCCATTATCTTCATCACCCATGACCTTGCGACGGCAGCCAATATTTGCGACCGTATCGCCGTAATGTACCTGGGACGAATTGTGGAAATCGGTCCCACCCTGGATGTATTGAAGCATCCCGCACACCCTTACACGAAAGCCTTGATGTCCGTCATCCCCATTCCAAATCCCCGGCATCGCAAGAAACGTATTATCCTGCAGGGCGCCCCACCCGATGCAGTGGAGATCCCCTCCGGATGCCGTTTTCACCCTCGCTGCCCTTCTGTGTTTGATCGCTGCCCTTTGGAAGATCCCATGCTGCATACCATCCAAGGTGCACACCAGGTGGCGTGTTGGTTGCCCGAACTGTTTCACGTACATGATACGAAAGGAGGTTCACAATGAGTGAAGAGATCAAATTGACCGAACGCTATGAAAGGAACGGTTGGCCTTCGCTTCCCCGCCCGGACCTCAAGCCTCCCGAAGGTTGGGACCAATCCTTGCTGATCAGCATTAACCGCATCTACAACCATGGACTTTCACCCGATGGAAGTCGTATTGCTTTTATTTGGAACCGGGATGAATTCTCGGATATCTATATCATGCCTGTGGAGGGCGGTTGGCCGGAACGGCTTACCTTTGAACGCCGAGCCCGCCAGTATTGGTGGGATGATATTCCCCGCTGGTCTCCGGATGGTAAATGGCTGGCGTACGATTCGGAAAAACATGTCTATGTTGTTGCCACATCTGGCGGTCTGCCAAAAAAGATCACCGATTTCGCATCCCGTGCCACGACTGCCCATTGGCTGCCCGATAATCATGGATTGATCCTCTCAGTGGAACATGAGGAATCGGAGAAGATCCTTCTCACCGATAAGCAGGGTTCTTGGCCTTACGAACTGGCTGCCGGACCCGGCGATAACCGCGATCCCGAACCTTCACCGGATGGGAAACTCGTCGCCTATGTTCAACGCCCCTTTGACGATTTAAACCGCCTGGATATCCAGATAGTGGATGTTTCCAACAGCCAGAGTCGGTTAATTGCAGGTACCCCCAAGCAAAAGAATTTCAGCCCGCGCTGGTCCCATAGTGGTCGTTTGATCGCATTCCTTTCCGATCGCTCAGGTTTCGATGAAATTTATCTGACACCGCTCGACGGAGGAGCGATCCAACAGATCACCAACGCCAAGGTTGATTTCACCGAAATTGTGTGGTCCCCCGATGACCGTTTCATCGCAGCCACCGCCAACCATGATGGTGCCTATATGTTGGTGCTTGTCAACGTGGGATCGAAAAAGATCCGCTATCTGAAACGTAAACAGGGCATCTTTTCAAATCCGCAATGGTCTCCCAGGGGTGATTTCATCACGGTTGAATTTCTGAGTTCCGTCCAGCCACCCGATATCTACCGCGTCACGTTGAACCCGGAAGCCGATGGTGAAGTTCCGGATGCGGATATGGTTCAACTTACGTTCTCCACTCCACCCGCCTTGAAAAAACTTCGCATGGTCACCCCGGATCGTGTCCGTTTTAAGAGCTTTGATGGGCATGAGATCCCGTGCCTGTTGTATAAACCTATCAAACCCAATGGTGCTGCCATTGTCGCCCCGCATGGTGGTCCGCGTGACCAGGCGCTGTTTGATTGGGATATTTTCACCCAATACCTCATCGCCAAGGGGTACACCTTCCTTGAAGTGGATTATCGCGGCAGCACCGGTTATGGCAGGGCATACGAATTGCTCAACCAAAACGACTGGGGCAAAGGCGACACCCAGGATTGTCTGTATGCAGCAAATTACCTCGATACCTTGCGCTGGGTTGATAAGGAACGCCTTTCGATCATGGGCATGTCGTATGGTGGCTATCTCACCATTTGCGCCCTGGCGCGCGATCCCGAACATCGTTTTGCCTGCGGCGTGGCGATTTATGGCGATGCAGATGTGTATTCCTCATGGGCACTCTGCGAACGTGATACCCGCCTATATACCGAAATGCAGATCGGTCATCCCGCCAAGAACCGTAAAGCCTACCTGGATGGATCCCCCATTCACCAGGTCAAGCAGATCCAGAAACCGATTTTGATCCTGCATGGGTTGGAGGACGACGTCGTACCTCCCTACGCATCCGAAGAATTAGTGGAGTCATTACGCAAAGCGGACAAAACATTCGAATATAAAACCTATTCCAAAGAATCGCATGGCTTTATGCGCCGTGATTCGGTGGTTGACCGCTATTCGCGGATCGAGCGCTACCTCGATTGGTATCTGATGCCGTATCGCGGGGATTGATCCCTATGTCACACATCATTCGATATGATGAGCTTACCTGGCCTGAGGTGGCTGCTCTCCCACGAGATATTCCCATTGTCCTCCCTTTGGGATTGGGCTACTCGGAAAAAGATCTGTCATCAAGATTGAAGTCACCGCTGCAATTCGTATTATTGCCTTCCATCCCTTTTGGCTGGGGATCGAGCGAACTTCCCGTCGAGCCTTCCCTTTTTGCAGCATTAGTAAATAACCTTGCCCGTTGTTTACACGAGGATGGTTTTACTAATTTGTTTTTACTCTCTCCGATGCAAGAAAGGCTTTCCGTGTTTGGTAATCCTCTTCAATTGGATTATCAACCGTCCAAAGTGCCCGTCATCCCAAATCTCAACACTGAAGAAGTTGGACATAGGGTCGCTCTGATTCCAATCGGGCATACCGAACAGCACGGATTTCACCTTCCGTTGAGTACGGACAGCGTTTGCATCGATGCCATTGCAGCCGGCATGGAATCAACCCTCAAAGGAAATGTTCTCCGGTTGCCCGTATTTCCGTATGGCGTCAGCACTCACCGCCGTGAGTTCCCCGGCACCTTGGATTGTGGCGGGCGCACCTTCGAGGATTTTTGGTTGAATATTCTGGATGTTCTTGTTCAAAAAGGTTTTCGGATGGTTTTCATGGTCTCGGGTCACGGTGGGAATGTTTCCTTTCTTTCCAACATTATCAAATATGCTGGTGACCGTCACCCGGATTGTTTTTGCGCCACCACCTGGTTGTACTTGAGTGGTCCAAAAGGTGTTCAATCACTCAATCGTCACCGCCAATCAGGGATGGGTGGCATGGGTCATGCCTGTGAATTGGAAACTTCATTGCTCCTCCACCTGCGCCCCGACCTGGTGCACATGGACCGTGTGGTGGATGAAACCGAGTTCATATCCACACCTTCATATTTTCAAGATTGGGTCGAAGGCGGAGCATTGATCGCCAATCCCCCCTGGTCTGATGATACCGAGACCGGTGCTTACGGAGCCGGCAGCCTGGGTACCGCTGAAAAAGGGAAA
Organism: uncultured Chloroflexia bacterium; assembly: GCA_963699305.1. GTDB lineage: Bacteria > Chloroflexota > Anaerolineae > Anaerolineales > Anaerolineaceae > JBGQAS01. The sequence continues at coordinate 305,489 of OY969431.1, read as the reverse complement.
GTTTGGCTGCACGATGCGATCGAGGAAAAAGTGGACCAGGTGAACGAGATCATGGAACAGCATCAGCGGCGTTCGGCTAAACGTTTGAAATGTAAACAAACACGGCAGGGAAAATAATTTTGGGGGTGCCCTTAACCGAACCGGCCTTCCACATAGTCCTGGGTTCGTTTATCACGCGGCGCGAGGAATAACGATTTGCCTTCGCCATATTCGATCAGTTCCCCCTGCAAAAAGAATGCTGCAAAATCCGCCATGCGCGCCGCCTGCTGCACATTATGCGGCACCAGGATGATGGTGTATTCCTTTTTCAGTTCCTGAAGTCCACTTTCGATTTTTGCCGTGGAAACAGGATCGAGTGCGGAAGTGGGTTCGTCCAGCATGATGACCTTCGGTTTCAGCGCCAGCACCCTGGCAATGCACAACCGTTGCTGCTGTCCCCCCGAGATGGCTGTGGCAGGATCATTCAGGCGGTCACTCACCTCATCCCATAAGTATGCCGCTTTGAGTGCATCTTCCACGGCTTTATCAAGTTCCTTTTTGTCTTTGATTCCAGCTACTTCCAAACCATAACTGATATTCTGGTAAATCGACATGGGCAGCGGCATCGGCCGCGAAAACACAATTCCGATCTTCCGGCGCAATTCCGTCACGTTCAATTTTGGATCCAAAACGTTCATCCCTTCGAACGTAACACTGCCGCTCACCCGTTTCACGGTTGCCAGGTCGTTCAATCGGTTCAGCACACGCAACAGCGAAGATTTTCCCCCCCCGCTGGTCCGAACAGTACGTTGATCGCATTGGGTTGGATCGCAAGCGTAATATCCTTCAGACTCTCGGTTCCATCCGAATATTCCAACGTGAAATTTTGAAGTGTCAGAAATTCCATGATGTCACCATTGACGCTTGGCTCGTGCCCTCGATCGGATGATCGTTGCGATCAAATTCATACCCAGCACGAATATCAATAACACCAGCACGGTCCCATACTGGATCTGGATGGGCATTCCAGGCACCTGGGTCGAGATCACAAAAATGTGATATGGCAGCGCCATTGTCGGATCCAACGGCGAAGTGGGTAAATTGGGCAGGAAGAATGCCGCCCCCGTGAACAGGATGGGAGCCGTTTCTCCCGCTGCCCGCTCAAGACCTAAAATCACTCCCGTCAAAATTCCCGGTAATGCCTGCTTCAACACCACCCGCCAGATGGTTTGCCATCGGGTTGCCCCCAGGGAGATGCTCACCACCCGAAATTCGTTGGGTACGGTACGCAGTGCTTCTTCAGTGGTCGTGATGATCACCGGCAGGGTCATGATGGATAATGTTAACGATGCTGCCAATATACTGGTTCCAAGTTTCAGGAAAATGACAAAAATCCCAAGTCCGAAAAGTCCGTACACCACCGAAGGGATGCCTGCCAGGTTGATGATGGCGATGCGGATCAGCCGCGTCCACGCGTTGTCGGCGGCATATTCGGCGATATAGATGCCTGCCGCCACCCCAAGTGGAACCGAAAACAGGGCCGTACCCAGTGTCAAATACAGCGTGCCGATGATGGCAGGCAGAATTCCACCCTCGCGCATTCCATTACTGGGTAAGCCGGTGATAAAGTTCAAGCTAAGTGCCGGTGCTCCGCGCACAATGATATAAACCACGATCCCGACGATTGGGAGCACGGTGATCAGAGTGATCATCCGGATAATGGAATTGCCAATCCATTCCTCCCGATGTGCTCTGCGGATATGATCCAAAGGTTTATCCATTGTTGCTACGATAATAACCGTTCATTGCGTTTTCGCCCGCGGGTGCTCACCCACGAAGCGACCACATTTACAACCAGCGACAACACAAACAGGATGATCCCGATAAAAAACAGCACATGATAATGTGTGCTGCCCTTGGCCACTTCACCCATCTCAGAGGCTACCGTGGCTGTCATGGTTCTGACAGGCGAAAACCAGGAATTGAGCTTAATTGGTAATACGGGTGCGTTGCCGGTCACCATCATGACCGCCATGGTTTCACCGAGCGACCTGCCGATCCCAAGCATAATGGCAGTGACAATTCCGGTGCGCGCCGCGGGGACTGTCACCCCCCAGATGGTTTGCCAGCGTGTGGCTCCCAAGGCGATGGATGCTTCCCGGTATGCTTTCGGCACCGAATTGAGCGCATCTTCCGCAATCGAAACAATGGTCGGGATGGCAATCAATGCGAGTAATAGGCTGCCTGTGAAAGCCGTCAATCCGGTTGCCAGATTCAATGTCTTGCGCAGAAATGGAGCAAACACAAGTATCCCCAGGAAACCCAACACAACCGACGGTAACCCTGCCAGTATTTCGATAAGCGGTTTAAGGATTTCCTTTAGCCAGCGCGGTGCGATCTCCGAGATAAAAATGGCTGTCCCAACTCCAAAAGGTAATGCCACCAGCACTGCCGTGATGGTCACCAGCAGAGACCCGCCGATAAGTGGGAGGATTCCATAATATCCTTCGATGGGATACCAGGTGATCCCAAACAGGCTGGAAAGCTTCACTTCTCCCAATGCAGGTATCCCTTCGCGCATCAGGAAAAGGAAAATCAACGTGACAAAGAAAATGCTCGAATAGCCCGCAACTTTGATGAGGGTAGTGATACCCCGATCTATTTTGAGTGCCTTGGGAGTCATGCTCATTTATCCACCGGATTGCCTACGATTGGCACAAACCCCAATTGTGTGACGATGGCTTGCGCTTCTGGGCTCAAGATCCATTGAATGTATTCACCAATGGACCCCGCGGGTTCACCATGCGTGTACATGTAAAGGTCTCGAGCGATGGCATATTCTCCGTTGTTGACGCTTTCCGCTGATGGAATAATGAAGGGGCTTTCCGCATCTTTTGCAACCGCGATGACTTTGACTTCGCTGGTTATATAACCTAACCCATCGTATCCAATCGCATTTGGGTTATCCCGCACTTCTGAAATGATGCCTTCGGATGAAGGTAGTAACAATGTATCTGCTGAAAAAATGGATTTATCTTCCTTGTTACCCAGTCTGATCACGTTTTCCAGGAAATACACGTGTGTGCCGGAATTTGTCTCTCGCGACAATTTGACGATCGGTCGATCGTCGCCACCTAATTGGTTCCAGTTAGTATAGATCCCTTTGTAGATCATCGAGATCTGCTCCAGAGTTAATTCAGATACGGGGTTCTCTGGGTTGACGATGACCGCAATGGCATCCCTGGCTACCACTAATTCCTTAGGTTCAAATCCCTGGGCTTGTGCCTGTTGGATTTCCTCTGCTTTCATTGCCCGTGAAGCATTGGCAATATCCACCGTTCCATTGATCAATGCTGCAATGCCGGTGCCGGATCCACCGCCTGTTACTGAAATTTGCAATTCAGCATGATTTTGTTGATATTGTTCCGCCCATGCCAATGCAAGGTTCACCATGGTATCGGAACCTTTATTTTGAATATACGCGTTTGAGGATGGAGTTACATTGCCTGCAGTTGGATTCTGGCATGCAGCCAATGATATTAACAGACACACCACAAATATCCAGCGGATTTGCGCCACAAAAAGACATTATAGCTGAGGATTCAACACAAATGTAGAACTCCCAACCTTAAAAAAGATTGACACTCCTCATTTGGAAAGACAAGAGGTCCTTGGACCAAGCTCCAAGTAACAATGGCCTGTGTCAAAGGCTCTACTCCGTCTCAATGGTCGGAGATACATGGAGGTCTTTGCTCGAACACGACCATACAATCCAAAACGTGCACGAGAACAAATGTTACTTGCTCCGTTCACGTCTCGATGGATGACTGTTCCGCAGCCAGAACAGGTATACACCCGTCCTCGCGGAGCATTCTCATTCATTGAACCGCATTCACTACAAGTGCGGGTGGAGAAGTCCTCCGGGATCTGCTTCACCCGCATGCCATATTTCCTTGCTTTATAGATTACATACTTCACAAAACGGCCATGTGCCCATTGACTGACCTTCTGATTCGTGTTAGCACCTAAATCCACCCGATCTTGAACTTCGCGAACATCGCCAATTGCGATCACCTGTACCTTATTGACGTGACAGAACTCGACTACATGGTGGCTGGCTTTATGTAACAAGTCACGTTGCTGACGATACAACTTCCCACTCGCTCGCGCTTTGCTTTTCATCAGTGAGCGTTGTCGTTTTGATCCGGGTTTGCAGCGTGATATCAAAGAAGAAAGTGCTCCATGGCGTTTGTTTCGTAACCGCTTAACAGAACGCAGCGCCCGCCCATTAACGACCAGACAATAGCCGGTCTCCGTGGTCACTGCGGCGATATTTACTTCACCTAAATCGACCCCGGCAGTTTGACCGTTTTCCTTTATTGACGGATATTGGATCCCAGTGTCTATTGTTAAACATAGTTCATAATGATCAGCACGCCAGGTCAATTCAACTCTGCAAAGATCGGTATTTTGAAACTCATCCGGGATGATAAGAACTAAGCTAGAAGCAAGTCTTCCATTGGATAAGTTTAATTTAGCGTTTTCAGTCCAATGAATAGCTGACTTTTTCCACACAACAGTCTGATATTCTTTCAAGTGATATGGATAACGAATATCTGGATCAGACTTACGTAAAGCACGCGATGTATCTACACTGGCTTCCAACTTCTGCGCCAAAGCCTGAATAGTCTGGGAGTGTAATGAAAAGCGTCCTTTGAACATCTTGCCAAGATCTACCGATGACAGCCATTTTCCAACTCGGCTTTCGATATGAGCTTGCAACATTTCTGTCCAACAACGTCCTGCTTCACGACGCAATCCTTTGCACAATGCTGTTTGCTGCCGATTTAACTTCCACAGTGGGATAATTCGAACAACATAACTGGTATCAATTTTATGATGGCTCATAAAACATCTTATGACCTCCGAACTCGTGAACAAATACCGAGATGATTAACCTATATTTAATCTGGCTCGAAAAGCTCGAATTGTAGTTTTAAAGTATACTGTTAATCAACTAGTACACTTGTTCTATATTGTAAAATAATATCAACCGTTTTACAAGCTGCAAGAAGATTGCATTACATAGGATTCGGGTAAGGTATAATCGTGTCTTGGCTGGCGGACAAGGAAATTCTTTCCCTTTCCATTGCATGCTTGAGTAAAATAATAGATAGAGGAAATTAAAGATGGATAACACCGGAAATATCCAATCCGTTGATATTGATGAACAGATGCGCAGCGCTTATCTCGATTACGCCATGAGCGTCATCGTTGCGCGCGCCCTGCCCGATTCGCGCGATGGGTTGAAACCCGTGCATCGACGCATCCTGTATGCTTTGATGGATATGGGTATCCGGGCAAACAGCGCTTATAAAAAATCCGCCCGTATCGTCGGTGAAGTGCTCGGTAAATATCATCCCCATGGGGACTTGGCAGTCTACGAAGCCATGGCGCGTCTTGCACAGGATTTCTCCATGCGCTACCCGCTTGTGGATGGACAGGGCAACTTTGGCTCCATCGATGGTGATGCTCCGGCTGCCATGCGGTACACGGAAGCGCGCCTGGGACCGCTCGCCGAGGAAATGCTGTCGGACCTGGATAAAAACACGGTCGATTTTGTGGATAACTTCGATGGTTCCCTGCAGGAACCTTCCATCCTCCCGGCGCTTCTCCCCAATTTGCTTCTCAACGGTTCTTCCGGGATTGCCGTCGGCATGGCGACCAATATCCCTCCCCATAACCTTCGCGAGTTGAGCGGTGCAATCGACCACTTGATTGAGCATTATGATTCCATCGACGATGTTTCCGTGGATGATCTCCTCCAGTTTATCTCCGGTCCTGATTTCCCCACCGGTGGCATGATCATCGGCACCGAAGGGATCAAGCAGGCATACAGCACCGGGCGTGGCAAGATAACGGTGCGCGGTATGGCGAACATCGAAGAGATCAAAGGCGGCCGGTCTGCGATCGTCATTACAGAAATCCCTTTCCAGGTGAATAAAACCAGCCTGATAGAACGCATCGCCGAATTGGTTCGCGATGGACGTATTGATGATATTTCCGATTTGCGCGATGAATCTGACCGTCGTGGGATGAGCATCGTCATCGAATTGAAGCGTTCCGCCATCCCCAAGCTCGTTCTGAATCAGATTTATAAATACACTCCGCTTCAATCGACATATTCCATCAACCTGCTGGCGTTAGTGGATGGGGAGCCGCGTTTGCTTTCTCTGAAGCGCGCTCTGCAAGTCTATATTGAGCATCGCAAAAATGTCATCACCCGGCGTACCCAGTTCGAATTGGAAAAAGCACGTCAGCGGGCACACATTCTGGAAGGATTGCTGATTGCCCTCGCAAATCTCGATGAAGTCATCAATACCATCCGGAAATCCCCTGATGCCGATACTGCCAAAACACGCTTGATGGAACGTTTCAAATTGAGCGATCTTCAGGCGCAGGCTATCCTGGATATGCAGCTTCGAAGGCTGGCAGCCTTGGAGCGTCAAAAAATAGAGGACGAGCATAAACAACTGCTCGAACGGATTGCTTTCCTGGAAGAGTTGCTGGCAAATCCCAAAAAGGTTCTCGAAATCATTCGCACGGATTTGAAAGGCATCAGTGAAAAATACGGTGACGAACGTCGTACTCGCATCCAGATGGGAGCCCGCGAAGAATTGCACGAAGAGGATCTGGTCGCGGATGAATCCATCCTGATCACCATCACTCAGCGCGGGTATATCAAGCGCGTTTCTGCCAGCCTGTATCGCACGCAGGCGCGCGGCGGAAGAGGTGTCATGGGGCAGACCGTCCGTGAAGAAGATGAAGTGCTGACGTTGATCCCTGCCCGTACGTTGCACACTGTTCTCTTTTTCTCGGACCGTGGAAAGGTGTATTCTGAAAAAGCCTACCAGATCCCGGATGCCAACCGGACCGATAAAGGCATCCCTATCGTCAACGTGCTTGCGTTGGATAATGGCGAACGTATCACCGCTGCAGTCGCTGTTCCAAATTTCACCGAGACTAAATATTGCAACATGGCAACCGTGAATGGTGTAGTAAAGCGTATTGCCCTGAGTGAGTTTGCCTCCGTCCGTCCTTCCGGTCTCATCGGGATGAACCTGGCTGAAAAGGATGAGTTGGGCTGGGTGAAAGTGACTTCCGGTAAAGACGATATTATCCTCGTCACTGCCATGGGTAAAGCGTTGCGCATTCACGAAAGCACCGTCCGCAGTGTCAGTCGTCAAGCTGGCGGAGTCGCCGGTATCAAGCTGCAGCAGGGCGATAAAGTTACCTCCATGGATGTGATTGAAGAAGGTGGATACCTGTTCATTGCCACCGATCATGGTTTCGGCAAACGGACATCCTTGGATGAATTCCCGGTAAAAGGGCGCGCTAACCAGGGAGTGGGTATTTTGGACGATAAGTACCGCGTCAAAACAGGCAATATTGCATCCGCCCGTATTGTTCAAGACGATGATGAAGTAACCTTGATTTCCTCCAACGGAGTCGTACTACGGTTGAAAGTAAAGGATATCTCCATATCCGGGCGGGTAACCCGTGGCACACATATCATGGATATTGGTGAAAACAATTATCTTGTTGCGGTTGCACGCATTTCCGCAAAGGACTTGAAGACGGTCGAAGCGGTCAATGTGAATGGCAAAGGTTGATAAAGAAAAAAGGGCCTCTCCAATGGGAGAGGCCTTTTTGAATGAATCCTAGATTGCTATTTTACCAGTCAATAACAAGCATACGGAACCCAGCAGGCAAATGACAATAAGCAGCAGGAGGGAAATGATAAATCTCTGCCGGGCGTTCATCCCAAGAATTTTTTTCTCTTCGATATCATTAATGAATGGTTTGGGGGGCGGAGTATTTTCTTGTTCCAGGGGTTCAGCTGCTTCTTTTCGTATATCGTCTAACATTTAACCCTCCACTTCCGGATTCCCGTGGTGTTCACGCACATGCACATCACCGCTCACAAACAAATGCTTCCGTCCATCTTCTGCAAGGACTTCCAACTCACCTGCTGGTGTAACTTGGGTGCACAGTCCAATGATGGGTGGTTGACCCTCTTGCTCGACACAAATTATCTCGTTGCGGAAAGCCAGGTGCGCTTGCCAGTATTCCATGAATTCTAGTTTTGCCAGTTTTGGTCGCCAATACATTATTTTTTCCACGATCCTGGTCAGTACATCCATCCGGTTCACTTCTTTACCGGTTGCATCCTCTATGGATGTTGCTGGGAAATGCGTAAGTTCGTTATCAGGGATGGATCCCTTCAGGACATTGACGCCAATTCCCAATACCAGACCATGCAGGCGTCCTTCTGTCCAAATCGCTTCGGAAAGGATTCCGCAAACTTTTTTTCGTTCGATTAAGACATCATTCGGCCATTTGATGGTTGCATGAATATTATAGCCATTCTCGAGGAAATCACAAACACTGATGCCCCCCAGGATCGAAAAAAGGTGCAAATTGGATTGTTCTTCGGGTTTGGCATATAAAAGGATGCTGCAAGTTAACGCCGAGCCGGCTTTTGTGATCCACTTCCGTTGCAGTCGTCCCCTGCCGGAGGTTTGTACATCAGCAACCACAAGGGAATAGTCAGCAGCGCCTTCTTTGAGCCAATCCAATCCGATGTCATTTGTTGAACCGGTCGATTGAAAATACTTGATCGCTGGTATTCCGAGTCCTTTTAAATGGCTCCTGATGCTATTTTCATCCACGGATGAATTGTACACGTTTTCAGTTTATAACAAACAGACGATGGGACATCCCATCGTCTGTTGCTGAGTCAAAATGATTATTTGACCGTTACTTTGATTGTTTTTGGTTTGGATTCTTCGGATTTCTGGACCATGATCTTCAGGATCCCGTTCTCCATTACGGCTTGCGCTTTGTTTACTTCAAGGGATGTGGGGAGCTGGATGCTCCGTTTAAATTTTCCCTCTGGTCTTTCTTTCAGTAGATAATTGGCCTTTTCTTCCTTTTCAACTTTGTATTCTCCGGAAATGGTCAGGGTGTCATCCACAATTTCCACATCAAAATCCTCGGATTTTACTCCAGGAAGCATGGCGCTGATTTCGTAACCTTCTGCTGTACTGATGACGTCGATTGGAAATCGAAAATCCACATTTTCCCACGAATGTCCCATCATGTGGTCCATCATTCTATGGCGCAGATTTCTACCCATCGGATAATAGCAATATGCATTCATTTAAACCTCCAAATGGTTTATGGTTATTTTCCGTAATAATACCAATCGAATATTGGAATTATGTAAACAAGATATAGGTTTTTTATTAGAGATTGTCGAACCCCTCTCGATTTATGATAAGATTACCGCAAATGACCCAACCGCTGGAAGATAAGATCACGATTATCGAGGGACCTCCGCCTGAATTCGAACCGATTGAAGACGCTTGGGCTATGGGTTTAAACTGAGGCAGCGGGTCACTTTAATTTGGCGATCACCCGTTTACGGACGTTCAATGGGCAGGCTCTCGTGGAGCGTTGCCATCACGCCTGGAGGTTGCAGGCACCGATGTATTTACATTACCGCAACGTTTTAGGCATGGAGGACAAGGTTCCCATTATGGCAGCCCGCTCTGTGGATTCGGATGATGGTCAGGTGCTTTTTTTGTGGGTTCGGCAGAAAACGTCGAATCCGGAAGAATAAATAAATCCGCTGGGTAAACCCAGCGGATTTTTGGTACCCCAGGAGAGAATTGAACTCTCAACCTAGGCGTTAGGAGTGCCTCGCTCTGTCCATTTGAGCTACTGGGGTATTTTCTCGAATTATAGCATTTTCCGCTAAAAAAGTGATTGCCAAGCATGGGGGGGACATGCTTGGCAATCTCAGGGAGGGATCGCCACCTTGCGGTGGCTAGACACCTTCTCATACCAATAATATTTGGTGTCATCTTGAATATAGACAATTCATATCAGAATTATATTAATAAAACTTAAGAGTTGGATTAGAGTTTCCCGTGGTTGAATAATCGCATCCACTCGTCTCGATCATCATCGTTTTCTTCGTTCAGTACATCCTCTGAAAGGAGCTGTGTCTTTGCCTTTTCCATGGTGCCTGCAAAAATTTCTGATAGGATGGTTTTTATTCCCTTCGCTTTTGCTTCGGAGAGGATGCGGCGGTCAGAGGACACTACGGTGAAGTTCGATGTGTCCTTTGCCAGGTTGGATATTCTATTGATAATGGCAGCGTCTGCTGATGATGGTTTTGCCACAAACTGAATGGTTATTTTTCCACGATGGATGGTATGGCCAAATCCATGTGGAGTTCCATCAAAATAGATCTCCAGCTTCTCGTTTTTTAGCTTAATGAATGCTTGCATCCGCAAGATCAATTGTTCTTCATCATCAATATCGTGCAGTGAAATTCCTTTGAGCTTGGGGATCAGGTTGTGACCATCGATGAGATAGATCATAGAAAAATTTAACCTAAAAAATCCAATCGGATGAAAATTTTGTGCTATCAGACTTAACAGGTTTGGAGAAAAAATTGTGAAGCGGTCACTTCCTTTTATTTTGTTGAATATTGTGATCTCTGCGGCTACGATCCTCATTATTTTAGCAATTTGGGAAAAGTCCCACCGCATTACTCCGAAACAAACCCCGGTTTTCGTCGAGACTCCCATCCCGATGTTGACCACCTGTCTTAGTTCGGATGTCCCGGTGGGAAATCCGGTTTTCAATATCTCGAACGTGATCGGCTCAGGGAATCTACAAAAAGAGGAAGTGGAATTGAAATACCTGGGGATTTCACAATTCTGCATGAATGGCTGGCAGTTATTGGATGAGGATGGACATCGCTTTGATTTTCCCGATTATTTTCAATTCTATTCAAATGGCGCGGAGGTAAGGATTTTTAGTCGCGCTGGCACCAATACACCCCTCGAGCTTTTTTGGGGGCAAACCAAATCGGTTTGGAGTTCCGGCGAACGTGTGCATCTTTTGGATTCGCATGGCAAGGAACAATCGCAATTTTCCATTCCATAAGTTCTTATTAGTAGAGAGAAGTGTATGACCAAAGCGTATTATCGCACCTGGCGACCCAATGATTGGAAGGAAGTTACTGGTCAGGATCATGTCATTCAGACCTTGCAGAATGCGATCCGGGCGGATCACATCAGTCATGCATACTTGTTTGCAGGTCCCCGCGGGACTGGGAAAACGACGTCCGCTCGCTTGCTGGCTAAAGCTGCCAATTGCCTGGATGAGGATCTTTCAAAGCGTCCCTGTAATACGTGTGCGCATTGTATTAGTTTTAATGAAGGGAAATTCCTGGATCTGATCGAAATCGATGCTGCCTCGAATACCAGCGTGGAAGATGTCCGTGAGTTGCGGGAAAAGATCAATTTCTCTCCCAGTCAGGGAAAATACAAGGTGTATATCATCGATGAAGTGCATATGCTTTCCACGCCTGCTTTCAACGCCTTGCTCAAGACCCTTGAAGAACCGCCCCCTCACGCAATTTTTGTCCTCGCCACCACCGAGGTGCATAAGATCCCTGCTACGGTGCTTTCGCGTTGCCAGCGATTCGAGTTCCGCCGGATTTCAGTGACGGAAATGGTGGACTACCTGAAACCGAAAATTGAAAAAGAAAATATTTCCATCAGCGATGACGCGTTGGTGCTGATCGCTCGCCAGGCCACCGGCAGTATGCGTGATGCAATTTCATTACTGGATCAATTGGCTTCCTCCGGTGACAAGATCACATTGGAGTACACACAGACGATTCTGGGAACAGCCACCAACCAATTGGTTATTGATTTGGTTGAAGCGTTGGTAAATGAAAACCGTTCTGCAGGAATGCAAATAATTCAGCAAGCGCTGGATAGCGGGATTGACCCGCGTCAGTTCGCCCGGCAGATGGTGGAATATTCCCGCCAGCTAATGCTGATTCAGATGGGCAACGCTGAAAAAGTTGAATCTCCCCAGGAGATCAAGGAAAAGATGGTTGTTCAATCTCGCCATTTTTCATCACCGGGATTGATCAAGGTTTTACGCCTCTTTAATAGTGCTAGCGGGGATTCGCGTAGTTCATTACAACCCGGGTTGCAGCTTGAATTGGCATTCGCCCAGGCAATCGACCATTCTATGGAATCTTCATCGTCAACTCCTGGTGTGTCGTCGCAACCGGAGAAAATTGTCTCCAAACCGATAAAAGCTCCTTCAACTGCAAACCCTCCGATGGTTGTGTCAAATCCCACAATTTCCTCAGATAAACAGGTCGAAAAAAACCCAAAAAAGGAAATTCCATCGGAAACTACCACTTCCTCGTCTGTTGGTGATAACGAACGGCAGGATTTATCGTTGATCACCCAGCGCTGGACTTCAATTAAATCCGCCATGCAGAAGAAGCGCGTCGCTGCCGCGGGGTTGTTGAACTCGTGCAAGCCCATGGTTAACGGGAAAGGGTTGGTGCTGGGTTTTCAAAGTGATTTATTGAAATCAAAAATGGAATCAAATGATAATCTCGCTCTTACCCGCCAGGTCATCCAGGAAATTTGTAACTTGGATGTGGATGTCCGTTGTATGGTGATCAACTCCAAGGTAAAGGGTGTTCCGGAAGATTTGGAAATAAAAAGCGATGGATTGGTTGGTACTGCTTTGAATCAGGGCGGTCAGATCGTTCATCGGGAATAAATGGAAATCGGGATTCGAAAGGAGTACTATGGCAAAAGGTTTTAACCGCCCTGCAGGTGGTATGCAAGGTGGCGGTATGATGGCTCAAATCAAGAAACTGCAGGAGCAGATGGAAATCGCCCAAGCTAAACTAGCTGACGAGGTCGTAACCACAAGCGTCGGTGGAGGCACGGTCAAGATAACCATGACAGGTGATCAAAAATGCAAATCCATCGAGATCGCTCCCGATTTGCTTAATGATACTGACCCTGAAATGCTGCAGGATTTGATCCTCTCTGCCATCAACCTCGCCATTGATCAATCGCAAAAATTACGCGAGGAACGCATGGCTCCATTTATGGGTGGTTTACCCGGTCTCGGATTATAAAACGATGCCAGGATTACCGGAGCCTGTTCAAAACTTGATCAATGCCTTTGAACGTCTTCCGGGTATTGGTCCAAAGACTGCCTCCCGCCTGGCATTTTTTCTTTTACGCGGCGTGGATGACCTTCCTGAGACGTTGGCTCAGGCGCTTCAGAACTTGCGCTCAGCCACCCACCTATGCAAACAATGTTTCAACATCACCATGGCGGATCAGGAGCTGTGCGATATTTGTACGAACACCCAACGGGATGATGCCGTGCTCTGTGTTGTTGAGGAACCGCTCGATGTTCTCATGTTGGAACGGACAGGTGGATTTACCGGCCGTTATCACGTTCTTCATGGAACGCTTTCTCCCATTGAGGGCATTGGTCCGGATGACTTAAAAATTGCGCCCCTTTTGGAAAGGGTCACTACCGGAAAAATACGGGAGATCATTCTGGCGACCAATCCAAGCATGGAAGGTGACGCGACCGCATTGTATATCAAGCGGCAACTGGCCAAATCGTCGGTCCGTACGACCCGCCTGGCGCGGGGCTTGCCGATGGGTAGCGATTTGGAATTCGCCGATCAAAACACCCTGTTGCGCGCCCTTGCCGGCAGGCAGGACATGCCCTGATTAAGGATTGACCAGGATTCTCATGAGTAATTTTGATCTTCAGCTATATTCCATCCATATTGATGCAGGGCAGGAAAAACCCGACCTCCCCGGTGTGCTGGTGATGGCCGCGCCAAAGAAATCTGCGCGTGCTCGGACCGCGGATACGCTTGCAATCCTTATCACCATCGAAGGTACATCGCCTTTTACTGAAAACTACTTACAGGATGTGTTGCAGGAAGCCACAGCGGATTATTTCAAATCTCAGGGTTCTGTCACATCTGGTATCCGTGTTGCGGTGGAATTCCTGAACGAAACATTGCTTGATTTGAATCTTAAAAGCGCTCGGGATGGTAACCAGGCAACTGCACTGCTGAATCTGGCAGTTTTACATGAAGACACGCTCTTCATCGCCCATTCTGGTCCGACGCACACATTTGCCGTCGACGCCAGCCAGGTGGACGAGTTGTTTGATGATACCGTCCTTGGTCGGTTTCTCGGGGTTGGCAAAGCTTTTCCCCTTCGTTTTTTCCAGGTACAAGTTCAACCGAATACATTGATTGTGTTTTCTCCCAAACCTCCTATCATTTGGGATGGTGACTATCTGGCGGGGTCCGGGCTGCTCAATCTCGACGCGCTTCGTCGTCGCTTGCTTAACCAGGCCGGCACGGATCTGCAATCGCTCATCGTCCGTTTTGTGCCAGGCAAAGGGTTGATCTACCGCCGCAAATTGATGGAGGATACAGCATCACAGCCTGTTCCATCACCGTCGAACGAAGTTAAATCATCGGTAGCTGCACCCACTCCAATCTCTCCTGCCATTTCCGCGGCTGGATCGCGTGTTTCCTCTAAGGAAGAGAATCCAGAGATTGTGTCACCAATCTTGCCAGCGGATGAACCCGCTCCAGTTCCTTCCGTTCCGATCACTGTCCCGGATGTTGTCCCGGTATCCAAACCCATCACTCCGCGGACACGACCGATCCGCGAACCGGGAAAAATTCGTCAGAAATTGGCGCAGTTTTGGCTTGGTTTAAAGCGCATCGGGCACAGGGTCGATAAGGGTGCCAGGGTTGTTACCTCCAAGGTCATCCCGCATATTATCTCATAAGAAACCGGTTCTTTCCACTTCCGCCATGCTGTTTATCGCCATTATTATTCCCATGGTCATTGTTGCCATTGGCGCTACCGTATACATCCAGCGTGGACGGCGTGTCCAGCATGACTACTATATTCAGCAGGCGCAGGAAATGGTTGCCTATGCCCAATCCGAACCCGACCGCAACCTGCAGCTCATCTACTGGCAGCAGGCTATGGCGTTCCTCATCCAGGCGGAGGATAACGGCAAAACCGCCCAGTCCCAAGCCATGCACAATACAATCCAAACAAACCTCGATTCCCTGCAGGGTATCGTCCGCATCCAGCTCCAGCCCGCCATCTTTGAGGGCATCCCGAACACGGTCAACATGGTCAAGGTTGTCTCCAATTACGACGGCTTGTACGTTCTCGATTCCTCCGTCGGGCGTATCTTGCATCTCACTCGCAAGGACCAATTCTCCTTCGAGCTGGATTATGAGTTCGCTTGCGGTCCGGTGGGCGGCACACTCGTCATCGGTCCCCTGGTGGATATGGTTGCCCTGCCGATCAACAACATCGAGCTCGAGCCCGATAAACCCGCCGGTGCTTCGGTGATGGGCATCGACGCAACCGGGAACATTCTCTACTGCGCCTCCGGCAAGAATCCCGTTTCTCGCGCCCTCCCTGCTCCTGCCATCGGCTGGGGAAAGATTCAGGCAGCCGCCCTCAACGAGGATAGCGGCGCATTGAATGTCCTCGATACCCAGACCAACCGTGTCTGGATGTTCGAGAGCGAGGGTTACCTTTACAATATCAAGCCTGCGTCGTTCTTTGATGCCAAGCTGCCCAAGGATATCAAGTCCGTGATTAACATCGCCGTCAATGGACACGATCTTTACTTGCTGCACAGCGATAACCAGATGACGCGCTGTACCTTTAGCGGGCTGAAGGAGATCAAGCAGACTGAATGCCCCGACGATCCTGCCATCTACCAGGACTTGCGCCAGGGTGGTGCCGCCCAAAGCCTCACCTTGCAGGGTATCCAGTTCACCCAGATGCAGCTAATTCGCCTGCCGGATTCTGCCATCTATCTTCTTAATAGTCTCGACCCTTCGTTGTTCAAATTCGGTTTCCAGTTGAACCTGTTCAAGCAAATGCAGTTCGGTTTCAACGCTGAGTATCCGCTGCCCTCCCAAAACGCCACCGGCTTCGGCATCTCCAACGACCAGCTGGTTTTCATCGCTTTTGGCAATCAGCTATATTTTGGTCAGGTCCCTTAAACGCTCACCTGTGCCGCGCTCTTTTTAAGGATGAAATCTGTAACTTTCCTGTATAATAGTTTTACTCAAATATTTCTATTTAGGAGGATTTATGTGGTATTACACCGTTAATAACCAGCCTGTTGGTCCGATCGACGAAGATAAGATCAAGCAGGCTCTCACCAAGCAGACCATCAACGTGAACACGCTGGTCTGGAAGGAAGGCATGGCTGAATGGAAACCCCTTGGGCAGACCGAGCTTGCCAAGTTCGCTGCTGGATTGCCCGTACCGCCCCCACCCATGGGCGCAGTTGTCCCGGTTGTCAACCCCGAAACCCTGTTGAAGACCTCGGAAGCCAGAAATCTTTACGACCTGACCCGCTGGTACAAGTTCGCTGGTTTCCCTTACATCTTCATTTTCCTGCTCTACAAAGCCTGGGAAGCCATCCCGGATAACAGCAAGGGACTCAAGGCCTGGAAAGCTGTCGGGCAGCTCGCCATACCGCTGTTCAACTTCTACTGGATCTTCCCCGCCATCAAGGACTTGCCAAGGGAACTCAATGCCTACATCCAGAAGAACGGCATCCATGCACCGCTCGTGAGCGAGCAGCTTGGACTGTGGTTCTGTATCCTCGCCCTGTGCTGCCTCGCGGGTGTCATCCCCTTCCTCGGCTGGGTCATTGCACCGCTCGCTGGCATCGGCGTTTTCGTGGTCACCATTCTCTACATGAACGAGCTCAAGCGCACCCTCATCGGCATCGCCGAATCCAAAGCCAAGTAACTTATCAATTTTGCAAAAAGCCAGGCAGAAATGCCTGGTTTTTTATTTTAATAAAGTACAATAGAATGCTTTTAGATTTCATCGAGGAGAAGAATCCATGTGGTATTACAGCACCAACAACCAGCAGCAGGGACCGGTCACCGAAGACCAGCTCGCCAAATTGCTGCAAACCCTGACCATCAGCCCCAACACGCTGGTCTGGAAGGAAGGCATGCCCCAGTGGGCAACCCTCTCGCAGACCGAGCTGTCGCGCTTGCTGCCCGCTCAGGCTTCCGCACCCTACCCGCCGGCACCCCTTGCCCCTGTGCCGACCTACCAGCAGACCTACAACCCGCAGCTGCTCAAACCTGCTGCCCAGCGCATCAAGGAGTTCCAGGACATGTTCACCGCCTGGTGGATCCTCATGCTGTGCGGCACGGTCCTGGCAGTCATCTTCATCGGCATCCCAGCGCTCATCGCCGCGGCGGTCATCGCCTACATCCTGCTCTACCGCTACTGGGAGGTCATCCAGGATGGCTACGCCCGCACCACGCCAGGTAAAGCCATCGGCTTCATGTTCATCCCGTTCTTCAACTTCTACTGGTTCTTCGAAGTCTACGGCGGACTGAGCAAGGACATGAACGCCTACATGAACCGCTACGGCATCTTAGCCGAGCGCCTCGACGAAGGTCTCGCCCTGGCATTCTGCATCCTGCTCTGCTGCTCGGTCATCCCATACGTCAACTTCCTCACCGGCATCACCGCCGGCATCATTTTCATCATACTGATGAGCAAGTGGAAGAACGCCGCCAGCGCAATCCTGGCGCACCAGGCGCAGCGCTAAATCGAATCCGATAAAAACTTCAGCGGCAGTTACCCTGCCGCTGATTTTTTATGTTCATCCCGCTGCGCCGAAACCAGCCGCGTATGCAGTCGATCCACCATCACCTTGCGCACCGGGACGATGAGCATCAGCACAACCACCGCGCCCACCCACAGCCACTGGCGCTGCACGACCAGCATGATAAAGATCAAGCCGCATCCGATGCCGGCGCTGATATCCGATAGGCGCGTGATGAGATAGATCAGTCCGTACACGATCAACCCGACGTAGGTCTCGCGCGGGAAGAGCGCCAGCATCACGCCCAACGTGGTCGCCAGGCCCTGCCCGCCCTGGAAACGGGCGAACACGGGAAAATCGTGCCCCAGCACCGCCACCAGCCCCACCGCCGCCTGCCAGGCAGCCGGCAGACCCAGCCCGCGCGCCGCCAGCACCACCAGCGCCCCCTTGCACACATCCGCCAGCGCCACCACCAGCGAGGCACGGAAGCCCAGCGTGCGGAACACGTTGCGCGCCCCCATGTTGCCATCCCCCAGCGTGCGGATATCCACACCCTTCACCCGCTTCGATACGATCACGGCGGTGGGGATGGAGCCCATCAGGTAGGCAGCGATCAACATCAGGATGATTGGTAGAAACATGATGACCTCTATGCGTAGTTAATCATGGCGCGGCCGCTTGTGTGCGTGCGCCTGGATTTCCTTGATGCGGTGCGAATCGGCGAACTTTTTAATGGGAATGCAAACATACAGAACGATGACGTATACGACCAGGTAGTACGGCTGGCGCAGGAGGATGATCTGTACCAGCATGAGCGCGCCGGCGATGCCCGCCGAGAGACTGTGCTTGTGCATGATGGCATACAGCAACCCGTACCCGATGAGCGAGACCAGCACCGGCAGCGGGAAGAGCACCAGGTACACCCCGACCGTGGTGGCAGTGCCCTGACCGCCCTTGAACTTTGCGAACAGCGGAAAGTCATGCCCCAGTATCGCCGCCACGCCCGCGACCATCACCCAGCCGATGGACAGCCCCAAGGCTTTTGCCAGCAGTACCGCCAACGCCCCCTTGCCGATATCGACCATACCCACCAGCAAGCCGAAGCGCTGACCCAGCACGTGCGAGGCATTCTGGGCCCCCATGTTGCCATCCCCCTGGTGGCGGATATCCACGCCCAGCAGCCGCCTGGATAGCACCAGCGCGGTGGGGAACGAACCCATCAGGTACGCCAAAATGATCACGGAAATGATGCGCACGGTCAGCGGTATGATCATCGTCCAGCCTTCCTTTCACTCACAAGCATACGCCGTTTGTGATGAATTGCAATCACTCTGAAGTGGGGTTGCTCTTGCATATTTAAACCCATTTGTCTTTAAAAAAGCTACGTTCCTGTTACGTCATTGCGATCGCGCAGCATCCCCTTGGGGGAGAAAGTGTGAGAGAGGGGTGCAATTCCACGACCATCACACAACGAAGCAATCTGTCGTTGATTTGAGATTCTTCTCCACCTGCTTCGAGTGGCGGCGCTGCCACTCTGTCGCGGCGTGCGCAGAAAAATAACGCAGAGGGAGGCATCAGAACACTCCAGCAAAAAACGCTGAGTGCGCCAGGGCAGCGTGACATAAGTGAGTCCAAAGTCGTATTCCATTCGTATAACTTGCGTCACTTGCAATAAATAATTTTTCATGTTATAAACTCCCCATCACAACTTAACGCCCCACAAGGCGCTCTTATCCAGAGAGGCGGAGGGACCGGCCCGATGAAGCCTCGACAACCTGGGGAGCACCAATTTTCCCAAGGTGCCAATTCCGGCAGAAACGATCTGGAAGATGAGAGGGCTGCCAATCCGACATCCTGAAGATTGCTCCCTCTGACTGACGGGGCAATCTTTTTTATAAGGAGATTACATCAGCATGACCAACACTTTTATGCGATCTGAAAAATATCTCTTCACTTCCGAATCCGTTACCGAAGGCCACCCGGATAAGATCTGCGACCAGGTCTCCGATGCCGTCCTGGATGCCTGCCTGGAGCAGGACCCCTTCTCGCGCGTGGCCTGCGAGACCGCCACCAAGACCGGCTTCGTGATGGTGCTGGGCGAGATCACCACCCATGCCTTCGTCGATTTCGACCGCCTGGTCCGCAAAGTGGTCAACGAGATCGGCTACGACAACAGCGAAAAAGGCTTTGACGGCAACACCTGCGCAGTGCAGGTGGCCATCGCCAACCAGTCCGGGGATATCGCCCTGGGCGTGGATAAAGCGCTGGAAGCCAAAGCCGGTGAAGATGACCGAAAAGGAGATCGAATCCGATCGGCGCCGGCGACCAGGGAATGATGTTCGGCTTCGCCTGCAACGAGACCCCCACCCTGATGCCCATGCCCATCTACTACGCCCACAAGCTCACCCGCAAGCTGGCGGAACTGCCGCAAATCCGGCGCCCTGCCCTGGCTGCGCCCGGACGGCAAATCCCAGGTGACCGTGGAATACCATCACGGCAAGCCCGTGCGCGTGGATACCGTGCTGATCAGCACGCAGCACTCGCCGGATGTCTCGCACGCCGAGATCGAGGAAGGCGTGATGGAGCACATCATCACCCCCGTCATCCCCGAAGAGCTGCGCGATGACAAGATGCACGTTCTATCGTCAACCCGACCGGCAGGTTCGTCATCGGCGGACCGATGGGCGATGCCGGCGTGACCGGGCGCAAGATCATCGTGGATACCTACGGCGGCATGGGACGCCACGGCGGCGGCTGCCTTCAGCGGCAAGGATCCCACCAAGGTGGATCGCTCCGCCGCGTACGCCGCCCGCTGGGTGGCCAAGAACGTGGTTGCCGCCGGTCTCGCCGACCGCTGCGAGATCCAGGTGGCCTACGCCATTGGTGTGGCGCACCCGCTCAGCATCAACGTGGAGACCTTCGGCACCGGCAAGGTGGACGACGAGAAGATCGCAAAGCCATCAGCCAGGTCTTCGACCTGCGCCCCGGCGCCATCATCCACGACCTGGACCTGCGCAGACCGATCTACCGCAAGACGGCCGCCTACGGGCACTTTGGCCGGGATGATATTGAATTTAGTTGGGAAAAGACGAATAAGGTTAAGGATCTGCAGACGGCAGCAGGAGTCTAAAAATTCTATCAAGGCGAGTCACTGACTCGCCTTGATTTATTAAATGTCTTAGCGAGAGAGGGTGCTTTTCCCTCACGAAGCAATCTGGGTCGATAATGCGACCTTAATCAAAAACCTTTTCCAATTCCTGGTTGATCAATTTATTCTCACTTACATTCAGTGTTTTAGCCTTTATTGCGATTTTGGATCGCAACTCAGGTGTCATTCGTACCAAAAACTTGCCCGAGTATGGTTTTTCCGGCTTTTTCCCAACCTCTGCGCAAAATATCAGGTATTCATCCACCGAGCTGTGAAATTCTTTTTCTACATCATCTGCGCAGTCGGCTTGAAAAGTGACGATATCCTTTAAACCAATCACTTCGCCGTGCAAAAGCCTGGCGTCTTCATCGTATGTGACAGTAGCTTCATATCCTTTGTATCTCATTTTTTCACCTGTTCGGGTCCAAATCCTGCGTTGGTAAGGAATTTCCTAACCGATTTTACGGCTCCTTTATCGGTCTCCTTCTCCGGGTGAGGTCGGTGGAAGATGGCAACAACCCCATTTAAATACACTCCTACGCGGGAACCAGCTCGTTCGCTTATCTTTGCTCCCAGATGGATGAATAAGCTTTCAATATCCTTCCATTCAATATTTGATCTTACTGGGTCTTCAAAGATGGCTTTCAGTATCTTTTCGTGTTTACTGGACATATAATATCACTTTTTAATATTAATTACAAATATGGATTTTCTTAACATGATTTCTTTTTCTTTCAATATCACCTTACACGATATTTACATTCTTTCATGGAATTCTCCTTTTGAAAATAATTCCATCCGATTTTGAGTACAGCATTATTCGTTTTTTAATAAAAAATGGGAACGAAGAACGAACATTTAACGCAATAATCATTCATCGACGAATAGATTGCCACATCGCACCGATATTCTTCGGTGCTCTTTGGGAACTACCTTAGTTCACTGAAAGGTCCCTACTGAAGAGTGAACGCTTATTCTTCCTTAGGTGGTGCCCCTTGTCCGTATGTCAATACCTCACGGACCTGGCTGTTTGGCTGTTGGGGTCCGATGATACCCATCTCCTCGATCCTATCGATCATGCGTGCCGAGCGCGTATACCCAATGCGCATCTTGCGCTGCAGCATGGAAATACTCGCCCTGCCCTCCCGCCGGATAAGCTCGATGGCTTCATTTAAAAGGGGGTCATCGTTGCCAACCTCGCCATCCGCAAACAGCGCCGATTGCTTGAGCGGGATGCCATCTGGAATCATGCTGACCGGTGTTAAGGTCCCCTTGGCTTCGGGGTTGGCGTTGAGCGCCTTGGTGCGCCAGGTTTCCACCAGGCGCTGGATCTCGGCATCCGAAACGTACGCCCCTTGCAGCCGCACCGGCGCGGGCGCATCCGGCGGCTGGAAGAGCATGTCGCCGCGCCCGAGCAGGCGCTCGGCGCCGGGCTGGTCCAGGATAACGCGCGAATCGGTGTTGGATGCTACCATGAAGGCGATGCGCGAGGGGAAGTTGGCTTTGATGATGCCGGTGAGCACATCCACCGAGGGGCGCTGCGTGCTGATGATGAGGTGGATGCCGGTGGCGCGCGCCAGTTGCGCCAGGCGGGTGAGCGCTTTTTCCGTCTCCAGCTGCGCCAGCATCATCAGGTCGGCGAGCTCGTCGATGACCACCACGATGAAGGGCAGCTTTTCGGGGTTGCGCGAGTTGTACTCCTGGATGTTGCGCACGCCGTTCTCGTTGAACTTGCGGTACCGCGCCTCCATCTCGCGCGTGATCCACTTGAGCGCCTGCAGCACCTTGTCGGCTTCCACCACCACCCTATCGAGCAGGTGCGGGATGCCGTTGTACCCGGTCAGCTCCACCCGCTTGGGGTCGATCAGCAGCAGCTTGAGGTCGGAGGGGTCGTTGATCAGCAGCAGCCCGGCGAGGATGGCGTTGACGCACACGCTCTTGCCCGCCCCGGTGGTGCCGGCGATGAGCAAATGCGGCATGGTGGTCAGGTCGGCGGCGATGGATTTGCCGCTCACGTCCTTGCCAAGCGCAAATTTAAGTTTGGATTTGATCTTGCGGAAGGATTCCGATTCCATCACCTCGCGCAGGGCGACGATACTGGTCTCGGCGTTGGGCACCTCGATGCCCACGTAGGATTTACCGGGCACAGGCGCCTGGATGCGGATGCGGGCAGCCAGCGCCAGCGAAAGGTCGTCGGCAAGGCGGGCGATGGCACCCACGCGCACGCGCGTGCGTCCCTGGCGGGATTCGGTGTACTCGGGCTCCACGCCGAACAGCGTGACGACGGGTCCGCGCTGGATCTCGACGATCTTGGAAGGCGCGCCGAAGGATTTGAGCGTCTCCTCGATGAGGCGGGCGCGCTGCTCGTCCACACCGGTCTTCAGCTTGATCTCGATGGCGGGGTCAAGGATGGCCTCGATGGATGGCAGCACCCACGGGGATGCGGGCTGGATGGTGGCCGGCATTTCCATCTCGGTGGATGGCTTGCGCTCCGGTCGGCGCGGGGTGGAAGTTGAATGCTGTGCGGTCTGCACGGGCGGCAGCAGGCGGATGCCGGTGGCAGAGCGCTTAGTTGCAGAGTCATCCAGCGGCTTGAAGTCGCCGGGCAGTTCGGTCAGCGAGAGTCCCTCGCGGGCGGTGGTGCGTGCGGAGGAAGGTTTGGCGTCGAGCGCCTTTTCCTTTTCCCACTGCTTGCGCGCTTTATCGAAAAGCGGCGCGAGCTTGCGGATCAGGTCCGGCACCGAGACATCCAGCGTGACGGAGAGGGCGATGATCAGCCACGCCAGCAGGATGACCAGCGAGCCGAGCACGCCGAAGCCCTGCTTGAGCCTTGCGCCGATGAAGATGCCCAGGTAGCCGCTGACGGCCTGCCCGTATGCGCCGGAAATGACGAACAGCAGCGTGAACAGCGCCAGCAGCAACAGCACGATGCCGATGAAGCGTGTGAAGGATAGCTGCGGGATGCGCGGGCTGCGCCGGATGATGAGCCACAGCCCGATGATGAGAAAGGTGAGCGGGAGCAGGAAGGCGGCATACCCTGCAAAGGCGTACAGCCACTGCACGGCAATGTCGAGCACGCTGCCCTTGGTGGCGGCGAGCATGCCTACAAAGGTCAGCAGCCCGAGGAAGGTGAGGATGCCGCCGGTGATGTCGAGGCGGTGTTCGGGCGAGATCTTCCACTCCCAGGGCAGCAGGTTGAGGCTCTTGCTGGTGCGCCGGGTTCGCGGCTGGGACTTGGAGGTTGTGCGGGATGGTTTACGGGTGCGCGGCATATGCCCTTTCGTGTTTCCGTTGAATACCTGTTCTATGTGATTATAGCATGTGTGACGCGGCGGGAATTAAAACGCCATCCCCGGCTGGAGATGGCAGGACGGTCGAGGGGATGCGCGCTCAGGCTCTTTTGCGGATGACGAGCGCGGCGATACCCAGGGCAACGGCGAGCGCGCCCAGCCCGATCTCGAGGATGCGGGTGAGCGGCAGGGTGGCGGCGGCAGCAGGATGCTCCGCGAGCGTCCGTTCGGTGTAGGTGAAGGTACCCTGCTGCTCGGTGGGCGCGATGCCCAGGATTGGGCTCGACCCGACGGAGCGACCGACCGTGGCAGGAGCCTCGGCGGGGGCTTCAGCTGGCGCTTCGGTGGCAAGGGCAGCTGGCTCAGTTGTGGCTTGGGCAGTCGGTTGGGGGAACTGGTCCGCCTTGGTGAACGACTCGGCAGACTGCGTGGCTTCCGGTGCCACCTGCATCGCGGCGGGAGGTGACATGGGTGTAGACGTGGGGATGCCGGCGTAGTTGGTGGTTGGAGCTTCTGCGCCACCACCGCCATATCCGGGTCCGCCCCCGCCCAGACCGAGCGGTAAGAGGGTCGGGTTTGCTGCCTGCCCCTCCCAGATGATGATCTGGGGAGCAGCTTCAGCAGCGGCGGAATCTTCGGCGGCAGTTGCCATTTCAAGCGAGGCGGGCGCGGCAGCCTTGGGTGCCATTGCCCCGAAGGCGAGCGAGGGCAGCAGGTCGATGGCGAGCAGTGCCACCACGGCGACACCGGCAATGGCTGAAACCGTGCGGAACACGGGTACAAGAATGGGCAGGCGGGCGGTTTTGACCGCACCCGGCTTGACCATGAAGTTGCGGCGGACTTTACGCAACGGAACACTGTGGAGGATGAGCTTAAGCTTTTGCAACTCACGGAGGGCAAGATCCAGTTCAGGGCGCGTGGCGAGTTCCCGGTCGAACGCCGCCTTCCGGGTTTCGGAAAGTTGTCCATCGAGGTAGGCGGATAGGGTTTCCCACTCACGCGGGCTGATCACGGGCTTCATGGTTGCTCCTCATCCTGCAGACGGAACTTCTCGGGTAAAAGTTCCCCAAACTGATGCAGGCAGTCGCGGAGTTTGAGACGGGCGCGCGCCAGGCGGCTCTTGATGGTGCCCAGCGGGGTGCGCACGGCGGCGGAAACCTCGGAGTAATCGAGCCCCTCGAGATCGACCATGACGACCACGGCGCGGAATTCCTGGGGCAGTTTTTCCAGGCAGTGCTGGATGGCATGCTCAAGTTCCTGCTGCGCCAGGGCCTCCTCGGGGTCGACGGCGTGCTCATCCGCCATCCAGGCTGGCGAGTCGATCTCCTGCTCGTCCTCGGAAGATTGCGGCTCGAGCGGCTGGCTGGGATGGCGCTGGCGGCGGCGCAGCTCGTCGTAACAGGAGTTGGTCACCATGCGCAGAACCCAGGCGCGGAAGGATCCGCCGCGGTACTGGGCAAGGTTGCGGTAGGCGGAAATGAAGGCGGTCTGGGTGGCGTCTTCGGCGGCGTCCTCGTCGTTGAGCATGCGCAGGGCAACGTTGAACGCCAGCTCCTGGTGCGCCAATACAAGGCTGTTGAAGGAGTCGAGGTCGCCGTTGCGTGCGGAAGTGATCAGTACTGCTTCGTCCATTGAGGTCCTTGATGCAATGGAGAAATTATATCCCAATGGCGGTTTTAACGTCATGGATAGAGGAGAAAAGTGCGCAAAATAGATTAAGTGTCTTAAAATTTCGCAATAAATGTTCATCGGTGCTTGAAATATCATCGGAATTCTCTATAATGATATCAAACGAGCATAAATGAACATGCAAGAAGTCGAAACAAACAATAACGCACAATATTTAAAGGTGGAACGCCATTCCCAGATCCGGCGGCTGGTGGAGGAGCGGGGACAAATGACCGTGCCGGAGCTGAGCACGCTTTTCAACGTGAGCGAGGCGACCATCCGGCGCGACCTGGAGGAGATGGACGGTCAGTGGGTGCGGCGCACGCACGGCGGTGCCCTTCGGCTGACCAAGGCGGTCAAAGAGCCGCCGGTGATACAGCGCATCGGCGAGCAGGTGGACGAGAAACAGCGCATCGCTGCAAAAGCGGTGGCAATGATCCATGAAGGCGAGACCATCTACCTGGGCAGCGGGACGACCGTGCGCGAGATCGCACGCATGCTGCCGTCGGATATCCAACTCACTGTCATCACCAACTCGCTGCCGGTGGTGAACGAACTGGCCGACCACCCGCATATCGAGCTGATGGTCATCGGTGGGATGCTGCGGCAGAGTGAGCTATCCATGGTGGGGCATATCGCCGAGCAAGCCATCCGCGAGTTCCGGGCGGACAAGGTGTTCCTGGGGATGCGAGCGGTGGATACCAAGCATGGCTTCACCAGCGACTTCCTACCGGAGACCACCACGGACCGGGCGATCCTGGGAATTGCCCCAAAGATCATCCTGGTCGCCGACCATACCAAATTCAGCCGGGTAAGCTCGGTGTTCGTGGCGCCTATCACCGCCGCCCACAGCGTCATCACTGACGGAAGAACGAGCGAGGATGTGATTGCCGAATTGAAGGAACTGGGAATCGAGGTAATCATCACATGAGCCACCCACCCCGCCTTCCGCTGCAGAATTTCAAGCCGATGTCCAAACTAGTTACAAAAGAGACGCGGGTGGACAAACCTCGCTTCCCGGTCATCGATGCGCACAACCACTTGATGGACCCGTATGGGGGCGGCTGGGACCAAAAACCTACCGAAAATTTAATTGAGTTGTTGGATGCTGCAGGGATCAAGGAATATTGGGACCTGGACGGCGGGTGGAGTGAGGAAATTCTGGAAAATCATTTAGAAGATTTAAACAAAAACATCCGGAAAGGTTCCGGGTATTTGGAGGTGTGGATTGGTCTGGCTGGAAGGAACATCCCAATTCATTCGGTGAATGGGCAGCAGAACGGTTAACAGCTCAACGGGAACTCGGTGCGGATGGGTTAAAAGTATGGAAAAAGTTCGGGTTGGGAGTACGCGACCCCAAGGACAAGCTGGTGAGGGTAAACGACCGCAGGCTCGATCCCTTGTGGGAGACCGCCGGGGAACTGCATATGCCCGTGGTGATCCACGTAGCAGACCCGGTGGCGTTCTTTGATCCGCTGGACGGTCGCAACGAGCGCTGGGAGGAATTGTACGCGCATCCAGACTGGCAATTCCCCAGTCCACCCTTTCCAAATTTTATTTCCATCCTGACCGATCTGCGTGATCTTGTCATGCGCCACACACAGACCACCTTCATCGGAGCACATGTCGGATGTTACGCTGAAAACATGCAATGGGTGGGTGAGATGCTGGAAAGGTGTCCCAATTATTACGTGGATATCGCCGCAAGAGTTGGCGAACTCGGACGACAACCGTACACAGTAAAGCGCTTTTTCACCAAATATTCTGACCGGATCCTATTTGGCTCCGATATGGGACCGGATGTGGATACGTATCGTTTAATGTATCGGTTCCTCGAAACAGATGATGAATATTTCAATTACGGGACTGATGAAATCCCAAGCCAAGGGCGATGGCAAATTTACGGGTTGGCGTTGCCGAAAAATGTGCTGCGAAAAATCTATTATGAAAATGCGGAAAAAATATCGAAAGCAGGCAGGTGATGGTAGAGACTAAAGGAAAATTCACACATGCAGAAATCCTCAGCCAACCCAAGGCATGGGAAAATGCCTTGAATCTCCTAAATTCACAGCATGAGGAAATTGATACCCTGATGCGGAAACATTCTTTTGAAGAGGTCATTTTTACAGGCTGCGGATCAACCTATTATTTATCCCTTGCGGCAGCGGCATTTTTCCAAGAGGTGACCGGGGAAAAAGTGCGCGGGATGCCTGCATCAGAATTGTGGTTGACTGCCAACGCGTTTACCCCCAAAGGAAAAGCCCTGCTGGTGCCGGTAAGTCGTTCAGGTGAGACGACAGAAACCCTGCATGCTTGCGAGCAATTTCGCAAGAATAACGGTGGAACAATCCTTACTCTCTCCTGCTATCCCGATATGCCGTTGGCGAAGTGCGGCGACGTAAATGTGATCCTGCCTTCGGGACAGGAACAAAGCATCGCCCAAACACGCGCATTCAGCACCTTGTTCTTAGCCACCATGGTACTCGCATACACTGCGACACATCAACAAAAAATGGTCGAGGAAATGAAGGAGTTACCGGATATTGGAAGTCACCTGCTAGAAAATTACGAGGGACTTGCATCGGATTTGGGAATGAATACGAAGTTTGACCGTTATTATTTTTTAGGCTCCGGCACACGCTACGGTCTGGCGTGTGAACTCAATTTAAAGATGAAGGAAATGTCGCTTAGTTTCAGTGAAGCCTTTCACTTTATGGAATTCCGCCATGGACCAAAATCGATGGTAACCGATACCACCCTCATTACAGGATTGGTTTCCAATGCGCAGCAAGGGCACGAACTGGCTGTGCTGGAAGAGATGAAGGTTCAGGGAGCCAGGATCCTGACGATCGGTGAAGCGGAAATGGATGTTTCGTTCCACTCGCATGTTTCCGATCTTTTACGTAATATGCTTTATCTTCCCTTCGGTCAACTGATGGCTTATCACCATGCCATCAACAAAGGGCTCGATCCCGATAAACCAAAAAATCTGGATGCGGTCGTCAGGTTATAAAAAGGAGGTGGATATTATACAGTTCTGCATTTTTCAAACAAATCCGTATTTTAAATTCAATTTCAGGAGGAGATCATGAAATTCAAGATTGTGGCAATATGTTTGATCGTTGCGTTTATCCTTACGGCATGTGGAGGAAAGACTGCCGGAGGTCCGGTGGAAATCAAAGTGATGATGTGGGGATCACCCGAAGAACTCGCGGTGTGGCAATCAGTGGCGGATGATTTCACAGCCAAGAACCCAACCATCACTGTCAGTATGGACGTTGCCGATTGGGACTCGTATTGGGAAAAATTGAGCACCCTGTATGCAGCAAATACCCCACCCGATCTGTTCGCCATGGATGCACCGCTATTCATGGATTGGTATTCCCGTGATACATTGCTGAGTCTGCAGTCTTATATTGATACAGACCCCGAACTATTTAACGGGTTGTATCCGGTCACAGTCAAAGCCTACGAGACCGACAAAGGTTATTTTGGCTTGCCGCGTGACTGCCAGACCATCGTCCTTTTCTATAACAAAGAAATGTTCGATGCTGCTGGACAGGCTTATCCCGATGGCACCTGGACGTATGACAAACTGCGTGAAGTGGCGAAAGCTTTGACCAAGGATACCAATGGCGATGGTGTAACCGATCAATGGGGATTCTCAACCGACCTATGGGATATGGAATTATTCTGGAGCGAGGCCATTTGGGCTTTTGGCGGAGAGATCATCAGCGAGGATCACACCCAGACACTGTTGACCGAAGGCAAGGCTCGCGATGCCTGGCATTTCATCAATTCCATGATGGTCGAGGACAAATCCATTCCAAATCCCGATGAATCAGCACAATTTGGCGGTGATCCATTCGATGCTGGTGTGGCTGCAATGGCAACCATGGGACACTGGGCGGTCCCTCAATATGCTTCACGCGGGTTCGCGTTTGATGTCGCTCCCATGCCAACTGGACCCGAAGGTCAGGCGACGAGCGTAAACAGCGCAGGTTTTGTCATTGCCAAAAACGCTGCTCATCCGGATGAGGCGTGGAAATTCATCAAGTACGTCCTCAGCACGGAAGGTCAGACCAAGCTGGTGAAGCTCGGATTTGCCGTACCGGCTGTAAAAGCAATAGCCGAAAGCGATACTTTTCTTAACCAACCCGATTTTTCACTTAACCAACAGGTCTTTGTGGATGCACTTTCCTATGCACATATGAAACCTGTCTTTAAAGGATATGACCAATGGGCAAGTGTAGTCGGTGACAGCCTTATCCCCGTCTGGCTCGGTGAAAATACCATTGACGCGGTATTGGATGAGATAAAACCCGCAGCCGACGAAGTACTTTCTTCCGTTGAGTAACTTTTTCACGTTGGGTGCAGGATAATCCTGCACCCAACAGCATTTTTTCACTTATACCATTTGTAATCCAGGATAACTCCATGGAACTTGGTTTAAAACCACTCGGTAAGGAAAAAATCTGGTTATGGATCCTGCTAGCGCCAACGGTCATCGGTCTGATCTTTGGAACGTTCGGTTCTCTGATCGCTAGTGTCGCTATCAGCTTGTTGCACTGGGATATCGTTTCCAGCCCAACCTGGGCTGGGTTCTCCAATTTTATCGATGCATTAACAAAACCGGAATTCCTGAATGCCCTCAAGAACACCCTCGTTTTTACTTTTATGTATGTTCCCGGCGTGATCGTCATTTCCCTACTCGTCGCGTTATTACTTAACCGAAAAATTTGGGGGGTTGGATTATTCAGGACTCTATTTTTTCTCCCGTCCATCACTTCCGCGGTAGCGGTGAGTCTGATCTTTAGTTGGCTGTACGCCAATCCCAACGGGCTTCTCAACACAGCCATCATGCTGTTTGGAGGAAAACCTGTTAATTGGCTGGGAACTAACCTGGTGATGATATCCGTGGTGATCGCCAACGTATGGGGCGCCATCGGAGAGGGAATGGTGATATTCCTGGCAGGTCTGCAAGCTGTACCACGCGAATATTACGAAGCCGCAACGGTGGATGGAGCCAGCGATTGGAAAAAATTCTGGCATATCACCCTGCCCCTGATCACACCCAGCATATTCTTCCAAACATTGATTTCCACCATCAACGGATTCCAGGCTTTCGAATACATCTACATGCTCACACGCAGAGGGAACGGAGACAGCTCCATCCCGGTAGTGGTGTTTTCCATTTACCGCAATGGCTGGAGGTGGTTCAACATGGGCGGCGCCGCAGCACAGGCGATCATCCTGGCGGTGATCATCGTGGTGTTAATGGTCATCTATTTCCAAGTTGAAAAACGCTGGGTGGTATATGAGTAGGAGAACTGACTCATGAAAGCACAAAAAATCCTGCTCGATATTTTCACATACGTCATGGTAACTTTAGGAGTCCTGCTATTTGCCGGACCGTTCGTCTGGATGATATCAACAGCGCTGAAGCTACCTGCTGACCAATATACCCGTACTTTATTACCCAATCCAGTCACGCTCGTTAACTTCAAGGATCTGTTCACCAAACTGCCGGTTTTTCCACGCCAGATGCTGAACAGCTTCACACTTGCCAGCCTGACAACAATCGGGCAACTACTGACTTGTGCCATGGCGGCATTTGCCTTTGCCGTGGTCAAATTTCGGGGCAGGAACGTGCTATTCACCCTGCTGTTAATCACGTATATCATCCCATTCCAGGTAACGCTTATTCCCAACTTCATCATTTTTTCCAAGCTTGGCCTGGTCGGGACACAAATTCCCCTCTGGCTGCCGGCATTCCTTGGCGGTGCATTCGGAACATTTCTCATCCGACAATATTTCCTCACCATACCGCGTGAATTTGCCGAAGCCGCCCGGATGGACGGGGCTTCGCTTTTCCAAATATTCTGGGGAATCTATTTACCGCTCGCCAAACCTGCCTTGGCTGCACTAGGGCTCTTCACATTCCTGGGCAGCTGGAATGACCTGCTTCATCCACTCATATATCTACCCACCAACCAAAAACTAACCACCATCTCCATCGGGTTGGCACTGTTCCAGACCCAGTATGGTGGACGATGGACGATCTTGATGGCAGGCACCCTGATCAGTGTGCTGCCCATCGTTATCCTGTTTTTCTTCACACAGAAACAATTCATCGAGGGTATTGCCCTTTCAGGTGTGAAAAGATAATACAATTAAGCGCATTGTATCGAGGAGATCATCATGACAAAAATCGCATTTATCGGTGCCGGCAGCCTGGGCTTTACTTCAGAACTGGTGCGGGATATTCTTACTTTCCCACTTCTTCAGGATTCAACTATTACATTAATGGATATCAACGCAGAACGGCTGGAATTCGCCAAAACAGCAGTAACCAAGCTGATCACAGCGGGAAAACATCCTGCAACCGTGGAAGCAACCCCAGACAGGTCCATTGCATTGAAGGATGCAGATGTTGTCCTGACCACTATCCTGGCAGGGAGCACCGATATTTGGCGACATGACATCGAGATCCCAAAGAAATACGGAGTGGACACGAATGTGGGTGACACACGGGGTCCTTCAGGTATTTTTCGTTTCCTGAGAACCATCAACCCCATGCTCGACATCGTCCGTGACATGGAGCAGCTGTGCCCGAATGCCGTGCTCCTCAATTACACCAACCCGATGGCAATGCTATGCAGTGCTTTACAACGATCAACTTTTATCAAGGTAACCGGTTTATGCCATTCCGTCCAGGGCACAGCAGAAATGCTTGCGCAATGGATCGGTGCCCCAAAGGATGAAATTACCTATACCTGCGCCGGGATCAACCACCAAGCGTGGTATTTGGATTTCAAGTGGAATGGGGAAGACGCCTATCCACGAATCCATAAAGCAATCACTGAAAACCAGAAAATATATAATGAAGAAATTGTCCGCAATGAAATGTATCTGCACCTCGGTTATTATGTGACTGAATCCAGCGGGCATAATTCCGAATATAGCTGGTGGTTCCGTAAACGCCCGGATCTGATCGAAAAATATTGCACACACGGCACCGGCTGGAATCCGGGTGAATATGCGTACATCCTGAAAGAATATCAGCATACCGAAGCGACCTGGAAGGAGGAAGTGAAAAATCGGCTGGCAAAAACTATTACCTCATCCGACCTGCAGCGGGGCGAGGAATATGCAGCTTTTATCATCAATGCCCTGATGGGTGGTGAAATATACAAATTCAACGGCAATGTCCCGAATACCGGACTCATCGACAACCTCCCCAGAGATGCATGCGTGGAGGTTCCCGTTGTGGTCAACAAAGCCGGATTCCACCCCATCCATGTCGGCAACCTCCCCCCTCAATGTGCCATCATCACCCAGGTCAATGCCAATATCGAAAACCTGGCAGTGGAAGGTGGTCTCGTCGGCGACCCTATGAAGATCTTCCATGCCATTGCCAACGACCCACTTACAGCCGCGGTTTGCTCATTGGCAGAGATCAAAACCATGGTCAATGAAATGTTTGCACAAAACAAAAAATATCTGCCCCAATTCACTGATTGTTTCGTATAAGATGAAATGGCTCTTTATCCTCATATTGGTAGTTATCCTATGCGGTTGCGCTTTGGAAACTGAAACGGCGAATTCTACACGAAACCCTGAAATGACACTTATCAACCCTACTCCTAAATACAACAAACCAATCTGGATACCGAAACCCGGGCTATCGTGGCAGTGGCAGTTGATGGACCTCCCCGTCGATCTATCCATTGAAGCGGACGTATACGATATCGACCTATTCGAAAACGATGCGGCGGTGATTAATACCCTGCATGAAAGAGGACGGAAGGTGATCTGCTACATCAGCGTCGGATCATGGGAGGATTGGCGCCCCGACAAGGATCAATTTCCACCCGAAGTGCTTGGAAATGATTACGAAGGCTGGCCTGGAGAACGCTGGCTGGACATCCGGCAAATTGACATGCTGGCTCCCATTATGCGTGCTCGGCTTGATCTGTGTGCAGCCAAGGGATTCGATGCAGTGGAACCCGACAACATCGAAATATTCAACAACAATACAGGATTCCCCCTCACCTACCAGGATCAACTGAGCTATGCCCTGTGGCTGGCACAGGAAGCTCATGCACGCGGACTTTCCATCGGGTTAAAAAATGCTGCAGATCAAATACCCGACCTTATCGATGTTTTTGATTTCATGATCGTTGAAGATTATTTCTATTACGATCTTTATGGGGAGACGCTCCCATTCATCGCTGCCGGGAAAGCGGTGTTTGCTGCGGAATACACCGACATGGCGATTGAATTCGATGACATCTGCCAAAAAGCGAAGCGGACTTCCATAAGCGTTATATTAAAAAACCGCGATCTGGATGCGTTTCGGGATGCCTGCCACACACCATGATGTAAATGAATTTCTACACGATATAATTTATCCAACATCGTTCACGGCAAATTCAATCCAAAAGCTGGAGCAGCAATGAAAAATATCACCATCGGCAAATATCGCGGATTGCAACAATGTTCGACGTCCCGCAAAGCAATATCCGTGCTGGCACTCGATCATCGCAGCAATCTGCGCAATTCTCTAAGACCGGAAGATCCCAAGTCTGTGACCGACGAAGAGATGATTTCATTTAAAAAGGACGTATTAACCACGGTAGCGAGTGCATCTTCTGCAGTCCTGCTGGATCCGGAGTTTGGGCTGGCTCAAAGCATCCATTCAGGATCCCTGCCCGGTAATGTCGGGTTGCTGGCCACACTTGAAGAGACCGGGTATGGCGGAAGTCCAGCCAACCGGAACTCCAAACTTCTACCCGGATGGAATGTCGGCAAAGCCAAATGGATGGGTGCCAACGCGGTCAAACTGCTGGTTTATTATCATCCGGAAGCCCCAACTGCAGATGAAATTGAAAAGTTGGTAAGCAGTGTTGGGGAGGATTGTAAAAAATACGATATTCCATTCTTCCTTGAGATACTTACCTATTCCTTAAACGCCAAGAATAACAAGTTAACACCTGAGGAACGCCGAAAAATCGTAATCGAAAGCGCCCGGAAACTAACCCCGCTTGGGGTGGATATCCTGAAAGCAGAATTCCCAATGGATATCTCTGCTGAAGTCAATGAAACCACCTGGGCAAAAGCATGTTCCGAACTATCGCGTGCCAGCGTGACTCCGTGGGTACTCCTCTCGGCTTCGGTTTCGTTTGAGATCTATTTGAGACAAACCATCATTGCCTGCCAACAGGGTGCTACCGGGGTGGCGGTCGGCAGAGCCGTCTGGCAGGAAGCGACCTCCATGAAAGGCGAAAGCAGGGTGAATTTGCTGCAATCCAAAGTACATGAGCGCATGACGCGTATCACCGACATCTGCAACGCATTAGCCCGACCGTGGACGGATTTTTACTCCCTGCCTAAACCATCCATAACCTGGTATGAACAGTATGCCAAGGAGCCAGCCAAATAGCGTTCTTTGATAAAACCAACGATCATGAAAAATATAAAAAAACGATTTGACATTGTCGTTGCCGGGGAATTAAACGCCGATCTCCTTCTGACCGGAGATATTACCCCTACTTTCAACCAGGTGGAGCGGCTCGCGAACGATGCGACTTTAACCCTCGGCAGCTCTTCCGCAATTTTTGCGTGTGGTGTAGCGCGCCTTGGACTTCGGGTAGCGTTTCTCGGCAAGGTAGGAAATGATGTGTTCGGAAATTTTGTAATCAATGAACTTAAGAAACGCCGCGTTGCAACCGAAGGGATCATCACCACCGGCAGCGAAAAGACCGGACTTACCGTGATATTAAACCGAGGCAATGACCGAGCCATCCTCACCTACCCCGGTACCATTGCCACGATGCAACTCGGCGATCTCAATACTACCTTCCTTGAAAACGCGCGCCACTTGCATTTGGGAGGTTATTACTTACTCTCCCGCATGAAACCTAGTGTGCCCAAATTATTCCAGCAAGCGCACAGGCTTGGCTTAACCGTATCGCTCGATACCAATTATGATCCTACCGAACAATGGGACGGTGGATTATTCAAAAGCCTGAAACATGTCGATATTTTTCTGCCAAACAAAAGAGAACTGCTTTCCATTACTAAAACCAGGAATTTTCGCGAAGCTGTATCATCCCTTTCAAAGACTGTTCCCATTCTGGCAGTGAAAATGGGTGAGGAGGGCGCGATGGTTTACACGAAAGATGGTCACACTAAAGGCGAGTCCATCAAGACCAACGTCGTCGACAGCGTGGGTGCAGGGGATTCCTTCGATGCTGGATTCATCTACGGGTACCTTCATCACTGGGAAATGCAGCGCATTGTAAACCTGGCGTGTGTTTGCGGCTCGCTGTCCGCCCAGGCTGCCGGTGGAATAGCTGGACAACCGACTCTTGAACAAGCGCTCCCACTCTTATGAAACCACTGTCTCACGTTATCCAACGCATCATTGAGCTGCGAAAAAATTCCAACCTTTTACTGACCTTGCTGGCAGTGTGTCCAAATTCAGATGCAGTATTGGAAGCAGCCATCAAGACGGCCGCTGATCACCGCTGCCTAATGCTACTGGCAGCCACTCTCAACCAGGTAGACTGTGACGGCGGATACACCGATTGGACATCTGCAGCTTTTATGGAAAAGGTGCACCATTATCAACAAAAATACGCGTGGGAAGGACCGGTTTATGCCTGCCTCGACCATGGCGGACCCTGGCTTAAAGATTCGCATACATTAAATAAACTCTCCCTGGTTGAAACAATGGATGCGTTGAAATCAAGTATTACGGATTTTTTAAAGGCGGGTTATAAGCTGTTGCACATCGACCCGACCGTTGATCGCACTCTCCCCACCGGGGACTTCCCCTCTGTGGAAGTCATCGTTTCCCGCACGGTGGAATTGATCACCTACGCTGAACACGAACGGAGCCGATTGAGTTTGCCCGAAATTTCCTACGAAGTGGGCTCCGAAGAGGTTCATGGAGGCTTGGTGGACTACGTGGTTTTCAAGGAATACCTGGAAAAACTGCATGACCATTTAGAAATCGCTGGATTATCCGACATTTGGCCATGCTTTATCGTTGCGCAAGTAGGCACAAACCTGCACACAACCACCTTTGATAAGAATGCGGCAAAAAACCTTACAGAGTTGGTTTCCCCAATGGGATCCCTCATCAAAGGTCATTATACGGACTGGGTGGCAAACCCCTCGGATTATCCAACTAGTGGAATGGGCGGAGCCAACGTGGGTCCCGAATTTACATCACTAGAATATGAAAGCTTGAAGCAACTGGAAAGCATCGAAATAACACGCACTTCGCTCCCCCAAAGGCAACGATCCAATTTCATTATGACTCTTGAGACCGCAGTCAAGGAATCCGGTAGATGGCAGAAATGGCTGCTTGAGGATGAAAACGGGAAAGATTTCGAGCAACTCAACAATGACCGCCGAAACTGGTTAACGGAAACCGGCGCACGTTATGTATGGACGAATGAAAAAGTCATGATTGCCCGAAACAGGCTTTATGCAAATTGTGCACCAAAAATCCCGGAACCGAACCAATGGGTGGTTGAGGAAATTGAAAAAGGCATGGAAAAATATATCCGTGCCTTTAATCTGGAAAATTCGCTTGATTTGTTTAAATAAAAGAAAATCAAGGTCTTAGGAGCAGCTCCAAGCTGTTGAGAGCCGCTATCCCTGATATTCGCCCTTCTGTATTTTGAAAAATTGTCAATCGCACGGGTGTCATGTCATCGATTTTATATATAATATCCACATCAAACTGCTGGTGATCGAGACCGAAACCACCGGGTGGGACATTCAGAATGCTGGTACCCAGGATTGCATTCGATTCATCGATGAGCTGAAAATACACAGGCTGCTCATTCACAGGGTGAATCCACCCGGAAATGTGGACAACACCGCCCGCGATCTTGTCCGTCGTGCGGGGCGCCAGGATATAGTATGGTTCCCGGGTTACACTCGCTGGATTGTTCAGTTGATCGCCGATTTGCAGAAGGATGAGATCCACAGAGCCAACTGCAATTAACCGATCAAATTGATCCTTGGTACTGAGAGTCAAAATCGCATATTCCGAAGCTGAATCAATGGAAAAAGAAATATCCCGATAAATATCAGGGGTTTGCCCTCTCCAAGCGCTGTAATCCAGAGAAAGCTGAAGAATTTTGAGATTATTTTCACCCGTCAGGTCAACATACAATTTGCCATCATCGCCAGGACGGAAAAACGCCTGCAATTTAAATGGGGAAGGTACGCGCGATAATGGACCCGGACCGACGATATAGATGATTGGTGCCGGGATTCTTGAAATTCGAAGCATTACTACTCGTCGTTGAAGCAGTGGTGCTATTTGAAACAAGCGTTGAGACAGGATTACTGGTTGCAGTCGGTAGGAATACCTGGACGGCTGTCTGCAACGGCTCCTCCGGTGTTTCCGTGTTAGGCATAGGACTCGGTGCATCGGTCACCTCGACCTCCGTTTCAATATTCTCCGGTGTCTCCTCCGTTTGATTTTGGGTGGTTTGAACTGTCGAGCTGGGTAGGAAAACCATGGTAGGCAAAGGTCGTTGAGCGCAGGCATTAAGAAAACAGATGCCTAAACCAACACAAAAAATAATCACCGACCGATAGGTTTTCATCAAGAAAATATGATACGTGGTTACTGGAAAAAAATCAACTTTTATTCAGAGTCAAAACGCGTGTTTCTTTTTTGCGGGTTGGTGAAATGCTGAATAATCCGTGTCATTTCATCCAATGGGATTGGTTTCAGGAAAAAGCCGTTTGCACCGGCGTGCCGGGCGCCATCCGCTTGCTGCTTGGTCTTTTCAGCCGAAAAAATAACGATGGGAATATTTTTCAAGTCAGGATTTTTCCTAACCTGTTTGACGAATTGAGTACCATTGATATCCTTCATTTGAAAATCAACGATGACAAGATCGGGAAATTCCCTCTCAATCAGTTCCATCCCCTCTGGAGCCTTGGATGCCGTGAGGACATCATGTCCAAGAAAACCTGCAACCCTGACCATTTAACTGCAACGTTGCCTGATCATCATCAACAAAGAGAACTTTATATTTCATCGTAACCTAACCCCCAACCAAAAGGGAATTCCTTTGGTTAATTTTACCACCTGCTCAAATTTCGAGCAGGTGGATTATCCTTTAGATATTATAGATTTCCTTATATTTCTTTTCCAGATATCGCATATAAGGATTGGGATCGATCTTCGAGCCGGTCACTTTCTGGACCAATTCCTGTGGTTCATATTTGCAGCCAAACTGGTGAATATTCTTCCGCAACCAGTCCAACAGCGCTCTAAATTCGCCATGTTCAATTTGAGAATCCAGATCGGGGATGCCCTGGTGTACTTTCTCCCAAAGCTGAACGGAGATCAAATTCCCGAGAGCGTAGGTTGGGAAATACCCGATATATCCGCTTGACCAGTGGACATCCTGTAAAACGCCCTTGGCGTTATTGGGGGGAGTAAGCCCCAAGTATTCTTTAATGCGGGAATTCCAGGCTTCCGGTAAATCTTTCACCTTGAGCTTATTTTCCATGATCTCGATTTCCAATTCCAGGCGCAGCATGATGTGAAGGTTGTAGGTAGCTTCATCTGCTTCAACGCGGATCAAGGATGGCTCCACCTTGTTAATCCCCTTGTAGAAACTCATCAAGTCTACATTACCAACCTGCTCAGGGAAAACTTTTTGGAATTTGGGGTAGAAAAATTTCCAGAATGCCAGCGACCTTCCTATCAGGTTTTCCCACATGCGTGACTGCGATTCATGGATGGCATACGATGCCGCCGTGGCAAGCGGGGTGCGGACGTATTTAGGCAATCCGCCCAACTCATACAGAGCATGTCCGGCTTCGTGCATCGTCCCAAAAAGTGCTGAAGTTACATGTTCAAGTTCATAGCGGGTTGTGATGCGTACGTCTCCGATGTAAAGCCCCTGGGTGAAAGGATGGACGGATTTGTCCTGGCGTGCATGCTCCCAGTCAAATCCAAAGCGGGTGATGACGTCTATCCCAAAATCCACCTGGCTTTTTTCAGGGTAGGATTTTTTCAAGAAGCTGTCATCCACCTGGGGTTTTTCGCTAATGGCTTTGATCAAGGCGACCTGCTGCGGGCGAAGGGCGGAGAAAATGTCCTTCACATCCTTCGTTTTCATCCCGGGCTCAAAATCATCCATCAGCGGGTCATACACATGTTCGTACGGTTTGAAAAATTCTGCATATTGATGGCGCAATTCAATGACTTTTTCCAGGTATGGTTCA
Source organism: uncultured Chloroflexia bacterium (assembly GCA_963699305.1). Lineage (GTDB taxonomy): Bacteria > Chloroflexota > Anaerolineae > Anaerolineales > Anaerolineaceae > JBGQAS01. Next base: position 265,565 of record OY969431.1, on the reverse strand, counting down.
AACAATTTGAAATCGTCCTTGGCCTTGGCTTCCTCCCATTTATTTTGGGCAAGGGTCGTCGCTTTAGCCCACTCACCTACAAATTCACTGGTCACCTTGGTAAGCTTTGCAAAATCGCGTCGGGCAACTTTGATGGTTTTAGCTTCATCGGAATCAGGATCCAAGGATTTTATATGATCCTGTAATTCATCCAGCATCTTGCCCAATTCCTTGGAAGTTGCCCGTTTGTGAAGCAATTTACTCAAGGTGGCAAGAGCATTTCCACGACCTTCCGCGCCGCCAGGAGGCATATTTACCTGTTGATCCCAACCTAAAAGAGCCACCGCATATGCCAAATCGGCATTTTCCTGGGAGTATTCGATAAATTTAGTGTAAAGTTCACTCATGTGATTATTCTCCAATGAAGTTTTATCAAGCCACACGCCAGCGTAACGGCTCACCTTTTAATGCATTAATCACTTCGGAAGCAATATCGACCGCAGCACGGGCTTGCGCTTCAACCGTCTCGGCACCGATGTGGGGGGTGCCAACAACCTTGGGATGATCGGTGAGAGCAATCTTACCAGGGGGTTCTGCAACAAATACATCCAGCGCAGCACCTGCAACCTTGCCCGAATTCAATGCTTCGAGAAGGGCAGCTTCATCAATAACTCCACCGCGGGCAGCACAGATAATACGGACACCTTGTTTCATTTTAGCAAACGCTACTGCATTGAGCAGGTTCTTGGACTCGGGGGTCAAGGGAATATGCAAGGTGATGAAATCGGATTGTGCAAGCAGTTCATCAAGTGTTACTGGCTTGCCACCGCGTTTTGCGATCTCTTCAGCGCTCAACAGTGGATCAAACGCGACCACGTTCATGCCAAACGCCTTGGCGCGGTCTGCTACGGCAACACCTATCCTGCCAAAGCCAATCACACCCAGGGTCTTTTTGTACAGCTCAACACCGCGTAATTCCTTCTTGAGCCAATTACCCTGTTTCAACCCGGCATCCGCGCGGGGAATATCACGAATCAAGGATAACATTAACCCAACCGACAGTTCGGCGACTGCAACCGTCGTCGCAAGCGGGGAATTCACAACCGTGACCTTATGTTCCTTTGCCGCTGGAAGATTGATATTATCCACTCCCACACCAGCCCGACCGGCGACTTTCAAATTCTTTGCCACGGCAAAAACTTCAGGGGTCAATTTAGTTCTACCGCGCACGATGACCGCATCATACTCTCCGATGACTTTCAATAATTCTTCAGGTGAGATGTCTTTAATGTTATCTACCTGAGCATGTTCTTTTAATAATTCCTGACCTTCTTTATCCAACCCATCTGTCAGTAATATCTTCCAAGCAGCCATGTCTGACTCCTCTCAAGAGTATATTTTTGGGGATAACATCCACATTCCCCACCGTTTTGATTTTACACTTGTTTTCAACCGCTTGTCAGGTGACTTTCTTCCTGCCAAAAGCAACAAACTTTTTTATTACTTTCTTATCGACGATCATGGAATTGTTTTTTGTTATTGGCTATCCGCCAGCGCTTGATGAGGTTCGTAAATTCGGACAGCTCACTACCGCGCTTAAATGGATCGTCATTTTCACCAGCAGGTTTGACCAATTTTTGGCGAACAGATTCCACGATCTCTTCGGTGAGTCCAGTTGAACGGATGGTCTTTATGAAACGTAATTTCACCGTATCGGTAATATCAAGGCTTTCGATATATTTAGCTACAGCATTTTCTTCCGGCAAAATATGGGCAGGCATAATCTACTCCCAGTTGAATTCTTACTTCCATTTTACCTGAAATCGAATGGAAAAGAAGAGGGTCTGCTCACATCGCAGACCCTGAAAGATCATTCGTAGCGCAAGGCTTCCACCGGTTCCAGCTTGGCTGCACGGTTGGCGGGATATATGCCAAAGAACAACCCGACAGCAGTGGAGAATAATGTTGCGAGCAAGATGGATTGGATGGAAATGCTTGGGGTGAACGGTGTCCCGCTGGCCGCGGCAATCTTGCCGACGACAAACGCGATCAACCAACCCAACCCGATGCCGATGATCCCTCCGATAAGACTTAGGACGGAGGATTCCGTTAAGAATTGGATCAAGATATCACGTTTGCGCGCGCCGATGGCTTTACGCAAACCAATCTCGCGGGTGCGCTCGGTCACAGAGACCAGCATGATATTCATGATACCAATTCCTCCGACAAGCAGTGAAATACCAGCAATTCCGCCCAGGAAAATCGTAAGGATACCTGTTATGCTTTGAGCAGTTGCCACAAAATCCTGCTGCGAGAAAATCGTAAAATCATCCAACCCGATTTTTGTCCTGTGCCGTGTGCGAAGAATCTGTGCCACTTCCTGGTTGGCTAATGTTACCGTGTCCGCGCTTGTGGCGGACACAAAGATGATGTCCACCTGGTTTTGAGGTCTGTTGACCAACCTCCCCTGGGCTGAGGTAATGGGAACAATAATGTTATTGTCCTGCGATCCGAACGAACTGCCTCCCTTGGAGGTCAGGACACCAATCACACGGAATGGTTGACCTTCGATACGGATCGATTCACCGACAATGCCATCCCGACGGGAAAACAACTTATCAGCCACATCAACACCGATCACAACCACCATAGCCCGGGAAAGCACCTGATCCTGGGATATGAATTCACCTTCCAGGAGCGATTGACTGCGCACCGTCTCGTAATCTGGGGTGACTCCGTTCAATTGTGTGCTCATATTCGTTCCACCCAAACTGACGGTGACATTCTTTGAAATAACCGGTGCAACCTTGGAGACAGATGGGGCATTAAATGGATCCATTAAAGCCTGTGCATCCTGCATGGTCAGTGGTTTTACATTGTGCACGGTTGTCTCACTATTTCCTTTAAAAACAAAGAGGAGATTCGTGCCAATTCCGCTGATTGTGCCTGTAATGGTATTCTGAGCTCCCGTTCCGACTCCCAGCATGGCAATGACCGCCCCAACGCCGATCACAATCCCCAGAATGGTCAATGCAGAGCGAACTTTGTTACTGCTTAAACTCTCCAACGCTTCGAGAATGGCTTGTCCGATATTCATGATGCCTTCTCCAATACACCATCCATTAATCGGATGACACGCTGAGTATTTTTAGCAATGTTGGAATCGTGAGTGACGATAATAATGGTCATGTTTTTTTCACGGTTCAACTGCAAAATCAACTCCATAATTTCCTTGCCGGACTTGGAATCCAGGTTTCCGGTAGGTTCATCGGCAAGAAGCATGGATGGATTGTTGACGAGTGCACGGGCAATCGCAACACGTTGCTGCTGACCACCGGATAACTCAGTTGGGCGATGATCCATGCGGTCAGCCAACCCCACCGATTCCATCGCTTTTCGGGCAAGGTTCTGCCGATTGCCGTTTACCCCTGCATAACGCAAAGGCAGCTCTACGTTAGCAAGCGCTGTCATACGATTGAGCAGATTGAAACTTTGAAATACAAAGCCCACCTTGCGGTTGCGAACTCCTGCCAATTCATCATCGTTCATCTGCGAGACTTTTTCACCATCCAGATAATATTCACCGCTTGTGGGGCGGTCAAGACATCCCAACATGTTCATTAAAGTGGATTTACCAGAACCCGAGGGTCCCATGATGGACACGACTTCGCCGCGTTGAATGGAAAAGGATACACCATTCAAGGCGCGCACCTGGATTTCACCCATTTTGTAGATTTTCTTCAGATTCTTAACATTAATCACGATATTTGACATGCTTACCTCATGAATCCCGCCGGACCATTTCCTTGCAGATTTAAGGGCGGATTTAATACAAGCACATCACTTTCCTTAATTTCACCTGTCAGAATTTCACTATCCAAATCGGATGAAGCGCCCAACGTAACAGGCACCACAACCGGTTTATTGTTTTCAAGCACGTATACGATCGTTTTACCATCCTGCACTTTAATGGCACGGTTTGGAACCAATATTACATTTTTCCGTTCATCCACGACAACATTTACTGCAGCAGTCATTCCAGGGAGCACAAGATCATCCGCATCGGTCAATTCAACCGTGACGGTAAAGTTTACGACACCTTGAGCCACATCACCGACACGGGCAACCTTGACTACTTTCCCATGGTATTCGACATTTTGGATGGCATCAAAGAAAATGGAAGCCTCCTGCCCAACCTTGACTCGATTTATGTCAACTTCGGTGACTTCTACATCGACAGTAAGGTGCGCTAAATTATCCAAGCGGAATGATATTGTCCCGGGAGTCACCAGATCTCCGACCTCAGAGAGGGATTCGGTCACGGTAGCATCGAAGGGAGCTGAAAGATTAGCCATCGCAAGGGTAGCCTTAATCGCGTCCACCCTTGCCTGGGCGGCTTCAATATCCAGAGCATCCGGTCCATCCTTCAAGCGGTCATATTCACGCTGGGCATCTTCCAACTTCGCTTCGGCAACTGCAAAATCTGCAGCGGATACATCCACTTCCTGGTTATCCCACTTTCCCGTCAACCAATCGTAATTTGCCTTGGCAGTATCAAGCCGTTTTTGTGCAGCAGAAAGATTGGAAAGAGCCGCAGCTTTGTTCTCGTCCTGATCTGACTTATTGGAAAACATGTTATAGAATGACACAGCACCATCGTATGCTTTTTGTGCCAATATTAAGTTTGCAAATGCAGTATCGATCTGATCAGAGCCACCGCGAACCCAATCGGTGCTGCGAATGCGGTTCTTGGCAGTATTATAGGCAGTCTGTGCAGCAAGCAAGGCCTGGTAGGCTTGCGCAGCAGGTAAATTGGAATTTAATAGATTATCCAAGTTGCGCTCGGTGGTAACAAGATCCGCCCGGGCAAGAATGATGTTTTGCGGCAACGATTCTGGTGCAAGCGAGGAAAGGATATCTCCCGCTTCAATTGAATCACCTATTCGCACATTGATCGCAGCTATCCGACCGGAAGTCTGCCAATTTAAAACAGCCGTTTGACTGGCGCTTACTGTACCAGTGGCTCCAACAATCGCCTGGAGGTCACCCTTGGTGACAATGACAGTCTGAAAACTTGTCTTTGGCTGCAACGCTCGAACTACCAGCGGTCCAACTGCGCACAGCAGAATGAGAACTCCAATGACCACTGCGATGACTACATTCCGTCTCCTGCTAAAAAGTTTTTTCACTCTGTCCATGAACTTTTTTCCAAACCCGGCATGCTCTGCTTTTTTCATATAATCCTCTTTAAGAATTCTTCATCGGTGGAATTGCATTTTCCTTGAGAAGTCCACCGTTCTTGATAATTGATGTGATCAGCTTCTGCAGTAATTCGCTTAGTTGAACTCGCTCTTCATCGCTGATATCCACAAGGAGTGAATTGTAATATAGCAATCGTTTGGGTGTGACCGATTTAATTAATTCCCGACCATTTTGAGTCAACTTGATGATGAACAACCGTTTATCAAATGGATCCAATTCCCGCTGTATCAGTCCCTGTTTTTCCAGCCCCTTCAATAGGGAACTGATCGTATTTTTATTCACCTGTTCGAAATGGCTTAGAAGTGTGGGAGTCATGCGCTGTGGTCCACCAATCTCCTCCCCCATCCATAACCGAAGAAGCAAATTCCATCGCGGATCCGAAAGCTCCATATCGGGTGAACTTTTCGATCCGACTGCATCATATAAATTAGCCACCAGGCGGATGGATTGAAACATATCCACTCCGCTGGTATCTTCAACCCCCGTCATCAGGCGCAGACGTTTATGAAAGAAATCCTTAATCAACTTCATAAAATCTTGTCTTGAATCTTCCATATTAACAAAACTATTCTCCGTTTGTACAGCATCGTATTATACGATGTCGTACTATATTCTTTCCGAAGGTTCTTGTCAAGACCTGATATGTAAATTTTTTGTAAAATCGCACAATTGTGTGACAAATCCCTACGGTATAATCCAACATCAAGAAATCGACATGATCGCAAAATCCTGGGTAAAAAACGTTTTTTGGATATTCTTTCTGCTTTCTTTATTGACGAGCAGCGTGTTCACACCCTCGAACGAGGAAGATCGTGTCCGGCAATTCACGCGAGCGGATGAATTTGACTTCACTTCATGGACGATCGATGCCACGTTACTTAAAGTTGCACAGCTCACAACCAATGTCCCATTATTTTTAGACCTTGAGCAGCAACGACTGGTTGTCTTCGATTACCTTCATACCGTATCTGAAATTAACCGCCTTGAAGACTATATCCAAACCATATACTCAGACCCAACGAAGAAGAATCCTGATGCTGTCGCATCTGTATTCTTAATCCGCCAGAAATCCTTAATTCGACAGCGCAACCAACTCAGCCCTCTCACCGAATCCATCCTGCAATTGCAAATCAGCGATATCCTGAATGGAGTAGACCTTGTGACTATGGGACAGCCAATCCCGCCCATCCTGTACCATACCACCCCCTTGCCATTTGCATTGATCATCTCCCCGCGCAGCATCATACAGCAAAATCAAAATATCTCTTTGACTCCCGATCTCACTCTCGATGAGATCATCAAGGTTGAGATGGAGACCGAAAAAGGTCTGGATGTCTCTGCATTGATCGTTCCAGTTGGAGGGATAGGCACGTACCCCACCATGGTGATGAACACCCCGGATATTGCCTGGCTGGTGGAAGTCGTCAGCCATGAATGGACTCACAACTACCTCACTTTGCGCCCCCTGGGTATCAATTACAGCACAAGCAATGAATTACGCACGATGAATGAAACAACAGCAAACATCGCGGGAAAAGAAATCGCAACACTTGTCCTGGAAAAGTATTATCCCGAGTTTGCTCCACAGCCAACCCCTGAACCTGCCCCCGTTCAACCTTCAAACCCCGGTACTCCTCCTGTATTTGACTATCGTGCAGAAATGCATACCACCCGGGTGGAAGCCGATCGTCTCCTCGAGCTTGGGCAAGTGGAACAAGCAGAACAATACATGGAAATGCGCCGCAAGGTATTTTGGGATAACGGATATTTAATCCGAAAACTCAATCAGGCGTATTTTGCATTCTATGGAGCATATGCAGATGTACCCGGGGGCACAGCAGGAGAAGACCCAGTAGGACCAGCAGTCACACAACTGCGCAATCAATCCTCTTCGCTATTGGCTTTCTTACAACGAATTGCCACCATGACATCTTTCAGCCAGCTTCAAGATGCAATCAAGTCTCCTTAATCCTCACCCGAACCGAAATCTTCAGGCAATGCTCCACTTGAATTCGTTCCTGTGTTTCCGATATCCGGCAAGTCCTTTTCAATTTGCTCCGGTGATTGTCCTGATTCCAGCCGATTGACGACCTCGTCAAATTCAGGACCCACTTCCTGCCCGACGTGTGATTTCATTTTACGCAGCATCGACCCCATGGCTTTGGGATCCTGCTCCAATGAATCGATGGATTCAGGATTATCAAAATCCTCCATGCGCGCATCATCTGATCGGGTAATCCTTATTCTGCCAATCTTGCGTTGAACATGGGAACTGCCACAAACCATGCAGTTGACGTGTGACTTTTCGTACTCTGCAAATGGTATCCGTACTTCAAAACGTTTCTTGCACTCTAAACAAAGGAAATCATACAAAGGCATTTTTCACCTGGAAAGTTATGAATTTATTCTCCATTATAATCAAGTAAACGTTTTAATCCTGTTGCACGCTGGAAGGACGCGGAATTTTCCCATGATAAGAACCAATTCGCTTTTTCGGTTTCCAAAAAGAGAACCTTTATTGATCGTTCTCTCCGGTCTCTCCGGTGCAGGAAAGGATACGCTCATCCAGGCTCTGCTGAAACGGAAATTACCCCTCCAATTTGTTGTCACAACCACCAGCCGGGAACCGCGTTGCAACGAGAAAAATGGAGTCGATTACCATTTCATATCCAGGGAAAAATTTGAGCAAATGATCAAAGCGGATGAATTCATCGAATATGCCAAAGTCTACAAGGATTACAAAGGTCCGCAAAAAAAGCACATCCGCCAAGCGCTCAAGAGCGGAAACGATGTGATCCTGCGGTTGGATTACCAGGGAGCAATACGCATCCGAGAGTTAAACCCGGATGCAGTCCTAATATTCCTCACTCCCGAAAATAAATCGGAATGGCTTACGCGATTGAAAAAGCGTGGCACAGAAACTCCAGCGGACCTCCGCATCCGCTTGAACACCGCTTCCAAAGAAATGGCGAGTCTCGATATCTTTGACTATATCGTCATCAACGCGGATAACAAATTGGAAGAAGCTGTCGATGCCGTGGAAGCCATCATCCGGACAGAGCATTTGCGCGTTCATCCCAAGAAAATCACTTTATGAATCAAGTCCCATCGTTGCCCAACGAATCGTTCCCGGAAAAACCCATTCAACCTCAACCGGTCCCGGTGGTGTGGAAACCACTTGTAAAAATCCCGACCGTTACATACATCTTGCTGGGCAGTACCATCTTCGTTTTTCTTTTACAATACCTTACGCAGGCTTTATATGGAACCAGTAATATTGGATTGGACCCAGTCTCAAGCTGGGGAGCTAAAATCAACGATCTCATCCAAGCCGGTCAATATTGGAGGTTGGTTACTCCAATTTGGCTGCATGCCAGCATCATGCATATCCTGTTCAACATGTATGCATTATTTGTCATCGGTCGCGGGCTCGAACAACAATACGGTCACGAACGGTTTTTGGAACTATATCTACTGAGTGGCATCGCCGGGAACATTGCATCGTTCCTGCTTTCGACCAAGGCGTCACTGGGGGCTTCCACCGCGATTTTTGGATTGATTGCCGCCCAAACCGTTTTCGTTTACCAGAACCGCGCGCTGTTTGGTAAACGTGCTCAAAATATGCTGCTCAATAATGTCATGATCATAGTCATCAATCTCATCCTAGGTTTATCACCCGGTATCGATAACATGGGTCACCTTGGGGGCTTACTGGGTGGACTGGCTTTTGCATGGTTCGCTGGTCCACTTTGGAAACTGGATCAACTCTCTTCGCCTTTAGCGTTGAAGGATACCCGTCCACTTCAAAGAAGCCGTACCGTTTCACTTATTTTGCTGTTTGTTCTGATCGCTTTATCCTTTATTGGGATCATCCGAAAATGAAAAAATGATTTTAGATCAATTTCTTCGAAAAACCCACATTGAAACCAATTATTAATTCCCCCACTAGACATCCAGAAAATTCAAATTACTACCTTTCACCAATTTCTACCATTCACTCAGGATAGAGAAAATATTGTCCAAAGGATGATTTTTCTTATATAATCATATCTTGAATCATGATATCAATACCTCCGCTCAGCATCAAGAAATTAATCGCTGAATTATCCGCAGCGATCATCATCATCGACAACAAACACCGGATATCATTCTTGAACAGGGGGGCAGAGAAGTTATTTGGTGTTGAATCGAAAGGGATGCTGGAAAAGCCCATCACTACGATCATCCCTTCCATCCCCGAACATCTTTCGCTCACAAAATTGATCGAATGGTCCCACCAGCACGAAGAAATCATCGGAAAACCCTCTCAACAAACCGACATTCTTCTTGAAACTGCCTGGACTTATTTGCATAATGGTGACTCAGAATTAATCCTCCTGCACGTTCGTGATATTACCAACCAACGATCACAAGAATCCGAGGCACAGTGGAACCGGGATTTAATGAAAACTCTCCTGGACCTTGCCAATGATTTTGTAAAAGCCGGCATCTCTGAGATTGAAACAACCATCATCACAACACTGTTGCGAGTCAGTGAATACATCCATGTCGATCGTTCGTATGTGTATACAACGAATACCGACCGCCAATCCATGTCCTGCCTGTACGAATGGTGCCAAAAGGGAAATACCCCACGCAATTCATATGAGCTTCAAATCCCGTGGCGGTTGCTTCCATGGTTGATGGAACAGCTTGAACAGCATAATGATATCCACCTGAATTCACTTACCGACCTACCGCAAGCTGCGAAAGAAGAACGAGCCTTCCTGGTCAAAGGCAATGTTAAAAGTTGGATCGTGCTGCCGATGGTGTCTGTAAAAACCTTGCGCGGCTTTATTGGTTTTGAAATGCTGAGCGAAGCAAAAGCCTTCCCGCCCAGCACGATCGATATCCTGCGATTTCTGGCAGAGCTATATGCCAGTGCGCTCGAACGAAAACGGACGGTGGATCAATTACGGCGAAACCAGGCAGTCCATTCGGCGTTGATCAGTGCCATACCAGATACCGTCATGCAGTTCGATCCGGCGGGGGTGTTGCAGTCTTTCACCATCGGCGATGAACAGCATTTCTTCCTCAGTGATGATTTCATCGGAAAAAACCTGGAGGATTTTCTTCCTGTCGAACTGATTGAAATTTTTTCCAATGGCCTCCGCAAAGCATTGGTCGAACGCACGATCACCACCAACATTTTCACCATCAATTTTGCGGATGGTAAACAAACTTATGAGGCCCGGTTTGTCGTCAGCGCTGACCAGGAGATCATCGTTATCTTAAGGAACATCAGTGAGCAGAGTTACCGAGATCAATTGAAGCTGGATTTCCTGCTGGGTGTAGCTCACGAAATGAAAACCCCTTTGAATACAGCCCTGTTAGTGCTAGACACATTGGAAGAATTGGACAAGAGCAGCGATACATCCAAGAGCCTTAAGATCATCCGCAAACAACTCCAGCGACAGGAAAACCTGATGCATGAAATCCTGGATATTTCCAAACTGGAAAGCGCACCACTAACCCAGGAACGCAAACCCTTTGATATCATTTCGGTCATTAATCAGTCAATGAACGATATACGCTCTTCCGCTGAAATAAAAAATATTCAAATAAAAACTGACTTTGGTTCAAAATTCCCCTTTCTAATCGGCGATTCCGCAAGTGTTGCATTGGTCATGAATAACCTGCTTACAAATGCGATCAAATATTCAAAGGAATCATCCGAAATCAATATCAAAGTAAGGCTGATTGCCAACGAGATTTGCATTTCGGTCATCGATTCGGGGTGCGGTATCAGCGATGATGAATTAAAAAGAATCCTGAGCGGACCTGATTTTGTGTCCACTTCATCCACGCCAAAGCCCAGCCGCAGTGGATTCGGCTTACATATTGTCAGGACTGTTGTGGATAATATGGGTGGTCGTCTTGAAGTGGAAAGCGTCATCACCAAAGGATCCACTTTCCGCATCTACCTGCCGATCAATTCTGACATTACCGCCCCATTTTTACCCAAGTAATCAACTTCGTTTTTGACGATTCCAAACCGGGTCACTCGACCCAGATTTCGACATGTTCATGATCGTTATCATCGATCGCATCCACAATTTTTCCCATTCCCCCGTTGCGAATTGCATCCATAACCTTACCTGCATCGATGCCTTCAGCTTCCGGTGCAAATTTCATCCCCAATTTGATTCCCGAACTGATCAGGCTGATCGGCAGCCGAATGTTCACACGCGTTTTTTCGGTGGTGATATCGGTGACTTTGATCTTCAGCCATCGCCCCGGTCTTGAAGAACCGTCGCTGGTAGCAGGATTCTCGGCTGATGATTTTTCCAATACATCCAGTAGTTTACCGGCTTCTTCAGCGGTAATCCTGCCTTCCTCCACCATTTTCAGTACTTTGAATTTTTCTTCCAATGTAGTCATATCGACTCCTGTCACCGTATTGCTAATTCGCTATTTCCGGCAACCCAGCCAACCGGCGTTGAACTTCGTTTATATCCAATTCGCCTTTTTCCAACGATTCCAGGATCTTACGACGTTCTTCCTCATTCGGTTTGGAAACCAGATCCTCCTTGCCCGGTTCAAATCCCAATGCACGAACGATGTCGTTCAAGCGATTTCGCAGAGTGGGATACGACAACTTCAGTTCTTCTTCCAAACGGTTAAAACGACCCTCGCAACGGATGAAATTAAGCACGAACTGCATCTGTTCGCTGGAAAGGTCTGAAAAAGCGTCCCGGACGGGCTCAAATGAGCCTTCTATGATCGTGTCACAACTTTGGCAATGAAGCCGTTCAACAATCAATTCAGATGTGCAAACAGGGCAGACGGAAATGATTGGATTCATCGCTCCTCTTTAATATTATTTCATTTTGTTTAATATTATTGATGTATTATAGGTATTTATTATATTTTGTCAAGCATTACTTTGATTTTATTCATTTTCCTGAAATAATTATGTATTTCTTTCCCCATAAATGAACCAATGTCCCTTTCTATCCGCAGAATCTTTAGGGGCTCGATCATAATAGATATCGAATATCCGGTTTTCAGAAGTTAGGACACGAAATGTGAATCTCCCTACTCCCCACGATCCTTTAATCCTGGCATGCTGCGCATGCTCGGGAGCCATATTCCTTGCCATGCGACCTTTGCGTGAGAAATCATTCCACTCAGAGAGGATTTGAACAATTATGAACACTTCGCCTGCCCAACGGAAGCGATCCGGGGCGACCGGCTTCTTTTCTAGAAGGGGAACACGGTCAAATTCCACTTCAATCGGTTCATCAATAAATTGCATTGGAGAAAAATCCATATCAATTTTCGCTGAAGGAATTATGATATACTTTTTTCACATTTAATGTAATTTTACTGGACAGATTGGAGTCACGCGAGGATATGAAAACATTACTTCTCATGCGTCATGCAAAATCGAGCTGGAAACATCCCGAGCTTTCAGACCGGGATCGACCATTAAACAAGCGAGGTGAAAAAGACGCACCGCGCGATGGGCAAGCTGTTGAAACATAAAGACGTTGTTCCTCAGCGCATCTATACATCCACCGCAGTGCGGGCTTGCAAGACCGCGGAAGCTGTGGCAGAAAAAGTTGGCTATGAGAAGGAAATCATCTACCTCGACAACCTGTATATGGCGGAGCCTTTGGCTATTGTGGAAGCTGTCAAAGAAACCCCGGATGATATCAAACGGGTGCTGGTAGTGGGTCACAACCCGGGCATGGAAGGCCTGGTGCAAACTTTAAGCCGCAAAGTGGAATCCCTTTCCACGGCTGCCATCGCTGTCATCAAACTGCCCATAAAATCATGGAAAGAACTGGACATGAGCGCGGAAGGCAAATTACTGAAATTGTGGCAACCACACGAATAACGAAAATAAAAAACCTGCGAGAAAATGAACTGAACCCCTAAAACAAGACAGGAAAAGAAAACACCTCATGTGAGAAAATCAGCACAGGAGGTGTTTTTATTATGGGCAGACCAATTGGAAAGCAAGACTATGATATTGAAGTCAGGAAACGAGCGATCCGTATGTATTTTGAAGAGGGGAAGCCCACCTGGGAGATACGGAGGGAATTGGGGATCGAAGATGAAAAGCGGGTAACGATCTGGATCTGGAAATACAAGAAAGAAGGTCCGGGATCATTGACAAAACAGCGAGGAAGGCCACGCAAACAAGCCGAGAACGAGCGCAGCTATATAAAGCGCTTGGAAATGGAGAATGACCTATTGCGAAATTTTCATATCGAGCTCAGGAGGTGTACAGCCGAGAAGCGAAGTATCGGGTGATCTATCGGAAGCGGATGGGCTATGGGGTCGGTGATATGTGTGAGTTTCTGAAAGTGTCCCGTGCGGCATACTATGCCTGGCTCAAACGCATGGGCAGGCCGGATGCCGACGCAGAGAAGATGAAACTGGTCCAAACGGCTTACATACGCTCCCGGAGAAGCTATGGATATCGCCGCATCACCATGTGGATATACCGGGAAAAAGGTCAAATTATCAATCACAAGGCGGTTTTGAGGCTGATGAACACATTGGGTATCCAATCCATCGCACGCCGACGCAAAGTATATCGGAAACTGACCGAGATAGAGCAATACCACTGTTACCGCAATCTGATGAACAGGGATTTTGCTTCTTCCCGCCCCAACCAGAAATGGGTCACCGATGTCACGTACATCCCCACCGGGCAAGGCTGGCTCTATTTGTCGGTGATCAAGGATCTGTATGACGGTTTCATCGTGGCTTATCAAACCAGTTCCCAGAATTCGGTGAATCTCGTTACCAACATGCTCAAGCAGGCATGTGCACAAGAAATGGTCACTGCTGGATTGGCTCTCCACAGTGACCAAGGACACCAATACTGCTCTCACGCATATTATGTCCTGACTCAACAATACGGTATTCGACCCTCCATGTCAAGACGAGGGAACTGCTGGGACAACGCCCCGATGGAAAATTTCTTCAGCCACCTGAAATCGGAGGTGATCCATCACATCTAACTTCAAACCTTCATCCAAGCTAAGGAGGTGATCGCAGATTACATTCGCTTTTTCAATTATGAAAGGATACAATTAAAAACAAGACTGACACCGTTTGAGCTTCGGTGCCAGTCCATCTAAATCTCCAGAGGTTTTTCTTTTTTTGTCTACTTTATAGGGTGCACTACAAACCAGCAGGTTTTTTATTTTTTTACCTCATTTAGGTTGGGCAGCCATAAAGGCTTCCAGGTGACCGAGCAGGGTTTTTACATCGTCCATGCTGATCTCACCCATATGAGCGATCCGGAAGGTCTTGTCTTTCAATTCGCCATACCCGTTGGCAATACGCATGCCTTTTGTGAGCAGGAATTTATTCAAGTCTCCGATGACCCAATTCTTTGAATTGTGAATGGTCGATACTGTCTTGGATCGGTACCCTTCCGGAGCAACCGGTTCCATGCCATTCTTGATTGCCCAATCCTGGGTGGTCTTTGCCATATCGGCATGGCGTTTGAAACGGTTATCCAACCCTTCGGTGAACATGCGATCCAATTGCAGATCCAACGCATAATGCAGTGACATTGCCGGCGTCATGGGAGTTGAATCCTTGGTGCGGTGTTTTTCAAGAAGGAGCATATCAAAATACCAGCCACGGTTCTGGACAGTCTCCGCTTTCTTCATGGCGCGGTCTGATACGCCGGAGAAAGAGAGACCTGGCGGCAGGGCGAAGCATTTTTGAGAAGAAGTTAAAAGGAAATCGATACCGAGGGCATCCATTTCGACTTTGACGCCACCGAGGGAAGAAACAGCGTCGACGCAGATCAAAGTATCGGGGCTGACTTCCTTTACGACATCGGTAAGTTCCTTCATCGGGTTTTCCGCACCGGTGGAAGTTTCGTTATGGACGATCAACACAGCTTCGTAATGCTTCTTTTTTAGAGCATCCCGCAACATATCGGGTGCAATGATCTGTCCCCACGGTACTTCCAATTTATCGGCTTTTTTCCCATTCGTGACTGCAACATCAAGCCAGCGTTTGGCAAAAGCACCATTGACGCAGCATAATACGTCGTTCTGAACCAGGTTGCGTACCGCCATTTCCTGCATACCCGAACCGGAATGGGTACCCTGGAAAACACGGTATTGGGTGTAGAAGACCTTCTTTAGCTTTTCACCAGTACGTTGAAAAATCTCTTCAAAATCCTTGCTGCGATGGGGCATCATGGGTTTTGCCTGGGCAGCAAGCACTTCGGGGGCTACATCAACCGGACCCGGGACAAACATTCGTGACATATCTCGCTCCTTGTAAATTATTATTCATCATTCCCATTAAGATTGGAAATGCTTACGCCGCAGTTAACGAAGGAAAAAGGAAAGAACGACTAGCACAGTAATGAAAGTAATTGCTAAAATCCCAATCTTTCTTAAATCCTTGACGACATAACTGTAATCCGGATTGAATTCCGATGTGCCGGACGCACGAATGGTGGTTGAAGCAGGTGAAGCTGCTCCGGTGTGCCCGGTGCCTGAACTGGCGCGTCGATGTTTTTTGCTCATTCAAATCTCCTAATTGTAAATTTATGGTGCCAATTGTAAATGGGCACTCACAACTATCCGTTGAGTATCAACCATGTAAGGATAACACGAAATCAGAGTAACCATAGCTTCGTTAGAAGAAGTCAATAAATCCACCCGGGTAGGTTCAACGATAAGAACTTGGTCGACGACATAAATGTATTCACGCTGGCTCGTGCTCACATACACCTGATCGCCCGCTGCCAATTGATCAAGGTAGCGAAATGTTTCACCAAAGATATCATCGTGTGCGGAAAGCACCAGGTTCCCTTGCTGACCGGGATTTGCAGTACCGATGTGCTGCCCCACCCCTTTTTTAATTGCTCCCAACCATCCCCTTGCACGATAACCTGGTCTACTCCAATCGCCGGGATGCGGATGTGCTGGGCATGCTCCGGGCTGGCGGTGGGAATGGGCAACTCCGCCATGGTCTGCACGAGCGGTCGAAGGTTTTCCGGGATTTCGGCATAGTTTGGTTGCGCACCCTGGGGGGAATCCGGCGGGGTATGACCGGACGGTAACACAACTTCAGTGATCATGGCAGTCGGTGCAAGGGTAGGTTCTGACATGACCGATTCAACTTCTTTGTTCAACGAGCGGATCAAGTTGGTGCCGGCAAAGAGGATGTAAACCAATCCGCCGACCGCAAGGACCTCCACACCCAACAACAGACCGCTCATCCAGCGCTGCCGGTTGGTTCGAGTGGGTTTACGGACTTTGACCGGGGTTTCATCGATGGGTCCACTACGCATTTGCTCCACTGTGATCGCTTCAGGCTGCTTTGCCACCGAAATCACCCTTCCGGTGCGGCGAAAATGCTCGAGACGCGATAAGCGGTCAGCCCTGCGGCGTTCCACCAACAACCGGCGCAGTTCATCCGTGGAAAGGTTTTCAACCGTGCGTCTGCGAGCCATTCACAACCTTTAAAGAAGGGATGATTCCTTCGAGATTATATCGTATTTTATTTTCCATTTCCCCTAACAAATGGCAGGTTGTCTGACAAACTTTCCTCCTGACCTGATTTCTATTGACTTAAAGAGAAAAACACTTACCATTATTTCTAGCTTGAAAACTCTACGAATCCCCTTCGGTTTTCTACTCAATGTTTTTGTTTCCGCCATTCTGCATCATCAGCGGTCCTTCCGCGAGGATGCCCGCCGGTTAATGAAGGGTCATATCTCTGATTTCATTATTGAAGGTGAATCCCACCTGATCCAATCCGAACCTTGCTTGTTGGTGGTCAACCATTTTTATCATCCGGGATTTAACGCGTTATGGATTGCCGTTGCCATTGCCAGCGTTATTCCACAGGAAATGCAATGGCTCATCACCAACGCATGGACATTCCCAAGACGAAAGGCACGAAGCTTATTACGAAATTTAAGCCATTTCGTATTGTCGCAAATCGCATCTGTGTATCACTTTTTTCCAATGCCCCCCAATCCGCCCGAGCTGAACCAATCAAGAGAAGCAGCCCTGACGATCCGAAAATTGTTCCAAGCCGCTCGTACAAATCCACGGCCATTCCTGGCTTTTGCGCCTGAAGGTCGTGATTTTCCAAATGGCACATTGGGAATGCCTGCAAAAGGGACCGGGACGATCATTGCAGAGTTATGTAAATTACGATATTCCATTCTGCCAGTAGGTTTCTTTTTAAAGGGTGCGGTGTTTCATATAGTGGTCGGCAAAGCTTACCATTTGGAGATATCATCGAGTTTTAATCGGAAAAAAGAAGATCCGGATATCAGCACCACAGTGATGCAATCCATTGCGCGGTTGCTCCCAATTGAACTTCAAGGTAATTTTTCCAGCACAAAGGAGTAGAAGATGAAACGGTTATCCATCGGTAAATTGATCGTGTTGAACGTGTATTGGGTCGGTTTATCATTCATGTGGAATGTCATCCACCCCATCATGCTGCCGGCTGTATTGCGCCTGATGGTACCGGATAATCAGAAAAATACCGTGCTGGGTTTGCTGACCTTTGTCGGATTGATCCTTGCTATGATCATCCAGCCGATCAGTGGTGCGCTCTCTGACCGGTGGGTGTCCAAATGGGGACGCCGCCGCCCACTGATCACCATCGGCACACTCTTCGACTTCATTTTCCTCGCCATGCTGGCATGGGCAGGAGGGATCACCTGGGTTTTCATCGGCTATATCGGTTTACAGATCAGTTCCAACGTCGCGCACGGACCGTTGCAAGGGCTGCTCCCAGACCAGGTTCCACCCGAACAACTGGGAACTGCCAGCGGGGTAAAAATATTTATTGACATGTTCGTCATGGCTGTCGGCACGCTTGCGGCTGGATTCCTGATTGATCCCAACAGCACCCAACCTGTACTGATCATGCTGATCGTTATCGGGCTGCTGGCAGTTACAGGTGCCATCACGATATTCGGTACAAGGGAAAAGCCCTCCCTTAAAAAAGAAGGCGAACCGGTGATGAAGACTTTAATGGGCACTTTCAAGATCGATTTCAAAGCCAATACATCCTACTGGTTCTTGATTGCTTTGCGCTTTGTTTTCCTTTTTGGCATCTATGGGGTGCAGCGCTTTGCCCAAAACTATATTGCGGATGTTTTGAAAGCCGCCAACCCGGCGATGGAAACCGGGATCATCATGGGGACGCTCACCCTGGCGCTGCTGGCTTCAGCGGTATTGGCAGGCTGGCTGAACGATAAGTTCAACTCGCGCATCATTATGATCGCTTCGGCATTCATTTCAGCACTCGGCTGCGTGTTGCTCAACTTTGCCCGCGACCGGGCATCGATGATCGGATTTGGCGCCATCATCGGCGCGGGGATGGGATTGTTCCTCACATCGAACTGGGCACTTGCAAACCGACTCGCCCCACCGGATGAAGCCGGTAAGTACATCGGGTTGACCAACATCGCCACAGCCGGAGCCGGAGCTGTGGCAGGGTTGCTCGGACCGATCATCGACCAGCTCAACATCGTAAAATCCGGTGCTTATTTTGGCTATGTTTTCCTGTTTATATTAGGAGCGGTGTGCATGCTGGCCAGCTTGGTGTTCCTGAAGTGGATCGGAGAACCGAAAAAGACGGAAAAGATCATCAGCTAGCCCTTACCGGGATTGTGCTTGACTTCACCTTGCCGAAAGGGTATAATCCTGCCCTGCGATTGATGCGGGGTAGAGCAGCGGTAGCTCGTCAGGCTCATAACCTGAAGGTCCTTGGTTCGAATCCAAGCCCCGCTACCTAACAAGAATAACGACACCCATCCGGGTGTCGTTTTGGTTCGAACCACCTTTACAGGGCACCGAGCGAGCCCCGCTGCCTAAGGTTTACCTACTTAAGCGAAGATGACTTTTTGAGAGCATATCCGTTTTGTTTACTCCACAATCTCGATGCGATCCACCTGGATCTGAGAGCCATTATAGTCTGGAACATTACTAAAGAGTGTGCCATAGAGATGAACGATCTTGCCACTGTCGCGTAACGCCACAATCTGCGCTTGTACCGCCGGGTCCATGGAATCGATGCCAAAATAGATGATCTGGCCATAAAAATCCTGCCGCTCAAAATAGTCATCATACTGCGCACCGGGTGGGTTGCTCTTGATGACCCCCCACCAGTCTGCTATTTCTTCTGAAGTACCGGGCGGCATGTAACCGCCTGATGCATTTTCTCCCGGGTTGACACCGCTGGCTGTTGAGGTCGCCTCAACTACGATGTCGGGCGTCGGGCTTTCTTGCACTGCCAGGCCACATTCACCCCGGAAATAAGCCCACTCGTCACAGGTGCTGCCATCCGGAAATATGCATACTCCGGATTGGCTGCCATCGGCAGCCGTTTGAATCTCAAGTCTGTTCCCTTGCTGCTCGCAATAGACCGAGGCAGGATTGGGCATATTCACCACTAGAGGAATGTCCGTCTCAACAGGTTGAGGTGCCTGGATTTGGAACGTTGTGCAGGCTGTGAGTGCCATCAAAATCATTGTGAATATAAAGATCTTTTTCATTTTTTTTCTTCTCTCTATTGTATTGAAACTTGTGTACTTTTTCCATTTGAATTGGATAAGGAGGGTTTCTCGGGTTCTTATTTTCTCTATCTTGAAATCCAATGACGTTTAAAACATAGAAATTGTTCCATAGAGCAATTTGTCGGTAAAACACAGTTGATCAGACTATAGTAATAACAACTTTTCCTTTGGGATGTACTTTCTCAAAATTCCAAAATGCTTCAGCCGTTTTACTTAACGGGTAACACCCATCGATAACCGGTAATAATTTTCCCGGATTCAAGAAGTTCTTTTATAAAGACCAGATCCTTCCTGTTGTGGTCCAGCGTTAACGACACATATTTTCTGGCTTCCGGTCTTGGAAGTTTTTTTCCCATTGCTCGCCGCCTGGAAGAGTTGAAGCATCGAGCCACCAGCGACGACATAGGTTCCTTCAGGTTTTAATGCACGCAGATAATCTGAAATCGGATGATATCCATTCACGGCCAGGATCAAGTCGTATTGCTAGCCCGTTTTGGGTGAAATCTTCTTTAGTGTAATCAATGACATGGTCTGCCCCAATCGAGCACACCATCTCCAGATTCCTCGTGCTGCACACTGCTGTGACTTCAGCCCCGAACGATTTGGCAATCTGCACGGCAAACGTTCCGACACCACCAGAGGCGCCTTGATCAACACCTTTTGCCCGGGCTGAATGTTTCCTTTGTCGCGCAAACCTTGCAGGGCAGTCATCGCCGCCAGAGGCACAGCCGCAGCCTGCTCGAATGTTAGATTGGCCGGTTTCAGCCTGATTGCATTTTCATTGGCACATACATACTCGGCAAATGTGCCACGACCGGTTGCACTCGGGTAAGTACCCAAAGACCTCATCTCCTGGCTTAAACTGCCTGACGTTACTGCCAACCGCCTCAACCCGCCCGGCCACATCAGCCCCGAGGATCTTGTTTTTGGGTTGCAGAAAACCTCCCGGCACCAGGCGGATAAAAAACGGATTTGCTCGCATCATGCGCCAGTCACGCGAATTGATGGATGCCGCATGAATTTTGATCAGGACTTCCTCATCCTTGGGAGCGGGTTTTGCCACCTCCTGGAGTTGAAGGACATCCGGTGAACCGTATTTTGTGCAGACAATCGCTTTCATTATCAACGCGCCTCCATTGAGCTTATCGTAAAGATGGCCAATAACTATTCCAAGAGCGAGAAACCTTGGCACGTTCATCCCTGTGTCAATCAAAAGGTAGACAGAGGCATTGCTTGGATTACCAAGAGTTGAAAGGACTTCGATCATGAGCATGGCAACAAAGCTAAGGATCAATGCCTTTAAGATGGGATTTTGTGTTGGAATCTTTTCAAAGAAACGCAGCAGGAAATAACTGACGCAGCATCCGATAACCAGACCACCAACCAAAGCTTGAACAAGAGCCAATGGAAGAGATGAGATCGAGAAAGCAGCTCTATACTCGGCAGCGATGGGAGACACTGAAATTACGAAGTCAGTTATCCAGAAGGCTGCGCATCCTGCTCCAGCTAACTTAAGCAGTTTCTTGTAGAACTCACGTGATGTCTGCCGCTTGCTTCGACCTGTGGCCTGGGTTTCCATGGTTGTCCACCTATTCCGCCTGAGCAGACTTGGAAGCATTTGCGGATGGATCGGATCCTTTGCACAGCCGTCTGTATAGATAGCCAATAACTATTCCAAGAAAGAGAAACCTTGGTGCGTCAAGCATTATGCCGATGAGAAAGTAATGCAAGACATCACGCTGCCCAAGAAAACTTTGGGGAACCAGGTTCAGGATTGTCATGATGACTAGGGCGATGAGGCTTATTATCACGGATTTTAGAATTGGATCCTTTGTTAGAATCTTGTCAAAAAAACGAAGCAAAGAATAACTGACGCAGAATCCGATAATCAAACCGGCGGGCAAAGAAGCAACCCAAACCGTTTGAATACTCGCTTTTGAAAAGACAGATCTATACTCCGCTGCGATGGGAAGCAGGGAAATTGCGATGGTAGTTATCCAGAATACTACTCCGCCCCCAATAGTTAGTATGAACAGTTTCTTTGAGAGGATGATCGAACCTTTTTTAACATTTGGCTTTCTCCTTGTGATGTGTTGTGTCCGCTTTATTAGGTCTATTCCACGAGCAAAACATGGTGTTGAGCGGGGAGGGGGTTAGGGAGGGCTGAAAGCCCTCCCTCTCCCCTGATAATGCAAATCTATATCACGCTCAACAGCTCGTTCGTCTCCGCTTTCACAGCCAGCCTTAACTCATACTGGTTTTTGTTCCTTTGCACCCATGATCAGAAGCCACAGCGTAAGGGAGAATTCCCCAATAAACCCTGCCACAGAACTCACGTAGGTTAATACGACGTTGCCCGGGAAAAAGAAGAACTGAACTGGAAACATCAGCCAGGCAAAACATTCAACCATCAAGATGATGCCCAGGAACCTGGGAAGGGTAGCCCGACTTGTAAACCAGGTAACCCAGCGGAAAGAGCCAGGCGCTGAAAAAGATCTGGGCGATCCCCGAGAACCCGTTCTTGTATATATTCAGGGATAACATTGCCAGGGCTTGCAGTTGATCAGCCTGGAATACTTTCAAGTAATCAGCGCCACTCAAAAGCAGCTGGCTGGCAATTAGAAAAAGATCACTAAAACACCATACCGCGACACCGCCCAGGTTCAATAACAGGAACAGCAAAGCGATGTTCTTATTCACTGGCTTCAGCAACACGTACAAAGCCCAGGCCGTCAAAAGGAAAAGCACCGCACCAACCAGATCGACCACAAAGCCGATCCGGAATTGCCATGCAGATGCCATGATATTCCTGGCGGTTGTCGCAGCATCTCCCAATACGATCAGCTTGGAACGACCAAGCACATTTGCGAAGATGGAAACCACGATGTAAATGAGATACAGGAACCCTGCGCATTCTTGCGGTCTTTTTGTTCGTATTCATTTTTAATCTCCTTTATTGATTGATATGGATGAGTTTCTTTTTTTTGCGGTTCTATTGATGTACATTCATGCTTTTGTCCTTTGAACAGGGACCAGCCCGACAGGCCGATGCCCACAAGGTATAAAACGCTCTGAAGGACATTCACCTGCCAGCGGCCATGTCCAATATATGAGGAAGCGAAAAACGCCATTACTTCGATAAAGCCGATCACAAACACCAACATCCAGAAAGCCGATTTTTGACCGGCGACCAGGTTTTTGCGGATGAGCGGCCATGTCAATACCGAGACCATCAGCGAGCAAGAGTTGTACAGGATCGTAAAGCAATTGAGCGCGGCAATGGTCTTGACACCAAGTCCCGCAATTTCAGCTTCTGAAAAAGACGCCACCTGCAAAATCGGCGAGTCTTTTTTGAGAACGATGACATAGCTCAATATGATCAAGGCGAGTATGAAGTTGATGACGCACCATATTGAAAGAACCATCGAACCTTTTTTAACATTTTATTTCTCCTTAATTCTCGTCTGCTTGCGCAGTTCTGGAAACGACTGCCGGCGGATTGAATCCTTTCGCGATCAGCCAGACCGCCAAAACCAGCTCCTGCGGCAAGATCGGCATTTGGAAAATAACCTGGATTGTGGAGAAGGGAGCGATGACATTGAACATCACCAACACAGCGCTGATGATGGTCAATGTGATCCCAACCAGACCCCAAACGCTTAGCCAACGAGGCACGAGTCTGTATTGATAGAAGACAACATAGTACATCAGGGCACCGATGCCGAAAGTCAACAGCATGGCCACATCTCTAAACCAACCGATTCCTGCGTTAATTACTGCATCTGCTGTCTGAAAGTACGATGACGCCGGAGCCCCGGCTTTCACGAATTCCTGGCTGAGTGCCAACAGGAAAACATAGAGGAGAGCGCCAACAACAGAGGTCATTCCCTCGATAAGCCTGAAGCCAGCCGAGCCGATCGCCAGGCCCTGGTTGTATTTCTTCAGAATCGGATACAGCGCAAGGCCAATACCGGCACAGGCAATACCCATGAAGAATTTAATCGCTGTGAAGACGATCATCTGGCCTGCATTAGTGGAAATCGCAGTCAGATGATCCGGAGCACTTACAGTGTTTTGCATAAGGGGCAGGCTCAGCAGGGCCGGAACCGTCCCCAGGATGAATAGAACGCCTACAACTGCTGCGGTCTTTCTGTCTGTCCCATGGTGACTTACTTTGGTCGTATTCATTTTTTTATCTCCTTTTTATTACTTGATGATCCCAAATTATCCGTTTGAAGCGGGCAAATCGAAACCAGCACCACTCCCAAATCCCGTATCTTTTTAAGCAATCCATGCAGGGCAGCCTGGTCGATTACCGGGCCGGTCAACAGGGTGTTACCGTCCTCCTCGAGCGTGATCGTCATTCCCTCGAACCAGTCTGTCCATTGTTGATCCAGATGTCCCTTGATCCTGATCTGAAAGATCAGGGGCTGATCTGAGTCGGTTTTCGAGTTTGATTTCGTATGACATCTCCTTTCTCTCTATATGAACGATTATGACAATCCATGCCATTTTCTTAATGCAAGACGATAATATCGCCCGCAGAGTGTTAACGGGTAGACACTTTAGTGTTAACTGTTGGTGTTATTTTTTTCGGGGGAAATTGTGAAGAAAATTAACGTTTGAATCTAGAGCAAACCCAATTCCCGGGAGCGGGCAACAGCTTCGGTTCGATTTTGAACCTGGAGTTTTTCAAAGATCCTGCGATTATGTCCTTTGACCGTATCCAGCGCGAGAAAAAGACGCTCGCCGATCGCACCATTCGAGAGTCCCTGGGAGATGAGTTTAAGTATTTCCATCTCACGCTGGCTCAATGGATCGACAAGCGGTTGGGTTGGGGACAAGGCAGTTTTACCCTCCCTTATCCGCTTTTCATCTTCAAATACAGACAACAGCTTGCCGACATAGCCTGGCATAACCCCGCGAGACGCTGCTTCGCGTAAAAGTTGATCCATAAGAGTTCCTTCATCCACGAAAAGGCGGACATAACCTTCTGGTTCCGCGCGCGATAACAACTCTCCGAGTAGATCCAATGCTTTTTCCTTTTCACCATTTGCATAAAGAGCTATAGATTGCAGAGTCTTCACCCCGAACTGACTGTTTGGCCATCCCATCGCTTCCACCTCCAGGCGTAAAGGCTTCAGCACTGACAGCGCCTCGGCTGGATTTTCCAAAGCAATGAGCACACGTGCCTGCATGGCTGGAAGGTTATTTTGCAGAGTCAGTTGAAGGGCTGCATCCAAGTTTCCCTGGCGGAGGAGGACAAATGCCTGGTCGTAGGCTACGTACGATTCACGAAAAGTGTATTCCTTTTGACGTGCCGTTTGTTCAACATGCGAAAGAATGGTTGCTGCGCTGGATGCATCACCCCGGGCTAATTTCAAACGGGCCATGAACATCTCACTTAGTATCAATCTGTCAATTACCTGGTCATACTGCTGCGCCAACCGGAAGCTCTTCTCTCCGTATTGCTCGGCAGCATTCAAATCGTTCCATTCGTAATATACTCGTGCCAATCCCAGATACACCACGGAAGAATTATGAGGAGAATAATCGTCGACCAATTGTACGACCCGCTGGTAGGTCTCTGCTGCCAGGCGAAGCTGGCTTTTTTCTTCTTGTATCTGGCCTAAACGGATCGATGCCAATGTGGCGTCGATATCATCGCCGGCTGCCTGGGCGAGAGATAAGGCTTCGGAATATAACCGGCCAGCTTCAACCGTGTCACCCTTGAGATAATATGCAAGCCCCAATGAGCGGGTTGCCATGGATCGGTCTGCAAGGTTGGTGGGGTGCAGGTACTCCAGAGCCCGTTGCGCTTGCACGAAGATGGTTTCTATCTGGACCTGCGCTTGCGCTACGTTTGCCCTGGCGGCAGCAATCTTCCCGATCAGGTCTCTGGTCGCGTCATCCGGTGCGGCACCCTGCAAGCATTTGGAAGTCAAAGTGGCTTCTAATGCCTGGAGTTTCTCCTCCACACAATTTATTTGACCCATAACCAGCAGCATGGCAGCCTGCCCCCACCACAACGCAGGCCTGGCATCCAGTAAACTCTTTGGCAACGACTCCAGCCAGCTCAGGATCATTGTCGCTGCGCCGCGCACATGGATGGGCATCTCCCTGCTTTCCATCAGGCGCTCGGCGCGATCGATATCGTTGGCTGCAGCCGCATGGCGGAAAGCCTCAAGCATCAGGTCATTGTTTTCATACCATTCGCTGGCACGGATATGCAATTCAGCGATCTCTCCCGGTGTGAGACTTTGCCCCAGTCGTTTGCGCAGTAAATCGTATAAAAGATGATGATAGCGATACCAGTGCCGCTCATTATCCAAAGGGACAATGAACAGGTTGGCGCGCTCGAGATATTCCAAGGTTTCCTGCCCGGGAATTGATGGATCGGGCAAAACGGCATCACAAAGAGACCCACACATGCGGTCGAGAACTGAAGTACGCAATAAAAAAGCCTGTATATTTTCAGTCTGCTGGTGCAGGACTTCTTCGAGCAAATAATCCATCACAAAACGATGGCTGCCGGTGAAAGATTGGATGAAACCGGCTGTGTCTTTGTATCTTTGCATGGAAAGTGCGGCTAATTGCAAACCGGCAATCCATCCCTCAGTGCGGGTTCCCAGCGCATCGATATCTCTCTCAGAGAGATTCAACCCCATCACACGGTTGAGAAATTCTGCAGCTTCGGCAGATGAAAAGCGTAGGTCGGCAGCGCGAAGCTCGGTACACTGCCCCCGGGCGCGCAAGCGTGCCAGAGGCAGATCTGGATCTTCACGCGTTGCGATGAGCAGGTGCATCTGCGGTGGCTGGTGTTCTATAATGAAAGCTAGAGAATGATCCACCGGCTGGGAATCGATCGAGTGGTAATCATCAAGTGCAAGAAGGAATTGCCCATGGATGGCAGAAATTTCGTTGAGCAGGATAGTCAAAATTGTTTCGATTTGTAGCGGCTGGGGGGATTGCAGCGTAGCCAGTAAATCATCGCCAATATTTGCCTTGATTGTCTGCAACGCTCTAATAAGGTAAGTAATGAAACGTGCTGGATCGTTATCCCCTTCATCCAAAGACAACCATGCCACCTGTCTCCCGCAGCTGGCAATCCATTCGCTGGCTAACGTGGTCTTGCCAAAACCTGCGGGGGCAGAAATGAGGGTCAACTTGCGTTCCAAGCCCTCGTTCAGCCTTTCGACCAGGTGGGGGCGTAGAACTGATTTTGAACGAGGTGGGGGGATATAAAGTTTGGTTAGGAGAAGAGGCTCAGACATTCTAGAATTCATTATACATGCACCTAATTAGAGCGCAGGATATTAACAAAGAAGGCATAAAAATTACTTTAACAAACCGCGTAATTCGTGCAGGGCATAGCGTGTCATGGATTCAGGGTCTTTACTCACACCGATTCGTGTGCTGGAGTATCACGGAGGTTCTTGGTACGAATCCCAATCCCGCTGTTCAAAATTCTTTACGGATCAATACCAGCAAACCAATATGGAAACAATGGACTCCCCAGATATGTTTTTTTCGTTTGTGAATCAATCTTTGTGGAGCAGGTCAAAGGTCGTTCAACAAATCTTAAAATGATTATATACTGTATACAAATGTGTGAACTAAAAGTTACACTATCCGAATCATGGTGGGCATTTATACGGTTGAGTAAATAGCAGGTTGAGTATTTGAAATTGAAGGATACTTATGAAGACACATTTTCAATTGACGGTCTGTTTACTTCTTCTGTTGAATTTGCTCCTCCTAGCCTGTGGATCAAACCTTTTTCCTGCTCCGACTAATACACACACTCCGATTCACACATCAACATATACACCAACCCTTACCCTCACTCCAGCAATTAATCCCATTACCATGACTTGTGAAGCTGCGGCGGTGGTCAATGTTGGTGAATATCAGGCAATCATGGGTGATTGGGGAAAAGGCTCACTCACTGGCTGGTCTCAGTGTATTGACGCAATCATCGATGCCAACGGGGCACTGGTTGGTCGATGGACTTGGGATTGGTTGAATTCTGGCGGTAATGTGAAATCGTTTCCAGCGATCGTATTCGGTCAGGTGCCTAGCAGCACATCAACATCAACATCCTTACCTGAAAAGATCAGTAACCTCGATACGGCGACGGTTTCATACAATGTTTCCTCAACTCACTCAGGATCCGGCAATCTCATTCTGCATATGTGGTTGACTAATACGCAGAATCCAACGACTTGGGGAGTGCCCCCGATCACCCATGAAATCATTATCGTACTCGACGTTTATGGCGACATGCAGCCAGCTGTGCCTTCGAGGAAGCAAGTAATGATCGATGAAATATCGTATGATCTATCCACGGGGGATAATTTCGGAATGGGTTGGAGATTCATCGTATTTACCAGAATGCCATATCAGCAAGGTGCTGGGGCTCTGAATTTGACAAATTTCTTCTCAATCGTTCAAGAAGAAGGTTTAATTGCTGGCGATGAATATCTTGCATCTATTTCGTTTGGTAATGAAATTGTTAGTGGAGTCGGGGAAACAAATCTAAAAGATTATGTGGTTACAATCCGAAAAAAGTGAATTCTCAACTTAAGGAATCTTCTGAGTTTAGCCTATTTTATGAAAGTCAACCAACACGTGCTTGCAGCCGATTTGGCTTTCGATCAGAGTCTTCGTTGGTATGCACTTCGGCATAGAATAAATTTTAGGTAAATTATAGCGCTCTCCTTAATTGAGAGCGCTATAATTCATATTTAGATACCAGGCACGAACTTTTTGAACCCGTTGGGTGCATTCTAAAGTGACTACACCCTCTTTCCTCTTCATCTTATGCTGTACCCACCGCCTGGTTAATGTTTGGTGGTTGATATTTCCAAGACCACCTGAAAATGAAACTTACAGAAAAATCCTACGTTAATATTTTGACGCTACATTTTTTGCAAGGGTTAGAAGAGAAGCTTTGTAAGAGGTGGCATCTCCGGTATTTCCGACGATGCCTACGACAATTATTTTGCTACCTTTCAAAAAGCTATAAATACCAGTATTTTCATTGATCGTCCAATAGGTCTTCTCACCTAGCCCAGACTCCTCACTGATGGTTCCATTTGTATTATTTGCCTGCTCCTTGACGAGGCGCTGTTGTAGCATCGTGCTTGCTGTCTGTGAGGATCCAAAGTCAACAATTGAAACAATGACAGTAAGGTCATTTCCGATGTAGTAGCAAGAAAAAACCGTTTCACCATAATCACTGTCTACTTCTGAATAGGGATTAATTGATCCTACTGTTTGACCCATGACAGCCTCTGTTTCGGCTGCTGTGATTAGCGAGCAGACATCCTCACCTGAGGCTGGTGGAAGAGCAGCAGGTGATCCAACTGATACTTCTGAGGATTGACCCTTCGAAGATAAGGTTTCCTCACCATTGGCTGTGGTTGAGCCAGGTGAGTTCACACCAGCACTCCCACAAGCAGAGACAATTAAAGCAAAACCACACACCAGAGCGATTATTCCCATCCAGTTTAATCGCTTGTTGAAAATCGTACTATTTTTTAACATATCAATTCCTTTCTATTTTTACTGTACTTTACAAAGGGGTTAATAGTTCTTAATACATTATTAATATATTTTTGTGAAGTCTATTTTTAGATACTTCATATTTGGTTCAACTCAAATGCGGGCATGGGTTAAGAACTTGCCACATTACGCCTGACCTCAGATTGACTCAACCGGACAATTAATGGTGAGATATGAACAGTTCAGCCAGATTTAGGGGGATTTCGAATGGTAATCGAGAATACAGGAAATCCATTTAGCTTTTCGTGTATCGCTGAACGGGTCTATTTTCGAGCTTACCCAACCGATCTACAATAATTTCAGCTGCATGATCCCAAGTGAATTCGGCTCTTATCTTGTACATCCCTTCCCGCGCTTTTGTTCTCGATTCTTCGGCGTGTTCATAGACATAACGCATCCATTCCACCAATCCATCCAGTTCAGGTTCTGCATACAATGGGAAATCCAGCGTTGGTTCATTATCCAATTTTTTAATATTCATCTGGCGCAGCTTGGCTGGGACGAGGAATGCTGTGCTGGAATTACAAAAATCCGAGGTTCCTCCCATGGCAGTAACGATCACTGGCAGACCGCTTGCCATCCCCTCAGCGACACAAATTGCGAATCCCTCTGCGCGATATGGATGAACCAGGCAATTGCAGGCTGAATACAAACCAGCCATTTGCGCTTGATCCAGGGACCGGACAATGGTGCACACTTCTGGCATCCCTGTATGGGAACGGAAGTCAACCAGTTGTTTTGTGCCATTAAGCGTCCAAAACTCAGGAGCGCTTTTAATGACCAGGCTGACACCATCATGGGCTGAAAAAGCTTTTCCATACGCGGCCAGCAAAACATCAAATCCTTTCCGCCAAAAAGGACCTCCGACAAAGAGGAATTTAAATGACTTTCTTGTATTTAATGGAACTTTCCTGGCGTTCGGTCGGTACACGCGCACATCCACTCCATTCGGCACAACCACCACGCGGTCCGGCGAGATGCCTGCTCCGAGAAAGGAGTCCCGGACAAAATTACTAGGCACCCAGACCTCATCTATTTGATTGCGAATCCACTCCAACCATCGAACGGGCAGGCTCACATAATCCCAGGGCAGGATCACAACCCAGCGACCTTCCTGCGGTGGAAGGTAAGGATGCTGGGCATGGTTGCTAATGTGGAACTCTATAGGCTGATTAATAGGTCTGCCAACGTTGTCGACGATCGAACGGAAGCTGGTAAAGTTGGCTGGGATCAAAGGATCACCTGTAAAAGGTGTATCACTGGGGCGGATGGTGAGTTCAATACTGTTGTTGCTGCCTAAACGAAAACAAAGTTCGCGATTGATGATCGAATAAGAATAATGCCCAAGCAATGGTCCTTCCCACCGCACCGGGAGTTTCCCGCTTGAACCAGAAACAGAAGGTGATTTACCAACAACCATTTTTCCTGAAATAGCAAGCTTCATAGTCGGAAACTTGAATCTGCGTGAAACCGGGCTGGTCTCAAAAGAAGGATCGTTTAGATTATCCAAGTCGACAAGAAAACCGGAAAATCCACGCTTCATCAAACGCCTGACCAACAATCGCCCTGTCACGTCCAATGCCAAAACAATAACCGGGAAGCTATTTGCCGCAGACGCACTAATCCGGAGGAGCTTTTCCTCTATTTGTTCAATACCATTTTTGATTTCCCCGACAGAAACCGGAATTGAAATCCGTGGGGCAAGTTTTTCAAACACGATTTCCCTGGCTTCCCCCTCTTTGAAGACTAGAATCGGTCGGCAGATCCTAAGCGCCTCAAAGAACGTCTCCAGTAAATCCGGTTGCACTAGATTAGCTCTGTGAAGTGCGTTGTAGGAAAAAATTGGTCCATCCAAGAAACAAGCACCAACTGAATTTAGCCGATCCAACGCTTCACGACTTGAGATCCCCCCAGAATGTGAAAAGAAAGGGATTTTCAGCGCAGGGCTTTCTACATCCAGTGCCTTTAAAACATCTTTCCAAGAAAACAGAAAGGTATTGCGAATTTCCTGAATGAAAGAATCAGATAATTCCTCACCGGATTTATTAATCCCCAACGCGGCGTCGATATCAACCCGTCCGAACTTTAGGTAAGCACCAGGTTTCTTTTGCTCCAAACACTTCATTACCCTGTTCAAGGTTTCATCCGGGGAGAGAAACGTTAATTGCTTCCCCCAATATTTTAACGAGGTTTTCATTTTTCCAAGGTGAGTGAAATCCCAGTGGCTACTCACGATTGCTATTTCCCAATAATTTGTTAAACCAGCCGGAAAATAAATCCGGCTGGTTCGAAATCGAGCTTACAATGTTCCACCACCAGATTTGCAACTTAGTTCGGATTTGAAGGCTTATTTGGAGACGGTGGTTTAACGAGCGGATCTGGCGGCTTTCCGTGGATGCTACCAGGATCGTTGGCGGCTTCACGGACGTTGAGAGCACCATCGGGAGCGACATCCCCAACATCGTGTACAGTAACGGTCGCACTTTCATTGCCACCGCCGAATTCCGCTCCATCGTGTACAGTCATCGTCATGTTCTCTTTGCCACCTTTTTGAATGGCAGGGAGGAGATCGATATTACCAGTGCTGCCGATTTTCCTTTTCCCTTTGACCAAAGTTAAGCCGACCGCAGCACCAATACCGATAATCACTATTGGAATTATCCATCCAAGTGGGCCAGGATTCTGAATTGCAGGCAGTTCGCTATTGGGATTATTTGATCCAGCCACTCCACCCGAAATGGGAAGGTTGATCGATTTTGGAGTGGGTGTAATTGTCTGGGTATTTGTCGCTGTTGGCACGGGAGTTTTGGTATGGACAACGGGAGGGGCATCAACGGGTGGGTTCGAAGACTGATTATCTGATGGGGGCTGCGGTGTACACGGATAAGAAGGATCGGCTGGATCGTTACATGGTGATTGTGCATTGACTTGTTCGATATTTATTGTCAAGCTCATAGCAACGGCAAATGCCAATATCACCACGCCAAGAATGAAATAATTTACAAACCTATTACCCTTCATTTTCACCACCTATGATTAACCTAAGTATCGTTCTATACTTGCTAGTGTACAGCGCAAATTAAGGATTAACTGTCCTATTTATATTAATTATTTCTTTGAATACATAAAGAAACTTTCTTATAAGCCAATACAAATCACCGAGGTTCGTTGTAATACGACTCCATCTCTTAAAGAACATGAAAGATTGAAAAATGGGAATTGCTAATTATGTCCTTCACAGGATGTTAAACACCACAGGAGTCTCGCAATTACTTTGGAGCCGTTTTCGCCGGTTCCTCATCAGGAATTTCAACGATCCGCCTTGTTCC
Source organism: uncultured Chloroflexia bacterium (assembly GCA_963699305.1). Classification (GTDB taxonomy): domain Bacteria; phylum Chloroflexota; class Anaerolineae; order Anaerolineales; family Anaerolineaceae; genus JBGQAS01. The sequence goes on along the minus strand of OY969431.1, from coordinate 232,853 downwards.
ATGACAGCTCACGGTCGTAGCCTTCAACTTCCTCTTTCCCACGAACTACCTTTTTACCTAAAATTACTGCCTTTGTATGACAGTTTACTGGAAAGGCTGAATGTTTTTCTGCACGGCATATACGGTCCGCTTAAGTGCCTAGATGTTGGTGCGAATATCGGCGATACAATTGCTGCCCTGTACCAGGGAGGGCAGGATCAGTTCCTGGCGATCGAACCGAATTCCAAATTCAACGGTTACCTGCAAAAGAATTGGAATATACCAAACGTAAAAATCCTAAATCGGGTATGCTCTTCTTATAATGGGAAGGATACGTACGAGATTATCGAAAAGCAAGGCACTGCCTCGTTCTACAAAAATCCACAAGGCTTGGAATTTCAGACTGTCACAGTTGATACCCTGTTAATCGAAAACCCGGAATTCTCCGGTCTGAATCTGATCAAGGTTGACACAGACGGAAATGACTTTGCAGTCCTCAGGGGGGCAAAGCAGGCATTGCTCAGCCAACCCGTCGTCCTGTTTGAATGCGATGTTTTTAGAAACGCACATTATGTGGAAGATTGTCTTGAGATCCTCGCTCTCTTCCGCGATACCGGTTACAAATCCATGCTGTTATATGAGAAGTTTGGATATCCTATGGGATGTTTCAAGCTGGATGATCTCGCTCATTTCAAGAAACTCCTTTTCTACCAACTCACAAAAAAGTACATTTACTTTGATATCCTGCTAATGAAAGAAAAAGAACTGAAACCATTTTACGCACACGAAACCAACTTTTTTCTGGATTCATTGCAGGATCAAGGGTTCCGCACAACCGCTGGAAGGTTATTTTAATGGTCCAAAGACCTGGAGGTTTCCCTCTTCGATAGCCTTGGTGAATGCCGGGATCGACCGAAAAGCAAGCCAAGCTACGAACAAGATAAATGATGCTAAATTGGTCTTTTATTGTATTTGCACTCGCACGAGTTTACAAAGTCAGCACTTTGATACCTTTGCTTTAAGAAACAACATCGCATCAATTTCTGAAATGAAACCCTTTATAATGAGTGGTTGAGTAAATACAATATTATGCAAATATCAAGCTTAACAAAAATGGATTTCACGCGAACGATCGTCATAGCTTGTGCCACCGTCATGGAAGAGATGCTGCCCTTGATACCATCCGGCATGCAGCATCAGGTTTTTGATTTTGGTTTGCACATCAATCCCGAAAAACTGCACAGCAAATTACAGGAAGCGATCGATGCTGTAAGTGGAAAATTCGATACGATCCTGCTTGGGTACGGCATGTGCTCGCAGGCAATCGTCGGGATCAAGGCAAATGACTGCCGGTTGGTTGCACCCCGCGTGGATGACTGCATTGCCATCTTCCTGGGATCCCGTTCAGCTTACACCTGGCAAAGCCAGCAAGAACCAGGTACGTATTACCTGACCAAAGGCTGGATCGAAGTTGGTGATACACCCTTTTCTGAATTTGAACGTTCGGTCCAGCGCTATGGCACGGAAACGGCTGAATATATTTATCAAATGATGATGGGGAATTATAAAAGGCTGGCCTTAATCAATTCCGGGCAGAATGAATTGGAAAAATATCGCGACTATGCACAGCGTACTGCCAAAAAGTTCAGTTTGCGGTTCGAGGAAATTCCAGGCTCGGATAGGCTGTTTAAAAAAATGTTCTCCGGTGACTGGGACAAAGACTTCGTTGTGATCGAACCTGGGCAATCCTTCACCCTGGCAGATTTTATTGATCCGTCAATAAACGAAAAACCTTAAGACCGACTTCTAATGTGGATTAATTTGGATTTCCAAATCGAGGTAATTATTCACAACTCTCATTCATAGAGTTTAAGTCTGAGCATTTTTCATAAACCTCTGTGCAGCATTTGTGTATATGGAAATCCATTTTTCATTCCCAAGCGAATTCATTCTCTCATTCCAATAACCAATTACAAACATACGCTATACTTTAAACAACATCTCGCATTCGGAAAAGGAGTCGAAGCAAAATGGAATTCATTGGTCAATTTCTGATACTCTTCGTGGTTTTCTTTGCTCTTTATATGGTCATTTTCGTCATTGGACTCGCCAGGAGTAAAGCTAAACGGGGAAAATATCAAGCATATATCCTTCAGCAGTTCCCGCACTTGCAAGGCCAGGACTTTTTAATGGCAAAACAGCTTAGCAAGAAGTTGAATCCGACCATCGCATTGATAATCGACCAAACGAAGAACAACCTGATCCTATTATTTGAAACCGCTGGAAAAGGATTTACGCATTTGCAATATCCCTCCAAGAGCCTCAGAGCCGTTGCACGAACGACACAGATCCTCTCCAGGGGATTTTTCCCGAAAACATTCAGTTATGAAGAAACATTGGCACTGAATTTTGAAGATGGTAAAACATATCCATTTGTTATTGAGACCATCAGCAACAAATACGGAAACGATAAAGGTGCTACCCTGGTCAAAGGCATCCTGGACCCCTGGGAGCAAAAGTTAAAAGGCTTCATGCCCGAGGTTGTAATCCCTCCTTTACCCAAATAAATCCATAGATCTTTCAATTATGCTATTAATTCATAACAATCAAAACTACCCTTCACAAATAGGGCATGAAGGGTAGTTCCTTGTGTAGTATATACTTCGAACGTTATTTACACCACACAACACCACTAAAAAGGTGCGTGCACTCGTTTTGGTATATTAAATTAGAAAACCAGCAACCGAATCAACCCAGGATGTCGGTTTTTGTCTTCTTGTCGTGTTTGGCTTTCCGCTTTTCCTTGATGGTCATCTTCGGTTTTTTCTTTTGCTCTTTCTTGCCCTTATCTTTCTTGCCTGTTTCACCCATTTCGAATACTCCCTTCTCAATAATTCATTAGTTGTTGCTTACATAAAATTATAGCAAATAGTTTGATTTCTTAATATACTACTTTTTTAGCTCCGTTCGTCTAAAAACGGATCATCTCATAAAATATATTATGCAAGTCCCAGATAAATGTGGTAGGAAATATTTCCCTACACTATCCAATTCTGATAATTATTCCACATTCCAGTAATACCCGCTTAACGCCCACAGGATCAAGTTGGCACTATAAAACACCCACACAAGCCTGAAGAATATTTCCAATATATTGCCCATCCCCAGGTTGTAAATTTCCCCAGTGATCTCGGTGGCAAACCAACAAGTGGTAGCAATGGCTACCATTCAGACGCTGGATTTTGGATACGTCTTGTGGCGGACTGTTTCTCAGGCTAACAAGATGGTTGTATGAAAGAAAACCATCAGAATTCTCAACTATTTATTGGATCATTCAATTAACTTGCTTGTCACTTTGCCAGATAGGTGAAATGGTAAATGACTACGAAAATAAGTTCCCGGGTCAAGAAATGATTTCATGTCGCGTATAAAAAAAACAAAACGCGCCTACTCTTTTCCAGTATTAAACGTAACCTCAACGGTCATTCCCCAACGCAAATCCGGATCTATGTCAACCATGCGGATGCGTACTTCATACAGAATATCACCACCCTGAATATGGGGTGCACCACTGATGGATTCGACCACTCCCTTCATCACCACACTGGGTAATGCATCTGCGGCCACCTTCACTTCTTGTCCCACAGAGATATTGACAACATCCAGCTCAGAGAGATCGCTGGTATCCACAAACCAGGCTCTCGTATCGGCAATTGCAACTGCGTAATTTTCCGGACCAGCCCATTCACCCAGCGAAACATTCACATCTGCTACGAACCCATCAAATGAAGCAGTTAATTTGTAATTATCCAGAGCGCTTTGTGCTGCATCCATCTGGAGTTGAGCCATGTCCAGCCGTTCCGAAGCCAACTTGAGTCTATCGGGATCGGACCCGCTAAGTGTGTTCTCATAGGCACGTCGGGCTTCGGATTCAACGCCGAGTGCAATATCTAGCGTGATCCGGATGGAATCTCGCCGATTAATGATCTCTTCCAGTTTTTGTACTGCTAAATCATAATCGGTTTGTGCTGTGTTTACTTTGTTTTCATAGAATACACGAGTTGCATTATTGACTGGTAAATCACTATATTTAGTAAACTCTTTTTGGGCATTCTCAAGGTCTGTCACCTTGGAAGTGACGTCAGCCTGGGCATCGTCAATATCGATCTGGATCGCGTTCAAATCGAGCCGATCCCAAGCCAGCTGGGCAGCTGCGCGTACTTTTTGAGAAGCAAGATACACTTGCCATGCTTGTGCATGCGCTAAACCAGCATTCCGGATAAGAGAGTCGTAATCCTGTTGGGCTAGAGTCAATTCCAGCCGAGCTGAAGCAAGAGTTGCAGCTGCCTTTTCGCTATCCTCAAGGCTGACCAGCACGGTACCCTTTGTCACATGATCGCCCTCGGATACAAGGATTTCTTCCACCCTTCCAGCTGTTGGGAAAACAAGGTACAAGTTGCGTGTCGGGTAAAGGTGTCCTTCTGTTATGACAATGGATGATGTGGGGATAGGGTTAGATACAGCAGATGTGACCTCTTTAGCGGTGCAGGCGGAAAGCAGGAAGCCAAGGATCAGGATGCTATTGATCAAGTTTTTTTTCATCGTATTCTCCTAAAATTATTCATAAGCAAGCACTTCACGGATTGTCAAATGGGCGGCTTTACGAGCCGGTAGTACGCTGGCTACTGCGGAAAGTATAAGAACAACCAACAGCCACACAGAGAAACCAGTAAGGGTGAAATGTACTCCGATAGGTGTGTGGAAAATTGCTACGCTAATGATATATGAAAGCAGGTAGGTAAAAGGGAAGGAAAGTAGCGCACCAAGCAACCAGGAAATTCCACCAATGATTATGCCTTCCACAATGACACTACGCATGATCACCTTATCAACCGCACCGATGGAGCGCATCACTCCGATCTCGCGGGTGCGTTCCATTACGTTCATTCCCATTGTCCCAGTCAAACCGATACTCCCCACCAAAGCGGTTAATAAAGCCATGATAAGAAGGAATGTAACTAAGATATCCAAACTCTCGGATGCTAATTCCAACGTGGATTGACCAGTCCGTGCCTGGCTCACACGAAAATTTAATCCGCGAAAATAGGCATCTAGTATTTCACCCATTTCCTGCTGGTAGGCAGGCTCATGCTGGTCAGTAACTATGCGGTAAGAGAAGGATCGGTTAGCAGTATGCGCCTGATGGGAGATATATTCATATGTGCTGTAAGCGATCGTTCCTTGCTGGTTGACAAACTTAAAAATACCAACCACTTGCCAATCATCTTCGCGGCCATTTACATTCAGGCGTAAATTCTGACCAGCGTGCAGATTTGGAAAATTGGAAAAGATGGCTTCGCTAATTGTGATTGTTTTTTCATCCCCGGGTCGGAGCCAACGTCCTTCAATTAGTATTGGAGCAACCAACTGGCTATCCGCTGGTGGAGCTAAGATCGTAATGGTATCTGCAACGCTGCCATCCGGGAAGAGCACCTCAGCACTCGTGTACGCCCAACCTTCCACTTGCACCACGCCAGGCACTTGCATGGCGACCATCTTGACTTCACTTACTCGATAGTATCGATCAAAATCCAAGGTGACATCAGCCAGAAAGTAATTTCCAATCTGCTTAACATAATTGTGGAGGGTGACCTGCACATTAAAAACCGCAATAAAAATCGCACCTCCCATTGTTAGGGTAAAAAGGGTCAATAATAAGCGTCGTTTTCTGCGGAAAGTATTGCGTAGTGAAATTAATAAAGGACGTGGAATATGGATTCCACGCTTACCGAGGGTGTTTGCTATCCACGCTTCAAATCGCTCGAAGGCAGACACTGCCTTTGTCCTTCCCGCTTTTGGTTTTCTTTCATCCTTACTCGTATCCCCTGCCAAAGCTTTCAGGATGGTCGTACGCGAACCGCTGGTCACCGGCCACAATCCTGCAAGAAGTGGAACCGCCAAACCAACAATGATCTGCACGATGAAAGCCAATGGCACTATTCGGTAGCCCATTAATGAGAAGTTGACTTTTTCAGCAATGAAGTTCGATAATGCATATGCTCCCTGCCCACCGAGAGGTACTGCAAAGAGTAAGGCAATTACTCCAAATGCCAAGATGAGGGTAAAATACATTTGCAAAATCTGGCTGCTGCGCGCTCCCACCAATTTCATCACACCAATGTGACGGATGTGTTGACCGAGTAAGGCACTGAGTGTGTTGGCGATAAGCGAGCTACTCAAAAAAAGAATGAGCACACCGAGAGCAAGCAGTATGCCAAGAATTGCTGAAACGATCGATGCCATCGGATGTTCATTGGTTTTGGTAGTGCGCATCGTATAGACAGTAACACCACTCTTCTCAATTTTTTCTCGCACTTTACCGATAATCTGCCGTAGGATGATTATGTCGTTTTTTCCATCCTTCAAGGTGACAAGCATCCTATTGAAACTTTCCAGCAGTCTAAGATTCTGCAATGAACCCATTGTTAAGTAGGAAAAGGGTTTGGCAAGGAAATCTCCTGCACCGGTCACTGGGTCTTGCACAATGCCGGCAACTGTCAAAATCCGAATACTCCCGTCAAGGAGCTCGAATTCCAATTTATCACCTACAACGGAGTTCAAGTCGGCGATCGCTTTCTTTTCAAGCAGCACTTGGTCATCTCCCGGTTGATTCGTTCCGCTGATGATGGTGAGTCGATTAATCTTCAACTTGGAAAAATCATCTATCGCCACAATATTAAGAGTCACCCACTTCTCGCTTCCTACGGGACGTACGCGCATTGAAAAAACACGTCGCCCTTCAGCATCTTCAATACCACGCATATGCTTAATAGAGGAAAGCAAGTTACTGTCGAAGGAACTGCAGCGAAGTTCCAAGTTCATAGGATTGTTTGCAGCGTAGCTCATACTCATATCGTTGGAAATGATGACGTATGAACCGATGATGACGCCGATGGAAAAAACACCTACGATGATTGAAAGCACCACCAGCGCTGTCCGCGAAAAACTCCCGATCAAGTCATGAAATACCTTACGCCAACGCGGACGGATCATTTATTCCCCATTCTTATTTGGCGCCGGTCAGCAGTGCGGTTCTCTTCGAAACGGAGTTGTACGATCTTACTGAGTGCTTCCTCGGTCATGGAAGAATTGCTTACCAAATGGAGGAATCCCTCGCGTGGTAAAACAGCCAGTTCTACAACATCTTCCGGTGCTGCTCGCACACTGGCAATGGATTGTCCACCACGCATCAATTCCATCTCGCCAAAAAATTGACCAGGCCCAAGCCTTGCAATGGTGAGTTCTTTGCGGCGGTTACAAAGGACCACTTCCACCTCCCCGCTGGTCACCATGAAGAAATGATCCACATGTTGACCTTGCTGAAGAATCGGAGTATTCGGTTGAAAGGTGAGGTGTTCGACCATATGCGTGGCTTCCATCATTTGACGATGTCCAAGCAATGGGAGACAGCGTGCGACTGTCTCGTCCACCAATTCGCCGTCGGAAATAATAATGGTTCGTGAAATGCGTTCAGTCAGTAACGGATCATGAGTTACCATCGCGATAGTCTTTCCACGCTCAACCAGGCGGTTGAAAAGACCAATGATTGTGTCAGCTGAACGCGAATCGAGGTTGCCAGTTGGTTCGTCAGCGCAGATTATAGGAGGATCATTAGCCAAAGCACGTGCGATTGCAGCACTTTGCTGTTGCCCTGTGGATACTGCAGAGGGTAGTTTATGCGCCTGCAATTCCAATCCCACCGTGGTCAGTAGTTCCATCGCCCTCTTCGGACGTTCGTCGAATTCATACATACCCACATAATCCATTGGCAGCATAACATTTTCCAACAAGGTCAACATGGGTAATAATTGAAAAAACTGGAACACAATACCCAAGTTCCTGCCGCGCCAAAGTGAACGGTGACTTTCGTTCATCTCATATATTCTCACCCCATTGATACTAACCTTTCCATCGGTGGGATGGTCAATTCCAGTGATCATATTCAGCAGCGTGGACTTACCGCTCCCTGACTTGCCAACGATGGCAACAAACTCACCTTGGCATAAGGTCAGATCTATGCCTTTAAGAACAGTAAACTCTCCCGCTGCGTTCTTGAAGGTTTTCGTCACCCCCTGCAATTCAATAACTTCCTTTGCAATCGGGGACTGGATTGCTCGACTGATTACTTTCGATGGTGCCTTATGCAAAGACATACCAAATTTTTTCCTTATTCTTGGCGAGAAGGTTCTGAACCCTTCATTGGTTCTGAGACAATCTCTCCATCCTGGATATTTAAATGTCGGGAAAAGCGAGATTTAAGGCTGTTGTCGTGAGTTACCATGACAATGGTCTTGCCCTTTTCCACCAAACGCTCGAAAACTTGGAACACAAGGTCAGCAGTGATCGAGTCGAGACTTCCAGTCGGCTCATCAGCTACCAGGATGGGTGGATCGTTAGCAAGAGCACGTGCAATAGCTACACGTTGCTGCTGACCTCCTGAAATATAGTTTGGAAGCTTGGATGCATGTTCTTCCAATTCCACTAGCCGTAGTAGATCAAAAGCCAGCTCTCGACTGGAACCCGGTTTATACAATCCGCACAAGTCCATTGGGAGCATGATGTTTTCCAGCAACGTAAGCATTGGGAGAAGTTGAAAGGATTGGTATACGACACCCATCGTCGTTCCACGCCACTTCGCCAGATTGTTTTCACTCATCGTGTGGATCGCAACCGGAAAACCGTTTGTGAAAATAATGACCTCACCCGAAGTCAGATGATCCACCCCAGTAATCATATTCAGCAGGGTTGACTTCCCTGCACCAGATTTCCCAATAATCCCTAAGAACTCACCTGGATATACATGTATACTCACACCGCGCAGTGCTGAAAAGTCCCCGGCATCGTTCTCATAAACTTTATTCACATCACGCAATTCAATGAGTGGTTTGGGCAGGTCAATTGGTGATATTGGATTGACCTTTGATTTTTTTTGTTTTGTAGACATTTTTTCAATAACACCGCGATTAGAATTATTTTACTACTCCTCATGCGGATATATTCACTTCGTTGCTCTGTTTCTTCGTGTATGAATCCAACCAATTCAGCATTATTCTGAACTGCTTTACGGAAATAATCGGATTTTTTGCATGAAGCTTGCACGATGAAGGTTTTTAAAACAAAAACATTCCCCATCTGTGAAGATGTAACTGAGCTTTACAAAGACGATTATTTATGGGTATGGGGTATCAGACTCAAATTACTGATTAATCGGCTGATGACCCTCTTTTCCAACAATATCCGCTTAACGCCCACAGGATCACATTGGCACCATAAAACACCCACACCAGTCTGAAGAATATTTCCGATATATTGCCCATCCCCAGGTTGTAAATTTCCCCGGTGATCTCGGTGGCAAACCAGCAGGTGGCGGCAATGGCGACCATCCAGGCATTGGGTTTTGGATAAAGTTTGTGGCGGACCGTTTCCCAGGCGAACCACATGGTGGTGCAAAAAAAGGCAGTGTATGCCGGAGCAATGGCTGCATGTCCCACCCGAACTACATCCTTCCAAAGCACTACCAGTATCGCCGCCGCTGTCCCATAAATGAGAACCGGCAGCCAAATGTCTTTCCACTGAAACTTCTTCAGATAAGGTAAACCGCGAGCAACTCGCAAGATGAGAAATATGTGAGCAATGATGGAAAGCACACCACCAACCATAAAGACCCACGACCCCACGCTGAGGCTTGGGTTGACAACAACCACGCTCATTAATATATCTGTCGGAAGCATGCAGCAGAAGGCAACAAAGAGCAACCACCAATCCTGGTTGCCAAGACGGTTCTTCCCAATCCCAAGCACCAGGATCATTGCCAACAGGGTGATAAATGGTTTCCCAATGGCGGGATAAAGAGCCGACGTACCTTTGAAATAATTCGTCCAATCCACTCCGAAAATGGTTCCAGCCAACAGGAGTGCAATCGCAAGCATCACAAGTACCCAAATTTGTTTTTTGCCTTGTACGGGCTGCAATGTTGTTGCCATTCTAAAATCCTTTTATTGAGAAATTCCTACATCACTCAATCCGTCGATTGATTATTTATGCGTGTCCAACCAGTGACCCATGAAATTGTGAGGTTTCAGGAATTTACATCATTAGTTTTTGAAGTTTCATCAGGTCTTCCATGGCACCTTTGACTTGGATCTTCTTCTGCATGTAGGCGGTCATCCCATTTATCTTCTTATCCATGATGCCGGATAAAATTTCGGACGTGGTGGTTACCGTGATATCGGCGGCGGTTAAAGTCTCCTTCGTCAATGACGCGTTCTTGCCATCTACACATTTGATCGCCCAATCCTCGTTGGAATCGGTGAACTTGAATTGCAAGCTCTTGGTGAATCCCTTCAAACTTGCTTGAACACCGGGATCGGCGAAGCGGGCAATCATCTTATCCAAATACGGTTTAATATCCATTTTTATCTCCTATTGATTTTTTCTATCTTGATGCTGAAAGTTAAATACTGATTCATACTATCATCCAACTATTGTTCGTGTGGATGGATTCGTAGACCTTTTCGATCACGCGCAGGGCATAACAGCAATCCATTGGATCCACCGTTGGAGGGGTATGATCCCTACATGTCCTGATGAAATCCTTAACCTCTTCCACAATGGAAAAATAATGCCATCCCATTGGGTCGTATTCAACGCCTTCCAGCGCTGTTCCATCGAAATCAGTGGGTTCGGAATAATATTTAGCCACGGGATTGGCAAGTTGGTCGATGACAAGGGAACCTTTGGATCCATACACTTCCAACCGTTCGCTGTGGGGCACCTCCGTGGTAAAGCTGAAACTACACAGAAAATCTGCACCGTTCTGCAGATGACCGCGAATATCGGCGTTATCTTCCACCTCGCTGCCGACATCATACAACTGTGAAGAAAAAGCGACGAGGTCCTTTACTTCACCAAAGAGCCATTTGAGCAGGTAAATGGTATGTGGTCCCGAATCAATAATGGCTCCACCCCCATAAGTCACTTTTTTGCCCCAAAAATCATCGATCGAAAGACGCATCCGCTCATTGGCGGGAAGGAATGTGCGCACCAGTTTAACTTCACCCAGTTTTCCAGCATTAAGGTGCTTCTCTGCTTCGATGTATGCCCTAATGAAACGGGTATTCTCCGCTACGGTGAAATAGATCCCTGCCTTTTGCGCCTTCTCACAAATTTCCATGGATTCCCGGTAGGTCATGGCGATCGGTTTTTCCAGCAGCATATTTTTACGCGCGTCGATGATCGCCATTGCAGCAGGATAATGCAGGTGGTGCGGCAGGAGTACATCCACCAGCTCCACGTTTGGATCGGCAATCAAATCATGAAAGTCGGTATACACTTTAGCGCCAAACATGGCAGCTTGTTCATTGGCTTTTTCCGGATCGCAATCGCAAATGGCAACCACTTCTGCATCTTCCGGCATCTCCTGAAAACCGGCTGCGTGCATGGGGGCGATCAATCCCGCTCCGATGATACCGACTTTGATTTTGCTGCCTGCCATCAACTCATCCTGGTCCTTAAAGCTGCTTTTCGATAATATCCACCGGCAACGTGCTGAGCTTGATCGGATCACCGCCGGTCACCACAAAGGTCTCTTCATCACCGACCATCACACCTTCGTCACTGGTTGAATATAATTCGATATTGAGCACCATGTTTTCCTGCACCGGAGTGGGATCATCTCCGAGCAGCCAGTGTTCATCCACCTGGATACCGATGGAATGCCCGGCATGCAGGAAGAGTGGATCGACACCCACCTTGGCATACAGTTCGAAGGCATACGCGTGCAGTTCAGCGAATGTCTTTCCGGGTTTTAGCGCTTTTCCCATTTCCTCAACGACCCAACATAATTTCTGATGCGTATCTTTCAAACCCGCCGGTACTTTTCCTGTATAGACCAGGCGCCTGTTGTCCGAAGCATACCCTTCATAAGAAGCACCCAGGTCGAGCGTTACAATTTGATCTTTTTCCAGTTGTTCATCCAGCGCCACTTCGGGGTTGGCGGTGCCAAACGCAACGGTGACATGATCCACCCCCCCCGCTCCATTCTTGATCATGCGGTATTTCGCTTCCCGGATCAGATCCAGCCGTGTCATGCCCAATTTCAAATTATCCGCCAGCTCCATGACCGTTTTATCGATGATGGCTGTGCTTTGTCTTATGCACTCAATTTCGGCTGCGCTTTTGATCAAGCGCAAATGCGACATGACATTGTCGGCATTAACCATGTTGTTTGGTTTTCCATGCTCCCAGATCAATTGCGTTGCATAAAATGGAAATGTGGATTCCACCCCCACAATACATCCCGGATGTAATTTTTCCTTGATCAAGTTGGCGAGTTCATCCGCCACCATGGAGTACATGAAAAATGGTCGCACGTCCTCCGTTCCATATTCAATCCCCATGGACGCACCACCCCAACAGATAAGCGAGATGTTCCCTTTTTTATCGGCAAACGAAAAGAATGGCAATTGATTCCGCATGGCATAAATGATAGGGTTGCCGCTGCCGGGGAGTGTTGGGAACCCGGTTGTGTAGAATACATTTTCCGGGGAAGACAAGAACAGCCCATCCAGCTTTCGTTCCGCCATCAGCGCAACCAGGCGCTCCTTGTTCAATCCAATAGGCTTAAAGCTGACCATTCGTCACCTCCTCGAATATACCCATTCTATCCCACCGATACAAATTTTCGCGATCTGATCGAATCATCCACGGCTTCCACAACACGCACGGCGTACACGCCATCCATCGGATCCACTTTCGGAGAACGATCTTCCCGGACAGCTTCGACGAAATCCTTCACCTCAGCCATCATCGAATTGAATTTCCAGGCGAAGGGGTCAAACGGGACCTGCTCGGACGCAGCACCATCGATGTCACCGGAACCCTTGTAATATTTCAGCACCGGGTTGGCAAGCTGATCGATGATGATGCCGGCTTTTTTCCCATAGATCTCCACCCGTTCGGTCCAGGGGATCTCCCCTGTGCAGGTTGTGAAAAGCTGGAACTCAGCGCCGTTGGCAAGGTGACCGATGATGAGACCATTGTCTTCCATTTCACCTTCGGGCACCTGCTTGGAAGCAAAACCCATCACATCCTTCACGCCACCGAACAGCCATTTATATAAATAGAAATTGTGCACAGCGGAGTCCAGAATCACACCACCATACGGTGCCTTGCCATGCCACAAATTTGGATCCTTGATACGGTGCACTTCACTCCCGGCAATCATGCTTCGGACCGTGTACAGGTCACCGGTAAGCCCTTCCTTCATTAACTTTTCCGCTTCCAGGTATGCGGTTACAAAGCGGGTATTTTCAGCCACGCTGAACTTCACACCTGCTTTTTTTGATGCCTGGACCATCTCCTCGCCCTTGGCGGAGGTTACTGCAATGGGTTTCTCCACCAGAACATGCTTGCCTTTGGCGAACGCCTCCATGGAAATTTCGTAGTGTGAATCGTGGGGAGTGGTGATATCCACCAGGTCAATTTCCGGGTCGGAAAGCAGATCCTTGTAATCGGTATAGCCCTTTGCGCCGTATATCTCCTTGCGTGCATTCACTTCGTTGCCGTTAATATCGCACATCGCAGTGATCTGGCACATATCGCCCAATTCAGCGAATCCAGCTTCATGTGCGTATGAGATTCCACCCAAACCGATCAACCCAACCCGCAATTTTTGTTCAGCCATGTCGCAATCCTTCTTTTATTTATGTGAGTTCATGAACAATTGTGCATGCATTGGACAAATGGTATGACCAATTGAAACGACTATAGCATAGTGAAAAATGAATGTCAAGCATTTTCAAGAAATGCATCACGGTTGCTGTGAAATAAACCACACCAAAGTTGTTGACCTTAATTTCAAACATACTTATACTTTTTACAATAGAAATGGTAAATCCTGATTTCTACATCATTGAACTGGAGTAATATGCGGGACGAAAATTCAATGTTGGAATTAATCATCAGCACCGCGCAAAAAGATGAGCGCGTGCGGGCTGTCATCATGAACGGTTCAAGGGTTAATCCCAATGCTCGGCACAGGATTTTTTCCGAGATTACGATATTGTATATTTCGTAACCGAAATGCAATCATTCAAGAAAATCCTGCTGGATTGATCTATTCGGAGAGCGGATGATCCTACAAACCCCAGATGATATGTGCGATCCCCCACCTGAAAAAACGTTCAGTTATGCATATTTGATGCAATTCATGGATGGCAACAGGATCGATCTATCACTCTACCCTAGATCCCATCTGAACAAACTAAAGAAAGACAGCCTCACAGTGGTATTACTGGATAAAGACGGGATCTTCAAATCCTTCCCGCCACCGGATGAAACCGGTTATTATCCCAAACCGCCATCCGAAAAGCAATTTATGGATTGCTGCAATGAGTTTTGGTGGTGTTCCGCATATGTAGCCAAAGGATTGTGGCGGGAAGAGATCATCCTGGCTAAATATATGCAAGATGTATTAGAGGAAGAACTATATAAAATGCTGGTCTGGTTTGTGGGGATGAAAACGCGCTATAAAGTCAACCTGGGTAAACATGGAAGCCAATTCAAAAAATACCTGGAGCCTGAGCTTTGGTCCAATCTGTTAAAAACTTACTCGGATGCGGATTATGAACATACCTGGGATGCGTTGATTGTCATGTGCAGTCTGTTTCGAAAAACTGCAATTGCCGTAGCTGAGCATTTCAGCTTCTCATATCCTCAAGACGAAGATACAAAAGTCAGCGCACATCTAGAGCATGTAAGGCATCTTCCCAAGGATGCCGGGGAAATGTATTAGATCCCGCAGTGCAGCTGCAACGGATGCATCACTCGGAACACTTCCGCGTGAGAATAACCTTTCCCTTCCGCTGCCATCTGCTCCTTTGCTTCCAATACCATTAATAGTTGATCCAAATCCTCTTCACGAAACTGAGCTTTATAACAACGGATGGCAGACTGCTTGCGCTGCCGACCTTTTCCAATATCGACCGTGGTATTGGGTGAATGGGTGTAATAGAATACAATGCCGTTTAATTCATACGGCGTGAAATTTTTCATCAATCTCCGGGGTGGTTTTAATGCGCGGTAAATTAAACAGGACGGTTGCTTCTGCAGCAGCCAATCCGGTCCGGACATGGTCGCTGTGTGCTTCATACGGCAACCAGGGATCGGGAGCAAACAGGAAATCCGGAGTGAACGTGCGTATCGCCGCGATCAAGCGTTGGCGTAGCTCATGCGTATCATAGGCACCCGCGTCTGGATAATCCAGGTTTATCTGCTGTGTGACGCCTATCATCTTGCCGGATTGCAATTGCTCTTCCGTTAATCGCTTTCTGGCTATCTCGTCTGGAAGTTTAACGTCCAATACCCCCATCAGATCGTCCGTCACGGTCAGGTATGCAATTTCAGCGCCCAGGTCATGCAGGGTTGCCAGCGTCCCACCCGCTCCAATGTCGTTGTCATCATAATGCGGTTGAATGGCAAGGATTTTTCGCGCGGTTAATAGTTCTGGGATGGGGAGAATAGATTCCATGTGAAAATCTCCATGATGCGATTGATTACTTTTACATATATTCTAATAAATTATAGTGAATTATTTAACGAATAATATGATATTCTTTTCTTTAGAACAAGGTTTGGGTTGATTTCCAGAAAGCATTCAAGATGAACATGCAATGGTATAAAAAGACAATAGAAATCCGCACTTCCGGGAAGGGATTGTACCCATTTACAGAAACGGTGCAGTCGTGCATCCGCGGTTGGGGTGTGAAAGAAGGAATGTGTACCTTGTTCATTCCACACACCAGCGCATCGATCCTGCTCAATGAGAATTATGATCCAAGCGTCCAGGCTGACATTGCAGAGTTTTTCGAGCGGCTTGTTCCGGAAAACCAGGAATGGATACGCCATACCATGGAAGGCGCAGATGATCCCAGCTCTCACCTGCGCTCCGCTTTACTCCCGTCCAGTATTTCCATCCCGATCGAAAAAGGCGTTCTTGCATTAGGCACCTGGCAGGGAATTTTCCTTGCCGAGCACCGTGCCAAGGGTCATCACCGGCAGGTAGAAATTCGTGTCCTTTCCGTGGAATAAGATGCCTATTTTCGTTGAGTAAGCAGCATCACCATGGGGGAAGTCGTCTTCAAGGAGTGCGGCAAATTCGGTTCCATGTAAACCCACGCGCCCGGCTTCAGGCTGACCGTTTCCTTCCCCAGTCCCATGCTTCCCTCCCCTTCAATGATCTGGACAATGGCAGGGAAAGCCGAGGTATGTTCGGATAATTCCTGCCCCTTGGCAAACTTGAAGATCGAGACTTCCACAAAATCATTCTTTACCAGTGTCTGACTGATGACACTATCTGCGGGGGCCTCCGGCAATTGCTTCGCCAGATCAGCCTTGAAAACAAATGATTCAGACATTATTTCTCCTTCTCATTTATGCAGGTTTATCTTCCAACAATCGCTTCTCGCCGCTCAACGAACGCAGGTGGGCGGCATCCAGGCTAACTTCTAACGTACCACGGTACTTGCCGCTTGCATCACGGATGGCAAAGTAGGTGATGACTACAAATTTCTCACCCATCTGGATCCAGAATTCCGCCTGATCGCGTTTACCGGATTTAAAGTCGTCGACAATCTGCAACACCTTGGATACGCTTTGCGGTGGGTGGCAGTTTGCCACCTTCCTGCCGATGATGGCAGGCGAGCGCTGAAAGACCCGTTCTCTGGTGGCTGAAAAATAACGCACTTCGTCGTTCTCATCCACAAATGTAACATCCACAGGCAGATGCTTTAGCAATAGATTGATCTGCTCCGGGAGAAGCTTGCCCACTTCCAGGTCGATGACTCCACCAACGGATGAGCTGCTGACCACTGTATTGGAAGCGGGAATTGAAAACTGCGACTTTGGCTGCCAACTATTACCGGGTTGGATGTAGCAATACCCCACCTCTGCTTCCTGAGCTTTAATGATGCTCCAATCCTGTACAGATAATTTTTCAACAGCTGCAGGAAACAGGATCTTTTCCTCCTTGTAAAACATCTCCTGAATGGCAATTTTCATCGGATTCCACAACCCGTCGATCACTTCCGGTGTGACCGGCTTTTCCGATTGTTTCGACTGTTCCAGTATCCCCTTCAGACTTGTCCATGATTTACGGATCTCATTATGGATGCCCCACATCACCTGGGAAGGACCATAGAAGTTATATTTTTCCAGAAACGGGAAAAGGATGTTTTCCTTACGGATAAAATGCCTGTCATACTCGATCAACTTGCCAACGGTCTGTACTGCAAGGTTGAGGGTGAATTTGTTGGGGATCTTTTTATATCCATCCAACGACTCCTGCACTTCGTCCAGGATTTTTTCAGCAGCTTCATTCTCTTTACGGAATGTATGCACCGGGTGACCCGGCAGATTCTCAGGAAGCTCGGTTTTATCCAGAGTATCGCGGAAAAAGGCTGTGTGGATATCGCATAAGCGCTGGATCTCCTGTACGGGTGTACCTTCTTCGATCAGCATCTGCTCCACCTCGGTAATGGAAGGTGCATCCACATCGTCCAGCAGGGAAGCAAATTTTTCCTTCACTTCCTCCATTGGTTTACCGGCATTTAATTCTTTTAGGATCTGTTTAATCAAATCCTTGCGTTTTGTTGCGTTGTTGATAAATTCGGACATGGTTTCCTCCAAAAATGCTAATTCTTACGAAATTTCATATTCCAGCGAGATGGCACCAACAGGGCATAATTCTTCACACACCGCACAATATGTGCAATTCTCCGGATGATCCACTGCGGGAATGCCATCAACAATATGGACGGCACCACCCGGGCATTTTTTTTCGCATATTCCGCATACGGTGCAAAGCTCGGTATCAATTTTTGGTAATGGGTAATTTTCCATATTGCTGCTCACTTTCCACCCTCACTGTAGCAGATCCCCTGACAATAATCTGTATCCTAAGTCACACGGGAAATCACTCGACAAGCAATTTTAACTTCTCGGCATCAATCACCATAATCCGGTGCCGTTCCGTTTTGATCAGCCCCTCCTGGATAAAGGCACCGATCATCCTGCTGACAACCTCGCGCGTTGTTCCCAGCCGTGAAGCCATTTGTTCGTGTGTCCAGTGGATGGCATTGGGTCCTTTATGGATCGGATCGAGAAGAAATTTAGCCAGTCGCCCTCTCACCGATCGCAAGCTGACATCATGCACCAGGTCCGTCAGGTATTCCAATTTTCCGGATAGATCCTCCAGAACCGCCAGGGTGATTTCGGAATTGGTGACCACAATCTTGCGAAAATCCACCGAATGAATGCGCAGGACAGTGACATCGCCGATGGCGGACGCGCTAGCTGGCGACCTGCTGTTTTTTATAAAGGAGGCTGGCAGATTGAATCCATCACCCGCATGCAGGGTGATTAATGTTTGTTCCCTGCCCTCCGGGTTTGTGCGAAAAATGCGGACCGAACCGCGGCTGATAAAAATGACCGGCGTATTTTCATCCGCTTCAAACAAAATGGATTCACCGTCTCCATACGAAGCCAAAACGGTGATCTTCGCCAGATCCTCCAAGGCAACCTCGGAAAGACCGGCGAATATTTTTATTTTCGAGAGTTCCTGAACCATCACGCTCATGCAACTTGATTGTAAGTTATTCGTATGTTTAATGCAAAAACAACCATTTCAACATCCATGGAAAGGATTTCATATGACAGAAGATACAACAAAGATGGAAAAACGTGCCGTTGAAGGATTCACCCGCCTTGGAAACAAGGGAATTGGCAATGTCATTCTTACACAGGGAGATCACGATGAATTAGTCATCGAAGCCGATCCCGAACTCCGGGAACGCATCCGTACGGAAGTGAAAGACGGCACCTTGCGCATCACGTATGATTTTGATTGGCAGGATGTGCTTGGTTTGCGTTTTATCGGGCGCGGTCCCATCCGCTTCCACGTCACCATGAAGACCATCGAGGGATTATCCATGTCCGGAGCCGGCAATGTTGAAGCGAAAGCCATCACTGCAGACAAGCTGGATGTAGCCTTGAGTGGAGCAGGAAATATCCATATCGAAAACCTAACCGCAAAAGCGCTGGTATCCTCATTGAGCGGTGCCGGGAACATTACTGTTGGCGGTACATTGGATTCTTTGGATATGCATTTTAAGTGGTGCAGGCAGTTTTCATGGTGAAACGTTGGTCACCGAAACCGCCAAAGTTTCGGTCAGCGGCGCCGGCAGTGCCAAGCTAAAAGTGAACAAAACTCTGGATGCTTCCATCAGCGGCGTAGGTTCTGTGGAATATTATGGCGAACCACAGGTAACACAGCATGTCAGTGGTGTAGGAAGCCTAAAGAAGATCGGGTAATAAAATTCGGATGGGATTGCTCCCATCCGAATTTTTCTTATGCAAGCCAATTAGCCAGAATTTTTGCAATATCCCTGGCTGCCTCAGGATGCGCCAATTTTCTGGAGCACTCGGCAGTCTTTTTCATTTCAGCGGGTTTGTCGAGCCAATGTCGGATCGATGAGACCACTCTTTCCACGGTAGGTGCGTATACACCTGCGTTATTCTGGATTGTGTACACCACATTCCCCCTTTCCTGTCCCGGCACATAACTGGAGATGATGACCGGTAAACTCATCGTAAACGCTTCACACAGAGTCGTAGGTCCGGCTTTGGTGATAAGGATGTCCGAAGCACACATGAACTCTGGTATCTCACGCACAAAGCCGTAAATATGGGCAGGGATTTGCCACGATCTTTGTTCCAATTTTGTCTTTAACGTTTCGTTCTTACCTGTGACCACGACCAACGATACCGGCAGCTGTGCAGCGTTGATCGCATCCGCTGTTTTGCCGATTTTTCCCATCCCTTCCCCACCGCCAATCAACAGCACGACCGGGCGATGCGCATGCCAGCCCAAGCGTTTACGGATCTCCAATTTACTTTCCCTGACTGCCCCAAACTTGGTTGAAATGGGCAAACCGATCAGCCTTAATTTCTCGTTTGGAATTCCCAACCGAAGACCTCTTTCATAGGCAGGTGTGGTGGGAGTGATGATCAGATCGGAATCCTTTTCATACCAAAAAGCCGGTGTCGAAACGAGGTCAACCACCACGGTGATGAAAGGGGTGCGTTTATCTTTGAGGCGCAGGATGGGTTGGTTGACGATCGAGTGCACGGACACCAACAAATCGCATGGGTGCTCCTTCAATAACTTCTGAACGCGCGGACGAACATACGGCCACAAAAGGTCATAAATGGCATCCATACGACGCTTATTGTCCAGGAATTTATATCCCAGATCCCACACCAGTTTCATATCCGACATCGCCGGGTATGTCGGTCCGGCATAGTTCAATGGCGGTGGCGCGTATTCTGTGAAAAAATCCACCATATCGGTTTCAAACTGGCCAGGGAAATCCGTTTCAAGCACTTCAATAATCGCCTGCGCAGCGCTGCGGTGCCCTCCACCGGTATCTGAAAATAGAAAAACAATCTTTTTCTTCTCTTTCTTAATTGTTGACATGTATTTCCTTTATAATACGAAATTTCATATAAGCGAGAACCTGCTTCCTAATGCTATAATTATTAACACAATCACCGCCCCGGCGGTACTGAATCCTTTTCATTATACCGGATGCATTCTCCAACCATGAACTCGCATCGATTCACCCTTATACCATTCGTTTTCGCTGCACTAATATTACTATTTGCAGCTTCCGCATGTTTCACCCTTGTCGAGGAAGATCTCCCCGAACTGGTTGTCATCCCTTCGGAGACTCCTTCTCCGACTGAAACCACCACACCTACCCCAACAGTCACGGAAACAGCCACCCCCACCGCGACGGAAACACCCATACCACCACCAACAGAAACCCCAACCGAGACCGCCACTGCCTTTACGGTGGAAGTTCCGTTTTTCAGCGGACCCATTGTGATCGGACAATCCGTCCTGGGCAGGCAGCTGATCGTGTACCGTTTTGGCACCGGACCAGTGGAAAAGCTCATTGTTGCGGATATCCATGGCGGATACGAATGGAACACCTATGTACTTGCCACCCAATTGATCCACTATATCCAAAAACATCCCAACCTGATCCCCGCTGATGTGACGCTGTATATCATGCCAACGCTCAATCCAGACGGCGAATTTCGCGAGCACGGACCCAAGGGACGCGCCAATGAAAACGGGGTAGATCTCAACCGCAACTGGGATGCCTTTTGGCAGGAGACTTGGGATACGTTCGGCTGTTGGGATTTGGAACCCATCACGGGCGGACCTCGTCCTTTTTCTGAGCCGGAAACGACCGCACTGGCAAATTTCATTACATCTCATAATTTCAAAGCCGTCATCAGTTACCACAGCGCTGGGTTGGGCGTATTCGGTGGCGGGAAAGGTGCCTTGCCGGATTCCAGCAGACTGGCTTCCGCACTGGCATGGGTAACACCGTATGCTTATCCACCGGTCAATACCGGCTGTACATACACGGGTGAATTCGTCGATTGGGTTTCGGCAGTCCAGGGCATACCGGGAGCGGACGTTGAGCTCACCAACCATGACGACACCGATTTCGATATCAACCTGGAAGTGCTCAAGGTATTTCTTAAATGGCAGTAAGAAAGATTAAAAAGAAACCGGAAGAATTCTTCCGGTCTCTTTTCTGTTTTATTCTATTTAAATATATGGATGACGGCGATCAATGGTGCCAACAGGGAAGAAACAAGTGACATGACTGTGATGAGGGTATTAATGGATGGACCCGCAGTATCCTTGAAAGGATCACCCACGGTGTCACCCACGATAGCGGCTTTGTGAGCCTCTGAACCCGGACCACCAAATTCACCACTTTCAATATGCTTTTTGGCGTTATCCCACAAACCACCAGCATTTGCCATGAACAATGCAAAGATGATGCCTGTGAAAATGGCACCACCCAGGAAACCACCCAGCGCTTCCGGTCCGAGGATGAATCCAATGGCAACCGGGAGAACAATTGCAATCAATGCAGGCAGAATGAGCGACTTCAACGCCCCCTCAGCCGCCAAACTCACACACTTTTTATAATCCGGTTCTACTGTACCAGCTAGGATGCCAGGAAAAGCCTTGAACTGACGCCGGATCTCCTTGATCATCTTGAACGCGTTGTCAACAACGGACAGCATGGTTAAAGCACTAAAAAGCGGGGGGGTCATGGAACCCAGGAATGCACCAATCACCACCATCGGATTCTTCAGACTGATGGTCAACTCCACCCCACGCGCTTCAACCACTTGAGCGTAGGCTGCGAACAACGCAAGTACGGTCAACGCAGCTGCACTGATGGCGAATCCCTTGGTGATGGCTTTCGCAGTATTTCCTGCAGAATCCAACTCATCGGCAGTCTCGATGACTTCATTGGACATGCCTGCCATTTCAGCGATGCCGCGGGCATTATCGACGATCGGTCCGTATGCATCAGCAGAGACGATCATGCCACTTACGGAAAGCAGACCAACAGCGCTGATACCAATCCCATAAATACCAGGAACACCGGCAGATTGGGCAACAAAATACGAAACCAGGGTTGCCAGCACGATCCCAATGATCGACGGAACGATGCTGATCAAACCGTAGCTGAAGCCGTTGATAATAGTGATGGCTGCTCCCGAATCCGATTGTCTGGCTGTATTGATGACCGGTTTGAATTCATCCGAAGTGAAGAAGTCGGAAGTAAACCCAATCACGATGCCGGTCGTTAACCCAGCCAGAGTCGCCCACAGCACCCCCAGTTTATACCCACCAGCCAACACCAGGACCGTTACCATCAATGCAAAAATGATGCAGGTGATGATCGTTCCTCGATTCAGCGCTGCACCGGGTTTGCCCTTCTCGCGAACCCGTACAAAGAGCATGCCTATCAACGATGCCACAATTCCCAAACCACATAGCGCCAAAGGAAAGATAGTATAGCGCATCTCTTCCGTTTTGCCGATGAACAACGAAGAACTTCCCAGCAGCATCGCCGCGACAGCGCTGGCTACATAACTATCGAAAATATCCGAACCCATCCCCGCAACATCCCCAACGTTGTCGCCAACATTATCAGCGATCACAGCTGGATTGCGCGGGTCGTCTTCCGGAATTCCGACCTCGATTTTTCCAACCAGGTCTGCCGCAATATCAGCAGATTTGGTGTAAATACCTCCACCGGCTTTTGCCAGCAATGCCAGGGTGGATGCACCAAAGCTGAACGCAAGGACAACTTCAGGGTTGTGGGTGATCAAGAAAATGATACTCATGCCAATAATCGCCAGACCAACCATGGCGGTTCCCATTACCGCACCACCATAGAAAGAGACCTGGAAAGCTTTATTGATGCTTTTCGTGGCTGCATGGGCAGTTCTGACGTTTGCCGCAACGGCGACTGTCATACCCATGTACCCGGCAAGGGCGGAGCACACCGAACCCGAAATAAAAACAAGTGCCATACCCAGACCGCGTAGAATACTGAAATTCATCGGTCCGGTTCCAAAATGCTCGATATCAAAACTAAATATCACGATAACCACAACACCGATGATTGCCGCCACCAAGCCAAGAGATTTATATAACTTCTTGAGATACGATCGTGCTCCATCTCGTATCCACCCGGCAATCTTTTGAGCTTTTTCAGAACCTGGAACCTGCCTCAATACCCAAAAAAACAGGTAGACCGCAACACCTACTGAAAGGATTCCTGCGCCAATTGCGATGTACAACCACGTATTGTCAACCATAATGAAATCTCCTTGAAGAATGATTACATATTCGCCGACCGCCACCAGGCGTAATTGTTTTGTCGCAATTCTTCGCGGGATGGCATGGGGAAAAATAGAAACGTCTTACGATTTCCGACAAAAATACCGGATTGAATGGTGCGGTATTGAAAAGTTCCAGGGTGGATCCTGTCCACCATTTTGGTATGAACCGTTTTGCCTTTGAGATCGGACAAACACTGGCGCAAGTGATCCATGTTGGAATATGGGAGATCGCCCACTTCACCGTTTTCGGGATCCATTGCCAGATCTCCAAGGCGCAATTCAGCAAAGCAGACCGCAGGTACCGAAAGCAATGATGTCGGATTTTTTACGATCAGATCATAAAAAGCGTTGGGGCCTAGCGAACTCACAACAAGCGGATGCACGGGAGCGATTTCCTGATACAAATGCAGACCATTGGCATCCTCGGGAACATCCGCCGCCTTATCCAATCCAAGGGTGCGTCCGTCAGGCGTCACAAGGTACAACTTTTGAATGGCATCCAGTGAAACATTCTCGAGAGCTCGATACACGGATAAATAAATGGAGCGTTTCGGAGTGCCATCCGGATGAGGCACACACCGCTTGATGCCTTCATCGATTGGAATTTCCTTGGTTCGGAAAGCAGGATCGATTTCGAAAAATATTGCCTGGCCGCGTGATTTTTTTTGGCTGCCAACTGCATAATAAGTCCCAAACTCCTCCGGTGAAAGCATGGATGCGATGAGTGCTTCAGGCAGCATGGAAAGGTACAAGTGAACGGTCATTTCGAATTCTCCTTGTTTAAGAAAATAAAATCTCGGCCTGCTCAAAACGCATAAGCCGAGATTATACTCCCAGTTCCAATTCTTGCATGGAGGGAAAAATTTTCTGAATTGACAAGAGGAAAGCCCATTATTTGTCTTTCAATAGATCCGCCAATTGTTGGAGCTGGGAAGAGTGAACCACGGCGATGATCTCGTCCGCGGTTTCGAGCACTACATCGCCCTTGGGAATGATCATTTCGCCGTGCCGCAGGATGGCTGCCAAAACACACTGCTGCGGGAGGTGAAGCTGGCTCACCGTCTTCCCGGCAGCAAAGGAATTGGGAGCTACCTTTTCCTCCACCAGCGAATATTGACCTTTTTTAGATAATGGAGCAGCATCATGTCGCCCATGGACATTTCCTCGGCGATCATGCTGCCGATCAAATCCGCCTGATTCACAGCCACATCCACTCCCATTTCGCGGGTGAACATCCAGGCATTCTTGGGGTGGTTGACCCTGGCGATAGTGCGTGCAACATTGAATTCCAAACGTGCCAGGCTGGTGACCACAAGGTTCACCTCATCAATGCCTGTAACCGCAGCAACCACCTGCATGTTATGAATGCCGTTTGCCTCGAGCAGGTCCGGGTCTGTCCCACTGCCATAGACCACCACATCCTTGGGCAGGGTCTTGTTCAACTGCTCGACCACTTCCAACCGCTGTTCGATTAATTTGACCCGGTGACCGCCTTTCAAGAGAAAATCCGTCAGGTATTCACCGACTTTGCCACCACCGACAATCATTACTTTCATGGGTTCTTCTCCTGAATTCCAATTATTCCAACATCTTCTTCAAACGTTCGGAAGAAGTTGAAAGTACAGCCAGATGGATAAGATCTTGCTCTTCCATAACGCTTCCCATGGATGGCAGAAATGTCTTGCCATTGCG
Organism: uncultured Chloroflexia bacterium; assembly: GCA_963699305.1. Taxonomy (GTDB): domain Bacteria; phylum Chloroflexota; class Anaerolineae; order Anaerolineales; family Anaerolineaceae; genus JBGQAS01. The sequence goes on along the minus strand of OY969431.1, from coordinate 207,335 downwards.
GGTCAACGTGATGACATGGATCTCGCCGCTCACTTCGAGACTGCTTACAGGACGACCGACAAGGTGCATGGGGATCTCAACTTCAATGCATTCCACTTCACCTGTGCCAATATCGGAAACAGATGCCATCTGTGAGAAAGTCATCAACTCTGCCATCCGGTTGATCGCCAGCGTGACAGGCGAAATGATCTGCAACCCGAAGCGGCGATAGATCTCCGCTTTGCGTGGATCGTACACGCGTGCTGCAACCCGTGGCACTTTAAAGACTTTCTTTGCCATGCGGGCAGCCACAACATTGGCTTCATCGCTTTCCGTGACCGCAGCCAGTGCATCGGCATTCTTGATACCCGCCTGGACAAGCACGTCGTGGTCGAAACCGATCCCTACAAACGTCTTCCCTTTAAAGTTTTACCCAACTTTTCAAAAGAGCGAGGATCGCTATCCACCACGGTCACTTGATGCCCGCGCATTCCAAGGGTCTTTGCCAGCCCGGAACCGACTCTTCCGCAACCGATGATTAATACTTTCATTGACCTCCTCCTTTTTTCTGCTCTCTTTTTCGAATAATCATTTTGGCAATTTCATCGACAACAATTAATGACGGGGTCCACGCGAAAAGGAAAATGAAATAGATGGGATTGAAGGGATCCGTTCCGACAAATTCATTCATAAACGGTGCATAAACGATCAGGAATATGATCACAAGTTCGGTGGCAATTCCAATCCAAACCATCCGGTTGCGGAAGAACGGCATTCGGAATATCGATATTTTTTCAGATCGCTGCGTAAATAGATTTCCAATTTGTGTGGTGACAACCGCCGCCAATGCCATGGCGGTGGCTGCCCGGTAAATCGGTCCGCTGGCAGGCAGATCCTGCCATTTGCCTGCAAATCCATTCGTCCAATAGTAAAAATAGAAGGCAGCCATTGCAGCCAAACTTTGTACCAGTCCCAAATATGTGTAAGCACGCAATAACATCGCCTTGGTGATGACATGCTCGCTCAGAAGCCTGGGTGGCTTATCCATGACACCGGGTTCCGGTAACTCGGAACCGAGAGCCAGAGCAGGTACGATGTCGGTTCCCAAATCAATGGAAAGAACATGCATCACATTTAGAGCGATCGGCACCCTATCCACGCGTCAGCACATTGATGATGAAAGGTACAGCTTCAGGTGTATTACTCGTGAAAATGTACGTTGAGAATTTTTTGATGTTCGCATATACCGCTCTTCCTTCTTCGACCGCGTTAACGATCGACGCAAAATTATCATCGGTCAAAATCATGTCAGCGGCTTCCTTGGCAACATCCGTTCCCGCCAACCCCATCGCAACACCAATATCAGCTTTTTTAAGCGCCGGTGCATCGTTCACACCATCACCCGTGACCGCAACCACGTTGCCCAATTCCTGCAGGGCAGCCACAACCCGCAGTTTGTGCTCCGGCGCAACCCTTGCAAAAATAACCTCGCCCTTCAAAGCTTCCACCAACTTAATCTCATCCATGGAATCCAGATCAAATCCGGTGATGATACGCGGTTGTTCACCTTTCACGATACCGATGCGGCGCGCGATGCTTTCCGCGGTTAATCCATAATCACCGGTTATCATGACCACCCTGATGCCGGCATGGTTGCATTTTTCAACCGCAGCCGTCACTTCCGGGCGCGGAGGATCCATCATCGCCAGAAGACCCAAAAAGGTCATTTCTTTTTCGATGATCTCAGCGGCATATTTCTCGGTCTTTTGTGGCAGATTCCGTTTTGCGAACGCCAGCACGCGTAATCCATTTCGCGCATATTCATCGTTTGTTTTGAGGACCTGGTTGCGCATCTCTTCAGACAAGGGATGACCTTTTCCATCGACCCAAATCGAAGTGCAGAGTTCCAGCATTTCCTTGGGAGCACCTTTTATGAATGCAACTTCCTCACGGATGGGTCTGCCATCTTTCGCTCGTTTATCGGAGAATCCAGATTGATGGATGGTGCTCATGCGCTTGCGACGTGATTCGAAGGGGATTTCACGCTGCCGTGGCAGACGAAATTCTTCATCTTCCAGATCCAATTCCGCTTCCCTGGCAACAACCAGCAGAGCGGCTTCGGTTGGGTCTCCGAGGATGGTCCAACGATCTTTTTTTCCATTACCGTTATCATCTTCACTCGGGGGACGCAGACGGGCATTATTGCATAATCCGGCAGCTAGCAAAAGTTCACGCAAATCTTTATCCAAATTCGCATTCAGTTCCCGGCTGCCTTCGCGGATCCTGCCATCCGGATTGTAACCAACCCCGGTAACCTTCAGATCGCGGTTGATTATTTTCCTGGAATCTGTGGATATTCCGGGAAGGAGGATGCTGCGAACCGTCATTTCATTTTGAGTCAACGTGCCGGTTTTATCCGTACAGATCACTGTGGTGCATCCCAATGTTTCCACTGCGGAAAGCCTTTTGATCAAGGCATGTCGTTTCGCCATGCGCTGGGTTCCCATCGCCAATGCCAGCGTTACAGTAGGCAGCAGTCCCTCCGGGACAAACGCCACAATCATCCCAAGGGAAAAAATGAATGCTTCTGCCAGGGTAATGCGGGTTAAGATTGCTGCCAGAATAAAAAACACCACCCCTACACCTACCGCAATTAATGTAACGATGCGAGTGACAGTGACCATTTCTTTTTGAAGTGGGCTTAATTCCTCACCCACTTCCTGTGTTAGATTTGCGATTTTGCCAAACTCAGAATTCATACCGGTGGCAAAAACGACCGCTTTGGCAGTACCGGCAGCAACATGGGTTCCAGCAAAAATCAGGTTGGGGATCTCGGTATAAGTCAGTCCCTGCTGTTGAACAGGCGCTGTGGATTTTGGTACAGGTCGTGACTCACCGGTGAGCGTCGATTGATCGCAGCGCAATTCTGCCTGTGCCACCAACCGGCAGTCTGCGGAAATGCTATCGCCTTCCTCGAATAGAATAATATCCCCCGGAACAAGTTCCTCTGAGGCAATCTTTTGTTCGAATCCATCCCTGAGGACACGCGAAAAAGAAGGCAGCAATCGTTTCAATGCTTCCGTTGCTTTTTCAGCGCGGAATTCCTGCCAGAAGCTGAATGCGCCGTTGATGATATTAACCATCCAAACAGCGATAGCCAGTTGTGGCATTTTTGCAATGATCGCAACAATTCCCCCGATCCATAATAGAAGCGCCATCAAATGGGTGAAATTTGCCAGGAATTTTACAATAAGCGGTTTTCCTTTTACTTCCCGGATCGCATTCTTGCCGTATTGTTTGATCCGTTCCTGCGCTTCCTGAGTGGATAATCCATCTGAGCAGGTTTTTAATTCCCCATAGACAGCATCTATAGAAAGATGAAAATATTCAGGATTTGACCTTGATTTGGAAACAACTTGAGTGACCATACGAACTTTTCGCGACTCCTTGGAACCAGCATTATTATCGCATAAAATTGCCGGCTCCACACCCCGCATCAGACAAACATCATCCCCGACGGATAGCATCGGGGATGTCAAGTGCCTTAGAAAGGGATGACAAGCGGGGAATTATACTCGCATTCACCATAGCGTCAATGATTGCCAGAATGCCGTAACATGAGACATCAGACAATCCTTTCAGTGACCTTGCAAACTCGTACCTTTTTCGTCATGTTTATCTATTGAAATGAGTCGAAACCGTTTATATAATGAAATTGTAAGCAATGGGGGCTGGTTCTTGGTCGTGCCACTTTCGCTTGCGTTTCATCCTTTTTTCAACAATTACGATCCTTTTTTTCGGAGGAGAGAAAATGAAAACCAGATCGTTATTACAAATGAAACTGATCGGCATTGCAGCCATCATCATGCTGCTAGCCGCAAGCTGTACGGGAATAACATCCCTGTACAGTCCCACCGCTCCACCCACATTGGTGCTCACACCCACGCCCACGGAAGCTCCTATCGGGACTTCCACCCACAATCGGGCTTCCATTAGCAGGAGCGGATATTGTCTTCATCCCGGGCGGGACTTTCCTGATGGGCAGCCAGAAAGAGGATCCCAACGCCAAGCTGGATGAATTACCCATGCACAGGGTGATGCTCAAGGCATATTACATCATGACCAAGGAAGTCACGAATGAGGCGTACCTCGGCTGTGTAAAATCCGGAGGATGCACACCGCCCAAGAACAATAAGCAATATGACAACCCAGCGTCCGCCACGGATCCCATCGTGGGTATTAATTGGGAGCAGGCAAAATTTTTCTGTAACGCCATCGGTGGTGAATTACCAACAGAGGCGGAATGGGAAAAAGCCGCGCGTGGGTTCACCGGGCAGGAATATCCCTGGGGAAACACCGATCCCACCTGCGACAAAGCCAACACCGAAGGCTGCACGGGTGCACCCGATCCCGTCGATTCGCATGATGCGGGTGCCAGTCCCTTTGGCGTGCTGAATTCCATCGGGAACATTGCGGAATGGACCCTGGACGGTTATTCCGCAGATTTCTACAGCAAGGGTGGATTTGATGCACCCATCAACATCGATATTACGAAAGGTGTGGTCGTTCGCGGCGGTAATTTTGAAGAGATGGCATTTACAGCAGCCAACCGAAGCTCCGCGGATCCCAATAAAAGCTTTGAAAATATCGGCTTCCGCTGCCTTGTTCATCCCAATCCGACCGCCACCATCTGCCGGAACACCTACATCCCATTCTGCAGACCCCCCGACCAAAACAATGGTGGTTGCGAAGATGGAGTACCTCCCGAAACAATAGTGCCCAATCCTGAGATCCCAAATCCCAATTGTGATCCGAATGGGGATTTGACATTCACTGTAAACCTTAACCTTGCTTCTGCTGAAGGATTCTTTGTTTCGATCAATGGGAACCTGGCAGACTGCGCCCCTTCTGCAACACAAGCTGGTTCCCTGGATTGCACCATCATAAATCCCGGAGGGGGCGAAGTGGATGTTTCCATCTGCAGTGGTTCGCCGGAACCCACCGCGCCGCTCTCATTCATCGAACCGATGGATTTCAATTCAGTCCTCGCGGCAGCTCGTGTAACCGTGGCGGCGCCGCGCAGCTCCATTTACACTTTTTCGCCACAGGTGGCAACCATCATTCAAAATAATCCCGATGAAGTCTGTCCGGATGGTTATATCTGGAATCCGGACAAGGGTCAGTGCGAGCGCGATCCCAACGTCCCCAACGATTGTCCCCCCAACTACACCACAGCGTATGCCACCGGTGATTGCCAACCGACCACGGAAGGAGATTGTCCTCCCGGAACAACTTACGCGGCTAACCTGCAGGGATGCGAGCCCCCCGATAATGGAGACTGCCCGCAAGGCACCATACGGACTGACAACGGAACTTGCATCCCTTCCATTAATCGGGATCCCTTATGTCCGAGAGGCTATTATTTCAATCGTCTCAGCAACTGCTGCGTTTCCATCCCCAGGGATAACTGGGGTTGCCCTCAAGGAACCATTTTCAATCCACGCAACCAGAACTGTGTTCCGACCAACCAGGATGGCTGTCCGTATGGATATATCTACGACCCTTACACAGGCTGTGTACCGGATTACGGCAACAACGATCCAGGTACATACGACCCAGGCAATGATTACCCCAACAATAATGGATGCCCACCTGGAACGGCACCCACCACAGCTACGGCTGCTGTCATTTGCGAGCCGACCGGTGAACAGGGCGGTAACCAGACGGATGGCTGCGCGCAGGGTTATCACCGTGACGTGACTGGCGCTTGCGTCCCGGATAATCAAGGCACCCAGCCGGATTGCGGACCCAACGCGACCTTTGTGGCCAACCTGGATAACTGCACTACGAATGACGACGATGGCTGCCCGCCCAATTCCACCATGAACAGGCAGACCAACCTTTGCGAACCGGAAACCGGACCGCGCAGTCCATGCCCGGTAGGTTATACCTTTTCGCGCAGATTGCGTTGTTGTGTTCCCAACCCGGGAACGGATGGCAGCAACTGCCCCGGCGATTCCACCAACGGGACACCTCCTTCCAACCAGACAACGCCCGCGGGAGTGGCACCGGCACCCGACTATACCTCGCCAAATTACAACCCGTTTGGCGGTAACTGCGAGCCAACGGATGGGACTGATCCATGTCCACCCGGGTATCACACAAATAACTACGGGCAGTGCGAACCCAATGACACCCCGGGACAGGGTCCTTGCCAGACAGGGTATCACATGAACGATGCCGGGGTGTGTATCCCCGATACATCCATTGGCACCAACAGTGATTGTCCACCCAACACGACTACAGCAATACTGTACACGGATACATGCACCCCGGATACTGCTGGAGACTGCCCACCCGGGCAAACGCCGGGTGTGGCGACATTTGCGTACGACAACAGCGTGAACGGCTGCGTGCCAACCAGCGATGGTAATCCGAACGACCAGTGCAGACCGGACCAGTACTTTGATGAGAATCTCGGATATTGTGTCCAACGCAATTCCGATTGCTGCCGTATCGGATACCGTTACGACTCGCAGCGCAAGATCTGCGTGCCGGTGATTGACATACCCACCTACGACCCAAATAATCCCGATGCACACGTTGCCCGCAGGGCTGGTACTGGAATGGCCAAGTTTGCGTCCATGCACCCACCCAGTGCTCACGACTTCATCATCAAGCTACCCAGCACCTGTGTTCAAACCGACTGCTCACCCGGTGAATACTTCAACTATGACCTGAATGGCTGTGTCCCAAACTGCCCCGCCGGAGCCAGGTTCGATGCAGTGAATCAAACCTGCATCTGCCCAAACGAATTGGTGTATAACCCAACCACAAATACATGCGGAGGATCAAGGACCAATTGTCGGCAATTTAAAGATCAGCCAACATGTGATAGCTACTCAGATTGCCGTTGGGATACAGCTCTGGGATGTAATCCTCGATAAAAATGATTATTCAAGAATCGAAAGGCGACTTTGTGCGCCTTTCGACATTAAATCAGAAAACCGCCCATTCAGGCGGTCTTCTGTGTTATTGCGCTGTGGCACCCTATCGACTTGCGAGGAGGGATGCCACAGCGCTGCGTTCAAAACTATTACTCATGATGGACATCACCTCCTCTTCATTGGGATGGCGACTTAACGAACCATTGTCATGCACAGTATCGCTCAAAAAAATCGACTTGTCAAGGTATTCGGAGATTTATACTCCAATTATTAGTATAAATGGAATGTGAACCGCCAGATGCCTTCTGCAGTTTTGTTCAGCTCCGTCATTGTACTTAACACTTCAAACCATGTCGTGCCGGGTTTGAACGGGAAAGGATTACCGTTGGCATCGATGATCGTGAGCACATCACTGGGGGAATTCCGGCGCCACTGCACCTGATAGATCTGACCATCGCGCATCAGGAACGCATCACCGACACCTAGGATGGTGGCATCCACCACTTCCGTCTCAGAAGTCTGGATGGCAATTTTATATGGCACCATCACAACGACCACATTGTCAGCGGTGATGGGTGAATTATCGTTGCGGTCAACAAGCTGTTGGTACGCTTCACTATCCACATTTTCGGCAGTCTGGATATCCTCAAACCGTAAATACTTGCCAATGGAAGGATCATAATCCCAGCGGTTGTACACCACCTGGGAAAACCGGATGAACACCTGGTTGGCATTTTGACTCACGCCCGGTGGTTGAAGCTGAAAGAACATGCCATCGAGGTTCTGGCGGGCATTGTCAATGCCGCAGCGGGTGTACATTTCGGGCAGCAAGTTTAAGTTTGCCATCAACAGGCGGTTATCTCCAGCACCGCCGTAACGGAAGAGTGCGGGATAGGTGCAGGCGTTTTCAACGATCAGACGGTTGCCAAAATCAGAATTAACGAATGCGCGCCATTCCGGGTCCCAGGCATACCCAAAAATGAAGTTGGATTTGTACATTTGAACGATATTGATGTCAATATAGCGTCCGGAGCGGATCTGACCGACCTGTTCGGAATTTTGCCCGTAATAGATGGCGTTAAAACGGGTTTCGCCCCACTCGGTATAGTATTCATAAATGATATCCGCCTTGGATAATCCCCATTGCGGACGGCGACCGCGGGGCATATTTTCCACTTTAATGGAGATCGTCCGCCGGTCGAGCAGGTTTGCATCTAGAACTTCCAACCCGGTCAGCGGATCGACATTGGCAGGAAATCCGCCGGGACCCATGCCCAGAACAGGATACCAAGGTGTAGCAGTGGCAGTTGGGGTGGGAAGAAATGGTGTGCTGGTGGGCTCCTGCGTAGGCGCAACCGTAATTCCAATCGGTGTGATGGAAACCCGTGTCGGTTGATCCATGAATGGCAGAACCACACCTGGAGCACAGGCAGAGGCAACCAAAACTAACAGACAACCCACCAGAATGACTGCTTTCATTTTTTCACCTCGATTTCATCATAATATAATTCCAACAAACGGGCAACGGCTTCCAAATGCTATAATGATTTAACTGCCGATGCCAAAAAAACCTATCGTACAGTATCCAGCAATCCTTCTGCCTGCAGTTCTGGCAATGTCAATCCTCGTTGGTTGGCTGTTGTTGACTCCCTCCGGATTCCTGGGGAAGCTGGATGCCATCGGATATTCCGTATGTCATCGGATTGCAGAACGGTCCTTCTTCATGTTTGACAGGCAATTCCCGTTATGCAGCCGCTGCACCGGCATGTACCTGGGGGCCGCAGTCGGATTGGTGTTCCTGTTGACAGGAAAACGGCGCAGCGGGTTTGCAGATAAGAAGACGCTGTTCATCCTGCTTGGGTTCCTCGTCATCTTCGCTTTCGATAGCATCAATTCGTTCCTGCAATTAATCCCTGACGCGCCGTATTTATATACATCGCACAATTGGCTGCGATTATTGACTGGCAGCGGCATGGGAGCAGCCATACCGGTGATGCTGATGCCCATTGTAAATGGCACATTGTGGAAAGATTCCACCCCGGAACCGATCATCTCCACCTGGAAGCAATTGGCGATCATCATCGGGGTGATTGCACTATTGGATGCAACAGTTTTATCTGGAAATCCGTATATATTAATGATGTCCGCGGTGCTTACACCGCTCACCGTGGTTGCCATCCTGATGCTGGTGTACTGCGTGCTGTGGATGATGCTCTTGAAGAAGGATGCCACGTTGCTAACGTTACCTCAGTCCCTTCCATGGTTGTGCATCGGATTTACCACGGCACTCCTGCAGATAGGTTTGATGGATGCATTACGGTTTGCGATTACGGGCACGTGGGCAGGATTTACTTTATAATCTTTTTGGAGGATTATTTTGGAACTTTTAGCAGTTTTTTCCGCTTTTGGTCTGGCAGCCAGTGCAGGGTTGAACGCGTACATTCCCCTGCTCGTGGTTTCGTTGCTTGCCAAATATACCGACCTGATCACATTAAAAGCCCCCTGGGACGGGATGACCAGTTGGTGGGTGATCGGTATATTGATCGTTTTGATCATCATTGAATTCTTCGCAGATAAAATCCCGGTGGTTAATCACATTAACGATATCATCCAGACGTTTGTCCGTCCGACTGCCGGAGCAATCGTATTTGCTGCCAGTACATCCATCATTAAAAATGTCAATCCGGTATTAAGTATCATCCTGGGTTTGCTGGTAGCTGGCAGCATCCACGCTGTGAAATCTGCCCTCATCCGCCCGGCAGTGACCGCCGTTTCCGGTGGGATCGGGAATATCCCGGTTTCCATCGCCGAGGACGGCGTCTCGACCGGTGTTTCAATTATCGCCATCGTTCTGCCCGTTCTCGTAGCGTGCATCCTGGTTCTCACCACTGCTTTGATCATTTGGTTTATCTGGCGAAGGGTGAACAAGCAAAAAGCGAAAAAAAAGCGTATGGATGAATCACGGGTCAAACTGAAGGAAGAAGAAACCCCTCCCTCCAGAAAACGTAATTAATAATGGAGGTAAAAATGGTTAAGAAATCTCAGACAGCTCCGGCTCCCGTCCCCCCGCCTGCGCCAACTGTTAATTCAGGTGATAGTGGAACGACGCAAAAACGCCCTCAAAGCCGGTTGCGCGCCTCGGAAGTGGTCATCATCATCACCATCATTTTCGCATGCCTGATCTGCGTTTTGCTGATCATTGGTTTTATCGCTTTGGTGAAGAACTTTCCGGCATGGTGGCATAATCTTTTTGGGCTCATACCGCCTATTTCAACCTTTGTGTAATGGTGCTAGATGGCTCCGGGAGCGTTGAACCTGCTCCCGGAGTTTTTTCATTATTTGATAAACCTGACCTTTTGGGGATCGATTTCAAGTACTATTTCACTGCCCTGCCTAATTGCTTTTGGGAGAATAAATTCATAGGCCTTTTTACGTTGAACTTGAACTCGCACCTTATATCCATCTCCCCGAAAACTACAATCCACAACTCTGCCATGAATGCAATTATGCTTTTTTTTATGCAATAACACAGTCGCTGCATCCGGAAAAATTACCAGGCTGCCTGTTTCTCTTGTGGTGAGTTCTTGCGGTTGAGGCGGTAATTGGAATATTCCCTCATCTGTTTTGACGCGAAAAGGGGAGATGCTTTGCACTATCCCCTTAGTGACATTTCCAAGGCCGAGGAATTTTGCAACCCACACAGTGGCTGGATTGCGGTATACACCTTCCGGCGATCCTTCCTGCTCCACCCGACCGTTATGCAGAAGCAGGATACGGTCGGCAATTCCAAAAGCCTCCTCCTGGTCGTGTGTGACATAAATCGCCGGGATTTGCGTTTGGTGCAACAAACTATGCAAATCCATGATTAATTGCTCTTTCAAGGTCTTATCGAGTGCGCCGAGCGGCTCATCCAGCATGAGCATGCGCGGCCGGGGGGCAATGGCACGGGCAAACGCCACCCGCTGTTGTTCACCGCCGGAAAGTTCGGCAATATTTCGTTTTGCAAAAGCGGCGAGATCCACTTGTTCAAGAGCTTTTCGTACACGCAGGTCAACTTCAGCCTTTGGCAGTTTTTGCATTTCCAATCCAAAAGCGATGTTCTCATATACATTACGATGGGGAAAAAGAGCGTAATCCTGGAACATAAAACCAAAGTTCCGCTGATGCACCGGTATGGCAGCCATATCCACCCCATCCCACAGGATGAGACCAGTTTCCATTTGTTCCAAACCGGCGATCAGGCGCAGCAACGTGCTTTTACCGCTTCCGGAAGGTCCCAGTAAACATACCGTTTCTCCGGCGGCGACAGAAAAGGAGATCCCTTTCAGCAGCGGCTGACCATCATATGCCTTATAGATCTTTTCTACTTGAAGCATCACTTCTCCAACGGTAGCTTCTCGCTTGGCAACCAAATAGATTCTGTTCCCTCATCGACTTTGCAGATCATGTTTTCTGCTGTATGTTGGATGCTCCATGCAACAAAACTACAGATGAGAGCATTTAATTCCATTGGATTGTAGATCTTTTCAAAGGGAAGTTTTCCATGCAGTAATTTAAACCGGGTTACCTCTTCGAAAAAAACCATCGGGTCCGCAACGTTCACTCCGTTCTCCGCCAGCAATAACTGACGCTGCAATCGGCCTTCCAGGCTTTTTCCTACGTATAACGGAACAGGGATGATCTGAACACATACCGATTCAATATTTGTTCCCAGATACGCCCGGGTTGTTTCATTGTTTTGATAGGCAACATAGCCTAACGTTGCCAGATGTTCTTTTAGAACCTGACCCTTCCGAAGCGTTTCTATTTTCCGATGTATGGGAATTCGTGTGGAAGAAGTCATGGAATCCCGTGAAGCGGTGAAATCACCGGAAAGTGAAAGCTGTTCGTTTTGTGCAATCCATCGGCTTTCTCTTAAAGGTTGAGGTTTGAAACCTTTTTTCCTTTTCGGATCTTTGCGTGGAACAGTTGGAATATGAACAGCAATCACCGCAAATGTCTGCCCTGCTGCGAAGGATAAGACATCATCAAGCTGACCGCTGCTCAACGCCAGGATATTCTTGTCGTCATCCAAGGCAGCCAGGCTGTAGTTCTGTCTCTCATCCGAAGGGTCGATGCCGATACTGACTACACGCTCCATGGGTTGTCCGAGGAAAACGATAGAACGGTTTTACGATGACACACCTAAGCACCACCCTGTGTATAAAAACCTGGATCGGTCGGGGTTTTCCCGGAAGGATCCCAAACGCGCACCCAATCACCGACTTTTGCCCAGTTGAACACCCAATGCGCATCCGGAACAGACAGGTTGATACATCCGTGTGAAGCAGGATATCCAAACTGTGTCCGCCAGTAGGCACCATGGATGGCGCGTGCCTCATCATAATACAACACCCACGGCACATCTTCCAAATAGTAATAATCCGAGCGATCAGCGGTGAATGACCCGCTCATCGTATCGCTTTCTTTAGGCGAGTAAATCTGAAAGACTCCCGGTTTTGTGAAATAAGGATTTTGACCTGAACAAATCAACGTGGCAAAAACCAGGCGGTAATTTTCATAAACAGCCAAGGTCTGATCATACAAGTTGATATCGATCCATCTACCACCTGTTACACCTTCCGGTGGTGTGGTGGCTGGCAGCACCCTGGCAATCAATCGCTTTTCAATCCATTCCTTCATTCCAATACGTACCCACTCCGTATCTTTGATCAGTTGCGTCTCATACGCCGGGACCAGATTAAATCGATAATATTTCTTTCCATCTTGCGGATTTCCATAACCGGGTTGGGTCTGCGAAGTCGCTTGATCGATGATCCATCCAAATGGATACGTCGGGTTTGTAATGAAAACCAAACCCCGAAAATTAGGTACCGTAATACGACTAATAAAGCTGCCATCGATAAAATCGCCATTCTTTGAGACAAAAAATTTTCCCACATCATTTTCAGACCAGCCGGAATACGAGATGTACTTCAGTCCTGCTTCTAAATACCGGTTGGGCGTTTGGTTTGGAACGGACGGCAACCCATCATATGAAGGAACAGGACCATCTGAAAGGCGGGCATAATAGAAAGGCAAATCATATAATTCTGCAGGCGATGCTTCAGCCGGCAAGATGGTTGCTGGAAAGGTGATCCCTACTTTCGCATACGCTGAAAGGTTCGCCGCTGGTCCTTCTATGAGGCAGGTTTGTGGATCAGAAAAATACACATCGGGAATGCACACAGCTTCCAATGATGTAGAAGCAGAAGCATCGCGCGAATGAATTGCCTTGGCAGCACCGAGGCTCGGAATATTTCCAACGAAAAACAACAAGAAAAGAATGATATTTTTCACAATGTCAGGATTTCCATTTCAGACAAGTTTAGTCCATATTCTAATCCAGATTAAGCTCCATTTCGATCTCATCATGAATGGGTATGCCGTTTTCACCCACCAAAGGAATTTGCGGTTTAATTTTCCGCGCTACATCCACAGCCCCCACATGAAGCGCTTTCACGTTGAATCCGCGTTTTTTATAAAAGTCCTGGGCACGCAGGTTGTCATTCGTGGTGATAAGCCATAACCGCTTGCAACCTCTTTGGTGTGCTTTGGCGCGGACAGCCTCAACAAGGCTGCTTCCTATGCCAACTTTTTCTTCGAGACTATTCAACGTGATGATCTCGCATGCACTGCCCGAAATTCTATACGTTATCAATCCAAGGTTGTGTTCTTCTGCGATTGCGATGAATCCGGGGAAAAGATAGGGGAAATAAACCGTATTGTGAACAACAATGGTCTGGGCTCCCCAGCGCTCTTCAATGAGGGTTTTGATCCATCTCATATCAGTGGGAGATGTTTCGCGGATGATGAAGGATGGTTTTTCTGATTTTGCGGTCACAAAAATCACTCCATACGTATTATGCTATAATTTTACCCACATATGGACCTTCCATGAGATATTTAATCACCGGAGCAGCAGGTTTCCTGGGTTCAGCCTTAGCCAACCGTCTTGTGAAAGACGGTCATGTTGTCTTTGGGCTCGACGATCTTTCTGCAGGTGATGCAGGCATATTGGTAAAGGAAGTCCGATTCACCAAGGGGGATGTACGGGATAAAACCATTCTTTGGAACTTGCTGCGTGAAATCGACTGCGTGTATCATCTGGCGGCGCGAGTATCTGTTTCGGAATCGGTGTTATATCCCAGTGAGTATACTGCAGTCAATGTCATGGGGACGGTTAACCTGATGGAAGCCATGCGCGATGTTGGTGTCCATCGGGTAATCCTGGCATCTTCCGGCGCGGTATATGGCGATCAAGTCGCACAACCCGTTGTGGAAAACGCTGAACCTCATCCGCGCTCTCCATATGCCGTTTCAAAACTCTCTGCAGAATATTATGTCCGCACGATTGGCTCATTATGGGGAATGGAAACCGTCTGCCTGCGGATATTCAATGCATATGGTCCCGGGCAACGGATACCCGTACTGCACGCACCGGTAATCCCCTCCTGCCTGCGTAACGCCATCCAAAATGGCACCATCGTTGTTCACGGAGATGGCAAACAAACACGCGATTATATTTACCTCGATGATGTCGTGAATGCCCTCGTATCTTCTTCGACCGCAGAAGGTGTAAATAACCGGATCATCAATGTAGGGTCGGGGAAGGAAACAAGCGTGCGGGATATCATCCAGATAGCCATGGAGATCACAGGAGGTCACCCGGAAGTGGTCTACAACCCGCGCAACGATGGCGGTCCAGCGCGTTTGTGTGCCGATCTCACACTTGCCAAACAGAAATTGAATTACGCTCCCCGCACATCACTCGGTGATGGGTTGCGATTAACTCTGGAAAAAGATACGCACCTTTCCCAAAAATTGAATGGAAAGAAATAACCGGGTACTCCCGGCATCCTTTTATGAGCGTGACGTTTTACGCGTTGCTCCCCAGTTGCTAGGAAAAAAATTGATCCGCAGGATAGACAATATCCAGATAAGCGGTATTATCACCGAAACGGAAGCATACCGCGGTGAAGAAGACCTGGCGTGTCACGCGCATGTAGGAAAAACAGCTCGGACTAGCGTCATGTACGGTGCGGCAGGCATTGCCTATGTGTATTTCACGTATGGTATGCACTGGCTGCTCAATTGCGTGACAGGTCCTGTAGGATTCCCTGCAGCCGTGCTTATCCGGAGTGTTGAGCCCCTTGAAGGATTGAAGGTAATTGCGCAAAACAGGAAACATCGCGCCGAACCCGAATGGTGCAACGGTCCTGCCAAGATCTGCCAGGCATTTTCGATTGATGGTCAACAAAACGGGACGAACCTTTGCACTCCCACCTCGGGACTCTGGATTGAAGAAGGAATGGACATTGATCCATCCTCCATTTCAACCAGCCCCCGAGTTGGCATGGGAACCGTCCCTGAACCCTGGTTCAGTAAACCCTGGCGCTTTTTTATCCACATTTCGAAACCATGAGTATTTAGCGAACAGGCGATTATCGTTGATTTACAGTACAATGGACTCACATGTAAGGTTGAACCATGTTCCGAAAAACACCTGAACAACCATCCCAAATAACCCAACCCATCGAACGGGTCACGTCCGTGCTGGGTCCTGGTATTAACTGGACCGGGTCACTGCGCGGATCCGGTGGCATTCGTATCGAAGGAAACTTTGAAGGCGATGTGCTGCTGAAAGGATTATTGGTCATTGGAGAGACCGGAAAAGTGACCTGCCAAAATTTGAGAGCGAATAACGTCATTGTCGCAGGTTTGGTGAAGGGAAACATTACTGCTGAAAAGCTGGAGATCCGCAGCACTGGACGTGTATGGGGTGATGTGGTGGTCACAGCCTTTGCCACCGAGGAAGGTGCCTTCCTGCGTGGTCAAGTGCGCATGGAGGAACATCTCGAGTTGGGTCTGGAAAGTGCACAAGAAATCACTGGAAATGGGACTAAAGAATTGGCGGAAGAACAAACAGTCCCCATTCCCGTCAAGGAAACAAAGAAGACATCCAGGAAAAAATAAATAAAACCTACGCTCCGTAGACTGGCATATGCCAGTCTTTTTTTTATTTTCATTCGGTATGCTACAATGGACTCCATGACTTGGGATATCATCGGGCATGAATGGGCAACAGAATTGTTGAAACGCCATATTGTTAACAATGACGTACGTCATGCCTATCTTTTTACTGGAACGCCAGGCACCGGACGCCGAACGTTAGCGCTGCGATTTGCCCAGGCACTCAACTGTGCTTCCCCCAAAGCTCCGGGAGAACCCTGCGGTCAGTGCCGGATCTGCAAGCAGATCGAACGCATGCAGCAACCTGATCTCCTGGTGATCATGAAACCCGAGGACCGTACCGAGATCATCATCGATCAAATCAGGGAACTGGAATACAAACTGAATCTTTCCCCGTACGAGTCGCACTACCGGATCGGTTTGCTTATCCAATTTGAAAATGCTAACGTTAATGCACAAAATGCCCTATTAAAAACCCTGGAAGAAGCTCCCGATAAAGCAATCCTGCTCCTTACAGCCGATTCGGTTGAGACTCTTCTGCCAACCATCTCCTCCCGCTGCGAAGTGCTCCGTCTGCGGCCGATGGCGATCCAATCACTATGCAAAGAACTTGAAACACGTGAGAAGGTGGCACCCGACCAAGCTGATTTTCTGTCGCATATTTCCGGAGGAAAACCCGGGACAGCAATTCGATTCTTAAAGGAAGACGGATTACTGGAAAAACGCAAGGAAATATTGGAGAATTTTTGGTCTCTACATCATTCCACCCGAAGGGAACGCTTTGAAATTTGCGGAAGAGAAGACCAAACCCCGTGGAAATAAGCGCGAAGATCGGGAACGGATGAGGAATGAATTACGCGAGATGCTTCAACACTGGATCCTTACCTGGCGCGATGTGCTGCATGTCGCCAGTGGCTCAACTGCACCCCTCATCAATATCGATTATCGCGAGAAGATCAATGTGCTAGCATCCAAAATGGAAGCCGGGGACGCAACCCGGAGGATCACCGGATTGGAAAAAAGCCTTGATCGGTTGAATAACACAAATCTTTTACTTGAAATGGAAGTGCTCCTGTTGGATTTGCCCCGGATGTAAGTTGTGGAACTTTGGGTATTTCTCAGATTTCGATCGCTGCTCTTAACCTGTGCGCCATCTCACCAAATTTGGCAGTATAGCGCAGTTCTTCCTTGCGCGGTCTCTTGAATTCCACCGGAAGATCCAGGCATACGTGCCCCGGACGACTGGTAAGAACGATAACCCTATCCGAAAGCATCAGCGCTTCGGCTATCGAGTGCGTGACCATCACAACCGTTTTCTGCTGATGCTGCCAGATATTCAACAACTCCCCTCCCATCCGTTCACGGGTCAAAGCATCCAGTGCTCCAAAAGGTTCATCCAACAATAGGAAATCTGGATCTTGAATAAATGCCCGCGCAATTGCAACACGCTGCGCCATGCCGCCGGAGAGATCGCGCGGCCATGCATGCTCAAATCCTTCCAAACCCACTTCACAGATCCAACTTCGAGCTTTTTCCTCAGCTTGCTCAACTGGGATACCTTGCAATTCCAAGGGCAGGGTAATATTGGCAATCACTGTTCTCCATGGCATCAAGTTTGCCTGCTGGAAAACCAAGCCCACACGTGGACGTGTCTGCATCCCTTCAAAGAGTATCTTTCCCCGGCTGGGTTTAATCAATCCTGCAATGGCACGTAGAAGTGTGGTCTTCCCACATCCTGAAGGTCCCAGAACGCACACGAATTCCCTCACCGCAACATTAAAATTCAAATCATTCAGGGCAACCAATTTTCCGGTTTTCCCGGAGAATGTCACATCCAGATGGCTGATGTGGATAAAAGGCTGACGCGTGTCTTTCATTTACTTGGGTAGAAAAGAATTGGAATAAGCATCGGTCAAATCCAACCTGGTTTGCAGTAAACCCATCTGTAGAAGGATATTCTGCATATTTTCCCAAGCCTGAGGGTTGGAATAACCCAACATATCAGCCTTCCACATATCCATCGACGTGTTCAATATTTGCATCTGGATTGGATCATCAGCCTTGAGGTTTTCAACATACTTTAAGCAAATTTGATACGCTTCCTCGGGGTGTTCTATTGAGTAATGAATCCCCTGAAGCGTTGCAGCAACCATTTGGCGGACCAAATCTGGGCTGGAATGGATGGTTTCTTCATTAGTAACCAGCCCATTCCCTACTAATTCAATGTAATCGGATACCTTCAGAACATTCACGGAATATCCCCTCTCCTTCAATTGGATGGGTTCGTTGGCAGCATACACAACGACTGCATCCTCCAGTCCAGTCACCAAGGATTCCACCTGGGTGAATCCAATGGTGTCCAGAGACACATCTTTATCGAGTAATCCACCAGCATGTAGGATGGCTTCCAATCCGATGTAGCTGGCACCCGATAAGATCGGTGTTCCAATCTTCTTCCCTTGTAGATCCTGTGGCACGAGGATATTATTTTCTGCCAGCGAGGCGATGGCTACCGGGTATTCCTGATACCATGCCAAAACGTAGCTCACCGGTAATCCCTGTGACCTGCCCAGCAATACTTGTTCACCGGAAACGATGGCAAATTGGATTTGATTCGCTCCAAGCAGAGCCATGCTATCGATTTCGGTGCTGTAGTCCAGTTGAACGTTGAGCCCTTGATCGGAATAAAATCCCTTGTCCATCGCCACATACAATGGGGCAAACTGGACATTGGGTATGTATCCGACTGGCAGGCGGATATCGGTCATGGATCGTGTCGTACACCCAGCACCTACGAGCAATAGTGAAACAGTGACAAGAATCATTTTTTTCATCTTTCATCCTTTTTCATGACTGTGCTGCCAGCTTAATAATCGACGTTCCAGCCAAACCACCAGCCCATAGAGTATTAATGCAAGCAGCACCAGAGTAATAATGGAAACAAAGACCAGGGCAGTGTCGTACTGTCCCCTGGCAATATTGATTAGAAATCCCAACCCCCTGTCGGATCCAACAAATTCCCCCACAACAGCACCCACCACAGATAACGTTGCGCCTATTCGCATGCCACCCAGGAAAACTGGCATGGCACCCGGAATTTCCAGGTACCGCAACATTTGGCGGGGTGTGGCATTCATTGAACGCATCACATCACGCAGGTTTTCAGAGACTGCGCGCAGCCCAACAACCGTGTTAACCAATACCGGGAAGAAAACGATCAGAGAGCAAATCAGGATCTTGGAAAGCAATCCGGGTCCAAACCAGATGACCAGCAACGGGGCAATCGCCACCACCGGGATTGCCTGGCTGGCGACCAGGAACGGAGAAGCAAGTTTTTCGAACATGCGGGATTTGGCAATTGGGTAACCGATCAGGATGGCAAAAAAGACACCGATGGCTAACCCAAGCAGCACTTCCAGCAATGTAAATGCTGCATGGGGAATCAATGTATTATCGGTGAGTGCTCTGCCAAACCGGAGTAGAACCGCCCAGGGAGCAGGCAGAATGAAAGCTGGAAATTGGAAAATCCAAACCAACGATTGCCATATCAAGATCGTCAACCCGATGATCAAAAGGATCATTGCCAGGCGATGGCGATTGATCCATTTAGCGATCATTCGGAAAAAAGGTTTTTGAAGTGTATCCTTCATAAAAAATTACCCTGAAAAGACCTTCAGGGTAATTTGATACAAGTGTGTTCCAAATAAAGTCACCTTCTTGCATCCGGACTGTACCGTCGACCCTGGAATTTCACCAGGTCATGCTTACGCTCGTGGGTTATACCACCGGTCGGGGATTACACCCTGCCCTGAAGGCTATTTCCATCCAAGTATACCGATTTTTCTGCAGTTGTCAAATTTGTAAGGTTTGTTGTCAGCATGGGCGTCCTTTGATACAATAAAAATAATAATCCTCGGGAGGGGATGATGTTAAAGCGCACTGCGCTCCTGTCGATTTTAATCGCCTGTCTATTATCCGCATGCGGCTTAGGGGGTGATGAAATAAAAACCACCACCTCCACATTATGCAGCGCGGATGAATCAACAGCGCCCATTAATCTTAAACCTTCTCTGGACGAAATTGTGGATGTTGCCCGTCCGCAATTTTCCTGGGATTTTTCTCCTGACTCAAATTGCACGGCGGGTATCTTCCACGTAATCGTGGGGACCGATCCCGCTTTTAAAGAGGAATCGGTTGTAATCTCGGAATACAATCTCCCCGGCACACAATACTCCCCGTCACTGGATGCTTTGCAAGATTGCAGCCGATATTATTGGAAAGTCAGCGCCAATACATTGGATAGTCAAAAACCCTCCATTGTCACCACGTTTCAAACTGATTTCACGGGGAATTGCCCGTTGTTACCGAACTGTGCTGGAAATCTCAATGCTCCATTGTTAAGTACACCTTCCCTGGGCACCACTGTTAACACCATCAGTCCGCAGCTTACATGGCAACCCGGGAGACCGGAATGCTCCGATGTGAGTTACCGCTTTGAAGTCTCCGAACAACCTGATTTTAAAACTTCGCTTATATCCGGCGTTACCAGCCTGCCAAGTTTTGAAACTACCCTGCCCTATCTGGAAGACTGCCACTCCTATTACTGGAGGGTGACTGCCCAAAACGATTCCAGCCGCGAACCCTCTGTGATCAATCAATTCTGGACAGACGCAACCGGCAGTTGTCCCAAAAAGGCGGTATGTAATCCCAACCAATTAACGGCACCCCAACTTGTGTTTCCTGCTCAAAATGATATTGTTACATCATCATCCCCTCTTTTTCTTTGGATGAACACCCTTCCGGATTGTATACCGGATCAATATAATTTTCTCGTTTCTGCATATCCGGATTTTTCGGAATACACCATCAGCACTAACGTTGCGATCAACAGCCATACCCATACGGATTCCACTGAATTCTTAACGGACCTTAGCTATCTAAATGATTGCAAACAATACTATTGGAAAGTTATTCTCGGCAATGGCGATTTACAGATATCCTCGGATGCAGGAATTTTTAAAACCGATTTCACGGGGAAATGCTCCTCTTTGACAACTCCTTTCGGCGACATGATCGAGAAGGTGCGCTTTGATTGCGTCAATCCAAAATTAACGGTCATGACATTTAGCTTCACCCAACCGATTAAAGGTTCGTATGTCGTTTATATTGGTGACAGGATCTGGAGCTGCGAGAAACAACTGAATGTTGAAAATGTCCTGATATGTCCAGGACCTTGGATCAAGGAAAATGTAAAGACGCAGATCACACTCTACGACTTGAATAAACATGATGAACTCCTGATCACCGAGCTGACCTCACCCATTTGCGATGTACCAAGATAAAAACTCTTTATAACCCGGTTTCCACCGGGTTTTTTTCGCTGAAGTATCCCCCTTACAACTTCGTACTCCAATCGTCGATTGAATTGTCTAGACCAATTTGCTACAATACGTATATCTTTAGGAGGGTACATGGCGAAATGTTTATTCTTCATCATCCTATTTGCAGTGATCGCATGTGCGTGTGTTCCAGGGGACGCCTTGCCAGAATGTAGAGCGGAAGATATCACCCTTCCTACTTCCATGCATCCAAACCTCGGAGAGATCGTGACCACGAGCAGACCAACCTTTTACTGGGCATTTACGCCTTCTTCTGCCTGTTGGCCAAGGAGTTTTTTCGTCCGGTTGGGAGACTATCCTACGTTGGATTTGCATTCATATGGTTTGGATTTTGTGGGCAACAATCTTGGAGAAACAACATTGATACCCGCATATGATATTTTGGAAGATTGCAGAACGTATTATTGGATCATTGGAATTAATGTTTTTCCGGTTGGTTACGCCTATTCACATACTGCCTCTTTTCAAACCGATTTTTCAGGCAGTTGCGAAACCATGGAAGATTGTACCAGTGAGGATATGCCACCAACGCCATATGCTTTTAGACCGTTGAACGGAGCAGGCATTGGTACCCTTAATCCCGAATTGATCTGGCAGCCCCATTCGTTGACATGTGATCCAATGGATTACCACTACGAAGTATCTGACTCGCCTGAATTTGCAACGAAGATTATCGAAGGAACGACCACGAACACCATCCACGAGGAGTCATCGGATTATCTCGAAGATTGTTCGACGTATTATTGGCGCGTAACCGCCAATAATGGCTTGTTGTCTGCACCTTCACGGATCAACCAGTTTTGGACGTATGCAGCTGGTACATGCTTTACAAAACCTGACTGTACTGCTTCTCAATTGGTGGCGGACACCCCCGTATATCCTTCCGCAGGGGAAACCGTCACCGATCCCAGACCATATCTTGTCTGGGAATCCAATATATTAGAATGTTTTCCGGAAATCACCGCGGTCATCATATCTGAAAATAGCGATTTGTCCGATTTCCTGCTTCGGGCATCCTACGATCGAACAACAAGACCGCACATGGACCACACTATCTACTCCTCCCCCGATGAGTTGTACGAGGATTGCACCCGATATTATTGGGGAACGCGGGAAATCGCAGATGGCGAATCTGTGTGGTCTGAGGTTAATAGCTTTTACACCAATTTTTCAGGACGCTGCATGATTGCAGTACCTCCTTTGAGCGATGTGATACGGCGCGTGCGATTTGACTGCATCAACCCCGAACTGACAGTGCTCTTATTTTCCCTTTCACAGCCAATCCAGGGAATTTATCAGGCTCAGATTGGCAATAATATATGGCCTTGCGAATTTCAAGAAACAGGTGACGATCAATTGCTCGTTTGCACGGGTCCCTGGACAAAGGAAAACTTAAAAGCCCAGGTCACTTTGATTGAGACTTCCACCGGAACTCAAATGTATTCCAGTGAAGTAACCACACCAATTTGCGAGGTTCTCAACCCAACTCCTTGCCAGGAACCCTCCAGTGGCTGCAAACCAAGCTGCCATTGGGATTCTTCAAAATGTGCATGCCTGAATCCCAACAATGGTCCTTGTCAATAGTGTAAAAGCGAAATTCAATAAGCTGAAATTACATTATGCAATTTACGGATGAATTGTTTGGTAGGAGGAGATAATGAGAAAAATTAGTTGCATTTTCATCTTTGTTGTGATGATTCTTGCAGCATGTACACCAAGAACGGATTTACCACCCTGTACTGCAGACCAAATGGTCGATGCGACAAGCATGACTCCAAATGGTGGGGTGATCGTGAATTCCATCAGACCCATATTCTCATGGAACTACGAACCCGTTGCAGAATGCTGGCCGGATCATTTTACGGTAATTGCCAGCTTAAAGCCTTTCCCGGATGACAGGACAGGCAGAGGGATTGATTTCATCGAGACAAATTATGGGGAAACCACGTTGACCCCATCGAGAACAGGTGATTTTGAGGATTGCCGGACATATTTTTGGACGGTTGAAGCACCCATTGATCCCATTGGAGCCAAATACTCCAATATCGCTTATTTCCGCACGGATTTTTCTGGTGATTGTACATGGCCACCGGGTTGTTCGGATCCGTCTGAATTACCGACTCCAACAATTGTCCGCCCTTATGATGGTGAAAGGGTGGCGACGTTGAACCCCATATTGTTTTGGGACCTGGCGGATTGGGATTGTGAGCCGGGTTCATATCATGTTGAGCTATCTACGGCACCTGATTTTGCCTCCAATCTCATCGATGTGACTTACTCAGGAAGCAATATCCATGTCGAGGATGCTCCATACCTTGAGGATTGCCACCGATACTATTGGCGAGTAACATCTGAGCTGGGAGAACACTTAGCACCTTCAATAATCACCCAATTCTGGACGGATGTGACAGGCACCTGCCCTGACCCAACTCCCTGCACAGCGGCTGAATTGAGTGCAGATACGTTAATATTCCCGGTTGGCGGCGAGGAAGTATTCGATCCAAGGCCTTACCTAGTTTGGAAAGACACCCTTCCGGAATGCGTTGCCCCCCACCACGAATTCATCGTCTCCGAACATTTGGATTTCAGCGATTATGTCATCAGCGGAGGTGGAGATATCGATGTGTTGGAATATCCAGACGCCACCGTATTCAGCACCCCATTTGAAATTTATCATGATTGCACAACTTATTATTGGAAAACAAGTCAAACTGCTGGAGATTCAACTATCTGGTCGGAAGTTGCTTCATTCCATACCAATTTCGACGGACACTGCTTTACCAGACCACTCTTTGACGAGTACATCGACCATATTCGCTTTGATTGCATCAATCCTAAACTCACCGTGCTTCTTTTGGAGTTAACGCAACCGGTTCAAGGGGCTTTTGAAGCACGTATCGGTGACGGAGTATGGACTTGTGCTTTTCCACCGGATGATTCTAAATTACTGGTGTGTACGGGTCCTTGGGTAAAAGAAAATGTGGATGTGCAAGTATTACTCATAGACACTTCAAACGGTGAAGAAATTTTTTCCGGTCAAGTGAGGACATCAATATGCGAAATCCCAACTCCTGCGCCTTGCCAACCTCCAGCTGGAGGATGCAAAGCTCCGTGTAATTGGGATCAGGCAACATGTGCATGCCGGACTCCTAACGGCGTCTGCCAATAAAATGAAACAGAAGCCCGGGATAATCCCGGGCTTCTCTGTTATTCTCGTTATTTCAAGGCTTGATCAATATCCGCAATAATATCTTCCACATTTTCAATGCCAACCGATAGCCGCACCAATCCATCACTGATGCCGGAGGCAAGGCGTACATCGCGTGGAACCCCTGCATGGGTCATGCTGGCTGGGTGTTGGATGAGGGAATCCACATTGCCCAGGCTGACAGCCAAGGTCATCAGCTTGACCTTGTTCATCATCGATTCGCCAGCCTTCAGCCCGCCTTTTAACTCGAAAGAAATCATCCCGCCAAAATCCAGCATTTGTTTCTTTGCCAGGGTATGGTCGGGGTGGCTTTCCAAACCCGGATAATAAACCTTTTCAACCTCGGGCAGGCTTTCCAGATGGCGGGCAATGATCAAGGCATTTTCGCAATGTTTTTTCATGCGCAGCTCGAAGGTCTTCATGCCGATGTTGGCCAGCCAGGCATCGAACGGGCTGGCATTCCCACCAAAGACCTTCAGAATGCTGTACAACGGTCCTTTGACAAAATCGATATGCCTGCTGATGACAGCGCCACCGATGGTTAAGCCATGTCCCGAAAGGTACTTGGTGGTTGAATGGACGACCACGTCGGCACCCATGGTTAACGGACGCTGGCAATAGGGTGTTGCAAAGGTATTGTCAATAAAAAGCCAGGCTTTGTGGTCATGTGCAATATCGGCAACAGCCTTGATATCCACCAACGCCATGGTTGGGTTGGCGGGAGTCTCAATGTACGCCATGCTTGCACCGGGATTTTCGCTGAATGCTTTTTCCCAGGCATTTTCTGAGAGGTCTTTCATGAAGATCACCCGGATGCCATAACGAGGTGCCACTTCCTGAAAAAAGGTATAGGTCGCGCCGTACAACGCTTCCTGGGCGATGACCGTATCGCCAGCCTGCAATTTTGCCATTACCGCGGTGGTGATGGCAGCCATCCCAGAGGCAAAGATGAACCCTCCGACAATCTGATTGACATCTTTTTCAGGTTGTGCACGAAGGAGGTCAAGCCCTTCCAGTACAGAGTATTTCAACGCCAAATGATCGAGGTTGGGATTTTTCATGCGGGTATAGATGTACCCCTGTGTTTCCCCCTTGAAAATCGCCGCACCGGTCGCGACATCCGGGAAGCCAAATGTGGATGTCTGATAAATGGGAGCGACATGGGCATGGTTCGGGTGATCCCCTTCACCGACATGCGTGGAGAGAGAACTTATCCCCAGTTTTGAATCGACTTTTCGCATTCTTTCTCCTATCAGATAGTGTACAAGCATGGGGATTATACTTGATGCAAACGCATCCGATCGGTGTGATGATAAAAATAGGATTAATGACATCCCACTATGGTATACATGACATCCCAACACATCAAAGGTAGAATTAAATGATGGCAGATGGTCCGCAGAAACAGTTTGTTCCTCCGAGGACGCGTGGATTGTTGCTCCATGGGTTTGCTGCAATGGTCCTTTTCGGTTCCAGCATCACGTTGTTCGTCCTGGCGATGCAGGAGCAGTTGGGGTCATTTTTTGCTTTGTTCCTGATCTTTTCACTGATCCTGCTTGTTCCAGCAATATGGGTACTTTACCGGACCTATGCTCTGATCCGCGCTTTCTATATCGTCGAGAGAGAAGGTGTCCGTTTATTTTGGGGGTTGCGCAAAGAGGAAATTCCCCTTACGGACATCGATTGGATGCAATCCGCCAGAGATACCAGGATCAACCTACGGCTGCCTTTATTCAGCTTCCCGGGTGCCATTCTCGGACACACGCATTCCGAGGAATTGGGCACCGTTGAATTCCTGGCATCCGAAACGCAAAGCCTGATCCTTATAGGCACGCGCGGTAAAGTATTTGCCATCTCACCTGCCGATCCTCAGGAATTCTTAAAGGTCTTAAACAAGCGGTCGAACTTGGAAGCATTTCGCCCATCGCTCCATCGTCAACCCTCCCCGCTACCTATCTACGCACGGTTTGGGCAGATAAACGCGCCCGGATTTTGATTTTATCTGGTGGCATCCTTGCCATGATCCTGCTTGTTATCACAAGTCTTTATGTGCCAACCCGTACGAGTGTTTCCCTTGGTTTTGATCCGACAGGACTGCCGCTCGCCCCGATTGCCTCACCCCAACTGATCCTCTTGCCGGTGCTTAGCTTGATGATGTACACTGCTGATATGGTCGGAGCGTTATTCTTTTTTCGCAAATCCGAAAACCGCTCGATCGCGTTTTCCTTATGGATAGGTTCTCTGGTCACCACTCTGTTATTAAGTTTGGCGCTGGTCATCATCCTGTTCTAAAGAAGGTGCTATGAATACGATGAAACTAACTTCATCAGCTTTCCATGAAGGCGAACCCATTCCGGCTCGTTTTACCTGTACTGGATTGAATTTTTCACCCCCGATCGCCTGGATGGATTTACCTTCCGGAAGTTCCAGCCTGGCTTTGGTGTGTGAAGACCCGGATGCGCCGATGGGAACATTCACACATTGGGTGCTGTATAACATGCCATCATCGATTAAGTCATTGCCTGAAGGAATCCCGCAAGGGGAGTTGGCACACGGTTTTGGTGCACAGGGAGTAAACGATTTCCGGCACTTTGGATACGAAGGTCCATGTCCGCCCCCCGGAAAATTCCACCGGTACTACTTCACGTTGTTTGCTTTGGATTCAACGATCCCCCTGCCTCCAGGTCTCAATGGCCTGCAGCTTCAAAAGAGACTGCAGAACCACATCCTTGCCAAAGCAACGTTGATGGGACTGTTTAAACGATAAATTGAATCGAGGTATTTTATGAAATCCCTATCAAAGGCAGTTCTGGTTTGTACTTTCCTAATCATGCTGGCTGCTGGATGCACATTTCCACTATTTAATGCTCCCCCTTCCCCAACCAAAACACCTCCACCCACTCCAACCCTCATGGGACAAACAATCGCACCTTCAGCTTCGAATACATTATCCATTGCCCGGTTACCTGCAGGCACAGAGCTGAAACTAAGCACCATGCACATGGTCTCATTGACCAACGGTTGGGCTATCGGTATGGGGGGAGCGGATGCAAATGAGCATATTTTGCGGACTTCCAACGGTGGAATCGTATGGAAGGATGTAACCCCGCCCGACAGCCCCGTAATCGCCTACGGCAAACAAGCAGGTGCATTTTTTATGAATGAAAGCACCGCCTGGGTCTCCTATTCCGCTGGTCAACCCGTGGACTCTCCCATCGACATCGTCGTTTGGGCGACCAAGGACGGCGGCACCACGTGGGTTGCCAGCCAGCCTCTTGATCTGGGACCGACCGGTGCGGAGTCCTATTTTCCCAATCCCATCTATTTTGCGGACGCACAACATGGCTGGTTATTGGCACACGTTGGTGTTGGCATGTCACATGATTACGTCATGCTGTTTTCAACCACGGATGGCGGGAATACCTGGTCGAGATTGCTCGATCCTTATGATGAACATGGCATGCCCATGGTGATCACGAAAACCGGCATGGTTTTCACGGATGCCCAGCATGGTTGGGTAACTGGCGAAAGCCTTGGTTTAACTTCCGGTCAAGGGTACTACCCGGTAGTCACTGCTGATAGTGGAGCGAGCTGGACGTTGCTCACCCTGCCAGCCCCGATAGACGGTCCAACGTTGTTCACCGATACAAAATATTCTTGTGGATTCCGCAATCCGATTTTACTAACTGCTCAATTGGGAATGTTCCAGATGGTTTGCATGAACATCGAGAACGATTTTCGCGCTGGCTGGATTTACGTAACGGAAAATGCCGGTCAGACATGGATGTCAAAACCAATGCCGTCCGGTTTAGGATCGGTATTTTTCCTCAACCCAAGTACTGGTTGGTATGTGGCAGAAGGTAAAATTTATAGAACAACCGATTATGGTAAATCATGGAATCAAATCTCCACCGTCACCTGGGGTGGCATGCCGGATTTTGTGAATGAGTCAACTGGATGGCTGATTGCGACCACACAGGCTGAATCGGCTCTGGTGAAAAGCATTGACGGTGGAGTTACGTGGACCATCATCGTACCTGTAACTGAGTAACGCCCAAGAAAATCCCCGCTTCATGGTAAACGCCACTGGGGATTTTTTTTATTGGATTACGAACGAAGTCATCGTTAGTGAACCCGCCAGGGGGACATCATTGAAAAAAGTGAGTGTCTCATCCTCATTTTTCAGCGCCAATGCATACAGCATGGGCAGGTAATGCTCTGGAGTTGGCACCGCCAGTTGGACTGATTTACCAAGCATGGGATAATCTGCCAATTCGCTGAACCTGTTTTCAATGAGCAATTTCTTAAACAAAGCGTTAGCTTCTAATGCCCAATCCAGACCATAAGGTTCGTTGAAATCACCAAAGTTGGATCCTTTGAAAACTACCCTTCCGAGATTGTGGACCATGTTTCCGCTGCCAATGATGAGTACACCCCGCTCCCGTAAAAGCGCCAAGCCTTTTGCAAGGTCAAAATGATACGGCCCCGGTTTGGATGCATCCAGGCTTAACTGCACGACCGGGATTTCCGCTTTGGGATACATCTGCTTGAGCACGCTCCAGCAACCGTGATCCAATCCCCAATCCTGATCCAAACCTATGTTTGTGTTTTTCAAAAGCATTTGGATGTCTTTTGCCAATCGGGGATCGCCCGGAGCAGAATATTGTGCCTGATACAACTCCTGTGGAAAACCACCAAAATCATGGATGGTGCGCGGCTTTTCCATGGCAGTCACAAGGCTGCCCCAGGTCTCCCAATGAGCGGAAATGCAAAGGATCGTTTTCGGTTCGGGTAACTCTCTACCTACACGTCGCCATTCTCGCGAAAAGGGATTATCTTCGATTGCATTCATTGGTGTGCCATGTCCAACAAACAGCACCGGCATTCGCTGGCTTATTTTTCTCGTCATAAAACTCCTTTCACAAAAATGACCCAGTCTACATGAAGTATAGATGCATAAATACCTTCTTTCATCGAGAAAATTATAACTTGATCGCAAATTGCATCCGAGACTGTCAAATATAGGATAATCATCCGCACAAATGCAACCATTTTTCATAGCGTAAAGTGGTTAGTTGTCGTAAAATGGACAGAATGGGAAAATCTGGCTTGAAGCTTTTTTCCAGGTAAATTGTTACTATTTCATCCCGAACAACTGAGGATAACCAATGGCTGAAGATTCACGAATTGTAGAACTGCGCAAGCGGCGCGCCAAAGCGCTGGAAGGCGGCGGCAAGGATCGTATCGAAAAACAACACGCCAAGGGCAAGCTCTTCGCCCGTGAACGGCTGGATCTGCTGCTGGACCCCGGCTCCTTTGAAGAACTGGAAGCCTTTACCGCACAACGCTCGGATTTAAGTGCAGGTGGCGAGACTTTTCCGGGTGATGGCGTTGTTACTGGGTTTGGAAATGTTGAAGGGCGTCCCGTGTATGTATATGCACAGGATTTCACCGTCATGGGTGGAGCCCTGGGCGAAACGCAAAGCCGCAAGATCTGCCGACTGATGGATCTTGCTGCCAGGAGCGGCGCACCCATTGTAGGATTGATCGATTCCGGCGGCGCACGTATCCAGGAAGGCGTGTTCTCTCTGGGCGGATACGCGGAGATCTTCAAACGCAATGCCCAATATTCCGGCATTGTGCCTCAGATCAGCATCATCCTGGGACCTTGCGCCGGCGGCGCGGCATATTCCCCCGCCCTCACCGACCTGATCATCATGGTGGAAAAAACATCCTACATGTTCCTTACCGGTCCGGAAGTGATCAAATCAGTTACGGGCGAGGTGGTGGATTTTGAAAGCCTGGGGGGGCTGAAGTTCACCTGGGTACTAGTGGTACCGCTTCCCTAACCGCAAGCAGCGAAAAAGATGCGCTCATTCTTTGCCGAAAAGTCCTCGGTTATTTGCCCTCCAACAATGTGGATAATGCACCGGTGGTGGATGGCAAGGATTCCACGGATCGGATGGATGAAGCCTTAAACCATCTTGTCCCTCCCGAACCAACCACCCCATACAGCATGCACGATGCCATCCTGAAAATCGTGGATACCGGTTCCTTCCTCGAACTGCAATCCACGTTTGCATGCAACGCCATCGTTGGGATGGCTCGGTTGAATGGGCAAGTCGTGGGCATTCTCTCCCAGGAACCGAGTGTCATGGCAGGCGTCATCGACATCGATGCTTCAGATAAAATGACCCGTTTCGTGCGTTTATGTGATGCCTTTAACATTCCACTGGTAACATTCGTCGATTCTTCCGGCTTTCTGCCGGGAGTCGGGCAGGAACACCGCGGCATCATCCGTCACGGTGCCAAACTGCTTTACGCCTATTCGGAAGCATCCGTTCCCAAGGTAAGCATCGTGACCCGCAAAGCCTATGGCGGTGCCTATGTGGTGATGAGCAGCAAATATCTCGGCACGGATATCTGTTATGCATGGCCGAGTGCTGAAATCGCTGTGATGGGTCCTGAAGGGGCGGCCAACATCCTCTATCGCAAGAAAATCGATTCCGCCAAGGAACCCGAGAAAGAACGCGCCAAGCTGACAGATGAATATCGTAAAAACTTTCTTAACCCCTATGCTGCTGCAGATGCCGGGTATGTGGATGAAGTGATCGAACCCCGAGAAACCCGTATTAAGATCATCAGGGCTTTGGAAGCGTTAAAAAATAAATACGAAAACCGCATGCCGCGCAAGCACGGCAACATGCCGGTCTAACCCATGCAACATAGGAGTATATAGTGAGTGCAATTTCGCGATCGCTCATCATCACCCTCATTGGCATGGGATTGGTGTTCGTTGGCATTCTCCTTCTCTGGGGGATGATGGCTTTATTGGTTCGCGTCTTTAAGAGCAAAGAAGAAATCAAGGACGAGATTGTTCCCGACACTGCAGCGCAACCTGCCGGGACCGCGAGGATCCAGGCTGTCGCTGCGGCAGTGGGCATCGCACTTGCCCGTCAACGAGTTCAACAGGCAGCATCGGTTGCCGTTGCGGCCCTCCTTGCCGCTCAGCCGGGTGCACCCATGCCGGTGGAGCAACCTTCCGTTTCAATAAGTTCCTGGCTGGTATCCCACCGCCTGGAGCAGATCAACCTGCGCAATCAACTATCCAACCGCAAATCACGAGGTGAGTAACAATGAAAATCAAAGTAAAAATCGAAGACCAGACCTTTGAAGTTAATGTAGGCGACCTGAACACCCGACCAATCCAGGCTACTGTGGATGGGCAGACCGTGGAAGTCTGGCCGGAAGAGTCGCCACGCACTGTGGCATCTACCCCGGCAATTACCGCCGCTGTTCCTGTTACTGCTCCAGCCCCCACAGCTGCAATACCTGTCCCAGCAGCTGCTCCGGCATCGTCTGCAGGCGCAGCCAAGACAGGAGCCATCACCGCACCCATCCCGGGTGTCATTGTAACGATGTCCGTCAAGGAAGGTGATTCCGTCAAAAAAGGCCAGGAATTGTGTGTCCTGGAAGCCATGAAGATGAAAAACTCCATCCGCGCCAACCGCGACGGTATCATCGGTGCTGTCAAAGCCAAGGTGGGTGATCATGTCCAGCACAGCCAGGTGCTGATCGAATTCAAAGACTGACCAGGGTCGGAGCATGGATTTCACTGCTTTCATCCAATCAATCCTGCAATCTGCACCAGTGTGGGGCGGAAAAGCCATCATGATCGCCGTGGGTGGAGTATTGATCTACCTCGCGGTTGTGAAGGAATTTGAACCTGTTCTGTTGCTGCCAATCGGCTTTGGCTGCATCCTTGCCAACCTGGGCATGGATGCCTACACCCCCGGCAGCATGTTCTATTATCTTTACAAAGCCGGCATTGAAACCGAATTGTTTCCCCTCTTGATCTTTGTCGGTGTGGGTGCCATGATCGATTTCAGCCCGCTGTTGGCAATGCCTTCCATGGTACTGCTAGGCGCAGCCGGACAGTTTGGGATTTACGGCACGCTCATCCTCGCCACATTACTGCTAAAGGATGTCAATAAAGCTGCCGCCATCGGTTCCATCGGTGCAATAGATGGTCCTACAGCAATTTTTGTTGCATCCAAGCTATCCAAGGAACTGCTCGCACCCATTGCGGTGGCGGCATATTCCTACATGAGCCTTGTCCCTGTCATCCAACCCCCCATTATGAAATTGATGACCACCCGGAAGGAACGTTTGGTGCGGATGGAATACTCTCCCAAACCTGTTTCCAAAAAAGCGCTCGTCATATTCCCCATCGCTGTCACCCTCATTGTCAGCGTGATCGCCCCTCAGGCTGCCCCCCTGATCGCAGCCTTGATGCTGGGTAACCTGCTAAAAGTGGTGGGGGTGGTGGACCGTTTGAGTAAATCGGCTCAAAACGAGATCATCAATATTTCTACCCTGTTCCTGGGCCTCACCATCGGCGCCACCATGACAGCCGATAGATTCCTGGATTGGACCACCCTGGCTGTATTGGGATTGGGTTTGCTCGCTTTCATTATTGATACTATCGCCGGGTTGTCGTTTGGTAAATTGATGTACCTGATCACCCGCGGCAAAATCAATCCGCTCATCGGCGCTTGCGGTATCAGCGCTTTCCCCATGTCGGGAAGACTCTCCGCAAAGATGGCATTAGACGAAGACCCCGATAATTTCATCATCATGCATGCCATGGGCTCCAACACTGCGGGTCAGCTGGCAAGCGTCATCGCAGGAGGTTTGCTGCTTACCCTGGTGACGTTGATCAAGTAACACAAAACCGGAGCTTTCGCTCCGGTTTCTTACTTAATCAATATCCAATCGGTAACCCACCCCCCTCAGGGTAATGAGATGCTGCGGGTCACGTGGGTCATCCCCAATTGCCTGGCGCAGCCAACTGATGTGAACATCCAACGTGCGAGTATCGCCCGTGTAATTGGTATCCCAAACCTTTTTGAATAGGTCCTCACGGTTGATCACTTCACCGGGTTTTTCAATCAAGAAGCGCAGCAGGATCACGAGTCTGGGGGTGAGGCGGGATTGTTGACCGTTGCAGCGCACAAGGCGTTGCTTGACATCCAGTTCGATGGGTCCGGCACGAATGACATCAGATTCCCGGACAGGCAGGAATGGACGAATGCGGTTAAAAAGCTTTTGGGGTGTGAAAGGAAGGGAGAGTATAACGTCGGCATCGGTATCACCATCGGTGGGAGCATTTTCAGCGAGAACGAGGATAATAGGAAGTTTTGCTTTTTTCTCGCGGATAGCCTGACAAATGCGTTTGCCGCTGGTGCGCATGGATGCTGCATCCACCACGACAAGGTTTGGCATTTCCTCTTTAAGCTGTTCCAGTGCGGCGCTACCGTTTGGAACACTGGTAACCCGGAATCCCTTCTTGGTCAATCCAACCAAAAAGGAAGGACTATCGCTTCGTTTGCCTTCAATTAATAAAATGCTCGCTCGTGATGCCATATCTCAGTTCTTTCCCGTTCGCCATTCCATCAAAATTAATACGCTGTGAATTTTGCCCGGGGTTTCCCCCATGCATGCTTTCCGGAAGTTGGGTCTTGCTACTCCAAACAGCATAAGCAATGTTTTGGTATTATACCTTAAATATTTTTTCACACATGTCAAGAGTTGTTAAGATTCACATTCTTAAAGAATCCCGGTCATGGAAAACACTTTATCCGGCTGCGTGTTAGAATAAGTGAGCGTCCAGAGGTATCATGTCCAAGTTGATAGAAGTAACCATCGATTCAGTGAGGATCAGTCTAACCAACGCCCAACGGATCGTCATCCTCAAGGAAGCCAGGGGGATGCGGTACCTGCCCATCTGGATTGGACCCTACGCAGCCGAAGCCATCACAATTGCACTGCAAGAGATCGAAGTGGCTCGCCCCGAAACTCACGACCTGATGAAAAACCTGGTTCAACGGTTAAAAGGGCATCTGAAACAGATTGAAATTATTTCACTAAAAGAAGATGTCTTCTACGGAAACCTGGTCCTTGAATCAGACGGAAAGACCATGCAGGTGGATTCCAGACCTTCGGATGCCCTGGCATTGGCGGTACGATTCCATGTTCCCATTTTCATCCATCCCGATGTCATGGCATCTGCGGGGATTACTCCTGAAGGCAACCTGCTGGCTGAAATTCCATTCGAAGACATCCATCCCGTTCAGGTTGAAAATCCAACGGAGGAAGATGGCTCTAATGGACAGGACCACAGCCGCCTTTCGGTTTTTGAAGAATTTTTAGACAAACTCAACCCGGACGACGAAGAGGATCGCAAGGATGAAGAAAAACCTCCGGATGATTCTCCAGAGATCTAATTTTCAGGATGTGACATGAACGATCTTCCAATAATCGAACAAAGCTCTGCCGGAGAAATTCAAGGTCTTCCGCATAGTCGTGAAGCTGAGGAAGCTGTGCTTGGTGCGGTGTTGATCAATCCGGAAGCGTATTATGAAGTCGCACAAATTATCGCCCCCGATGATTTTTACATTGTTCGCAACCGCTGGATCTGGGAATCGTTCACCCGCTTGCATGAAAAACGAACGCCCATCGATTTCCTCACCGTGTCGGAAGAGCTGGAAAAAGCCGGTCAGATGAACGAAATCGGCGGCTCGGCATATCTCATGTCGCTCATCAATCAAACACCCACTTCTCTGCATGCAGAGGCATACGCCATTTCCATCGAGCAACATGCCATCCGACGGCGCATGCTAGCCTCCGCCAACCGGTTGGCGCAGCTGGCATACAATCAGGAACAGCCGGTTGACAATATCATCGATGAAGCCGAGAAATCCATCTTTGGTCTGAGCGAACGGCGCGTACGCCATGACTTGGTTCCCATCAAGACCGCCCTCAGTGAATATTACGACCGTGTGGATGAATTGGCGCAACGCGACGAGGAAATTTTTGGCGTACCCACAGGTCTTTACGATCTGGACAAGCTGCTAGGCGGGCTGCAGAAATCAGATCTCCTGATCATTGCCGGTCGCCCGGGTTCCGGGAAAACCGGATTTCTATTATCCGTTGCAAAAAATGCCGCCCAAAAACACAAAAAACATGTGGCGATCTTCTCCTTGGAAATGTCGAATGAACAACTGGTGCAGCGTTTGATTGCGCAGGAAACCGCCATTGATACCCAACGCCTACGCAGCGGCAAGCTTACCGAAGATGAGTGGCCAATTTTTACCCATGCAGTTGAAGTCTTGGGAGATACCATTGTATTTCTGGATGACACTCCGGCTCTGACTCCTCTGCAATTGCGAACCAAGTGCCGCCGCCTTCACCTGGAACACCAATTGGACCTGATCATTGTGGATTACATACAATTGATGTCAAGCGATAACCGCACCGAAAATCGGGTGCAGGAAGTCTCGTTCATATCCCGAAACCTGAAGGTGCTGGCACGCGAGCTGAATGTACCCGTGCTGGCTGCTGCCCAGCTCTCGCGCGCCGTGGAACAACGCACCGATAAACGCCCGGTGTTATCGGACTTGCGCGAGTCCGGCAGCCTGGAGCAGGACGCTGATATTGTCATGTTCATCCACAGGCCGGATATGCTGGATAAAGACAGCCCGCGCCAGAACATTGCCGAGATCATCGTTGCCAAGCACCGCAATGGTCCCACTCACCCCGGCATTGAATTGGTATTCCTTAATAACCTGGCACGTTTTGAAAACGCCACGACATTCAAAGAACCCCACACCTAGGGATATTGCATGACTTTTAAAGGTTTCCCGTCTGACACAAACCATTCGAGCACCATCCCGGAGATCTTTTTCAACGAACTGTTGACGGAAATCGATTCACCCGGTGAGCTCAAAGTCTTGCTGTACGCTTTTTGGTACCTGGGAAAAATCGAGCATGACCCGCCTTTTATCACCCATCAGCAATTTTTAGATGATAAAAAATTCATAACCGGATTGGCGAAAAATTCCACCGAAGCAAAAAGAATCCTCAAGGAATCACTTGAATCCTGCATTAAGCGTCATACGCTGTTGGTTGCTTACCCTGTCGAAAAGAAAATTGATGAGGGAGTCTTCTTCATTAACAATGACAAAGGCAAAGCAGCCGTGCAGGCAATTGAAAAAGGGAGCTGGAATCCGAATGTGAAAGGTCAAATGGAAATTACATTGGATATGCAACGTCCCTCGGTTTTTCAACTGTATGAGCAAAATATCGGACCACTGACACCGATGATCGCCGAAGACCTGAAAGATGCAGAACAACTGTATCCCGCAGATTGGCTGGAAGAAGCCATCCGCATTGCTGTACAGAATAATGTCCGGCGCTGGAAGTATGTGGAAAGTATTTTGAAGTCATGGAAAGAGAAAGGTCGCAATGAAGCAGATAAAAGAGATCGCCAACAGGATCGAGGGAAATACATCCAGGGAGAATATGGCGACATCATCAAACACTAAACAGAAACGAAAGAAGATCGATGGCGTCTGCCCCATTTGCGGCGGGGTGGGTTTCATCCGTCTTGATCTGCCGGTCACCGATCCCAATTTCGGCAAATTGCAGCCGTGTTCGTGCAAGGAAGAACAGATCGCACAAGCTGCCAGCCATCGTCTTTTCGAGATCAGCAACCTGACGGCTTTCAAGGATATGACATTTGAAAATTTCCGGACACAGGGACGCACCGGTCTGGCAGAACAGCAAACTCGCTCGTTGGAGTTTGCTTACAACCAGGGACATTTATATTCACAAAATCTCAAGGGTTGGTTGCTGTTGATGGGCAATTATGGTTGTGGAAAAACGCACCTTGCGGCAGCCGTGGCAAATTTTGTCGTCAGTCTGGGAATACCCACCATTTTCCTGACGGTACCGGATCTGCTGGATTGGTTGCGGTTCTCCTATGACAATCCCGATACCACTTTTGAAGAACGCTTCGATGAAATCCGCAATATCCACTTGTTGATCCTGGATGACCTGGGGACGCAAAATGCCACCCCCTGGGCACAGGAAAAGTTGTACCAAGTCATCAATCACCGTTATATGCATCGGTTGCCGATGGTGATCACAACCAACCTCGATCTTGCAGAACTGGATGGACGGATCCGCTCGCGCTTGCTGGATCCGGACCTTGTCACGACCGTGCGCATCATTGCCCCGGATTATCGCTCACCTGTGCGGGACTCCGCCCAGTCAGCTATTTCCACGCTTGCCCTGGTCGGTGAACACAGTTTTGGCAACTTTAGTTTACGGGAAAATGAAAAACTATCGATGGAGGAACAACGCAGCCTGGAAAAAGCATTCAAAGCCAGCCAGCAATTTGCTGAACAACCCCACGGATGGTTGGTGCTTTCCGGGACATATGGTTCCGGAAAAACCCATTTGGCTGCAGCAATCGGCAACTACCGTGCAGCAGTGGGTGAAGAACCAATTTTCATCGTCGTTCCCGATCTGCTCGATCACTTGCGTGCCACGTTCAACCCAAACAGCGCTGTTTCGTATGATCATCTCTTTGAACAGGTTCGCAATGCCCGTTTATTGATCCTCGATGATTTGGGTACACAAAGTGCCACTCCGTGGGCAAAGGAGAAATTATTCCAACTGCTCAATTTCCGCTATGAAGCCCGCCTGCCGACTGTGATCACCACATCCTCTTCGCTGGATGAAATCGACGCGCGCATCCGCAGCCGCA
The DNA here is from genome assembly GCA_963699305.1 of uncultured Chloroflexia bacterium. Taxonomy (GTDB): domain Bacteria; phylum Chloroflexota; class Anaerolineae; order Anaerolineales; family Anaerolineaceae; genus JBGQAS01. The sequence continues at coordinate 169,178 of OY969431.1, read as the reverse complement.
TGCTGGACGTTCAGCGCTGCTCCATCTATGCCATCCTAGCTCCCTCCTTCCGTAACACACCGGCAGCATCCGGACGCACGTGTAAATAACCTGGCTGCTTCCATTCATATATAAAACTTACACCACAGCATTGATTATTATCACTATTATGATAAACTATATCTGAATAAGAATATCAAGAGGTGATCATGGTCTCAACCATATTGGTGGCATTACGCGAGGGACTGGAAGCTGCGCTTATTGTGGGGATTCTGTACGGCATTATACAAAAATTTGACCAAAAGGGACTCCGTAAACCGCTTTGGCTGGGTGTCATTGCCGCAGTCATCATCAGTGCAGGCATAGCACTTCTTTTGCGCCTCGTTGGATTGGAATTGGAAGGCAACGCTGAGAAAATATTCGAGGGTTTCAGCTTGCTTGTCGCAGCGGGAATGTTGATGTGGATGATCTTATGGGTGAACAGGCAATCGGTCACGTTTCAAAAGAACCTCGAAGCACGCATGAAACCGGATGGGAAAAATCAGGCAGCCGTAATTTTTTCCATCACGTTCTTTTCCGTCGCCCGAGAAGGGTTGGAATTGGCATTGCTGCTTCTGGCCACTGGTTTTGGAATAAGTTCAGTTAATCAAATCGCTGGCACGTTTATTGGCATCCTGTCCGCTGTCCTATTGGGATGGGTGTGGTATCGTTCATCCAACCGGCTGTCGCTAGGACGTTTCTTTCAAATCACTAACTTGCTTCTCATTTTGTTTGCAGCAGGCATGGTGGCGCAGGCGGTGACGGAATTCAACGAACTGGGTTGGATCCCGGGAGTCATCAATCCGTTGTATAACATCAGCCACATTTTCAATGATCAATCCCCTATTGGCGGATTATTTTCAACATTAGTGGGTTATTCCAGTTCACCTACCCTGACCCGAACCATCGCCTATCTCTTGTTTGTTCTACCAATGGTTTTCCTTTTCATGGGAAAACCTACCCCGGTGAAGTCAGAAAAAATAAAAACGGGCTTTCGCCCGTAATTATGTATTCAGTTTTCCAACCATATCCTGATATTCTTTCAGATTTGGTGGGTTCAGGCTCATGATCTGGTTCAGGATTTCCAGCGCGCCCTGTTTATTCCCAATATTCAGGTAAGTCTTTAATATGCCGTCCAGTGCCTGCACTGCCTGGACTTTCTTGTTTTCCTTGATGAGGAGGTCTGCAAACCGGCGTTGAAGTTCGATCAATTCCGGATGTTCTTTGATCATATCCGTAATAAAGGTGATAGCCACTTTGGTTTGATTGGTATTGCGCAAATAAGATACAAACCCATCCAATTCAGATAGTGCCACTGCAGGCTGTCCGAGGCGAATGTTCAGATCGATGAGTTTCGCTCGTGCCGTTGGTTCCTCCGGTTGGAGGGTGCGCAGTTGTTCGTACATCCGGATGGCATTACGCCAATCCAGGCGCTGGATATCAATATCAGCAATCTTTGTGATCATTTGGATAGCCCACTGCCTGGCTACCTTATGCTCCTGTGCCAATTTAAGTCCTGCCATGTATGTCTGGCGCGCCATATCCAATTCCGCTAGCTTGTAATAAACATCTGCCAGTTCGAGATACTGCGATAAAGCCTCCTCCACCCGTTCCTGTGCCACGAGGAGTTCAATCAATTTGCTGCGTATGGAAAGGTCCATGGGAGCCATTTCTGCTACACGGTTGAGCAAACCAATGGCCTGAGGAGTTTCACCTCGCAAGTTATATGACTCTGCCGTCAGGATGAATTTTTCAACGGCGTCGTTGATGTGTCCCTGGCTGATCAAGACCTCACCCATTTTTACCTGAAGAGGCAGGTATGTGGGGGCAAACGGGATGGTATTGTATGCAATTTCCATTGCTGAACGGTAAAATCCACCCTTTTCCAGCCTGCGCATATCCGCTAGTGCTTCCACCACCCGGCTGCCTTTCGTTTCCAGAAGCATTCCAGCCAGAGGAAGGGGGTCCTGAGAATCCTCTCCACCGGAAAGCTGCTGCCGTGCAGCGACTAGATATTGCTGCCAATCTTTTCTCAGTAGCTGGCTGGCTATGGCATCGCATAATGATTTTAATTTGGTTTGGTCCGTCTCATGCGATTGTGATTCAATGATTGGTTCATATAATTGATTTAATATTGCAGCCTGTTCCGGCGTTACTGTGGCGCAATCCGCTAATGCCAATGCTCGCAGAAAATAGGTTGCGGCATCCGGCAATTGGCCGGCATTCAACTCCAATTTCGCCAGGAGCAAATAGGAGCCTAGGGCATAATCCGGATGGCGGACGGCAAGCATCAAGTATTTGATGGCTTTTTGTGGGTCCAGTCCTTGAAAGAGGTATCCAAGATTAAAATATGCTTCCGGGTTCCCCAAGCCAATTTCCGCTGCCCTTTCCAACTCCTCGGCAGCTTTATCATCCTGTCCCTGGGTCTGCAGGTCGATAGCCCGGCTCAGATGGAGTCGCATGCGGGATTTTCCGGAATGATCCGTGGATAGGCCACCCGTTCCCCGGGTCAGGGCGGATATTCCACGACGGCTGACTTGCCCGGAGATTTGAGGGTCTTCTTCTTTTTCAAAAAGGATACCGGCGAGTTTCACCATCGCCTTTTGCTGAGCCTCTGTTATCGGATCTTTGGATGTCTTTTCCTTGTCATCTTTTTTATGCTTTTCCTGGACTCGAGCCATGCTGATGGTTGCAGTTCCACCGCGCGGACGGGAAGCTGGTGGTAGAGGCTGTCCGGTTTTCAACAACTGAAGCGCTTGTTGTCCTTCAGGATTGTCAGGATCGATCCCGAGAGCATGTTCAACGATTTTTATTGCCCGGTCATAATCACCGGATTTCTGTACCAGGCTGGCAACAGAAAGATACTCATCCATTGCCTCCACTTTCCACTTGCGTTTTTCATACACCCTGGCCAGATGCTCGCGGGCTTCGATATTTTCCGGTTTGATCCTGGCGACTGAAATAAGGCTTTCCATGGACTTGTCATGCAGCTTGGCTTCGTCGTACAATTCCGCAGCTTTCAGGTAATTTGAAACGGCATCATCCAATCTGCCGAGACGCTCATTCAACCGAGCCAGACTTGCCAGCACCACGGGATCTTTCGGATTGAGCTTAGTAGCGTGCTCGTAAGATTTAATGGCTCCTTCATAATCCTGCGTTTCCATCAACACCAATCCAAGACTGGTCAATGCAACCGCACTATCCGGAAACTCGCGCAGTGCTTCCTTGTAGCATTTGATCGCCTCGTCCCAGTTTTGATCCCAGGCTGCGGAATGTCCTTTGTCCAACGCTTTATCGAAAACTTGTTGATTCCATGGCATAGGTTTACCCTTGTTGATACTCCGAAATTGGTTTCAATCGTCCCCAATCGCTTCCCCAACGCGCTTCCGTCGTAAGCGGGATGCTGAGAGGGTAAGCGTTTTCCATTACATCTCTCACGATCCGTGCTGTCTCGACAAGCTCTTCGGGACAGCACTCCAGCACCAACTCGTCGTGCACCTGCAATAGTACTATCGATTGCAGTTTGGCGTGTTTCAACGCAGGAAGCAAACGGATCATGGCTAATTTTAATATATCTGCAGCCGTACCCTGTATGGGGGCGTTAATCGCCTCCCTTTCCTCCCTGGCACGCAACTGCGGATTGGAACCACTTTTTAGGTTGGGGAAATATCGCCTGCGCCCGAGCAGCGTTTCCACATAACCGACCTGGGCTGCTTTCCGGCGGATGCCATCCAGATAACTTTTCACACCGGGAAAATCGCGGAAATATTCCTTTACGAAATTTTCTGCTTCTCCGAGGGTCAGGTCGGTTGTGCGTGTGAGACCAAAAGCACTCATGCCATAGATCAACCCGAAATTGATCGCTTTGGCATGCCGGCGCTGCTCTTTGGAAACTTCATTCAGTGCAATATTATTAATCGCGGCTGCAGTTGCAGCGTGAATATCATGTCCGGCGCGGAACGCCGAGAGCATGGCCTGGTCGCTCGACATATGCGCCACGATGCGCAGTTCAATTTGAGAATAATCCACCGAAAGCAACAACATACCCGGCGATGCCACAAATGCCTGTCGCACCTGTGCGCCCAGTTCGGTCCGGATGGGAATATTCTGCAAGTTCGGATCCGATGATGCCAACCTTCCGGTCACCGATCCGGTCTGATTGAAGGATGTATGGACACGGTGTGTACCAGGATTAAGGCTCATCGGAAGTGCATCCAGGTAGGTCGATCGCAACTTGGTCAATTCGCGGTATTCCAACAGGCAGTCCACGACCATGTGTTTCCCGCGCAATTCCTCCAACACTTCCGCAGAAGTGGAATAGTGACCGCTGGCGGTTTTCTTATTGCGATCCGGAGGTTGTAATTTAAGAGAATCGAAAAGAACTTTAGAAAGCTGTTGGGTCGAATTCAGGTTGAACGGGTAGCCGACAGCCCTGTATACATCTTCTTCGATTTTTTTTGTGCGAATCGCCAGTTCGGATGACATTTTCTTCAAGAACGGGACATCTAACGCAATACCACTCATTTCCATTTCAACTAAAACCGGGATCAAAGGCATTTCGATTTCATTAAACACATATGCGGTTTGTGCTTCGCTCAACTGTCCCACGAGGAAATTTCGTAATCGCATCGTAACCTCGGCATCGGCAGCTGCATAAGGTGCAGCCTGAGAAACCGGGACTTGTGCCATCGTTATTTGTGTTTTGCCCTTTCCGATCAATTCCTCGATATGCGTCATCTGGATATGCAGGTATTGTTCAGCTATATCCTTCAACCCAAGATTATGGGATTCCGGTCGCAGCACCCATTCCGCTATCATCGTGTCAAAACTGAGCGGAGAAACAGACAACCCAGCTTTCTCCAATGCGATGACATCAAATTTCAAGTTGTGACCAATCTTTGCTTTTTTCGGATCCTGTAGAGCGGGTGACAAATGCTCAATTACGATTGACAACGGTAATTGTTTTTCTCCAGTGACATGACCAACGGGAATGTAATAACCTTCACCCTCCCGGACAGCTAATGATATCCCGACCAAATCCGCCTGCATGGCATTTGTAGAAGTCGTTTCGGTATCCAATGCGATCATTTCCGCATTTTCGAGCGTTTTCCGGAGGTTAGCCAGTTTTTCCGGGTCATCCACAACGTGCACATTCATCTTATGCGTCTCATCAACTCCAATATGCCGGGCTTCAGCAGCAAACAACGTCATTTGTTGCCCTTCACCGTGTACGGTTCGTAAATTGTGCAAGCGCGGGATGAGAGAACGGAATTCCAACTCACGGAACAATTCCTCAACTGCTGCCAGGTTGAGCACCTTTGTATTTGCTTTCTCCAAATCCAACCCGACTTCGATGTTGGTGCGGATGCGTGCAAGGTCCTGGCTGAGATACGCTGATTCCTTGCCCTCTTCCAGTTTTGTTTAACCCTCGGGGAAAGTTCGTCCAGGTGTTTATATATTTCATCCAGGGTTTGATACTGCGAAAGGAGGGACACAGCCGTCTTTTCACCCACGCCCGGCACTCCCGGGATGTTATCCGAATGGTCGCCCACAAGTGCCTTGTAATCGACCACCTGTTCGGGTGTGACGCCCAGCAATTCCTTCACATCGCTGGCGCGGTATTCACGGGCATCCGTGGTTTTTCCACCGGGCAGACTGACCGTGATACGGTCTGAAACCAGCTGCAGCAGGTCCTTATCCCCGGTGATGATCTTGACCCCCAGCCCTTCTGCGACTGCTTTATGTGCGATGGTTCCGAGGACATCATCAGCTTCAGCGCCTTCCTTTTCCAATCGAAGCAGATCAAAGTCATCCACCATCTGCCGGATGCGTTCTATCTGCGGGCGCAAATCGTCAGGCATCTTTGCCCGGGTCGCCTTGTATTGAGGGAATAATTCATTCCGGAATGTCTTTCCGGTATCAAACGCGACCGCAAGATATTCAGGTTTATCCACTTCCAACAACCGCAATAAAATATTGGCGAATCCATAGATCCCGGCGGTTGGCTCCCCACGGCTAGTGGTAAATCGCCCACCCGTCGTGGATAAAGCAAAATAGGTACGGTAGGCAAGTGCATGTCCATCGATGAGATAAATGGTGGGTGGCATCAGGTTCTTTTCCAATCCTCAGTTACGATATCAGGATCCCAATTATTTTTCCTGCGTTCGTAGGGGGGCAGTCTTCCGGCTTGCAATTTTTCCATCTGGAGATGCGGAAGCACCATCCACACCGGCAATTCCATCGGGAAAAGGAGGAACATGCGAAGCTGGATGAGCTTTTGCTTTCCTCGGAACAGGTTCCTGTTTTTCTTCGATAATCTTTGCCCGCAACGGTTCCGGGAAACTTTGGCTGCTGAGAGCGTTTGCAACCGAGATGATCTGATTGCGGACTTCCCGCAGGGCAACATCGGCATTGAATACAAGTCCAAGAGAGAAAGTATCCACCAGGTTGATGGAGTAGTACAAGACATCTTTCCCCAGGGATGGAAGGCGAAAATAGCGCATGGTATGCATATGCGTTGAACGACGCTGCGAATTACCCAACAGACCCACCAGTTCGTTCACCGCAGAGATCTCCAAATGACCGGATTGTGCCCAGATTTCCGTGTCTTTCAATATCAAGGCAGCGTCTGCACCGGTGGATGAAAGGGAACGTTCAAGGTTCTGGCTGACTATAATGGGATCCTGGATCCAGGCAGGAGCTATTTGTGAACTAATGTCCAAATCCTCGATGCGAGTGTCAGCCATTTGTGGTGGTCGGGCGACTGGAAATTGGACCAGGCGGTTCACCATCTGTAAAAGATCCGGCAGATAAAAAGGTTTTTGCATATACCCATCGGCGCCCAGGTCGAATAATTGTCTGCCGTCCGTATCTTCTTCCGGGGGGATGATGAGCATGCGCATGGATGGAAACTGCACCCTCAAATTCTGAACGAGGGAAATAAAAGGTTGATCCCTGATATCTGCATCTAAGATGGAAAGCTCAAATTTCTCGCGGTTGACCGTGGTCAATACTTCCGTACCGCTGCGCACCAGTTTTACGTGATAATTCCCGCCTTTTTCAAGGCTCAGGCGTAATAATTCCCCGAATGCGGGATGCGCCGAAGCCACCAATATATTAATGGACATAGCTTGAGTTTATCACGCCCCGAACAGCGGGGCAAGTAATACAGTCTTTCCGACACCTTCGCAAGCCGTGGCAGTTATGGGATAATTCGAAAGTTCAATTTTACTCCGAGGTATCCGCGTGAAATTTAAAAAGATCTGCGTCATCGGGTTGGGATATATCGGTCTTCCAACCGCCAGTATGTTTGCCACACATGGTGTTCGGGTGGTGGGTGTGGATATTAACCCGGACATAGTCAACAGCCTGAAAAATAAACACGTTCACATTTTTGAACCCGGTCTGGATGAAGTCGTTCAGGAAGCGCTATCTTCCGGCAATCTGCAGATCAGTGACCAGCCAGAGCCTGCCGATGCGTTCATCATTGCTGTGCCGACGCCCTTTTACAACGACAAGCGCGCCGATATGCGGGCTGTGATCTCCGCAACAGAATCCATCCTGCCGCATTTGCGTAAGGGGAATCTCGTCATCCTGGAATCCACCTCCCCCCCGCGTACGACAATCGACCTGGTGGTGCCAATCCTGGAACGTTCCGGATTAAAGGCGGGGACGGATTTCTATGCAGCGTATTCACCGGAGCGGGTCCTCCCGGGGCAGATCATGCGTGAGTTAATTGAAAATGCCCGCGTTATTGGCGGTATCGACGAACCCTCTTCGATCGCCGGTAAAGACTTATATGGCATGTTTGTTAAAGGTGAAATTTACACCACCACCGCCACCACAGCGGAGATGGTCAAACTCATGGAAAATACATATCGCGATATAAACATCGCGGCTGCCAATGAATTCGCGCGTCTCGCCGACCGGTTTGGAATCGATATTTGGGAAGCCATCCAGCTAGCCAACAAGCACCCGCGGGTGAAGATCCTCAATCCCGGGCCCGGAGTAGGAGGTCACTGCATCAGCGTAGACCCATGGTTTTTAGTGGAAGCCGCCCCGGATATCACCCCTCTCATCCACACCGCCCGTGAAGTGAACGATCATCAGCCGCATGTGGTCGTTGAATTGGCTGCCAAAGCTCTTGGGGGAACCTTAAAAGGTAAAAAGGTTGCTGTCCTTGGGCTTTCCTATAAGCCGGATGTGGATGATCTGCGTGAAAGCCCCGCGGTGGAAGTGGCACAATTATTAGCGAAAAAAGGGGCGACCGTTCAAGCGTTCGAACCTTTCAAGCCTGCTGCCACATTTAAAGAATTTATAACAGTAAGAACAATCGAAGAAGCCCTCACTGGCAGCGATGTCATCCTCTTGCTTGTGAATCACGCCCAATTTAAAAACCTCGACCCTGCTTACACAAAGACACTGACCCATGGAAAAGTCATCATCGATACGGTCTACGGGTTGGATGCGGATAAATGGACAACAGCGGGATTCAACGTCCATCGGCTGGGAGTCTCCACGCGCTAAACAGATCGAGGGAGCGGTGATGAAAAATCTCAACGTTCTGACAATTTTTGGAACCCGTCCGGAAGCTGTGAAAATGGCGCCGGTGATCCGCGCTTTGCAAATGACGCCCCACATCGAGACGCATATTTGTGTCACGGCTCAGCATCGCGAGATGCTTGACCAGGTGCTCAACCTGTTCGATATCACCCCCGAGATTGACCTCGACCTGATGAAACCGGGGCAGGAGCTGGCAGCGCTTACGAGTGATATATTCCGCCATATCGATCCAATCCTGACAAAGATCAAACCCGATTGGGTGCTCGTTCAAGGCGATACAACCACGGTGATGGCTGCTTCGATTGCAGCATATTACCAGCGCATCCATATCGGGCATGTGGAAGCCGGGTTACGCACCCACGATAAATGGCAGCCTTTCCCTGAAGAAATCAACCGCCGTATCGCAGGAGTCGTTGCAGATCTGCATTTTGCACCCACCCAGCTCTGTCGCAAAAACCTGTTATCAGAAGGCATTCCTGATTGGCGCATTGCCGTAACCGGCAACCCGGTTATTGACGCTCTGCAGCATATCAGTCAACTGCCCATCCCGGCTGAGATACAAGCGCTTTTGCAACAACATGGAATTCATCCAAACGGGAAAAAGCTCATTCTCATCACAGCACACCGCCGCGAAAATTTTGGTAAACCCATAGAAAATATCTGTGAGGCGATCCGCACTCTCGCTGCCCAGTATTCGGATGCAATCCATTTCTTTTATCCGGTACACCTTAATCCCAATATCAACACACCGGTCTACACATTGCTATCCAATCTACCCAATGTCACCCTGCTGCCTCCGCTGGAATATCTTTCACTGGTGTATTTAATAAAGAATGCCAGTATTGTGCTGACCGATTCCGGTGGCATTCAGGAAGAAGCCACAGGGTTGGGCAAACCCACCTTCGTCCTCCGAGAGGTGACGGAGCGACCGGAGGGAATTGAAGCTGGGGTGCTAAAGCTGGTCGGGACAAACACCCAACGGATCGTGTCAGAAGTAAACGGACTGCTCAACGATCCGGAACAATACCAGAAAATGGCGCACGCATCCAATCCCTTTGGAGATGGGCATGCAGCGGAAAAGATCGTCAAGGCATTACTTAATTTTAAGGAGCCCGCCGCGTGACTTCCATTTGCATGTTGCCGCGCTTGCAGGGCATCGGCGGTCCATCTACTTTTCAAACCCGCCTGCGGGCAGGCTTGGCAAAAGAAGGCATCCAAACGCACCATGAGCCTTTGCGCCAGGGCACGGATGCCATCCTGGTCATCGCTGGTACACGTCATATGGATCAGCTCTGGCTGGCACGCAAACGCGGTATCCGGATTGTCCAGCGGCTGAATGGTATCAATTGGACGCAACGACGGGTTTTTACCGGTGTCCGGCATTTTCTGCGGGCAGAAATGTACAACCTAATGATGGCAACCATCCGGCGCTCACTCGCCGATGAAATCGTGTACCAAAGTAAATTCACTCAAACCTGGTGGACAGAGCAGTATGGTGCGTTGAAAAAACCCTCTTCGATCATCTACAATGGTGTAAATCTGGACGCATTCCAAGCTGGAACGATCTCCATGTTGCCAAATGATTACATCAGTATCCAGGTAACCGAAGGACATTTGGGTGGGGGTCACGAGCTGGGTCTATTGAATGCAGTCAGGTTCGCCAAGGGACTGCGGAACAGAATCGGTAAACCAGTTCGCTTGCGCGTCGTGGGAGATGTGCCGATCCATCTTCAACATGAACTCGCTGGATTGGATTGGATTGAAATGGTTGGGATCGTTGGTTTGGAAAAAATTGCCGGTTTCAATCAAAAGGCTCACCTCTTTTTTCCCTGCGAGATCAACGCATCCTGCCCGAACTCTGTCGTGGAAGCGCTTGCCTGTGGTCTGCCGGTGGTTGGATACGAGACCGGGGCGATCCGCGAATTGGTAGGAACGGATGGAGGACAGATCGTGGCATATGGGGCAGAAGCAATCCGAATGCAGCCCGCTGAACCTGAACCCCTCATCGAAGCATCACTGCACGTTTTGGAAAACCTGGCACATTTTAAAACGAACGCCCGAAAACGTGCAGAAAAATTCTTCGATGCCACCGCGATGGTGGACGCCTACAAAAAGGTCCTGATAAAAAAATAACCCCCTGCCATTCACACCTGCAGGGGGTTTTTCTTATCTTTTTGCCTTCTTTTTATGCCGTGCATTGCGATAGCTGATCCACATGGCACCCAGCCCAATCACACTGGCGACGATGGTGCACAACCAGCCGATATACGGTGCAGAGGTGATGAAAACGAACAAGACTATCCCAAACAGCATGGCAAGGAATTTTCGCCCGTTCGCATTGGGAGACATCTTCTCGAGCAGCCAGTCGCCGAAAGCATATGCAGCAATCAGCCCGCTGCCAACGAACACCAGCCAGATGAAGAAAATGGTGCAGAGCAGCAGCACAGCGCCGATCAAGAAGAACCAGGTAAAACTCAAGCCTCCCAGCGAGATGAAGTTGAACAGTAATCCAAGCAATATGTAAATGATCGGCAACATGATGACGGCAAAAACGCCGATAATCCATACCAGGAAACCGATGCCCAGCGAAGGGAGGGGATGGGAAATCAACCGGTCTTTTATGAAACGCGCACCGCGCGGGTAAATCCATAATATCATCGCTCCTAAAAGCAGGAACGTGATCATTTTACGCAGGAAGTTCCATATCCACGCCAGGGTGCTGGAGGTTGAAGCTACTTTCGATACCGAGAGCTCCGCTGACTTCCGCTGGGTCTCTGCCGGGACGGGAGTTTGATATACAGCAGGAGAGGCAAGGTCACCATGGATGGCAGCAGATTGTTCGATGATGCTGGTATATTTCAATGTGCCGTGGATATTGGCTATCGGGTCGATGCGCAGCCCGGTGTTGATAATGGCAGGCATGTTGGGAATGAATTGAAGCAGGAAATTTTTATCTCCCGGTGCAGAGACATCCATCGCCACGTTTCCATCAATCGTCCCGAATATTTCAATGGCGTTGCCGGAAATGTTGACATCACGCTTGATTGAGCCTCGCAGCACAATCTGACTGGCAGCCGCCGTCAGATTTTTACCGATTATTGAACCTTCATATGTCGTGATACCAAAACCGCCGAAATATACATTCTCAGAGACAACTGCAGATTGCCTGAAAAGAAAATTTTGCGAACCACCCAAAAGATTTTTCGCGACCGTACCTCGTAGATCCAGGCTGGCAGCAGCTGTAAAAAGGTTCCCCTGAATGGTTGCATCTTGAGATAATTTCACCACACCACCAAACAAAAAAGCGTCCCCTTGGATCGTCCCATTAACCGTGATGGTGGCGCCAATGGCTAATACTGAACCTGTCACTGTACCATTGATGACAATATCCTTCGCCACTACGATGAGATCATCATCAATGATCCCTTCGATCATGCCCTGTTGCATTATCTTGGCTGCTTGCACTCGGGAAGGTGTGGCAAAAACGGCCATCCCTGCAATGACAAGCGTGAGGAAAACCATCATGATCCTGCGGAGATTTTTCATTTTCTCCTCCAACTATTTTTCTTGTCCCTACCACCAACCTTTACGAGCATGTTCCTCTTGTAGAGGATATTCGTCAGCGTCCCAATGACAATCACCAGGACAAGGATGACCGCACCGATGACGTCCAAGTTAATCTGCCTGTTGATTGAAATGACTTCCGGAGGGATCTCAACCTGGGTCCCCGATATGGAGGACGGCGTCAGAACAGTCTGCACAGATTGATTTTCAGTGTCTGATAGGAAATGGGTGATCGGTTCTCCCCAAAAGAGCAGGAAAAGAAAAAGCACCGCCACAATTATAAATAAGACAAACCTAATATTCAACCATCTGAAAGTTTCCAGTTTTTGTAAAAAAAGCTGCCAGGATTCCTTGATGGGTTTCATAAAGCCTATTATAGCGTGATGGGGTGTGAAAGGAGTTCCTTCAACAACCGTACAGCATTTTGAACATCCCGGTAATCCACCATTTCAGAAGGAGAATGGACATAGCGGCATGGGATTGAAACACATCCGGCGGGCATTCCTGCACGGGTGATCTGCATCACGCGGGCATCGGTCGTTCCACCCTCCAGGATTTCGCGCTGGTAAGGGATCTTGGCCTTTTCGGCAGTTTCTGTCATCCAGCGGATGACACGCGGATCCGCCAGCATGCCACCATCCCGGATCTTTATTGCAGGTCCTTTGCCCAAATCGACCGCCATTTTTGCCGCCTTGGGAGTATCTCCGGTCAAGGTCACATCAACGGAAATACCGAGGTCTGGATCGATGGCATATGCCGCCGTGGTTGCACCTCTCATCCCGACCTCTTCCTGGGTGCTGAAGACATAAACAACCTCGTGGGGGGAGGTCTTGAGGGTTTTCAACAATTCGATCAAAACCGCAGCACCGATACGGTCATCCATTGACTTTGCCACCAAGCGCTCGCCCAGATCAAGGTACGGTCGTTTGAAGCACGCAACATCGCCAACTTTTACCGGTGATTTTTTCCCGCTGCTTATGCCGATATCGATGAATAAATGCTCGAAGGAAAGGACTTTTTCAAGATTTTCCAGCTTCTCTCCACCGATCACCCCTTCAGTGCCATCCATGAATTCCACCCGGCTTCCAAGCAGGGTGTGCGGACGCACGCCACCGATGGTCGTAAAGCGGATGAAGCCATCTTCATCAACATGGGATACGATGATACCAATTTCATCGATGTGTGCAGCCAGCATGACGCGCAAGCCGTTGCCTGTCTTTTGCCCTTTGCGGACGATCAAATTACCCAGGGCATCCACTTCACCTTTATCCGGCAGGATGGCTTCCTGAATGACTCGGCGTATTTTACTTTCATATCCGGAAGGTCCGGTGGTTTCAACCAATTTTTGAATGATTGATTTCATTGCCTGCTCCTGTCGAATGATGGTTTAACGTTCAGCTTTCAAAATTTCCGGTGTGATGGTATTCAAGGCACCGAAAAGCAATTGGATCGTATTTTCCCAATCCTCAACCCGGGATACCGAAACCGCCGAATGGGGGTACCGGTGAGGGATGGAAACGCTAACGCTCGCTATACCCTTGCGTGAACGGTGAATCGCTCCGGCATCCGTTCCGCCAGCCCCGGGTTGGCGCAATTGGCAGGGGATGGATTGTTTTTCCGCAACTTGCAGAAGAAACCTGACCAGTCGTGGATCGGATAACGTGGAAGCATCCGCCATATAAATCGCGGGTCCAGCGTCAAGCCTGGTGTTGTATTGAGTGTTTTCTTCACCATCCCAGCGCGGCAGGTCAAAGGCTGGCGTGCAGTCCACCACGATGGCGAGGTCAGGATCAAAATGGTAGGCAGCTACTTTGGCACCCCGCGCCCCGACTTCTTCCTGAACTGTAAATGCTAATTGGAGTTCGATATTCTGAGGAGCATGTTTTAGAAGTTCGATCAACGTCGCTACTCCCATGCGGTCATCGATCGCTTTGGCAAGAATGCTTTGGGAGGTTTGTCGGAATGTGGATGCAAAAGTCGCCCAGTTACCAGGTTTCACTCTTTTCCCAACATCCGGTCCCAGGTCGATGCGCAGGGAATCGAGAGGAACTTTGGAATCCATCTCACTTTCATCTGCGAGCAGATGGACCGGTCTGGCGCCGATCACCCCGGGCAGATGCTCAGGACCGACCTGCACCGGTTTTCCCGGGAGTTGGCGCACATCGATCCCTCCGACGAGCTCAAATTTATAGAACCCGTCTTCACCATCAGCAACAATCATGAAGCCCACTTCGTCCATATGCGAAGCGAGCATCACCTTCAACGGATTCCTAGGTTTGGCGTGGCGTGTGACCAGCAGATTTCCCAGGGCATCCTCTTTCACCTCATCTGCATACGGCTTGACAGCACGCGTCACCAATTGGCGGACTTCGCCTTCGTCGCCGGAAACACCTACCGCGTTACATAGATTTTCCAGCAGTTTCAATTGCTCTTTTGCGATGAATTTTTTACTGCTCATGTTTTTCGTCCCAACGAATATTTTCCACGGTATCCATTTCCAGGCGTGATATGAATTCCGCCATCAGGAAGCCACATCGCTCGATATCTCGTAATGAAGTAATTTCTATCGCTGTGTGCATATAACGCAGCGGGATTCCCATCACCAGGGTGGGGATGCCCTCGCGCACGATTTGCATGGCATATGCATCGGTGCCCGAATGGCGTGGCATGATTTCGATGTTATGCGGTACATCCAATTTTTCTGCCAGCGCTTTCATTCTACGATGAAGCGCCGGATGGACGTTGGGACCCCATCCAATCGTCGGACCACCTCCCAATGGATACATACGGTGATCGCTGTTGTTCTCTTTGCCGAAGGTAACATCCACTGCCACGGCAATCTGCGGGCGGATTTCAAATGGTGTGGTGTATGCACCGGCAAAGGATTCCTCCTCCTGCGTGGTGGCAACTGCCCATACATCCCATTCGTGTTTCATATGCTGCAGTTCATGCAGGCACACCGTCAACGCAGCGACCGAAGCACGGTCGTCCTGGCTGTGACCAAAGATCATGTCCCCGCTCAATTGCGTAGGGGGTTGTGCCAGTGAAATCAAATCTCCAACATGTACCAGTCGTTCCACTTCCCGGGAGTCCAAGCCGACATCCACCATCAGTTGAGCGCTTTTTACAGGTTTGCCTGCCTGCTCATGCGGTAAAAGGCGGTCGGGTGGTTGAGCGATCACGCCAAACAGGTTCTTTTTTCCATGCACGGTAACGATCAACCCGGGCAGCACACGCTGGTCAAACCCGCCAATCTCGGTGAAAAAGATCATTCCTTCCGTAATGGTTTTGACCATCAAACCGATGGCATCCATGTGGGCAGCCACGAGAATCCGCGGGCGGGGATCCTTCCCTGAACCGCGCTTGAATCCGTGTAAACTGCCAACCCTGCTTACGGTCAATTCATCCACCAGGGGCTGCCAGGTTTTTTCAATCGTTTTACGCACCGGTTCTTCGTAACCGGAAAGGCCAGGTTGGGAAAGCATTTCTTCTAAAAATGTTTTCAATTCAAACATGGAATGTACCTTTCATGGTGTGGAGGTGGGAATGGGTGTCTCTGTTTCCGTCGGGACTGGAGTATCGCTCGGCATCGGTGTATCCGTTGGGATTTCCGTTAACGTCGGAGTTGCAGTTGGTGTTCCCGTGGGTGGCCAAATGTACGTCGGGGAAGCGCTGGGGGTAAGGGATATGGTGGAAGTCATGGTGATGGTAGGTGTAAAGAAATATGGCAAAGTTGGCGCCGTCGGGGTCAGGGATGCCACCCGCGTGCTTGTCACCGTTATTGTCGGGGTCGCTTCTTGCCTGTTCCGGATCGAGTTGGAAACCAGCAGTAGAATGACCCCAACACAGTAACAAGGTATGGTGCACAGGGTGATAATGATCAAGGTTTTGCGGATCCTTGCCCTTCGACGCTGCTGGCTCTCCATATAAAAAAATATGATATCACATGGTACTATGGGTAGCAAGCGAGAAGAATTTCCAATAAAAACCGCACATTCTCTCATGCGATATAATCAAACAAATGTTCGAAATCCTGTGAGGGGCAATGCCCGTAAACTATCAGCAAATACACACTCAAGTCAAGACCATGGGCGAACAGGCTCCGCATCATCGGCAAGTCCTTGATGCGCGCCTGGAACAAGCGCGTGACAAATTCCAAAATTATTCCACTAAACTGGATGAGTTAAGAATGCTTCTCGAAGCGGCGAGCAAGGAACAGCCCGGGTATCGTTGTGCAATTCCGGGCAAGGACGCACTTACGACAGTCATTAATCCTCCGGCAAAAATGAAACCGCATATGTTGCTGGCTGCAGATGGATCCCAGATCACACCCAGCCATCACGATGCAATCGAGTTTGGCGTGATCAACACTGGTATTTTTCGTTATGCCGCCGGGGAAATCCCTCAAGAACTCACCATCAGTGACCTGCTCTATTTTGAAGATATTGAAAAATCCGGAAGCTTAGTTACGGAAGAATATATTTCTCTTGCCCGGGATTTGAAGGAACGGCAAACCCTCGTCCGTGCGGCTGGTGATATTCAAGGGACGGTGATAACCCTTACCGATGGTCCTCTGGAGATCTTCGGTGAGCCGAAAACCAATCGCGATTTCGAACTGCTTTTTTCGGGATACCTGGAAACGTTAAGATTCCAGGCATCCCGGAACACCATCGTTGCCGGGTATGTGGATAAACCCCGCGCGGATCTGGTCGTGCGTCTGGTCGAACTCACCATCAAGGATAAAAAAGAGTCTTCCAAAGAAGGAAAAGACCGTCCTTTGGCTGGTGTCACGGATTCCGATTTATTCAAGGGATTGTTGAAACCCGGTCAGCGCAGCGGTATTTTTGGTATACAATCCCGCTCATCGGCAAAATTCACCGATGAGATCGCCTTGAATTTTTTCTACCTTAATTCCGGAAGGGAAAATCATTCCCGCACTTGCCCGGGTTGAAATTCCCGCCTGGGTTGCCCAAAATGAAGAATCCATCGATTTGCTGCATGCCTGCCTGCTGGAGCAAAACCAACTGATGGGCAACCGACCGTATCCTTACGCCCTGCACCGCGCCCATGAAATTGCCGTCGTCACCTACCAGGAGAAGGGACAGATCAGCGATATGATCGCCCTTGAGTATCACAAACGTGGAATTGAAGTTCCTGGACAATCGTACAAGCAATCGGCGAAAGATCTGCCGGGAAAAACGAGGTATGGAGCATGAAATCGATTGAAATCGGAAGGCTGCTGCGTGCCAGCATCACCGGCTGCGTGGTGGGCTGCAAGGTATCCAACCTGTCTGCACCAGCCTTCGGTCAAATGATCTGCATACCATTGGACGAAAAACAAGTGGTGTTTGGATTGATCCACGATATGCACATCGATGATGACGGGTTGGTGCGCCAGTTGGTCACTGCGGGGAACATCCGACCGGAAGTGATCGATGACAACCGCATCAACCGTAATACACCTGCTGAGATCAGTGTCCTTTTTATCGGGTACGGGGATGGTGAAAAGATCTTCCACCTCCTGCCACCGCGTCCCCCGCTATCGCTGGATGTGATGGTCCCCTGCGCCGATACGCAGATCGTCGAATTCACCAATACCGGCAGGTTCGGATATTTCCGGCACATCCTGCGGGCAATTGAACTGCCTGTCGTGGAGATCCTTTCTGCGCATCTGCATGATGCCGGGTTGATCAACCGGCGTACCGGCAATCCCGAATGGATCCAGAATGCCACGCGTGAGCTGATAACCCTGTTGCGGGATGATTATGCAACCCTGAACACGGTATTGAACGCATTGGGTGATTTGGACCTTTATCACCAAGGATGAGACTGATGACTGAAAACAAATCCGGGAATACGAACGAACAAGCGATTGGTTATATCGTCGGAGGAGGGTTGAAAGAAAACCTGCGTGTGCGGCTTACCGTCTCACCTCAGGATGCCCAGGAAGGTTCCTTTGTGATCGTGGAAAGCGGGGATTGGATTTTTTATGGGTTGACCACCGATCTGATCCTTGGCTCGACGGACCCGCGCTTTGCAGATGAACAAAGCGAAGCGCGTCTGCCAGCGGAACTTGCCAGCCTGCTCCACGGTCAAACCCTGTACACAACCCTGGAAGTCCTCCCTGCCCTGATGCTGGACCGCGGTCCCGAACCGGGTTCACCAACGTACGCAGCATGGCGGGCGGATCATCCGGAAGACCCGCACCTGCTGCCCATTAAAACCATCCCTTCCCATCACGCGCCGGTGCGGCTTGCGAACAGCGGGGATATCGCCACAATTTTTGGAGATGCTGAAAAAGAAGGCAATTTTGCCATCGGTACCACCCGCGAACAGGACCTGGCAGTCTGCATGAACCTCGATAAATTTGTGCAGCGTTCCTCCGGGATCTTCGGCGCAACCGGGTCCGGAAAATCCTTCCTGGCGCGCATCATCCTGGCAGGGTTGATCCACTACAACAAAGCATCCACCCTGATCTTCGATATGCACAACGAATACGGTTTCGACGATACCGCATCGGATACCGGGCAGCGCATTGTGGGTTTGAAATCCAAGTTTGCCGGCAGGGTGCGCATTGTCGGGCTGGGATGCGAAGGCAGCATCCGCGGCGCCACACCTGACTTCAACCTGGAAATCGCCGAAAATGACATACACCCGGAAGATATCGAAATGCTCACCCGGGAATTGAACCTGAAGGAAACCACGCCCACCACCCTCGAAGCGCTGTATCACTCCTTTCACGAAAATTGGTTCCACGAATTCAAAGCCATGAAAATCGGCACAACCATCGAGATAGAGGAAGGTAAAAAAATACCTGCCCCGGATAGCGTTGCGCATTGGGCATCGGAAGTGGGTGTCAATGTTGCAGCGGCGGAAGGCTTGCGCAGTAAAATGAGCCGTGTGTTCGATCTTTCCTACATCGTGGAAAAACCCGCTGCAGATTCCCTTTCGGAAATCATCAAGGGGTTGGAAGGCGGTCAGCACATTGTGCTTTCCTTTGGCGAGCATGAGCGTGACCTGGACTACCTGCTGGTGACCAACCTGCTGACCCGCCGTGTGCGGGATGCCTGGGAAAGGAAGACCAACGCGTATCGCTCCGGTAAGGGAGCGGAACCGCGTCCCCTGGTGGTCGTTGTGGAGGAAGCGCACAAGCTGCTCAACCGGGAAATGGCATCCCAGACCACCTTCTCCACCATTGCGCGCGAAATGCGCAAATACTACGTGACGCTGCTGATCATCGACCAGCGCCCATCGCAAATATACGATGAAGTCATGTCTCAGCTGGGCACGCGCATTTCCGGCTGGTTGGGCGACGAGGACGATATCCATGCCGTGCTGGCGGGCTTGGCTGGTAGGGATGCACTGCGCGGCATGCTGGCGCGCCTGCAGCCCAAGGAGGAAGTGCTCATGTTGGGTTGGGGAGTGCCCATGCCGATCCTGCTGCGTTCGCGGCGCTACGACGATACGTTCTGGGAGGAGCTGTTGGGAAGGAGTGCAGGGAAAAAGAGTGAAACCCAACTGAAAAAAGAATTGGGGTTTTAATAGATAAAAAGCAGAGGTTTGAGAACAACCTCTGCTTTTATTTTAATACCCATCTCATTCTATTTCGGCCAAAGCAGCCATACGATAAACACCACGGTCAGCCCGACACCGATCCCGGCAGCCACTTCAAATGGAGTGTGACCCAGTACTTCCTTAAGTTGTTTCTGAGTGATGTGACGTTTGTTTACGAATTCATTGAAAATCATGTTGATGCGCTCGGCGTGGATGCCGGCCTGCCGCCTGACGCCTGCCGCATCCGATGTAACGATCGCAGCCAGGGCAAATGCAATCGCGAATGCCGCTGTATCGAAGCCTTCAAATAGTCCCACCGCCATGGTAATCCCGCTAACAAAGGCGGAATGGGTGCTGGGCATCCCTCCGGTGGATACGATCAGGCTCCACTTCCAGCGTTTATGGGTCATGCGGTAAATTGGCACCTTAAGCAGCCCGGCAACCAACCAGCCGATCCCGGCTGCGATCAGAATCTCAAATCCGTTCATGCCCGTTCCTCCCCATCCTTGCTGAGTTCGGTTACTTTTAATTCCGCCTTGTTCAAGAGCTCCGCACAACGGCTGGAAAGCGCCTGCCCGCGTTCGAAAAGCTGCATGGATACTTCCAGGCTGGTCCTGCCTTCCTCCAACGCGGCCACCACTTCTTCCAACTCCGTGAATGCTTGTTCATAATTCATACCGCTGATTGCGAGACTTTCTTTTTTTGCCATCGCTATTTCTCACTTTCTTTTACTGTTGCGCCAAAGGCACCATCGGATACCGTGACCCGCAAGGCTTTGCCCGGTGAAACCTGCCGGATGGATCCGATGATCCCGCCTTCCAAATCACTGACCACCGCAAAACCCCTGTCCAGGATGGATTGCGGATTCAAGGAAACCAGGCGTTTTGCGAGGTTTTCCCCATGTGCTTTTTTCAACACCAGGTATTGCTCCGTGGCACGTGAGAGTCGCGCTGCGAGACCATCCAGTGCCTGGAGATTATTATGAATCTGCATGCGGGGGGAGGAACGCGCCAGCCGGTTCTCCAACTCCATCAGGTTGACCCGGTGGTCTTCAAGTGCAGTCTGGGTCAGCGCAAACAGGTTCTCCGTCAACATGGATAAACGTGTTTCATATTCCGCAATATCCGGGACAGCTTTGACTGCTGCTCCGGTTGGAGTGGGAGCGCGCCAATCGGCGGCGAAATCCACCAGGGTGAAATCCGTCTCATGCCCCACCCCGCTGATGATGGGTGCCTGTGACGATGCAACTGCCCGGACAACACTTTCATCATTGAACGCCATCAGGTCTTCCAGGGAACCACCGCCGCGCGCGAGGATGATCACATCGGGACGGATGATACGGTTCAAATTTTCGATGGCTGCCACGATCTCCATGGGAGCTTGCTCCCCCTGCACGGCAGCAGCTGCCAGTACAACCTTCACCAGCGGGAACCGCGCCTTTAGTGTATTAAGGATATCCTGGAGCGCCGCTCCCGTGGATGAAGTGACTACACCGATCACCCCCGGTCTTTCCGGGATGGGGCGCTTGCGGGTTTCCTCAAAGAGACCTTCGGCTTCCAGTTTTGCCTTGATCCGCAGGAATTCCTGGTACAGCGCGCCTTCACCCGCCAGCCGGATGGCATCCACATACAACTGGTATTGTCCATCCCGCTCGTAAATGCCAATGGCTCCATGTGCTTCCACTGCCATTCCCGGCTGCAGGATCATCCGGAGTTTCATGGCGCTGCCTTTCCAGATAACGCACTTGAGCGCGGCGGATTCACCTTTCAATGTGAAATAAATATGCCCCGAGGATGGTTGTGCCAGGTTGGATATTTCGCCGGAAACCCAGACATCACGCAGGATCTCATCGCTTTCGAACAACGCTTTTAAGTATCGATTGAGTTCTACAACAGTGAGAATACGCGCGGGAAAAAGTCCCAATTGATCCATAGCTTTAGGATAATATAGGCAGGGAAGCGTGTCAACCATAAAAATATCTCCCGTCGTTACACGGGAGATATCACGCATGCTATATTCTTATAATGCACTGGGTTCCAGTTTTCCGCGAGCTCTGCGCAGGTTACTGCTCATCCCAAGATCGAAATGGAGGTATTCTTCGCTTGCCTGGTGCAGGTTGGCATATTCACCCCTATACTCTTCCGGCATTAGTGAAGCGAGCTGGAACATGATCTCTGCAGTCACCTGTTCACGCACATCTTTGGAAAGGGCGATGCCGTTTAAATTCAATTTAAATGGATTGCCAACCACGATGTTGAACTTGGCTCTGCGAAACCGCTTTAGATCCTGGCGGTAATTCTCATGTCCGTAATATGCCACCGGCATGATGGGTGCACCCGTACGGGCTGCGAGCAGTACCACGCCGGGCAGACCTTTCAGCAACCGTCCATGCCCGGACCGTGTCCCTTCCGGTGAAATAACCATGATCTTGCCATCCAGTAGCGCCCGCTGGGCGGCATGGAACGCAGTTAAATCGGCTTCCCCGCGGCGTATGGGGATGGCTTTCCACATGGTAAATAATGGACCCAAGAACGGGCTTTTCCACGTTTCTGTTTTTACCAGAGCCGTCAATGGCCGGGGAAGGATGTGCAGGTAAAAAACCGGCGCATCCAGGAAATTAACATGGTTCACCACGATGATCAAAGGACCTTTGGCGGGAATTTTATGCAGCTGCGATTCGTCGACCCTGCAGAGTACATGCGTCAGTCGTTTGAGCATCCAATTAACAAAACGTGTACCCAGTGGCATGCGTGAAGCCATTAAAAAATCAACTCCAGTTGAGATGGCAGCAATTCAATTTCCAGGTGTGAACCTTCTTCACACAGGGTCTCGCCATCCGCGTGTGCCGGCAATGTGCCTTTCACTGCGGTGGCGATCACTTTACGTGAGCGTTCCGTCTTCACAGCCCAATGGGTTGCCTGGGTGCCCTTCATAAAGCGCGGGATCAAACCAAAGATCTGCAAGCGGGAAAGCGCTCCAGCGATGCACAAGTCAAAGACACCATCATCATGTTTGCTGTCCGGCGCCATCATAAAGGTGCCACCCATGCGACGCCCATTCATGATGGAAACCATGAGATCCGCCTGGGTGATAACTTTGTTATCCAATTCTAGCTTGATGGTGGGCGCTTTAAAATAAATAAAAATGGTCTTCATTGCTGCCACCAGGTACGCCATAAAGCCGGTCAGCTTGGATTTGGCAGCCACAAAACCCACCACCGCATCAAAACCAATGCCGACGCCATTCCCAAAATAGCGCCCCTCGGGATAATATTCGCCTTTGGCGATACCGACATCCATGGGATGCCGTTTGATATTTACCAGCGAATTGGCAACCGCCTTCCAATCAATCGGGATTCCCATGCTGAAGGCGAAATCGTTTCCCCTGCCAATCGGTAAAACGCTCATGGCGGCTGTCTTTTTATATTTCTTTTTCGCCAGCATCAACCCGTTGATGACTTCGTTGGAAGTGCCATCACCGCCGGCTGCCACAACCACGTCGAACTTCTCCGCTACAGCTAGTTGAGCCAGATCAATCCCGTGTCCGATTTTTTCGGTCATAAAGAGCTTGAAATCCAGTTTTAACTCTTTTAGATATGCTTCTATCTCGGTCTTTAATAATTGACCAGCACCCTTTCCAGCAATTGGGTTTAAGATGACAAAAAATTTTGGCATTGTGTTTTTCTCTCTTTGAAGGGAATAAGAATCTGAAATAGTCTACTTGTTAGAACACCGGTCTTAGGAAAAGGATTTTATCTGAAAGCTATTGTATGGTCAAGTAGGCGATGCCTGCCCCAATGCTTGAAACTCGGATACAATGGGAATATCTTTTCTGTTCAGGTACATAATGAAACATATCTGGTCACCCTGGCGGAACGCGTATATTCAAAGCGCCAAAAAAAATTGCAAGTGCATCTTTTGTGAGGCGTTGACCCACAAAAATGACCCGGAATCACTTATCGTTCACAGGGGTAAACAAGCATTTGTCATCCTCAATCGTTTTCCCTATACCAACGGGCATGTGATGGTGGTGCCCTATGAGCATAAATCATCCTTCGAGGAACTTGATTCAAAAACCCGGGCTGAACTGATGGAATTGATCAATACTTCCACACGGGTGCTGCGGTCGCTTTACTGTCCGGAGGGATTCAACATCGGCGCGAACCTGGGAGCAGCAGCCGGTGCAGGAGTGATCGGACATGTGCACTTCCATGTCGTCCCACGCTGGGTGGGAGACTCAAATTTTATGTCCACGGTGGGTGAGGTACGCGTGCTTCCGGAGGAGCTTGGGGTTACCTTGCAGCGCATCCAGGAAGCCTGGAAATCGTAAAATAAAAAACCGGCAATTTGCCGGTTTTTTATTATTTTGTAGTTGTTGGGGGCTGCGGAGGTACATAATCCGTCTCTTCCGGGATGACGATCATCATGATGATGTAAGCCCAGAAAGTTCCACCAACCGCCAGCAATCCCAGCACGAAGAGCAAGCGGATAATGGTGGGATCTGTATTGAAATATGTCGCAATCCCGCCACATACACCGCCAATCATGCGGTCATGTCGTGAACGATATAAGCGTTTCGGTTCTGTTGTCATAGATTTCTCCTTTATTCTTCTTTCTACAAGATATACGCACAATGGATTGCAAGGTTGCAAATCATGCAACTATTCCTAACCTCCTGCGTATATTTTATTGAAAATCAACAACCGAGGTATATCATGCAACAATCCCCCAATATCTTCCGGAAATTTTTTGGTGTGTATGCCAATGCTCAAACCTATTTAAACCTGGTGTATCTTTTCCTGACTTTCCCACTCGGAATTTTCTATTTCGTTTTCCTGATCACCAGTCTTGCCCTTGGGATAGGGCTGTTCATCCTTTGGATTGGTGTCCTCATCCTTGCAGGTGCTTTGCTGATCGCCTGGGGATTGACCGCCCTTGAGCGCCTGCTTGCCATCCATCTGCTCAAAGCCAACGTGGCTCCCATGAACCGACCGGTTCGTCCGGACGCGCCATTCCTGGAAAAATTGAAAGCATATCTTGGCAATCCGGTGATGTGGAAGGGTCTCGCTTTCCTGTTCATCAAGTTTCCCTCCGGCATTGTCATTTTTTGCATTGCTGCCACCCTGCTTGGCACTTCCTTTGGATTGATCGCTTCGGTCGTTGCGCTGCCGCTATTGAATGTCCATTGGTTTTATTGGCCAGTCCTGAGCATCCCCATGGGTATTCTCGGTAGCGCAATCGGTGTGCTTTTGCTCACGGGCAGCCTACACCTGTTCAATTTGATGTGCAAATTATTGAAAGGCCTTGCCGAAGTGATGCTCGGGTTGAATTCAAACACTGCCCCTCAAAAACCGGAGATCAACCCGAAAGTCAAGTACGTTTAAGGAGATAACCACGTCTGTATTAGCTTATCCGCGCACACCCTGGATCCTCTGGCCATTCATCTTTATACTACGCATTATCGCTGCGGTCCTGGGACTGGTATTTATGATCGTGGGCTCCATCCTGACCGTTTTGATCCTAACCGCCCCCATCGGCATCCCGATGCTCATATTTGGTTTTTCTCTGATGCTACGCGGCTTCTTCTAATAGAACCCGATTCCATCAAATCCCCCTTTACAGGGGGATTTTTATTGACACATCTCTTATACAAAATGACAGTCTCTTTAATGTACTATTCATCTAACCAATAGATAACAAGAATGGAGATGAAAGGAGATTAGTATGAAAACCAATCTATGGAAAATTTCTGCAATTGTCATTTTTGCAGTGGTCCTGGCAGCCTGTGCACCAAAAGCAACTCCGGTCGTAAGTGTCTCAGCCATGACAGACATGCCTGCAGCTTCTACGAATACATCAGCAACGGTCGAAGTCGTGGATAATACGCTTAATTCGAAAGTCGAAATAAGCATTAAAGGGTTCGCTTTCGATCCTTCCAATATTACGATCAAGGTTGGAACGGAAGTAACCTGGACCAATTTTGATTCAGCTCCCCACAATGTAACCAGTAATCCGGGAACTGAACTTTCGTCACCCACGCTAAACAAAGGGGACAGCTGGTCGCATGTCTTTACGACAGCGGGTACATACCCATATTTCTGCAGTATCCACCCCAGTATGACGGCTTCGATAACCGTCGTCCCATAAACGAAGAATAGAATGATAAGAACCCTTGCTCAGGGTTCTTATTTTATTAATAATAACGAGTGTAAATGGAAATGCTTCTAGGGGATGATCCCCGTGGATACCAGGATGACAAACGTGGTCACGAAAAAGTGGATCAAAAAGGGATAAATAAAAGATCGCGTCCGCCGGGCAACCCATCCAAACGCGAAACCACCGAAAATGGTGGAGAGCGTTTCCAGCGGGGGTTTTCCGAGGTGAGCCAAGGCAAACGGCACCGCCTGCAGCCACAAGGCGTGGTCGCCGAATTGTTTTTCAAACTCGAAATACAGCCACCCGCGAAAGATGAATTCCCAACCGATGAGTTCCAAAAATAAATTCATGAGCAGGCTCGGAGAAAATGGAAACTGGTAATACCCCTGCATCCTTGCACTGATCTTCACAGCAAGATAAAGGATGGGACCAATGACCAATATGGCAATCCCGGTGATGGTCAGTCCCGCCTTCCAATCTCCAACCTGGAACCCGTATTCCTTGGGATGCTTGCGGAACACGATGACGGAGATTAATAATGGGATCAGTAAAAACGTAACAAAGCGTTCTTCCGCCTTATTCGGCAAATAACGAAAATAATAATCCGTCATGATCAATAATGTGGTGACCACGATCATGACACTGAGCTTCCAATCCAGTTTCAACCGAGTTCCAGCAAGCCGTTGAAACCAATTTCCCGTTTTTTCTGTCATTCCGTCACCGCCTAGTAGTTGAAGTATGCCCTGTTGCCATTTGGTCCGAACAGGGTCACCAGGTTTTTCCAGTCCACAGCAATTTCCACCCCCCAATTGACGCACAACAACACAACCATCACTACCGCCACGATAATTTTCCAACGCGTCTTTGGGTTTGTTGTAAAGGTCTTCAATTCCCTCAACCCCAAAACTCCGCGCGCGGCAATTACCGTCAAAAAAGGTACGATTGCCAGGTGAAACCTTTCCTCGGATATGATCACAATATGGGGGATCAAATACCCCAGCATGAACAGAGCAATAAAACCGGCAAATTTATTCCATGGCAGCGCCATGCCTAAGGCTGCCATCGTGCTGACGAGCATGAATGGCAACAGGAAAATTCCTGCAGTCAGGAGCAATAAAGGGGTGGGGATATAGCCAAAAATATTGTTGCTGTAAAAATAAGTCAGTGCCCTGCGCTCAAGACCAAAGAAAAATCCCAGCCTGCGCAATGCCAGGGTGGGAACACGTAAAGGATCGTCCCTGATAAACTGTCTGAAGGCTTGCATGCCTGCTTCATTTCGGGCGCTATCATCCAGGATGCTCAATAAGTCAAATGAAATTCCTGCCTGGAATGTTCCTTCGCTTTTTGGATGGTAGCTGACATACAAGTTGTAGCCCAAGGAAGTTTCTATTCCAGTCAATTTACCGTACAACAGGCTGTTGCGGATCACCCAGGGAGCAATCGTTACTAGCATGGAAAGCAGAAAAATAACGGACCCTGCCCGTTTTTTCGCAAACCAAAACAACCACCCGGCTGCTATCAGGATTGCCAAAAGGATCACCGAACGGGTCAGTGCAGCTAGCCCAAAAACTAACCCGCTGAATGCAAACCATCGGTTTTTTCCTTTTTCCACCCCTTTCATTATCAGGAGTACACCAAGCAACAGCAACGGAAAAAAGAGGTTTTCTGTTACCAATCCGAGTGGGAACATCACCAGCATCGGATAAAGTGCCATGCTCCATCCTGAAATCCGCGCAACTTTCTCCTTCCCCGGGAAAATTGCCTTTGCAAGGTAAAAGGTCAACGGAGCCAGTGATGCTCCCAGCAGCGTTTGGATGAGACGGGCAGCAAAAAACCGCTGGAACCCAAGGCCGACCACGAGATAGATCAATGCCAAAAAACCCGGATACAACGGAGCCCGGTGAGATGTCAGCATGCCGCGCGGGTCATATCCGGTCAAATCGAATTGGATGTATGGTGTAAACCGCTGCAAATCGGGCTCGGTGTACCAGCGATATCCGTTGCCACTGACCAGGTTGCGCGCCAGCATGTCATATTGGAACATATCATCCAGCCCAATCCCGAGGCTGCGGGTGAGCACCACTGGGACCAACCGGGCGATCAAAGCTATCAGGAAGATCCACAGCGGGAAAAATCGTTGCCACAAACGAGCATGCTTTTTCGTTTGCATAGAATGATTATCCATCATTTTTTCACTTCTGCAGATAAAAAAAGAGCCTTTCGGCTCTCGCGTTATTTCGTGATCAATTCTTCTAGGATTTTCCGGGCGATCTGCGGATCGGCTTTACCGCGCATCTTTTTCATTACCTGCCCCACAAACCAGCCGATCAAAGTCACCTTGCCACCTTTGTACGAACTTACCTCAGCGGGACTCTCGCTGATCACTTCCTCGCACGCTTTGCGAATAGCTGCATCGTCACTTACCAGCCCAAGTCCTTCCGCTTCCACGATTGCAGCGGGAGATGTCCCGCTGGTTTCTATTTTTTCCAGCAGCGATTTACCGGTGGAGGTATTGATCTTGCCAGCATCGATCAGCTTCAACAACTCCGCCAGATAAACCGGAGTCAATTTGAGTTGATCCGCATGCAGGTTCTTTTCATTCAACATGCGCAGGATGTCGTTCATCAACCAGTTGGATATTTTCTTGGGATCACCGCCATAAACCTTGACCGCCTCCTCAAAATATTCGGAGAGGATTTTTTCCTGGGTGAGGATGTCGGCATCATACTCCGGCAGTCCAACTTCCGACATGAACCGCTGCCTGCGCATCAACGGCAATTCAGGTAGGTTTTCCAGGATTGCCTTTTTCCAGGCATCATCCAGGAGCACCGGCAGGAGATCGGGCTCGTGGAAATACCGGTAATCGGCTTCGGTTTCCTTGGAACGCATCTTCTTCAATTTACCCAGGTCCTCGTCCCATTCCAGTGTCCAGGCTTCGATGGTGCGCCCGGCTTCCACTTCGCTGATCTGGCGCGCAATTTCCTTCTCGATGGCATCCCTGACCGCATCGATGGAATTGACGTTCTTGATTTCTGTTTTCGGATTCAGGTAATCGACCCCCTGCGGACGGATGGAAACATTGGCATCGCAACGCAGATGCCCTTTTTCCATGTCGGCTTCCGAAATGCCCAGCCAGCGCAGGAGCTGGCGTAAACGGATAAGGTATTGAGCAGCCTCATCCGCAGAACGCAGGTCGGGGCCGGTCACCATCTCCACCAGCGGCACGCCGCAGCGGTTGAAGTCTATCAAGCGCCTGCCCTTCTCGTTTTTTGTTTTGCCGGCGTCTTCCTCCAGGTGCAGCTTGGTGATGCTCACCTTGCGGATGTAAACCATCCGGCATGGGCAGGTCCAGGTAGCCGCCTTTCGATAACGGCTGGTCGAATTGGGAGATCTGGTACCCCTTGGGGAGGTCGGGATAAAAATAATTCTTGCGGTCGAAATACGATACGGGCTGGATATCTCCATGCATGGCTGCCGCCAGCAGTACACCTTTCTCAACAACCGCTTTGTTGAGCACAGGCAGAACACCCGGCAGCCCGCAGCACACCGGGCAAATGTTGGTATTCGGCGGGTCGTACCAGGAATCCGCTTTGCAGCTGCAGAATATTTTGGTGGTGGTGTTGAGCTGGATATGCGTTTCCAACCCGATCACAGACTCGTATTCAGGCATGAGGTTTCCTATCAATGAGAATTATCCAAGCACAATTTTACTAGGGTTTAGCAAAGACTGCCGTGGAATATCCCCCGTAGGTACTAGCAGCGTTATAGGAATATCCGATGCCGATGTCGGTGTAAACCGGGTTCAGCATATTGTCGCGGTGACCCGGACTATTCATCCAGGCATTGAACGCCTCCTGCGGTGAGTCATAGGGACCCGAACCGGCGTATATATTCTCAGCGGCTGCGGAAAATGAATAACCCTGCCAGGCGATCCGGTCAAATGGACTGGAGCCATCCGAGCCGGTGTGGCTGAAAAAATTGTTGCATGCCATATCCTGGCTGTGACCGCGCGCCGCAGACGATAACTGCGATTGTGCGTTGAGGGGTGTCAATCCCTGGTTGATCCGCTCCTGGTTGATCAGATCGATGAGCGTACTCTCGAATCCGTAATTTCCGGTAGCGCTGCAAACGGCTTCGGTTGCTGTTGGCGGCACCGGCGTTTCCGTCGGGGTCAAGGTTTGCGTCGGTGGCAGTACTTCCGTCAAGGTCATGGTCGGAGTGGAAGAAACGGTCGCAGTCGGTGGAACAAGCGTAAATGTTTTTGTTGCTGTCGGTGTGCTCGTGGAAGCAGGTGCGCAGGTGCTGCCCACCCAGTATGCAGCATGGACGATGTAATACGGTCCCCAGGGTCCCGTTGCCACGCCCGCGCCGATATGGACGTAGTAACTTTGGGTCATCGGCAGCATGTGCGCCGGATCCGACCACGCCACCATGATCTGTTCCAGGGTGCGGTACCCCATTGCCCAGTTTTCGGTTGCCCAAACGCTGGCACAGGGACCGTATCCCGCGGCCGCAATGCGCGTCCTCACGCCGGAATAACCAAGGTAGGCAAGGTGATTGAGGTAATGGTTGGCAGCCATCGTCTCTGCGGTCCATTGCGCCGTTCCCATCAAAATGGGATGTACGATGAGCGCGGGGAACCCGTTTGCCACGCGCAGCTGGTTGACCGCCGCGATAAGCTGTGCCGGGGTAACCGGACCGGAAGGAGCGACCTGGGTGGTGTTGGTGGTTGCACTCGCCGTCCAGGTGGCTGTCGGCGGACCGACTGTCCGCGTATTGGTGGGGGTTTTCACGACCGTGAACGTGCGGGTGGCAATTGGAAAAGTGGCTGTGCGGGTTGGAGCGACGGTTGTCGCAACCCGGGTCGCGGTACGCGTGGAGGTTGTTGTTCCGGTCGTGATGGAAGTCGATCCTGCAGGCAAGGTCTGTGTGATAGTACTCGTAGCCGGGGTCGAGGATGGGCTGGGAGTCGAGCCAGTGCTCGTACCGGTGCCAGTGAGATTTATCGTTGAAGTCCCGGAAGGGATCGCGCCCAGGGTGTTTA
Organism: uncultured Chloroflexia bacterium; assembly: GCA_963699305.1. Taxonomy (GTDB): domain Bacteria; phylum Chloroflexota; class Anaerolineae; order Anaerolineales; family Anaerolineaceae; genus JBGQAS01. Next base: position 138,281 of record OY969431.1, on the reverse strand, counting down.
TCAAGGTCAGGTTTTGCCCGGAGATTTCCGCCTGCGGAAGAAAAGGCGTGGAAGTCTCGCCGGGATTCAAAACCGGGGATGACAAGGTGGAGGTAACCGTGGTTATCCTGCTGATGGTGATCGGAAGCTGGCAAGCAACCATCACAAACACAAGCAGGGATAAACCCAAAATTCTTTGCCTGTTCGTTATCCCTCTTCGAGCCAGGTTTTCCATAATTGAATTATACGGAGTTAATATTGAGTTGAACTTTGCAACTGCTTTTCAAAAAACAATCATCATAGAGGAGTATTATCACCAATAATCGCTTTACCGCAAAACCTTTGGTTTTACATTTCGCCATTCCTCTTCCTGCGTGGCATGCTCCAAAGCATGACCAATTCGAAATAGCATCGCTTCATTAAAAGTCAGACCCCAGGAGTTGTACACCAATTGGCAACTGGTCCTTGTCCAAGCCAGCGGGAAGCGAAATCCCCGGTATGCCGGCATGGTTGGCTGGCACGGTGAATTGGTCGGCATACTGCATCAACACCGAGTCTCCGTACACCGCACCCATCTCAAATGCGGTGGTGGGTGTGGTAGGGGTCAACAAAGCATTCAAATGGTAATCCCCATTGGGATCAAACACGTGCTCAAAATCCCGTCGGATCATCGTCCGCACCTGCAGGGCGCGTTTGTAATACTGCTGGCTGTACTGCGCTGCGCTCACGTACATCCCCATCAGGATGCGCAACTTGGGTTGCGCGCCAAACGCTTCAGACCGTGATTTGCGGTACATCTCCTTCAGGTCTTTTACAGGTTGTTTGGTCCGATAACCATATCTTAACTCCGTCAAAACGGTGCAGGTTGGATGCAGCTTCCACCCGACTGATGACGAAATACACCGGGATGCCGTAGCGGGTGTTTGGCATGGGAACATTTTCGATGATCTCTGCTCCCTGGCTTTGCAGGACATCCGCTGCATGACGTACGGCAGCTTCCATCTCCCTGGGGAGTGATTGCGTTTCGTACTCACCGGTCTCGGGATTGGGAAAAGTGATCCGGAAATAATCGGGGGAGAGCCCGATGCGTAATCCTTTGACACCTTTTTCAATCCCGGCAGTAAAATCCGTGACACTCACGGCAGCTGCGGTGCTGTCATGGGGGTCGGCTCCGGCAATCACCTTCAGCATCAACGCCGCGTCCTTAACCGTCCGGCTGACCGGACCCGGGCAATCGAGTGAAGAGCCGAAGGCGATCAAACCATAGCGCGAGACCCTGCCGTAGGTTGGTTTCATCCCCACCACACCGCAAAAGGCTGCCGGTTGGCGGATGGAACCTGCAGTGTCAGTGCCGAGCGATAATACGCTCTCACCCGAAGCCACCGAAGCGACATTCCCACCGGAAGAACCGCCCGGTACACGGTTGGGATCCCAGGGGTTGCGCGGGCTGGGTTGAAAAGCCGAAGATTCGCTGGAGGAACCATACGTGTATTCATCCAGGTTCACTTTACCCAGGACGACCGCGCCTGCCTGTTCCATGCGCTCGACCGGGGTGGCGGTGTATGGGGCGGTGAAATTAGCAAGCATTCGGGAAGCCGCCGTCGAAGGCGTACCCTTTACGCAAAATATATCCTTGACCGTCACCGGCAAACCTGCTAGGGGGCCTGGATCTTCACCATGGGCGATCTTTCGATCTACTTCCCTGGCTTGTTCCTCCGCACGCTCCCGTGTGAGGGTGATAAAGGCGTGAACACTTGCTTTATCTTCTGACGTTATCTCTCCTGCATCCAGGCTGCCAGGTCTGCCATCCACTGCATCGATGCGTTGCAGACAGGAGGCAAGGATTTCTCCGGCGGATGCTTTATGCTGATGGAGCAGATCCAGCATATCAAATGCGGTCAGGTCACAAAGTTCCATGGTTCATTCCAAAATCTGATGTGGGATATCCGGCACAATGACATAGCCATCTTCGAATTGCGGCATCTGGCTGGTCAACGCGCCATTTTCGGAGAACGGAAAATGGGTGTCTTCACGGATGGGTTGTCGGTGGGAGGGAGGGTATGCCACGCCATGTGTGGATATTTCAATTTTCTCATCCAGCGGGATTGCTTCCAGCTCATGGATGGCTTTCAATTGATGGTTCAGTTCATTGCGCAGGTATTCGGCATTTTGAGGTTCAAGTTCAAATGATGCCAGTTCGACCAGGTGGGCAAATACTTCCGGTGAGATTTCATCTGTCATAGGTTTTTCCATGAATAAAATGCAACCGCCTTTCGTGCGGTTGCATGCAATTATACCCGGTCCATTTCGAACTCTTTAAGGACATGTCCCACCGGCCGTTTGAGTCTGCAAACAGGATTCGGTGGCGGTGACAGCCGCCGCGGCTGCTGTTTGAGCCTGGTGAGTTGCAAACAGCGATAGTGCTGTCGCTGTTAAATTGGGTGTATTGGTAACCGTCGGCGTGCGAGTCTTTGTCGGGGTGTTGGTGCGTGTCCTGGTAGAGGTCGGTGTACGGGTTGCGGTTGGCAGAACAAAACCAGTGGAAGAAGGGAGGCTCGTGGAAGAAGGTAAAAGTGCCTCGGTGCCTTCAGGTGTGTGTGTCCAGGTGGGCGGAAATTGCCTCAACGTGGCTGTCGAGGTCGGGATATCGACCGTAGGAGGAATTTGAAAGGGTGGAAATGGATTCATTGCAGATATTGGATTGGAATAAATGGATAAGAACACAACCACCAGCAAGATGCAGCCAGCCAGGATCAATACCGTGAGAATATCCCAAATCTTAATTTTCATCGTTTCCCTTTTTTCAGTATAGCCAGCTTTTACCGGCTGTCAAGACGGAAGCGACCACATGCTATAATCATACACAATTGCTCGCAAGGTTGGAATTTTGGCAGCACAAAAAACCCCCAGGAAAAACCACCCAACCCCCGGATTGATTGAAATATCAGCCAAGCCGGGTAAGAATCGTATCCGTTTGAAAGTAAAAATGCCGCCGCAATGCCATGTCGAGGTGGACATCGAAACGGAAACGATGTGGGGAAATCCTCTCGAGCGGCAGGTGACCGTCCTCTCCAACCCGGTACCTGAAAAGGAAGCATTCACAACCGGACAGCCAAAATCAGCGGACAATCTGCGGGAAAAAACCTCCGTATTTCATTCATTCTTTACTAGATTAACTTTTGCATGGAAGTCAACCTTTACACGTAAAAACTGGGGCTTTGAAAAAATCTTTTTTACGTGCGCAATCATCCTGTATCTATTGACCCGTGTGATCCAGCTTGACAAATTCCCCATTTACTTTTTTACTGATGAAGCCGTTCAGACCGTGTTGGCTTCCGATTTGGTCCGCGACCATGGGGAAAATTATGCCAATGAATTTCTGCCGACCTATTTTGAAAATGGCAACCAGTACAACCTGAGCGTTTCGGTATATTTGCAGGTGATCCCCTACCTGCTGTTCGACAAGTCCATCTGGGTCACACGCGGGATTGCTGTGCTGATGACATTATTGGCAGCCGTTGCGGTCGGCCTGGCATTAAAGAAACATCTTAAATCCCGATATTACTGGGTCGCCACGCTGGTGCTCTCCATCACACCGGCATGGTTCCTACATTCGCGCACCGCATTCGAAACAGCGCTTGCAGTGACGTTTTATGCAGGGTTTATTTACTATTACCTGCTCTATCGGCAGGTCTCGTCGCGCTATTTCTATTGGACCGTAGTGATGGCTGCCCTGTGCTTTTACAGCTACAGCCCAGCCCAAATGGTGGTCTTTGTTACGACGGTGTTTCTGTTATTCTCCGATTTGCGGTATCACTGGCAGAACCGTCAGTTGGTATTGAAAGGATTAGGGCTGGGCATATTGCTCGCCATCCCATATTTCCGTTTCCTTTTATTGCATGGCGGTGAGAATTATACCCACCTTGTTATCCTGCGCTCGTACTGGGTGGCGGAACTATCCATTGGGGAAAAGCTGCTGCAGTTCGGCGCTAACTGGGTGAAGGGACTTAACCCTGCTTACTGGTTCCTCCCGAATTCCGTCGATTTCAGCCGCCATATCATGAAAGATTATGGTCATTTATGGCGCCCGACGTTTCCCCTTTTATTTTTCGGGATCGTCGTTGCCTGCCGCTACATCAAATCTTCTCCTTACCGTGTGTTACTGATTGCACTCATTGCCGCTCCGAGCGGTGCCGCCCTGGTGGAATTGGGTGTCACGCGTGCCCTGTTCATGGTCATCCCGGCAGCCCTCCTGACTGCACTCGGAATTTCCACTGTGCTCACCTGGTTGGAATCCAAGAAGATCCAGCGCTGGATACTTTCAGTATGCATCTTTGCCATCCTGGCCGGCACAAACATTTATATGCTGACCGATGCGCTTGTAAATGGTCCCTTGTGGTTTTCAGATTATGGGCTGGCTGGCATGCAATATGGTGCAAGCCAGCTGTTCGGTGAAGTCCGCACATACATGAAGCAACATCCCGACACCAAGTTTAATCGTCTCACCCTCCTGGGCTAACGGGGCGGATGTTGTGGCACGGTTTTTCTTTTCCGACCCCGCCCCATTCACCATGGGCAGCATCGAAGGCTATTTCAATGAAAAAAAGGAAATCACCCCGAACACGGTATTTGTGCTCATCCCGGAAGAATACGACCTGGTGAAAACCAGTCCCAAATTTACTAATCTCAAGATCCTCCAGACCATCCCCTACCCCGATGGACGACCTGGTTTCTTTTTTGTATCGCTCCAGTACGTGGATGGGATCGACGAGATCCTTTCCGCTGAGCAAGCCATGCGGTACACCCTTTACACAGGATCTGCGAAACTTCCCGACGGGCAGATCGTCCAGGTGAGTTACTCCCGCTTGGATATGGGTGAGTTGTACAACCTGTTTGATGGCGATATGAACACCATCACCCGATCCGAAGCATCCAATCCCTTGCGCGTTCAGGTCATCTTTAACGCTTACCGGTTGGTGAACGGTATCAGCATCAAAGTTGGCGGGGTGCCAACACGCATCACCGCGTATGTTTACACGGATGAACATGAGACACCCGAGATCTACACCATGGAAAAACCGGAAACCCCCGACCCGCGCAGCGTAGACATGAATTTTGGCAAGACGATCCGGGCAACCCGCATTGACATCGAGATCCTGAGCATCCGCGACATGGAACCCGCACACGTCCACGTGTGGGAGATCACGTTCAAATAATGGTCATGCACACCCCGCTAAAAAAGAAATCCAGACCTCGCACTCCCTTCATCCTCAAGGCTTTGATTTTTGTTGTGCTCTTGTTCGGCTGCCTGAGCGCAGTACGGCTGGAACAAGCGCTGCAACATGGATCCTTTTATACACAGGTAAGCGAGAAACCGATCGCCATATATCTCGCTCTCAGTGGCGCAGCCTGGTGCATGGTTGGATTTGCTTCCGGCATCGGTCTCTGGCTTAACAAAAGCTGGGGATTCTGGCTGTGCGGTATCGGTACTGGATTATTTTCAGCATGGTTTTGGCTGGAGAGGTTGCTGATGCAACGCAATAGGGCATCGTTGTCCAACTGGTTATTTGATGTAATTTTCAACCTGGTGTTGGTACTCTTTATCTACTCGACTTTATTCGCCACGTTCCCGGCAAGACCGTCAGTGGAGGATCAAAATTAATGAATGATCTCCACCAGGAGATTGAAGCCAAGTTTTATCTCAACCACCCGGATGCAATTCGTCAACGGTTGGTATCGCTGGGAGCTGTTTTAAAGCGCCCGCGTGTATTTGAAATTAATCTTCGGTTCGATACACCGGATGGCAGGCTGGTGTACAACCAGCAGGTATTGCGTTTGCGCAAAGATGAACGCATCCGGCTTACTTACAAGGGTCCCACCCAGCCCCTGCAGAATGTCGCCATCCGTGACGAAATTGAATTAGAAGTGAACGATTTTCCATCTGCCCGTAATTTCCTGGAAGCACTGGGTTTTCAGGTTGTCGTCTCGTACGAAAAGTGGCGCACAACCTACCAGCTGGGCAACGTGGAAGTGGTTTTGGATGAACTGCCCTTCGGGAATTTTTGCGAACTCGAAGGTCCGGATGAAAAGTCGATCGAAGCCATAGCCAGGTTGCTATCCCTTCACTGGGACGCACGTTGTGTTCTGAGTTATCTTGCCTTGTTTTCACAGTTCGTTTCCAAACGCGGTTTGACCCTAAAAAACCTCACCTTCGCCGAATTTGACGGTATCACTGCTGCAGTTACAGATCTCGGCATCACACCGGCCGATTAATAACAAAACAGGGCTGTTACAGCCCAGTTATAATTTGTTTGCTTTTCCACTACCATAAACGGAACCAATTGGTTTTGAAAATGATGGATAGCGTGACCATAATGGAAACGATCAGGATGATCGTCCCACACCCGCATCCCATGCAGCTTCCGCTTCGATAGCCAAACGTCCGCTGCAGCCAACGGAAAAACCAGCCGAATAAAAACATCTCTCCAAACCCTGCCAGGCATCCTTGTTGTCGTCTCATGGCAACCTCCTTGATTCTTCCAACCATATATACGCAAGGTGAAAGTTGGGGTTACAGTTATATGTTATTTTGAATTTACCCTACATTGGGATTTTTTCATCTTTAATCCCTGACACTTGTTGATAAAATCCGTAGATTGCAGAAGCCGCCTTTTCCCGATTGGCTCTTTCTTTGACCAATTCCAGGTTAATCTTTTTTGCTTTTTCCACTACCTCCGGATGTTCCAGCCCAAGGATGATTGCCTCCGCCAGCAATTGCTCATCATCGGGAGGGACGAGCAATCCGTTCACACCCGGTGTGATCCACTCCCGTAATGATTCCAAATCGCCCAACACCGGCAAGCATCCGGCTGTCATGGCTTCCAGCAGCGAATTAGGTGTGCCGTCATGCTCGGAAACGGAGATGGAAATCTCCGATTTGCGGAACAGTGCCCACAGCTGACGCTGGGGCAAGTCGGGAAGCAGCAATACCCTTTTTTCTATGTGCAAGCGGCGCAACCAGGCTTCAGCCTGCGGTTGACCAGCCATCGAAGGGCACAGGAAGAAAGCTTCCGGGTGCAATGCGAGCACTTTCGGAATGGCTTTGAAGAACGTATCGTTGCGCACATACAGGCGCATGCCGCGCGGATTGATGATCAATCTTGCGTCCTTGGGTACATCCTTGATAAGCTTGGGATCCAGCCGGCAGGAACGAAAATCCCGGATATCGATCCCTCCACCACCGGGTACAACCAAGGTTGGTCTAGTTGGCCGAAAGCCGCGTCCGCTTGCCAGGCGGATATCCCGGCGCGTGTCCGCCATTAATCCATTTGCCCTATACAAAGCCCGCTGCGTCCATGTTCGCATGGCTGCGGTTCGCCTGGCATGCAGTGTCAAATCATTCCCCCAAATGGAAATGACCAGTGGGAACTTTGCGGGCACTCCAACCCCCAGCATCCCCTCGAATGGAATCCGCAAGGCATGCACCAGATCAGGCTTGATCTTCTGTACCAGTGAGCGAACTTTAGGCAGCGTGAATGGCAGCATCAATGGGGCAATCAACGCACGCAGGGTTACCAGGAATTTGCGCAATTGCTTCACCCAACCCCTGCCCTGTTTTTTGGATGATGCATGAATGGTTGCCTGGCTACCGCCCAGTCCGGCAAACGCAAAAGAAAGCACATGAAATTCCTGCAACCCCTCAGGGCGAACACATGGAAATGTGGTGATCAGGCTGACGTGATAATCAAGTGAATTTAGAATCTTCAGCCACTGCAAGGTGATCGGGCTGCGCCCATCCGCCAACAATAAAATATGCATCGTGTTACTCATCTTCGTCAATTAACTCGCTTGGACGGATTCAACAGCACGGGCGAAGGCATCCACCATTGCTTCCAGGTTGATCTCTTCAGAAACAATGCGGAAGGATTCACTGCCCATCTTCCGTAATCGGGGTACATCGTTCAGTGCAATTCTGATTGTGCGCGCCAGTACAGCCGTCTCACCCGTTGGTATTTGCCAGCCATTTCCGCTGCGGACAAGGTCAGCCTGCGTGCCATCTGCTTGTGCGGCGATAATCGGCAGCGCATAACTCATCGCCTGCTGCACCGCCAGCCCGCCCAAACCGGGCAGGATGAACAAATCTGCTTCCCGAAATTCATGTGCCAATTCTTCCCCGCGCAGATCACCGGTAAAACGCGCTTCCGGAAAAATCTCCGCAGCCAGTGATTGCATTGGCTGCCGGTCGGGTCCATCACCGACAATAACAAGGCGCAGTTGCAGCGATTTCCTCAAGTCGGCACAGGCGTGCAGCAGGACATCGATCCGTTTTTGTTTCACCAGCCTGCCAACAAACAACAAGGTTGGAATATTTTCCTTGAATAGATTTTTACGCTCCGGCATCTTCCAGGCAGGGTGTGACGTTACTGCATTGGGTGACACAAATATTTTTTCACCCGTGAGACCCAATTCCATATATGCTTCCTTACCGGCGGTACTATATGCCAGCAGGGCATCGAATTGTGAAATGAACTGCTCGCGGAAAGTTTTTTTCAATCCCGGCAGCTTCCTTCCCAGCGCCACTCCCAGCCCCCAGCCGATCACTTTACGGTTGCGAGCGTGCATCCAGCGGATGGCAGCACGGAGATTGATGATGCGGGGACTGGCTTCTGCCACCATCACCTCGGGTTGCCATTGTTCCAGCCACTCCATCACGTTGCTTTGCCGTACGAGATATTTTCGACCGCCAAATAAATAGTGATTATGAGCCGGAAATAATGTGCCTTTTTGTAGAGAATGGGCTTCAAGGATACCCTCACCCGGTTGCGTTTTACCTGCGAACAGGCCAAAACCACCCGGGCACTGATCTGCCAGCAATTCAAAGAAAGGCACCCGGTACTCGGGTAACACACGCTGTAAAACGCCAAGCCGGACAGGGATGGATTTCATACCACTATCACCTTGACTTCCGAACCGTGCACGGTTTTCTCAACCTCGATGCGCGCCGGGAATGCGTCCTTGAGCTCATCGAGGTGGGTAATGATCAGGATTTTTTCAAAATCGCCCTGGATATGATGGATGGCTTCGATCAGTTTCTGCCTGCCATCGGCATCCTGGCTGCCAAAGCCTTCGTCAATCACCAGGGTTTGCAGCCGCGCGCCGGCGCGTTGTGCCAATAGGTGAGATAGTGCCAGCCGGATGGCAAAATTTGCCCGAAATGCTTCTCCACCGGAGAACAACTCATACGGGCGCGGACCGGAGGCATCGCTTAGGATGATATCGAGGGTCTCTTTTTTATCCTCACGGTTCTTATCCTTGTACTCCCGCTGGGCTTCAAAGCGCACGGACATACCTCCCGCACTCAGTTTATCGAGAATGTCATTGGCGCGCTGCTCAATTTCAGGGAGTGCTTCCGCAATCAACTGCGCCGGGATGCCATCTTTTCCAAATGCCCGCTCCAAAATCTGCAGCAGTGCCATCTGGCGGTTGAGCTCGCCTTTTCTGGCTTCTTTTTCATTCTTGTTTTCTTCCAATGACTTCAAAACTTCCACTTTTTGCTTGGCAGCGCCCATCTCCATGCGTAGTTCATTTTCGCGGGTCTTGGCATCTGCAACCCCGTTCTGAAGTCCCGCCAGATCAGGTTGTTTGCTGAATTCATGCTCAAATTCCTTGGAAGCTTTTTCAAAGTGAGCCTTGGATTTTCTAAGCTCGTTCTCATCGGAATCGATTTGCTTGCTCAAATCATCAATCTCTCTTTTCAGTGGTTCAAGCGCGGCATTAGCTTGGGTGAGTGATCGCATCTCATTCTCAATCGAGCGTCCCTTAAGTTCGTTTTCCTGTGCCGCTTTATGCTTTTCCACATCATACCCTGAGGAAGAAATTAGTTCATCCAATTCTGCCATCTTCAGTCGGGCTTCTTTAGCAAAGCTGTTTTTCTCAAGGGAAAGGGTTATTTCAGCAAGTCGTCTTGAACCGGATTCATTCCAATCCGCGATCAATACCTCGCTGCTATCACACCGGGTTTGTAATTCTGCAAGCTGCTGCAACAATCTGGAATGCTCTGTTTCATTTTTTTTCAGCGAGGAAAGTTTTTTATCCAACTCGGTACTGCGTGATCCCAGAGCTTTCAACTCCTTTTCGTTGGTGCGGAAAGCATCGCCTTTGGTTTTTCCATCTGCTTGGATTTCAGCGACCAGTCTTTTCCGGTCATGGTCCGCCAGGGGTTGTTTACAAAGCGGACAATCTGCTCCTTTTTCCGCGCTCAACTGTGTGATTTGCACTTTTTTCTGTATCATTTCTTCATTCAAGCGTTTATTTTCAGCGCTCAACCCTGCAATCTTGCTTTGGATTTCTTCTTTTTCCTTTTCCAGCGCTTCTTTTTCTTCTAGTTTGTTTTCGAGCAAACCGATCTCTAATCGGGTTTTTTCAATCAATTTGACAAGTGGTGCCAGGTCTTTTTCCGTCTTCTGTACTTTCTCATGTTGCTGTGTCAAATTCTTGAGGTTTTCGTTCAATCGGGTGTGTTCAATTTCCACCAGGTGCATCTGTTGCTGTCTTTTCGTATCCAGCAGGTGGAATTTTTCAGCCAGTATCTGCCAGGCGTCTACTTCCTTGCGGATCTTTTGCCATTCGTTATATTCATCCTGGATCCTGGCAGATGATGTGATGAATGATTCATGTGCTGTTCTTTCCTTTTCGCGCTCACTCCGTTTTACCTTTAAATCATCCTGACGTTGTTGAAGATTAATAATGCCGGTTTCCTGAACCGCAAGCGCTTGTCGTGTCTGCTCCAGCAATGCCGCAGTCTTTTTTAGATTATCCAGCTCTGATTCTTTGCTGGAACGTAATGTGCTGATCTGCCTCAACTCCTTATCGATCTGTTCGAGAGCTTTTTTACGGTCTTCAGCCTGCGTAAGTTCTTCGTTGATTTCTACCAATACACCTTCAATTTCCTTTACTTCGTCTTCACAAATCCTCTCATTTTGCATCGCAGCGTCCCGATAGGTTTCCCATTGGTCCAATCCCAGGATGCTTCCGAGGATGCGCTTGCGGTTGGTTGGGTTCTGTTGCGTAAATTGGTCCGCTTTCCCTTGCAGGAAAAAGGAAGCGTTGGTGAATAATTCAAAATCCATTCGTAGGGTGGAACAGATGGCCTCTTCGGTGCGGGTGACTGAAGATTCCGTCAGCGGTTTCCAGCTGCCATCCGCGGTTTGTAGAGCAAATTCCAGCATGGCTGTCTTCGTTTCAGGTTTGACCCGCTGAACCCGGTAACGCTGTCCCTCATATTCAAAAACCAGCTCAACTTCCGCTCTCTTGGATTGCTTGTTGATAATGTCTTCGTCTTTTGCGCGTGCTTTTCCGAACAGCACCCAGGTTATCGCGTCGAGCAGGCTTGATTTCCCCGCTCCGTTTGCACCGGAAATACAGGCAAGCTGGAACTGCTCAAAATCCACCTCCACTTTCGATGCATACGACAAAAACCCGGAAATGGTCAAACGGACTGGTTTCATTGTGGATTACTTCTTCGCGCCGGTTTTCTTTTTCGGATTTTTCTCATCTAGCTTTGCAGGAATTTCCGTTACGAGCACCTTGTCCACCCTGCGCTCATCCATGTCAACCACTTCAAATCGATGGTTCTTCCAAGTGAAATGTTCTCCAGAGACGGGGATCCCATCCAATTGGCTCATCACCAATCCTCCAACCGTCTGATATCCCACTTTATCTTCATCGGGTAGTTCATCCAATTCCAGTAGATCTTTCAATTCCTCCACCGGAAGCAAACCATCCAACAACCAGGAGCCATCCTCGCGCTCCAATATCTGAGGTTCTGCTTCCTCACCCATCAATGGCAGTTCACCGACGATCTCCGTCAACACGTCGTGCAGGGTGACCAGGCCAAGCGTACCGCCGTATTCATCGATTACCAGTGCAATTTCCTCGCTGTTGACCTTAAAAAGTTCAAGAGCCTTCAAAGCTGACATGGTTTCCGGCATGAATAGCGGTTTACGCAGGAGCTTTATCAGATCGACCTTTGGAGTTTGAATGCAACTCGATAGAAATTCTCTGGAGATCAAAATCCCCTGCACTTCATCCAGATCGCCATGGGCAGCCGGAAAGCGGGTATGCTTGCTCTTGCGCACCTGGGAAATGATCTTGCTCAATGGTTCGTCCAGGTCAATCCATTCTATCTCCGTGCGTGGAGACATGATATCGTCGATGGTGCGGTCGCCAAAGCGCATCACGCCTTCGAGCATATCCTGTTCGGCTTCCTCGATCACACCCACGCGGGTGCCTTCTTCCAGCAGTATCTTGATCTCCTCCTCGGTAACTGGCAGGCGATCGACCGGCTTTACCCGAAGGATTTTTAGTCCAAGGTCTGTCGAATGGCTGAGTAGATTGACAATGGGTCGGGAGATGACTTCCAAAACGCGCATGGCCTTGGCAACCTTCAAAGCAGTTTGCTCCGGTCGGCTCAACGCCACCCGTTTGGGGATCAATTCACCGACCACCAATGAAAAATATGTGATGATGATGACCACCAGGGCAATCGCTAACCCCTGGCTGTACGGTTTCAGGAAGGTTACCTGCGCCAGAACGACAGCCAGCTTGTCACCGAGGGTTGCTCCACCCAATGCACCCGTCAGGATACCCACCAGCGTGATCCCAACCTGAGCCGTGGAAAGTAACCTATTAATAGATTTGGTAAGCTCCAGGGCAATCACTGCCCGTTTATCGCCCTCTTCTGCCAGTTGCTGCAAACGAAGACGTCGGGCGGAAATGAGTGCAATCTCTGCCATGGCAAAAAAACCATTTGCAGAGATCAGAAGCAAAATGACCATTATTTCTATAAATGTAATCATTCCAATTTCCCTGCCTCGCTTGATGAAAATATCCTGTTCGCCAAATATCGGATTTCTTCTGCATCGCTCGCGTTTGTTTAATGGTTTTTAAATACACGTCCAGTAATTCCATGCTTGACATGCTCGCCAGGTCTTTACCCGCCGGAAGTCGAATGCGTGCTTCCCGCAGTGGGTGCTTGACCAAATGAAATTCAAACGCATTGCCGGTTAACTCACGTAATGCTGGTTCATCCAATAATTTCTCCCAGTCCCGCGGAAATTCGACCGTCAAACGCACAATGGCGTTGTAGAGTTTCTCTTTTCCTGGCATGGCATCCATGATGCGTTTCATGAACTCTGCTGCATCCGGCATGCTCGCAGGTTGAGAAAAATCCACGGAAATATCCAGAAATTGCCTGCCATGTAACGGTTGAAATGTATATTCCGTTTTTCCTTTTTCCACTGATGCAATGACAAAAAACTTTTCATCGCGGATCTCGCCAAAATCCACCCTTTCAATCGAACCGGGGTACACAACCGGTGGGTGCTTTCCCAAATTCACATCCTGCGCTTTATGGATATGCCCCATGGCAACATAGTCCAGGCGCGAATCTTTTACCATTGAACCGGAGAGTGTCAGGTCGTTGCCCAAAATAACGCTGCGTTCCTGCCCATATATAGCTCCCTGGATGGAGGCATGGGCGGTCAGGATGGTAGGTAGAGTTTTATCCCGTTCGGACAACCAGGTATCAAGTAATTCCTTGATCCGAACTTCAATTTCCTCGTACAACTGCCCAGCATCGCCATTTTTCACCAGACCGCTGGCAGCTAAAGCCGAACGGGTTATGTAAGGGATCCCAATAACTTGTAGCGGCAATCCCCATAATTCTTCGGGTTTGAAAAATGAAGGTTGATGAATGACTTTGACCAGCGGTACCTGCAGCGTATCAAAATCGTGCAGGGTATTGGCACGCCCGGCTGCCGGCGAGATATCATGGTTGCCCACCAGAAGAAGTGTTGGAATTCCCGCTCGGGAAATGCGGATGATCCGTTTTTCCCATTCCCGTACGTAGGTTGGCGCGGGTGTGCGATCCTTGTAGGCATCCCCAGCAAAGATCACCAGGTCGACTTTTTCCGAAATGGCCGCATCGACAAGGGTGTCCAGCGCAGAAAGGAAATCCAAAACCCTCACCGGCAAACCGGTATCCGGATCGCGTTTTCCCTGGCTGGAGATATCGATATGGGCGTCGGCAAAATGGAGTAATTTGATCATTTAATCGAACGCGGAGCTCCCTGCCCCGTAATATGGATTCCCCTTCTATTGTACTTGAAAAAAAAAGAGGCACTTTTGGTGCCTCCTTTGATTCGCTTAAGCCCGCCAGAATCCCCTGCGTACCGGGCGAACATCCTCCGCAGTGACAAACGCCTTGCGGTCCGCTTCCAAAACGATGGTATCCACAGCATCCACTTCCTTCCGTCGCACATCGATGTGCAGCATGGTTACCGTACCATCCTTGCCGCGTGCCGGGATTTCCGTCACGGCATAGCCCTGCTCACGCAGAGCGGTTGCTACAGCTCCCCCGCGCGTAGAAGAGATCACGGTTACCTGCACATGCCCAATCGCCAGCCGTTCTTCGATCAGCATGCCCACTACGTTGCCAGTGGCAAAACCGGCAGCGTAGCCAAATATCAGCACAATATTCTTGGCATTGGATAAAACTGAACTGATGGCAATGACAAAGATCAGCGATTGAAAGAATCCCAAAATCCAAGCCAACAGCTTGCGCCCGCGCACAACGAACAGCACGCGGATGGTATCCATTGCCATGTCGCACACTCGCAATGCAAATATCAGCAATCCGATTAATATCGTCGACCAGGTAATTTCAAATGACATGGTTTCTCCGATCTTTTTTTATCTTGCTTGTATCGCCGGAAGGTACATCTGGTTCCAATACTCTTTTACCATCCGGTTGGTGCAGAATTGCGGGCCCAGCGTGCGGATGGATTCCTTAACTCGCGCGATCCAGTCCACGGGCAGTCCTTCCGCAGTACGGTTGTTGTAGAACAACGGTATGATTTCGTTTTCCAGGGTGCTGTACAGGCTCTCCGCATCATTTTCATCCTGTTCATTGGGATCCCTGATATCCACGTCATCACCGATTGCCCAGCCGTTATGCCCATTGAACCCTTCCCGCCACCAGCCATCCAGGACTGAAAAATTCAATACACCGTTCATGGCTGCTTTCATGCCAGAGGTTCCCGAAGCCTCGTTGGGTCGCCTTGGCGTGTTCATCCACACATCCACACCCTGGACAAGATATCGGGCAACGTTCATATCGTAATTTTCCAGGAAGATCAGTCTTCCACCAGATTTGGAATCTTTTACCGCGCGGTAGACCTGCTGAAGGATCATTTTTGCGGGTTCATCCGCTGGATGAGCCTTGCCGGCAAAAATCACCTGGACTGGCCTGTTAACATTATTGAGCATGCTCAACAAGCGTTCGTAATCCCTTAAAATCAGAAAACCGCGTTTATAGGTTGCAAAACGCCTGGCAAACCCGATGGTTAACGCATACGGGTCCATCAATACCCCGCCGGCGACAACTTGAACGGGATGGATGGCACCGCTCAACCATTGTTGCCGGGCACGTTCATTGGCAAATAGCATTAACTTGCGGCGCAGGTGCCTGCGGACCGCCCAAAATTCTCCATCCGGTATCTCGTCGATCTGTGACCACAGCATCATGTCATCCAGGTTTTGCCACCACTCGGTCCCGAAATAGCGCTCAAATAGATTGCGCATCCGCCGCGCCATCCAGGTACCGACGTGCACACCGTTGGTGATGTGTGAGATGGGTACATCTTCCACCTTTTTTTCCGGCCAAAGGAAATTCCACATTTTTCTGGATACTTCTCCGTGTAGTTCCGATACGGCATTGCGTCCGTTGGATAGGTGGAACGCCAGTACGGGCATGCTGAATGCCTCCCCCCAGGGCTGGCTGTCATGTCCCAGTTCCACGAATTGGTCGCGTGTGATTTTCAGTAGTGACCAGAAATTACTGAAGTATTTTTCAATCAGCCAGAATGGAAACGCATCATTTCCGGCAGGGACCGGGGTATGAGTTGTGAAAATATTGGTGGCGCGTACTTTTTCCACCGCTTTTTCAAATTTCACACCCTGCTCCACGTATTCTTTCAACCGTTCCAGTGTAAGGAATGCCGAGTGCCCTTCATTCATATGCCAAACAGTCGGCTGGTATCCTAAAGCACGAAGAGCACGTTCGCCACCGATCCCCAACAGGATCTCCTGCGAAATGCGCACTTCAGGATCGTTGCTGTAAAGCCGTGCGGTCAAATCCCGGTCTGCGGAGGAATTTTGCTCAAGGTTGCTGTCCAACAGATACAAAGGCACCCTGCCAACCTGCACCTGCCAGATACGCGCCTGGATGCTCCTGCCAGGAAGCTCCACAGAAATGAGGACGGGGTTGTCTTTTTCCCCAATCAGAGGGATGATGGGCATTTCAGCAAAATCCAGGACCTGGTTGCGTGTTTCCTGCCAACCATCCTCCGTGATGTGTTGTTCAAAATAACCCTGGTTATACACAAATCCCACCGCCACCATGGGTATCCCCAGATCGCTCGATTCCTTTAGATGGTCAGCAGATAAAATCCCCAATCCCCCGGCGTACACCGGCAGCGATTCATGCAGTCCAAATTCGAAGGAGAAATATGCCACCAGCTTTTCCTTTAAATCTCCATGGTTCTTCTCGTACCATGTGCCCTGGTTTTTCATATACTCGTCAAACTGATTCATGATGCGGTCATAATGATCCAGGTAGAACCGGTTGTTGGTAACTTCGTTTAGGTGGGTGCGCTCTGCCTGATGTAAAAATGCCACCGGATTGTGATCCAGTTCTTCCCAAAGGTGTCTGTCGATTTGGGAAAATAATATTTGTGATTCCGGATTCCACACCCACCACAGGTTATAAGCAAGCTCACCCAGGCGGTTGATCCTCTTGGGCAAGCTGAAATGGTTTGGAATGAAACGGTTGATTTTTTCCATGTTAACGTTTTTCCTGGCAAATATGAGCCGCTATTATACCATTCCGAAGAAAGAATGCTCCCTGCAGGAATATCGCAAATAAATTGTGATTAAT
Source organism: uncultured Chloroflexia bacterium (assembly GCA_963699305.1). Classification (GTDB taxonomy): domain Bacteria; phylum Chloroflexota; class Anaerolineae; order Anaerolineales; family Anaerolineaceae; genus JBGQAS01. The sequence continues at coordinate 121,306 of OY969431.1, read as the reverse complement.
TTTCATCAGAAGGACAATTTCCAGACAGATCAAAAGTGATTTCTTTCCTGGTGTAAACATCAGGGAGTTGATTTTGTCTCAATTAATCTGTGGAATGTCTGGATATCCCCGTTGCTGATCAAGGTCAGGTTATCACCGGCAACTTTAAAATCGACCGTTTGTCCTGAAAGGCTCGACAATGAACCTTCCCCACTGAACACGATGGTGTCATTATCAACAAAATCATATTGCAGCACGGTTTGGATGGCAACCGTTGCTGTGACCGAAATGATCAGGTAACTGGTGGAAGTAAATTCAAAAACAACTGATCCCAGGCTATTGGCTTCCACATCCGGGCTGGTGTCAATCGCCCACTTTCCAAATAGCTTTTCCCGCGGATTAAAAAGCGCACATGAAGTGATCAGAAAAATACAGATCAAGGATCCAATGCATATCTTTTTTAACCTCGCACCCATCTCCACCTCCCGAAGAATTCCTATACATATATTATCACAACCGATTCACCGATATAATTATGAAAATACCAGCATGGAGGAACACAGAATGATCGAAGCCGCGTATCACTTTCCGAAAGGATTCCTTTGGGGATCCGCCACTGCATCGCACCAGGTGGAAGGCAACAATAAGAACAACAATTGGTTCCGCTGGGAAAACGAACTCGGAAAAATACACAACGGGGAAAAATCCGGGGAGGCATCCGGCTGGTGGGGCGGAAAATGGAAAGAGGACTTTGCACGGGCAGCCGAAACTGGACAAAATGCGCACAGGCTTTCGATCGAATGGAGCCGTGTTCAGCCCAAACCGGACCGCTGGGACGAGACCGCTATTGAGCGCTACCGTGCCATGGTTCGCCGCCTGGTCCAGTTGAAAATGACCCCCATGATCACCCTGCATCATTTTACCGATCCGCTCTGGTTCACCGATATGGGCGGTTGGGAAAACGAAAAAGCTCCGCAGCTGTTTGAAGCTTTCGTCCGCAAGATCGTCGAAGCATTGAAGGAATTTGTAACTTTGTGGGTGACGATCAACGAGCCCAACGTGTATACCGGTGATGGATACATTGCCGGAGTCTTCCCTCCCGGGCGGTCGGATATGAAAGCCGCTGTAACCGTGTACGCAAACCTGGTTCGCGCCCACGCCCGGGCGTACCGGGCAATTCATACTATTCAGAAAGATGCCAAAGTCGGTATCGCCATGAACCATGTGCCCATGCACCCGATGCGTCCCTGGTTTCCCCCGGATCACTGGATGTCCAATTTCATTTCCTGGAATTGGAATGATGCCTTTCCACATGCTTTGACGACCGGCGTTATGAAATTCCTGGGTTCAAAAATCCAGATACCGGGCGCTGCGGGTACCATGGATTATTTTGGCTTCAATTATTATTTTGTTCAAAATATCGCCTTCTCACCGAAAAACAAGGAGATGTTTTACGCCCGACGCGAGCATCCCGAAGGTGCAGAATGCAGCCCTTCCGGTGATTTTTGCAGCACACCAAATGGAATGTTTGAGAGCCTGAAATGGGCGAAATCGTATGGTCTGCCAATTTACATCACCGAAAATGGTATAGAAGATGAAGCCGATCTGCTGCGTCCACGCTACTTGCTGGAGCACATCCACCAGGTATGGCGGGGAACGAATTTCAACTGGCAGGTGAAGGGATATTTCCACTGGACCCTGGTCGATAATTTTGAATGGGCGGCAGGGTGGAGTCAGCGATTTGGTCTGTGGGGATTGGATATCAACACCCAGGAACGCACCAAACGCAGGAGCGCAGAGATCTACGAAGCCATCTGCAAGGAAAACGGCATCACATCTGAATTAGTGAACAAACACGCACCCGAAATCTTCAACAAAATATTTCCCATCGATACTGTCTGATAAAAAATCAGCCCCGGCTAAATGGTCGGGGCTGTAACAAAAAGTAAAGAACTTACTTTTTACTTTTCTTTTTGGGTGTCTCTTCCTCTTTAGTTTCTTCGGATTCCTCATCCTCTTTTTTACCCTGCAAGCCGTCCTTGAATGAGCGGATACCCTTGCCCATTTCGCTGAAAATCTTTTCAATCCTACCCGGACCGAAAAGCAGGATGACAATTAGAACAACAATAAGGATTTCGGTAATACCGATGTGCATGGGTTTTCTCCTGATCAATTCCTATGTTGAAAAATATTATAACTCGTTTTGTTTCTTGTAATCATTGATAAAAAGTGGTTTCTGTAGATTTTCACTCAAACCGAATGATCAACACCATCAATCATCCAATTTTTGACACGTTGGGCAATAATGGGTGCCGCGCTGTCCAACCACAATCCTTTGAATGATGGTTCCACATTCCACGCATGTTTTCCCTGTGCGCTGATACACCCGAAAATGGTTTTGGAAATCCCCGCCGCGATACACCCAATCGATGCTGGCTCCATTGCGCCGGATTCCTTCTTTTAGCACCTTCCGAATGGCTTTTAACAAACCTTTCGCTTGATCAAAGGACACATGTGAAGATGGGGTAAGCGGGTGCAGTTTCGCCAGGTGCAGCGCTTCATCCGAATAAATATTGCCGAGCCCCGCCATGAAGGTTTGATCCAGTAACAATGGTTTTAACCGCCGGTGGCTTTTATGAAGCATTTCATGAAAGGTTTTTACGGATAGGTCGGGGTCAAACGGTTCAACTCCCAATTTTCCCAATTCCTCGGACTCTTCGGATAAAAACCAAACCCTGCCGAATTTGCGTGCATCGTTGAATGCCATTCGCCACCCGTCCTCAAAATCCACCACCAACCGGTCATGCTTCTGCAAAGGAATTTTTACCCCGTCGGGAGTTTTGGAAGATTCCACGCGCAAATCGCCGCTCATGCGCAAGTGGAAGAGCAGACTGCCTTCATCCATGCGAATGATGACATATTTGCCCCGCCGGCAGACTTCACGGATAGCTGCACCGATGATGCTTTTCTTAAATTTTGAAATGCCTGGAGTGGACAACGTGCGCTTCCAAAACACATGTACATCCGTAATTTTTCGCCCAAGCACGGCAGGCGCACCCCGCCCTCCATTGCGCAGCGCTTGCACGATGGTCTCCACTTCCGGAAGTTCAGGCATGACAGGATATATCCATCATCAATGGCTTGGTAAATCGCGTCTAAATTCGGGTTACAAAGATTCTATTCGTTGAATAACTCGCCCACGGAACGCCCTTCATGGGCTCGTTCGATTACCTCTCCCAAGAGGGGTGCAATCGAGAGTATGCGTAACCTGTCACCGAATGGCTTGGATTTTTCAGGCGGGATGGGGATGGTATCCGTGGTGATATATTCTGTCACAGGCAGCGCTGCCAGCCGGTGCGCGGCATCCTTGGATAGAATGGCGTGCACAAACGATATATACACATTCCGTGCATGACATTCCTTGACCAGGTTGACTGCCTGGACGATCGAACCGCCGGTATCCACCTCGTCGTCCACGATGATAATGTCACGGTCGTATACATCGCCAATGACGGTAAGTGCTTCAGACTTGGCATCGTTCCCGCTGCGCCGTTTTTCGATGAATGCTAATGGGATATTGAGGTCGGCGGCAAAGTTACGTGCCTTCTTGGCAAACCCCAAATCTGCCGTTACCACCACCGGGTTGACCATCTTGGGTTGGATGGATTTCAGGTAATCCACAAGGATGGAGAACGTGGAAAGCACATCCCCAGGAATGGAGAAAAATCCCTGGATCTGCCCGGCATGCAGGTCGAATGTGATGTAGCGGTCTGCACCTGCCACTTCGATCATATCCGCCACCAGGCGCGCTGTGATTGGAACACGCGGCTGATCTTTTTTATCCGAGCGGGCATAACACAGATACGGCACTACCGCTGTGATGCGAGCTGCTGAATCCAAACGCAGAGTCTGGATGAGGATGAGCAGTTCCATCAGGTTGCGATCCACCGGGGCGGACGTGGTCTGGATCACATAGCAATCCTGCCCGCGCACGCTGCTGTGCAGCTTGACAAAAATATTATCGTTGGGGAACACTACGATATCGCGCGGGCACAACTGCACGTTAAGGTGTTCCGCAATTTTCTCCGCCAGTTCCGGGCACGCTGTCCCGGCATACAGGCGGACATTTCCGTACATCATGCGTTCATGACGCGCGTGGGTTTGAGCCATCCTTCACCTCTCTAATCCTCTTCCTTCCACTCACTCCGCAGCACGCTCATCACGTGCATATCGATGAACTTCCCATCCTTCCAGCGAGCCTGGCGCATCGTTCCTTCATGGATGAAACCGGCTTTTTTATATGCTTGGATTCCTCTTGGATTGGATTCGTAAACCCGTAGCCAGATGCGGTTCAATCCCACCTTGTCGAACCCGTAGCGGATCAAGGTCTTCATCGCTTCGGTGCCATATCCCTTGTTCCAGTACGATTTTTCACCGATGGAGATCCCGACTTCCGCGGAATGATCGTGCCATTTTATTTCCACGAATGCCAGAGTTCCGATCATGGTGTAATCGGATTCTTCCTTTACTTCAATAACCAAAGGTTGCTCATCCACCGGTTGGGCAAGGATGCGTGTGTACCAGTTCTCTTCCTGACCGAGTGACATGGGAGTGTAAAGATACAGATTATCAATCACCTCTGGATCATTCAGCCAGCGGACGAATGTTGGGAGGTCTGTTCTTTCAATCGCACGTAATCGGATCCGTTTGCCGTATATCATGGTATTTCTTCCATTATATAACCTTCCCTCTCGGAGTGGAGAGGGAAGGTGGTTTTTTTAAGGGTTCAATCGGTTCGGTCCGCGGAACAGGAACATCGTCTCGCGCAAGTTGTTAATGCCCAGCAACACCATCAGCAACCGACCCAAGCCCAACCCGAATCCACCATGCGGCGGGCAACCGAACTTGAAAAAGTCCAGGTAATACTGGATGGGTTCCAGGCGTAATCCCTTATCGAGCGCCTGCTTCGCCAGCACGTCATAGCGGTGCTCGCGCTGAGCGCCGGTGGTGATTTCCAACCCATTCGCGATCAAGTCGAAGCTGCGGGTGAGGGTCTGGTCGTCCGGGTGGCGCATGTGATAGAACGGGCGCACAGCGATCGGCCAATCGGTCAGGAACACAAAATCATGGTTGTATTTTTCCTTGACATATGCCGCCAGCTCACGCTCGCCTGCCGGGTCGATATCGCCCTTCTTTTCCGGGGGCAGCTTATATCCACGCGTTTTCAGGATTTCCACCGCTTCCTTCATCGGGATGCGCGGGAAAGGCACTTCCGGAACCGTGATATCCACTTTGAAGAGCGTCTTGATCTCTTCGCCATAGGTTTCCTTCACGCGTTGATAGCAATACTGCAGCCAGCGCTCCTGGTACGACATCACATCATCGTGTGTTTCCACCCACGACATTTCCATGTCGATTCCGGTAAATTCGGTGGTGTGGCGTGAAGTGAACGAAGGGTCGGCACGGAACACCGGACCGATCTCAAACACGCGGTCGAACCCGGCTGCCATCGCCATTTGCTTGTAAAATTGCGGCGATTGCGCCAGGTAAGCCTTGCGGTCAAAGTACGTCAACTCGAACAGCTCAGCACCGCTTTCGCTGGGTGCGCCCATGATCTTTGGGGAATGGATTTCGAGAAACCGGTTCTTGAGCCAATGCTCGCGCATCGCCATTTCAAGCACGGTCTGCACTTTGAACAGCAGCAAATTCTCGGGTCGACGCAGGTCAAGGTAGCGCCAGTCCATGCGGAAATCGATCATCGGCAACGTCTCGCCAAACGGATCGAACGGGATGGGCGTGGCAGCCAGCCCCTCCACGGTGAGGGTCTCAAGCTGCACTTCCAGCCCGCCGAGTTTAACGATGGGGTTATCCACCACCGTGCCGATGATGGTGAGTGTCGTCTCGACAGTGAGAGTGGAGATCTGCGCCCCCAGGGCTTCATTGCCCGGTCGGTAATGCGCCACCTGCACCAGTCCGCTGGTATCGCGCAGGATGAGGAACTGCATTTTTTTCTGGTCGCGCAACGTCTGCAGGTAACCCTGGATTGTCACTTTTTTGCCGATGTGATTTCGTAATTCTCCGATGGGAGTCCGGTCCATAGTTCTCCTTAAACCCCTCTCCCTGGAACCAGGGAGAGGGGGGCGAAATTTCAATACTCTATTTTACCAATTCTTCGACCGCCTGGTAAGGTGAGATTTGCCGTTTTTGGATCGCGTCGAGGATCCTGGTGAAAGCTGCATCACTTACGCCGGTTCGCCATTGGGTAACCAGGCGCTGTTCGATCAATTTTTCCAACTCGCTTTTCAAACGGTGCAGGTCACGGATTTCCCAGTCTCCGTTGCGTTTGAGAAACGCACCGTGCTCACGGATCGTCTTGACCACTGTTTCCGCTCCCTCACCCTGCAGTGATTGGGTCTTGATCACCGGAATCTGCCAGGGTTCCTTGCCGTTTTCACGGCTGGAAGGGTGCGCCAATTCCAGGCTGCTGCGTAAAGCGCGTTCGGCATTTTCGACACCCGGCAGATCGGCTTTGTTCACCACCAGGATGTCGGCAATTTCCAGGATGCCTGCCTTGATGGCTTGAATATCATCGCCCAAACCGGGCACTTCCACAACGATCGTTGTATGCGCCAGGCTGGCAATATCCACTTCCGCCTGCCCCGCGCCAACGGTTTCGACCATGATCACGTCGAACCCGGCGGCATCCAGCACCTGTACCATGGCTGCCGTCGTGCGTGCGATTCCCCCCAGTGCGCCGCGCGATGCCATGGAGCGGATGAAAATTCCGCTGTCTCCATGCAGATCCTTCATGCGCACACGGTCGCCCAAAATAGCGCCACCCGTGAACGGGCTGGTGGGATCCACTGCCACGATGGCTACAGTTGTTTTCGGTGACCCGTCAGGGGGTTTTCGAAATATCTTCGCCAGTTGGTTGGCGAGCGAGGATTTTCCCGTACCCGGCGATCCTGTGATGCCCACCAAATGTGCTTTGCCGGTGTGGGGGAAGAGTTAACCAGCGCTTCCCTGCCGCGCGGATCGTCGTTTTCCACGCGTGTCAGCAAGCGTGCCAGCGCCAGCCGGTCCCCTTCCAGGATTGCCTTTGCCAGGTTCATCCCAATTCCTGTTTATCCCGCCACGGACTTTCGAATGTCTTCGATGACCTTGGTGGTGGGTGTGCCCGGACCGTACACAGCCGCCACACCTTTTTCCAGCAGCGCTGCAACATCCTCTTCGGGGATGATCCCACCGACAAACACGCGCACGGTATCCTGCTTGTTTTTCCTCAACAGTTCGACTATTTTTGGCACCAGCGCCATGTGCGCGCCGGAAAAAATGGATAGACCCACCACATCCACGTCTTCCTGCAGTGCAGCTTCAGCCACCATTTCAGGTGTCTGGCGCAAACCGGTGTAAATTACTTCCATCCCGGCGTCACGCAGCGCACGGGCGACCACTTTTGCGCCGCGATCGTGACCATCCAGGCCGGGTTTGGCTACCAGAACTCGTATTTTTTTCTCAGGCATAACCCTCTCCATTGAAAGTTCTTTCTCGCTTCATTATACTCTTTCACTTTTTCATGCGGTTTGGAGTAAAGTCACATTTTCAAATGTAGAAAAGGTATCATTTACTCCTCAAAGCCTGTTAAAATCGAATCATTCTTAGCACATTTACTAAAAGGTACCTCAATGGTCAATCCGGAAACCCTTGCATATTTCACACAATTCAGCCCGACCAGCGACCCAAAGGAGTTTTTACCTCTCCTTCAAGCGCTCCCATCCGATATCCCCCGATTGGTCAAGATCATTCAGGGACTTAATCTGCACATCTTTTGGGCGAGCCGATATGGCGTCGAGCTTTCCGAGGAGCGCAAATCCGAAGTAAATTTGCGCAAAGTGCACCTGCGTCTAAAAAAACTGCTGGAATTGAATGATGATCCGCTTAACCAATCGCGCCTCCCTGCACAACGGTTGGTGGGGAATTGTCGCGATTTTTCCCAATTGCTGACCACCTGCTTAAGAGTAAAAGGTATCCCCGCCCGTTCACGTTGCGGGTTTGCCACCTATTTCGAACAAGGTCATTTCGAAGATCATTGGATCGCCGAGGTTTGGAATAATGGTGAAAGTCGTTGGATAATGGTGGATTCCCAGTTGGATGATTTTCAGTGCAAAACATTAAAGATCGATTTCGACCCCCTCGATATGCCCGCTGGAAAATTCATCCTCGCCGGTGAAGCCTGGCGGATGTGTCGCGCTGGCACCGGAAACGCTGATTCCTTCGGCATCTTCGAATGGCATGGCATGAATTTCATCGCCGGCAATGTCTGGCGTGACCTGCTCTCCCTGCAACGTATCGAGCTTCTACCCTGGGACGAATGGGATATGTTGAACCAGCCTTTCCGAAAATGGCCGCGCATTAAAATCACCATGCTCGATGAAGCCGCAACGCTGACGCTAGAAAAAAGTGAATCACCTGACATTATTGCCCGCTATATCGAAGGAAACGAACTCTTCCAACCCCCAACCAGCTTTGTGAGTTAATTTCTTCCTTGTCATTCTGAACGAAGTGAAGAATCTCTCTGCTCTTTCTATTTGAAAGAGAGATTTTTCGTCGTCCCTTAGGGACTCCTCAGAATGACAGTTTTCCTAGATAGTCATTCTGACGTAGAAAGGAATCGCAACTTCTTCCCAAACCACACTGTCATTCTGAACATGCGCTCTTTGCTTGTAAAGAATCTCTCTTTTCTTTCCCTCCATTAGCAAGAGAGATTCTTCGCTCGCTGTCACTGACTCAGAATGACATTCCGTTTACCTCAACCCCAATTTTTCCTTCCTCAATAAAACTCTGATACTTTCCTCCACGTGCCGTTTGCGAGTCTCTGGTTTCTTTGCCATCCCGATCCATGCGATGAACGGCTTCTGATCCGACCGCGACAACGAGTAGAAGAACTCCCCCGCTTCCGGGTGTTCCGCAAAAGACTGTCTTAACTCCTCCGGCACATCTATTGGAATGACCGGTCTATTATCTTTATCCCACATACCGTTTTTCTTCGCTGCTTTCACCAGCTGCATGCCTTTAGGTTGCATCCTGCCTGCCTGGATCATGCGCTCCACACGGCTCTTGTTCGATTGCGACCACTTGCTGGTTTCCTTGCGCGGTGTGAACTTGCGCATATACCACTCAGCATCGATGTTCTTAATCAGGCTGTCGATCCACCCCCAGCACACTGCCTCGCGTACGGTTTCCTCATAATTCAAACCGTGCTCGCCTGACCCGCGCTTGAATTTCAGCCAAATCCCTTCGGAGGTCGCATGATGATCTCTCAACCACTTTTTCCATTCTGCGATATCAGCACAAAATACAATGTCCAGTTCCAATTTCATCATCCTGTTGCACAACTTTTAGCCCGTTCAGGGTTGTATCTTATAGTGCTTTCCCATCGTTTCCTATCCGTTAGTATAGCACGACCATTTTGCAGCCTGTTCCTTCGTGATTTTTCATCCTATTTTCATCTTTGCTTGCGGAGGTCATCATGGACTACTCTCCCATCCTTTCCATAGTTACAGCTACACTTGAAATTAGCGCCGCCTTTTGGGCATTCTTCGCCAGGGGACGCAGATCCGTTCGTTTCAGCGCCGGTGCGCTCCTGCTCTTCCTCGCCTCCTACCAGGTCATCGAAGCCGTCATCTGCCGCGACCCTGCCCGCTTTACCACCCTGGCGCGCGTAGCGTTCATGGTCGTCCTGTGGCTGCCCGCCACCGGGCTGCTCCTGCTCACATTCCTGGCTCCCGCTCTGCGCCGTTTCCTGCGCATGTATACAGCCCTTTTCTATCTCGCCGCCCTCGGTCTCTTAATTTGGATGCTCGTCGATAAAACCCCCATCGGGGTATCCGTCTGCCTGGTGGTATTCGCCCGCTACAGTGGTGTAATGCCGTATGTCCTCACGTGGGTTTACGGCGTTTATTACCAGCTTGGGTTGCTCAGCATGCTCCTCGTCTCAGCCGTTGCGGTCATCAAGACCTCCGATGGCATTGCTCGCAAACAGATTGGACAATTGCTGTACGGCTGCCTTGCGTTCATCGTCCCCGCCATGATGTTCGTACTGCTCTTCCCAATTGCCGATGGCGCGTATGCTTCCATCCTGTGCCACTTTGCCCTGCTCCTGGCCATCTTTGTGTTCCGCATCCTGTGGCTGGAACATAAGAACGCATAAGGGTAATTTTGCCCGCAGTAATCTTAATACTCAATATCCAAAAAGGGGTTAGACTTTATGGTATTAACCGTTACGATAATTTTTCACGTTGAGGTTTCCGAACATGACCGTCGAGATCCGTGAAGTCACCACCAAACGCCGCCTGAAGACCTTTATCCGCTATCCCCTCACCCTTTATAAGGGCAGTCCTTTTTACGTCCCCAGCCTGTATACCGACGAGCTGAACACGCTGCGTTCCGATAGGAATCCCGCCTTTGCGGATGCCAAAGCCCGTTATTGGCTGGCATATCGGGATGGCAGGATCGTCGGGCGCGTGGCTGCCCTGTACCTGCCCAAGCACGAACAGAAATGGGGCGAAAAGTACATGCGGTTCGGCTGGCTCGATTTCATCGATGATGCCGAAGTTGTACAAGCGCTGATGGGCACCGTCGAAAGCTGGGCCAAGGAGTTGGGTTTGCTCGGTATTCACGGTCCGCTCGGGTTCACCGACCTCGATCGCGAGGGGATGCTCATCGAAGGTTTCGATGAAGTGGCTACCATGGCGACTCTATACAATTACCCCTATTACCAGGCAAGGCTCGAGGCTCTCGGTTACGCCAAGGACGTGGACTGGGTTGAGTATGAGATCAAAGTTTCCGACCAGGGATCCGAGCGGATTTTCAAAGCCGCCGAACTGATCGCCAAACGCAATAACCTGCACCTGTTCGAGGGCAATAAAAAGGACCTGCGCAAGATCGCCCCGCAGCTCTTCGACGTACTGGATGAAGCCTACCGCCACCTGTATGGCACGGTCCCTCTCAGTGAAGCGCAGGTAAAAACCTATGTCGATAGTTATTTCAGCCTGGTCAACCCCGACTATATCCCCATGGTGCTGGACGAAAATAACAAGGTCGTCGCCTTTGGCATCACCTTCCCGTCCTTTTCAAAGGCACTGCAGAAGAGCAAGGGCAACCTGTTCCCCTTCGGGTTCATTCATCTCATCCGCGCCATGAATAAGAACGACCGCGCCGACCTGTACCTGGTGGGTGTGCGGGATGCCTACCTCGGCAAAGGCGTCAACGCCATGCTGATGGCGCAGATCTACCGCACGTTCGCAAAATACGGCATCAAGACCGTCGAGACCAACCCGGAATTGGAAACGAATAATAATGTACAAGCCTTGTGGAAGAATTTTGAAACCCGTCAGCACAAGCGCAGGCGTGTTTTTGTGAAGCAGCTATCTTAAGCCTTCTGATACCATTAATTTATTCGTACTTAGTCCCTTGTTGAAAAAACTCATCAGGACAGCTCGTTATTATCTCAAAAATGACGGGGAAAATTTAATGCTAGTGTAAAATAATAGTCCCGGGCAATTCATAATTGGATAACTGACAATTACATATCGCTCATCCTTCGGCTGTCTCAATACTAGTTAAGAATTAAGGTTAAAAAGATAATGAAACATCACACCATTCTTTGTACAGCGATAATTACTGCAATTATCCTTTCAGCGTGCAGCAACCTCAACACAACAAATCAGCAGGCGGAAACGCCGATTGTCGATTTCTTCTTCCACTGCATCCGCTACGAAAACGCCCACAGTCATTCCCCCTACTCCAACTCCGAACTCTGGGGATTGGTTCAACTTTTATCTCCCCAAAAGATGGGATGAGGATGATGTATGTCCCGGAAGGAATTTTTACAATGGGTTCGCCAGAAGGTGTCGGGGCGGATAAAGAACACCCCCAGCACGATGTGTACTTAGATGCGTATTGGATAGATCAGACCGAAGTCACCAATGCCATGTTTCAACAATTCGTTAACGAAACACAATATGTTCCCTATGCAGAGAATCAGTGGTAATTCTTTCGATGCTTTAGATACGAGTAAATTATATGATGTGGATTGGCGCCACCCGCTAGGAGAATGGACCGATCTCGTCGATTTGGAGGATCATCCGGTGGTGCACGTTTCCTGGTTTGATGCAAGTGCATATTGTGAATGGGCAGGCAGGAGGTTGCCGACAGAGGCTGAGTGGGAAAAAGCTGCTCGTGGGACGGATAAGCGGATATATCCTTGGGGTAACACGCCACCGGCAGGAAATTTGGCGAACTTTGCAGACAGCAATCTTAAATTCATCCGGTCTGACCCATCCGTTGACGATGGTTATGAATTCACTGCCCCGGTTGGCTCCTATCCGGATGGAACTAGTCCTTATGGGGTTTTGGATATGGCAGGCAACGTCTGGGAGTGGGTGAAGGACAATACGTTGCAGTATCCATCAGAAATGGTATTTAATCCCGATTCTTCAGATTTTCCGGGATTTCAAATTTTTCGAGGTGGATCATGGAGTAACGATCTGGACTGGTTGACCAGCGCACACAGAGGCGGAAATGTTGATTACGTTACCCATGGAAATCTTGGTTTTCGGTGCGCTACTTCCTTTGAAAAAAAATCACTTCCCCAGCCTTCGACCCCAGTCGCCGGGATCGGCAAAACCCAAACCTCCCCCATTGATGGTATGACTTTAATGTTACGTGCCTGCAGGGACGTTCCTCATGGGTACTGCTCCGGAAGGGTTTGGGAGTGCGGATGAATTTCCACAGCACACTGTCAACTTGGATGCTTTCTGGATAGACCAGACAGAAGTAACCAACAAAATGTACAGGCTGTGCATCTCTGCAGGAGCGTGCACGAAGCCAGTAAGAGGACCAAGGCCAGAGACTGCCGGAAATTTTTACAATGACTCGGAATATGCTGATTTCCCTGTAGTAGATGTAACCTGGGATCAAGCATCTGCCTATTGTAAATGGGCGGGGAGGACATTGCCTACCGAAGCACAGTGGGAAAAGGCAGCTCGTGGGCCGGATGGTCAAATATATCCATGGGGGATCATCAGCCCCAACAAAGATCTGGTGAACCTCAAGGCGAACGAGTTTTGGACTTTTGGTGTAACAAAAAAGGTTGGAAGTTACCCGGCTGGAGCGAGCCCATACGGCGCATTGGATCTGACAGGCAATGCTTCGGAATGGGTGGCCGATTGGTATGCCGCTGATTATTATCAAATCAGTCCACAAGCAAACCCCACAGGTCTGGCGTACGGAGAAGAACATGTTGTACGCGGCGGTAGTGCGAGAGGTATTGCAAACACCTTCCGCGCTGCAACTCGCTCCTCAAGTTGCATTGTCTGTAATGGTTGGTATATCGGGTTTCGGTGCGTGTTGGAGGATTCCAATCAATAATGGTAAAGAAGAATTAACATCGGCATCAAACCTGGATGCATTGGTAATTTTTTGGATAACCGAACTTCATAATTAACACGTCATTTTGACCCGCATTTTTGGCATCGGTTGTAAATATAGCCAGTAGGGCGACCATCCCGCGCATTTTGCACACTGTTTTTGAGTGTTGGTCGCCTTTATTAATTAAATTTGAGAATCAACAAACCGCATTTTCCTTGAATTATTTCATAAAGACTAATTTTTTCAAAACGAATACAAATCTCTTATTTGACATATCGGTCAATAATCATTACACTTGACCCGCTACTTCAAACATTTGCTCAAGCCGGTTGCTCGCCGGCGTGACAATTGAAAGGTCTTTTTATGCCACCCATTTATCCCTTCACTGCCATCGTCGGCCAGGAGCGCATGCGCCGCGCCCTGGTGCTCAACGCGGTTGATCCGCGCATCGGCGGCGTGCTGATCCGCGGCGAGCGCGGCACGGCCAAATCCACCGCGGCCCGCGCCCTGGCGGCCCTGCTGCCGCAGGTGCAGGTGGTCAGCGACTGCCGCTTTGGCTGCGACCCGGACAAGCCCGCCACCTGGTGCACCGAATGCCGCGAACGCGTCGCCACGCGGCGAACCTCTGCCCGTCGACGACACGCACCACCCCCTTCATCAACCTGCCCGTCTCCGCCACCGAAGACCGCGTGGTCGGCACGCTGGATATCGAGCAGCCATCCAGAAGGGCGAGCGCCATTTCGAGCCGGGCGTGCTGGCTGCCGCCAACCGCGGCCTGCTGTATATCGATGAAGTCAACCTGCTGGATGACCACGTGGTGGATGTGCTGCTGGATTCGGCCGCCATGGGCATGAACATCGTCGAGCGCGAAGGCATCTCCTTCTCCCACCCGGCCCGCTTCATCCTGGTCGGCACGATGAACCCCGAGGAAGGCGACCTGCGCCCGCAGCTGCTCGACCGCTTTGCCCTCTCGGTTGAGATCTACGGCATCCGCGACGCGCGCGAGCGGGTCACGATCATGGAACGCAACCTGGCCTTCGAAGCCGATGCCGAGGCTTTCCGCAGCGACTGGCAGCCGCACGAGGATGAGCTTTCCGCATCAGATCGCCCAGGCCCGCAAGCTGGTGGACAAGGTCACCTACACCACGCCGCGACCTGCTTTCCATCGCCGCGCTGACCGCCTCGCTGAACGTGGATGGGCACCGCGCCGACCTGGTGATCCTCAAAGCCGCCCGCGCCCAGGCCGCCTTTGAAGGGCGCACCGCGCATCACCGACCGCGATATTGCCCTGGCCGCCGAGCTGGCCCTGCCGCACCGCCTCAAGCACGGCCCCTTCCAGCAGGCCGAGATCGGCATGGAAGAGCTGCAGGAGCGCATCGAGCAGCTGCAGGGTCCACTCCAGCGAAGGCGAGCCGGATGAATCCGACGAGACAGGTACCGAGGAACGCGACTCGCAAAAAAAAAGTAATGAGACCGAGAGAGGCGAGCAGCAGAAGCACGCCCGAGCCGAACCGCGCAGAGCCTGCCCGCCAGAACGTCTTTCGACAAGCAGAATGCCAACTGGTGGGACGGCGGGCAAGAAGGTCAAGGCCGGCGAGACCTTCGAGCCGCGCCGCCTGGATACCCCGCTGGACAAGATGATGCGCCGCAACGCCGGGCGCCGCTCGCGCACCCACACCGAACGCAAGCGCGGCCGCTATATCCAGGCCCGCCCCGCCAACGGCAAGACCGATGACCTGGCCTTTGATGCCACCCTGCGCGCCGCCGCGCCCTTCCAGAAGCGCCGCACCGAAGCAAGCGCAAGCAAGGTGGCCTTTGCCGTCCAGCCCGGCGATCTACATGCGCAAGGTGCGCGTGCGCCGCGCCGCCAACCTGGTGCTCTTCCTGGTGGATGCCTCCTGGTCGATGGCGGTCGCCGAGCGCATGGCCGCCACCAAGGGCGCCATCCTCTCGCTGCTGACCGATGCCTACCAGCGCCGCGACCGGGTCGGGCTGATCGTCTTCCAGAAGGACCGCGCCACGCTGGTCCTGCCGCCCACCAACTCGGTCCAGCTGGCCGAGCGAGCGCTCACCGATATCCCGGTGGGCGGCAAGACCCCCCTCTCCGCCGGGCTGCTGATGGCCTACGAGGTCCTCCGCCGCGAGAAGATCCTCCACCCGGATGTGCTGCCGCTGCTGATCATCCTCACCGACGGCGCCGGCAATGTTTCCATGGGCATGTCCCTCCCCAGGAGGAAGCGCACCAGATCGCCGAACTGATCGCCACCGAGAATATCCACACGGTGGTGATCAACATGGAACACGCCGCCTTCGACCAGGGTCTGGCCCAGGCGCTGGCCGACCACCTGAAAGCCCTGCTACACCATCACCGACCTGAAAGCCGAAAACCTGTATGTCACCGTCCGAAAGGAAATGGACCAGGTGCAAACCCAGGGACTCCCCGATCTGAAGAAAACCAAGAATAACTAATGGACCTGCTCACCACCTTCATTATCGCCATCAGCCTTGCCATGGATACGTTCGCGGTCAGCCTGGGCGTCAGCACGATGAACAAAACCCACAACCTGCGGCAGATCTTCCGCCTGTCCTGGCATTTTGGCATTTTCCAGGGATTGATGACTCTCATCGGCTGGCTGGCAGGCAGCGCCATCGAACACTGGATCACCGGCTTCGACCATTGGGTGATCTTCGCTATGTTGCTGTGGATTGGCGGTAAGATGATCTATGCAGGGTTCAATCCTAAAGTAGAAGAAGTGCCAAGCGATCCATCCCGCGGGCATTCTCTGATCATCCTTTCCTTAGCCACCAGCCTGGATGCATTGGCGGTCGGCATCAGCTTCGCCTTTATGCAAATCAACATTGCCCTTTCCTGCGCCATCATTACGGTTGTTACGATGATCATCTCGGGCATCGGTGGTTTTTCAGGCAGCCTGTTGGGCAGGAAGTTCGGTAAACGCATGGAGATCATTGGGGGTCTGGTCCTCGTGGGGATAGGCATCAAAGTTCTCCTTGAACACCTTTTTTAAGACAGTTACACCTTTCAAATTCGATAATCAAGTGTCAGGAACAATCCCAAAGCTTTCTGCTAAAATAATAAAAGGGAACGTTTGCATGAGGAGACATATGTTTCAAAAATCAGGTTCATTTCATATCATCAAAATTGCCACCTGCCTGCTGATTATGCTGGGTATCCTGCTTTCAGCCTGTGATGCGATTAATGGTGCAAATCCTTCGTCTTCGACCATGTCGGGTTTCGTCTGGGATGACCGCAATCACAATGGCATCCAGGATACAGATGAACCGGGATTGGAGAACGTGGTATTAAAGCTTTTATCAACTTCAACGGTGAACACCTGGGATGCAGTCACCGATGCAGACGGTAGATATGCTTTTTCCGGTTTCGACCAGATGGACGCAGTCTTGGAATTCAAAGTACAGGTATTCCCTCCCGAAGGATGGGATATCACATTGCTCAACGCAGTATCCGATCCAACAAAGGATAACGACTTCGATCCTTCCACAGGTGAAACAGATGTATTTCTTTACTCTGCATCAGCCGGAATGGTCATGGATGCCGGTCTTTTCAACCTTCCTGTCGAGCAACCCACCGAGGAAAACACCGCAACACCCACATCCACTCCCACTCAGACACAAACGCCCACCGTAACCTCAACCCCGCTGGTGAACAATCCCGGCGGAGGTATCGAAGGGATCAATCCCCTCACCTGCCTGCCTGTTGAGGATCCCAATAGTCTCCAGTATCCCCCGGGACTTGTTTCCATCACCAACTTCCCGGCTTCGGCACGCTGGCAGGCGGGCTTGGACTGGGCAAACTGGGTCATTGAAGGCTACATCGGCGAAGGCATGAACCGCTTCCTCGCCATCTTCCATGGGGATTTCCCCCATCGTTCCGGCGGGTCGATGGATCTTTCCTCCGCCGGGGATGCCATCGGACCTATCCGCTCCGGGCGGGTCTGGTTCGAGGATTGGCGCCTGATGTTCAATGGCTACCTGATCATGGCATCGGGCGATCCGTTGGTAACACCCCTCCTGGGTGGTTTCACCAACATTTATGGCTCCGATGAAGGTGACATCAACAGCGCACTCATCCCCATTGATCAGCTTCAAGCAATAGCTGAAGCGAATAAAAATACACTGGGCGAAAATGCACTCAGTGGAAACATCTGCGATCCCAATCCACCGGCTGGTGGAAAATTGGGCAGCAGCCTGTTCACGTTCTATGCACCCTTGAATCAGGCGTTATGGAAATATGTTCCCGACATTAGCGCTTACCAGCGCTACGAGAACGATACGGTCACTGGTGACGATTTCTCCCTGATGCTCGACCGTCTGAACGAACAGGCCTTGTCCTTTGAGAACATCATCATTGTATTCACCAATTTCCACGGTCGCAAGGATACCTTCTTCTACATCGACCTGCTGTATGGTAAAGGTCCGGCGATGATCTTCCGAGATGGTCAGGTATACAACATCCGCTGGTCAACCGAAGCCGGTGAATACGAAAAAACCACCGGTAAACTGCGACCGATGCGCTTCTTCTTTGAAAATGGCGATCCCTTCCCGCTTAAACCGGGGCAAACGTGGGTCCTACTGGCTCCCCTTTCATCCATGTCCACCGTACATGAGACAATCGCTGAAGGTACGTATATTCAGAAACTTACACAAATAACCCCCGGTTCGGGGCACTGGTCAATCCGAATCTACGGACCAACTATCGAAAAATAAAGTAAACTCCCCGGTTTCCCCGGGGAGTTTACTTATTGAATCACTAGTTTCCGATACTGCTCACTCGCAGCAAATTTTTGCAGTTCATGGATGCGCTTTACGATCAATGGGTGGCTGGCTAAACCTTCCGTGATTGAACCTATAAAAGAATCATCCTGACGTTCGATAAGCGCCAACGCCTGCTGATACTGTTCCTGTGTACGGATATCCCCGGCAACAATTTCCACCAGCGCCATGATGGCTTTATTGAGATTTCCACAGGTAATCAGCCCGGCACGGTCAGCAGAATATTCACACGCCCTGTTCCATCCCCGAAAAGCCAGGGTGAGGATCACCGCTAATCCCAAGGAAGTAGGTACACCCGCCATCCCGCCCAATAACGTATTCAACCAGGTATGATCCAGAGCCACGTGCCCCATCTCATGCCCGATAACAAAGCGTAATTCATCTTCATCCATCACCTGCAGCAGAGAACTATACACGACCACGGAAAAAGGTTTTCCCATCCCGAACGTATAAGCATTGCGCTGCCCGCTATTCAACACGAACATTTGGATTCCACTTACCCCCAATTTATTTGCACACTCAATCCCAATCGCCAATAGTTCAGGTGCGGTCTGGGAAGTCACGTGGGTCGCGGTTTGCATCAGACGCGCATGCATGGCCTGGGTGCTGGTATATGTAAAAAAGAGCAGGATCACTGCCAAAATGGGGATGATCAAGAAAGTGGTGATTGCACCAATGACCAGAACACCGATCACCAAAAGGAGCGCCAGGGTAAACGTGGTTTCCTCGGACGGATAGCGATAAACAGATTTGGGGATCATTCTTTTTCCTTGGTATGAGTAGAAATAATTTGATAATAGTCGCACCATCCATTAATGGGACATCCTTCACATTCGGGATTATGTGGATGACACATCTCACGCCCCAGGCGGATAAGATTCAAATGCACTGGACCATACTCTGAAGGTTCAAAAAGTCGTGCCAGATGGTCATGCGCTTGCTCAACAGTCATTTTTGATGGTCGAAGCCCCACCCTGCCGCTTACCCGGTAAATATGGGTATCCACCGGAAAGGCAGGATGACCGAGCGCGAACTGCATCACGATGGAAGCGGTTTTCGGTCCGACACCTTTAAATTGCAGCATCCAGTCTCGCGCATCTTCGGGTGAAAGGCTTGACAGGAATTGCAAATCCAACTCGCCGCGTTCGCGGGTTATCTGGCGGAGGATTTCCTGGATTCGTGCACCCTTCTGGTTTGCTAAACCAGCGGTGCGAATCGCATCGATAACTTCTCCCAAGGCTGCATCCCGCACAGCATACCAGGAAGGGAAGCGCTTTTTCAACTGCCGAAAGGCCGCATCGCGGTTTCGATCGTTCGTGTTCTGCGATAGGATGGTGGAGATCAATTCATCGAGTGCTGATTCCGGTTTTACCCATTGGGGAATCCCGAAAAATTGGATCAACCGGTGATGTACTTCCTCTGCTTTTTTCCGTAGGTTAATAGATGGTTCCATGTCAATTATTACAATAAGCACACCCCTCCGTGAAGGGGTGTGCGGTATTTTAAGCCTAGAAAGATTGATCGTCCCCGAGCGATACTTTCCCAGAGTAACGCCGTTGAAAATATTGCGCTAAACCGTATTTCAACCGGCGTTGATACAACATTTCACGATTTTGTGGAAATTTGAAATTCTTTAATAAACCGGGGATCAAATGCTCGGAATCGCCAGCAGACCCCTTTTTGGATGCCAGGTTTTCGAGTTGTTTCTGGACACGCTCGAGGTACTTAATCTGATCGCGGACATGCTCATGCGTGATCAATCCTCCACGCCCGCTCACAAAGAGAAAATTCTTGTATACCGGCGCAAGCAGCGAATGTAATTCTTCAATCCAAACGGGGATATTGGCGGTTGCAAGGAATGGAGGTTGCTCAACAACCACAGCATCACCCACGAAGATGACCGCATGCTTGGGCAAAATCGCCCATATGGCGGAATTGGATGAACCTGGTTTGTACTCCAGCGAAATCATGCCTTTGTCCCAATTAATTTGCATGATATTCGTGAACGTAATTTCAGGAGGTGCCCAACGAACACTGCCGATATTTTCGTGCTTTTCCCATTCGGAACCTGTCTCGCTGCCCTGAGGTTTAAAATTGATTGGACGGTTGCGGAAGATCTGTGACATTTTTTCATGGGCAATCACGGTGCATTCCAATGAACGAGCACCCAATGTGCGGTCAAGATGAGCATCCAGGTTCACAAGCAGCCGGTCCACCCCTCCACCCAGATTAAGCACATTCGAACGCCAAACCCTGATATCGTCTGAACGAAATGGCGAATCGACCAGAATCAATCCGTGCGCCCAGTCAATGGCTCCCAGCGTGACTCCCGGAAAACTTGTTTCAATATAAACTTGCGGAGAAATTTCCTGCATGAAACTCCTTTATCCTTTTGTAAGAATTGGCAGGGTAAAAATGAACCGGCTCCCTTTTTCGGAACGATCCTCTACCCAGATTTTACCGCCGTGCGCTTCCACTGCCAGTTTGCAAAATGCCAGACCCAACCCAAAACCTTTAGGTGCACCTTCCATATTGATCCGCGTGAATTTTTCAAAAATAATTTCGTTCATATTCTCAGCGATCCCGGGTCCTTCATCGTCCACCCACATGTAAATCATTTTTCCTTCAACTTTGCCGCCCATCACAAGGCTGGCTTCAAAATTGGAGAACTTGCTAGCATTTTCGAGCAAGTTGATGATCACCCGACGGATCATATCTTCATCGACATAGGTAGTTGGGATTTTTTTTGTAAAATTGATCTTCAAGTGCTGTTTCTTGCTTTCCATGGAAGCCTGGATCGCATCGTATGCTTCATTTGCCAGTTCGACCAAATCGACCACTTTTTTATTGGTGATTGGTTGACCAGATTCCAGGCGGTTGATATCCAACAAGGAACTGATCAACCGCTGCATCCGATCTGCACTACGGTATGTGATCTGGAAAACTGAACGGATGGTTGAAGTATCTTCTGCCGGGATCATCGTCCCCAGGATATCCAGACTGGCGATGATATTGGAAAGCGGGGCGCGCAGATCATGATAGATCATGGCGATCAAGTCTTCACGCATGGAATCCAAGGCTTTGCGTTCGGAGATATCCCGCAATATCCATTGAAGCGATGCCACACCCTGAAAATCAATCTTCTGAACGAAAAATTCCATTGGCAAAGCTGGCAGGTTTTGGAGTTTCAACTCCGTTTCATAGGTAAGGGTCTTTCCTTTTTTTAGATCCTTCAGCTTTTCTGTAAAAGCTGCATCCCCAATTCCATGAAGGTCCTTGATGGAAAGCGTCTTCAGAATCTCCAGGGGAAAACGGATTGCTTGAATTGCCTGGCGGTTTGCCTCCAGGATCCTTCCGTTCCAATCGGTGATCAGGATGGGATAGATGCTATCTTCGAAAAGTTCATAATATCGCTCAACTGCCATTTTTTGTGACTGAAAAAGCATGGCGTTGAAAATGGCAATCCCAGCCATATCTGCGATCGCTTTTACCAATGCAAGATTATCCTCATTGAAAAACCCCGCCTTGGGATGGACCATGGTAAGAATACCAACCAGCCGATCGCGTGCCATCACCGGTACACAAATTGCCGATTTGGCTCGAATGGACGCTTGATCCATCCGTTCAATCCAGCGTTTATCTGTTCGTGTATCCTGGATCAAGACCGGTTTGTTGTTTTGCAACACCCATCCTGCCAGGCCTTTGTCAACAATGTCCCGCAATTGCTTCACAGTGTACGGCCGGGGTGAACCTTCAAAATAAATTGCTGCCGAAACAGGATTTTTATTCTCGTCGAGGACGATCAAGCTTCCCCGTTCGGCATCGGCATTGGTTATGGATAACGATAACACTCTATCCAATACACTCTTCAGGTCCAGACTGCTGGCGAGCTCGCGGCTGATGCTTAGAAGTAGCTCCAAAGAAGCACGCGTTCGATCTAGCGCCATAAATTTTGCCTTCTTGCCGTATTTTTTTGGCAGTATGTTATGGAATAACTCATTTGCCGAATTCAGTATAGCATATTTCTTTTTTTCACCCAGAAAGTGAAAATCCCATGCTAGCTGGTTTTCAATGACTGTCGAACTGACTCACAATATTGGCAATCGTAATGGTCACAGAGCAATGCAAAAGGATCATTTTTTATTAATAATGTTGAAGTCTCCAATAATGGAGTCAAGGGAAATGCACGTAATTGAAGACCGTTGAGTTCAGCTATTCGACCAAATTCGGATGTGTGCGCTTCGATGGCGTTAAAACCTCTCGAGCAACCAGGAATATTGGGGCATTCCACAATCCCATTCGGGGTTAACGCCCATCGGATGAACTGTTTCCTGCGCGCCAGCCGTTCTGCAAAATGAAGGCAGAAATTTAGTGTATGATCTCCGCCAACCAGCAAAACCCAGCCTTCCAAATCCCGCAACACCCCAATTGTGCTCAGCGGTTCCGACCAATTTTGTGTACGGAGAGCCATATCGACGCCAATTCCGCTGAAGGAATAGATCGGGTGATCGGATCGCCGAGCTTGTGGATGCATTCTGAGCATCTCAATAAACCTTCCTAAATCCAGGTCCGGAGTAAGATCGGGATGAAAGAACTCAGCGGATGCATTAACTTCATCCCCGATACCATAATCCATGGCATTGTTCCGTGGACCTTCCTTGGGGATGATCAGGGTTTGATGCGTGAAAGACGGCGCAATGATATCATCCACTGTTGCCAGTAAAGCTGCCAGGATGGTTTCTGCTCCCCCCTTTACTTTTTCATATGACGATTCAGCGACATGCACCATCACCGGTTGATGGCGTTCTATTCCAAGCTGCGATAAACCATTGAAAACGTCGCGGTAGGAGTTCATGGTTGCTGCTCTTGAGTAAAATTAATGCAGCTCGGGATGCCATCACCAGCTGTTTTAGCGTTGAGAGCAATGTTGAAATACGGAGAAGGGTCCAGGGTGTTGGAAATTTCCAATTCGTTACGGAATTTCCCCAGTCCATCATCCATCACGATGGAAAAGTGTAAATGAACACCTACCGGATTGTTCGGGTCTCCGGAGTAATCGCCCTGGTAACCCAGCAACGTACCAGCCTTGACGAATACTTCATGCGTGCCAGTCGGAAATTCAGCAGAGATGAAAGAATTCCCGAACGGGTCTGCCATATGCGTGTAATAAGTCCATATTTGTCGCCCAGGTTGTAATGGATCATCAGGGACGCGAATGATGATGCTGGATTTCCACTCATCCAGCCGGGTCAGATATCCATCATATGCTGCTACTACAGGTGTCACATTGGGTTCGGTGCCAGCAAATATGTCAATTCCCTGGTGCTTATGCCCCACCTTGAAAGAGTCATCCCACAGAAAACCAATGAACCCATCCGTTGGAAATTGAAAAGGAGCATTCTCACATCGTTGCCCTGCTATCATCGTCCAATCGGGATGAGCGGTCGGGTCGTGCAACCATTCCCCAACCCTTAACGAACGTGAAAAATCAGCCGGTTTGTGAAGCACTAGGAAATAAAGGGCAATTCCAATAATCAATCCAAGGGGGATGATGATAAGCCACAATCGGTTCATCGTTGCTCACACCAATTTCCCGATCATCGTCCAGGGACCGGTCCATTCGATAATCACATCCCGTATGGTTCCGCGTAATTCCTCATCAGATTCGACGAAAACCAATTTATTCATGGGATTCCTTCCACGCCAACGGGATTTTACTTTTTCCTCGAATAATACCGGGGTGGTTTTTCCAAGCAAACGGGCATGGATCTCACCAGAGATCTTTTCCTGCAAGCTCTCCAATAAGCGGAATCGTCTCCATTTTTCTTCATCTGGTACATCATCCACCATTTTTTCAGCCGATACTGTCCCAGGCCGCGGTGAATATCGTGCAAGATGGACCACATCCAATTTCAATTGATCCAACAATTCCAGAGTATGGTTGAATTGTTCATCTGTTTCACCCGGGAAGCCGACAATGATGTCCGTGCCAATAGAGACATCCGGGATGCGCTCCCGTATCCTTTGGACGAGCTGAATGAATTGAAGGGATGTATAGCCCCTGCGCATCGCTCGTAACACCTCATCATCGCCAGCCTGAACAGGCACTTCGATGTGCGGCATAACCTTCGGCATAGTGGCAACGCATTCCACCAGGCCATCCTCCATCCAGTTGGGGTGAGAAGTCAGAAACCGAATGCGCTCCAAACCCTTGATGTCATGTATCCTGCGTACTAGGTCCTCTAGTGAGGGGAATTCCGGATTATCCTTCCCGTATCGATCAACGATTTGCCCCAACAAGGTTACTTCCCGCACACCTTGTTTTACCAAGGCTTGAATTTCCCGAACGATATCTTCGGGATGACGGCTGCGTTCTTTTCCGCGCCGTGAAGGAATCACGCAATAGGTGCATGCATGAGAACAACCGAGGACAATGGGGACGAATGCGCTTACAGTCTTTCCAACCTGGCTGCGTGGAAGTGAAATTTCTTCATCCATCAGCAGGTTTTTCACTGAGTTTTTTTCCAACTCCCTATCCAGCGCTTCACGTTCGCCCAGAAATTGCAGCAGAGGATCAATGTCCGATGGTGGAGAAAAGACATCCACATACGGGAACCTCTTGGATAACCGGATTGGATCTCCGATACCGACCAGGCATCCCATCAGGTTAATCACGAGGTCCGGACGCTTCTCTTTAAGTGGTTTTAAAGAACTCAGTCTTCCATATGCTTTGTCTTCAGCGCTTTGCCGGACAACGCACGTATTTAAAACGATCACATCCGCCTCTTCGGCAAGGTGGGTTGGCAGATAGCCAATCTTTTCCAACTTGGCTGCAATATGCTGCGAATCTGCTACATTCATCTGGCACCCTTCCGTCCAAAGGTGGTATTTCATGCGGAGGATTATATCAGAAAGGTTTTTCAAATTCGCCTAAATTTATCCGATTTATTGCTATGAAGGCTTAGTTTGATACAATGGTACGCATGGTCACCGCTAAACATCGAAATTCACATCCAGGTGTTTGGAAGTTTTTTATGATCCCCCTGGCGATCATCCTGGTTGCCGTTCTTGCTTACCATATCCCCTGGGTGCACGAGCGGCTTGCCTGGCGGGTGGATGCAGTATCGACATATCTCCGGACGGTATTGCATCCCATAGGGAATATACCCACTCCTCTACCCTTATCAAATTCCCCCATCATTCCATCTGAAACTCCAACCGCTTCGGTCATTTCCCCGAAAGATCCCGCCCTGACCACAGCCACAAGCACCCCTTCCAAGGCGACTGTTGCCATACCGGTAAGAACAGTGCTTGAATTTTCTGAAAATTCCTTTGTGTATGAACACCAGGACTGGAACAATTGTGGTCCTGCAACACTTTCCTACTACTTGAACTTCTATGGCTGGCAAGGTGACCAATTCAACATTGCTGAAGCGGTCAAGCCTTTACTCAATGATAAGAACGTCAACGTGAATGAATTGGTTGATTACGTGACAACCCAGGTCAGCTGGTTGAATGCCATCCAACGAGTCGGAGGCAGTATTTCACTCCTCAAAGAAATTATTGCATCGGGTACTCCTGTGATGATTGAAGAAGGGTTCCGATTGGACGAGGATTTCTGGGTTAATGACGACCGATGGGCAGGACACTACCTGCTCCTCACAGGATACGATGATTCGAAAGGCGTCTTTATCACCCAGGATTCATTCCGGGGTCCAAACGTCGAAGTGGCATACACCGACCTGGATAGGAACTGGCAGCAGTTCAATCGGATTTTTATCCTGGTATTTCGCAGCGAAACGGAGAGTCAGTTGCGCTCCATCCTAGGACCGGATTGGGATGAAGCTGCAAATCGCAACCATGCACTAGAGACTACCCTCGTCGAGACAACACATCCAGACACCACTGCTTTTGCTTGGTTCAACTATGGTACCAATTTGCTATATTTTGAGCGATACGCAGAAGCCTCCCTCGCCTTCGATAAAGCCATCCGTATCGGATTACCGCAACGGATGCTGCGCTACCAATTTGGTCCTTTCGTTGCCTATTACAACGCAAATCGTACGGATGACTTGATCGCATTGACCGGGTATGCACTTAACATATCGCCCAATTCCGAAGAAGCCCTGTTTTGGCAAGGATGGGGACTGTATCGTAAAGGTGACAAGTTGGCTGCAATAAAATCGTTTGAGCAAGCTCTTAGAGAGCATCCTGGATATGCAGACGCCCTATCCGCAATTTCGTATGTGAATGAGAACCCATAAAGATCAATATTGCTTATAATTTCCATTAGTTCCTTGATAGGAAGGGAGAACACATGAAAAGATTTCTCGTTTTGGCGATCATCATGACCACCATGCTTTCCTGTACATTCAGCATCGTCAACGACCTGGTTCCAACACAAACAGGTGCGAAATCTTCACCGACCCATTCTGCAGGAACAACACAATCCCTGGATGCGCTGCAATCCAGCATGGACCGGATCCAGGAACAAGTGATCGCTCTGCGTGGTCTGAATCCTACTTCCAATGTCGAACGTGCCCTGCTCACGCCGGAGGAACTACGCCAGAAAGTCATTACCGAATTTTTCGGGGATTATACCGATGAGGAGCAAGCTGCAGATTTACGTGAGCTGACGTTGCTGGGGTTGATTGCACCGGATTTTAATCTCCATCAGTTTTATATCGATCTTTATTCCGAGCAAATTGCCGGATATTATGATCCAAAGACAAAAGAAATGTACGTCATTACCGGTGAAGCTTTCAACGGTCCCGAAAAAATGACCTATGCACATGAATACACGCATGTCCTTCAGGATCAGATATGGGATATGGAGAATGGCTTAAATGTGAATGATGAGAATTGCCGGAAGGATACAGAATATTGCGCTGGAGTGAATGCATTGATCGAGGGCGATGCTTCACTTACAGAAGGATTATGGTATTGGACGGATGCCACACAAGAAGAACAGCAGCAATTGCAGGATCAGCTCACCACGGTTTATCCGGTCTATGAGTCTGCACCGGACTACATGAAACAGGATTTCTTATTTCCCTACGACAAGGGATATGCTTTTGTTGAATCGCTATTCGGAAACGGTGACTTCACTAAGATCGATAAGGCATATCAAAATCCACCCGTCACAACCGAGCAGATTCTGCACCCTTCATCCTATCCCAACGACGTTCCAATAAAAGTACAACTGCCTGATTTCACCAACACTCTTGGAAGCGGATGGGTAGAATCCACCCGGAACGTGATGGGGGAATGGTACATCTACCTAATACTGGCTTTTGGACGGGATGCACACTGGCGGTTGGATGACACGGTTGCCCAACATGCCTCAGCCGGGTGGGGTGGCGATACTTACCTGGTCTATTGGAATCCTGAAAAACAACAATCCGCTTTCATCATGCGCAGTACCTGGGATACAATGCAGGATGCGGATGAATATTGGGATGCCTTGGTGAATTACAGCAAGCAGCGTTGGGGCAAACCAACAAATATTGAAGGGTATATACAGGAATGGTTATCAGCAGAGGAGGGTTATGTCACCATCCGTCGGAATGGCAACGATATCCTCTGGCTGATCAGTCCGGATAAGGCAAGTGCGGAAAACATGGTTTCAGCCATATCAGATTTCTAACACAAAAAGAGCAGACGGAGTGAACTACAGGAGGTCTGCTCTTTTTTATGTCGGTTAGTGTACCCGGTTATCAAACAAAGTCAGCGCTTTCATGTAATTTGCCCGTTCAAAAGCAGCGGGTTCCGGCGCTTTCTGTTGGCTCAATATACCAATCATCTCGTGCACAGAATGGTAATTATGGGTATTCATCCAATCTTGCAACTCTTTCAGCAAAACTGGCACCCTTTGAATGCCACTTGAGATGAGTTCGGATGCCATCATGGTAACATTTGCACCCGCCATCAATCCTTTAATAATATCTGCCACTGTATGGACTCCGCTGGTTAATGCCATATCAAGTCCAACTCGACCATAGAGCAATGCTATCCAACGCAAGGGAAGTTCGATGTCAGCCGAGGTGCTCAATTCCAAGTGAGGTACAACGGTTAACTCCTCAATGTTCAAGACAGGCTGAAAAAACCGGTTTAACAGCACCACACCATTGGCTCCGGCATGCTCCAATCTCTTTATAAAATTGGGCAAGGTGGTGAAAAACGGACTTAGTTTTATCGCCATAGGTATCTTGATGGTGCTGCGTACATTCTTAACCAAATCACAATATGCAGATTCCAAGGCGCTGCTGTCCAATTCAGGATCCACTGGCAAATAATAAATGTTCAATTCAAGTGCATCCGCACCTGCATCTTCCATGCGCTTTGCATACCCGGTCCAACCTCCGTATGAAACACCATTGAGGCTGGCAATAATGGGGATCTTCACTTTTTTCTTGAGTTCATTGATCTGATTGAGATACTTCTCAGGACCGATGTTGTAATGCTCCAGGTCGGGAAAATAAGTCAGAGCTTCCCAGAAGGAATATGTATTGGCAGTGAGAAAATGGTTCAAGGCTTTACTTTCATGTTCTATTTCTTCTTCAAAGAGCGAATACATCACCACCGCACCAATCCCGGCCTCTTCCAAGGCGATCACACGTTCATTTTTTTTGGAAAGGACGGAAGCAGAAGCCACCAAAGGGTTTTTTAATTTCAGGCCCAAATAAGATGTGGTCAAATCTGTCATTTTTTCACCTCCAAAACCATTAAAAATCATGCCAGGCGTGCCACGCCTGGCATGTGGATTTCCTATTCCGCTTTCTTCTCAGGAATGTTGTTCCGCTGATAAGAGATGGCAGCCATTTGCTTATAGAGCTCCCAGCGACTGATGACGTCCTCCTTGGCGGCTTTCATCAACTCCTCAGCACGGGTTTCGTCACTCTGAAGGAGCATCCGGTAGCGGGTTTCATTATAGGCGTAGTCTTCCACGGAAACCGTGGGATCCTTGGAATCCAGGACCAACGGGTTCTTGCCCTCTTTTACAAGCTCCGGGTTGTACCGGTACAACGGCCAGATCCCGGATTGCACAGCCAGACGCTGCTGATCCATACCCTTGCGCATTTCGATGCCATGGTTGATGCAATGTGAATATGCAATGATAAGTGCAGGACCGTTGAAAGCTTCTGCTTCCAGGAATGCACGCAATGTTTGAACGTCACTTGCTCCCATGGCAATATGCGCTACGTATATGTATCCATAGGTCATGGCTATCATACCCAGATCTTTCTTTGGTAAATTCTTGCCACTCGCCGCAAAACGAGCCACAGCCGCGCGGGGTGTCGCTTTGGAAGATTGCCCACCAGTATTGGAATACACCTCGGTATCGAGGACCAATACTTTCACATTCCGTCCGGTTGCCAGCACATGATCCAAACCGCCGTAACCGATATCGTATGCCCACCCATCACCACCGATGATCCATACGCTTTTTCGGACAAGAAAATCTGCCACGCTGGCCAATTGACCGGCCAGCGGGTCTTTGATGGTGCCCAATTTCTGCTTAAGGGTTGCCACCCGATCCCGCTGGGCATATACATCCGCATCCAGGATTTGTTCAGCATTCAAGATCTGGTCTGCCAGTTGAGAGCCGATTTTTTCTCGTAATCTCGTGATGAGCTCTCTGGCGAACTCCATTTGTTTGTCCATTGTCAAGCGCATACCCAGACCAAACTCGGCATTATCTTCGAAAAGGGAGTTGGACCATGCCGGCCCACGACCTTCTTTGTTTGTTGCCCAGGGTGTGGTCGGCAGGTTTCCACCGTAAATCGAGGAGCAACCGGTCGCATTTGCAACAACAGCCCGGTCGCCAAACAACGCTGAAACCAGGCGAACGTAGGGTGTTTCACCACAACCTGCACAGGCACCCGAGAATTCGAAGAGTGGAATAAGTTGAGATACATTTTTCACAGATGTCGGTTGGAATACTTTCCGATCAGGTTCCGGTAGTGAGAAGAAGAATTCCCAATTGGCGCTTTCCGTTTCCCGCAGAGGGATTTGGGGAGCCATGTTGATGGCTTTCCGGCTGGGATTGATTTTATCTTTTGCCGGGCAGGCTTCCACACACAAGCCGCATCCTGTGCAATCTTCAGCTGCCACCTGGACAGTGAATTTCATGCCAGGGAATTCCTTGAATTTTGCATCCAGGGATTTGAAGGTTGCTGGCGCTTTTTCCAGGAATTTTGAATCGTACACTTTTTGCCGGATGACGGCATGCGGACAGACGAATGAGCATTTTCCACATTGAATGCATAATTCCGGTTCCCAGACCGGGATTTCGAGAGCAATATTGCGTTTCTCCCAACGAGTCGTGGCGGTTGGGAAAGTACCATCAATCGGCAATTTACTGACCGGGAGATTGTCGCCATCATTTGCAACGATCGGACCCAGAGTATTGCGGACAAATTCCGGTGCATTCGCAGGGATGGGTGCCCGGCGGGTTAATTTGCTTGACACTGCATCGGGGACTTTCACTTCTTGCATATTGGCGAGCGATTCATCCACGGCTTCAAAATTTTGCTTAACGACGGCTTCACCGCGTTTACCGTATGTCTTTTGAATGCTCTCCTTAATCTGTGCAATGGCTTCATCCTTGGGAAGAATGCCACTGATGGCAAAGAAGCATGTCTGCATGATGGTGTTGATCCTGCCGCCTAAACCGATGCGTTTCGCAACGGCGTATGCATCGATCACATAAAAACTTAATTTCTTCTCGATGATGACCCGTTGAACTTCCTTGGGAACTTCATCCCAAACTTTATCGGGACCATACACGCTATTCAGCAGAAAAACACCACCAGGTTTGGCATATTTGAGCACATCGAACCGCTCAAGGAAGCTGAATTGATGACAGGCTACAAATTGTGCTTCGTTCAAACCGATCAAGTATGGAGAACGGATGGGTTTGGGACCAAAGCGCAGATGGGAAATGGTAACTGTTCCCGCTTTTTTCGAATCATAAACAAAATAACCTTGGGCATAGTTCTTCGTTTCTTCACCAATGATGCGGATGGAATTATGGTTGGCTCCCACGGTACCATCAGAACCCAAACCAAAAAAGACACATCGGCGGGTTTCTTCAGCAGCGATGGAAAAATAGGGATCATAATCCAAGCTTGTGTGCGTGACATCATCATTGATACCAATCGTGAAATGGTTCTTTGGAGCAGGTTTCTTCAACTCATCAAAAACACCCTTCGCCATGGCAGGAGTGAATTCCTTGGAAGATAATCCATACCGTCCGCCTACGATACGCGGCATCTTGGTAAATTTGGCTTTGGCTGGAGAAAGGCTTTCACTTAATGCTGTGACGGTATCCATGTAGAGTGGTTCGCCTGAGGCACCGGGTTCTTTGGTCCGGTCCATCACAGCGATGGCTTTTACGGTGTCAGGCAGGCTCTTAAGAAGTTTTCAATGTCGAAGGGACGATACAAATGGACCGAAACAACACCCACTTTTTCACCCTGAGAAACAAGGTAATTGACTGTCTCCTGGATCGTTTCCGCGCCGGATCCCATGACAACGATCACACGCTCAGCATCTTCGACACCGGTGTAATCGAATAAATGATAATTGCGACCAGTTAATTCACCGAATCGTTTCATCGCATTTTGCACGATTTGAGGACACCGATCGTAAAACGGATTTACCGTTTCACGTTCCTGGAAATACACATCCGGGTTTTGCGCAGTACCGCGCATCACAGGATGGTCGGGTGAAAGAGCCCGGGCACGATGCTCGGCAATCTTGCCGTCATCCATCATCGCCCGCAGGTCTTCATCGGTCAATAATTCGATCTTGTTGATCTCATGCGAAGTCCGGAACCCATCGAAAAAATGCAGGAATGGGATGCGTGAATCAAGTGTGGCAGATTGTGCAATCAGGGCAAAGTCATGTGCTTCCTGCACGGAGGAAGAAGCGAGCATGGCAAAACCGGTTTGGCGGGTCGCCATGACATCCGAATGATCGCCAAATATGGAAAGGGCGTGTGTTGCAACCGTGCGTGCGGACACATGGAAAACGGTGGGGGTCAATTCACCTGCAATTTTGTACATGTTGGGGATCATCAGTAGCAATCCCTGGGAGGCAGTGAATGTCGTCGTTAATGACCCTGTCTGCAATGCACCATGAACTGCACCCGCAGCCCCACCTTCTGATTGCATTTCGACCACCATTGGCACGGTGCCCCATAAGTTGGGTGTTTTGATTGCCGACCAGGCATCGGAATGTTCGCCCATCGCAGAAGAAGGAGTTATGGGGTAAATCGCAATAACTTCATTCAGCCGGTACGCAACATGTGCAACCGCTTCATTTCCATCGATCATTACAGTCTTTTTCGTCATACAAGCTCCTATTTGTTAACCCGATCAATCCGGGAATTTTGATAGATAAATCGTTTTATTATAAGCCAATAATTCTCGCATTAAGCATTAGTTTATATTGGTATGGCATGTTTTGATAGTAATGTTCTTCATGCATTTTGCCGATGTTTGGTATTAATCAGACCATATTTATCCAATTTTGGCAACGCCAGCATTAAAGCAGCCAGCGTTTTGCCATCCTTGATTTGGTTTTTCCAGATCATCTCGCCAACTTTTGAGACGGGGATTTTTTCCGTGGTGAGGAATTCGTCCTTGTCTCCTTTTAATGGTGCTGGAAATAATCCGGTGGCAAGGTACAAGGACATGTGCTCGTCGGAATAACCGGGTGCCAGGAATAAATCGCCCAATTCTAACAATTCCTTGCTCCCCATACCAATCTCTTCCCGCAATTCACGACCGGCACAGGTTTTTGGATCCTCACCTTCATCCAGGGTGCCTGCAGGTAATTCCAACAAAGGGCCACTCGCACCTAAACGGTATTGACGCACAAAATACAGGTTGCCGTCATTGTCCAATGGCACGATCGTGACCGAACCAACATGGGTGATGAGATCGTAATGGCTTGGTCGCCCATCGGGCAATATCAATTGGATGCGCTCCAATCCAAATGCCCTGCCCTGGTAGAACTTTTCACGCTTGATAATTTTGTGGTCCATATATTTTCCTTAAATAAATTACAGGCAGGTAATTTCGCCTGCCTGTAATGGTGGTTAATCGTGATGGCGTACCATCTCTAAGGGATTTGAAGTGCTTTTCCTACAGTGAGCGTATAAGGAGAAACCAATCCGTTCGCTGCAATAATAACGTTCGGATCAACATCCCCAAAAGCGCAAGCGATTGTGTAGATTGTATCACCGCTGCGAACTGTGTACGTGACAGGATGGGGTTTAAGTGCACGGTCACCCGGCCATGTCCCGGTGGCAGGTATTGAAATGGAAGCACCAGGTTGAAGTGCTGCGCTTGAGCAGGCGGCATTAAGTGATATGAGAGTATCGGGGTTCACATTGAACCGACGCGCCAGGCAATAGCAGAATTCGCCTTCATGTACTGTATATGAAGCAGGTTTTCCGGGGGTGGAAGTTGACCAAGGCGTACCCACAGCCAGGGGATTTGTCGTCCCCGTGGTCAACGCCGGAAATGTCGGCAGGTTCGTCGAAGCAGACGAAAACGTGGGTAATTGCTGGGTTGGCATTGGAGAACCACCCAATGCCATTGCGGTTTGGGTTCCGCTTACGATATCATGGACAGCCTGTGCATTTGTTGCAACAGGAAAAGGCACATTGGGCGTATTGGTTGGCGCTGTCTGCTGTGCAGAGGAAGCCGGCAAGCTGCAGGAAACGACCACTATCGAAAGAATAGCAATCCCTGCGATAACAAGAAACATCCGTTTCATCTCATCTCTCCTTTGAACACACGAAAACATAACCCACTTTTGGGAATTATTTTCTATTTGATGATTCGATAGTAGCATAACCTTTGGTTTGAGTCAAGCAGGCATTCCCGGGTGACTCGGTCCATTATATGTATGTTACAATCTCCCGGGATTTCGAATGAATATTTATTTTTCCTGCTCGATCACAGGTGGACGCCAGGATCAGGATATGTATCAAACCATCGTTGACCACTTGATGCAGAATGGTCATATCATCCCAACGGCTCACTTATCCAAACCGGATGTCATGAGCCTTGAACAAGTGGTTGACCCCCTCGATATATTCCTTCGCGATGTAGCCTGGGTGAAAGGTTGCGATGTACTGATCGCTGAAGTCAGTACGCCATCACATGGCGTAGGTTATGAGATCGCTCTCGCCCTGGAAAATCACAAACCTGTATTGTGCTTGTATAAGCATGGTCGCAAGGTATCAAAAATGATCACAGGCAACAACATGCCCGGGATGACGGTTCATAGTTATCAAACCACCTCTGAGGCGATTCAATATATCCAGGATTTCCTGCAAATTTAATCTTTATTCGGTTCAGATTCAGCAGGCAGTACGACGGTGAAAGCTGTCCCTTTTCCCACAGATGATTCCAGCCAAATTCTTCCATGATGTTTTTCAATGATATTTTTCACAATGGATAATCCCAAACCAGTTCCCTCAATATCAGAAGGTGTGTTGCTGGCACGGTAGAACTTTTCAAAAATCCTGGGTAGATCCGTCGTGGGAATTCCAATCCCGGTATCGACAATCCGGAATATTACCTGCTCCCCTTCCGTCATGATACTGATTTCGATCTTTCCACTTTGTGGAGTGTATTTCACAGCATTGCCGATCAGGTTGTCACACACTTCCTTCATCTGGATCCGATTGCCCATGATCGGGGTGTGTTGCGTCATAAATTTCTTCGTGAGCTTTATCTTCTTTTCCGTTACCTTTTTATGGTATTTTTCGATGGAATCTTCGACGATCTGGATAAGTTCGATTTTTTCCTTGTTCACATCCAGATTGGATTCAAGTCTACCCAAATCAAGAAGGTGATCGATGAGAGCGGTGATCTCTCTGACACTTTTTCGAATGCGATCTAGAAAATCTCTTTGCTGCTCATTCAGTCCCCCAACCCGTTCCGCCAATTCCGCATATCCCAGTATAGCAGTGAGCGGTGAACGAAGGTCATGCGAGACATTATTTACAAAATCAGATTTCATCTGATCGAGCTTCTTCAGATTAGTGACGTCGTGCAAGCTAATCCCTATTCCGATATCTCCTATCGCTGCAGCTCGCGCTTCAAGAACATTTTCATCCTCGGTGGTTATTTCAATCATTGCCCCCGTTTTACTGCTATCCTGCGATAAAAGGTTCATTAATTCCGGATTTTGAATAAATACATCCGCAGCCTTCCCCATATAATCGTTTCCCAAATTGAATATTTTTCGCGCCACCGGGTTGGCAAGCATCAAATTTCCCGAAGAATCAAACAAAAGGATCCCATCATGAATATTGGTAACAATGGCATCCAATTTCTTCTTTTCCGCAGCAGTAGAAAGATGGGTGCGCGCGTTACCGATGGCAATGACTGCATATTCAGCTAGCATGCCTAATAATTTCACTTCCCTCTCTGTAAAAATAATACCGGTCTCCAGGCGGTTATCCACCCCCAAGACTCCAACGGTTGTTTTGCGTATTTTAAGCGGCACATAAATCAAGCTGCGTACAAGGTACTGAGTTTTAATTTTTTTGGGAGCAGACGCGTCGATCAATATTGGCTCTCCACTGGTTATCACACTCCCAGCAAGAGAGTCATTGGCTGGCAGACGAAAAGTGCGTGCATATTCCTCACGGAAATTGCGGGAAGCCACCATGAATAATTCGTTGGTTTTTTCTTCTTTCAACAAAATGCTGCCCTCTTCTGCATGCGTTAGCTTGACAGCTGCATCCACGATGGCAGTCAGCGCAGCATCCAAGTCCAATCCTTTCGTGACCTTTTTTCCAAGGTCAATCAGTAATTCCAAGTCACCGCTTGAATCTCCCAGGATGGCTGTGCCATGCAAGTTTTCCTTGGCTATCCATTGCTGTTCCCGCTCCATTTGAGAGGCGACATGTTGAATCGTTTCCATTGCAACCCCAGCTTGTAATGGATAGGAAAGTATTCCGGAAACACCCAATGCCATGGCGCGTGGCAGCATTGTAGCTGATTGGTAGGGATGCAACAATATGAATTTACATAACGGGAATTGTTCTTTCTGTTTTACAATAATGCTTTCCCAGAATTCCTCGACGTTTGTCAAATCGAAGATCACCAGCGCAACATGGAGTCTTGCCAACGCGGCAAGGCTTTCATCCAGCGATTTCACCGCAGTAAATGAAAATCCGGTCGCTTCGATCAATGGCTCCAACAAAGGAGCTATTTCTTTA
This sequence comes from uncultured Chloroflexia bacterium, assembly GCA_963699305.1. Lineage (GTDB taxonomy): Bacteria > Chloroflexota > Anaerolineae > Anaerolineales > Anaerolineaceae > JBGQAS01. The sequence continues at coordinate 84,834 of OY969431.1, read as the reverse complement.
TTTGCACTGAAAAGCAAGAGGTTTTTTTTCATTGGAGCCTTTGGTCTATTCTAGATCGTATGGAGATTGACCAAAATCCTGGCTCCCCCTTTGTCCGAGGACTCGATAACAAGATCACCTTTTTGAGTTTGAAGCAGTTCCCGTAAAGTTGCCAGGTCCGGAACCAGTCCGACAAACCGGCGTTCCTTCTCATCGATAAAATATAAGTCCTGGTTATAAATATCTTCAAGCTGCTGATGATTGATGCGGCTTATGTCGATATCAAAAGCTACTTGGACGGAGTCGCGGATGACTTCACCCATGGAGATCACCAACTCTTTGCCTGTTTGACTGATGCGAAGAGCCTGCTTGATGACACCTTCAAGACAGACCTTGAGCAACCCTGCATTACATGAAACAGTAACTCCATCTGGAAGCAACGTTAAGGGGACATGGATGCTCAATTGCCTGAAAAGTGGATCCATCTCTCTCAAAATACTTTTTAAAACGTGTCCGACATCCGAGTTGGTCTGGAGTTGACCTACAGGATCCACTGGTACTATCGATATGGCGTTGGCAAGTGATTGCAGATACATTATTTCGGATTGCAAGGTAGCAATTTTTTTCTGCTGTCTTGCTTCAAGCTTGGGACCTTCGTCTTGAAGAAAGCCTTCCAAAAAGTTTGAATATCGTTTTGCAGAGATCTGTACTTCCTGGCGGATGGATCTTACCAACGCATGGATTACTTTTTGATTCATCAGCGCAGCTTCAGCTGAAACATGAAAAGCTCTGGCACGCTCTTCAATGGCTCTGAATAAGTATGCATTCATCAGCGAAATAGAAGCATAATCCGCCACTGCTTCCATCATATTGCGGTCAGAAGTGCTGAATAATTTGGATTCCTTGCGCATTACCGCCAACAATCCGACGACCTGATTCTTGACGCTAATGGGCACGATTAAAGCGGATTTTCCGAGCCTGGATATCTCATATTGGCTCAGTAAATCACCGTGCATTTCCACAGTTTCTGCAACCCTTGCTACATCGTTGCATAATTTCTCATTCCAGGGTTTGTCAAGATAATTGGATACTGAAGCAGGCAGGTTTCGGAATGTGGTGAGGACAAAGGTTTTCTTCGCTTCATCCAATATCATCAACCAGCCGACTTCAGCCTGGGTGGCTGAAATGGCACCTTCCAGCACTTTGTCGAAAAGCTGGCTCAAATTGGTAACCGAGGTGAACGCTTTTCCGATCTCTGAAATGATCGTCAGGTGCCGCAAACGCTGCTCCAGCTCCTTGTTTGATTGCTCCAGCTTAAGAGATAGTTCCTCGCGTTCCCGTCGCATGCGGACCTGCGCCAGAACGCGCTCGACAACCGCAATGACTTCGGGTTCCTGGAAAGGCCATAATAGATAGTCGGTTGCACCTACCCGGAACGTTTGAATGACTTTGGACTCGTCGCCTTTGGTTGCAAGGACAATGACTGGCAAATCCAGACCCTGGGAACTGAGCGCGACCATTAAGTCTTTTGCGCTCATCCCCGGCAAGTTCAGCTCAACAATTAAGATGTGGGGTTTAAAACGCGTTACCGTATTTAACGCAGTATTGAAATCATTAACCAACTGCGTTTCAAAACCAGCAGCTTGCAATGCTTGTCGCGCAACGATATCGCTAATGGTGGGATCAGTTTCAACTACGAGGATCCGCTCTCGTCCTTCGGGCATGGCTTAATCATAGCAGAAATCTGTGTGCTGTGTAGAGCCCATGATTTTCACTTCAATCTCAATTAGTTTGCATCATCCGAAATTGGCGCTGGAAGCCCCTGCCTTCAGGCATGGGGTCGTTGACATTAGAGTAATATCAAAAGAGGATTAGAGCTTGATAAGAAATGTGCCTAGTGCCTTGACTTCCACTATCAATCGTGCATACAATTGCTAACATGGAATATAAGGATTATTACCAGATATTGGGTGTTTCGAAAAACGCGGAAGCAGATGTAATTAAGAAAGCTTACCGTAAGCTTGCCATGAAATATCATCCCGATAAAAACCCGGGGAGTAAAACCGCTGAAGAAAAGTTCAAGGAAATCAATGAGGCGTACGACGTCCTGAGCGATTCTAAAAAAAGGGAGTTGTATAACCAAATGGGCAAAGATTACAACTCCTACCAGAAAGAGGGCGGTACACCGAATGCCTATAACTGGCAGCAATGGTATCAGCAAAGTCCCAATGCCAATGAAGTGGACATGAATGATTTTGAGGACATGTTTGGCTTTTCTGAATTCTTCCGTACATTTTTCGGTGGAGCTTCCACAGGAACACGTCGTTCATCCCGGCGCGCCGTGCAGCCCGAGGCGTATGAACAGCCTGTCTCGGTAACCGTCCAGGAAGCAATGCAGGGTACTACCCGCCTCTTGCAAATTGGCAACCGCCGCATCGAAGTCAAGATCCCCCAGGGTGTCCAATCGGGCACAAAAATACGGATGGCTGGGCAAGGACCGCAAAAATCGGATCTCTATCTGGTTATAGATGTTTCTTCCGATGGTCAATTTGAAATTCAAGGAAATGATGTCCACACAGAAACAACCATCGATCTCTACGCAGCCGTTTTGGGTGGGGAGGTATCAGTACGTACGCCGGTGGGGAACGTACTGCTTAAGATCCCAGCCGGTACTCAACCGGGACAAAATTTCAGGCTAGCTGGTCAGGGGATCCCATACCTCCGCAACCCGCGCCTTTCCGGTGATCTGTATGTCAAGATCAAAGTCCATCTGCCCCGCCAATTGACGGCACAGCAGCGTGGATTATTTGAACAGCTCAGAAACAAATGATATTGAAAGAAGGTGACGTGAATGGTTAATCGTAAGAATCTTCTAATGGGCACCGTCCTATTCCTAATATTCCTCCTGGCAGGCTGCCAGATTTTATCGTTGAATGGGACTGAGCAACCAACTCCGCAAATCCAATCCACCACCAGTTTGATAACGACCGGTTCAAGCATGAATTTGGTGGAATCGCAAGATCGGTTGGTTTCCATTTTCCAGGAAGTAAATCCGGGCGTGGTCACGATACAGACCCTTACTGATCAAGGTAGTATATTAGGTTCCGGTTTTGTGTATGACAAACAGGGATACATCATTACCAATGCGCATGTGGTGGATGGCGCAAACAGCCTGGAAGTCGATTTTCCTTCGGGTTTAAAAACAGCAGGGACTATTGTAGGAGAAGACCTGGATTCTGATATTGCTGTCATCAAAGTGGAAGTCAATGCCGACGATCTTCACCCCCTGACCCTCGGAGACTCCAACCAAGTCCAGGTGGGACAATTTGCCATTGCCATCGGGAATCCCTTTGGATTGAACAGCACAATGACCACCGGGATCATCTCCGCCAAAGGTCGACAGATGCAAAGTCTGCACCAGACACCCGGTGGAAATTATTTCACAGCAGGGGACCTGATCCAGACGGATGCCGCAATCAATGTCGGGAACTCCGGTGGACCATTACTGAACCTCGATGGGCAAGTCATTGGCATTAATCGCGCCATACAGACATCCTCGAATACCACGGTCGGCGGCGAGCCCGGAAATATCGGAATCGGTTTTGCCGTACCCATCAATATCGTCAAGCGGGTAGTGCCGGTACTGATCGCAGAGGGTCATTATGATTACCCGTATGTCGGTGTGACAAGCCTGGATAACTTTTCGCTCGCAGAAATGGAAGCACTGGGTTTAACCAAATTCTCTGGATTATATGTTACCGATGTCGCTTCCGGGTCTCCTGCGGATAAAGCTGGTATTCGAGCCGGTACGACAGAAACGCAATATCAAAGCCTGCTGGCTGGAGGAGATATCATTATCGCGTTGGATGGAATAACCATTCACAGCTTCAATGAGTTCCTGGGATACCTGTTTGAGAACAAAGGTCCCGGCGATACTGTGGTGTTTACCGTTCTGCGCGATAATACCAGCATGGAGGTTTCAGTTACGCTTGCCAGTCGCCCGAAATAACAATTGAATATGCGGGGAGCGGGAATGCCGTCCGCTGCCCGCGCCAAACCCTATTAAGGAGGTCGCTGTGTTCACGGAAACCGACTTAAAGGATTTGATATCCTTTCAGTCTCCTGCACCGGTCCTGAGTGTTTATCTCAAGACAGATCTTGCTGAAGGCACGATGGAAGGTTACAAGCTCCAGCTACGCAACATGCTCAAAAAGGCAAACCTGCCCGAGGATGTTGATGTGGTGGAGCGGTTTGTTAATCACGAGCATGATTGGTCGGGGCGCGGAGTGGCAATTTTTTCCTCCCTGCCCCAGCAATTCTTCCGGGCGTACACGCTGCGGCTCCCTCTATTTAATTGGGTGTATGTTGCGGACCGTCCGAGTGTAAAACCTCTGGCTGATTTAATCGAAAACCACGGCGGTTATGGCGTGGCAGTATTGGATCGCCAATCGATCCGTTTATTCCATGTCCATCTTGGAGAAATTCAAAAACAAATCGATCGGTCGTTCGAATCCGTTAAACATACCAAGCGGGGTGGCGCTTCATCAAAGGCGGGCATGCGAGGAGGAACCGCAGGGCAGACGCAATACGAATCCGAGCTGATCGACCGCAACATGCGCGAGGCTGTGGAAGCCGCGGTGCGGTTTTTTGAGGAAAACCATGTGCGGCGGATATTGCTTGGTGGGCATGTTTCCCATTTGCCAACGTTCCAAAGATACCTGCCTAAAATATGGCAAAGCCTGATGATGGCGACATTCAATCTCCCCATCGATGCCAATCCAAATGAGATACTGCAGAAAACAATTGAGATCGGTAAAAAGTCGGAGATCGATCGTGAAAATTTTCTTGTGGATGAATTGCTCAGCAAAGGCAGCCAGAATGCAGGAGCTGTACTTGGGTTGAACGCGACCCTTTCCGCGATCAACGAACGCCGGGTAAAAACCTTGCTGTTGGATTCTGCGTATCATAAATCGGCATTTCTGTGCAGTGATTGTGGATTATTAAGTACGACAGGCGAACACTGTTCTGGTTGTTCCGGTGCCATGCAGCGGTTGCCGGATGCCAGCGACCATGCAGTATCCGCGGTGCTGCGTAACGGTGGAGAAGCAGTCATCGTCCAGAACAACCCGAAATTGGTAAAAGCCGGCTCCATAGGCGCATTTTTGAGATATTGAGTTCACTTAAACAAAAAGAGACACTGTGGAAACTGAACTGCACCTCCTCTAGTTGGTTTGTGTCCAACTTTTGGGGTGCACTACAAAACTTACAGTGCCTCTTTTTGTTGGACCTGTTACGGATTCACTTGCAGTGTTTGGACGATTTGATGCAAGCTGATCAGGATGTTATCCATTTCAGACACAGCCAATGTTGGATCTGTTTCCAGAACACCACGCACGCCGGCGAGTTTGGCGGTCAGCGATGCGCCAATGGATGGATCTGACATGGAGCGAGAGAGGCTGGACAGATATTGATCCGCAAGCGCTAATGCCGCCCTGGCTCCGGTGATATCACCCTGTTGAAGTTTCTGGCTGGCGGTCATCACTTCCACCTGCATGCCGCTGGCAAATGTGATCTGCTCATTTCGGAGGACCAGATCATTCGCAACGGTCAATTCAGACTGGCAGGTGGAAAGCATTGCAATTTGGGCATCGCGATCCGAAGTCACGGATTTTAGATCGGTATCCAGTTGATGGGCAGCATCCTGCAGGACGCTGTATTGAGCCTGAAGAGCATTCAGCTCTTTTACTTTTGGTTGATACAAGGTAAAAAATGCAACCAGCCCACCGGCGATAAAAAGGACCACGCCGATTCCTAAAAATATCCAAACTTTATTCCAGGGAAATGGTTTTACACCCATCGGATTTTCCTTTCAAATAGTCTATTGGAATTTACGGCAAATGAATCTGCCGATACACCACAACATGATCATTATAATAAAAAATCCCCCGCAATTTCAACCTGCAGGGGATTTCATTTTTTATTGCGGAGCTTGCTCTTCTGCACCAGGGAAGCTGGGTTTTTTGGCACGGTACACGATGCGCCCGCGGGTCAGGTCATACGGCGACATTTCCACGCGCACATGGTCTCCCAACAGGATGCGGATGTAATACTTGCGCATGCGACCTGAAAGATACGCCAGCACGGTCATGCCATTATCCAGTTTTACATGGAACTGCGTACCGGGCAGCGCTTCCACGATCACGCCATCCATCTCGATCTTATCTTCCTCTTTTGCCATTCCTGCCTCCCGGGTGAACGGAACTATTCACCCATCTGATTGGTGAACTGGCGGCGTTTCATCCTGCGCGCGGATTTCTTGCGCTCAACGCGCCGTTGTTCGCTTTTGGAAACAAACCAGCGTTTTTTCCGAATCGTGGTAAGAACACCGCTCTTCACAACTTTCTTGCGGAAGCGTCGCAGAAGCATGTCCTGTGATTCGTTACTGCGTAAATTGACTGTCGACGGCACTGACTCTCACCTCCAATCCTGTTAGGGATTGAAAAAAAATAAACTCGGCTGCCATTTGCGAAAGCAGCCGAGATGATCAACGGAAACGATTGTTTTCCACTCAGCGGCAGTAGGCGCAGACCTCCAGTAAATGAATTGCAAGATCCGAACGCGAACGCAAATGCAGACCGAAAGCTATTATAACCCAGCGTGGAGATAAATGTCAATCACATTCCGCGTCCCGTGGGGCTGATGGAAAGTATTGTACCGATGTTACTTTTGAGTCAGGTATGTGATCACCGAGATCAAGGGTGAAAGGAATTTGTCAAATGCCAGCAGGGAAACCACCAAGCCGATGATATTCAGACCGAACAACATGTGCTTGGAGTAATTCTTTGAAGCAAAAATGATGGCAAGGATGGAAAATACGGTGCCTGCGATGCCAAACACTGCCAGGGTGAGCACAATGGCGATCTGAACGTTCTCGCTCATGGTGATCTGCACGTTGGAAAGCAGAATGTAACCAATAAATGAAAGCGCGCCTGCAATCAGACCAACGATGGTCATCCAGTCGATGTTATTGTTGGCGGGCAAGGGTTGAACGAGTTCAACCTTTTTCGCTGTCACAGCGGGTTTTACAGCAACTTTTGCAGCAGCTTTTGCAGCCGTTGTCTTACTCTTTACAGTTGTCCCTTTTTTATCCATTTTTCCTCTATAGAAAGTGAATTTGAAAACGGTTTATTATATCAGGATAAAAAGCATCCCGCTGATCCTCATCTTTTCTTCATAATTATCCGGATTTGAAATCACGGGACAGCTTGTACGGTGCAAAGAGCCTTGATGATGGTCTGCGTGGCACACATGCGCTCCGTTGCCAGCCTGGTATTGCAGAATGCCAAGCTGGTCACCCCTTCCGGCGGAAAGTCGATCACCCCGGTGCAATTCCCATGTCCGGGGGCTGGGTAAATGCAATTGAGCTCCGTTTTTGTACTGTTTTCATCCTCCACTGAATCGATGGAAAGATCCGCAGGCTGGTAATCAAACTCGAGTAGGAATTCACCTTCCGGCATGCATGTCAGTGTGACATTGGAAAGGTTGATGGGCTGGTTGTATCCATTGGGGTTTGTGGGTTGATACACACTTACAGGTGTCTCCGTGGGACCAAGCAATACCGGGAGCGGAGTCGGTGACAGGACTGGAGGGTTGGCGCAGCTCGCAAGGAGCAGTAAACCGAGTAAGCTCAAGTTTCGCAGCATCAATTTTCCTCTATAAGATTAATATACACCAGGAGTGGATTTTGCTCCACTCCTGGTGTGCATTCGTTCTATTTTGCGGATATTCATTTACCCGCGATACCGTCCTAGGGATTACAGGTCTGCTTTGGATCATCCCAGGTGCATGCGGACGCCGCTTTGCATTTGTCGTAATTACCATCATATTGGTGGCAATCAAATACTGGTTCCGGATACGAGTAGCATCCGCCGCTCGACCACCAGGTGCAACCACCGAAGGCATTGCAATCTTTATCCGTTTGCTGATCTTCGCACGTTTGCATCACCGGCTGGGATTCCTGGGCGGAGGGTGTGGCTTCTTCACCAAAGGTGCACCAATGCTCATCGATTCCGTTGAACTTCCACGGCCCATACACCTGGGTGCCGTCCGCCAGGATGATCTCGCGGCGTAAATGCTGCCCCACGACGGGTAAACCTTCACACACGCACAAGGAACTGAACCTTTCATCCGGTTGGATGGTACAGCCGTAACTTGTACCCGAGGCATCAAGAATATTACAGGCGGTTGCTTCATAAATATCGGGATATGCAAAAGAAACCGTCAATAAACCATCCGGCTGGCAGCGGGGACCCATCACCCAGCCTGTGGGATCATCCTCACAAGTAGCCGGATAAACATCTTCAATCACAAAAGTGTGGGTCAAAGGTTCCGGATCACCGGTTCCCGTAATGGTGACGGTGAGTTCGGGAGTGCCATTTGGGATGCGATCCGTGTCGAAGCGGTTCAATTCGCGTAGATATGTGCAGGTTCCACTCCCACTTTCCGTCTCATAGGTGCAGGCCAATTCCACCGATTCGGTGATATGGGGTGGATAAATTTGTGCCCAAAAATGATCCGCCCCGTACCAGCACCATATTTCGATCTGCCAATCATCGGCAGGAGCATTGAGCGTAAGCAGTTGATCGCGCGACGGAAGGGTCCAGGGCAGCGTTGGGCTGGGAGGTTGTCCTGGCAGACGCGGAGCAACCTGTGATAAAGATGAGCATTACGATGAAACTCACGACTACGATGGTGTGTTTATGGTTCATGGAATTTTCCTCAGGTTTGATTCTAATATTCCAGCGTGGAATTTTATCCGTCTGAATATTGGTAGGTGCCCTACGGGTTGCAGGTCTGCTTCGGATCATCCCAAGTGCAGCCGGTACTAAAGGCGTCTTTACACTTGGCTTGATCACCGTCATACTGATGGCAATCGAACGGGGATGGCTCCGGGCTGGAATAGCATCCACCGCTGGACCACCAGAAACATCCATTCCCGGTGCAGGATTTATCATCTGAATAATCTGAACATCCCGGAGGATTGCTTTCTTTTCCGGGTGCCTGCTGGGTCGGTTCTTCCCAGCTGCAGTAATGCTCATCAATGCCTGTAAACTTCCACGGTCCATACACCTGGGTTCCATCCCCAAGGATGATCTCACGCAGCAGATATTGACCAAGCACAGGCAGCCCCTCACAAACGCACAAGGAACTGAACCGGGCATCCGGTTGGATCGTGCAGCCAAAACTTGTACCAGATCTATCGATGATATTGCATGCTGTCGCTTCATAGGTATCCGGAAAGGCAAACGAGATCGTTAATAGACCATCCGGTTGGCAGCGCGGACCCATGACCCAGCCCGTGGGGTCATCTTCGCAGGTGGCAGGATACGCATCGGCGATCGAAAAAGAATGTGTCAAAGGTGCGGGGTCACCGGTGCCCGTGATGGTGACCGTGAGATCGGATGTCCCATTGGCGATCCCATCCGTGTAGAACCGGTTCATCGTTCGTTCATACGTGCAAGGCCCGCTCCCGCTTTCGGTCTCGTAGGTGCAACCAATATCCACTGAATCGGTGATATGTGGAGGATATATTTGAACTGTAAAATTATCTTCCCCAAACCAGCACCACACCTCGATCCGCCAATCATCCGCAGGAGCATTGAGTGTCAGAAGCTGGTCTTGCACGGATGGGTCCAACACCGCGATGGGTTGGGTTGCTGTCCTGGCGGATGCGGAACACCCTGTGATGAATGCTCCCAGTAAAACCAGGCTGGCACCAATGATTGTGATTTTTTTGTTCATCTACCTCTCCTCAATTTCGATTTGATAAAGATAGTTCGCGTTTCTTCATCTTTCACAAGTATTTACAATTAGTAGCACGGAGGTTTTAAATATGGGTCCCATTTGCAGCCATTTGTTGTGCATTCTTTTTCTTCCGAATAGGAGTCGCAGGCTGAAGGTTGCGGTTCTGGATATGAGAAACATCCGCCACTTGACCACCAGGTGCATCCACCGAACGCCTTGCAGGCATCATAGTTTTGCTGGTCTTCGCAGGTCTGGGGGGGAGGTTGGGAACCTTGCGTTGGTTCTTCCGTCGGGCGCAGGATGCAGCGATTCGCCAAGCTGAAGAAATTATCAAATTGGAAAATGTACGAATCCTGAACATCCGGATTCATACCGCGCACATAGAAAGCCATTTTCAAAGGAACATCAATAACGGGCGCATCCCCTACGCATGAGTAATAGGTGGGATGACCTGTAACAACTTCACAAGGATAATAAACCCGATAGCTGGTTGTGCTGCAATTTTCATGTTCGTCACCCATCCAGGCGCAGAAATGGTAGGAATACCGCGTGCCAAGGTCAAAGGTGACTCGCAACTTGCTCCCCCGGAGACATTCCACCGAGACCAGGGATGTTGTGATAGATCCGGGACAACCCGGCGTGAGCATGGCCACTTCCCGGCAGGTCTCGTCGACCGATCCGCTGCCCCGGTAGCATACGTCAAGTTTCAGATTCGGCTGGTAGGGGTTCGACGGTACATTCGTGCAGTACAAGTCTCCTGCCTGGAGCAGGTTGCAGGAAATGGTCTCCTCTAGCCCCTGGGAGTGCACCTGGGTGATGTTCAAACTTGTGGGTGAATACAGCACGTGGATGTTGAAGTGCTCAAACGAAGGGCAGGAACCCATCAGGTTGATCACCGGGTCATCCTCGGTACCGCCGCTGGGAACCACCGGTGTGATCCCCTGCCCGGGTTGAACGACTTCCCGTGGAGGGATATTCGCTTCGACAGGCGGAACAACCGGCGTACAGGCGCCCGCGAAAATAACCAGGATCATGATGCTGACTGCGATGACGGCAAACTTGTTATTCATTTTCTCCTCCTTGCAACAAGGCTGCATCATAGGGGCGGGGAATTCCCCGCCCCTTTAATATACAGATTGTGTTACATGTGCTATGGTCCTATCGTAGCTGCACCATTGAAGTCCACACAATCATCACCACATACTTTACATGGATCATCACCGGGTGACAAGTGCCGTTTTGCCAACAATTGCACCCGGCTGCTGTACATTCTAGGTATCACCATCTATTGCGAGCAGCCGGTTTGCCCTCCACCACTCGGTGCGCATGGTGTTGGGCAAAAGCTGGGGGTCACGGCGGCAATGGTGCCAAAATCGACCGAACCGGTCGTGCCATCCGCCAGCGTGTAGTTGATCGTCAATGTGGCAAGGCTGGTTGAAGCGCGCCCCATGCAGAACAAGCGGGTGGGGTTGACAATGCCGCATCCGTAGGTAACGGTGAGGTTTTGCCCGGATGCTGCAGTGATATTCAGCGAGCTGGGATGGTCGACATTGAATTCGATGCTGCCGCCACCCTCCACGCAAGCCGGCGGGGTGAAAGACCAGCCGGTGGGAGTTGTCCCAGCACACACCCCGGATGGAGCTGTTGTGACCGGGAAACTTAATTGGTATACGGTGCCATGCGTGTCGCGTGCCAGCACCCATATCGGGTCAGTTCCCCAGGTACCCGGACAGGCAAATTGTATGTAATGCTCTGGTTCATTATGGGCATAGTAACAGCCAAGGTTCACGTGACCTGCAACTTCTCCAAACAGATTCAGTGTAATATCCGAGGGATAATGGATCTGGAATCCAATAAAACCTGCCGGGAAGTGCGAGGCAAGCCAGGGAGTGCAAACCATGTCCATGCGCCAACCCGACGGGGGGATGTTACCTGAACATTCTTCAACCGTTGGGATCACACCAGGAAATTCAGCAAAGGTATGATAAATGGAGGAATAATCCGGCGCAGGCCCCATAAATTCCCAGGTAAACGGTAATGTGCCGATATTTGAACGTTCAAAACCGCAAAGGATCGTGTTTCCAGTTCCAGAGATGTCCGGCATCCAAGCCATCCAACCTGGCCTGGTATTGATCACCGCAGGATAGATCCCGAGCGTCGTTGGGAAGGTGATGGCACAATTAATGAAGTTCGGATTGCTTGGATCGCAGTTGGCACTGAATCCCCAACCTCCAACAGACGTATTGTCACAGGATGGTGGTGCAATCACTTGCGGATACATCACCTCGGGACCGTTGCGGTCATCCACATTGATGTGGATCATGCCATCCGCTGAAACGGGGACTCCGTCGCAGTGGCAATGCCCGTCTGCGCAGGTACCGCATTGGGTAAGCACCCGTCCTGCTTCATCGTAGATGGCATAAATGGGAAACTCCGGTGGATAGTAAACGATGTCCAGGTCGTATGTTCCAGCAAAGGTGGAGTTGCAGGAAGCCAGGACTTTGATCCCCGGGACGGTACGCGCCTTGGGACACGTGGAATTCAACAAAGCTCCGGGATTATCGAACGTATGTCGGTCGAGCGTTCCGCCGCTGCGCTGCACCCAAAATTCCATTGGGGCATCAAAGAGATTTCCGGTCGGGCAGAATTGACTGATGGTCCCGCCGGCTGGGTTTCCACCAAAGGCACATCCACGGTAGCTTACACCAATGCCGTTCACAGTGGAAGTCTCGCCCGGGAAGTGAGCCCGGAATTCGACCCACCCCGGTCGGGTATTTGTAGGGTTACATAGGACTTCGAGCGTCCACTCGCCGCCCGTGCCTGGTCCGTTGGGTGCGCAGGCGGAGGTGCAGGGTACTCCGGCATGGTCATTTATATATTGGATGACCATCAAGCCATCCAATGGTGTCGCTGAGCCATCACCGCTCACATCAATAAAAGCGGAACCTGCTGGACGCGGGCTGGGTAACGCAGAGACGCCAGGATGCGCTGTTTAGGTAATTGATCACCAAGCAGCACATCCATTGGCGTCACACAGCCATCGTTGTTCACATCGTATTGGTTGGCCGGGTTCTGCCACCCGCTGGCGGATGGAATATCGGCGCATAATCCTCCGATACCAGTGCCGGTCCCTTCCTCCGGTTTACAGGTTTCCGGGGTAATGGATGTCAGATTCTCGGTATGATCCAACTGGTCTTCTCCCGGAAATGATGCAGTAAATAGTAGATCCTGGGTGATGAAACTGCGCGGGATGGTGATTTGGAAGAAGTTGGGCATCCCCGGGTTGGGTGTGCCATACCAGGTGGTCGAGCGATACCCGGCTTTAATGTCATATGGATTCCGACCTCCCAGTATTCCAACATTAACGATGAGGTTATCGTCGGAAGTGGTGTTCTCACAGCCGACCGAAATGCTCCATCGGTCGTTCAATTCGGATCCCCCACAGCGGGTGGGCAAGGCAGCGATTAAACTACCGCGATCAAAGGTTGCACAAGCGGGTGACCCGGATGCTCTGAGATAACAGAATTGAAGATCGGTTGGCACAGGATTGGATACACGGCAATGCCAATGAGCAGGATTGGCAGAATCCTGCCCACAGGGAAATTCCGTTCCACCCGTTCGGGTAGCTAAAGAAAGATAATCCACACCAGCCACCAGACTAAGGCTGGAAACGGTAACATCAAAACCATTCCCCGATGGGTGGCAAGCAGCTCCCATCAACATCAATGGCCAGCCTCCACTGGATGTTCCTCCGCCTTCACAAGTAGCAGTCCGGAAGGTAAAGGATTGTATACCCGCTTCCGGATTCGGGGGAGCAAGGCTGCGGATCAAGAATTGCACCGTCACATTGCCATCCGGACCCGGTACAGGTGAAGGACACTCCTCAATCGATCCCCCCATGCTCCCGCAACCTGTTATCCGCATACCGGCGCTATCGAGAATGTTGTAAATATAATATCCCGCTGAACGAAGTTCGGCATTGCTGAAAGAAAACCTAGAAGCAGAACCGGAACACACTGGGCTGACGGTAAGGGAAGGAATCCCTGCTTCCTGCTGTGCAATCCGGGATGGTCACCGTGGCGGTGTAATCCACCGGCTGCACGCCATCGGTCAGGGTGCCCACCACATGCAGTGTCGCGGTGCCCGCAGCAACCGAATCCGGCACCGGGCAGAGGAACATGCTGCCGGATGTTGGGATGCAGCCGCTGAGCGGAGCGTCATTTAATGAAATCGTTCCAGGGATGATATTCGGGGAAACCACGGTCGTCACCACCCTTGCAGGACCGGGTGCTGATCCACAAACAGCATTCTCCCTGTGGGTGACTTCCACTGAGGATGAACCTGTACAACTGCTGAAGTGCGTTCCTGCTATGGTGAAGGAAGCACCGTATGTCGCATCCGGAAGGCGGGTTCCTCCCGAATCCACCATGTGGATGGTCACCCGGTACACCAGCCGTCCTCCTTCGGGTGTGGCAGCCGTGCCCCGCGGAGCAGTGCACAGCAAATAGTTGCTGCGATACAGGCAGGTCATTGGGTTCCCGTCGATCTCAGCAACGTAGGATGCGCCGAAACTATTCTGTGCCGCAATCCCAAAAACGATGGTGTCACCAGCGCCGCATGCCGAGGATGGGATGCCATAGTTAATCAGCCGCAATTCATGGGAAGGGGAACCGGGTCCATCCTCCACGCTCCGGCCATCGCCAGCTCTGCGCCCGTGCGATTCTTCAGGAATGGAGATGCCAGGGTCTTCAGCCCAGGTATTGGCGACGCAGCGAAAACCGACATCTTTAAAGGATAATTGCGGCTCGATGGCAAAGCGGTTGGCGGAACGCACCTTATCGTTGGCGGAATTCCAGCCGCCGCCGCGGATGATCTTGAAATCCCCGCTCCACGGACCCGCTGGGTTGGTGGTTGGATCGGTGGCGTAATAATTGGCATCGAACCAGTCGTTGGTCCATTCCCACACATTGCCTGCCATATCCCACACTCCGAAGGGGCTGTTGCCAGTGGCGTACAGACCCACCTGGACTGGGTATTCGGTAGTGCCACAGCCCTTCATGTTGTTTACTGCGCACGTGGCGATATCATTACCCCAGGGAAAAATGCGTTCATCAATTCCCCGCGCGGCAGCTTCCCATTCGGCTTCCGTTGGCAGGCGTCCGCCCGCCCATTCGCAGTAGGATTTCGCCATGAACCAATCCACACCCACCACCGGGTATTCATCGTAAGTTTCGTTGTCCACATAATCCACTAGATCCGGACGCAGTCCACTGACAGCCAGACAGTTGCCAGCCACCACACATTCCCGGTACATGGCATTCGTTACTTCGTGAATGTAGATGTTGAACCCGGTCAGCGACACTTTATGCTCGGGCTGCTCCTGGGATTGCGCCATATAATCGATGGTTGAACTGCCCAGGATATACACACCGCCTGGGACCGCCTTCGTCTCAGCGCTATCGGTGTTCACCGGGGGCTCAGGGGTAGTATATCCTTCGCCCAAATCGAGGGTGGTTTCGGTGCCTGTGGGCGTTGCCGTGTTGCGTGACCCGCAGGCCGTGAGGATTATGATGATGATCAATACTGTTGAAATGACAAGGATTTTCTTCATGGCGTACCCCTCCTCGCGTGCATTGAAATTATGTCCAGACAATATAAATAGTATAGAGAAATAATGATGATTTTGCAACAACCTATTTATTGGGTTGTACTGATAACTGCCTATTTAAGATACAATCACCCACAATATGAATTCAACCCCCATCCCATTGACCATTGAACAGGCGCGGCGTTTTTTACTGCTGCACCAGCAGTTGCTCCCACCCCGTACCCTCACCGGCAAAGCTGGCATTCAACGCTATCTCCGCAAAGTCGGCTGCATCCAGTTCGACCCGGTGAACGTCGTCGGGCGCAACCCCGACCTGGTGCTGCAGGCGCGCGTGAAGGATTATTCACCCAGGCTGCTGGATGAGCTGCTCTACAAGGACCGTACACTGACCGATGGCTACGATAAAGTTTCCTCCATCCACCTGTCTGCAGATTGGCCGTATTTTGGCAGGTTCCGCCAGCGCATGCTGGATCAGTGGTGGCACGACGGCACCGCCGAATCCCGGATGGCGAAAGAGCTGCTGGAGAAGATCCGTGAGCAGGGTCCGTACGACAGCAGTAAATCCCTGAACAAGGAAACGGTCATCTGGAACTGGGGACGCCCGGCACGCCGGGAACGCGCCGCGCTGGAGATCCTGCTCGCCATCAATGCAGTGGGGATAGCCAGCCGCAACGGCAACCGCCGTTCCTTTGACCTCATCGAAAGGCTTTTGCCCGAAGCGATCCGCACCTCGCCGGACCCCAACCGGACGCTCGAGGACTATCACGATTGGCATGTGCTCAGGCGCATCGGCAGCCTGGGATTGGCGCAGCTCGGTGCCACGGAAATGTGGCTGGGCATCCAACATATGAAATCGCCCGAACGCAGAAGCGCCATCGGGCGTCTGCTGAATGCAGGTTCCGTCAACGAAGTAGAGATCAAGGAATTGCCCGGCAAACCCTTTTTCATGCGCACCTCCGATCTGCCCACCCTGCGTAAAGCTGCGGTAAAACCTGATGTGGTGCCGCAAGCCAGCTTCCTGCCCCCGCTCGATAACCTGCTGTGGGACCGCAAGCTGTTGAGCTGGATCTTTGGGTTCGACTACAAATGGGAGCAGTACACGCCCGCCGAGCAGCGAAAATTCAGCCACTATGCCCTGCCGGTGTTGTACGGTGAACGCTTTATTGCCCGGGCTGACCTGCAATTGGATCGTAAATCCAAAACGCTCACCATCAATAATTGGTGGTGGGAGGAAGGCATAAAACCGGGGAGTGCGATGCGAAAATCGCTGAAAAATGCATTGGGACATTTTTGCGCATACCTGGGCGCTGATCCTGCAATAAACCTGGAAATTCTTACCGATAAATACGAAAAAGATTAAATAGAAAGGGCAGGCTCATCGCCTGCCCTTTAATAAGTTGATAATCTTCTATTTTTTACGGTATCTCCACAGTTACGGAGCTGATTCCATCTACAAATATTTGGGTACATATAGCATTCCTTATCAGTCTTTAGTGCATATCGTGCATGAATTATGGTGGAGGTGTTGGTGTAGGCACATCCGTTATACAATCGATGGAAACGCCCGGATTGATTTCCTCACAGTGCAGTTCACCTTTGATATCCACACAGATCTTTACCGGGCAGTTCTTATACGAGTACTTGTTTTTGCTGGCGGTGCAGTAATACCAGCCCGGTTTTCCGGCTACCGGTACGCAGGAGTACTTGGAATTGCAGTCCTCCGCAGTGATCTTGGGGCTGTCCACCAGGTCTGTCCTAAAGGTCATCGCCACCGTCTTCAGATTTGGGCAGCCGATATCGATGAATTGCCACGGCGGGGGCAGGGTCTTGATCCATTCCGGTATCTCATACAGATACGGCACATCGTCACCCGGCAGGTATGGCACTTCGTCCCACGGGAAGTACGGCAGGTCATCCCACGGGAAGTACGGGTACAGATCCCAGGGTTGAAAAGCCAGGTTCTCCCACGGCAGGTACGCTAGTTCATGCCAGGGGATGTATGCAAAGTCATCCCACGGGAAATACGTAAAATCATCCCAGGAAATGTATGGCATGTTGTCATACGGCATGTAGGCAAATTATCCACATAGGATGGGTCACCGATGGATCCAGCATGCTTTCATTGCCATAGGGGAAAGGATTGGCGATGTTTTGATTGCCCGTACAACTCGCCAAAATAATGCCGATCAAAAGTATGGCGCTAAGCAAACCGATTTTCTTCAACATAAGGCCCTCCTTAAACACTGACTTTCTCTCTATCATTGTATAGAATAACCCTTACCTGCGCAATGGGTTTTAAGGCATTTGACCTTTCAAAAAGGGTACGCAATGGGTACGATGTTGTAAGAAACGGGGTTGTGATGCTCCTATTAAATAAGAAAAGGGCAGGCTCTCGCCTGCCCAGATGTTTCCCATAAAATTCATCTATTGACAATAACCACCATAGCCTGACCCGAGATCGATCCAAGTGCAACCATTCATTTTACAGATATCACTGGAAGTATATTGCGTGCATTTTGGATCCACTGGCACTGGCGTTACGTTTTGCTGGATCTCCGTCGGGCAATCAATGGATGTGCCCGGATCAATATCCTGGCAGCTCCATGCTTCCGGTTTCTTTACACAAAGTCGGAGGGGGCAGTTATTGGAACTATATCCGGGCTTGTTTGCCGAACAGTAATACCACCCCGGTTTACCATTCACGGGTACGCAGGAGTATTTGGCGTTGCAGTCATCCATAAGAACATCAGGATTATTCACCAGGTCGGTCTGGATTGTTATGGCAACCGTTTGCTTATTCGGACAGCCGATATCGATGAATTTCCAGGGCGGGGTCAGGGTTTTGACCCATTCCGGTATTTCATAGAGATATGGCACATCGTCACCCGGCAGGTAGGGTACCTCGTCCCAAGGCCAGTACGGAAGTTCGTCCCAGGGGAAGTACGGGTAGAGATCCCAGGGTTGGTAATTCAAATTCTCCCACGGCAGGTACAGGCAGTTCGTGCCAGGGGATGTAGGCAAATTCATCCCACGGGAAATACACAAAATCATCCCAGGCAATGTATGGCATCTGGTCATACGGCAAATAGGCGAGATCGCCTGTAGGAAGTTCCATGTGGTCACTGATGCCATAATCCAGGTCCTGCATTTGTTTGGCAGGTCCACATCCGGCAATCAGTGCCATGCTTACCATAACGATAAGTGTGATTCTCTTGGCGTTCGTCATGCTTCCCTCCTCATATAAATTAATTCTTCTCTGGATATATTGTATTGGCATATTCCCAACTATTCAATAGCTGGTCAAGGCAGGAATCCTTAAAAAAGGGTACGCAAAAGGTACGATATTGTAAGAATTTTGGATTTTTGGGCTGGGTAAGTTAAAACAAAAAAGCCTCTTGGCAATGACCTACTCTCCCGGGAGGTCGCCCTCCAAGTACCATCGGCGCTGACAGGCTTAACGACCGGGTTCGGGATGAGACCGGGTGTACCCCTGTCGCTCAGATCACCAAGAGACTTTTTTTACAAAGTCGAGGTGTGAAGCACAGCGAAGTGCTATCACATGAATAGTATGTAGGCAGCTTGGAAAAAGTACCGAGTTCCCCGCACCACACGAAGAGATCGATCATTAGTACAGTTTAGCTTAACGTATTGCTACGCTTACACATGCTGCCTATCAAGCAGGTAGTCTACCTGCGATCTTTCCCTTACGGGATAGGGATCTAATCTTGAGGCGAGTTTCCCACTTAGATGCTTTCAGCGGTTATCCCTGCCAGACTTGGCTACCCAGCGATGCCGTTGGCACGACAACTGGCACACCAGAGGTCCGTCCACCCCGGTCCTCTCGTACTAGGGGCAGCTCCTCTCAAATCCCTTACGCCCACAGCGGATAGAGACCGACCTGTCTCACGACGGTCTGAACCCAGCTCGCGTACCGCTTTAACGGGCGAACAGCCCGACCCTTGGGACCTTGTACAGCCCCAGGATGCGATGAGCCGACATCGAGGTGCCGAGCGAAATCGTCGATGTGAACTCTTGGATCTCACCAGCCTGTTATCCCCGGGGTAGCTTTTGTCCGATAAGCCACGGCCCTTCCACTCAGAACCGTGGGATCACTAAGCCCTACTTTCGTATCTGCTCGACGCGTTGGTCTTGCAGTCAAGCTCCCTTGTGCCTTTACACTCTATGGCAGGTTTCCATTCTGCCTGAGGGAACCTTTGGGCGCCTCCGTTACCTTTTAGGAGGCGACCGCCCCAGTCAAACTGCCCACCTGGCACGGTCCCCCACCCGGATTACGGTGTGGGGTTAGGATCTAAACATAATCAGGGTGGTATTTCACCGGTGGCTCCACCGAAGCTAGCGCTCCAGTTTCACAGCCTCCCACCTATGCTACACAGATCATACCCAAATTCAATGCCAAGATGCAGTAAAGCTCCACGGGGTCTTTTTGTCCTGCTGCGGGTAGGCCGCATCTTCACAGCCATTTCAATTTCGCCGGGTCCCTCGTTGAGACAGTGCTCTAGTTGTTACGCCGTTCGTGCGGGTCGGAACTTACCCGACAAGGAATTTCGCTACCTTAGGACCGTTATAGTTACGGCCGCCGTTCACCGGGGCTTCAGTTCAAAGCTTCGCTTACGCTAACCTCTCCCTTTAACCTTCCGGCACTGGGCAGGCGTCAGCCCCTATACATCGCCTTTCGGCTTAGCAGAGACCTGTGGTTTTGTTAACCAGTCACTAGAGCCATTTCACTGCGACCTCCCGGCGCTCATTATACATTCACGCCAAAAGGCACCCCTTCTCCCGAAGTTACGGGGCTATGTTGCCTAATTCCTTAACCAGGGTTCTCCCGTTCGCCTTGGTATACTCTACCCGTCTACCAGTGTCGGATTGCGGTACGGGCACTCTGACTTCAACGCTTAGAGGCTTTTCTCGGCAGCAAGGCTTAACTCACTTACGCCTTAAGGCCACGTCACCTGATCTCAACTCAGTCTGCGGACTTCCCTACAGACCTCAACGTCTGACATCAGATGCACCTGCACGACCAATCGCAGGCTGGTCTACCTCGCTGCGTCCCCTCATCGCTCCTATCAAAGTGGTGCCGGAATGTTGACCGGCTGTCCATCACCTACGCCTTTCGGCCTCGGCTAAGGACCCGACTAACCCGACGCGGAATGACCTGGCGTCGGAAACCTTAGACTTACGGCGAACACGGTTCTCACGTGTTTTACGCTACTCATGCCTGCATTCTCACTTCTGTCCGCTCCAGCCGTCCTTACGGTCGACCTTCACTGCAAACAGAACGCTCCCCTACCGCCCCAGCTTGCGCTGAGACCCATGGCTTCGGTATTATGCTTAGCCCCGTTAAGTTTTCCGCGCAGGATCACTTGACCAGTGAGCTGTTACGCACTCTTTAAAGGGTGGCTGCTTCTGAGCCAACCTCCTGGTTGTTACAGTAACCCCACATCGTTTCCCACTTAGCATAAATTTAGGGACCTTAGCCGATGATCTGGGCTGTTTCCCTCTCGACCACGAAACTCATCTCCCGTAGTCCGACTGCCATGCTCTGGAGTAACGGCATTCGGAGTTTGATTGGGTTCGGTAAGCATTAAGCCCCCTAGCTCATTCAGTGCTCTACCTCCGTTACTGAACGCATTGCGCTAGCCCGAAAGCTATTTCGGGGAGAACCAGCTATATCCAAGTTCGTTTGGCATATCACCTCTACCCACAACTCATCCCCTAATTTTGCAACATTAGTAGGTTCGGGCCTCCACGAGCTATTAGACTCGCTTCACCCTGGCCATGGGTAGCTCACCTGGTTTCGGGTCTAATTCCTGCGACTGAACGCCCTATTAAGACTCGCTTTCGCTACGGCTCCGGCTGTCACTGCCTTAACCTTGCCACAGAAATTAACTCGCAGGCTCATTCTCCAAGAGGCACGCTGTCAGGCATAGCGCCGCGCACCCGGCTTTCACCGGGGCACCGACACGCCATTAGCCCTCCAACTGCTTGTAAGTTTACGGTTTCAGGTTCTATTTCACTCCCCTAACCGGGGTACTTTTCACCTTTCCCTCGCGGTACTTGTTCACTATCGGTCGCCAAATGTATTTAGCCTTGGAGGTGGACCTCCCAGATTCCTACCGGATTAGCGTGCCCGGTAGTACTCAGGTATCTGACGGGAGATGAACAATTTTCACTTACGGGACTATTACCCTCTTTGGCAGGCTTTCCCATACCTTTCTGCTAATCATTCACTTTGTAACTCCCATGTGCCAGACCCTACAACCCCACCCAGGCAAGCCTGGATGGTTTAAGCTGATCCCATTTCGCTCGCCACTACTCTGGGAATGATCTATTTTCCTCTGGGTACTTAGATGTTTCAGTTCCCCAGGTGCCCCTCACTTACCTATGAATTTAGTAAGTGATACTGATGGTTCGCATCAGTGAGTTTCCCCATTCGGAAATCCCCGGATCGAAGCCTGTTCACGGCTACCCGAGGCTTATCGCAGTGACCTACGTCCTTCATCGGCACTTGGCGCCAAGGCATCCACCATAAACCCTTAGTATCTTCGTGTAATGCAGAGAAATGATATTCTTTCTAGTTCTTCCAAAAACATTAAGGATGTACTTTCATTTCAAAAATAAAGATGCATGGCCTACATACTATTCAATTGTTAAAGTTCTGCAACCGTTTCCGGTCGTGCGCTTCGTTGATCGGCGCTGAGTGCTTCTCACATTTGGTCAGGAGCATTCAGCCCAGGTCAACGACTCTATTCTGTTTTCAAAGACAAAGCGACCCGGCTTTCCGCCGGGTCGCTTTTCGCTTCCTTACGGGTAAAGCCTATTGTTTTTACATGCTCAGGTCGTTGTTCGTACTGTCGTTTCCTTTCGATCCACTTTTCTTCAGGTGGAGATGACGGGACTCGAACCCGTGGCATCCGCCTTGCAAAGGCGGCGCTCTCCCAACTGAGCTACATCCCCGTCCTTTGCGGACTCACTCTGGTTGCTGAGTGCAGGTGGGCCTTTCAGGGCTCGAACCTGAGACCTCGCCCTTATCAGAGGCGCGCTCTAACCAACTGAGCTAAAGGCCCGCAGCCTTTAACAACTGAGTAGTGATAGGAAGTAGATTCTTGCCATTTTTCGCTCAACACCGCGTTGGGCAAGACAAGGTTGAGTTCACGTCCGTAGACGTGTTCTCGATTTTCTATAGAAAGGAGGTGATCCAGGTGCACCTTCCGGTACGCCTACCTTGTTACGACTTCGTCCCAGTCACCGACCCCACCCTCGACGGCTCCTTCCTTGCGGTTAGGATACCGGCTTCAGGTGTTACCAGCTCCCATGACGTGACGGGCGGTGTGTACAATCCCCGGGAACGTATTCACCGCAGTATAGCTGACCTGCGGTTACTAGCAACTCCGACTTCATGCAGGCGAGTTGCAGCCTGCAATCTGAACTGAGGCCAACTTTAAGGATTGGCTCCACCTCGCGGCTTGGCAACCTATTGCGCTGACCATTGTAGCGTGTGTGTAGCCCAGGATATAAAGGCCATGCTGACTTGACGTCATCCCCACCTTCCTCCGGTTTAAGACCGGCAGTCCCGTGTGACACTTGTAACACGCAACGAGGGTTGCGCTCGTTAGCGGACTTAACCGAACATCTCACGACACGAGCTGACGACAGCCATGCAGCACCTGTGCAAGCTCCCCGAAGGGTCGGTCCGGTTTCCCATTCCTACTACTTGCATGTCAAACCCTGGTAAGGTTCTTCGTGTAACATCGAATTAAACCACACGCTCCGCTGCTTGTGCGGGGACCCGTCAATTCCTTTGAGTTTTAACCTTGCGGCCGTAGTCCCCAGGCGGTGAACTTATCGCGTTAGCTACGGCACTGATGGATTTGAACCCACCAACGCCAAGTTCACATCGTTTACAGCTAGGACTACCGGGGTCTCTAATCCCGTTTGCTCCCCTAGCTTTCGCGTCTGAGCGTCAGAAATGGTCCAGAAGGCCGCTTTCGCCACTGGTGTTCCTCCGCATATCTACGCATTTCACCACTACACGCGGAATTCCACCTTCCTCTACCACTCTCAAGTTCGGCAGTATTGAACGACCTCTCCCAGTTAAGCCAGGAGCTTTCACATCCAACTTACCAAACCGCCTACACGCGCTTTACGCCCAGTAAATCCGGATAACGCTCGCCTCCTACGTGTTACCGCGGCTGCTGGCACGTAGTTAGCCGAGGCTTATTCTCGAGGTACTGTCCTTCCTCATCCCTCGAAAAAGTGCTTTACGACCCGAAGGCCTTCATCGCTCACGCGGCGTTGCTGCTTCGCGCTTTCGCACATTAAGCAATATTCCCTACTGCTGCCACCCGTAGGTGTATGGCCCGTGTTTCAGTGCCATTGTGGGGGGTCACCCTCTCAGGTCCCCTACCCGTCATAGCCTTGGTAGGCCGTTACCTTACCAACTAGCTGATGGGACGCAGGTCCCTCCCAAAGTGTCTTACGACTTTAGTCATCAGATTCTAAAACCGATGACCACATGGGGTATTAGCAATCCTTTCGGACTGTTATCCCCCTCTTCGGGGCAGGTCACCAACGCGTTACTCACCCGTTCGCCACTAAGTTGCCGTATTGCTACAACAACTCCGTTCGACTTGCATGTATTAGGCACGCCGCCAGCGTTCATCCTGAGCCAGGATCAAACTCTCCGCAAAAAATCATCACCTTTACAGGTGAAATTTACGGTTGTGTAAAAAAAAGAAATGACAAGGCTCGCTTCCTATCACTATTCAATTGTTAAAGTGCCGTTTTTTGCCAAGGGTGCTATTCTACCATACCGTCTTACCGTGTCAAGGGTTCGGCACGACTTTTACGGACAAAAATCCGATGTTGTCCTTTTTGCAACGTTCCGGTCAACATCGGCTCGTCATTGCCCTTGGGGCCCTTTGAGGCTACATATTTTGTTGTTAGCGATCTGCTTGTTTGAGCGAGATCTTGAGTGAAAAACGGTAGACTTTCACTTTAAGCGATTGCTTCCGCTCTGTCAATGGGTCATTTGATGTTTTTCGATTTATTAAGGTCCGGCTCGGAAACAACGGGCTGGATTATACCGCGTGGATTCCACCTGTCAAGGAAATTGAACTTTTTGCCATCTAATTCCTGGAACCAAATTGGGTTTTGTTTCGTCAAAGCCAAAGTCGTTGAATTGTGTTTATAATACGGTTGATATGCAATCAGCAACGTATCCCTTTACCAAGCCGCATTCACCACTTGCCCGAGCGATCGTTTCCCTGCTATTGGGCGGTGGTAGTCTGATTGCCCTTCTGATATTTTTTATCTTGGGGTATCAACTGTGGTATATCGGGAGGATTTTCCCGGGGGTTTCTGCGGGTGGGATTGATGTCAGCGGGCTTTCCAAAAAAGCAGCTACTGAAAAAATAAATGCAGCAACCACGTACGCCCAAACCGGAGAGATCATTCTCACCGATGGGTCGCGTGCCTGGAAAGCCAAACCTTCCGAGTTGGGATTCTTCCTTGATCCCGGTGCATCCGCACAAGCAGCTTTCCAGGTGGGGCGTTCTGGTTCCATTTTCGAAGCCCTGGCGCAGCAATTGGGTGCATATCGGTACGGAAGACCTGTCTCGCTTGGCATCATCATCGATCAAACAATCGGTTTTGCCCAGCTCTCTTCCATCGCCAGCCAGATCGATATTCTTCCGCAGGAAGCCTCTATTTCACTGGTAGGCACGGATGTACAAGTTCATAACGGTTCGACGGGTTTTGTCCTCGATAAATATGCAACATTAAATTCCATCACCACGTTGATGCAATCGCTTCAAAATGGTTCCGTTTCATTGGTTATTAATGAAGCACAGCCCCTGGTATTGGACGTAAGTGCCCAAGCAGAAGTTGCCCGGCAGCTTCTCAGCCAACCTTTTGTGGTTTCGATGCCTGCGGGACAGCCAGACGCCAAAGGACCTTGGACCATTGATGCTTCCGTATTATCGACATTGTTGAATTTCCAGCGTGTTTCTGATGGCGTAAGTTACGCTTATCGAATTATTATTAATGAAGGCATGTTGCGGAATTACCTTTCTGGTCTCATCAGTGAAGTATCCTTGCAGCCTGAAAACGCCCGTTTCTATTTTGATGATGGCACACGCCAGTTGGTGCTGGTGCAATCTGCAGTAATTGGCAGGCAATTAAATATCGATAAGAGCGTGGCTGCCATCCAGCAGGCAATCGCAACCGGACAACATATCGCCGCATTGGAATTCGATTTCACCCAGCCGGCTGTTTTGGATTCAGCCACCGCCCAGGAATTGGGCATAACGGAATTGATCCACGCTGAAACATCTTATTTCGGCGGATCATCCTCCTCACGCATCCACAATATCCAGGTGGCAGGTGAAAAGCTGCATGGAATTCTAATTGCACCCAACGAGACATTTTCGATGGCAACCGCCCTTGGAGATATCAGCCTGGAAACCGGTTACGCGGAAGCGTTGATCATTTATGGCGACCGCACCATCAAAGGAGCCGGGGGCGGAGTGTGCCAAGTAAGTACCACCCTTTTCCGTGCCGCCTACTTCGCTGGTTTCCCGATTGTGGAAAGGCATGCCCACGCTTACCGGGTAAGTTACTACGAGCTCAATGCTTACGGTCGAGATCCCAACCTGGCGGGATTGGATGCCACGGTGTACTTCCCATTGGTGGACCTGAAATTTACCAATGACACACCCTATTGGCTGTTGATGGAAATCTATGTCAGCCCGTCACGCGGCACGATCCTGTGGAAATTCTATTCCACATCCGATGGACGGTCCGTGGAAGATACTTCCACCGGTGTCCAAAATGTCGTGCCCGCTCCCGAAGAAGTCTTCCGCGAGAACCCCGACCTGGCAAAGGATGAAACCAAGCAGGTGGAATGGGCAGCGGATGGAGCAGATATTACCCATACCCGGCGAGTTTACCGCGACGGGCAATTATTGTTCCAGGATTCCTACTATACACATTTTGAGGCGTGGGGGGCTGTGACCGAATATGGACCGGGGACGGATGTGGAAAAGCTTAAAGAGAATCCGTAATCCTTCTCTCGGATTAATTAAGTTCAGCAATTTTTCTCCATCGTCTAAAAATAATATAAAATACAAGTATGACAACGATTCTTGCACATGCAGGTCAAGCGCTTACATATCTCCTTTGGGTAGCTCTTTGGCTGGTTGGAGGCTGGTGGCTCACCCGCCGGGCATTTTCCCTCTCCGATAATGAAAATTGGTTAATTGGTATTGCCAGTCGGTCTGACAGCGCAGGTTTGGCTTGCCAACCTGTTGAGCCAGGTAATCTCGGTCCCCCTCTCCTTCTGGCTTTCCGCTGGGATCGTTTTCCTGGCAGGGTTGTGCAGCTGGTACCCATTTCGCGGGAACTGGAAAGAAATGTTCAAGGTCAAAGCATCCGTTGGGTTGATCTTCGTTTTTCTTTTCAGCATTTATGGATTCTATATGATCGGTCGGGGATTGGGGATCGCGGATGATTTTCAGAATCTTCCCCTGACCTCCTTATTAGCAGCAGGCGATATTCCTCTCCATTTTCCTCTCAATCCCATCGCTGCGTTTTGGATATCATTATTTTCTGTTGCTGTTTGCAGGTCAGTCATCGTCTGATCGTCGGATTGGCTCCTTGGATTGCTCTGGATTTTGCCCGGGCAATCGCTTTTGGGTTATGTCTCTTCTATCTGGTTTTTTTGGTTACCGATTAACCGCTCAAAATGGGTGGGTTTATTTACAGCAGTCTGTTCTTTGCCTTTTCTATGGGAACTCGCTGGCTTTTACTTTTCTTTGCCCCCGGCTCTTATCAGTAAAATTTCCGAATCCATCAAGTTGCTGGGTACCGGGCTGCTTCCGGACCAAATTTGGCTAATGCCTTGATCTCCCCCTGGGCAATATAGTGGAAGCGGACCCATAGCCTTCCCTTTGCGTTTGCCAATGGAGTTTTTATCCCGGGGGTAATGTTTCATAATGGAATCGGTGGTAGTCAGGTTTTTATTCTTCTCACTATTCTGCTTACTTGTAAACGATGGAGGAATTGGTTAAGTATCATTGTAACGACTGTTCTCCTCGCTGCCCTGGGACTCGTGGAGGAGATCGGCGTTGTGTTATCTATTGCTGCTTGGGGTTAATCCTAATTATCGGATGGTTGTTTTTCTACTCAAAACATCGAATACCCAAAAAGCTATGGCTCTGGCTGGCATTCCATGTGATCGCATTTATCATCACTATTTTCCAGGGTGGTGTTATGACCCAAATGATTCGCACAATGTTGCATCCCGCCCTGGCAGCTAAATACCTATTTTCTTGAATTCGAATATCAATTTTGTCTTTCCTCCAGTTCTGGTCTCAAGTCACCTGGGAATTTTACACCTGGGAAATTTTTATCAACTTATCATTGCATTAATTGAATTTGGTCCAACCCTATTTATTATCCCGTTGCTTATCTCATACCTTGTTCGCACATTTCGTTCACAACGCTGGTATGAATCAAATTTTGTACTTGCATCCTTATTAAGTTTGGGGGGCCTCTTCTTCATTATGGGAGGGTCTACTTTTAACGAAGTGGGTTCCACGCGCTTTTATGTGGAAATCACCAACTTATTGAGAATTTTTACTATACCTTTACTATTCTACTGGTTACGTAGAAAACGATGGGGAGTCAAGTGTATAACCCTCATCAGCATTGGTTGCACGATGATCGGTGGAATTGTCCTCTTTGGAATTGAATCCATTGCTATTCAAAAACCCATCGCCGCAGAATTCCTGGAGATCTTGATGGCGTAGTTTATGAAAAATTTTGGAATCAACTGGACCCCAATACTCTTATTTTTGACCCCATCCCGATCCGTGCTCCTACAATTTTTGGAAGACTCACCAAATCATCTCTTACTTGGTTCGATACGACGTCAGAATGGAATGAGTTTTTCAATACACCCGGATCCTGTTTACTCAATCAGGCAGGGTTTTCTTTCATATATATTGATCGGCAATATTGGACAGAGTTGAGCCTTACATCCCAAAATTTGCTACAAAATCCTTGCATCAAGCTAATTTATGAAATCGCAAGACCCGATCCAAAGGACCTTACTCGTGATGATTTCCGCAGATTGCTTGATATTCGCGATTGCCATGATTTGAGGATTCATCACTTGACACACAAGCAATTTATTGGTGTTGAGAGAGGGGGGGAAAGAAAAAGGAAAATTTCGAGGAACACCTTTCCCAACCGCTTACAAGGGATTTGGATATAGACGATCCACGAACGACCGAATTAAGAAAAAAAATCCTTATTGAAAATAAATTTCTCGACAAAGTTTACAACGAATGGTATTCCGAAATAATTCGGAATCTCCCTGACAATGAAAAACCAATGTTGGAAATTGGCACTGGAGCTGGTTTTTTTAATGAACACATTCCACATTAATCCAATCAGACATTCTGTATTATTCAGGGCTCTCTTTAGTAATGAATGGGGGGGAATTGCCATTTGTCTCAAACAGTATTGGCACGATCATCCTTATGCTTCAATCACATCCCGGATATTACATGCTTTATATCAGAGGTGACTCGGACATTGAAAAAATCGGGTCGAATGATTATGACTTAGAACCATGGGTGTCTCCCTGGTCAGTATGGGTGTATAAAACATTCCATCACGAGCCTTTTGACTCTAAAGATGAAGAAATGGACCTTTCCTCAAAAAGGCCCCCTAAGTGGGGGCGAAATGGCGCATTACCTTGGATAGTATTTCAAAGGGATCGGGAAATATTTTTCAAGACATTCAAGAAGTTGTCGCTAATAAACATTTCCCCGATGATGCCACTGCTTTATTTATTTTCCGGTGGAGTCTCTATGCGTCCGTTAAATCCTGGTAATAATTTTATTTTTAATGTAATGAAAAGTGTTGATTTTTTTTTCATGCGCCTTTTTAGAGGAGCTGCAATGTTTGCATTAATTGTCGTTCAGAAAAAATAATCCAAGGAATACAACAATGTCAAGAAGAATAAAAGAAAAAATCACTTAATGAAATCAACCATGGTAAGCTATTAGCCAAAGGAAACGCGATTCAGATTTGGGGCTGGGGTACTCCAGCAGGAAAGCTACGCGGTAGAAAGACGTGCACAATTGATTGCACAAGGGGGCTCGATTCGCAAACCAGGCATGAAAGTATTGGAAATTGGGTGTGGTACCGGAAATTTTACGGAACGATTTGCGGTATATGGTTCCAACACATCCTGGCATTGGATATTTCACCGGATTTATTGGATGAAGCTCGTAAAACGATCCTTTCCAAAATACAATGTTACCTTTTTACTCAAACGTTTTGAAGATTGTGACAAGGAAGGTCCGTTTGATGCAGTGATCGGTTCCTCGATTCTTCATCATTTGAATATTGACGAATCTCTTCAGAAAATATTTGATTTTTTAAAACCCGGTGGTGTGATAAGCTTTGCTGAACCGAACCTTCGTAACCCACAAGTATTCTTAGAGCGAGCATTTCGTTTTATTCGTCCCCTATTCTGGTATGTTTCTCCCGATGAGATCGCATTCATTCGTCATAAATTAGAAAGATCACTCAAACAAATTGGTTTTTCAGATGTATCGGTCAAGCCCTACGACTGGCTTCATCAAAACACGCCACCTCGCTGGATTCCTTTTATCCAAAACCTTGGAAGAAAGCTAGAAAAGACCCCAATTCTCTGTGAATTTTCAGGGTCATTAATCATCCGGGCTGTGAAACCTTCAAAGAAAAGTTTCTAAGTTGATTACAACTTTTTGAAATGAGCTGTTTGATACACTCGGATTAATCCGAGAATGGCAAATAAGTTTTTTATCCTGATTTTTTTAAATATGCTCGATGCTGCCCTATCCACTTCTACTTCAGTTGAATAATGGTGTTCATTTATATTGAAACCCAGTATTCTAAAAAATAATTCCATCGCTCTACTTGCAACAGGTACGCCGTATATAAATTGCCCGCCTTTTTTTAGCACCCGTTGAATTTCCTTCATGGCAATCAATTGTTCCTTGGGTTTCAGATGCTCTAATATACTGATTGCAAGTACACAATCAAAGTTGTTGTCAGGATAAGGCATTTTCAATACATTTCCTTTTCGGAGATTCACATCTATAGTTAAGGAGCTATACAATGCCGTAACCCGTTTCGATGGGGCGTTCATGTCCAATCCATCAATTTTGGAAAATTTGTCATGTAGGTTAAGGAAAGTAACCCCACTGCCATACCCGATCTCCAGTACTCTTTCACCGGGAATCAACTCATCAAGACACAGTTCAACTCTTCTTCTATAAATTTTTCCGAATATCGGTTTGAAGTAGATCTCGATAGGATCTATCTGGGGATTTATTCGTAAATTGTCATATTGACTAGGAGTCAACATTTTTAATTTGGTTCGTAAAATTGACATTAGAATCCTTGATCAAATAAACTTTAAACGGAAGGCAGCAAATAAGACCATTCGTACCAAAAGCCAACCATGCGTCCAACGTTGTATATTGGTTGTTCCATATATCCGCTCGCGATAACGGATCGGTATATCCACAATCTTCAGCCCAAGTTTGGAAGCGCCAAAAAGTAGGTCAAAATCGCCAAAAGGATCAAAATCACCAAAATAAGTGCGATTCTTTGCTATCCTTTCATAATCGCTTTTCCATAGTACCTTAGTACCGCATAGTGTATCTTTTACCGGTTGCCCAAGCAACCGCTGAAAGCCAAAGAAAAAAATTTATTCCCCAGGAAGTTGAAAAACCGCATGGCTTCTTTTTCCATGGGATATACCAACCGAACGCCATTGATAAAATCACCATTATATGAAGCAATAGCCTCATAAAAGCGTGGAAGATCCTCGGGTGCTACCGTCATATCAGCATCCAGGATCATCAGGATATCTCCAGTTGCTTCTTGAAATCCCAAGCGGACTGCATCACCTTTTCCCTTGCCAGTTTGTTGAAAGACTTTTATGTTTTTGTTTTTAGATTTCTTCAGTTCTTTCTGTATCACCTGAAATGTATTATCTTTGGAATTTCCTTCGACAAAGATTATCTCAGTCCCGGATCCCATTTTTGGAATGCTTTTAATAATCGCTGGGATATTGCCCGCTTCATTACGAGCAGGAACAATCACGCTCACGGAGGGTTTTGTCTTTAATGGGTCGCTTTTTGGAATTATCCGCGCCATCAAGACATTGGATAATGCTGCATGATGGAATGGCCACAATTTCACCAGAAAACGGTTGCAAAATTCTTTTACTCCGGGAATTGGTAGAGGGAATAGGATTTCCCGCCAAGTCTGGATCACCTCAAATCCTGCCAGCCCCAACATGTTCCGGATATCTTCAACCGTCAGCCAGTTTTGCTGGAGATTCGGTTTGGACATTTCCAAACCAGATGCTGCCCCCAAAACCGGGGACCATAACCGACTGTACGTATTGATGAGAATCCGTGTCTTGGCATGACATAATTTCATCATCTGGTCAAAAACTTTTTGAACATCCCAAAGATCGTTCAATAAATCAGACAAAATTATATAATCGAATTTTTCACGAATTTTTATGTCATGTACATCACCCACAAGGAAGGTAAGATCTGAATGAACCTTTTTTGCTTTCTTAACCATCACAGGGCTAAAATCAATTCCAACACCAAAAGAAGGTTTTAACTCAGCGAGAAAATCGCCCTTGCCACAGCCCAATTCGATAACGCGTTGGTTTTCAGGAATGATGTGGCGATATATTTCCAGCAACCTTGTATGGTATGTGCTCCCCCAATTGCGAGCTCCTTCACTTAATGATGCTACTTTATTCCAGTGGAGAATTCGTTCGGACATGAATTTTTCTTGTGCGTTCACTAAATTTTCTCCCACGATACGATAACCCAGTATATTGAATAAATGTCCGGGAAATTCGAACAGTGATCGTTAAGTTAATTATACTAAACCCCTTCATATTTGCTTTGCAGGATTGTTCTTCTTTCTAATCTGTGCTGGCAGCATTGAAGATAAGCAAATGTCTAATAATGGTAAAATTGCTTACCAAATTAGCATTTTAGGAGCACGCAATGGTTGATAAGGAATTATTGGAAATTTTACGCTGTCCAGCGTGTGTACGGGAAAAAGAAGGTAAGCTGGAGCTCTTTAAGCAGAGCTGGCTGATCTGCAGTGACTGCAATCGAAAATATCCCATTGTCGAGGATATTCCTGTCATGCTGATCGATGAAGGCGACAAATGGGTGAAAACACAAAAAGCCAATTTGCCCATTCCCCCCCCAAAACCAAAATGACCAGATAATATTCAATTAATAATTTCTGGTACATCTCTTGCAACTCTACCCTGGTAGGTTATTCTCTTTTATACAGGCAGAAAAATATGCAACGATCTTCCATTCGAAAATTCTATCAACCCGACCGTCTGACGATGGTGTTGTTCGTGGTATTCATCATACTTGCCATCATCACAGCAATAGTTGCCTTCAATGTCATCAGCAATCTTATCAAAGGGTGGTCCATCACATCGCTTCCAGGGCTCCATCGAATAACGGGAGTTCCAATACCGGAGGAACAATCTCAAATGATCAGCCACTTCAACCGTCTGTAAACACAACCGCTACACCTTGGGATGGGAAAAGTCGTCTTAATATATTATTTATTGGATTGGATTTTCGGCTTTGCGATTCCACGCATGATTATGAATCCTGCGATGTGTGTGACAGGGGATATTTGGATGTCCATACGGGTGACGCGGGCAAATTGCAGAAATGTGTCAGTTCAGTCTGCAGTGCAGATTATCTGCGGCAAAACGCAAATTCACCAGCAGCCCTGGCGCAATGCGCCAATAAAAAAGTTGAGCAGGCTTCCCGGTCTGATACCATGATCCTTCTCACTGTGGACCCCTCTTCGATGACTGCTGGCATGCTTTCCATCCCGCGCGATCTTTGGGTGAATGTTCCAGGTTTTGGATATTACAAGATCAATACCGCCTATTACCTGGGAGATGTTTATCATGTACCCGGTGGTGGTCCTCAATTGGCGATGGATACTGTCCAGGAATTTCTCGGGGTACCTGTTCAAAATTATTTACGGATCGATTTCGATGTTTTTGTAAAAATTGTCGACGAAATCAATGGGATAAACATTACACCCGATCAGGACATGACTTTACGCAATACAGATAGTTATCCGGTGCAGATCCAGGCAAATGTTCCGGTCACTCTGGATGGGATCATGGCGTTAGCCTATGCCCGTGAACGCAAGCAGTTGGCAAATGGCGACTTCGATCGGTCAGCACATCAGCAGCAGGTTATTATGGCAATTCGTGATCGGGTACTCAATTTCAACATGCTCCCGACACTGATTGCGAAAGCACCAGCGATATATAACGATGTAAAAAATGGTGTTTTTACGAATCTCACTTTTGACCAGATGTTCAAGATCGCTCAATTAATGCTGCAAATCCCAGGAGAAAACATCGCGCGTGCCTCACTGGGCATGGAACAACTCATTTCCGCCTCTTCCCCGGAAGGTCTCTCGGTTTATCTCCCAATCCCTGATCGCATTCGGCTGATCCGTGACCAGATCTTTGTGGGAGGTGGAACTACACAACCAATGGCAGCATTATCCAGCAACCAGGCAGGCAATGTCCAATCTGAAGCTGCGCGCGTTGCCATCCAAAATGCAACCTACACCGCCGACCTTGCCAGCCGGACGGCAACCTATTTACAGCAGCAAGGGATCAATATTGTCGATGCTGCCAATGCCAACAGCAATTCTGATATTTGCTCAATTTATGTCTACAATTCCAAACCGTACACCCTTTCGTATCTCTCAGGTTTATTTGGGGTAAGCAGTAGTTCCATCTGGAACAGTTATGATCCAAATGCCCCATATGATTTCATTGTAGTACTTGGAAATAACTGGGCTAATAGCAACCCTCTCCCAGCTCAATAACCTCCACGTGTGCCCCGGTAAATCGGGGCACAATCTTAAATAATCCTTCAGCATGTTGTCTTTGGAATAAAAAAAATATATAATGATTAGATATCTCAAGGAGAGGAGGTAGTAGGAGGAATTATTTCAACAAGCCAATGCCTTTTGTAAGATAACAATTTTTGGAGGAGAAAAGAAAATGAAGTCGAAATTATTAGTTTTGGTATCAGTCATCGTTTTGGCAAGCATGCTCTTAGTAGCCTGCCAGCCAAAAGCAACCGAGACTCCCGTTGTAACAGAGCCACCCGTGGTGGAAACAGAAGAACCCACAGCTGCTGGACCGCATCTCTTGTGGCCAATTAATCTACGGCAAGCGATTGCCGCTACCATCGACCGGGAAGCCATCGTTGATCGTGTTTTTGAAGGTCGCAATATCCCTGCATACTCTCCCATCCCCATAGGATTTGCATCACTGAAAGAATCCTTCCTCGATAAATATGGCACTCGTGATATCCAAATGGCAAAAGACCTGTTAACCGAAGCGGGTTTTTCCGAAGACAATAAATTTGTCTTTGACCTGTGGTATCCCCCGGATCACTACGGTGTGGAAACTGTGGATGTCATGCAAGTCGTCAAGGAACAGGTTGAAGAGACTGGTCTTGCAACCGTAAACTTCCAGACTCAAAACTGGGCAGAATACGTAGACAGTTTTGTAGCAGGTCAGCTCCCCTTCTTCATCCTGGGTTGGTTCCCGGATTTTGTTGATGAAGAAACCTGGACTTCCCCCTGGGCAGATTGCGAACAGAGCAAGGGCAACGGCGTTTTCTATTGCAATGAAGAATTCCAGGCATTGCTCGAAGCCGCCCGTGAAGAGACGGATCCCGCACAACGAAACGAACTCTATCGCCAGATCCAGGATATGTTCGCCGAAGAAGTACCCATCATCCCGTTGTTCTGGGAACCCGAATTCATTACCTGGCGGAACGGAGTGGAAGGCGTTGCCATCGGTGCACCATTTGAATTCAACTATAACGTTTTGAAATTTGCTGATGGTTACACCCCGGCTGCCGGGACAACAGACACCATCATCATTGGAACCACCGATGAAGTAAACAGCCTTGATCCTCAGGATTCGTATTCAACCCATGATTGGGAAATCTTAAAGAACACTGGCCATGGCCTGCTTGGCTACGAACCTGGAACAGCCACCCTCGTCCCCGGGACAGCAGGGTTAGACTTCGAAGTCAGTGACGATGGTCTCACCTATACATTCCACCTCCTGCCCAACATCAAATACGCAGATGGCACCCCATTCGTTGCCAGCGCATTTGTGGAAATGTTCGACCGTTGGAACCTTGGTGGACAGGTTGGGTTCCTGCCCCTCACCTACATCGAAAGCGTGGAAGCTCCGGATGATGCTACGGTCGTTTATCACCTGACCGGTGCTTATGGCTTCTTCCCAGCTATCGTTGCTACACCCCCGTTCATCCCACGGACGGCAGAGATCCCGTTGGATACCATCCTGCAAATCCCCACCAAGATCGTCGGCATCGGACCGTACCAGATGGTTTCGTTTGATCCCGGGCAGCAAATGGTTCTCGAAGCCAACCCCAACTATTTCGGCGCAGCTCCCATCATCAAGAAGGTCATCATCAAATACTTTGCCGATCCCACAACCATGGCAAGCGCTGTGGAAAGCGGGCAGATCGATATCGCCTGGCGTATTCTGGTCCCGTCGAGGCAACCCGCCTTTCGACTGTTGCAGGCTTGACAGTCATGACCGTCAAGGCTCCTGCGTTGCGCTACCTGGTATTCAATGTTACATTCATGACCGGTGAGTAGAATCGAATTTTGGTTCTAGCCTTGACTTCCGGCAAAAGAAGTTAGAAGTGAGGGCGAGGATCGTCCTCGCCCTCAACTTAATATTTGGAGATAGATTCATGTCTGCTTCTCTAAGACGTTTCTTGATAACCCGGATCTTGTTGACCATCCCGATGATATGGATCCTGATAACCATGGTATTTGTGGTCTTGCGCATCCTTCCTGGCGACCCCATCAGGTCCCAGCTTGGACCAAAAGGCACACCGGAGCAAATCGAAAAGATCCGAGTCAGGCTTGGTTTGGATAGACCCCTCATCGAGCAATATGGTACTTTTCTTTGGAAAATGGTTACCTTCGATTTCGGAAATGCACTTACCCAGGGGGAACGTCCCATAAAGGATGAATTGGGCGAGCGTTTACCGGCCACGATTGAACTCGCTATCCCCGCCATGGCTCTTACAGCCCTGATCGGCATTTCTTCAGGCTCATTCGTGGCAAAAAACCGAAAGAAACCAATTGATTATGTCCTACGAGTATTCAGTATTGTTATATATTCAATCCCGGTATTCTTCTTGGGGTTGATTTTCCAGATTGTATTTTCTGTGAGAATTCCCATTCTGCCGTTATACGGCAGAATGGATACGTTGATGTTGGTGAACTTTAAATCCATCACAAATTTTTATGTCCTTGATTCCATTCTGACTGCGAACTGGCCAGCCCTTTGGTCATCTCTTCTGCATCTCGTTCTTCCTTCACTCACCCTGGGTCTCGCCCTTACCGGAGTTTATATTCGACTGACGCGGGTGAATATGATCGAGATCTTGCAATGCGATTTCATAACTGCCGGCCGAGCGTGTGGAATCCCGGAAAGGCGCCTGGTATATAAACATGCTTTGCGTAATACGTTCATTCCCATCCTGACGCTCATTGGATTGGAATTTGCCATTCTGCTTGCAGGTGCCGTTTTAACAGAAACAACTTTCTCCTGGCCGGGAATGGGTCTTTATCTTGTAAAACGAATTGAGCTTCGTGATTACACAGCGGTACAAGCAACCGTTGGAGTTTTTGCCTTTTTTGTGGCGATCATCAGTCTCCTAATGGATATCCTGTATGCGTTTGTCGATCCCCGCATCCGTTATTGATTTCCAATTGATCTGAGAGCATTTTATGGAAAAGAATAAAAACGATACACCCAAAATTGTTGAACAATGGCAACTTGAACTTGATAAAGTGGGGTTTGTGCGCAAGTTATTCATGGCACGCAAATGGTATGGTGCTGATTGGTGGTTCATAGCCATCAGCGCGGTCATTCTATTATTCGTCATCACTGTTGGTATTTTTCCACAATGGTACGCCCCTTACGATCCGACCGCAGAGGTGGGACCCTCCTTCCTCAAACCCGGCGAACCCCCACCCGGATATGAACTAATCGTATTGGGATCCAATAACATCCAAACCATCCGCGATATCACCAGCCCGGTACAAATTACCGCCAAGAAGAATTTCATTGGGTATCTGGTGGCAAGTCAATCCAGCCGGGCGATCCGAGAAGCGGTTGAAAAGATAAACTTGACAGCTCCCGAATCCAATACCTATCAATATCGTCCGAAAAGATTCGAACTAATAAGCGAAGGTTTAACCGCTTTAAAAAATGGTGAGATACTCGGATTTGTGGCTTCTCCGGATGAATACGGAACGTATCTTCAAGATTTTCCGGAACTTGTATCGCTGGGTAACGTGAATATTGAGTTAAACAAAGGGTTCGTCCTGGGTACAAACCAGCTCGGTCAGGATGTGCTTAGCCGCATCATCTGGGGAACCCGGATTGCCCTGATTGTCGGTCTGTCTTCAGCAATCATCTCTTTTCTTATTGGTGTTCCACTCGGCTTGATCTCCGGTTTTATCAGTGGTCCCCTCGACCGGGTTCTTACGCTGCTGATGGACTCTATGTACACCTTCCCCGGCTTGGTGCTCGCCATCGCCATCGCAGCAGTATTGGGTGCAGGAATTGGCAATATCATCGTAGCGATTGCCATCTTATATATCCCCACCTACTTTCGTATCGTCCGCGGTCAGACTTTATCCGTCAAGCAGGAATTATATGTGGAAGCTGCCCGTTCACTGGGTGCCACCCCATTCACGATCCTTTGGAAATATATCTTCCCCAATGTTTTTCCATCCGTGGTCATCATCTTTTCTGTCAACGTGGCGGATGCGATCCTTACGGAAGCCGGGTTGAGCTTCCTCGGTCTGGGTTTACCGCCCAACATTCCGGATTGGGGCATTGACCTTGCACGCGGTAAAAATTACGTACGCGGCGCATGGTGGCTGATCACCTTCCCGGGATTGATGGTTACGCTGGTCACGCTTTCCTTCAGCATGCTGGAGAAAGCCTATCTGAAATCCTCAATCCCCGATTAGCGGAGCTTTAGTCATGGTTGAGAAAAATGTGTTAATGTCGGTTGATGAATTGACGGTTACCTACTTTACCCGGTTGGGGGCATTAAAGGCTGTCGATAAAGTCTCGTTTGATATGCAAAAGGGCGAGATACTGGGTTTAGTTGGAGAAAGTGGTTGCGGAAAAAGCACGATGGGAAAAGCGCTCATGCGCATGTTACCCCCTCCCACAATTATCACTGCAAAAAAATACACCTTCGATGGTCTAGATATCATGAGCTTCAACGACACCCAGTTGCGGGATTTCCGTGGTCGCCGGATAAGCATGATTTTTCAAGACCCGCTAACTTCGCTGAATCCTGTCCAGCGGGTGGATGAACATCTTTTGGAAGCCATCCAGGTGCACGAAAAAGAAACAAAAAAAGGCACCGCCCTGCCGCGCATCCAAGCATTGATTGAACGATTGGGTATCCAGGCTAATCGTCTGTTCAGTTATCCCCATCAATTATCCGGGGGCATGCGCCAACGGGTGATGGTTGGGATTGGTTTGGTACTTAATGCAGACCTAATCATTGCAGATGAAGCGACGACTTCGTTGGATGTCATTGTCGAAGCAAAATTGGTCGATCAACTTAAAGAGATCCGCGATCAATTTGGAGTTGCCATCCTGGCAATCAGCCATAACATCGCCCTCATTGCAGAATTGGCAGACCGTATTGCAGTCATGTATGCCGGTCATATCGTCGAATTGGGTCCTATCAACCAAGTATTTCATAAACCATTGCATCCTTACACACGGGGATTATTGGCAGCCGTTCCCAACATCAAGTTGGATGAACAGGAAGAGTTATTCAAAATGGGTGGTGAGCCCCCAAACCTGGCACACCCACCGAGTGGTTGCCGTTTTCATCCGCGTTGCCCGGATATGATGCCCGTGTGTATTAAACATGAACCAGCATTTCAGGAAGCTGCCAAGGATCAAAAAGTAAAATGCTGGCTGTATCAGGATCACGCTGAAAAAGATCCAAAGCCCCGCAAGGTGACAAAATGAGCCCGAAGACTGTACCCGTAAACCCAACCAATCTCGTTGAGATTAAAAACCTCGTAAAATGGTTCCCTGTGCAGAAGAGCTTTTTGGATACATTGCTGGCAGGTCATCGCGATTTTGTCCGCGCAGTGGATGGCGTTTCATTCACTATTCGGCGCGGAGAAGCATTTGCGCTTGCCGGGGAAAGCGGCAGCGGTAAAACCACAATCGGTCGCCTGGCCATTGGCCTGGAAACTCCAACAAAAGGCGATGTTGTTTTTGACGGCATTAATCTTTCCACTTTACCTAAGGAAGAACTGCGCCGCTTGCGACGGAGGATGCAAGTGATATTTCAGGATCCCATGGCTTCGCTCAATCCACGCATGTCGCTCGGTGATTCTGTGACGGAAGGATTGCGTATCCATTACCCCGAGAAAAAACAGGAATTTAGGGATATGGTGCTGCAGATCTTCGAAAAAGTAGGTCTAACACCCGCTACATATTTCTACAGCAAGTTCCCCCATCAGATTTCCGGTGGACAACGCCAAAGGGTCGTCATCGCGAGGGCACTTGTCACCAAACCGGATTTGATCCTAGCAGATGAACCCATTGCCATGGCGGATGTGTCTGTTCGCGCGCTGTTATTGGATCTGATGGTTCAATTGAAAAAGGAATTCAACCTTACCTATCTATTTATCACTCACGATCTTGCAACCGCCAAGTACATTTGTGAAAGAGTAGGCGTGTTGTACCTTGGACGCATGGCAGAGCTGGGTGATTTGAGGGAAGTTTACCGCCACCCTCTGCATCCATATACGCGTGCCTTGCTGGCAGCCATCCCGATCCCAGATCCCAGCCAACGCCGAACAGAAACCATGCCTGAAGGCGAAATTCCAAACCCCATCAATCCTCCATCCGGTTGCAGGTTTCATCCCCGGTGTTCCTTTGCTAAAAAAATCTGTTCCGTGGATGAACCGGAAATGCGGGAGTTGCGTCCGGAACATACGGTTGCCTGCCATTTTGCAGAAGACTTCCTGTAATACCTAGAGACATCCGAAAAATCCGGATGTCTCTTTTTTTCAGCTTTTTCCATTTTATAATTGGCACATATTTTTACTCCTCAAGGGTCAATAATGACAACAGCAATTTATAACCCCAAAATCCGATCCCGATTGAAAGCAGCTTACGGGTACCCTGAAAAAGCAAAAATGTCTCCTTATGAGCGCGTGGAAGCTGCGCTCGCTCATCATGTTCCCGACCGGGTACCGTTCGATTTTTGGGCTGTCCCGGAAATGGTTGATTCGTTAAAATCCCTGCTCGGTGCAGGAAATGACGAGGAACTGCTTCAGTTGTTGGGAATCGATTGCAGGATCGTCCGACCAACGTACACCGCACCGAAGCCGTTATCGTTTGAGGATGGCACTTTTTATACTCCCTGGGGGAGTCATCGGCGCCTGGTATCAAACGAGTTTTCCACGTACGAAGAATATGCCAGTTTCCCTCTGGCAAACGCTGCTTCTGTCGCAGAAGTGGAAACCTGGAAATATTGGCCGAAATCCGAGTATTGGGACTGGAAATCCATCCACCCCCAAATAACAGGACTGAATAAAAATATTCGCTTTCATATTCGCTATGATGTCGGAGGGATTTTTGAATCAGCTTGGGCATTATACGGGTTGGATAAGTTTCTGATCGATCTCTACGACAGACCGGAAATTCCTTGCGCTATCATGGATTGTTATGCAGACCTGATGATATCCAATGTACATAATTTAATGAAGGAAGCACAAGGGTTGATCGATATTGTGTATACCTATGATGATGTCGCGGTTCAGAACTCGCTGATGATGTCACCGACAATGTGGAGAAAATATATTATGCCGCGGCACCTGAGGTTGAATCAAGTTATTAAATCGTACAACCTCAAGATTCTGTACCATTCCTGCGGTGCGATTTATCCTCTGATAAAACCCCTTGTTGAGGAACTTGGAATTGATGTCCTAAACCCCCTTCAGCCGCGTGCTGCTTTAATGGATATGCAAAAAATTAAAAAAGAATTCGGTGAAAAAATCGCCTTCCATGGGGGGATTGATCTTCAACAAACCATGGCGCATGGCACACCGGACGATGTTCAATCGGAAGTTTCATCACGTATCGCAGTTCTTGGAAAAAATGGTGGGTATATCTGTACCACCGCACACTACATACAAGCGGATACACCACTTGAAAATGTCATCGCCTTGTATACTGCACCCAGAAATTAACTTCTCGTGATTTGTATAGTTGTGCACTTCTCGCGCCACGAATCACCAGAGTAAATAAACCAAGCGGTTATCGCCTGCCGTAAAGTGAATCCCGGATCTGAATTACCTCCCGGCGCATTTGATCATCCCGTTCGATTTGTTCGGTGATTTTTTCACAGGCATACATGACTGTTGTATGATCTCTGCCACCCAGCACGTTCCCGATTTGTGGTAGTGACATATTGGCTTCTTCCCGCAATAGATACATGGCAATTTGGCGAGGTAACGCGATATCATGCGAACGATCTTTGCTGAGCAGACTTTCCACGGTCAGACCGTACGACGAAGCAACCGTATTGATGACTTGCTGAGGTTCAAGCATGCGATGGTTTGGGATTAGATCCGCCAGCGCGGTATTTACCAATGAGGAACTCAAAGGTTGAGCGGTCAGGTCTGCGTAAGCCAATACCCGGGTTAATGCGCCCTCCAATTCACGGATATTGGATTGAGCCTGGCGGGCAATTAACTCTAGAATTTCAGGCGGCACCTTTTGACCGGCGCGCTCGGCTTTCGACCGTAGTATGGCAATGCGTGTTTCCAGGTCGGGCGGCTGAATATCGGCAGAAAGACCCCATTCAAATCGTGACCGCAACCGTTCCTCAAGTGTGTTCATTGCTTTTGGTGGACGATCAGAGGAAATCACGATCTGCTTATTTTGTCCGTGCAAAGTATTGAATGTGTGGAAGAATTCTTCCTGGGTCGATTCTTTTCCTGCAATAAATTGAATGTCATCGATCAGAAGGACATCGATGCTGCGATATTTCTCCCTGAATGCTTGTGTGGTGTGGCTTCGAATGGAATTGATCAGATCGTTGGTGAACTCCTCTGAAGAAACATACAAAACTCGCAATCCTTTTTCAACCGCTTTATTCCCAATGGCATGCAGCAAATGGGTTTTCCCCAATCCTACTCCCCCATATAGAAATAGAGGGTTATACGCTTTGGCTGGATTATCCGCGACTGCCATACTGGCTGCATGCGCCAACCGGTTGCTGGTGCCGACAACAAAATTTTCAAAAGCGTAGCGGGTATTGAGAGTCTGATTGGATGGACGCTGGGGAACTGGCTGCTCACTCACTTCAATATAATTCTCGGTCTTTTCGGTTTTGCTTCCCTCTTTATGGAAAACGACAAACTCCACTACCTGAGGTTTGCTCATCATGCCGGAGAGGAGGCGTGTTACCGTGCTCGACAAACGATTTTCCAACCAATCGCGCGCGTAGGCGTTTTGCACACCAACAGTAAAAGTATCTGCAGTGTACTCCACAAGTTCGGTGCAGCGTACCCAGGTATCAAAGGATGCCTTGGGCATTTCCATCTGAAGTTGGCTAAGTGCGGCCTGCCAAGCGTGTTGTGAATCCATGGACCAAATCCTCCGGCGTTGAGGTACATTCACCGATGATAGGGAATAAAAAATGCTTCCACCAGTGAAGTGGCTCGATCAATTGGAAATTTGAATTTACAATAAAAATGGGGCTGCGACTTCGGAATTTCTCCCAGCCAGCGTAGAAGCATTCTAGCAAATGGGGGCTTTTTGGACAAGTCGTTTACCATACGGAACATTAAATAAACCTGATTCTTTAAGGTTAATCGATTTAACAATTGCACCGTATGATGCAGATAAGGAGTTTGAAAAGGGAATACCACACCTTGTCATTTACCCATTCCCATCCCCCACAGGTGGTGGTTTGCGAGTCACTTGATAAAGAACTGCGGACTTCATGTGGATTAAGTTAAGAAATTTTATTATCCCTTATGGATAAAGTCAGACAACCTGAACCTCTTTTTTCAGAAACCGACTGAAACAAATCCGTTTCGTGACACGAAAGACTTTTCGCTCGATAAGCCACATTAAAGGTTTATTTTGCATGAATTATTGGTATTAGCCTTTTCAAATTAGGAGTTACAACAATTCACCTGTTTATATTTCATAATCGGCTAATTTGTGAATTCATGAGTATTTAACCTTAAGGATTCTTAAAGAATCGCAATACCTTAATCTTTCTCCATTAATCCAACTGCCTTCCTGGCGATCTCCACGGCAAAATTTGTACCCCTATCCCAGGGATAAACCTGGCTCATACTGGCAAAATACAGACCCTGGAGAGGTGTTTCAATCGCTGGAATATTCGTGGAATGATTGATCAATGGTACCGGTTGTGCGTAATCGGTTTTCCAAACCCACGAAGCTCTGATCCAATCCGCAGAAAACTCGGGATTGATCCGCTGCAAGTTGGGTAGAAACCGATTGATCAATTCCGCCTTATCTAGTTTGAAATATTCATGTCCCTGATCGAGATAATCACCGCAGTATAAAAGATGATCACCACCATAATGCTCTGGGGATAGGAAATTAGTGTGTTCCACCAATGCCAGAAATGGAAAACCCTCCTTTTTGGGCAGGTTGAACCAGTAATACCCTTCTTTGGATAATGGGTGTTTGATGGCAAGGATGAGCACAAGTGCACCCATGTGTTTGAGTGTAAACAGACCGGAAAGATAATTCTGCGG
Organism: uncultured Chloroflexia bacterium; assembly: GCA_963699305.1. Taxonomy (GTDB): domain Bacteria; phylum Chloroflexota; class Anaerolineae; order Anaerolineales; family Anaerolineaceae; genus JBGQAS01. The sequence continues at coordinate 40,403 of OY969431.1, read as the reverse complement.
GAGTGACGGGACAAGTCTCGCCAGGCCTGCAGGAGATGTCGTCACCAGCACCTGGTCATATGCTTCGCGTTTACCCGCACTATGAACGAGCCATTTTCCATCCGCGGTTTCCATTTGTTTCACATTGGAGGATAAACGTATTTCAACTCCCATGCTGCGTAATTTCTCCGCAAACAGATCACAGAATGCCTGGAATCCCCCCCGGAAGGTCGCCAGGCGGGTTGTGCGCACCTTGAATCGCGCCCAGAACCACGCCATGGTCACCTGCTGATAATATTCTCCGAATTTACCAACTAACAGAGGTTCAAAGTGGGTGGCATAAATTTTTTTCCCATATGCCTTTTTCATCCACTCATGCGACGTAAATTTTTCAAGACTCTTCCAATTGGAAAGATACCTTAAATACGCTGTTACAAATCCAAAGCGTACCATGTCCCAAATCGTGAATCCGGGGAAGGTAAGAGCTGCAATGGGCGAATCCAGTGGATAGAATTTTCCTTTGAAATAGACAACCGTTTTCGGTTTTGGGACGATTACTTTATCCTTCCAGCCTAATTCATCAATCAAGTCGAAAATTGCTTTATCCGTCAAAAACCAGTGATGGTAAAACTTTTCCAAGGACCAATCCCAATCCTTGTCCTTGAAACCGCCCGCAAGACCACCGACCGTGGCTGCACCATCATACACAACCACGGAATGACCTGCTTTGATAAGATCGTACGCAGCTGTCATCCCTCCAACGCCGGCTCCAATAATGGCAATACGTTTCATGGAAATACTCCCTTTTTACGCGCAATCAGCCATGCTACAATCAAATTGAATTCTACCATTTCTCAATTTTGGAGGGCATCATGTTCTTAACGGTCACTACAAGCCACGTCACACCCGAAGAGCTTAATATCATTGAACCTTTTATGAAAGAATTTCTGCCGAAATTGAGGAAAGTCCCCGGAGTACTCTCGGTGTATTACTCAGTTCGCCATGATAAAGGAGATGAAACCACCTTCATTGTCTGGGAAGATACGGACGCAATAAAAGCATATCGCGAGGGTCCTCTATTAAAAGAAGCATTGGTTTTTGAAGCAAAGCATGGATTGTCCTCTGCTCGTGAAGGTTATCCAATTGATTTTACGGCTTGATATAGCTAGTATTTATAAGTGAGCGGTGGAGTACTCCACCGCTCACTTATTTTAATTTCTAAAATCTTAATCAAAATTGGACCAACAATCCTGCGCGACTCCACCAACGCTTACGACCCATCCACCTCGTTCGTCTTCACTTGTTATATATGGCATAAGGTTTTTCTCAATGTTCATCAAGGATCGCTCAGCCATCCATGCTCCGAAATGAAATGATTTCCAGGAGGTCTTCCCGGCATCCTTGATCTCTGCCAATCGACAGGACAAGTTCGCGCCCAAGGTATCCTTTACATCCTTTTGTTGGTTTTTTAATGAGAACTCGCGTATGAGAACGGGAACCGCATCGTTCGATAATTGTGAAAGAAAAAGCGTATCCAGCTTTTCCCCTTGCAACGCACGCTGAATATTTTTTTCTGCCATGAACCCATCCACATTCACTGCTGCGAGAGTGATACCAAATCCAAATATGCAAACAATCAATGAAAACATAAAAAAGCGTTGCTTGCGTAGCAGTTCCCATAGCACGACCGTCGCGAGAAGAACCGCCATCCATGGGATAAAGAAATGTGTGTAGGTTCGAAGGTAAGCAAACCCGTAAGCGGATTCATACAACGCTAACCGTTGGTAGGATGACCCGAGGATCGCAAGCACGAGAACCATCAGGCTGATGACAAGGATGGAGAAAACCTTTCTCTGTGATGGCTGTTCGCGTTTGGTGATCGCTGAAAGAACGACATATATCAGCAGGCTTAAGACTGCCACCGTGACTAATTCAAAAAAACCGCGCCTGGCATATTCAGCATACGTAAATCCCGCCGTAGAAATATTGATCTGCGCACCAAACAGGTAGCGGATTTGGAAAACAATAAAAAAGGCGAACAATGCTTCAATGCTTCCGAGGATGATGACGCTTTCAATCCATCCCAAGAAAGGCTTGACTTTGTCGTTTGACTCATCCGGGATGATTTCCGGTTTCTTGGGGAAACCCGCGTGCAATAACACTCCGGTAAGTAGATATCCAAAAACAAGGATGTACGTCAGCCGAAACAGGTATTCAGGAAGTTTTTCAATCCTCAATAATTCAAGGAAAGATTTGAGTTGATTACTAAACGCCAGGTCGGCAGAAGCAAGCAGCGCTGCCAGGATGGCGACGATTGGCAAGGCGATCAGCAATCCACGCAGCACTGCCCATATTTTGCGCGGAGGCCGGGATTGTAACTTCACATCGGGTAAAGCTGGCGGCATAGGTTTTTGTGATTTCGCTTTTGTTGTTTTTTCCTGTGTTAACGGGCGTATTGACTCCTGATCTTTCTTCAGTGTTGCCGCCCTTCCCAAAGAGCCGATGATCAGTGAAAAAAATGCCGCAATATGGTCGCGGACTCGATAATAGACCCAGTACGCTTTCTGATAAGAAAAAGTAAAAAGCATGAGGGCAAGCAGCATTAAGCAAGAGGCTACGAAGCGAGTGAAAGGCTCCAGGCGTAAAGCCAAAATGCATCCCATCGCGATTGCTAGAATCATGAGTGCTATGTTTGGAAGGGCAGGTTTCACTCCTTCCTTTCGAATGATCACAATCCCGGCAACGATGGTTAAAACCACCCATACAACAATCGTTATTCCGGGTCGGTTTTTCCAGAAAAGAAAATCCGCCAACCAGGCGGAGATCATCCCTACGATCCAAAATAATCTTGGTCTCTTAAGCATATTCAACTCCTCATCGATATAGTAGTGTGATAACCCAGCTCAGGATCAACATGATTGAGATCACTGCCAGTATGATTTGTGATGCCCTGCGTCTCCGCTCGTCAGAGGAATACGATCGCACTGGTTTTTGAGTATTTTGCTTGGCCATTTTTTCTCCCAATGGGTGATTCTATTCTACATAGTTCGATAAGGTAACACAACCCATTTTACGTTTTTTTGCTAGCTTTTGATAGGGTTTGCCAGTAAATGAGATACTACCTTTACTGCAAAGGCCAGATATTGGAAAGCTGCTTTGGAAAAAGAGCGTCCAGGAGGCCTCGCTTTTCTTCCTTTACCCAGCAATCTGGGAATATTGACCGTAAATCATCCATCGATTTCCATCCAAAAATAAGATGAAAGAATGTAAAGTTGGGGAATGCTGCTTCGGCATCATCCCACTTCTGAGGTATATACGTCCCAATTCCTTTTATCTTCCCCCTCGTGAATTTTACATTAATAGCATCCCGGTAGAATCCAAACCTGACCTCACCGGTGAAAGAGCTCCATTCCGATCGGGCGAGTCGCACATCCAGCGCGGGTTTGATGATCCCGATAAATTCCGGGAGATTCGGTATACGAATATACCAGGTATACGGGGTGCGCGACCGTGGAGCCAGGTGAGCGGCTACCCGGAAAAGCGGATGATCACTTCCAAAAATGAACTGGTATCCCAGGCATTTCTTGTTTTCACTTTTTGCGTAATCCTGCCCGGTATTCCAAAGGTAGCGCACAATGGCTGGTGCTGCATCCGCCCAACTGGCAGGATCTTCAATTTCAAGGTACATCACCTGTACCATGTTTTCGTGCAGATAAAATGGATGCACTAGAATCCCCACCCGCTTACCCTCCAGGGTTGTAATGACCATGATCTCTACCCGGCACACATCCTCTTTATCCCGACCTGCCAGGTCATACTCCCATATTTTACGATCACGGATACAACTTAACCGGTAACGTAGTTGACTTTTCGCATAATTTTTCTGCAGATAGAGAACGTCTTCCAATGCCGCTTTCCGGAATAGGAATTGTTCCTTTTCATCCTTTTTAAGCGCCGGGACATTTGCTTCGTAGCCGGCTCGCCAGTTATCCAACTCGACCGTCATTTCATATCCGAATTGACGATAATAATACGGAATTCCCGTGATAGCCTGAACCATCTCACCGCGTGATCTGCTCCACACGTGTACCGCGTCAAATTGCTTCCGAACAAATCCCCGGTGGCGGTATTCCGGATCAGTTCCTACTATCTCAGGTCTGCCAACCTTGAAAGGGATGCCATTATACGTCCATGTTTGCGAGATCAAATTCATCGAGGATACAATCTTCCTGGAGTTTTGCACTTCAACGATCGTAAAGTCCGTTGGACGGATGGTGGGATGCAGACCATTGATCAGATCACGTGACCAGATGGCAACGCGCCGCTTATCATCCTCATCCTCCCCGTGTATGCGCCCATTAAATTCGACCAATCTGTCTGCGTCCTGCTTGCATCCGCGTCGCAAGATAATCCCGGGTTCAATTTCTAGAGGTTTATTGAGCATCAGTTGATCATCATTCATTTAATCTACTCTCCTAAGGAAAAGCCCGGTACATCGACCGGGCTGCCTTCGCTGCAAAGATCCAAGACCATTCATTCTTTCTTGGGTTTCACATCGCTCTTTGGAGCTTCCACTTTTTCAGCAGGCTTTACTTCTGCCGGCTTTTCCACTTTCGTTTTTTCTTCCGATGGCGTGGAAGTCATCCCGGAAGGCGAGCGGTGATCTGTTGCGTAAAAACCCGATCCCTTGAACACAACCCCCACCGGCATGAATACTTTAAGAGTGTTCTCTTGCCGCATTCGGGGCATTTGGTCAGATATCCATCTGTAAATTTTTGCTGTTGATCAAACTGCACTCCGCAGTTTGTACATCGATACGTATAAAGAGGCATGGATTAACCGTTCGTCGGAGTTCCTTTCATGAAAAAGGAATTTTACTCTCTTTAATCTAATGAAGCAAGTTATCCATTCGGAATAGGCATCCAGCCGTTGCTATCCCAAATGATGTACTCGTTTATATGGATTTTCCAATAAATTTCGTCGTGATTACCGTCATTTTCGATATAGGTATGGCTGACACCCAGTGAGGTTAACAATGTGTCAAACTTGCGGGTTTCCGAAATGAAATAATCACTTTTTCCTGCGTCCATGCGGATCACCGGTAAATTGTTGAGGTTCTCCCCTTTCAGCCAATCACGGACCAGTTGCTCTGCATTATTAAAACCGGGCAAACTGTGTGCTGCAACCTTGGAAAACAATTCCGGGGCTGCCAGACCGAATTTCATTGCCCAGGCAGCTCCACGCGAAATGCCATCAATGACCCTGCATGCCTTATCTGTGCAGGTGGGAAAAGTGGTATCCACCCACGGGATGAGCTCTTCAAGCAACACCTGAAAATATGGATTATTTCCGGAATATTTGGCATTATCCTCTTCAAATGGCATTACCATGATGAACGGTGCACGTTCACCGCTCGAGATCAGCGCGTCCGCTTCGGTTACTGCACCCAATCGTTGATATTGGTCATCTGCGTAGGTCTGGGCATGCAGAAGGTAAATCACGGGGTAGCGCGACGCCGGGCGTGTTTTATAACATGGTGGAAAATAGACGCTCACATATTGTGGTTTTTCCAACAGGTCGCTTTCAAATGACAGCCGCTCGACGGTTCCCTTGTTTTCAGGGCATTGAGGTTGAGTGGGGGTTGGTGTGATGGCTTTTATTATTGTTGCTTTGGTGGTCGGCGTTTTCGCTTGAACCGTGAAAGTTGGTACAACCACCGTTTCAGCCACCTCTGGTGATTTGCATCCCGTAAGAAGTGAAAAAATGAAGATAATCGGGATTCCAATCAGCAATTTCCCGCTGGTATGTCGGTGATGGAGCTTCTTACCCATGTGCTTCTTTCTTGACGGTTATCGTTGCTTCGGATTATACTCTACGCGTTCGGGGTGTAGCGCAGTTGGCAGCGCACCGCGTTTGGGACGCGGGGGCCGGCGGTTCAAGTCCGCCCACCCCGACCAGATTGTCGGGCTTAGCCCGACTTTTTATTTACGATACAACCTCCTGTATAATTACTGCACCGGTGAAAACACCTTTTTTATCTCTCATTCTCCCAGCGCACAATGAAGAACAACGGCTCAGCCGTTGTCTTGTTCAAGTGGATGATTTCCTGCATGAGCAACGTTATGATTCCGAAATCATCGTGGTTGAAAATGGAAGTTCTGATGAAACGCTGGAAATAGGGCGCAGTTTCCTGCCAAAAATAAAGAATCTTAAGGTCATCCACTTGGATGACCGTGGCAAAGGGTTGGCAGTGCAGGTGGGTATGCTGGCTGCCAACGGTGAATATCGCTTCTTCGCGGATGTTGATTTTTCTATGCCAGTGAAAGAGATAAACCGTTTCTTTCCGCCTTACCAGCCGGATGCACAGGTGACAATCGGGTCCCGCGAAGCACCAGGAGCCATCCGTTACAATGAACCTGCCTATCGACATTTCACAGGCAGGGTGTTTAATGCTCTCGTGCGTTGGATGGCGGTTCCAGGGCTCCAGGACACCCAATGCGGTTTGAAGTGTTTCCGGCACGATATTGCAGAAGATGTTTTCAATCGGCAATCCATGATGGGCTGGTCTTTCGATGCTGAAATACTCTTCATCGCTTTACGACATGGTTACAAGATTGTGGAAGTGCCCATCCCCTGGTATTTCAACTCCGATAGCAAAGTTCGACTTATTAAAGATTCTTTGCGCATGGCGAAAGATATCGCCAGTATCCGCCGGAATGCAAAACATGGTCTGTACGATTGATTAAGTGCTGTCTTTCCATTTTTCATCCGTTGCTGCACCACACATGATGGACAACCGAATTTTCCCAACCTTGAAATATGAAATAGCCCTTTGGAAAAAAGGTGTCACGCTCATCGCTGGGATCGATGAAGCAGGACGCGGCGCATGGGCAGGTCCGGTGGCTGCTGCTGCAGTCATCCTCCCCGATGATCCCTTGGTGATCCGCCATTTGGCCGGTGTCCGGGATTCCAGTTAATGACCCCTCTGCAACGTTCGACGTGGGCAATACAAATCAAACAAATCGCCAAATGTTGGGGGTTAGGCCTTGCATCCAACCACGAGATTGATGCGATCGGGATCCTGCCTGCCACTCGCCTAGCCATGAAACGCGCCATATCCAAGTTGTCTATCTCACCGCAGCATCTTCTCATTGATGCAGTTATTTTAAAAGATTTAAATATTCCACAAACCAATTTAATTAAAGGAGATTCCCTGATCCTCAGTATTGCCGCTGCATCCGTGCTGGCAAAGACTGCCCGGGATGCCATTTTGTGCAATCTTGATCGCAAATATCCTTTCTATGGTTTTTCCTCTCACAAAGGGTACGGCACACCCATGCACCGCCGTGCCTTAAATGGGCACGGACCCTGCCCTATGCACCGGGTTACCTTCAAACCCATCAATGCCTGGATCAAAAGCCATGCCTGAAAAACCCATCTTCACCATCGCACCTGCCAACTTGCGCGACCTGGGAGCGTTGCGGCGGCTCGAACATGAGTGTTTTGCTGTAGATGCCTGGCCGCTCATCGATTTGATCGCCGTCTTATCCATGCCGGGGATCATCCGTTTGAAGGCAGTCGTTATCGAGGAGATGGTGGGGTTCGCGGCTGCTGATACCCATCCCGAGGAAAAGTTGGGTTGGATAACTACGATTGGCGTCGCCGTGAATTACCGGAGAAATGGCATTGCTGAAGCGCTGCTGGCAGAATGCGAAATACGGATGCGAGTCCCGCGCATCCGCCTGAGCGTCAGGATTTCCAATGAATCAGCGATTGCGATGTATCGTAAACATGGCTACCACGATGTAGGCACATGGGCAAAATATTACGATGGCGGTGAGGATGCCCTGGTTCTGGAAAAACACATCCGGTCATTTCCTTCGTAGAAAATCATTAAAACAATTGCTTCTCATTGACTTTCATCCCAATCTGGTTTACCATAAGTACTACAGAGGTTGATACCTTATGCGAGTTTTTCCTAACATCAGGATCTCTTTTTAGAGCACGCGCTTTTACGCGTGCTTTTTATTTCACCCAAGGAGAACGAAATGGATACGGGTATGATCGGTAAAATAGAAAAAGCCAAACGCTACGTGGCTGAGAAATCCAAACGAATTCAATTTAAATCTTTGCAGGTGTCGATCGCTGGAGAAAATAACGCTCACGAAGTAAAAATGTTGGATGGAAAATTGATTTGCGATTGCGATTTTTTCAAGACCCGCGCCCGCTGCAGTCATACCATAGCCTTGGAAACCATTCTCGATGGCATGATCCCACCTCAAGGCTAGTCTCAACTTTCATCTTGGCGAACGACCTTGCGGAAGGTCGTTCTTTTTTTTAAGGAATATCTTATAATTCATTTATTGGCAATTATTTTTTTCTTAGTACGGAGGTGATCATGCCTGCCATTCTTCACATATTTCGGCCATGCAGCATTGGGATTGGAAATTGGAAGCTACCACATCCTTGTTGATCCTTATTTCACCGATAACCCTACCGCTACAATGTCGCCTGAAAAAGTGCCTGCGGAATTCATTCTCGTAACGCATGGACACGGCGATCATCTGGGTGACACAGTTGCCATCGCACGCCGCACGGATGCACTCGTCATCAGCAATGGTCCCATTTGCAGTTGGCTGCGAAAGCAAGGCATCAAAGTGCACAACCAGCAGATCGGCGGAGGGCATCAGCATCCGTTTGGCTACCTGAAACCTACGTTTGCCGTGCATGGCTCCACTCTACCGGATGGCTCGGATGGAGGCAACGCCTGCGGTTTCCTGTTGACCACCGGTGAAAATAGGAAAATCTATATCGCCGGGGATACAGGACTCTTTGGTGACATGCGCTTGATCGGTGAAGAAGGTATCGATCTGGCGGTGCTGCCGATAGGAGATAACTACACCATGGGTCCGGCAGATGCACTACGAGCGGTGAAGATGCTTCAACCCAAGCATGTCATCCCATATCATTACAGCACCTTCGACCTTATCCGCCAGGATCCTGTTACCTGGGCACCACAAGTCGAAAAAGAAACAGGTGCCAAAGTGCACATCCTCAAACCCGGAGAAATCTTTACTCTGGATTAATTTCACTTCCTGCATGCAAGACATTTGCAGAAGTTGGGAAAAATTAGATTTTAACGAGGGATGTATGTCAAAAATCCAATTTGTAACCAAGCGGAATGGAGCGCTCGTTCCATTTAATCCGGATCGAATAACCAATGCAATCTATCGAGCCGCGATCGAAGTCGGCGGGAGAGATAAATCCATTGCCGAAGGTCTTTCTCGCAAAGTGGTAAAAATGTTGGAAGAGACCACCCCCGATGGTGTATCACCCGATGTCGAACATATCCAGGACGTGGTTGAAAAAGTGCTCATTGAAAACAAACACGCCCGTGTCTCCAAATCGTACATCCTTTACCGCGCTGAACGTGCCCGCGCACGCGCACATGCCATTGAAGCCTCCTCAACACCGGCGCACAATATACCGTGGGCGAAGATCTGGGGGTGCTCGATTGGGCAACGGATCATGGCATTCAAACGATTGAAGGATTGAATGAGCGCATCGCTCGTGGTGAACTCTCCCAAATCGTCCAGGCATCCGAAGCCGCGTATCATGAAGATATCCGCAATGCAGCAGACTTGATCATCAAGCGCAAAAAAGAATTGCGCATGGTCATCATCACCGGCCCGTCATCCTCGGGGAAAACCACGTCCACCATCAAAGTGGGTCAGCGATTGGAAAAGCACGGCATGAAACTGGTTACCTTGAATGTGGACAACTACTTTTTCAATCTCGAAGACCATCCCAAGGACGAATTCGGTGATTATGATTTTGAGACTCCCCAGGCACTTGACCTGCAGCTCATCAACGACCACCTAGTACGTTTGATCAAAGGCGAGGAAGTGCTCATCCCGTTTTATGATTTCAAAACAGGCACACGTCACGATAATCGCACGCCGATGAAGTTGAACCCCGGTGACCTGATCCTGATTGACAGCCTGCATGGATTATTTTCCGATATGACCCGGGATGTGCCCAATGAGCAAAAATTTAAACTGTACCTGGAACCGTTGATGCAAATGAAGGACAGGGATGGCAGGTATGTACGCTGGACGGATATCCGGTTGATGCGGCGCATGCTGCGGGATGCCTCCTTCCGTGCTTATGACCCGGAGAAAACCCTCCTGCACTGGCATTACGTGCGCGCCAGTGAAATGCGCAATATCGTTCCATTCCATCACACTGCCAACTACATCATCAACTCTGCCATGCCATATGAGCTGTGTGTATACAAACCCAAGCTCATGGCAAAATTTGAAGAGTGGGTTGAGAAATTTGCCGACGACCCGTTGCGCGAGGATGCCTTTGAGCGCGCCATGCGCACCGCAGCCATGCTGCGCCAGATCACCCCACTCGAAAATGATTCTTTCGTTCCCGAGGATTCTGTGATCCGCGAATTTATCGGTGGCTCCACTCTAAAATACTAATATGGATTAAGGTAATCCAACGATCTACAATAATCTCCCGAACCAAATTTCCATGGTTCGGGAGATTTATTATAGTAAATCAATTACTTCCCAATCTTAAATCCACATGCTTCCAATTGGTCCAGGATCTCCCTGGGTCCGCCAGCCACTGTCCCCATTTTCGCGAAATATGCTCCGTCCATGAATAATCGTCGTAAGTGAAGGTTTCTTTACGTCCCTTTACGAGCGGAATTTTGATGCGCGGCGTTCGGTAGTAATCCTGCGCCAGGTAACCATCGTCCATGATCTTCATTGCTTCTGTGGTCATTTCATTGGTCAATTCAGGGTATTGCTCCTCAAAACAGGTAAATGATACTGGGTAGCGCGGGCGCACAGGGCATTCTTCTGCTGGGTACCCCATGACGAGCTGCACCACGGGAAAAACCCGCGGGGGAGTTTGTACAGCTTTTTCAAATTCTTTGCCACAAAGCAGGCATTTCCTAAAAAGCAGCTTCCCATACCGAGTGATTCCGCGGCAATGACCATGTTTTCCGCCATGTATGCTGCATCCTGTATACCGAACATGAGCATTGCCGGATCGCTGGCGACAGTCTTCCAGCGTCGTTTTTCCATCACCTTCTCCATGCGGAACATGTCAAAGCAGACGGTGAACATAATAGGTGCTCCAAACGGTTGCTTGCGTTTGCGTGAGAGGATGACCGAACACAGCTGCCCGGCAAAGGGGGCCTGCTGACCCGCGCGGACAATTTGCTCGATCACTTCATCGGTGGGTTTCCGGCTGGTGAACTTGCGCACCGATCGGCGTGCCATCATGGTCTTTATGACAACGTTGGACATGACAAATACCTCCAAAAATATTATGCGGTTTTTGCGAGTTTTTCACCAAGCAAAAATGCTTTCTGCATGATTTCCTTGTTCTGTATTATATCCCCCGGTTTATCCGCAGAAGCATGGATGATTTCCACGATGGGCGAACCGGTATATCCAAATTCATCCTGTAATGTGTGGATGGCATTGAAAACACCCGAGGATTCCGCATCTTCATCTCCATAAGTGAGCAGGATGGCAATCTGTTTGCCTTTCAGCGGGTGTGGTTTTTGACCTTCGAACGCGTACAACCGGTCGATCATTAATTTCAATTGCGCTGAGAATGTAAAGCAATAGATCGGGCTGGCAAGCACGATGGCATCGGCTTTGAGCAGCGCCGGGTAGATCTGTTGCATGTCATCTTCCATATCGCAATGCACCTCGTCGTATGTCAGGCATGCATCACAGGCGCTGCACGGATGAAGATCCATGCCATGCAAGGAAAGTGCGGTTACAAATGCCCCCGCTTTTCGTGCACCGGCTTCCACCTGGTCTGCCAGTGAGTTGCTGTTCCCCTGTGTCCGCGGGCTGGATTTGATGATCAGTATTTTTTGAGTTCCCATTTACTCCCTTTCAAATAGCCTGGAAGTTAAATATTATTGTAGACGAAATATTATCATACGTTTTCCTATTATCTCCAAATCATCTCGACGTATGATTGTCAAATTGATAGTATACGCTTTGGATACGAAGTTGCAAGGTGATTGACTTGCCTGTTGTCCAGTCCATTAAATCCGCTGTAGAATGATGAGTGGAGAAAGTCAAATTAGTCGAGGAGGGAAGAATGAGAAAGTGGTTCCTGGTATTCGCAATCATATTCTTCATGTTGATTTTATCTGCCTGCAGTGCGGGAGGTAAAGCTCCCACAGGCACCTGCCAACCCACCAACACGGATGGGGCGGCAACCATATTGATCCCCGGTGATACATTTACAATGGGCAGCGCTGACAGCGACCCGGCTGCGGCACAAGATGAAAAGCCGCAGCACGATGTCACTTTGAGCTGCTACAACATCTATAAGAAAGAAGTCACCAACGCCATGTACGATGCGTGCGTGGGCGCTGGCGCATGCTTCCCCAACATCCTACCGATCGCTGATACACCTACCGAGAATGCTGCAGATCCTACGTATGCGGAAAACCCTGCAGTGGGCGTGGATTACAACATGGCAAAAGCGTATTGTGAATGGGCGGGTGGACGCCTACCCACCGAAGCTGAGTGGGAATATGCCTCACGTGGAAAGAAGCTTACCTTGTTCCCCTGGGGTGATGCCGCCCCTTCATGCGATTTGGCTAATTTCAAAGATTGCCTCACCCCTGCTGACACTTTAAAGGTCGGTTCTCTGACCAAAGGCAAAAGCTCGTTCAAACTGGAAGACATGGCCGGGAACGCTTGGGAATGGGTCTTTGACTGGTACGCCAAGGATTATTATGCCCATTCCGAAACCAGTGGTCCCATTGGTCCGCTCAACGGCTATTACAAGGTGGTGCGCGGCGGCGGGTACAACTCGGTCGCGGATTACCTGCGCGGTAGCAACCGCCATGCCGGTGATCCGTACACCCCATATATGAATGTTGGATTCCGCTGCGTCACCGGGCAAATCACCATCCCTGAGGGCTACACTCCTCCCGATCACCATAAGCATGGATTTCCAGATCATGACCCGGTGGATGATGATGACCCGGATAAACCCAAACCTATCATCGGATTTGGATCCCAGGAACCCCCTTGCCCGGATCCCAACGGCAACCAGCATTTCATCATTAAAAATCTTGGCATGATCAACCCGCAGATAACTTCCTTTGTCGTCGACGGAATTCCATATAACTGCACTTACGATGCCAACAACGATCAATTTGAGTGCGTAGGACCGGACCCTCAGAACAATAATCCAACCTACTCTGTCAATCTCTGTTTTCACAGCGATAATGGCGGTGATTGGTGTCTTCAGAATATGGTCTATCAAAAACCTCAGAACTGCGACAGTGCGTATACGCCCCCCGACACGAAATATGTGATGGATTGCCCGGTGAATGGGTTGATCCCTGTGACCATCACATCCTTGCCCGCGATCAACTGGACCAAAGCGGAAACCGTGGGTGGTGGACCCATGCAGAATTGTCATTACAATTTTGCAACTGAGTATGAATGTTTGGCGCCGGATGTCCTCGAAAACGGTAAATATCATTTTCATTTCGAAGGCAATGACGCCAATTTCCCATACATCTATGATATTTATGCAGATCCAACCCCAACTGCAATGGAGAGTTTAACTTCTGGCCTTCGGCTTATTGTAACCAAGGATTTCCACAGCTGGATGTAACCTGGGTTCCCGCTAATGAAGCCCTCACGAGTATCACCATCAATGGTTTTCCAAACCAAACAATAGCCATCAACCCAGGGTCAGTAACAACGTCGATTAGTCCTTTTCTCCAGGGCACCCAGGCGTTCGTGCAAGTGACCATCGGCAATCATCCTCCTCTGGTGAAACCGATAAATGTACCTCAATGCGATGGCAAGAAACTTACCTGGGGTCAAGGTTGCGTGCCGCAACCATTTGTAATGGTTTCTTGGTTACCTATTACAGACACATTGGATAGCATAACTTTCAATGGCAATCCTGCTCCCATTGTTGTTGCAGATCCAGGACAAGTTCAAATAAAACTGGATGCTGCTTTACAGGGTCAACCTATTGCCATGGAAGTATGCATTCAAGGAAGGCCATGCTTTACCAAGAATTTCATTGGAGCGAAGTGTGAGCCCGGCGATGTTTCAATTACCCCCATGTGTCACCCAACAACCAATGAACCGATGCTGAATGTTTGGTATATCCCTGGGTCACCGGATCCGACCAGCACAAAAATAAACAACAGTCCCGCCAACATCTTTAGCTCTGCGCCGGGATATATGGGGGTTGATCTCAGCATGTTTACGCAAGGATGGAATTCCACGCTGGAAGTCTGCCTACAAAACTATCCCTGCCACACGGAGGATTTCCAGGTTCCTGTCTGCGAAGACAAACCTGGAGAATCAGGCTTCTGGACGAGTGGCAGCTGCGCTGGTCCGGGTCCATTAGTGGACATGGTTTATTGGCCGGATACAGAACAGGTTACCATGCTGAAGGTCGATGGTGTGAACGTACCCTGGGTTCCCGTTGCACCGAATGACCCGGCGCATATGAAATATCTGCTGGATGATTCCTGGCTTGGCAAGACCTTCGGTGTCGACCTGTGTCTTGGAAACAACGAATGTTTCAGCGAGTTGGTCACCATCCCCGCAGACTGCAAGACTCCACCCGACAAAACCGGCGCCGATGGTACAACATTCTGCGAAAAAGGTGTCCCGATCGCCTGCATCTTCTATCACCCGGATGATCCGGTAGTCCCATCCATTAATGTTAATGGGAACGATTACCCTTGTGTCTTGCTGTTCCAGGGACCGCCCAGTAACATACACTGTCCCCTCATTCCCTCGATGGGAGGAACTACCGTCACTGCCAATATCTGCCCAGGTGGTGTTTGCGAGGACATTCCACTGGTGGTTAAGAATTGCCAGGGTGACACCGGTGGCTGCGCATGCCGCCTGCTGGGCGTGGAATGTCTTTCTTCATCCACAATTGGATTTACCGTTCAGACCTGCGCCGGTAACCCGGTACCTTTGCAAGCTCAAGGTATTACCGCCACGGATGGAGAAAACACCTATCCATGCCAGCTCACCAACCAGGTGGGTCAGGTGTACTGCGGCGGACCGCATCCCAACAACCCGGGAACGTTGGTTCTCAGTTATAAAAAGGAAGGCGGCGATGCGCAGTATGAATGTTCACTGGATGATTTCGCCAGTGCCGTCCCTGTCTGCGATAAAAATTGCTCTCAATACAGCAATGACGCTGATTGCTCAGCAAATCATTGTGAGTGGGTACCAATCCCATCAACTGGTGCTTCGGGAAATTACTGCCACTAGATAAAATATTATTTTCGTGAAGCAGACCTGCCATTTCTGGCAGGTCTGTCTGTTTAAATCTTGATAGCTTTTGCAAGGTTGCACAAATTAAGATTATCCCCGTGACTGAAAAACGTAAATTTCATCAGCTTTCTATCCCGGAACGCAAGGAATGGCTTAAAAAGCACCATATTCTGACCGATTCCGAGATTTCTGCATTGTGCGGCGAAGCTGGCTTGTCTGTTGAGCAGGGTGACAAGATGGTGGAAAATGCTGTCGGCACGTATGCGTTGCCAATTGGAATCGCACAGCACTTTATTGTGAACGGTCGCGAGGTGCTCGTGCCGATGGTCATCGAGGAACCCTCGGTGATCGCCGGGGCATCCTACATGGCAAAATTGGCGCAGTCAATGGGTGGATTCGTTGCCTCTTCGGATGAACCAATAATGATCGGGCAGATGCAAATTTTGGACTGCATCGATCTTGTGAAAGCCAAAGCAAATTTATTGAAAGCCAGGCGGGAATTGCTCGCAGAAGCGACAACCTTCGACCCCGTGCTGGAAAAATTGGGGGGTGGACCTAAAGATATCGAAGTCCAAATTTACGAAGATTCACCTGTCGGTCCATTTCTCGTCCTTCACCTACTGTACGATGTGCGCGATGCAATGGGCGCTAATGCCGTCAATACTGCTGTTGAAAAGCTTGCTCCGCGCGTTGAAGAACTCACCGGCGGGCGTGTGCTGCTGCGTATCCTTTCCAACCTCGCCGACCGCCGTTTGGCACGCTCGGAATGCATCATCCAGCTCGATCAACTGACGTTTGATGGTTTCTCTGGTGAACAGGTTCGGGACGGGATCATTGCCGCCTGGGCATTTGCCGCAGTCGATCCCTACCGCGCTGCCACCCACAATAAGGGCATCATGAATGGCGTGGATGGGGTTGTCATCGCCACCGGCAACGATTGGCGTGCCGTGGAAGCCGGAGCACATGCCTACGCAGCCCGCTCTGGAAAATACACCAGCCTTTCACACTGGGAAAAAGATCAGGCAGGTAACCTGCATGGATCGCTCGAAATGCCCATGGCGGTAGGGATCGTCGGTGGTTCCACAAGGGTGCACCCGGGAGCACAAGCTGCATTGAAACTGATGGGAGTAAAATCTGCCAGCGAATTGGCCCACATTATCGTATCCGTTGGGCTGGCGCAGAACCTGGCTGCCCTGCGTGCCCTGGCGACCGAGGGTATCCAGCGCGGGCACATGAGCTTGCATGCCCGCCAGGTAGCGGTTGCCGCCGGTGCGCAAAACCAAGACATCGATCGCCTGGCGGATGAACTGATCAAGGAAAATACGGTGCGCATTGACCGCGCCGTGGAAATTCTAAATAGCTGGAAACAACACTAACAGGAACCTATGACGGAAAATCAATCGACCATCAAACCTCTCAAACCCAACCGCCCGGTTGGCATCACCGGGTATGGGGCTTATGTACCCCGCTACCGGTTGCCCGCCAGCGAAGTGGCGCGCATCTGGACCGGTGGCAAGGGTGGTTTACCCATCAAGGAAAAAGCAGTTGCTGGTTTGGACGAAGATGTCATCACCATGTCCATCGAAGCTGCCCGCAATGCCCTTGCTAGAGCAGGGATATCTCCAACCGAGCTGCGCGCCGTGTGGGTGGGATCGGAATCACACCCCTATTCTGTCAAACCCAGCTCGACGGTGGTGGCTGAAGCCATCGGTGCCACACCCCATATCCAGGCTGCTGATACCGAGTTCGCCTGCAAAGCCGGTAGCGAAGCCATAGTGATGGCGATGGCTCTGGTGGGTTCCGGTATGGCGGAGTATGCACTGGCCATTGGCATGGATACCGCCCAGGGAAAACCCGGTGACGCGTTGGAATACACTGCCGCCTCCGGTGGCGCAGCCTATATCATAGGTCCTGCTGAGAATGCGCTGGCGACCATCAATACCTGTTATTCATATGTTACCGATACCCCCGATTTCTGGCGCCGTGCTGATGAAAAATATCCGGAGCACGGTCAGCGTTTCACCGGTGAACCGGCGTACTTCAAGCACGTCACGGAAGCCGCCAAATCGCTCATGCGTGCCATCGGCACCAAACCGGCGGATTATCAGCATGCCATCTTCCATCAACCCAACACCAAGTTCCCCCAACGGGCAGCCAGCCTTGTGGGATTCACACCCGAGCAGATCAAACCCGGGTTGCTTGCATCCGTCATCGGCAATACCTATGCTGGCTCTTCCCTCATCGGACTCTCTGCCACACTGGATGTGGCGAAACCCGGCGACCGCATCCTGATGGTCTCCTACGGTTCCGGGGCGGGCTCGGATGCTTTTGATATCACCGTAACTGAAAATATTTCGGAGCGAAAAGAAAAAGCTCCGAGCACCCAAATGTACATCGCCCGCCGTACCCTCATCGATTACGGCACCTATGTACGTTACCGCGGCAAGCTGGATATGGGACAGGGATAACATGACAGATGTAATCATCGCAGGCATCGGTCAGATCCCGGTAGGCGAGCATTGGGAGCTTTCCCTGCGCACCATGGCTGCTCGCGCCATCCAAGCAGCCCGCAAAGACGCCGGCAATTTGCTCCCCAACGCACTGTATATCGGCAATGCCCTGGCATCCTCCATATCACACCAGGCAAACCTCGGCGTGCTGCTTGCGGAGGATATCGGTCTTAATGGTATTGAAGCGTATACCGTTGAGGCTGCGGAAGCTTCATCTGCCGGCGCTTTCCGCCTGGCATACCTGGCTTTGACATCGGGTTATGTGGATTGTGCGCTCGTGATGGGAGTGGAAAAAGTCACCGATATGGTGGGTTCCGGGTTGGAATCTGTTTTTTC
Organism: uncultured Chloroflexia bacterium; assembly: GCA_963699305.1. Taxonomy (GTDB): domain Bacteria; phylum Chloroflexota; class Anaerolineae; order Anaerolineales; family Anaerolineaceae; genus JBGQAS01. The sequence goes on along the minus strand of OY969431.1, from coordinate 22,258 downwards.
TGAGACCACCGATTTCGATTACGAAGCCGTGTCTGGAACCACCATCAACGCCCAGGCAGCTCTATTAATGCAGCGTTATTTGCATGAATACAATGCTCCGCGCAATGCCTTCGCAGATTTCGCCATGCTCGCCCAAAGCAACGCTGCCGGTAATCCCAATGCCTTTTTTCGTAAAGGGCTGACCCGCGAAGCATACAATTCTGCAGAGCCCGTTTGCGACCCGCTCAACATGTTCGATATCGCCCCAATTGCGGATGGCGCTGCTGCCTTGCTGCTTACCCGCTCCGATTTCCTGCCAAATGGTTTTCCCCACCCCATCATCAAGGTGACAGGGTCCAGTGTTTGCACTGATGCCCTTTCTCTGCACGACCGACCCGATCCGTTGGCATTTGATGCAGCGCGTAAATCGATCCAGGACGCCTGCCGCATGGCAGGGATCCTCCCGAAGGATGCGGATTTCTTCGAGCTTACCGATTCGTATTCGGTGGTTGCCGCACTTTCGCTGGAAGCCGCTGGATTCGCTAGCCGTGGTTCAGGTTGGAAGCTGGCACAGGAAGGCAAATGTTCGCTCACCGGCAGCCTGCCAATTTCAACCCTGGGTGGCTGCAAGGGACGCGGCAATCCGTTCGGTGCTACCGGCGCGTATCAGATTGTGGAAGCAGTTCTCCAATTGCGCGGTGATGCCGGTACAAATCAATTACAAAAACACCAGCGTGCGCTGGTTCAATCATTGGGTGGACAGGCAGCCACAGCCATCACACACGTCTTGGAAATATCAGGGGTAAAACCATCCACCCCGAAACGATCCCCAAATTGATAGGTTTTGATAGCTTTTATGCCTGATAAATGGTGAGTTGTCTGACAAAGGACAAAATTTGATAGTTCCTGATAGCACAGGGAGCTTATAGTTGACAGCACATTACGGAAAATATCGGAGTTATTGTATAAATGGAAATACCACGTCATTGGAGATTACGCAAACAACGCTACGGGCTGGTGGGTGAGGTATGCCCTCACTGCAACGCCAAGCTATTCCCACCGCGGGATGTTTGCCCGGAATGTGGTGGAGAAGCCAAGCAGCCCTATACTTTTATTGGTAAAGGCAAGGTGTACTCCTTCACGCATATGACCGATGCACCGGCAGGGTTCGAAGCGCAATCACCTTACACCATGGCACTTGTCAAGCTGGATGAAGGTCCCACAGTGACTGCCCAACTCACCGACCTTGGTGAAGAGAAGGTCGAGATCGGCATGCCGGTGGAAATGGTCACCCGCAAGATCCGTTCGGATGGCGACCGGCGCGGGATGCTGGTGTATGGGTACAAATTCAGACCAACCTTATTGAAATAACAGATTAATTCTCCGCCCTCCGCTTGGAAGGCGGTTTTTGATTAAATGGCTAATTATGATGTATCAATAGTCAGAATAATTAATGGTTAAGCGGACAGAAAGGAGACCACGATGAAAAATGAACAGACAGCACCTGAGACGAAAGGTGTCACGGTGAAGTTGCTAGCAGCGCTTGACCTTGGCCTTGAAATCAAGGGCATGGCAGGGCGTCAATTTCGAATGCGTATGGTGACTATCGAACCTGGAGGCGTCTTCGGCCCAATTCACGATCATAAAGACAGGCCGGGCATGGTCTATATACTGCAAGGAACGATCACTGACCATCGAAATGGAGTGGCTAAAGAGTACGGGCCGGGAGTGGGCTGGCCCGAGGATAAGAACACCACACACTGGCTTGAGAATAGAGGAACGACGCCGGCGGTGGAAATCTCGGTCGATTTAGTTAGGGTAAGCTGAAGCACTAGATCTACCCCGGTCGCCGCTGAGTCAATCTAGTAAACGATTATTCTCACCCACCCTGCATGGAACGAGTCGTATATCCGGGTATAAATTTAGACCAGTAATGCACGGGTAATTTCCTTTTAGAGAAGCAGAAGCGCCTTCCATTTCTGGAAAGCGCTTTTATTATTATGGCATAATTGTAACGGGTCATGAATCTGGATATTTAGAAGTTAAACGACGTTGATCAGAAATTACTTGCCTGTGGCTTGAAGTTATTGTCCTATTAATGGAGGATCAATCAATGAATACAATAAATCCTAAGGTTGATGTTTTTATCAATGAATCCAAAAAATGGGGGGAGGAATTTAAGAAACTGAGAATGATCGTTCTTGACTGTCAGCTGACTGAAGAATTGAAGTGGGGAGTTCCTTGTTATACATTTCAAAACAGTAACATCGTTTTAATGCATGGGTTCAAAGAATACTGCGCACTTTTGTTTGTTAAAGGTGCTTTGTTAAAGGATGCCAATGGTATTCTGATCCAACAAACAGAGAATGTGCAAGCAGGGCGACAGGTTCGGTTCACCAATGTTCGAGAAATCGATAAGTTGAAAACCATCTTGAAGGCTTATATTGTTGAAGCCATTGAAGTGGAAAAATCCGGTTTGAAAGTGAATTATAAAAAGGCTGCAGAATTTCCCATTGCTGAGGAATTTCAAACTAAATTAGATGAAAACCCAGAATTGGACAATGCCTTTTATGCACTGACGCCGGGACGGCAAAGAGCATACCTTCTGTATTTTTCTGCACCCAAACAATCCAAAACCCGCGAGGCAAGGGTTGAAAAATGCATGGAACAAATTCTGAATGGCAAGGGATTAAATGATTAGAATATTCGATGGAAAAAAAGGATAACAAAATAAATTCGCATGATAGGCGCATAAGCCCCACCACCTGACACAGCTTGCACCCGACAGGAAGGATTAGCCCCGCCAAAAATGAGTGAATCTGTGCTCGAACAGTAACCGTCACATTAGTTTCTTCTGTTCCTGCTCACCTGCGGGTAGCGCAAGCCGATAGGTCGACTCTCTCACATCTGCCACACGGACCGAGTCGAATACACAGGTAAATGATCAGACCAACATTATAAAAATTACTGGATTTTTACACTGCCCTCCAAGAATGGAAGGTCTTTTTAATCTACCTGGATGAGGATTCTTTATATTAGATACAATTATAGGTTGAGCAAGCTTGGATAAATACTTGGAGAAATAACCTTGAAACTACTAGTTAAGATTTTAGTAACGATCGGAAGCAGCGCTTCGATTGGTTTTGGAATATGGCACTTTTTTGTGCCGAAAGCCTGGAATTGGTACTCCTATATTGATCAGGCTGCGACAGAGTTAGTGGTGGCTGTCCGGGCAATTAATGTGTTCTTTTCTTTATCCCTGGTTTTGTTTGGGATCGTAAATCTTTTGTTTATTTACGGAGACAAATCAAATCGATACTCAACCATTGTATTCCTCGCAGCGACAAGTGGGTTATGGTTGACAAGATTGGTGTTTCAGCTCATTTATCCACAAGGCTCAATGAACCCGGTTCTCCAATATGGGATGTTAGCAGCATTCCTCATCGTAACGCTCTGCTATGTACTTTCGTTATTCATTTTAATATCTCAAAGAATCGTCATCTGAAGTGCTGTCACTGGCGCGGTTGAAGCTCCACCAGATCTCTATGTGTGTCGTCAATCTTTAATTGATCTTCCAGACATGGATAACTGATTTATATCCATCCGCAAGACGTTCGATGATGTACAGCAATCCACGTTCGCGATCATATGCAACCGCTCCCGCCAATTCAAATTTATAGTCCTGTAGGCTGATTTCGGGATTGATGAACGTGTCCGTCAGATCCAAAACGGCATAAGGTTGAGGTTCCCAGGTTTGCATCTGCCCGTTGGCAACCGCAATCAGATCCGCTGGATTGTAAAATAATAGTTGGGGCTGATAATCTTCGGCCCAGTACCCGCGGTTCTCATACGGCCAATCCGGGACTTCGGGGCATGTCGGAGGGGTTTTTTCCGCACAATCGTATTCCCATACAACGCCATTGGCAAACCCGTACCACGATTTGCCAAGTGCTTTAGTGCCCGTAAAAATGACTGCAGATCGTTCCCCGTAGGTCAACCAGGCACCCCCCCACCAGCTATCATCCTCGTTGTAATTCAGCATGCGTGAGTTTGGATCGACAATGATTTCGGGAACTCCAGGTTCTTGAATGCCATACAGCAGAAGTGGGGTAATCAGTTGAAGCTCAGTATTTGGTTCTGGAAAATTCCCGCCATTGGTTGGATCATATGCAAAAAGTGCCGGTCCGCTCCCACCCCACACTCCTTCACGGAACCTCCCCGCTGCCAGCCGAGGATTTCCAGAGATATAAGCAGCCCAACTTTCCGGGATCTCAAAATTATAATCGCTGGTCACATAATTGGTGAATCCATCAAAAAACCAGGGTCCGGCAGGTTGAGGATCATCGAGATTAAGTTCGCTCCAGCCATGCGAAGCTTCAAAGTATTGGAAGTGCTGTCCATGAACAAAATGGAGTTTACCTGAATCTTGACTCAGCAGTGGTGGCAGATATTGGATTCCTAAACGGGGGATCTCGGTTTCACCGAACATGCCCGCGGTAATATCGGCGAATGGTTGGATAGTTTGCGCAGTATTTAATGCATCGGGGTTTTTCGAGTTGACTGGTGCAGGAATGGTGATCTCTGATACAAATTCCTGTTGGTCATTTCCAACTCCAAAAAGCGAACCGGGATATCCATCATCCGCCTCATTCGGAGAACCCAAAGGGTAATAGGTCAGTCCACGACCGCTGTATTCCCAGCTTGAACCGCCTGATTCATCCGGTAAACGAAACGCACCCAGGTATTCCAGGTCCTCGGGATGAATGACTGGTGTGGGGTCGGCAGGCAGAGGAAGAGGTATTGTTGTGACACTTGAGCTGACTTCGTCCTTTGGCAACCCTGGGGAAGTTAGTTCAGAGGAAGATCGAGCAAATGTACAAGAGACTATTCCAAACAAGATAATGCCGGACAGGATTATTCGATATTTCATTTTTTCCCCTTTCCACGAACAAAAACCTATCTCATTTTGTTGATATCATCATACGAGTCTTTTTCTTTTCGTTTCAAAGAGAAGATCCAAACTCACTTATTGAATAGAATAAGAAATATTTGAAATCATTTAAAAAATTTTACACGGATTTCGGTATTTGAATAAGAAACAAATTTCATTTCGACTAATCAATTGAGGTCAATTCATATATTTACGGAATTCAAAATTCCGTATAATAAACTGCAGAGAAACAAAGTATCTTCGTTGTTATAGACTCTTTCGAGCAAAAAGGTTCACAATATCGATACTTTTATGGAGGCGGAAAATGTCAGTATGGTCAGCGATTTCGAACATTAACTGGTTGGCGGTACTTGTGTGCTGGGTTATGCACGTTGTGGTCAGCCTGGCGTGGTTTCAGCCTGTATTTTTTGGAAAAGCCTGGGTTCGACTGAGTGGTAAGGAAATGAAACCAGCCACTCAATGGATCCCTGTCGGTTTTCTGGCTCACCTGGTTTGCATCATTGCTTTGGCGGTCATTGTTAACCTGGCCGATGCCACCACCATCCTCGAAGGCATCGCGTTGGGTCTCCTGGTTTCAATCGGTATTGTCGGTGCAATGTTGGCTGGTGAACTGGTGTGGGAAAAAATACCTTTCAAACTATTCCTCATCCGTCTTGGCGACCAATTATTGACCTTAAGCTTGGCTGGTGCAATCCTTGCAATTTGGAGATAAATCCTCGATCTGCTCTTCAAATCAGGGCCTGATTGAATCACAATTGCTTGCATGTTATAGTATTGGTGGACAGATTCATATTCATAATCCACTGCCTATTTAACTTCTGCAATTCGACCGGACAATTATTGCCAAGCGCTGCAGCACCCGCGTTTATTTGTCCACCAATCCCATCGCCACCCACACCAGTGTCACCAACGCCCACACCTTTATCTCAGGGACATGCCCGAATTCGATGGTGTGACTCTCCATACACCCGAAACCATTCTCCCTTCCTTATTGGAACTATCTCTACCGAAAACTCGTCTTATGAAAAGTGATTCTTGAAAATGTTGATGGATTGCCGTATCGTTGATGTGTAGACATTTGGGTGTAGTAGAAGAAAAGGTGTCCATTGATCCAGATTTCCTCGGAGAGAGAGTGGGGTTTCCTGGAAAGCACAGGTGGGGATTGAACGCATTGGAAAGATAAAGAGTATGGCGTGTAGATAGGAGGCAGTTCCATGAATACTCTTCCACGAAAGGTCTTTTACGTCCTGGGTTGTATCTTGGTCTTGGTTTGTGTCTTTTTTAGCCTGCTGGCTGTTACTCCAGTCCGAGCGGATGTAGGAGTACGACCGGTTCTCCCGGGAGGCAGCAGCGTCCAGCCTGGAGAAGAAACTGCAATCCAGATGGCAGCCGAAGTTGTCACCATGACCATGCGACAAGCAACGGAAGCTGATAATGCGCTGGTCGCATTAACCCGGATTCTTACGGATTTACCATAAAACCTGTCTGGTATGAAGCTGTGTCGGAAGTGGACGCTGATTTCACGATGAGGAACCCGACCTCTGACGAGGTGAACCTGACCGCCTGGTTCCCCCTCGCTTCAGCGTTACAAAATAACGATTGGAATTTCAACCCTGGTGAAATTGTTCCTTCTTTAGAAAGTTTTCGGGTCAGTGTGAATGGTAATCTGCTGGATGTTGAGGTCACCGAGTTGCCCAATCCCAAGGGTACCGATAAACCTCTCCTACCCTGGGCAAGTTTTCCAGTAACTTTCCCACCTGCGGAGGATACGATTATTCATGTCAGCTACATGGTCCCGCTTTCACCTTCTGCCAAGGGATACGAGGTGGCGTTGTACTATATTTTCCAAACCGGAGCTGGTTGGGCAGGACCGATCGGGAAGGCTGAATTGATCCTGAACCTGCCTTACCCGGCTACCAAGGAAACGTTGGCTGACATTAGCAAATTATCCTTGCCGTATGGTAGCTTTGGGCAGGTATCCACAGGCGCGCCTGCCGGTGCGGTGCTGCAAGGTAACCAGGCGCGCTGGACATGGAAGAACTTTGAACCAGGTCCAGATGATGATTTTGCAATCTGGCTGATGAAACCAGCTAAATGGCAGGAGCTTCAGACTGCCCGCTCAGCGGTAAAAGTTGACCCGCAGGATGGGCAAGCCTGGTTGGAGCTGGCAGTCATATATCATACACTTTCAACGCACTGGTGGACCAACCCTCACGTATTGTTCAACCCGGTCTATTCTCCGCAAGCCATTGATGCTTACCAAAAGGCAGTTGTATTGTTACCGGAACATCCTGCTCCGCATATTGGATTGGGTCTGCTTACCCTGGCATCGTATTTCCCGGATATAAAGAGTGCGCCACCGGAGGTTATCCAATACGTGCAGGGTGAACTGGAGATCGCCAAGGCACTGGAAATACGGAATCCCTCCCTGGCGGACGAAGCCGGATTTTCTTCCTCGAATCTTGAAGAAGCATTAAGTGCCTATTACTATAACGATGCCACAGCCACGGCGGATGCAGCAACACTTCAGGGGATGTTTTCCACCATGACTGCCCAGGTAACCCAGAACTATGCCACACTGACATTATGGGCAAATGCAGAGGGAACTTTTTGGGCGTGCAAAGAGACTCCCGGGGCGGAATGTGACATCAATGCCTTCCTGACAACCACACCTGCACCTGAAAACACCAATACCCGGACACCATTACCATCCCAAACACCTTTGTCAACCCAGGCAGCTGAAGAGTCCGTGACCTCGGGACAGAATTCAGCCATCCTCGTGACAGCCAGCATGGTTGGTATGGTCGTCCTGATTTACCTGGTTGTTAAAAGGGTGCGCAAGCATGCAGAAAAGGTGAAGCCAAAATAAACAACTGACGCCCTTATGAAGAAATAAAATCAAGACCGTCTCCTTATCCTCCCTGCACGGGATCATCACATGTTCGCACATAAATCTCTGCTCCATTACATTTGGATTCAGAGTGGTTAACGTTTGGAATTTTCCTTATTCAAACGCCACAAACTGAACTTCCATGCAATCAGTGGGATAATCAACAGAAAGAAAACCTTAAACGGACGAGGTGATTTAATGGGATTTCATGGTGGCATGCGGGGTCTAATTAATTCCCCCGACGAAAAGCCAAAAATAACCTGGCCGCTGCTGAAACGGGTGCTTCAGTATGCCAAACCCTACCGCTGGTTGATCGTTGGCATGCTCCTGTTGATCCTGGCAAGTACGGGTTTGATGCTGCTGACGCCTCTCGTACTGCGTGACCTGATTGATAAAACCATCCCGACGGGGAATGTCAACAAGTTGATTCTGCTTGCTTTGGCGTTGCTCCTCATCCCCGCCTTGACCGGCGTCATTAACGTGATCCAGCGTCGCATCAATGTGCGTGTCGGTGAGGGTCTGATCTACGATTTACGCCTTGCTCTGTATGCCAGCTTGCAGCGCATGTCGCTGCGCTTCTTTACCAACACGAAGGTTGGCGAGTTAATGAGCCGCCTGAACAACGATGTGATCGGGGCTCAAAATGCCATCAGCAGCACCATCGTTGGCATCATTACCCAGATCATCCAGGCGGCTTCGGTATTGACGGTCATGCTGACCCTTGAATGGCGCTTGACCTTGATCAGTATTGTCATTTTTCCTCTGTTCATACTGGCGGCGCGCCTCTTGGGCACACGTCTGCGCGATATGGCCCGCAAACAGATGGAAGCCAATGCGCAAATGAACGCTATGATGAACGAAACGCTTAATATCGGTGGTGCACTGCTGGTCAAGTTGTTTGGACGCCGGAAGCTGGAGGTCGACCGTTTTGGTGAAAGGGCATCGCAGGTTCGGGACTTAGGTGTTCAAAGGGCATTCACCGGCTCCATTTTCATGTCCATCATCGGTCTGATCAGCGCGGTGGGTACTGCCCTGGTGTATGGTCTGGGAGGTTATTTTGTCATCCGGGGGGCATTCACCATCGGCACCATCGTTGCGTTCGGGGCTTACCTTGGCAGCCTATATAACGCGCTGCAGGGATTTTCAAATGCACCGGTGGAGTTTGCCACTTCCATGGTCAGTTTTGAGCGCGTATTTGAAGTGATCGACCTGCCTGTCGATATCCCTGAAAAACCGGATGCGCTGGTGCTTAGAAACGTCAAGGGTGAAATTGCATTCGAGGATGTCACCTTCCAGTATGAAACCGGTGATGAGAATTTGCTCAGTGATGTACACCGCTATGGCAGCATGGATAATGTCACCGCTGTGCTCTCGGGGGCACGCACCGGTGGTGAGGAAGAAGAGGTCAGTCCGCGCACCCAGGCACGCAGTATTGCTCTGGACCAGGTGAGTTTTCTCGCTTCACCCGGACAGCTTGTAGCGCTGGTGGGTCCAAGCGGGGCAGGTAAAACGACCCTCACCTACCTCATCCCGCGTCTATATGACCCGGACACCGGAACCATCCGCATCGATGGGCACGACCTGCGTGATGTGACGCTCGAATCGCTTTCACTGCAGATTGGCATGGTGACCCAGGAGACATATCTGTTCCACGATACCATCCGCACCAACTTGCAGTATGCCCGGTTGAATGCCAGCCAAGCCGAGCTGGAAGCTGCCTGCCGGGTTGCAAATATCCACGAATTTATCCGGGCGCTTCCGGATGCATACGATACGATCGTCGGTGAGCGCGGGTATCGATTAAGCGGCGGTGAAAAGCAGCGCATCGCGCTGGCGCGCGTGATCCTTAAAAATCCGCGCATCCTGGTGCTGGATGAAGCCACCAGCAGCCTGGATAGCGAATCAGAAGCCTTGATCCAGGATGCATTGGGAAAAGTGATGGCGGAGCGTACCAGCATTGTCATCGCCCACCGGCTGAGCACCATCCTGGCTGCCGACCTGATCCTGGTCATCGATCGTGGAAAGATCGTCGAAAACGGAAACCACGCTTCGTTATTGGCGCAGGGCGGATTGTATACCAGCCTTTACCAGACTCAATTTCGAAAAGGCAATTCGTGAAGGAGATTCTATGAAAACCACAAAATATTCTTACAACACGATTGATGAATACATTGCGCTGTTTCCTGGTGAGATACAAAGCAAATTAATAAAAATTCGTGAGACCATAAAAGCTGCCGCGCCTGAAGCCGGTGAAAAGATCAGCTATCAAATGCCCACATTCACACTCAAAGGGAATTTGGTCCATTTTGCGGCTTTTAAGAATCACATTGGGTTTTATCCCACACCGAGCGGCACCGAGGAATTCAAAAAAGAATTATCTGCATATGATGGGTCAAAGGGGACAGTTCGATTTCCATTGGATAAACCCATCCCGGTTGATTTGATCCGGAAAATCACGCTGTTCCGGGTAAAAGAAAACCTGGAAAAAGCAGCCCTCAAAGAGAAAAAGAAAAAATAATTTGGGAGCACAAATGAGAAAAATAACCTTGAAACAACATCAACTTACCGTATGGGCAGGCATCCTTGCACCCATCCTGTTCGTAGGGATATTCACCGTTGAAGGGTTGCTCCGCCCAGGTTATTCAGCGTTCAGCATGTACATCAGCGCACTTTCCCTCGGCTCACGCGGTTGGATCCAAATTGTCAATTTCATCCTCTTTGGATTGCTGCTGCTGGTATTCTCGCTCGGCATCGCCGTCCGTTTTCCAGCCGGGAAAACACCCCGGGCAGCCATTGTCTTGCTGATCATCATTGCTGCCCTAATCCTGCTTTCGGGACCCTTTGTGATGGATCCCGCCGGTACCCTACAGGATCGAATGACATTGCATGGCACAGTGCACGGTATCTTTGGCGGATTGGTCTTTGTGCTGATGCCGATTTCCATTTTTACTTTACTGCGCAGTTTCCGCGCTGATCACAAATGGCACAACCTCTACGGGTGGACTCTTGCGATTGGAATTTTCGATGCCCTGGCAGTCCTCGTGTTTACAATCGCTTCAAAAGCACCCAGCCTGGTTTCCATATTTTCTCCCTGGATTGGACTCATTCAGCGCACTGCGCTCATTCCGTTTATGATCTGGTTATTCATCTTTGCAATAACTGTACTTAAGCGAATAAGGTCGATCAAGAGTTAAAGTATGAAACCGTCCTCTAAAAGGAGGACGGTTTTTTCTTTTCAGCCCACCCATCATGCTGGAAAGACCGATATGACAACTTTTCCACGTGCATGACCTTCATTGAGATATTGGATGGCTTTTGCAGTATCTTGAAGTGGATACTGCCTGTCAATGACAGGCTTGACCTTTCCTTCTTCAACGAGCTTAATGATGAACTCCAAATCTTTGGTGCTTGCCTTTGCTGCAAGTACTCGAATCTTTTTGCTGCCGATTGACATGAATGCTCCGAAAAGGAGTGATGGGATTACCTGAGAAAGCGCGCCCCCGACGATGATGCAAGTACCTTTAGGGGCTAACGCGCGTTTGTAACGGGATAACGGATGGTTTCCATTTACAGCAATTAAAAGGTCAAAAAGCATGCCGCTTTCAAATATATCCTCTTTTGTATAATCAATGACGTAATCCGCTCCGAGAGATTTTGCAAGCTCCGTATTCTTTGTGCTGCATACCGCAGTTACTTCCACCCCAAAGGTTTTGGCTAGTTGAACAGCATAAGTACCCACTCCACCGCTAGCGCCATAGATCAATACCTTTTGTCTCGGTTGAATATTTCCTTCATCACGCAATGCCTGCAGGGCAGTGACTGCCGCCATGGGTACCGAGGCAGCATCCTCAAATGACACACGTGCCGGTTTTCGTGCCAAAAAGCGTTCGGGTACCGCCACATATTCGGCAAAACCCCCAAACCCGCAACCTGCAATATCTCCAAAAACCTCATCCCCTGTTTTGAATTTCTTGATGTCTTTTCCGACAACTTCAACTCTGCCGGCAATATCGGCACCGAAAATCTTCCGTTTTGGAATGATCCCCATCCGCATCGAACGATAATCGGCAGCATTTACCGATACGGCATGGATTTTTACCAGAACTTCGTTGTCCTGTGGGTTGGGTTTTTCTACGTCCCGGAATTCGAGGACATCGGGGGAATTCCTTTTATCAAATACGACTGCTTTCATTTTCCTTCTCCCAAATTAGGGTGATCTCCGATTATGGGGACTAAAAGACAATTACAGAAAGATTGAGTCCTTTTTAGAATCAATGGGATTAAGACCATGTCTCTAGCTCCCTTTCACTTCACAATCGAAGACTTCACCGATCTTGACACCGAACGCATCGGCAATGCGGAAAGCGAATTCCAGGGAGGGCGTATACTTGCCGGCTTCTATCGCAATGATGGTCTGTCTTGAAACTCCAGCTTTTTCAGCCAGTTCCTGCTGGGTCATTTCGGTGGCAAAGAAACGCAGTTTTCGTATATTGTTCGTAATGATGAATTTCTTAGCCATGGTGTATGCCTTTTCTGTAAAAGTACAATTGGGCAAAACCTTCAATGATTGCGCTGGCGCTAAAAGATATAAAGAGTACGTTCAGCATCACCATCGGGGAATAATTGAGCACCAGGGAAGCGATTGCTGCAACAAATCCAGCACCGGCAAAGTAGTATCCGATCCGCGTCGATTTGAGTTCGATCAGCTTATCCATTTCGTCTTCGACAATTTCCGATTTGATGGTTTTTTCAATCTCGGCGTCATCACAATTTTCATTTTTTACTTTTTCCTTGACCGCGATCGCTATCGAGAGAAGGATGTGAAAAATGATTTGGATGACAATGGTTACTGCGATGCCGATCCCGATGAAGACCAGCATCGTCCCTGCCCAGAATTTCAGGTCGTCTTGGGTAACGTTACCCGCGTGAAACTTCCCGAACGCATAAATACAATATGCTGCCAAAATCATAGCCCCTGTAATGATGCTTGTGACCGTTCTTTTTTCTTGGTACGACATGATATATTTTCTCCTTTGACTGTGTAAACTAAGATAGTCATATAGTATCATCTATTATACTTTATGTCAAGTGTAGTATACATCTTGAATATTGGGGGATTTGAACCCTCCATCATTTAGGTTAATAAATAATATAGATAACTAATAGATTTCGCTGATGACGGTTGGGGCGTATTCTCCATACAATGAAATTAGAGTCTTAGTTGGGATATGGAGAAAATTATGAAAAGAAAAATGGTAAATCAAATCGTTGGATTACTTCTCGGTGTACTCATTTTGGTTGGGTGTGCGCAAGGTGCAGGCTTGACCTCAACCTCAGGTGTTTCGCCAGAAAATCAAACGTCTTCCTCGAATTCTTCTTCGGATGCTTGCACTTTGCTTTCACAAGACGAAGTAAGCTCCGTTCTTGGTCAAACAGTAACAAGTGCTGAGGGATCCGGGTTGGGTGGTGTTTGCACTTACATGACCCAGGATTTTAGGTTCGACCTGACCGTCTCGAGTACGGGTGGCGTCCAGTACCTGCAAAATGTCCGGACAAATGCGGGCGATAGTGCAACCACAATTCCGGGGTTGGGCGATGATGCTTTATTCAACACCAATTCGAATACCTTGTTCGTCGTAAAAGGGGATGCTGTGTATTTGTTCTCATTGAGCGATACAAATTATTCGTTCCCGCAAGATGGGCAAGAGAAGCTAGCAGGATTGGCAGCAAAATTGGTCAGTCGTCTGCCATAAACTCTAAAAAGTCATCACAACAAATTAGTCGACCGCTCTCCAATAGAGGGCGGTTTTTAGTTTATATGTCATAATTTCATCAAGACAAGAAATCGAATTCATTTTCACTAATTCACAACGATAAAATTAGAAATGAGGATAAATCATGGGTGGGTTTCTAACAAGCGAAAAGACAATACAGGCACAATTCAAATCCAGTTCACACTATTATTCTGATCCCGCACGGGCAAACGGAGTTTACAAAGGCAAGCCTTATACTTTTTGTTTGCCAATTGAATATTCAGAACAGAATCTGTTTCCTGAGATTCGGAAGTCAGCACTCGCATTCTTCGCTGAACATCACATCCAATGGCATGATGGGCACAATGGAAAGCCCAGCAATCACCTATGCGATTCGATGGTGTGTGGTGTTAATTTCCTTTTCCCCTTCGCCAATAAACCTAATTCACTAGCTTTAGTTTTTCGGTCCATTTTTCCAAATTTGGAAAGAATGCTGCCAATTGAAAACGGGCAATTTGTTTCATTCGAGTGGATCGGGCAAACGAATTATCTGGGCGAAAAAATCAAAGCAAATACACATCGCAGGCGCGGTGCAAATTGCACGAGTGCCGATGCGATCGTGATGTTTGAACGCAAGGATAAGAAGAAGCACATCGTATTGATCGAATGGAAATATACCGAATCCTATGGCGGGAATTCCCTAAGAGTATCCAAACATGGCACAGACCGCACCGGGATTTATCTGCACCTTTTTGAAAGTGCTGATTGTCCATTGAACAAGGATCGGTTACCGGGTTTTGATTCTCTTTTCTTTGAACCTTTTTATCAATTCATGCGCCAGCAATTTTTAGCTCACGAGATGGAAAAGGTGCATGAGTTGGGCGCGGATATCGTCAGTCTTTTGCATATCGCCCCATCACATAATCGTGATTTCCGTAAAGTTACTTCACCGGAATTGGAAAAATTGGGTGATACTGCGACTGGTGTATGGAAAAAACTTGTTAAACCCGAAGGCAGGTTTATCAGTATCTCCAGTGAGCACCTCTTCGGTGATCTGTCATCCGATGAACTGCCCGAAATGAAAGCCTGGATTGAATATATTCACGCGCGTTATTCCTGGGTGGGTGAAAAAACAGCATAAACCTTCGTATAATTGAGCAAAGGTCGTGATGGATTCATCCACGCGTGTGCTCAGTAAATTGTTGATCGATGAAATTTTGATCGCGGGCGGAGTGCCACGCGTCAAATTTTATCGCGCCTTCGGTTGGCTGCTTTTCCACAGGATCACCGATCATTTTGCTACCCTTGCCGAACATTTCGATAGGTTGGTTGGCGAAAAAGGTCTGCCCAACGCCAGCCAGTGGCTGCAGAAACATTTCTCCAACGCTCCCCGGGTGCATGGAATTGAGAACATTCCCCAAAAAGGACCATTGCTCGTCGCTTCGAACCACCCCGGTGCGTACGATGGATTGATCTTGTTTGCGTTGCTGGCACGCCAGGACATACTGTGGGTTTCCACGGAGATCAAGATTTTTCGCCTTCTCAAAAATACCCGGGGACACATCCTCTTTTCCTCCCGGGTGGATTCCACCGATCGTTTTCTCGTGATGCGCAACGCCATCCACCACCTGCGGCGTGGCGGGACATTGGTGTATTTTGCTCAAGGCGCCCGGGACCCGGACCCTGCTGTTTTCCCCGGTGCGGAACGTGCATTGGATAACTGGCTGGATACGTTCAGCGCTTTTTTCAGGACCGTGCCCGGCTTGAGGGTTTTACCGGCAGTGGTTTCCGGTGTGATCTCCCCTCGCTGGGCACATCATCCCATCACCTGGATACGCCGCTCGGAACGCTGGAAGCACATCGTGTCGGAGTTCGCCCAGGTGATCAGCCAGCTCATGCACCCCGGTCAGCTGCTGGTATCCCCCGCAGTGTCCTTTGGAAAATCGTTTGATGAATCGGAAATACAAGCGGAAATTGGCACTCGGGATCTGCGGACTGCCGTTATCGCGCGCGAAAAAACGTTATTGCATGAGCATTGTGAGCGCATATCGGTAAAAGAGTTCCGTAATTAGCGATCAACTCCTTTATCGAATTGATTAACAAATCCCGTAAATTTTAGCGTGGGTCGGTTTTGGTTGACTGGAATGTGAAACTTTTCGAGATTTGTAGAATCTATTGATATAGCGGAAACGGAGTTCATATCATGCAAAAAATTACCCCATTCCTGTGGTTCAACGATCGGGCTGAAGAGGCGATGCGATTTTACACATCCATTTTTAAGCACTCCAAACCTGGTGCAGTATCCCGATATGGCAAAGGGGCACCCATGCCGGAAGGCACGGTCATGTCTGCAACCTTCCAGCTCGAGGGACAGGAATTCATGGCGCTGAACGGTGGTCCGGTGTTTGCGTTTACACCCGCCATCTCTTTCTTCGTGAATTGCGAGACGCAGGCAGAAGTGGATGAATTTTGGGAGAAATTATCCGCAGGCGGTGAAAAACAGCAATGCGGCTGGCTGAAGGATAAATTTGGTGTGTCCTGGCAGATCGTCCCCACCACCCTTGGGGAACTTCTGGGGAGCAAGGATTCCGAAAAATCAGCCAGGGTCATGCAAGCCATGCTGAAAATGACGAAGATCGATATCGAGGGTTTGGTAAAGGCGTCTGAAGCCGGATAAAAACAAGTTGCGAATAAAGGATAAGTGATCACCGTGATCTTGCGTCCTCCTACGGAGGGCGCATTTTTGTGTGGCATAATTAATATACGATCCTTATGAAATTGATTCAGAGTTCCTCTGAAATTTTCGTTCCTGGCAACCAGCCGGTAAAACAAGCGCTTGCGCGTACCACGCATCTTTGCATCGCCGCGCATCCGGATGATATCGAGATCATGGCTGCCCACCCCATCCTGGAGTGTTTCCAAAAGGACGACAAGGGATTCACCGGCGTGGTCGTTACGGATGGACGCGGTTCCCCCCGCAGTGGGATCTATGCCAATGTCTCCGATGAAGAAATGCGCGAGATCCGCCGCGAGGAACAACGCAAGGCAGCCATCATCGGTGGGTATTCCGCCGTGGTCATGCTGGATTATCCCAGCGAAGCCGTCAAGGATGGAAAGGATCCGGATATTGTCAAAGACATCCTGACCATCATTAAATCAACACAACCGGAGGTGGTATATACCCACAACCTTGCGGACAAGCATGACACGCATGTTGCCGTTGCCTTGCGAGTGATTGCAGCCCTCCGCAACCTGCCGAAAAAAAGCCGTCCGCGCAGCCTGTTTGGTTGCGAAGGATGGCGTGCCCTGGATTGGATGCTCGATGGGGATAAAAAATGCTTCGACCTTTCAGCGCATGAGGATTTGCAGGCTGCATTATTGAAAGTGTATGATTCGCAGATAAGCGGAGGTAAACGCTATGATCTCGCCACGCTGGCACGCCACAAGGTGAACGCCACTCTTACTGACCCGGTGAATGTGGATGTTGTTACTGGAATGGCCTATACGATGGACATGACGCCGTTATTAATGGATGCATCTCTTTCGCCCAAACAGTTCGCGTACAATCTGATTCATCATTTTTCATCGGACGTGGCTGACCGATTATCGCGTATGGAGTAACCCAATGACAGGATCCACACTCTATCTCTATAAAATTCAACCGGTACGCCCGGAAATTCTGACAGAAGGCAGCACTGCCGAAGAAGACCGGATCATCTCGGAACATTTTGAGTACCTCAAATCACTAACGGAAAAAGGAATCGTTTTCCTTGCCGGAAGGACGCTCAATACAGACCCCAGCAGCTTTGGCATCGTTAGTTTTAACGCAGGTTCAGAGCAGCAAGCCCGACAGGTAATGCTCGATGATCCAGCAGTAAAGGCTCATGTCATGTCCGCGGAATTTTTTCCTTTTCGGATCTCATTATTGAGCGAAAAACCCAAGATCTATAATTGAAATATGGTTGACCAACATTTCGTAATAGATTCTGCAATCCAAAAGGAAATTCTTGCCAAACTTTCTGAAAAATTACGCACAGGTTATATTTTTCCGGACGCTGCTGAACTAATTTGTCAAAACTTAACAAAACACTTTATTGCGGGGGAATATGCCGATATAGTTGAAGGTGATTTCTTTGCATATACCCTGACCACGCATTTGCAGGAAGTAAATCGTGATGAGCATTTATGGATTCGCTTTCATCCAACCCCGCTCCCAAATGATGATGGTCCTTTCCATCAAAATCAAACCTGGCGTCAAAAGCAATTTCAAGAAGCTAAATCGAAAAATTTTGGCATTCATACGGTAAAAATTTTTCCCGGTAACATCGGATATTTGGAACTTCATTATTTTTCAAGACCTGCCTGGGGTGGCGAGACAATGGTCGCAGCAATGCAACAGCTTTCAGGAACAGATGCATTAATGATTGACCTTCGCAAATGTCTTGGGGGGTATCCCGGAATGATCCAATTGCTTTGCAGTTATCTATTCGGAGAAACACCAGTTCATCTGAGCAGCATCTATTGGCGCGACGAAGATCTCACTCAACAATACTGGACTTTACCCTACGTTCCTGGCAACTACTACAAGGATAAACCGTTATATGTGTTGATCAGTAAAGATACCTTCTCAGCCGGGGAAGGATTTGCATACATCCTCAAAACCCGCAAACGTGCGACGATCCTCGGCGAGAAGACAGACGGAGGCTCCCATGCAACAACTTCGTACCGGTTACATCCGCATTTTGAAGTCTCCATGCCTATCGGTCGCATGATCGACCCGCTGACACAATCGGATTGGGAAGGAAGCGGTATCATGCCAGACATCGAGATTTCGCCGGAACTGGCTTTTGATCACGCATATAAACTCGCTCAGGAGCATTAATCGATATTGCGATAAATTCTCCAAAATACTTCATACCCGCGAATGGGGAATACCTGAATCGATGGACACCATTTTCTTGTAGACTTGATTGACCTGGTGGGATATTTTTCTATGTCATAATAGTCTTGTGTCGGATCATCTTACATTTAACTACATAAATTGATGTTTAGGAGAACTTTATGACATCTACGATTCTCGTGTCATACGCAACAAAATACGGCTCCACGCAGGAAATCGCGGAAGCAATTGCGCTCCGCTTGCGCGAACGCAGTTTGGAAGTCGACATTCAGCCGATGAAAAAAGTGCGCACCATCGCTCAATATCAGGCAGTTGTGTTGGGTGCGCCCATGTATATGTTCCATATGATGAAAGATTTCTTTCAATTCCTTTCGCGCTTCCAGAATGAGCTCGTGGAAAAACCTGCTGCCATATTCTCCCTTGGTCCTTTCAACGATGTGGAAAAGGAATGGAACGGCGTGCGCGAGCAATTTGATAAAGAACTGGCGAAGGTCCCCTGGTTAAACCCGTTGCGAGAGAAGTATTTGGCGGGAAGTTCGACCCTGCAGCGCTGCGATTCCCGTTCACTCTGCTACCTGCTCTCAAGCAAATCCCTGCCAGTGATACTCGAGATTGGACGAAGATCCGCAATTGGACAAATGAACTTGCTGGAATACTTCAGACCAAACCGCATTAGGATCAATTACAAGTAAATGGATCATACAAATCCATGAAACATTCGCTTGCCTTGGTCAGCCTGGTTGTTCGTGACTATGACGAAGCAGTTCAATTCTTTATCGATGCATTGCAATTCGAGTTGATTGAAGATTCCCCCATGGAGGATGGAAAACGCTGGGTCGTCGTTTCCCCAACCGGATCCATTGGGACAGGCATATTGTTGGCAAAGGCTGGCACACCCGAGCAGGAAAGTCGAATCGGCAACCAGACCGGCGGGAGAGTGTTCCTATTCCTGCATACGGATGATTTTTCAGGGACTCTCCAACACATGAAATCACACGGAGTTTGTTTTGTCGAGGAACCGCGCGATGAACCCTATGGGAAAGTGATCGTGTTCCTCGATCTGTATGGCAATAAATGGGATTTGATTGAACCTAAAAAAAAGTAGATTCAATCTCGATTCCAGGTGCCTGGCCAATCATGAAAGCAGCCTATCATCATCCCATCGATGACCAGGCTGTACATCACATCGTCTGGGAAATCATTCAGGCGCACCTGCCAGTTTTTACCGTCGATTTTCGCACACCAGGGAAAATCCGGGTTGGTGGTTGACTTCCAATCGATTGTTCGTCCGATAAAATCCCCCAATTCAGGCGAGGAATAACTCAATCCTTTTTTCTTTCGTCGATCTTCTTCAGACCAGGCATCGGATGTGTGATATGCCCAATCGACAAAGGATTGCCACGCATCTGCATCGCTCTTGCCCTGTTGTTTCGACAGCGCCCATATCTGGCGCATGGAAGGTCCATAACCATGTGGTAGATCCAGTGATTGAACGTCAAGACCATTAATTGGATTGGAAATGCAAAATCCAATGTGTTCAGTGGTTTCCTTATCCCAGGCTGGCATTTCTGTGAAAACCGCATCGTGTGCCTGTGATCGAACCATTAAAGCTTTTTGAGCGACCGTATCCGCTAATTTCCCGTATTCACCATTCAGGGTGTACATCCGGCGTCGGTAACGATTGCCCCACTGGGCATACATCATGGTGGCAAACAGCCCCGGAATTTTCAGTAGATCATCGGTCATCGTGGTAGGGTGCCTGATGTCCGCCTCCACCATCCGGCGGTATTGCTCGAATGCAGTCTGATTGGATATACCCCCAGGTGTCCCGACTTCTTCTTCCGGTGTGGTCTTTCCGACAAGGTCTGGTTTGATCAACATTGCGCGCAATTGCCGGGTTGTGGGTTCGGTAAACGTTTTTGATTCCCGGATGAGTTCGAGCAATTTCTGCTGTTTTTTCAATTCGCGTCGGATCTCATTCTTCTTCCATAGGCGCGGCTGAACCCCCGGATCCAAATCCCAATCCGGCATAACAGCTTCGAAACCGGAAAGCATTGCCCGGATGGCACGATCGGCATCTCCATCCTTGCGGCAACAATCCAGTGCATCGCTCAACATCATACAAGCAGCAAGTGCTTCTTCGGCATCGAAATCGTCCATATGGGGTGTGCTGTCTTTCAACTGCTCCAGGTAACGGTTCACGTCCCCGGATGTGATCCGCTCGCCCATGACATGTCCCCATAATGCATCCAGCATGCGTCGCAATGCTTTTGCATCACCCCATTGTTCTTTTTGTGAAAAAGCCTCATACACCGGCAACCAACGCTCCGCCATTCCTGTTGCCAGCGCCAATCGTTGTTCGGGGGAAAATTTTTCCAGTGTTTCTCTCAATGAGAGTTCGTATGCATCAATGCTTTTTGAAACAGTCGCAGGTATATTAATTCCTTTGGAATATTGTAGGCTTGGTCACCGTATCATCGAAATTCATAAATTTCGCAAATCGATAACCAGGTTGCTCTTTAACGTTTTTACGAAAATTGTATTTTGCTCGACCCGGATAGAGTCACCGGGTGATCCAAAATATGTCCAAAAGCAAACCGTTGAACCTTGCTTTTCCAATGCCAGCGAAATGGCAGGTGATTTTTCTCCATAATAACGTGACCGCCATCCACACCTGCTTTTTGCGTCCCCACGCACTAGGCTGATCGCTCCCTGCCCTTCCAGTAATCCGGTCTGTACCAGCAACCGATGATTTTCTATTTTTTGAATCACGGTATTTAATTTTCTATTGATTGAATATGGGTAATCAGCCAGCAACCAGTGGGACCGATACAAATGTGTCTTCGCGGCTACCAACCAGTCTACAACCAGCCAGCGCGTATCATCCAACATCAAGACCGCCCGGCGATGAGTTACTGGATCCTTCAAGCGCGAGTAGCCATCCTGTTCGCCCATCCAGCAGGGGAATCGCTGATACGGTTTATTCCTCAGGACCGTGCCTTTCGACCAATTCACCCAGGTGAACCGGCTCATACGTGTCATTTGATCCATGCCATCCACAACCACCGTGTTATGCACATCGGTGCGCGCCAGCCCGTTTTGCCATGCGCCTTTGCCATGATACAGGTACGTTCCCGCATCGCAGGCAACATTTACGCCGTACCACCACAAGTCCACGTGGAGTTGGTCGGCGTGGGAAGGTCGTTCTCGATAATGAGTGCATCGAATGATCGCCTTGCTGTGCACGTCTCCCAGGATATACACACCTCCATCTGGAAAGCTGGATTTCCGAGGGGTTGTGATCTCTCTGGATTTTGAATTGGATGTATTCTCACCCAGCAGCCAGAACATGTCTTCATCCCAAGCACCCACCGGAAACAATCGTGTCCCATGTAGAAGTACATTGCCCAATTGCAATAGCGGTCGAAAATCGCTGAAATCGCACGAATTTAAGGGTAAAACCAGCGCACCGTCGTTTGACCCAAATTCCGGCATCTGCCCCGTTTCAGGTTCGATCAACCGGGATAGAAATTCTAATGATTTAGTCAGGCGGTTACTAAATTCACTTGAAAAATGCTCTCCATTCAATTTTCCCAGTCGCAGCGTAAAAAGAAGGATGTGCAGGACAAATCGCTGGTAATTCAATGAATACATCGAATAGGTGCCATCAGCAAAAAGCTGCAGTGAGGTTTGCTGCTCCAACAGTTGTTTTCCAAACCGCCGTAGGTCCTCGGAGCCTTTTATTTCCGGAAACATCAGCCCCACCATCCATAAGGCAAATGCTT